>NZ_LILC01000016.1 GCF_001274935.1 Priestia koreensis | reverse complement strand
GTTCTTTCTGCTCGTCTGTAGGGAAAATCGCATATTGATACCCAAACGTCACCCATCCTTCGGGTAATGTTTTTTTGTTCCTTTTTGGTGTGGTGTTTCCAGTTGAACATTCACGTCATTCACTCCTTTCTATCGGGACTATCTTCCTATCTTACCAAAAGAAGAAAAAGAAAACAAGTACATATGTTCGTTTTAGACTTACCCCTACCCACCATTCATCCCCCACCTACTCACGGGGCTTCGCCCTTATCGTTCCTTGAGGAAGGGGACTTCTGGTGGAAATCTGTTAAAACGTATAGTCGTAGAAGAGGGATACGGTGATCAAGTCGTGGGTAATTTCCAATCCAAAACGATTATTCAAGAACAGCCAGGATTTCTAGACATGAGCGTCATGAAGAAAAAACAGCGTCGCGGAGATGAGGAAGTGCTCGTCATGATTCGCTGGGAATCTGAAGAAGCATGGAAGGCCTGGGAAAAGAGCGATGCTCATATCGCTGGACACCGAGCGAACCGAGGAAAAGAAGCACCATCTTATATGATCAATCGCAGTCAAGACGTGTACACAGTAGCGGACTATCGAACGACACAATAAGTAGGAAAAAGAACAAGCTTTGGGGCTTGTTCTTTTTTATAGCGCTTATTTGCATCTTGTTTGTTCATAAAAACAATAACATTTATGGAGGTAACCTCAGGTGTTCACGACACAAGACCAAGTAACAAAAGTAAAAAACCGATATACAAGAACACTCCACCAGCATGCGGATCTGCCAGATAAAGAATGGACGTTCCTATTTTTCCTTTCGTTGTTTCGTCATCGTAATCTTTAAATAAACTTGCCGCATACATAATAGAGATTGCCATAATGGCAATCCCGCCGATAATCATCCAAATGTTCATAGCTATTTTTATAACCCCATTCATTGTCACAATACAATCTTTCATGAGTAATTAGTTAACTTCAAAGTTAAAAGAAAAGTAAACCGATAACCCCTACAATAAAAACACCGATAGCTGATATAAGTGCTTGTTTTATACTATAACCTTTTGGGCCAGCAACAAAATCTGCAAATAGTAATTTGAGCAGCTTTTCTTTTTTTAGTTTGATAAATAGGGCGATTAATAATGCCCAAGCAGTTAATACAAAACAAATAATCTTGCTACCTGAAATACCCAACAAGAATACAAAACTCATTAATATAAAATAAATGATTCTTCTTAGTAAAGTTATTAGCATCATTTCTCCATCCGATTTTAGCTTAAAAGCTTTTATTCATACGATCTATTACCTTAAAATGAAATAAATCCCAAAAGAAATAATACAGCAAAAAGGTGATTTTAGATACGGTGAAATAGACCTTGTTTTTTGGTTAATTTTTAAAGATAAACATATTAATTTTTTGATGAATTTATGGTCTATAAAAGAAAAGATGTCGTTTCAAGACATACATGAGATCTTCTATGATGTTTTATAGACAGATCGTTCTATCTAGTGACGATGTTTTGTATTGTTGTTTAAAACACTTTGTTAACAACTGTTTTAAAGACCATTCCCTCTGTAAAAAGGTATAATAGACGTATACATCAACCTTAAAAAGGAGAATGACCATGCTTACTGTTCAAAATGCTTAATCATTTATTGAAAATCAACTTAAAACGGTCCCAACTATTGAATCGGTTTGGAGCGCTTTTAAAGAATTGAGTCGTCAGCCTGTTGAAGGAGAAGAGGAAGTCGCATTGTTATTTCAATGCGGAACGTATGATTTCACAGGCGAAAAGAAATTTCATTTTACATTTACTCGCCAGTTTTTGATTGAAGAAGAAGACGAGCCTACACAGCTGCACTGCGAATTTCTTTTTGAACCCTTACCGATATTTAAAAACCATACAATAGAAGAATGGTATTTTGAGTATGAAGGAGAGTTAGACGACTTTTTTAGTTCCGTTGAGAATGCAGACGTTTTTCAGCTAGCGCGAGATGCGAAACCCTCTGAATTTAGTGTATATATAGAAGAAATATAATAGGAAGGTCGAGAGAGAATGAAGCATTTGGTGAATCAGTGGGAAAATATCGTGCAGCTGGTACAAAACATAGGGGGAGAAGGGTATCTATACGTGGATTCAGTCGCAACAGAGGATGAAATCGTAATGACTGAACGAAAGCTTGACGTAAAGCTCCCTCTTAGTTTAAAAGAAGCTCTTCTCGGAGTCTCAAAAGCAGTAGACGTCTGTTGGGAATTTCCAGATGAACTCATTGTTCCTAAACCATATAAGGACAACTCCTTTGGCAAATTGCAGTGGAATCTTCACGAGCTGGAAGTTCTTTGTGATGAACGGGGCCAAAAACGCCTCTTAATTCACCATGTAGGGAATGGTGATTTGATTACCATTGACGTAGCAGATGATCAACCAGACGGTGAAGTCTATTATTGGTATGAAGATGAATCGACGGAATATTTACTCGCCAAAAACGTTGCTCATTTTTTGAATAACCTTACAACTCTTTGTTTAATTGGTTTAGAAGTGGAGCAAGTTGAATTGTTTTTATCTTCGGAAGGGTTATGTGCTGACAACCCCTTAGCTTTAAAATGGATAAAGTGGTTTTGGAGTCTGGGGAAGAAACCTGTTATTGATTATTCGACTACCGGAGATATCCTCCGCCTCATTACTCATTTAGGCGAAATTCGTCCAAAGCAAATGATGCATTTAACACAAATGGACCGATCGGAAGTAAAGAAGGAACTTCTCACCTCATCGCTATTAGAAAACGGGTGGCACCGGGCTCTTTTACTAGGGGAACTATTTGGCTCTGAGATAAGGGAATGGGTTCTGTCACTTTGGGAGGGGGTAGATGAAAATCTGTTGAAAGAACGATCGTATTTGACAGCTAAGTGTTTACCAATACATATTGGCTTACCGCTTGTCATAAAGTTTGTAGAAGGGCAGCACATGACTGGTTATGAGGCCTTTCATCACCTTTCCTATTTTCGGGCAAATGACGTCATTCAGTGGATGACGAACTATGCAACGCTTCCTTTTGAAGGATGGGATAAACTGTTTGCAGCCTCTGGCCCAACGTGGGAGGACCTTACACAGTGGCTTACTTCGGATGAGAAACGACATATGTTTATTGCCATTAACGCGATTGGAGCTTTGGTGTCGTTTCGTGAACGGATCTGTTTTGCGGATCGTTTAGCTTATGGTGAGAAACCATTTACAATCCGAAATCTACCTAATTCACTTCAAGTAGCGAAGTTCTTTGAAGAATTTAAGCAAACAGGGAGGGGGAGAAATCGCTATCATTATATTGATGCATTCCTTCACCTTCTGACTTCTATGCGCTAAACCTATCAGTTACACTCATTCATGAAATTGTCATATACTAGTAGTAAGTAACGCGATTGCGCTTACTACTAGACGTAAAACGAGGTGAACGATTGATCATGAAAATTTCCGAGCTAAAAGAAGATGCGCTAACAGTAGAGCAAATGACTGATCTTTTGTTTACAAACATGGAAGATGATCTGAAAGACGGAGACTGCATTTTTGTCCCTGGCAGCAGCAAAGCGGTTGAGATTCGTCTACCAAAGGCCATTCAATTATATCAATTAGGAAGAGCACCACACCTTATTTTTTCGGGTGGTGGCATATGGGGGAAATCATCTAAGACTGAAGCCGCGTTGATGAAAGAAGAGGCGGTGAAAGTTGGCATACAGGCACAGGCCATTTCAACCGAAGAGATTTCGCAGCACACAAAGGAAAATGTTCTTGCATCGCTTCTTGTGTTAGAACGAGCGCTCGGACTAGAAAACGTGAACCGAATTCTGGTTGTCACTACTATTTTTCATATGCGACGCATGCTTCTCACGCTTCAAACCTATATGCCTGCCTGGATCCACTACTCTATTTGCATCGCACCGAGTCATGATGTAACCAAAGAAAATTGGCGAAACACGCCTGTTATTCGTAGTCGTGTTGAAACAGAGGCCAAAAAAATTGTTCGTTATGTTCAGCAAGGTATTTTGAGCGATGACGATGTGATATTTAAAAAAACTTTATAAAACCATTATATTCCAATCATACTAAAAGCAATAGATAAAAGGAGGTAGCGAAATGAAAACTGGACGACTATACCTTCAGACATTCCTCGAACTTTTCATTTTCATCGTCATCGGTTTCTTTTTTACACAATATGTTCTCCGCTTTGCATACGAGCGCGCAGGTATTGCATATAACGGAAACATTGGAGTCGTTTGTTTAGGAGCTGCGTTCTTATTATTATGTACATATACAATTTTACGTATCGTAATCGTAAAAAAAACAACGCCACTCTTAGCAGCCCGCATGCGCTCATTAACGTTTTGGCTCGTTTATATCTTTGGCATTTACAGCGTTCTTTCTCCATTTGTACGAGGCGCCATTTCATAACATGTTTACACATTATCTGTTCAAAAACCCTCATTCATTTTTATGACATGAGGGTTTTTTATGTTTTATAGGTTTATCATCCTTTGGAACTAGTGTAAATAAAAGGAAAGAACACCTAGAAAAATAGAGAATAATTTCCTATTTCTCTCTCTATGCGTAACTTTTACACTATAAATATTAAAGTTTTTATTTTTTCTTCTTGTGGGTTAATGCCCTCTAAACAAAGAGGCGATAGCGAAGGGAGAAGAATTACGTAAGGAGCAAATGATTATGACGATGATTAAGCTGCGTTACGAAGATGTTATGCAAACGCTGAAGGATGTCGAACAGACCATTAAGCATTTGTCACTCCCAGACAATTTAGATATGGGAGACAACGTATTAGATACCACAAAAGAATGGAAAACAAGTGAAGCAGATCTAGGAGAGCTACTTAAAACCTATATTACCGCCTTAGAGAAAAGTGTAGATGATACAAAAGCCAATGTTGATCTACTAAAAGAACAAGATGAAGCCATGGTGCGCTCCTAATAAAAAAGGGTGAATAAAATGGGAAAAGTATATGATGCAGAAGGGATTTCGACGTTCGCAAAAGAACGTGAAAAATCTTACAAAGCACTAAAAAAACAGCTCGTTGCCTTGAAAAAAACGCTTCAAGCTGTTGTCGATTTAGATGATAGTCTGAAGGGAAAAGGGGCAGACAAAATTAAGGGTTTTTATCGTTATCAGGTGGATACAGCTGATAACTGGATTGATCTAGTTGGGATGCTTCAAAGTCATTTTTCAACCCTCCATATAAAAGCAGAGGAAGCTAAGCTTTCAGGAGAAACGTTTGTTACGGTTCCTTTCCTTGAGCAAGACGTTCAAAACGGGATTAGCCAAGCGAAAAAACTTGTCGACCAACAGCAAACAGATCTTCAAAAGATCTTTAATACCATTGATGATATTCTTCCTCTTTCTGTTTTTTCTAAGGAAACGTATGACGAATACATGGACAAAGCAGAAAAAAAGCGGAATAGTACGGTGAATGCGGTTGAAAAATTAGATGCGGACTGGTTAGAAAGTTATAGTGCAATAGACTCAAATCGAACAATAGTGACAACATCAACACAGTTGTTGCACGACGCCACCACTAAAGGCGGTCAAGCTTATCCTGTCTTATTTGATGAGAAGGCCTACCATGAAAGTCCGTTGTATCAAGTTCGGAAGGAAGCAAACGAATACGCAACGAATTATATTGATTACAACAAAGAAATGGAAGAAGTTCATAAACTTAAAGAAGAAGAAAAGCGACGAGAAATTGAAGAAGCGAACAAGGAATGGTACGAAAAAGCATGGGATGCGGCTTCTACCTTTACAGGAGAGGTCACGGGATATTATGATTCTAAGAGAGCGGTAGAAGGAATTGATCCCGTCACTGGCCGAAAATTATCAGCCTCTGAGCGCGTCGCCGCTGGTGCAATGGCGGCCGCTGGCTTTATTCCTGTCGTTGGATGGGCAGGTCGTGCCATTAAAGGTGGAAAAGGAATTTATGCCGTTGCCAAAGGAGTCAACGCAGCAGATCATGCGTTAGACGCCTATAAAACGACTAAGTCCCTCGAAGTTCTTTCAAAAGCAGAAAAAGGACTCTACGGCCTTGTTGCTGCAAACGGTCTGTACGAATTTGGCACAGGGAAAGACATGTTTGGAAATGAAATCTCCGACGAGCAGCGCCAAAACAGCCTGCTTCAGTCCCTCGGGATTGTGGGAGCCGGCGTCGTATCAACCAAGCTGGCAGCCAAAACAGCAAAAGCAGGAGCCAACGCTGTAGTCACTAGCACCAAAAAACTTACGGCTATGCGGAATGTTTTAAGCACACAAGCTACTGAACGCCTCATTCCAGCCGTCCAAAAAGGACAGCGAGTTTACCGCGCTGTTGCCAATGAAGTCAAAAACACCATGAAAAAAATCGGCGAAATCAAAATCGCCCCAAAATCAATCAAATCCTTCCAACCAGTTGGCGTTCCTATTCCTCCTATATGGATGGTAGACGACTGGTACAAGGTGAAAGACCTCGGGCGGATGTTTTCGGTTGGGGGTAGGGGTACGGGTGAAGTTAGTAAGATTGATATTGGTAAAACTGATATAGATGCACTAAGGAAAAAATGGAATGTTCCAGAAACTGAAACAGTGGCAGTTGGAAAAACTGATGTAAAAGGATTAGAAGATTTAAATTTTGAAGGAGGATCGCCGAAAGTACGAAAAGAAGCTGGATTACCTGATTTAGATGAAGTAATGCCTGACAGGAATATTAAAGCCCCAGGGACTAACCCATTGTTTACTAGGCATGCAGAGGAAGGCGTTCTGAATGAATTTGATTCAGCAGTAATAAAAGCAGGTATAAAACCAGAAGATGTAACAGGAACATTAAAACTTCATCAATCGAACCCTTCAGGTGTATGTAGAAAGTGTTATCAAGGATTAGCGAACGATAAAGTTCCGCCTGGTGTGTTAAAGCAATTAAGTTTAAAATATCCTAATCTAAAAATCGAAGTAACATCGGAAATCGATGAAAGTATTAAAGTAACTGGTAGGCTTAATCTAATGATTAAAAATGGAAAGTATATTGATTAGTTGGAGGTTAATTATGGCTAATACTAACTTTAGTAGTTTAACAGAAGATGGTAAAGTAATATTTTTTCTTGGACTTTCAGAAAAAGTTTTGTCGGTATTTTCTCAAAAGGAAGATCAAATTTTAGCCCAGGAAGTTATATATAAATGTTGGGGATGGCTAAAAGGTAAAGAAAATATAGGGGATATTCTTTATGAATTATTAGATAATGAGGAAAATGGTATAACAATAATTCAAGAGATGTCAGATAATGAAACAGATGTCATAGCTTGGAACTGTGTCATTGATGCAGTTGCTTATACTAGTAGAAAAGCATTTGAAAGAGAAGGTGTCAAATATTATCCAGAACCAATTGCTTTAGTTGATGATACATTAGTAGACCATTTTATGGATTGTTTCGCAAAATGTATAGAGGATTCAGATAGTTATATTCAGAGAATAAATTTTTTATTGGATGATTATAAGAATGGGAATATTGCGAGTGATTTGCGGACAGAAGTTTTAAGGGAATTACAAATACAAAATTAACTATTACTCTATTATTTTATGAACTTTTTTGGATAACCCTGTTGTGGTATTTTGGGAACATGAAAATGCTGGTGAAAAAGAAATGTTGATGCGAGAAGAAGGATTAACAGAAGAACAAGTGGAAGAACGTGCAAGAGAGAATGTATTTTACATTGCAGATACATTTACTGATTTTTTAAGTGAATTACACTATTAAAAAATATAATGATGAATGAAAAATAAAGTTTATGTGAAGTGGATAGAAAAAATAATAGGTTGTTTGAAAATAGATACTCCATGATGGTTGTACCATCATAGAGTATTATGTGCAATGATAGAATAGAAAATGAAGTACGAGCTTAGGCGAGATGACATTTTACCGGGCGATAAATATAAACCGCATGGAATGTATATGAAACTAACGAACTCGTACAAACTCGTAAGTTTTAAGATAGTATTTGTCATGACATACAAAAGGTGTCATACTTTTACTGCAAAACTTACAAATTTATGCTACTTAAGAACAGATGAACGTAAAGCACTTGATTGCCAACTTGAGGCAACAAGTGCTTTTTTGCATTTTAGCGTAGAACTTTAAAAGTGCTATGATAGACATTTACTAGAAAGAAAAGGTATGGTTAGAAAGAAAAATAAACTGTAATCGGATATCATTTTACCTGCATTAGATCGAGCATTAGCTATGATCGCTAATAAACGCTGCATGACTTTATTTAAGCGATAGTAAAGGAGAATACACATGAAACCTAGTTATTTTTCAATTTCAATGTACCCCACAGTAGCTTTTAACGAAGAGGAGCTATTAGGACGCCTTTTAGATGTGTTTGAATCAAATGAAAAATTTGCGCCTACTCATTGGGGAAACAGTGAAACGGTACGGGTAGAGTATAATCGCGAGGAAATTCTAGAAAAAGTCGTTTCAGAAGGGAGAGTATCTGAAGTTCACCTGTATCGTGATAAATCTGTAAATTATAGAGGTAGTTTTCAAGTTCGCTCAGGTCACGGCTCATTTTTAGATCTTGAATTTCAAAAGTCGATAGCAAAAAAAATGTGGCCAGATTTTTTCAAACTTGCTGATCAAATCGCAGAGATTGCAAAACCTTCTTTTGGAACAGCGCAAATGTGTTGGCCAGTACCTTATCCATGGAATACGGAACGTGAACGTTTACAAAAGTGGATGAATATTTCATCGCTACCTATACCGGTTAGATTTCGTCCTAACGGTCCTTTGGGAATAGGAGCTAGAACATATTTTAGCGGTCATATTTTGGAAATGTTTGATAGAGACTTCTTATTAAATGCTCCCGCTGTTGTATCAGAATTAGAATGGGGCGGGGTTTGTATGGATCTTTTACAGGATCCATTAGAAGCTGATGGTGATACATGGCTAGATCGCTGGTTAGATGTCATGAACTATTTGGAACCAGCTCAAGTAATAGCTGTGCCAAGTTTCCATGAAAGTCGAATGGCTGTCATGTATTCACCCAATGTTGCTTGGAAGAAGCATCTAGGAAATGAGAGGAGTAAAAAATAGAATGAAAGAATTTGAAGATCAGTTTAGTGAGTTGCAAGGGGATATGATCTCGATCTGCCTAGAATATGTTGAAGATCGAGCTGATAAAGTCTATGTGTATGGTTCATGTGAAGAAGGAATTACAGCAAGTGCCTTTTTTTTCTTAATTAATAATATTTACGTAAAACCACACAAATTGAATGATGCGGTAAAAGGCAGCGATGAAAAATATGACACATCTTCTACACGGAATTTAATGGTATTAAATATTTTAAATGAGGACATTGAAAAAGTCAGTGTATTATGCAAAGAGCATCAGAGAGAAATGCCAACCGAAATGAAATTAATCTATGATGTGAAGAGTGGAAAGTTTAAAGCCGAATACAAGTATGATTTCATGTACATTCATGACGACATTAAAACATCCGATGATATTTATGATGAATGGTTTGAGGAAGTTAAAAAAAGCAAACTCTAAAAATGTACGATACCAGATATAGTTAGGTTAAACAAATTACTCATCACATCAGCCCTAGTACTTATTTTAGCCAAAGGATTGCTAAGGTATTAATTTAAACAAAGCACTAGCGGGAGGTACACACGTGAAAGGTGTAGATTATGACATATTAGGCTTTCCAATTTTTAAAGGAGAGGCTGTTAAATTTCAAACGACATTGGATAAAGGAATATTTAAAGCGTCTGATTATAGGCAATTTAAGTTATGTACACAGGCTTTAAAAGAATCGATAGAAAAAGGAGAAATATTAAAAGAAGTATTTATAACAAAACAACTCAGGGATATATATAACGGAGAGGCTAGAATAAAAGGGTTGACTGGGCCTCACCATCAAGTACCTGGTAAGATGCAATTAGTAGTGTCTAAGACACATAAAGTTAATCATTTAGGTGGAAATTAATTCATCATGGGGGGATGGAATTAGATGAGTAAGGTACAATGGAGATCAGCAGATGAGCCTATTACACGAGATGAGGTAAGGCATGTTGAGCAGGAGTTAGGTTTTAAATTTCCCTTAGATTATATAGAATGTATTATGGATAATAATGGAGCACACGTTAGCCCAGAAGTGTTTGAAGTTAAAGGGAAAAGGAAGGTTTTTGGTACGTTGTTAACGTACGATATGGATGATGATGAAAATATTATAGAAGTATTTAATGACTATAAAGATACACTTCCGTTAGAGTTAATTCCTTTTGCTTTTGACCCAGCAGGGAATTTAATATGCTTTGATTATAAAGACGATCGAAATAAGCCTACAATAGTATTTTGGGAACATGAAAATGCTGGTGAAAAAGAGATGTTAATGCGAAAAGAAGGATTAACAGAAGAACAAGTAGAAGAACTAGCAAGAGAAAATGTATTTTATATCGCAGATACATTCAGTGACTTTTTAGATAAGTTACATGATTGAAAAACAAAGCATATGCAAAGTGAACATAAAAAGAAAAGGTAATTTTTTCGACAAAACTTCATGATGGTTAACCATCTGTTTTTTTATGCAAATGGAAAAATCAATCTGGAAGGTTATTCCTATCGTACATACCATTGAGGTCTTTTCCTAAAGATATTGAATTTGTAAATCCATCTGATAAGGGTACGGGTGAAGTTAATTATGTTAATTTTAATAAAACACATAAGGATTCCTTACCTAAACCAAAAGGAGATGGTCCAAATGGTGGAAAATTACAATCTCATCATGGATTACAGCAAGAGTTGGCGAAAAATAATTTAAGTCAGTATGGGTATGATTCTAAACTTGCTCCGACAATAACTATCGAGACAGGAAAAGGATTACCACATACAGCCATTACGAATGCTGAAACTGCGAGAAGAAATGAACGGATGGCTTCAGGCGTAGGGAAATGGAGCACGACTTTACAGGAAGAATTACAATTCATGGTGGACGATTTAACCAAAGCTGGTTTTTTAAGAAATACTACTAGTCAAGTTCTTGAAAAACAATACAAGATGCTAGATAAACTAGGTGTTAAGTTTGAAAGGATTAATTATTAATGAACATACTAGATAATATCAGTAGTTTGTACACAATTAATGCTAGAAAATCTCCTTCGAAAAAAGAAGAAATTAAAGCACTTAAGGATTTTTCGACAATAGGTGTACCTACAGAATATATAGAAATAATTCAGCTAGCTTCAGACATTGAATTTAATGTTAGCGACCAAATGTATATTCGGATTTGGGGAGCATCTGGGTGCATAGAAATGAATGAAGCTTATGAAGTGCAGAAACATCTTCCGAATTCGCTCGCAATTGGTGATGATGAAGGAGGTGGTGCATTAATCTATCTACAGGGTAAAGATGGCTTTGGGGTATACTATAATAGATTCGCAGATTTGGACATTGAGGAGGCAGTGAAAATTGCACCATCGCTAACCGAATTGTTAGTAAATAATGTAGATGTGAATACTTTATTAGACATTTAAAAAAATTTAGAGACCTTGATTGGCTTTATAGCCCTTCAAGGTTTTTTATTGGAAAAAATAGGAAATAATATCGTTTTGAATCAAAAACTCAAGATGGTATGCAGAATTACGAGATTGGTTGCAGTAACATTTATATATAACGACCACACTTACTTACTCGATTTAAATTTATACACCAGAAAAACAAAGATTGTATTGATTAATATGGAAATAAACTTGGATCAGAAGAAAATGAATGGAGCAAAAAAAGAAAGGTTTAAGTTAGGAATGAATTGAATAATGATTGTGTGAAATTCATAACTTATGATGGTTGTACCATCATGGAGTATAAAGTTAATGCTTGGAGGAACTGAACAAGAACGAGACTTAGGCGAGATGCCATTTTACATGGAAGGGGTAGTTATGATATGGCATAGCTAACAAACTAACGAGAACGACAACGCTCGTAGCGATAAACGTAGAAGATATAGTTAGAAAGAAAAATAAAGGAATTGTCTGTGAGCATAATATGGAGAATTTTGAGAATGCATTTATTGAAAGTGGATGGGATTTACAAAGTTGTATTATATCCAAGAGACAACACTCTACAATCGAAGGTATTTACGAAATTGAATATGGATTACCTGCGTTAAATAGAGAGGGGAATATTATACCTGGAGAACTTAAAGAAGTTCGAAAACCGAAAACAGTTTATGATCCAAAGATAATTTTAGATGAACAAATTTTAAAGTGCGGTGAAGAAGCGATGAAAAATGGTGAAATAGTTGGAAGGAAAATTACAGGAATCTATAAAAATGGTGTTAAATTTGAAGGTTATATTGATGAAACAACAGGGAAAATAACAAATTTCTTCCCAACTTTAAATGATTAGATAATATGGGGTGATAAAATGGAAGATAAAAATAAGAAACTAGTTAATTACTATTTTCAAGTTCTAGGAGATTACAGATTTTTAAAAGTATTAGAAAAACTATCTGGTGGAGAAGGGTATGGAATAGAGCATGTTTGGTCTGTATTTGCTGAAGACTATGAAGAATGGGAAGAGGATTACTTTGGAGATGAAGGGATAGCCTTTTATTTCGATTATCCTGCAGTAGAAGAGGATGAAGAAGTAATAATAGACTATGAAACTTTATTTATATATTTAAAAGAAATAACTGGTGCTTATATAGCCAGACATCCAGAAAATGAGTCAGAGATAGGAAAATATATGAATAAAATTAAAGAGAGATATCAGATAAAGAAATAAAAAAAACTGTATTTATTTTGAAGGATTTTATTCCTTTCAAGTCTTTGCCTTTATAAAAAATACTAAACTTGATTAAGGACGGATGCTTAGGTAATTGAAGAGTATTAATTATATGTTTTGAATCGAGAGCTTATTAAGGCTGTACTATATTGTCTATTATAGGCGATGAGTGCTTTTTTGCATTTTCACTGATTATTTAATTAGTGTACTAAGTATTAAATTTTATACAAGTGCTAGCATACAAGGGAAAAAACATGCGATGGAAATAGAGGTTTCGATAGATAAGTTCATTCAAAGAAGGGTTGAATGAACGAGGGGGAAATTGTTTGATTCACCGTATGACTTTGTCAATCACGCAATGATGGGACTCTTAGATGTAGGACAGCAGGCACTTAATCCGGAAAAACCTCTTTTAAAAGAGCACTGGGAAAACAGCATGTTTCTGTTTGCGAGCGTCATTGGAGGAGAAAAAACCGCAGGAGCAGCCGTAAAATCCATTCCAAAAGTAACAAACGTTCCGCGTGTACCTGCACATACAGCAACCAAAACATTAAGCGATATGAGAAATGTCATCAGCCCAAAAGCAGCAAGCAATTGGTCGAAGAAGGTGTATGAACCTGTTCAAAAGCAGCTTCAACCTTTACTAGATGCGGAGATACCGACTTTACGTCCTCAACCTCAACTGGGAGGGATAGGATATGTTGATGACTTTTTAAACGCTTCACCCAAAAATAATGTAATTAATAAAGGATTGGCAGGAGGTACACATGTGTAGGGTGTAGACTATGATGTGTTAGGTTTTGCTATTTTTAAAGGAGATAACTTAAAATTTACGTTAAAGTTAAAGAAAGAATATTATGTTATGAAAGATACAGAACAGTTTAAAGAGTGTACAAGGATATTAAAAAAGGCAATTGAAGAAGGTAAAGCATCAAGGGAACTTTTTACTCCACAACAGCTTAATCAGATTGAAAAGGGGAGAGCAAGAATAAAGGGGCTTACTTGGCACCATCATCAGGTTCCTGGAAAGATGCAATTAGTATCAACAGATATTCATGGGGTTAACCATCTTGGTGGAAATAAATTATGGGGAGAGGGTATTAGATGAGAAAAGATTTAGAGTGGGAATATGCTGATGCAGAAGTATCAGAAACTAAGATTAAAGAAATGGGATTACAATTAGGCTTCCCCGTAGTTATAAAGGGAGGTATTAACAATGTTTGAGGAAAAAGTTAGAGCAGTCTTAGGTGCACGAGCATTACTAGATGATAATGATCCAAGAATTGAACAAAAATGGGAAAAGCTAATTGTTTTACTAAGTGAAGATGAAAACTTGACCCTGAATTTTTTACAGATTTGTACAAAAACAGAACTTTCATTTTTAAGTGAGATTTTTGAAGAAGTGGCATATAATTTACAAAGTAAAAAGTATATTGAATTACTATATAGCCTAGATCAAAGATACCCAGACTTAAACTTAAAGAGAAGTATACAAATTGCCGAGGAGTACATGGATTAAATTTGAGGTTCAAATAATGATATTTTGTATTAAGAGAGATTAATCCTGGTTTCCAAGCAAACACCTTGATTGGCTAAATGCCTTTCAAACCATTTCTATTCTTCGAAGCCCAACCTTTGCTTTCCCCTATCTTTTAATATTCACCCAATGTTGCTTGGAAGAAGTATCTAGGAAATGGAAAGAGTGAAAAGTAGAGTGAAAGAATTTGAAGATCAGTTTAGTGAGTTGCAAGGGGATATGATCTCGATCTGCCTAGAATATGTTGAAGATCAAGCAGATGAAGTATATATTCATGCCTCCCATTGAGGAAGGAATTACGGGTAGTGAGTTTTTCTACTTAATTAATGACACATATGTAGAGTGTCACAAAGTAAATGACAAAGTAAATGACAAAGTAAATGACAAAGTAAATGACACAGTAAGAGATCGAGATGAACAGTATGATATATCCGGAAACCGTCAATCAATGGTCCCGCGTATACTATGTGAAGACATCAAAAAAAATGAAATTATTATGTATTGAATACCAGGAAGCAATGCCAATCGAAATGAAGTTAGTGTATGAATTGTTACATACCATTCATGACACAAAACTGCCTGAGGATTTTGCGGATGAATGGTTTGAGGAAGTAAAGCGGAACAAGCTTTAAACGTTTGCGGCACTAGGTAAAGTCTTCGTAAGTTCTAGTAGTTAATTTAGCCATAAGATCCTCACTGCATTTTGTTATTGAAAACGTGGGGTAAGGTGTGTGGATGACGTTTAAAAGGATGGTATATGATAACTAGGCCCTTCATAAATACCCAAATAACATGCTTAGATAAAATAAACAAGTTATGACGGCATAGTGTCTATCCATAAAAAGAGGAGATGGTAACATGAATATAAATGATCCTATTTTCGGTGAACTTGAATACGAGTATGGTTGGGTTAAAGATTTAACCGTTTATTTTTTCGGAAGAGAATGTGAGATATCCTTGATGGTAGATGGTGAAGAAAATGGGGAATTTAGTGACGAGCAATATGCTGCATATCAAGCACTAATGCTGAATTGGGCATACTTACAGCAAAATTTATTGCAATCAATAGTCGAATACTACAAACAAAAGAGACATGAGCTGGGTTATGACATAGAAGTAAACGACCATTACCCACCTATTGAAACACAAGATCAACTAATAGAAATGATAACGTTGGACGGAATTGTTGTTCCATATGCAGATATTTTTGACGAGCGAGATATTGGCATGACGTTTAACTGTACATGGGATATAGAGAATGGGGTAGGAATCCGTTTATTAAACGAAAAAGTAGCGCAAATAGGTTATCAGGATGTCGCGATTTAAAATTGGAATTTCCACCAAAGTATTAGTTAAATGTAGAGCACTTCACTGTCGACTAAAGGCAACGAGTGCTTTTTTAATAGGAACAAACTATTACCAGTATTGTAGAAGCGAAAATACGTTAACAAAAGGGGGAACGTGTAATGGACAAGAAAGATATTAGATTACTTAAGGAATTACTTTATCATACAAGTAAAGAGGATACAATAAGTCGAATAAAGAATGTACAGAATCCCATTATCCTTCATTGTTTTGCGGCACATTATAACTGGAATAGTGGATTGGATATTCCAAATGCTATTCTTGAAAACAACCATTGTGACTTAGGAACGGGATTATTAATGTTCCATTATGCCGATGGATATCGACTATTAGTAAGCCCGGAGGAAGTTTTGAATTCTTCGTTGCAAGAATGGAAGGTTTTTATATTTAAACTCAAAAACAAAATTGCGAAGGTGGATTTCAAAACACAAGATATATCGTTTACCCCTGAATTAACAAAAATTCAAATATTCAAGTTAAAAAAAGCAAACCCAAGTATTTCAGATATGCTCATCAATGAGTCACCGGGAATTTCAATTGCTATTCCTAAAGTATAGATAAATACCAAAAGCTCATTACAACACATTATTATTTGAATTACGAGTTGAAGGGTAGGCAGTACAACAAGAAGGAATATTTGGTATCCTTAAAGGGGGAATTATAATTAATAATCCCAATAAAAGAGAATTAATTCATCTTTTAGAATTACATAAAATTTGGCTTGATTCTCTAGGATTAGAAGGCAAGAAGTTAGTTCTCGATGAAGTAAAGTTGACCCAAGTGGATTTAATGAACTATTCATTAAATCAGGCACATATCACAGATTGTCTCTTTAATAATATGCATTTAATCGATATAGAAATGTATTCTTCAACTATTTGTTCTTCAAGCTTTGTATGTGCGAATCTAGAAAATGCGGATTTCTATAAAACAGATGTTTCTTATGCAAACTTTACAAACGCAAACCTTCGAAATACAAGATTTGCTAAGAGTGATTGCATTAAAACTACATTTAATCATGCAAACTTAAGTGATGCAAAATTAGTAGCAGCCCTTTTTGATCATGCAGATTTTCGTCATGCAAACCTTCAAAATGCAGACGTAAGCGAATCGACGTTTGAAAATGTATTACTAAAAGGAGCTAACCTAACGGGGATTCAAGGGTTAGAAGAAGCTTTTATTAAAAGTATTAATATTGGAACCCCAGAACGACCAAACATCCTAATAGGTGGAGAAGCTAGACAGTGGTTAGACGCGAGGAGTAATTGAAGTGATAGCTTTGATTGGCTAACCACGATTTAAGGTTTTTATTATAGATAAAACAATATGACTTTAGGTGAAAACCTCTTATTCGCTGTGTAAGTGTTAAATTAAGCGATTACAAAAACAATGGGACCCAAACGCTTGTGATGAATGGGGTAGAGAGGTTTAAGGTTTAAGGTTTTAAATTATAGAAAATAAATCGAGAGGATGAAATAGTTGGAGAAAAGATTGAACGATTTATATAAAAAGATCGCCGAAACTGTCCATAAAATGATTCCAGAAGAATGGGACAGATTTTACTATTATGCCCAAATTTCAGAGGAGGGTGGAGGAACATACTTCTTCTATCAGCCTTCATCCAATCCGAGTTTGCATGTATATAGTCTCAAAATCCCCTTCAAGTATCACGTGGACGAAAAATCCTTTAAATTACATAAAAGAAAGCTCTATTCCTTATCAGAAGAAGTAAGAGACGTTTTTCAAAGGGAAGAGCAGGAACTTTGGTATTCTTTCACGCTGAAACTAGAGAAAACAGGCGAACTAAATGTTCATTTTGACTATACCAATTGGTTTGATACAGAATATAGTTTCAGCGACCAAATGGCGATTTGGAAAAATAAGTACTTAGGCGAAGAACCGGATGATAAGGCTTTAATAAATAAATATCATTCTGAATTTCCACATGATCCAATTTAATGTGAATACTATTATTAATTTGCGGATGAATGGTTTGAGGAAGTGAAAAGGAAAAATCTACAAAGAAATATAGGATAACGAAACCATTGCTATCTTTGTGAAAACGAAGCACGGCAAATATGACTATTTTAGCATATTAAAAGATAAAAACAATTATGGAATAGACTTATGGTTTATGGAGGAGCAGAAAATGAGCTTTGAAATGGAACCCCAAATAAAAACAGTTTTAGAAAAAATCGAATTCGTTAATAGATATAAATTGTTATCTGACAGATTTAGAGGGAATCCCAATGATGTAAATGATAGATTAGAAAATTATAACTTAGGAAAAGTTAACGAAATATTTGCAAAGTTAGGTTATGATGCAGCTTTTAATAGCAAGGAAAAATTTTTCAAAGTCGGAGTTGTCATTGATTCAACGAATTATACGATATGGTGTAATGTAATTTTAGAATATGGAATGACGGAGTTTATTTGGGTTGTTTATTATAATAATGAGCTAAGATTAGGCAGTCCTTGGAGCGTTTACTCTAGATTATTAATTGATCCGAATGAAAGAATAAAAAAGCCCGTGTATCGAAGTTATGAAGAATTAGAAGAGATACTGAAAGAAGCCTTTTTAATGTATGAAGATTTTAAATTTAATTTAATTAATTTGTAAGGTGCAGAATTAACATTACAAGAAGAAAAGAAAAAATACAGAAATAATTAAATACTAGGAAGCTTTAAATATTGGTAATAGATCAGCCATTGAATATTGGATCAAACGGTACTGAGAAAGTATGATGACACTTGGAGACTATTTACTAACTAACGGAGCCCTATTTAAAACCAGAGGTGCTAATCTTAAAATCTACCCCAAAAGAAATTATTCAAGTATGTGAAGAATAAACTTGAAAACTTCATTAACTATAGGAAACATTGAAAGTAAAATGCATATGAGGTCATATAAAGCTAAAGAAGCTGCTATTAAGAATTTGTATGTCATTACTGATTCTGTGTGGACAATAGAATAAATTTGATCAATGGATAGAAGTGGCCAAGGAATAGTTATTGGTTGATAAGCTGCTGAGGAGAGAAAATGAAAATGAAAATGAATGATGCGGTTTTTGGAGAACTTGAGTTTAATGGTTACGACTGGATTGGATATAAAAATATGGAATTTTTTGGAACTGAAGTTAGAGTTGCGGTAATTGTCAGTGGAGAAGATGAAGAACAATTTGAAGCAGGACAATATGGTGCATATAACTTTTTAATCGAAAAGTGGGATCAACTACAACAAAGTATTTTGAAGGCTATATTAGACTACTACAAACAGGAAAGATATGAACTTGGTTATGAAGTTGAGCCTAACGAAACCTATCCCTTAATAGAGACAGCTACTCAGCTTCTTAAACAAATAACCTTAGTTGGAATTTTTGTGCCAGATAATGATCTGATCAATTTATTTGATATCGGACTTACATTTGATTGCACATGGGATATGGAAAATGGGTTAGGTATTTGTCTTAAAAAAGGTGAAGTGATGCAAGTAGGTTACCAAGACGTCGTCCTCTAAATCATTTTATGTTAGAAAACCGGGAGGAATTACGTCCTTATCTAAGCAGTGGTTATTGATCATTTGCACAACATCACAGGATTAAGGATGCATTTGGAAGAGTGAGATATGATATGGCTCCTAGACGAATGTTTCAGTGTCTATACATTGTAAGTGAAGATGGCGAAGAAATTGGAGTAGTATTCCAAAAATGTGAAAAAGACATGCCTACTGAAATCAAACTAATATATAATGTGTAAAATGATAAGTTTGAAGCTAAATACGAGTATAATTTAACACACACACATGTAGAAAGCTAATACAATTAGCTTTCTATACGATTCCGCAATTTAATAACCACTGTTCAAATTTCTTCCCACCGTAATGATCATCAAGTTCCTCAATTTCAATAGAAAAGATTTTTGTGCCAAATCCTTTTAATTCGTTCCCTTGGGAAGGTTTTTTCAAATCATATTGCTTGAAATCAAAGAAGATGTCCCACATGTTTTGTGATTGTCTTTTAAAAGCGACAGCTTCTAAATCAAAGTCATTTTCATAATAACCTAAATGCAAATGATAGTTATCAGCATATAACACTTTTACACACCCCGCTCAAATCATTGCTTTGTGCCGTCTTTACACATTTTTTCATTCCTAAAGCTATCAGCAACCTTTTTAGTAAATCACGCTAAAAAACTAATTTAACGGACAAGCCCTAAAAGCACATCGCGTATGTACAGTGCTGCGAAATAGCCTGTTTAACGGCTAAAGGAATATCCTATTCTATCATATATAGGAATGGCTCGTATAAAAAGACAAAGAACATTTACTTGAAAAATTAGGGAAGAGGTAATAGCAAAGGTGGAAACAATTCATTTAGTAGTTCTTAACGATTACAATGTCAACAAGCATATTCGTTTGTTAAGAAGAAGAACATCTAAATCTATAGGGGACATAAGAGAGAACATCCTCATGGGCAAACCAGTTATTAAATGTAGTTATAGTAATAAAGGAGAATTAGAGTGTTTAGTACTGTCTGCTGAAGAATTGATTCGAATGGGAGCAAGCATTAAAATTTATGAAGGTGAAGAAGAGATTACACTCCTACTCGTTAAGAATTTAATTAAAACGATAGAAGGAATTGAAAGAGATAGAGAACAAACAGATGACCTAATGTTTGATGAAGAATAAGTAAACCAGAAATAGGGTTACAATCAGGATTTTAGCTATTGCAGCTACTTCATCATACATAAAAGGGGGCATCCTATTTTTACAATACTACAAAACTTATAGCTAATCCTAAAAAATTAGAAACACATGAACGCAAAGTCCTTGATTTCCGTGAAGAGACGACAAGTGCTTTTTTAGAGCCTGAAAATATAATGATGATCTTAGAAAATCGACTATTCGTTATACCAGATGATACTTCGTTGTTTTGTTGAAAATAGATAATAGGTAATGGAGGTATAAAGATGATTTTACCACAAGACTTTTTAGACAGTTGGAATAGAGACATTTATGGTTTAATTAATTATGATGAAAAAATAATCAATTCATTTTGCCTATCTCCAGGAACGAAAGATTTTTTAATTAGAGCAGGCTTCCCAGAGTCCGCTCCTCCGTTTCTCACGTTTGAATCTGCCGATAACGGTGGTGGAGATAGGCTAGTCAAAAAAAATGATCAATTAGGGACGATGTATGAGAAGTTTTTATATTTTGGATTTACTGGAAGTGGATATCCCATCTGCATTGATGAGTCTAATTCAAAACTTGTGTACATAGATTACGATCATGATAACAAAATTGTGCTAATTAATACCACGATAGCAAACTTTGCTGAAACATTACTTGTCTACTTGGAATTTATAAAAAAAGTAAAAGTCGCGAACGGAAGAAGAGCATATCTCGAGAAAAATGCACCTCACGATTTAGTAGAGTGGATTTACAGTGCACTTCAAAAAATTGATGCAATCTCTTTAAGTAAAGGGGCTTTTTGGAAAGAAGAGATTGATAGCTTTAACGAGTAAGGTGATAGAGAGGTAAAGGTAAAGGTAAAGGGAATATGATACGAACAAAAACGCATCTTAGTATGTCTTACAATGAGAAACAGGAGAACTAAAAGGGAAGCAGCGAAAATATTGAAGTGGCAGCTATCATGAAAATACATTTCTAACGATTAGACAGCTATTTGAGGAGAACTTCAACCTGGAATAGGAGGAACCTCGTTTCTTGTCGGTGGTTCACCGTTGATAAACGTAATATTTATCGAACCCATTATTTCCTTCTCTTCCTTACCTTTTACGATGTCCTCAGAAAATTCATTCATCATTTGGCTGATTTCTGCAAATAAAACTAGTCCGTTTTGATTAAACAAATGCAATAGATTTCTTACTCCTTTTGCTTCTATTTCAAAATTAATCACAATTATTTTGTTGGAATACATCGTATGATTTGTTACCCAGCCCCCACACGTCTGAATGCTATTTACCGCATGATCAATCATTTCGTATCTATTTTCTCTTGTAAAACCTTTTACTCGAATAACGCTTGGTAACATAAGATTCCACCTGCTTCGCTAAGTTTTCTTTCGATTTCTATTCTTACACTAGATTACCTAACTATGATGGGTTCGTAAATAGATCTAGACGTACAATGCCACTTGGACGATTCGGTTTAAGTTAAATCAGAATGGTAAAATAGATAAGAAAATTACATATATTATCTATACATTTCTCTCTGTAAAAAAACTAGAAATCCCCTCCTTATCATTAGAGAATTTCTAGTTCTACATTATTACAATGTTGATTACTGTTCTGATTTAACTAGGATTTTAACTTGGTTTTTTTCTTTAATTAGACTTTCAAAACCTTCTTTAATTACGTCGTCTAGGGCGATCTTTTTTGTCACTAACTTTTCTGCTGAGAAGTAGCCTTTTTGCATAAGAGATAATACAGCAGGAAAAACGTTACGATATCCAATAATTCCTTTGACCGTTCGTTCTTTAATAACAATATCGTTTGGCAGAATTTCTGCTCCTTTTTCCCAAATGCTAACGATGATTGTTTCTCCGCCAATTCCCGTTGATTGTATAGCCTGGCGTAATACAACAGGCACACCCGTTACTTCAAATGATACGTCTACGCCGCCATCAGTTAATCTAGCAATCTCAGCGACTGTATCGCCAACCTCAGCCGGATTAACAATGATAGCACCTAATTCTTCTGCTTTTGCTTGTCGTTCTGGAGACAGTTCTACTGCATAAATATCAGTTGCTCCTGCTGCTTTTAACGCTTCAATTACAAGAAGGCCAATCGGTCCACAGCCATATACAGCGACTTTATCTCCTGCTTTTACTTTACTTGAACGAACAGCATAAAGAGCAACGGCTGCTGGTTCTACTAAAGCACCTTGTTCATAGGATAAATCATCTGGAAGCTTAAATAGAAGCTCTTCGTCCACCGCAACATATTCACTCAGACCTCCTCCTCCACCAGCTAAGCCTAAGAATCCCATTTGTTCATCTAGGTTATAAGCACCTTGATGTCCGTGTGTAGCAAAGATTGGCTCAACAACTACACGATCACCTATCTTATAGTGAGTAACACCGTCTCCAACCTCTACTACTTCTCCTGAAAATTCATGTCCAAGTGTTACTGGAGCTGTCTCATTTGTGAGGGGATGTGGCTGGTCAACTGGAATAAATATAGGTCCACCTAAGTATTCATGAAGATCACTTCCACAAATTCCACACCATTTTACTTTCATTTTTACTTGACCAGATTTTAAAACGGGTTCCTCTATTTCTTCAAGGCGAATGTCTTTTTGATTATGCCATCTTAACGCTTTCATCTGCTACATCTCCTTATGTCATGTGATTTCTTCTATTACACTGTAAGTATACAATCAACTTTACTTATGATAAATTTGGTTAATATTAACTATCCTTAAGTAATACTTAACTAAACGAAAAAGAGGGAATTATGAATATTGAACAATTAAAATATATGGTCGAAATAGGGAGGGCTGGTTCTTTAAAAGAAGCAGCTGACAATCTTCACATCACGTTACCTGCACTTAGTCAATCGATAACGAATTTAGAGAAAGAACTAAATATCATGATTTTTCATCGTTCTAGGAGAGGATCTGTACCCACAGAAGAAGGTCACAGGCTAATCAATAAGGCGGCTTCCGCGCTACAAAAGATCCAAGAATTTACGGACGAAGCAGAAGCGTACACAAATACAATGAACGGCGAAATAAAAATTGCTACTTACCCCGGTCCAATGGAAATCCTCGTTAATTTAGTAACAGAAATAAAAAGAGAATATCCAAATATAAAAGCTTGTGTCTATGAGAATAGTACAGAGTATATTATTGATAAAGTCCTAGAAGGAGAAGTGGACGTTGGTTTTATTACATATACAGAAAAGGAAGAAAAGAAGTACCGAAATTTAGTGTTCAAAAAGCTTTTAGATGGTCATATGGTTGTTGCAGCAAACAAGCAATCCCCATTAGCACAAAAAAACCTCATTAAAGAAGAGATGCTGGTCAACCAGCCAATCGTCTTATACAATGACAAATACATTCAAGAGTTTATGACGGGTTTTAATGCGTTCCCATTTGATATTTTATTTACAACTAATAATGTAGATACCATCCGACACACATTGGAAAACAATACGGCAATTAATATAGGATTTGACTATGCCTTTAAGACAGATGCTGGATTATCTAGAAGCAATGAATATGTGGTTGTTAATTTTGCTCCCCCTCACTACAAAACGTATTCTTTTGGTTACTTTTATAATGCCAATAACGGTCTTTCAAGAATCATAAGGGAATTTTTGAGTCGAATTCACCGAACTTTAGAGAACGATAATCTATAAAGCAAGCTTGCCAATATCTATTTTAAACATAAAGTAATCCATCGTTGTCACCATTTTCAAACGTTTAGTAAAAAGGAGAGATAAGATAATGAGCGTATCCATTTATTACACAGCGACAAGAAAGCAAAAGCTCACTTCATCTGAGCAGGCCCTCATTACTCAGTTAATCGAAAACTATTCTGTTGATAAAGAGATAGAAGAATATCTAAACACAGGTCAAGGCTACAATTGGACAAGTTTTTACGTGTATGATTCGAAGAGTCCAACGGAGCCTGATGTTATTTTTGAAGGATCTACTCAATTGCCAAGTAACAGTGCAGAGGCCATGTTTGATGGGGTTACTCATTGGGCGACACTTCTCTCTAACATTCGCAACGTTGTAAAAGGAGCCGACTGGCATGTTCACGTAGATGATCACGATCTTACTTGGGATGAGAAAGCGTTAGAATATGATATAACGAAATAGGTTAACTCAAAGGAAGAGATGTTTAGAGCAATCAAAGAAACTTTCTCAACGTTTCATTATCCTGAAACAATGTGTGACTTTTTTCGAGACATATCGGACGCTGTTTATTGTCCCTCTACTTCAACACAAACTGTTAAATGATCAAAGAATTTTCAAAAGCGGAGCAGCAGCTAATTGCCAATAAATAATGAAAAAGTGCTAGGCGCATTTTATCCAAAGCCCAACGAAATCATCCATTTCGTTGGGCTTTTTATACATATTTACTTTAAATATGTTAAATCAATATTAGTTAAAATAAATATATTTATAAATTTTGTATAAGTTCACTTTATTTTTAGAAGAAAATGGATTACAATTCAAATGAAGAGGTGAAGATCATGAAGAAGGATATTGGTGATTCCATATCAAATAAGGTGTATGAATATCGTGTACTTGCTAGACTGTCTCAGCAAGAGTTGGCAAATCAAGTCGGCGTGTCAAAACAAACCATCTTCGTAATGGAAAAGGGCAATTATGTTCCAACTCTGTTGTTAGCCTATCGAATTTCGGCATTTTTCAACGTGGATGTAAATGAAATTTTTAGTTATGTGAAAGGAAATGATTAAAATGACGATTAATTTTATGTCAAACATTCATCATGCTATTTTCCAACCTATAAGATCTTGGGCTGAACATTCCAACGGAAATTGGAACATTCTTGTTGGAAGTGGGTTTGTGTTACTAGTTGTTGGCGCCATTCTCACATACGTATTTCATCGAAAAATGGGGCCGTCTGATGAAAGAACAATGGGAATCTCACTGAGAACAGCTTACATTATGCTTTGTGTATTCATCCTATGTGACATCATTTTTCCGAAAGAATATATGTGGCAAATTTTCCTCTTGTTTAAATACTCGTTCGTCTTTTTCGCTGCTGCCATTTATCTTGCCATTCGCTATAAAAAAGAATTTTTTTAACGATCAGGAAAAGAGAGAGCCTGTTTCCTTTTAAAAAACAAATCTTCCGCTACAACCTTACGATTGGAACCCTCTATTCCGGTACTGGTTGCACAGGGAAGTGATGATATGATCACGCCAGCTCTTATTCAAGAACTTTTACTTCAATATATTCCGCATGCAGAGCTAGCAGAAATTCAAGAATGTGGGCATTGGACAGTCGTTGAGAAGCCTGACAAAATAAATCATTTAGCAAGAGAGTTTTTTGTTCCTCGGGTGATCTAGAAGATTATTGCTTAGTACTTTTTAAGCTATGACATGATACCATTTCATTCAAAAGCCCCTTCATTAAACGAAGGGGCTTTTGAATGAATACCATATGATCAATACAAGAGCATAATTGACAAATATATTTGTGCTACTTTCTTCAATCTTATAGGTTGATTAAAAGCTAATTCTTTTATTATTGCAATGTTTTCTGAAATCCCGTGCTTTTTGCTTCATACCCAAGGGTTTGGTAAAAAGCATGAGCAGCTTGTCTTTCCTCACGATTTCCACTATTTAAGCCGATACCCGTAGCTCCTTGTAGAATAGCCCATTGTTCAGCTGCCTTCAGTAGCTTCTCACCAATTCCACGCCTGCGATATTCTTTATGGACTACAAATGCAACAATCCGCACAGAGACTCCATCATGCTCATAAAAAACGCCCGTAGATAATCCAACTAACGCGACGACTCGCTTATCCTCCTCGGCAACTAACGTATGATAATAGGGAAGGGATTGAATATGAGTAAAGCGCTTGGTCATTTGCTCAATCGTTGTTGGATAGCCTAACTGATTCATTAATTCTGTTATATGCGGGATATCTAGTGAGGTAGGAATACGAATGTCCATATCATGATCTCCTTTGTGACTAGATCTGTTTCTTCGGTTTTTTTATATGCTAAAATGCGCCTTACTCTCAGTATAGAAAACGACCTAGAAGTTGTAAATATATGTAATGGATTGATCTTGTCAAAAAAGAAAGAATGCTTATCGTTTACTAGTAGAAACATATGAAGAGGAGGAGAAGAAGTGCTTGAATAGATATAAAAGCCCTCTTAGCAGCTTATCTGCTCGTGCAATTTTTTTCTTTATGGAGCCCTGTTTTGGGAATATGGTTTTTAATACTCGGATCATAAATAGATTCCTGAAAGCAAAGCTGGGTGACTTGTTTTCCATAGAGTTTCACTGCATAAAAATAATAAACACCGGGCTCATCGTTAAATTCTACGCGATATTTTGATTCAAAATAAGAATCATTTCCCCCAAGGTACGTAATGATTTTTTCCTTTATATCCTTCTCTTTGTATCCTTGCTCTGTAAGATAACTTGGTACGTATTTATCTAGAACGTAATTTTCATATGGATCTCCGTTGTTTGATGCATAAATGATATAACCAACTGGGATTAAAATCATTGTACATAACGCTACAATGACACCTAAAATAATGGACGTAAGTTTAAACGTTTTACGTGTTAAAAAAGCCATATGCGCATCTCCATTTCATAATCTAGTTATTTTGTCTAGTAATATTTTCTTTTCGAAGCACCCAGATAAAGCAGACTACAGCTACAAACGCAAACGGTGCTAATAAAATAATACCTGTTACCTTTAATCCGGTAAATCCAAAAATAAGTGACCACGTGACGCCTGTGATGAAAGCAGCTCCAACGAAAATACCGATAAAAAATGCTTTTAACGTGAAATAGTTTACAGGAGAATAATTCATAAAAAATCTTCCTTTCGATTTAATAATTCCTCTAAGCGATAACGCTACCATTTCTGTTTACAAAAATAAGCATAGAAAGAAAGGGGGAGAGCCCCCCTTATTCTGAAAGCTTTTTAAAATATGCATAGGCTTCTTCTTGATCAAAAGAGCTAAACCAGCGGTAGTGGTCTTGATCAATAATTCGATAGTGCTGACTAACCATATTTTGCTGAAGCTTAAATCGGTCGTTCTCTTCAAGAAGCTTCCACCATACTTTGCCGCCCATCGTTTTTTCCTTTGGCATCTCGATCGTGTCTAGTGCTAGAAGTTCTATCACTTCTAATGGGTCATCACCGAGCACATTTTGAAGAATTTCCGACTCTCGAAACAGAGCGCATACCGCAACGATACATGTCCATGTAGCGAGCGAACGTTCCTTTTCAATTTGAACGAGCGTCTTTTTTGAAAGCCCTAAAACCTCTGCCATTTGTTCCTGAGTAAAGCCTTTCTCATGGCGAACGAGACGTATTTTTTTTGACACTGTTTCTACTATTTGCTGCTTATCCATTGTGCACCTCTTACATTACTTATGTTATTTATAGTGTAATATTACACCTAAAAAAAGCCGTATTCAACTATTTTCTGAAAACTTTTCTTTCGAAATAGAAAAACATGATAAGATAGTAATAAAAAAGGAGAAGATTTTATGTCTATTCCTCAAACATGCATAAAACCGTTTCCAGATTACGAGGACGTATTTAATAAGGAAATGCCGTTGTTTGTTTTGAGTATACGTAAAAGCGCCGGTGCAATTTACGCACTGGCGCTTTGTTTACCTATCCGTTTGGGCCGTCAAATATTTCTCATACTCGACTACCTCAATAACATCAGAGCGATTTAATATACTACTGATAAAATCACGAATGTCTAAGCCAGGCATTTCGTACGTCTCGTCTGTATTGACCGTGCTTGTGGCAT
Organism: Priestia koreensis; assembly: GCF_001274935.1. Taxonomy (GTDB): domain Bacteria; phylum Bacillota; class Bacilli; order Bacillales; family Bacillaceae_H; genus Bacillus_AG; species Bacillus_AG koreensis. The sequence goes on along the minus strand of NZ_LILC01000016.1, from coordinate 110,043 downwards.
CTTCAATCAGCGTTACCTCATAGCCACGATCAAATGCAGCAACCGCAGTAAATAGACAGCAATATTCAATGTTAAAGCCTGTAATAAAGACGTGTTTAATGTCTAACGTCTGCAAAAGCTGATCCAAACTTGTTTGAAAAAAAGCGCTTGGCGTGCGCTTTTCGATAATATAGTCGGCGCTTTCTTGTAAGGCGGGAGGAAGCTGAGAGCCTGCTTCTTCTCTGTAGAACGAATGGTGTTCTTCCTCGCTCACATGTCGCATCACAATGACAGGTGAACCGCTAGATTTGAAGTCGTTCACCATCTTTCGAATGACGGAAACCTCTTTCCGAAAATCCCCTGATTGTAGGAGCGTGTTCTGGGCGTCAATGACAAGCAGTGCGTTCATCGTTCCATCTCCTTAACTATTGTTCATGCTTTCTTTAATCTTATGTGGAATCATGACTACCTCTGTGCTTAAGTCAACAGGGGAAAAGTCAGGATCAATGCACTCTTCCCAGTACTGAAGATGCTTTTTATCAATCCAATGATCAGAATCTTCGACCTGTTGACCGCCAGTTCCTTGGATCGAATACCAATAAAGATATTCTTCACCATCTAGCGTTTCACGAAAAATCGTTTCCACATACATTTTTTCACCTTCTAATGTAACGAGCACATCTAATAAATGATCATTTAAAAAGGCGAGCCATTCATCCACTTTTTGCGTTTTATTCTTTTTCACACGAAATCTTGTTAACTCTACATTCATTCTACGATTCTCCCAATTTACAGACGACAATCATTTGAGGACTTTGAGCAGTAAATTCACGTTTCATCCAATCGCCGTAACACTCCACCATTTGAAAGTTATGCTGAGAAAGCAGGCGCTCAAGCTCTAATGGATAAGTATAGCGTAGTTTAATGCGATCTTTTTCTTCTTTTACGACTTCATCCTGCTCGTAAACGAAGCGAATGGTTTCGCAAGTTAGTATTTGAGTTGCGTGATCATACATTTCCTCGTGCTTCTCGAGAATTTCCTGACTATATACATTCGTGTCCCGTACTTCATATCTGTCGGGAACAGCCAAGTCCTGAAGCACTGGATTACGAGTATCAAAGATAAACAGCCCACCGGGTTTCAAATGATTTTTGACACCTGCTAGCAAGTGATCTTGATCTTTATTTGTTAAAAAGTGTTGAAATGAATTTCCTATCATAAACACCATGGAGGCTTGAACAGGAAGATTTAGCATCGTGCAGTCTTGCTGGTAAAACGACGCGTCCACCCGTTCTCTTGTTGCTTTTTCCTTCGCTCGCTCAAGCATACCTGCGTGTAAATCCACTCCAATCACCGTATGACCTTGTTTCGCAAGAGGAATTGTTGCGCGTCCTGTTCCGCATGCTAGCTCTAAAATCGGGCCGTGACAATGACTTGCATATTCTTTTATCGTTTCGACATCTTGTAATACTACACGATGTAAGTAGTCATATTGCTTGGGATCTGCATATTTTTCAAGGTTATCCTGCATGCTGTTCGTCCTTTCCTTTCCATCATTTTCAATTATATACCAAATGATGAAATATTTCGATATCCGAAGATGATCTCGTGTAGGGAGGAGAAGGGAGAACATTTAGGTTCATATTTTGTTAAAAGGTACCACATGATATGAAAAGGTGAGATTTGTCCAAAAAGGGAGTTGGTTTTATTCTAAAAAACCTCTATGCTTCAAACATTCCATCAAAGAAAAACCATAAAAAAGGAACAGGCAGCACCTGTTCCTTTGTCATTAATTCGTCCTTGTATACTTTAGCGGAATAAGCTCGCCAATTTGAGTTTTAATAATTTCTCCGTCTTGTTCGACGATGACATAACATTCGGGAGCATAATCTGCGATCAGTTCACGGCACATGCCACAGGGGCTTACAACGGATAGTTCTCGATTCACTTCATCTGAATAGGGGTGCCGCACAGCGACGATCGTATGAAAATCCTTTTTGCCACTAGAGATGGCGCTGCCAATTGCAATAGCCTCTGCACATACCGTAATACGACCTACGTATGCTTCGATATGAACGGCAGAAACTATCTCACCGGACGCTGTTCGCAATGCTGCGCCCACATGATGCTTATCATCCTCATAACGGGCAACAATAATCTTTTTTGCTTCTGTCACTAATTCATGATCTTCAGGTGTCATTGAATAGGTTCTCATTTTTCATCTTCCTTTTTTTAACGTTACTATCATATTACCATGCTAACATCTCTGAAGTCGTCACAATCGTCGCAAACTCGTCGTGTAAAGTGGCAACCGAAAGCTGATGAACAATCTCAGGATCATAGTAACGGTTATGGTGATCCTTTAAGCCAAACGCAGCTGTTGCATCATCCACCTGATGGTTGTTTCGCTCTCCCCATGATTTATGAGTAAAGGCGTGCTGAACATCAATAACTAAAAGGGCGGTTTGGTTATTCATTGCACCGCTTCCTTTTTGGTTTGAATTGGGCACGCACCTGATGGTATCGGTCTTCTTACAAGCTCTCCCTGACAGTTTGGGCAGACGTGTTTGGTCTGTTTTGTGCAGTCTTCGCAGTAGGTACATTCGTGGGTACAAATATAAGCCACCGAATAATCATAAAGCTTTGTATCGCATCGTTCACATTTCTTTCTCATTTCTAATCCCATTTTCCATTCCTCCATTTTCCAATTGTTATTCTTCTTTAATCATAGTTCGTTTATAATAAAGTGGATATGACGTTTTTACGTTGCATTTGTCTTTTTACTTTATAAAATTCGTTCTTTTCACGTATTTACTTTAAAAACAAAGGTGGATCATTAAATGGATGAAATAGACCAAAAAATCCTCTCTATTTTGCAAGAGGATGGGCGTATATCGATGACGGACTTAGGAAAAATGATTAATTTATCGACACCAGCGGTAAAGGAACGTGTAAAAAAGTTAGAAGAACGCGGCGTCATTGAAGGATACCGCGCAGTCATCAATCCAGAACGATTAGGAAAATCCGTGCTGGCCTATATTTTAGTAGATACCCACAACTGCAAGGCATTTCGAGAATTTTGTAGGAGCAGCCCTCTTGCCGTAGAATGTCACCGGCTAGCAGGGCAGTACAGTTATTTAGTAAAGCTTGTCGCTCGTTCTGTGTTAGAGCTCGAGGAGTTTATTGATGAAGTCATGAAATACGGAAAGCCTTCTACTCTTGTAAACTTATCTTCTCCTGTCAAACATAAAGAGATTCTTCCATAAGGATGACGGAACCCTTTTTTGACATGTCTATTTCTCAATAAAAACGACCAAGCTACATAAGTAGACACTTCTGCCAAAAAAGATTTACACTACTAATGAGCACGGCAGTTCAAACGTGAGAAACGAGGGTTATAACATGACAACAATTGAAAACGATTGGCTCAAGGTACATATTGCAAAAGAGGGCGCAGAAATTCGCAGCGTCACCCACAAGAAAAATGCAATGGACTATATGTGGTCAGGAGATAGCGAGTATTGGGGACGAGTCGCTCCTGTCTTATTTCCGATTGTCGGGCGCTTGAAGGATGATCAATACAAGCTAAATGGACAAACATATTCGCTCACACAGCACGGCTTTTTACGTGACGTAACGTTTGAGGTTAACGAACAAAAAGAAGGGTATGCTTCTTTTTTATTTGAATCAGACGGGCAGTTCAAGAACATCTATCCGTACGAATTTACAGCCATTATTCACTATACGTTAAATGAAAACTCCCTTTCTGTTAAATGGGAAATAATCAACAAAAATGATGAAGACATGTACTTCTCCATTGGCGCTCATCCAGCCTTTAAACTACCACTAGTAGAAGGCGAAGAGGTTAGCGATTATATGCTACATATTACGCCACAAGAAAATGAGAAGGTCATGCAATATGAGCTTAAAAATGCGCTCGTTCATGAAAAAGGAGCGATCACTGATCTATCTACTATTCAGCTTGATGACTCCCTCTTTGTGAATGACGCGGTTATTTACAGTCATATTCGCCGCATTGATCTGCAATCTAAAAAATCAGAGCACGGGGTAGAAGTATCCTTTGATCATTTCCCATTCGTTGGCATCTGGTCAAAATACGATGATAAAAACCATACGATGGCTCCATTTGTCTGCATTGAACCATGGTATGGTATCGCAGATATGCATAATACGACAGGCGACCTCAAAGAAAAGTTCGGCATTAATCGTCTAGCAGCAAACGAAACGTTTCAAAGGGATTATACGATGACGTTTAAGTAAGAGTAGCGAAACAGGGAACGACATATACGTCGTTCCCTGTTTTGCTCGTTACTTTATGAAAAGTAGGTTAATTATTATATCCTACTTAGAATGACGAATCGATCATTCCTAACTAGTTATTCGTTACGCTGTTGTCCAATAGTAAAGAGCAAAAAATTTGTCTTCGCACTCCATCACGATTCTTATATCATTCCAATCTGGTTCATATGCGTATGAGTATCTTAATGGATTATCAGGAAAGACAAAAGGAGAAATGGTATCTGAAAAACGAGATTTTAGTTCTAAAAAATCCTTGTTAGGCATGTTTTGCAGTGTTTTTTGTTTTGCCTTTATTTTATTCTCTAATTCATGAGCAGGTAAGTCTTCAACGTTTTTCCCCTTATACCAATAAATATGTGCATTACTGCATTCGATAAATTCACATTTCGCGGCAAAGTCTTCTAGAGAATAAATATCAGTATAGGATCTCTCTTTTTTCGTCTGTTCAAACACATATATGCATTCTTCTGCAGAGTCCCATAACTCATCATCTGTTAATACGAAATATTTCATTAAAAAACTCCCTTTCATTCTATTTTTCTATCTCTGTTAAAGGAAAAAGGCATGTAAAATCGAATAAAGTATAAGTTTACCATAAAAGGAGTGATCCATTTGAAGCAAACGTTACTTATTATTGATGCCCAGCAGGAGCTTATGGAAGGAAATGAGCACGAAGAGGGCGTTTATCAAAAAGACGTACTAATCCATACGATCAATGCAGTTATTGAAAAAGCATTAGCCAAAGAAATTGACATTGTATTCGTTCGAGACGTTGATGTTGCAGAAGGAAAAGGACCTGGCTTTCATATTCATGAAAACATTCATGTCCCTACGTCAGCCACTATCTTTAATAAAGCCGCCACAAATTCATTTTACGGCACGCCGCTTCTTGAACACCTTACAGAAAGAAACGTTGAGCACCTTGTGATCATGGGGTGTAAAACCGAACATTGCATTGATACAGCTGTTAGAACCGCAACGGTAAACGGATTTGACGTCACGCTCATTGAAGACGGTCATTCGACGTGTAATTCTACCGTACTACAAGCAGAACAAATTATTGCTCACCACAACAAAGTGCTTCACGGTCATTATAATGTGGATCACTTTTCAATGGTGCGAAAAGGAGAAGAGTCGGTCTTTGAACCGCTTCACTATCAGCATCGATAAAAACAGGACGGCTCTAAGATAACGAAGGGCGCTGCTGAAAAATAAGCAGCGCCTTTCTTATTTGTTTCACATCGGTGTTCCAGACTGCCGTTCATAATTTCGCAGCAGCATGCTTTTGCCGTTCATCATGCCAAACTGTTTGTAAAACGGAACAAGATCATCATCACAGCATAGGTCAATCATGTATAAGTGTGAAAGGCGATCAAACATCTTCCGTACTAGCTCTTTGCCGATTCCTTTCTTTTTATAAGCGGGCAGTACTTCAAGAAGGGGAATATAGGCTGATAATACGCCGTCACTCACAGCTGTAATAAAGCCTACTACCTGTCCGGTGGTTTCATCAATGCCCAGTACGACGTGACTGCTATTTTTCAATAAACGTAGATGCGTTTCCGTGCTCGGAGGATTTGGCCAATCGACAAAAAATCCTGTCAGCATATCCGCCGTTATGTGTTCTAAAGAATGAGTATAAATCATTGTTCATCAGCTCCTAATCGTTTCATTCATTTAATAGGAAAAGCCGATCAACATCAAAAATACAATAGCAAATTTCTTACCCCCTCGCTAGATTGTGTGATCCATCGTTAACTCATGAATCACTTGCTGCATCGCATGCTGCGTCGTTTTTAAAGCGCTCTCCTGTTCAATTACAACGGTTTCATCACCATAAAAATCAGCAAACGATTGCTCTTTATAACGAGGAACGGCGTGCATATGATAGTGCGAGAGTTCATTAAAAATACCCCCGTTTTGAGCAAAGGTAATACCGTCTGGATTAAACAGACGCTTCAATGCTTTTGATAAAAGACGAGATGCCTTCATAATGGCAAGGGACGTTTGATCGTTCAGTTCATCTACGTCGTGAATATGCTGCTTGGGCAAAATCATCACGTGACCTTCGTTAAATGGATCGTGATCCAAAATGCAGCAAACATGCTCATCTTCAAATACAACGTAGACAGGCAGTTCCTTACTTGCGAGCTGACAGCCAAGACAGGGCATAGAGTAATCATCCTTTCATTTCACCGTAAGAGTATGTGTACTGTCGTCATATATTCCGGTGATGACACCAATACCATCGAGCGTAAACGTATTCTCATTATGTATAATAGGGCGCTGATCTAAAACAAGATGTAAAGCGACTATTTTGCTTTGATTATCTGCATATTCGACCAGCACAGGTTGTTGAAATAAGACTATGTCATCATTCATCTCAACTTTCAAAAAGGTTTTATGAAGACGTCTATTAGCACTTATCACTACGTTCATCGGATCAAATCCTTTTATCTTCGTTATCCCTTTAATCAAAATGTGGTAGCCGGACTGTTTCAAAAAAGAGTTAATCTCAGCAATTCGAGTCTGGTGAGCTTCAGCAATATACGACTCTATCTCTGTATCAGTAGGAATAGAGGGAAGTTTCGGCACATTGTAATGAAAAGCTACCTTCAACAAATCGTACACGGTTTGGTTGGAAGTAAAAAATGTTTCTTTCCAAGACGGAGAAAACTCATCTAATAACAAACAAATCGCAAGTCCAGAGCTGTAGCAACTTCCTCTTAGCCGGTGAATGGAATTCTTTTTATCTAATAGCTGCTCACTGTATTTCTTCACAACCGACTCATAGGAACATGCGCTTTGATGCGCGTAGGCTTTCAGCTCCACATACCACGCGGGTCCCTCGATTGTTTCAATTTTTAGCTCATAGTCTAGAAAATCTCCGATAACGGTCCGTCTATGTTCACGAAGCGAAAAAAACGTTTGTAATCTAGCTCGTTTTTCCTCCGTATTTCTTTCAAAAAGAGCATCATGCAAGGCCATACGCTCAAGCTGACGAATTTGCGCATTTTCACCGTTCAGTGGATAGGTCATACCTTGAACTTCGTCTGGAAATCGATGTTCTTCCTGGATGTACTGATACGCATGAAAGGACTCATGCATCACCATGGAATAAAGGCTTTGAAACCTTTCATACCGATCCATGTGAACGATGGCAGTAGGAACACCCTCATACAAAATTAACGTATCACCCATAAATTCCTTTGTAGACGGAAACGAAATAAAATTGACTTCTTTCTGAACAAGAGGATGGTTAAAAAGATAGACAGTATCGTCATCATATAGGGCATAAGCTGCTAGTGAAAACCGTGGCCAGTAACTTTCAGCAGTGTGAGAAAGGTTCATCTGAAGCATATCTTTTATTAATGTCCGCAGGTTTAAACACCTCTCTTGCATTTTATACAAATTATACCATATTAATTTTACAAAAAATTAAATTTGAGAGAAAATTAGAAATCGATTCCGTTTCAAAATATGTATATTATTACCATTTTAAAACAGTCGCTTTGTTACTAAAGCAAGGGTTTTCCTTGCAAGAATTAACGACGAAAGGAACCTCTGAAATTATTTTTCTCTATCAATCTCTTACAGCAAGAAAACAAAAGGGTGATCTATACTTATTTTGATTTATTTGGTAAAATACGCATAAGAGATGGAACGAGAGGGGAAATGACGCCAATGTGGAAGACCTTGAAATGATTATGTAATTAGATAAAGACAAGCTACGTCTGATATAGAAGGGACGTTTATTTGTCGATCTAACAATCATTCAAGGGATACATGGTGTGGACAATTCAATCCCCATTACCAAGCGGATACCTTTGTGGATCTCGCTTTTTTTATGGAGAAAAAGACATCTCTATTGACACAGTCATCGCATCCCTTCACAGGGGGAATTTTAATGAATAAGCAGGAACACGAAGAAAAATTAGCCGGCGGGAACGTATCAAGCGTCTATCGCTCAGGAGATACGGTGCGCCGAGAGCAAAAGCCAAACAGCAAAAGAGTTCATGAGCTTTTACAGCATCTTGAGCGAAAAAACTACATGCATGCTCCAAAGTTTTTAGGCATTGATGACCAAAACCGAGAAGTGCTGTCGTTTATTAAGGGAGAAGCGGGAAATTACCCGCTAAAATCTTATATGTGGTCAAACGAAGCGCTGAAAGAAATTGCCAACATGCTTCGCCTCTATCATGATGCGGTAAGTGACTTTCCTGTTTCAGATGATTGGCAGCCGATGGACAATGCGCCGCAGAGCGCAGAAGTGATTTGTCACAATGACTTTGCCATTTATAATCTTATTTTTGACGGTCAGCTACCAGTCGGCGTAATCGATTTTGACCTTATCGCGCCTGGGCCAAGATTATGGGATATTGCCTATACGCTCTATACGTGTGTGCCACTCAGCAGGCATTACCATACGGAGGAAGGAAAAGAAGTTCGCTACGATCCAATGATGGATGCAAAAGAAAAGAAAGAACGAGTGGACTTATTTTTTGATGCGTATGGTATAGAAGGGCTAAAAGAAGGTTATTTGGACATGGTCGTGCTCCGCTTAGAAGGACTGTGCCAATACATGAAGCGAAAAGCTGCTGAAGGAGATCCCGCTTTTCAAAAGATGGTTGATGAAGGGCACTATGAGCACTATCAAACCGATATTGAATTCATTCGAAAGCATGGAAGCGATTGGATATAAGCTAAAATGGGAGAAGACCTTGCGAAACATCGCAAGGTCTTTTTAGTACCTGTTGACAAGAAGTTTTATTAAAATTAACATTAAAATTGGTTTTATTTGAGATTTTTTGATAGATTTAGATAGGAAAGAGAACGTACATAACTAAATATCGTTTGGAAATAGGTGCTAGATAAAAGAGCTATTCTTTTATCGGCTTAAAAGGGAAGTCGGTTGGAATCCGACACGGACCCGCCACTGTGAGGGAGATGAGTCATAAAGACAAATTATCTTCAATAATGCCACTGGGATTTCACCTGGGAAGGCTAGAAGATACTGTCCCCAAGTCAGGAGACCTGCCTATTTTAACATCGCTGTTAGACCTACGGGATATTGGGGAGGTGGTTAGGGTGCTCAAACATAATTAGCCTAAGTCTTCCCATGTTCACTAAAGAACGTATACAGATTTAGTCGACCTCTTTACTTGTTTATTTCCAAGCATTTCTGACCTCTTCAAATGGTTAGAAATGCTTTTTTATTTTGACAAAATGACTAAGGGAGAAAAAGCATGAACAGGAAAAAGAATTACTATAGCATCGTTTTCGGGGTTTTGGCTAGTATTCTTCTACTACTAGCAGGGGGCTGTGCAAGCACGACAGGTGGGAATGCATCCTCTAATAAAACCGTCACACTTGCTTTTCCATGGAGTCCTCAAAGCCTTGATCCACATGGAAGTGATAGTTGGGAAGTTATGCGCTCTGGAACAGGAGAGACGCTGGTTAAATTAAATGAAGAATTAAAACCCGTCCCGTGGTTAGCAAAGGAATGGTCACAAGAAGATGACACGACGTGGCAAGTAAAGCTTGTAGATGGCGTTCATTTTCACAATGGAAAACAAATGGATGCTCAAAGCGTTAAAGACTCCTTATTACGATCTATTGAAAAAGATCCAAAAGTAAAGGATCTCTTAAAAATTAAAGAAATTGACGTAAAAGGTGAATGTGAACTAAGCATTGTCACTACACAACCAAATGCTGCCTTCATCTCTCATCTTTCTGATCCATCGACCATTATTGCAGATGTTTCAAGTTTGAATGATAAAGCGAATGTTCCTGCTCTTACAGGAGCATTTAAAATAACAAAATTTAAAAAAGATGAAGAACTAATTGTTGAAAGGTATAAGGATTACTGGGGGAAACCTGCCCTCTTATCGGAAATTAACATTAAGTTTGTCCCTGATGGCACAACGCGTTTAATGGCTCTTCAATCAGGAGAGATAGACGGGGCAACAGATATTCCTGTAGATAATATTCAATTGTTAGAAAGAATGACGCAATTTAAGGTACTCACTGCTCCTTCTCTTCGGACACATATGCTTTTATTTAACATGCAATCTCCGTTGTTTCATGAACTTGATTTTCGAACGATAGTGGATCAGATCATTCCACGGAAGGAAATTGTAAAATCCGTCATGATGAAGCAAGGGACAGAGGCAATAAGTCCGTTTCCAAACATTTTAGCCTTTGGTCAAAAAAACGAACAAAAGGCGAAAAAATCGATTGAACAAGTCATGAAGCAAAACCATTGGGAGAAAGATAAAAAAGGGGGATGGAAAAAGCAAGGAAAAGCCTTTGACGTGACAATGCTTACCTTCCCGCAGCGTCCTGAGCTGACGGTTATGGCCGAGATTATCCAAAACAAACTATTAGACGAAGGAATTCGTGTACACATTCGTCAGGTTGAAAATATTGACGAGGAGCTAGAAAAGGGGAAATGGGATTTGTCTATGTATAGCATGTTAACAGCACACACAGGAGATCCGCAGTATTTCTTAAATATTTTCTACCATTCTAAAAGTCAGTCGAATGTTAGTCATTATGATTCTCCTACACTCGATCATCTGATTGAACAGCTTAATCAAACGATTCGTGAAACGAAACGAAATGAATTGGCTATGCGTGCACAAGAAATCATTCAACATGATGTACCTCAGTCATTCATTGTTCACCCTAAAACTGTATTTGCAATAAAGAAAAACCTTAAAGGATTTGTTCCGCATTCAATCGAGTATTACTATGTTACTCCTGAAATGAACCTCACACAGTAAGGTGGGAAAAGAAATGATGCGCTTTTGTTTAGAACGTCTCAGTCAGCTTATCATCGTGATTCTGTTTGTTTCGACTGCTACGTTTTTGCTTGTACGATTCGCACCAGGAGATCCTGCCCATATTCTGTTAGCTAAAAATAACGTCCCTGTTTCCCACGAAGCTTTACAGCATGTACGACAAGAATTAGGGCTAACAGACTCATTATGGGAGCAATATATAAAATGGATAAAAGGAGTTTTCACTGGACAGTGGGGCGTCTCGTTTAGCTCAAAAGAGCCTGTAATGACAGAGTTGCTAACTAGATTACCTGCAACATTGGAACTTGCTGGAGCAGGTTTTATAGTCATGGTTTCCCTAACCTTTTTTATCGCTATTGGGACGACTGTGTATACAGCAAAATGGGTCAATGCATGGGGAAAAATGTTAGCTCTATTTGGTGCATCCATTCCAGGCTTTTGGTTAGGATTTCTACTAATTTATGTTTTCTCCGTGCGTTACGGATGGCTTCCCTCAATGGGACATGGAACCATTCTGCACCTCATTTTACCTGCCATTACGCTTGGTGGAGGAGTAGGAGCTATATACGCACGGGTATTGCGAGCCAACATGCTAGAGATGATGAAGCAGCCATTTGTAAAAGCATCAAAGGCAAGAGGGATGTCTCAAAGAGAGATCATGACCTCTCAACTATTAAAACACGCTTTTTCGCCCATTTTAGCTATATTTGGGACAAATTTTGCTTTTATGCTAGGGGGAAGCGTCATTGTAGAAACGGTATTTTCCTGGCCAGGCTTAGGAAAATACGTAATTGAATCCATAGGTAGACGTGACTATCCTGTTATACAAGGTTACGTTATTTTGACATCGTTTATATTTGTATCGATTCATATGATTGTTGATATTGTTAATAGATGGTTAGATCCAAGATTACGAATTTATTAGGGAGGCGATTATGAAACCAATTTTCTATCAGCCAAATGTTGGGTTGTTTACTGGGGTCAGTCTCCTTTTAGCCATTATAATGGTGGGGATATTTGCCCCGCTCTTATCTCCTCATGACCCATTATCTGTTCACTTATCAAACAGATTAGCCAGTCCAAGTTGGGAGTATCCATTTGGAACAGATCACTTAGGGCGGTGTGTACTATCAAGGCTCATCTACGGAATTAGAGTGAGTGTGATAGGTGCTTTTATCATTTTACTCTTAACCTTTCTCATTAGCCTACCTGTTGGCCTTTTGACAGGCTATAAAAGAAGATATAGAGATGGCTTTTTGATGCGGCTCATTGATGGAACACTTGCTATACCTGATATTATCTTTACGGTTGCAATTGTCGGCATACTAGGTCCTGGCGTTACGCATATGATTCTAGCTATTATTCTTGTTCGATGGGCAAACTATGTTCGATTTATTCGAAGTCTCGTTTTAAAGTGTTGCCAAGAGCATTATATTCTATCTGCGAGGATGGCTGGAAATTCGCATGTACGAATTATGTGGCGCTATATCCTTCCGACTATTTTTTCGCCGCTTGTTGTCTTTGCTGCATTAGATATCGGAAAGATTGTTATTTTACTAGCTGGCCTTTCATTTTTAGGATTGGGGACACAACCTCCTACACCAGAGTGGGGAGTAATGCTACATGATTCAACGACTTATTTCCAGATAGCCCCGCACATTATGATTTTTCCTGGCTTGGCAATTATGCTTTTTGTTTTCACATGTCAGCTTATTAGCGAGCAGCTTAAGAAAGGAAGTGGAACGGTTGCAAAAGAAGGGTAGGATTAAAAGAGTAGATCCTTTACTAATCGTTGATCAATTGGAGATTTCGTCTAAAGCGCTAGTTCCTCTTATGAAAAAGTTTTCGTTTCAAATATTCCCTGGCGAAATTGTCGCTCTTACTGGTGCTAGTGGCTGCGGGAAAAGCCTAACAGCCAATGCCGTTGTCGGGTTGCTAGAGGATGGGTGTGAAGTAACAAACGGACGTATCTATTATAAAGGACAGTCACTTTCTCAAAATGATGAAAAAAGTTGGCAAACGCTAAGACGTGATGAGATTTCTCTGCTCATTCAGCACTCTTTAAGTGGGTTAAACCCTCTTCAAAGTGTTAAAAAGCAAATGCTAAGAACATTAAAACAGAAGACAGAACCCGCAAAAAAAGAACGAATGAACTATTTGCGCGACCTTCTCCGTCAAGTAGGATTTTCAAATCCTGAACGAATTTTATCTTCTTATCCGTTTCAGTTAAGTGGAGGAATGTGTCAACGAATTTTACTCGCTATGATGATTAGTTTACAGCCGACCCTGTTAATCGCTGACGAACCCACAACAGCTCTTGATTCTGTTAATAAAGAAAAACTATTAGCGCTACTGAAAAAGTTGCAGCAAGAACATGGGTTAACAATCTTGCTGATTTCACACGATGTCGAGAGAATAAGTGCGTTTGCAGACCGCATCATTGACATGGAAGCAAGAGAAGAGGTGAGAACATGCTTCTTGAATTACAAGGGGTAACGAAAGCCTATCCGATTCGAGAAGAGACGCAGTGGTCACTTCGAAAACGTCCGTCCTTTCATGCTGTCGAACACATTAATGTAACGATACAAGAAGGAGAGATTGTTGGATTAGTAGGAGAAAGCGGATGTGGAAAGAGTACGCTAGCCAAATTAATAATGAACATTGAAGACCTTAGTTCTGGAAGTATTTACGTAAATGGTCAGTCAATTAATCAAAAGAAAATGAAAGATATTCATCTCTATAAACAAATACAGCTTGTTTTGCAGGACTCTTCTTCTTCTCTCTATCCCAACATGTCCATACGAGAAATCCTAGAAGAACCTCTTCGGAATTATTTTCCGAATGACAAATCTGTATGGGAAATGACCATTCATGGTCTGTTAGAAAGAGTGCTACTAGATCATTCGTTTTTATTAAAATATCCTTATCAACTAAGTGGCGGTCAAAAGCAGCGTATATGCATTGCAAAGGCTCTAGCCGTTCAGCCTAAAATGATCGTATTTGATGAATCTCTCGCTAGTTTAGATCCGTTTACTCAACAGGAAATGATGGTGATGCTCAAACAAATTCAAAAGGAGCAAAACTTATCATACCTATTTATTACCCACGATCTCAAGTCAGTTCAGTCATTATGTGATCGTGTCATCGTCATGTACAAAGGCAAAATAGTAGAAACCATCACTAATTGGTATCCACAGTCATTCACGCATCCTTATACCCGCTTATTGTTTGAGACACTTATCTAATACCTAAAATGCCTAGGAGGAAAAATCATGAACGTACCTTATACAATTGAACACGTCCAATCACATGATTACGACCAAGCCATAGCATTTGTGATGCAGATTCGAAAAACGTTATTTCCAATGTTAGATCATTCAAAAACCCCAAATGACCTTCGTCGCTTTGAACAGCATTACAGTGAATCCAATAGGGCTGCTTTTTTAGCAGCCTTCAACCAAAGCCGAAAGATTATAGGTACGATTGGCTTTGGTTCCTATGATGGACGTTTTGATCATCTTCTTCATAATGATCAATCATATCAAACGGCTGAGGTCGTCAAATGCTATACGGATCCTTCCTATCGTCGTATTGGATTAGGAACCGCCTTAGTAAAAGAAGCCACAAGATTTGCGGTTAAATCAGGTTATGAAATGCTGTACTTGCACACGCATTTGTTTCTTCCAGGTGCTGTAGAATTTTGGCATCGTCAAGGTTTTAGTAGGCAATTGACCGAAAATGATCCTTTGTGGCAAACCGTACATATGGATAAGACGATAGCGGACCATAAGGAGGAAAAAAGAGCATGAAACAATCTGTTGTATCATTAGGCTGCAATTTTGCAGAATTATGGCAGGAAAATATGAAAGAGTGGGACGGAACCATCTCGAATCGAATGACTGATGATGGATGTGAAGAAGCATTTTGGCAATCATTTTTAGAAAAGAAGAAAAAACAAGGGGAGAGTTACATTAATTCTTATGCGCCTAAAATTCAACAAGAACTGTTGGCGCTACTTCAACCTGATGATCGTGTCGCAGAAATCGGTCCAGGATGGGGAAACTATACATTTTCTACCGCTAAGCATGTACGTCATCTCACCTGTATTGATAGTTCAAAGAGCGTTATCACCTTTTTAAAAGAAGAAGGCAATAGGAAACAGCTCAACAATATGAGCTTTATTCATGAAAAGTGGGAAGGTTTAGCCCCTCCTCAGCCCTATGATGTGGTGTTTGGGATAAACTGCTATTATCGCGTTCAAGATATCCAAGACGCTTTGATTAAAATGAATAACACAGCATCCCGCCTTGCGATTGCTGGCATGACAAGTGGCCCAGAGAAGCCTCACTATTTAGATTTACACCATGAGAAAGGCTACGAGATTAAGTTTAGGCGAAGGGACTACATTCACTTACAAAATATCTTGTATCAGCTTGGCATCATGGCTAATTGTAAAATAATCGAATTACCTACGACAGCTATCTATGATACGTATGAAGAACTTATCAAAGCGAATTCTAGTAAAATTTTAACGAACCATTACTCTACTAAAGATATCGAACAAGCTCTCACGCCATATGTAACGCAAAATGAAGGAAAATATGAATATTCTTATACCTTTCATGCTGTGTTGCTGTATTGGAAACCTGTAAAGCTCTTTGAAGAAATCGTTCCTAGTTAGCCCGCATTGGTCTAGACACATTTGCTTCTAACTTTTGCTACTTATTAAATCAATCAGAACACGGTATTGAGCCTATTTTGCTGCATGGTTTAGCGGATAATATGTTGAACTATGCGGGTAGGCCTATGATACTTCTCTTTTTATTAGGAGTATGTATAACCATCAACGATTTCCACAACTTCAATCCTACCGTCAATTAATCCCGTCTTCTCCTTTATCGTTTCGCTGTTCTCGCTCAAAGAAAAAGCGGTAGAGCGTATTGTGCTGATGTTGATCAAAATGAATGACCTGTCCTGTCCAAGACTCATTTTGGTTCTTGTGACGAGATGATACACGATCCTTTCGTTCTCGCGCATACTCGTTCCTCCAAATCATGGTTGTTAACATTATCCAGATTATAGAAAAACAAAATCACATGTATGGATAAAAAGAAGATATCAAAGCATGAGAAACGGTTTTGTGTCTCTAATTAGTTATTTTAAATAACCAACATTTACGAAAAGTCTGAGAGGGAGGTAGAGGAATATTGAATGTCATTTACTCTAAATATTCTTTATTAAAAGGATTTGGAAATTCATTTACTTTGTTGGTAAAATTATTTTTCAGTCAAAGTAATTGATTATTTTATTTATCCGAGTTACTATTAGTAACAAGATGTTCAATAAACACTTCAAACATCTTCTCAAATTTTAAAAAACATTGAGAACGAATATAAAACGCATCAGGAGGAATTTCATTATGTATACAGATTTAAAAGGAAAAGTAGTCGTCATTACTGGAGGATCAACAGGTCTTGGCCGTGCGATGGCTGTACGTTTTGGTAAAGAGCAAGCGAAAGTAGTCGTGAACTACCGTAGCAACGTACAAGAAGCAATGGCAACAAAAGCAGAAGTAGAAGAAGCAGGCGGACAAGCAGTTGTCGTACGTGGTGATGTAACAGTCGAAAAAGACGTTATTAACCTTGTAAAAACAGCGGTTGAAGAGTTTGGTACATTAGACGTTATGATCAACAACGCTGGTGTTGAAAACCCAGTTCCTTCTCATGAATTAACATTAGAAAACTGGAACCAAGTAATCGAAACAAACCTTACAGGGGCTTTCTTAGGTAGCCGTGAAGCACTTAAATATTTCGTTGAAAATGATATTAAAGGAAACGTTATTAACATGTCTAGCGTACATGAAATGATTCCTTGGCCATTATTTGTTCACTATGCAGCAAGTAAAGGCGGCATGAAGTTAATGACTGAAACATTAGCACTTGAATATGCACCAAGAGGAATTCGTGTGAACAACATTGGACCTGGTGCAATCAATACACCAATTAATGCTGAAAAATTCGCAGACCCTGTACAACGTGCAGACGTTGAAAGCATGATTCCAATGGGTTACATCGGTGAACCAGAAGAAATCGCTTCTGTTGCGGCTTTCCTAGCATCTTCTGAAGCAAGCTACATCACTGGTATTACACTATTCGCTGATGGAGCAATGACTAAATATCCTTCTTTCCAAGCAGGAAGAGGTTAATAGAAGAGGAGAAGCATCGTCCCTGTACGGTGCTTCTTTTATTGAATGCCCCAATTGCTTCTTAATTCCTTCGTATCACCAGTAAATGTGAAAAAACATGATCGATTTTCATCATCGAAGAGTAATACATAAGGATCTTCGCTTGGAGGAAAAATAAAGATAACTTCGTCAACAAGTCCATGAAACCACTGATTCTGAACGAGTAGAGGAGGGGATACAGGAACACGTACCATTGATCCTCTTGTAGGAATCGCCCTAAATTTTTTATACACCCCGGTTATATGTGTAAGGGAAAATGTAATGTCCTTCTGTACGCTAGCATCTAACGGTACATGCCGAATGATCTTGTTTTGTTCAATATCAAAAATATCCGCATTCGTCTGCGATTGGGCTGTTGCATGTACGGGGACAAAAAGCTGACATAGCAACAAGCCAATTAAAAATGGTTTTATCATAAAACACCTCGCTACTAGCGTCCCCAATTTTTTAATCTGTATCGCCAACATTTTTTTGGTATATAATGGTATAAAAGAAAAAAAGGAGAACAGAAGATGAGAGATATTCTTCTCTACCTTATTTCACCGCTTTTAGCTTTCGTTGGTGGCTTTTGTACGTACGTTGTCATATTAAAGGTTGGGTATGACGAAACGCTAGTCGATGGGACAGCTGTTTTAGTCTGGGGGAGTCTAATCTTTTTAGCGATCTGTATGCCTTTATATAGGGGCATTATTTACGCGATCGATAAGCGATTTACCTCCTATAAAGACCTTCTTTATCCACTTGGATGTATGCTGCTCTTTGCCGTCCCAACCGCTGCAATTATGCTCATCTGGGGTGACATGAAGCCGTTCCTCCCTGAAGCGATGCTTTTTCATTCCTTTTTTATCATGTCTGGCCTTATTTTTGGACTATGTCATTGGGTGATTAAAAAAATGCCGCCGTTTTCAGATTCATCACCCACATACAAATCATAGCCTTCATGATCGGCTGTTAAATAAGCCGATCGAACTATTTCCTTTTTCATCATTTAATCTTAAAATTTTCCTATTATAGTTTGAATATAGGGAGCTAGTCGCGCATGAATATGTCTATAAAGAAAAAGAAGCGATGGTATCATCACGTAGGGCGCTTCTTTTTCGAAGTTGTTATTGAAGGGATTTTTGAACTTATTTTAAATCTTATTTTTTTCATTTTTCGGCTCCTATTTCGGTTTCTATTTCGTTTTATTGCCGGATTGTTTCATCATTCGTAAGCAGGGGAGACATCCCCTGTTTTTTATATGAATGGATCGATTGATTACCCATGCATTCATTACGGAAAATAGAGGAGTTGAGATCGTCGCTTGAGGTCTAACTCTATTCGGTAGATAGACGAAGATCATCGTCGTACGATCCCTGATAAATACCACCTTAAAAATAGCCACTTTTTCTTCAACCATTGTTCGAATGATTTACTAATCTCGTCATACTGCTTATAATGATGTAGATGTTGTTATTGGAAAAGTAAGGGAATATCCAATACACTAACAAAACAAGTATTGAACAGGAGTGACAACATATGAAGATCAAAGACATACTACATGTATTACCCACAGCTAAAATAAAAGGCGATCACAACGTCGTCATTACTGGGCTACAAATGGACTCACGAAAAGTAGAAGAAGGAAACGCGTTTATTTGTGTACGTGGAATTGATGGCTTTTTACAAGACCGCCATGATTTTGCAAAAGACGCGGTGCGAAACGGGGCGTCTGCTGTCGTTGTGGAACAAGATGTAGAGGTAGACGTCCCCAAAATTTTTGTGAAAGACGCGCGTCATGCGATGGCCGTCCTATCTTCTTATTTTTATCAACACCCGTCACAGGAATTGAATTTAATTGGAATTACCGGTACGAACGGAAAAACCACGACGGCATTTATCACGGAAAAAATCTTTTCGGACTATGGACTGAAGACAGGGCTGATGGGAAACAACGGCATTAAAATTGATGGCAACATGCATCCAACCGATATTAACACACAGGAGCCACCAGTGTTACAACGAAATCTTCGTACGATGCGTGACCATCACACCGATTACTGCATCATGGAAGTTACCTCGCAAGGCCTAGACATGGGAAGAGTCGTTGGCTGTGATTTTAAAACCGCCATTTTTACCAATCTTACACAAGATCACCTCGACTATCACGGTTCGTTTGAGGAATACCGAAACACAAAGGGGCTCCTTTTTTCAAGGCTCGGAAATACGTTTCATCCTGAGAAACGAAAGCATGCGGTATTAAACCGTGACGACGAAGCGTTTTCCTATTTTGAAGATATCACCGCTGTCGATGTTATTACATATGGAATTAAAAATGAGGAAGCAGACGTTCATGCGCGTAACATTCAGCTTACCGCAAAAGGAATTTCGTTTCATCTCACTACATATAAAGGAGAGACGGAGATTACACTTCCGTTGATCGGTATGTTTAACGTATATAATGCGCTTGCTGCGATTAGCGCTGCGCTAATTGAAAATATCCCGCTTGAATGCATTCAAAAAAGTCTTGCTACGATGCCAAATGTGGGTGGTCGAATGGAGATTATTGATAAAAAACAGCCGTTTTTAGTTGTGGTTGATTATGCTCATACGCCAGATGCTCTTGAAAACGTACTGTCGTCCCTAAAAGAGTTTTCAACAGGAAATATCATTACCGTCTTTGGCTGTGGCGGTGATCGTGATGTGACAAAGCGTCCGCTTATGGGAGAAATTGCGGAGCGATACAGCGATTATGTCATCGTTACATCTGATAACCCTCGATCAGAAGACCCTATTGATATTTTAAAAGATATTGAGAAAAGCTTTTCCACCGATCAATATGAGCTTGTCGTGCAGCGCGAATTTGCGATTAAAAAAGCCATTGAAGCTGCTGAACCAAGCGATATTGTCTTAATTGCTGGAAAGGGACATGAAACGTATCAAATCTTTCATAATCAAACGATTCACTTTGATGATCGAGAAGTTGCAAGAAAAGTTCTTCAACCATAACCATTCAGAAAGTCGGTGAAAAGATGACGCTTCCAGTGGTCTTATTTTTTATTATTCCGATTCTTGGCGTTCTATGGTTTGTTAACCTGACGCTTTTTTTAAAAAAGCTACATGCAAAGGAGAATACCCATAATACCGTTATGATTGGTGGATTGCTGACGTTTGCTTTTGTATTTTTCGTCGAGTTCGGATTTATTAGCATGTAATGGGAAAGCCGCATTTGCGGCTTTTTTTGTTTTTTACTATTTTAGTAAAATAATATAAAAATGGTTTTTATATGATAAAGTAGTAGCGTACGCACTAGCAGGAAGGATGTCAAAAACAAATGAAGCCATATTTTCAGCATTTTATTACATCAGAAGAAGAATTACGTGCACGAATCGGTACGCCGAGTGAACGTGCGTCAAAAAAAGTCATTCATCATTTAGATGAGGGCTGCCAACAATTTATTGCTCATTCACCTTTCTTAACAATTGCGACGGCTAACGATAAGGGGATTTGTGACAGTTCACCAAGAGGCGATATGCCTGGATTTGTCTACGTATTGGATGAGAATGTGCTTGTTATTCCCGAACGTCCCGGCAATAAGCGCGGTGACTCCATCAAAAATATTTTGACAAACCCACACGTTGGGCTGATCTTCTTCATTCCAGGAATAAGCGAATCGCTACGTGTAAATGGAAAAGCAAGCATTATTTGTGATGAGGACGTTCTTGAAAAAATGAAGGTAAATGACAAACTACCACTTATGGGAATTGCAGTTGAAGTGGAAGAGTGCTTCATGCACTGCGGCAAGGCATTAAAACGATCAAATTTGTGGGAGCCTTCCACATGGTTGCGGGAAGAGGAAAAGCCGAATACTGCTCAAATTTTATCCACCCATGTTAAAATCCCCGAAATGACACCGGAACGACTCAAAGCAGATTTTGAAGAGGGATACAAAACAAAGCTGTACTAAAAACCAGCCTTATGGCTTATGCATCTTGTGTCAGTCAGCTTATGAGGAACAGGTGCTTAACGAAGAAGGAGCGAGAACGATGGCAGGATTTACGGTGCGACAAGCACAGCAAGCAGATGTGAACAATATTACCATTCTGATGTATGAATACATCGTCGATTTTTATCAATGTCCAAAACCACCTCTTGAGCATGTGCAAGGAATTATCCACACGATGCTCCGTCAGCAAGAGGGCATTCAATTTGTTGCCGAAGAAAATGGGCACTTGATCGGTTTTGCGACGCTTTATTTTACATATAGTACAACAAGTGCGCAAAAGATTACGGTCATGAACGATCTCTACCTAGTCGAAGAATCACGCGGAGGGGGAGCTGCCACTGCGCTTTTTAAAGCATGTCATGAATATAGCTTACAAAACGGCTTTGCGCGCATGACGTGGGAAACGGCCAAAGACAACCAGCGTGCACAGCGCTTTTATGAAAAAATGGGCGGGGAAATTGAGAACGTCTTAATTTATTCACTCTAAAACACAGAAGGAGGCGAAGGGGATGCTAACGGTATTACTCATCATTGGAGGAATCGGAATAGTTATTTCCGGTCTGTTTATCGGAGTTTGGACAGGTGGGCAGCAGCAACGAGCCAACTTTCACTCTGAAACGAACGCTCATCAAAACTACCGTACAAAAATCGCAATTGTCTCTGGGGGCGTTGGGGTGATCTCATTCGGACTTGCTGGACTGGTGTATTTTCTGTAAGAGACGGAGAACCTTTTCAATAGGAAAAAAAGCTTGGTTTGCTGGTAAACCAAGCTTTTTCCATGTATTCCTTTGTCTGAGATAACTAAAACACGAAGGTCATCTGTACTTCCTCTCCTGTCGCCATTTCTTTTACTATAAGCTGATTTTGCTCGATCTCTTTTTCACCGAGTATGATGACCTTTTTTATGCGTTCTTTGTTTGCACGATTTAACGCTTTTCCCACTTTTTTACCCGTCATCTCAATTTCAACACGTTTTCCTTGTTCGCGGAGCGTTCGTGCCAGAAGAAGCGCTTCTTTTTCCGTTTTAAGGGGAACGATTAGATAATCGGTCAAGCCTTCGTTTGCTGGTTGTTGATCCATTCGTTCAAGAGCGGTATAAATGACGTCTAGACCAAAGGAGATTCCAACCGTTGAGAACGTTTCGTTTGTACCAACTAAACCACCAATGGCATTATCATAACGACCGCCGCTTCCGATGCTCGATTTAATCGTTTGGTCAGATAAGAAGATTTCATAAATGGTGCCCGTATAGATTTCCAACCCACGAGCTAAAAACGGGTGAAATACACATTGATCGCTGACCTCAAGGTAGTCTAAGTACGTTTGCAGTTCCTCTAATTCAGCAAGACCTTCTTGAATTAGTGAGTTGTGTTTGTAGCGCTCAAAAAAGGAGGAATCCTCATACGTCGTTAAAAAGCGCTCGATGCCGTCAATCGCACTGATTGGAACATCCTTGTCCTTTAACTCTTTTATAACGCCCTCAACGCCAATTTTTTCAACCTTATCAACCGTTAAAATGACATCATTTACGTGTGCTTTGTCTACGGAAAGCACCTCTAATAGCCCTACTAGAAGCTTCCGATTGTTGTATTGAATGATCACGTCCAGATTTAATTCCTTAAACGCATCTAGCGCCATGACCATCAGCTCTGCTTCTGCCATTTGTGACTCTATCCCGACAACATCTACATCACATTGTGTAAACTCGCGAAATCGGCCCGTTTTTATTGGCCCATCGCGAAACACCTTGCCGATCTCATATCGTTTGAACGGCATTTTAAGACCAGGGTTCATTGCAACCACTTTAGCGAAGGGGATGGTTAAGTCGTAGCGCAAAGCAAGATCACGCTCACCGCGATCTGATAGTGTATACATCTCTTCTAAAATCTCAGCACCACCACCATATTTAGATGCCATAAGCTCGGTATAGTTTAAAATAGGGGTTTCAAGCGGAAGACATCCGTACTTCATAAAAACATCTTCAAGCGTTCGTTTGACGCGTTTTCGAATCAATTCTGCCTCTGGTAAAAAATCCTGTGTTCCTTTTACGTTTTGATAATCCATCTTTTTCATCATAATGTTTCCTCCTCTAATGTTAATAAGTAGGCAAAGACCACCAGCAAATAAAAAAACCGCTCTTGATTAAAAATACTTAATCAATGCGGTTTCATGAGAAATAGCCTTGCTATAAAAGATTTTTAAAAAATCTTGCAGCAAAGCTATTTTGTATGATGATGTAGTTGTATGCGAATGTTTACTTGGTCCTCTGTCATGGTCTTCACTCCTAATTTCTACCTACTTTAGCACAACAAGAATATTTTTACAAATACATTTGTGCAAAAATAACCACGTAAAAAGCTTCGTGCCTAAGCGCACGAAGCTTTTTACGTTTCTTTTGTCTGCACGATCGGAACATCCAATTTTCGATTCCACGCAATTGCAATAAGATTGACAAACAGGAACGTCATCGTAATGAAAAACACGTCCTGAATGCTGTAAGCAGCTGCTACGGTACTTCCGATGAGTGGTCCTAGCAAATTGCCGAGGAAACGCGCAGAGGAGTTGATCCCAAATGCCGTCCCTTGGAGATTTTTCGGAGCCAGCTTTTTGACTAAAACGTTCAGAGAGGGCATCATGCCGCCAATAAACAACCCGAGAAAGAATCGACCAACAAGCAAGACGGTAATACTTGTAGCGAATACCTGCGGCAAGAACGCAAGGATCGACATGATCAGAGAAAGAATTAAGATTTTGCGCTGACCAATTTTATCACCCAGTCTGCCTAAGAGAGGTGAACCAATTAGGTTAGCAATTCCTGTCACAGCGCTCACAAGACCGACAATCAGCGCTAGATGGCTACCTGTATAGAGTGTTTTTGTATAGAGCGTAATAAGGGGCTGTATGCTCATCATCGCAATTTGTGTAATCGTTGCGGCGATGAATACCGGTAAAAGAGGGCGCAGTGCCTTCCAGTCTCCCTTTTGCTTTTTCGCTACCTGCTGACGGCTCGGTTTATCCTCTTTCACAAATAACATGACCACAAGGCCTCCGAGAAGAATGAGCGCTCCTGTCACGAAGAAAACCGCCCTAAATCCGACAATCTCTGATAAAATCCCTCCGAGCAAGGGACCAATTAATGTCCCTACCACTTGACCCGTTTGGAGCGTACCGAGCGCTCGACCAGAATCTTTATCAGGCGTTACGGATGCTTGAAGCGAAACGGACATGGAAATAAATCCAGAAAATAATCCGTTAATGAGACGGAGAGTGAGCAGTTGACCAGGTCCTGTGACCAGTCCCATTAAAATCGTCACAACGCCCATTCCGATTGAAGATCTTAGAAGCATCACCTTACGTCCATATTTATCAGCAAGAGATCCCCAAAGCGGCTGAAACAAAAAAGCCGTAATGAACTGAGCAGAGAAAATCCATCCTGTCCACCGGGCAATGCTATCATGATCATGAATCCCTAGTTGCTGAATATAGAGGGGGAGAAAGGGAATGATGAGACTCATACCAGCGGCCTGCAGAAAGTTTGCCGGCCATAAAATACGCAACGTTCGTTTCCAATACAACAACAATCACCTTCTTACCAAAAAAGCAGTCGCTTTTTTGTCTTTTTGTATACGAAATTAATAGTTTGATTATCAAAGTTTTAGACGTAGAGAGTCCTTGGGTAGAGACGGGGTGTATGCTAGATTGAAGTAGAAGTATTATTTCTTATCATACTCCTCTTGTGTAAGGATTGCAAAGGAATCAGAATCCTCAATGTGTACAGGTATTTGTCATTCATATGTCGAAGGATAGTCTAGAAAATTAAGGCAAGGAGGGGGTTATAATTTCTACATTTACAGTGGAGAGGGTAAACTCAAAAACATTAAACGAAGTAGCACGTTTTATGGCAAGACTCAATAAGAAAGCGAATATGCATGTTGGTTATTGCGGACAGGATGATCAAGAAGTAGCGCATTTTTTATGCCATGAATTATCGGATGTGCCTTACGATGAAAGCTTTGTTGTCGCGTACCAAAACGGACATATAGCCGGCGTAGCTGGTTTTGATGCTGATCTAGAAAATCAACGTGCAGAAATATGGGGCCCATTTGTTGAGGACCATGATTTAGAGCGAAGTCGAATGCTGTGGAATGAACTTCTTTCCATCATGCCAGACGATATTCATACGTTTTATCTGTTCCCGAACAAAGAAAACCATACGATGCTACAATTAGCAGAAGAGCTGCACTGTCAGCACGTAAGCGATGAGTGCATATTGGGTTATGAAAAAAAACAGCTTGCTACGAATAGTAGCAAACCGCTAGAACTTCCAATAAGTCTTTATGACGATTTTCAAATCCTTCATGACAATCTATTTCCGTCTTCATATTATGAGGGAAGTGAAATTTTACAAAGAATCAATGAGCATCAAAAAGTGTTCGTTGCAACGGAGCAATCAACATTAGCTGGCTATGTTTATGTGGAGGTTCAGCCTGATTTTGGTGAAGGAGCAATTGAATTTATCGGGGTTAAAAATGAATACCGTGGAAATAGGTTAGGGATTAAGCTACTGCATGAAGCGCTAAGCTGGATGTTTTCGTTTGACCGGTTACAAACAATCGAGCTTTGTGTAAACAGTAAAAATATGCGCGCTATTCAATTATATAAACGAGCTGGATTTTTAATAAAACACGAACTGTCTTTTTTTAAGGGAACCATTAAGCGTATATAGTGGAAAAAGTCTAGTAGTGAACACATTACTAGACTTTTTTGTGTATGCACGTGAGTAGCTTTTCTCTTATATAAAGATATAAATAAAATCCTTGTATAAAGAACAATCCTTTTATAGGATCCACAATGCCTTACCTGCGTAAGAAGGAGAGGGGTTTTAAAAATGAAAAAACAGATACCAATTGAACGTTTCATAAAAAAACCATTTTAAATAGTGTTTGAAGCGATTTACGCATAAAAAAACAAATGAATATTGAATCATTGTTGTTAATGTTTATACGATTCTATTTTTCACTTGATCTTTTAGCGATGGTTCACCAAAAAACCATAACAGTCCACACTACTAACATCATTCACAATATCAACGAATTTTTGTTCGTTTTTATATGAGTATCCAGAAAATAGCTTGTTATTGATTCCACATATCATCCACACTTCTCACATTTTACACACTATCCACTTATTTTTATTTGCTTTTTTATGAGATGCAACAAAAGCTGTATAATCATGAGGAATCGTGAAAGGGCAAAAAGGAGTAGGAGGGATAGAAGATGGAGGACACATGCTTTTTTCGCAATGACAAATAGCTCTACTCTCTTTTTAATTAAAAAAAAGAGTAGAGCTTACGTACGACTAGGCTATGAAAGAAGTCAGGAAAACGACAGTAAAATGTCTTCAAGCTGAACGCCAGGTGGAAGTACGGCCATCGTGTCCTGTGAAGGCAAATGCTCGAGCTGATCTAAGAGCCATTTACCAAGTTCGTTCGTGACTTGCCATCGTTCCCAATCTGGATTCGCTTCCCACATTTCAAGCGCTTCTTTTTCAAGCGCGGCATAGGCAGCAGGGCACACTTTTTTCCGTGCGGCCGTTTTACGAATTTCCTTCATCATCGGCATGTGGTCAAATTCCTGCACATGCTTATAATCATTTGATGTATAAAGAGCAAGGCGCGTGTAGTAGCGCTGTAAATATGTATATCCCTTTTTAAAGAGCTTACGCAGTGTAGGCGTTGCAAAGTAGCTCATACGACTTACAAATGCTTCCGTTCTCTGTTCTTTTACTTCACCGTTCATATGAGGAGCAATCCATTGATGAACGCCTTCTGTTCGTGCTAAATTTTCGATCGTCGCCTTCATACGGCTACGTGAAACGTTTTGGATGAAGGCTGTTAGGGACGTAGGCAAAACGTGCTGTTCACGAATGTACTCTCGAATTTTATGTAGAACATGGCGCGAGAGTACTTTGCCTTTCGGTTTCAGCGTGCTGATCAGCTCATTCACGAGCGGTATGTTATTTGTGAAGTGCTCAGTTAACCCTAGTTGCTCTAGCTCATGCTGAATAAACCATGCAAATCGTGAAAATTTCACGACGGGTTGAATCGGAAAATGATATTTTTGCCCTTTCTTATGTGAAAGGATCCAGCTAGGATGTACAGAGAAGTAAGCGACAGAAAGCTTTCGCCCCTCGTATTTGTATGTCAGCTGTTCTTTTGGACGAATAAATAACGGCTTTTCGTTGTATACCGGAATCGTGATTAACTCCTCGATTAAACGTTTTACATCGGATGCTTGATGTTTATGAAGGAATTGTTTCAGTCCTTTGTGCATCATATTATCGTGCTGCTCGTTATCGAACTGGCGGAAGAGAACTTTTTCTTTTCCTGTGCCTGTTTGAAGAAGGGCAGCAAAAAATAACTTCCAATGTGACAGGCTAAGATCCGTAAAGCCCTTTGTAAACACCACTGGAGAAGAAACGATAAAATACGTATCCTCTTCTAAAATTCGAAGCTGAATATCAAAGCGTCCATTCTCTTTTCGATTTACAAGCGTAATGAGCCCAAGCTGCTCAAATTTCTTCAATGAAATGACAAACTCATAAAAGCTGATGGGATCCTCATACCACATACAAAGCGCATCATAAAGAGAAGCATAGTTCACGTTATTAATATCATACGTGGTTGCATGACAAACTGCTTGAAGAAGCATAGCTGCATAAAAGTCCGCACGCACTAAATGATGAAGCTTTCGATAGCGACCTTCCGTTTCAGAAGAGTTTTTCGTAATGGAGAACGATTCACCAGAGTCATAGGAAAGCTCAATATTAAATAATGCCTTCATAAATCCATAATTAATCGTAATAGGTCCGGTTTTTTGTCCATGTTGAAGTCCTTTACGGTTAGCGAGTATGTGCATGAGTTTCACCACCTTTCTATGTGTATATATTCGAGCATAATCATCGACATAATCCGCTCATTGTATTTGTGATAGTATATCAAACGCGTGTGCATAAAATTTCCGTTCCTAATTAGGGGCAATATGCACGGTGCGCACACCTGTTCAACCCTTGATACATCTATTTGGTCAAAAAAGGTTAAACTTTTGTAAGGTGAGGATAAATGTCGCCCATAAAAGGATCATGGTGAGCGGAGATGTCGCCCTGTGCACCGTTCCTTATGAGACGTAATCATCTTCTATGTATTGATATAAAAGCATTTTGGGGGAGGTGCACACATAAAAGTTTTCGCGTGCACAAAAAAGGTGAGTGAAAGTGTCGCTCATATTGTGCATCGGAAGGTGAGGGGTAGTGTCGCTTTTTCCTGTTTTGGTGAGGTTTGATGTCGCCCGTGCGCAAAAAAAGGTGAACGTAAGTGTCGCCTTCCGATCGAAAGGTGCGTGCATGAATTTTGTTTTGTGCACAAAATGTGCACAAAAATCGTTGTAATACCTTGAAATGTGCACGAAAACATCAAAACGTGAAAGGTGAT
Source organism: Priestia koreensis (assembly GCF_001274935.1). GTDB lineage: Bacteria > Bacillota > Bacilli > Bacillales > Bacillaceae_H > Bacillus_AG > Bacillus_AG koreensis. The sequence continues at coordinate 81,222 of NZ_LILC01000016.1, read as the reverse complement.
AAAAAAAGTCGCCCTCTTGCACGCTGATGTGAAAAGAGAAGTCGCCCGAAGAAATAATCGTGACGTATAGAGTCGCCCGTGCGTGCACTTTTTAAATAAAAAGGTTATTTAGATGAACGTATCGCCTTATTTTTGGAAAAATTATGTCGAAAAAACGTTTTCTATGTAAAAAACAGGGAGAATAATAGGGTGAAATTTTATATAAGGTGCACCATAGGTAGAAAGAAGGAGGAATCAAAACGTGCTCGCAGTATCTTTATTTGCACGTGCTTACACATTAAAACGTGCAAAATAAATAGAGAAATGTTATGGATTTTATAATATCAGCCGAAATGTGCACACAAAACCACTTGTGAAAATGTGCACCTCTTGCATCGTGTGCAGAGAAATGAAAAAAGTGCACGGAAATGTTTCACAAGACGACCACGTTGGACAAAGATAATGGTAAAATGGTGGAGAAGTTCAAAGTGTGCACGCTCATAGAGAGTAAGAGAAAGGCAGGCGAGAGCACGTGAAGACACCCACTCTAGAAGAAAAAATTATGAAAATATATTTTGCGGCAAAGCGGCTCTATCAATTAAATCCGAACGTAGTCGCCATTTGGGAACAGGCTATTCAAGGGGATTATGAAGAGAAAAATGGTCAGTTACAAATTGAATCCAAATCATTTGCGGCGTTATATACCATTATAGATTTAATTACAAAAGCGACTCATAGTGACATCGATGAAATTGTCGAGCGCTATCGGGATAAGATTGAAATTGTTCTAGAGGAATCCATTAAAGACGACCTCGCTCGTTTTCAGAAGCAATCGAAAAAGCTAAAGCGAAAGCAGGGGAATACAAGAAGCTCCAACCAGGAAATGATCTCTAGTTTGCTCAATCAAAGTTACATAGAATCCAATAGTGATGCCCTTATTTATCAATTACGAGAAGCGATTAGTAAAAATACCTTTAAACAGGGTACGAATTTAAATGCTGCGTATCCAACGGTGAACATTATGGATAAAAACGTGAAAGCAATCGCTCAGCTTCGTGCAGACGATAACGATGAACTTGGGTTATCAAAAGAAGAGTTTGGGATCTGGGAAAATTTAATTGGGGAGGCCATCACATCTATGGACGATTTGACAAGCGACATATTCGATATTATTTCGTACGTCTGGATGAAAAAAGCCGATCACCCAGATGCAATGATTAATTTCCATTCTGATGACGTATTGAGCCTTCGTCAGCTTCAAGGACGATCAAATGGTAAAAATTCGTCTGTTACATATCGAAAAAAACAACGCGAAGAAGTTATGAAGCGTATAGCTGCTCTTGCTGCGATATGGGTTCGCTTAGATGAAAATGATGAACTCGAATTTGTTGATCGTCGCAAGCATGCAGAGCTTAGTGATTATAAGAGCGGGAAATTTAAACGTTTGTTTTTAATGGATAATATCACCGTATTGTACGATAAACATGATAATCCGCTTGGAATCTATGAATGTACGATAAAACCAGGGCAAATTTTAGCGAACTATTTATATGGTTCGACCAATTCTGTTGGCTATTTATCGTTAAAGGCACTTGAATATAATCCTGAAAAAGAGAAATATCATAAACGGTTAACGCGCTATCTGTCGTGGCAATGGCGCATTCGAAAACGAAAAAAAGACTTTCTACGTCCGTACAGTATTAGCGGGGAGAAAGGCTTGCTGAGCGTCATGGAGTTTAAGGTGGATCGCCGTTATTCAGCACGAACAAAGGACGGATTCGAAAAGGTATTAAATACGTTAAAAGATGATGAGGTAATTGGGAACTGGGAGTATGAAGGTGGATTAGATGAGTCCATTGTCGGTGTGAAAAAAGGGTGGATCGATTATTGGCTGAAGCAAAAAGTCGTTATTCAACCACCACAATCTGTTTTGGAACACTATCGTATTGATGCTAATGAACTAACAGCACTCCCAGAGCGCCCATCTTCTGTGACAGATAAAAAAGCCTTGCTTGATTTCTTGAGCTTAACGACGGAAGAAGGTCGTGACGATGATCCGTTTGACTACTTAGCGAAAATTGGTATTCAAAAAGCCTATCAAGAAGCTTCTCCAACAAAAGAGCCCGTTCAGCGGAAACGTACCGAAGATTCACAGATTAATTTCTTTTATAATGAAGATCTCGAAGTAACGGGTGATTTGGTGAAGGAAACGCGTAAGAAACGCGGATTGAATCTAACAGAAGCAGCCGAACAAATTGGGATTGTTCGTACGACGTTGTCTCGTTTTGAGCGGGGCATGATCAAAAAGCCGCTCATTGACAATATTGAAAAAATGAGGGAATGGCTTGTAAAAGGATGATAAAAAAGGCCGATAAGGCCTTTTTTATGACCTTGAAAGAGGAAGGAATGTGGAAAAATGGTAAAAATGACTGATAAAATATAGAATATCATGTATAATATTCCTATCCTACAGAAGGGTACGGGTTTCAAAAATGGTAAATATGATGTATCAACTGATCGCGTTCATTCTAGTGAGCAGTATCGTCATGATTGTATTTTCGGTGTATCGCTTTGCGAGACGTCGTCATTACATGATTATACAGCTCGAGCAGCGATTAGCCATTCTGCAAAAAAGGCATGAGGGAGCCTAACGGGCAGAGTAATAAAGCAAGAATGGATCTTTTAGAAGATCATAAAATGTAACAAAGTGCTTCTAACTAGGAGCACTTTGTTTGTTTTGGAATCATTTCGTCATCTTACCGTCCGATTTACGCCGTACAAATTAGTATGAGAAAGCTCATTAAACATTGTCAGCGTAAGCAATGCAACGCTCAACGTATGACAATACTTCATCTGAGAGGGGATATAGTCCGGTTTCTTCAGCTGGTCGTTTTCTTACGTTCCAAAATTCCTCCATTAGTGCTTGATCTCCTTGAAACGTTTCTTCTGATAGCTGTATTAACGTTTGGCCAATTTGTCGTCCTTCATCGGATTCGGCCGGGATGTTATGTGCGAGACAGCGCTCAATTTCTTTTATGATCATGATGTATCTATGGGTAATTTCATCATTATTATGTAGCTTTGGAAGCTGCTGTTGCAAAAACTCCCTTTCGTCTTCTTGAAAATAATCCATCCACTTTTTAGCGCTTGTTTCTGAATTTCGAATAAGCGTCGCGACGTGTTCCCACGATAGCGACTCCTCGACCTCGAGCATGTTAAGCAGTGAACCCGTATTTGAAATACTTCCTTGCAGCGCTGAAAGCTGTTCTTGAAGGTGATTGTAGTGTGAAACTAATATTTGTTTGTATGACAGCTTGGCTAATAGACTACGAATATCTTCTAGTGGTAACGAAAGCGATTTCAAAATAAGGATTTTTTCAAGCTGAAACAGATCTTCCTCTGAATAATAACGTTTTCCACTTTCATCACGCTGACTTGGTGTTAATAAGTCAATCTGATCATAATAGCGAAGAGTGCGAAGCGAAATATTGCGCTGCTTTGCGACTTCCCCAGTCGTCCATTTTTTCATCGTATCTCCCCTTCTATAAAAAAAGCTTGCAGGTGACGTAACGTCATCTAATACAGTGGAATTATATCATATGAAGAAAGAAGGATTGAATAGATGAATAAAAACTGGAAAACAGTCGACCGCTGGGGAATAAAAGAATTTACGTTGTTACTATTGCTTGAGTTTGTAGGGGTAATAGGGGGTATAAAATTTGGTTTGAAGCCTCTTTATGAGCAGTGGTTTCAAAATGAATTATACGCCGGTACGCTGATTGGTCTAACGATAGCAGTCGTGTTAACGCTCGGAGTTTATTTTATTGCTCTACGACCAAAAAGCCTTGCATGGAGGGAAGTAGGAGTTACTCCGTTTGCAAAAAAAGATTGGAAAATGATTGCGCTATTTTCGATTATGGTCATGATTAGTGCGGTTATATTAGTTTCCGCAATGAGCTACATTGGAGGTACATGGGAAAACAGCAAGACTGAATCTCTCAAGCAGGATGTGACGTTTTGGACCGTTTTTCTTGGTTTTGTGTCGGCTGCGATCATTTCTCCCATTTACGAGGAGCTGTTTTATCGAGGATTTTTATATCGCTGGATTCGCACGCGAATGGGGGTAACGGGTGGCCTGCTCATTAGCGCACTTATTTTTACAATGGCTCATATACCGGCGTACAGCGTGATGCCCGTTAATTTTGTGAGCGGAATTCTTTTTGCGCTAGCCTATGAACGAACCAACTCCATTTGGCCATCGGTCATTATCCATGGTTCAACAAACGGCATGATGGTGCTACTTGCAAGCCTAAGTTAAGTATAGAGAAGCTGACGGATGATGAAACATAATACGTAGAGTGAGAGATAGGGAGCAAGCGAGAGGAGAAAGTTAGGGAAGTAGTAGTACGAGGAAAGCTCGTGTGACAGTCCTTCTCAGCGTATTTGAATTTGGTTCGGCAGCGTTATATCTGCATGATTGGTAAATGGGTGTGATTTATGACATAAAAACGCCCATTTATTATTTTTTTGTTCCACTACCTTGCAATGTTCAATAGTATATTATATAGTGTAGATAACAAGAACAATTCTACACGTTAGTACTGAACAATATACAGTAGTGAATGGACGTCAGATACGAAAATTTTGTACAGAAGGGCAGACGTGCGCATTTTTTTGAATAGCTATTGAATATTATACAGTAGTGAACAGTACTGAATAGGGGGTTATCCATTGAATGTTCAATTTAAAAAGGGAGTCCTTGAGCTGTGTGTGTTAATACTGATTTCGAACAAAGATCAGTATGGATATGAATTAGCACAGAATATTTCAAGTAAAATTGAAGTAGCAGAAGGAACGCTTTATCCGCTTTTAAGGCGTCTAACAAAGGACGATTATTTAACAACGTATCTAGCAGAATCCTCTGAAGGACCACCGCGTAAATACTACTCGCTCACACCGACAGGCCAGAAGTATATGGAGGCCCTGATTGACGAATGGAGACAATTTGCAGGCGCAGTAAATCAGTTTATTGAGGAGGGCATAGCGCATGGGGAAGAATGAATTTTTACAGAAGTTACGTGATTTGTTGCGTGATTTACCAGAAGTGGAACGTCAAGAAATTTTATACGATTACGAAGAGCACTTTGAGGTGGGAATGGAAGAAGGAAAATCAGAGGCGGAGATCATCCGAGACCTTGGAGATCCTTACGTTATTGCGAAAGATTTAGTTGGAGAGCAGTTCGGTGGGGTTAGTGCACCTACTAGAAAGCCATCGACATTTAAAATGACCATGATTGCTTTTGGATTAATTTTGTTCAATCTGGTGTTTGTCGTTGGTCCAGCTTCAGGAATTTTAGGGAGCTATGTTGGTTTTGCGGTCACAGCGGTCGTCGTCTTTTTATCCCCTTTATTGCTCATTTTTTCAATCGTTATGTTTGGACTCGAGGGCATTCTCTTTCAGATATTCGTGTTTACCGCGCTGTTTGGGTTAGGAATTCTACTTTTAATTGCAACGATCTATATTGGGAAGTTTTTATACCGCGTTTTAAAAATGTATGTTCAGTTTAATCTTAAATTAGTGAAGCAAGGTGGATTTTAATGATGAAAAAATTTGTGTATGCAGGTCTCATTCTACTCTTCATAGGCATAATCGGATCCGCTGCTACCTTCAAGCTAAACGGTGGTATTTTATCCTTTAAGACAAGTGAAATTCATGAAAAGAAAGTCATCACGAACCCTGCTATTACAAGTATCGAGGTAGATGTCTCTGCAAATGATGTGCAGGTTATGCCCGCTGAAGATAATCGATTGACGGTAGAAGCGTCTGGAAGAATCAACAAACGTTATGAAGATAGATATAAGCTAAACATACGTGAAAATGGCAGCAAAGCAACGATATCCGTAAGTCGGAAAATGCCATCGTTTATGGTGGGAGTTAACTTAGAAGATGTGAATGTAAAAGTACACGTTCCGAAAAAACAGTACAAAATGCTGAAGGTCCAGCTCCAATCAGGTGACATCACGGCAACAGGAATTAAGGCAGAGACGATGTCACTTCATACAACATCAGGTGATATAAACGCAACGAACAATGAGATTGGGAAATTACTTAAAATGAGCGCAAGGAGCGGTGATTTAACGGCTCGTAGCAACACAGCAGAAAGTCTTCAAGTAAAAACAACAAGCGGCGACTTGCACGGATTAGACGTCAAAGCGAAATCATCAAGCTTTGAGACAACATCAGGTGATATTGAGTTAGCGAATATTGCTGGTAATGTCACGACAGAAACAATGTCAGGTGATATTACGATTGACAATGAGCGGACGCAAGGAAATGTAAGTGCACGTACGACAAGCGGTGATGTGACGATGAACTATACAGAAAATCCTGCTTCTCTTGCTGTTGATGCAGATACGCGCGCTGGTGATATAGAATTAAAGCTTCCTGGATTTATGTATCAGGAAAAAGAAGACAATCGCATAATCGGTAAAATAGGGAATGGCATGTATAAAGTAAAGGTACGAGTTCAATCAGGTGACTTTTTACTAAAATAATAGAAAAGAAGAGGAAAACTGGCGATAGGTTTTCCTCTTCTTTGTTTTACTAGGTTGACATTTTAGATAATTCTGATTACTATGGTAGGAAATAAAAAAAGTGGATGTCTTATAGTTATAGTGTTCACTTCTAAATGCGTAGGGTGGAATGAAGGTATGGAAGAAACGAACGAACGACCAAAAGAACTACAGCGGACAATGAAGAGTCGACACTTACTCATGATTTCCTTAGGTGGTGTTATTGGAACAGGGTTATTTTTAAGCTCAGGGTACACGATTAATCAAGCAGGTCCTTTAGGGACGACCATTGCCTACTTGGTAGGTGGTCTCATTATGTACCTCGTTATGCTGTGCTTAGGAGAATTATCTGTTTCCATGCCAGTGACGGGTTCTTTTCATACGTATGCGACAAAGTATATTGGACCTGGAACGGGTTTCACAATCGCTTGGCTGTATTGGCTAACGTGGGTCGTCGCTCTAGGATCTGAGTTCACGGCAGCAGGGTTGTTTATGAAACGCTGGTTTCCAGATACGTCCGTTTGGATGTGGAGTACCATTTTTGGTGTCTTTATTTTTGTCATGAACGCACTGTCGACTAAATTTTTTGCGGAATCGGAATTTTGGTTTTCCGCTATTAAGGTCATTACCATTGTTTTATTTATCGTACTAGGAGGAGCGGCGATGTTTGGCCTTCTTTCAATGAAAGGCACGGAAGCAGCGCCGATGTTTTCAAACTTCTCATCAAGTGGAAGCCTCTTTCCAAACGGCATCTTGCCTATTTTTATGGTCATGCTGTCTGTCAACTTTGCATTTTCTGGAACGGAGCTCATCGGAGTGACCGCTGGAGAGAGCGTAGATCCGAAGAAAAGTATTCCAAAAGCTATTAAAGCAACGGTTTGGCGTCTACTGCTCTTTTTTGTTGGAACCATTATTGTGTTATCCGCACTGATCCCAATGAAGCAAGCAGGTGTCATTGAAAGTCCATTTGTCGTGGTGTTTGATCGTATTGGTATTCCGTACGCCGCTGATATGATGAACTTTGTGATTATCACTGCCATTCTATCTGCAGCAAATTCAGGTCTCTATGCTTCGTCACGTATGCTGTGGTCACTCTCAAATGAGAAGATGATTCCGTCTTATTTCGGACGAGTGAATAGAAGAGGAGTACCAATGCCGGCGCTCGTCTTTAGCATGCTAGGAGGATGTTTGGCCCTGTTTTCTAGCGTCGTTGCGCCAGATACGGTTTACCTCATTTTGGTCTCTATTTCTGGATTTGCGGTTGTGGTTGTTTGGATGGGGATTGCCGCATCACAATATTTATTTCGACGTCGATTTGTAAAAGAGGGGCACGACCTAAAAGAGTTGCATTATCGTACACCGCTTTATCCAATTGTCCCGATTGCAGCATTTTTATTATGTTTCGCTTCCTGTGTCGGAATTGCCTTTGACGAAAATCAACGTGCGGCTCTTTATTACGGGATCCCGTTCATCGTGCTATGCTATGTGGTCTATTATTTGACGAGCAAGTCTAAGCGTGCGGGTGTAAAAAAGTCCACACTCCATCATATAAAATAGAAGTTCGTGTAAAAAGAAGTATTTTAAAAAAGGTGTGAACAGATGATGAATCCAATTCAACGTATATTAACTGATTTTCCAGCTCTTATATTAGACGGTGCTCTAGCAACAGAGTTAGAGCGCCACGGCTGTGATTTAAATAATCCATTATGGTCTGCAAAAATATTAATGGAAAATCCTGACCTGATTAAGCAGGTACACATGGATTATTTTCAAGCAGGGGCTGATTGCGCCATTACAGCGAGTTATCAAACGACATTTGAGGGATTTGCCGAACGGGGAGTGAGCCGAGAAGAAGCGTATCGTCTTATTCAGCAGTCCGTTACGCTTGCTGTGGAAGCACGTGATGAGTTTTGGGAGACGGTTTCTGATCAACAAGCGCGTCCGAAACCAATTGTGGCAGCATCCGTTGGTCCGTACGGCGCATTTCTAGCGGACGGCTCTGAGTACCGCGGAGATTATAGGGTTTCAAAGGATGAGCTAGTAGCTTTTCATCGCCCTCGTATTCAGGCATTAATTGAAGCGGGTGCCGATATATTAGCCTGTGAAACGATTCCATGCTTAGAAGAAGCGGAGGCACTTGTGGAAGTACTGGGTGAATTTCCACAGGCCTACGCGTGGATCACGTTCAGTTCAAAGGACGAGCATCATATCAGTGATGGTACGCCTATTGCTAAATGCGCGCGCTTTTTAACGGATTACGATCAGGTGGCGGCTATCGGGATTAACTGTACGCCACCTGCCTTTATTCCGTCTCTTATTACCCACATAAAAAGTGAAAGTGATAAGCCCGTTGTGGTGTATCCAAATTCAGGTGAACAATACAATGCCGTCACCAAAAAGTGGGAAGGATCTTCTTCTGGAGATTACGCATGTGAAGCAAAAAAATGGTTTGAGCACGGGGCGCAGCTCATTGGTGGTTGCTGTCGCACGAAACCAGACGATATTCAAGCAATTGAAAAGTTGATTCGTTCATAAATGAAAAAAAGGGAAGCATCCATTCAAGGCTGCTAAAAAAGCCATTAAAGGATTGCGTTCATAACGGAGTCGGTTGATTTCCACTCCAGGTCGCTTCGCTTTCCGCGGGGCGTGCGGTGAGCCTCCTCGCTCCTCTGCGGGGTCTCACCTGTCACGCTAATCCCGCAGGAGTCTCGCACCTTCCGTTCCAAACAACCTAGAGCGACTGCATCAGATGTAATGGCCAAGTTTCCATGTTGAAAGGAACTTGGCTGTTTTTTTGCTTTATAATGAAGAAAATTCATTTATTCGAAAGGGTGGTTTTAATGATTCCGTTTCATTAACGTCAACGAAACATACGGAACAAGCACCTTTTTAAAGAAGAGCCTACTTCAAGGAGAAATCAAAGGGACGGTCTAAAATTGAAGCGAAGAATAGTGCAAGCATAGACACGGGTATGAGGTAGCCACATTCAAGGTTCTCGTTGACATGGCAATGCAGAGGGACAATAGCCATTTTCACCATCAACCTAAAAAGAAGGAAGAAAAAGCTGGGTCGATTCCAGAAAACAGAATCGATCCAGCTTTTTGTCTTATGTTCTACTGATCATCTAAAAAATTCGAAGTTTTTCAGTGGCCTCGAGCCATCATTCTCTTTTTTATGCCTGAGACGCTTCCCACTCACTTCGTAAAATCCCCATCATAATGCGATCGGAATGTACTCCGTCACGATAGACAGCATCACGAATTACGCCTTCTTGTTTAAATCCAACAGCTTCATAAGCGCGTGCTGCTCTGGGATTATAGGAAATATAGTCAAGACCTACGCGATGCAAGTTCAGCTCGTGAAAGGCAAAGCGAAGAATGAGCTGCAGCGCTTCTTTTCCGTACCCTTTATTTCGATTATTTGGGTCGCCAATTCCAATTGCAAGCAGTCCGCATCGGTTGTTCCATTCGATTTTATGAATGACGACAAATCCGATTAGTTCATCGTCTTCAATGGTTCGAATTCGAAAATAAGCTTCGTTGGAGCGTGGTTCGCCCTCAAGCTCAAGTTGCTCTTGTGAGTAGGGAAAAGCGATATCCGTATCAAGATTTCGTAGATAATCAGAATCTTGTCCCCAAGTAAGCATCGTCTCCACATCTTCTACACGCGGAGCCGCTAGTTTAATAGATTGACCGTTAAAAAGACTTTTGCTAGGCATGAATTATATGTCCTCCATATCTACTAAATATGAAATATTCTGAAAAAGTAGTGGTCACCTAATATATGTAAGGTGTAAACTAATTATAGCATGTATGTTTTCACATATAGAATTCTTTTTTTAAAAGGGGAACCAGTTTGGTGAATTATATTGAAACAATGCGCCAATTTATTGGACATGAAACACTTCTGACCGTTGGATGTGGCGTTATTATTGAACATAGTAGACAAATTCTATTGCAGCACTGAACGGATGACGATACGTGGTGCATACCTGGATAGTTAATGGAGATTGGTGAAACGTTCACAGAGGCTGCTAGTCGTGAGGTCTTTGAGGAAACGGGTCTAACGGTCGACCATTTGGAGCTATTCGGCCTATATTCTGGCGAGCAAAACGTTTTTGAGTATCCGAATCGGGATCGCGTCTTTAGTGTTCAAGTCATTTTTAAAACCGTTTCGTATTCAGGGGAGCTTCGACAAGAAGGAATGGAAACAAAGGAGCACCGATTTTTTTCAAAAGATAACCTGCCGTTCAATCTAACGATTAGACAAAAGCCGTTTATTATCGATTGAAAGGAAAGGCGATACCCATTCTTCGTTAAGCAGTGAACGCATTATTACAAACAAAGGGGAGCTACACTATGTTACAAACATTCAGCATGTATATAAAACCATTTGAGCAAGAGAGAGATGTTACCGTTTATTTACCTCGTCGCTATCATGACGAAGATAAATCATATCCCGTTCTTTATATGCACGATGGACAAAATGTGTTTGAGGATTCGGATGCGGTAGGAGGTCGATCACTTGGACTTCGCGAATTTTTGGAGCTTTCTGGCACAGAAGCAATTGTCGTAGCTATTCATTCAAATTTGTCCTCAGAGCAAAGAGGAGCTGAATATAGACCGTGGTTGAATGCTGATGGGGGGAACGGAAAAGGAGAAGCGTATATTGATTTTATCGTCGAGAAGCTAAAGCCGTTCATTGATCAAGTATATCGTACGATTCCAGACCAAACTTCCATGGCGGGTATTTCGCTAGGCGGTCTGCTGTCGTTATACGCTGCTTGCCGATATCCACACGTGTTTCAGAAAGTAGCCTGCGTGTCAGCATATTTGGATCAGTTGGAGTCACTTGAACAGCTGATTCTATCATCGGACTTGTCTGCTCTTCAAAAAGTGTACTTAGACTGCGGAACGCTTGAAGGGGAAAATGCAGCGCAGCATCAATTCTTTTTAGAGAGTAACCAAGCTATTTATGCGCGTTTGCAAAATAAAGTTGAAAACGTGACGTTTGACATCATTGAAGGTGGAAAACATGAATATACGTATTTTAAAGAGCGAGTACCAGCGGTTTTATCGTTCTTTTTAGACAAAGATTGCCGTATTCGCCTACGCGCAGATGATTTTACTACCGTGTGGGAAAGCCCAATGTCACTGTAAAAAAATAAACGAGGTGAAGTAAATGAACCTTTCGTTAAATCCGTTACGCGTGTCAGATGCTGAGAACTTATTTGCTTTTGAGCTGAGCAACCGGGCCTATTTCGAAAAAATGATTCCAGGTCGAGGCGATCATTATTACTACTTTAAAAACTTTTGGGAAAGCCTACAGGAATTACTAGAGGAACAGAGACAGGGAAAGTCGTACTTTTATCTTATTAAAAACGAGCAGGAGCACATCTTAGGGCGCGTTAATTTGACTGATCTACACGATGGCTCTGCTCATCTTGGCTATCGAATCGGTGAAGCTCATACAGGGAAAGGTGTGGCTAGCCGTTCAGTGGGAATGCTTTTACAAGAAGCGCTGCGAAACAGTGAAGTTCAAGAGATTAAAGCGAAAACAACGCATACGAACATTGGTTCACAAAAGGTACTAGAGAAAAATAGCTTTCGCTACGTGGGAGAAGATGATACGCTTCATCTTCATAGTGACGATGTACGATTTGTTTATTATGAGTGGACGACTAGATGAGAAAACAAGCTACCTGAGATCAGGTAGCTTTCTTTATGGAGTGCGACAACTAGTGATCGATAAAGGATAAGCTTGATGTCTGGCATGAACTCGAGTATGGTTAGTAGAGAGAAAGTTTGTAGGGGGACACATAATGAGTATGTCTGATCAGCAAATTGATTTAAAACTATTACGGGTTTGGAGCCGTGCTTCTAAAACCGTCTTTGATAATATTCAAAAAGATATTCAAGACCGAGGTATTCGGTTTGAGCAATTTATGATTTTAGAGCTTTTGTATAACAAAGGAAGTCATCCGATTCAAAAGATTAGTGACGTATTTTCAATTCCAAGTGGTAGCATTACGTATGTCGTAGACAAGCTAGAAAAGACTGGATACGTAGAAAGACAGCCAAGTCCTGATGATCGAAGAAGCTCCATTGTCGTACTGACAGAAAAGGGAAAAGAGCTATTTGATGATCTTTTCCCAAAACACGTCCAGTATATTAGCGAAAACTTTTCCTTTGCGACATCTGAAGAGAAGCTTCAGCTCATCGAGATTTTAAAGAAAATTGGGATAGGTGCAATGGATGTATGAAAAAAGATGCCCGACTCAGTCGAGCATCTTTTTTTATTAAATTTGGATCTCTTTGTTCTGTAAATTGTTTTCAATTGCGTCATATAATGCGAGCTTGTAGTTAATTTGTTCAAGGTGTTTATAAGTTTGGCGCATATCTTCTTCTACTTTTTGTTTGTGATCGAGCATCATTTTTCTGCGCTCTTGAATCGTCACGTTTCCTTGCTTATACAATTTCACATAACGCTTAAGTTCAGAAATCGGCATACCTGTTGAGCGGAGTGCCAAAATGAAATGAATCCAGCTAATGTTTTCATCCGTATATACACGGTTGCCATTCACATCACGCTGCACAAAAGGAAGAACTTCTTCTTTTTCATAAAAACGAAGCGTAGGAGCTGTTAAGCCCGTTTTTTTCGTAATTTCTTTAATCGTATACGTCAACACAGATACCACCTTTCATGGAAAGTAGATTTCATCGACCTTTCATCTATTATCAAGTATAGCACGAATGAAAAAGGATTATGTCACGGGGACTTATTCGTAAAAAGATGAAACCTTTTTATGGAAAAAACGTATTACAGAGAGAAGGGTGGGAGCAAAATGAAGCGATACGCGATCTTTATTGTCAGCTTTATTCTCTTGTTGTTCGGATTTCAACTTGCATCTGGCATAGTTCTAACAATGATGTATACACCAAATCAAGAAGTAACGGCAGTTCGTTCTGACATCGTGTTTGGCAGTACACAACCAAGTATAGGACTAATTGTCATGGTAGCAGCGGCTACTCTAGCATATGTTATCTCCAACCTTATTCGAGCAAAAAGAGGATGAAGGCTACATAATAGCGAATTTTATTTACAGATTATTCAATTAATATCACGACTGGAGGGGGAGGAACATGCAAATTAGAAGAGCAGAGAAAACCGATGCAAAAGGCATTGCCAGCGTACACGTTGACAGCTGGCGCACGACGTACAAAGGAATTATTCCAGATGAATTCCTCGACCGTTTGTCATACGATCAGCGTACATCGCTATGGGAAAACAATTTGAATAAAGACGATAGTTATACATTTGTAGCCGTAGATGAGAGCGGTGAAGTAATAGGATTCGGGGATTGTGGAAAGCGTGATCGTAACCATGTGGAGAACGCCGGCGATTTGACGTCAATTTATTTATTAGAGCCCCATCAAGGGCAAGGGATCGGAAAGGAACTGCTAAAAGAACTTCTTCAGCAATGTCAGAGAGTAGGTTTTAACCAAGTATTTGTAGAGGTGCTTGAAGATAATCATACGCGCTACTTCTATGAGCATTATGGCGCACAGCTGATTAAAACAGAAATGATCACGATAGGTGGCAAGGAGCTGAGCCTTCTTATATACGAGTGGCCAAATGTTAACGATGTTGCATGGTAAGAAAAAAGCTCAAGAGACGACAGCTCTTGAGCTTTTTTGATTTGATTTAGCTTACAAAGGCAAGGATGCCTAATAATAGAATCAAAATGCCGGCAAGTTTGTTGACAAGGCCGAGGTGAGGGGTAATTTTAGCACGAAAGACGCTTACGCCAAAGCTTAGTAACAGCCACCAGAACGTAGCACCTAAAAACACACCAAGGATAAGAGAGACGGCTGTTATCGCCGAACCGCTCCCTTTTTCAAATCCCAAACCAGCAAACATCGCGACGAAGTTTAAGATCGTAGTTGGATTGGTAATCATTAATAGAAACGTCGATAAATACATCGTAAGTAAACGTTCGCCTTGCAGATTCGCTGCGTGATCCGCCGGTTTTTTCAAAAATGTTTTAATTCCAAGGTAAAATAGAAAAATAGCTCCGAGCAGTTTTAAGTAAAATTCTTGTTCCAGAAGGAAAGCAGAAATAACCGAAAAACCGAAGGCTGCTACGCTGGCATATAACACGTTTGCTGTAGATGCCCCAAGCCCTGTTAAAAAACCAGCCGTTTTTCCTCGAGAAAGCGTTCGTTGAATACATAATAATCCGATCGGTCCCACAGGAGCGGAAACCGAAAAACCTAAGATGAAACTTTTAAGTAATAACATAAGTTGAAAAAATTCCTTTCACATAAAATGTCCAAGCGACCAAATGCTATAGCCGATGAGAATAACGCCAGATAGGCGATTGATCCACGTTAAGGATGGAAGTCGATTTTGAACCATTCCTACGATCGATGTTAGAAAAAACCACCACAGAAGGGATCCGGCAAACACGCCTCCAACTAGCCACAAAGCATCTAATTGTGCCCCGTGAGTGACAGATACACCTACGCCTGAAAAAATACCTAGAAAAGAAAGGATGGTCATAGGATTTGTGATGGTTAACAAAAGCACGGACGTGTAGGCCATCCACATATTTGCTCCGCCTACCTTTGCCGGAGAGCTTGCAGCGGTTGACCGAAGCGTTTTAATCCCTAAATAGGGGAGGAACACGCCACCTACTAGGTGCAACAACTGCTGCTGGCCAAGAAGGAAGTGCGAGAGTGCCGTCAGTCCAAGAGCTGCAATGGTGCCGTACAGCGCATCGGCCGTTGCAGCACCAAGCCCTGATACGAGTCCAACTGCTTTTCCTTGTGTGAGCGTTCGTTGTATGCACAATAATCCAATAGGACCAACGGGTGCGGCGATGGACAGCCCGATCAGTATGCCTTTTAGAATGTAGGATTCGTTCACGGCAGTCACTCCTCAGAAAAGACGTGCGGCTGAAGAGCAAGCTCTGATGATTCTTTTGTCGTATCCATCACGATCGTTGTTTTGGTTCTGGTGACGCCTTCTACACCTTTAATCTCGTGACTAATCACCCGGTCTAAATCCTTTGTATTACGACAGCGAATTTTTAACAAGTAATCATCCTCTCCTGCGATATGATGACATTCCTGTATTTCTTTTTTGTTGTTCACAAGCTCTAAAAATGCTGTCCTGTGCTGTGGTCGATCCAAAGAAACCGCCACAAACGCCGTGCATTCACAGCCGACTGTTTCAGGCTCAATGCTCGCACGAAATCCTTTGATGACGCCTTGGTCAATCAAGCGATTCACTCTGTCTGCCGTCGCAGGCGCAGACAATCCGATTTGAGAAGCAAGGTCTGCCCAGCGCATACGCGCATCATTCGTTAATAAATATATAATCTTCGAATCGAAAGAATCCATCTTTTATCACCTTTTTTTATTAAGTATTTATGTATATTAATTTATTTTATAAGTTTTTTCAATGTTTTTTTATATAAAAAGAAGAAATTCATAAGAGAATTTCTTCTTTTGG
Organism: Priestia koreensis; assembly: GCF_001274935.1. Taxonomy (GTDB): domain Bacteria; phylum Bacillota; class Bacilli; order Bacillales; family Bacillaceae_H; genus Bacillus_AG; species Bacillus_AG koreensis. The sequence continues at coordinate 65,154 of NZ_LILC01000016.1, read as the reverse complement.
CATGATTTAGTGTAGTTTTATGTTTGATAAGTAAGTGAAGTACGAGTTGCTAATTAGCACAGATGGTAGAAACGTAGAGCGATACACGAAACGAAAAGGATAACGAATCTCCCTAGCGAATATATATAACAATGTTTTTTTCGAAGGAGAGGAATTCAATGAGTTCATCACAGTTTGCTGCTGAGTACATAAGGGTTGTTAAAGCACGTTTTCTAGACATGAAAAAAACCGCTGAGCGGGCGTTTGATCAGATAGACGATGAGATGATTGGGTGGTCACCGAACGAAGAGTCAAACAGCATTGGCATCATCGTTAAGCATATGAGTGGAAATATGGTGTCGCGCTGGACCGATTTCTTTCATTCAGATGGGGAAAAGCCAAATCGGGATCGTGATGATGAGTTTGAAGGGACGATCACAACGCGAGAAGAATTGGACGCACGATGGAATAGAGGATGGACCGTTTTTCTAAACGCTCTTGACGGAATAGGAGAAGACGACCTTTTACGACCTGTCTACATTCGCGGTGAAGCCCACACCGTTATGGAAGCAATTGAGCGGCAAATGTATCACTATTCGTACCACGTTGGACAAATTGTCTATGCAGCAAAGCAAGTGCAAAAAAGCTGGACAACGCTAACTATTCCAAAGAGAAAAAAATGAAGACTGCACAATCTGTCTAAATAACGTTGACAGATTGTTTTTTTGTATGATATCTTTAATTCAAGATATTTTATTTAAAGATGATGATAAAAGCCAATAATAAAAATGAAATGTGAAGAGAACAGGGAGGAATAAACAATGCAAGGACTAAAAGGGATTCATCACGTAACCGCTATTACGAGCAGTGCCGAAAAGAACTATGAATTTTTTACGTATGTGTTAGGCATGCGTCTAGTGAAAAAAACGGTAAACCAAGATGACATTCAAACGTATCATCTATTTTTTGCCGATGATAAGGGAAGCGCAGGAACAGACATGACGTTCTTTGACTTTCCTGGCATTCCACAAGGGGTACACGGAACAAATGAGATTTCGAAAACATCATTTCGCGTACCGTCAGATGAGGCTCTTGCTTATTGGGTAAAGCGCTTTGATCGACTAGAAGTTACGCATACTGGCATTCAAGAGCAGTTCGGGAAAAAGACGCTATCGTTTGTCGATTTTGATGATCAGCACTATCAGCTTATCTCAGATGAGCATAACAAAGGGGTTCAGTCTGGAACGCCGTGGCAGAACGGTCCTATTCCATTAGAATACGCAATTACAGGACTAGGCCCAATTTTTGTTCGTGTCGCACAATTTGACTTTTTTAAACAAGTGTCAGAAATGGTCTTTGAGTTTAAGGAAATTGCGCAAGAAGGCGATTTTCACTTGTTTGAAGTAGGAGAAGGTGGAAACGGAGCACAGATGGTTGTCGAGCATAATACCGTATTCCCACAGGCAAGACAAGGATACGGAACGGTTCACCATGCGGCGTTCCGCGTTGAAGATCAGGATGTACTTAATCAATGGATTACGCGCATTGAAGGATTTGGTCTTCAAACATCAGGTTTTGTGGATCGCTTCTTCTTCCAATCGCTTTATACGCGCGTCGCACCACAAATATTATTTGAGCTTGCGACAGACGGTCCAGGGTTCATGGGAGATGAACCGTACGAAACGCTTGGAGAGAAATTGTCTCTACCGCCATTTTTAGAGCCTAAGCGTGAGCAAATCGAGAAAATGGTTAGACCGATTGATACAGTAAGAAGTACAAAGGACATTCAAAAGGAAATGGAATAAATCGAAAGAGGTTAGCAGACGCTAGCCTCTTTTTATGTTTATAAATCGACTCGATTGCAGATAACTACTTATAGATAAAGGAGGGTATACAATGCCTGAAGTAACGGTGATTGGATATGACACTTTTGAAGTAGAGTATGGAAAAAAGCTTGTATTGGCGCTTGAAGACAACGGTGTTCCGATTATGCATCGATGTGGTGGACACGGAAGGTGTACATCATGTCGAGTAGAGCTTTTAGACGGAGAGTTTGATGATTTAATGATGACGACTAATTCTATAAACGGAGGGATTGACGATAACTTGCGGCTATCGTGTCAAATACGAGTCACCCACGATTTGATTGTTAGACCCATTATGACAGCGAACAGCTTAGGAGGAGATCCAGGACCAAGACCGGCAGATGACTAATACGACTTTTAACTCTAAGGCGTGCAATTTCATGATTAAAGAAAAAAGAATGGGGTATTTAACTCAAGTCGGCTTTTTAAGCGGTATTTTGCACGAATTGTTTTTTCTTCCTCGGAGGAATTTAATACATATTTTAAAATTTGAGCAAGATACTAACTGAAAAGAAGATGCTGACTGTTTTTGTCAAGGTTAGCAACTCATCTCAACTAAATCATCTAGAGAAAGGTTTTTGAAATCATGGATATTCTATTAGCGATTTTACCCGCCATTTTCTGGGGAAGTATTGTACTTTTCAACGTAAAGCTAGGTGGGGGACCGTATAGTCAAACACTTGGGACAACGATTGGAGCCCTCATCTTCTCGATTGTCGTCTACTTATTTGTTCATCCCCATCTGTCACCCACGATTTTTATCGTCGGAGCCGTTTCCGGTATTTTCTGGGCGGTTGGACAAAGTAATCAGCTGAAAAGTATTGATTTAATGGGTGTATCAAAAACGATGCCAATCTCAACTGGCATGCAGCTCGTGGCAACAACGTTATTTGGAGTAATTGTCTTTCATGAATGGTCAACAACGACAAGTATTATTTTAGGAACAACCGCGCTTATTTTAATCATTGTCGGGATTGTTCTCACCTCATTACGCGACAAGAAATCAGGTGAAAAAGAGGAGTCAGGCGACTTTAAAAAAGGGATTATTATTTTAATCATTTCAACGATTGGTTATCTTGTCTACGTTGTGATCGCACGCTTCTTTAACGTCAGCGGATGGGACGCATTGTTACCTCAAGCAGTGGGTATGGTAATTGGTGGTGTTATCTTAACGGCCAAATACAAACCATTTAATAAATATGCCATTCGAAACATTATTCCTGGTCTTATTTGGGCAGCAGGTAACCTATTCTTATTCATTTCACAGCCGCGTGTTGGGGTTGCGACAAGCTTCTCGTTATCACAAATGGGAATCGTTATTTCAACGCTAGGTGGAATTTTTATTCTCGGTGAAAAGAAAACGAAGAAACAGCTCATCGGAATTGCGATTGGGATTATTCTCATCATCATCGCAGCTGTGCTACTAGGGAAAGCAAAAGCATAAGAATTTGAGGAGGAATGAATGATGTATCAAGATCTAAAAGGAAAAGTAGTGGTCATCACAGGCGCATCAAAAGGAATTGGTCGTGCCATGGCTGTTCGTTTTGGAAAAGAACAAGCAAAGGTAGTCATTAACTATCGCTCAAATGAAGATGAAGCAAAAGAAGTATTGAAGGAAGTTGAACAAGCAGGTGGAGAAGGCTATATCGTTCATGGTGACGTTTCGAAAGAAGAGGACGTAAAAAACCTCGTGAAATCAGCGATCGAAAAATTTGGTACGCTTGACGTGATGATCAACAATGCAGGACTTGAAAATCCTGTAGCGTCACACGAAATGCCCCTTGAGGATTGGAACCGTGTTATTACGATTAACTTAACAGGTGCCTTTTTAGGTAGCCGCGAGGCGATCAAGTATTTCGTGGAAAATGATATTAAAGGAACCGTTATTAATATGTCAAGCGTGCATGAGATGATTCCTTGGCCATTATTCGTGCATTATGCAGCAAGTAAGGGCGGAATGAAGCTGATGACGGAAACATTAGCGCTTGAGTATGCACCAAAAGGAATTCGTGTGAACAACATCGGCCCAGGTGCCATCGACACACCGATCAACGCAGAAAAATTTAATGATCCTGAGCAGCGCGCAGATGTCGAAAGCATGATTCCAATGGGATATATCGGAAAGCCAGAAGAAATTGCGGCAGTTGCGGCTTGGCTCGCATCATCGGAAGCAAGCTATGTAACCGGAATTACGCTATTTGCAGACGGCGGAATGACGCAGTATCCATCATTCCAAGCTGGTCGCGGATAATCATAGTAAAAAGCCCGTCTAGTCCATTCGAACAGACGGGCTTTTTTAGTGTGATTCATATACGATGGTACCCATTTCAGAAACATCATAATTTCCAAGTGCTTTAATTTTAGACTGAAAAGACGACGTACATAAGAGCTCTGTTACGTACTCAATGAGCGCGCGATTTTGCGCGTTTTTTAAGATGACTAAGTCATAGCATTCGTTAATCAGAGGAATAAAATCAATGCCGACCATCGTTGCGGCTTTTTCAATTCCAATTCCCACATCTGCGGAGTGAGAGGCGACTGCTGATGCGACGCTTAGATGACTAGATTCCTCATGGTCATACCCGTTTATAGTACGTGAAGGAATATGATGAAGACGGAGCTGTTCATCAAGTAAGATCCGTGCACCAGAACCTTTTTCACGGTTGACAAGTCTGAGCTCAGCATTCGCCAAATCTTCCCAAGACGAAAGCTTTTGTGGATTTCCTTTTTGAACGTAAAATCCTGCTCTTCGAGATAAAAGGCGAATGACGATATGAGGATGACCAACGAGAATCTTTTTCGTGAAGGGTAGATTATATTCTCCTGTATCACCATCAAACATATGTAAACTAACCACATCACATTCACCGTTGTACATCGCAATTAAGCTATTCAAGCTTCCAGAGTAGGAGCGAAGCGTTTTCTGCTGCAGGTTCTCCTCAATATGATTGCTCAAAATATCCAACACCATGTCCTGACCGCTAATAACAATAGGCTTTGCGATTGGCTCAGCCGCTGAGATAGAAGGTGTAGGACGTGCAGTTTGAGATTGAATGTAGTCATTTAAATCTGAAGCGGTCATTCGCATTTGACGCCCCACACGAAAAACAGGTAGGTCACCTTTTTTTACGAGGTCATAAACCGTCAGTTTTGAGACTTTAAGAAGCTTTGCGACTTCTTCAATTGTATAAGATAGTTCGTTGGACATTTTGTTCCCCTCCTTTCTTTATTGTAGCTTATGAAGATTAAAAAATCATCGACCAATCATTTTGTTATTTCATAATTCGTTATAATTGATTATAATTAGTTATATCTAAATATAATTAGCTATAAAAAGGAGAAAAAATGAAACAACTTACAGCCATTATTACCTCTTTAGTATGCGTCCTTCTCATTATGACAGGATGCTCATCAAGCAATGAGAAGGGGAACGAAACGAAAAACGTTGATTTAACCATCTCCGCAGCAGCTAGCCTTCAAGATGCGCTACAGGAGATCAAAAAAGAGTATGAAAAAGAACATAATCATGTCACGCTGAACTACAATTTTGGGGCTTCAGGTGCTCTTCAGCAGCAAATTTCTCAAGGTGCACCAGCCGATCTTTTCTTCTCAGCAGCAGAGGATAAGTATGAAACCTTAGTGAAACAAAATAAGATTGATAAAAAGGAAGGAACAAACCTTCTCGGAAACGATATCGTGCTCGTGGAACCGAAGCAAGCAAAAGGCGATATTCAGACGTTCGAAGACTTGCCAAAAGCGAAGAAGCTATCCATTGGAACACCCGAATCGGTTCCTGCAGGGCAATACGCGAAAGACACGTTAACCGCTCTAAAGCTGTGGGATAACGTTCAGTCAAACGTTGTGTATGCCAAAGATGTGCGTCAAGTACTTACATATGTTGAAACAGGAAATGTAGATGCGGGAATCGTATATAAAACCGATGCGTTAACATCGAAAAAGGTGCGAATTTCGGCAACAGCAACAGATGATACGCATGATCCGATCGTGTATCCGGTCGGAGTGATTAAAGATAGTAAACACAAAAAAGAAGCGAAAGCATTCTATCGCTACCTACAAACAGATCAAGCGATGAAGATTTTCGAAAAATACGGATTTAAAAATCTACAGTAATGAATGAAGGGGGACGGTGTGAGAGTGCTGGAGGTCATTGAAAAAGTCCTTAGAGGATTGCGTTCATAACGGATTCAGTTGATTTCCACTCCAGGTCGCTTCGCTTTCCGCGGGTCGTGCGGTGAGCCTCCTCACTCCTCTGGGGGGTCTCACCTGTCACGTTAATCCCGCAGGAGTCTCGCACCTTCCGTTTCAAACAACCTAAAGCGACTGCATCAGATGTAACGGCCAAGTTCCCATTTTGAAAGGAACTTGGTCGTTTTTGTCTCTCAGTCATAATTCGTTTGTCCATCAAAATACACTAGTATTGGGTGTCAGAAAGGAATGATCAGATGGATGCAGCAGCAGTAGGGGTTATACGTGTATTTATTGCAAGTCCTTTTTTTGATGAGGAACAGCTTGATCGGGTGAAGCGATTAGAGAATGCACTAAGTCAGAACCCGTATGTCGCCGATATTTTCTCAGCTCGTCTTCATCAGCATAAAGAGCTTCCCTTTGCCTCCGAGCAGTGGCGAAAAGTCGTCTTTAATAATGATCTTCGCTTTTTGCGCAGAGCGGATGTTGTGGTTGTGATTCACGATTATGAAGGAATGTCCGTTGATAGTGGAACGGCGTTTGAAGTGGGATATGCGTATGCGTTTCAAAAGCCAATTATTTTGGTTAAGGAGAAAGAAAGCGTTCCGAACTTAATGCTTGTAGAGAGTGCTTACGCCTATTTTACTCGGGTTGAAGAGCTTGCGACTTATAATTTTATGAAAATGCCCCGCATTCCTTATCAAGGGGATTTAATTTAGCTAATTTCAATGAAATTGGCTATTTTTTTGCTTGGCATCATATTTCGAAAGCTTTTTTATGATTAGTTGGCGATCTTAAAAGAGTTTTTCCATCACGTATTAAAATAAAGAGATAGAGGAAAGAACTCGTATTGTACATTCAATATTCCTGCTAATACCATTTTCCGGATTAAATAGAGGGCGTAAAATCAATACTCTGTATATCATTTTTGCAAGACAAAGAATAAGTGTGAGCCATTCAACAAAAGCTATGACCAAATCAATGGTTTGGTAGGGAGCAGACGGATGACAGAACAAGAACATAACATACCACTTACAAGCCCAGAAATTGCTGCTTTATGGACGAGTTATTTACAGCACAGCGCAACTACCTGCTTTTATAAGCATTTTTTACAGCACTTAAAAGATCAGGAGATTAAGCCAATTGTTGAGGAAATGCTTGCACTCGAGACGTCCTATTTGCAAAAAATTGAACAAATTTTTGTAACAGAATCATTTCCTATCCCGAAGGCGTTCACAGATAAAGACGTGGATTTAACCGCGCCTGCACTGTTTACGGATTTATTTGCGCTGAGCTTTGTGTACCGTGTGGGACAGATGACCGTCCCGTACTATGCCACGGTGCTCACGAAGGTAGCGAGAGAAGATGTTGTGGCATACTATGACGAGGGATTAATGTCTAGTAAGGCGTTGTATAAAAAATCGTTGGAACTCATGCTGTCGAAAGGAATTTATGATCGTCCACCGAAAATGATGTATCCAAAAGAAGTGGAATACATGGAAAAGCAGCAAACGTTGTTCGGCGCGTTTTTTGGGGAGAAAAGACCGCTCAATTCAATGGAGCTGAGTGAAATCTTTTCGACTATCGAGCGAAATTACATAGGGCTTTTGTTAATGATGGGGCTCATCCAAGTAACAAAAGACCAAGAAATTAGAGCGTATCTATTAAAAGGAAAGAGGCTGTCTGAAAAGCAGATTGATACGTTTAATAAAATTTTACGAAAAGAAGAGCAGCTAGGAAATATTCCAGTGAGTATGGAAGTAACTTCTTCGACTACGTCACCATTTTCGGACCGGCTCATTATGTTTTTGATTTCTGCTACAACGACAACGGGAATTTACATGCTGTCCTACGCTCTTTCTACATCGCTTCGCAAAGATTTAGCGGTACACTACTCCATTTTGCTGACTGAGATTATGAGTTATGGTGGGGAAGGGCTTGAAATTATCATCAAGCGTGGCTGGATGGAGCAACCTCCACAAACGGTAAATCGTCAAGATTTGTATAAGCCATAGAAAAAAGCTTGAGGGAGTTCCTCAAGTTTTTTTTCGTTGAATGATGTAAAAAAATCATTAAAGCGCAAACTATTTGAATTTCTACCACGTCTATCCTATGTAACAAGTAAAAATACGTATTTTACTATTTTAAAGGAGCTCTTTAATGCAATGAAAAACAAAGATTTACAGGCCATATTAGTCACGTGCATAACTGAACATAAAGAAGATTTTTATCGACTGGCGTATAGCTACGTCAAAAATCAAGAGGACGCGCTGGATATTATTCAAGAATCTATTCAAAAAGCGCTTGTATCACTCGATCGAATTCAAGATCCCGGGTCGATTAAAAGCTGGATGTATAAAATTATTGTCCGCACCTCCATCGATTTTCTACGAAAGCATAAGCGAGTGAGCGTAACGGATGATGAAACGCTTGAATTTTTATCATCGGGACAAGAAGACACGTACACGGATATGGATCTTCATGAGGCGCTTGATGAGTTGCCGCTTACGTATAGAACCATTATCGTGCTGCGTTACTTTGAGGATTTAAAGCTAGAAGAAATTGCGGATATTATGGATGAACATTTAAGTACGGTCAAAACAAGATTATATCGTGGATTAAAGTTATTACGTATTAACATGACCGAGGAGGAACAATGAGAATGGATAAAAAGTTAGAAACGTTAAGGGAAGCTTACAAAAGCGTACCGATCCCAAAAGAGTTAGATGATGTGATTGAAAAAGCACTTCAGCAAAAGCCTAAGCCAGTAAGAAAGAAGCGGTTTTATATTTGGCCTGCTTCGGTTGCGGCCGCTGCTGTCTTATTTATTGGAACGGTAAATGTCAGCCCACAGGCGGCTCATGCGATGTCGAAAATTCCAGTCGTAGATAAAATTGTCGACATCGTTACGTTTACAGAAGTGAAGGAAGAGCGTCACCATGCAAGCATAGACGCTAAAACGCCGTCTATTTCAGGGTTAAAAAATAAAGATCTCCAAAACAGTTTAAATAGTAAGTACGCGGCGGAATCGAAAAAGCTTTATGAGAAGTTTGCCAGCTCTGATGCAGCCAAAGCGGATAATAAAGGCTACTACTCAGTTGACAGCACGTATAAGGTTATGACAAATACGGATACGATTCTATCCGTACAGCGTACCATTCAGGAAACGCAGGCATCCGGCTACATTCAAAAGCGATTTGATACAATTGATAAGAAGAATGAGGTATTCATTACGCTGAAAAGTTTGTTTAAAAACGATCAGTACGTTGACGTGATTAGCCAAAACATCATCCAGCAAATGAAGCATCAAATGGAAACAGAGCCTGGTAAAATGTATTTTATTACGGATGAAGATATGGACCCGTTTAAGAAGATTAAGTCGGATCAATCATTTTATATTACAAAGGATCACAAGCTTATGATTTCGTTCAATGAATACGAGGTAGCTCCTGGTGTAATGGGGCCCGTAGAGTTTGAGATTCCAACCAAGATTTTAAAGAATGTGCTGGTTGGAGATCGTTATATTCGATGAGTGGAGAAGCTTCCTTCGTAACACGAGGGGGGCTTTTTATTTCCTTTGTAAAAATTGGGTATTCACCCTGTTTTGTGTGATAATATGGGCATATAGACATATTTTCTGCGACATCCCATCTGCTCTCTTTAGAACCATCATTTGGATTTCCATCTCTGATTAATTCTTCCATCATAGTTCATTTTTCCTTTTTTGAAAAAGTTGCGCTAATTGTGAAACTAAATGGTAAGTCCATAACGTCTATTAGGTGATGCATGTCAAAAACGAACGGTTTAATGAATATCTATAGAGAAAGCATTGAACGGGTAATGAACAACATGAAGATCGCGCAGAAGAATGGGGGACTTACATATGTCACAAGGAAAAGGGCATCGGTACATTTATGGATTGGATGGGCTGCGGGCACTCGCAGTTCTAGCAGTTATTGTCTATCACTTAAATCTAACATGGGCAACGGGTGGATTTTTAGGGGTCGATATTTTCTTCGTGCTCTCTGGGTACTTAATAACGTCTATTATCTTGCCAGCGAAGGGAGAAGAGCTCTCCTTTACATTAAAGGATTTTTGGATCAGCCGAATTCGACGCTTACTGCCAGCCGCGTACGTGATGATTATGACGACGATGGCATGGGTGGTACTGTTTAAGGGAGATTTATTATCTAAAGTGCGCGGAGATGCGATTGCGTCTTTAGTTTATAGCAGTAACTGGTGGTTTATTTTTCATAAAGTTTCCTATTTTGATAGCTTTGGTTCACCGTCACCGTTAAAAAATTTGTGGTCCCTTGCGATTGAAGAACAGTTCTATCTTCTTTGGCCACTGTTATTAATCGCAGGATTAACGTTATTTAAAAGTCGCTTGCAATTTGCCACTGTTGTGCTTATTGGAGCGGTTGGGTCTGCTGTGGCGATGGGGATGATGTATGAACCAGGGATGGACCCGAGTCGTATTTATTACGGAACGGACACGCGTTCTTTCGAGCTACTTATTGGTTGCTTTTTAGCACTCATTTGGCCAATGAAGCGTTTATCTACTAAAAAGCTTCCGAAAGTGCCACAAGCATTTATGAATATAATAGGATGTGTAACGCTTTTAGTGACGCTTGCGAGTTTTTATGTTGTCAATGAATATCAATCCTTTGTCTACCAGGGCGGTATGTTTTTATTCTGTTTGAATGCTGCTGTGCTTATTGCATGTGTGGTTCATCCAAGCAGTTTCATTGGCAAGGTGTTATCATGGAAGCCGCTTCGCTGGATCGGAACGAGGTCGTACGGGATTTATCTTTGGCATTATCCGGTCATCGTGCTCGGTACCCCAATTCAAGAGATCGGAAATCCTGTTTATTGGCATATTGTGCTGCAATTATTAATTGTATTCGTGCTAGCAGAATGGTCCTATCGTTTTGTTGAGGTACCAATTCGCACTTACGGAATTCGAGCATTTCTGCGTCAGTACGTGCAAAATATTATGAAGTGGAGAAACTTAATCATGATTCGAAAAGTTTCGACAGGTGTGTTATCTCTTATTCTCGTCATTTGTACAACCGGGATTATTGGCCTTGCACAAGGGGTAACTCCCGCTCATGAACACACCATAAAAGTAAGCAGTGTGACACAAGGTGTAAGTGGTGTACAGGATGGTCTAAACGATCCACGAGAGGAAGGAAAACAATCAAAACCAGATTCTTCTACAGGATCAAGTGAGCAACCACCATCAGCACAAGAAAATCAAAAGCCAACGAAGCAACCAAATGAAGCACCACCGAAACAGCCTGCTCAGCAAGCGCCGGTTGTAAAGCAACCAGTCCAAACAGCCGGAACAAAAAAGAAAATGTACCGGAATGTATTAGCGATTGGCGATTCGGTGATGCTTGATATTGCAAAAGATCTTCGTCGTACCTATCCGAATATGACGATTGATGGAAAGGTAGGTCGCCAAATGTCACAAGCTCTTTCCCTCATTCTGCAATATAAGAAATTTAATCAAAAAGGGAATGCGGTCATCATCGAGCTTGGAACGAATGGATACTTTACTGATAAACAAATTGATCGGTTACTACAAGCCTTTTCGAATACCGATATTTACCTAGTGAATACACGTGTACCTCGTTCATGGGAAAATGTCGTCAACCAAATGATCACAAAAAAAGGACAGCAATTCAAAAACGTGAAAATAGTTGATTGGCATTCTCTTGGTCTTAAGCATCCAGAGTATTTTGCAAAAGACGGCGTACATCTAAAGCCAACAGGCTCTCGGGCCCTCGCGAACTTAATACTAAGTTCATTTAAATAACGAGTCAACCCCCTCCTCTTTTGTGGTAATATATAACAAAAGAGGGGGTTTTTTTATGAAAATTAGAAGAGCCGTTCCTGAGGATGCCGCGTCTATTGCCCGTGTACATGTAGATAGCTGGCGCACAACGTATAAAGGAATTGTGTCGGAGGACTATTTAAATAAGCTGTCTTATAGGAAGCGCCAGGAAATGTGGGAAGGTGCTATACCAAAGGGACACGTTTTCGTTGCAGAATCACCAGATGGAAGAGTAGTGGGTTTTGCATCAGGTGGTAAGGAGCGCACCGGTAAGTTTCCTCTTTATGACGGAGAGATGTATGCTTTATATATACTAGAAGATTACCAGGGAAGTGGAACAGGAAAAAAGCTCGTGTATCAGCTAGCGGGTGATTTAAAGAAGGCTGGCCTTCACGCCATGTTAACGTTGGTAGTTGAAAATAATCGCGCACGCTACTTTTATGAGGCTCTTGGAGGAGAGAAGATCGGTTCTGATGAGGTTGAAATCGGCAGAAACTCAATGGTAGAACTATCGTATGGATGGAAGGATTTGCAACGTATTTTATGATTAGTCAGGCTTCAGTTCTTCAGCTCATTGAATGTAATGAAATACATATTAAACCATTAGTGCAATTATCATCCTCCATAGATTGGGATTATAATAGAGAAGACCTTGAAACGATTATGAGTACTGGTAGAATATTTGCTCATCAAACAGAGCAAGGTGAGATTGTATCAAGCGGAGCGCTCGTCACATACGGTGGAAAGATGACATGCATTGGCATGGTAATCGTTCATCCAAATTATCAGGGGGTGGGACTTGGAACAGAAATTATGCGGCATTGTCTGTCTCTTTTAGGAAACCAAAGCGCGATGCTCATTGCTACTGAAGAGGGAAAGCCGATGTATGAAAAGTTAGGCTTTTTAACGGTGAGTGCGGTTCGTAAATACTTTTGCGTGGCGCCGGTTAGGAATTCAAAACACGATTTTATAAAGCCTTATGACTCATTAGACTTGTCATCCGTTTTAAGGCTGGATGCCGAGGCTTTCGGTGACGAGCGGCAAAGCTTTTTGAGAAAACGGATTGAACAAGCTACTAAGAGAAGAGTGCTTAGAAAGAGTGAAGAAATTTGCGGGTTTGGGCTGGCTGTCGAAACCTCACAGAATTTAATCTTAGGACCGATTGTTGCACCTACAGCAGAAGATGCCGTGGCCCTCGTTCGTGATCTAGTACAAGGTTATAGAGGAAAGCTACGCATAGATGTGCCTACTGAACAGAAGTCCTTTCAACAGTTGCTTGAACAAAGCGGCTTTGTATTTGTGAACGAGCCACCCATTATGATATACGGTGTGAATTCTTTAGACAAGAGAAATGGAGATCTGTACAGCATCGCCGCCCAAATTTTTGGATAGAAGGGAAGATACATATGAAATCATTGGAGCATCATCATTAACGCACGGTTATTGCCACTGCCCGTTCGCCTCCTTATAAATGAAGCCATCATTTATCATTCAAAACGAAAAGGGAGGCATTTTAATGGAACGAGGTATGATTCAAGGGAAATATATCGAATGTGATGGTAAAAAGATATTTGTCGAGCATTACGGTCAAGAAAATGAGCAGGCGATTTTGTATTTACACGGGGGACCTGGTGAAGGAAGTTATGATTTCTCCTATCATCAAGCATATCGTTTGAGTCGGTCCTTTGAAGTAATTATTATCGAGCAGCGCGGTGTGTGCCGATCGGAAGGCATAAACCCGGGCGAATCGCTACGATTAGAGGATTTAATTGAGGATTGTGAATGTATTCGTAAGCAGCTCGGAATTAAAAAATGGTCCGTCATTGGTCATTCATTCGGTGGGTATTTAAGCGTACGATATGCTTTGAAATACCCACAATCGATTGACCATCTTATCCTAGAAGGGCCAACGTTTGATTTTGCATTGACAGCTAAAGCGTTGCTGAAACGAACGGCTAGTCTTTATAGTCAATACGGTCAGACAGAAGAATTGAAAAAATGCGTCGCTTTTATGAAAACGAATCCCTCGACTCGTGAGCTTGTCGAGGGGTATATGGATCTTAGTCAAGGTTTAGGCGACAAGAGAATGGAAATTTACAGACGGCATAACTCTGTTTCAACCGATTTTTCGGTTTATACCGATGACGAGTGGGAGATCTTCTATGACCGATCAGAAATTCATTACAATCTTCTGCGCGATGAAGGGCGAATTTTTCAATCGCTTCTTCCACTTCTTGCTGATGTTACTGTACCGATGCTGCTTCTGCTCGGGAAATATGATGTTGTCACGTGTGAAGAGCAAGTAAACGTGTTTGTGGCAGGTGCAAAAGAAGGAGCTGTTTATACCTTTTTAAACAGCGCTCATACGCCACATTATGAGGAAGAGGAACTGTTTGAAGAAGTGGTGACGAAGTACTTAAAAGAAGGATATCTTAGGTGAAAATAATCAACATTTAAAGGTGGTGTGTGTCATGAAGAAAATCGGAATGAATTAAAAGCGGTGACGTAGTCGTTAACCGCTTATTCTTTAAAAAGAGAAGGAGAGGTTAGGATGGCTAATTTTAAAATTCATGAGCGTATGCCAACTGTTGACGAGCACCAAATTTTGTGGGAGTCAGTTGGCTGGGGAAATATCCATACGGAAACATCGAGCCAATCGCTTGCTCATTCGTTATACGGTGTTGTGGCAACGGTTGACGGAGAGCCGGTCGGAATGGGAAGAATTGTAGGCGACAACCATATGTATTTTTATGTTCAGGACGTCGCCATTCATCCGACGTATCAAGGAACAGGACTCGGTAAAGAAATTATGGAGCGGTTGCTTGCCTATATTAAGCAAAGACGAAACGGTGGAGTCGCCTTTGTTGGGCTTTTCTCAGCTGAAGGAAAAGACGGGTTTTATGAAAAACTAGGTTTTCAAAATCACGCTCCACATATGACAGGGATGTTTACGGTATTTGAAGGATAATTTTTTTAAAAAAAGTGACTGCTCGTTTACGTAGCAGTCACTTCTTATGTTAAGGTAGAGGGTAGATAGTTATCTAGTAAAAAGACAACTTAGAATATAAATAAAGGGAATGAATGATGAAAGATCTAATTATGGTGGCGCTATTTTTAATGGCGCTCGGAAATAAAGTGTATCAAAACAAAGAATTTTTAAAGACGTTAACCTTCATGAAAAAGGCGTTTATTAGTGTAGCTTTTTTGATTGTACTCGGTTTATCTGTAGCGGCAATTCATTACGGAGGCGTATGGCTTGCGAGCTTATGCCGATTTAATGCGGTGCAAGTGATTGTTCAGTTTATCTGGATTGTCGTAGTCGTTGTACTCGCTCGTTTGTTACTACGTGTGCTGCTGTTTTTTATTAAAGCATGAAGTAGCTACGAATATCTATTTTGCGGAGGTTATGTATTGAAAAATAGCAAGGAACATACAAAGTTTGCCGGTTTCCGGAAAGTGGATGTTAGCGATGAGCATTTAGGGGTGACGTTTCCTATGCTCGTCTTGTATCCGACGGACGCACTTGAAAAAGAAGAGAACATAGGGCCTTATAAATTAAACGTTTCAATGCATGCAGAGGTAATAGGTGGCGCGCACCCACTCGTCATCATCTCTCATGGCAGTGGGGGAACGCCGCTCGTCTACAGAGATTTAGCTAGAAGCTTAGCTCAGAATGGATTTATTGTGGCGATGCCAGAGCATCCATTTAATAATATCCATGACAATCATTCAGCAAACTCCGCCAGTATTTTAGAAAGTAGACCCCGAAATATCACTCGTGTTATTGACTGGTTTTATAATAGCGATTTGTTTAAACACCACGTTCATTTTGATGATATTTCGATCATCGGACATTCTATGGGTGGGTATACAGCAATTGCGTTAGTCGGTGGAATCCCAACGACTCTTCCTTGGGAAACGGAGAATCAAATGCCTCAAATGATAGACGTAGAAGCAGATGAACGCATCAAAAAAGTCATTTTACTTGCACCTGCTTTGGGGTGGTTTAGAAGTGAAGGAGCGCTTAAAAAAGTTCGTATCCCCATCTTAATGATGACAGGTGAAAGTGATGACATTACGCCTTCTTTTCACGCTGAATTTCTCTTAAAAGGAATCACAAATCGTGAGCAGATTGAACATAAGGTCATCAAAAATGCAGGGCACTTTTCGTTTTTAAGTCCGTTTCCATTAGAGATGAGATCGCCTTCATTTCCACCTTCTCAAGACCCTAAAGAATTTGATCGAGAGCAATTTCAGAAACAATTAACCGCGGATGTTTTAAATTTTTTAACACCTTAACGAACAGGCTCTCATCATTTCTTATTGATACGAGGTTTTTACATAAAAAACAGGTTGTTCGTCGTTTAAAGGAGAGATCTATATGTCAGATTTGTTCTTGGTACTTATATTGATTGTGGCTTTGTGTTATAGAGGCTATCGTGAACGCGAATTTTTAAGGCAGCTTTCATGGATTCAAAAGGTTCAAATGGCAAGCGGATTGGTATTTGCTACACTACTTTGTTTTGCGATTGTTTATTAGGGAGGGAATAAGGGTGCTCAGTTGGTGGATAATGGATTTCTGCAATTTCTTATTCGCTTAACATCACTGTTGGTTGGTTTCTACCTCGCAAGCTACTTAATTTCGAAGGTATTCAAACGATTGCCTAAGCCGGAGTAAGGTAGTCCATCTTTTGAATGATAAAAAAGTGATAAAGGAGAGAGGAAATGTGACAAAGGGTAGGCTAGCTCTCATATTCGTTGTTTTATTGGGAAGTGTTGCGTTTATTGTGATTCGCAATGAACAACAAGCAAATAATGCGTCTCTATATCCACTTAGCTCTCATCAAACAGCCATTTTGGACGAAGCGAAAGTATCTAAACATGGGTTGTCTACTGACGACATTGATCGTTTTACTATTGGACAAGGCAAGTTTTTACTTATTCAGTATTTTAACCGTCATCATCTGAATTACAGGGTAGGATCAAAAGAATATATTCGTTTTTTAGCGAGTATCAGTGAACGAAAAGACCTCAAAGAAAATCCTACCTTTGTTATTATCGGTTCATACGCAAGCGTTTATCTATCCGAGCTTCAAAAGAAAGAGCCTCTGTTTTTACGTTTCCACCTTCCCTCAGACATTCTTAATACCACCATCAAAGAAAGAAGAACGGTAAATAATCACTTATAATATCTCGTAAAGGATGATGTTCATGTATCCCATTCGTGTCAGATCAAGCGCGCTCATTATTGAAAATGAGTCCATTTTATTAGTCGAATTTCATGATGAAAATGGCCTTCACTACAACCTTCCTGGTGGGGGAGTTGAACCATTTGAAACGGTAATGGAAGCCGCAAAACGAGAAGCAAAAGAGGAGGCATCCATTGATGTGGACGTAACCTCTCTTGCGTTTGTATATGAATACGCGCCTCAACACGCGGAGGCGCGTTACGGAGAAACACATTCTCTTACACTCTTTTTTGATTGTAAAAGAAAGGGAGGGGGCACGCCGAAAATGTCCCCGTCTCCAGATCCTAACCAAACCGATGTGAAGTGGATTCCACTCGATCAGCTTGATCAAGTGGTGCTATATCCCAACATTCATGAACACATCAAAAGCTATGTACGCTTATCTGCTCCTCTTTCATTTATTGAGGAGGAAAAGCTGCCTGTTTACAGATGAGGAAACAGACCGTGTATCCCACCAGCAATCATTTGAATGGCCATGACGGCTAAAATTAACCCCATTAGACGAGAAATGACGTTCAGTCCATTTTGGCCAAGCTTTGAAATAATGGCCGTTGAATAATAAAACAGCACAAATGTAATCGCAAGAATGAGCGTGTAGCTAATAAAAACGCTGATCATTTTTTCAAGGTGATAGGATGTGCTGTGTGACATAACGGTGGCAATCGTCCCTGGTCCAGCCATAATTGGAATTGCAAGGGGGGTAATTGAAATATCATTTTGATTCTCCGCTTCTTTTTGTTCATGAGGATGAGGGCTTTGGGCACTAGAGTGCTTTGCCTGTAGCAGGTTATAGGCGATGCCGAAAATTAAAATACCGCCTGCGACTCGAAAAGCATGGATCGTAATGCCAAACATTGAAAAAATGTATTTTCCGAGCACTAAAAAGACGGTCAAAATAATGAACGAGATCACGGCCGCTTTTCGCGCATTACGTCGTTTTTCTTCTACGGAATAACCGTTCGTTAAAGTAATAAAAATTGGAATATTTCCGAGCGGATTCATCACGGCAAAAAAGGAAAGTGTTAATTTCAAAATGAGAGCAATCAACGAGTCAAACTCCTTTCAATGATAGGCTATGGTTAGTATGTCCGATTATAGGGCTTTCATTAGGGCAGTCTGTGATGATGCGGCATAGTGCTTTAAACTTTATTTGAATAAATGAAAAAGCTCATCGCTTTCTGCGATGAGCTCTTTTCTATTCGTTCACATATTGGCTAGTCAATAAACTTATTGCACGGCTTTTTTACGAAGATCTTTTAAATACCATGCATCCATGGCTGAATGTTCAGATCCTTGTAGTGGTGTTTCGAGCAGAGAGAAGCCATATTTTTCGTATAAACGACATGCGGGTGCTAGGGCGTGCTGTGTTTCTAAGTAGCATTTATCATAGTGCTTGCTTGCAAAATCGAGCGCTGTCTCCATTAGCTTTTTTGCTAAGCCGAGACCTTGAACGTCTGGCGTTAAGTAAAGCTTTTGAAGTTCACAAACGCCGTCTGCTTCATCAAACGGAGCAATCCCAACCCCACCTACAACAGTGCCTGCTACTTCGACAACCCAATAGTGAGCGTTTGATAAATGAGTATAGTAATGATGCAGATCGTCTAGCTGAGGATCAAAGTAGGCGGTGCCAGGGATGTCTAAGCCAAGTGATTTGAGAGAGTGTTGAATAATTTCTTTTACGACGGCATTGTCTTTTGGTTCCATTTCTCGAATAATCATAGCAAGTCTCCTTTTAGAAGTAGTCGTCCTAGCAGATAGAATAATATGTATATCTTCAGACTAAATGGTAGAGGAGAGAAGATCAATACATTTTTTAGTCATAAAAAAGAAACGATCCATCTTATCGGATCGTTTCTTTTTCAATCATGATGATTTTGAGCCCTCGTTATCACTAAAGATGAGTACGAGTGCTAGTAGCATGAAGATCAGGCCGACTAGGCGAGACCAGTCAAAGTGAATGACTTCGCCGCCAAATAAGCCGAATTGGTCAATGATAAACCCAGCGCCAATTTGTCCGACGATCGCCGTAATGTTCGCAGCGGTAACGCCAATTTTTGGGACAGCTAGAATGGTTAAAAATAAATAGCCGACGCCGAAGAATACGGCAATAAGCTGCCATTTCGGTGCGTGCGCGATGTTTAGTAAATTTCCGTCTCCGAAGAAAATAAGCCATAGGGCTAAAAATAGAGAACCACTCATAAAGGTAATAAAAGCAGTTTCTAGTGTTCCAATACGATTACTCAGTTTTCCGTTCACAGAAGATTGCCCACTTAGTAGGACACCGCCTAAGAAAGTGAGAAGTACAGGTATAATTGTCAACTCGATTCGCCTCCTAGTAAATAAAGAATAATGCAACAAGCATAAAGAGAATGGCTAACCCACGTTTTGGCGTAATTTTACGCTTTTTACTGCCCATCCAACCAAAGTGTTCAATCAGAATACTTGCGATCATTTGTCCAACGACAACCGCAATCATTGAGATCCCGACGCCAACCTTTGGAATTCCAAATACAAGAATACTTAAATACCCGACGCCAAATATACCGCCCAATAGGTACCAGCGTGGTACTTTAAAGGTTTGACTAAGTTCTCCTTTTCCGAAGAACATAATAATTAGGAATAAAATAATACTACCGACAAAGAAATTATAAAAGCTGCTTTCAAACTTACCGATAATCTTTCCTAGCTCACCGTAAATGGCTCCTTCTGTACTAAGCAGCATTCCGGCAACGAGTGCAAGTACGTAAAAAATAATTTTGTTCACAGGGTGATCCTCCTTCTTTTGTTGGTTTATAAATCTATATATCGAAATAAATAGATATGAAAGCCTGTAAGGGACAGCCTAAAGCCGTTCCTTTATGTCATCAGCTAAACGTTTAATCGCCTCTTCGTTTCGGCGATAATACGTCCATTTCCCATGACGCTCTGACTCTAATAAGCCTGCTTCTTGAAGCATGAACAAGTATGATGAAATCGTTGACTGAGATAATCCTGATTTCTCTTGAATATCTCCTACACATACGCCACCCTTATCACTCAAATTTTTCGATAACAATGCTTCTGGTTTATCGAAATGCTCATGAGGATTTTTCAACCAGTCAAGGATTTCTAACCGCGTATCATTGGACAGTGCTTTAAAAATTTTTTTATTCATCATGTGTCACATTATATCTACTTTTTTCGATATGTCAATGCATGTGCACACATTAACGCTCAAAACTTCACAAAGTCATACTATAACAGGAGAAAAAGCAGGTGTAAACAGCACAACTTTATGGTAATATTAACCAAAAATAAAAAAGGATGAGAGACACATGTTGATGGATATGAAACGCTCATTGAGAGAGCGATCTGTTTATCTAGACGAAGAAGATCGCCTTCTCGTGAAAAAAGCGATCGTATTTGCAGAAAGAGCTCATCATGGGCAGAAGAGGATGACAGGGGAAGCATATGTGATGCACCCGTATCATGTGTGTGAAATTGTAATGGAGTATGGGGCAGACGCCATCACTGTTTGTGCAGCACTTCTACATGACGTAGTAGAAGATACAGATTATACGCTTTCTGACATTCGTCAATTGTTTGGCGATGATGTTTCGCTTGTTGTAGAAGGCGTTACAAAAATAACGAAAGGGACATTTTCTAAGGAAGAACGAGCAGCAGTAAATGCCAACAAGCTCTTGTGTACTGCAACGGAAGATATTCGAGTGCTGCTCGTTAAAATAGCTGATCGTCTCCACAACATGCGTACGCTGGGTATTAAAAAAATAGAAAAAAGAATTCCGTATGCGAATGAAACGCTTTTGTTTTTTGCGCCGCTTGCTAAGCGGTTAGGCTTAATCAAGTGGCAAAAGGAACTAGAGGAGCTTGGTTTTTACTATATAAATCAGAAAAAATACGAGGTCTTGCAGACAATCGTTGATCAGTACGGAGTAATAATGAAACGAGTAGTAGGTGTACTAGTAGAGGAAAAGGTATTGGATGATGAAGGAATTTCTGAATGGACGGTTAGAAAGCGGCCTATTTATGAAGCTTATTCACTTTTGCAGGAACATGTATGCTTAAGAAATGTATACGAGATTGAAGTGATTACCCATACCATATTGGAATGCTATCAAGTGCTTGGCAAATTTCATCGTCTTCATGCTCCCGTTGAAGGGATGTTCAAAGATGAAATAGCTAACCCTACATCGCTGTTTTGTTCACAGCTAATGACAACTGTTTTAGTTGGTGAAGTACTCGTAACCATCTGCATTAAAACAAAAGACGAAAAGAAACGAGAAGAAAAGGGCGCGTTTGCTTATTTTGAAAAGGGGAAAGCTGACCTTGGAATTCAGCAACTGACAAATGCCATCATTCCAGCTGTTTCATTGTATCCTATTCAAACAGAATTACAGGATGTTTTAGCGTTTGAATTGTTTCAGACTCAAGTCATTGTGTTTACCAAAAGCCTCACACCTATTTCCCTTCCTAAGGGAGCAACGGCAATAGACTATGCGTTTTATCTGCAACCTGATCATGCGAAAAAAATGACGGGTGTTTTAATAAATGAAGTGAAGAAACCAATTTATACGGTGCTTCAAGACATGGATGTAGTTGAAGTTATTAGTGAAGAACACGAAACAATTCATGAGAAGTGGCTCACTTACTCTCAAACGTCTCAGGCGTTACAACACATTCACGCCCATTTCCAAATAAATTAACAATAATAATATTATGGTAAACTTAAAACCCGAGACGGTTATGTCTCGGGTCAGTTGAATTAGGCGTGAAGAAGCTCGGATTTTTCCGTTGCTTCTTTAATGAAGCCCTCGATTGTATCACCATAGGTTTTCGGATCTCGGAAATAGCCCATTGCGTGTTCGGCGTTTGGCACAATAAGAAGTTTTTTCTTTGTTGGGCACGCATCGTATAGTGTGTAAACCATCTCCGTTGGGACAAACGTATCCGCATCGCCGTGGATAAATAAAATGGGGACGGTTGCTTTTTGCACTTGGCGAATCGCGGATACTTCACCGAATGTGTATCCCGCTTTTAGTTTTGTGATGACGCTTGTAATCGGTAAAATCGGGAATTTCGGCAGCTTGAACATTTGCTTCAGCTGATACGATAAAATATCATTTACTGACGTATACGAGCAGTCTGCGATTATACATTTTACCTGTGGCGGTAACGACTCACCGCTTGTCATCAGGACGGTAGCACCACCCATTGAAATACCGTGCAGAATAATGTTGATGTGGTCACCGAGTTTCTCCTTCATGACATCGATCCATTTCATAATGTCCTGACGATCATGCCAACCAAAGCCAATGTAGTTTCCTTCGCTGTTTCCATGACCGCGGTTGTCTGGTGAAAGCACGTGAAATCCTTTTTGATGATAAGCATAACCAAAGCTGCTCATGTCTTTTCCTGTTGCGCCGTAGCCGTGAACGAGGATGACAAGCTGATTTGAGGGGGCGTTTGGTGCTACGTATGTAGCGCTCAAACGTAATCCATCAACCGAGCGTGCATGAAGCTCTTCACCTGGATTTGTCGCCACCCAATCTTCGCCTTCTTGGACGAGTTTTGCGACTGATTCCTCAAGATCTTCTTCATGTGCAAGGAACTTCTTTTCCTTATTTGAAATAGCAAAATCATATAAATAATAGCCTAATCCGACAAGACTAGCTCCTGCGAGTCCAATGCCAACTTTTACTGATTTCTTCATTTTTATCATACTCCTTGTTTTAAGGATCGAATGTATTGATTAGGATACCACATCTGTAAATAAACAAACCTAAAAAATGCTCATGAAGTCGGTTGTTGAATAATCAGCCTTTTTCGTTTATTTATGGTAAAATAAGGTATACGAGAGTGGCAAGATAAGGGGGGATTGGGGGATTGGTTATTGGTACCTTTTTAGAGGGCGTGTACGTCTTTTTATTCTGGTGGGTTCTTTTTCTCATCTTTCATCGAGTGCTTCATCGTTCTCCGAAAGTAAATACGTGGAAGAAGGATTTAATTCTTACCGGATTACAGACGGCGTTCTCACTAGTCGTTTTAATCGCCGTCTCTTTTTTCTGGGGTAGACATTAAAAGAAACAGGTGGTGTATGTTAAATGGATCATTCAGCTCTTCTTATTATTGACGTGCAAGTAGGGATGTTTTTAGAAGAAAACCCCGTGTTTGAAGGGGAAGCGCTTTTGACTAAAATTGAACATCTGATCGAGCAGGCAAGAGCGGTGGGAATGCCTATCTTCTATGTTCAGCACAATGCAGGTACAGGAAGACTGTTAGAAAGGGGAACGGAGAATTGGCGCATTCACCCTCGCATCGCACCAACAGACGAAGAGGTTATCATACATAAACGAACGCCAGATGCCTTTTACGAGACGACACTCCATGAGGAATTAAAACAGCGAAACATTCAGCACGTAATTTTAACAGGGATTCAGTCTGAGGTATGTGTGGATACCACATGTCGAAGCGCTTTTAGCCTTGGATATGACGTAACGCTCGTTTCTGATGGGCACAGCACGTGGGATGCAAATGGTCTCAGCGCCTCTCAAATTATTCATCATCACAACCAGACTTTAACATGGTTTGCGCGCTTGATAGAAGCGGAGAAACTATCTTTTTAATAAGTAGAGTTCCTTTTTCAAAAAGGGGCTCTATTTTTTTGATTGTACCCAAACCTACTCTATCAAATGCACATATACTACTATAAGTGATTACAGTAGAGAAAAGAGTAGAGAGGAGTCGCTTGAATGGGGAAGATTGTAGATCTCTCTTATTACCAAGGAGCGATTGATTTTGCGAGGGCAAGTAAAGAAATTGATTTGGCGATCATCCGTGTACAGTATGGGGCTCAAACGGTTGATAAGCGATACAAAGAATATGTACAAGGCTGCAAAAAATACAACATTCCGTTTGGACACTACGCATATGCCAGGTATAAAACGATTGGGGCTGCAATTCAAGAGGCGCGTTTATTTATGGAGCGCGCAGATGCAGGGGCAAAGTTTTTAGTTGTAGACGTGGAAGAGATGACCTTAACAAGATCTTCTGAGATTATTCCTGCCACACAGGCATTTATCCTCGCCTGTAAGCAAAAGGGATGGAAGGTAGGGTTGTATACCGGTCATTCTTTTTATAAAGAGTACAACATGGGGCAAATTGAGGCAGACTTTCTCTGGATTCCGCGCTATTCCGGAAGTGACCGCGGTATTCCACATAGTAATCGCCCGGACATGCCGTGTGATTTATGGCAGTATACCCAAGCAGGAAGAGTAGCTGGTATTGACGGAAACGTTGATTTAAATGTACTGAACGGCCCGCTCCCTTTATCGTGGTTTACGACAAAAGGACAGCCCATTAAAACAGAACAATCAAGTGCACCGTCCAATACAACAAAGACACCGGGGGGAAGAGTGATGAAATTAACGGATAGTCAATGGAAAGAACTTGCGACGATTTATAAAACAGCGTACGATAAAAAGATTTTATCAAGCGATCAATGGGTCAAAAAAGCACAAACGAAAAAGCTAACGGTCGATGAAGCCATCTTTCTGAACACGGTGCTAGCCGGAAGAACGCTATAAAAAATCGCTTTTCTCTTGCAGTATTTTTGGTATGATAGAACAAGAGACTGTGTAGAGAGAGGTTTAAATATGGACGTCTATGAGAACATCGATTTAACGAAGGTGTATGACTACAAGGAAATGCCCGATAAAACGTCAGGGCGCTGCGATCATTGTGGAAATGCACTGTTTAAAAGTACGGTAAAAGATTTCGTCTTTCTTCGTGAATGTCGAAACTGTGGAATGAAAAAGAAGATTTAATAGAAAAGAGCCTTTCATGTGAGAAAGGCTCTTCTTTATCAGCTATTTTATACATAATGGAATGATTTCGAGAAAGCTACCGCATCGCGGATGGGCATTGTTCCGCTTATCGAGAGAAATGAGTAGGTAACGACGCGAGGGATGGTGTTCGCTCAGAAGACGTTTATTTGTTTCGCATACAGTTGAATCCGTACAGATGAGAGAGAGCTAAACTGACATTAGCGGGGGGATATAATGAAAGACGTAAACCAACTTATTGATCACTTCGGGCTACACGTAACGGAGATTAACAGCGTGCCAGAATCGTATAGTTCAACGGTATATGAGCTAACGCTCGAAAGTGATGAACGCGTATTTTTGAAAATTCCGTATTCCAAGGTTAAGCTTCAGCGAGAGTATGAGGTACTTCGACTTCTACAGGATCAAATTCCGCTACCATCGCTGTTAAATCATTGGGAAGGCGATGGAGAGAACGTAGGAGCACTTTTATTAAGCGCAGTGCAGGGGGTTCCGTGTACGAATACGATAACCGAGGAGCTTGCGCATGATATTGGCGTTTGCCACGGACGCCTTCATAATGTCCCCATCTCTTTATTTGACGGCAGTGAAGCGATTGAACGTTATGAGCCGAGTACATTTCGCGCTTTTATAAAAGGAAAATTTAACGATTTTTGTCCGTATGCTAAGGAGCTTTTAAATCCGTCAGTTTTCAAAAAGAGCGTGGCGTATTTTGAGGAGGCTTTTGACACCTTGCCTTCTCCAGATGGTCCGTGTTTTATTCATATGGACTTTCGACCGGGAAATATCTTGACGCAGGATCAGAAAGTAACCGGGATCATTGATTTTGAGAGTGCCCGTATTGGCTCAACGGAAAATGATTTTACGAAAGTGAACCGCGATCTATGGATGAAAGATCCGAAGACGAAAGAAGCGTACATAAAAGGCTATGAAACCATTCGCCCGATGATGGATTTAACAAAAATTCTCCCTTTTTACCGCTTTTACGATGCCTTTTGCTCTGTTGGATGGGGAGGAGCAAGAGGAAGTAAGAATCATCAGAGGTTCATTGAAGAAAACAAAGAAATTTTAATGGAGTATGTGAACGTCAAGATGCAATGAGGTGACGAAAGGTGAATTTTGTGTTTAATGTGATCGTAATCACAGTAATCATGGTTGTGATCTATGTAATGATGATGTGGGTCGTTGATCGGCGCATTGCTTTAGAACTTGTTAACTCGTTATTAAGAGTCTGTCGTCTGCATCAGCTTCAGCTAACGTTTCTTCATACTGTTAAGAGAAAGTACCGAAAATATGAGCGCGAGATTGATTTTATGCTCGGCGTGAAATATGCGCAGCTAAAGCAATATAAGGAAGCTACGGTCCATTTTAATGACGTTTTTTTGTATGAGGACGAGACGTTTATGTACACGGAACAACTTCAATGGGTATTGCCTTCCTATAAAGAAACCAGAAACGTGCAGGATGGAAAGCTAGTCATAGAGGCATTTAAGAGGCAAATTCGTCATGATGCAAGGTTTGAAGATGTCATCAAACCTTATTCTCAGCTGTTTGAATAAAGGGTAGAACGAAAAAGGACAAGTCATTCTGATTGAAATAAAAGTAGAGCATAATTCAAGCAGAAATTCACTTTGATGCATGGATCTAAATCAAATAAAAACGCTGTTGATGGTTACATTCAACAGCGTTTTTTTGTAATAGGTTAGGTTCTTATAATTCAAGATCTATGATTTTGTTTGCTGAACGCTGCGATAGAAGCAGCACAACAAGTGAGCTACCAACGGACACACCAGCGAGTAAATAAACGGCGACAATATGAATATGATCACCGATGAGTCCCATTAGAACGGTTGATAATCCAAACGTCAGCATAACGAGTGAACCTTGTGCGGCATAAACTTTAGCCAGCAGTTTTTCTTTTACAAGCCGCTGAATCGTCGTGTGAATACAAAGACTTTGTAGCTCTTGCGCCACTCCGTTTAGCCCGATGATGATCACCGCAATAATCGGAAGCTGATTCAGCCCAAAGGAGAGCGTTGTTACAACAATAATACCGGTTGTTCCTATGAGAAGAAGGGTGTGCTTCGTTTCAATAAATTCACTATATTTCATGCCTATGAAGCCAGCGAGCGTGAGTCCCATTAGCATCGAAACATTCAAATAGCTCCACCACTGTGATCCAACGTGTAATCGTTCCTGTAGAAAAGGGTAGAGAATGGCTGAGACCCAAACGGTATTGGCGATACTGTTAAAAAAGATCAGAAGGTGGAAGGTACGCATTTGTTTTTGATGAAGAATGACACGCCATCCTTCCCACATGGACTGTCGGCTCGGAGCGGGTGTCATTTCATGTTCTTGAAAATTGCGAATGCCGCTCATGACAATCGTGGAAATGCCATATAAGATGAGCGTAAACCATAAAAGTCCGTTGGCGTGTAAAACGCCGGCTGCTACTCCCCCAATGGCCCATCCGCCTAGCTGAATACCTTGATAAAGAGACGAGAGAATGCTGTTTGCCTTTACGAGGTGTTCTTCTTTCACGAGCTGCGGAAGCAATGCGCTGCTTGCAGGGTTTGCGACTCCATCTAGTGACGCAATCAAAAAAATAAGTATAAACAGTACGGGAAACAAGTGGTTGTATCCATGTAACGTACTATAGATGGATAGGACAAGAATTAAGATGGTTTTCGAGAGCTGCGAATAGACTAGTAGATGCTTTAGACGATACCGATCAATAAATAACGGTGCTAGAAAGCTGCTTAAAAAGCCAGCCATCGTATTGCAAAACGGAACGAGCGCGACGAAAAACATCGAGTTTGTTACGTTATAGACGGTGGAAATAAGCGCTACAATGTAAAACACATCACCGAGATTAGCAAAAGATTGCCCGTAAGCAAGTGAGTAAAAAGATTTTGTCATTGTTAAATCCCCTTTTGTGAGGCTACCTTGTACATGCCCTTACAAGGCTAGAAGGTAGGGGCATGACCTAGAAACCTTGATTTTTTCAACACTTATATGGTTGTCATAATCGTTTCACAAAAAGAAATCACATTGGACAATTTCTCCTATCAATCTTATAATTTTAGAAAATACTTACAATTATTTTTGCATAAAGAAACGGTAATTTCAACTAGAACATCATATGAAAGGACAGAAACGATGGCAACATTCCAACAAATTATGGACTTAGATTTTGCATATTTAGAAACGTTTACGAAAAGAATTCAAACGAATTGGGGAGCGGTTTTTGTAGATGAAGATAACCCGCGTTATTATGATGCTAATCATGCGCATCTCGCTTCCCAGCCGGAAAATTCAGAGGAAGTAATTCATGAAGTGACTACTTTTTATGAGTCAAGGGGGATTGTACCGCGCTTTTACCTACATAACACAGAGGAACTAGGGGATTTTAAAGCAGCTCTTATTAAAAAAGGCTTTCAGTATGAAGAACTGAAAACGCCTGTTCAAGTGTGGAATCATTCTTTGGAAACTGAACGGAAGCAGGAAGAAATTACGATTGAACGCGTAACGAAACATAATAAAGAAGCGGCAATTGAGATTGAGTGCAGCATTGAGGAGTTTGGTGGGAGTATACGAAGAGAAGCCTTCGAAAAAGAGTTCGCGCATCCGGCCTTTGTACACTACATACTACGCTACAACGGAATGGCCTGTGGAACTGCCTGCTTGTATCGTCATCGTGATCAAGGAAGAATAGAAAGTGTGGCCGTTTTAAAGGCGTATAGAGGCGAGGGATTAGTTGGGCCACTCCTCCATAAGATCAAAAAGGAATCGCTGCAACAAAACATCAAAACGCTATGGATTTTTCCTATTAATGAGAGTATTCAGCGCGTATACGAAAAGTACGGATTTGAAACCGTTAAACAGCTGACAACGGGTCATGCTTATTTGAGTGGCCGAAGTATTATCGAAATTCAGGGTACGTAAGGGGGAATAAAACCAGATTTTTATTCTATTTAACTATGTGTCAGAGGAAAACGACGGTGGTTTTTCTGTTTTTTTGTTTTGTAAGGAAATATAAGCTAAAAAGAAAGCTATTCAAGGAAAAGGGGGTGTGCTAAAATAAGCTGTCCATTTTGAATGAATACATAGTACTTACAATATTTGAGGTCATTTGTGAGGGTACGTACACGAGATTTCCTTCATCAGGAGTTGAACAACAGTGAAACAAAATAAATGGTTTCTACTGGCCATCATCAGTAGTGTGTTGGTTATTTTGTATGAATTTTTCAAGTGGGAAATCGTTGATGTAATCACCGAATTTATGCTGCTTCCCCTTGCTTTCGTTCTGTTTGGCTTTTTTATTGTGGTCACGATCAAAGCGGTCATTGAACTCGTTAAGCACAAAGACTGGAAGCCGTTCACCGTTCAAGTCATTACGATTGCTGTTTTATTTTTGGTTCCATTTAATCAAATTAATTTAAGAGTTGATTTTGAGCTGCATCAATCCAAAAGAGAAGAAGTAGTAAAAAAGATTGAAAGCGGCGAGCTCAGCAAAAACGTATCGGATCAGCCTACATTGATCACTTTACCATCGAAATTTAAGAATCTTTCAAGCGGCGGTGGTGAAGTAGTCGTTGCAAAAACGAGCGGTGGGTACAGTATTCTCTTTTTTACGTATTTAGGAGCAATGGATAACTTTTCTGGTTTCGTTTATGTACCTATTCATAAAAAACCGTCTGGAAAAGCCTTTGATGCTCATTTTAGAGAGATTACGAAGATGGATCAAAATTGGTATTTTGTTAGTTCATACTAAAAAACGGCAGTAACATCACTGCCGTTTTTTTCTATTGAGTCTCTTTCATATCGCGCTTCATTTGAAAAAATAGATAAAGTGAAATAAGTAAGCTTCCTCCCATTAAAATAGAAGCGCTAATAATAGCTTGTGATTTTTCGGAATCCGTGAAGTAAGAGGCAATAGGTGTTGGTACGATAATAAGAAGCGGAACGACAATCGTCGACCACGTTTTCATCATGATGGAGCATACGATAAAATAGAGTGAGCAGACGATGATAATTAGGTTATTTTGTAAAGGTGTTGCGGTCCAGACAGGTGTCAGTTCTAGCCACTTATTTAGTAGTTTAATAGCGATGAACAAGACAAGCGGTAATCCTCCACCGATGCCATAGAGCACCATTTGGGCGGAAGAAGACAATACTTTTAAGCTATCTAAACGCGCAATGACAATGAATAAAATGAGCCCAATCGCGAAAATAGACAGGTAACCAATCATTTCTAATAGCGTATACGCTGCTTCTCCTTGTACGGCGTCTGGTAAAATAATGTAAGCAATGGAAAGTGGGAAGAAAAGCATGAGAAGGGACAAGATTTCCTTTTTATCCGTTTGCATTTCATTTTTTACTTGTTTCATATAGGATTTTGGAGAACCCCCGGTAATATCATCAATATTTTTCCCGCGCTGTTCGGCCTCTATAAGATGATCTCGTAATTCCTCTACAATGTCTTTAATTTCCTGTTCATTTTTTCCATACGTTGTTAAATAGAGATGTAAGTCCGTTAAAAACTGTTCGGCTTTTTTAGATAACATGAACATCACTCCTTTATTGTTTATGAAACAGCGTGTTTACCGCCTTTGATAAGTCATTCCATTTTTCTTCAAAATCCTCTAGGCGCTCTGTTCCCAGCTCCGTAATGGAATAATATTTTCGCTTTGGCCCGCTAGGTGAAGCTTTTGTGACCGTTGTAACGAGTCCGTCTTTTTGCATACGCATTAGAACGGGATAAATGCTGCCTTCACTAATCATGTGAAAGCCATACTGCTCAAGTTTTTCAATCATTTCATAGCCGTACGTTTCGCCGCGTGCAATGACGGCGAGCAGACAGCCATCCAAAATTCCCTTTAACATTTGTGTGCTTGTTGCCAATTACCCAGCTCCCTTGTAATGCAAGATAGTTAATCTAAACTGATAAGATTTCCTTTTGTTAGGAAATAAGTATCTTGTAATACATGATAGAACAGAAAATATTGGAAGTCAACTATTTTGTAAAACAAGATAGTGACGAATGTGTGAAAAAATGGAATAATTTTCTGCACGGTACAATTTCAGAAGATAGGGGAGAAAACGAATGGATACGAGGCAATTTAAGGAGATCATCACGAAACTTTTTCCTGAGAAGCTTCTTCAAGAATTTGATGATGATTATGGTTTCATATATGAAGCCAACCGCAGCATTCAACGAATTGGGTATGCAACCAATCTATCGTTAGAGGTTATTGAAGATGCACATAAGTCAGGTGTGGATCTAATTGTAACGCATCACGACGCATGGGATTTCCTTTACGGATTAAGAGAGGCATGTGTTGACAAGCTGAGAGAATATAAGATTAGCAGTTTCTATATTCACGCACCGCTTGACTTTGTAGAGTTTGGCACATCTACGTCTCTTATGAACGTGATTGGAGTAAACGTTGAACGCTATTCCATCTATGACGGGGGTGATCTTCCGGGGATAGGATTATGTAATCCGCCTATTTCATTTGAATCACTTTTACAAAGTATGCGTACATCTCTTCAAGAGCCTGTCCGTGGATGGAAGAATCACGATCAACCCGTGAAAAGAGTGGGTATTTTAACAGGTGCAGGTCATACAACTGACCATCTAAAATGGGCGCTAGAACAAGGATGCGATACGTACATAACCGGAGAAGCAACGCTATACGGCATTCAATATGCGTCGTTTGTAAGGATGAATCTCATCGCAGGAAGTCACACGTTTACCGAAATATTTGGCGTGCGAACCCTGGCAGAACGTATTAAAGAATTGAACCCGATGGTTGAGCTAGTCGAAATTAGAGAAGCGCACTTTGAACTTAATCATGGAAAAGGGGTGTAGCGATGAAGATGTCTCCACGAGTTTTTCAACGAAACGATCTGTTTTACATCATTCGTTCCGCTACAGAAGACGACGCAAAGGAACTGTCCGCCTTACGTCTTCAAGTGGACGGCGAAACCGAGCATTTTGATCGTGAGCCCGGTGAGGGTTTTATTGATGAGCAAGGATTTCAAGAGCTCATTGGGCAAGATACACGTAGTCGACACTGCCTTTTTCTTGTGGCAGAGGCCGAGGGAAATCTAGTAGGGTTTTCGCGCTGTTCGGGAAGTGAATTAAAGCGCCTTTCACATCACGTTGAATTTGGAGTAGGGGTGAAAAAGACACACTGGGGCTTCGGGATTGGAAGCAATTTGCTAAAGAAATCGCTAAAATGGGCCGATCAGCAGCAAATGAAAAAAATGACGCTCCGTGTACTTGAAACGAACAAGCATGCAATGGATCTATACAAAAGACTTGGTTTTGAAGTAGAAGGCGTATTAAAAGCAGACAAGCGCTTATCAGACGGAAAATACTACAATACGGTCATGATGGCACATTTTTTTAGCGGGGAAGAGAAATGAAAAGTTGAATGAGATCCGCAACGGCAAAGATGCTTGATATAGTGATGGATGTAAAAAAATTGAAAAAACAGTTGGATTATTGAGGTAAAGATGATTATAATAATCTTAACCTTATGATTAAAAGGCGAAGACGGGAAAAGTAGGATGAAAAGATTTTTCACAGAGAGCTTCGGATGCTGAAAAGAAGCAAAAATTATCATTTGAACAATGGTCCCTGAGCCTGTGTAGCTGAACGTGTTTGTACATGAGTAGGCTACCACGAGAGTTGGCGCTCGTTACCATAGTCACAGTATAAGAGCTGAATGCTCCGTACTTGTTGAGATGAAAGGTGTGAGCCTTTTATAAATTAAGGTGGTACCACGAGACTATAGCCTCGTCCTTATCTAATGCAGATAGGGACGGGGCTTTTTTGCGTTCATTTTACTAAAGGAGGAAACAAAATATGACGGTATTTATCGGAGGAGCTTGGCCTTATGCGAACGGTTCCTTGCATTTAGGGCATATTGCTAGTTTATTATCAGGAGACATTTTGGCACGGTATTATCGAATGAAGGGTGAGAAAGTTTTATATGTATCAGGAAGTGACTGTAACGGAACGCCCATTGCAATTCGTGCCAAACAAGAGGGGGTCGCACCGAAAGAAATTGCCGATCGTTATCACCAGGAGTTTTATAAATGTTTTTCAAAGCTAGGGTTTTCTTACGACTGCTATACGCGAACCGATACACCAAATCATCATCATGTTGTACAACGTATTTTTAACGAGCTTATTCAAAACGGCTGGATCTATAAAAAGGAAACCGAGCAGGCGTATTGTTATACGTGCGAGCAGTTTTTACCTGACCGCTATGTAGAAGGCATCTGTCCTCACTGTGGTCAGGAAGCAAGAGGCGATCAGTGTGAGGAATGCTCCGCGATTTTAGATCCCGTTGATTTGCTAGAAAAGACGTGTAAAGTCTGTGGCGATCATCCGACTGTTAGAGAAACGGATCACTTTTATTTTGCGCTTAGTCAGCTGCAGGAGCAGATTGAGAAGTATGTAAAGGAGAGCACCGGGTGGCGTGACAATGCGGTTCAGCTGACGAAACGTTATCTTCGAGAAGGACTGCAAGATCGAGCAGCTTCTAGAGATCTGCCAATTGGCGTACCTGTTCCGGTGAAGAGCTACGAGGAAAAGAAAGTGTATGTATGGATTGAGGCGGTAGTTGGCTATTATTCTGCGAGCGTAGAGTGGGGGACAAAGCACGGAAAATCATACGAAACATTTTGGAAAAAGGATGTCACGTCTTATTACGTTCATGGAAAGGATAATATTCCGTTTCATACGATTATTTGGCCCGCTCTCTTAGTCGGAATGAACAGCGATGCGCTTCCGACGCATATTGTTTCCAACGAGTATTTGACTCTTGAGAAAAAGAAGCTATCGACGAGTAAAAATTGGGCTGTTTGGGTTCCTGATATGATCGAGCGCTACGATCCTGACTCCATTCGTTACTTTTTAACGATTAATGCACCAGAAAATCGCGATACGGATTTTTCATGGCGCGAATTTATTTTAAGTCACAACGGTGAACTATTAGGTGCTTATGGAAATCTTGTAAACCGGACGCTGAAATTTGTTGAGAAGTATTATGAGGGATTTCTTCCAAACGGTGAGCTTGATCTTTCTATTTCACAACTTGTCTCCACGCTGTATCAGACGGTTGGAGAACGAATTGAAAAAACAGCCTTTAAACGATCGTTAGAGGAGATTTTTCAGGGGATTCGCGCGGTCAATAAATACTTTGATGAGCAAAAACCGTGGCTACAGCGACAAGAGGACCCACAAGCAGGATACAAAACAATTCGAACATGTGTGTACAGCATCGTTAATTTTGCACAGCTTTTGGCGCCCTTTCTACCGTTTTCAAGCACCAAAATACAAACTCTCTTAGGAATAGAAGAATGGCAGTGGTTGCCCATTTCTATAAGTGAAACAACAATTCAAGGTGTAGAACCGCTCTTCGAACGAATCGACGTCAAGGAGATTGAAGAAGAGTTAGATCGTTTAGCGAAGCAATCACTGTGAGCCTTTAATGTTAATTTTATGGTAAAATATTGAAAAATACTAAAATGAAAGGTGAGCATATGAACTACGTAGCAAATTTAAATATAGCAAGCGTTCTGTACGGAATCGGTGCATGGGTCATTGTTGAATGTATGCTAAACGTTTATCGGATTAGTCGTATAAGCGGGTGGGATATTTCAAACGTGACAAATAGTATGATGATTTAAATTATTTTAATAGAGGGGGATATCAAAATGGACTATCGAATTGAGACGCTTGATTTTAACTTGCAAGTTGTAGGGAAAGGTAAGGTGGTTAAAACAAGTAGAGCCTTTAAAACAATTCCTACGCTTTGGAATGGCGCCAAAAAAGACGGATTTATGCAGCAGTTAATTGACATGTCTTGGGAAGAGCCAAAATGCACCCTTGAAAGCCTTTTGGGTGTTTGTGGAAAAGAGGCCGCCATTACGGATGAGGAATTTACATACTTTATGGGTGTCCGGTATGATGGAAAAGCTCCAATTGGTTTGGAAACGCACACGATTCATCACAGAACTTGGGCTGTTTTTCCAGGTATCACGAATGCCTGGAAACGATTATATGTAGAGTGGGTTCCAACTTCTGGATATGAACTTGCGGATATACCTTGTATCGAATGTTATTATCCCCAAAAACATAAGCCTAGAAATGAACTCTGGGTTCCGATCATGACTAAATAAATAGATAAATTACTTGGAAATCAATCGCGCAAAAAGAGAACGTCAAAATATTACGGAAAAGGGCCTGAGTATAAAAATTTCTCTAGGCCTTTTTTAGATTATAAATATCCGGTGAATGGATATGTGATTCATTATTTTACACATGAAAAGGAAAGCTATAAAAAAGAGCCTATGGTTTCTTTTTTACATGCTTGTGGAGCCTTCTTTTTCTTCATACATTCATAGCGTTTTTAACCGTTTTTATGAGGCTGTTTTTTCATAAAAAAGTGCCAAACGCTTGAGAAGATATAAAAGACGAGCATGCATACCGCAAATTCAACGAGGTGATTAATGATCCAGCTGTTGGTAAGGTGAACGCCTTTTAAAATGTCCAAGGTTACGTAAATGATAAAAATGGTGATAAAGCTTTGGGTGTTCATCTTACTCTCCTTTTTGCTAAAAATAATGTGTATATGCACCATAGCATACATTTTATGGAGGGGTCACTTGTTTATTGTGACAGCTAGATGTATGTTTTTTTTAAAATGAACGAAAAAATGAAACTTTTGAATCCTGTCTTCGTATGAATGAGTAAGAAAAATGAAACGATTTCTTTAAGGGGGTGATTTCATGGGGCAGAGACGTATCAATTTAGCAGTTGTTCAAGT
This sequence comes from Priestia koreensis, assembly GCF_001274935.1. GTDB lineage: Bacteria > Bacillota > Bacilli > Bacillales > Bacillaceae_H > Bacillus_AG > Bacillus_AG koreensis. Next base: position 29,328 of record NZ_LILC01000016.1, on the reverse strand, counting down.
ATGGCATATGTAAGAATAGACGGTAGTGCAACATGGAATGCCTATACAACTATTAATCTATTTTTCTATTTAACAGGAGGTGGACTCTTATCCTACATGGATAGGATAAGAATCATATTTGATAACCATTAATTTAATATTAGTTGCGGTTTTAATTTTATTAACGGCTTTTTTCGTGGCAGCCGAGTTTGCGATTGTGAAAATGAGAAGCTCGAAGGTGGATCAGCTAGTAGCAGAGGGAAGAAAAGGGGCGCTTGCCGCTAAAAAGGTAACGTCGCATTTGGATGAATATTTATCAGCCTGTCAGCTAGGGATTACCATTACAGCTCTTGGAATCGGGGCCCTTGGGGAGCCGACGGTTGAAAAGATTCTTCATCCGGTTTTTGATAGCTTAGAGCTGTCTGCTACAGCTTCTTATTTTTTATCCTTTGGTATCGCGTTTGCAGTCATGACATTTTTGCACGTTGTAGTGGGAGAGCTTGCGCCAAAAACGGCTGCTATTCAAAAAGCTGAAACCGTAACATTATTATTTGCTACACCGCTTATTTGGTTTTATCGCATCATGTTTCCGTTTATTTGGATTTTAAACGGATCTGCGCGTGTGTTAGTGGGGTTATTCGGACTAAAGCCTGCATCAGAGCATGAGCTTGCACATAGTGAAGAAGAGCTGCGCATTATCTTGTCTGAAAGCTATGAAGGCGGGGAGATTAATCAGTCTGAATTTAAATACGTGAACAATATTTTTGAGTTTGATAACCGTGTGGCACGAGAGATTATGGTGCCTCGGACAGAAATGATGGTTATCTCAAGCAATCAAACGGTTGAAGAGTTTCTGCATCTTGCCGTTAAGGAGCGCTACACGCGCTATCCGGTTGTAAGTGACAGTGACAAAGACCAGGTGCTAGGTCTTGTGAACGTGAAAGAAATTTTAAATGACGTGGTCATCGATGACTCGATTAAGAAAAAGCCAATTGATTTGTACATGAAGCCGATTATTCAAGTCATTGAGTCCATTGCCATTCACGATTTGCTACTAGCTATGCAGAAGAAGCGTATTCACATGGCGGTATTAATTGACGAATATGGTGGAACGGCGGGTCTTGTTACGACGGAAGATATTTTAGAAGAGATCGTCGGAGAAATACGAGATGAGTTTGACGAAGAGGAGCAGCTTGAAATTCAAAAAGTCGGTGATCACCACTACAAACTTCAAGCAAAAGCACTCATTGCGGACGTAAACCGCTTGCTACATCTTGATATTGATAATTCGACGATTGATACAATCGGAGGCTGGATTTTAACGCAAAAAATTGATGTGCAGGTGGACGATTCAATTGTTTACGAAGGATATCAATTTACAGTTAAAGATTTAGACGGTCATCAGATTAAGGCCATCGAAGTAGTGAAAGTCGAAGAAGAGCACAGCGCCGAATAAAAGAAAGTCCGGGATTTTTTCCGGGCTTTCTTTCTGCTTACAATAAAAAAGGGCGTCCTCCACTAAAAACTAAAATATAATTAGGATTGCTAACGAGCATACGACAAACAGCAAAATAGGAATAAAATAAAGAGGATAGGTAGGGTAAAATTTTTCTAACAAACGAACGGTTAAAACGTCAACGAATCCATACAAAAAACCGATGAAGAAGCCGACGACCCAAAATGAAATTCCCTGGTGACTTCCAAAATAAGATCCTCCTAGCAATCCTAATACGCTCAAAATTCCAATGTATAGACCGTTAAGACGTAATGAGCTGTATGTTCCTAATCTGCCAGCAAGTAAAGATAATAGATTCATATAGACAATCGTCCACAGTCCTACAAAAAAGCTGATTCCTGCTGTGATAAGTATATAATCTGTCATTGTTCGTTCTACATTTATCCCGCGAATTTCTAAATAAAAAGCTGTTAGGATTGAAACAAGCAATGTGGAAATGAGACTTGCGTTCGTTTTACGAATTAATACATGATCTAACAACTGTTTCTGTTCCTTTCTGCCGTCTACACGGCCATTTTAAGTAAGCTTTTCTCTTAAGTAAAATGAGATTCTCCTTCTAAATATATCCAAATCCACCTTAAATGTCACTGCGAAAAGGATAGTAAGGGAAGTTTAATCTGAGCAATTGGTCTTTCATCATGCAATCACGTCCTTCTTCTATTACTGAAAATTTCCTATATATAAATGGTTACTTTGTTTCGACATGATACGAACGATCAAAAACGTAACGAATTTCCTTTAAGCACCGTCTACTGTTGAAAAGAACGCAATCCTTTAAGGCCTTTTTCAGTAGCCTCAATGCAGGTAGATCATTTTTTTCAAAGTAGGAGAAAGAGTTTCCTGATATTCATGTTTATGGAAATATCGTCAGTATAATATGTTACCAATTTCGGCACGTATTAGAAGGTTTCTTCATATGCCTCTTTAACTTCTTCATATGAAAGACGGGAGTGTATTCATTAGTAAATGAAATAAGAATAAGGCAAACCTCGTGTATCCTAAATTAACTATACAGAGTAAATAGAAAGGCGTTAGAAATTCTTTCATCATGCAGATCACCAAACAAGAGAATCTTTAGCGAATGTATTATGTTATTGCGTAATATTTACTGAAGTCATACAAAAGAAGAGTATCCAATGGATGCTCTTCTTTTTATTTACCTGTTACGTGAAGATAAAGCGCAAGAATGTCCTTATCGAAGAAACTTTGAAAAAACATTCCAACGTTCATATTCAGTTCACAGAGTCGTTTTATAGTACTCGTAGATAAGAAAAAGGAGTGAAAATAATGAAACAAGCAAAAACAAGGCGGTTTGATTTTGTACTCATCCTTATTATGTTGATCGCCGCTTTTTTAAACATTTTTAATATATGGAAGGATGACTATGTGAATCCGTATTATACGGCAGCGGTGAAAAGTATGCTTCAAAGCTTTCATAATTTCTTCTTTGCATCCTTTGATCCCGCGGGATACGTCACGGTCGATAAACCGCCCGTTGTGTTTTGGATTCAAACGGTTAGCGCATATATTTTTGGCTTCCACGGATGGAGCGTTATTTTACCACAGGCGCTAGCAGGAGTTGGTTCTGTCTTACTCATTTATCTTCTTGTAAAACCAAGCTTTGGTAAAACAGCTGCTCGATTATCAAGCTTAGTTATGGCTTGTACGCCGATCGTGGCCGCTGTGAGTCGAACAAACAATATTGATAGCATGCTAGTGTGTACGCTTTTAGTCGCTACGTGGTTATTGTTTAAGGCAACGAAAAAAGGAAAGCTGATGTGGCTGCTTGCATCGTTTGCGGTTGTGGGAATCGGCTTTAATATGAAAATGCTACAAGCGTACATGATTTTACCAGCTTTTTATCTATTTTACGTACTAGCTACGAAGATCAATTGGAAGAAGAAGCTTGGTTTTTTAACGACAGCTACAGCCGTACTACTTGCTGTATCTATTTCGTGGGCACTCGTTGTGGATGCTATTCCAGCTGACAAACGCCCATACATGGGGAGCAGTCAAACAAATTCTGTTCTAGAGCTTGCGTTTGGCTATAACGGCGTCTCTCGTCTAACTGGGCAAAACGGTCCTGGTGGTGGCGGAAACATGCCGAATGCAAAGCAAATGCAAAAGATGATGGAAAACGGTAATGCACCTCAAGGCATGCCGGGGAATTTAACGAAAGCGCAGCAGAAGGAAATGCAGAAGCAAATGGAAAAGCAAGGCATGACGCCACCACAAATGCCTGGAGGAAATAATAATCAAGCAGGAAATCCACCGCAGATGTCTGGTGAGAATGGAAAGGGAACGCCTCCTCAAATGGGAAAACAAAGCGGTGGAATGTTTGGAACAGGAACACCTGGAGCACTTCGCTTATTTAAAACAGGTCTTTCCGAGCAAATTAGCTGGGTTCTGCCATTTGCGATTATGGCTGCAATTGGGTTCCTCTCTACATTTAGACGAAAACAAAAGCTTAAGAGAAAACAAAAAGAAAGCTTGTTCTGGATGGCATGGTTAGTTCCGATCGCGGGCTTTTTCAGCGTAGCAGGATTCTTTCATCAATATTATCTTATTATGCTTGCCCCAGCGATCTCAGTCCTAGTGGGTGCGGGATGGACAACATTGATGCAAATGTACCGAAATCGTGAAGGCTGGCGAGCTTGGTTATTGCCAGCTGGACTTCTTGGAACAACGATTTTTCAGCTGTACATGCTGATGCCGACGGTTGATACGATTGGAAAAGGGTTGATCATCGGAGTGGGCGTAGCAGGCATTCTGTTATCAGCCGTACTTCTATTCAAAAAAGAACGCAAAAACCGAGCATCGTTTTTTGTTTCGCTTGCCGCGCTGTTTGTGCTTCTTGTAGCGCCACTGTTTTGGGCGGCAACACCGATTATTTATGGCGGCAACAGCATGCTTCCAGAAGCAGGTCCTACATCAAGTACTGCAGGTGGAATGGGAAGAGGCATGCTGGGTGGTCAAACAGATGCGAAAACGATTACGTATCTAACCGAACACAATACAGGAGAAAAATACCTGTTTGCGACAACGGATTCAAATACCGCATCACCATACATCATTGAAACAGGAAAAGCGGTCATGGCAATGGGAGGATTTTCAGGATCGGATCCGATTATGACCGTGTCTAAACTGAAAAAAATGGTCGCAAACGGCGAGGTGAAATACTTCTTACTATCATCAGGCGGACGAGGTAAAGCAGGAAATTCAGATGTACTGAACTGGATTACGAAAAACGGAAAAGAAATATCATCAAGTAAATGGCAATCAACAAAAACGTCATCCCCAATGGGTGGATCATTAAAATTATACGAAATTCAATAATAAAGGGAGGAGTTTAAATGAAAAAACATGTGCGCTATTCCATTGTGATCCCTGTCTACAATGAAGAGGCCGTTATTCATGAAACCTATCGTCGTTTAAAATCAGTGATGAATTCGACAAAGGAAGCTTACGAGCTTCTCTTTGTCAATGACGGTAGCCGAGATCAAACCGCCGCTATTTTAAAGGGATATAGCGACGGGGACGATTCGGTCAAACTGATCGACTTCTCACGAAACTTCGGTCATCAGATTGCGATTACGGCTGGGATGGATTATGCAAGAGGAGAAGCGATTGTCGTAATTGATGCTGATCTACAAGATCCACCAGAGCTGATTTTAGAGATGATTGAGAAATGGAAGGAAGGCTATGACGTGGTGTACGCAAAGCGCGTGCAGCGAAAAGGCGAAACGTTTTTCAAAAAGCAAACGGCCTCTCTCTTTTACCGTATTTTACGTGCGTCAACGGATGTCGATATCCCCGTTGATACGGGGGACTTTCGTTTAATTGATCGCCGTGTTTGTGAAGAAATGAAAGGCATTCAGGAGAAAAACCGCTTTGTTCGTGGGCTTGTTAGCTGGGTAGGCTTTAAGCAGACGGCCGTAGAGTATGTGCGGGATGAGCGATTAGCGGGTGAAACAAAGTATCCGCTTAAAAAAATGCTAAAGCTTTCCCTAGACGGATTGACGACGTTTTCCTATAAGCCACTAAAGCTTGCGACGTATACAGGAAGCCTTCTATCACTTGCTGGATTTATCTATATGTTTATTGTTCTGTATCAAAAGCTCTTCACAGATAGCACCGTGGAAGGATGGGCTTCATTGATTGTTATACAGCTGTTTTTCAGCGGTATCGTGCTGATTTTACTTGGTATTGTGGGTGAATATATCGGGCGTATTTATGACGAAACGAAAAATCGTCCGCTTTATATCGTTCGTGAGTGTTACGGAATGGAGCGAAAAGAGCGCCAAGTAGTAAGTAGTGTTGTACATGAGTAGGTGGTATTCATTTTTGAAGTTTGGTCTTGTCGGTATCGTAAACACCGGCATCGATTTTCTTCTTTTTACATTGCTGACTCTAGGGGGATTTCCGTATATACTTGCTCAAATCATTTCGTACAGCGGTGGTTTAGCGAACAGCTATATGCTAAACCGCTCATGGACGTTTCAGCAAAAAGGAGCGACTTCAAAAAAAGAGGTTATCGCTTTTATAAGCGTAAATCTGATCACGCTTGCTGTGACGTCAGTCTTACTATCAGAGCTTCATCAGCAGCTTGATTGGTCACTCATCGTGAGTAAGTTGGTCGCGACGATTGTAGGAGTTGGCATTAATTATGTTGGCACGCGCTTGGTGTTTGTGCGTGACGTTGAATTTGGAGGAGAGAAAAAATGAAAATAAAAAAAGCGGTTATTCCAGTGGCAGGACTAGGCACGCGCTTTTTGCCTGCAACAAAAGCACAGCCAAAGGAGATGCTTCCGATTGTGGATAAGCCGGCTGTTCAATACATCGTAGAAGAAGCGGTTCAGTCCGGAATCGAAAGCATTATTTTTGTAACGGGAAAAAATAAAAAATCCATTGAGGACCATTTTGATAAATCGATTGAGCTTGAGCAGCTGTTAGAAGAGAAAGGGAAGTATGATCAGCTCAAAGAAGTACAGGGAATTTCCTCGATGGCTACGATTCATTATATTCGTCAAAAGGAGCCGCTCGGACTTGGCCATGCGGTCCTTTGTGCCAAACAATTTATCGGTGACGAACCGTTTGCGGTCCTTTTAGGTGATGATATTATGGTTTCTGATCCACCTGCACTGCAACAGATGATGAAAGTATATGAACAAGCGTCAGCACCTGTTGTAGGGGTTCAGGCCGTGGCAAAAGAGGAAGTAAGCAAATATGGAATCATTCAACCAGGATTTTCACATAACGGGGTATATGAAGTGCGTACTATCATTGAAAAACCAACGCAACAGCAGGCTCCGTCGAACTTAGCGGTTATGGGACGATACATTCTTCCGCCTTCCATCTTTGCGATCCTTGAAACGATTGAACGAGGGGCAGGAAATGAAATTCAGCTAACAGATGCACTTGCAAAAATGTGCAAGCATGAGGGGCTATTTGCTCTAGAGCTAGAAGGGAGCCGCTATGACATCGGTGACAAGCTTGGGTACATAAAAGCGATCATGGAAATAGGTCTGAAACGTACAGAGCTTCGTCCACATTTGGTGTCTTATTTTGAAGCGTTGTTTTGTAAAGAGGTTCAGGGGAAGGGGATCTAGAGAGAGATACGCATTAAAATCGTGTTGTAGATAGTGACGATGAAATAAGCTGAGAGTTGCAATGAGGGATTTACAAACGTTTAATAATAACGCAAAGAGTGCTTTGTGACGGGAAATGGAAGCTGTTCAATAACACACATGCGTTGAGTTTGTTACGTCAAAGGTATATACTTCAAAGTGCATTCTTTTTTACAAAGAGGGGGAAAATCGTTATGGTTACAACACCGAAAGCCATTTTCTTAGATATGGATGGCACTATTTTAAACCGTCAAAATCGTGTAAGCATGGAAACAAAGGAAACAATCGACCGTTTGCGTAAGCAGGGAATTTATGTGTTTATCGCAACGGGAAGAGCGTTTGATGAAATTGCTGAATTAGTGCCTGATGGCTTTGAAGTAGATGGATTTATCACATCAAACGGTATGGCAGGGTATGTAGGCAAAGAAATGGTATTTAAGCATTCCCTTTCCCTTGAACTCGTACACACAATTATTGAAAAAGCACGAGAGCACCGTGTCTATTATGAATTATTTCCATACAACAGCGCGCGCGTAACGTTGAAACAGGATCAAGAATACGTTCTGAACGAAATTAAAGATCCAAAGCCTGAAGATGTTGAAATTAATGAATGGCTTTCACGTAAAAAAGCGATCCAAGAAGAAATCGACTGGAAGGATCGTGTGGAAGGCAGTGAGTTTTCAAAGTTTTATTTCTTTGCACGAACAACCACACATATTAATGCATTTAAAGACGAGCTTGAAAAATTAAAGCAAGACACCGATTTTTCAACGTCTACGTCCTCACATCATAACGTAGAGGTTATGGTCGCAAACGTGAATAAAGCAACGGGTATTCAGCAGATGCTGAAGCACTTTGGTTTGTCTTCTGACGGAATTTTAGCGATTGGTGACAGCAACAATGATTTGCCAATGTTTCAGTTTGTAAGCTACGCAGTGGCGATGAAAAATGCGGGCGATCATATTAAAGACGTTGTCGATGAGGTGACAGAATATACGTGCGATGACAACGGCGTTGCTCGTTATTTATCTCAATTTATAAAACAAGCGTCCGCTGAGCGTGAAAGCGAAGCAGCAACCAAATAAGGAAATGAATGAAACACCGATCTAACAAAATCGGTGTTTTTTTATTTGGAAATTTCATGTGAGGTTTCATTACATAAAATGTAAAAAGATTCTCTGAACTCAGTATAATAGTGAGTACTTTACATCAGTGAAGCATACACGGGGAGGAGAACATAGAGATGAAGACGATTTTAATCCGAAATGCTGAAATTGTGACGATGAATGCGAATGAGGAGATTATAACGGGAGATATTTATATTGAGGACGATATCATTAAAGCAGTAGGTCCCAACTTAAACGTCGATCGGGTTGATCAACTGATCGACGGGACAAATCGCACGGTTATTCCAGGGTTTGTGCAAACCCATATTCACTTATGTCAAACGCTTTTTCGTGGAAAAGGCGATGATTTGGAGCTCATGGACTGGTTGAAGCAGCGTATTTGGCCGTTAGAGGCCTCACATGATCAGGAATCGATTTATTATTCTGCGATGCTTGGGATTGGTGAATTAATTCAAAGTGGAACGACAACCATCGTAGACATGGAAACCGTTCACTACACGGATTCAGCTTTTCAAGCAATTGCCGAAAGCGGCATTCGCGCTTTGTCTGGAAAGGTCATGATGGATAAAGGAGATGAAGTCCCGCTTCCGTTACAAGAAAATACATACGACTCGATTCAGAACAGCGTGGATTTAATGGAGAAATGGCACATGTATGAAGGTCGAATTAAATATGCCTTTTCGCCTCGTTTTGTCGTTTCGTGCACAGAGGTACTCCTGCGGGAAGTAAGCGAATTATCCCGCACACATAACATTCATGTTCATACGCATGCCTCTGAGAATCAAGGTGAAATTGCCCTAGTCGAGCGTGAAACTGGGATGCGGAACGTGACATATCTCCATCATCTTGGACTCGCGACAGATCGATTAATTCTCGCTCACTGCGTATGGCTTGATGATGAGGAGAGGAAGATCATTAAGGAAAACGGTGTTCATGTGAGTCACTGTCCCGGTTCAAACTTAAAATTAGCATCTGGAATTGCTGATATTCCCACACTTTTAGATCATCACGTGTCCGTTAGCCTAGGAGCAGACGGAGCTCCTTGCAATAACAACCTAGATATGTTCAACGAAATGAGACTTGCAGCACTCATCCAAAAGCCTGTTCACGGTCCGACGGCGATGAATGCAAGGGCAGTGTTTAAAATGGCTACGATTGGCGGAGCACGAGCGGTAGGGATGGAACATGAAATAGGCAGCATTGAGATTGGCAAAAAGGCAGATATAGCAATTCTTAATCTACGTGATTTTCACACGTATCCATCGTTTGACGTGGACCCTATTTCACGGATTGTGTATTCCGCTACTCGTGCAGACGTCGAAACGACCATTGTAAACGGTCAGATTTTAATGGAAAACCGCCTTATGAGAACGCTCGATAAGGAAATTATTCTACACGAAGCCAACAAATCAATCAAACGCCTTTTACGAAAAATTCCGCATCTATCCGTTTCACGTTAAATACCTCCTCAAAACGGGAGGTTTTCTTTTTGTCTGCTAAAAAAATATTTTCACTTCAAAACGTAACCAAAATCTATTTTTATATTTCGTTTCGTATGTTAGAATAAAAAAGTTCATGAAAGAGATGGGAGATGACCGAAAATGAATTCAGACTATCGCATTCCGGATCTTAAAATTGATGACGTCGATCGAGAAATTTTATCAAAGCTGCACGAAAATAGCCGCGCTTCTTATACGGATATTGGAAAAGAAATTGGCTTATCGCGCGTAGCAGTACAAACGCGCATTAATAACCTTGTCGAACAAGGCGTGATTGAAAAGTTTACGACCGTGATCAATCCAGCGAAAATCGGCATTCATGTGTCGGCTTTTTTTAATGTAGACGTGGAGCCGAAATTTCTAGAAAGCGTAGCAGAACAGCTTGAACAAGAAGATGCGGTTACGAGTTTGTATCATATGACGGGACCGAGCAAGCTACATATGCACGGGATATTTGCAGATAATCAAGAAATGGAACGATTTTTAACAGAGAAGCTTTATAGCGTTGAAGGAGTCGTAAGTGTGGACTGCCAGATCTTAATCAAACGCTATAAAAGTCGCATGGGGATGAAGTTGTAGAGATAGAGGAGGAGACAGCGATGAGAATCTACAAAGAGCTGATAATCGCTATGGTGCGAAGCGGGATTTTAGGGTTTGGCGGAGGTCCGTCCGTAATTCCGCTTATTCGCCATGAAGCGGTGAAGCGATTTAAATGGCTAGAGGATGAAGAATTTGGGGAAACGTATGCCATTGCTAACGCCCTGCCGGGGCCGATCGCCACGAAGATGGCTGCGTATCTAGGGTATAAGCTAAAAGGAACGGTAGGAGCGATTGTTGCGACACTGGCCCATATTTTGCCGTCAAGTTTAGCGATGATCGTACTGTTTGCACTAGCAGATGCGTTAAGCGGATCAGAAGTGGTCGCAGGAATGATTGCGGCAATTACGCCAGTCGTTGGTGTGATGCTTGGTATTATGGCCTATGAGTTTGCTGCGAAAGCGGTGAAGGGTCTTGGAAAAGTATTAGGAGTTATTTTATTTGTGATTAGCTTTGTACTCCTGCAAACCTTGAACGTCCATCCTGGTATTGTCATTATCATTTTTCTTGCATATGGATCCGTTCACTTTAAACTACGGGATAAGTTCAAAAAAGGCGACGGGGATAAAAATGAAAAAGAAAACAAAGGAGGTGCATCAGCATGAATATACTGATTGCCCTGCTTGCAGCGTTTTTTATCGCAAATCTTTTGGGATACGGAGGGGGCCCGGCATCCATTCCGCTTATGTATCAGGAAGTAGTGGAACGATATCACTGGCTGACTAATACAGAGTTTTCAAAAATGCTAGCGCTCGGTAATGCACTGCCGGGACCGATCGCAACGAAAATTGCCGCTTATGTTGGCTATGATATAGGAGGCTGGGTCGGTCTACTTGTAGCGATGTTTGCGACCGTCGTTCCATCAGCCGTTGCATTGATTTTATTATTAAAATTACTGCAGCGTCACCGCCAATCAAAAGTCGTAAAAGGAATGACGCTACTCGTACAGCCCGTTATCGCAATTATGATGGTGATTTTAACGTGGGAGATGGGAAGAGATTCCGTTGTGTCACTTGGAGTGATTCAAACTGTCGTTATTGGTCTTATTTCGCTCGTAGCGATGACAAAATTCAAGGTGCATCCAGCCATTCTCATCTTAATTGCCTTTGCATACGGTGGTCTAGTCGTTCCGCATATTTAAGTTAAAAAGCATTCTTCATATGAAGGATGCTTTTTTGTATGTTTGTTTTTATATATTTAAAACAAATATTAATTTTATTAATTTATATAAAATAAAAAGTTAAAAAATTAATTTATATATTGATTTATTTCATTAAGGCATTATATAATGATACCATATTAAGGAAAGGAGCTTGTTATGAGTTATACAGTTTTAACAAGTTGTCCGGTGTGCAGTCATTCCTTAAATGTAACAAAGCTGCACTGCGGTCACTGTCAGACGACGATTGAAAATAATTTTCAGCTTTCAAAGCTTGCTTCTTTATCGGCAGAGCATCTGCAGTTTGTGGAGACGTTCCTTGTTTGTCGCGGAAATATTAAAGAAGTGGAAAAGGAGCTCGGTATTTCGTATCCAACGGTTCGTGGAAAACTGTCCGAAATTATTCAAGCACTCGGTCATCAAGCAGAAGTACCAAAAAAACCAGAGCGAGACGAGAAAAACATCGTATCAATGCTTGAAAAAGGCGAAATTTCAGCAGAAGAAGCACTTAAAATGTTAAAAAAATAATAGGGGGATGAACGATGAAAGAGGAAATCGCAAAAGTATTAACAATGGTGCAAGAGGGACGAATTGATTCAGATAAAGCGGCCGAACTTATTAGCGTATTGAAAGAAAAAGAAAAAGAAACAGCAGTAGCGGTATCTCCTTACTCAGATCGTACGCTTCGGATTCGGGTCATCTCAAGCGATAAGGATAATGTGAGCGTTAATTTACCGATTAAACTCGTAAAAGCCGTTTTAAATGCAGGTCATGGCATTGCGAAAAATATCCCTCAAGCGGAAAAGTACGTGAAAGATTTGGATATTGATCTGTTGATTACTGCGATTGAGCAAGAATTAGTAGGGCAAATTGTTGATGTGAAATCTGCTGACGGTGATACTGTCGCTGTGTATATCGAGTAGGGAAGTCGATGATGAAGGTGCGTGTGCAAGTAGAAAATCGTCGACAAATTACGGTTCCGCTTCCTTTTGCAGTTCTGCGACTTTTAGGGGCAGTCGTTTCGTCAAAATTCGTTTGGAAGCAGGCTAATCGTTGGGTGAATCACTCCAAAAACAAAGAATACGAAAAATGGCTGCTTGCGATGGATGCCACGATGATTCGGCAGGTTGTTCGCTCCTTTTTAGCTGAATTGAAGCAGCACAAAGGGTTAGTTCTCGTTGACGTTGCGCTTGAAGATGGAACAAAGGTGAAGGTTCAGCTATAAGCCATAGAGGTGTAAAATAGTCCTTATTTTTAATGAGGGCTATTTTATTTTAACAATTGAAGCAAAGGCAATGAGTGAAAAAATTGGCTCAGAGCGAGTGATGCAAAAAGTCGGAATGACGCTAGAAGGTACTATTCGTAAAGGAATGACGGGATCTACGTTTGTATTTTATTTTAAAAGAAGAATTCGTACATGAATAAATCTAAAGCAGCTTGTTCATCACAAGCTGCTTTGATGGATTAAGAGTTGGCGTTTGCTTTTTTTATGCTTTTATAGCCATAGAGAATTAAAAAGCCTCCAAGGCCTATGAGACATGTTAATGGAAACAAAACGGTATTAATAAAGTGATCGTAAATCCATGCGTACATCCATTGCCACCTCAGTTCAGTTTGAGACGCCGTTTAATATAGACAACGAGAAGTAAAAAACTTGGAAACAAGACTAAAAACGGCATATGTAATTTTAACGGCGTAACGCGTAGTCCTTCATATAGATGCTCAGGAAAGTTACTCGCAATAATCATTGATGTAAATAAAATTACGAGACCGAGCGGGTATGAAAGCCGAGAGGGAGATTTGATGTTAAATAAATCTGCTGTCCCCATCATTGATGCATAAAATAAGATGCCTATTTTGAAGAAGATTCCAATCACAAGCGCAAGCATAAAAAATACGTCTAATCGCTCCAAAAAATCCGCTACTTGAATACTTTGAACTGTTGATAGAAGGGGGAACTGAGAGCGAGAAGCAAGATCCACTCCAAGAACGGTCACATTAATAAGCGATGTAATCGTTAAGTTAATTCCAGTAAGTCCGGTTGCACAAATCATCGTGAATTTTGCTTTTTTCGGATGTTTTAAGTACGGAAGAATCATGGTGAAAACAATTGATTCTCCGAACGGGAAATACAGTGTTTCAGTAAAAGTGGTATTCAGAACAGGTCCTAGTCCATCCCCGAGAGTCGGCTGTAAATTTGATAAGTTAATGAGACCTGAAAAAATAATTAAGATAAAGCCAATTACAGCGAGAATATAAAGAAACATGAATAGGAGCTCACCAGATCGTGCAAGTACTTCAATGCCTTTACGGATGGTATAAATAATGACAAGCATTAGCAACGCATTCATAATGAACAGCGGCGTATCAGGATAGGCGAACGTTAAAAGCATTTCGCCGAAGTCACGCAGCACCCGAGAAGAATTGTACATGAAATAGAGAAGATAAATGAACGCCACGGTTTTGCCAACGTGTTTTCCTAATATTTTTTGAACATACGTAGTAGGTAGTACGTCAGGGTAATGGCGATACAGCTGATAATAAATAATCATGAGCGCGAAGCTACAGACGCTCCCTAAAAAAATGGCTAGCCAAACGTCTTGCTTAGCTCGCATTCCTAGTGGAACGAGTAGGGCACTTCCAAGCTGAAAGAGCACCATTAAAATAAACAGCTGACTGGCACTTATCTTCGCCTTTTCCATGGAGAAAAACCTCCTTTCAAATGATCCTGCAAATTCGGAGTAAAATTCGTTACTTAGAAAGAAATGACCTATTACGAAGCCCTGTACGACGAATATACGCTTCTACTGAGACTTTCACAGCTGCCTTAGGAAAGTATTCACTATTCCATCTGTCTCCGATTTCCTTCCATTCTTGAGGGTGGTTGCGATACATGTCAGAACCGAAGCCAAAATAGTCGACGCCGTGCTTTTGACCATTTCGTATAGCTTCACCAATATCACTTTCAATTTGCTTTGCCAGAGCATGTTGTATTTTCACAACCTCAGTCGGATTTGAGAGTTCCACCGGGACGTCCAATTCACTAATATCTCCTTCTACGCGACTGTGAACAAATAAAGTAGGCATTCCGTTTTTAATGTGGGTTGAAATCTTTGTTTTTTGTCTAACCGTTTGATAGGCAATCACTTCCTTTTTTCCGTTCCAGTCGATATTGAAGTCAGTGCCGTGTATTCTATCAATGACCCAGACAGTACCTCGTGCTTTATCTCCGTATAGCCAATCAATTAATTTGCCATCCTTCAATACGGCGATCCCATCTGAGCGAAGGGTGGACTTTGGTGCACTTTGTTGGAGATTCATCAGTTGTTTTGAATTTTCAACATTGCCGACCAGCTTGAACCCTGACACAAGTGTTCCTTTCCCTGGTGCTTTTAAGTTCACCATCACGTCTTTAAGTGATGATTTGATATTGTGTCCCCAGCGTTTTTCGGTTATTTCTAATGTTTTATTAATTTTATCGGAAGGTATTTTATCCACTGGAGTCAGGGTTTCTACTAAATCGGCAGCGCTTGAGCCATTCGCAATAACAAAGGTAGCGGTAGTCCGAAACTCAGGGTCACGATCAAGCCCATCAATCAGTTTCTCTACTCCTTCTTCTCTCGCCATCTTTTCTCCAATCACCACTAAGTTTGTATGTGCATAATAAAGTCGGCGCGATACATGACCAGAGGCACGGCGGCTTGCTTCCGTTAAGTTATCTCCCGTTGCTTGATAAACGGTAACGGGAGGGCTTTCTGTTCCGCCTCCGCCTCCTTGTAAACTTCCCGCTACGGTACCAGGATTCAAAATTTGAAAGGACAGCAGGTATTTTCCGTCCTTTGTTTTATCGATCCCAAGTGCTGATACAAGAGCGAGATCTGTGAGCTCCTTTTTACTCCAACAACTAGTTAAGAGGGGAGTAAGCAAAACGATTAGAAAGAAGATAAGCCATTTACGTTTCACGATGATCACCATCTTCTGCCTTTTGATTTACAATTCCGCGCGATGCTGGAACATTTGGCCCTTGATCTACCGCTTCTCTCGTAATGTTTTTATCAGCAATTAAGCGTGGTCGCTTTCGCAATGACCACCACGGCAGACGAATTCCCGTATCTCCTATATCACTCATAATGAAAGGAGCAAGTGGGGCCATATAAGGGACACCAAAAGAACGAAGGCTTGAAAGGTGAACGACCATAATTAAGAGCGATAGAATAATGCCATAAAAGCCAAACGTTGCAGCGCTTACCATGAATAAAAAGCGAAGAAGTCGGGCCGAAATGGCGATCGCAAAAGATGGCGTCGCAAAGCTTGCGATGGCTGTGATGGCGACCACGATAACCATCGCAGGGGAAACGATCCCTGCTTGCACCGCCGATTGACCAATAACGAGCGCTCCAACGATGGAAACAGCGGAGCCAATCGTTTTTGGTAAGCGTAGTCCTGCTTCACGTAAAATTTCAAAGGTTACCTCCATGAGTATCGCTTCAACGAAGGCTGGAAATGGAATGGCTTCTCGCTGAGCGGCAATCGCAACAATAAGCTTCGTCGGAACCATCTCTTGGTGAAAGGTTGTGATGGCCACATACGTAGCAGGAGCGATCAGCGAAATAAAAAAAATCATGACGCGCAAAAAGCGAAGAGACGATGCAATATCAAACCGTGCATAATAATCTTCTGCTGATTGAAAGAACTGAATAAATACAGCAGGCGCCAATAAAACAAACGGCGTTCCGTCCACGAAAATCGCAATACGGCCTTCTAGTAAATTGCCCGCTACTGTATCAGGCCGCTCCGTGTGATAGATTGTAGGGAAGGTCGTAAAGGTTTTATCCTCAATGAGCTGTTCGATATATCCCGACTCTAAAATGCTATCAATGTTAATGCGTTTTAGCCGATCTTTTACTTCCTTCACAATCTTCTCATTTGCAATTCCATCAATATACATAATCGACACATCCGTTTTGGTGACGTTCCCGATTTTCATTGACTCCACCCATAGACTAGGGTTTTTAATGATACGACGAACGAGTGAAATATTGGTGGCAAGAGTTTCGTTAAATCCTTCCTTTGATCCTCGTACGACCATCTGTGAACTAGGCTCTGAAATTGCGCGGCGTTCACCGCCTCTTGTATCAACAACTATACACTCTGAATGTCCGTCTACTAAAATTATCGTTTCACCACTCATAAGCGATAAAAAAAAGTCTTCCCATGAAGTGGCCATTGACACGTCACCGAATGCCAAAATATCTTTTTTAATCAGTGATAAGACATTCGCATTTGTAACCTTTTGGTTCAAGTCATCATCTTTCATCATCGATTCCAATAAAAAATCTTGAATGGCTTTTTCATCGACCATTCCATCTACGTATACAACCGCAGTTTGAATCGGCGTCGTGTCCCCGATGCTGAGCTGTCTGATGACAATGTCTGGGCTGTTTCCTGTTTTCTGTTGAATGTAGTCAACGTTCTCCGAAAGAGACGAAAATAGGTGGTCATCAGACGAGGAAGAAGTTTCTTCCGCTTGCTCACTAACACGTTCTTTTTTCGGCTTTGAATGCTTGAAAAAGGAAGGCATGCGTTAAAACCTCCTTTGATTAGACAAGTAGTATGATTCTAGTGTTCGACAAGGTAGGGAATTTTATGTAAAAAATGCTCCTCTCGTTTGTATAGAAAAATGGAATCGCGGGACGATAAAAGCAGAGGAGGCTTACGATGAAGATTTTGCTGATTACTGTCTCGATGTTTGTCTGTTTAGTAGGATTTGCGACGGTGCTGAATATGTTTGAAGGATTTACGCTGTATGAATCACTTCGGAGCACGTTAAGTCCTTTTCGCGTCATGGAGCTAGCAGAAATTGTTGTCTTAATTGTGTTCATTCTATTGTTCGTGGCTGAATCAGCCTACGTTTTAATCAAAAAAAGAAAAAATATGAATTAGCTGGATGCTTTAGATAGTCCTTCTAGAAATGAGAAATGAACGAATGAAGGAGGGTTTCTGTACATATGAAAGGAAAATGGTTGCTTCTTATCTTGCTCGTTGTTCCATGGCTTACGTTAGTGAAAATGGACCGCCATACGTTTAAGCGCTATTTACCTGTGTTAACGTTCAGCTCGCTTGTCATTGCACTAATTAGTGAGCTCTCTCATAAATTTACATGGTGGAAGGTGAAGACCCCGCTCTTTCCTAGTCTAGCAAGTGATATTTCTTTTTTGTTTGGTCCGTTTTTCGTGATTAATTTGTGGATCTTTAAATTTACGTTCGGCCGCTTTTGGCTTTATTTATCAAGCAATATCGTGCTGGATTATCTGTTTGCTTATCCGCTCACTTCTCTAGCAGAGAAGCTGAAGGTTTATCGTATGGTCAACATGACAAGGCTACAGTTGTTTCTCCTATCGGTTGGAACATCAGTGCTGAACTATGGTTATCAATGGTTTCTAAATGATATGATGCGTTCAAAATCTCCAAAATAAATGATTCGGCTAGAAGAAGCACGCTCACTGTCTTTGAGCGCTTCTTTTTTTGTGTTCGTAAGTAAAATTAGTATTTTCAGTCTATTGCTATTTAGAATAAATTGGTATGATTACATATAATAGTGATTTGATGCGTCAGATCGTAGAAATACGAATAGATAGACGAAATGCTACATAGGGGGAGAAGAAGATGAATCCAATTTTACGAGACATTCCAACAGAGTTTTCAACTGATCGATTGCTTATTCGGATGCCGAAACCGGGAGACGGGGCGGTAGTATATGAGGCCATTCAGGCATCGCTTAACGAATTTAAACCGTGGATGCCGTTTGCACAGCGCGAACAGACGCTTGAAGAAACGGAAATTAACATTCGAGAATCATATATCAATTATTTGAAGCGCACAGATCTGCGTCTGCTGGTGTTTTTAAAAGAAACGGGGGAACTTGTTGCGTCATCAGGTTTACACCGAATTGATTGGGACGTTCCGAAGTTTGAAATAGGTTACTGGATTGATACACGACATAGCGGAAAAGGTTACATGACGGAAGCTGTGGAGGGGATTCAACAATTTGCCTTTCAGAAGCTAGGGGCGCGCCGAGTGGAGATTCGATGCGATTCTCGTAATACAAAAAGTCGCGGAGTAGCAGAACGCGCGGGCTTTAATCTAGACGGTATCTTACATAGCGACAGCTTAAGCGTCGAAGGTGATCTGCGAGACACGTGTATTTATTCACTTGCGAAATAAGAAAAGAAAGGAAAAAGCGTAGAGCTTTTTCCTTTTATGTTTGAAGCTGCTGCCACTTTTTCACGATAAGCTCTGATAACAAATCATAGCCTGCTTCGCCGAAATGAAGTCCGTCGTCTTCTATACCTTTTAGCTTTGTTTGATAATCAGACTGTGACAGGAAATGACGATAAAAATCAATGAGGTGACAATTTAATTCAAGCGCTACGTTTTTCACAGCCTGTGCGTACTGACCCAATAAGTTATTTGTTCGATCCGCTTGCTTTTGCTCATCAACAGGAGAAGGCGTGATCAAAATCGTTTTATGAGGTCCAATGAAACGCACGATCGTACGCATATTTTCCGTAAAGGTAGAAAGATCAACAGGTCTTTTTTTCCCTGCATCATTTGCTCCGAACAGTACGGTCACAAAGTGAGGTTGATGAGATAACACGTCCTGTTCGATGCGAGAGAGAGCATCATTTGTGTTATGGCCGGGAACGCCTGCATTGATAACGTTAATCGTCGGCAATCGCTCAGCAATTTTTGATGTTAGCAACGGCTCCGTAAAGCCTTCATGTCTTGCTGTCAGACTATCCCCAAAACAAACGAGTGTCTTCATAGCAGTTCTCCTCCTTTTTTGAATCCATATTATACCATATATTGTCTGCCAATTTGAGTGTGTTTACTATTTCACATAAAGGGTAATTTACTTCTATTAACGACAGATTCACTTTATAGGAGGCTATAATCATGGGAAAATTAGATAATAAAATTGCAGTTATTACGGGTTCAGCAACAGGGATTGGGCAAGCAACGGTCGAGCTGTTTGCATCGGAAGGAGCTACCGTTCTTTGTGCGGACGTCAACACAGATGAGCTTCAAAAGACAGTCGAATCAGTGCAACAAAACGGCGGAAAGGCAGAAGCCTATGAACTAGATGTATCAAGTGAAGATAGCGCCATATCATTTGCGAATCAAGTAAAAGAAAAGTACGGAAAAATTGATGTATTATTCAACAACGCAGGGATTGACGAAGAGGGCGGAAAAGTTCACGAATATCCGGTTGAATTGTTTGATCGCATTATTTCGGTAGATCTTCGCGGGACGTTTTTATGCAGTAAATATCTACTTCCACTTATGATGGAGAACGGCGGTTCAATTATCAACACGTCTTCCATGTCAGGGCAAGCAGCGGATCTAGATCGCTCTGGTTACAATGCAGCAAAAGGTGGAATCAGAAACTTCACGAAAGCAATGGCGATTGATTATGCACGTGACGGTATTCGCGTAAACTCCATTGCACCCGGCACTATCGAAACACCGCTCATTGACACACTCGCAGGAACGAAACAAGACGATATGGGCCAGAAATTCCGTGAAGCAAACAAGTGGATTACGCCGCTTGGACGTCTTGGAGAACCAAAGGAAATTGCCACTGTGGCCTTATTTCTTGCAAGTGATGACAGCTCATACGTCACGGGTGAAGACATTACGGTAGACGGTGGAATTATGGCGTATACATGGCCTGGTAAGATGTTAATTGAAGAGAAGTGGAAAAAGACGACGGAATAAGAAAAAAGCACCTCATACGGGGGTGCTTTTTTGATGTGATCATAGTTTCTTTACTAGTTCAACATCAGCGAATGACTGGGAGCTATGAGTACGGTCACCAAATACGCCTTGAATGCGATCAAGTCCTAGACTCGTCCAAAAACGGAGCGCAGGCCAATTTTTAATCGCAACATTTGCTCTAATCTCAGTATAGTTTGCCTCTTTTACACACTGAAGCAATTGTTCCATCGCTTCACGACCTAATCCTTGACTTTGCAAGCGTTGATCAACATAAAAATATGTAATGTAAAAGACGTCAGATGATGGATGGCCATGATACGTTGCGAGAAGTCCGATGATTTTATGGCTTTCTTTCATCCGAAGCACTTGAATTTTAAAATGATGTTTTGTTCCACCAGGAGGGATGTCACCGGTCGTAAAGCACTGTGTAATATAGTCAGAGTCATAGGTGCGTCCGTCCCATTCTCCAAGATAGCTGCCTTGAAAGTAGAGAGCTTGAACGTCTCCTATTTCTGCTTCCTGTAAATCTCGAACAATAAGCTGATTTGTCTCCCACATGCTCGGTATTAATGTTAATTCCATAGTGTAAATTCCACTTCCATTCGCGTTGTCGTTAGATATTTTCTTTTATCACTCGTGCAGGATTTCCAGCAACCACCACATTGTTTGGGACGTCTTTTGTAACAACAGCACCGGACGCAACGACGACGTTGTCTCCAATGTTGACACCAGGATTAACGATACATCCGCCTCCAAGCCATACGTTATTGCCGATTGTAATCGGCTTGGCGAATTCACGACCGCTGTTTCGTTCTGCGGCATTTAGCGGATGAGTAGCAGTGTAAATATGAACGCCAGGTGCGAGCATGCAGTTTTCCCCGAATGTAACGGAACACACGTCTAAAATAACGCAGTCGAAGTTAGCAAAAAATCCGTTACCAACGCGGATGTTATACCCATAATCACAGCGGAAGTTTGGCTCCATATAAACGTGTTCGCCCGTAGAACCAAACAATTCTTTAATAAGGCCGATGCGTTTTTCATGCTCTGTTTCAGTTGTTTCGTTAAACAAACGAACGAGACGACGTGCGTTGGTACGTTCGGCCATTAGCGTAGGATCTGCTGGATCATACATTTCGCCTTCTAGCATTTTTTCTTTTTCGGTCATCATTTTTATTCCTCCACTTTTCTTAAAATGCGCAATCGTTTGCACTAAAATATAACGCTTACATCCTTTAATTTTAGCGAACAGTGAGCTAAAATGCTATCATTTTATGATGAAATACGCCTAAAGCATTTTTCGTTTGTTTTTCTACAAGGTGTGTTATGATGGGAAATATCTTGAATTAAAGAGGTGTCGATATGAAAATCGAAGTATGGTCAGATTTTGTGTGTCCATTTTGTTATATTGGAAAGCGTCGCCTAGAGCAAGCGCTTGAGGCATTTCCTCATAAAGAAGATGTTGAAGTTGAATTTAAAAGCTTTGAACTAGATCCTAATTCAGCGTTCAATACAGGTCAAAACATTCACGAAATGCTCGCGAAAAAATATGGCATGAGCGTTGAACAAGCGAAACAAGCGAACGTTGGCGTTGGTCAACAGGCAGAAAGCGTTGGGCTAACGTTCAATTTCGATGACATGAAGCCAACAAATACGTTTGATGCGCATCGTTTAGCTAAATTTGCAGAAACAAAGGGACAAGAAAAAGCGATGACGGAAAATCTGCTGCACGCTTATTTTACTGAATCAAAGCACGTAGGAGAGGTAGATACGCTTGCTGATCTTGCAGAAGCATCTGGATTAGATCGCGATGAGGCATTAGTCGTCTTAAACGACAAAAATGCGTTTGCTACGGATGTACGCCAGGACGAAAGCATTGCACAGCAATATGGCATCACGGGCGTTCCGTATTTTGTTATTAATCAAAAGTATGCCATTTCAGGGGCACAGCCAAAAGAAACGTTTGAGAGTGCACTGAAACAAGTATGGGAAGAAGAAAACCCAGCCCCAAAGCTACAGGATTTATCAGGTAGCGGAGCAGAGGATGCGTTATGTGCGGACGGTAACTGCGCAGTGCCACCAAAAAAATAAGTAAAAAAGGACGCTACGAATTGCTAGTAGCGTCCTTTTTTTATCATTATCCGTTTGGTTGCTTAAACGAATCATTCACTTGTCTTAAAAAATCTTCCCCGTACACCTGCTGACTAGTAGAAGCATTTTTTATTCCTTCTTCAGGTTCAAACGTTAATTTTTTCTTTTTAGCTACTCGATCTGCAACTGCTCCAACACCAAGTAATCCTCCGACGATTGCGACTAAAAAAATCCAGATAGGCATAAATAGTTTCCTCCTTCTGAGGTTTCTTTCTTTAATGTTAACACAATTCTGAAAAATTAGTCAAATATTCCTTTTGGATATAATATATTCACCATCCCGTATGGAACGTGTTTTTTGAGGAAGGTGTGTGCAAGCAATACCTAACAGCGTAATGATACCTCCTACAATCGAAAGAAAAGTGGGGACTTCATAGATCCATAACCAAGAAATGACGAAAGTGAAAACAGGAGTCATGTAAAGGGAGGATGTTGCTTCAGAAGCTCCCATTTTGGCCGTAATATAGGCAAGAATGAGGTACGGAATAATAGTTGGAATGATACCTAAGTAAAGAACACTTAGGAGAGAATCTTTTGGGGCGTGTTGCAGGTCACTCCCTATACCAGGTGAGAAGAAAAGCATAAGTAACGCTCCTCCCCATACGGTATACGTAACAAAAGACAAAAATCCATATTTTTTGAGCAGCTTCACTTGAAAAACGAAATACATGCTTTCTGATAAAGCAGCAAGTAGAATGAGTGAAATACCGATCATGGATGCTGACACAGATCCAGATGTAAAGGAGATAAGAGAAATACCAATTATGCTAATGCACGAGCCAAGCCATTTCATTTTACCAATACGCTCACGTACTAAAATGAATGCAAGTAAGGCTGAGAGAATAGGCGTGGTGGAAACGAGTAGACTTGCAATGCCTGCACTTACCGTTTTTTCGCCGATGCTCAACAAAAGATGGTAGCTGGTGAATCCGAGCCCCCCGAGTCCTATAAGAGCTGGAATGTCTTTTGCATCTGGCAACTTTATACCTTTTAGTAGCGCAACACCTAGAAGTAGGAGCGATCCAATGATCAAGCGTAGTAGAACAAGATGCTGAGGGCTGAACGCTTCTAGGGAAACGCGAATCCCTGGAAAGGCTGAGGCCCATATTAAATTTATGAATACTTGCGCGCTGATGATCTGCCAACGTTGATTCCTCAATTGAATTCCCTCCATTTTTAAATAGCCAACCATTTTAAAAAATGATCTGTAATCGTTCCTATCGTAATAAAGGTTTGGTAAAATGTCTTCAACCAGTTAGGAAGAAATAAACCCAACCACTTTGCAAAGAGGAGAGAAGAAATGAATACTACAAAGACGCCTAAATACCAGCAAATTATTCTCTATCTTAAAGAGAAAATAGCAAATGGGGAGTGGCCGATCGGTACAAAAATCCCCAGTCAGCGAGTTCTTGCAAAACAATTCGACGTGAATAGAAGTACAGTTATCACCGCCTTAGAGGAGCTAATGGCAGACGGTTTAATTGAAGGGCAAATAGGAAAGGGTACGGTCGTCATAAATAACACGTGGACACTACTAGCAACCAACTCAACGCCTAATTGGGATTCACGTGTCAAGTCCGGTGTACATAAGCCCAGTCAAAAAATGGTTCAGGAAATTAATGATAAAGAAACGGATGGTACACTCATCCAGCTCAGTAAAGGCGAGCTGTCCCCACAATTATTTCCACTCAATAAAATGAAACAAGTCATGAATGAAGTAACCGAATCGATTACGGCGTTTGGATATGAAGAGCCAAAAGGCTATTTGCCGCTTCGTGAAGCAGTAGTAGAGTATGTGAAAGAAGCGGACATTCATGTGTCTGCAGATTCGGTTCTTATCGTATCAGGTGCTCTTCAGGCATTACAGTTAATTTCGGTTGGAATTTTAGAGAAATCATCCACGGTACTGCTTGAAAAACCATCTTATTTGTATTCCCTTCGTGTATTTCAATCGTCGGGAATGCGCTTAAAAGGGGTAAAGATGGATAAAGAGGGGATATGTTTAGACGCGGTGGAGCGATCGGAAAGAGAGGCGCGTATTTTGTATACCAATCCTTCTTTTCACAATCCAACAGGTACTTTAATGACGAGCGATCGTCGCCGTGGTCTTTTAGATCTTTGTGAGAAAAAACAGCTTCCCGTCATTGAAGATGATATTTATCGAGAACTGTGGCTAGGCGAGCATTGTCCGAAGCCATTAAAGTCAATGGATCGTCATGGACACGTGCTATATGTTGGGAGCTTATCAAAAACGTTAAGTCCAGGGCTACGCATCGGATGGGTCATTGGACCAGAAGCAGTTATCGAACGCCTTGCAGATATTAAAATGCAAATGGATTATGGGTCAAGCTCCTTGTCACAGCGAGTAGCTGCAGAGTGGCTTTCAAGCGGATTGTATTACAGACATGTAGCAGAGGTGAGAAAGGAGTTGAAAAAACGTCGAGACTTTGTAGTTCATCTTGTCAATCAATATTTAAACAACATGGTAACGTATGAAATTCCACATGGGGGGCTATTTCTTTGGTTAAAAATAAATGGGATTATTTCCATGAACGATCTGTATCGAAAAATGCTAGCAAACGGGATTGTTTTAAATCCAGGACAAATGTATGGTGAAGATACCTCGTGCATTCGCCTATCATACGCTTATGCAACGGTTGAGGAATTAGAAAGTGGTATCCAATGCTTAGCAGAGGTCATGAAAAGCCTGATGAAAAACCCAGTTTGATCACACTAGACAGTTAAATTCATTTTCGCTATTTGTATAGTGTGAATAAAACATAGTAGAACATCAAAAAAAGGGGTGCAGCATTTAATCTAATGCTACACCCTTTTTTTTATTGCACCGCGTTTATTTTCCTCTGTGCTTTTTCTTACGCTTAACGACTTTTAACGATCGCTTGCGGGCGGTCTCTTCTTCGCGTTGTTTTCGAGAAACTTTTTTTCGAAGGATCTTTCGGCATTCCAAATCTTCTTTGAGAGCTGCTTGTGCTTTTGTTGAAATACCCGTTTGCTTCGTTGCGTTTGCTGCTTGTCTTGCTAAGCGTTTTGGATTCACGCATTTTTTCGCCTTTGCAAAAGGTGAGACTGACGAATGAACGGTCTGAATGAGTGTCGGCAGTTTGGTATGAATGAAGGTAAGTATTTCTTCATCCTTCGGCTCTGAACCAAACACGTAGCGAACTGCCTTTAAACAATCACTTTCTTCAAATTCGACCACGCCCACCCAAAACGTTTTTTCAAAATAAATGGTTAACATCATGTTATAGCCCCCTCTAATTGAATCAGAGTGATGGACATCCCGAGGGGGGAAGGCTACTGACATTAAAAATGCGTCTGGACTACCAACCAGACTGTGATTTTACACTCTATTTGTTAGTATATAGATTTTCATGGATCGTGTAAATTGTCATGGGATGAAAAAATAATAAACAAAAGTATTGTGTTACACAATTAAATTGTGTACAATTAAATTGTAGATAAGATAATAAACAAAAACAGATAAAAAGGGAGAGATACAGCAATGAAAACATTATATGAAACAACGGTAACAAATACAGGTGGACGTAACGGAGAGGTATTTTCTCCAGACAATATTTTTAATTTGGATGTAGCAACACCACCAGCATTAGGGGGAGAAGCAACAACAGCAACAAACCCTGAACAGCTATTCGCAGCTGGATATAGCGCGTGCTTTAACAGCGCGTTAGAATTTCAATTGAAAAAGCATAAAGTTGAGATCGAAAGCAGCCAAGTAACGGCAACGGTTCGCCTTCTTGCAGATACAAAAGATCAAGGTGTGAAAATTGGCGTATCATTAGAAGCGCACATTGAAGGATTAGACCTTGAAACAGCTAAAAAATACGTGGAACTTGCACATGCATATTGCCCATATTCAAAAGCCATCAGCGGAAACGTTGAAGTTGATGTAAAAGTCATTTAATGATCATAAAACCCTCGAGAAATCGAGGGTTTTTATAATGATTTATCTATAAATATATTTATAGATAGATGTTTATTTTCTAATTTGTATTATAGTGGAAATGGGCTTACAATTAGTCTTGTATTTCACATACACTACGTTATTTTTAGGAGGAACTTATAATGAGTAAACATATATTAATGGTTGTAACAACAGCTGACAAAATGAACGGAGGACATGAGACAGGTCTTTGGCTGTCAGAATTCGGCGAAGCGTACGTTGAGTTTGCAAAAGCAGGCTATGAGATCACAGTAGCAAGTCCAAAAGGTGGAAAAGCACCGGTCGATGATCGCAGCTTAGAAGGCGAAACGCCACAAGAAATTTTAGACACAGCGGTATATCTTGAAAATACGTTGAAATTAGAAAATATTAAAGACGCGTCTGCATACGATGCTATTTTCTTACCAGGTGGACACGGAACAATGTTTGATTTACCAGATAACGAAAAACTGCACGCGCTTCTTCGCGAAGCATATGAAGCAAATAACGTTGTAGCAACTGTATGTCACGGACCAGCAGGTCTTGTGGGAGTAAAACTTTCAGACGGTACACCTCTTGTTGCAGGAAAAGCGGTTACGGGATTCACAGATGACGAAGAGCGTGAAACAACGCTAGATCAATACATGCCGTTTTTACTTGAAACACGCTTACGTGAATTAGGAGGAAAATTCGTTGCGGCAGCAAACTGGACGGATCACCTTCAAGTAGATGGAAACTTAATTACAGGTCAAAATCCACAATCAACGATCAGCGTAGCAAAAGCGGTTGTCAAAACGTTAGCATAAAACACGGGGCCACATATGCCGAGCTTTTTTCATGCATATGTGGCTCTTTTCTTGTATGGTAAAAAGTAAGCTGGAAATACTGGTGATTAAAAAGACGAGGAGGAGATCGAATGAGTGCCATTACGATTAATGCGATTTTAACAGCTAAGCCTGGAAAAGAGGACCTGCTTCTTAAAGAGCTCCAAGCTGTACTAGAGCCGTCCCGTGCAGAAGCAGGCTGTGTTCAATATGTGCTCCATGAATCAATGGAAAAACAAGGGGTATTCGTTTTTTATGAAATTTGGAAAGATGAAGAAGCGCTAAAGGCTCACGTTGAGGCTGATCACTATAAAAATTATCGTGAAAAGACGGCAGATCTCGTAGCGGAACGCCAAGTTTTCCGCTTGCGTCAGATATAATAAAAGAAGCATCGTCTCTATGACGATGCTTTTAACATATCAAAGGAGAGAAAAAAGAAACATGATTGATTTTGAATGGTATCGAAGTTTTATCTCCATCTACAAGCATCGTTCGGTATCCGCTGCTGCAAAGGCTCGCATTTTAACACAGCCTGCGATGAGTCAGCACTTAGCGGCATTAGAGGCAGAGGTAGGAGAGCCTTTGTTTATTCGTGCTACTCGAAAAATGATTCCAACGGATAAAGGAAAAGAGCTGTATACAACGTTAGTGCCGCTCATTGAAAAACTAGAAAGCACCACGCTTGAAATTCGCCACGTAGCCTCTGAGCCACAGACCCCTATTGTTCGAATCGGTTCACCTGGGGAGTATTTTACGAAAAAGGCACTCCCTAGTCTTAAACGCGTAGACAGTCGCCTTTCCATTCAATTTGGCGTTGCGACGAAATTACTAGAGCTGCTGCAAGGTGATGAAGTGGATCTCATCATTACCACTCAAAAGCTTCAAGTACCAGGTATTGAAAGTGTGAAAATAGAGGAGGAGCAGTTTGTTGTAACCGCTCCTTATGACGTTGACTCAACGCTTACCGAAATTGGTGAGATTGAATCATGGTTAGACGAACAGAGATGGCTAAGCTATGGTTTAGAGCTGCCCATCGTACGCCGCTTTTGGCGAGAGCATTTCGGAAAGCGACCGCCCATTCAGCCTTATCATATTATCCCTGACCTGCGCGTTGTGTTAAAAGCAATCGAAGAAGGAATGGGAATTAGCGTCCTTCCTACGTATTTAATTGCGGATTCGCTTGAAGCGAACAAAACGAAAATTCTCTTTCCTCATCTAGCAGTGAACAATACGCTTTACATGGCGTATAAAAATGATGTCAAAGATTATCCGCCCATTCAGCAGGTGCGACATTTGCTGAGTGGAGACGATTGATGTTTGCAATAGGGGAGTAGAATGACTGCAAAAGGTCTAGGCGGGAAACATGGTCATAAAAATGGAATTCAGATACGAAGACGAGTACATGAGCTGTGCTGCAAAAGGTGGTCGCAATATTCATCAACTTCAACGTGAGTTTGATCAGTGGATATACGACCGGGGGAATGACCATCCTTACTGGGAAATTGCGTATATCGATGAAGAGGGAAACGAAGGCTACGGCGTGTCTTTCAGCGGTGAAGCCTTTGTGAATTGGCTGAACAATGTGAAGTTTAGTAAAAGAAAAAAGGTTGCCAGACTGGTGAGTACAGTACCAAGCCACTACAAAAAAGTGCTTCGCTTTTAACAGATTTCCACCAGAAGTCCCCTTCCTCAAGGAACGATAAGGGCGAAGCCCAGTGAGTAGGTGGGGGATGAATGGTGGGTAGGCGTAAGTCTAAAGCGAACATATGTACTTGTTTTC
The DNA here is from genome assembly GCF_001274935.1 of Priestia koreensis. GTDB lineage: Bacteria > Bacillota > Bacilli > Bacillales > Bacillaceae_H > Bacillus_AG > Bacillus_AG koreensis. Next base: position 330 of record NZ_LILC01000016.1, on the reverse strand, counting down.
TTTTTCTTTTTTTGGTAAGACAGGAAAATAGTCCTGACAGAAAGGAGTGAATGACGTGAAGGTTCAATTGGAAACACTACACCGAAAAGGAACCAAAAAAACATTACCCGAAGGATGGGTGACGTTTGGGTATCAATATGCGATTTTCCCTACAGACGAGCAGAAAGAACGCTTAAACCGCGCGTTTGGGTGTGAACGTAAAGTCTACAATGAATATGTTGCCCATCTCTACACCGAATTGGAAGCCTCCGGATTTGCAGGTGGATTCATTCGCCATAAGGTTCCAAATTACACAGAATTTACGCGTCGTTTTGCCTTTTTAGATCGTTC
>NZ_LILC01000007.1 GCF_001274935.1 Priestia koreensis | reverse complement strand
GTAAACTCTCACCGCTTTTTTCATCTCAGAGGAGGGGTTTTGTCCCAGCCTCTCTTTTTTTTTGACCGTTTTTCGTATATTTATTTTTCTATCCATAATCTGGATGTGTTATCATTTAATAGAATAATTTGGATCAACATAAACGCAGCAGACGTTAAGAGCCCTGATTTTCAAACACAAATCCAGCCGCCTGTAACGGACCTGTTGTAATAATTTTAGCCAACTGTTTGGCTAACTCCTCTGGTGTTTGACGCTGTTCACTCTGAATCCACCATGTTAGCACCCCTCTAAATGCGGAGGCAACGAAATGTGTTAATAAGTCCTTAGGGATATGAAAATCCTCATCCCTTAGGTTCATCAAGTCGTATTCGTGAATGAATTTTTGTCTAATCGCTTCATACATTTTAATGTTAAAGTCGTAAATGCCGTTTTTTCCAAGCATAACTTTGTAAAAATCCTCATGGCGTTGAACGCTTCCAAACCCACTCACGATGTGCTCGTGAATATGGCTCATTTGAACTTTTCGGTCTTTAATATGCTGAGAGGGGTTAAAGCTTGTGATCAAATCTGTAAGGACTTCATCGCTAAGTGTCCCTAACAGTTGGTATTTATCACAGTAATGCAAATAAAAGGTCGCGCGATTAATCATCGCTTCGTCAGCGATGTCCTGAATGGTAATCGCATCAAATCCTTTACTATCAATGAGTTGGAGAAAGCTGTCTCGAATTGCCTTTCGTGTTCGGCGTACGCGAAGATCGGTCTTTTTAGTCATTTTCATTCCTCTTTCTTCAAAATAATTGATACTTTTTGTGAAACTGTCGTTTAACTGACAAATGCCACGTTATTGCGTATTGAGCGAAACGTCTAGTTGCCTAATAATGTTATTGAATCATCAATATGACAAATAAACAACATCATGTTGTCTAAAAGAGGGGATTATTTTATGTTTAGATTATTTTTAAAGCAAAAGATGGTATGGTTAGGCTTACTAGGAATAGCAGTAGCGGTGGCAATTTTCACCTTTGCTTTTATGGGTTCAACGACAAATCCAGTTCCAAAAGACTTACCGATTGCAATGGTAGTAGAGGATGCAGGTTCAAAGACGCCAAATAATAAACTAATTAACCTCGGAAAGAGGATTGAGAAGAGTTTAGGGAGTATGGGCGAATTGCCTGTGAAGTGGGGAATAGAAGCGAGCGAAGAAGATGCCCGTCAAAAGATGGATGAGAGAAAATATTATGCAACGATCGTTTTGCCAGAAGATTTGACTGCTAATGTGATGAGCTTACCAACGGAAAAAGCCAACATCCCTGAGGTGAAGATTCTCATTAATGAAGGGATGAATTATACAGGAGCAACGGCGAGTAAGCAGATGCTTGAGGGAATAATCATGAAAATGAACAATCAAGTGCAGCAAATGATGTATGCGCAAATCGGCAAACAAACAAACGTCATCACGATTAATCAAGCCAAACTGTTGGCAAATCCAATTCGTACTGAAGAGGAAAGAATGAACAAAGTCGGGGAACGTAGTGGAAATGGGAATTTGCCTACGATGCTCACACAAACGCTTTGGCTGACAACGTTCATTAGCAGCATGATTTTATTTGTGGCTATGAGAAAAATTACTCATACAAAACCTAGACTTTCATCCATTGCTGCGCAGTTAGTTACAGGTGTTCTATTCGTAGGGGTGATTTCTGCCGTCATGCTAACCATTGCCACATCTGTCCTAAACGCAAATATCACTGACGTATTGTCACTGTCGGTGTTTGTCTTTTTTGTTGGGTATATGTTTTTCTTACTGCAAAATGCGCTCCTAAATTGGATCGGATTTGCAGCAGCGCCCATTTTTCTTTTGTTGTTCTTCTTTTCCATGCCGATCTTAAGTTTACCGAAAGAGTTTTTACCAAGCTTGACGAATGATCTTCTTTATTCATGGGTACCGTTCCGCTTTAGCGTAGATGGAATGAGAAGCTTATTATTTTTCGACGGATATCATATTGGCGCACCTGGATCGGTACTAGGACTAATAGGGATCGGCTCACTGCTTGTCATGGTTGCCTCCGTATTAAAACCATCGAAATTATCTGTCAAAAAGCAAGTAACGGTTGACAACTAATCAAAACCTTAATATAATCGGCATATTGAAATGAAGGTAGTTAACACAGCATATGTGAGCGCAATGATAAGGAAGAGTAGAAAAGGAACCTAAACGCACAGAAATTCGTTCCACGGCTGAAAGAACGATCGTGAGCCCTTTTTGAATGTCACCTTTGAGCTTTACTGATGAAATGGATAAAAAGCCAGATTAGTGAGTAACGGTTAGTCTCGTTAATAGACTGAAGTCGAGTAGACTTCTAGAGCCTGTTTTCTGTAAGGAAAGCAGGGAAGTTGAGTGGTATCGCGATTATATCGCCTCAGCAGCTGACTAGGGAAACCTGGATGTTGCGAGGCGTTTTTATTTTGTCGTAAACGAAAACTGTGCTGTTTTACCTGTTCATTCTATCGCCTAAAGACGATAGTATTGTTTTGAATTTTCTTAATATTTACAACTTGGAGGTTTTCGTATGTCCAATAAAGCACCGTTTTCGTTTGTTTTAGTCATTGGATTAATGTTATTTGCTTTGTTTTTCGGCGCAGGAAATTTGATTTTTCCGCCTATGCTCGGGCAGTTGGCAGGAACTAATTTTTGGGAAGCAAACCTTGGATTTCTCGTTACGGGGGTCGGACTTCCGCTTATGACGGTTCTTGCGTTTGGCTTCTCAGGGAAAACGGATTTGTTAGAACTTGTAAAACGAGTTCATCCCGTGTTTGGGCTAATTTTTTCGATTATTCTTTATTTAACGCTTGGCCCACTGTTTGCGCTCCCGAGATCGGGAACCGTTTCATTTGAAATTGGGGTGACGCCGTTTTTACCGAAAGATCATGGTCCGCTTCCACTAGCTATTTTTACGATATTATTTTTTACCTTAACGTGCTTTTTAGCACTGAATCCGACAAAGATTGTCGATGTCATCGGTAAAGTATTAACGCCGCTAAAGCTAACGTTCATCGGTCTTTTAGTGCTAATTGCGGTGATCAAACCGATCAGTCCGATACAGGCACCGGTCAAGGCGTATGAGTCCCACGTCTTTTTTAAAGGCTTTCAAAACGGGTACTTGACGATGGACACGCTCGCTGCGTTTGTTTTTGGCATTATCATCATTAATGCGATGAAGGAAAAAGGCATTACAAGTAAAAAGCAAATCATGATTACGTGTGCCAAAGCAACGGTTATTGCGGCTGTTATTTTAGCAGCGCTCTACACGGCACTTGCCTACATGGGCGCATCAAGCGTAGGGGAGTTAGGCTATTTCGAAAACGGTGGTCTCATTTTGTCTAGCGTGTCACAGTATTATTTTGGTTTTTACGGACAAATTCTCTTAGGATTAATGATTACCGTGGCGTGTTTGACGACAAGTGTGGGTCTTATGACATCTTGCGCTTCCTTTTTCAATAAGCTGTATCCGAAGATTTCGTACAAGTCATTCGTAGTGATTTTATCGGTTCTAAGCATCGCGATTTCAAATGTGGGGTTAACCAACTTAATTACCATCTCTGGCCCGGTACTTAAAATTATTTATCCAGTAGCCATCGTTTTAGCCTTCTTAACCTTCCTACATCCGGTATTTTTCGGGAAAAGTGAAGTGTACCAGGTGAGCTTATTCTTTACACTCGTTGTAAGCGTATGTGGAGGGCTTTCGGTTAAAAGCATTGACGATGTGCTAGCTCCGATTCTGCCGCTTTATAGCGATGGACTTGGATGGGTACTACCAGCACTAGTGGGAATGTTAATTGGAGGAGTTATTGGCTTTGTACGAAATGCGGGTGGATCGTCTATTCCGCATAAATAAGGGAGAGTTCGATTGAATTCTGTATTTTCTAACAATTTTCGTTTCTCTTTTGTGAAAATATGATATGATAGTGTTACGCTATTTATCTAAAAGCAAGGAGACTACGAGGATGGAAAAGAAACGACTGTTATCTACAGTGCTTGTTACGTCACTAGTGGCCATGGGGTTTTCTACGTTCACAAAGGCTCCAACCGTACAGGCTCAATCTCAACAAACCGTTTCTTCACAAAAGGAATGGGAGTTTGTTTTTGAACATGGCATGAACAAAGAGCTTATAGTAAACAAGGGAATTTACATTAAAAATTCAAAAGAACAAATTATTTCAACGAAAATTCATATAAAAGATGATCATACAGTGATTGTGAAACCGCCTGTGAAGGGATACAAGTCAGGTGAAACATACCGTCTCTACATTAAAAAAGGGATTGACCTACAGTACGGAGAAAGTGGCAAACCAGCGATGATCGTGTTTAAAGTTAAATAAAACGTACAAAAAGAAAATCGATGTTAAGAGGTCACTAAAAAACGTTGAATTTTTTAGATGATCAGTAGAACGTAAGACAGAAAAGCTGGATCCATTCCAAAAAACGGAATGGATCCAGCTTTTCTTCATTCTTCTTCTCTTATTTTACTTCATTAACTTTAACATTCTTTTTAGGTTGATGATTTCACCTTGAAGTACGCTCTTCTTTGAAAAGGTGCTTGTTCAGTATGTTTCATTGACTTCAATGAAACGGAATCATTGGAAGCACTCTTTCGAATAAATCTTTTTTTTTATTATAAAGTGAAAAAGGGCCAAGTTTCTTTCAAAATGGAAACTTGGCCCTTCTATCTGATACAGTCGCTCTAGGTTGTTTGGAACGGAAGGTGCGAGACTCCTGGGGGATTAGCGTGACAGGTGAGACCCCGCCAGAGGAGCAAGGAGCCTCACCGCACGCCCCGCGGAAAGCGAAGCGACCTGGAGTGGAAATCAACCGACTCCGTTATGAACGCAATTCTTTACGGACTTTTTCAGTTGCCTACGATGCGTGGTTTTCTTTTTTCTGTTCCTGCGTGCTAAAAAAGTTTGTTAGGTGTCTTCACAACTTGCTTGAGGAAGAATGTTTATCATGGTGTAATGCATATAGTAAAGCATATCGCATAAAAGGGGTTCACATAAATAGTAGAACGTAAGGGGAAAAGTGAAGCTTCTATAGGGAAAGGGAGATCGGATTATGATTCTGTCTCATCAATTGTCGGTGGAACAAAAATCATATGTGAAGCAGTTAAAACAAAAAATTGCAGATACCCGTTCAACAGAGGAAAAAAAGCTTCTTCAACAACAGCTCAATGCATATATTGAGCGGATTTTTATTGAGCATCGAATACAAAGACAAAAAGAACTCATGTAGCAGCACTCATTCAGCAATCCGTGCTGTGGGAAGTCAGAAAAACCTTTGGTATATACCGAGGTTTTTTTTCTGTTTGCCGTTAAATGGAGCATCACGACTCATTATTCACGGTGTAGGTATGATATGTCGGAAGGATTTTAAGGACGGAGAGAGAATAGTTTACAAACAAAGGGGAAGGAGTAGCATAATGAGCACATATTATTTGACAGACCGCGTTACACGTTCATTAGCTCTTACACATACAGAAGTACTGAGTACGGTTGATTTATTCGTTGGCATGATGGAAGAAGCGACAGGCGTGTTAAAAGAAGCTGCCGCCTATTGTCCAAGTGTATCAGTAATGAAGAAATGGTTGGACGATCATCCGCAGGAGAAAGAAGGATGTATTCATACAATGATACAGCGAAAGGTAACAACAGAGCTTGAAAAGGTAGTAGACGAAGCCATTTGCTATATGCAACGCTATAATCAAATCTTCTTAAATGAAGGTCACCTCTTAAAAGCGTTATGTAAAAGCAATCATCCCTATTGGCTCTCATTTGTTCATGAATGTACAATACCAATTGAGAAAATTGCTGCGTGCACGATTTATGCACGAAACTTAGCACGATCGTTACACGACTTGTCATGGTCAGTGAGGTCAAATGAAATTAAGCGCGCCACGTACAGTGAAAAAGAAGAAGTGCTTGCCTTCATACGAACGAATTTTTCGAGGGAATGGGCGGAAACCGTTTCAGAAGCATTTACCAACGAAGTCATTCCTTTGTTTCTAGCAAAGAAGCAAACGAAATTGATTGGTTTTGCGGTGTATGACACGTACGAAAAGCGAAGCCAACATTTTGGGCCGATGGGAGTGCTTAGATCAGAGCGAAAAAGAGGGATTGGAGAGCAGCTTGTAACGTGCTGTCTCCAAGATATGAAAGCAAAAGGATATGAATCGGTGATCTTTTATGAAGCGGGTCCGATTGAATTTTACGAAAAAGTTTGCGGTGCAGAGCTGCTTTCGCAGTAGCAGTAGACAATTAGGATCTTTTTTTAGAATGTTTCATAACATGTGGGGGGAGGCCGATTGAAAGAGGCCCCATTGGTGGTGAAGCTTGTGGCGCCATACTGCCAGAACTTCCGCTAGCTCCACTAGAAGATCCTGAGCTTCCTCCAAGAGATGCCATCGTGCTTGCCGGAGAAGTATTTTGACTACCAGATCCTGATGTTTCAACACTGTTTGAAATGGGGGAAATCGTGTGAACGGGCCCAAAGTTAATAATGCCTCCGCTTACGTCACCAATGGTAATTGAATCAATTTTAAAATTACACATGTGAGTATCAAAGCCTTTCTATCAAATTCGTTTCTACTCTATTTATATGTCACTGATAAACGGCTTGTATAAGCATATACCCTATAAAAATAGCTTTCTTCTGATTAAGAAGAAAGCTATTAAAAAATTATCGTTCATATCCAAAATAGATTAGATTCATATAATCATCGGAATAAGGTTGAATATCATAGACTTGCCAGTTGCCTGAAGAATCTTTTTTCATGCGGTACAGAGCAGACGCATCCTTCGGAGCCGTCATCGTGCTCGAATTGAGCTCGACCGTTAACGAATACGTATAGTCTTTTACGCTAAACGCAGCAAAGTGTCCAGAAACATACACAGGCTTCACGGTAAAATCTTGATCCGGAACGTAGGTCATTTTCGCTCCTTCATTCATAATATCCTGTACGAGAGTGGAGTAATTGTTGATGACCGCGCGATAAAAGCCTGTTCCTTCGCGGTCGTATAAGTTTGTTAAGCCTTTAAAATCTTGCTTTACTAAAAGATCTTGTCCTTTTAAAATGTGATTTTTTAAGAAAGTGGCTGCTGCCGTTTGCTCGCTAGCCGTCATAGTTTCCTGATGGAGGGCGCGATTCATCATTACAATCGCTTCGCCGCGTGTCGCATTGTCTGTCGGTTTGAAAAGAGTGCCGCTTCCTTTTACAATACCGTTCGCCGCCGATTTATAAATCGCTTCGAATGCCCAAGGGTAAGAGCCTGCAGGAACATCCGTAAAACCTTTTGTAGCTGTAACATCTTTAAACGGTACCGAGCTTTGGAAGGCACGATACACCATCACCGCAATCTCTGCACGAGTAATCTTTTGTCCTGGTGCAAACTTCCCGCCAATTCCTTTAATAATCCCATGACTACTAGCAATCGTTGCCGCGTTATAATAGGCGCTACCTGGTTTTAAATCAGCGAATGACATCGCATTTCCCTTTTGCTTCAAGCCAAGTGCATTGACGATCATAATCACAAATTCACCGCGCGTAATGGAATTTCGAGGATAAATATAAACCGATCCGTTCTTGTCAATGCTACCGTTAATCACATTTGAATAAAGAAACTCTTGAATACTTGTGTACATTTCCGTATTCACAGAACCTGGAACAACGTCTTGTGTGATGTACAAGTCCACCGGCTTATCCGCTGCATAGGCGGACGAAATACCGCCAATAGGTAATAGCGTAGCTGCTAGTGCTACAGCTAGACCTCTTTTAAATTTTTTCATGTTCACCCTCCATTTGGATTTTTATGGATTTAAATAGAATAATATTGTAATTCTACCATAATGTTTAAACTGGGTAAATGGGAGGTATGGGACGATGTATCTAGTAAAATAGAATAATGTATCTATTTTATTATGTCTTTTAAATGGAAAATTTAGTATGATGTAGATTGGGCCATTTTGAATGAAGGGAGCGATAAGATGAAAAAATTGTTCAGGTGGCTAATTATTATGATTGGTGCAGTGTTGTTTCTAGCAGGGTGCTCAGAAACATTAACGAATGGGACTAGCTCAAATACAAAGCGTCATAAGACGATTTATAAAGTAGCACCGCAGTCAGCAGAAGAAATGAACCAGCAAAAAACAGGTAAGTTAGTCAATCAGTATATAAAAGGAAATGAAGACGAAGGTGAGAGCTTATACATAAAAGATAAAAAGAAGCTCACAAAGGCAATGAAAACGGAGATTCAAACCTTCATTAAAAAAAGTCCCGATGCGTCTGGAAAGGAAATTTACAATTTTTTAGTCTACCTACTTGGAAGCGGAGCTTATCAGTCTAATAGCTATGAAATGAGTAATTTCGCACCAGATTTTCAGCATCCAGATGATGTTAGCATCACACAAGAAGATGTCAACAAGAATGAAACAGATGATCAAACGGTTGAAAAACAGCAGGAAATGATGGATCAAGTGGAAGATGAGGAGCTTTCTTCAACGGAGATTCCAGCTCCTCTTTTAAAAGGGGTCGATCCGTGGAAACACGTAGAAGAGATGAAGCGATTTGATAAAATTAACGACAAATACATGTTAATTAGTCAACGAGAATACGATCGGTTAATGGATGCATATGATTTTTTAGTTGGGGAAAAGCTAATCGACAAAGAGACAGCGGAAGAAGTGGAAAAGCGTATTTTAGGAGCGAAAGATATGCGAGATACGTATGCTGAACAAGTGCGAGATAAGAAATTTACCGAAATGAATGAAGAAATTAATCGAATTGATGAGGCGATTAATCAACTAAAATCCCAGGAATAAAGGTGTTAGACACTTAATAAAGATAGAAAAAAAGTTAGCGAATAATCGCTAACTTTTTTTCTGGAAAAATTGCATGCAGTGTGTGAAAATAAAGATACAGGGAACAATAGTTATCCTGTATCACAGCTGGATCGAAACGGAGGTATTCCCCATGGCGCGCAGACTGAAAAGCAAAGAAAAGATAAGTTGGTTCCGAGCGTTGCTATACGCGATTGGAATTGCCTTTCTTGTGCGTACGTTTCTTATTACTCCCTATACTGTATCAGGAGCTTCAATGAATCCGACGTTAGAAAACGGTGAGCGTTTGTTTATTAATAAATTAGCTGCATCGCTTGGAGACATTAAACATGGTGATATTGTGATTATAAAAAACAAAGAACAAGCCAAAAAACGTCACTATGTAAAGCGTGTGATTGGACTTCCGGGAGATACAATTGAGATGAAGAGAGATCGGCTTTATATCAACGGAAAAATGATTCAAGAACCGTATTTAAATCATAATTTAAAGCAAGCACAAGAATACGATATGCTTCTTACGAACGATTTTGGGCCAATGGAAGTTCCCGAGCATTTTTTCTTCGTGATGGGAGATAATCGACTAATCAGCAAAGATAGCCGTAATGGGCTAGGCCTTATTAGTGAAAAACGAATTATTGGCACAAGCGAGTTTGTGATGTATCCGTTAAAAAAAATGCGTCATACCCACTGAGTGACGGAGAAGTCACTTTTTTTCTTGACTATAGTTAGACGTCTAACTATAATGGGAATATGGCGAAGAAAAATGCAGTATCACTTATTAGTCGAATTAGAGAAGAAGCCAATCATCTTCTGTTGTCAGAGCTTCATAAAAGGGATGTGACAGGTCTTGCACCTTCACACGGTGATTTACTGTGGGCACTATATAAATTCAAGCGTCTGACGATGAAAGAGCTGGCGGAAGCAATTTATCGAACCAAACCAACAGTTACAGTTCTTGTCAATAAGCTTGTTAGTTTGGAGCTGATCCAAAAACAACGAGCCGCTGAGGATAGTCGCGTGACCTATATTACCTTAACTAAAAAAGGCGAAGAACTTCAAGAGGTTTTCCAAGAAGTTTCAGACGTGCTAAATGAGGTAGTGTACGGTGATTTATCTTCTAGAGAACAAGTTCAGCTGGAGGAATTGCTCGAAAAAGTATTAGGTAGGTTTTGAATCTGCCTTTTCTTCGCACTAATAGTTAGATATCGAACTAAAAGAGGAGAATGAAAAATGAATCATTTAATCGTGTATGCTCATCCAAATCCAGAAAGCTTTAATTACGCTATTTTAAATACAACGGTCGCTTCATTAGAAGAACAGGGTCACCATGTAGTCGTGCGTGATTTGTATAAGCTAAATTTTAATCCGATTTTAAGCGGACAAGACTTTGAAACGTTTCAAAAAGGGGAAACGCCAGCAGACATAAAAGCCGAGCAAGAATATATAACAAATGCTGATGTTGTAACGTTTATTTACCCTATTTGGTGGACGGGTCTTCCTGCTGTACTAAAAGGCTACGTAGACCGCGTATTTGCATATGGATATGCGTATGCATACGGTGAAGACGGAACGATGCAACGCCTGTTGAGCGGTAAAAAAGGCTTTATGATTAACACACACGGAACGCCAAAAGAAGTGTATGACGAAATTGGGATGACACAGTCGTTAAAACAAACGTCTGATACAGGAATTTTTGAGTTTGTCGGCATTGAGCCAGTTGGGCATTTATTGTTCGGTGGGGTACCACAAGTGGACGATGCGGCGAGAAAAGAAATGCTCGTAGAGGTTCAACAAACAGTAAAAGAGTTATTTTAATAAGAAAAGAGGCGAAAATGTTTCGCCTCTTTTTTATATTCATTAACGAAAGCGCTGCTTTCTCATCCACTGTGTCGCAATCCACTTTTCTCCCTTAATGACTGGCAGTCCGGCATGAAGCGTTTGCTCGTTCAAATGGGCATCACGGTAAAAGTATTCAAAATAAACGGCCATGCCTTTTTGAGGAGTGACGGAAAAATTGAGCTTTGGAAAATGTGTTTCTCCGCCTTCTTCTACGTCGTTTAAGTACATCACAAGTGTACTTATTCGGTTGTTTGAGCTCGCTTTACTTGTGGAAGCAAAAAAATCAAAATGCTCTTTGTATTCTTGACCTGGCATATACTTTAGTATTTGTAGGCCATCACCATGTTCAATAGGGATGTTCATAATAGACGAAATTCGTTTTTCAATGATGGTAATGATATCGCTTTCGTTTTCGTCCAAAAACGTTCCACTGCTTGTTCGAATATCGTTCACAGAACGAGCAGATCCAACTTTCGAGCGCTTCATATTATCCGTTGAAACGGCAATTAATTCGTCGCATTCCTCATCGCTTAGAACATTTCCTAACACCACTACAAGCGGTTCTTCTAATCTCGCAATAATTTGAATTTCTCGGTCTTCTGTTTGAATGCTACGTCCTTTATGATCAAAAATGGTTTGTTCCTTCGTCATTGTATGTTCTGTCATTTTTTCCATCTCCTAATAATCCTACAAAAAAGCTCCTCTTTAGGGCGTTTGTAGTTGTGACACCTTTTTATAGCAAACAAGGAATCTTACATCTATTTTATAAGAAAAATGCAGGAAAGTAATCATGTTTTTTCGAATATATACATTCATTTCATAAAATCAGTTAGGAAAATGTGTTAGGTTTTGACAATAGAGGACCAAAAAGATGAAGATGGAAGAAGTAAGGGAGGGGAACAGATGAAAAAATCGACTCAGCAAGAAATCTGGATGTGGGTGAAAACCATTTTATGGGCCGTTGCGATTGTACTAGTGCTCGAGCGTTTTGTATTTGTACCAACTGTTGTTCAGGGCGTCTCCATGATGCCTACTTTACAGGATGGCAATCGTCTGATTGTAAGTAAGCTAGGTGAGATTAAACGCTTTGACGAAATTGTGTTTCGTGCTCCAGATGCACCTAAAAATTATGTGAAACGCGTGATCGGTTTGCCAGGCGATACCATCGTGTTGAAAAAGGATCAATTGTATATTAACGGTGTGCTTACCCCTGAACCGTACCTTGACAATAGCAAGAAAAAGTTAGCAGTAGGGGATTATCTCAATGACGATTTTACACTTGAAATGCTAACAGGGGAGTTACGAGTACCAAAAGGTCATTTATTTGTCATGGGAGATAATCGCCCGCGTAGCCATGATAGCCGTGAATTTGGTTTTATAAAAGCATCCTCCGTCATCGGGCAAGTAGAAGTGAGAATTTGGCCGTTAAATAAAATTGGGAGTGCGAAATAATGCGTATTTAGGGCTTATATACATATCGTTTCAGACAAAACGTGCCCAGCATGCTTCCACCGACCGCACCCCATTCTGATAGACCGCTTTTCTTGAGCGCGTAATAAATGATGGAACTCGCCAAAATTTCCGTGCAAAAAAAACGTGTCATCATGCGTCGATCCACGACTAGGAAGACAAACGTTGGTGAAGTGGACATCGTACCATCTCCTTTTAGGAAAACAGGTGTGCTTCTTTGTACATATGATAAAGAAGCCTTCCTTATACCAGATTATCTCCCACAAAAGCGGTGTAGAAGAATGTTCTTCTACACCGCTTTTGTTAGGAGAGAAATCCGCTCACCCATGAAATCCAGTGTGCAGCAGGTATGAGAATAGCCTGTGCCAAGAGCGTTCCGAAAAAGCGTGAAATCATGAGCCATCCGTAAGCCTTTGACATCGAATCCGCCCCTTGTGGTTCGTTAAGCGCTCGTTCGGTCATGAGCGCGATATGCGGATCTAAAAATAACGTCAACAAAATCGTTGCCGCTCCGTTTACGACGCCACTTGCCATACTAGAAGTAGTGGCATGTGCAGGATCTAAAACGGAGGCATAGAGGGCAGCTAAAACCCCTACTTTGTTTCAAAATCTTACCTATTATAGCGTAATTATGGGTACATGTATAGAAAATCAGTAAATGCAAAAGATGATGGGACATGTAGGTGCGTTATAAAAAAGGATTTTGGCTCATGTACACACTAGTAACATACAACGAGGAGGAAGAGGAACAAAATGGAGAAGAAACAAACCGTTGACTCAACGTACATACAGCAACACCTCGCAAGTGAGCGCACGTATCTCGCCTGGATTCGGACAGCAATCGCTATTGTAGGCGTAGGTTTTTTAGTAACGAATCTACATTTTAATAAGCTATCTGAAATGTTTACATGGGCAGATACGGTGGTCACGACAATTGGCTTTTTATCTGTTGTTTTAGGTGTGCTTACGATTATCGTGTCAACCGTCAGCTATATGCGTAAACGTGGTCAGATTAATACACAAACGTTTAAAGCATCGTACGGAAATGTCATTTTTTTATCTGTGAGCCTGCTCATAATCTTTATCGCTTTTTTCGTATATCTTCTAAAAGTAATGATTCATATGTAAAACAAAAACCCGCTGTCAAATGCAGCGGGTTTTCCTTATAGAAACAATGTTTGGTAAATAAGAAAAACATTTAAACAAACGACTAGTACCGCAATAATCCAAGCGATGATTGTAGTAACAGGGTGATTCACAAGAGATCCCATCACTTTTTTCTTACTGGTAAAAAGTATGAGCGGAATAAGAGCAAAGGCAATGCCAAACGATAGGATGACTTGACTGACGACGAGCGCCGTTGTGGCGTTTACCCCAAGCCCAATAATCACGAGAGGTGGGATAATGGTAATGAATCGCCGCAAATAAATCGGAATGCTTCTGCGGATAAACCCTTGCATGATCACATCACCAGACATCGTTCCAACTGAGGAGCTAGAGAGTCCAGATGATAAGAGACCGACTCCAAAGGCAATGGCAGCAAACGGTCCAATCAAATGATCAAACTGAGTAAAAGCGACGTCTAAGTCCTCAATGTTTAACCCGTTTTTAAAGAAAAGAGCAGCAGCGACAATCAGCATGCTTGCGTTGATTGCCCCAGCGATAATCATCGCAATGATGATATCGATGAATTCAAATCTAAAAATCAGCCGCTTTTCTCTATCATTTGTACCACGCACCCGCTTTTGTGTTAACGAAGAGTGCAAATATATCGCATGTGGCATAACGGTCGCCCCTAAAATTCCCGATGCTAATAATACACTGTCCACGCCTTGAAACTGTGGGATGAAAAGGCCTCGTATAATACTCTGCCCGTCTGGATGGGCTAAAAATGTTTGTAACCCAAAGGCCAGAACTACGACAAATACCATCGCAGCAATCCCTGCTTCTAAAAAGCGGGCACCGCGACGCTGTAGTTCTAAAATCGCAAATGACCCAACGGCTGCAAGAAGAGCCGAAGGAAAGAGCGGGAGTCCGAACAATAAATAAATTCCTAAAGCCGCCCCGATAAATTCGGCTAGATCGGTCGCCATAATGACAAGCTCTCCTTGAATCCATAATCCAATGGAAACAGGCTTTGGAAAATGTTCCCGTGCTAACTCAGGTAGATTATGGCCCGTTGCAATGCCTAACTTAGCAGAAAGCGATTGAATTAAAACGGCCATTAAGTTTGAAACGAGAACCACCCACAGTAGCATATAGCCATATTGAGAACCTGCGGCAATATTTGTTGCGAAGTTACCAGGGTCAATGTACGCGACAGAGGCGATAAAAGCTGGGCCTAAAAAAGGAAGAATTCGCTTCCAGCCCTTTGTTTTTCCGCTAAGGACATCTTGAGCGCTTTGTTCAAAGGCTGACAATGTTTTTGGTTCGTCTTTCACGTGTTGTGCCTCCTTTCTAATTTTTAGCCCAAGACGAAAATAGTTTCTTTTAGGATAAAAAGTTGAATTAATGCAAATTATATCTCATTCTGCAAAGAAAACGCAATTTATTACGTTCAAGTGTAGGTCTTTTGCCTCTTACTATTCCCCAAATAAAAAAATGCCCCTAAGAATTCTTAGGAGCGATGTAAAAAGAAGGGGTCTAACAATGAGACTATACTGAGTAAAGCAGCTTACAACATGATTATACACCATCAAAAACATTTTTCCTATAGATTTACTTGGAATTTTTAAAAAATTAAAAAACAGGGAATTTACAAGGTGAAATTATACAAAAAAGACAGATAACTGCTATAATGGAAGGGGAATTTATCCTATACATAGCTAAACTTTATTTTATGATTTTATCGGAAGAAAGAATGAGGAAGTGAAACAATGTCAAGTGGAACAAAAGAATTACTCTCTTGGATTAAAGCGATTGTCATTGCGGTAGTCATCGCCTTTTTAATCCGCCAGTTTTTATTTACCCCGTCTCTTGTTAAAGGCGAATCCATGATGCCTAATTTACAAGATGGCAACCGTCTAATCGTCAGCAAAATGAGTAAAATCGAGCGCTATGATGAAATTATTTTTCATGCCCCAGATGCGGATGAAGAATACGTAAAGCGAGTGATCGGGTTGCCGGGTGATACGGTGGAGATGAAAAACGATCAGCTGTACATAAACGGAAAAGCCGTGCCGGAACCATACTTAAAGCAGGGGAAATTAGACCATCCAGAGCAGAGGCCTTTTACAAATGATTTTACGCTAGAAGCTGTTGGCGGAGTGAAAAAAGTGCCAAAGGATACGCTCTTTGTATTAGGAGATAACCGACCTGTGAGTAAAGATGGGCGCATTTTTGGAGTGATAAAAAAAGACTCGGTAGTGGGAGAAGTCAAGCTCCGTATTTGGCCGCTTAATAAAATAGGTTTTCCAAAGTGATGAGAGATAGTAGAGGCGAGTGTCTCTGCTATTTTTCGTTATAGGTCGTGAAAAAGAAGAAGGAGGCGCATGTCTCCTTAGGAAAACGAGCAGTCTATCTTAAAAGGAGTAAAAACAAGGAGTTAAGTAGGATATTTTCCTTGCTGCTTCGCTAAAAGTTGGCGTTTCGGTCTTTTTTATGGCATGATTAATACTTGAATATGGAATTTGGATGAAACGACGAGGAAGTGAAACAATGTCAAGTGGAACAAAAGAATTTTTATCATGGGTTAAAGCCATTGTCATCGCAGTAGTCATTGCTTTTTTAATTCGCGAATTTTTATTTACGCCATCGCTTGTAAAGGGTGAATCAATGATGCCAAACTTACAGGACGGCAACCGATTGATTGTGAGCAAGGTTAGCAAGCTAGAGCGCTCAGATGAAATTATTTTTCATGCTCCTGATGCTGATGAAGATTACGTAAAACGCATTATTGGATTACCGGGTGATACAGTGGAAATGAAAAACGACACGCTCTATATAAATGGAAAAGAAGTGCCAGAGACGTACCTGAAAGAAAGTAAAGCTAAGCTCCAAGAAGGAGAAGTATTTACGCCAGATTTTACGCTTACTGAAATTACGGGTAAAAAGAAAGTTCCTGCTGATTCGCTGTTCGTACTAGGCGATAATCGACCTGTTAGTAAAGATGGACGCTATTTCGGCTTTATTAAAAAGGATTCGGTTGTAGGAGAAGTTAAGGCCCGTATTTGGCCACTTAATGAAATTGGAAATCCAGAATAAAAAAAACGGTAGAAACTCTCTACCGTTTTTTTTTATTGGCCTTCGATTAAATTAAAGCCGATGTGCTGAAGCGCTCGCTGAAGGGTTGAAAATGTTGAAACGGAGGCAAATTCAATGCCTAAATGAGTCATCGTCTGCGCGATCTCAGGACGAATGCCGCTTAGCATCGTTTCAATTCCTAGTAGTTTAAGCGCACTCACCACTTTGAATAGCTGATCCGCTACCATCGTATCGATAATAGGGACACCTGATAAGTCAATAATGAGCCATTTTAGCTTATCATCCGAACTTTTTTGGAGAGCAAGTTCCATTAATAAACCAGCACGTCGCGTATCAATATCTCCGACAAGAGGAAGTACACCAAGACCATCCTGAATGACGACAACGGGAATAGATAATTCATCCACCGCTGTTTCAGCCGTATTAAGCTGGTACTGATGCTGTTGCAAATAGTGCAGGCTGATGGCATAGATAGTCTGATCGACCATGTCGTAAAAAAATGAGATAAGAGAAAAGAACGTATTCAACGAATAATCCTGCTGATTTCCCTGATCTTTTATTAAATCGCCAATGATGCTTCGGTATTTTCTAATTTCTTCTACCGCCACATCTAAAGGAATGCGCGTTTGTACTAAAAGTTGGGACATGTCGCGCCCCCACTTGTTAATATAGTCAGTTCCTTTTTGATTGCTCATCGTAAAAATATTTGCATAAACTTCAATTAATTCTTTCCGCCATGTAAGAAGAGAATTCATCTCTTGTCCATATTGAGAACCGTTCTTTTCAGATGTAGATAAGGATTCAAGAATCCGTTCTTTCTGTTGAAGAATTCGCTTATGAACAAGTTGGCATTGTACGTCAAAGGAATGGTCTTCGGTAGGAGCTGCCATATTTCATCCGTCCTTTCTGTTTTAAGCTCTATTATCGTACCATATATGACTATTCGGTGCATAGAAAACGATAAAATGATAGAGAAAAACGTGTGATTTTTCATCAACAATGGATCATCTACGTGGTAAAATATACATATTATACCATACGGGTGGAGGAGGGGTTTTTTATGGGTACGGAAAACGATTATTTATTTGATATAATGGGGGTCCTGTTTCCAATTATGTTTTTTGGAATACTCGGTTTGTTTGTCTTCGGAATTTTGAGCAGTATCTTTCAGTGGAAGCGTAATAACAAGCAGCCTCGTTTGAAAGTTCCTGCAAAAGTGGTGACGAAGAGAATGAAGATGAGGGGCGGCGAATCGCATTCTACAAGCTATTTTACAACGTTTGAAGTAGAGAGTGGGGATCGCATGGAGCTTGAGGTTGAAGGTGGTTATTACGGCCAATTAGTAGAAGGTGATGAAGGGATGCTGTCCTTTCAGGGGACGAGATTTTTGGAATTTAACCGCTAATAAATGGATAGGGATAAATAAAAAGGCCACGAATGATCGTGGCCTTTTGTTGTTATTGATAATAAGGTGCCATAAATAGGTATACGACAACACCAGTTAAGCTTACATAAAGCCAAATCGGCATCGTCCAGCGCACGATTTTTTTGTGCTTTTCAATTTGCATCGTCCATCCCCATACGAGGGCGAATAGAGCAAGCGGAACAATAACGGCTGCTAAAAAGCTATGCGTAATCAAAATAAAGAAGTAGATCGGACGAAGAATACCATCTCCACCGTATTTTGCTGTATCTGGCGATAAAAAGTGGAATGATAAGTACGAAATTAAAAATAAAAAGGTTGTCGTAAAGGCTGCAAGAATGAAGCCCTTATGTACACGAACATTCTTTTTCATAATCGCATAAAAAGCAGCGAGTAAGAAAATAAACGTAAAGCTATTAAAAATAGCATTCAGTCTTGGGAAGATCGTTAAATCAAAATGAACGTCTTTTTGATACCCAAGAGGTGAGAAGAATAATAACAAAATAATGATATTGGCAATAATAGATACCGTGATGATGATACCAGCGAAGTTCTTTGTACTCGTTGGTACATATTGATTTTTGTCTTTGTTCATTGTATCAAGCTCCTTGATCTTATGGTTCCTGCTTTATATTATACCTTTCATTGGACAAGCTTGGAAGTGACAATCCCTTGAACAAATGGTTTTTTAACATATTAAACGATCAAAACGTCCGTAATACAAGAAAATAAATAAAAACGGCACGAATCATGAAACTTTTTCTCGTTTGCGTGGTCTATTAGTACGAGAAAAGAAAAAAGTTGGTGTAGAAAGAATGAAAAAAAAGGAACGGTTAAACTATAATATCATTTTTATTCTGTTTTTAATGTTGTGTGCAAGTGTTATTGCCATATATAGTGCCCAGCAAACGCATCAATATCCAACAAACTTTGCGGTCAGGCAAGTGATGTGGTACGGAGTTGGGGCTGTTATTATCGCTTTAGCGATGATTCCAGATACGGAGCAAATGGACAAACTGACCTGGTACTTTTATTGGCTTAATATTGCGATTTTGGTTTTATTAGTCGTATCCCCAGAAGCCATTGCTCCTAAAAAGAACGATGCGAAAAGCTGGTTCGTACTGCCTGGAGTTGGTTCAATTCAGCCTTCGGAATTTATGAAGGTGGGACTCATTTTAGCTCTGAGTAAAGTCGTCACAAAGCACAATGAAACGTTCAAATTGCGAAATTTTCATACAGATCTGAAGCTATTATGGAAAATGGCGTTTACGACGCTCCTTCCTATTCTATTAGTTATGCTACAGCCAGATTTAGGAACAGCGCTTGTTATTATGTTTATTTTTACCGTGATGCTGTTTATGTCAGGAGTGACTTGGAAGCTCATTACGGGGTTGTACGGGATCATTGGAACGATCGGAGCTTCTATTCTATATATGGTTCTCTATCACCCAAAAATTCTCTCGACTTATCTGCATGTTTCACAGTATCAATTTAACCGCATTTATGCGTGGCTTGATCCTGAGAGTTACAAAGCAAGCTTGTCGTACAACTATATGCAAGCCGTTACCGCGATTGGTTCTGGAAGAATGAATGGGAACGGATTTTTCAGAGACCACGTGCTTTACGTGCCGGAAAAGCATTCGGATTTCATTTTTAGCGCCATTGGAGAAAGTTTTGGCTTTGTTGGTGGAAGCATTGTCATTTCCCTTTTTATGTTATTAGTATACAATATTGTTATAGTCGCATCGAACACGAAGGAGCCGTTTCAAAGCTATATCTGCGCAGGTATTATTGCAATGATTACGTTCCACGTATTCGAGAATGTTGGGATGGACATAGGGGTCTTGCCGATTACAGGAATTCCGCTTCCGTTTATTAGTTACGGGGGGAGCTCGCTAATGAGCAGTATGTTAGCAGTTGGAATTATCTTGAAAATCAGCTATGAGTCCAACCAATATATGTTTGATTAAATCAAGCGAAAATGGGGGAAACACAGTGCTTCAATTTAGGGGAAAAGGTTTGAGTGTATTTGAAAGTGTCTTATTTAAAACAACATCTAGCGTGATTGAAACTGAAGATCTAGTCGCCGTCGTCGATCCGACCTGGCTCCCTTTTGAGATTGCAGAAATAAAGGATCATGTCGAACGTATTCGCGAAGGTAAAGAGCTTTACTTACTTTTCACGCACGGAGATTTTGATCATATTATTGGATACGGAGCGTTCCCTGACGCGAAGGTAATTGGAAGCGCCGGACTGAGGGATCACCGAAATAAACAGCAAAAACTAGCGTATATCCACCAGTTTGACGATGAATATTACGTGGATCGTGACTACGATATAACGTTTCCTGTGCCGGACGTTGTCATTGAACATGACGGTCAGCAGCTTCAAGTAGGGAAGACGATTCTCACCTTTTATTTAGCACCCGGTCACACGAACGATGGGCTTTTTGTGATTATGAACAATACGTGGATTGCAGGCGATTATTTATCTGATTTTGAGCTTCCGTTTATTGATCATAGCTGTAAGCATTATGTAGAAACGCTAGAAAAGGCGGCCATGATTATTGAAAATCACCAAGAACTCATACTCGTTCCAGGGCACGGAAAAGCAACGAATGAGCGAGATGAAATAAAACGACGCCATCATCTGGCACAATCATACATTCAGCGCCTCGTTCAGGCGGTGCAAAGTGAAGACGGTGAAGCACTTGATGTATTAGGAGAGGAAATGCCTTATCCTTCGTCTTTTACAAAGGAATGTCATGAAAAAAATATTGAGATCACCAAATCCGAATACGGAAGCTGAATACATACAAAAAGCAGGCGATAGCCTGCTTTTTTTACGCTGTTTTTTTGGTTATAACGTGCCATTCTTTTTGCTGTTCTTTTAGCGTGAGCAAAATGTTTTTCCCATGGGCGTCACGGTAAAAGATATAGCCCTTATGATCGAGAACGTAGGCAGCAGGCTTTCCAATGCAACCCTCTTGATAAATTTTATCCATTTGTTCAATGAGTGAAAGCGCGCTCGGATTTTCCTTCGCGAGCGGAATCAGTTCATCAATACCAAATGCATCATATCCGTCTAGGTTAATGTTGAAGTGTGTTTGAACGCGGTCAATCATTCCTGTATTCATTACTTCAATCGCTCCATCTAGCTGAGCCATGACGGGCAATCGTTTGTCATAAATAAGCTTCATATAGCCAATCCGAGCCACGCAAATCCCAAATAAAATGAAACCGACAATCATTAGGAGGCGGAGTCGTTTTTGTGATAGATGATGTACGTCCATTCATCACCACTCCTTCACAAGTAATTACCCCAATATATGCTTGTCTGCATGCCTTTATACATAAAAGGACAGGAGACAGGAGAGAATCGTTTGAATGGAGAAACGGGTTCAAAACACAAAAGAAAGGACCCAAAAGTAGGAAAAAAAAAGACCCAGTATAGTGATGAAAGCCTTATCAAATAATTGGTAACGCTTTCTTTGTTTTCTTTTGAAAAAAATCTTAAATAGGGGTAGACGGCGTATTTTTAAGTCGCTATAATGTAAAGAATAATCAGAATAATTAGTTATACAGAAAGGGATGCATGAAGTTGAATCAGCTCATCGAATTGAAGAGAGTAACCACTAAAAAGGATAAGCCAGATCTTTCGTCACTCGGTTTTGGAAAGCATTTTACAGACCATATGTTTGTGATGGAATATGACAAAGAGAAAGGATGGCACGACCCGCGTATTACACCATATGAGCCTCTTGTATTAGACCCAGCGGCAGCCGTCTTTCATTACGGTCAAGCCATTTTTGAAGGGTTAAAAGCTTATCGAACGTCAGACAATCGTGTGTTGCTGTTTCGACCGTCTAAAAATATTCATCGCTTGAATGTTTCAAGTGAACGAATGAGCATGCCGCCTCTGGACGAAGAGCTTGTACTTGAAGCCGTTCAACAATTGATTGATCTAGAACGTGATTGGATTCCAACAAAAGAAGGAACGTCCTTATATATTCGACCATTTGTCATTGCTACAGAATCTTGTTTAGGCGTTAAGCCGGCGTTACAGTACAAATTTATGATCATTCTATCTCCGGTTGGTGCTTACTACGCTAACCAGCTGCAGCCGGTACGTATTTTCGTAGAAGAAGATTACGTTAGAGCTGTAAGAGGCGGGGTAGGAGCTGTGAAGACAGGCGGTAACTATGCAGCAAGTCTTCAAGCACAGTTAAAAGCAGAAAAGCTTGGTTACGATCAAGTACTATGGCTTGATGGGGTAGAAAAGAAATATGTCGAAGAAGTTGGAAGCATGAACATTTTCTTTAAAATAAAAGGCGAAGTGTTCACTCCTGCACTAAACGGAAGTATTCTTGGCGGGATTACGCGCGATAGCGTCATTGAGATGCTAAGAAGCTGGAATGTTCCGGTTCATGAACGCCGTATTACGATTCAAGAAGTGTACGAAGCGTATCAGCGCGGGGAAATTGAGGAAGTATTTGGTACAGGAACCGCAGCGGTTATCTCACCAGTGGGTGAACTGAGCTGGAACGATGAGCGCATGATCATTAATAACTTTGAAACAGGCGAACTATCCATGAAAATCTATCAAGAGATGACAGATATTCAGCTTGGAAGAATTCCAGATCCATATCAATGGACGGTAGAAGTATAATTGAACATGACGAAAAACTAGGCCTTGTGCCTAGTTTTTTTATGTGGAAATAATAAAACAAGCGAGCTTTATGCCACTTTTTTAGCTTCTTTTATTCGTATTCTAGCAAATTTTACTAGAATAAATAGGGATAATTTAAAATGCTAGAACATACACATAGAGACAAGAACTAAAAAAAGAGGTGAGGCTTGTTGAAGTATCCAAACGCAGGCAAAGTAAACGGGTTGAAATCAAATATGAAGCTTGTCAATTTATTAATTGTTTTTACCATTGCTAGTTTTCTCTTAATATCGTTGCTTGCCTCTCCTTTACTTAAAACAGATATGGCGTCCTCGACAATGTATAAGTTTTTGTCTAAATATAAAACAGAAGCTATGATGTATGTACTCGGAAGTGAAAATCCTTATTTTCTACAAGGTTTAGATAAACCAGTTAAAATGCCTTCCCTCTCATCAACCGCTTTGCAGCTGGCTACTAACATTCACATCACGGATGTGCGAACGCTGCTTGGAAATGAACTTCCTGGATTCAGCTTTTACGATTCAGAAATTTTAGCAGGCGAAGGGCTTCATTATACCGAGTTTCCAATTGAATCCGCTCCACCTCTTGACGTCGTCTTAAAAGAACGCGCAGAAGTCAGCAAAGAAGTAGCAGAATGGAACAAAGAAAGCGAAAAACCGTCTCCTGGTCCAGCTATAAGCGGGCGGAAAGTGTATATTTATCACACACACAGCTGGGAGTCATACTTACCTCTTCTTGGTCTAACAGGTGATCCGAACGAGAACAAAGCCGTTGATGCGAAAACAAACATTTCGTCGCTTGGAAATCTACTTGCGAAAAAACTGAACGCCAATGGTATTGGAACGATTAATGATCAAACAAACGTCGGAACAAAATTAAATGAGAAAAAGTGGGGAACGTCTAAAGCATATGCAGTATCAAGAGAGATGGTCCAAGAAGCAATGGCGAAAAACAAAAGCTTAGACTTTTTCTTAGACTTTCATCGTGATGCCCTACGTAAAAAGAGTACAACAACAACCGTTAATGGCAAATCTTATGCACAAATTGTGTTTGTTGTAGGAGAAGAAAATCCAAACTTTGAGAAAAACAAGCAGTTTGCTAATGACCTCCACAAACGATTGGAGGAAAAATACCCTGGTGTAAGTAAAGGGGTTCTTGGTAAAAAAGGAAAGAAAGTAAACGGTATTTACAATCAGGACCTTTCACCAAATTCAATCGTCGTAGAGCTCGGAGGAGTCGACAATACGGCTGCGGAGCTTCAGAATACGATTGATGCATTTGCAGACATATTTAGCGACTACTTTTTTAAGGCTGAAAAAGTAAATGGGTAACAGAAGCTTGGCGCTGAAATCTTTGTTTGCTACCTTTGTGTTAACGACCTTGTCGTATTTATATTCAGCGCTTAGCGTCTTCACCGTTTCCTTATTTCTGACCGGCTTCATCATATCATGCTACTACTTTATTACAGAGCAGCTAAAATAACCCATATGTTATAATTTGGGAAAAGGGGGCGCTCATATGAGACAGATTATTGCACTTGGAGGCGGCGGATTTTCCATGGAGCCGGAAAATCTGCTTCTTGATCAGTATCTAGTAAGTCAGGTAAATAAAAAACAGCCGAACATTTGCTTTATTCCTACCGCTAGCGGAGATTCTGAATCGTACATTGAACGATTTTATGAAGCGTACAAAAAGCTTTCTGCAACTCCTACACATCTTTCCTTATTTTCGCCAAACTGGGGCGAGAGTCTGGAATCATTTATTTTACAACAGGACATTATTTACGTAGGGGGAGGAAGTTCTCGCAATTTGTTAACGCTTTGGAAAGAGTGGGGGTTAGATCACCTTCTATTAAAAGCATATGAACAAGGAATTGTACTAGCCGGTATTAGTGCAGGGGGAATTTGCTGGTTTCAAGAAGGAGTTACGGATTCGGGAGGCCCAACGTACAGAGAAATATCTGCGCTTGGAATTTTACAAGGAAGCTTTTGTCCACATTATGAGGGTGACGAAAAAAGACGACCAGCGTATCATGAGCTTCTTCAGGAACAGCGCATAACGGAAGGATACGGAGTGGATGACAGTGTAGCTCTTCACTTCATAGATGAACAGCTTCATCAGGCAATATCGTCTGTAGACGGAAAAAGAGCCTTTTATGTGAAAAAGCAAGATGAGAAGGTTGAGGAAAATAGTATTCAACCACTATTTTTAGGAGACAGTTAAGTCAAAAAGCCTGTACGGAGACAAGTGATCCGAACGGGCTTTTTTTGATGTTTTTTAAGAAAAAAAGGGCATGTCTATCAAACTTTCCACTTATGTTCAACGTATATTAGAAAAGGTGGCACCGTGTGCTTTTCGTTAAACATTACAGAATCATTACATTTCCATAATTAACAAGACGTGTAGGAAAGAAAAGGTTATAATGGTTTTGTTCTATAAGTCTTACGGACTATCAGAATGTTGTCGATATACATAAGAGAAGCACGAATGATGATTAAATTTGACATAAAAATAAGTCGATAGATTGAGAACGACCCATTTGCATAATGCAAAACAGAAAACGGAGGATTTAAAAAGTGAAAAAGAAACTAGCCGTCTTACACACAACAGTAGTGCTAAGTTTTAGCAGCGTCCTCGCAACGCCGCTAGTCGGGCATGCTGAAACGATCCAGGATATGCAAACGAAAAAAAGCTCCATTCAAAAAGAACGAGAAAATGTGAAACAAAGTATTCAAGCAACGAAAGAAAAGATTACAGCGGCAAAAGGAGAAAAAGAAAAAATCCTCGAGCAAATTAAACGTTTATATTTAGCAATTGCACAAAATACAGCAAAAGTGAAGGAAACGGAAGAACAGATTAAGGATAAACAAACGGCTATTTCTAATCTTGAAGCAGAAGTTTCTGACCTTGAAGAGAAGATGGAAAACCGCAAAGGAATTTTAGAAGAACGTGCCCGCTCTTTCCAAGAGAACGGGGGAAGTCTTAGCTACTTGCAAGTACTCCTTGGTGCGTCTAGCTTTAGTGATTTTATTGACCGCGCAGATGCGGTGAACACGATCGCAGAAGCGGACGAACAAATTCTAAAGCAAACGAAAAAAGATCAAAACATCCTAGAGAAAAAACAGAAGACGGTCAAAAAGCGTTTGGATGAACTGACAGATATTAAAGCGGAATTAACGGAGATGATGAGCGGACTTACAGCGCAAAAAGCACATCAAGATGCGTTAATGAAACAAGCGAATCTGACAGAAGCAGAAAACAATCGCTTAAAAGCGGAGCTTCAACAAAAAGATGGGACGCTTGCAACACAAGAAACACAAATTCAGCAAAATATTGAGGCGGAAGTAAAGCGTCAAGAGGAAGCGCGAAAAGAAGCGGAGCGTAAGCGTGAGGAAGCACGTAAAGCGGCCGAAAAGGCAGCAGCAGAGAAAGCGGCGGCCGAAAAAGCAGCTGCTGAAAAAGAAGCATCTGCCAAAGCGAAGCGTTCACAAGACACGGCGACTAGTCAGTCACAAGATACGTCAACATCATCGAACGTTTCCCTTCCTGATGATACGTCAACGCCAACAGGATCAGCAGCTGACGTTGTCACAGTAGGAAATCGCTGGATTGGCAACTCTGCTTACGTATTCGGTGGCGGTCGTAACCAAAGTGATATTGCAAACGGCTTGTTCGATTGCTCAAGCTTTGTTCACTGGGCATACTCCCAAGTAGGAATCAAGCTTGGACCACTTGGATGGGTGAGTACAGAAACGTTAAAGCATCAGGGACGTCAAGTATCCGTTGGTGACATGAAGCCTGGAGATCTTGTTTTCTTTGATACGTACAAAAAAGATGGTCACGTAGGCATTTATGTTGGAAATCATAAATTTATCGGAGCACAAAGCGCAGGGGTTTCGATTGCAGATATGAATAGTAACTATTGGTCTAGTCACTTCAACGGACGTGTGGTTCGGATTATTAACTAATGAAAAAAGCGTGTGAGCTGAACTCACGCGCTTTTTTTGTATCCATTAATTGAATTTCCAATATGCATATGGATCTTTCGGTTTTGAAATTTTTTCATAGCCGGTTACGTTTAAAATAGGAATGGTCTTTTTCAAAGGCTGATAATACATCGTGCTCATTTTTCCTTTGACAGTAAGCCACTGGTCGTTTTCCATTTTCATATCCTTTGGAAACTGAAGGAGCATGCCATAGACGCCGGCATCTGCAATACAGTGAATAATGCCAAAGCGGAAAACAAACAGCTGGTTGTCTTTGAGATCTTTATTGTTGTAACTGAAACCGGTTAGTTCAATGTTTTTACCTGTAAACTCACCTGGATAATGATAAAGGGCTTCCATGCCTTTTAAAAACATAGGGCCTTCTAATTTAATGGTATTTTTATCTTTGTAATACTTTTGCGTTTGATCCATCATTTTTTGATGATAATCGGCACCATAATAGGTGCTTGTGTCAGGCTCTAAAAATTGATGTAAGCTAGAGGAGCCACCGTCGTGCAAAATCGGAAAGTGAAATCCCTTTGCTTCAACGGTAGATGAATCAAGCGTTGCGACCGGAAAAAACATCACTGAGGCAAATGGAACAATTAGAATTGGATAAATAACGAGCTTTTTGTACCATTTGTCTTCGTCATGCGCATGATCATGTCCGCAGCTACAGTTTGGTCCGTGATCGTGGTGATGATCGTGCTGATCCTCGCCTTTCATATAAAAATAGAGCTGTGCTATCGTTAGGGCAAGGAAGATAAAAATAGCACTAAATGAAATATAGGAATACCGCATGTTAATATACTTCGTAATATCTCCTGTAGCATGAAGATGCATAAAAATAAACGTAAACGCCATTAAAATAATAATTCGGAGCACGTTACAACCCTCCTCTAATTAGAAAAGCTGCGCCTAAGAAGGTAAAAATAAACACGTACATAAACAGCACAAGCACAAACTTTCCTTTAAAATTACCAAGCATCATGAGCGTGTTCTTAATGTCAAACATCGGTCCGAAGGATAAAAAGGCGACAAGCGCATTGTTCGCAAAGGATCCTCTAAATGATGACGCAATAAACGCATCTGCAGATGAACAAACCGATAAAATAAAGGCAAGCACCATCATAACGACAATCGGCATATAATGGCCGTTTCCGATGGAGAGAAGTGTTGACGTTTTAACATAGGTTTGCATGGCAGCCGCAATAATGCTTCCGGCTACAAGGTATTTCCCCACAAGGAAAAACTCATCAATGGTATGTTTGATTGCTCCGCTTACTTTTTCCTTAAAAGGCATTTTAGCCGTAGAGTGAACATGAATTTCTTCTTTTAGCTGACTGTCTTTAAAATGAAATGAAATCATCCAACCCGCTAAAAGGGCCACGATGAAGGATAAACCAACGCGCTGACCAACCATACTCCAACTGTTCCCAAATGCAATATAAGTAGAAAAAATAACGACAGGATTAATAACGGGACCCGTTAGCATAAAGCCAGCAGCGGCGTGTAAAGGAACGCCTTTTGCGATAAGGCGCTTTGTGATGGGAATAATTCCGCATTCACAGGCTGGGAAAATGGCGCCCAGCAGTGTTGTAACAACGACAGATAAAAAACGATTTTTTGGGATGATTTTTGCAAGCATTTCTTCTGTCACAAACATTTGAATGATACCAGAAATAATAACGCCTAATAACACGAAGGGCATTGCTTCAATCAAAATACTGATGAAAATCGTATTCATCTGCAAAAACGATTGACTTGTCATGATGACACCTCACAAGTGGCTAGGGGGAAGAAAAAAACTAGCCGATTTAACATTTACATAGTCTATCATAATCATTCAAAATAGACTATTAAAATCCATTTGTAAGAAACGTTCTACATGTTTTGCAAGGGAGCTCTAAAGCTTGCGGTGGAGGGAAGGAAATGAAGTAAAGAACCCGTGTCGAGACGACACAGGTTCTTCATGAAGAGACGGTTGAATTGGCAATCTTTTCGCTTTCTCTTTCTAGCATTTTTTCATCCGTAATAGGTGATTTGACCGCTAGTAAGAGATTTCCGATGCGTAGCCCGCTTGCAAGGACATAGACCGCAATGGAACCAAATACTTCTGCAAGAGCACCTGCGCTCGATTGACCGAGCGGAGCGCTTGCCCACACCGTTAAACGGATACTAGCCCCTGCTCGTCCTAACATTTCATTTGGAATAAGCGATTGTCTGAGCGAAACCGAATAAATATTCCAAATGACGCCTGTTCCACCCATTACAATCATCGCGGCCATTAAAAGAAAAGGCTGTGAGCTTAATCCGATGATAAGAGGGGGGATAATTTGGATGCTAAGTAATAGATAAATCATCATTTTCATCGTAAAACGTGAGCTTAAAAAAGTGGAGAAGAAGGAAGCAACAATCGCTCCAATGCTAAATCCGGTCATAATTAAGCCCGATAGATCTGATGAAAGATGTAATTCTTGCTGTAACCGATACAAAAACACCACGCTCATGGCAGCATTTGCAATATTAGATACAAATGTCAAAATGCTTAGTGTGCGTATCGTCGGGTACTTCCATATGTAAGCAAGACCTTCGAGCATTTCTTTTCCCATATGCTTTTTCGCTGGTGCAGAAGTAGTAGATAAGGATTGTTTAATAAACAATAGCGTTGTAATCGAGAATATGTAGGACATACCGTCCACTAAGAGCGTATTTGCAGCTCCGATTTGGGTAACGAGTACACCCGCAATGGCAGGACCTGCAATCGAGCTTGCTGAAATGCCCATCTGCATGATAGAGTTGGCTTTTTTGAGCTGCTCTCGTTCCACGATTCTTGGCAAGCACGCACCATATGAAGCATCAAATAATGCATCACATACGCCCATCCCACTGCGTACAAGATACAAGTGCCAAATATGAAGCTCCCCCGTAACAAGTTGGGTAAGGGGAAGAGACAGAATGAGTAGCATTTTGCCGATATTGGCACCAAGCATAATTTTTTTTCGATCGTGTCGATCCGCCCACACCCCAGCAGGTAAAATGAAAAAGAGATAGCTAAGAAATCCACACGTAAATACGAATCCCATCTGTAAAGCAGAACCGGTGATTTCGAGGACAAGCCATGGAACAGCAAACCCACTGACTGCAGAGCCAAGCGTTGAAACGGTTTGTCCACTCATTAGCCACATGAAATCACGGTTTTGTTTTAGAATCACATTTTGTCATCTCCTTCCTAATATATGTAAGATTAGTTCATTTTACCCCTGTGCGAAAGGGCTAAAAGTATTGATTTTTCAGAAAAAATAATTTACTTTCCAATTCACGACAAGAAGCGTCAAAAATAGAACCTGAATGTCAAAAGGTTTTCGGCATTTTTTAGCGAAATATATTGTTACAGAAACGCATTCAATCGTCACTGCTTTCACAAAAGATTTTAGGGATGCACATGTATTCTGATTAAAACAGAACATTGGGAGGAATAATCATGGCTCAAATCTTAAAAGGTGTAAAAGTGGGAGAAAAATCCAAAGGTATTTTAGTTGGTACACTAGTAGGTGGGGTAGTGGCAGCAGTTACAACGCTTCTTGTCACACCAAAGTCAGGAAAAGAGCTTCGTTCGGATATTCAAGGACAAGCGGTAAGCGTGAAAAATAACGTCGTTCATATCGCATCAAATGCAAAAAAGAACGTGGTAGAATCGAAAGTAGTCGATAAAGTTCGTACACTAAAATTTGTTGGGAAGAAAAAATATCAAAGCATTCATGAACAGACTGGAGAAGAAAATACAGTCGAGTCAGCCGAAGGTTCTGACGAAAAAGAAGAACAAACGGCTATGTAATAGGTGTGGAAAAAGGAGGAGCACATGGCGTGCTTCTTTTTTTTTGAATGATGTACCTGTAAGTAGGAAAAAAGTGAGAGTATAAAATCAACCTATATCATCATTCACATAAAATGAAAAACATGCTAGGGTAAAGTCGGGTAGCGAGATTATGTTACATATGGAGAGAAGTTTTTCGTAAGCGTACACGATTTTAAAAAGCTGGGTACACTAATCATAACGAACTGAACCGTTAATTTTAGTGTGACCAAATGAAGGGAGACGCACATGGGAAAACGAATCGGAATCTTTATATTAACGGCTATATTAATTCTGTCATTTGCAAGCGGTGCTTCCAAGGCTTCATCAAAAGGAGATCTTTTATCTCCAAAGCGTATTGTAACGATTGCTCACCGAGGGGCATCAGGTTATGCGCCAGAGCATACGATGTCATCCTATCAGCTTGCTTATAAAATGAAAGCTGATTATATCGAGCTGGATTTACAAATGACAAAGGACGGACAGTTAATTGCAATGCACGATGAAACGCTCGACCGTACAACAAATGGATCTGGCGCTGTGAAGGATCATACGTTACGTGAAATCAAACAGTTAGACGCTGGGTCCTGGTTCAACGAAACTTATCACAATCAAGCAAAAATGGAGTACAAGGGCCTTAAAGTTCCAACGCTTGACGAAATACTTGAGACATTTGGCAAGCATGCGAATTACTATATTGAAACGAAATCGCCTAACACGTACCCAGGCATGGAAGAAAAGCTAATTGAAACGTTGAAAAAGCACCATTTAATCGGACCTCACGCGAAACGTGGTCAGGTGATGATTCAATCTTTTAGCAAAGACAGTTTGTTGAAAATACGTGATCTCGATCCTAAACTTCCAACCATTCAATTGTTAAATGCCAAATCGATGCAGTCTATAACAGATGCCACGCTAACAGAGATTCGGTCATATGCAGTAGGGATTGGACCGGATTTTAAATCATTGAAAGGTAAAAATGTTCAGGACATTCGTCAGCATGACCTTCTGTTGCATCCCTATACGGTCAATGATAAGGCGGAAATGACCCGACTTTTAACACTTGGCATTACAGGAGCTTTCACGAACTATGCGGATCTTTTTAATGAAGCTAAAAAAGAGTTTAAACATACCAATAGATAAACAAATCCCCGCGTCCTGTTTTAAAAGGTGCGGGGATTTTAGCGTTTGTTTAGGTTTATTACTTTTGTGAATAAAGGATACACCCAGTATCCAATGAGTACGCCTGCCATATTTAAGATAAAATCGTCGATGTCGAACGTTCCTCGATTTGTCAAACGCTGTGTGGTTTCAATGCCTAGTATTGCGACTGATGGAAGAATGACTAAAAGCCATGCGTGTAAAGAACCTTCCTTGTTTTTTTGCATGAGATAAATCCCGTGTGGCACAAATAATCCAATATTGGCGGCTAAATTGTAGAAAGCAACTAAAGGAGATACCGCTCCTGTAAAGTAAAAGGCGATCGTTTGAAAGGGAATGACATTCCATGAGCTATAGTCTTGATTGTTTGGGCGGAAAAACAGGAGGATCAATAATCCGATTGTATACATAATGAGCACCCAACGAAATAAAGGCCGTGAAAGCGGGATGGTTTCGCCTCGAACGAAAAACACACTAAAAAAAGTGAGCGCCGTCACGCAGATCCACATTACAACGACTACGGCAGGGTGGAGATAGGCCACTAGCTGAATGAACAACGGAAGACCGATGATAAAAATATGCTGAGATAATAGAAGAGATAGCCAAAATATTTTCGTCATTCTTTGCATGTGAAAACCCTCCTTGGTATGTTTACAGTGTTTTATTATACATCATGCTACGTCTATTCCAAATACATAACTCACATAATGCCTACACGCCTAATAAGATAAAGGAGGTTCACGTTAGAGAGGAGAGAAAGGTATGAGTCATTTTGAAAAGCAGTCAGAAGACAACGCGCACTTTCCGGCTAAAACATACGCAGACGAAATATTGGAACCCATTTTTGATTTTCAGCGTGATTATTTATATGAAGTAATGCTACAAGTTCACAGTGCTCATTCACTTATGCTTCACAAACAAAACATTCTCACAGCCGAGCAAACAAAGCTCATTTTGACGGCGATCTGCTCGTTGTCTTGTGAAAACTCCAAGCAGTGGTCATATCAATCCGCGTTTGAAGATTTGTTTTTTATGATGGAGGACAAATTAGGTAACATGATTGGAAAAGATTTGGCGGGTAACATGCACATTGCGAAAAGTCGAAATGACATGGGGGTCGCCATGTATCGTATGGTTCTACGTCAGCATCTGTTAGCCCTTATAGAAGAAGCTCAGGCGTTAGCAGAAGTGCTGCTATATCAGGCGGAGATACACAAAAATACGGTCATGCCCGCTTATACGCATACACAGCCTGCACAGCCAACAACGTTTGGTCACTATCTGATCGCCATTCTAGATGTACTTAACCGAGATATTGATCGCCTCTGGCATGCCTATGATACGGTGAATCAATCGCCACTGGGAGCAGCCGCTCTTTCTACGACAGGATTTCGGATTGATCGATTACTAGTAGCAGAATTGCTAGGGTTCTCAAGAATCATAGAAAACTCATACGATGCCGTCGCGGGTGGTGATTATTTGCTAGAAAGCGCGACGTCGGTGCTCGTACTAATGACTAACACCGGTCGCTGGGTGCAGGATTTCCTGCAAGGAGCGATGAAGGAATTTGCTGCGATTCGAGTGTCGGATGCTTATGTCCAAATTAGTAGCATCATGCCGCAAAAGCGTAATCCTGTATCGCTTGAACATGCCCGTTCGCTCGCTAGTTCAAGCGTCGGTGAAGCTCATTCGGTATTACAAATGATCCATAACACGCCGTATGGAGATATTGTAGATACAGAAGACGATCTGCAGCCTCATTTATATAAGGCATACGAAAAAGCGTCGCGTGTATTAAGGGTGCTTACAGAAGTCATTCGCACGATGGAGATTAATAAGAAGCTTTTAGAGGAACGCGCTGGTGAATCGTGCATTACGATTACAGAGCTAGCGGATGTGCTCACAAGGGAGAAGGGCGTCCCATTTCGAACGGCACATCACATGGCGAGTGGGGTCGCAACGTATGCTGCTAAGATGAGTAAGCGGCTAGATCATTTTACGGCGGCTGAGGTAAAAGAGCTTCTATCTGTCCCTCTCTCAGTGGAAGAATGGAGAATGATTGTTTCTCCGCTCGAATTCGTTAAAAAGCGCTCAGTACAAGGTGGGCCCGCCCCCTGTGAAGTAGAGAGAATGTGCACAGAGCGCAGAGAGGGACTGCGCTGTCAGCGAAAAACACTTGCTCTTGAAAAGGAGCGATTACAGCATGCAAATGACCAGATGGGGAGTTTTCAGCGAGCATTAGGTGTGGAAGCATAACGTAAATTATTTGAAATAGTAGAATATCTGTTCTAAAATGGTAATATATTGATTTTTTAGGAGATAAGCAAATGAAACCATCTTTAGTACAAAATCTCTCAAAAGACACGTTTTTAGACTACTACTGGCTGAAAACGGAGCTTCAGCAATTTTGTCGTGACTCAGGTATGTCTGCTTCCGGTTCAAAGGAAGAGTTAACCGAGCGAATTGCGCTTTTTTTAGAGACGGGGAAAAAATCAGCTCCGAAGCGTACGTCACGTAAATCCGGCATAAAAATTCCCGAGCCCCTCTCTTTGCAAACGGTTATTACAGACACTCACCGATGTAGTCAGGACGTACGTGCCTTCTTTAAAGAAGTGATTGGCCCTCATTTTCATTTTTCTACTTATATTCAAACCTATTTCAAACAAAATGTAGGAAAAACCTATGAAGATGCAATCGCAGCGTGGCACGAGGAAAAGGAACGAAAAAAGTCTCCTGACTATGAACGCCAAATTGGCGCACAGTTCCAATACAATCAGTTCACACGCGACTTTTTTCAAGACCCTCAAAACAAAGGGAAAACTAGGCAAGATGCGATTGATGCTTGGAATAAAGTAAAAAAAACAAAAGGAATGCAAACCTATCAAGAGAGCATTACGAACTGACAGCCCTCGCGCTGTCTTTGTTCGTTTGCCTCCAATAGGTTTGGGGCGACTGTACATAATGTGAAAAAGCAAGAAAAGCCGTTGAGCTGCTATGAAAGTGGACGAGCTTCTTCAATAGAAGAAAAATGGTATTTTAAAACGGCGTACGCGTAAAATCGCTAGATAAATAGGTAGAAATAGTGAGATTTAAAGTTCCCGTTTCATAGAGTAGAAGAATATGCTGTAAAGAATAGAGAGAAATGTTTGTACCGTTAGGTTGTATTCATTACGATCAACCAGCTTAGATGAAAAAAAGAAGGGGGACATCTTGTGAACTCAGATAAAGAATCCTTTCGTGACATGAGTATAGGCGTAAAAATTTTTATTGTGGTATCAGTAGGCGTGATTGTTTTAGGAGGCTTACTATTTTCTCTTTTCGTCTACTATTTTGGACTAGCAGGAATTTTCCGTTTGCTAGACGTATCCTATGAGTCATCGTTTGTGTTACTCAAATACGCTGTGTATACCTTTTTACTCTGCATGGTTTTAGATCTCCTTTCAAAACCTATTTTAGCACTCTTCAACTCTGTGCAGCCAAGTGCAGTCGGACAGGTTTTATTCCGGGCACTTGTCGATACGTTCTTTACCTGGCTTGCGCTGCATACAATTGATCAGCTCATGGAAAGCATCACAATCTCAACCGGAACGGAGTGGATTTGTGCCTTTTTGCTATTTATAGTGGACTGGGCATTAGATGATCGAAAGAAGGCAAAAAACGCTCAAAAAGCAAAGGAGGAAAAATGAAAAAATATTGGTTCGTTTTATTCGTAATCGCTCTTAGCATAACAGGGTGCAGCACGAGCAGCTCGTCGAAGTCTTCCACACAAAGCTCTATTTCTGTTCAGCCGGAAAAGTTAAGCAGTAGAGAACAAGAGCTGATCTCCAAAACAGGGGTAGGAACAATCAGTTATTTTACCTTAAGTGGACGTCTTAAAAAAGGCGAAGACATTGAATTTGAAGTTGTAAAAGTGGAAAGAGGAAAAAAGAGTCCTGGTTTAAAAAGCTATGGTGTAATGACAAAAAATCTCAAAAAAGAACTGATTTCGTTTGGAGTCGTCAACAGAAAGAGTAATCTACAACTCTTACTAGGGACGCCAGGTGGATTAGTGACCGGAAACGGTTCTGAAACAGTAAAAGCTTCTATGTTCCAAGATCTATCTTCAAAAATTACGCTTTCTAAAAATAAGCCCGCTTATCTTGCCGTATGGTCTGGGAACAAGCATGGATCATCGCTAGAGACGCTTGATCTACTTGATCATAAAGAGCTGATGAAGCGCTTGAAAAGAGTGGATGTGGCCTTTCTTTATCAACTAACATTGGTGGATAAAAAGAAATAAAAAACGTCGAACAGTGTGTTCGACGCTTTTTTTATTTGGCTGTATAGCCATATTCGTAGTGATCAAATTTTTCAGCATAGGCGTATTTCGGTGCTTTTGACGTGGGTGATTTTTTCCCGCCTACGTCCTTATACTGAACTTGCTTAAATTTGTATTTTTTATATACTTCACGGTAGCGCAGTGTGTATGTTTTTCCTTTTGGTACTTTTACAGACCAGTGCGCTTCATCAATGGATGTGGCAGACGCACTAAAACCTAATGCTTTTCCAATCGTAAAGCGTGAAGCTAAGACTGAACCAGAAAGCTCAATTCCATGCTCGATATCCTCTGATAAAGATGCAACAGAAGGGCCTTTGTACGTTCCGTTTGTTTCCCAACCTTTATGAACAGCTCCTACGTAGGCTGAGTCTGTAGCGGTCCAATACGTATATGTACGGTGACTGCTTGCTGCCATACTATCCGCTGGGATAGCAATGAGGGCTATGCTCGCAAAAACTAATGTCGCCATCAATGTTGTAATTGTTCTTTTCATACAGATCCTCCCTACTCGGTTTACTAACATACCATTATACTAGCATAAAAATAAGTTGCAATCCTACCGACCATTTCCGTATCTTTCACGCGGCTTTTTTTATGGAAACGTTGGATTTATCTAACTATTGAATAGCTTTTTTACATAAAAATTCCTTTTTGTAGCACTAAATATATAAAATTCCTGTTTGGATATGAAACTTACTATATCTTCCATTCGTATAAAGAGAGGGAAGGGAAGGAGTAATGAAAAAAATGAAGGTATCTCTGATCATTATTGCTCTTGGACTTATTGTTAGTGTTCTTATTACCCGATTTTCAGCAGCTCATGAACAAAAGCCAAAAGAGAATGATTTTTTAACATTTTTAACAAAGCACCCAGCTCAAAGCTCCATTGCGTTTATTCATAATGAACGCACGTTTGAGCACAACAGTTTTGAAGCTTTTCCACTTGCTAGCGCAGTAAAAACGATTATTGCCATTGAATATGCTACACAGGTATCGAACGGGACGATCAATCCGAACGAAAAAATACCGTTAAAGACGCTCAATGCTTATTACATAGGTCTTGACGGCGATGCTCATTATCAATGGCAAAACTCATTGAAAGAAGAGAATAAAGTAAGAGGTAACCGAGTAACGATTGAAGAGATTGCAAAGGGGATGATTCAATTCAGCTCTAATGCTAATGCGGAATATTTAATAGAACGACTTGGGTTACCTGAAATTAATGCACAGCTTAACAGGTTGCATCTGAACGATCACACGCCGATCAATGCTTTTGGTGGCTCACCGTTCATACCGTACGAAGTGATGGAAGGGAATATAACGAAGAAAAATAAGGAAGAGGCAAAGAAAAAGGTACATAAGCTTTCACAAAAGGAGTGGAATGAGTATGCGCTCACTGTTCATCAAAAGTTAAAAGAGGATGTGAACGGTGAATACAAACAAAAAGTAGATATTAAGAGCTGGTACGACAGAGACTTTGATCGAATGTTCACCGATCGATTTACAACAAGTACGACTCATGATTACGTGCAGCTTATGAATAGATTAAATAATCGGGAGCTATCACCGAAGGTCCATCAGTACTTGGATCCTTTACTAGAGTGGCCGATGAAATCAAAACAAATTCAGCAGGATTTTCAGCGCTTCGGTGGTAAAGGAGGTTCAACTGCTTATGTCTTAACGGATGCACTGTATGCGATTTCTAAAGACGGAGAAAAAACAGCTATGGCTATTTTTCTGAAAGATCTTACCCCGTCACAGCAAGAAAAGCTGCAGCAATCAATAGAAGCATTTGAATATCGCTTATTAACAGATGCTGCGTATCAAACACAGGTAGAGAAACAATTATCAGGTGAAAAGTGAGATGAAGAAAAATGTTTAACGAAACTCGTCCAGCTTTACAAATCCCAAGAACGCTCGTGGAATATGTGTTGACTATTGCTTCATTTGTACTGTGGCTTGCAATGATCGTATACATTAGCACTCAATGGCCTGCACTTCCTGATCGCATTCCGACCCACTTTAATTTTCAAGGAGAAGCAGATGGATGGGGTGGGAAGGGTATGGTGTGGACATTACCTGGGATCGGGATCGTTCTTTTGATCGGTTTAACCATTATAGAGCGCTTTCCGCACGCGTATAACTATCTTGTTCCAATTACAGAGGCCACCGCAAAAGCGCAGTATCAAAATGCTCGACTGATGATGGTGGTGATCAAATTTGAAATCATTGGTCTGTTTGCTTACTTTAGTTGGCAAAGCATTCAGCTTGCGTTTGGACGAAATGTAGGGCTTGGTAATTGGGAACTGCCTGTTGTTCTTATAATGATTTTTGGTACGTGTATTCTTTTTGTCGTTCGCTCATTTCGAATGAATAAGAGAAGTCAGCATGAGTAGCTGTAAGCGTATCATGTATCTAAAACAAGAAGAGTTGCAGCCGCTCTTAGAGGAAAGTAAAGAAGAGGGGTTCCGGTTTTTACAAAGGTTATGGGATGACTATGAACAAGGTGTAAACTGCTTTCACGAGCAAGGAGAAGTGTTGATGGGTGTATATAATGAAGAAGGACGTTTGCTTGCGATCGGTGGGATAAACCGAACCGATCAGCAAAGTGTTGGCAGACTAAGGAGATTTTATGTGACTCGGTCTCAACGCCGCAAAGGAACGGGTGGTGAACTTCTAGAGGCATTAATCGCATATGCGACTACATCCTATACCCAACTCGTTTTGTTTACGGATACACAGATTGGAGATGAATTGACCTTAAAAGGCCTTGAATATCCAAGGTTTTTTTAATTCTTGCTCCAATAAGGAATGAGACCATCAAAACGAATTTTGTTTCTACCTGCTTCGTTATCGGTAAAAAGAGCAACGCCTTTTCTATCTTTGTAGGCAGGGATTGGGCAGGAATGAGTAGAAGTTTATTTTAGGAGAGAACAAAGATAAGTATGAAGAAAAGGAGGGAGAGAGAATGGGGTCTGAGTATCCGACGCAAAAGGACTGGCTGCGGATTGCCGTTTTGACCGTCTACAGCATCGTTTTTTTTCTCATTGTGGCCTCTGCCGTGTGGCAACTAGCGACCGTATCTCCTGCATCTTCCTCTTCAAACGCTTCTGGATCGACGATTACGGATCTAGTTGTTCGTCCAATTGTAGAAAATCCTCGTGTGCAGATTATTTTCGAATACATTTTCTACTTGCTCGTGTGGTTGTTTTTATTTCTTCTTTTTCCGGTTGCTTTCAGTCGTTTAAAGCGCCTAAAGTTCTTTCAATTTGAGTTTGAAATTGAAGAAAAAGAAAAGCATGTAATTGAAGTGCTTAATGTGACCACTTCGAAAACGGCACTTCTATCAAAGTTTGCGACGGATAAAGAAGAAGTGCAGTTCATTCGAGAAGTACAGCATATGACGGACGTTAAGGAAGCACTGCAGCTGATGACAGAGAAGATTCAGGATTATTACGAACAGCAGCTGGGAATGATGTTTGAGTACGAGGTAGTAACAAAGGAAGAATTTGAACAGTCTCATGTCCCGCGCGTGGTGAAAAAGTCGTACCCGCTCGCAAAGGAGAGCCATGAAGCAGTTCCTATTAATAAGGACAATTTGGATCAGCTCTACAAGCGCAACTTCTTATTATCCGTTA
The DNA here is from genome assembly GCF_001274935.1 of Priestia koreensis. Lineage (GTDB taxonomy): Bacteria > Bacillota > Bacilli > Bacillales > Bacillaceae_H > Bacillus_AG > Bacillus_AG koreensis. Next base: position 208,713 of record NZ_LILC01000007.1, on the reverse strand, counting down.
AAACATATGAAGGACAAGAGTATGCCATTGTGCTGTCAAACCATCTGTCTGTGTTCGACGAGTATGACATGTTTGTTGTATCAGGCTTGTTGTCTTTAGCTATTAAGTACTTTGAACGAGCAAACGTCCTGCAATTTTTACGTGATCTGTCGCAATAAAGATTGAAAAAAAGCAGGAAACCTTTTACAATAAAGAAAAAGAGGTGAGGGTAATGAATCAGCATAATGACCAGGAGAAACAAGAGCAAATTGAAAAGTGGTCTTCAAAAGCTGCTGAAGTACTAGAAGGGCCTGTTTCCCATCCCCATCAGTTAAAATCACAAGTTCATATTACAAAAGATAGCGTGATCGTGAAAAAATACTTACAATATCGAATGGCTAAATAACCCGCTATGAGGGTTATTTTTTTATGTGTAATTGTTTGGCAATCACTGCTTGAATCACATGATTACGGCTTACCCAATTTGAAGCTCGCTGAATACGACTTGAACTCCATCCGCTTATCCGGTGGTTAGGATGGGGAGGGGTATCTAGAATATCCGCTGCTTGCTGCGCGTATTTTTGTAGGCGTGATGATGTCATAGAGTTCTCCTTTAACTTAATTGATACAGTAGTATACGAAGGTAAAATCAAAAAAGAGAATGTCCTTCCTTTTTAATATGAAGAAAAAGAAAAAAAGACATACAAAAAAAAGAGCTCTTCAGCTCTTTTTTCTTAGTCGACTAGCAGTACTTCCACTAATTTTGTATTGAAGTATTCCAATTCATCGTAAAACAGCCCGTGACCGCTCTCTTCAAAAGGAATGAGCTGAGAATTTGGAATATGATCATGCATGATCGTCGCAAATTCGAATGGACAAATTTGATCTTTTTTTCCGTGGAAAATGTATGTTTTCGCTTGGATGTCTGCTAACTCGCCTCGTAAATCTTCATCGCGCAGTGCTTCAAGTGCTCGAATCGTCCCGTGACCAGAGGCTTCTAAGTTTAATCCTGTAAACCATTCTTTAAACGGTTCGCTGACGTTGCTTTCGAAAAACTGTGTACCGAATTCTGCTAGCGTTTTCGGGCGATCGCGATACATGCCGTGAATAAGTGTATCAACTTCTTCTTTCGTTGAACCATAGGGGTAGTTTTCACGCTGTGTGAAGGATGGTGCGGCTGCTCCTAGCAATACAAGCTTGTTCGCTTGATGACCTTGGTGCCTTGTCATATAGCGGATGCAAATGGGACCGCCCATAGAGAAACCGACTAATGCAAAGTTTTCAAGGCTAAGCGCGTCGACTACCGCTCGAATATCATCTGCCATGCGATCATATGAATAATCATCAAACGGACGATCCGATTTTCCAAACCCTCTCAGGTCGATACCGATACAGCGATAACCATAGGCAGGAAGTGCATTGAACTGATATTCATACATTTTGTGACTAAGCGGCCAGCCGTGAATAAAGACCACCGGCTTTCCTTGTCCAATATCCTCCACAAATACATTAACGTTTTCTTCGACATTTACATAATAGCCCATCTTTTTTCCTCCGCTTCTAATCATGTGTAAAGAAGATTTATTCACTACACTATGTATTTCTCATTTCAAATAAGATAGTTAAGATGTACCCTTTACCTTCAATTTTTTAAACGCTCCGATGTGTTCGCTTTTTAGAAAATCAAATAGGAGAAAAACGTGAAAAATAGGGGATGTTGTCGAAAAAGAAAAAGCCGCGTGGAAAAATAGGAAAAAATACATCTTTTTGCTTTTTTATGAAGAGTTTTGATCATTCCTTTGTTGTGAAAGGGCGCTATATGTGATAAGGTGAAGTAAGAATAATAAGATTTGAACTTCAAATGAATTGAGCATCTAAGAACGAGAAAGTGGAACACCCTTTCTCGTTTTCGTTTTATAATGATTGTCTAATTAGGCAATCATCGAACGGAATTAGTCAAGAGCTCTCGAGAATGAGCGATCGGATTTGGTCAATTTATGGTGAAAGAGTTCTTTCCATTTTATTGAGGTGAACCGAATGACAGCAAGAGTAAAAGAATTTGTTAATTGCCTACTCGCTGGCGATCAAGACTGTGCATGGGAAATTGTCCTAGAGGAAATCCAACAGGGCAAAAGCAGCTTAGAAACTTACGAAACATTAATCACCAAAGCTATGCAGATAACAGGTGACTTGTGGGAAAATAATGTGATTTCTGTAGCGGACGAGCATGTAGCCACTACAACTTGTGATTATATATTATCTCGTTATCGATTTCATAAAAAGATTCAAGGTAACACATCGGAAGAGACCCCAAAAGCAATGTTTCTCTGCTTAGAGCAAGAGGAGCATTTTATCGGTTTAAAAATGGTATCACAGCTGTTTGAAGAACACGGTTGGAACACACGGTTTTTGGGCGCAAACCTTCCTATTCGCTATGCGGAAGAAATGGCGAAAGAATGGAAGCCAGACATTGTAGGGCTATCGGTCACAATTCCTTACCATGTCGAAAGGCTTTCTGAATACGTGAAGACGTTGGATCAATTAGAAAACAGACCAGTTGTAATGGTAGGCGGACGATTACTGCCACTGTTAGATTTTACCTCCCATTGTTCTGAGGAAACGTTATTAATTCCCAACCTTCACGAATTAAATAGCTGGCTAAACAGCTATAAATCGGGAGTGGAAATGAATGTCGATGCTTGAATATGTTCCTGTTCCTTACTTTCTTGTAGACACTGATTTTAATATTCTAGAATGGTCTGTACAATCTGGACACGTATTTCAACCAGCCGCCAATTTCTTAGATTTGGTCGACACATTCAGCAAAGACAAAGCGAAAAAATTTCTCGCTACACGCTCGTCAGATTCGGCGGAATTATCCGTTGATCAACCACATGAGAAGGATACGCTGATTCAACATCGTGGACAAGCAATTCAAAAAGTAGAAATTGTTTTAAAAACAAACAGCTCTCCATATTCCTTATTTGAATGTCATATTCAATGGGATAATGATATTGGACACTTAGTGTGCATCCAACAAGATGAGCGAATTCAAGAGTTAACAACCCTTGTGCAACGTCACAGAAAACGTTTGGCAGAGACAGACTTTGAATTGCTTCAGCAGAAAGAACAGCTAGAAGACTCGTTAAAGCGTATTAAACAGCTGTCAGCGTCGTTTATTAAGCTGTCACCGAGCGTAGGTCTTGTACCTCTATTCGGGGATCTTGATCGCCAGTTAGTGGATGAAAACACGAAGGTGCTCCAAGAGTGTGTGTATGATGGACATTATACGACGCTGCTGTTCGATTTTGGTGGATTAGCAGAACTAACATCCGAAGGAATTCATGCATTTGCTGAGTTTATGAAATCCTTCTACTTAATGGGCGTCACATGCTATGTGATTGGTATGAGACCGCCTCATACGCAATCATTGCGCAACCGTTCGTTCGGAGAGCAAATCATTTATATGAACAACTTAAGTGAAATTATTAATGTTGGAAAACACGTGAGTTAACAACTGCACGTTGGGAAGCAGCTAAAATGGCTGCTTCTTTTTTATTTATCTTTTTTTGCGAATTTACGATAATCTCTCTAAGACTTACGCATTTTACGTCAATAAATAAGCCCTCTTCACCCGAGAGAAGTGCTGTTTCTCGGGTTTTGGAGCTTTACGCTCACACTTGTTTTACCCATACATAAAACATATAAAACCTTCCATACTAGAGAAGATGAGCCAAACAGAATAATTGAAGTGAATAAATATTTTTGACATAATGGCTACAAATCTTTAGAAGGAAGGGGACTAACATCATGAAAGTATTGGTTGTAGGAGCAAATGGACAAATTGGGCAGCATCTTGTTCATCTATTAAAAGATAGCAGCACTCATACGGTACGTGCTCTCGTACGTAAAGAAGAGCAGGCAAACATCTTAGAGAAGTCAGGGATCGAAGCAGTTGTTGCAAGCTTAGAAGGAACGGTAGAAGAAATCGCAGAGGCAGCAAAGGGCTGTGATGCTATTGTCTTCACGGCGGGTTCAGGCGGAAGCACAGGGTCCGACAAAACGCTATTAGTCGATTTAGATGGAGCGGTTAAAACAATCGAGGCAGCCGAGCAGGCCGGTATTAAACGATTTGTAATGGTTAGTGCCCTTCAGGCCCATAACCGTACCAATTGGAATGAAAGCTTAAAACCTTACTATGTTGCCAAACATTATGCAGATCGTCTTTTAGAAACAAGCGGACTTACATATACGATCGTTCGACCAGGAGGCTTGTTAAATGAGCCTGGAACGGGCAAAGTGCGTATCGCAGAGGATTTAGAGCGTGGGTCGATCCCTCGTGCCGACGTTGCACAAACGGTTCTAATGTCATTGGACGCAGAGCGTACCTTTAATCGTTCGTTTGATTTAGTAGCCGGTGATACAATGATTGCGGAAGCACTGCAATCATTATAAAGTGAAAAAGAAGCGGAGCCATTGTTCCGCTTCTTTTTTGTTATAAAATAGGTTGTTGATGGAAAGGCTAGGGAAATCATTGTCCGTATGCAGGATTCCATTCATCCAAAGAGGAATGTATACAAAGAGGAAAGGAAGAAACTTTTTTTGAAAGGAACATACCAGATGCTGAAACGAATTTTAACTTTTTCGATCGTCGCAATGATCTTAACGATGGGTGCGTATCAATTGAATGCAACGTTTAACAATCAGTATGCGGTATGGAAGGAGAATTGGGGATTTTCCACCCCAAACCCATCCAAGTCACAGGTAATCTTTGAAAAAACGTCTAGCTTCCTTGGCCGTTCCCTAGCCTATGTCGTATTAGATTATAATCGCAAACAGTTTGAAACCATTCGCTATCAGGGCGTTTGGAAAACGATTGATGCGAATACGATGCAGCTGTTGCAAGAGAAAATTGAGGAATTTTCAAAGGATGCAAAAGAAAAAGGGCATGCGAAAAATAAAATTTTCCCGAAGCATCCCATTCAATATCAAGTAGGTGATTTGTACTTTTATAAATACAATCCAGAGCGCTCTAGCTACTTTTTAGCGATTTTGGATGTGCGAAACCACCGTTTGTATACGCTTGAAACACTATTGTGAGACGTGCAGTAAGATCTTTCCTGTGCTTTTTCTACTCTCAAGCCATTCGTGAGCAAGGGCCGCCTCGTCAAGAGAAAAGACGTTTCCAATGTTGATAGTCAGTGTACCTAAACGAAGAGCTTCAAATAGCTGAGCCGCAGGTTCTTGTAGAAGGTGAGGCTTTTTCTTTCTAGTCGTGCCTAAACTAAAGCCAAGAACGGAGCGGCAGCTCGCATGCAGCTGCTTCGTCATAAATGATCCAGTCTGTCCGCTTGAATTCCCAAAATGCACAAGACGACCATAATCCTGCAAACATTCTAAGCTCTTTTCCGCTACGACCCCTGAGATGGAGTCAAAGACAACGTCTACTCCTTGTCCATTTGTCAGCGTATGTACGTGGTCCATAAAGGATTCTTTCTCGTAATTAATAACGTAATCAGCACCTGCTTCTAGAGCAATTGCCTTTTTATTTGAAGCTCCTACCGTCCCTATAATAGTACCAGCACCAGCCGCTTTTAACAGCTGAATGAGCGTGGTTCCTACTCCTCCAGCGGCTGCGTGAACGAGAACAGCTTCCCCTTGTTGAACGCGGGCAATCTTATGAACGAGCATGAATGACAACATACCGACGACAGGACAGGCTGCCGCTTGCTCCAAGTCAATGCCTTCCGGTAGTTGAAACGTAAGATTTTGATTAGCTACAGCGTACTCAGCATAGCTACCACTGCTCGGAAATGCGACAACGCGCTCTCCAATCGCCACATTTTCTACGTTTCTTCCGATTTTCACAACCGTTCCAACCGCATCAAGACCTGGAATGAAGGGAAGCTTAGCATTTCCTTTTTTCCCATACCGAGCTTTTACGTCCGCGAAATTTACGCTTGTCATTTCTACTTTCATAAGCACGTCGTCATCACCGCAAGTAGGAAGTGCTGTTTCCACGTATTTTAATACTTCAGGTCCACCTAGCTCCTGTACCAACATTGCTTTCATTCATTTTCTCCCCTTTACTAGTATCTTCCAATTAACATAATAGTATAAAAGCAGGCGTGGACATAGATTATAATCCTTATGATCAGTCATAAGAAATTTGGATTAAAGGATTTTGTTAAAGAGAAATGGTCCATTTCTTCACAAATACAGCGTTGCCACTCATTTTCACTTCTTGGTGAGGACTAATCGAAATATGAACACGTCCGTCTCGGTTCATTTCTGACCCTTGTTCGATCACGAGCTGAACGGCATCTTCTGTTCGTTGAATATATCGCTGATAATACGCACCCATCACGCCTGATGCGGTCCCTGTTACAGGGTCTTCAGTTGTGCCAGAAAACGGAGAAGAAAAATGTCTAGCGTGCATATGGGTATGAGGATCAACAGTTTCCAAACAAAACGGATGAAGAGATGCGTTAGGCATGTCTTTTAATATAGAAGGAAAGAGGTCATTATATGGCTTCATTTGTGAAAAGGATGCTAGCGTTTTAATGGGAACTAATAGTGTCCAAATGCCTGTGCTTCCGTACATAATAGGAAGAGTGAGGTCAAGATCATCTTCCGTTAGGTTCATCGCTAATGCTAAGGCATCTCGATCACCGTGAAAATGGCGAAATTGCGGTGTTGCTTGTTGAAGCGTTATGTATAGCTGATTATCAACTTCAGTCACACGAACGGGGAGAATCCCAGCTTTCGTCTCGATCGTGTATGCTTCTTTCACAGGAAGAAGACCATGTGTACGAAGGGCAAAAAGGGTGGCAACCGTCGCATGACCACACAAATCCATTTCATGTCCAGGAGTAAAATAGCGGATGCGAACGTCAGCGACAAGAGAAGGTACAGGGAACGATGTTTCGTTAAATCCCACTTCTAGTGCAATACGCTGCATGTCTTCATCTGTTAATGATTCTCCGCCGAAAACAACGCCAGCAGGGTTTCCTTTATGGGGAACGTCGCTAAATGCCTCATAGTGATAAATGGTTATTTCTTTCATAAAAACACCTCCACGTAGTTTGTTAACTATACCATATATTTTAATTTCTGATTATATAAAGACAATAATATTATTATGTAAACTATATATAAAAAAAGAAAAAGACGATCCTTTTTGAGGGGATCGCCTTTTGTCTTAGTGTGCAGGGTTTTCTTCTGCTTTTTCATGCTCAGCGTGTTCTTCAGGTGATTCATCATCATTATCAATCATTGCTTTTGGTAATCCACTATACTTCGCCCAGAAGAAAATAGCGAGAGAAACAATGGCAATAATGATTAAATCGACAGGTGTATCAATAAGTCCTTTACCTCCACCGAATGAACCGATGTATGAAATGATCAGCATTACGATGTAGTACGCAACAAGCCACCAAGAAGATTTAAGCTGTTGCGGTAATTTTACTTTGTCTGTTGGAACGTATTTGGCGAAAATTAAGTAAACCACAAACATGATGAGCTGTGATCCAAGTAACCAAGAAATTGTTTTCCATCCAGACCAATATACAATAAATGAAGCAAAGATAAATGAAATAGGGGCAATGATGTTCATGCCTTTCAATTTAAATGGCTTCTCTAAACCTTTCGCATTAACAGAGAATGTCGCTGCTGAAACAGGAGCAATCGCATAAGAAAGAATTAATGCTACAGAACATACGTTAACAAGTGCATTCCAAGAAGGGAATGGTAGTGTCCAGAAAATAGATAAACCAAGTGACAACCATAGTGACGAACGCGGAATACCTGTTGCTTTATCAACTTTAGAAAACGTTTTGAATAATGTACCGTTTCGAGACCATGCATACACAAGGCGAGCTGTTGTATTCATGAAGATATTTCCGTTACCACCTGGTGATAAGATCGCATCAAATACAACAAGTGACGCAACCCATCCTAATCCTAAAACAACGGCGATATCTTTAAACGGAAGAGAGAACTTGTCTTGAATAGCTGTCCAGCCACCGCTTGAAATCATATCTGTCGGAATCGCTCCGATAAATAAAATTTGAAGAGCTGTGTAAATAACGGCTGCAAGAATGATACAAAGTACTAATGCGATTGGAATGTTTCGCTGCGGATTTTTAACCTCACTCGCGACCGAAACGATCGGGTGAAGACCTAAATATGCAAACATGACCCCACCGGTTGAAATGGCACCTTGTATTCCATCAAACCCAAATGGTGCAAATCCTTCTACTGTAAAGTTTCCTGATTTGAAGTGGAAGGCTAGTACAACGATGATTGTTACTGGAACGACGTATTTAAAAATCGAGATAATGATATTAGATTTTGCGAATGCTTTTACACTCCAGTAGTTCAGTAAGAAAAAGGCTACTAATAAAACAAATTGTAGAAGCCATCCTAGAATGGTAGGGGAGTCTGAGTTAGCCTTTGTCAGAACACCGCCTGCCCAGTAGTCTACGTACTGACGTACAGCCGTTACCTCAATCGAGATTAAGCTTGTGTAAGCCACGATCGTAATAAAAGAAATCATATAGCCGACTAGCGGTCCGTGTGAATAAACGGGATAGCGGATAATTCCACCTGTTCGTGGTAATGCCGCCCCAAGCTCAGCGTATACGAGACCGATTAGTAGGATAATGACCCCACCAATGATCCATGAGAAGCTCCCTGCTGGACCTGCCTGTGACGCTACGTTACTCACAGCGAACAGCCATGCAGATCCAAAGATTGCCCCAAGACCTATAAGGGTAAGATCTAATAATGATATCGTCTTTTTAAATTTTCCACCCATAAATGTATTGTTCCTCCTTCAAGTTAAAACCAATACCCAACGTTTTTTTCGCTTTCCCTCCTGTCTCTAACTTTTTTTCTTGCTGTATATTTACGCAAGACTATACAAAATTATTGCCAGGTTGAAAGTATTGCACATACGTTAAAATCATCATAAAAATTTGATAATGCATATGTAGTAATATGTGCAAATCTCCTTTTACTATACCTTCTGTCTATATACCTTAAACATGATTTTCACAGGTTTCAAGCGAGTATGCGCTTACAAATTAAATTCGTAAAATTCTTCATTTTGAATAAAAAACTTATATTTACATTAAAAGTAAATAATTTCCAAAACAAATCCTCCTTGTTCCTTCCTTTTTAGGAAGTGTCTAACCCTTGATAGAAAAGGGTAGATATGCATATAAACATGCAATAAAAATGATCAAGGAGGAGTGGAAATGGCATTCGATTACTCGTTAAACTTTGATGAAATAAATTTCCGGAAAAATCCCGAAAAATATCGGGTTGGAAGAGGTGAACAAGGAGTTTTACTCGTAGAACCGTACAAAAAAGAGATTTTACCCTATTGGAAATTCAAGACACCAAAAGAAGCGAAAGAATCCTCTGAGAAAATTTATGAGTTGTTTTTGGCGTACAAAAAAGCAGATGATTTCGTTGGGATGGATATGTCTAGAAAATTTCTGCAAATGGGGTACACGCGTGCACGGAGATATACAAACTACAAAGGTGGGCGCAAATACGACAAAGAAGGCAATCAAAAGGAACGTCAGCATGATGAAGAAAAAGCAAAATCAGCGGCTATTTTCGAAGAAAAGTGGAAAGTAGTACGGGAGGATGAAGACTATCTCACCAAAAAGAAAGCCCATCAGAAAAAATATGGGTAACAGCTCGATCTAATTCCTTTTCCGTACGTAAATTCGGTATGATGAAAGAGGAAAAGGAGGAGAGTCCAAATGGAAACAGAATTGATTCGGATTTTTGATGAAAACGAACGTCCAATCGGCGTAAAAACAAGAGCAGAAGTACACGAAAAAGGTTATTGGCACGAGGCGTTTCACTGCTGGTTCGTCGAAACGATCAATGAACAGGCATACATACATTTTCAGCTCCGTAGTGAGCAGAAAAAAGATTATCCGAACCTTTTTGATATTACCGCTGCCGGCCATTTGCTAGCGGATGAAACAGTTGTGGATGGTGTACGAGAGGTGAAAGAAGAAATCGGAATTGAGGTTACACTAGAGGAACTACGATCTCTAGGAACGTTAAAATATTGCGTCACAAGGGGGGCGTTGATTGATCGGGAGCTTGCCCATACATTTTTAGGTGTGAATAAATGCAGCATGAATCAATACGTACTTCAACGGGAAGAGGTAGCAGGAATGGCACGAGTTCGCTTAGAAGACGCAGAAGGATTATGGGACGGAACCAAAGACTCTATTCACATTGAGGGCTATATTGAGGACATTTCTGGTTTTCGGTGTATCTTCTCAAAGAAGGTCGGAACAGCAGCATTCGTTCCTCATGATTCAGCTTTTTATCAAGAGGTTTTTATGAAAATTAGAAAGCAACTAAATCGCTTCATCGGTCTAAAGTTGTAGGAAAAGTCAGTCTTTTGAGAGAGGAAGTATATGGAAGGAGATTGTATAGTAGAAGAAGAGATAACAAGGAAGGAATGGAAAATATGAATCATTACATTTGTGAAACGTGCGGTGTGCAATATGAAAAACAGTCACAAAAACCAAAGAGCTGTCCAATATGTTTAGAGGAAAGACAATACGTTCGTCCAAGTGGTCAGACGTGGACAACATTAGAAAAAATGCAGCAACAATCGTTTCACAATGAATGGATTCAAGAGGAAGAGTTTCTACATAGTATTAAAACGGTTCCGGAATTTGCGATTGGGCAAACGGCTTACCTTGTCGAGCACCAGGGCTACAACGTGTTATGGGATTGTATTACGTACCTGGATGAAAAAACAATGGAAGAAATAAAGGAACGAGGAGGACTTGATGCGATTGCACTCTCACATCCTCATTATTATTCAACACAGGTAGAATGGGCGGAAACGTTCAACGTTCCGATCTACGTTCATGAAGATGATAAGGAGTGGGTCATGCGAGCAAGTGAACATATTGTCTACTGGTCAGGTGAGAAGCTGACGCTTACAGATGGTCTGACTCTTCATCGTTTAGGTGGCCATTTTAAAGGTGCAGCGGTTCTTCATTGGGAGCGAGGTGATCAGGGGCGTGGGGTGCTTCTAACGGGTGATGTTATTCAAGTTGTAGCAGACCATAAATGGGTGAGTTTTATGTACAGCTATCCAAACCTGATTCCGCTTCCTCCTGAAAAAGTGGAAGAGATACAAGAAAAAGTACGACCTCTTCGTTTTAACCGATTGTATAATGCCTTTCATCGTATTGTGGAAGAGGAGGCGAATCAAGCTGTGCAACGGTCTGCTGAACGTTATATCCAAGCGGTTCGAGGTGTATTGTTTCAAACATAAATCTTATTTAAATAGGTCAAAATCATCAACTGATCGTTGTGAAAGATGTGGTATAATAAGTTTGAATTTTCGGTCAGTTGAAGGGGAGAAGGAAATGAAACAGTACAGGCTGAGAATAGAAGGGCAAAAGGTAGCGCTTCGAGACTTAACGGAGCGTGACGTTCGTAAGATGTATTATTGGAATTACGAAGCAGATGATCAAGAGCATCATAAATGGAATGGGCCGTACTATAAATTGAAAAACAAAACGCCAGATGAGTTTTTAGAAGGATTTCGCATGCGACTGCAAGAAAGTGAGACGGATCAGGCCCGTTCGATTATGGTCATTGAGGCAGATCAGCAATTGATTGGGATCGTTAGTCGTTATTGGGAAGATCAAGTGACGAACTGGGTAGAAAGTGGTATCGTTATTTTTGATTCCTCCTATTGGTCTGGTGGATATGGAACAGAGGCTTTTCAGCTTTGGACCGATTATCTTTTTGAGCATATGAATATTGTGCGCTTAGGTATTTCTACTTGGTCAGGGAACGTGAGGATGATGAATCTTGCGAGGAAGATTGGCATGGTAGAAGAAGGGCGAATTCGAAAAGCGCGCATCGTTGAAGGTGAATACTATGATTCCATTAAAATGGGGATGCTTCGCGAGGAATGGGAGCGCCTGCGCACGTATGAAATGACTAACTAAGGAGCTGCTTGTCCTATCAAGCGGCTTTTCTATGTGAAAAGGTGCATTTGATTTGTAAATAAAATGAAATGAAATACGGCTATCTTTTCCTAAACAAACATCGTATGATAAAGGAGACTATTTAATAAGGATGGAGAAAAATGGATTTCATGAAAATGAAAGTGTATGTTGAACTACTAGTTGTGGCGGTTGCGATCACTAGCTTAGTTTATGTTGTCCCTGTCTCTGCCTATTTAGGTACTCTCAAACCTGTATCAGCTGTCATCGATGCCTTTATTTGGGCACTTATTTGGCGTTATAACAGTTCCTTTCATGAGTTAGTCGGTAAATGGCAGGATCACGTTCAGCGAAAAAGAAGAAAATGATGAACAAAAAAGGCTTCTAATTGATTTCCAGTTCGTGAAATCAATTAGAAGCCTTTTTTCTACTTGAGAGTTCGTTTGACAAGTAGAGCTGAAGACTAGATTAATCCACCTGACAGCCAAAGGTGAACTGGAACAGAGATAGCAGAGTTTCATATTGACGGGTATTCCAAAAAGAGCTACGATAAATATAACAGTAAAATATTTGTATTATTCTAAAAATATACCAAAACATCATATAGGGAGAAGGTTTAAGGTATGCAGAGTATTCATTCATCATTAGATTACTTCATTACTACGGATCAAGAGCTTTTTGATCAATCGTTTATATGTGACTATTTACATAATACGTCTTACTGGGCCAAAGGACGTCCCTACGACGTCATTCAAAAGTCTATACATAATTCGCTAAGTTTTGGTTTGTTTAAAGGAAGTCCATCGAATAAAAAGCAAGTTGGATTTGCTCGTCTCGTCACGGATCAGGCGACGTTCGCTTACTTAGCTGATGTATTCGTAGTAGAAGTAGAAAGAGGACAGGGGTTAGGGAAATGGATGGTCGAAACCGTTTTAACACACCCCGAAATAAGTGACATTAAGCGTGTGATGTTAGTAACAAATGACGCACATGATCTTTATGCGCAGTTTGGATTTACATCACTAGCAACACCTGAAAAGGTGATGGAACTGAAGCGACAGCGTCCATAATGAGAAAAAGATAGAGACGGGAGGAAATAACAGTGGGTTTGTTTATGAAGCTTCACGATCAGACAGCGATCGTAACAGGTGCAAGCAGCGGGATAGGTGAAGCGATTGCTCACGAATTAGCGCGTGAGGGAGCGAATATTGTATTAGCAGCCAGACGGAGCGACCGATTAGAAGCGTTAGCTTCTCAATTAGAAAAAAAACACGGAGCGAAAACGCTCGTTGTAAAAACAGATGTTACGAGGCGAGATGAGATGGAAAGACTCGTGCAAGAAGCAAAGGATGAATTCGGTACGATCGATATACTCGTTAATAATGCAGGCGTGATGCTCCTCTCTTTTTTAAAAAACGATCACGTCGATGAGTGGGAGCGAATGGTGGATGTGAACATTAAAGGCGTTTTGTATGGAATTCATGCCGTCCTTCCATCGATGATGGAACAAAAGCATGGACATATTATCAACGTTTCCTCTGTTGCGGGTCATGAAATTTTTCCGTCTAGCACCGTTTATAGTGCAACAAAATACGCGGTGCGAGCCATTTCACAAGGAATGGAGAAGGAGCTTTCCTCATCTGGACTGCGTGTGACTAACGTGTCGCCAGGAGCGGTTTCAACAGAGCTTACCCAGCACATTACGGACTCAGAAGTGAAGGAGATGTTTGCAAGTCGCCCTATGAATCCACTGCAGCCAACGGATATCGCAAATGCAGTAGTATACGCGGTCACACAGCCTGAGAGCGTAAATATTAATGAAGTCATCGTGCGTCCAACAAATAAAGTGATGTAAAGGCTGAAGTTTATCCATGAGAAATAGGTGGGCCAACAGAGCTTGTTGATGAGCGTATACATGTTTCTTTTTGAAGGAAATATGTGATAATGAGTAAGATTGAAACATAAAGGAGTACGTGTATATGACATCAACATCTTTTCAGTTTCGGAAGCTTTGGAGGCTAACGAAACCGCCTAAAGGAAAGCTAGGTGTTTCACTTGTGCTATCATTACTCAACACAGGTGTGTCCCTTGCGATCCCTATTTTTATTAAACAGCTGATGGATTCTTTTCAAAACGGCTTTTCTCCGTCTATGATTGGGCTCATTGTCGGTTTGTTTTTTGTTCAGATAGCTTCAAGCGCCGTGTCTCTCTTTTTGCTAGCGCAAATTGGACAAGCGGTTGTTGAACGTCTGCGAACAAAGCTTTGGAATAAATTCATTCATTTGCCAATCTCATTTTACGACCAAAACCGATCTGGGGAAATGGTCAGTCGCATCACAAATGATACGACAATTGTCATGAATCTATTGTCAACAGAGATGATCGAGTTTATTACGAATAGCTTATCTGTTATTGTAGCCATCATCATTTTAATTACGATTGATGTACCGATGACGTTAATTTTACTCGCCGCTATTCCAGTAACGTTTCTTGTCATTATGCCGATGGCAAGAAAGATGTATAAAATTTCGAAAGAACAGCAGGATCATATGTCAAAGCTTACGGCCTTTTTAGCGCAAATGCTTGGCGAAATTCGCTTGATCAAAGCTTATACAACGGAAAAATCGGAGTTTGATAAGGGGAAAGAATCGTTTCACTCCCTCTATCAGTTTGGGATTCGTCGTGCGAAAATCGAAGCGCTCATTTCTCCGATCATGAGCGCTGTGATGACAGGAGTGCTCATTGCGATTGTTGGTTTTGGAGCATACCGCGTTAGTGCTGCGTACATATCAGCCGGAGAGCTCGTCGCCTTTGTTCTTTATTTATTTCAAATCATGATACCGATTAGTTCTCTTACACGCTTTGTGACGAGCTTTCAGCAAACAAAGGGGGCATCCGAGCGGATTTTTCAAATTTTAGATGAAGCAGAAGAACCGTATGAGGACGGACTTGCTGTAAAAGAGGCGGGTGTTCTGACGTTTAATAACATCGCGTTTGGCTACGGCGAAGACCTTATTTTGAAAAATGTCTCCTTTTCTGCTCAGCCAGGTACGATGACAGCTTTTGTAGGTCCGAGCGGTGTAGGGAAATCAACGATCTTCTCTTTGATGGAACGTTTTTATGAACCTTCATCTGGTGAAATTCGTCTTAACGGCCAACGTAGTGACGCCTATCAGCTAAAAGATTGGCGTGCCTTATTTAGCTACGTGCAGCAGGACTCCCCGATTTTAGTCGGAACGATTCGAGAAAACATGATGTACGGCTTGCAGGGTGAAGTGACGGATCAGGAAATCAGGGAAGCTTCTACTCAAGCGAACGCGCATGAATTTATTAGCGGATTTCCACAAGGATATGACACGCTCGTTGGGGAACGCGGCATCAATTTATCGGGTGGTCAACGACAGCGGATTGCGATTGCACGTGCTATTCTTCGCAACCCTGAGTTTCTTCTATTAGATGAAGCAACGGCAAGTTTAGATTCAGAGTCTGAAAAGCTCGTGCAGCAAGCGCTAGAGTCAATGATGAAGGAGAAAACGTCGTTTGTCATTGCGCACAGGCTATCTACTGTTGTGAACGCCGATCAAATTATAGTCATGCAAAATGGAACGATTACTGGTGTCGGTACTCATGAGGAATTAATGAACACGCATGATTTTTACCGAGGACTTGTCAGACAGCAGTTTCAAGCAGGGGAAGAAAATTGAAACCAATGTGATGATGACTCGTATAAAAAGAAGAAGGGGGAGGTAAGATGGATTTAGAAAAACGTCCTGAAACAAGTATTGTCCCAAAAGAGGAAGTAGACGAGTTAAAAAAGCAGGTGGAAGTGCTACAAGAAGCTGTGGAGCATTTACATATAGAGTTGCAGGAAGCGAAGCTTAATCAACCGAAGCCTGTCATTACTAGTGATATGGTGGGGCAAATTGGCGGCATGATTTTAGGGGCATTAGCCATTATCGGAATTTTTTGGTTGTAGAGTGTAATAGGGGAAACAAGCAGGCCCATCTTTATAGGTGGGCTTGTTCATATTGAGTTCATATTTGTTGTGTAAGATAATAGAAACAAGATTAGAAGAGAAAAGGTGAACGCATGATACGCATATTAGTAGCAGATGATGATGCACATATTCGAGAACTTATTTCGATTTACATAAAAAAAGAAGGCTATCAGGTCATTGAGGCAGCAAACGGAGAAGAAGCGTGGGGAAAGATGGAAGAGTATCGAATTGACCTCGCAATCGTTGATATTATGATGCCGTTAAAAGACGGATGGAGCTTAACGAAGGAAATCAAAGAGTTTTTTGATATTCCCGTTCTTATCATCACTGCACGTGGTGAATCAAATGACAAATTAAAAGGATTTGATGCGGGCACCGATGATTATATCGTAAAACCATTCGATCCCCTTGAGATGATGGCTCGTGTGAAAGCACTATTACGCCGATATCGTATTGAAGCAAACAAGCTTATTCATATCGGGCAAACCAAGCTAGATCGTCAAAAGCTTGAGGTGAGCATGTCAGATCTAACCTTTGACCTTCCTTTAAAGGAGTTCGAGCTTCTGTTTTCATTAGCGAGCACACCAGGTAAAATTTTTACGCGTGATCAGCTTATTGAGAAAATTTGGGGATTTGACTATGGCGGAGATGAACGGACGGTCGATGTACACATTAAGCGAATACGCGAAAGGCTAGGCGGACACCAAACAGGCTTTGAAATTAAAACCATTCGAGGATTAGGCTACAAGCTTGAGGTGTGTGGATGACAAAGTCTATTTACTTGAAAATAGTCATTGCGTTCATTGGAACCATTGTGTTTAGTTTAATCGTGTCCTTTATTTTATCTACTTCCTTTCGTGACAAGGAAATTGATCAGCGCTTGCAAAAAGACATGTGGCAAGTAGGGAAAGAGTTCGTTCATTTATACGGAAAAGAGGATGCAAATGAGCTGGCGTCCTTTCTGCATCATACATCTTTTTTTCAGTATTCTTTTGTGATTTATGATGAAAACATGCATGTAGAGCGCCTTGGAAATTCCAAGCATCCGTTTCGAATTACGGAGGGGGACGTTCACAAGCTTCTGAAAACCTCAGACGATTATTTAGTCTCTAAGCCAAAGGACGGGCCTCCTATGGGAATGGTGATGGGAATTCCATTTACAGAAGATGGACAAAAATACGTGCTATTTTTACAGCCTGATCCGATTAAACCAAACAAAGCGATTCAAAACGTTCAGCTCGTGCAGCTACTTTCTATTTTGGTCGTAGGTATTTTATCGTTTGCGCTGTTATCTCGACAGCTCGTAAAGCCGATTCGTAAGCTGACGAAAGCGATGAAGGAAATCGGAAAAGGAAATTATAATATTCGCGTCGAGCATGAATCAGCCGATGAAATTGGACAATTGACGGAGCATTTTAATCATATGTCAAAAGAATTAAATAAAATTGAAACGATGCGCCGAGAATTTGTGGCGAGCGTGTCTCATGAAATTCAGTCACCCCTCACATCGATTCGAGGCTTTGCGAATGCGCTAAAAGAAGAACACATTTCCAGTGAAGATCGCCTTCGCTATTTAAGCATCATTGAAAAGGAAAGCAGTCGCCTCGCACAGCTTGGAGGAAATTTATTAAAGCTCGCGTCCCTTGACTCCGAGCATCACCCCGTTACGCTGTCGACCTATTCGCTTGATGAGCAGCTGCGAACGGTGATTTTAGCGCTAGAGCCTCAGTGGAGCGGGAAAGATTTAGAATTGGATTTAAATATGAACGCCGTTCGAATTACGGCAGACCGTGATCTGCTTGAGCAAGTATGGATGAATTTACTTACAAATAGCATGACCTATACATCAGAAGGTGGGAAAATTGGGGTTGCACTGAACGTAGAGAACGGATTCGCTTATTGTATCATTTCAGATAGCGGAATCGGTATTTCGAAAGAAGATCAGCGCTATATTTTTGAGAGCTTTTATAAGGCGGATAAATCTCGCGGTGGGAAAGGAAACGGATTGGGACTAGCCATTACAAAAAAAGTTGTGTCGATTCATAATGGTTCCATCGGATTAGAAAGTGAGATTGGAAAAGGATCGATCTTTACCGTCACGTTACCATTGAGTGGAGACAAGGAAAGTCGAATGTAACATCATTCGGCTTTTTTGATTTTTATATGTTTATTTGAACAATTACTCATATAAGGATGTTATAATTAAACGAAATAGTGAAAATATTAGGTGATTGCGTACAATCCAAACGTTTCTTTTCACATATACTATGGAAAGCGTTTATGAATAATTGCACATATATTCATTTGGTGAACAATGTTTAACAGCGAACTGATATGGTAGAAAGAACTTTTTCAGTTAAATCATTTAGGTCCACTTAGGAAATTCTATAGATGAAAGATGAAATGGGAGGCATCGGTGGTGGAGAAACAAAAAACAAAACAAGAATTCATATTAGAAGGGCTCAATTGTGCGCACTGTGCGTCGAAAATTGAACACTCTATTCAACAAATAAATGATGTTGAAAACTGCATCGTCAATTTCGCGACAAAAACGCTGTCTTTTGATAGCCCTGTAACGTCAATAAGTGAAACATCGAAGGAAGCAGAACGGATTGTTCAGAAAATCGAACCTCACGTTCAAGTAAAACCGAAGGAAACGCACGCGATTACTTTAACGTTAGAAGGTCTCCATTGTGCAAACTGTGCGAATAAAATTGAACATGAAACCGCAGGATTAGAAGGCGTTCGTGAAGCAAGATTGAATTTTTCTACGAAAAAGTTAACCATTACAGGCGCTGATTTTGCTCAGCGTGAAGACGTGATCTCACGCGTGAAGCAAATTGTGAAGCGCTTGGAGCCAGATGTACAGGTGGTGGATTCCGAGGAAGAATCTTCTGCTTCACCAACGAAAAAGACGTTCACCCCGCTACTTGCGAGGTTAGGTATTGGTGGGGTGATGACCGCAGTAGCGGCTATTTTTTCCCTTCCTTTTGAACTCGAGCTTTCCCTGTTTATATGTGCGTATGTACTAGTAGGGGGAGACGTCGTTTTACGGGCGATGCGAAACATATGGCGAGGTCAGGTGTTCGATGAGCATTTTTTAATGGTTATCGCCACCATTGGTGCATTTGCGATCGGGCAATACCCTGAAGCCGTTTCCGTCATGCTGTTCTATCAAGTGGGTGAGCTCTTTCAAAGCCTAGCCGTCAACCGCTCTCGTGCATCCATTAGTGCGTTAATGGATATAAAACCTGAATATGCGCACGTAAAGCGAAACGGAGAAACGAAAAAAGTGTCACCTGAGCTTGTGAAGCGAGGGGAGTACATTGTCGTCAAACCAGGAGAGAAAATTCCGCTTGACGGTCATGTAGTAGAGGGACAGTCTACGCTTGATACATCCGCGCTCACAGGTGAGTCACTGCCTCGAAATGTGGAAGTAGGAAATGATGTAGTAAGTGGAAGCATTAATTTAAACGGGTTGCTTACCATTGAAGTAACGAAGCCTTACAAGGAGTCAACGGTCGCGAAAATTTTAGAGCTTGTGGAGCATGCAAGCAATCGCAAAGCGCCAACAGAAAATTTCATTACGAAGTTTGCTCGTTATTACACACCTGCAATTGTTGTAGGGGCTGCTGCACTCGCTGTTCTTCCACCGCTTTTTGTAACGGGTGCGACCTTTTCAGAATGGCTATACCGCGCACTTGTCTTTCTAGTCATTTCATGTCCGTGTGCACTAGTAATCTCCATCCCGCTTAGCTTTTTCGGGGGAATTGGTGGAGCTTCAAAGCGTGGTATTTTAGTAAAAGGAAGCAACTTTTTAGAAGCGCTTCAGCAAGTCAAGTATGTGGTTTTTGATAAAACTGGCACCTTAACAAAAGGTACATTTACAGTGACAGACGTTCATACACAAACCGTATCAAAAGATGAACTTGTTGCCTATGCAGCACATGCAGAAGCGTTCTCAACGCATCCTATTGCGGGGTCTATTCGAGCCTTTTATAAGGAAAAGATCGATGGAAAGCAAATTGCGAACTATCAGGAAACAGCTGGGTATGGAACAGAAGCCATGATTTACGGCCGCAGCGTTCTTGCAGGTAATGAAAAATGGATGGAACAACATGAAATTAAGTGTCCATCTATTGAAACAATTGGAACGCTTGTGTATATAGCGGTAGACGGGAAATATGCCGGTCACCTCGTTATTTCAGATGAAATAAAGCCAGATGCCAAGGCCGCAATTAATGCACTTAAGCGTCTAGGTGTGAAGAAAACGATCATGTTGACTGGCGATGCGAAAAGGGTGGCCAAACAGGTAGGTGAGAACGTAGGTGTTGACCAAATCTACGCCGAGCTTCTGCCTCATCAAAAGGTCGAGCAATTTGAAAAAGTAGACGAAGTGAAAGCAAAGCGTGAGAAAGTGATTTTTGTCGGGGACGGTATTAATGATACACCCGTTCTTGCTCGCGCCGATGTTGGGATTGCAATGGGCGGACTCGGCTCTGATGCAGCGATTGAAGCAGCGGATGTGGTCATTATGACCGATGAACCGTCAAAAATTGCCGAAGCGATTCACATTGCGAAAAAAACGAAGTCGATCGTATGGCAAAACATTGTGTTTGCACTAGGTGTAAAGGGCATCTTTCTTCTTCTTGGTGCTTTTGGCATTGCGACGATGTGGGAAGCGGTGTTCTCAGATGTCGGTGTGACGCTTCTCGCCGTACTTAATGCAATGCGAGTGCTAAAAAGCGAATAATAAAAAAGGAACTTCTCTCATGAGCAAGTTCCTTTTTTATTTCGGATTATGAACGTACCTCAAAATGCGCGTTAAACCAAAAATCCTCCTCTAATGTTGAAAAGGCAGATAAGAGATGAGGATGATTTTCTTCATCCATTGTGATCCACTGACCGTTGGCATCTTGCGAAATCGTGTACGTATTACCTTTCCTAAATAACACCACTGGGGGATGTACTTCGACGTAATCGTTCAGTTTTTTAAGAACATCTTCTTTGCAATAAATTAACTCCATACGTGTCACCTCAATTTTCATGTTTTACTATTATCCCACCAGTCATTGTCTTGGTCAATAAAAGAAGCTGTCCTTGCATTTTATGAGGTATTGTGTGAAACTTAATTGTGTGCGATTAAAATTGGTAGGTGCTTAAAATGAATGATCAAACGTTAAAATTAGAAAATCAGCTATGCTTTGCGGTATATGCCTGTTCAAAAGAAATTACAAGCATGTATCGACCCCTGCTGACCAAACTAGATCTTACGTTTCCACAATACTTAGTCATGCTCGTTCTATGGGAACACAAAGAAATGAGTGTCAAAGAGCTAGGAGCTCAATTATTTTTAGATTCCGGCACGCTTACCCCAATGTTAAAGCGTATGGAAACCGGTGGATTAGTGACTCGTCTTCGCTCCGAAATGGATGAGCGCATTGTGATGATTAGATTAACGGAAAAAGGGTATTCTTTAAAAGGAGAGGCGGCATGTATACCAGAAGAGGTAGCGCCGCGATTTGGTATTTCAACCGAAGAGTACATCAAGCTGTTAAAACAGCTACATCACATTACGCAAACACTACAAAAAGGAGATTGATGAATCATGAAACCAATGTACACAGCAAAAGCAACAACAGTAGGCGGACGTGACGGACACGTTAAATCAAGCGACGGAGTATTGGATTTAAACGTAGCGACACCGAAGGAAATGGGCGGAAAAGGCGGCGACGCAACGAACCCTGAACAGTTATTTGCAGCTGGATATTCTGCGTGCTTTGACAGCGCTCTGAACCTTGTGATCAATAAAAAACGCATCAAAGAGGTTGAGGGAACGGAAGTAACAGCAGAAGTAAGCATTGGAAAAGATGAGTCAGATAACGGATTTAAAATTGCAGTGGAGCTTATCGTAAAAGTAAAAGGCGTACCACAGGATCAAGCCCAAGAGCTTGTGGAAGCGGCACACCAAGTATGCCCATACTCTAAAGCAACTCGCGGTAATGTTCAAGTCAATTTAACAGTAGCAGAATAATGACAGAAGCTTTCCTATCAAGGAAAGCTTTTTTTTTTTGCTTAGATAACGTTTACGCTTCTTTTTATCCATTTAATGGTATTTTCGGATGTGATATAATGAGACATCTTCACATACGTTAAATGAAAGAGGTGAAATGATGCACGTACAGCCCTACATCTATTCATTTGTTATTATTGCATTCATCTTATACCGGCGAATTAAAAGAAGTATTGGTTTTCAGCTGTTTAAAACGAGGCGTCTTTTTATTAGAGCAATCCTTTTTTCCGTCATCGCCGTTTTGTTGTTGATAAACAGCGCTGTTCATCCTATTTCTTATTTGTACGATGCGATCGGAATTGTTGGCGGAATTATCCTGCTTAGCTATGCCCAAAAGCACAGTCAGCTCGAAATGCGCGAAAATCTTCTATATTATCGCACTCATATTTGGATCGAATCAATTGTTCTATTGTTATTTTTAAGCCGCTTTCTTTATCGTTTCATCCAAATCATGAAAATTGATCCTGAAACGCAGGCGAGCTACGGAAAGCATTTTGCGAGTGATCCGCTTACGATGATCGTTTTCTTTTTGCTAGCGACCTATTATATCGGTTATAACCTTTATATTTACGGAAAAGGGAAAAAATATTTGGACATGAAGCCCGTTTCATGAGAGTCCTAGCAAAAGAGCCTTGCATTCTATCGTTAGAATGCAAGGCTCTTTTTAGGCATGTGTTTCAGGAAACGTCACGATAACGGTTGTCCCGATACCGACTTCACTTTCATATTGAATGGTTCCACCATGCGAATGAATAATCCGGTGCGTAATGGTAAGTCCAAGCCCCGTTCCTTTTTCTTTGGAAGAATAAAACGGTTCGCCGAGGTGCTTAATCCGATCTCTTTCAATTCCTATTCCGTTGTCTTGAACGATCACTTGGATGCTTTCTTCCTGCTTCATAATCCGAATGTCTATCTTTGTAGCGGAAGCTTCCACCGCATTTTTGATTAAGTTAATAAAAATCTGTTTCAACTGATCCGTTTCACCCAATAGTAGGGAAGGACCTTCACCGCTATAGCTTACATCAATGGATGCGCCGTAATAATGCGCCTGTGAATCCATCAAATTCTTAACACCTATTAATAAATCGAAGATGTTACAGCGAGAAAGAGGGGTTTCCTGAGGTTTTGCTAACATCAGAAGTTCACTGACAATCCGATTAATCCGATTTAATTCATCGATCATAATGCTATAGTAGTGCTGGTGCTTTTCATCCTCTTGTTCCAACAACTGAACAAATCCTTTTAAAGAAGTAAGAGGGTTCCGTACTTCATGTGCCACGCTTGCTGCAAGCTCACCAACAACAGATAGCTTTTCACTTTTTCGCAGACGTTCCTGTGTTTCGCGGATGACCGTGACGTCTTTTCCGTAGCAAATAACGCCTTTGATCTCATCATTCACAATCATCGGAACAGAGGTGCAATGAAGTAAAACGGATTGTCCGCCTTGATTGAGAAACTGCACGTCTCCATTTCGCGTTCCTTTTCGACTTGTGACGATTCTTCGAATAATCTTTTGTACTTCAGAAGCCGTTACTTTTTCGAGAAGACGACAAACAGGACGTCCCATAAGTTCTTCATATGTATAACCGAGTGCGTTTAAAAATTGGGTGTTAACGTCTTGTATGCGTCCAGTGAGGTCCATCATAAATACAGGTTCAGGATTGTAATCGAATAGTGATTTGTATTTTTGCTCGCTTTCGTTTAAGCGATTTTCCATTTCAACTCGCTGTGTAATATCGCGCCCAATAATGACTAGACCTTTACGTGATCCGTCATGCATAAAGAGAGGAACCTTAATTGTATCAAACGTTTTGTACGTTCCGTCTGGTAGCGGAATCTTTTCTTCAAATCGTGTTACCTTTCCGTTCATCCAGACCTGCTCATCACTTCCCGTGCAAGCTTGAAGCGCTTCTGAAAAGTTCGGGGAGTATGTCGCAAGCTGCTGGTCTGTTTTCCCTTTGTATGGAATATCTTGAAGTTGAAAAAGCTCTAGCCCAAAATCATTTGCTTCAATCCACCGGCCTTCACCGTCTTTAAAATTAACGAAATCGACCATAGAATTAATCAAGGTAGATAATCGTTCTTCTTCTTCCTGAAGTTTTGAAAATTTCTCTTTTCGATGCAAATAGAGGTATAAAAACAAAGCAGAGGCGCCAACAAATACATAGCCTTTGACGCTTTGAAGAAGTTGGATAGCGTCTTGATCAAAGGAAGCGCTGACAAGGTCATCGGTCACATACAGCCAAGTAACTCCAATCAGTACGTAGAGTAGCGTAATTTTTAATTTTCCCATAGACTAGTCCTTTCGTTCAATCAATCAATCTTATTTTAAGTTGTATAATAGAAAAAAACAAAGGGAAAAATGACCACTTTCATGGTTAAACATCTTATTTTGTGCATCAATCGAGTGTTTTTATCAAAATTATTTTATGACGTAGGCAGACAAAAACACTCAGAGCAAGACGATTACTCTGAGTGCAGAAAATTACGCGGTAAAAATCCCTTTTTTAATATGAAACAGATAACGAGATCGAATGATAAGGAAATAGATGATTTGAAACAGCGCAAATGCGCCTAGCACAATCCCCGTTCTGCCCGCGATCGACAGTGAGAAAAAGCTTTGTAACGCCATAAACGCAAACACGCTGTGAATAACGGCGATGATGATGGGAATGAAAAACAACAGTGAAAGCTGTGTCGTAATAATTTTATTTAGTTCCTTCACTGTTAATCCGACACGTGAAATGGTCGCATACTGTCGTTTGTCGTACTCCAAGTCTGTATATAGCCTGAAATAAAGGAAACTTCCAGCGGCAATGAAGAAAACACAGCCTACAAGCAACACGACAAATAGCATCATTTTATACAATTGCATCGTTTGAGCATAAGCGTCTCCTAACGAAACGTAGTTAAACGAAGCCTTCGACATCGGATCTAACTGCTTTTCAATCGCAGCTCCAATTCCTTTTGTATGCTTCCAGTCCTTCACATAATATCCCGTGTATGTGCGTAGGGGGGCAGATGATGCTAATTTGTCATACGTGTCGTTTGAGACCACAAGCTGCAAATAATCGTTTTGATAGGCAGGTAGGACAATTTTTTTCACGTATCCTCGTGAACGGAGTGTAGAAGTTTGTCCCTCAATCTCAATATTTCCTTTCTTCTCATCATTTCCTTGCATCATCGAAGACGATTGAACAAAGTAAGCATTACGATTGCTCACCTGAATAGGCTTAACATGAAGAGGACGAGCAAGCTTATTAAAGTTTTTCTCAGATAAAACGGTCACGGTTTGTCCGTTTTTATTTCCATTTTTCATGTGGATCACGGCTTTTTTTAAGACGATTTCGTTCTTTTTGTAAGCAAGTCCTTGCTTTTCAAGATCCTGCTCAATTATGTTAAGGTGTTTGGCCTTTTCCTGGTTTTGCGCTGTTGAATAGTAGGAAACGGCATAAGGATAGTTAAGATGGTATTCATCGCCTGTCACTGTAAACGAAACGAGTGTTCCAACTGCACAAAAGGACGTAGTGGATACAACGGTTACGAGAAAAAACATGCGGGCATTATCTTTCATACGGTAGACGAGGTCAGAGATGACTATCACGTTCGTTTTGTTCCAGTAGAACACTTTATTTTTCTTCACTATTTTTAATAGAAAGATACTAAGTTGTGTATAAAGGAAATACGTCCCGATAATGACCATAATAATAACGGGAAAGAAGCGGAAACCAATCGTTAACACGGTTGACGTTGCAGCAAGATAGTAACCACCACTTAAAAGAACAGCAGCAAGTAGAGATAGTAGAATAGATGATTTCGGTTCCTTTTTCGGCTTTTGACTGCCTTGAAACAAATCGATTAACTTGTTTGTTCGCACAAATAAACTCGTAAATAAGGAGATAATGAAAAATAAGATCATAAATGAGCCAATGGTGAGTGTAAGTGATCGAGAAGGGAGCTGGAACGATAAATAATCAATTTCTAAAATGTTCGCACCCATCATTAAGAAGAGCTTTCCAAAGACGATTCCTACCAAAATCCCGGCAATTAACGAGGCAATTCCAATGAGCATATTTTCAAGAAAAACCATCGTATTTAGCTGTCGCCTAGACATACCGGTCATAATAAAAATCCCAAATTCTTTTTTTCTAGATTTTAAGAAGGCGCTGACGGAATAAAGAACAAAAAAGAATGAAAATACGTAAATAATGTACTCTGCTGCTTTCATTCCTTGAATAGCAATCCCACCGTTCACACCTGATTTCACGTCAGGGTGAAAGATAAAAAGAGAATAGACGAAAAAAACGGATACAGAGAAGGCGCTGCTCAAGAAATAAGCGGCATATGTCCGCTTATTTCTGAACACGTTTTTAATAACGAGCTGTCGAAAGTTCATGTGCATCACCGCCTAACACTGAAAGCATGTCGATAATTTGTTGGAAAAATGCTTGTCGATTTGCCCCTCGATAAATTTCATTGTATAGCTGTCCATCTTTAATGAAAATGACGCGGCTACAGTAGCTAGCAGCTAACGCATCGTGTGTCACCATCATCATAGTAGAACCTTCTGATTGGTTGAGGTGCTCGAGTGTTTCCATCACGTCTTTGGACGATTTTGAATCAAGATTTCCGGTTGGTTCGTCTGCAAGAAGAAGCTCAGGCTTGTGAATCATCGCTCGAGCGATCGCCGTACGCTGCATCTGCCCACCAGAGATTTCATACGTACGCTTTTTTAAAATTTGATCAATACCCAGTTTTTTCGTAATGTCAACGAGTCTCTTGTTCATTTCACTGACGCTGACGCCGTCTAATGTAAGGGGGAGAATGATGTTCTCCTCGACCGTTAACGTATCCAAAAGGTTAAAATATTGAAAAACAAACCCAAGCTTGCGGCGGCGGAAAAGCGCAATATCATTCTTTTTCAAGCCATGAGGGTTTTGACCATTCACAGTTACTTCACCAGATGTTGGTGAATCGATGGTTGATACCATGTTAAGTAACGTTGTTTTCCCGCTCCCAGATGGCCCCATAATACCGACGAATTCTCCTTTATCCACCGTAAAGTTAATGTTATCAAGCGCTTTATAAGATACTTTTCCTTCATAAATCTTTGATAAATGACGAACATCTAATACTGACATTGTGTACAATCTCCTTTCGCTTTGTGCGCGTGTTAAGTTCTTTAAAATCTATCTCTATTGTAGCCAAAAGAGATGTAGCAGTACCATCTGTTATCCTTACAGTCACCTTACAGTTTTGTAAGAAAGGAAAAATGAAAAAAGGTAGCAGTGAGCGCTACCTTGAAGATGGGGAATCAGTTCCACCCAAGTCTTCCTGAAAAATGAGGCGGACGGTTGTCCCGACGTCTACTTTTGACTCTAATTCTATTCGGTGATTAAGCTGCTTACAGATTTCTTTTGCAAGATAGAGTCCCATGCCCGTTGATTCCTGATATTTTCGCCCGTTTTCACCCGTAAAATAAGGGTCAAATACCCGTTTTAAATCTTGCGACGGAATACCTACGCCTTCATCTCTAATTTCCAGCGCCACTTGTTTGCCGCGGTGAAATGCCTGAATCGTCATTTTTTGACTGTGGCTCGCTGAATATTTTACCGCATTGGTCAATAGTTGAATCAGAACAAAAGAAAGCCATTTTGTATCAGAAGCAACAACGATACTCGGGTTGATATCTACGCTCGGAAAGACGCGATTGCGAATGAATAAGCGCTTTTGTTCAGAGGTGATGGAGGACATAAGTGCTGCGAGCGGCACCGTTTCGGCTTTAAAATCACGAGAGAACGTCTCAAGGCGAGCCGTATATAAAATCGTATCGAGTCCTTTTTTTATTCGATCCATTTCATCTTGAATGCTATCAAAAGCAGGGTGATCCTCCTTTTGAAGAATGAGATGAACAACAGAAACGGGCGTTTTCATTTGGTGGACCCATTGGTTAATAAAGGTCACGTGCTGGTCGAGCTTGGCCTTTAGAGAATGGGTATTATTCTGAAAGTGACTGTACTGACTTTGTAGAAGCTCGTGAAGATCCGTGCCTAGTGGACTATCTCCGTAATCAGCAATGCTTTCGTCCAAATGAGTTAATTTTGTTGAAAGACGCGCATAAAACTTTCGGTGCGTTATATAACGAAACGTTAAATAAGTGCCATACAACACAAAGCTGATCAGCACCGCGTACCAAATGGTTGATGAGCGGTGGCTATTATCTAACCAATAGATGAGGCTTGTAATGGCTACCTGAACAAGGAAAAAAATCGTAAGAGGGAGGTGCTCCCGCAAAAATAGCTTCATGGCTGAGATCTCCACGTCGGCTTCATCATATAGCCAGCTCCCCGCACCGTTTCAATCGCTCCGTCAATGCCAAGCTCCTTGAGTTTTTTTCTCGCTCGTGTCATATACACGTTCAGCGTATTGTCATCCACAAACGGCTGATCGTCCCAAATTTTCTCGAGCAAGCGATCGCGACTGACGACTAGCTCTAGGCGATCCATCAAAGCTTCCAAAAGCTTCATTTCGGTATGACTCACTTCTAACCGCTGCTCGCCGAAGGTTAATTCTAATCGCTCTGGAAAGAGAGTGAGTCCGTGTGCCTCAACGGTACGCTCGCCTGTCGGAGAAGCATATGTACCGTATGCGCGGCGCAGGTGGCTTCGGATTTTGGCGAGAACGATGTCGTAATCAAACGGCTTTGTGATATAGTCATCCGCACCGTTCTCAAGCGCCATCACTTGATCCATCTTGCCGTCACGAGCCGAAATGAACATAATAGGGCAGTTTGAAACCATCCGAATTTGTCGGCACCAATAGTATCCATCAAACTTTGGTAAGTTCACATCTAGTAAAACAAGCTGGGGCTGAAGGCGATGAAAATCATGCATCACATTGTCGAACGAGACGGCACAGCTCGCCTCCAGTCCATATTTTTGTAAGTGTGATAGAAGAAGATCACAAATTTTCGGATCATCCTCAACAACCATAATCATATGTATTATCTCCTCTCAATCGATGTCTAATAAGTATGTCTCACGCTATTGTAGCAAAAGAAGGAGGGGGACGAAATAACAATTGTTAAAAATATCCTCTTGCTTTCTTTTTAATAGGTCTAAACACCTAAATGAAAGACACTCTCTTTTGTCCGTGTAGTGCTCCTTGAGAATTCTTGTCCTTTTTTTAAGGACGTGACATATACATAGAGTAAGGAAGTTGATAAGGGAGATTCGTTTATGAATGCATTTTTAAAAGGAACATTCGTCCTAGCATCTGCTGCTTTTTTAGGGGAGCTAGTAGAGTTTTTAGTAAACATGATTTTAGCAAGAGAATTAGGGAAAGAAGGAATGGGGATCTACATGTCGGTTCTACCGATTATTTTCTTAATCGCAACCGTCGCAAGTCTTGAGTTTCCTATTTCCATCGCTAAATTTATCGCAGAGCATGATCGAAAAGAGCATCGTCATATGATGAAACATGCGACGAGGTTTGCCTTATTTATGACCGTCATTTTCTTTTGTTTAACAGCTGTAGTTGTATTTAGCTTTCCGGTTCTATCTCATTATCACCCGATGCTCAATCGAATTGTTCTCATTTTTATTCCCATTGTGGCGTTCTCTGCAATATTACGCGGTTACTTCACAGGGAAAAACAGAATGACAACGATTGCCGTATCCAATTTTATTCGCAAAGCCGTTCAGCTTACGCTTCTTTTCCTATTGTTTCGTACGTTTTCTTTTGAGAGTGCCGAGCTTTCCATGCTTGCGGCAGTAGGGGCACTCGTTGGAACAGAGGCGGTTATTTTAATCTATTTTTTCTTTTCCTATTTTACCTCACTGAACGTCATTACAAAATCACACCGCCCGACGCTTCAACCGAAGGAAATCCGCCATAAGCTTTTGGCTGTCTCACTTCCAACAACAGGGCTTCGTTTATTTAATGCCCTAGCCAACGCAATCCAGCCATTTTTGATCAAAAAAGCATTGGTTCTATCTGGTATGAGCATAAGTGTTGCGACGCAACACTTCGGGATTTTAATGGGGGTGGCGGCAACCATCGGGTTCTTTCCAGCCTTTTTTGCGCACTCGATTCTCGTTGCGCTCATCCCAGCCGTATCTGAGGCTCAGATTAAACAAGATTCAGCAAAACTTCAAGAACTTCTGCAACAGTGTATGAAGATGACCTTTACATATGGCATTCCGTCGGTTGTTGTGATGTATGTATTTGCTCATCCGTTAACGAATTTGTTTTTTCACTCAACGGAAGCGGTCTATTATTTACAAAACCTGTGGCCATTTTTTCTTTTCCATTATTTTTCAATTCCACTACAGGCGTATCTAATCGGACTAGGACTTGTAAAAGATGGGTTATATCATACGATTTGGGCACATATTATCTCATTCGGCATGATTTATCTGCTCGGATCTCAGCAAGAAATTGGCATGCACGGCATCATCATGGGTCTCAATGCAGGAGCAGTTCTCCTCATGTTGCTTCATTATGTGACGGTGTGTAGAGCCATTGGGGTCACGTTAATTTTATGGCGTACGAAGAAAACGTAAAAATCCCACAAGCTAGTGGGATTTTTTATTACGGCAAACTTCTCAACGTATTGCGGAAGATTCGAGCAGGTACGTCACCGCCGCCGCTGCGGAGATAGTGGCTGTTATCAGTTCGATCGAATCCAGCATGAATAACGAGCAGATTCTTGTCTGTATAACCAGCGAACCAGGCGTCTTTATTGGCCACACGGTTTGATGATTGCCAGAGCGTTGTGCCTGTTTTACCCGCAACATCTTCGTTATAAAGTTGCGCACGATGACCCGTACCGTATGATTTATCGACTACTTTCATAAGCATTTCGTTCATTTGATCCGCATGTTCTTTACTCATCATCTCTTTCGTTTGAAGTTCTTTCGATTGAATAACCCCATCTGGAAATACGATTTTTTTAATCGCACGCGTTTCTTCAAGGACCCCATCATTGGCAAAGGTAGTATAAGCCTGTGCCATTTGAAGAGGAGAGGCACCTTTTGTTAGTCCACCTAGCGCAAGGGCAAGGTTTTTGTCTCCTTTATCTAACGGAATTCCGCTCTCCGTGACGAAGTCGTAGCCTTTGCTGACTCCGATTTCATTTAGGAGAGTCACGGTTGCCACATTCAACGATCGAACAAGTGCTTCTTCTACCGTTACTTTTCCAAAATATTCGCCTCCAGCATTTTTTGGCTTATAGCCATTAAAGTCGGTTCCACGCTCATCCTTTAAGGTTGAGTCAGGAGTCCAATCATTTGTCTCGAGTGCAGGGGCATAGACAGCCAGTGGTTTAATGGAAGAGCCAGGCTGATAAGGAACAGTGGCTCGGTTTAAACCATTTTGCTTATAGCTTCGCCCGCCGTACATTGCTTGAATCATCCCGTTTTTTGGATTGAGCGCCGCTGCACCAATTTCAACTTTTTGATCAGAACGGTCATCCGCAAAATAAAATTGATCAACGGCCTGATTTAGAGATTCTTGAAGATCAGGATCAAAGTCCGTATAAATTTTATATCCACCTTTATACAGGGCTGCTCTTGTAACGCCGTACGTTTTACCTGCATCTTTTACAATGTAATCAATAAATGCTTGATTCGGACTTTGTTCTTTCGAAGGAACGCTTACTTGTTCAATGTCTTCGTTTTTCGCATCTTTTAATTGCCCCTCAGTAATGACCCCACTATTATACATAAGTTGAAGAACGACATCCCGGCGCTGTTTGGTGAGCTTTGGATCGTTGCTTGGCGAATATTTACTCGGAGCCTTCGGTAGTCCTGCTAGAATGGCTGCTTCGCTCACGCTCAGGTCACTCGCATCTTTTTGGAAGTAAAGCTTTGATGCAGCTCCAATGCCGTATACGCCGCTTCCAAAGTACACTTGATTTAAGTACAATTCGAGAATCTGGTCTTTGGATAGCTTATTTTCCAACGCATAAGAGAGGATTACCTCTTTAAACTTTCGTGTGAAGGTCTTTTCATTCGTTAAAAATAAATTTCGAGCGAGCTGCTGGGTAATGGTACTCGCTCCTTCTGCTTTACTAAACGTGACGATGTTTTTGGTCGTCGCGCGGAAAATACCTTTAAAATCAATGCCGCCATGATCATAAAACCGCTTATCTTCTGTAGAGATAAACGCCATGCGAACATAATCAGGCAAATCGCTTAAATCCACATTCTCGCGGGGAACCGTTGTATAGAGTTTGTCGATTTCGTCGCCGTCTTTATCGTATAAGACGGTACTCTCAGCGGCCGCTAGCTTTTTCGCGTCAATATGTCGGATATCCCGAATAGTTTGAAAGGAACAGCCTGACAGTAGCAGCGTGACCATCCCGACCATAACTAGAAACAATGAAATTTTTCTCATAGTAACCTCGTTGCAATAGATTTTCTCTATGTGAGAGAAGAGCTTGTTATACGTAGTATGAACCAAGCGAGAGATCTTCTTTCATTTAGCTCAAAATTCCACTTTCAACTACGCTTACGTTCACCTTTGTATGAAAGCGAACACGCGGATAGTCTTTCTCCCAGTTAAGTTTTTTCCACTGATCAGGGTATAAGGCCATAATCCGACGACCGACACCTAATCCGTCGCAGTCCGCTTGCTGTAGCTTAACAATTACTTTTTTGGCGTCTTTTGTAAATACCTTTGTTAAGCGGGCATTCATATCTGCGATACCGCTTTGATTCATAACGTGTTGCCTCGGATATTCAATTAAGCTCACTTCGAGATTTAAGGTTACATCCACGCTAACCTCATGGTCAGGGGTGAAATGGATGTCGAGTTGACGCTTTGATTTTTCTATATTTACGGTCACATAGTCATTAATCTTTGTTGTTGAATCTTTGAACACTTTTTTCGTAATGCGTCCGTTCATTGTACTGTTTTCATCCGCTAAATGTGTAAACAGCATGGATTCATCACTTCTCAAATAGCCTTTGTATTTGGTTTCATTGAACATTGCCAAGCCTTCAATCTTTAGCATTTCATTTCCAGGCATTTTGACTAAATAAGGAACCAGCGCATCAGATCCCGGATCGAACAGGCGCGAACATAGGTATTGAATGTTCATCTCTGGTATCATCGAAACATCCTCGGCGCTTGTGATGAGATCACTAATATATTTGCTCGTAATGGGCTCAGACTTCGGGGTGATTTCTAGAAACTCAGATGCTTTTCCGTCCACCACAATAATTTTAGCTGCAAGATTGCTCATTGGATCGCGATAGTACACATCTAGATAAGCGTACAAATCTTTTTTGGCAATCTCTTTGCTCACGAGCACGACACGATTTTTACTCGTGTTAATTTGTTCTGAAATCGTCCGATCCAAATTATTCCGACTACCGCGAACAGAAGGACCGATTGAGCTGTACACCACGCTTTCAAGCTGAGGAGGTCCTTGACCGCTTGCTGTCATAATGCTCGGAATAGATGTTGTAATCTTCACTTTATCTTCATCCTTTACTAAATCCATTCCAACAGCATAGATTAATTTCGTATCTTTTAATAGGTGCTGATCCCAGCAGCCCGTTAGCAAAAGGAGAGAGAAGGGTAACAAAATAAGTCTAGCTTTTTTCATGTTGATGACTCCTTATGAGGCTGACGTTTCTTAAAGAGAACGGCCACTAGGTAGAGAAAAATCGGAACTCCCACACAACAAACAAGTCCGCCCAAATTAATAAAGTTTCCAAAAGCTTTAATTTGCAACACGTTTCTTAACAGCAAAGAGATACAAAAACTCAGGGCGCCTAATATCCAAATAAAAAACGTATGCTTCTTTTTGAAAATACTCTCTAATGAAAGAGACGCTGTATAAACAAAGCTCATGTACGAAGTCGTAACGGAAATGACCCAAATCGTCAAAAAGATTACATCAATTCGTTCAATAAACGTAAAGCTCAGTGACTTTAGCACATATAAAACTGGCTGAGGAATTAACGGAATTTCATCGGGACTGAAAAAAACGAGACATGTAAGAACCAAAAAAGTGTAGAAAATCGTCACGATGGAAGTACCGATTGTACCGGCAATAAGCTTTTGTTTTTGTGTCGCATGACTTTGGTTATGAATGACCAGCAGGGTTTCAAAACCTAGCATCGCCATCACCGCTTCTTTTGAACCGCTTAAAATATGTGTAAATCCGCTTTGACCAAAAGGCATCAGATATAAAAAGTTCACGTGCTGATAGGCGTTAATGATAATGAGTACAAGGACAATGAGCAACGAACACATAAGCACATAAAAGCGCGCAATTACTTTAATACGATCTTTAATCAAATAGAGTGATGTCAATACAACAAGCACTTTAAAAAACCACTGCGGCGTATTTTCATATAGCCAAAGCTGAATGATGTAGTTGAACATGGAAAGCACATATGCTGCCACACAAATAAAATAGATAGCAAAAACAATATTAAGTGCTTTTCCAAATACTTTTCCAAGAATAAGCTGCGCCATGTCGAACAAATTCGCGTGTGGAAAGCGCCTAATTAAAAAATAAAATAAAAAAATAAGTAGTTGAACACATAGTCCAGCAATAAGAACCGAAATCCATGCATCGGACTTTGCCTTTTCATGCAGCTGACTAGGAAGCGCGAGTAATCCTACGCCAACCTGTGTTTGAATGATAAAGGCGGTCACTTGAAGCGGCGTCAAGGTGGCTTTTCGACTTTGCTTTTCTGGATTATTCATCTTGTTTCCACTTTCTAGAGTTTTCTTCTTTTGTCTGCTGCTGTGGCTTCGCATCACTTGGACGTTTATTGAGCTTCCAAATTGGCGCGCGAATGAACGTATCTTTTAATTCCTTCCAGTGAAACGGTGCTACAGGTGAGAAATAAGGAGAGTTAAAGGTTTCTAATTTGCACAAATGAATGAGTAAGATCATAAGACAAAATACAATCCCTAGATAGCCTAACACCGTCGCCGCAATCATTAGAGGAAAGCGTAAAATTCGTATGGCTGTATTCATTTCAGGAGAAGGAACGACATAAGACGATACGGCGGTCAAGCTGACGATAATAAGCATGGTCGTTGAGACGACTCCAGCAGCTACTACCGCATCCCCAATCACAAGTCCTCCGGACAATCCCAATCGTGGCACTAATCGAGCTTGGAAGACGTATTCCGGCTTCGCGAATCAGTTCAATCGTCAATTCCATTAAAAGAGCTTCAACGAGAGGAGGATACGGCAAATTTTCTAATGAACCTTTTACTGGTAACAATAAACTTTCTGGAATGACTTCAAAGTGAAACGAGACGGTTGCGATGTAAATTGACGGCAGCGTGATGGCGATAACAAAGCTAATAAGACGAATAATTCGATAAAAGGAACCTGTTAAAAATCGGCTGTTGTAATCGTCGGGTGATCGATAAAAGGAAAAGAAGTTGGCCGGCATAATAAGAGCCGATGGACTGCCTCCACCAAAAATAACGACGCGTCCTTCCATAAGGTGAGCGATAGTTCGGTCAGGTCTCTCTGTAATTAAAATTTGCGGAAAGGGTGACCACTGCGTATCTTCAATAAATTCACTCATGTATCCAGGGGAGAACATCATGTCGACATCAATAGAATCTATTCTCGTTTTAACCTCTTCTACAAGCTCTTCTTGTGCAATATCTTTCATATACACCATGGATATTTTGCTTTTTGTTTTTTTTCCAATCGTATAATAATTAATCATTAAGTTTTTATCCTGAATTCCTTGACGGACAAGCTGAAGATTTGTATGAATATCTTCAATGAACCCTTGATGAGAGCCGCGGAGAACCTTTTCGTTATCAGGTTCGGTAATCGCGCGATTATTACCTTTGCTTGCTCCAACGAGATAGACGTGTTCGTCATTATTAATCGTAACAATGGCATAACCCTCGATCATTGCGTCAATGCATTTTCGGAATGAAACCGTCGATTTTAAGTTGGATGTAATGATACTTTCCACAAAGCTCTGCGACGAATGAATCGTAATGGGGAGTAAGACGGTTTGCTCAATTTTTTCTTCTGCAACGAGTGTTTCCAAAAAAACGATGGCTGCTTGAAATTTTTCATGCTCAATAAATCTCGTTCGTAAATCAGCTGTTGGACCAATTTCATCGTAGATCATTTGCAGGTTTTGGGTGTAATTGAGCGTAAAATCAGATTTTGTAGACGACATGAAATTCCTCCTTTCACCAGTTCTTTTATAGGTAGTATGAGAAATATATGGAAAACCATGCACGTGAATATATTCTCACTTCAAGATTCTTGAGTTGAAGTGTTTACAAATGGGGGAACCATCCGTATAATGAAAATAGATATCTTTAATTCGAGATAAATGATCGTTTCACGAACAGATGAGAAAGGATGACGAGACAATGAAGCATATTTTTCAAAAAGGAACAGATGAAGCGAAACCAGTTTTTCTTCTTCTTCATGGTACAGGGGGGACGGAAACAGACCTTTTACCAATTGCGGGCATGATTGACCCTGAGGCCTCTTTTTTAAGCGTAAGAGGAAATGTAGTGGAGAATGGGATGCCAAGATTTTTTAGACGATTACAAGAAGGCGTATTTGATATTGAAGATCTAATCCTTCGCACAAAGGAACTAAAGGACTTTATTGAAGAAGCCGCTGCTACCTATCATTTTGATCTTCAAAACGTAGTGGCCGTTGGTTACTCAAACGGTGCTAATATTGCAGGAAGTCTATTGTTTCACTATGAAAACGTGCTAAGAGGGGCGATTTTGCTACATCCGATGGTTCCTCGTCGTGGGGTGGCCCTACCATCATTAGCAAACGTACCTATATTCATTGGAGCAGGAGATAATGATCCGATTTGTCTTCCGGAAGAAACAAACGAGCTTTCATCGTTATTGACAGATGCGGGAGCAAAGGTAGCAGTTCACTGGGAATCATTTGGTCATCAGCTTACAAGAACGGAAATTGAAGCAGCAAAAGCGTGGTATGAAGAGACATTCAGTCTAGGAAGATAAAATGAGATTGATCAAAAAATGCCAGAATGGTTGTTAAAAGGTGGAAAATCTTAAGAAAAATTAAGGTTTTTCGCCTTTTTTTTCGCAATAATTAAGGAATCTTTAATCTTTCTTTCATCTTTTTGTGTCATAATAGTCTAGAATAAGCGGGATTTTTTTGGTAAATTAATTGTAATCCATGAAATAATTTTGTAATGTAAGGCATAAATATGGTGAGATTATGGTGAAATGAATTTGAAGAAAACCATTTTTTGTGGTAAAAGTGGGATATATTGTTTGTGTAGAAGGGAGGAAGCAGAATGCTAAGCTTATGACATTGTCATAAGTTTTAGGACGTTTCTTTCTGAAGAAGAGAAGGATTTCGTAAATTCTGAACGAATGATTTTGTATATTGTCATTGCACTTATTTTATGTTTTTTGATTTACTCAGTAGGAGCTACGTGGCTTTATCGAACGTACTCAACGAAAGTAATGAAAAAGGGACGCGGCCATAAGCAAATTGCTTTAACGTTTGATGATGGACCACATCCACTGTATACACCGCAATTATTAGATTTATTGGATCAGTATGAGATGAAGGCCACCTTTTTTGTCGTGGGCGCCCATGCTCAAAAACACCCTGATTTAATTCGCACGATGCAGGCGAAGGGTCATAGCATAGGAGTTCATCATCATACACATGTAAGCAATTGGTTATTAACGCCAAACGGATTAAAAAAGCAGTTAACAGCGAGTCGAGACGCTCTTCAAAAAATCACGGGTTCTCGTCCTGTTTTATATCGTCCGCCTTGGGGGCATTTTAACCTATTTACGCCTTTTGTGGCAAAAAAATGGACGATTGTGATGTGGACAGGTATTTTCGGAGATTGGAACTTAAAAACAACATCAACTGTTTTAGTTTCACGCCTTCAGCAGTCTTTAGAAGACGGAGCCATCTTCTGTTTGCATGACAATGGTGAAACGCTAGGAGCTGACGAAAAAGCACCAGAAATGATGCTAGAAGCTCTTGCGGTTTATTTACCCTATTTGGTGGAACAAGGGTATAAAAGCGTAACAATTGATACTATGCTAACATAAGGGGCTTTGTTGCAAGCGTTGGAGGTTAGAACAGAAAATGAATTTAGATGTTGTCTCACATTATATTCAAGTGTTTGGATATATCGTTATATTAATAATACTATTTTGTGGAATTGTTGGCATTCCTGCGCCTGAGGAATCATTTTTAGTTTTGCTGGGGATCTTTGTTTCAAAGCATCAATTGCATTTAACCAAAAGCATGCTGTATGCTTTTGGCGGCGTATTTTTAGGAATGATGGTGGCGTATGTGATTGGCTATTACGTCGGAACCCCATTCCTATATAAGTACGGAAAATACATTGGTTTTTCCAAGCCGCGTATGCAAAAAGCGGAGAAACAATTTAACAAGTATGGAATTTGGGCCATCTTTTTTGGCTTTTATATCCCTGGGATTCGTCAGCTCTCTCCTTATTTTGCCGGTATAAGTCGTTATCCGATTGGCATGTATACGCTTGTCTCTTTTATTGGCGGCGCTGTATGGACAGTCGTGTTTATCCTCATTGGTTACTATGTGGGAGATAAATTTGAAGTGATGTACATCGGAATCGGTATTGGTGCGCTGGTAGTGATCTACTTGATTTGGAAGTCAATTCGACGGTCAAAACAGCAAAAACAGAGAGAAATCGAGCAAACTAAAGAGTAAGGGACGCAGGAAAGGGAGGCGTAATCGTTGAGAAAGATTTTATTTTTGCCGTTATTTCAGATGCCGTCTGGGCATCATCAAGTAGCGGATGCATTAATTTCATCTTTTTTACACCGTGTAGAAAATGTGGAATGTAAAAAAGTTGATTTTTTGAGTTACTGGAACGAGCCCATTGAGCAAATGGTTTCGTCCTTCTATATGAATTGGATTCGCTTGTTTCCATCACAGTACGCACAGTTTTATAAAACGTTTATGTATACAGATCCGGAACAACAAGGCAAACATGGGAAGAAGAGACGCAATATTATTTTTGAACAAAAAATGTTGCAGCTCGTTCGTCAAGAGCAGCCGGATCTCATCGTATGTACGCACAGCTTTCCGTCCAAGCTGTTAAGTAGTTTAAAGCGCAGAGGGCTTATTTCTGTGCCGATTGCCAACGTGTATACGGACTTTTTGGTGAGTGACGTTTGGGGGAAAAAGGGAATCGATTTTCACTTCGTTCCGGATACGGAAGCAAAGCGCTATTTAGTAGAGATTCATCAAGTACCGGCATCGAAAATTTTTATTACCGGTATCCCAGTCGACGATGCGTTCCGAGTACGTACGTTCTCAAAGGTGAAACGTATTCGACCGCACATCTTAGTAGCAGGAGGGAATTCTGGCTTAGGAAAGCTACGTCCATTTCTTGAAGAGCTTAAAAAGGAATCATATTTTCATTATACTGTTTTATGCGGAAGAAATCGTAAGCTCTATGAAGAAATTAAGTCGTGGAATCAGCCTAACATTGATGCCCATTCTTATATTAAGTCTCGTCAGGAGATGAATCGTTTATATGACTCCGCTGATGCGATCGTCACCAAAGCAGGGGGAGTAACCCTTAGTGAGGCGTTTCGAAAACAGCTACCCGTTTTCATTCACTCGGCGCTACCAGGACAAGAGCAAATAAATGTCAAGCACCTTCGCAAAAAAGGATTGGTGATTGATTTAAATAAATTTATGCCGCTTGAGGATCAGCTAAAAGAAATTTTAGACGATGAAGTGGAGCATAATCGCATGATGAAACGTATTGAGAATTACCTGATGACGTTAACAGATGATGTTGTAACGACATTAAACGAACGTTTATTAGAGTGGAACGTTCCTCATATTTTAACGAGACCGTAACTTTTTATGCTGTTGCGGTCTTTTTTTGAGCACATTAGTTTATGAAGAGATGAAAAAGAGCGTAAGATATAGAAGAAGAATTATATTCGTAAGGGAGTTTTTGGAATGAATTCAACAATTGAAACATTACTACAGCATAAGTCCATTCGTAAATACGAAGATAAACCATTAACAGACGAACAAATTAAACTGATTGTTCAAAGTGCACAGGCGGCGTCTACGTCTAGCTATGTTCAAGCATACTCAATTATTGGGATCAAAGACAAAGAAAAGAAGAAAAAGCTTGCTGAGCTAGCAGGTCATCAGCCATATGTAGCTGAAAATGGCCATTTCTTTGTTTTCTGCGCTGATTTCCATCGCCACGACGTGATCGCAGTGATGCACAATCACGATTTATCGACTTCACTTCAAAGCACGGAAAAATTCATGGTTGCGTTAATTGATGCAGCGCTTGCGGCACAAAACGCGTCGGTTGCCGCAGAATCAATGGGCCTAGGGATTTGCTACATCGGCGGTCTTCGCAATCAGCTTGACGAAGTCGTTGAGGTGCTAAAAACGCCTGATCATGTGGTCCCTTTATTCGGGTTGACAGTCGGATACCCTGCTCAAGATCCAGATGTGAAGCCACGTCTCCCACTTGAGCACGTGTATCATGAAGAAGAATATCAGCAGAATCAAGACGTGTACAAGCAGCAATTAAAAAAATATGACGATGAAATTTCGGCCTATTATCACGAGCGTACGAACGGTGAGCGCAACGATACGTGGACAGGTCAGATGGCTCATATGCTTTCAAAACCAACTCGTATGTATATGAAAGAATTTGTTCAAAAGAAACATTTTGATACGAAGTAATGGAAGAAGAGGGAGAGCCCTCTTCTTTTTTTGTTTGACCTGCCTAAAAATTCATACTATTATTACGTTACATCATAAAAGAGAGGGAGTTATGCAGTGCAGCAGTGGATTAAGGAAGTAGCGAGAGGAAAACGAGGGGCGCACGATTTAACATACGAACAAGCAAAAGAAGCTGCAGCAGCCATTGTGTCAGGGGCATCATCTGATATTCAAACAACGGCCTTTTTTATTGGACAGCGGATCAAAACAGAATCAGCAGAAGAGCTACAGGCATTTGTAGAAGCTTATAGTGAAGCAACAGAAAAAGTACCGTTAACGGAAGCGCTAAGGGAAAAAGCGATTGATTTTGCAGGTCCTTATGCAGGGAGAAATTCTTTTTTGGCAACGCTGTCCGTTTCTTTGTTGCTAGCGGCTCGTGGCATTCCGGCCTTTTTACATAGCAGTGATGCACTGCCTCCGAAATACGGAACGACGATAAAAGCACTGTTACATACGCTAGGCGTGTCTGTTACGCGCACACCTGAAGAGGAGGGCGCGGTACTAGAAGAGCTGAAGATTGGATTTGTTGATACGGAGAGATACAGTGAGGCACTTCATCGTGCTCGTATGATGCGAACAGAGATTGGCGTACGAACGGTTTTAAATACGGTCGAAAAACTGCTGAATGTATCAGGCTCACGTTCAATTATGCTCGGTGCCTTCCACCGGACCGCCATTAATAAAATGCTTCCAATCTTTTCATCGATGAACTATTCACATGCGTATATTGTACAAGGAATTGAAGGATCAGAGGATGTACCCGTTCACCGAAATAGCTTTGTTTTCCATGTGACAAATGGTGTAGCAGATTCCTTTATCGTACAGCCCCGTGATTATGAATTATCCGTTGAGGAAGAAAGCTTTCCGAAGCAGTTGACCCTAGAGGAGCAGGTTAACATCACACGATCAATTCTAAAAGGGGATCAGACGTCTGCTCTTTTACCACACTACAATCAGGTCGTACTGAATGCGGGTCTTCGCTACTATCTATTTGGTTATGAAAAAAGCATTGAAGAGGGTATTCAATATGCGAAAAATCAGTTGAAATCAGGGATAGGCTATACGCAATTGGAAAAGTGGAAAGAGTGGAGATAAATGAAAGAACCGCTGGCGAAGTCAGCGGTTCTCCCTCATTTTTCTTTTAATTTTTTTAATGGGACAATTTGAACGTTTTCGTGATTGTCGCATTCATAGACGGTTACCTCTTCTTTTGGTTCGTTAATATCTTGTAGCATGACATTTTTTCCGTTGAATACGACTGGAATATAGTCATTGCCTTGCATAATTTCTTGAGCACGTCCAGCTTTCATCGTTATCACTCCCTACGCTTGTTAGTATGAGTTGTGGAGACGTATTTTAATCGATAAAAGCTGTGTATGAACAAATCCGTTTTGTTATATTAATAAGGGAGACAAAGGAGGAATTTAAATGAAAGCGATTATTTTTGATTTTGACGGAACGATTTTAGACACGGAATCTCCATGGTTTGATATATACAAGGAAATTGCCGAGTTGTATGGAACGACCTTACCGTTAGAGGTGTGGGGAAAATGTGTTGGAACAAGCGATAAAGCCTATTATGAATTTTTGGAAGAACAAGTGGGCGAAAAGCTTGATATGGATAAAATTGGCGTGCTGAGAAAACAGAAGCATGAAGCTTTTATGGAAACTCAGGATTTGCGTCCTGGCGTTAGGGCGTATATTGAAGCAGCAAAAGAAGCGGGCTATAAGCTTGCGATTGCTTCAAGTTCGAACTACGCATGGGTGTCAAAATTTCTTGCTAAATTCGACTTGGCCAATTATTTTGAGGTCGTAGCAACAAGCGATCACGTGACGAACATTAAGCCTGATCCGGAGCTCTATAAGTTAGCGCTTGAAAAATTAGGGGTTACAGCAGAAGAAGCAATGGCGTTTGAAGACTCACCGAACGGGACGCGTGCTGCTAAGGCAGCAGGAATTCAAACGGTCATTGTGCCGAATCCAGCAACGGCTTCACTAACGTTTGATGAATATGATTACAAGCTGCAGTCGATGGATGAATTGACGCTATCAGAGCTGTTAGATGAATTATCTTCGAAGAAAAGCGTATAAGAACGTGCAAAACTCCCTACATAAGCGAGGGAGTTTTACAATGTTTTGCATAAAATCCATCTCTTCTCCCACACTAAGTAATAAAAAGGGACGGATTTGATGGAGCGAATTGAACGGTTATTTTGGAGCATTGCGCTACCTGGATTTGGGCAGCTGCTAAATAAACAGTACGTAAAAGGGGTTTTATTTGTTTTATTAGAGGTCATTATTAACGTAGAATCCCATTTTAACAAAGCAATTCAACTCAGTTTTTTAGGTGAAACAAAAGAAGCACATATGATCATTGATTATCAATGGATTTTATTCTACCCGTGTCTTTATTTTTTTGCGATGTGGGATGCGTTTAAATTTGCGAAGGCGACTCCACCCCCACCGTATTCATTTTTACCTTTTGCATTTTGTGCCTATATCGTAACAACTGGTGTCTTTTATGCCCCGAAAGTACATATA
Organism: Priestia koreensis; assembly: GCF_001274935.1. Lineage (GTDB taxonomy): Bacteria > Bacillota > Bacilli > Bacillales > Bacillaceae_H > Bacillus_AG > Bacillus_AG koreensis. The sequence continues at coordinate 165,334 of NZ_LILC01000007.1, read as the reverse complement.
GACGGTATTTTTTTTGGCCCTATTTGGTTTCCGATGATTTGTGTTCTGCCAGGGTTAATCGTTGGATTACTTTTTCAATCATTAGCGCTATTGAAAAAAAGAAAGACGTAAAAAAACTTGAGATGATTTTCCTCAAGTTTTTGTCTTTTTTACGAGCATTCACGTTTATAAAAAATAAGTGTTGCAAGGTCATTCAACGGCTTCGTTTGACCGGTTTTCACATAGCCCAGTTTCTCATATAAATAACAGTTTCCTACTTCCTCTTGAATAGTCGCAAGCTCCCAGCTCGTCGCTTGTGGGAATTGGGCCTCTACAAGCTTCATCGCCGCTTGTGCAACGCCTTTTCCCTGGTAAGTAGGTAAGATAAAAATAGGGCTAATCCAAGGCGCTGAAGGTGTGTCGTTCCATACAACGCGAATCGCTCCGACTAATAAATCGTCTGCCATAATTTTGAAATATATGCCAGATGGATGCTCAATGCGTTTTAATACGCGATCAACGCTTTCATTTGCGGGGCTAGTCTGATAGTCATGGTATTTGTGAAGCAAAGGAGTGAAAGCTTCAACTTGTATGTTAAAGATGGAGTAAGCGTCTTTGCTGACCGCTTTTTCTAAACGGATGTTCATTGTGAATCTCCCTTGTGTTTTTATACTTATATTACCATGTTTGTTATAAACTGAACATTTGTTGTGTGCTTGGAATAGAGCAGATGGACAGGAACTTTTTGCTTTTATTTCGCGAGCATTTTTTTTTGTGGTTGCTTTATAAGGTGCACGAAATCGATGACAATCGAAAACAATAGAATGATCACGCTTGCAAGATTGATGGGAAGACTGATAAACATCATCCCCATGCCACTAAACCCACTTACGGCAAAAATCCCCGCTACAATTCCGGTAAAAGATAGGAAAAAGACAATGAAGGCTGGCATATAATGAAAATACGCTTGTCCTTTGAACCGCTTTCTCAAGCAATATGTAATGGTAAACAAAACGAGGAGAGTGAGTGCTCCAAGTGTCAAAAATTCTGTCATCTTACGTCCTCCTTTATGAAACAGAATGCTTTCATCGTAACACAAGAAACGGTAAAATATTCTAAAGTAGACGAACCTTCCAAAGATCTGACAAAACTAGTGTTCTTTCATGGCACATTGAGGTTGGGATGTCGAGAAAAGGTAGGATAGAATAAAGGTTCACAAAGGGGAGGTAATAATGTAGTGGCAAACGGTGTTTATCGATTTTTTCTCATTTGGTACATATGTGGCTTACTGCTAGTAGGCTTTGATATACTGCCGCCTTGGCTAGAATGGGCGAACGCGGTGTTTCTCTATGTAAGTGGTCTGCTTGCGTTTATCTATTTAGCTAAAGTATACGGAAAATGGCTAGCCCTCGGGGTATCTGTTTTCGTCATGGCATCGTCCATTTTCGCAGAAGGTCTTGGCGTCCATTACGGATTAATTTTCGGTCAGTATCATTATGAAAAGGATTTTGGCATTCAAGTATACGGCGTTCCGCTAACCATCGGAACCGCATGGCTTATGGTCGTCGTGACAAGCCGCGTGATTGTTAGACGAATGGTGCCAAGGGCAGGTTGGTTTTTCTATACGATCATGACGTCTATTTTAGCGGTGATGATGGATTTAATGATTGATCCGGTTGCCTACGTTATCAAAGAGTATTGGGTGTGGAGTGGCACAGGGGCTTATTATGGCATTCCGCTTCAAAACTTTTTCGGCTGGTTTTTCGTCTCAGCTGTGATTCAAACGGTACTATACTTAGTACTAGAGAAGCGACCATCTGTCCACTCGGAAACGTGGGAAAAGAGAATGGTCGTACTATATATCTTAATTGTCAGCATGTTTGGCTTTATTTCGTTAATGGAAGGGTTATATATGGCCCTGCTAGTCACAGGGATTCCGCTTCTCGTGATGATGAGCCTGTATGCGAAAGGAGTGAAACAGATTGATTTATCCAACAAAGAGTCCATTCTTTGAGCGTCTTTTGACCCGTTTTGTCCATCATCAGCTGAAAAAGCATTTTTACCGCGTGCATTATCAAGAGGCTTATTCACCACCTAAAAATGAAGCGACGATCTTTATCGTGAATCATTCGAATTGGTGGGATGGACTTGTTTTATTTTACATAAACGCAGTTAAAATTAAGCACGATAGCTACGCTATGATGTCGGAGGAGGGGATGAAATCCTTCTCCTTTTTTAAAAAAATTGGAGCTTTTTCAGTGAATCCCACATCTCCAAAGCACGTATTAAAATCGCTTCAATTTGCTAAGAAGCTGTTGGGGGATAAAAAAAGCGTTTGGATTTTCCCGCAAGGTCAGGAGGAACATCAGGAGAAGCGCCCCTTGACGTTTGCTTCTGGAACATCTTACCTGGTCGATCAAGTACAGTCCGTACGTGTCATCCCGGTCAGCTTTTACTATACGTATCATCACGACCAGCGACCCGAGCTCTACGTGTATACGGGAAATCCGATTTCGTTTCACCCGAACGAGACGCGCGCTGAATTAACAAGCACAATGGCAAGTAAATTAACAGACCAGCTTGATGAAGTGAAATCGTTTGTTATAGAAGAAAAGAATACCGGCTACGAAACGATTGTCTCAGGTTATAAAACCATTAGCGAGTGGTTGACGTGGTGGAAAGGAAGGGGAAAAAAATGATCGTTTATTTACTAATTGCCTGTTTCTTTTTGATTGGAACGGCAGTCAACGTATGGTTTACGCCGTCAGTGAGACGCGCGTATACTCCTTCTGATTCACCCCTTGTCTCCGTTTTGATTCCAATGCGTAACGAAGAGCGAAACGTAGACGAACTGATGCAATCCGTCCAAAGCTTAACATATCCGAATCTCGAAATCCTTGTCTTAAACGATCAATCGACAGACCGGACAGGTGAGAAGCTTGAAATGCACATGAAAGACGACAAGCGAATTCATGTGATGAACGGAAAACAGCTTCCAGACGGATGGGTTGGTAAAGTTCATGCCTGCCATCAGCTCTCAAGTGCTGCAACAGGTGAATACTTGCTGTTTATTGATGCCGATGTTCGTCTAAAGTCAGATACGGTTGAAAAAGTTCTTGGGCTTAGTCAAGAGAAAGAAGCAGGGCTTGTCACAGGATTTCCTAAATTTCCGGTGCGGACGTTTCTTGAAAAGCTTCTCGTCCCCATGCAACATTTTGTCGTGTATACGCACTTGCCTATTCTAATCGCAAATAAAACAACGTGGCCAGCCGCTACGGCTGCTCACGGAGCCTTTATGTTTTTTGAAAAAGGTGCCTATGAGAAAATAGGTGGTCATACGAGCGTTCAACATTCGCTTGTAGAGGATGTACATATTGCCCGAACGATGAAACAAAAAGGAATTCCCGTTTTGCTAGCGAACGTAACTTCACACGTGACGTGCTACATGTATGAGACGAACAAGGAGGTGTGGAGTGGCTTTGCGAAAAATATTTATACAGGACTGGGTCGCTCTCCTATTGCTGTGTGTATCGTTGCACTTTTTTATGCGATGCTCTATATAGGTTCGTTTGGATTGTTTTTTGTAGGGCTGTTTTCGCATCAGTGGCTGTATGTTCTACCGTTTATCGTGACGCTTTTGCAACGACTTCTCATTGACCGATCAACGAGGCAACGTCCGTTTCTTTTTTTGACGATGCCTGCTGCAGCCTGTGCGCTGATCGCGATGATGATCTATTCAATGACGGTGAGCCTCAAGAAAAAAGGGTACGAATGGAAAGGAAGACGATATCAATGAAACGAGTCGTAATTATTGGAGCAGGACTAGGGGGCCTTGCAGCGGCCGTTCTGCTTCAGAAAAAAGGGTTTTCAGTTACAGTTATTGAGAAAAATGAGCACCCGGGCGGTAAGATGATGCCTGTTAAGCTCGGAGACTATGAATTTGACTTTGGGCCGAATACGATGACGATGCCAGCCGTTTTTAATCGTGTCATTGAGGAAGCAGGAGAAAGACCAGAGGATTACTTAGAGTGGATTAAGCTTGATCATCACACAAACAACCATTTTAGTGATGGAACGACGTTTGCGATGACGACCGATCGAGAGAAGATGCTGACACAATTTTCCCAGCTTGACGTAACGGCTAAGCAGATGTACGAAAAGTATTTGGCAGAAATTGAGCGTCTTTATACAATATCCGAGCAGGAGTTCTTCTACCGAACGTTTACCTCTTGGAGAGACTATCTTGATCCGAAGTTATTCCGCGCTTTAACGAGCGTACGGCCCCTACAGTCGATGGAGGCGTTTCATCGCCACTATTTCCAAAATGAACAAATCCGCTGGGCGTTTAATCGCTACGCAACGTACATCGGCTCGTCCCCGTACGTATCGCCTGCGACGTTTTCGCTTATCGGTCATTTGGAGATGACGGACGGGGTTTACTATGTAAAAGGTGGAAATACGACCATTGCAGAATCATTTGCACGTATTTTTCAAAAGCTTGGCGGGGATTTGCGTTTAGGAACAAAAGTGTTGTCAGTGGACGTGGAGCAAAAGCGAGCGAAAGGGGTCAAGCTAGACAATGGCGATGCGCTCTCAGCCGACTTCGTGGTGATGAACGGTGATCTTCTCTCCGTCTATCCGGAACTAGTAGCGGAAGAGGATCGCCCGCACTTTTCCGACCAGAAGATCGCCCATTTTGAGCCGTCCATTTCAGCGTATGTGATTTTAGCAGGAACAAAAACAAGGAATCCGAATCTCATTCATCATCAGGTATATTTCACAGATGATTATCAAAACGAATTTAGGGAACTATTTGATAAGCGAACGTATCCGACAGATCCGACTATCTATGTGTGTAACTCGTCGTACACAGATCGCAATCGAGCGCCTGGTGATAATTTATTTATTTTAGTGAATGCGCCTGCCTTAACGAAAGAAAACGAAGAGATGGGAGGAAACTATAAGGCTGTTGTTTACGAGAAACTAAAACGATTTGGCATCGATGTACAAGCAGATCTAGTCGAGGAAAAGGTTATCACTCCGGGCGAAATTAAAAGCCGCTTTTCAGCTTATAAAGGAGCTCTTTATGGGGTGAGCTCGAATCGGAAAATAGATAGCTTTTTGCGACCGAGCAATCAATCAAAGGATATTAAAAACGTGTATTTTACAGGAGGAACCACGCATCCAGGCGGAGGATCTCCGATGGTCACGATCAGTGGGATGAACGTCGCAAAACTGATTGAAGAATGTGTAAAATAACGGGAAGATCTCTCCATATTTTTCTCGAACTATATTCATTTGACAATTCTTCTTTTTTTTCGTTACTATTAGTAGGTGCTAGTTCCAAGTATAGATTAAGAAAAAAGTGAGTACTTCATCAGTTGGAATAGATAGCAATAATCAAAAGAACGATCATCGTCAGTAATGCAGACATTATTGATAGACTAATTGTGAAAAGGTGATTACATACTGCATGATTTGGTACATACTATTATTCTTACTCATTTTTCTTATCCGACCGTTTGTGGAAAACGTTACGGTATCACGAACGCTGTCTGAAAGAAAGAAAGTGCAGTTTTATCGTGAACAGTTTTTAGCGTATCTCGTGGTACTTGTAGTATTTATTTTTATCGTAACAATGTTTCATATACCGCTTGTAGAATTAGGCTGGAAAGGTGTTTACTTAGACACGGTAAGAGAAACAAAGGCATTTCCTTCTTTAGTGAAATTTTTGCTGATGGTTGGCTTTGTGTTCTTCATCCTTTTATCATTCGGTATTCAGTGGATGAAGGATCACGGAGAGTCGATCTTTGAAAAAGAAGAGCTTCCAAAGTCGGTAGAAGTGACATTCCCAGATACGTTAAAAGAAAAGCAATGGTGGTTTGCTTTTGTTGGGATTTCAAGTATTGTCGAAAGTGTTGTTTACGTACCGTACTGCATTTATTTCTTTGTTCATGTTTTACATATTCATAACAGCTGGCTATTATCGCTAGGAACGGCTGTTGTCTACTTTTCGTCACAACTTGCATTTAAGCGAGACCGCTTAAGCATTCAAACGTTTTTAGTGGGGGCTTATCTAGCTGGCGTATACATCGTCACAGAATCTGTCCTAATTCTTGTCTTGTTTTTTGCGCTCAGCTTTTTGGTGTACGATGTGTATCAACAAGACCGTGAATTAAAAGCTGCCTCTTAATGAGGTAGCTTTTTTTATGCAAGGCTCTGTTAAAGGTAATTGTTGATATTTGATTACTCCCCGAATTCTTAGTATAATTACCGAAAGAACATACATTCGGTGAGGTGAGAAGGTTGAGTAAAGCGTTCAATAATCTACTAAAACATATCGATGGTTTGTCACACACAGAAAAAGAACGTATTTTTCAATGGGTTAAACGCTATGTTGAACCTTCTTCATCTGTTGGTGGTCGTCTTATCAATGAAATGAGGGAAACTCGTTTTAACGAAGGATTTGAATGCCCTCATTGTGCATCTGAACACGTTGTTAGGTTTGGAAAATATAATAGTCGCCAACGCTACCGTTGTAAGTGTTGCAGTAAGACATTCACCGACACAACCAATACTGTTCTTTACCGAACAAGAAAAGGCAATGAATGGATTACATTTGTGGATTGTATGTTCAAGGGTTATTCGCTACGAAAATCTGCCGAAATCGTAGGGGTTACTTGGGTTACACTTTTTTATTGGAGACACAAACTATTAAGTGCCTTGAAGCAATTGGATTTTGAGCAATTTGAAGGTATCGTTGAAGTTGACGAAACCTATTTCCTATACTCTGAAAAAGGTAAGCGAGGCATTTCTGACCGCAAACCTCGTAAGCGTGGAGGAAAATCTAAACATAGAGGAATTAGCCACGAACAGGTCTGCGTACTTGTTGCCAGAGACCGAACCAAGGCAACCGTCTCCAAAGTCGCTTGTATGGGTCGGGTTGTGAAAACTAAGGTCGATAATATGATTGGCTCTAAACTATCGCCTGAAAATGTACTTGTAACAGACGCTTGGAGAGCTTATAAAACCTACGCAAGGGAAAAAGGAATAGAACATTATCGAATTAAATCAAATGATGGAAAGCACGTTATTAAAGGCTTGTACCACATTCAGAATGTAAATGGACTTCATTCTCGTATGAAACAGTGGTTAGACCGCTTTAAAGGTGTGGCTACAAAATATCTCGATAATTACCTGTCTTGGTTTTTGTTCATTGATAGTCGTAGTAATGAAAGCACTAAACACAATATCAAAGAATTCTTGTTATCATCATTTGTATTTGAAATGACAGATACTTATGATACTTTACGTTTGTCTAAATTCAATATATAAAGGATGGGGAAATAGGAATGAATGCTAATAAGAACATTTCACAGTGCTTAAAGATAAGACCTTTAACCATAAATGATTATGAAACTGTATTGAAATGGAGCAAGGATGACTCTTTTTGCTCAGCTAATGGATGGGACTTAAATAGAAGCCCTGAAGAAGTATATAGTTGGTGGCTCAAATGTGTTAATAATGTAGCTGAAGATTTTATCAGAATGGGAATAGAGCTTAACGAGAAATTAATCGGTTATGCAGATTTAGCCTGTATTAAAGATAATACTGCTGAGTTAGGTATTGCAATTGGAGAAAGTGGGTTGTGGGGAAAAGGGCTTGGATATAATTCTGCCATATGTATGATGGAGTATGCCTCAAAGAAATTAGGAATTACAACTTTTAACGCAGAAACACACGAAGCCAATGTTCGTTCACGAAAAATGCTTCAAAAGATAGGATTTAAGGAAATTAGTAGATTGGGTAGCGAAGAATATTTAGGGATGAACAGCCAACTAATACAATACAAACTAAATTTATAACGGGGAACCCCCAGTTTATAGATTCCCCCATATATTTCTTTCTAAAATCAACATTAAAATTTAACAGAGCCTTATGCAAAAAAAAGCGGAATTACAGCTTCTTACCTTGAGGGTTGGTAAGAAGCACGCAATTCCGCTAGGAGTACACCCACAAGAGCAACTCCTAAAGCATGAAAAAGGGTTTTGGGTTTCGACTATTAGACGCTATAGGGATACAAAAAGTTACGCTTTTTTTGAAAAAAAATAATTATGATTCTTTTGGACTATAATTATTTTTAATATGGTAGACAAAGAATTAGTACAGGTCTTTTTCAAAAATCATTTCAAAGTCTTTTTTTAAATACTTTTTCTCATCATATTCATTTACTATGAAATATAAAGAAGCAAATGGGTCTTTTTAACGAATCATGAGATTGGAGAGGGAAAAATGGATACAGAAGCGTTTCATAGGCTTTGTCACTCATCGGATGACTACACGTGGATTGAACAGAAAAATTCTCAAATCATTAATGGGAATGTGACGTTTACCGAAATTGATGCAATGAATAATCTTGAAAACCTAGATTGTGTAAAAATTTATGGGCTGAAGCAGGAGGCGTTTGATTATTTTGTGCGAACACAGGGACATAAATCCAGAGCCATTATGTTTTGGAAAAACAAGCTTGTGGAGGATTGGTCCAGTCTATCAACGCTAAAAAATGTAGAGTTTATTGGTTTTTTTCACAACCAACGTATTACTGAACTATGGGATATGCAAGAAAATCAGTCGTCGAAGGGGTTATATATTAGCGATTTTACACGCCTGCATTCTCTAGAAGGAATACAGTTTGCACCTTCTTTAGAAAGAGTCTTTTTTGGAGATGCTGTCTGGCCTACAAGTGCCCTAGATAATTTAAGCAGTTTAGAAAGACATCCAACGTTAAAGGAATTTACATTTTCAGGGAAAGGAATCAAAGAAGAGGATCTCTCTATTTATACGACCATCCCCCACCTTGAAGTGCTAGATTTTTCTCCTAAGCTGTATACTACGGAGCAACTAGCATGGTTAACAGCCATGCTTCCGAACGTCAAAGGATACGCTTTACGACCATATATTCAGCTACAAAATTCTTATGGAGAAAAAGATGTGCTTATATGTGGAAAACGAAAGCCGAGTTTATCGTCTGAGAAAGATCAACTCAAAATTCAAAAATATGGTACTAAATTTCAAGAGCTTGTTCAGAAGGTAGGCAATGAAGAGTTTATTTAAAGAAAGCATGATTAAGAAAAAAGCCACATTCCAAAAGGGGGAATGCGGCTTTTCCGATTAAAGGGGTAAATCACGTTTTGAAAAAAGAAGCACAGCTAAAACGTAAAAGACAGCGCCAATTCCACATAGGAGAAGGCAAGTCAAAAGGATCGGTTCTGTTCCCTTAGCAATAGCGACGGGATCAAACAGGGAAAATAGTGAAAGTGAACGCATCCATGCTACGTTGTCTGAGAGCTTCCCAGCCAAGTCAAACGCATAGGATAAAATCGTGACCACCGCTGCGATACCAATGGCTTTTTTCGCATCGTTTGTGACACATGAAATAAAAAAGCTAAAAGCGCCTAGTACAAAAAAGAGAAAAAAGGCAGCGATGTTCATTTTAATGAATGACCATGCGTCAAAAGAAACATCATCAACTAGGAGATAGCCACCAGCGATTCCTGCTACTGTCATCGTCCCCATAATTGCTCCTAATCCCGTCACAAGAACCAGTGCCTGAGTACGAATGATTGTACCACGTGAATGAGGTGTCGCTAGCAAATATGCCATAGATCCTTGGTCAACTAGTTTAACGACAAGCTGCATCGCGGTTGTTAAGGAAAATACAGCTAAAATGACGATCATCAGCACACCGTAGTAGTCCGCTGCAATAAAGTCGCTGAGGGTTGAAAGTCCTCCTTCTAAGCCAAACGCTTTTGAAAAGCCTGCGGGCATTTGCTTCAAAAGTTCATCCATGCTTTTCGTGCTCGCAATTGATGGATACAAAGCAATAACTAGTAACAGATAAAAGCTCGAACCAAGTGAAAAGCTTGCAAACGGACGACTATTCCGCTTCAGCATTTGTTTATAAAGTGCTGTATTCATGTTTTTGACCTCCAGCTTCGTAATAGTTGATAAATAAATCCTCTAACTTTTCATGATACGTTTCCATGTGCAGCACTTGTACACGTGAAAGCTCTTGAAAAATAGTAGAATAGTTATCTTCTATTCGGATGGTCACCACACCATTTTTACACGCTTCAATAACAAGAGGAGACTGCTTAAGTTTTTCGACATCTACTTCGTCTTTTACCGTAACCTTTAAAAATTGTTTTTTCTCTAGGGCGTCTACAGGGGAAGAAACGATAATCCGGCCATCTTTAATAATAGCGAGCTGATCACATACTCGATCAATCTCAGAAAAGATATGGGAAGACATTAAAATTGCTGTGCCTCTTTGTTTATGTTCAAGAACAAGATCCATAAATATGTTTTGCATGAGCGGATCCAGTCCAGAAGTTGGTTCGTCAAGTAAAAGAACGTTCGGACGATGCATAAACGCAGCAATAATTCCTACTTTCTGTTTCATTCCTTTTGACATTTTACGAATAGGTGTTTTGACATCAAACTGAAAGCGGTGAATTAATTCATTACGATAATCATCATTATAAGTTCCACGCATGTTTCCCATGAGGTTCAAAAAGTCAAGTCCATTCATACCATCAAAAAAAGCAATTTCTCCAGGAAGATATCCAACCATTTTTTGTACGTCTGCTGCCTGCTTAAAGCAGTCAAGTCCTTGAATCGTAGCAGTTCCTTCATCTGATTTCATAAATCCCATTAAATGACGAATCGTCGTTGATTTCCCCGCGCCGTTTGGTCCGATGAAGCCCATCACTTCGCCCTTTTCTACGGATAAATCAACATTGTAAATCCCTTTTCCATTTTGAAACTTCTTCGTTAAATTTGAGATGCTAATCATCTTTTTTTCTCCTTCACGGGAAGTTTTGAAATACTTTTTATATTTGAGTTCAAAATTATTGTATGTTATTTATTGGAATAAGGCAATAGGTTTTGAAATGAAACGAGTAAAAAAGTTCATTTTTTGCTATACTGAAGGTGGTGATGCATAATGGATGGTTTTAAAAAACGAACAGAGCAAAAAAAACAAGCAATTTTAACAAGCGCTTTTACGTTGTTTTTCCAAAATGGGGTAAAGGGCGTGAATATATCGCAAATCGCAAAAGAAGCGGGTGTGTCTCAAGTAACGATCTACAATTACTTTGAAAGCAAAGAAAATCTGCTGTTGGAAGTTATAAAAGGATATGCCATGAAAAAGCATGAAACATACGAAAAATTAGTGATGAGTGACAAGCCGTTTAAACAAAAAGTAGAGCAATTGATGAGTGACAAGCTGCTTGAAGCAAATGAGATGAATCCACTTTTTTTACAAGAAATCCTAGAGTTAGATCCTAGACTAACACATTTCTTCGAAACATTTTATCAGCACTATTCCCTTCCACTTATGATGAAGCTTTTAGAAGACGGAAAAAGAAGCGGTAATTTGAACGCAGATTTTTCCTTAAATAGCTTACTCGTGTATTTAGATATGTTTCAGTCGTACTTCCAAACGCCTGAAAAGGCCGCTTTACTAGAAGACGAGCAGATGCGAATTGATGTGATGAACCTCTTCTTCTATGGACTGATGAAATCATGACGTTCTGGTCATCGAAGGAAGTCTTAAGAAAAAAGGTTCATAATTTGCTTTTCCTTACAAAACATACTTGACAGCTTGGAAAAGTGTGAATAATATAGAAGGATAGTCCACTATTTTCTGATAAGTTTGTCAATGGTGATTAGAAAAAGCGGCTCATACTCGTAGGTTGAAAGAGTGTGGGCCTTTTGTGCAACAGAAGGGAGCTTTTTACATGAAATACAGCTATGTTTCTCATCTTTATTGTCCGAAATGTCAATCAACATATGATCACACGGAGCAAAATCAATTATGTACATGTGGCTCACCGCTTTTGGTGGCTTATGATATGGACGGGTTAAAAGCATTTTGGCAGCGTGAGAGCTTGCTAGATCGCGAGAATACGCTATGGCGCTATCATGAATTATTGCCGGTCGCATCAGCGGATAATGTTGTAACACTAGGAGAGGGAATGACCCCGCTATTGCCTATTTCAAATACGGGTAAACGACTTGGGATTTCAAATTTATACGTAAAAGATGAAGGATTAATTCCGACAGGTTCCTTTAAAGCACGAGGAGCAACCGTTGGCGTATCAAAGGCAAAAGAAGTAGGCGTAAAAGAACTAGCGATGCCAACAAACGGAAATGCAGGAGCGGCTTGGTCCTTGTATTCCTCACGTGCGGGCATCACGTCACATATTGTAATGCCTGTTGATGCACCAAAAATCACGCGTAACGAATGTGCCATTTCAGGTGCTAATTTATCGCTTGTAGACGGTCTCATCAGCGATGCTGGGAAAATCGTTGGCAAGATGGTAAAGGAAAAAGGGATTTTTGATGCTTCTACATTGAAGGAACCTTACCGCATCGAAGGGAAAAAGACGATGGGCATTGAAATCGCGGAGCAGCTTGGTTGGAATGTTCCGGATGTTATTTTGTACCCAACAGGCGGAGGGGTCGGAATTATTGGGATTTACAAGGCGCTAAAAGAACTTCAAGAATTAGGCTGGATTTCACCAGACAAATTCCCACGCCTAGTAGCCGTTCAGTCAGATGGCTGTGCACCAATCGTCAAAGCGTGGAAAGAAGGGAGAAAAGATTCAGAATTCTGGCAGAACTCTGAAACAATTGCCTTTGGTATTAACGTACCAAAAGCGCTCGGTGATTTCCTTGTATTAGAAGCGTTATACGAGTCAGACGGATGCGGAATTGAAATTACGGATGCTGAACTCCTGCATGAGCAAGAGCTTCTTGCAAATGAAGAAGGGCTGTTCGTTTGTCCAGAGGGGGCGGCGACGGTTGCCGCTGCGAAAAAGCTTCGTGAATCCGGCTGGATTAAAGAAAATGAAACGGTTGTCTGTTTAAATACGGGAGCGGGAATCAAGTATCCAGATACGGTTCAAATTAACGTGCCTATTTTACAGCCGATTGAATAGTATAAAAATAGCAGTCTATTAGAAGCTTTTTCTAATAGGCTCCTCTTTCAACATAAAACCTAGTAAGTTCATCAGTATTATAAGCTATTCTAAAAAACTATTTTACAAAAGGGGTTTTACATCATGCATCTATACTGGTTCTTGCCAACAGCAGGCGAAACACGTTATTTAGGAACAGAAAAAGGAAAACGAGAAGTTACATATGATTATTTGAAGCAGGTCGCACAGGCGGTCGATACGGTTGGGTTTGAGGGAGCACTCCTTCCGACGGGTCATAACTGTGAAGATGCTTGGGTTGTGGCATCGTCTTTGTTACCGTTTACGAAACAAATGAATTTTCTCGTCGCGCTTCGACCAGGCTTTATGTCTCCGTCAATTGCGGCGAGAATGGCAGCAACATTTGATCGTTTATCAGGTGGGCGCTTAAATCTGAACGTTGTATCAGGCGGAAATCCAGTGGAGCTTGCAGCGGACGGTCTTCATCTCGAGCACGATGAGCGCTATGAGCTTGCCGACGAGTATTTGGATATTTGGAAACGAGAGCTTCAAGGAGAGCGCGTCGATTTTGACGGGAAGCATCATCAAATTAAAGGTGGTCACGTTCGTTTAAACGCGGTTCAGAAGCCACATCCACCGCTATTTTTAGGGGGATTCTCACCTGCCGCACAAGATTTAGCAGCAAAGCACGTTGACGTGTATCTCGTATGGGGAGAGAAGCCTGAGGACGTGAAAAAGCGTATTGATGCAGTAAGAGAAAAAGCTGCTGCCCTCGGTCGAACGGTCCAATTTGGTATTCGTCTTCACGTTGTTGTACGAGAAACAGAGGACGAAGCGTGGAAAGCAGCAGGAGAGCTCATTCAGTATGTGGATGACGACGTAATTGCAGCGCAACGTAAAAAGATGGCTGAATTCGATTCTCATGCACAGCAGCACATGACAAAAATTAGTGCGGGTCAGGACAATATCCGTGATCTAGAAATTAGTCCTAACCTCTGGGCTGGAATTGGTCTTGCGCGTGAGGGAGCATCGACGGCTTTAGTAGGAGATCCAGATACGGTGTATGCGCGCCTAAAAGAATACGAAGATCTTGGAATTGATTACTTCATTTTATCAGGGTATCCACATCTTGAGGAAGCTTATCGTGTAGGAGAATTACTGTTTCCAAAAATAAAAAAAGAGCTTCAAGGTCAGCATTTATAAAAAACGTGGGGTGGAAAAATGAAAAAAACGTGGGCTTCACTGATCATTTTATTAATTAGCGTATTTGTTATTACAGGGTGCTCGTCGTCAACATCTGGCGGCAAACAGACAACGATTCAATTTGTGCACTGGCGCGGGGAAGATACGGCCGCATTTAAAGGCATTATTTCGAAGTTTGAAAAAGAAAATCCATCTATTAAAGTGGATATGAAAGTGTATCCGTCTGATTCATATCAAGCACAGGTACAGGCAACGCTTTTATCTGGAAAAGGAGCGGACGTTTTCGCTAGCTTCCCAGGTAGCCAATTTGCTACGCTCCAAAAAGCAGGCGTTTATGAGGATTTAACAGGAAAATCATTTGTGAAATCGTTTAAGGATGATCTACTTGCAGCAGGTCAGGCAGATAACAAACAGCTAGCTCTTCCATATCAGCTCGTATACAACATTCCAGTTTACAACAAGGGGATTTTTGAAAAAGAAGGAATTGATGTCCCGAAAGATTGGGATTCGTTCTTAGCTGGATGTGAAAAACTGAAAAAAGCGGGGTACATCCCAATTGCCTTTTCAGGAGACATCAGCCCAAGTCAATTTATTAACCCAATGATGATGAACAATCAGCCAGATGAGAAAGTATTTGAAAAGCTTGAAAAAGGCGAGGAAAGCTTAACAAACGAGTGGTATGTGAAAACGCTTAGCCAAATTAAAGAACTTCAGGATAAAGGCTATTTCCAAAAAGATCCGTTAGGGACGAAGAAAGACGGAGCAGCCGTTTTATTCGCACAGGAAAAGGCTGCAATGCTTGCACACGGTTCGTACATGATGGCAACAGTCGCACAGCAAAACCCAACGATCAAGCAAGGTCTACTAGCACCGATTACCGTCTCAGAAGATCAAAAAGTATATGATGGTATTCACACTGCGACATTTATGCTTGGTGTAAATGCGAAATCAGCGCATAAAAAAGCAGCTGAAAAGTTCTTATCGTATCTAACAGAGTCTAAGGTAGCAAGTGAATATGCTAACAAAACAGGTCAGCTCCTTACGCTGAATGATGTAAGCTATGACTCGAAGGAACTAGAAGAAAGTGCAAAATGGTTAGATAAGAAAACGCGTTTCCAACCGCGCTTTACAATTACAAAAGAGCCAATTAGTAAAGCGATTGAAGTTTCCGTTCAAGACGTAATTTCTGGTATGTCACCAGAAAAAGCGGCTGAAAAAGCACAGGAGGAAGTTAAGCGTGCCCTCCAATAATATTGAAATAAACAAGCAGGCGAGCCCACAAGCTCGCTTGTCTACGTCAAATAAGATCGAGAAAAACAGGGCGTTTATTCCGTTTATCCTCCCTGGTTTTCTCATTTATGCGATCTTTTTTGTACTCCCAACGATTGCGGCACTGGCTCTTAGTTTTACGAATTGGGACGGGATCTCAAGCACGTATCAGTTTGTCGGCATAGACAATTACCAGCGTCTGTTCACGGACGATCCTATTTTTAAAACATCCATTTTCAACAATTTAAAATTTATGATTACGGTATTAATCGTTCAAACATGCGTCAGCTTGTTTTTTGCGATGATGCTTATGAAAAACAGCAAGATGAACATCGTGTATCGAACGATTTTCTTTTTGCCAACAATTCTTGCGTCCGTGTCGATTGCGTTCATTTGGATCTTTATGTATGACCCTAATATGGGCGCACTAAACCAAACGCTTCAATCGATTGGCCTTGAATCACTTGCGCAGTCATGGCTTGGGGACCGGAAAGTTGCGATCTTTAGTATCGCATTCGTCCAAGTGTGGGCCCATATTGGCCAAATGACGATTATCTTTGTCGCAGGTCTTCATTCATTGCCAAAAGAGGTGTTAGAAGCAGCAGAGGTAGACGGCGCTTCTAGATGGCAAAGATTTCGTCACGTAACGCTTCCGCTTCTTGCCCCGTCACTTATTATTGTGACGGTGTATACGATGATTCAAAGCTTTAAGGCGTTTGATTTAATTATTGCGATGACGGACGGTGGTCCTTCGCACGGAACGGAAATTTTATCAACGCTCGTTTATCACGAAGCGTTTGGAAACTTCCACTTCGGATACGCCTCGGCGATTGCAGTTGTCTTCATGATTATTATCGCGCTATTAACCGTTCTTCAGTTTAAACTGATTAATCAAAGCAGCGGTTCGGAATAGAGAGGGGGTTTCAGGAGATGAAAGTAACCAAACAGCTTATTTTACTATTATATGCGCTTTTAATTCTTATTCCTGTGAGCCTGGTCTTTTTAGCATCGTTTAAAACGACGCCAGAGCTGTATCAGCACGTGTTTTCGCTTCCGAAGGCATGGAGTTTAGATAATTACCGCGAGTTATTTGTGAATGAGGCGATGACGCGCTACTTTTTTAACAGTTTATTTGTAACGGTTGTAACGATTGTTGTTCTGCTGTTTTTCAGTAGCCTGATTTCGTTTTCGGTCATTCGTTTATCGAAAAAGGTGAGCTGGCTCGTCTTTACGTTCTTTATTTTAGGAATGATGGTTCCGGCGCAGGTAAACATGATTCCGGTATACATCTTATTAGATAAATTAGGGCTTCTCGATACGTTTCAAGGGCTTATTCTAGTTACAATCGCCTTTTTACTGCCAACGGCCGTGTTTATTTTAACAGGCTTTATGCGCACCGTGCCTAAAACAATTATTGAAGCAGCACGTATTGATGGAGCGAGCGAATGGATGATTTATCGAAAGATGGTGCTGCCATTATCACTTCCTGGACTAGCATCTGTCGGCATCTTTTGCTCTGTAATGGTGTGGAACGACCTATTATATCCACTCCTTTTATTAAAATCAGACGATGTCAAGACGTTACCTGTCGCACTTCTTGATTTCCGAGGCGAATATGTCACCAACTACCCAATTATCTTTACAGGAGTCGTCGTTGCGTCGATTCCAATGATTCTCGTATTCTTGTTCCTACAAAAATATTTGGTTAAAGGAATGACAACGGGTTCTGTGAAGGGGTAAAAAAAATCCGATCATGTTTCAAACATGGTCGGATTTTTTTATTAACGAGTTTTCTTGTATATAACCCCAAGTACAGTAATCAAGCAGATCAACAATAGGTAGGGAACAGCGGTCGCAACCAGTCGCGGTTGCAAAGGAGCCGACCATTCAGGATGAGAGATAAAGACTTGATACGAATGATACATATGAATGATCATACTCGCTGTCAAAATGGTAATGAGAGCGATGACAACGCGTGAAATGGGTTTTGTCATAGCTAAAACCTCCCGTGCATTTATTGATAGTATATCTTTTTGTGAGTCAGATGTAAAATATTACCTTTCGTAATAACGCAGTTGTTTATACAAGGAAAAAAATTCTTTCCATTTTCCGTCCTGTAGCAAATTTATATCATTTTCTGTTGGCTCATTTTCTTTGATCGGAATAAAGGGAACGTCTGTAAATGAATAGGCCCACGTTCGAAGCAGTTCCTCAAACTTTTTCGTAATGCGCGTATGATTTAGCTCGCATAAAGAATGATACTGGCGCGCAATGCTATTCATTTGCACAATAGACAGCCGTGGTTTTCGAAATTCAAGCAGGGCAAGGAGGATTGTAATATCCCCATGCTTTTCATAAAAATAAAGCAAATTGCGAATGGATTCTTCGATTTTGTCCTCACCAATTGGATGCTCTTGGTGATAAGCGATGGTGAGGGCGTCACCAAAAAATTGCGCGTTTTGTTTGTAAAAACGATAGCCAAGCTCTCTGTCCTCCCAGCCGTAGCCTAAAAATTTCTCATCGAAATCGCCTACCGTTTTGAGGAAGTCTTTTCGCATGGAGATATTCCCAGAAAAAAAGGCAAGCCACGTCATATGCAACCCTTGCAAGGAGGGACCGAACGGCTTAATCATTTCTTCTTCAAAATAAGGCTGCTCAACCATAAGCCGCTTCCATTTTTTATGTTGAATGTCGTCATAAGTTAAAAGTTGGAGCGGTTCTTTTCGACGAGAAAACCATGGATGATCTCCGAGGTGATGTTTGATCGGCTTCAACTGTCTAGAAGAAAGTCCAGGGAGCGCGTATGTATAAAGGGTACGCGTATAAAGTGCTCCCGTCACAAGTCGATTTAAATGGTTTCGGTGATGTTTGGCGTGCTGTTGAATAAAATCAGACATGACAACCATCTCGCTATCTAAAAAGATTAAAACGTCGCCTTTTGCTTTTTGAATGCCGACATTACGAGACTGTGAACGTCCTTTGTTTTCCGTATGGCGAATGTACGTAAAGGAATAATCGGGCTTGTAGCGCGCACAGTATGCAAATGTTCCATCGGTAGAACCGTCGTCTACTAAAATCACTTCAAATGGCTGATACGTTTGATGCTCAAATGCTTCAAGCGTTAAACGAAGCAACGGATCTTTATTATAAGAAGGAATGATCACGCTAACAAAAAGGGAATGATTCATCGAATTTTAGCTCCTTTTTTAGAAAATAGAAAATATTTTGTCTTATACTCCTATAAATATGCTAAAATACAAGAATAATTTTCTAAAACATGGAAGGTGATTGTATGACTCCAACATTACATACTGAACGACTGACGTTACGTCCATTACGTGAAGAAGATGCCCCATTCGTGGAAAAACTTGCCTCAGACCGCCTCATTGCGGACACAACGCTACTTATTCCACATCCGTATCCTGAGGGTGAGGCAAGAAATTGGATTATAAGAAGCAAGAAAAAAGCGGAGCAACAGGAAGCGTATACGTTTGCGATTACGGATAAACAAACAGGAGAGATTATCGGAACGTATACCCTTAAGCTTGAGCTTCTTCATCAAAAAGCAGAGCTTGGCTATTGGATTGGGGTACCGTTTTGGGGAAAGGGCTATATGACGGAAGTAACCAAGCGGATGATTCAATACGGATTTGACGAACTAGGTCTAAATAAAATTCACGCATCCGCCCTCGCACGTAATCCTGCGTCTACGAACATTATGAAAAAATGTGGCATGAGCTACGAGGGTACGTTTAAGCACCATATATTTAAATGGGGACAACCGGAAGACTCCGAGTTTTATGCGATATTGAAAGAAGAATATGCAGAAATGAAAAAGACACAATCGTCGATTACATCGTAAGATTATCTGTCAAAACGAATCGCGAGAGGAAGATGCCTCTCGCTTCTTTTATTTTTAATCAATTACGAACGTTTGTTCTTTTTTGTGATATAATCAGAACAGAGGGGGATGCAGATGAAAAAGCACGTGTTGACAAGGTTATCGAAGCTTGCAGAGTGGGGAGAAGAATGGAAGGATTTATCAGGTGGCGAGTGGAACGAAGCGCTGGCCGTTGGTAAGTGGTGTCCAAGAGATGTTGTGGCTCATTTAAAAGGGTGGGATGACTATTTTTTAGAGGTAGTCTTGCCAAAAATACAGGCAGGCGATACTATTGAGTTTCCGGACTTTCACTTCTACAATGAACAATCGGTTCAATACGGTAAGGAAATGGCCGATCAGCTATTTCTTTTAAACGAATTGATTGATACGCGCATTGAGCTGCTGAATGAGGTGATTTTGTGGGAAGAGGAAAAGATGATGAGTCCGATTGTCGTAAATGGTCTTTCACATTGTCCTCACACTAACGAACCCTACTCGTTGATGCTTTTACTTACGGAAATTGTCCACCACGATGTGCATCACTATGAGCAAATTCAGCAATCTGTGACCCGGGTCTAATAAGTATTTTCAGCAGTGGACGTACATACTAGCAAAGAAATGAATACATAAGGATGGATTACGATGAACAAAATACACTTATTTTCTCACAATGATTTAGACGGCATAAGCCCCGCTATTCTAGCAAAGCTTGCATTCAAAGATCGAGACTTTGAAGCGAGCTGTGTGGGCGTCAAGCATATTGACCAAGTGGTATCCGAATTTTTAGAAGCACATGAAGAAACAGATATCGATCTATATATTACAGATATTAGTGTCAACGATGAGGTGGCAGCGCTTCTTCAAGAGCGTATTGAGAAAGGACAAAAGGTGACGCTACTTGATCATCATGCGTCCGCTTTACCGCTTGCAGAAAAGTATGAGTGGGCTCATATTGTACCTACCTATGAAGATGGCACAAAAACCGCGGCCACGACGTTATTTTACGATTATTTAGTGGAGAATGATTATTTGGCAAAAACGGCGGCGCTTGATGACTACGTCGAGCTTGTACGTCAGTTTGATACGTGGGACTGGTTTGAAAAGGATAATCAGCGTGCCAAGCAGCTAAATAACCTTTATTACTTAATTAGCCGCGACGAGTTTCAAGATACTATTTTAGAAACGCTAGAAGCATCGTTACAAGATGAGTCGGTTACAGCGTTTGCATTCTCAGAGCGCCATCAAATTTTATTAGAGGTTGAAGAAAAGAAAATTGAAAAATATTTGCATGATAAAGAAAAGCAACTGATTAAAGCATCTGTAAATCTTCACGGAACAGAGTATTACGTTGGTGTTGTATTTGCCGAGAACTATCAATCAGAGCTTGGAAATTATCTATGCCTACAGCACGATGATATTAATTTCTCTGTTTTAGTTGATATGGGAAGACAGAAAATGGGCTTACGTACCGTAAAGGACGAATACAACTTGAGTAAAATTGCAGGAGAGCTTGGTGGGGGTGGACATCCTCGTGCATCAGGTTGCTCACTAACACCAGAAGCGTTTGAGCTGTTTGTGCAGAATTTGCTTTTTAAAGAGGCTGAATAAGGGAATAGAGCAGATAGAAGTCTAAAAGCAAATGCGTGGAAAGGATGAACAAACATGTCATTTCAAGATCAAGTCGTCATTGTAACAGGAGCAGCGAATGGAATTGGAAAAGGGGTCGCGCTTGCCTATGCTGAAAAAGGAGCAAAAGTGGTACTCGCTGATATGGATGAAGAAAAGGGCGCACAATTAGTCCAAGAGATTACAAACAAACAGGGAACGGCACTATTCGTTCAAACCGATGTCCGAAAAGAAGAAGACATTGTCTCTCTAATGAAAGAAACGGCGGCGAAATATGGCAAAATTAATGTACTCATTAATAATGCAGGCGTGTCGAGATGGAAATCTCCATACGAGCTAACGTTAGAGGAGTGGGATGACATCATCAACACAAACCTGCGCAGCGTATTTCTGGCGTCGCGCGAAGCGGCAAAATATATGCGAAACAACGAAAGTGGCGGCTCCATTGTGAATATGGCATCAACCCGTGCTTTTATGTCTGAAAAAGACACGGAAGCTTATGCGGCAACAAAGGGTGGTATTTCCGCTCTCACGCATGCGCTTGCGATTTCATTAGGTGATGACAGTATTCGCGTCAATGCGATTTCACCTGGGTGGATTGAAACGTCTCACTATGATGAGCTTCGACATATCGACCATACGCAGCATCCGTCAGGGCGAGTAGGAAAGCCGTCCGATATTGCAAGAGCTTGTTTGTACTTCACGCATCCTGAAAATGATTTTGTAACAGGCGAAAATCTGATCATTGACGGTGGCATGACACGAAAAATGATTTATGAGCATTAAAAAAAGACGATCCGTTTTGTGCGGATCGTCTTTTTTTATTTTGCGCGATCAAACAGGAAGGTTTTGATAATAGCGGCATACTCCCTTACGACTACCTTCACTTTCACAACGTCTGGTGTTTTCGCTGCTAGTGGATGCATGTCATAGCCTAAGCGCTTTGCGATAATGGATGAGCGGTACAAATGAAAGTTATTGCTGACGATGACCCCTTTTTTACCCTTGATGTCTGCTTGTTTTTTGGCAAACTGAAAGTTTTCAAACGTAGAGGTTGATTGATCTTCAAGAATTAATCTTGATTCCTCAATGCCTTCGTTTACTAAAAAGCGTCTTCCGGCTTCAGCTTCTGTAATAAGCTCGTCTTTCCCTTGACCACCTGTTAAAATAATCGGAATGTTCGGATGCTTTTTTGCGTATTTCGCCGCGACCTGAAGGCGATATTTTAAGGCAAGAGACGGAACCTTGCCCTTCACTTTTGCTCCTAATACCATGATGTAATCAGGGTTTGAAATGGGCTTTTTATGTGCCGTCGTGTACATAAGGGCACTGGCAATTAGTATGTATAAGACCCCTAACGTTAAAACACCTATAATCAATTTCTTCATCACCCCTGTGACCTCCTAGATGCCTATATTGGTAGATTTTAAAAATCCAGATTCCATCATAGCATGTTTCCACAAAACGGTATATAATCAAAAAGGCAGAAAGGAGAGAAAGTATGAAGAAAACACACGAGCAGAAAGATCCTCGCTTTAAAATTGCGCATAAAGAGGCCTTAATTGGTATTGCGCTTGCGATCTTTCAATTCGTTTGGTGGTATGGGTTTGCCTATGGATTAGGCAGCAAGCCAGTCAAAGAATATGCATACATATGGGGATTTCCCGCTTGGTTTTTCTACAGTTGTATTCTAGGTCTTATACTGATTATTTTTCTTGTAATCGTCATAGCGAAATGGTTTTTTACAGACGTGCCGTTTGAGGATGATGAAGAGGAGGAGCGCTCATGAATTGGGGAGTTACAATTCCTCTTCTCGCTTTCTTAGTAATTATTTTTCTAATGGGAATGATGATGTCAAGAAAGGTGAATGAGTCGAGTAATTTTATTAGTGATTATTTTTTAGGAAGCCGTGAGCTAGGAGGCTTTATTTTAGCGATGACAATGGTTGCGACCTATGGAAGCGCAAGTAGTTTCATTGGTGGACCAGGTATTGCCTACAAGACAGGTTTAGGGTGGGTACTATTATCGGTTATTCAAGTCGTGACGGGGTATTTTATTTTGACAACGCTTGGGAAAAAATTCGCCATTGTTTCAAGAAAGATGAATGCGGTAACGCTCGTTGACTTTTTAAAAGAGCGCTACAATAGTAAATGGGTTGTACTCCTATCAGCCATCAGCATTATAATCTTTTTATTTGCTTCATTAGCAGCTCAATGGGTCGGGGGAGCACGTTTGATTGAATCGTTTGTCGGCATCCCTTATAAAACAGCATTAGTTATCTTTACGCTGTCGATCTTAGTGTATGTGGCAATCGGTGGCTTTCGTGCGGTAGTCATGACGGACGCTTTACAGGGAATTGTCATGATGGCAGGGACCATTATTTTATTAGTCGCAACGATAAAAGCAGGCGGAGGAATTCCACATATTATGCAAGATTTGGTGAAAGAAAATCCAAATCTCGTTAGCCCTTACGGTGCCGATCGCTCATTAACACCGCTGTACGTGTCATCTTTTTGGATTTTAGTCGGTGTTGGTGTAGTGGGACTTCCGCAAATTGCTGTACGGGCAATGTCGTATCGTAACTCACAGGCAATGCACCGAGCGATGGTGATTGGGACAATTGTGACCGCTGTGATTATGCTCGGGATGCACCTGGTCGGGGTTCTTGCACGTGCCGTGCTTCCTGGCATTGAAATTGGGGACAAGGTCATGCCGACGCTCACGTTAACCGTTTTGCCTCCGTGGCTAGCAGGTATTGTGTTAGCTGCACCGATGGCGGCGATTATGTCTACGGTAGATTCGATTTTGCTGTTAGTCAGCTCGGCAATTGTGAAAGACGTGTATTTAAATTACGTCAATCCAGCAGCCGATGAGAAAAAAGTGAAAAGATGGAGCTTTATTTCGACAACAGGAATCGGTGTGTTGGTGTTTATCGCGTCTATTCAACCGCCAGATTTGTTAATTTGGTTTAATTTATTTTCCTTTGGTGGATTAGAAGCAGTCTTTATTTGGCCGATCTTAATGGGCCTTTATTGGAAAAAGGGCAATAAATACGGAGCGATGATCTCGATGTTTGTCGGACTCTTGAGCTATATTTTACTCACGACGTTTTGGCCGAACCCGCTCGGTATGCATACCGTTGTTTTTCCGATTGTTTTATCGTTTATCAGTTTTATTTTTGCCAGTTTGCTTACGCAAAAACGAACAGAAGAAGCGAGAAACGTCATGCTGAAAAAATATTTTTAAGAGGAGAACTTTTCTCCTCTTTTTTATGGAAAAAAATGAAACTTTTTTCACCCGTCGCTCGTACTATTAATAGGGGGCGATATAATGACAACCAAATCAACAGGGGTACAGGCCGTTTTGGCATACTTACAGCAAAATGAAACGATTCTAGCTAGTACAGAGTGTTATCGCGTTCAGTATCATTTAACAGCTGAAGCACCTTATCAAGGGGTATTAGTGGCAACCGAAACGAAGCTTATTTTTTATTCAGATTTTCTTGGCAACCCGCAAATTGAAGAATTTCCGTATGAAAAAATAAGCAAGACGCGCGTGCATAAAAACTGGCTTGTAAAAGGTAAAAAGCTGATTGTGAATCACGCGGGAGAGCAAGTCCAGATCAAAGGATTTTTAGACAGTGGTATTGATCAAATCATTTCAATTTTGCGTAATAAAACCCCATTCTCTGAAACGAAGCAGCGTAAAGCATCCTTAAAAAAATAACGCCGCGTAACAGAGCGGTTTTAAATCCGTTTTCTGTGAGGCGAATAAGAAGAACATTACGTGAGTCCAACATTTAAACCAGTTGGGCTCTTTATTTTTTTCCCTGCATGTAACAAACACAGAAAAAGAAACGTCTACTACACAAAGAGGCTTTTTTAGGGGGAAATCAATGAAACATTTTATGATGATTGGGCTACTGTTCGCTTTTTTAGTGAATATGACAGGCTGTCAGCAGTCTCCAGTGACAAACAAAGCACCAAAAGCGGACGTAAGAGAAGCCGTATGGGACCAGCTTACAGATGAAAAACGAAATCATATAAAAGGTACGTGGAGAGATGCATCTGTACAAAAAGTGGTGTTTCAAAAAAGTATGGGAAGTATCACAGATAAATCGTTTATTGGAAAAGAGGTATATATGATAGATTATCCTTCAAATGATTCCCTCTTATTAGGCGACGTGGGGGTTTTTGCCGATGTGAAGTCCTTTAAAATCATTGGATATGGATATCGAGAGTAAAAAAGCAGCGTTCCTCCAACGAGGAACGCTGCTTTTTTAGAAACTATGTTTTTTCATCATGCTGTCCGATGCTAATGGACGGGCGCTGTGTCATGTTTGTAATGGAGACCTCGCCGGTTGGATTTTCTTCTTCTATGCTTTGTTTGCTTTCCTTAGACAGCGTCTTTTTTAAATCTTCATCCGCAAGGCCGAACGTTTTTCCGATGTTTAATCGACCAGATAAGTCTTTAATCCCGAGCTGTCCGAAGTTATTGCTTAAATCAACTTTGTCGAACATAATTTTTTCGACAAAAAGCTTTTCTACGATAATAGGAGGTTGATTGATGAGGGATTCTAGCTTTTGCTCCATTCCGTCCAACTTTTTTTCCATGTAAGAGGGAGAATGAGCTTCTAGCTGTTCAAATTTTTTTTGAAGGCGCTCAATAGTCTGAAGCGATTGTTCGAGCTTAGACATCATTTCTTTTGAGTCATCTGGTTTCTTTTCTTGTAGATGAAGAAGCTGCTTTTCCATTTGTTCTAAGCGATCGAGTTCCTGTACTTTCTTTTCCATTTGTTCTAAACGCTGAAGCTCTTTCATCTGTTTTCCAATGGTATTGAGCTTTGCTGTCATTTCATCATTGCTTTTGGTGAATTGATGCGCAGAATGATGTTCACGTGGTTCAGCAACGATTTTTTTGACGGTTTCAATTTTAGGCTGTGATCGGAACCATTTCCACATAATGAACATCCTCACTTTTTTAGTTTAGCTGTTTGAGAGCGTAGGGGACTGAAAGGTGACGATCAGCACGCCGTTTTGAAACGTAGCGCGGCAATCGGCTTCGTCAATAACCTTTGGAAGAGGAATCACCCGCTCAAACGTATTGTCTCGGCGTTCCTTCAGCAAGACGTTTGCTTCTTTCGCAAGACGCGTCAGCTTTTTCCCCCGGATGATGAGCTCATTTCCTGCCGCTTGAAGCTCAACGTCTCCACGTTTTACGCCAGGTAGATCGAATAAAAGCGTGAGCTGAGATTCGTATTCAAACATATCTACTTGAGGATAATTTGGATGCTCATTGACGATTTGCGGGGACGCCGCGTTTTCTTTATGTACATCTTCCATAAAAGGCTGATCAAAAATTCGGTTCCAAAATTGGTCACGATCAGATTCTGTTGTGGATTGAAACCAATCTTTAAAGCGGTTGTCGGCCATGCTTTCTCACACCTTTTTTTATTGTTAGCACATTATATGCGAGAAAAATAGATTTTACGAGTAAAAGAAAAGACGCCCATGTTAATCAAAGTCATGGACGTCCACTTGTGAAAGGGGGATATTTGTATATTTTGGCATTTTAATTTCCAGCACGCCGCTCCGGTAGATCGCTTTTGTTCCTTTTCGTTTTACCGAACATGGAAGCGAAATTTCTTCGCGAAATTCGTTTTCTCCTTCGTATCCTTCAAGAATACATGTGTGCGGCGTGTGATAGACGCGAAGAGACTGAAGCATAGACTTATCAGGGATTTTCACCTGTATAATGCACTCGTCAAGCGTCTCAAATACGTGTGTCTCCATTCGAGAAGAAGTTCCCCCCATAGAGGTTGTCGGTCCCGTTTTATTTCCTTGCTGAGCCTGCTTAAAAAAGTCATTTCCTTTCATAAAATCCGGAAAGGAATTTCCCATCGTAGAAGAAAGGATTTGCTGAACGTATTGATCAATATCTTTCGTGTTCATTCCATTTGTGAAGCCTTCCATCTGTTTCTTAAAGAGCGATTGTCCCCATGGAAACATCATATAACCTCCTGTCATTTATCTCATCATATGTTGGGACAACGGAGAGAAGTGCGTGGGCGTGGTTATAAAATTCGTTTAAATTTGATTAGCGATTGGCATCGACGGGTTCGCAATTTGATCTTGGTCACTAACATCGCCGTCAAAAACACCGTTCGCAAAGACTGACGTAGAGGGAGAAAAGTTTCCGATGGAAAAATTCACGCCGAATAGCTTGGAGTTGGCAGTGTGACTGTTATGAACGGTAGAACCAAAATCAATGTTTCCGTTGTTCGCAATTTCATTTGTCCATACGTTAAAAACGTTTACTTGTAAAGGCATAGAAGAAACTCCTTTGAATGTTTTGATGCTATTGCTGATAACCATTCACATGGTCAATACTTGCAATATCACCTTGGTCGTTCGTGTCAGGATCAATGTAAATATTCTTCATCCGAGCAGTGGCTGGGGATACATCGCCGTAGGAGGCGTTTGTTCCGGTAGACTTGGAGTTGGCTACAGGGCTGTTGTGCAGGGATTCACCGATATTAACAGAACCATTGTTTGAGATGCTGTTGATTTTTAAGCTGTAGATGTTGATAACGTTTGGCATCGTGTCCTCACCCGCCCCTTTATGTTGATAATGTACTATATGACCAGATGCGCCTAGACGTGAATAAGTTTTTAGAACGAAAAAGGAAAAAGCCCGCTCTTCCTATTTGGAAGAGGGGCTTTTAGTGGAGGTAAAGGTCATATGATTTTCTTTCATTATATACGCGATACACTGCTGAACAGTAGAGAAAGTGGTCCAGCGATAATCATAGTGAACGAGAGATTGCACAAGCTCTGGTGAAATTCCAACGATTAAGCACCTTGTCCCAATTAAGCGCAGGGCTTCGGCCATGATGTGGATATGATAACCACTGTGATCATCTAACTCTTTTAACGATGATAAATCAATTAAGAAATAGCGCGCGCCTTCTTTAACACAGGCTTCTAATACGCGTTCGGCGAGCTTTTTGCCCCGCACATCGTCTAGGGAGCCGACAATAGGAAGCGCCAAGATGTCGTACCAGATTTTTAATAAAGGAGTTGAGAGTTCATCAATAATTGCTTGATTTCTCTCAGCTTGCTTTGCCTGATTCGTGACGTCTAGCAGCATAAGTAAATAGGCCTGCTTGTCTCCGTTTTCATTATAGACCGGATGGATAACCGTTTCAGCCACATAGCGTTGTTTAATGTTGATACGGGCGCGATGAGTAGAATGAAGCTCTTGCATGACGTGCTGCTGATGCCCAGGAGAGGAATGAAACAAATCCATGCTTTGACCAAGCACATCGTGAATGTCGTTAATTCCGTATAGCTTCATTAAGGGACCAAGTATTTCCACAGCTTTAGAATTCATCCATTGAATACGATAGTGAATGTCAGCAATAATAATTGTTTCTTGAATACCTTCTAAAATGATATAGCTGCTTAGATGTGTGGGGAAAGTACCGATTGATTCCATAGTATTCGCTCCTCATAAACGAAGTCATTGTTTGTAAGTTTATTTTACTAACAAGGAGAAAGTTGGTAAAGAACATTTTACATGATTCGGTGAGAAAATAGAGATTATTCATTCTAACAAAATCATGTGCTAAATATTCATTATTGAAAGCAAATACTATTCATTAAACGAAATATTTGCTATCATTCTAATTAATCCGATTCAATTACTATGGTTAAAGAAGTGGAAGGAGTTAAACGATATGAGCATGTCTTTTGTTAAAAATGAACGCCAGCAGCGTATCTACGATCAACTAAATCAATTCATTCCTCAATTTCGAAAGCGTGCACCGCTTCATGATGAAGAGGGATCTTTTCCATTTGACAATATTGAAGACTTAAAAAGTATGGGCTATCCAACCTTCACACTCCCAGCAGAATATGGAGGCAAAGAGCTATCGTTGTATGAATTCGTGCTGTTTCAAGAGCAAATTGCAAGAGGAGACGGAGCTACTGCGCTGAGCATCGGCTGGCACGTCGGTATTACAATGGATTTAGCGGAGAAAAGACCGTGGTCTGACGAGATGCTTGATTTTTTATTTAAGGAAATTAGCAAAGGCGCGCTGATTAATACGGCCGCCACAGAGCCGAAAACAGGCAGCCCCACGCGAGGAGGAAAGCCTGAAACAACGGCGAGAAAAACGGCAGATGGCTGGGTAATTAACGGTCATAAAACCTTTACATCAATGTCTGTTGCGCTTGATTATATTTTTGTGACGGCAACAATTGATGAAACGGAAGAGGTCGGGCAGTTTATAATTCCAAAAGATGCAAAAGGCGTTTCTATTGAAGAAACGTGGGATTTGATTGGAATGAGAGGTACGGCAAGCCATGATCTTATCTTAGAAGATGTGGAGATTCCAAGTCATTATTTGACGCAGGTATTGAGCGCTCCTCAAAAGAAGAAGCCAAGCGGATGGCTGCTTCATATTCCTGCATGCTATATGGGAATTGCTTTAGCTGCTCGTGATTATGCGGTGCAATTTGCGAACGATTATTCACCAAACAGCCTGCCAGGGCCGATTCGTGAGCTTCCGACCATTCAGCAGGCAATTGGAGAAATCGAGCTTGAATTGCTGAATGCTCGTCATTTTATGTATAGCGTAGCACAGAAATGGGATGAATCATCTGACCGTACACAGCTCGGGGCAGAGCTAGGAGCAGCGAAGCACGTCGTGACGAACACCGCTGTTCGAGTGGTGGACCGTGCAATGCGTATTGTCGGAGCGAAAAGTCTTCAGCAATCTAATCCGATGCAGCGCTATTATCGTGACGTCAGAGCCGGTCTTCATAATCCACCGATGGATGACATGACGATTGCGAACCTCGCTGCTAACGCGTTTAAAGAGCTTGAAGACGATCAGTAAGTGTTTGAAGCTAATGTTCTGACAAGAGCATTAGCTTCTTTTAGTGGAAGGAGCAATCATCGACGCGTTGTCTGTGATATAATAGGAAACTTACAGAAACGGATGTTACAAAAGCTTCCGTCGATATACATAGGGGTGGAAGTAGTGGAGAGAAGATGGAAATGGACCATATGGATACTAATGCATATGCTCATATTGATTATTGTTTGGAGAGTCATTGATACACTGTGTGTACCAAATGACTTTATTGATGGATTTTTGGATGGTGTAAATAGCGAACGACAATAAAAAAGCCGGTGTGTACGGTGAGTACCATGACGGAGATTTACTTGGCGGCCACCGTATCCATGTAACCTTTGATGAGCAAGGTCGTGTACTTGAAGCGAGCATTTAATAAGGATCCTCACCCCTATGATTCAGGTGAGGATCCTTATTCTTTGTTTATAACTTTCTTCTCATATAAGTTGCGCAGAATGTACGTTTTGTGGGATTCTAGCTTTCGTCCTTCAATTCGCGTCACGTTCACTTCTTTTAATTTTTGGATGAACCATCCCTTGGAATACATATAAGCCATGTTCGCATCTCCTCTCATTAAGTAATTCAGTATATGTCCAAGCCTGTGGTCCTAGCACTGGAAATTTATGAGGGCACATCGTAGGTCGCGTGAATATAGATGGGTAAGGTGCTTTTTTGAGAGGGGAGGGATCAACGTGTTTATTAAGCTACTGCTATCCATTTGTATTTTAGTTGCGGCTGCAGGTGCCATTGTCGGCGCACTCGGCTTTCGTGACATTACAAATGAGAAGAAGAGCTCCATCTACAGAGGGATTTTCTCATTTTTCATGACGGTTTTATTAGGGTTACTCGTGTCTGGACTTATATTTAAGGTGTTAACGTGGTGAAAATGCTACAATGGAGATTAAATTACACGTAAAAAGGCTACTAATGGTAGTGAATGTAGCCTTTTATTATGATTGAAAAAGGGAGGGAAACGCTTGAACGCACTACAATCGACTTTTTATGAAGTTGTACAAGCTTCCAAAAAAGGCAGTGGACATTTTTCAGCAGAAGCAGGAGAAAAGCTTATTCGTTCGGTTCTCCCGGAGCTATTACGTTCGTATTTGAAAGAATCTTTTTACGAGATTACGGGGGAACTAAAACAAGAACTTCCTATTATTACAATTCAACCGACTTCACAGCAATTGCTGATGGCTCAGTACATTTACAGCGAGGACGGAGAGCGCTTATATCTAGTCGTTCGCACGAAAGAAGACAGCAGTGATCAGAAAGAAGCGCTACGATACCTATTGCCAGATGAAGATCCTTATAAGGAAGAGGAAGCCTTTATCGGAAACACAGCGATTGCACAAAGAATCGAGCAGAGCATTATTACGTTTCGTCCTTATTACATGGCGTCACTACCAGATGATCAGGTGCTACAAAAGGAGCTAACGGGCGTATTAAACCTTATTCAGCAGCTTCACTATGCGTCATCAAAAGAAGGAAGCGTCTCCGTTCGGGAAACGATTGAACACATTCATACATATATTGAAAACAAAGGATTTTTCTATTTAAAAGAAGAAATTGCGAGCGTCTATTTCTCACTCCAATCAAAGCCGTTTCTCCTACTTTCAGGCATAAGTGGAACAGGGAAAACGAAGCTTGCCGAGCTGTTTGCAGAAAGTCTTGGTGCGACCGAGGAAAACGGTCAGTTTCTTCTTCTGCCCGTCAAACCAGATTGGACAGATAGCGGGGATTTATTAGGCTATACAAACCTACAGGATGAGTTTAAAAAGGGACCCTTTTTTTTATTTTTAGAACGTGCGCACAAACAGTTAGATCGGCCGTTTTTCCTCGTATTAGACGAGATGAATTTATCACGGGTCGAATATTATTTAAGTGAGTTTTTGAGCGTGTTAGAGACGAGGAAACGAGGGGGAGATGAGCTGAAAACAGCATCACTTTTACCTTTAGGTGAAGGAATGACGATTCCTGAAAATGTGTATGTAATCGGTACGATTAATATGGACGAAACGACGCACCGTATTAGTCCGAAGGTTATTGACCGCGCAAATACGCTTGAATTCAACCGCATTTATTTGGAGGCTTTTTTTGAGGGTGAAAAGGTAGTGAATCCCCTACATGCTCATAACTTGCTTAAAAGCACGTATGTGTCGTTAAAAGAAGCGATGGAACATAAAACGCTTATTCAAGAAACGGTTCAAGAGCTTATAAAAGTAAACGAAATCTTGTATCAGGCGGGTTTTCAAATTACATATCGAACACGGGACGATCTATGCTTTTACATGATTTACGCGCTGCAAAGCGGATTATTTACCTTTGATCAAGCGTATGATTTTCAGCTTCTGCAAAAGATCATTCCTCGTCTCGAAGGACAAGACGGCAGCATCGGGGAAGTATTAAAAGATTTGTATCATTATTGTACGAATACGGTGCTAGATGAGCAAATTGAAACAGCTGTTATTCAAGCGGACGGAATGCGTTTCCCCCGGACGGCGAAGAAGCTCATGGAGATGATTAGGAGGTATGAGCGAGATGGATTTGCTTCGTTCTGGTTCTCCTCTTAACGAGCCGCTTCTTATCGTAGAAACAGATGATTTTACCCTCACGGTCACAGGCCGGGCTTATCATGAACAGTATGAGAAAATGAAAGTCTATTATGGAATCAACAATGATGAAATGCTTTTATCGTGGCGAGGAAAGCGCATCAGACGTCTCAACGTCCAGCATGAGGCTCTATCACCTCTTCAGAACGAGTGGTGGACAAGGCCATTGTTTTTTGAACAGGCAACCTATCAACTTACCGTTGTCCCAAAAAATGATCGAATGCTTGCGTACCGTCAAAAGCAAGATCGCTTTGTGCAACGTATTCAGCAGGTGCAGATAGAGGACAGAAGCATTTTAGTCGGGGAAATGACGTTTCGTCGTGAGCTTGGTTCTTTTTCGTTTTCAATCTGGGATGAAAAAGCGGATGAAATGCTTCTTAACATGGATATTGAGATCTTTCCAACGAAAGTTCCGTATCATTCTATGTATATGCTACTGCTCCAGGAAACGAACGATCTGATCGAGGGGCTACCTTATCATCCAGAAAGTGGTTCTTATATCGGCGTTAGGCCAGCACCTAAGGGAAAGTCTTCCTCATTGGTTCATTTTTCTTATTTACTTATTCAAATGCTCGAAGGATTTTTAGAGCAGGTAGATTGGATCGAGCAGCACGCGCATGCCACGTTATCTACGCAGTACCGACCAACCAAACGTGTGACGGCGCTAGACATGACGTCTTATGCACGCTCCTATATTCGAAAGCATCCAAAAGTTTTAGAAAATGGTCAAGAGCACCCAGTTCCGCAAAAGGGGCTAAAACGCTCACAAGAACTCGTCCCAA
The DNA here is from genome assembly GCF_001274935.1 of Priestia koreensis. Taxonomy (GTDB): domain Bacteria; phylum Bacillota; class Bacilli; order Bacillales; family Bacillaceae_H; genus Bacillus_AG; species Bacillus_AG koreensis. The sequence goes on along the minus strand of NZ_LILC01000007.1, from coordinate 132,065 downwards.
ACTCACCGGAAAATCAAGCGATTAAAGGAATGCTACAACGCCTCGAAAGCAAAATAGCGGAGCTAGATGATTTATTAGACGAACCATCTGTACCAGATTTTTTTACGAAAACGATGAATCGCCATCTCGCTACTCTGCGGCCGCTTGTACAGGAGCGCTTACAGCGTTCGTTTTGGAAAGGCGTCCAATCATCCCCGATTATTCCTGCCTCGAATCAAATGAGGATGGGAAGGGGATACAAAGAAGCTTATCGCTTATTTTTACATATGAACGGCCAACTTGTAATGGAGCGTAGTGCGTATCAGTTAGCTGTGAGACCACTTTATCAGCTCTACGAATATTGGACATTTTTAAAGCTATGTGAAATTCTCAACAAGCATTTTCAGCGCACCCAAAAAGCGCCTCACGCTTATATGGTGCTTCCTACTGGTAGTCGTCAGTACTTTCGAAATCAGGAGTTGGAGATTACGATTGTTTTTCAGCCGACGCTTGAAACACCCACAAGCGTACAGCGTCCAGATATTTTAGTGGAATGGACGCGAAATGAAGGTACTCGTTCCTTTATATTTGATGCCAAATATCGAGCAAATGTAAACGAAACCGTTAGCACGCCGCTAGTAGACGATATTTACACGATGCATCGATATCGAGACGCGTATCGAGAGAAAGATGGAAGGAGAAAAGCACTAGGCGCATGCGTACTATTTCCTGGATTAAGCCACGAGGAATACCAGCATACGCAATTTTATCAGAGCCTAGAGACGGTGAAGATCGGAGGCCTTCCTTTTTTACCTACGCATACCCTTATGGTGGAAACGTTTTTACTCCACCTCCTACAGCAGTAAAAAAGTTCTCCGACTTTATAAATGGTTTAGTGGGAGGTACGCACAATGAAGGAAAACATTTTCTTCGCTTTTTTCTAGATACGAACGTCATCAATCTTAAAAAAACGTTGTCAGAACAGTTGCTAAACGCTCCCGTATGTTTTTTCTTTTACAAATGAACGAAATCATGTAAACTACTACGGGACGTGTTTTCCGTTCTTTCTTATACCTTTGAATTTTTCGTAAGATAGGGCAAGTTGTCTATTGTGTTTCAAAACGAATTTTTCTAGAATGAAGAAAGAGAAAAAGGGGTTATGTTTATATTATTGGAGGGTATCAGCTGTGAAACGGATTTTGATCGTGACCCTTGTTGCATTATTGTCAATCTTTTTTATTGACCGATCGTACAGCAAGCAGAACCAAGCTCAAGCTCAAGAAAAATTTATTCATGAAGTAAAGCAGGAACAGCAAAAGTCAGATGTGGCAACGGTCAATTTGAACAACGTGTTTCATTTTCATTGGGACAAGGTATATGTGTTTGAGCCTCACACAAAGGTAGCAGCTATCAACAAAAAGCTTGGCTTTGATTGGATGGAAGCAAAAGCAACAGGGATTGAAAGCGGCGATAACAGCGTCATAGTGTTTGTGAAAAACAATCAGGTGGAACAATTCGTTACGCTACCAACGTCTTATGGACAGCCGGTCTATAAAAATAAACATGAATGCGAAATCAAAAAAATATAAGTAAAAAGTCAGTCGTTCCTTCAAGAAGAGGGGCGACTGACTTTTTTTGGACTCGTTTTTCGTTTGGGCTTTGCGGTCGGTGGAGAGTCAATACTCATTTTTAGAGCTGTCATCAAGTTTTTCACATTTGATTGCTTCGTCGGTTCCTTCGGTGATACGACCTGTCCTTCTGCAAGTTTGTCTTCAACGAGATCTTTTAAGGAATCACGGTATTGATTATGAAAATGATTAGGAGTAAACGGTTGGGTCATTTCGTTAATAATCTTTCCTGCGAGTTCCTTATGCTGGCTGTCTACGAGCTGATCGCCCAAGTTAGGAACATTCTCAACGTCACGAATTTCCTCCGGAAAATAGAGCGTGTGCATAATCAGCACATCTTCAAGCGCTCGTACGAGTACAACCTGCTGACGTGAATGAAGAAAAACGACTGCGATTCCAGCTTTATTTGTATCGAGCAGCGCCTGCTGTAAGATAGCATAAGGCCGTTCACCCGTTTCCTGCGGGGAAATATAATAACTTTTCCCAAAGTAGAGAGGGTCCACCTCATTTAGTTCAATAAAGTGATCCATTGAGATATCTTTGTTTTCAAACGGACGCCGTACTTCTTGAAGTTCCTCGGTACTAATCACAACAAAGCGCCCGTCCTCGAGTTCGTACCCTTTCACAATATCACCAGCGTCTACGTCTTTTTCACATGAGGGACACCGTTTTTCATATTTAATAGGGGTCAAACATTCTTTATGAAGCGATCGAAGCTTTATTTCTTGATCTTCCGTTGCGATGTGAAGGCGGATCGGGATATCAATTGAACCGAACGACAATGTCCCTTTCCATGCAGTATGAAGCATTAATCACTCATCCTTTCGCGTTGGTTTATAGATAGTTTGAAGCAAACGCTACGAGTCTATCCGTTTCTATGACGATTACATAAGAGTTAAAACAACTATGTTCTAAATAAACATTACAAAATTTAAAAATAACGTGAATAAAAATGGAAATAAATCTCATTCTAATAAGTGGAATACATACGGAAGGTGATGAGAACATGGAACTATTAAAGAGGTTAACAGAAGAAGTGGGTGCACCGGGATTTGAGCATCGTATTCGTGACATATTACGAAAAGAATTTGAAGCAAGCGGTGCTGACGTCCTAACAGATCGACTAGGGAGCATTTTCGGTAAAAAACAGGGAAAGGGTGGAAATGTAAAAGTAATGCTTGCTGGTCATATGGATGAAGTGTCCTTTATGATCAGTGAGATTACGTCGGAAGGGTATTTGAGATTCGTTCCGCTAGGAGGATGGTGGGATCAAGTTCTTTTGGCACAACGAGTAACCATTATTACGGATAAAAAATCGTACACGGGCGTCATCGGTTCGAAACCACCCCATATTTTGCGTCCAGAGGAACGAAATACGGTCTATCCAATGCGTGAAATGTTTATTGATGTAGGAGCCAAGGATGCAACACAGGTGAAGAGCTGGGGAATTAAAGTGGGCGACCCTATCATGCCAATTTGTCCGTTTGAGATTTTACCTGACCATGATACGATTTTAGCAAAAGCGCTCGATAACCGAATTGGCTGCTGGCTGGCGGTTGAGCTATTAAAAGCACTTCAAAATGAACAACATCCGAATACCGTTTTTTCAGGTGCAACCGTACAAGAAGAAGTGGGCCTACGCGGAGCAAAAACGGCGCCTTATGTGATTGACCCAGACGTAGCCATTGCACTTGATGTCGGTGTAGCGGAGGATGGACCCGGTGGAAATCCAAACAAAGCAAAGTTAGGAGAAGGCGTACTAATTACCTTTTTAGACTCGTCCATGGTTCCAAATACGGCGTTTCGAAATTTTGTCATTCAAACAGCCGAAGAGCACAACATTCCATATCAAGTTGACGTGATGCTAGGAGGAGGAACGGACGGTGGTGAATTCCATCTTCACAAACAGGGTGTTCCGACGATTGTGATCGGAGTTGCGTCCCGCTACATCCACAGTCATACATCCATGATCAGTAAAAAAGACTTGGAAAACACCTTAAAGCTGCTCGTAGCCATCGTTAAGAAGTTAGACAATGATACGTACGAAAGCTTTCTAAACTAAAAGAAAAATCAACCGAGTTCTTTGTGCATAAAGAACTCGGTTTTTTCTAATCAAAAAGAATTAAATAAACTATGTGCTAAATAATCAGTATAAATGTAAAAAAAAGAAGCATCTAAGGAGTATTCTTCATGCTTCCCATTTATCCTTGATTTTTTACCATTCTGTAATAGCAAGAGTAGAAATAGGGGGTGATACTTTCCCTTCTTTTTCAATAGTGATTTCTAACACACCATTTTCAAGGGTCGCCTTCATTGGTTGATTGGGAAGGGAGAACGGAAAATCGACGGTACGATCGATCAATTTGACGTCTTTTTGAGCAGAAAACGAGTTGTTTGTGCTGTCTTCGAGTTTCACAAGCTGCTCTTTTTTGGCTTGAATGCGTAACTGATGTTCAAAAACCTCAATGATTACGTGATCCTTGTCAAAGTCAGGTAAATCTACTTCTACGATATAGGATGTGCTCGTTTCAAATAAATCGATGCGAACGCTATCACAATCTAAATAGCTTGTAAAAGGGTGCGAAAAGAAAAAGTCCACAAGATCCTCCAAATCATGCAAAAAATGATTTTTGGGACGTTTTCGGTCATTCATCATTCCTCTGCCTCCACCATCATAAAATGTCTCTTATCGTAGTAAGAGAACTTCTTTTATCATATGCAGCAATATAGCAATCGTGAGAAGCGCCAATTAATTGAGCAAATTGTCACACCTCGTGGTAAAGAAGGCATAAAAGAAAGAGCCTGCCGGAATGACAAGCTCTTTGCTCTCTTACATGTCGTGGCCGCTGTTGTGCTTTTGACGACTGTGCTGACGGTTTTTAACTTTATGTGATCCGCTAAGTGGAGCTGGTTGACCAGGATTGTCTCCCTTAGGTGCATTTTTGTGCATGTCTTTACTGCTGTTTTTGTTCATGTGAATCCCTCCTCTTGGTATTAGAATGAGAAAAGAAGCGATGTTTTATTCAGATAATTTTCCGTATGAAAGGCGCCTCAAAACGAAACAATAAATGGTGAACTGCCACAATTTTTGCGGTAGCAACCGCTCTAAGAGGAGGATACATGATGCCATATCATAAAAATAAACAGCAGGCATTTCAGGCTGCACAGCAAGGTCATAAACAAGCACTTGATGCAAATGCACAAGCTAATCTTGTTCAAGGTCAATCGTCTTATGGTCAAGAATTGAAGCACGTAAAAGAAGAAGTGAATGAAGCTTATGCGCAAATCGAGAATGCTCTTGAGGTGGCTTCCGATTCACAGCACAAGCAGCTGACACAATTTCAACAAGATTTAAAAGGGCTTGTAGATTCTGTAAACAACGAACAATAAGTGAGCAAACACCTTCTTATCACAAGAGGGTGTTTTTTTGCGCGAAAAAGCAGGTCCTCGAATAAGGACCTGCTTTTAGGGATTTCCCAACGGGGTCGGCGGTTTGAAAATCTCCCTGTTACTAGTATCTCCAAGATCAATAAAACATACAGACTTATTGATTTTTTTTGCGTTTCTTGTTGTTTTGTTTTTGTTGCTCTGTTAACGGTTCATTTGCGAATTCTTCATTGTAACCAGCGCCTTTTCCTTGAGCTTTTGCTGCGTTTGCGTCTGGAATTTGGTGATTTGCTTTTCGTTTTGCCATGGTGAAAACCTCCTCATCAATGTTGCACGTCTGTGCGTTCTTATTGTGCACGGAAAAATAGGTTTATGAACAACCAATTCAAGGAAAAGAAAAGTGGTGACGCTTCCATCTAATTTCACAAATTTTCTTACAAAAACCCTTATGTATCAAGCAATAAGCAAAACTTATGCTAATTAATAACATTCTTTTTATTTACTTATGTATAACATTATATTAAGATAAATGCGTAGGGAAAACCTAAGATGGGACTTAGTAGGCAACATACATAATTGTTTCAAGGGGGTAAAACAAGATGACAAAACATGATGCATTTAATGCTCGTTCATCATTCACTGTTAATGACAAAACGTATTTTTATTACCGCTTACAAGCTTTAGAAGAAGCTGGAATCGGTCAGGTTTCTAAATTACCATACTCTGTAAAGGTATTATTAGAATCTGTTCTTCGCCAAGTAGACGGACGTGTAATTAAAAAGGAACACGTTGAAAACTTAGCAAAATGGGGTACAAACGACGTTCAAGAAATCGACGTTCCATTCAAGCCTTCACGCGTTATCCTTCAAGATTTCACAGGGGTGCCTGCAGTTGTAGACTTAGCGTCTCTTCGTAAAGCAATGGCAGATCTTGGTGGGGATCCTGATAAAATCAACCCAGAAATTACAGTAGACCTAGTAATTGACCACTCCGTACAAGTAGACAGAGCGGGTACACCAGACGCGCTGAACTTCAACATGGACTTAGAATTTGAACGTAACGCAGAGCGTTATAAATTCTTAAGCTGGGCACAAAAATCATTTGATAACTACCGTGCTGTTCCACCAGCAACTGGTATCGTTCACCAAGTGAATTTAGAATATTTAGCAAACGTTGTTCAAACAAAAGAAAATGAAAACGGTGAAATTGAAACATTCCCAGATTCATTAGTTGGAACTGACTCTCATACAACAATGATTAACGGTATCGGCGTTCTTGGATGGGGTGTTGGTGGTATTGAGGCAGAAGCAGGAATGCTTGGTCAACCATCTTACTTCCCAGTGCCTGAAGTAATTGGGGTAAAACTAACAGGTACACTTCCAAACGGTACAACAGCAACTGACTTAGCGTTAAAAGTAACGCAAGTGCTTCGTCAAAAAGGCGTAGTTGGAAAATTCGTTGAGTTCTTCGGACCAGGGGTAGCGGTATTACCACTTGCTGACCGTGCAACGATTGCGAACATGGCTCCTGAATACGGTGCTACTTGTGGATTCTTCCCAGTTGATGCAGAAGCACTTGATTACATGCGCTTAACAGGCCGTGACGAAGAGCAAATTCGAGTGGTAGAAGAATACTGCAAAGCGAACGGCTTATTCTTCACAGCTGATGCAGCAGATCCAACATATACATCTGTAGTGGAAATTGACCTTGCGACAATTGAGCCAAACCTTTCTGGTCCAAAACGTCCACAAGATTTAATTCCATTATCTCAAATGAAAAAAGAATTCAACGATGCGTTAGTTGCACCAGCTGGTAACCAAGGATTTGGTTTAACAGCAACGGATGCAAATAAAGAAATCACGTTCCCATTAGCAAATGGAACAGACGTAACAATGAAAACAGGTGCAATCGCGATTGCGGCGATTACAAGCTGTACAAATACATCAAACCCATACGTACTAGTTGCAGCTGGATTAGTTGCGAAAAAAGCAACTGAAAAAGGCCTTCAAGTACCAGGTTATGTAAAAACATCTCTAGCACCAGGTTCAAAAGTTGTAACGGGTTACCTAGAAGATTCAAAACTTCTTCCATACCTTGAGCAACTTGGATTTAACATTGTTGGATACGGTTGTACAACATGTATCGGGAACTCTGGTCCATTAGCAGATGAGATTGAAAAAGCAGTAGCAGACAGCGACTTACTTGTAACATCTGTTCTTTCAGGTAACCGTAACTTTGAAGGACGTATTCACCCACTTGTAAAAGGGAACTACCTAGCATCTCCACCGTTAGTTGTGGCATATGCGCTTGCAGGTACGGTTGATGTAGATCTTCAAAGCGACTCACTTGGTAAAGACAAAGACGGCAACGATGTATTCTTCAAAGACATCTGGCCATCAATGGATGAAATCAACGAAGTTGTAAAAGCGACAGTAACTCCAGACTTGTTCCGTAAAGAATACGAGCACGTATTTGACGACAACGAGCGTTGGAATGAAATCGAAACAAGCGAAGAAGCATTATACACTTGGGATAACGACTCTACGTATATCCAAAATCCTCCATTCTTTGAAGGATTATCAGCTGAGCCTGGTACAGTAGAACCGTTACAAGATCTTCGCATCGTAGCAAAATTCGGTGACTCTGTAACAACTGACCACATTTCACCGGCTGGTTCAATCGCGAAAAACTCTCCTGCAGGTCGTTACCTACTTGAGAACGGCGTTGAGCACAGAGACTTTAACTCTTACGGATCTCGTCGTGGTAACCACGAAGTTATGATGCGCGGAACATTTGCGAACATTCGTATCCGTAACCAAGTAGCACCTGGTACAGAAGGTGGTTACACAACTTACTGGCCAACAGGCGACGTTATGAGCATTTATGATGCTTGTATGAAATACAAAGCGGACAACACTGGTTTAGTGGTATTCGCTGGTAAAGACTACGGAATGGGAAGCTCTCGTGACTGGGCTGCCAAAGGAACAAATCTTCTTGGCATTAAAACAGTGATCGCAGAAAGCTTTGAACGTATTCACCGTAGTAACCTTGTACTAATGGGTGTTCTTCCACTTCAATTTAAAGAAGGCGAAAGCGCTGAAACATTAGGATTAAAAGGAACTGAATCGATTGCGGTTCAAATCGACGAAACTGTAAAACCTCGCGATTTCGTAAAAGTTGTGGCGACTGATGAAGCTGGCAACAAAAAAGAATTCGAAGTACTTGTTCGTTTCGATAGCGAAGTAGAAATTGATTACTACCGTCACGGTGGAATTCTACAAATGGTTCTTCGCGACAAGCTAGAATCTAAATCTTTAGCATAATGGATACACAAAAGGCTCGTGATTTTTAATCACGGGCCTTTTTATGTGGATAAAATAACCATGTACAAACTTCCACCTATCGGTTAACATACATAAAGAGGACAAACATTATCCACTTTATATTTAAAGGAGATTATTGCACCATGCAAATGAAAACCGGTGTCGAACAATCTGTTTATGCACTGCTAATCTTAAACTTTCTGCCCCCCAAAGCCGTATTGCCAGGGGAGGTTATAAGTGAACTACTCGGAGCCTCACCGTCCTATTTTCAAAAATTGCTACGAAAACTCGTGAGTGCTGATTTGATCGTCTCCGTTCCAGGCGCAAAAGGTGGTTTCAAGCTAAAAAAACAGCCCGACGATATTCAGATTTATGATGTGTACGTGGCGATTGAAGGCAAGCAGTCACTTTATTCTTCTAGTGGTATTCTGCAAGATATGCTCAACCTTGAAGAGAAAAAAGTTCGATTGCTTTCAAATTTAATGGAAGAAGCGGAAACGTCGTGGAAAACGACGCTAAAGCGAGAATCGATTGGGTCACTTGCTGCTGAAATAGATAAAAAGTGTCCACCCGAAAGCCTGACGAGGATTCAAGGCATCGTACAGGATCGAATGGTGTTATAAATTAAAGGAGGAACGACAACATGGAAAACTTACAGCGTTATTTTGGATTATTTGATGAATCGCGTACTAGCACACAGGCAATGGAGGATCTATTCTCTCTATTTTCGGATGACATGTCATTTGTACTAAACGGTGACCGTAAAGAAGGCATTGAAAGCTGGAAAATGTTCATGAAAATGTTTTATGAATACAATAGCGATATTAAGCACATGTTTGAAGGCTGGGAGCGTGTAGAAGGCACGGATCAGTATCAAACAAAATGGGCCGTTTGCGGGAAGAAGAAAACAGGGGAAGTCTTTACACAAGAAGGCATTGACATTGCGCGTTTAGACGAAAACGGGAAGATCTGCTATTTGGAAAATGTGCCTGCAGATTCAGCTGCATTTCAACAGTACAAACAAATCTAATCAAAAAGACCATTCCACTGTGAATGGTCTTTTTGATCCTTGATGGATTCCGCTATCCGTTGAAAAAATTCCAATCGCGCCCATGACTACTAAAAGCACCCACAGAAACATCCACACGAATGATAGGCAAAGAGAGCGAATCGCGATCGATTTTTTTTCTCCCTCACCGCTTCCCCTCATACCAACTAGTGGAAACAAAAAGGCTGTTACATACCACCAGCTCTTATCACGATTGCTCATAATACGCATCCCTCCCATTACATGCTTATGAAAGAAATGCGACAAATAGACAAACGCAAAACCATTTGTGAACCTTTGGTGTACAATGTATGTTTTTTCCTGTTCATCGTATATAATAAAAGGACAAACAATAAACCGCTTTCACTACATATACGAAAGGGGACGATCACGTTGGTTAAAAAACTTTTAGGTGTCCTTCTGCTACTAGCGCTTATTAGTTATACGGCATGGCAAAATTTTGCCCCCGCTAAGACAGAAGCCGCCCCACCGCAAGATGACCTTCGTTCCTATGAAGATGGTTCAGAACAAAATCAAGATGTTCCTGCATCAGGGCTAGAAGAGGGGAAAATGGCCCCTAATTTTACTCTCTCTACGTTAGATGGAAAAACGGTCTCGTTATCTAGCCTACGAGGGAAAAAAGTTATTGTAAACTTCTGGGCAACGTACTGTCCACCTTGTAAAGAAGAGATGCCTCAGATGCAGACCTTCCACGAAAATTATGGAAAGGATGTTGAGGTACTTGCTGTTAACCTAACGTCACAGGAGATCAACCGAAACTCTGTGCAAAAATTCGCGGATAAGTATCGCTACACGTTTCCCATTCTACTGGATGAGAAGGAAGAGATCGGAATTAAAAAGTACAAAGTCCTTCTCATCCCAACTTCTTATTTTATTGATGAACAAGGAAAAATTCAGCAGCGAATTGAAGGACCGATGACCCTAAAACAAATGGAAGCCTTCGCAGCACAATAAGAGGCAAAAAAGAACGTTTCGTTTCTGGAACGTTCTTTTTTTATTTTCTTCTTTAGAAGTGTTTAGAAAATTTCTAAAATGGAAATATTTAAATTAGAAATTAAATTCTATTTTAAATTAGAAAAGAGGCACTCAAATGAGAAAATTACGAAAACGTTCTTTTTCAGAATTAGTACAAGAAAATAAACGCCAATTGCTTCGCGACCACGAGGCGTTAGATCAGTTAGAAGAGCGCTTAGAGCAACGCCTAGCACTTCGTATGCTGGAGCAAGCTGAATAGTTCTCCAAACACTTCCTTACATAAAATCGAAATTAAAATCGAATATTAATTTAGAATCTTCTTCGATGCAGGATTCGATTCTTCGATTTTAGAGGAGGCAACAACATGGGAAACCCAAAGCGTAATCCGAAAGATTTCGTTCCAAACCACATTGGCACACAATCACGTGCAGCAGGTGGAAACAAAGGGAAACAAATGCAGGATAAATCCGGCCAGCATCCTCAAGTGATTCAAACTAAAGGGGAATAACGAATAGCTCGTGTAAAAAGCAGGGGAAACGAACCCTGCTTTTATTATGGTTTTTAGTATACATAATATGATTATGGTTATTTAAAAATTATTACCATCATAAGATGATGAACGTGAGAGATACTAGTTGAGGTAAGGGATTTTACAATTTGAGGGGGAATGAAAGATGGCATGGAGTAAACCAAATCCAGATAACCGTACTGACAACGTAGAAAAGCTTCAAACGATGGTTCAAAACACGATTGAAAACATCGAAAAAGCACAGGCAACAGCAGAGTTTTCTTCTTCTGAAGAACGTGCAAACATTGAAGCAAAAAATCACCGTCGCGAAGAAAGCATTGGAGCAATGCGTAATGAAATTCAAGACGAATCAAGTCAGCGCGAAAACGGCTATAAATAATTCCTTTTACCCCACTCATTTGAGTGGGGTTCTACTCATCTAAAAAGTCCCTATAGTCGATGAAAAAAGCCTCTTTATGATATAGTGAAAGGGAGATTACATAGGAAATAGAGGGATTTTATGCATATTTCAAAAAAGGAAATTGAAGTTCGTTACGCAGAAACCGACCAAATGGGTGTCGTCTATCATGCCAACTACTTAGTATGGATGGAAGTAGGGCGCACAGGCCTTATTCAAGACATGGGGCTTAACTACGCAGGAATGGAAGCAGAAGGCGTTTTATCACCTGTCACAGATGTTCAAGTGTCCTATAAGAAGCCACTGACATACGGGGACGTGGCAACGGTTCACACATGGGTTGAGCTTTATGACGGCCTTCGCGTTCAGTATGGCTATGAAATTTACAACCAGCACGGAGAGCTTGCGATCGAAGCAACTTCTTGGCACGTCTGTGTCAAGAAAGAAAACTTCCGTCCCATTTCCATTCGTCGTAAGTTCCCCGAATGGCACGAGGCGTATGAGAACATTAAGAAGAAATAAGAAAGATAGCAACTCGTAAATGCACATAACGAAAACATAAGCTGCCTGTTCACTGGGTGGCTTATTTGTTTATTGTCTATCATCGTACACCACGAATCACAACAAGTATCAAAAGTGATGCGTCCTGGTCGCATTACCTATCCATTTGCGTATATGACAAACGTCTATACACGTAGTGACCGAAGAGGGGCTGGCATTGGAAGTAAGCTTCTCAAACAAGTGAACGAATGGGCGAAGGAACAGCAGTATGAATTTATTATCGTGTGGCCAAGTGATACGAGTATTTCGTACTATGAGAAAAATGACTATGCACCCTGCACGGAACCGATGCAGTACGTGCCTTCTCCGTAATTTTTAGATCATTGGAAAATGGGCAGATGAATATGTTTTAAAAAAGCACAAGGAGAGAAGCGATATGAAAGAAGTGATAAAAGGTATTCAATACTGGGTTAGACAATTGCCAGAAGAGTATAGATTGATGTCTAACACAGACATCTCAGATCGACCCGCACCGAATAAATGGTCCAAAAAAGAGATCCTCGGTCATCTTTGTGACTCTGCCATTAACAACATTCAGCGGTTTGTTAAGATTCAGTATGAAAAGCCGGTGTATGTGCTCGAGCCCTATGATCAAGAGTATTGGGTAAGGAGTCAACAGCATCAGACTCGCCCGGTGGATGAACTTCTTGTGCTGTTTCAAGCGCTCAACAACCAAATCATCACCATTATTAAACAGATTCCAGCTGATAAGCTGCTACACCTCTGTGACATCGGAAACAACGAGCATAAGACGCTGCAGTGGCTGATTGAAGACTATCTTTCGCATATGGAGCATCATATTCGCAATCAAATCTTATCGCCCCGTACGTAGTGGTTCTTCTTTACATAAAACCCACCATCACACGAAGATGAATGGTGGGTTTTTTCTTGATAAAATCCCCTAATTTTTCCTGCTTTATCGGTTCTTCACGTATACTTAATGTAACTTTTTTCTAGTTTTTGAAACTTTTTGGGCCTCTTCTTCCACTAATGTTGTGAAAGGAGTTGTAAGATGAGAGACCAACGACACAATAAGCTAATCAAAAAAGCAATAAAGGGAAATAAGCGTGCATTTGAAGAAATCATGACGCACCACTACAAGCAAATTTACCGCACGGCTTTTCTCTACGTACATAACCAAGAAGATGCCCTAGACGTTGTGCAAGAAGCAACGTACGAAGCGCTTCGCTCGATTCATACGTTGAAGCAACCGCAGTATTTCCTTACATGGCTAACGAGAATCATCATTCGTTGTGCGGGGCAAGTATTAACGAAAAGAAAGCAAGTGGTTCCTTTAACGGAAGACGTATTGCTCACATTGCAAAGTCCAGATGAACACCATGAGGATACGTTAACGCTTCTAGAAGAACTAATGAAACTCAAAGAGAACTACCGCACGGCCATTATTTTCTTTTATTATCATGATCATTCCATTAAAACGATTAGTGAACTGATGAACATCCCAGAAGGTACGGTAAAGACGTATTTAAGCAGAGGGAAAGAGGCACTTAAAAAACAGCTAACGGAGGAGAGAAGCCATGGATAACAACGAAGTGAAAAAAGCCATTGATCAACTACACGTACCAGATGAAGCCGTATTAAAAGCGATTCAACAGGGTATAAACCGAAACGAGCAGACAAAGAACGCTTCCTCAACGAGAAAATGGCTGATTAGCGGTGTCGCAGCAGCAACCATTATAGGCGGAACGTTTACCTCTGGTTTTATTAGTCCTCATATGAATAAAGTGCTCGCACAGGCACCACTCGTTGGAGATTTGTATAAAAAATTTGGTGATGACATGGGAGCAAATCTTGCGGATCAACACTTGGTCACGTCTTTAAACGAAACGAGTACGAAAAACGGCGTAGAGGTCACGCTAACGAGCGCCTATTTTGACGGAGATGTTGTTTCCGTGACGGGGCACGTGAACGATGCTGTTGATAATGGTATGAATGAAAAAGGAGAAGTAAGCTTTGACATGAATTTTGAGAATGAAAAGGGAGATTCAGATATTTGGAAAAATGGCGGAATGACCAAAAAAATAAACAAAGTAAACGGAGGCTATGACTTTCAGTTGATCATCACTTATCCGTACGATGAATTTAATACAAACCTTACGCTACCTATTACCATTCGTGACATAAACGGAATTAAAGGAGACTGGAACTTTGATGTTCCGCTGACACAAAGGGAAAATGAAACAATCGTTGTGAATCATACGGAAAACTATCCTAAGGATCAAACGAGCTTTACCGTTGAGAAGATAAATAAGGCGAACGCTTCGTCCACGCTTACCTACAAAGTTTTCTCACCGTACAAACGAGATCAAATTGATTTTAAAAAAGCAGTGGATGACAAAGGAAATGTTCTGTATACGTTCTCAAATACAAACGTGTTAACGGAACGAAAGGTAGAAGGAGGATATATAAAAACAATTCGAAATCCATTTGAAAAGTTACCAAAGGATATTAAATCCATTACGCTGTATCCAGCAGTGATGGACATACGCGAAGAACCAGTGACCCATTCATTAAATGCGTCAACATTTACGTTGAAAAGCAAGCGCTCAGATTTGGGCGTCCATGTACAAGACGTAAAGCAGAATGGAAATAAAGTCGTCATTACGTATGTGCTTGAGAATTTTCCGAAACGAAGTCGTTCACAACAGGAAATACTTAAGAAAAATCTAGAATATGAGCTATGGCTGGTAGATAAAGCTTTTGTAAATGAAATTGATCCTAAAAATCCAGGACCTCCTAAGCACCACAGTATTTCCAAAAGCAACGTCACTACCTTAAACGAAAAAACCAATCAGTTTCAATCGACGTTTTATTTAGACGGTGATGAAAAAATCGAAAACTTCTCACTCAACAAAACGAGTCTTTACTTTGACTTTTCCGTATATATCGAAGGAAAGGAATTCAAACCGTTCACGATTAAGCTACCAAACTAATTCTCTCACCACCTTTTCAGTAGAAGAGGTGGTTTTTGATCTAGTATGAAGACGAATAAAGGGGAGAGCTAAGGGAATTGTATACTGCTGTCTCCTGTCAATAAGCTCTATCTGATCGGTTCGATAAAGAAGGGTAACGGATAAAAGGATAACAAATGAAAAAAATCACCTGTAATCAATTATCGTTTACAGGTGATTTTAGAAGCAATGATCACTACAGCACGTGGGGAAGAAAGGGTTCAACTCATTTGTACACGTATGAATTCTATGCCCCGTACAAAAGCATAAACAACATCACCACTATGTTAATAATTAACAATAGCTTGCCAAAAAGATTTTTGATGGTCAAAAACGAAAAGGCTACGGAGATTAAAAAAGAAAAAATCGCAATTTTAGGTGCCGTGTATGCGACGTCTAATATCCCGATCATCGGAAAATACAAAAACAAGAGGCTAATACCGATAAAAACCATTAAAAAAAGAATCGCTACCGTCACAAAAACATAATTTTTAAGTTGATTCAGCTGCTGTTTCTCATGGCTAACATCCATCATATGTTCCTCCTACTAATAAACATGAACTTTAAAGTATTGGTTGAGCAAATAAAACCGCCAAATGAATCGTCCTGAATCGGTGCTTTAATGAGAAAGTGGTTATCTGGTAAGTGCACATTCCCTCTATAAACTTGTTGATGTTTTCTAATGTATAGTGATTGATGGATAATGAATATTCATGATTCTTCACACCAAACCCTCTTTTTAAAATTTAATGTTTAATTCATTATCGCTTCTATCTTCATTGTAGTTAAAAATGGTTCGTAAGTACATCGTAATACAGAAAATTACAAATTTACTTTTTGCCAAATTAATGTCTCTTTTGCGAGAGTCATAAAATTTTAGTAGTAATTTCAACCGATCCAGCTTTTTTCATTGCTTGAGAAGGTCATTAAGATCGAACGATTGAAGCAAACAAATAGGATTGGAGGGGAGGTAATGGATCATATCGCACAGTACGTGGTGGAACTAGAGGATGGAACCTTTGCGTTATGGGATTTAGAGTACTAAATAACTATTAATCTCTATATTACATAAAATTTTAGTGATCATAAAACAGCTTATAGGCACCAAAAAAACTAAGAGTTTAACCCTTAGCTTTTTTGGTGGTATTTCTCAAATATTTTAAAAATCCTTTACGGTGCTTAATTTTTGATAGTAAGAAATCTCAATATAAATTTTCTTGTTAGACTAATTTTACAATCGTTCTTCCTCTTACATGCCCTTTTAAAATGTTAGGAAGAACAGCAGGAAGCTGATTTAAATTAATTTCTTGTGAGACAAAATCTTCAAAATTAGATGGCTTGAAATCTGTTGCTATGCGTTCCCATATTTTTAAACGTGTTTCCATTGGGCAGTATACAGAGTCAATTCCAAGTAAATTGACGTCTCTTAAAATGAATGGAAAAACAGTAGTGGACAGTTTTGTCCCAGCTGTTAGCCCACTAACAGCAACTGAACCTCCATATTGAATCTGGCTTAAAACAGAGGAAAGAGGATCTCCACCAACAGGGTCAACGGCTGCAGCCCATTTTTGTGTCCCTAAAGCTTTAACTTTTCCTCCATACGTCATATCCCTTGAAATAATCGTATGAGCTCCGAGTTTTCGTAAATACTCATACTCTGATTCTTTCCCTGTGCTAGCTTCTACCTTATAACCAAGAGAGTTTAAAAACGAGACCGCAAAACTGCCAACTCCACCTGTTGCACCTGTCACAAGAACTTTCCCTTTTTCTGGCGATCCTCCATTCTCCTCTAGACGTTGTATAGATAATGCTGCTGTAAAGCCTGCAGTTCCTACTACAATGGCTTCTTTAAGGCTCAAATTTTCAGGTAAAGGTACAATCCAATCACCTGGAATACTGGCATATTCGCTGTATCCACCAAAGTGGGAAACACCTATATCGTAACTTGTTGCAATGACTTCATCTCCTTCATGAAAGCGAGGGTCCTTAGAAGAAACGACTATACCCACTAAATCTACCCCTGGTATAAATGGATAATTTCTTACGATTTTACCATCAGGAGTACCTGCTAGCCCATCTTTATAGTTAATCCCCGAATAATGTACCTTGATTATGACATCACTCTTAGGCAAAAAATCTAGAGAAATATTTTTTACATTTATTGAAAATTCATCATCACATTTGTCTACCACTAGCGCTTTAAATTGATCTTTCATTTCGTGATTCCTCCTTTTTGAAACTATTTCTAGTATACATTATTATTCTGACCGGTCAATTTTTTTTGACCGGTCAGAATAATTTTTGTTCAAATTTTTAAAAATGATGTATACTAATTTGTAGGTTTAGTTTGCTGGAGGTTTATTATGAAGAAAAAAGCAGAAGAGAGAAAGAATCAAATATTAAGAGCAGCTTTCCAAGCTATGTCAGTACAAGGTTATAATTCGGTTACCTTACAGAGTATTGCTGATCATGCAGAAGTTAGTAAAGGAGTCGTCCATTATTATTTTAAAAATAAGGAAGATACCTTATCTCAACTCCTTGAGTGGCTTACAAATAAAATCTATAATTATGAGCTTGCATCAGTGAATTCAGAGTCTACTCCCTTGGGTAAATTAAAAGCTTACGTAAACTCAGTGTTTGTCGCTCCTGAGAAAAATGCAAAATTTTATAGAGTTTATTTAGATTTCTTGTCTCAGGCAGGTCAAAATGAAACATACAGAAAAATTAATCATCATTTTTATCAAAACTGTTGGGGCATTACATCTGACATTATTACTTCTGGTCAGAAAACAGGAGTGTTTGAACAGAATATTAATATAGAAAACACTTCAAAAACCATGCGAGCTATTATAGATGGATTGCTCATTCAATGGCTAATGAACGAAGATATAAATTCCCATCAATACTACAAAGAGACTTGCTATCAAAGCTTTTTAGACTTGCTAAAAGTTAATTAGATGCTCTTTTTAGACTTTTTAATCTGTCTACCTTCTATACTTTACAAGATAAACAGGGAGAACAAAGTCTAAAATCAAAGTTAGGCATATCATATGCAAAGCTATGATCAAGGGTAATTACAAGTGGACGGATATAGTGGTTACAATCAAGTGCCGGATGTCACCCTGGTGGGATGTTGGGCACTTGCCAGACGTAAGTTCGGTAAAACCATAAGGGCATTACCTGATTCACAACAGGAAAAAAGGTGAAGGCGAGGGAAGGATTGTATTTCTGTAACCAACTCTATTCTATCGAAAGAAAGCTAAAACATGGCGACTCTACAAAACGATATGAGTAGCGACTGGAAAAAAGTAGGCCCATTCTGGACCTTTTTCAATCATGGCTTTATAAACAAAAAGATCTCGTTCTACCAAAAAGCGCGCTAGGAAAAGCCATCATTGATTGTTTGAATGAGATGTGGATAATTGTTAATTAATTCAATCTACCTCATTCAACTACATTTACGGGTTTCATTGGCGTGAATGACAGAAAAAAGAGCACGGCCAGTCGCAATGCTCTTTTTGTGTACCTTTTTTCGTCTTCGTGTACAACGTAAGGTTACACCTTAAATTTCTCCATTAACTGCTGTAGCTGGATCGCCATGGCGGATAGGGATTGAGAAGCAGACGTTATTTCTTCCATAGACGCGAGCTGCTCCTCTGCTGAAGCAGCGACGTTTTGCGCATGGCCGGAGGTGTTTTGCGATGTATCTGACACGTCTGTGACAGTGGTCGTTACTTCTTGAATGCCGCTTGCCATATTGGTTGAAATACCAACAAAGGATTTCATTTGATTTTCTACTTGGTACATTGCACCAAGGATATGGCTAAAACCTTCCTCCGTATTCTTCACAAGGTGAAGACCCGCTTTTACATCTTCTTTTACCTGATCCACCGCGCTTGATGACTGTGTCATGTCGCCTTGAATTTCCTGGATCAGCGTGGAGATTTGTGTGGCCGAAGACTGCGATTGCTCGGCTAGTTTACGTACTTCGTCCGCCACAACCGCAAATCCTTTTCCGTGTTCACCGGCTCTAGCCGCCTCAATGGCTGCATTAAGTGCCAGCAGGTTCGTTTGGTCTGCGATCGCTGTAATAACCTTTGTGATTTCACCGATTCGCTTTGATTTTTCGCCTAATAGCTGAATCGTTTCTTCACTAATCGACACGGAGTGTTCAATTTCACTCATTTGCAGTGCAGTTTTTTTCATGTATTCTTCGCCTTTGTGTGCTTGTGCTAAAGACGTTGCTCCTACATGTAAAATTATCGATGCTGATTCCTCCATCGTTTCAATATGTGTAGAAAGCTTTCGTAACGATTCATTGCTTTCATGAATGCCAGAGGCTTGCTGTTCGGTATTGAGTGAAACTTCTTGGATCGCGGACGTAATTTGTTCAGTAACGTGACTACTTTGCTCTGCGCCAGCTGCAAGCTGCTCGGATGCTGCAGCAACATATTCAGACGCCTTACGGACTTCTTCAATCATAAATTGAGATTTTGTCCGCATTTCGTTGTAGCTTGTGACAAGATCATGAATTTCATCGCTTCCTCGGTCGTGAACAACTGCCGTAAAGTCACCTTTTCCAGCACGATCAAGCGCATGAGAGATGGCTTTTAATCTACGGCGTAATCCTCTCGTAAAGAAAAGAACAATCAAAAGGACAAGAATAATCACCCCAACTAACACGAGTAAAAAGACGCTCATGAAAGAAGATAAAATCTCATCAATAATGCTTTGTGGTGCACCCACATAAAAAATCCCGATCGTCTCGCCGTTTTCATCTGTCAGTGGCATGTAAGCCGTTTGATACGTATGACCTGCAACGTCAGCTTGTCCGTAATAGGGCTTTTGCTGTTTTAATACGGTGTCAATGACTTCAGGAGAAGCCTTAGTGCCAACTGCACGTTTCCCGTCGATCCTTACATTCGTTGCGATTCGCGTATCGTTTGAGAAGATGGTGACGGTATCATTTGTATTTTTACCGATACGATCAACGAGTTCAAACAGACCATTCATTTCTTGATCGCCTTTGTATAGTTTTCCATTTGAACTAGACCAATCACCAGGGTACTTTGTATCAACATAATCATAGGCCATATGCAAATCGCCTTTTGCTTTATCAGTGGCAAACTTCTCCACGCCGGATTCAATTTCTCTTCCTACTACAAGACTGATAATGACGGAAAGGATCAGCAGGATACTAATCGTCATCACATTAATCTTTGTAGCAATTCCTATGTTCACTCTTCGTGTTGACTCTGATTTGTCATCAGAGGTCGTACGTGCATACCTCAATGTTATTTCGCTCCTTTTTTCACATGATTGCAACTAGACTATTTTACTATGACAAAAAGCATAAAGTATACATTTTTTTCTTAAGAAGGATTAATTATGTAATAAAAAACCACACAAAAAATGAGCAGTAAATGAGCTGCCCATGGATGTGTGTTATGAATGGATTTCTTTAATGCCTGATAAGCGAATAGGCCAAACCTTTTCTCGATCATCCTTTAACGATAAGACTTGATCGCGTAAATTTAGTTGATGAACACGACCTTTTAACGTATGAACAGTGCCGTTTAAATCGTATAAAACCGTCACAAGCCCCTTACGAGATAGCTCTTTTAAAAACATGGATTGAAACACTCCTTGTATATGACGTCTTTCATTTTATAGGATAAAAGACGGATGTTAAGGAAAGATGGAGTGAATGTTAAAGAAACGTAAAAAAGTGTAAAGGATGATGAGTTAATGGATCGCTTAAAAGAAGGATTAGCTTTTCGTTAATTTTATGGTATAATTTACCTTCTTTTAAAAGGGGGATGATACGATGAACATCGGAACGACGGAAGCGGCAGCAAGGTGGGATCGCTTTGCGGATGAATATGCACGAAATCACGGAGAAATGGGCGATTTACATAAGGAAGCTTTGCTAAATCCAGTGCTTTTTTCACTAATAGGGGATGTGTCAAGGAAAAAGCTGTTGGATGCAGGGTGTGGAGAAGGGTATTTGAGTCGTTTACTCGCTCGACAGGGTGCTCTTGTTACCGGAGTCGACTATTCACCTCGTATGCTTGAACATGCTAAAAGCCGGACACCGAACGAGCTAGTGATTGGGTATCATCATGGCAACTTAGAAGAACTGGATTTCTTAGAGAATGACCAATTTCAACTCGTTGTTTCAAACATGGTCATTCAAGATTTAGCCAACTATGAGAAGGCATTTCAAGAAGTTTATCGTGTGTTAGAAAAGGACGGGTATTTTATCTTCTCCATTCTTCATCCGTGTTTTGTTACACCAAATAGCGGGTGGGTAAAGACAGAAGAGGGAGCAAAACTCTATTGGAAAACGGATCGTTATTTCTATGAGGGGGCGTATGAACAACGCATTGGAGAAGAGGAAAAAATGATCCTCTTTCATCGAACGCTTACTAGTTACATCAATGCACTTGTGCAAACAGGCTTCCTCATTGAAGAAGTGGTGGAGCCGAAACCATCGGAAGAAGTCTTAATGAAATACCCTTCGTTCGGTGAAGATTTACGCTGTGCGGATTTCCTTGTATTTAAGGTGAAAAAATAAATGGATGGGCTGTCTGAAACGAATGATTCTTTCGCTTTAGGCAGTCTTTTTGTGTGAGTGACGTGAAAAATACAATTGATGCTCATTGTGCATCAATGTTATGAAAAATCCTGATTAGAAGTTATTGATAAAGGAGCGTATGATAGAAGTAAGCATTCATTGAATTTGTGACACAAAGGAGTATCATAACCGTATGACGTATATTAAACGGGGAACCCCAGCTTTTACAAAAATGAACGTATCACTATTCGCGGGCGGCTTTAGCACATTTGCGATCTTATGGGGAACGCAACCGTTACTTGCTGAAATTTCCGAGGAGTTTCATATTTCTCCTGCTACTTCTAGTTTAAGTTTATCCTCCACAACGATTGCCCTTGCCATCAGCATGCTAGTGGCAGGATCACTATCTGAGGTGTTCGGCCGTAAAAAAGTAATGACCATTTCGCTTATTGTCTCATCTATTTTAGCGGTTCTTATCGCGTTTACACCTAGTTTCCACTTATTATTGGGAGGTCGTATTCTTCAAGGCGTTTCGCTTGCAGGACTTCCGGCTGTTGCGATGGCGTACCTAGGGGAAGAGGTGGACCCTAAAAGTCTCGGGATGGCAATGGGACTCTACATCAGCGGAAACTCCGTTGGAGGAATGGCCGGGCGAATTATTAGCGGTATCTTAACAGATTTCTTTAACTGGCACGTTGCGCTAATGGGCGTAGGAATCATTAGCCTGCTTTCAAGCTTTGTGTTTTGGCGCCTTCTCCCATCATCTCAAAACTTCAATGCTCAAGCCTTTAAACCGAAAAAGCTCACAGGCGCATTGGTTAGTCATTTAAAAGAGCCTGCGCTTTTGTATTTATTTGCGATTGGCTTTTTACTAATGGGAAGCTTTGTGGCGCTGTATAATTACATTGGTTTTCAACTGCTAAAACCACCTTATTCATTAAGTCAAACGGTGGTCGGATTTATTTTTATCGTCTATATGGTCGGTACATTTAGCTCAACGTGGATGGGGATGATGGCGGACAAATACGGAAAACGCATTGTTCTTCAGCTATCGCTCGGGCTGATGCTTGCGGGTGTATGTATTACTCTAAACACGCATCTATCGCTTAAAATTATTGGCATTGCCATTTTCACTTTTGGATTCTTTGCCGGTCATTCTATTGCAAGCGGCTGGGTGGGGAAAACGGCTACCCATGACAAAGCACAAGCATCCTCACTGTATTTGTTTTTTTACTACACCGGCTCTAGCATTGGCGGGACCGTCAGCGGCTTATTTTACCATGATTTCGGATGGAGCGGGGTCGTATCAATGATTATCGTTCTGAGCGCTGGATCGATTCTTGGTTCCCTTCAATTAGGAAAAGTAATTAAAAAACGTGAAAGAGCGGCTTATCAGCATTAAAAATGACGTGGATCTTATGAATGGATCCACGTCATTTTTTCTATTACATATCGGCTACGACGATTTTTCCGATCATGTCGCCAGCTTCTACTTTTTGATGCGCCTTCCGTAGATTAGCTGCATTAATGGGTGATAGCGTTTCTGTAACAGTTGACACAACGGAACCTGTTTCAACGAGCTGACTGACGTTTGTTAAAATATGATGTTGCTCAATCATATCACTTGTTTGGAACATCGCCCGGGTGAACATAAACTCCCACACGAACGTTGCGCTCTTTTGCTGAAGATCCGAAAGGGGAAGCGGATCTTTCGTTTCGGCAATCCCGCAAATTTTTCCTTGTGGTGCAATGACTTCAACCATTCCATCCCAGTGCTTGTCTGTTGCGTTTAAGCAAAAGATGTAATCAACCGTTTCAAATCCAATTTCTTTAAGCTGCGGAGCAAGCGGCTCGTAGTGATTAATAATGTGATCGGCACCGTGACGCTTTGCCCAATCACTTGTTTCAGTACGTGAAGCTGTTCCGATCACGTTTAGACCTGCTTTTTTCGCAAGCTGTGTGGCAATGGAGCCTACACCGCCCGCTGCGCTAATAATTAACATACTTTTGTCCTTGTTTTCAGGTGATTCAATCGGAATTTCTAAACGATCAAACAACGCTTCCCAAGCGGTTAATGTTGTAAGTGGAAGCGCCGCTGCTTCTGCAAATGACAAGTTTCCAGGCTTTTTCCCTACAATTCGCTCATCTACTAAATGAAACTCACTGTTTCCGCCTTGTCTTGTGATGCTTCCTGCGTAATATACTTCGTCACCAGGCTGAAATAGGGTTACATCAGGCCCAACGGCTTCCACAATTCCCGCTACGTCATAGCCTAAAATTTTCGGTTCATTCTCCACTTCATCTTTTGGTGCACGTACTTTCGTATCGACAGGGTTTACAGACACCGCTTGAACGCGTACAAGCAGATCATGACCTGTGGCGTGTGGTGTTTCCACCTCAACGTCTACTAAACTTTCTGGATGATCAATCGGTAAATAACGATAAAGTCCAACTGCTTTCATATTCTGACACTCCTTTAGCTGTTTTGTTATATCTTTAGGGTAACTTCTTCTACTCGTTGTATACCCGCCTTTTTAAATCAAAAACGAAGCGGTGCTTTTACTGTACCAGGGGATTTTTACACTCACAAGTAGGCACATTTTTGTGGGGCAGGCACAGGAAGGGTACTAAGGGTGAGGGATGTTGCGCATAGAAAAGGCTCAGAATGATGGATCATTCTGAGCCTTTTGCCGTTTTGAGTTACTCGTACTTAAACACGGGTTCATCATATTCTTTATTAAAATCAACCTCTAAATCATGGCCGTCAAAATACCATAGGTCTCCTTCTTCTACATAAAAAATAATGCCGTCTTCATCGATTTGTGAGCCGATTTGAATTGGTTTTTGTTTTTCTACGCCTAAAGAAAAGCCTTTTTGAACAGTGCTGCATCCTCCGTAGCGTACGAAGAAACGAACGTAATCACCTTTCTCTACGATCATATCATCTTTGAACCATGCAAGGGCTTCGGGTGTTAAGGTTATTTTCATTGTTAGCTCTCCTTTCCGCTTAGCATTCACCTCATTATATAAGAAGTTCACATATTGTGCCATCATTATGGAAAAACTACCGTTATTAGGAATACAACCACTTTCCGTGCACATGATAAAAAGAAACGGGTTTAATAATGAGGTATAATAGGATATGAATAGAAGTAGAAGGGAGGACGCAATATGCGTACATCGACTGCATTAAAATGGGTCTCGGGTGGACTTGAAGCATTCTTCGGCATTCCCTTTGTAGGAGGGGCGATTATCCTATCGACTGGCTGGGCGCCGCTCTTTCCGATGGCTATCTTACATATCATTACGCTAGTCTTTTGTGTGAGAGATCGTGATGGAAAAGTCGGGAGTATCTTAGGAATCATCACATCTTGTCTCGGGTGGATTCCGCTGCTTGGCATGTGCCTACATATCATTACAGCCGTTGTCTTGTTAGTTAGCGCTTATTTTGAAAGTAGAAGAAGCGCTCATAGATAGACAGACTTCCTGAGGAGGTCTGTCTTTTTAGTGACTACTTCTTGCAAACACAAACAGTAGTATGGCACCATTAGAAGTGACAGAGAGATAAAGGAGAGACCGCTATGAAAAACGGGGTAATTAGTCTAGGGGAAGCGTTAATTGATTTTATTCCAATGGATGCATCAAATACAACCTATCAAAAAAGTCCAGGAGGGGCACCAGCTAACGTAGCTGTCGGTGCTGCACGGTTAGGTGTGCCTGTTCATTTTCTTGGAAAAGTTGGCAACGACGTATTAGGAACCTTTTTAAAAGAAACGCTAACGGACTACGGCGTGCACACAGATGCGATGACGTTAACAGATGAGGCACGTACGGGGGCTGTTTTTGTAACCCTCGCCGATAACGGGGAACGAAGCTTTGACTTTTATATTCAGCCGAGCGCTGATACCTTTTTAAGTGAACAGGAACTGTCTGATGAACTGTTTCAAACGAATAAAATTCTCCACCTTGGCTCCATTTCCTTGATTCGCGAGCCGGCGAAATCAGCCACCATCGCTGCGGTAAAAAAAGCGAAAGAAAGCGGCATGATGATTTCGTATGATCCCAATCTTCGCTTAAATCTATGGGATAGCGAAAAACAAGCTCGTGAAGCGATTATATCAATGCTTCCTGAAGCGGATGTGCTAAAAATTTCGGAAGAAGAGCTCACGTTTTTGACGGGCGAAACCGATGTAGAAGCAGGCGTAAAAAAGCTAGCATCTTATCATATTCCACTGATCTTTATTACGCTTGGAGGTGAAGGAAGTTACGCCTTCGTCGGAAAAGAAACGATTCGCATTCCTGCGATGAAAGTACAAGCTGTTGACACTACAGGTGCGGGAGACGCGTTTGTGTCTGGTATTTTATATCATCTTAACGAATACAAAAAAGAGCTGTCTCATCTAACCATTCATGAAGCGGCTGAAATGGGACGTTTTGCAAGTGTATCTGGCGGCTTAGCTGCATCCGTAAAAGGAGCAATGACGGCACTTCCAACGCTTCAACAAGTGAAAAAACAACTGAGCTGACAATACCCCCCTCAGGAATTCCTGAGGGGGGTATTTTATTTATAAAAATAATAAGCAGTGGAAACCCTATGGATAAAAAGTAGCAAAAGGAGACGGTATGAACGATATTCTCATTAGTATTGGACGGACGTGTATCGCCTACGTGTTAATCATGATTATTATTACCATGATGGGAAAACAGATTAGTGCTCAGGCGACTTACCATAGCTTTGCGGTTTCCATCATGCTTGGCTCAATTGCCGCTAATATTGCCTTTGACCTCAAGCTGAACGTCTGGGCGATGATTGGCTCCTTCATTACCCTTAGTCTTATCGCTTATTTGCTGTTTTTCCTTGCGTCAAAGAGAAGAATCTTCAGAAGGTGGATTACTGGAAGACCTACTGTGGTTATTGAGCACGGAAGGATTTTAGAGCAAAATATGAAAAAGCTTCGGTACACGCTCGATATGCTGAGTCAGGCGCTTCGTCAGAAAGATATTTTTGATCTGCAGGAAGTTGATTATGCTCTTATTGAAAACGATGGTAAACTATCTGTGTTAAAAAAGAACACCTATCAAACCGTTAAGCGCCATGATCTCTCATTCCTTTCCCCAACATCACAGCAATTCCCCGTGGAATTAGTCATGAACGGAGAAATTATTAGTAAAAATACAGGGGAAACACCTTATACGGAGGCATGGCTTTACCAGGAGCTTCGAAAACGAGGATATGAGCTATCAGACGTTCACTATGCGGTCGTAAGTACAAGCGGGATGCTTTACATTGATACATACAACGATCACCTCTCGTCTCCACTTGACGTTGAATAGCTTTTCTTTCACCCAATTCCTATTGTATAATGGAGTACACTAAATATTTCTCAAAAAACCATTATATTGAAAGTGGGACAGTGATGAAAAAGTTTTTAATTACCATTGTTATTTTAGCAGCGATTGGATACGGCGGCTATCGCGTCGCGCTTAACTATGTATCGAATAAAGTGGTTGCAATTGCACAAAAAGAATGGCTCACAGATGAGCAAATTTCTAAAGCAAAGCAGTATGCCAATATTGATCAGCTCGCAAAAGAAGTTAGTCAAGTTGATAAAAGTAAATTGCCTTTTCATACAAAAGAAGATGCTGTAAAGACGGTCATGAAAAAGTTCTCGACTTCTGAATTAGCTGATGCCGCGAAAAAAGTAAAAGGAGGCGCTACACCGCAGGAAAAGCAAGAATTGATGCAGCTTGCAGAGCAACGGCTATCGCCTGATGAACTAGCGGCTTTAAAAGTGGTGGCACTTCAGGAGCTACAAAAACAGTCTAAATAATACATCAACCACATCGTACGAGCGATGTGGTTATTTTTTTGTCTACGTAAGAATCAGGCGTATTGTAGGAGCTTTTATTGGTGAGTAGCGCCTCGTTTTTTATAAGCTGAGCGAATTAATTGGATGACTTTCCAATTAAGGGTATACTTAACAAAAAATCAATGAGGTGATGAGGATGCAATATAAACAGCTAGGTCGTACAGGATTACAAGTATCAAATCTTTGCTTAGGAACAATGGCATTCGGACGTTGGATTGATGAAAAAGCGTCTGCGGATATTTTAGATACAGCCATTGATCAAGGCATTAACTTTATCGATACCGCCAACTATTATGGAAAAGGTCAGGACACGGAGGTTCCATACGGGACGGGTGAATCAGAGGAGATTATCGGTCGTGCACTGAAGGGGCGCCGTGATGACGTGGTACTGGCGACGAAGGTTGGTATCCGCATGGGCCACAAGAAAAATCAGTCCGGTCTCTCTCGTACGCACATTATGCGTGAGGCAGAGCAGTCCTTAAAACGGCTACAAACGGATTACATTGATTTATATCAGGTACATATTTTTGATCCGAACACTCCATTAGATGAGACGCTTCGAGCGTTAGATGATCTCGTTCGTCAAGGGAAGGTTCGTTATATCGGATGCTCAAACTATGCCGCATGGCAAATTGCAAAATCCCATGGCATTAGTGAACGGCTGAACCTAGAAAAATTCATTTCGGTTCAACCGCAATACAATCTTCTTTCACGTGAAATCGAGCAAGAGCTTCTGCCATTTTGTGAATCAGAAGGGGTTGGAGTGTTAACGTATAGCCCAATGGCCAGAGGCATGCTGTCAGGAAAGTACAAGCACATGGGCGATGTACCAGCAGATAGTCGTGCAGCTAGAGGAGAAAAGCTTATTCAAAACTATTTCACAGAGCGGAATTTTGAGCTTGTGAAGCAATATCAAAAAATAGCGGATCAGCAGGAAGTCAGTCTTTCTCAATTTGCGCTAAGCTGGGTACTGAATCAGCCAGCGGTCACATCAGCCATTATTGGTGCAAGCAAAGCTTATCATGTGACGGATGCAGCGGAGATTAGTGATTGGATTTGGACAGATGAATTAAAACAAGAAGTAGAGAATATTCAGCTGTAGTAATAAGCGAGCTAAATTCAAATACTAGGTTATGTTTCAGAATGCAACATGGCGGACTATAAAAAAGGATGCGAAATCTCAACGATTTTCGCATCCTTTTTCTTATGACCGTATGCTTAGCACATTTAAAGCAAAAATTTTTAGTTTATCCAGCAGTTTTTTGTTGAAAATCGTCCACTAATAGTGAAAATTTACACTATTAGTGGACTTTTTGAATAAGGAGAGAGACGATGCGAAAGTTTATAATAAATCTGTTAATTATTTGTTTATACTGTTTTCCATTCGGTTATGTGTCGATGTACCAAGATTGGGCGAACGCGTCTATGATCGGCTATTTGACTATGATTGTAGGTACGTCAATACTGGCCGTTTCAAGCCGAGTATTTAACAATATCATTCCGTTTATGGTTGGTAATCTAGCGTCAGCCATGATTTCGTTGTACTTTCTCTACAGAATGGATATAACGTTAGGAGATGGTTGGGACCACGGTTATTTCAAACCATTTGCTCCCCATCAAGTACTGCTATTGATTAGTTGTTTGAATTTGCTTCCTCAGCTTCTTGTTATGTGGCTAACGAACCGTAAAAAGGAGCCGGTTAGATGACTTCATGCGCCTCGTTCAGATAAAAGTGAATGAATAGCCATTCATATGATATAGTAGTAGCTAAGAGTAAGCAAATAAAGGGGGATCTATTATGTTTGTGAAACAACACTCATCAAGAGGAGAACAGTCCGATGTTCAGTATTGCGAAGGGCGAAATGAAGCGTTTGGCGTTCGTCTTAACTGTTTTGCTTTTTTTCAAGACGGAGTCTTAATTGATACGGGCTCACACTCCTTAAGGCAAGTGTTTCGTCCGTTCATTGATGATGTCCAGCCAGACATGACAATGATTACACACTATCACGAAGACCATACGGGAAATGCGCTGTATTGTGCAGAACAGAATATTCCGGTATATATGAATCCGCTTTACAAAAACGACTGCATGAAAAAAGCAAACTATCCATTTTATCGCCGTTTCTTTTGGGGAAAACGTCCCCCGTTTTCTTCACAAGATATGCCTGAAACCTTCTCATCTAGAAACGCTCACTGGAGGGTTCTCTCAACGCCTGGTCATGCGGCCGATCACGTTTCGTTTTTAAACGAATCCACAGGACAGCTCTTTTCAGGTGATTTGTACGTGTCACCAAAAACGAAGGTAGCGCTTCGAGAAGAAAGTATTCCGACCATTATTCGTTCAATTGAGCACGTGCTAGAACATGATTTTAGCGAAATGTTTTGCTGTCATGCGGGCTATATAAAAGACGGAAAAAAGAAGTTACACTATAAACTTGATTATTTAAGAGGCGTTCAAGAAAAAGTCATTCAATTAAACAAAGAGGGCTATAAAATAGAGGAAATCAAACAGTCTCTTTTTCCTAAAAAATACCCGATCATTACCTTTTCACGTGGGGAATGGGACTCGAAATACATCGTGTCATCCATTTTAAAGGAACGATAAGAAAAAAAAACTCTTTCGTAGCAGAAAGGGTCTTTTTTTATGACGATTGTAAAAATATTGACATAATTAGTACCTAGTACTAATATCTAAATATATTAACAGATCATAAAAAGGGGCGGATAAAAATGAAATCAACCGCAAGATTAACAGCAATGGGCACATACGTACCGGAACGACGGTTGACAAATGCCGATTTAGAAAAGCTGGTCGATACAAACGATGAATGGATTACACAGCGAACAGGAATGAAAGAGCGCAGAATAGCAGGAGAAATGGAATTCTCGTCAATGCTTGCCTGTAGAGCGATAGAAGACCTGCTTGCGCGATACGAAACGAATATACATGAGGTGGACTGTATTCTGGTGGCGACGACAACCGCTGACTACGCGTTTCCGAGCGTTGCTTGCCAAATTCAGCAGTATTTTAATATACCGCAAGCAAGTGCAATGGATCTGAACGCTACGTGCGCGGGCTTTACATATGCGCTTCACATGGCTAATGGATTTGTAACGTCAGGGTTGCATCGAAAGGTATTAGTAATCGCAGCTGAAACGTTATCAAAAGTAACCGATTATAGCGATCGTTCTACATGTGTACTGTTTGGCGACGGAGCGGCTGCTATGTTAGTAGAATATGATTCTTCACGGCCAAGTTTTTTAAGCTCGCATACGGGAACGTACGGACAGGGAGGTAAGCATATTTACCGAACAAACTTATCGACCACCATGCAGGGAGAAAACCTGATTTCCCACGGAAAAATGGTGCAAAATGGCCGTGAAGTATACAAGTGGGCTGTGAGAAATGTTCCTCAAGGAATGAACGAATTGCTTAAGAGGGCAAGCATGAAGCAAGAGGAGATCAGCTGGTTCGTCCCTCATAGCGCAAATCTTCGAATGATTGAATCGATTTGTGAAAAGTCAGGATTTCCGCTAGAGCGAACGCTCACAAGTGTTGAGAACCATGGTAATACCTCAGCGGTTTCCATTCCGCTCGCGCTCGATATCGCGTTAAAAGAAGGAAAACTTCAAAACGGGGATACGGTGTTGCTGTACGGATTTGGTGGGGGATTGACCTATGCAGGACACCTACTAACATGGCATTTAAAGGAGACAAAGTAGTTATGTATACATTTGCAGCAAAGACCGTGCAAGGATTTTTACGTATCGTAGGGGGGAAGCTTACGGTTCATCAGAAAGAAGCGGTTCCAACAGACACACCTTTTATCGTTGTATGTACGCATAAAAGCTGGTATGATGTCGTCTGTTTAGGCATTGCGCTTCATCCTGTACCGATTCATTTTATGGCCAAAAAAGAGCTGTTCCGACTGTCAGTGATTAATAAACTGCTAACGAGTCTTCATGTGTTTCCGGTAGATCGTGAAAATCCAGGGCCAAGTGCCGTTAAGATTCCACTTCAG
This sequence comes from Priestia koreensis, assembly GCF_001274935.1. Lineage (GTDB taxonomy): Bacteria > Bacillota > Bacilli > Bacillales > Bacillaceae_H > Bacillus_AG > Bacillus_AG koreensis. The sequence continues at coordinate 100,776 of NZ_LILC01000007.1, read as the reverse complement.
CTTTTAAAAAAGCAAAAAGTCGTGGGCATCTTTCCGTCCGGAACACGATCTGCTGAAGATGATTCTCTGAAACAAGGAGCCGTTCGGATCGCTTCGCGAGCAGGCGTGCCGATTGTTCCCGCTGTTTATGTCGGCCCACATCGTTTTCGTGACGTGCTGAAGCGAAAGCGCCGAACCGTCATCTTCGGAGAACCGATTCCGGTATCAAAAGATAAAAGCGTTGAGGAGTGGAACGAAATTCTCTCCCAAACGTTCCGTACGCTTGAAAAGTAAAAAAGAGGTGGAAAGAAACGAAGCGCATTCGTCTCTTTCTCACCTCTTTTTGGGTTATCCTTTTACATCAATATGGTGACCTGATGTAGGGTGCGGAGCAGGAGCAGCCTGCATGAGAAGTTGATTCATGGCCTGTGCGTTGACTTGTGCAATATTCATCGTCTTTTTCATTAAGGCAATGCTAACATTTTGCTGTAATGAAGCTTGATTCATATTCACGGATAAAGCAGCAATATCCATATTCATTCCTCCTTCATTTACTAGTGTAACCTCTCTGATCATGCTGTGCCACGACTAAATGGCAAAAAAAAGAGATTGGAAGATATCCAATCTCTTAGGTTCGTTTTCGTTTATTAAAAAACGTCACTTTCGGCTCGGTTCCTTTCATGATCCGCTGAATGTTAGCACGGTGTTTGATAATGACAAATAAGGCGAGAAATACAGCGACAATAATGAGCACGAGATCTCCTAAAAACAACGTGTAAACAAACAAAAATACACCGGTAATCATGGACGATAAGGAAACGTATTTTGATATGTATAAGGCGATGAAAAAGCATAAAACCAAAAATAAAAACATCACTGGGTTATAAAATAATAGTACTCCACCAGACGTCGCAACGGCTTTTCCACCTTTAAATTTTGCAAAAATCGGATAAACATGACCAATGACCGCAAATAATCCAACAAATAACGGGTGAATATTTGCATCAAACAAGAAAGGAAGAGCGGTTGCAAGCGTACCCTTTAAAATGTCACCAATCGTAACCATGAGCCCTGCTTTGGCTCCTAATGTACGAAAGGTATTCGTTCCTCCTAAATTTCCGCTTCCGTGTTCGCGGATGTCAACGCCATATCCTAATTTCCCTACCACAAGGGCGAAAGGAACAGAACCGATTAAATAAGCAAGAATCGGTAAAATAAATTCCATAGTTCGTAAGCTCCTTTATATTCAATCCTTCTCATTTTACCATGCTACCGAGAAAAACGTAGCGTGGTTTATGTAAATAATTCGTGGTGATGCACGAATTTTCCTTTTTCTCCGGATAAACCGGCTCTAATCGTATCAAGAAAGTTGGAAAACCACAAGTTTTTTCGAAACGCCTTACAATCAGTGTATACTGACTTCGTTTCCCTTAAAACCTCGCGATCCAGAATTTTATTTACAAAAGAGAGAGGAAAATTATCATTTGTCGTGGAAACTAACTGTGATTGACCTACTTTGTTCCATGTTTTTTTAGCAAAAAAGAGGGGAATTTAGCAAAAGAAGACCTTTTCTATATAGGCTTCTGCTTGCTTCCTTTGATTTTTTGCGCTATACATAGAGAAGCAGGCATTCGTAAAGCGAGAGACGAAACGTGAAGGGAGTCATGAACATGACCATGTCTATTCCAAGTCGTGAGGAGCTAGGTGCGATACTCAAAAAAAGCAAACGGATTGCGGTTGTCGGGCTATCAGACAATCCATCGCGAACATCCTATATGGTTTCAGAAGCCATGCAAAAAGCGGGCTATGAGATTATCCCTGTTAACCCAACGATTGAAGCAGCGCTCGGTGTGAAAGCCGTCGCTTCGCTAAAAGAAGTTGAAGGTCACATTGACATTGTGAATGTATTTCGTCGTTCAGAACACTTACTGGACGTGGCGAACGAATTTTTAACAATTGATGCGGATATTTTTTGGTCACAGCTAGGATGTGTAAGCGAAGAAGCTTATAATTTGCTTACGGACAAAGGGTATACGGTCGTTATGGATCGTTGCATTAAAGTCGAACACGCCCTCACAAAGTAACACAAGTGATTAGAAAAGAATGGCTTTTGATGAGTCTATCATCACGCTCACGCTTGAAAATCCTTGATATTTCAAGGATTTTCTTCGTTTTTTCGTAAATAATGGTTTTAGAATTCATTATTTATCGCTACAATAATGCTTAGACTATCTTTTGAACAAAATATACAAAAAAAGAACAAAAAGCCTATCATATAGGCTTTTGAGGGACATAACTCATTTGACTTTTCCAATGGTTATGCTAAAATCGAAACATATGTTCTTATGTTCTAGAAATGAAAGGGGTATGTATGGTTGGCTAAGAAACAACAGTTTGACTACAATGAAGACGCGATTCAGGTCTTAGAAGGCTTGGATGCTGTTCGTAAACGTCCTGGTATGTATATCGGGAGTACGGATAGTCGCGGTTTGCACCATCTCGTATACGAAATCGTCGACAACTCAGTCGATGAAGCACTTGGAGGATTTGGTGACGAAATTATCGTAACAATACATAAAGATCTTTCCCTTTCCGTACAAGATAAAGGACGCGGAATGCCGACGGGAATGCATAAACTAGGAAAACCAACACCAGAAATTATTTTTACCGTTCTTCATGCCGGAGGAAAGTTTGGGCAAGGCGGCTACAAAACAAGTGGAGGACTTCACGGCGTTGGGGCATCGGTTGTAAATGCTCTGTCAGAGTGGCTAGAGGTAACGATTTACCGCGATGGGTTTATTCATCGCCAGCGCTTTGAAAACGGCGGAAAAGCGGTCACAACTCTTGAAAAGATCGGGAAAACACGAAAAACGGGCACCACGACCCACTTCAAACCAGACCCAACCATTTTTAGCACGGTTGCATTTAACTACGATACGTTAAGTGAACGTCTACGTGAGTCCGCGTTCCTGCTCAAAGGGTTAAAAATTGAGCTTATTGATGAACGCTATGATCAACGAGACGTTTTTCACTATGAAAATGGAATTCAAGCATTTGTTGAATATTTAAATGAAGAAAAAGACGTTCTTCATCCTGTTCTGTTCTTTGAAGGAGTGCAAAACGATATTGAAGTGGAGTTCTCATTTCAGTTTAATGATGGATTCTCTGAAAATATCTTATCGTTCGTCAACAACGTCCGCACAAAAGACGGCGGAACGCACGAAGCAGGAGCGAAGGCTGCTGTCACACGCGTCTTTAACGAATACGCACGAAAAGTGAACCTTTTGAGAGAGAAAGACAAAAACTTAGAAGGGAACGATATTCGAGAAGGCTTTGCGGCTATTGTTTCGGTTCGTATTCCTGAAGCATTGCTACAGTTTGAGGGACAAACAAAAGGAAAGCTTGGAACGAGTGAAGCTCGTTCATCTGTTGATGCGGTTATCTCTGAGAAACTGGCTTACTTTTTAGAGGAAAACCCTGATATTAGTACAGCGCTTGTTAAAAAAGCCATTAAGGCCGCCCAAGCACGTGAAGCAGCACGAAAAGCGCGTGAAGAAGCTCGATCTGGGAAAAAGAAAAATCGCAAAGAAACCGTGCTCAGCGGAAAGCTAACACCAGCGCAGTCACGAAATCCACAGCGAAATGAACTATACCTAGTTGAGGGTGACTCAGCGGGTGGTTCAGCAAAACAAGGTCGTGATCGTCGTTTCCAAGCGGTTCTGCCACTTCGCGGAAAGGTTATTAATACCGAAAAGGCGAAGCTTCAGGATATCTTTAAAAACGAAGAAATCAACACGATCATTCATGCGATCGGCGCAGGTGTCGGCTCTGATTTTGACTTAGATGATATTAACTATGACAAGGTAGTCATCATGACCGATGCCGATACGGACGGAGCGCACATTCAAGTGCTACTGCTTACGTTCTTCTATCGCTATATGAAACCACTTATTGAAGCGGGTCGTATATTTATTGCCCTACCACCTCTCTATAAAGTAAGCAGAGGAACAGGCAAAAAAGAAGTGATTGAATACGCATGGAACGATGATGAGCTAGACGGGGCAATCAAAAAAGTCGGAAAAGGCTATATGATTCAGCGCTACAAAGGACTTGGTGAGATGAATGCCGATCAGCTTTGGGAAACGACAATGAATCCAGATACTCGTACCCTCATTCGCGTTCGTATTGACGATGCAGCACGCGCAGAGCGCCGCGTAACAACATTAATGGGTGACAAAGTAGAGCCACGTCGTAAATGGATTGAAAACAACGTCGCCTTTGGTTTAGAGGACGATCCGAATATTTTAGACAACGAAAACGTAACGGTCGCAGAGGAGGAATAATACATGAGCCAACCAACAGAACGATTTTTAGATTTACCGCTTGAAGATGTACTTGGCGACCGCTTTGGACGATATAGTAAGTACATCATTCAAGAACGTGCCCTACCTGATGCACGTGATGGGCTAAAACCCGTACAGCGTCGTATTTTATACGCGATGCATGCGGAAGGAAATACGTCGGAAAAAGGATTCCGAAAATCAGCGAAAACCGTCGGGAACGTAATCGGGAACTATCATCCACATGGTGATAGTTCCGTTTATGACGCGATGGTTCGTATGAGTCAAGACTGGAAAGTACGAAACTATCTAGTAGAGATGCACGGAAATAACGGAAGCATTGACGGTGATCCACCTGCAGCGATGCGTTATACAGAAGCACGCTTGTCGTCGATTGCATCAGAACTGCTTCGTGATATCGATAAGCGCACGGTTGAATTTATCCCAAACTTTGATGATACAAGCAGTGAACCAACGGTCCTACCTGCTATGTTCCCGAACCTTCTTGTGAATGGGTCAACAGGGATTTCAGCAGGGTATGCAACAGAGCTTCCGCCTCACCAATTAGGGGAAGTAATTGATGCAGCGATCATGCGTATCGATAACCCGACAAGCACAGTCGATGAGCTTATGACAGTACTAAAAGGTCCTGATTTCCCAACAGGTGGGATCATTCAAGGTGTTGACGGTATTAAAAAGGCTTACGAAACAGGTAAAGGGAAAATCGTCATTCGCGGAAAGGCAAGCATTGAAGATCTTCGCGGTGGCAAACAGCAAATCGTGATTACGGAAATTCCATTTGAAGTAAACAAGGCAAACCTTGTGAAAAAAATGGATGAACTCCGTATTGACCGCAAAGTTGACGGTATTGCTGAAGTGCGCGATGAAACGGACCGTACAGGACTACGCATTGTCGTAGAACTAAAAAAAGAAACGGATGCAAACGGCGTCTTAAACTACTTGTACAAAAATACCGATCTACAAGTACCTTACAACTTCAATATGGTGGCCATTTACCATAAACGCCCGAAATTAATGAGCCTGTTAAATATTTTAGACGCCTACATTGAGCATCAGCGTGAGGTTGTCACTAATCGCTCAAAATACGAGCTGAAAAAAGCACAAGAGCGCGCTCATATCGTAGAAGGGCTTATGAAAGCTTTATCAATTTTAGATGAAGTGATCGCAACGATTCGCTCTTCAAAAGATAAGCGCGACGCGAAGCAAAACTTAATGAACGAGTATGGCTTTACAGAAGCACAGTCAGAAGCGATTGTATCCTTACAGCTTTACCGTTTAACCAATACGGATATTACAGCGCTTCGTGAAGAAGATGAAGCTCTACATGCGCGTATCGCAGAGCTTGAATCCATTTTACATAGCGAAAAGAAACTGTTTAACGTCATTAAAACCGATCTTCGAAAAGTGAAGAAAACGTACAATGATGAGCGCCGTACGGTCATTGAAGAAAAGATTGAAGAAATTAAAATTAATCTTGAAGTGATGATTCCGTCTGAAGACGTGATGGTGACGGTAACGAAAGATGGCTACGTAAAACGCACGAGCCTTCGATCATACGCTGCTTCAAACGGACAAGATTTTGGAATGAAGGATACGGACCGCTTCCTTCTAAAGCAAGGATTGAACACAACCGATACGATGCTACTCTTCACAAACAAAGGAAATTACTTATATATGCCAATTCATGAACTCCCAGATATTCGCTGGAAGGACATGGGGCAGCACGTGACGAACATTATTCCGATTGATAAAAAAGAAGAAGTCGTTAAAGCAATCCCGATTCATGATTTTGAAGAACCGAAGTTTTTATTGTTTGTGACGAAGAATGGTATGGTGAAGAAAACAGAATTAGCTCATTACAAAGCACAGCGCCGCTCGAGAGCGCTCGTTGGGGTTAATGTAAAAGGCGATGATGAAGTGGTTGACGTTCATTTAACCGATGGTCAGCAAGATGTGTTCCTTGCTACTCATGACGGGTACGGACTATGGTTCCCGGAAGAAGAAGTAAGTATTGTTGGGCCTCGTGCCTCAGGTGTAAAAGGAATTAACTTAAAAGATGATGATTACGTCGTAGCAGGTAAAGTCTTTGAAGAAGGCATGCAGCCGAAGCTCGTGATGGCTACACAACGAGGAGCGGTGAAAAAGCTTTCCATCACAGACTTTGAACGTTCCTCACGCGCAAGACGAGGTCTTGTCATGGTAAAAGAACTAAAAGCAAATCCTCATAAAGTCGTCGGATTTGAATTTATTACCGGTAACGAATGGTATTACCTTGTAACAGATAAGCATCACATTGAACAGATTGATCCGTCTTCAATGCGGGTAAACGACCGCTACGGAATCGGCTCGTATGTTGTTGATCAAAGCGATGCCGGAAGCGTTTCGGCCGTTTGGATTGAGCCGAAGGAAGACAGTAAATAGTACGTGAAAAAGCAGCGATCACTTGATGTGGTCGCTGTTTTTTGTATATGTATCAACAATCTTCTGAAAAGCGTAGTAAGTAACCGTCTGGGTCTTGAAGGATGAACTCCCTTTTAGTGTAGCCACTGTACGTATTGACCATCATATCCCGAAAAAGAGGAACATTATGCTTCTGTATACGTGAGAAAAGAGCTTCTATGTTGGTGACGGAAATTTGAAAATTAATCCCACGACCATAAGGGTGAACCAGTTCGCCTGTTTCCCAGTGGCCATTGCATTCTTCAATCATCATTTGTGCGCCGTCCAACGAGATAAACGCAAAACGATCCCCCTCACGTTCGTATTCAAGCTGAAATCCGATTACTCCTAAGTAGAATTCTTTGGATGCATGAATGTTTGAAACGGATAGCTCAGGTATTAGCGTATTGAATTTCATGATGGTGGTTCCTTTCCAATTCATCGGTCTCTTTCATTATCATTTTATAAAAGTTCCAGATGGGAATTCTCTAGTGCCCTGTAATGTGCGATTTTCTCTTCCATTTTTTTGAGATTTATTTGTAGTTCGCGCATGTTCATTAACGTATCCTGATAGTGTTTCTCTAGTAATTCTCTTCTTAAGGAAATCGTAGTATCTCCTTGGTACCTCAAATCAGAGAACTCCTTCATCTTGATCATCGACATTCCAGTTGCACGTAACCGAAGGAGAAATTGTACCCATGCGAGATCAAATTCTGAATACTGTCGATACCCATTTTGATCTCGCTGTACGTGCTGAATTAAGCCGATCTTTTCATAGTAACGTAGTGTATGGCTAGACATTTCTGTTATAGCTGCAAGTTGTTGAATGCTGAATAAATTTTCCATAGGAAAAGTATACCATGTTTTTGACGAAAACCCTTGCCTTAGAGCGCGCGCTAAAGCGTAGTATTTTATTCATAGCACATCACTACAACGTTAGGAGAGATAAAAATGATGAATCAACGATATGAAAATGGATGGAACAAGCTAATGGAAGTAGATGGGGAGGGCGGAAAACGAGTCATTGAATCACTGAAAGACCTTGCGCCTGACATTGGAAAGTACGTGATTGAATTTGCTTTTGGAGATATTTATACAAGAACAGGAATTAGCCTTCAGCAAAAGCAGTTAGTGACAATTGCTTCGCTTACGACACAAGGAGGATGTGAACCACAGCTTATCGTTCATATTCATGCAGCACTTAATGTTGGCTTGACACCTAATGAAATTGTTGAAGCTATTACTCACTGCATTCCCTATACAGGATTTCCAAGGGTATTAAATGCTGTGTTGGTTGCTAAACAAGTTTTTGAGGAGAGAGGTTTATCTGTGGATACAAAGGAATAGTTTTCGTAAACACCTGAAGAATTAAAGAAGCTTGATTTGACGTCACTAACGAGAATAAGATAGTTTAATACAACAGGAGTGATAAAAATGAACATACGAAAAGCAACTAGTGAAGACATAAAAGCTGTTTCCGCTATTTACATTGATACGTGGAAAACGACTTACAAAGGACTAGTACCAGATGAGTATTTACATAGCCTTTCTTATGAAGAGGCGGAGACAAAATGGGGTCAATTCATGGCTGAATTCGAGCACAAGTCCGCTATTTTTGTAGCCGTTAATGAGATCGATGAAATCGTTGGCTTTGCTGCAACACAAATGATGAGCCAAAATGATCAAACAGGCGAGTTATATGCCCTTTACCTTTTACCGAAAGCGCAAGGATTAGGAGCAGGTCGACGACTAGTGTCGGCGGTAGCTAAATATCTTCGCAACGAACAAATGTCGTCTATGCTCGTCTGGGTCATGAAAAAGAATGAAGCTGGTCGCGGCTTCTACAAACGTCTTGGAGCAACTCATTATGCTCATCGAGAAAGTGAATTTGGAGGATTGGCCGTAGAAGATGAAGCCTATATTTGGGACGATCTCTCAGGATTATGATTTAAAAATAAGGGGCACTATTTGAACCGTCTTTCTCAAAATAGAATGATTAAAAAACAAAAAAGCAAACGATCTCCTCTTTATGAGACGATCGTTTGCTTTTTCTTTCTCTAAAATACATTGGAATTTTATGGAATATTTTTACAAAAAGCGATATACTAACAGAAGAAAAGGAGGGAAAAGAATAGTGAAAAAGATCATTCCACCACTGTTCGTCTATTTAGCTGTTTGTTTGCTTACGATCTTCTTACCTGCGTCTGATGGTTATAACACGATTGGTTGGAAGTTATTTGTTGGTCAGCTTTATGCGATTCCTGCGTTATTAATGGCGGTTTTAATTATGTTTTTTGTGTTCAAAAGACCATCACATAATTAAGCGGAAATAGAAATGGGTAGCTGCTTTTTCTGCTGTCCATTTTTTGTGTGAATCATTGGTGTTATGGGGTATGAGCAAAATAAAGATAGATTGGATATTTTTTCACAGTATAGAAATGCCTATACTAAATCGGCTCATAGCATAAAGTTTACGATATGAGCCGATTTATAATCGTATTTATGTTAGAAGTTAAACTAAATACTCACTAATAATTACTTCGATTGCTTCAGGCGTAATGCCCTCATATTCTGCAAAAACAGCGTCAGCGTCTTCTTTTTTCTCGATAATTTCTCCACGGGATTCAGCATGCAACCGGAATAAATCATGAAGAGTCACTTTATTAAAGGACATGAATGCTTTACCAACTGCCTCAAGCGCGCTATGGCTACCCTCAATATTATTAGCAGTGGAAAGTCCTCGCGTTAGAGATAAATCTGTCCAAACCACCATGCGTGTTTCTAAATCGATAATAAGTGGAACTGCGATCGTCGCATCAGCAGTAATATCCCACTTGTTTTGCACGGTAGATGGCTCAAAGATCTCACCCGTATTGCCATCATTTCGACCCATCCATCCAGCAAAACATTCAGGAAGGTCTTTGTAAGGCTGCTCTGAAAACGAATAGACGTTCATCATGACATAGCGACAGCCTTCTTTAAGTGCCTGTGGAATGTTAACATCAATAAATTCACTTGCGCCCCTAGGAGCCGTGACAATATCTCCGCTGTGCACGGCAAAGCTGTAATCGGATCGGAGATTAGTATAGGAAATGTGTTCCTTATACGCCCAGTTCTCATCTAAGAAATAAGCAGAAAGATCCACATCTACCTGTCCGGTTTCTTTTCCATTTACTTTCCCTTCCTTCCACCACACAAAAAAACGGACAATATCATCGTCAGAAAGAGGTAATTGGCTACCTCGACTTAGTGTGCGAAGTGCTTTTGAAGCGGAACGTTGTGAAAACGGTACAGGATATCGTGTTAAATTGTCGTCGATGAAGACCTTGCCGACCGGTGGAAGTTCTGAAAAACGCTGTCTGAGCGCAGATTCACAAATACTGACCATCATTTGACAAACTAATTCACTCAGTGGATCTAGTGTGTTGTGCTTTCCGAACAGTTTGGCCACGTTTCCTTTTGGAAAAAATACGCGTAAATCTTGTGCGTTGTTGCGATGACGGAAGTGGGCTAATACTTGTAATAAAACAGGTGTAGACACTTCGGACACGACTTTTTCAAATTCTGCTGCAATTCCAATCTGAGAGTGATTGTTTTGATCAGCTAGACGAAGAAGGTGGTCAAGACGACGTGCAAATTCACCTGGTCGAGACGTTAATAAAGCAATTGCTTCTGAAATGTTTTTTTCTTCTAGAAGCTGCTCAATGCGCCCATTAAATGTCTTAATAATCGTATTATTTCTCATAGCATTAAATGCCGTATTTGCTTTAGGGTATCGTCTTTGATGAGCAGAAGGATGTAGTCGTTCTCCTAAACGAATCCAACGATTTTTGTAGCGTACCATATCTTCGAGCTGAAGCGATGGACAAAGCTCCATAGCTGCTAGTAAAAAGCGTCGTTCACGATTTTTAAATGAGCGAAAACGTGTTACCTCCGCAAGACTTACATCTCCATCAGATAAGGCGACTGCTAATCGAAGGATGTCTGTTGCCGTTTTTAAATATGCTGTTGCTGTGACATTGGTTATTTTGTCTAAACGAAGAAGTGTTCCTATAATAAAGGCCATATTTTCTTTTTGAGGAAGTTCTTTCGGAAGCACTTGTTCAGTGTCATCATAAGTGGAAAGGAACCACGTTAAATCCTCTTTATCTGTTGGAGAAATGGACGTTTTGGCTGCCATTAACCCCGTCATCAGTTCAACAAATTCCATTTCTGTTCCCAGTTGAATAAGTTGGAGTTCTTTTGAGTGAACGAGGGGAGAACGTTCACCAATTGCTTTAACCGGTTGTTCAAGCGTAAAATAGTGCAAAATGGCGTTCACATATAGAGTGGCTTCATCCATTTCCATCACTTCGGAAGGAAAGTTTGGATACATAGGTTTATGCCTAATGTGAGCACCAACCATTTGTTTTAAGGATGAAAGAATCTCCTTATAAAATTTGAAGAAAGAAAGCTCGGACATTGTCTGTACACGAGTAATCAGTTCTTTAGAAAATCCAAAACCGAGTCCTTCTAGATTTTTTAAAGCTGTTGCTACATATGTATTTGAAAGCGTTTGATTCCCTTCAGGTGCAATTACCTTCAATTGTCGGTTCAAAAAAATCGTATTTTGCATCTAATCGTCAGCTTCTTCTTTTTAATTTGATAAGAAGAGCATGACGTCCCTCCCTTATTAAATAATAGTAACTCTATCATGAAGCATAAGCGTCGTTGAAAAATCCATCTTATTCTTCTGTTTACAGACCTAACACAAGAATGAGATGGATAAAAAGATTGTATTAAACATGCTAAAAACCTTTTTTAATTCATTATCACTCTTCAAAAGAAGTGGAACGAAAAAGAAAAAGGTTACGAGAGAAATCGTTTTATAGGCTATAGAAAAGGAACTCTAGAAAACGTTAGTAATGGTTAAAAAGGAAAAGTTACAATAGCTATGACTAAAAAGTAGGAAACTGGCTGCTCTAAGTCAGTAGATCAAATGAAAAGAAGGAAGAACAGCCATAGCCTACCGTGTTTCAGTGGCAGGAGATTAAACCCTCTACAATGGAATAGCCAGGAAGTGATTCGAAAAACACTTCCTGGTTGAAATAAAAAATAGAAGGAAGAAGTTTTATAGCCTGCCAAATGCAAAAGAAAGCAAATTCCCTATCATAATTTCTATTAAGGAGGATTACTCCTCCTTTAAATGCTAAAAAGAAGGAAGGAAATATATAGCCTTTGCAAAATATGGTTAAATTTGAAAATTAAAACTTAAACAGCGTTTATTACTATAACACAATGAAACAAAAGGTCAAGACCTTTTTTAATTTTATAAATAGGATAAAATTGGTAATGGTTATAGTGACTGTTGAGTGTGTACAACCATTAAGTAATTGCTTCAAAAGCTAATTGTTCTTAACACTAAATTAGGGAGTGAATACATTGAGATCAAACATAGAACATTTTTCAAAGAGCGTTGAACAATACCTGTCCTACACAGAACAGCCGTGGGGAAAACTATTTTACACGAGTACTCTTGCTCAAATAGAGCCTTTTTTAGCTAGTGATGATTACGTAGTGGATGTTGGATGCGGATTTGGGATAACGATTAGATCCCTCGCTGACAAAGGGTGGCGCGTTTTAGGTCTAGAACCGAATAACGATTTGCTTTCTGCTGCAAAACAGAAGGCATTTGAGAGTAATGGGATCATAGAATTTAAACAAGCAGCTATAGAAGATCTTCATCCGCTGGCGTTTAGCGCAGATTTTCTGCTTTGTCACAACGTCCTTGAATATTTAGACGATCCTGAGAAGGGGATTTGGACACTTGCACAGAACATAACAAGACAAGGGTATCTTTCTCTCATTACGCATAATCCGTTAGCGAACGTCATGAAAAAAGCGATTGTTGAAAAATCTCCGTCTGCAGCTTTGTCATTTGTGGATCGAAAAACAGACTATAGTTCTGTGATTGGAGCGGACATTTCCCTCTTTTCACAAGACGATCTTAACAAATGGCTGACGAAAGCTGGTTTTCAAGTAATAGAGCGCTATGGCATACATAATCTATATAGCTACATTGACAATGAGCACAAATTCGATGACGAGTGGAATCAAAAAATGACGGAGCTTGAGATGAAGGTTTGCAGCGTATCGCCTTATCGTGACATTGCTGTGTTTTCACATACGATTGCACGACTGCTATAAGGAATGAATTACATACCCTGACTAAAATTCCTATTATCATATTTCGCCAAAAAGGAGCGACTCACCTATGTCAAAGCTCTACATGCATCAAATCGCTGTTTTTACCTTAACGCTCATTGTAAAAGTTCTGTTTGAAGCACTTAACAAATCCGTTTTTCACCTAGCACCACAGCCAACGCTTATTTTGTCTTACGGAATTTATGCGCTCTCTTTTTTATGCCTTGTTTATTTGTATAAAAAATACAGCCATTTTTCGTTTCAAAAGAAAGTTACGTCATCTATTTATTCGTTCGTTTTATCCGTTTTCGTCATTTCACTGGCGTTATCATTTCTTCGTGCGGTAGCCTAAACCAGTAGGTTACTAATATCGGATTATTTTAATTATTTTGTTGCAGATCAGAAAGGAGGCTCTAACATGTCTACACTTTTAGAAGATCCACGTGAATTCTCACAGCAGAAAAAAGCGGAGCTGCTAGGCGTGCTTCAGGAGCGATTTGAGAAAAATAGCTCTCGACATCCAGAAATACATTGGGTAAATGTAAAAGAAAAGCTAGAAGCACACACTCATAAACTATGGTCGTTATATCTTATGGAGTCAACAGGCGGTGAGCCTGACGTCATAGGCTATGAAAAAGGCTGCTTTCAATTTTATGACTGTGCACCAGAAAGCCCACAAGGTCGTAGAAGCGTATGCTATGATCGCGACGCGCTAGAATCTAGAAAGAAGAATAAGCCAGAAAACAATGCGATTGATATGGCGACTTCAATGGGAATTCAGATTTTAACAGAAGCTCAGTATCGAAGCTTACAAACGCTTGTCGAAGTGGATAAAAAAACGTCCAGCTGGATTCAAACACCAGACAATATTCGGGAGAAGGGTGGAGCGCTTTTTTGCGACTACCGCTTCGGCCATGTGTTCACGTACCATAACGGCGCGGATTCTTACTATAGCTCCAGAGGATTTCGTGGTGTACTGAACGTTTGATAAAAAGGGGAGGTAACTAACATGTCTGTATGGGTAGGAATTTGGATCGCCATGTTTGTCGCAATCTTTGGAGGGACGTATTCTGGGTATAGGCTAAACAAAAAGAGACGCGAAGAAGAAAATAAGAGAGATGGATCCGTTTAACAAACGGCCAAAGAGATAAAAACTTACATATGAAGGAACGCAAGGGAGGATAAGAGGTTATCATGGCAAAGTATGAAAAAACCATAATGGGTGAATTTGACGAGGTTGTAGAACGACTAGATCAAGATATTAGTAACAGTGGGATTAGCATGAAATTAGTTGATGAAACCAACTATACGCTTGGAGATGCGAAAGTGGCCGTTCGCGTGTATGATAAATATTTTATGCGAAATGGAAACCGAGCAAGTCTCAGTTTAACCGTAGTGGGACACGAGCAAACGGTTTTTGTTTCCGCAATTGGTGCTGGTGGAGGTCAAGGGATTTTCCTGAACTTTAGTTTAGGTGCTGAAGACGATATGGTACGAATTGTACGAAATAGTTTAGAAGGAAGTTAATGAATACATAGTATCACTATTAGAAAAGAACCGACACAGCAAATGATCTACGGTGCCGGTTCTTTTTTTCTGAATTTTATGCTAAAATCAGTTTATATTTTACTTAATTTTACATTTTTAAAAAATAAAGGAGTTATCGTTTATGGTGGTTTGGTTTAAACATCTACCAGAGGTGAAACGCGATTTATCGCAGTGGACACCGTTTATTCAGCAAGCTTGGTACCGCACACACTATATGAAATTTGTTTACGGGCTACAACTTATGCTTTTTGCCATTCCTTTTCTGTTTGAAACAAGCTTTTCCCATTTTGAGATACAGTATTTAATCCTACTATGGATCGCTGTGTTCATTATTCATGAAAGCATACATATTTTAGTCGTCAAAAAAGATGGTGATATAAGCCTAACCTTTAGCGGCATCTTTTTTTGGCTAACGACAAATGCCGTTCTTTCCAAAAGGAAATACTGGGTTTTTATGAGCCTTCCGTTTATTGTATTAACCGTTATTCCAGGAGTCGCTTCATTCTATGTATCTGGTGATATAAAAGCCGTATTCTTATTTATTTGTTGGATTAACGCGGTGATTTCAGGGTCGGATATCTATAATTCAATCTTAATTTTAATGAAGCCGAAAAAAGCGGTTTTTTGTAATGGGTATTATCAAATCAATAGGTAGAAGGTGAATTTTCAATCGCTATTATTCAAAAAGCATTTTTAAGTGCTTAAAGAGTAGAGGTAGTGGTAGATGTGGCAGATCCAGATCTCTTTTTAGAAATTGAATACAAGAGTAAAAAAACACAGTCCTTCTCATGATGGATGCATAAAAAAAATCATAGCGCTACCATCATGAATGACGAAGATACACAAACGGTTTATCATGTTTCGAAAAAACAGGCTGACCCATTTATGTTATTGATTGAGGAAAGACTGTGAAAGAGAATCACGAGTTTTGATATGTTTTTTATACAACACAAGGAGAGGTTTGATAACCTCTCCTTGTTCTATGCCTTATTCTTCTCCCGCAGCATGGCCTGTTCTTCAAGTAATTTCATAAATCTCTTTTGTGACTTCTCACTCTTTATTAAGAGACGAACGCGCACAGAGCTTTGAAGATACTTTCGAACCTTGCGATTAATAAAAAATGACTGGTGATGTCGTTCATCTTTGTATACGTTTTTAAACCAAGAAAGCTCCTTTAGCTTCTCGATGTGCCGGTCAATTTTTTTCGTGTTTAGCCCTTCGTCAAAGGGAAGTGAGCCAGTTAGAATGCTAAGTAGGATAAGTAAGCCATAAACGAGCACAGACAACAGGACTTTAAGTACTTTTCTCATTTTCTACTCCTATCTTTTTATCCTTAGTAGCTAAAACAGTAGTTGTCTTGTCATGAAGCCGAATACAATAGTTGCCGCAAGAAACGCAACGATGGTAAGAACGATCTTGGTTCGAAACCGAATGTGGTGAGGATGGGATGCTTTCTCTTCTCGATCTGTGTATATAAACCGAGCCAAGACGGCCGTTACAGCCACCATTATCAAGTTAATTAAAATGGACTTCGGATGAAAAGAATATCGAACGGTTTCATCAAAGTAATAGTGAAGCGCAACTAAGATGCCTGATAGCAGCATCTGAGAAATAAAAAAGCGAATATAGCGCATGAAAGAAATGCTCCTCTGGTTGAATTTATATATATTGTAGGATGATAAAGATAAATGATAGCTCAGTTTTCCACTAACTAGAATACCAAACATTATTATACAGGAAGTGATCACGAGTGTAATAGAATCTTTTTTATGTTTGAACTGTTTTGAAGAAGAGGGGGGCACAGTAGATTTTAGGAGCAGGCATACTTAAACGTTTACTTTAAACGAGAATGTTTAATTTAGAAAGGAAGTTACACCTTATAAACTCCACCACAACTCGTTTAGAAGTGGTGGAGTTTGTAAGGAATTATTGTTTTCCCCAAACGTCTTCAGCAATGGCAATGACGTGCTTAATCTTTTTCCACTGCTCGTCTTCCGTTAATTCATTTCCTTCTTCCGTGCTAGCAAACCCGCACTGAGGGCTTAACGATAAGTTTTCTAATGGGATATACTGACTAGCCTCTCGAATACGTTTCTTAATTGAATCAGCTTCTTCTAATGTTGGAAACTTAGACGTAATTAAACCTAATACGACCGTCTGATCATTGCGTTTAAAGCTTTTTAAAGGCTTAAAATTACCTGAGCGATTATCGTCATACTCAAGGAAAAGACCGTCTACATGGAGCTGAGCGAAGATCGCATCGGATATTTGGTCATATCCACCGCTCGTGATGTAAGTAGAGCGGAAGTTTCCGCGACAAATATGCATTGTAATGAGTAGATCACTCGGTTTATTTGCGATAGCGTCGTTTAGACAGTTAACTCTAGACTGAATGATATTCTCTACGTTATCGTTTAGCTTTTCTTCAACAGCTTTTATCCGCTCGTCAGATACAAAGTCAATCCAGGATGTATCATCTAGTTGAAGATATCGGCAGCCTGCGTCATAAAAAGCTTGAATCGCTTTTTGATAAGCCGCAACCGTATCATCATAAAACTGTTTGCGATTTCCGTTATAATACTCATCTTCTTGAATTCTCGTAAACAGCATATTGGGGCTAGGAATCGAGAATTTAGCAACCTGACTACCATCGCCGTAACGTTCAACGGCTTCTTTTAGAAATGTGAAGTGCTGAATCATTTCATGCTCATTAAAATCAATTTTCCCTACGACTTTAATAGCATTGTTTTTCGTTTTAGCGCCTTTAAATTGACTAATGTACTCTGTTTCAAACAGTTCCACGCCTTCTAATCCTGCTAGAAAGTCTAAATGCCACCACGAACGACGAAATTCTCCGTCTGTAATGGATTGAAGGCCAACATCAATTTGCTTTTGAACGAGTTGGGTGATTTCCTGATCCTCGACGGCCTTTAGCGCTTCTTTATTAATTGTGCCATTTGCATAAGCTTTTCGTGCTTCTTTTAAGGGAACCGTTCTTAAAAAGCTACCAACGTGATCGGCTTTAAATGGGGATTTAATCGCTATTTGTGTCATAAATAAATTTCCTTCTTTCTCTTATAAAGTAAAAACCCTCTTCTCAATAAATAAGAAGAGGGCATTAAATATCGTTTCTCTTCTTATCTTCAAGCAAATTGCTACTGGAATTGGCACAGTACTATGATAGTCCGCTGCCGAGGCTTCGTAGGGCCAGTCCCTCCACCTCTCGAGATAAGAATATTAAGTTTTAATAAATAAATTGAATTAGGAACTAGGTTACACTTGTTTGAGCGGTTTGTCAACCGAAGTCTGAAAAATGGAATTATTCATTCACTCTAATTGCCACTTTTTTATGAGAAAAGGAGGAGATCGTGTAATGAAAATCTAAACAAGAAGAAGACATACATAAGATCAACAGGGTTCAAACTAAAACAGTTAAGCCAAACGTGAACATACTAAAGAAAAAGGAGCGTATTTTAAATCAGAGAGAACGATAAAAGTGGTATGACGCATTTAAAAAGGATCCTCTTAGTGACGACTAGAGTACCCTTTTTCCTTTAACTCAATAAATGACCCCAAAAAGCAGAAAGGTTATTTGACCTACATCAAGAAATTCTAGTTAAAATGGAAAAAAATGAGATATAATATTTCCATAAGATTATCAAATAAAACGATCTCAATCACTTTAGCAGCAGGTGCTGATCTTTTTGTGCAAATTCCTTTATGCAGTATGAACCGTATATAACGTACTTATTTAAGGTTTTCATTAATTGAGAAATAATTATTTGTTTTAGGAGGGGGAAAAACGATGACAAGAAGTTTGCTAGAAAAAACATTAAACGACCTAAAAGAAAGGCTAAAACCAAACAATACATTGACGGTGATGATTCCGGGAAGTGATAATGATGAATTCACCTGCGAGTTTAATTCTCCTTTAATATCAAGTCAATTATTACAAGAATTTGAACAGAAAACCAAATTGATTTTACCAAACGATTTTAAGAATTTTTTGCTGATTCATGACGGATCACTTCTATTTACTGACCCCAATTATGGGGGTGGCATACATATTATGAGCCTTGAGAAAATACTTGATTTGTATACCATCTATACAAGAAGTGAACTCCTTCCAAAAGGATGGTATGTGATAGGAAATGATGACGGAGACCATCTGTTTGTTAATTCAAATCAGTTGAATGAAGACGGGGAAGGCGATCACTATTTATACTGGTCTTCTCTCATTGATGTAGATACTGACCCGACAAATTTGAATTGTAATTTTGAAACGTGGCTTGAACGAATGAGTAATAATCTGGGCAGAAAATATTGGATATAGAAGTGGATTAGCGAAGTTATCGAAAGAAATTTTCGTATGACTATTTATTAGGGGGGATTACTGACTAATAATTCTTTCACAGAACGATTTGAATGGAGGTACACATCAGAACCGAAAGTAGCGGTGTGCTCGTTCGTTCCCACGTCAAAATAAAAGCGTTTTACATCGGATAGGTCACTTTCTTCTAAAAGCGTTTCAATCTCTTGCTGACATAACCAATAAGCATTCGAAAGAGCAGCGACCCGAGTGAAAATACTTGGGTACCGACACATCGCATAAGTCGAAATGACACCACCTGATGAACTTCCGGCCATTGCGGTATCGCTTTGAATGGTACGTAAACGCGTATGGTTCGTTCACGTTTTAATTTACTCATATACTGAACAAATGTTTTAATCATGTAGTCTTACTCCGTTTCTCATGTAATAGTCACTTCAGTTTTGTTAACGCATAAATAGGAGTGTGGGGTGATCAATTAAAACTCCTTTATACTTAACATACAATGCGATGTTAATAGGCCCTCTGCGTCTGCTCAATGTTCATTTTCTTTGGCTCTAACATGAAGCCCTTATTTTCCCATGCCATGATTTGATTCGAAGGGTTGCCACCTCAATAGATGTTTCTACATAACCTATGATTTGGTGAAAGGTAAATACCTGTAGTTCTTCAGTAAGTGAAGAAAGCGAATCGGTCATATCATTTACTACAAAGGGAATAAATTCTTTCACTCGTTCAAAAGGTACTTCGTCCAAATTTGGAATGACCTTATTCAGTTCAAAAAGAGATTGCAAATGATCACTCAGCTCATAATGATGGAGAAGTTTACTATTTAATAATTGAAAATCTCGATGATACATGGAATGAATTTGGTGCTCTGCTTGCATACGGTTTCTTAGCCATGGAAGATAAAAACCTCGTAGCCAAATGTCATCCGCAATCAAATGAGTATAGTAGCCTAATAGATAATCTTGATGCTGAGGCAGATAGAAATCATATTTTTTTAGAAATCCTTCATAATCAACACTTCTTGAAAAATCGCCTTCATTCCCAATAAAAAAGTGAGAGGCGGCTTTTAGTTCGGACTCAAAAACCGCATCAGGAGCAATACTTCCTACCAAAAAAGAATAGTTATCTTCAATATGTAAATTTGCCATGACCTTGTAGCCGATAATGGCGTGCATAATTCGTGATCCCATAAAGATCCTCCTTCGTTATGTAATCGCTATCAATTAATTTCTCTATTATCATAGCAGATTGACTCAAGCTGCGACAGATACCACCATAAACAACCCTCAGAAGCATACTTTGGGAATTAGTATGCTAGAAAAGCGCTATTCATCCGTGATGTCGAAGATACGTAAATTCTTGAAAACGAAAAAGTTTCTCCTCCATCAAAAGGGAAGAGGAGAAACTAAGGATCATCAGAAGATCTTTTTTAACACGTTTTTTTGATGTTGCAACACTTATTAAACGAATAAGGACCTGCTTCCAATTCAAAGTGTGGAAGTTATCCCTGTCATTTAAATTCGGATCTCTCACCAAATTCATCAAATACGTGCTTGAAGTCAAATGCAAAAGGAGTTGGTCCATTTTGAATATAGAAATCATACCTCTTAAAAGCTTCTCTCCATGAAACATCTGTCACCTTATCGGTCCACCACACTACATAATTAGGCTGTCTTTCTTCAAGAGATCCAAACCACTTGTTTCTACTTCTAAGAGCTTTCATGTGTTGATCTGAATAGGTAAAACCATATAGGGATTGAATGCTTTTCCACACTGTTAGGGTGAGAATAGGTTCTCCTTCTTCTTTAATAAATTTCTCAGGCAAACGTACTCGATTAGGCGAAAATTCTTTTAAAAGGTGGCCAGTTTTAATAGCCTGTTTAATTACCTCATGCCCCACTTCAAAAAACTCACGAGAGGCGGGATGTTCATTTGAATGCTTTAGTCTACCAACCGTATATATTGCAA
The DNA here is from genome assembly GCF_001274935.1 of Priestia koreensis. Classification (GTDB taxonomy): domain Bacteria; phylum Bacillota; class Bacilli; order Bacillales; family Bacillaceae_H; genus Bacillus_AG; species Bacillus_AG koreensis. The sequence goes on along the minus strand of NZ_LILC01000007.1, from coordinate 79,959 downwards.
CAAATGCCAAATTAATCCCCCCATTTATTACATTTACCTTCGTACTATTCTAGAATGATTGGATTAATTCCTAGTTCAACTTCATTATTTTTGATGATGATGGGTGAAACAGATAGATAGTTGCAGATATATTCATCATGTGACTAACACTTAACGTACTAGCTGTTTTATCTACAAGTGTAAAATTTTTATAACGTCATAAACAGCTCAACTACAAATGTAAATCTAGATATTTATCTAGTACTTCCTCAACAGTTTATGAATGTCTAATGATACATTCGAATAATATGACAGTGAATTTAAATTGTAAAAGTATGGGGAGGGAAAGCCACAATGATTAACGAGCAAGTTCAAACATTAATCAATAATTTAATTCAAATTGAACACGTGTCATCAACCTTGTACCTAGCCATGTCAAACTACATGAATAAATTGAATTATAGAGGGATGGGTAACTGGCTACGACTTCAATCAGCAGAGGAAAGGGCGCATATGTTAAAACTGATTGATTATTTAGTTGATCGCGGAGGCACCGTTGAATTAAGTGCTTTACCAGCACAACCAAGTGAGTATGGACCACCATTAGAAACCTTTCAACGAGTATTGGAACATGAAAAATTTGTAACGAATTCTTATCGTCAAGCGTACGAGTATGTTAACAAGGTAAATGATCAGCAAACACTCATTATTATACAAGAATTTTTGAGAGAACAAGTTGATGAAGAAGCTCAGGCACAAACAATTGTTGATCGCCTGCGGCTCGCCCAAAACAATGCTGCGGCTATTTTTATTCTAGATCAGGAACTAGGTCAAAGAAAGCCAGCTGGAGCTGCGGGAGGGGCAGGAGCTTAGATAGGTTTTTAAAATTAAAAGCACAAACAACCCACTGTCATACATCAGTGGGTTGTTTGTGCTTTATTTTTATAGGCAGTAGATTATTCTGACAGGCCTGTGTGATGGGGTAATCAAACAAAAGCTAGCTTGCGTATCTCCATCCTTTTTCCTGCAGTTCTCTGTATTTTTTTCTGTTTATCCTCTATATGTAAAAATCCCCGGAATCCGACTGGAGATTTCTAAGATTATTTAGTGAATTTCTTTGGAAACTGCTTCACCACTCCCATAGAGATTGTATCTGCCATTAAGATAATATGTGAGACTCCCTCATCAATCGCACGAATTCTTGCTTCCCAATCTTTTTGTAGGCTTGCAGATAAATCATTTGTTACCAATTTCAGATGCATATATAACAATTTTTTCAGATCTTCATTTTTTAAATATGGATTAGCTTGGCTAAGAAAAACAGCTATATCGTCGGCATTTCTATACCATTCTTTGTTTAGATTATTCACCGAATCTTTCTTGCCAGCTTTAGCTGCGTCTACAATCTTGCCAGCAATAACAATATGTTCCTTAAGTAAATCAGTAAGTTTAATACCGGCTTTCTCCCCGTATACTGGCTTCACAGCATTCCCAATATCCTCTTGATTTTTGAGCAACCTTGCTAATACCTGCTTTTGGTCTTCAGATCCTGCTGTTGTGGCACTGGTAATGTAATTACTTGTCCACAGTACGTGCTCGATCCAAAGTTTTCTGAATTCATTTTCAAACGTTACCTCAGATTGACTTATGCGATGCTCTTGAGCTTCAGCGACAGTACTCATCGGTTCGGGTAATATGTTGAGCGGAAATAACAAAATGAATCCTACCATTACTATTTTCTTCATAAAAATGCTCCTTTCGAATGAAACCGTTATTCATCTTATTATTTGTATAGGATATTTTTACATTCCTTAAAATTTCATTTTTTAATATTCGTTCTTTATAGAGTACCGCCACATGTCCAAACAGTTCAGCCTTATCCTTTCATACAAATGGTAAGTAAAATACATTTTTTAAGAATTTTGACTTGCTTGTTTAAATTTCTTTACCTATTTCTCTTTTATAAAGTTTGTCATATGGAACTTGAGCTTTTCCTTTCACTCCCTTGAAATAATCACCTCTAGATGCTTTTTCTTTCGAATCTAGGTTGTTGATAATAATTTACTTACCATAAATAAACAATTATTATTAAGAAAACGTTTAGAAGAAAATTTCCAATTATAATCATGGAATTCTATAAGGGATGTGGGATACATGCTAAAAAAAGATGCCGATCAGAAACAAATAGAAGGGGAGAAGAACAAGAGTAGTCTGTTTTGGAGTATGTTCCTAACAGGTGGTTGGTCTTCTTTTGAAAAGGAATGGAAACATTCAAAAAGCGCATGGCGCACATTTCTTCTGTTTGTAGTACCAATTGTATGTTCAGGGATCATCATACTTCTCGCAATTGCAGCGAGTAAGGCATTTAATTAATAATCCTATACGAACTCCAAACTGTTTAAAGGAAGGAAAGAGTTTAGACACATTTGTTCATTACATCAATAACAAATTTGAATACGGATTACTAATTAATAAAGTGGAAGGCGCTTATTTGAGTCATTTCCCATTTTTAACATCATAAAGGATGATCTCTTTTGCTTTATGATCTTGACGTTCTCTAGCACTTCAACTAAGCGTATTTGATAATGAAGAAACTCTCAAAAAAGCCTAATTTCTCATTAACAGAAATGAGAAATTAGGCTTTGATTATTGCTCCGCATCGTTTTGTTTATTACTTTAAAGCAGTGTATTAGGTGTAGCCCTTAAAGAATATGCTTACTCATCAATTCTTGTTTTTACGTACATCGTATGCGAGATGAGCTTTTGATGAATTGTACTCAGTCTTGGAGACGCGCTTGTTTAGCATGACGAGCGGCTTTCACTGTCTCAGGAGTGGTTCGATTCTCTATAGCTTTTTGTTTTGTTTCTTCGTCTCCGCCTATGACATGATCTTCATCGCTCATCAGTGCTTCATAGCCCTGTTTAGCAACAAGAACTTTATCATTTTTCTCTGAAGAGCCAATTTCACTAGAATCCATTCCCGCATTCGAATGAAAATTCGTATCTGTTGCCCCAGGTAGTAGAGCTGTGACCGTAACTCCTGTTCCTCGTAGCTCCTCACGCAGAGACTCTGCAAATGAAAAACCAAATGCTTTTGATGGACCGTACACAGTCTCATAAGGAGTTGGTTGCGTTGCAGATATGGATGAAACGATAAGTATTTTACCTCTACCATTTGGAAGCATGTGTTTTACTACTCGTTTTGCCATGTGGACTGTACCAGAGATGTTAATAGAGATAAGCCTTAGTTCATCCTCAAGGTCCGTTTCAGCAAAGGCTCCTCCAAGACCTATACCAACGTTAAGAACGGCAGCTTCAATTGGTCGATTCAATTCACTTACAAAGTTCCAAAAATCTTCGACTCCATCGTACTTTGCCGCGTCGGCTTTATGAGGATAAGCCTCTACTCCTAAATCGCGAATAATCGTAGCTGCTTCAAAAATTCGATCGCTCGATCCAGATATCGCTATATCGTAACCATTGTGTGCAAATTGTTTTGCAAGTTCAAGACCAAGTCCAGATGATGCTCCAGTAATTATTGCAAGTTGACGTTTTTCTGACATAAAATATTCTCCTCTCGTTTTTGAACGCTACCCGTACTAACCGTAAGAGTAGGGTGAATTTATGAAAAGTCCAGGCAGATTTAATAGTTATCACAAGTTTTTTGATTTTGCAGGTTGCCAAAACCTTAGGTTGAAAAATGATAAGTCTGACCGAAGCTTCTAATCTACTTCTTTCTCTGATAGATTGAATGATAAACCTTGAAGTGAACTTCAAAGTCTTAAAAATAATCTTTAATACCTAGTTATATTCCATTAATATCCTGTTTGGTGGTTTGGCATTTGCATTAAAGTACACTCTAACGTTTATACTGTTAACATAATACAAGAATAAACTCATAAGTGAGGTCTGATTTATGACAGAGTATAATATTAACGAGGTATCAAAGATGATGGACATCCCATCTCATACCATAAGATTTTATGAAAAAGAAGGGTTAATACCTTTTGTAAAAAGAGGAGAAAATGGATATAAATGATGTGTTTAAAGTTCAAGCTGAAATAAATACGTCTTGGGATAAAAACTCTATCTCTGTGTCTAATTTTCAACTTTTACGGGATGAAGGAGAACGAGAGGGAGAAGAGTACTGAGGAAATTTTAAAGGAGAAATATTATATGATAAAAAAGAAAGGGTTTGGGTGTATGATCTTTCACCGCTTCCTCTCTCTACCATCTGGTCTTTAAATTTACCTATTAATCACTTATTGAAATGTTTTGATCTTATTTTAACTACTATCAATCACCACCCAATTTCCTTTTTTTATCTTAACCTATAAAAATTTGTATGTTATAGTTACCCTACTAAAGAGAAAAGAGGTATACAGATGAAAAATAAATATGTTGTTCTTATAGGGATGATGATGTTGTTGTTACTGGGTGCCTGTTCGCAATCAAACGAACAAGCGCTAGAAAAAGCACCTGACTATATTAAGAAAACTTGGCCTTATTACGTACTAATGGACAAAACAGCAAAAGCGATTGAAAATGGAGAAAATGTTCCAGATGCATTTGATAAATATAATTACACAAAAAAACGCGACGGTATATCTACATATATTGATAAGGCATTAGGTAGTTCAAAAGAAGAAAAAAAGGTAATAGATAATATTCATTTAATGTATTCAAACCTAGATCTTATCAATTTTGAAGATATGACTTCAGAGGCTACAGGTAAAAAAAATGATGTAAAAGGATTTTCATCTAATATGGATCGGTATCGCAATAGGTTAGCAAAAATTTATTCTAATTATGACCTCGAACTTGAAAAAAGCAAGTGAAAAATTGCATACCAATCTTCATTCTCAAAAAGGTTTAACACAAACATACGTTTGTGTTAAACTAAGTAATGGAGTTAGCGATTGTTTTAAAGAAAAATTGCGAATTATAATGATTGTGCGTACTGGTACTATGCGCGTCTGCCAAACACTATCTTCATCATAGTGTGTTAATATTCGCTACCAATTCTAGAACATCCTATCAAAAGCGGCCGTTCATTTACATGAGTTGCCGCTTTTTAAGTAGTGATTAAATAGCTTTGCCTGTTTCTATTCTATTAGAAATGATTCTATTGCTTCTCCGGTTTCCAAATGTTTTTCATCAAAGTATACTTTATTTACAATCTCATCCAACCGAAGGCTTTTGATTCATTAAGCGTATGTATCAATTTAACTTCTTATTAAAGAAGGGAAAATCAAAATGGATTTGTTTTACTCGCATATTGAGCAATTGCAAATGGATCTGTTATCTATGAAACCTAACGATATAGACGAAAAATACCACTTAGTTTGTGCAAAGTTATCCGGCGAATTCATCGCAAAAGTAATTAAAAATTTAGATCTTTCATTTTATACTTCTGATCTAAGAATTAACTTAGAAAGAGATTTGGCTGATTTAAATCAAGATGTAAAAGCGATCTATTTTGAGTACGACATGGATAATTCATGGGAAGGGGCATTTTATTTTTGTTTAGATTATGAACCTCTAGAGAAAGAAAATGACGATTGGGCATCAAATTGGGAGCATTATCTTGAAGGCCCTTCGTGTAAGCCTTTTAGTGATATCTACATAAATATTGGTGGTTTTGAAGAGGAAGATGAGGTGGGAATTACGTTGTACTTAATAACTAGAACAATTATGGCCTTCATTTCAGCAATTGAAAAACTGAGCGTTAGCATCCCTCTATGTATAGCCTTCCACGATCAGGATCAAGTGATGAGGATTGCTGCTAATAAATGAATTTACCATGTGAGAATAGGGACAAAACTTTCAATGAGGACTTTAAGAAAACGAGTGTGGATTTACATCATGCAGCAAACTTAAAGGGGGAGTAAGGGAGCCTACAAGCTTTTTGTCTGCGAGGCTTGCACATTAGTTCACCGCATAGCGGTGTACGTTTATTTCACATTACATTTCTCTCGTTCCTAATGCGTTAAGCAGTGCTGAAAAAATATCAATGTGTTCACTTAACTGACCACTAATTTTCACTAAAAAAACAGCAATAACCAATAAACTTATTGTAGTTATAACTTTTAATAACAGATCAATTTTTTCCAATTTTAAACACCCCTTTTGATTATACATCATACAGTAAGCAGCTAACTATTTAAATAGCTTTTTTGTGTGGGTTTTGTGAGAGGTATAGCAACGATGAAAAAACAAAGAGATTAAGGTTGTTCAAGCGATTTCTCACTAAAGTTAAATAGGATGAAAACCACTTTTTATAAGTTGGCGAAGAAATGGAAGTTTAGTAACTAGGGGAATAATGATGAAATATGAGATTGGAATTATAGATCATGATGTTTATGAAAATAAGCTTATTTGAAACACAGTGTGAGATTGACATATAGGAAGGATTTTAAAACATGATGTGGTCAAAGTTACGAAAAAAAATAAAAGAGTTTATCACACCTGAATTAAAAAATAGAATTGATATTCACTGTACATCTTATCGGAATGCTCACGACGAGGCTGATGAAGTGTGGATAACATTAGATGGAAAGAAAATATTTGGCGGAGGATTTTATCATCGGCTAGCGGCTCCGTTTCCGAGTAAATCTGATAAAGAGGTTGCAAACAGCTACGAGTTCTATAAAGAATCTTTTAAACTACAACTAAAATCCAATAAGGCTGAAGAACTTTTAAAACTAGGTATACACGACACCTATTACATTACTAGCAACCTATGGAATTATATCCACACACCTTATGATGAAGCATTTGCGTCTAACAATCCTATCTATAAAGCCTTTTCGTTAATTGACCGACGTTTAGGAAAAAGACGATTTGATAAAATTCAGCTTGATGAAAATGAACATCCTTTAGTGATCCTTTTTTACAATGTAAGAAAACCATATTTTCAAAAGTCCTAACACAAAAATAGCAACTGACCTTAATTCAGTTGCTACTTTTTATGCTTTTTCATGGTCTAAATCGGTTTAAAATGGACGGCTTCTATCTGGCATCTACTAGCTACGCTGGTTAAAGATGCAGCATCAATTTGAGATACAATTAGTAAGTTGGGATGTAAAGTGTTAATCGCTTTTCTCCGTCATCAATTAAGTTTGGTAGGTGAAATGATGTTAAATAAAGCATCGGCGTTTGAAACGTTTAAATACTTCCTTGAATGTTATTTTAATATGAGTGCCGACTACAGTGAATTAGAAAAAGTTATTGCCGAATTTAACTCATTTGAAGATATCAAAAATCGCAAAAAATTACGCGCAGAGTTGGCAACAATTCCTAAATTAACAGAGTGGGAAGCTATCCAAACGTTCATTTTAAAAAATGGAATGAGACGTATGGATGAAGAAAGAACAAAATGGTTTATTGAGGTGATAATAGATCATTTAAAATGACTGTTGAACGAACAATAGGGTAGAGGAATGATAAATCGCTTGGAACCTCACTAAAAACACCAAAAATTTCTTATAAGATCAAAGGAATTTTTAATTTTAGCCGTATAAAGGCTTGTCTTGAGGAAAAGCTGCTGTGCATGAGAGTAGAAAAAATTCTTCCTCTATTTTTAAAAAAGGTTAGAATTGAGCACCCGTCTTTAATGCAATTAATGAAGCATATAAAAATAAAATACATATAAAGGAATTCACCACCAAAAATTTCGATATAACCATATCTAAAATCACCTTAATAGTGTAGTATTTCCATTGGTAGTTATACCAATGAGGAGGTTTGGAAGTGAAGATATGGTTTAAATATATAGCTTTAATTATTTGGATACTTCTTTTTGATTATTTACACTATAATTTAGGGATAGGATGAAATATATATTACATCTTGATTGGTATGGTGGGTGTATTCCTAATATATTTTCTCTTTGAAAGAAAGAGCACAAATAAAATCGTATCATCTTAAAGTGCTTTTAATTCTCTCAGTAGTTATTTGTTTTGGTGAGGTTATTTTCAGTCTTATAAGAGGTTTTAATTAGAGTATTTTATTTTTGGAATGGGACTAGATAGCAAGTAAGGGATTTGATTAATCATATTAAAACTCAAAAGTAGAGGGGGATTTAACGTGTCTGGTGAAAAACCAAAGTGGTTCACAGTTGCTCTTTTATATGAATCAGTCATTGAAGGAGAACCAATCAATTTAGACAAAGAGTATGACTCCTCCAATAATGTTTATGAAGAAAGCCATCTATTAGTAAAAGCAGTTTCATCTGAAAAAGCTATAGCTCTTGGTGAAAAAATTGGGTATGAAAACGAGCACCACTACAAAAATCAGTATGATCAAACAGTGTATTGGAAGCTCGTAAAAGTCCTTGATTGCTTCGAATTGCTCGATGAGGAATTCAAAACAGGAACCGAGTTATATTCCCGTTTCGTTTTAACTCCAAAGGAAAATAGTACCAAAGATGTATTGAAAAGATTTTTTCAAGAGTAATGAAAAAACGCTGTCTAGGGTATTTAACAGCGTTTTGAGATTTAAGTATTGTGTTTTTTGATGGGAGAAGCCCTCTAAATATACGTCTTCTTTATTTGCCCACAAGCCCAACATCTTTTAAAGGCCAGACGGATAATTTTGCTTTTCCTATTATCTTACTTTGAGAGATCGGTCCAATACTTCGGCTATCTTCGCTAACGGGACGGTTATCACCTAATACGAATAAATCTCCCTTTGGAACTTTTATTTGAGGGTAATCCTCGGTGAATTTACGTGCTTTCCCATATTTATTCGCAAATGCCTTTTTGCCTTCTCTTAAATAGGCTTCCTTACACGCCTTGCCGTCTATAAACAAAGTATCATCCTTTATTTCAACCGTTTCGCCTGGGAATCCGATCACCCTTTTTACATAATCTCTGCCATCTGGTGCATGAAAAACGATAATGTCAAATCTCTTGGGTTCACCTATTTTTGAAAGAATTAATCTTTCATTGGTATGTAAAGTAGGGTCCATCGATTTCCCATTGACTATAGTTGGAGCAAATACATAACTTCGAAGAATAAAAGCAACGATTACAGCAATCCCTATGCTTTTCACCCATTGCCATATCTCAGATTTTTTCTCTTTTTTCACCGCCACTAACTCCTTTAAAATCGATTTTTATATTCTTCATCATACCACAAAATGGTATATTTTGTATTTTGGAATTCTCTAGCACAGTAATTTCTTTCGCTGCAAAGAGCGTTTTACGTGACCTTATTCTTTTACCACAAGGAATTCTTCTAAATAGACCACCTGATAAATACATAAAGAAGCCCCCCGTTTGTCATAAACGAGGGGGTAATTAATGAGGAGCAAGAAAAGCGTTGTCCGCTTTCTAATGATTCATCAGGCAACCTGTTTCTTTTCTTTTCGATCGTTCGGTAAAAAGACAGCAATAAGAGCGCCGACAAGGGGAAGAATGGAGAGAATCGTGAACACAGTTGTCACACCAAAGATATCCGAGATTTTCCCCATAAAAACAGAACCAATTCCTCCTGCTCCTACACCAAACCCAATCGCAAGCCCGGAAGCTAAACCAATGTTTTTGGGAAGCATGCGCTGCATGAAAACAACGCTAACGGAGAAGGAGGAAAGGACGCTAAATCCAAATACGAGTAAAACAAGAACTGACCAAACTCCATCTACGTAAGGAAAGACGAGGGCAAACGGCGTAGCAATTAGCATAGAGCCAACTAGTAAACGCTTCATGCCAAGTCGATCTGCAAAAACGCCTCCAAAGAATGTTCCGAGAGCGCCAGCCCCGACAAAAACGAAACTTAGAATTTCAGCCTGTTGGATTGACAGGTCGTGCAGATAAAATGGCAAAAAGACCACAACGCCAATCTGACACCACGAACGTAGGATGATGACACTGGAAAGCAGAGTGGCTCCTACGTAGTTGTTGTTTCCTTTTAGTTGTTTTTTACTATCGAGTTTAGCAGACTCTAGTTTGTGATTTAACCACGGTAAAATCTGTCCAGTTAATCCAAGTGATAAGATGGCGACGGGAATGAGCCATAGCAGTCCGTGAATTCCTGAGTGAATGATATACAGTGAAACAACCAATGGTCCTAAAGCTTGTCCTGAATTCCCACCTACTTGAAAAATAGCTTGAGCGAGACTCTTGTTCGTACCAGACGCAAGGTGGGTTGCCCGTGATGCCTCTGGATGGAACGCACCAGAGCCAAGGCCAGAAATCGCAATAAATAGAAGCAGCCAAAGAAAAGATGGTGCTATGGCGGTCAAAGCAAGCCCCATAATGGAGCAGAACAACCCGAGTGATAGCAGCCAAGCTCTGGGTTTTCGGTCTGCAAATACACCAAACAGCGGTTGAGAAATAGATGACGTTAAATAAGAGATCAAAACCACTAAAGTCGATTGGGTATAATTGAGATGGAACGCATTTTTGTAGAACACAACCAATGCCGGTACCATTCCTGTGGTAACGAGGTCATTTAAAAGGTGTGAACCACTAAAAGTAAAGATTCCTCGTTGGTAAATCGGTTCTTTGCCTTGAATAATTGATTCAGACATGTTTTTTCCTCCTTTATCTTAAAAAATCATTTGATGGGTTCATGCTTTACTGAGTTTTTTAAATAAAGGTCTCTTCCGTATAAAGGAGTTATTCGTTTATGTAGGAATAACAAGAAGGATCGCCTTATTCAACATAGTAGATAAAAGAGTTAGGAAATACTTAGGTTATAAAGCCACATTTATATATTTTTCGAAATACAGAAATAGTAATCCCTTCAATTTCATACACAAAAGCACAGATTCCAATCAAATTTTCTCTACGTTTACATTACTGCTATACTATTCTTAACACAAATATATCTTTTTTGTGTATTCATAAATTAAAGTTATGAGTGGGTGAATAAATGAATTTACATACGCTGCGCATTTTTACAAATGTCGCCAAACTCGGAAGCATAACCGAAACAGCGAGACTGCTGCATATTAGTCAGCCTGCTGTCACAGCTCAGATTCGAAAGCTAGAAAGGGAGATAGGAATCAAGGTAATTACTAGCAAAGGGAGAGGGATTCAGCTCACAGCAGAAGGTAAATTCCTTTATGAGCAAGGGTTACGTTTATTTCATTTAGAAGAGCAGATTGATGAAAAATTGAAGACATTTCTGGAGAAGAAGGAGAAAGTGCAAATTGCTTCTAGCTATATCGTTATGAACTATATTTTGCCTTCCATCATTTCCGGTTATAAATTGGAGAATCCAGACGTCGATCTTTATATATCGTTAGGAAATGTGGTGTCTGTTGAGCGTCGCATCTTAAATTACGAAAGCGATTTTGGCTTTGTTGTGCAAAATAACATTGGCCATGAAGATTTATACTTTGAGAAACTAATGGACGTTCCCTTTTGGTTTGTTGTGCATCCATCACACCCTCTAGCTAATAAAGAGGTATCCATTTTTGATGTGAGTGAGCACGACTTCATTTATAGAGAGCCAGGTAGTTCAACGCTTGATTTATTAGAGTCGATTTTCTATGCTCATAATTGTCCATTGCCAAAAATCGGTTTGCAAATGCAAGGTTTACCTGAATCAGTGAAAGTTGTGGAGGCTGGTTTTGGTGTATTGCTCGCACCAGCCTGCAGCGTAGATGAATTATTGGCGCAAGGAAGGCTTTCCCGAGTCTTCGTGGAGCACGTAGAAGTCAATCAAAGTTTATTTATGTGTACGAGGAAGATAGATGGGAGCGATCATCCATTTGTCCACTATTTAAAAAAGAATCTAAAAAAGTCAGAGATATAGCGCTCTGGCTTTTTTAGATTGATGAAGGCATTTTGTTAAAAACTGGTCGATCGTTATTCCCCAAGATAATAATAGTTTGTATCATCCTGACATTATATTTCGTAAAATTTAAAATTATCAGAAAAATATGTTGAAATTTCTGGAATAATAACTTATATTGGAAAAAGAGAGGAAAGAGGTGAAGAGAATATGGCATTCGTTAAAAATGGTAGCGTAAAAAAACCATTAACATTAAAAGGTGGCCAAAACCAATTTGGAGTAGGCGCTGGTACAAGCAAACCGACAGCAGTTGCGGGACCACCAGGAGGTTCAAGTTGCATCAGTGGTGGTGGAGCAGCTAACGTAGAAGAGAAATAAATTGAATTGCTAGGTAAAAGACAAGTTACTATACTTTGTGACTTGTCTTTTACTCTATTTATGGAAGGAGAGCAGATAGTGAGAGTAGTTCAAGCAGATGATTATATAATTAATAGTTTTATTCTTCATGAATTATCATTTGATGAGGTAGTAGTTCAAACCGACCAAAGCATTGTACGCATTCACAATGAACAGCTACAAAAAGTGATCTATGACTGGGATACTAAAGCAGGTTCGACTTTTAATTCAGATGCGTTACGCAGTACTTTTGGTGATTCCTATGACGATTTACTTGAGTTCCTAGAAATCAACCATATTATTACGAAGCAAGTTAAGCCTAATTTTAGTTTAAAGAGCATTCAATTTATTACCAATAATTCAGTGGTTTTTGATATGTTTCATCATGTTTTCGATGACTACCGTACTGAGTTGAAATGCACTTATACATATGTTGAAAGTTTAGATGAGAATACGATCAAAGTGGAAGAAGATCAATTGTTAGTTTTATTTCTAAATCCCTACAATAAATCATTTATGGTAAAGCTTCGGGATCAGGTAAAAAACTATGATAATGTGCATACTCTTTGCACATATACATATAACGGAATTTTTTACATGGACGCGCTTTACAATGCGCGCTTAAAAACTCCATGTCACGTATGCCATATTTCTTCAATTGAAACAAGTATTCGAAATAAAAATTTAAGCAATGTTACGTATCAACACATTATTGATAGTATCTATCTAGAGGATGCAATGTTTGATGTACATATGCCGTTAACAAAGTTAAATGCTTTAACGGTTGTTAACCTTATTGGAAATAGAATTGAGAAGCTCATTATGAATCACACCAGTAAAGAAGTCGCTATCGAGCACTTCTTGCAATGTATTTCTTATAAATTTCATAACCAAGAACTATGTGTTGACTTTCCAATTCATTGGGAGTTGTGTGACTGCTATGAATAAATTTTACGAAGATTCGTTCTATGATCAAAAGATGAAAAAAGACTATTTTGAGGACGTTATTTTAGATAAAACGCTATTGAATGATGTTCTTAAATTTCATCAGTCAACAACATTTTATGGATATAATTACTACACGGCCAATGAAAATGACGAATTACTTCTTACCTGGATGAACTCTACTGAGTATACGGATGTGTTGCCAAACTTTGTAATAGAAGAAGTTGCGTTTGATGAGATCCCCCTCAAGCGTAAGGCTAGTATGAGAGACTTTGATAAAGAATATTGTATGTCAAAAAGTAAGTTCGGCCATCTATTAAACGAAGCATTTGGACGTGATGATACAAGTTTTTCTAAACGGTATCCTTCTGCTGGTGCGCTATATCCTGTTTTTCCTATTATATATATTTTTTCTCCTGATGCCGCTGAGGGCTTATCAATGGGATGTTATGTTTTTGATTCTCATAAGATCCGGTTGTTAAAAATAAAAGATTTTTGTAGTAAAGATACTGCTGCTATATGCTCTGCTATTTCTAATGACGATTTTCCATCTTATTTGGCGATAGGGTATGCAATTGATTTAAAAAGAGCTGTTACCAAGTATAGAAGACGCGGGTATCGACATGCTTTAATTGAAGTTGGGTTAATGGCACAAAGCTTTAGAGAAGCGTGTCGAGATGTTGATGATGAACTTGGAGAACTGTGCTGGTCAGGCTTTAGCGATCATCAATTAGCTCATGCATCGGGATTAAATCCACGATTATCGCCCATTGGTTTATTACAGTGGTTTGGAAGGACACACGACAAACATGATATTTAAAACAATGGATAAGGGAACTATTAGTATACCTAACTCTATTTTTCTCACAAATCCCCTTTACCTTTCGCATGTACGACTAGGAAAATTAATGATCGGAAATAAGCTTAGTCCAGATGGCACCAATTCCCTAGAGTATGAAAAAACGTTATCTATGAAAAAAGCATTCTCTGAAGCCATTGAACGGCGAAATTTATTGTTAGGTGGCAGAAATAAAGATCAAAATGACGATGTGCTTGTATGGGATATTTTAAATAACAAAGAAGCTAAATTGCCCTTTCACGTAACCACATATTCAACTAAGCTTCCTTATGTTATCGATACGACTGGAGGGGCAGCACATTTTGACAGTAGGATAGCGGTTAAAAAAGGGATGCTAGAGCTTTTAGAGAAAAATGCGATGTTCTTATTTTGGTATGGTAGGCAGGGGAAAAAAGGCGTATTTGAAGACTTTTTTTCTGAAATGCCTATTTATCAGCACTTAGTTCATGCTAAATACGATATTCAATTTTTTATTAATGATTTCTTTTCGCCGCTTAAAGTGGTATTTACCATCTTAACACGTAATGGTAAATATGTTTCGGGAGGTCTTGGCTCACATTTTAGTTATCGGACAGCGCTTGAGAACTCCTTCAAAGAAGCTTATTTACTAGGATGGCAGAATGAAGAACATAAACTGTTATCCCAGCACAACCCTTATGTTATGGAGTCAAAAAAGCAAATTCATGTAGACATAACACAGGAGCAATTGAACTATATTAAACAGTTTGCTACTTTGCCAGAGTATATAAATGATGAGAGTAATGATGAAGAAATGGATGAAATAAAAGATCTGGCTACGTTCTTGCCGAAATGGATTAAAGGCATGTATGTCATCCCATACAAAAACAAGCTGTATCCGAAATTAAAATATGTAAAGGTTTTTTCTTATGATTTATACAATCATGTTCCTTACAATAAATATATTAATGTCAATCAAAGTATTAACAAGTACACGTTAAAGTTATCACAAGAAGAACTTGATCAACTACCGGGTTGTATCTTTGTCTAAGAAATTAATAAATAGGGTGATTATAGTAGTGAAGATGAACTTTAACCATCAGCAACAATTTCACATAGTCCGTGGACTCTTTCAAAGCGAACCTAAAACAGTTAATGTTGTTCCTACATATTTAAAGGCGGGAGTTGGAACATCCGTCAATCATTCGACTCAGCAAGCGCTCAAAGCTGCGTACGGAGAGCATATTGAACGATCAACTTTTTTGCGTGACTCTAGTTACATTGATAAGGAAAAGATCCCTGCCTTTAATTTGTTAACGGGGGAGCCATCACTTATTAGTACGGAAAAAATTCTTCTTTATAGAGGGGAGAAAATGAAAAATCGACATACGTATGCTGACAGCTGCGGAGCAGGATTTCATTATCACTCTTTTAACAGCATTCAGAATGCCTTTTTGGAGTTTTTTGAAAGGCAATCACTTATCTTTAATTGGTTAACAGAATCTGGTGGAACTTTTGTTGACGTTAAAAAAATAGATGATTTATCTGTCAAAGAAGTGATCGCGAATGTCTATCAATACGTGGATGAAATATCCTGTTTTAATATCTCTTTACACAAAAATGTATACGTTATTTTAACTCTGGGGTTTGGAAAATACCATTTTGGCATCGGATCAAAAGCTTCATGGAACCTCTTTGATGCAATTAAAGGATCTCTGGATGAAATGCTTCATAATTTCACACCTTACTATACGAAACATCATCTTGAAGATTATCATCCTCAGAAACTTAATATGGATGTAAACGAGGGGGAAATAGAAAATGATCCACTATTTTATAGCCTTCATTTTCATCTAACTCAAACATCAGAGTCTCTCCGTGAACACTACCAGTACCTGTTCTTGAAATCTGATCGAATGCATGAGGATGAATTCTCCCGCATAGAAATCGTCGTCGATCAGCAGATTTTTATGGAAAAACTTAAAGAAGTTGCTGGAGATTTAAAATGGGAGTTATTATGCTGTTTTCTTAAAAATACTATACTTGATAAAGCAAAAGTTGTGAAAGTGTTCTCAAATCAGGGATACCCTCATATGAACACGACTTTGTTTAATCCTCTTGACTATGAAATTTCAAAACTTTCACGCACAGGGCAATTTCCTAACGCTTATCAATTGATTCCTTTCCCATAATTTTTTTAGTTTTAGTGAGTGGATACTGACATTTAATAAAATCGTACGGCTTAGGTGATGCATAGTGACAACGATAAAAACATTAATCAAAGAAAAACTGAGTACAAAAGTAGTTATACTCATTATTTGCTGCTTCTTTCTTTATATTATCAATTGGTTGTGCGTATCAGCCACACCGTTTTTAATCGGGAAATTTATTGATGATGTGATTCAAACAAAGATCGGTATCAATATTTTTTATATTTATATCTTAATTGGGCTTTTGGTTTTAGATATTGTATCAAACTACATCAGTAACATTTTAATTACAAGGCTTACTTCCAAGTTTACCTTTCATATTAGTTTTAGCGCTCTGCAGCATCTCAAGAAGGTCAAATTAGAGCACTTCTCACAAAAAAATGCGGCCGAGATTAGCCAGCAAATTAGTATGGATTCTGATCATGTATCAGAATTCTTAATAAGTAGCGTATTTCAGTCTGTAGGTAGTTTATTATCGCTAGTTTTATGCGTATTTTTCACTTTTCAAGTAAATACAAATTTGGCTATTATTATACTTTGTTTTGTACCGATTTATTTAGCTTTTTACATCGTAACAAGGAAAAAGATTTTTGAGCTCAGCTTTGAATACAGTGAGAGCCAGATTAAGTTTTTCTCAGATATGAATCACCAATTAAGTAACATTAAAATTATTAAAATAAATGCTTGGTATAATACGCTAAATCCAAAGTTCAAAAAGAGCTTTCAACAATTGTACGAAACAACTATGAAGTATTCTAAGTTTGCTTACTTATACAATAGCGTAGACAAAATTACAAACAGCATATTATCCATCATCATTATTATTTACGGAGGATATTTGTTGCTGCATAATCAACTGTCCATTGGTGGATTTGCCATTATTAATTCGTATGTAGGCATGATTAATGGAAGCGTTAGCTATTTTTTTAATTTCTTTAAAAGCTATAAAGATGTTTCTGTCTCAAAGGAGAGGCTTGAAAATATCTTTTTACTTGAAAAGGAATTAAATCATCAGCGCCTATTAAAAAGCATTGATACTATTGCAATTGAAAATGTATCTTATCAGTACCCTGATGCGCCGTTTCCTATTGTAAACGGCGTTCACCATACTTTTTCCAAAGGGAATATTTATTTACTTCAGGGGGGGAACGGCTCTGGTAAAAGTACGTTTTTAAATGTAATGTTAGGGCTTCACAGCGACTATAATGGTGAGGTTAAATACAACGGTGTGGAAATGAAGGAATTAGATTTATACCATATGAGAGAGCACTTAGTAAGTATGGTTGAACAGGAGCCTATGTTAATTAGTGATACAATCTTGAATAATTTAACGTTAGGTACTCAACATGACATAAGTGATGACGTTGTCCATGACTATTGCAAAGAATTTGGTTTAGATTATTACATTCAGTCTCTACCTGAGCAATTGCATCATCACATAAACCATTCATCCACGAATTTATCAGGGGGACAAAAGCAAAAGCTTGCTCTTATTCGCTGCTTCTTAAAAGAGGCTGACTTACTCATTTTAGACGAGCCTACATCTGCTCTAGATATACAGGCGATTATAAATCTTAAAGAGTATCTCCTAAGTATAAAACAGAAAAAAATTATCATTATTGTATCTCATGATGAAAGGTTAAATTCAATCGCAGATGAAACGGTTGAATTTAGCCATGCTGCACTGCAGAGCGTTTAGCATGTAAGGAAAAGCAAAAATTAGGCCAATTTTTGATACTCAAATAAATAAGCTAATCCAAAAGCGCTGATCCTAAGCGCTTTTTTCTTTGTTCTATGTATGAATACGTAAATAAATGATGCAAGTACCATTTGAAATTCAAGTTTAGGATCAAGTATTGAACCTTCATTTTCTAGAATTGACTTTCTTGTAGAGGGTTATTCTAATAAAAACAAGCCGTGGACCTAAACGAGGTTTATTTGAGAAAGGCGGAGAATGAATGGGATCCATTTGGATTGAGTATGGATGGGCATTATTAATTTTAATTGGCCTAGAAGGTTTATTGTCAGCAGACAATGCTCTTGTACTGGCAGTCATTGCGAAACACTTGCCGGATGATCAGAAAAAAAGAGCCATTAACTATGGAATTATTATAGCCTTTATTTTTCGATTTGGTGCTCTTTTTGCGATTTCATTTATCGCAAACGTTTGGTTGGTTCAAGCTGTGGGCGCAGCATACTTATTGTACCTAGGATTAAAACATATTCTTAAAGACAAGTTTGGGAAGAAGGACGGAAACCATCAGGAAGAGTCGGAAAAATCCGCTGGAAAAGGTTTTTGGCCTACGGTAGGGAAAATTGCGCTAGCTGACCTTGCTTTTGCGATCGATTCTATATTAGCGGCAGTAGCGATAGCTCTTGGACTTCCTGATTCGAAGTTTCGAGAAATAGGCGGTATGGATGGTGCACAGTTTTTAGTTGTTGTACTCGGTGGAATTGCAGGGCTTGTCTTAATTAAGTTTGCAGCAACTTGGTTTGTAAAGCTACTTGAGAAGAGACCAGCATTAGAAACCACTGCCTATGCCATTGTTGCTTGGGTAGGCGTAAAGCTAGCTGTCATCACGCTTGCTCACAAGGATATCGGCGTTTTAGATCCACATTTTCCACACAGTGCCGTATGGACGCTCATTTTCTATGGCGTGTTAGTCGCGATTGCCTTGATTGGATGGTTCTCACCTAGAAACAAACGATCTAGCACGCCTGCAGCGTAAAAAGGGAATCTACTCGGTTCATCTTCAGCTATCATCATTTCTGCATTTGTTGTCGACAAGTAACCCCCTAACGAAAATAAATTAGAATTTATCTCGATGCTAGAAGGAAAACCGAGAGATTTAAACTATGTTCCTGACTTAAGAATAAATGATCTTATTCTTAAAAGTGTTTTACTACGAACAGTCTAAAGAAAGATTGCGCATCTTATTTCATTTACGGATATAGAAAATCGTTACCGACAATTCTCATAAAAACAGAGGATATTTGTTTATAAATATCCTCTGTTTTGCATTTCACTCCAAAATGAAGTGAAGGTTAAAAACCTATTTTCTTATGTAACGAATTATATCAGCTAAAATCATACTGTAAACAAAATATATTATGCGCAATTATTGGTTTATTATGGTAAAAATGATAAAATAAAGAAAGAATGTGATCATAAAAAAGCCTAGGTGGTTATAAAATTGGAAGACGACCGAAGTATGTTTCAGATTGAACTGATTGAAAAAATAGAAGTAACGAGAGCGAACATGATTAGTTTAGGGTTAGAAGAGGGATTTACAAGCGAAAATACCCTACAAATGAGTCAGTTTTTAGATGAATTATTAAATCAGCTGCATCAAATTCGTATCCGTCATTAGGACAACCTTTTTATCTTCTCTAAAACTTATTCTTGCCCAGACGGATTATGGGCATTTTTTATTTTGTTCAGTTGCTTATAATAAAGAAGAACTAAAAGGATCAATAGGGGTTAAAGTTATAAGAAATGGTAGTGCAAGAAACAGCGCCTCTAGCGGGCGCTGTTTTTATAGTATCATCTATATAGCTATGTTTATTCTTTACCCCTGTTTATTCTGCATTTGTTACTTCGTTGCAATAACGGCATGAATAATTTCATTCCAATAATGAGAGAAGCTTTTTCCAGGCTTTTGTTTTTTCTTCATTGACACAACTTTCTTTTTGCTTTCTTTTTTTGTAGTCATGTTCGTTTCCTCGCATTCTATTATTGTTGTGGTTCTATTTACCATATTTTATAATGATTGTATGAATCGATACAGATGAACATTTTGATTGAATCAATCGAAATATCCGATTAGAGGAGAGTGAGCACCATCGAGATCAAGCAACTCATTACGTTTAAAACAGCTGCAGAGACGTTGAATTTCACGTATACAGCGAAGCTATTAAATTTTGCTCAATCAAGCGTGACCGCACAAATCAAAGCGCTTGAAGCAGAGCTTGAAACACCGTTATTTGAACGTCTTGGAAAACGGTTGGCCTTAACTGAACAGGGACGCGAGTTCAAACGATATGCGGATCAAATGATTCAATTAACGAAAGAAGCAAAGAATGCGGTCAGCGGAATAGAGGAGCCTTCAGGGACGCTTGTGATTGGCGCATCTGAAAGCTTGTGTACCTATCGACTTCCTTCCATATTAAAAGCATTCAAGGACCAATTCCCAAAGGTTAAAATGATTTTCAAACCCATTGATTCTAGAGAGCAAACAAGACTTCAACTATTAGACGGAACGCTTGACATTGCGTTTACGATTGAACCGATTCAATATCAAGATGTTACGTTACATACTCAGTGTCTTCTAAAAGAACCGTTAAAGATTGTGGCTTCACCGAGTCATCTACTAGCGAATGTGACTGAGATTCAGTTAAAAGATCTTGAGAACGAAACGCTTTTATATACAGAAGCAGGCTGCTCTTACCGAGTCATACTAGAAGATTTGTTTCAAGAATTTGGGATTTTTACGCCAAATACGTTTGAATTTGCAAGTATCGAAGCGATTAAGCAATGCGTGCGATTAGACTTAGGTGTAGCAATATTACCGGAGATGGCGATAAAAGAAGAACTTCGAACAGGAACCTTAACAGAACTTGTTTGCAACAACATTCATACACCTCTTCATACGCAAATGATCTGGCACAAAGACAAATTCATGTCGATTCAACTACAGTCTTTTATTGATCTCGTAAATCGTACGTTTGATGGGGATCGTTTGCTTACATCAGTCTAGAATTTTGGTATGTCAGGCTGCGATAAATAATTGCGAGATAAGCAGAGATAGTTGAACGAAAAAGGAGACGAACAAATGAATAATCAAAAATTTAATGAGTTTATAACCATTGCGAAAAAATTAAATGACCTTAAGATTATCCCGTTGTTAATGGGATCTGTTGGCTTAGAAGTACTGACAAATAGGAGCTGGGATGCAAAAGATGTGGATATTCATGTACCTGGTGATCCGAGAGGTTGGGAAGTACCACCTGAGCAATCAATACATAGCTGGAGTGACATTGTGAGTATGATGGAAGTAATGGGCTATCGTCTCGTTGATTTACATGAGCATGAGTTTTCAAAAGACGATATGTCCGTTGAATTTGGAATTATGGATACCTTACCAGCTTTTGCAGGTATAGCATTAGAAGATTTAGAGATTCATACAAAAGAAGATGTTTCGTATTATTTGCTTAATCATGCCCAATACTTACGTGTATATGAGGCTTCATCCAAAGACAGCTACCGGGCAGATAAAAACAACCATAAAGACCTTGCGAAAATTGATTTTTTAACAGAGGCTGTACGGTAACTAACAAGCCCAGTGTATAGTAATTCTAGGCCTGTATCAAAACACCTTTTTCCTTTTATTGTAAAAACAATAAAGGAACGGCTTCTACCTATACAAGGAAGATAAACTTTCAGATTCTAAAGGACACAACATGAAGAAATAAAATTTTAGTCGCCAATATGGACGTATACAGACTGTCATCCACCATTGAAGAAGATGACTTTGATTGGGAAGAACATGGAAACAGTCTTTTGGATGAAAAACCGTTTCTTTGCTGGGAAAATTAGTGCACGCAAAAGTAGTAGTGGAAGGGATTCATGTCTCTAACGTGGGAGACATAACCATTCTATTTTCAAACGCATGGATGCTAGATGTATTTCTTGACTCTTCAAATGAAGATGAATGCTGGAGGATTTTTAAAAGCGGAGATCATGACTCTCATATGGTGATAACAGGTGAGGGAATAGAGGAGGATTGAGCGCGAAGTCATATCAATTCTTTATAGAAAAACAATGATCGTACGGTAAAAGTGAAATACGAACAACAAAAGAAAAACCAGTAACACAATGAACAGTTACCGGTTTTTCTTTTGTCTAAAGGTAAATTCTAGCGTTAACGCTTAACGGTGAGTTCTCTTTCTTTTTGATAGCTTGCCCACGCATTCATTAAGCCCTCGTGAAATTGTTTTGGATGTTGCATGCGCTGAAATTCGATCTGATAAGCAGGGGTTCTCGTACCATCTTTTTGCCGTTTGAAAATCTCTTCATGGTATTGATAATGAGGAAAGATGATGGTGGATCTTTCTAAATACATTCCTTGAAAGAATTTGATTTTTTCGATTTCGTACCAGTACACTTTCGTACCATCTAAATCAATCACAACACCTTCGTCATCCCAATAAAACCCTTCGCTTTGTCTTCGCGCCTTTTCGTAATAGACCGCATATCCCAGGATAAAAATGGATACAAACATGGACACAGCCCACCAAATTGAAACGCTTTCTGATAGAACCCAAATGATATTAATTCCTAGCCAAACGAACCCGAAAGCAGCCGAGGAAATAACAGGTGTTATGGACGGTTTATATGTTTTCATTTATAGGCCTCGCTTTTTCAAGGATAAATAGATAATGATGTGTTCATCTTACCACAGAATTTTGGAATTATAGACCAGCTCATTTTTATTTATAAATATTTTTTGTAACATTTATCCCTATTCATCGTCTAAGTTTATATTGTAGGTGAAAGGAGCGTTTGGTTTGAAAAAATTGATGGTGATTAGCGCACTATTAGTCGTCTTAACAGCGTGTGAAAGCGGAGAGGCTGCGGTTACTTCAACAGATTGTCGTTCAGTAAAAGAAGAGACTGTGAGTCAAAACAAGAAAACGAATTTAGTTAATGAATCTGCTTCAAAATATCCTTCTAATGAGCAAATTGGATATGTAAAAGGGCTATCACCCCAAAAATTAGGATTGTCTAAAACGGCATCAGATAACAAAGTGAGTATTTATGTGGATTTGACGCACGTTGACTCTCGGGTAAAAGCAAAGCTTAGGGAAGGACAAAAAATAAAGATTACGTACTCACGTGTTCGTTTTTCTAGTCCTGCCATTGCTGTTCCTATTACATTGCAAACAATACATAAATAATAGCCCTTTCATTTGAGGGCTATTACGTTGATCTGAGTGAATAAAAGGCTACTCGTTTTAATGATCGTTAATACTTAAAGGAATATAGTCATATGTATAGTGATACAAGCTTATTTACATAATAGAAGGAGGAGATTTGTTGAGACAATTAGGAAAGCTTTTAAGTATGGCAGGCGTGTTTGTTTTTTCAATGAGCTGGACAAGTTCAACTGAAGTTGGATTTGCTGAATCCGGTAATATGACCACTGTCATTTCAGTCGAAGAACAAGCAATGGTGGAGAATAGTTTCCATCAATCAGGTTTTGTATGGCAAGAAGACGGAACAGGTTTCTTCTTTCAAAAGCTGCATCTGTCTCAACCAGCCGCGAACGTATCTCACGTGATTGGAAATGGAGATGTACATACCATCATCTCTGTCAAAGAACAGCAAATGATTGAGCATTCTTCTCTTACAGGAGGCTTTGTTCCACAAGCGAATGGCGATGGCTTCTTTTTTATAAAAGACAAGCGCTAAATATTTTTTACTATAAAGCTACGTAAAAAAAGATGAGAATAGGATTACAGCACAATAAAGTCAAGCGTTCTCTATAGGATGTATTGTAAAGCATACACTCAGCAAATGGTGACGTTTGTAACAAGTGAACACCACAAAAAAAGCGATCCAACCCGTGGACCGCTTCTTTGCGGTTAACGTCCTCGCACAATTTGAATGAGAGTAATGGCTACAAATATTCCAAACCCCACCAAATGTAGTTTGGTCATCTTGCGGTGAATGGTTGCGGCACTTCGTAATTGCTTCGTTTCAGTAGCTTTTTGAAGTGCTTTTTTATACTTTATTTTTTCTAGATAAGAAGAGATGAAATACAATAAAATGACTGCAATTAAAACCATTCTTGAATACGTCATGTTTTTCCTCTTTTTTCTTTTTTTACAACTATATCATTAGTATAATAAAAGAGAAGTATAAATCAAAGGCTAGTTTACGAATGATATGTTAGAAGCAAGGCACGGCGTGGGAGCAAACGCCAAAGACAACTTACTCCAAAATAATTCGCAAAAAAAGAAGCGTATCGCAATGCAAAATACTTCTTTTTTTCAGCTTTCTTTATCTAGTTGAGGATACAGGTATTCTATAAATCAATGCATTTGGAACTTTTCACGAACGACTGGCTTGAGATTGAGAAGTAGGCTTCTCTAATGATTTAAATGGTTCATCGTTCAATTCGGATAAGCCTTTTTTCATCAATATGTAGTAAGTCAATATTAAGGTTATCTAGGTGAACGGTACAATCACTTTCCTGTTCCTCATTCTCTTCACCTAAATAACAAACGTATAGTTCACAGTAATCGCCTGGTGAAAGCAAGTCCATTAATAGATCGCATAAGTATTGAAACGTCTTTTTTGACTTTTGGTAATTATGCGGTGAATGTACCTTGTGATATTCATAAAGGTGCATATACATTGTCTTGGTCACATACTTTCGTCATAAAGGGCACAACGTATACAATGACTGCTGAGGAAATGGGCTACCAAAAGTATTTTGATGAGTGGAAAGCGCTAGGTATACTCAACTAACGCTCTTTATAGTGAAAAAAGGTATAAGCGGGTTTAAGTTAATACTTAATCGAGGAGAGAAGAAAATGAACAAGAAAAAGGTAGGATGGATTCTATCTATAGTTGCCATAGTGGTTGTGGCAGTATTTGTAGTAGTGCCTAACTTTACATATGAATCGTCAAAAGAGCTAAATGGTTTTCCTGTTCCGACGAAAGCGAAGCTTATTGACCAAGGTGATGGAGTTAACACCTATACGTGGTCTAGAGCTTCTGGAGAAAATGGCATACCTTCCGATTATGAAAAAGCAATTAAATCGGAAGGATGGAAAAAGGGTGAAAGAGAAGGTGCTTCTGTTGTTTACACAAAAGGGAAGCATTTAATAGACCTAACCACCTCGACAGAAGAATTAGATATTACTATTTATAAATAGGCTGTGTTAATCTTCAATGTTGATATTTAGTTAAAAATAGGGAAAGCTCTTATGATAAGGCTTTCCTTCTGAAATAACTTACTTCTCTGGACCACCATCATATTTGGTTTTGCCATCCCAAAAATCATTTAGGTGATTCCACCATTTTAATGATTCTTGTTTTAAATATTGATTAAAGGCATTCGTATTTATTTCATTACTTAGTAATCTATTTTGTAAATCTTCCAATAATCCCACTGACGCCGCCTCTTTAACAAAATCGTCGCCACTTATATGCAGCAATTCAATTACATCAAATACTGCTGGAAACTCACGTAACTCATGTTTTTTATACAAATCAACGAAATGAGTAGCAAAATCAGCTAAATCTATATATAGTAACTGTTCATCTCCGTTCTCATAATTATCCTGAACATATGCATCCCACTGTTTTTGATAAGATGGACACGCTTGGAGGAGTAATTGCATTACTTCGCTTTTAGAAATTTCTTTTTTCACTGTACTGCACCCACCTTTTTAGGGGTAATAAAAATCTTATTGGGTGATTTAACATCGACCACACGATAAATTCTGATATACGTAAGCGATCATAAGTGTCTGTCATTTCAAATACATTAGATTTAGGCTTTTCATCAGTATCCTTATTGTCCTTCGAATTAACCACAGCAATTTTATGTATTATAGCCTACATACACCTCAAAAAGTCATAATGAATGATTCGTTATGGCTTTTTATGTTCGGTAAAAAGTCTCTAAACTTAATATGGTAATTTATGTTAAAATAAATAAAGAGAACTTTGTAAGTTGATTAAATAAATAGAAAGAAGTTCCGTACGTGTATATATAGCGGAGGGGGTACAGTACATATGAAAACCAAACATATTCTCTATTCGTTGCTTGCTATAGTCGTTCTTTTCTTTTCGTTTAAACTTTATGACAAGTATAAGGAAAAAAACTTTGCTGATGAAATGAATTACAATCCATCTAGTTTTGAGTCATTGACATTTTCAGATAAAAAAAGCTTAGCTTGGAAAGAAGACACGAAAGAACCCGTGGAAACGTTGATGAACTATCTAAATAACTACCAAATCAAAAAAAATGATAAGTGCACCTTTTATTCTACAAAAGGATTTGAATTTACCATTCGTTCAAAAGATGGAAAGGAAAAGTATGTATCTATTTTCAAAAACTGCGCTTATATAATGGATTATGGATTAGTTGAAATTGTTAATGGACCAGTTGATATGAGCTGGGTACAAAAATTCAATAAAGCATATGAAAAATAGAGAAGATGCGATTTTGATTTTCAACACCTTTATTAAACCGTAAAAGGAACACTATTTTGTGCTCCTTTTATTTCTGTCCAGAATAAAGTAACTTACTATCGCTCTCGTTCTATTGCTCCGATATTGAAGTAACCTCAATAAAAGAAACATCTTATCGTCTATAAGGGATACAGGACGTCTAAATAAGAACTGTTGCCCATAACTACGGGGTTAATATTTATCTATTGTAACAATCACAGGGTTTTTATCGTCTAATTTGAATAATGGGTATTAAAAATTAGGAGGTAATAATATTTGAAGAGGATTTTCTTTTTGGCCTTATTCTTAGCCTTTCTATCTTTATTTGCTTTTGGTTGTCAATCGAAAGAAGCATCTACTGAATCCACTGTTAAATCATCGCCTACATCTGAAAGTAACAAGTCACTCTCAATTGATAACAATTTTACACGCATTACCGTTTCAAAACCAAAAGGATTCAATAAAATCACTTTTGAGGATCAAGAATCCTTAAAAACCTTTGCAGACATTTTTTCACGTGCGGTAAAAGAACCAGGTAAAGTTGATATGGATATTCCCGAAGTTTATATAGAAGTAGTTTATGATAAGGACAAACAACAAAGTCTATATTTAAGGATAGGGGAAAAGGGACAAAGAAGTACATTTATGAAACCAGACGATACAAGCACCATCTATACTGTTCCAAATAAAATTACCGATAAATTAATTGAATTGGTTGGATCTCAGTATAAATAGAACCTTATCCATTAAGCACAAAATATTGAGATAACATCGCCAAAGCAATAATACACATAGGATTAAGGGACTTCAAAATAATTGGAAGTCCCTTTTTAGTTTTCTTGCCTTTTGTACGGCAATTATTTAGGCCAATTTACTTGTTGATTTTACTGTTAAATGGGTTGTGAATTTGAGTTTTGTCCTTAAAAACCGAACCCTTTAGAAAAAGAAGTCCCTATTTTCACATTCAGACATAAAGACATAGTAAACTATAAAAGCTTAAGCATAACTAAAATAAGCCAAAGTAGGAGAGAGAACCCAAAATGAACGATCACACAATGTATGAATAACTATATACAATTACTCGAAGCATTGATTACATACAAACGCGGTTGAACATGACAATAGATTATGTAGAAGAAAGTCAAAAAGAGGGTGTGGATCACTGGGGAGTAGAAACTGCTGTACGTGAACGAAAACATATAAAAAACCAATTAGACTTAGATGTTTTTAACGTATAATGAACGGTATATACCGATAACTACTTACATAGAAAAACAGAATAAAGCGAATAAATGTGAAAGAGGAATGGAAAATGAGTAAGAAACAAGTGAAAAAAAAGAAAAAGTGGAAGCGCAGCACGAAAATCATTCTGTCTATTATTGCTGTCATCGTGATAGGGATTACGTGGTTAGTCTTAGACAGCGTATTTTGGTTACGCAGTTTGGAGTATCCTATTGGTAAGGACACTGTAGATACATTCGAAAAAAACCGTTTTGAGATTGTAGGTGCGCCAGATATGGACTCACCAGAAATGGACAATAACTACGTGCTATTCGATCATAGGAAACCAGTGCTTGATGAGGTTGTTTTAGAACACATAGTTCAGACGTATGAAGGCGATCATAGTTTTTACATCGTAAATAAAGCAGGAAACTATGGGGTAATTAATACAGAGAAACACACGTTACGTGTCTATAAGTCCTTAAAGGATCTTTCGAAGAAGCAACAAGAAGAAATTAAACACGGTGAAATAACGAAGTATTGATCATAAACACAAATAAAGCGCACCCGAAAAATGTACGGGTGCGCTTTTGTCTATACTGTCGCCATTATTTGAAATCCATTTTTTTGAAACTTACAGGAAGCTAAACCGTATTAAAGAAGAGAGGGTTTGGTGTGACTAAAAAACGCAAGAAAAGGTGGGATTGCAATGGAACAGAAAGAATGCCTTAAATGCAAAGGTACGGAGTTTGTAGAAGGGACAGATTTTATGCCTATTAAAACAAGTTATATGTCTATGAAGGGCGCTAATAAAATTTTCACCTTTTGCTTAAATTGCGGTGAGGTAGATTCAATCCGTATTGAAAACACGACTCTTTTTAAAAAGAATAGATAGATTGGGGATTTTTGCACTATGTACGGATCTTCATAATTAGAGCCCACCTGACAAATATCCAGATGTGTCTTTCTGTATTTATGCTATAAAATATACCTAAACCGTATAAGGGAATAAAAAAACTTTCATGTAGTTTCTCGCTGTATATGGGCGGGGAAAAAGCACTTTAGTCTTTTAATCATCATAGCTGAGGTGACAACAGAATTGTATAAAATTTCGCGCTGGTTTATCGGAGTGCTTTTAACAGTAGGGACGAGCTTTTTAGTAGGGGTCATTTTTATTTTGCCTCAAGAAATGTCTTTTTTCAAAGTGAGTGATATCTTCCTTTTTGTCGTTTCACTTGTTATTTCACTCACGTTTACGATCTACGGTATTTATTTATTTCAAATGAGAAGACAAGGTCGACATTTTTATTGGGACGATGAAGGAATTGTGGTCGATTTAAAAGGGAATAAGGTCTACTGGCATGAAATAGAAAGTATTTCGCTTAGCAACTACCAAGGAAGAAAAGCAACGCTTATTTACCTTCATTATACTCATCATGAATCCATACGAGTTCGTTTCCAAAAAACGTGGGGCACAACTGCTTATAGCATTGATTGGTTTTTTATCGAAAGAGGAAAAGCGTACCATAAAGGTTTAATGAAGAGATGGGAAGAACAACAGAAAAAGAAACATTTTTCGTAACAAATACCCTCACGCTAATGAAGCATGAGGGTGTTTGTGTTAATTGGTCACCGTTTTTTTGACAGAGACGAATTCTTCAATGTGCTGCAGAACGTCACGCAATAGTCCAAGAGATTGATGAACATTATTCTTTTCCAAGGAGTGATCGGCGCCTTCGATCTTCACAAAGTCAATACATTCACTGTTTTGCAGCTCTTCCGCAGCATGTACATCATAAAAATCATCATTCGTTCCCATAATGGCAAGCGAACGGTTCTCACAGCGAAGCATATTTTCGTGTACGTTTCGCGCATTTAGTAGTGGTGTGAGCCAGATCACATCGTGTTTGGCATAGGATGGTTCATGTGTAAGTATGTACGACAGGGCTGCTGTGCCAATAGATTTTGCGACAAATAGCACTTCTTCAAACTCATGAGCGGATAAAATGGTGTGGACGGCTGCTGTTACGTCTTGAATAATCATGTTGGTTTGTTCGCGTTCATTCAAATGAGAAAACGTTGGATGAATCTTATAATTGTAGTTGACCTGAAAAAGGTCGTATCCGTTCTCAAGAAGCAGATTTCCTGAATAGTGCATAATTGGATGATGGTTTGTGTACCCAAGACCGGGCAACAAGATAGCGGCTTTTTTACTGCTAGTGCCTACATGTGTAATCGGGACTTCTTGTCCATGAAAACCAATGGCCGTTCGTTTTTCTATTTTCATATTCTCACCTCTAGAGATTCATATTCGACAGATTGCGAGGAAAATCCTGCTTTATTTTATAGTCACTAAATAGTTAAAGATGTGAGACGAATTGAAACAAAAATTTAAATCCGAAATAGATAAGCACCGCACCTGCACTAAACGTAATGAGGCGTAAAATCGTTTCGTGCAGCAGTCTTCTTGAGAAGTGAACGGTAAAAGCAACGTTTAAATTCCACAATAAAACTCCTAGCAAAATAAAACCGCTATATACTAACGACGTTCCGAGACTATGGGCACGAAGCGTCTCGCTAAGCGTTGATCCATAAACACCAAACCAAAAGATGATATTAAGCGGATTGGTCATCGCAATCAAAAAGCCTGTTAAATATGATTTATGTGATCGTGTTTCATCCATTTGCGCACCGAACGTAGCGCTAAACGACTGTTTAACGCTTTGAAATCCTACCCACAGTAACATAAGCGCACCAGCGCCGTATACGGTAAGCAGAACGCCTTCCTTTTGCAAGTACGGCGTAAGTCCCCAAAAGATAAACAGCATAAATGACAGGTCAACTGTCATTCCCCCTAGACCTACTAGCCAGGAAGACCAAAACCCTCCAGAAATTCCGCGCTTAATCATTTCTAAATTAATCGGTCCAACGGGAGCCGCTAAACTTATTCCAAGCACCATATATTGTACGATCATAATCCAACCATCCATACGATCTTCCTTTCTTACAAGCTCTTATTACATCGTATGGGGCTGTCCACTAAAATTAGAAGCAATATTTTCGGTTTTCACTCATACATTTGTAACGTTAGCTTGATAAAGGGTACTTGTTTGGTTCATTTTCTAAAAGGAAGTGTAAGATGTCTTCTTTTTAGATAAAGGAGGATCTTCATGACGACATCTCAGATTTATACAGCAGGAAATATTTTAGCATCGACTTCTCTTGGAACGTGGGAAAAAGAGTGCTTTTCCGTGTTTCAACACGATTTGATTTCAAAAGATCGACCGTTTCCTTGCGTACTAGGAGTAGAGGGCTTTAAGCAGGACTTATTACGTTTTTGCTTCGCATCAGCAGATGAAGGCGGCATAGAAAACCTTGCTGCATGTTTGTATCAGTATTTACAAGAATTTCGCACCATCGGACGATATACGTCATTTGTTGCTTTTTTTGAGCCAGGTGAAACGTTATCGCTTGCAGAATACGAGCAGAAATTTTGGGGTGTTCTTCAAGCGCTTCATGAACGGGATGAATATGAA
Organism: Priestia koreensis; assembly: GCF_001274935.1. Classification (GTDB taxonomy): domain Bacteria; phylum Bacillota; class Bacilli; order Bacillales; family Bacillaceae_H; genus Bacillus_AG; species Bacillus_AG koreensis. Next base: position 48,864 of record NZ_LILC01000007.1, on the reverse strand, counting down.
TGGCCAGAAGACACCCCTCAAGACCCGAGTCACCCACTATGGGAATTTTGTTTTTCTGGCGAACCGATTTTTGTTGTATGCAATACACCCGCTCACTTAGAGCGAAAAAGCCGCGCTAGCAAGACGTTCATGATTACATTTCAGCCAAGATGGGTGTTCGAAGGATTAGATGAGACGAGTAAAAAAGGCCAGCATGTAAAAAAAATTGTTCGAAAACGACTGCAAACATACGATAACGTACCCGTTCATCCTGAATTAGGCTGGTACGGGCAGGCAAGTAACCGCGAATGGAAACAATATTTTCTTCGCGACGATCAAGACGGATTACAGACATGTCCATTTCAAACGAAACGAGGGAAAGTGCATGCAAGTAAAAAGAGTCTCTATTAAAAAAGGATTTGGTGGCAGTTTAGAAGAAGTAGTTAGAAATCTACTCCCGACAGATACGGGATACGTTGAAGTGCAGCATGATGTAGCGCATAAAGAACATCCAACTCATACACATCCAACAGACGAAATTTTGCATATTTTAGAAGGATCCGTTTATTTTACAGCTGACGGTGAAACGGTGCTTTGCGAGGCAGGAGATCGGATTTTTTTACCGAGCGAGACCGTTCATTCCTCAAAAGCAGGTCCGGATGGCTGTGTGTACGTTATTTCCATTTTGAAAAATTAAAGGAGGTTATTTATGACCGCAACGAATCCTGTTTTAGTACTCATTGATGTGCAGCAAGGCTTTGAAGATCCTGCTTGGGGAGAACGTAACAATCCTCATGCAGAAGTGCAAATGAAACGCGTCTTAGATACATGGCGAAAACAACAACTTCCCGTTATTCACGTTCAACACGCCTCAACGAATCCACAGTCTCCACTTCATCCAAAGCAGCCTGGCTTTCGGTTTAAGCAAGGCTTTGATCCGCTAGATGATGAATATTTAGTGCGGAAACACGTCAACAGTAGCTTTATTGGAACAGAGCTTGACTCTTATTTAAAAGCAAACGGCGTAGAAACGCTGGTATTTGTAGGGCTTACCACAAATCACTGCATGTCAACAACCGTTCGAATGGCTGGAAATCTGGGCTATCGTTCCTATGTATTACACGATGCGACGGCTTGCTTTGATGCGGTATCATTTGACGGCAAGCACGTAAAAGCGGAGAATCTTCATTATGCTGCGCTGACGTCTCTTCACGGGGAATTTGCAACGGTCGTCTCAACTGAAGACATGATTAAAACGATACAAGGTTTCAAACAAGGAGCTATTTCCTCTTAAAAGCGCGCGTGATCGCGTTTTTAAGATGCGAAAAAAATCCTTTTCCGTTACGTTTAAATTTGTCATAATAGAATTATCACAAGCGTAAAGGAAGAAACAGATATGACAACGATACGAAAAGCAGCTCAAGCGGATCTACCAATTTTAACGGATATTTATAATCAATCTGTGTTACATACAACCGCAACGTTTGACTTAACGCCTGTTACACCAAACGAACGTCAAGGGTGGTTTGATGCGCACGGTGGTCGCTATCCATTAATCGTCGCAGAAGAAAATGGTGTGGTAATGGGATATGCGTCATTATCTTCTTTTCGTGACAAAGAAGCGTATAACGGGACGGTCGAACTTTCCGTCTACATCGACGAAGCGCATCAAGGAAAAGGGTTAGGGAAGCTCCTGATGAGTGAAATTCTCCATCAAGCAAAAGAGCTTCATTATCATGTTGTAATTTCTGGCATTACAAAGGGAAATGATAAGAGCGTCCAGCTTCATGCTCGATTTGGCTTTGAGTTTTGCGGGGAATTTAAGCAGGTTGGGTATAAGTTTGATGAATGGCAAGATGTGTTGTTTTATCAACTCATTTTAAACGCATGATCAAAAAAGAAGGGCGATCGTTTCAGTCTGCCTTCTTTTTGATTTAAGCAATAAGCTCTCGAAAGAAACCTCTATTTAATAGGGGTTTCTTTCGTTATTTTAAGGTTAGGTAAAGCACCTTCATCGCTTAACGACTTCTTGTACTAGATAAATGACACCAGTTATAAATAATGTATTCTAAATTTTCTTGACAATTTATTTTAAATCCCTTAATATCACATTAATATACTTGGTATTATAACGCATATACTTCTTATCAAGAGAGGCAGAGGGAATGGCCCTATGAAGCCTCGGCAACGGATTCCAATGGAACACCGTGCTAATTCCATTAGATGAGAAGAGGGTATAACGACATTCATCCTCTTTTCTTTGAAAAGAGGATTTTTTATTTAGAGAGAGTTGAGAGGAGAAGATGTAATGAATAAAACGTTTCACGTAGCAGGACCTGAACTGTGGGAAGAGATCGAGCAGCTCCCGAATGATCAGCATCCTGCCATTGTATTTAATAGTCACATCACAGGACTTGCCGTCGCAAGAAACTTAGGGAAAGAGGGAATCCCCGTCATCGCCTTAGATCGAGACGGCCGCGCTTATGGATTGCAGTCCAAATATGCAAATATTGCGGCATACTGTCCCAATCCGTTAGTAGATGAAGACGGATTTATTCAGCTTTTAATCGATATTGGCAAACGATTGCCGAAAAAAGGCGTTTTATTTCCTTCTAATGATGAATGGGTGTTTGCGGTATTGCGAAATCAAAATCGACTGAATGCGTATTACTTTATTCCCTTTTCTGAACTTGAAACAGTCGAGCGTATTTTGAATAAACGAACACTTTACAAGGAATCCGAGCGCTTAGGAATACCGATTCCTAAAACGTGGTATCCAGAGGAAGACGAATTAACGCACGTTCCGTTTCCATGCATTGTAAAACCTGTTGAACAACGAAGTTTTTATGATGCATTTCAAGTAAAAGTGTTTGAAGTGCACTCTCAGGATGAGTTAACGGACGTATTGAAAAAAACAAACGGACATGAGGTTGTTATTCAAGAGGTAATCGGTGAGAGTTTATCAGACTTTTATTCTCTTTGTTCCTATGTAAGTCCAAAGGGAGAAGCAAAGGGTGTTTTTGTGGGACAAAAACTTGAGCAATATCCGTTGTCTTTTGGAACAGGCTGTTTAGTACGATCAGCTTACCGACAAGAAATTGTCGATGCAGGGATTCATATTTTACATACGCTCGGTTATCACGGCATTTCAGAAGCGGAGTTCATTTATGATAAACGAGATCAGACGTATAAGCTTTTGGATTTAAATACGCGTACATGGAAATGGATTGGGTTACCGGTGGCAGCAGGAATACCACTTCCATTGATTGCTTACCTAGAAGCTATCGGAAAAGAAGCGCCTACCTACGGCCGGCAAAAAGAGCCGTTAAAGTGGGTGTATTTCCATGATTATTATCGATTAAAACAAGAGGGAGGAAGTGGAGGCACGACAGGACACTTAACAGATGATGAATTGTCAACTATCGTTCGAGGACAGCTTCCAACGGAAACACTTGTCGATGCGGTGTTTGACCAAGATGATTCTAATCCAGGCGTACAATTAATTAAAAACGGCTACGGCGATCAATACGTGTGTCCGTGTTAATAAAGGGGAGATTGTGATGAGGTACGGATTTTGGTTACCGATTTTCGGTGGGTGGTTACGAAATGTAGAAGATGAGCATATGCCCGCAACGTTTGATTATGCAAAGGAAGTCATTCAAAAGGGCGAAGAATGGGGATTTGATACAACGTTAATTGCTGAATTAAATCTTAACGATATTAAAGGGCCAAAAGAAGACTCTTTAGAAGCTTGGTCAACTGCTGCGGCGCTTGCAGCGGTGACGAATAAAATCGAAATTATGACGGCAGTTCGCCCAGGGTTTCATTCGCCTGCTGTAACCGCAAAGATGGCAGCGAATATTGACCATATTTCAAATGGACGGTTCACATTAAACGTCGTATCTGCGTGGTGGGCAGAAGAAGCAAAGCAATATGGAGGTGTGTTCACCGAACATGATGAACGATACGAGCGCACGGAAGAATTTATTACGATTTTAAAAGGGCTGTGGGAGAACGAATCGTTTACGTACCACGGGAAATTTTATCAAATTGAGGATGCTAAGCTTGCTCCTAAACCTGTGCAGTCTCGACCAACCTTATATGCAGGGGGAGAAAGTCCACGAGGAAAAGAGACGATCACATCGTTTTGTGATGCCTATGTGATGCACGGTGGAACCGTTCAGGAAATCCGTCATAAAATAGGCGATATGAAGGAATTACGAGCGAAATATCATCCTCATGCACCGTTTTCAACATTTGGAATGGCAGCTTATGTCATTTGTCGAGATACAGAGGAAGAAGCGCAAGAAGAGCTTACGCGCATTACCACAACCAAACAAGGCGATGCGTACGCAGGGTACAAGGATTTTGTTTCGAAATCGCAGCTAGAACAGCAAATAAAATTATATGATTATTCGGTGTCTAATCGTGGATTACGACCTCATTTAATTGGAACACCGCAACAAATTGCACAGCAGATTTTAGCGTTTGAAGAAGCAGGACTTGATCTACTGTTATTGCAATGTTCTCCTCAGCTAGAAGAAATGGAGCGTTTTTCGACTCAAGTAATGCCGTTAGTCGAATCGTTACGTTCAAGTCAAAAAACTTACAGATAGAAGGAGAGGCATATGAAGAAACTGATTGTTTTTATTATTGTCGGATTTTTCGCTCAACTGATTGATGGCTCGCTTGGAATGGCTTACGGCGTGACATCCACGTCCTTGCTGTTAGCTTTTGGAATTGCACCAGCCATTGCATCTGCTTCTGTTCATTTAGCAGAAGTCGTTACAACGGCAGCTTCTGGCGTTTCGCATATCAAATTTGGAAACGTCGATAAAAACATTATTAAAAGCATGACGATTCCAGGAGCAATTGGCGCATTTATCGGCGCTTGTTTTTTAAGTAACATCTCAGGGGATATTGTAAAGCCGTATATTGCTATTTTCTTATTTTTACTAGGTATTTATATCATTTATCGATTCGTGTATAAAAAGGTATCTCAATCAGCACCAGCGAAACCTTTTACAAAAAAACGCCTTGTACCGCTTGCGTTAGTCGCAGGTTTTGCTGATGCAACAGGTGGAGGTGGCTGGGGACCAATTTCAACGCCGGTTCTTCTGGCACATAAAGGAACGGAAACAAGGAAAATTATTGGTTCTGTGGATACGACGGAGTTTGCCGTATCGCTAGCAGCAACGATCGGATTCTTTATTTCACTCGGATGGCAGGACGTTAACTGGTTTTGGGTCGGAACGCTAATGGCCGGAGGATTAGTAGCAGCACCGATTGCGGCATGGCTTGTTAAAATCATTCCGTCTCACTATTTAGGGATTTTAGTCGGTGGATGTATCTTATTAACGAATTCACGGACAGTCGTTCATTCAATTGGCTTTTCTTCAGCAGGCATTTATACGATCTATGCAGGCGTATTCGTATTTTGGTTCGTATCGTTGATTTATCTACTACAAAAGCGCAAACGCCACGTATTTCATGAAGTATCCAACAGCAATAGTTAAGAAAAAACTTGTAAGCTGTGCTCAGTTTACAAGTTTTTTTTATGATTTTGTGATGACTAACGTTTTTTATGAATTATTTCACTCGTTCTACAAACCTAATGGTTCTGATATAATGAATTGGGAATTGTTTCATTTTTTTCTATATTGATGGTGTTCTTTTATTTATTTCAAGTCTAAGAGGAGATTGATAATGTGAGAGGATATGAACGGGTAGAGGTAGGGAAAAATACGGGTGGACGATATACCGGTGCGTTTTTTGCTACGTTAGGAATTTTACTTGTTGGTGCGATTATTAGCGTCTTGGTGTTAATACTTATCGTGGTGTCAGATGGCAACAAAGATACTTACATTGATGCGTCTACATTTGAAATAGTAGGCCTGAGTCCAATCGCGACACTTGCGATTTCGCACATTTCGTACTTGTTTTGGTTATTAGGGATTTGGATCAGCGTTCGATTTATTCTAAAACGACCGTTCCGGACACTGATTACACCGCTTCAACAGATTAACTGGAAGCGCATCTGGTTCGGGTTCGGCATTTTTATTGTGCTGTATATACTTGTGTTGATTATTGATTTACTTGTTTTTGCTAGTTCGTATACGTGGAACGGCTTCAGTAGTCAATTTGGTTGGTTATTGCTGTTTGTGCTCGTTTTAACACCGATCCAAACAACGGTGGAAGAACTCTTTTTTAGAGGTTTCTTGCTTCAATGGTTTGCAAAAGGAATTAAAAACCACATTCTTTTAGCGCTCATTATAGGCTTCATTTTCGGTGCTCTTCATTTTACGAATCCAGAGATGACAAATTCAAAGCTATTTATGGGACTAGACTATGTAATGGTTGGGTTTATGCTGACGATTATTGCTCTTAAAACCAAAACCCTCGAGTTTTCGCTTGCGGCACATGCGGCGAATAATATGTTTATATTTCTTTGCATTCAAATGGAGAATTCAGTAGGTGGAGCTCTTCCGTCTTTATTTACAGTAGTGGGTCTGTCACCAAAGAGTGGTTTATTTCTTGATTTGTTGCTATTTGGTGCGTATTTGATCATTGCGATGAACTATATAAAAAAAGAAAAGGCGATACATTCATAAAAACAGCGCTAGGACCTAATGATCCTAGCGCTGTTTTTATTTATTAAGAAGGGCGTTCAATAGAAAAAATCTCTCCAAGCTTTGCATAATCCTGACCAGCAAGGCGACTGACAGGCTTTACTAAATCCGTACGAATATAGCCTTTTTCCTCATCATAAAGGGCATCATCGATATGATAAGCGACAATTCGCCCAATTAGCAGATCACATGCGGGCTGTTCTTCTGTACCACCAACTTCTAAATGATGCTCAAGCGTACATTCAAAGCGAATACGTGCTTCTTTAAGACTCGGTACTTTTACACGATCACTGGGAATCGTTGTAAGAGACGTATGAGACAGTTCACTTTCTTCTGGAGGAAGACTCGCAGCGGTTTGGTTCATATCTTCAACGATATATTCATCCCCAAGATGCACAACAAATTCACCTTGTTGAATCGCATTACGCGCCGTATCTTTCTTTTCGTTTGAATTGGGATGACGCTGTACAGCAACCGATACAAGGGGAGGATTCGCTGAAACGATATTAAAATAGCTAAACGGCGCAGCGTTAATTGTTTCGTTTTCTGTCAAAGTTGTTACAAATGCCACTGGGCGAGGAATAATCGTACCTGTTAAAATTTTATAGTTATCGCGTTCTGATAATGTAGTTGGATCAATGGCTACCATTTTGTTCATTCCTTTCATATTCGAATATGTAGGTTCTATTGTAACCAAGAGAAGGGAGGAAACAAAAAAAATGAACTTATGAATGTGCTTATTAATCAAAATAAACGAGTGTAATGATAAATTGTTCTTGTAAGCGCCAGTTTCGTTAGAAAAGGAGGAATAAGGAATAAACTATAGAAGATCTTGAAAGAACGCTTAAAAGGTATTGTGAGCGCCTTAAAGCGCATGTTGTAAAGGATATAATTTAATTTGTTCATTTAGAACATAAAATAACAAAGAGAGAAGGATTTATTGTTGAAATACACGCTTATAACGAATGTACGCATTTATAATGATTATTGTTGAAAGCGCATGACAAACATTAGATCATTTACAATTCAGCATTCAACGATCACATGATCCAATCAAGGCATCATATTTAGAATGAACGTGCTGAACAGATTGCTGCAATTGCTGATTGAAATTCATTAGATGATTTCATGATTACTAATTATAATCATGATTAAATTGATCATACAAAAATGATTGATTTATGTCTCTTCATTTTTCTTTCGTCTCATTATCTAAAGTATACTTATATTTTGAGACGAAAAATCTCATAATTATTTAGGTACTTATAATATATATTATGTAAACCTCTTAGAGAAAATTATAAGGAGAGATGAAAATACACTCTTCTCTCCTTATAATAATATAATCCTTTAAATAGATTTCTCTTGATCTAACTCAGCTACCTTGTCTTTAAAACAAGGATCTTTCCTCGTCCATACTTTTACTGTATTAGGTGTTACTCCAACACTTCTCGCACAATCTTCAAGGTCATAACTGGTTGCATAGCAAGCCAGGAATTTATTTTTACGATCTGCAACCGCGGCACGTGTTATCCGTTGTTTTTTATTTTGGAGTTGCTCTAAAGGTAGTGTTTCCCGTTCAAATTCATCGAACTTACGTGACAAATACAAAGTTTTATCTTTGTAAATCCAATTAGCAAACAATCTAATATTACGTCTACCAACAATGTAAAGCCTAAAATACCGTCCTTTATCAACAAAGTCAGGCTGAAACCCATGCGCTTCAAGTACAGCTTTTATCCCAAGCATAAAAGCTTCTGAGCCCCCAACAAAGCTGACAACATACTTTGGATACGTGACGTTGCCATCTCCGTCAAAATAACCGCGAATGAAATGAGATAGCAAGTGCGCTGGTACATAAGGAAGTGTAATCGTGGTTGATTTATTTGGTGTAATTCCGTGTAGCGTCATGAGATCTTCTTTCATCGTTTTGCTATGAATGTTTAAAAGGTATACGCCTGTGCGCTCATTTTGATGTAGAGGTTGATCTGACTGAAGTTCATCTCGAATATGCTCTAGAATACTGGGCTCTTTTTGCGAAAAGCTAATACACTGCAACGTTTTTGAAATGACGCCGTCCGCTGCAATAAACCCAAGGATGTACGCCATATTCGGTGACCACGTTTTAAAGTAATGCTCATTCACCGTATATTGGCGCTTCCAACTACCGCGAGGACGAAACGTTACATTCTCCTGATGAAGGATGTTTCGAACCTGACGAACTGATATACAAGCAAGGGCCGAAATATCAGTCGTACTCTTTCCGTCCTCGTACAACTTGACGATGTGTGATTTCTCCATTTTACGCTTTTTCAACGACTATCGCTTCCTTTCCTGATAAAATAGTGAGAATGCAGATGCATTTCTCAGTTCCATTATACGAACTTATGTTCTGTTTATAAAGAAATAAGTAGGATAATAATGGGTGAAAATCCAAGTTGATGATTTCAATCCCATATGTGGACTTTTTGGATTATTATTCATATGAAAATGTTGAAACCTCGGTAATTTCGCAATAAAATAAGTTTTGATGTATTTTAATTCGTATTTTAGATGAATTCTATATGAGGAAAATGCTTTTTAAACACTGTACTGTCAAGGTTTTACTTGTAGATATAGGGGAAATGGGTTATAATAAGCGTAATTTCAAACATAGGCTTCATACATAAAAAACAAAGGCCATTATAGGTCTATATTTTAGTGATTCTTTTTTTACTTTTGACTTTACACATTGTTTAAATAAACTCGAAATTCAATTGAACGAAGGAGCGGTTACGATGAATATTACTATTTACTACGGAAATAACGAAGATAAAACGATTCATACAATGGATTGCCGCATTGATATTGAAGAAGAAGAAGTAGCTGCGTTAACGGAAGCGCGCGGTGCTTAATTTTTGTATACAGTAAAAAAGCGCTTAGGACATCTTGTTCTAAGCGCTTTTTTTATATGCCCTCTCTCCTACTTCTCTAGCTGCGTCTGAAAGAATTTTAACGATTCTTCAATAATAAGATGCTGATCATGATCAAGTGTTGCGACGTGATAGCTGTTTGGCATGGAGATTACTTCTTTTTCTTGAGATGAAATATTCTCTAAGATGTATGTACTGTTTAATGGTGGCACAACATGATCTTCTTCTGACATAAAGATAAGCGCCGGACACGTCACTTTAGATAGATCATCTTTCACAAGTGCCATCAGCTTAATAATCTCTTTCATCGACTTAAGAGGTGTTTTATCATACGCTAGCTCCTCTACCCCTTCTTTTTTAATGTCTGAACCAATAGCATCAAAAAAGCGAGGCTCTTGTTGGTCTTTCGCACCTTCCATTGCCGGAATATCAATGGCTGCATTAATCGGGATAATTCCTTTAATTTCTGGATGCTTTTCAGCAAGATACAGAGTTAATGTGCCACCCATTGAAAGCCCTGTTACAAAAATCGTCTCACAGCGTTCTTTTAACCACGCAATTCCCTCTTCAACAGAGTCAATCCAATCCTGATACGTCGTTTGCTCCATATCCTCATAGTGCGTCCCGTGCCCTTTTAAACGAGGACCGTATACCGTATAACCTGCTGCGTGATAAGCATCACCTAGTGGTTTCATACTTTGTGTACTTCCTGTAAATCCATGCGAAACTAAAATACCTACGTTGTTTCCTTCATAAATAAATGGTTCTGCCCCTTCAAGTACATCATATTGTTTCATATAAATCCCTCCCTTGGCCTTTATTGTATCACTATTCAGAATTTCACTCCTACTAATACGAATCAAAAAAAGAGAGCGAATGTGCTCTCTTTTTTAAAAAACTATGCTTTTACTTTGTTGTCACGTGATAAGAAATAAATGTACAAAATGATGGATAACAAGACAGAGAACGAGGCGGTTACGTAAATACTGCCGTATCCTAACGTATGACCAATCTGTCCGAAAATCATGGCTCCTACACCGACACCTAAGTCAAAGAATGAGAAGAACGTTGCATTGGCCATTCCTTTTCGTCGATCAGGTGCTTTTTCAATGGACCATGCTTGCAGTGCTGGCTGAATGGAACCGAAACCTAATCCGTATAGTGCACCTGCTACAAATAACATCGTCATGCTTGGAAGCCACGCAAGTAACAGCATAGCCGCTAACACTAAAACAGCGCCTGGAATAAAGATTGCGCGGTGTCCTCTACGGTCGTATAATTTACCCGCGAACGTCCGTGTTAGCATTAAAGCTAATGCGTAGACAAGAAAGTACCACTGAATGCCGTCAATTCCCTTTTGTGCGGTATATAGCGGAAGAAAAGATGCAATTCCTCCAAACGTTACGGTAATAAAGAATAATAATAAAGACGGTGGTAACGCTGATTTCTCATAAAAGTCCCATTTGACCGTAACCACTTCTTCTTTTACCTTTTGTTCGACTTTTTTATAACGGATTTGAGACGATAAAAGAGCAGCCAGTAATCCAAGACCTGAGCAAATTAAAAAGAGTGTGGTAAAGGAAACGGTGCTTGAGAGCGCTAGACCCAGAGATGGTCCAAATGCAAGCGCAAGGTTTCCGGATAATCCGTAATACCCCATCCCTTCTCCTCGTCTACTCGCAGGAATTAAATCTGTCGCAATCGTACCAGAGGCAGTTGTTGATAACCCCCATCCTGCACCTTGAACAATTCGCATAATGAATAGAAATAAAATGCTTGCCGCAAATCCGTATGACCCAACAGAAAGGACGAAAATAATTAGTCCTGATAAGTACACAAATCGTCGGCCCTTCGATTCAAGCGCATGACCTGCAGATGGTCGAATTAACAGTGCAGAAAACGTAAAAATTCCGACGACAAACCCGATGAGCTGATCTGATCCATTCAAATGCTTTACTAAAAGCGGAATGGTTGGCAGCGTCATTTGAAATCCGAGAAAGATAAAAAAGTTTGCAATGCAAATCAAAATGAAATCACGCGTCCATATTCGTTCTTTTTGAATGGGCGCTACGGATTCCTTATGTAATGGTTGACCCATGTTTTTCCTCCTTTCTTCACTATTTTTCATTGTACACCTCATTTTTCCATTTATCTATCTTGATGCCTGAGTCATCTTTCCCTTAGTATGTGTCAGGTGAAAAAAAGCTAGCGAATAAAATTTATCCAAAACTGTATAATAAGCCGGACAAACAAAAGGAGGTTTTATCAGTGGAAAATCAATTCAATCAACATTCACAAGAAGATTCGATGTCGTTTCAACACGGTGGTCATGAGATGTTCGATGTCCAGGAAGTGTTATCAGGAGCCGTGAGCTTGCTGAATACATATAAAATGACGAAAGAAATGGTGCAAGACGTGGAATTAAAAGAGGTTATAGATCGCCAAGTGTCCTTTTTAACGCAAGAATACAATACGCTCTTAGAAGCTTTTCAAACAGGAAGTAAACCGACCGTATCGCTTAAAAGCTATATGATGAAAATGGATCACAGCTTTACGTATGGGTTAAAAGAAAGCGAGCCCGTTACTCCGATTACTGAAGTAACTGATATGAACGATCAGCACGTTTCAAGCTTGCTGTTAGGAATGATGAAGTCGTCCGCGTCTCTTCGTGCAATGACCGCGCTTGAAATGACGAATCCCGTTGTTCGTCGCGTTGTGGCCGATTCTGTTCCAAATGCAGTGGAAATGGCATATGAATTATCCCTTTATCAAAATCATCACGGCTATTATCAAGTTCCACAGCTACCAACGCAAGATATGCAGAAAATGATGAATGCGTACGGTCCTTCTTCTAACACCGTTCACTAATGAAAAAAGCGCTTGAATGCTCAAGCGCTTTTGCTATCTTTTCCGACATCGACCCATTCAAGGGGTCTTGCGTGCTCTTCTAATTCTTCAATCGTTAACTCAATGGCACTGTTTCGGCTTCCACATGCCGGAAAAACCGTTTGGAATCGTTTGAGAGATTCGTCTAAATAAACGGTTACCCCCTCGTTTACAGCAAATGGACAAACGCCTCCGATGACATGTCCAACAAGCGTTTCTACCTCATCTGCACTGAGCATTTTCGCCTTTTTCCCGAACTGATGGCGGTATTTTGAGTTATCAATTTTCACATCTCCCGCTGCGACGATTAAAATGACTCGTTCATCAACTTTAAACGATAGCGTTTTAGCGATTCGTTCTGGCTCACAGTTTAAGGCTTCTGCTGCTTGTTCAACGGTCGCACTTGATTGAGACGTTTCAATGATACGCTCCTCCATCCCGTAGTTTTTAAAATAGTCTTTTACTTTTTCTACTGACATTAATTCATTCCTCTCTTTCAATTATAGATCACGAGCCCTGCGTTTTCTAAAGGCTGTTCCTCTTTGAGATAATGTTCTTCTGCTTTCCAGTATCGATTTTCAAATTTGTGTACGAGTGTTTGTGTTTCGTTGCTCTCTCGACGAAAGCGCGTTTCTCTCGAGCAATCTATGTATACAATATAGTCCAAAAACGATCGCCACACAGAGCGCTGTAAAAATACGCCTTCAATGATGATGACACCTTTAGGTGGCAAGTGTACCGATCGCCATTCATGACGATCCTCTTTGTCTAAATAAAACGGAAGCGAAAGTATTGCTTCTTCTTGTAAGGGTTTAAAAAGATGTTCTTTTAATTGCTCCACATCCCACTGCAAATGATAATATTCCTCCCATTGATCCCTACCTGTATGATAGCGCTTGGATCGCTCGGTAATAAAATCATCAATATGTAAAATCGCGTACGAAATGCTTTCTCGTTGAAGCTCTTTTTCTAATTCCTTCGTGATCGTCGTTTTCCCAGAGCGACTTAACCCGTCAATGGCGACAATAAGTCGATTAGTTTCATGGTGCTGCCATTTCTTTCGTACTTCTTTGATCAGTGAATGAATCATCATGTTAGTCTCCTTTTATAAAACGTTTGAGTGAAAATGGTGAAATGTTTTGGTTCGTTTCACCATTTGTAATGAGCTCACTTAGCATGTGACCAACTGCGCTACTGAACTTAAATCCATGTCCTGAAAAACCTGCTGCAATCGCAACGTTTGAATAATTTGGGTGCACATCAATGATAAAGTCCTCATCAGGCGTCATCGTGTACATACATGTTTTTCCGTAGGTAAGAGTATGATCGGATGCTGTCATATAGGTTTCTAAAAAGGTTGAAACATCCTCTTGATCACCATCACCGAACGGTTTCATTGATTCACTCGGATGAACTGGTTCCCCGCCGTCATGTCTCCCAACCTTCAGCCCTGCACCATCAATACTTGGAAACCCATAATAAGTGCCGTTTGTCGTCACAAATGAAAAAGCAGGAAACGTAGTATCGTTATAGAGATTTTCATCTGTCTGAAACCATGAAAATGTTTTTCGGGTCGGCTGAAGAGGCAAATTGATTCCGATTGATGATAAAAGATCGGACGACCATGCTCCAACTGTGATTATGAGCGAGTTTGCATAATACGTGCTGTTTGGCGTTTTCACCATCACTTCGTTTTCACTGAGCTCAACCGAAGATACGCGCTGATTCATAGCAAGATGAGCCCCGTTTTCTACCGCTAATTTTTTATATGTAGAAATACATGTCTCGCATTTTAAAACGCCCGATGCTGGTTCAAAGCATCCGATATAATCATTGGGTATTTTGATGCCTTTCCACCGCTGAGAAACACCCTCAGAATTCAACACGTCGAGAGATAAATCATAACGGTTAGCACTAGATATGATATTTTGAATAAAATCTGAATGCTTCGGTCCGACATTTAACACCCCAGTTTGCAAAAATAAGGATTCACCGCTTTGCTTCTCAAGCTCCTCCCACAGCTCCTGTGCGTAAAGAGCAAGTTCTACATACTGTTCTCCTTCTCCGTAGGCGTGACGGATGATGCGCGTATCACCATGATGACTCCCATTACTGTGGGGAGGATCAAACGCATCTAGTAATAGCGTCTTCTGTCCACTTTTGGATAAAAAATAACCTGCTGCCATTCCCATGGAACCGGCTCCGATGACAATCGTGTCGTAGTGCATTGTGTTGCTCCTTCCGAATTAATAAGAATTGACTGGAAAGTACTTGGCGAGGTGATCAATTGTTGGCTTATGCTTTAATTTACACACAACATTTTGATTGGAAAATATCCCTGTAAATGTCACCGCACTGTCTCGATCGATCGAATGAAGCCATTTAACACCAACTGTCCAATCAGCTAATTCAGGATCATCTTGATTGTTCGAAATATTGGGTTGAACCAACCTATGGTCCAATAACTTGGTTTCATCAGGCAAAGTAAAATCTTTTACCATTCGAGCGGGTGAAATTACTTCTCCAAATCCTACATACCCCTTACCTTTTAAATAGGCCATTACTTTGTCTCCGACGTTAAGCTTTTGAATAGCATCTCTATATTTCTTTCCTTGACCTGCGCTCAAAAAGCCGTATGTTTTGCAATCTTCCCAGCTCCGATGTTCACCGTCTCCTACATTTACGTAATAAATTCCAGTCCAAGGAGATGCGCTTTTAGAAGGTTTTGTCCGCTCACTGACTTCTTCTGGATCCATTAACCAAGAACGTCCAAGGAATTCTTGATCCTTTTCTTTAAAGAAGTCAAAGAAGATACAATTTATGTTGATATTGTATTGAGATGATAAATATTGCACAATCCTTTCTGAAGAAGGATCCAATTCAGAAGCCACAATAATCATGCTGTGCTGGCGATTAATTTCTTGTGGAAGATCAACTCCGAACCGATTGAAAAAAGCATCGCTTAACTTTCTTTGTAAATAGTTTGTTGCAATGGCATCGACTTGTTCGTATGTCAAATCCTTAACCCAAGAAGCGTAGTCTAACGTTTGAGAAACAACGTCTCTTGGTGTTCGATCTCGTTTTAATTCCAAAATAACGAGATTACCTTCGTAATCCATTGCTAGTAAATCAATTCGTCCCCCATATAACGTTACTACCTGTTTACCAATCACTAATAAATCTAAGCCTGTAATACTGCTATCAGCAGCAATCCAGTTTTCTAAACGATCTTCACTATCTAATCTAGACTTCGGTAATTCTTTTAATGTGTTATCTTCTACTTTCCATACATTCATATTAAATGCCATTATAAGGTCTCCTCTTCAATATTCAAACTATTCTACCATTAAAATATTCTAGCATATTTTCCCTTTCCATATAAACAAAAAGAAGACCAAATCCGAATAGACCTGGTCTTCTCCTTTTATTAAATTCCTTTTAACACAAACTGATTCACATACACCTGACCAGAAGGAAGGGTGAATTCTGGGTGTGTTTTCGCTCCCCAGCTGTCATCTCCTCCTACTCCCATTTGCTTGTAGTTCACGCGAACCACTACTTTATCACTTGTTGGAAGTTTGTAGTGGTGATCATGTGCTTCAAGTTCAAGTGGTGTGTACGGAAGCGCATTTGCCTCGACTAACGGTAGGCCACTAATTTTTAGCCCGATTCCTTCCTTATTCGTCACGGTCATCCAGCGTACATCTGTTTTATTTCCGCTTTCCTGTGGACGTAAGTAAGGCGTTAACTGCTCAGAAACAATTCCTTCATAGATGCCAATTTTCGCCCCTTTGTTACGGTCCCAGTGGTTTTCATGCGGGCCTTTTCCGTACCAAGAAAGCTGATCAAACTCTTTGTTCATTGCAAACAGCATACCGACTTCAGGAAGTTCAGGTAACCCTGCTTGTGCATCAACCGTTTGGGTGACGGTTACTTCTCCTGTAGGATCAAACGCATAGGTAACGCGGCAAAAGCTTGGAAGGCCCGTTGCTAAGGTAAACATCGTATGAACGATTACTTTTTGCTTTGAGTGCTCCACAGATAGCTGTGTGAGTGTCGCTTTTACATCACGCCAAACGCCCGCTCGTTCGTCTAATTTATTCCCGCGGTCATTGTCAGTTAGCGCACGCCAGAAGTTTGGACGAAGACCTTTTGTTAAGCGCTCTACGCCTTCTACTTTATAAGAATGCAGCATGCCTGTTTGCTTGCTAACTTTTGCTGTAAAAGAAGGACCTTCAATAGTCCAATCCATATCAGTTTCGGAGGCGTTCATTTCTCCTTCTTCTATAAACGAATCTGCTGCAACCTTCGTAACGACAAACTGATTAAAGGAAACTTCATGCCCTCGTTGCGCCCAAGACGTGTCTTCTTTTAAGTGAGCGCTCACTGTTAAAACGTATTCGCCTCTCTCTGAAGGAACGGTATACGGAATGTGAGCTTCTCCTGTTTGAGTCGGTTTTACATCAATCGATAAAACGTCCTCTTGAACGGTCTTGCCATCTTTCATCAGTGTCCATTTCATCTCGTAATCTTTTACGTTCGTAAATAAGTACTGATTTTCGACTTGAAAACGTTGACTCTCTAGGTCAACTAACGACCATTTGATGGATTGATGACAAGCTTTTACTTCGTGAAGCTTCGGACTGACCTTGCCATCTGCAAAAATTAACCCATTTCCACAGAACGTTCCGTCATTTGGTGTATCTCCGAAGTCACCGCCGTATGCTAAGTACGTTTTACCATCATCAGTTGTTGTTTCAAGCGCCTGATCACGCCAATCCCAAATAAATCCGCCTTGTAAAATCGGATAGCGGTCAAATAACTCCCAGTATTTAAAGAGATTTCCGCAAGAGTTCCCCATCGCATGGCTATATTCACATAAAATATACGGTTTCTTGCCGTTCCACATCGCGTACTTTTCTAAGTCTTCGATCTTGTTGTACATCGTACTTTCAATATCTGATACGTGTTCATACTCCCGGTGATGGAAAATCCCTTCATAATGAACAATTCGTGTTGGATCTTTTTCTTTTAAGAAGTTGTACATATGAACAAAATTCTCTCCGCCAAATGATTCATTTCCAAGTGACCATATTAAAATCGATGGATGATTTTTATCACGCTCATACATCGTACGACAGCGATCAACAACGTTTTCACGCCATTCCGGTTTGCTTCCTGGAACCGCTTCTCCTTCGCCTACTTGGCCATACGACCAGCTGCCGTGTGTTTCTAAGTTTGTTTCGTCAATGACGTACAATCCATATTCATCACAAAGCTCATACCACACGACATCATTTGGATAATGAGAGGTACGAACCGCATTAATGTTGTATTGCTTCATGAGCAGGATATCTTGCAGCATATCGTCACGTGAAATGGCTGCGCGTCCTTTTTTTGAGGTGAATTCGTGACGATTCACGCCGCGGAAGACGATTCGCTCCCCGTTAATTTTCATTAAGCCGTCTTCAATTCCAAACGTACGGAACCCGACCTTACAGCTCTGTGCTTCAAGAACTTGCTCATCGTCCCAGAGGCTCACAACAAGTGTATAAAGAGATGGTGACTCAGCGCTCCAAGGATGTGGCTTTTCAACTGATGCTTCAAGGTGAATCATACCTTCACTCGTAAACGAGTTTTGAAGCGATGTATCCAAGACGCTCTTGCCTTGTGCGTCATATAACTGCGCTTCTACGCGTAGCGGTTGTCCTTCGTAACGACTAGATGTAACTACGTCCGCCTTGACTGATAAAGAACCATTTTTTGTTTTCACATCGTATGGACTGCGAACCTCAAGGTCATATACATGAACGTTTGGCGTTGAGTACAAATACACGTCGCGGAAAATTCCGCTCATGCGCCAAAAATCCTGATCCTCAAGCCAGCTTGCATCACTCCAACGATAGACTTCTACTGCAAGCGTATTTTCCCCCTCTTTTACATAAGGTGTTAAATCAAATTCAGCTGGTGTAAAGCTGTCCTCACTGTACCCAACAAGTTCGCCATTTACCCATATGTAAAAAGCAGATTCAACGCCTTGGAAGCTAATGTATACAGGCTGATCTTCCCAACGCTCTGGAACCGTAAATGTTCGTACATATTGACCAACAGGATTGTACTTTGTCGGTGCAAAAGGAGGTTTTAAATCTTCCTTGCTAACCCAAGGGTATGTCACGTTTGTATATTGAGGATAATCGTACCCTTCTAACTGCCAGTGGGCAGGAACCTTCATGTCAGACCAACTGCTCACATCATAATCGGTCTTATAAAAACCCTGTACTCGTGCATCAGGATTTTCAGAGAAATGAAACTTCCATGAACCATTTAATGACTCATAAAAAGAAGAGTTTTTTCGATCGAGCGTTAACGCTTCTTCAATGGTTAAAAAAGGCATTAACGTTGCGTGCGCTTTCATTCTATTTAATTGAAAAATTTCAGGGTTATTGTTCCACTCCGGATATCCATTTGCAGGTGGTGTATATTGAAATGTCATAGTAATCTCTCGCTTTCTTAGAAAATATCTTTATATGAACATCGTAAACCCTTTCATTTTCCTTATCAATCCAATCATTTTCATGTTACTATAACAATATTCACATTACTTGAGGTGACAACATGAATAAAATGAGCTTTCCTGCTTTAATAAATAACGTAACGTCTCTTCCTCTTTACGTATCAAGCGTTGGGCATTGGGATCATCAGACGGAAATTACGCGCGGTAATGAGTTTATGGACTATCAATGGATTCAATGCGTAAAGGGATCGGGGATTGTAGAAGTGGATGGAAAAGTGCTTCGCATTGACGAAAATGAAGGATTTTTGCTATTACCCGAAGTTCCCCACGCCTATTACCCACTGACGGATGGATGGGAAGTGTGGTGGCTGTCGTTTGCTGGACAAACAGCTGGTGAAATGATGGGACATTTTAAGCTAGGTCAATCCATGAAAATTACGCTGACCGACCCTCAGCGCCTAATTGAAAAAATGGAGATTATGCTAACGGAGTTAGAGACCCATCACCGATTAGATCAGCGCGTCAGTTCAGAAATGCTTTATGGACTACTCGTGCATTTGCATATGGATTACACGCAGCCTTCATACAAACGAAATCCCTACCTTGAACAATTGCAGCCGGTTATTACCTATATAAACGACCGCTATTACGAGCCGGTGAGCCTGCAAGATCTTGCCACAGTGTTAGGCGTGACGGTTCAGCATACGTGTCTGCTTTTCCAAAAAGGGCTGCATGTTCGTCCGTTTGAATACATTGCGCGTGTACGAATTCAAAAAGCAAAAGAAAAGCTGATTCAAGACCCTACGCTATCGGTCCAAGAAGTTGGACAGCAAATCGGGTATGAATCACCTAGTCATTTTGGTAAAGTTTTTAAACAGCACGAGCACATGACGCCTGCTACGTTTCGGAAACTGTACCGATCATAAAAAAGCTTCCGCTGTACATAGCGGAAGCTCACCATCTTTTCTGAATAAAGCGATAATGAATTGGCAGCACAAAGAGAAACACGATCAGATAAATAGGAATCGATATCCAAAAGCCCCATCCGTGTAGGTTTTCGTATCCTACTTGAATGAGAATCCACTCAATCAGCGTAGAGAAAAGTGCAAATAAACTACCAATAATCCACCGATTGGTTGTATGAAAATAATTAAAATGGATGACTGCAAGCGACGATGGGATCAGGCTATAGCTTAAAAACTCCCCAATCCCCGTAATGCTTGGGTTTCCGTAATCCACAAGATCAAGCATTTTTCCAATAATCGAATCGGCAATCCAAGCGCCATACCCGACAACTCCAAACGTAATATAAAACTCTCTCCAGGTCATAATGCGCTTTGGCATAAAAAGCGCGTAGAAAAACAAAAGAAGAGATAGGAGAATTGCAGCCCATGTTCCGTCAGAATGCAGGTCTAGATTTTTTATGATAGTTCCCAACCCTCTTCACCTCATTTTGATTGTAAACTATTCATCATCTTAACCAATTCTTGCATTTTTAGACGAGATCAAAAAAGAACAACACAGAAACATAATTTTAAAAATCACAAGTTTAGACAGTAGTGTGAAATGTAATCAGCTCTTAACGTGAAGTTGAATCCTTGTAATTGAATTTTCTATTCCGTCTGCCATTGCTTCCTCTATTATGTATTCCTCATATGCATATTCTCCTATCTTTAGGCCGTTATCGGTAATGAATTGAATAATGCGAGTATAAGCATTTTCCGTTTCGTCGCCTTTTTGATACCCAACAGCATATAGTCCACGTGGACGTATGTGATAGTTTACATGTTTTGAACTTTGTTTCGTTTTTATATACAAATACTTGTAGTTATAAAACTCTTTTTTTTGAATTTGCTCTTTTGCAAGCAATGCTCCAATGGGATGACCTTGATCTAATTTATGTAGGTGAAGGTAGTTAATAAGGTCTGGAATAACCGTGGTATACTTTTGTTCGGCCTCATCTAGTATATTTTCACTAATCATGAACTTTTCTTCCTCTAAATTTTGCAATGAAACTGAGGAGAAATCTGATTCTGCAGCTTGTTCTGCTAACGCTAAGCGCGTGTGAATAACGGATTGCAAGCGAGAAAGCTTTTTAATTTTATCTTCGATTTCCATTGCTTTTTCTTTTAAAACTATCATTGTAGCTCTTGGGTCTTTATTAGTTAGGAGAGTTTTGATCTCTTTTAAAGAAACACCAAATTCTTTAAATAGAGCGATTACTTGAAAGACTTCAAATTGATGATATGAATAATATCTATATCCATTGTCTTTCTTGATTGCAGGAGAAAGTAGCCCGATTTCGTCATAATGAAATAGCGTTTGTTTTTTGACGCCACATAGATTCGCAAATTCTCCCGTTGTAAAATATTTTTCTAACTCTTTGCCCATAAAATCCTCCTTGACTATACGGTAACCATATACTTTATGATGCTCATTGTACTAGAAAGTAGCCATAAACAGCAATTGACTACTAGATGTTAAGTAACAGCTAAAAATAGTTGTTTTCTGTTGTTCGATAAACGTGTTAAGGAAATCATAGATATGGCTAAGTGGATTGCTAAAGATCATAAATGAGAGAAAGAATGAGGAGATCAATAATGAGAAAAATTGAAACTAATCGATTACTACTAAGGAATTTTCACAAAGCAGATTCTGACTACCTTCTGGAATATTTAGCTAATCCAAGGGTGAATTGTTTTCTCGAAGAAAGAATTTGCACGTTAGAGGACGCTATTAACACAATCGAGAAAAGAAAAAAAGATGACTCTTTTATTGCAGTATGCTTAAAGGAAGATAATTCTCTCATTGGAGAACTGTTTTATTTGAAAGAAGATCCTGATACGTATTCTGTGGGTTGGAATTTCAATGCTAAGTACGAAGGACATGGATATGCAAATGAAAGTGTGAAAGCCTTCTTTACGTATCTTTTTACAGATTTAGGTGCAAGAAGGCTCTATGCATACGTAGAGGATACTAACTACAGATCCCAAAAACTATGTGAGAGATTGGGGATGCGCCAAGAAGGATATTTTATTGAGTTTATTTCATTTACTGAACACGAGGACGGAACACCTAAATATGAGAATACGTTTCAATATGCTCTGTTAAGCAAAGAGTGGTTAAAAACCTAGTTCGTAAGTGCAAAGCTTTTTATAAAAACAAAACAAGACTTTCTCATTGAAAGAAAGTCCTGTTTTGTTAACCTTTTAAAATTAAATGCGGCTTAAACGCTCAGCCACTTCTTCTTCTGTTAAATTATGCTCTTTTACATAACGGTTTCTTGGGTGTACGCGGCATTCATGTGTGCATCCACGTAAATGTTTGTGCTCGTTCTCTTCTGACGTAATGATTTTTTTATTACATTCAGGGTTTGCACAGTTTACGTAGCGTTCACAAGGCTCACCAGTAAAGTAATCTTTCCCAACAACCACATGCTCTTTACGGTTTACGTCTACGCTAATACGCTCATCGAACACGTAGCATTTTCCGTCCCATAGCTCACCTTGAACTTCTGGGTCTTTTCCATATGTGACAATTCCGCCGTGAAGCTGGTTTACATCTTCAAAGCCTTCACGTTTTAACCATCCTGAGAATTTCTCACAGCGAATTCCGCCTGTGCAGTAGGTTAGAATCTTTTTACCATCTAACATTTCTTTATTTTCACGAATCCAGTCTGGAAGCTCGCGGAATGTTTCGATATCGGGCTTAATCGCGCCTCTGAAATGACCTAGATCATACTCATAGTCATTACGAGCATCGATTACGACCGTATTATCATCTTGCATCGCTTCATAGAATTCTGCTGGTTTTAAATGTTTACCTGTAATTTCATTCGGGTTAATATCGTCTTCTAAACGAAGCGTTACTAACTCGTCGCGTGCGCGAACGTGCATTTTTTTGAAGGCATGACCATCTGCTTCGTCCACTTTGAACGCCATTTGAGCGAAGGCAGGATCTTCGTTCATCACTCGCATATATTCGTCTGTTTGCTCTACTGGTCCAGAAACGGTACCGTTAATCCCCTCAGCTGCAACGAGGATACGACCTTTAAGTCCAAGCTCTTTACAAAACGCTAAATGTTTTGCTGCAAACTCCTCTGGATTTTCAATAGGAACATACATGTAATAAAGTAATACTCGATAAGGTTTTACATCGACTGCTGTCATTTCTTTTACCACCTAACTAGTTTTTATATTTGCAAGATATAAACGCATGTAGGAAGTCCTATCATTTCTGATAAACTAACAATACTTCTAAACTTGCAGGGATCTACAAAACCCCTTAGACTGCACTTTTCGAAAACAAAAGTACAAAAATATATTATAAATAGAAGTTTCTACTTTTTCAACTGTTTGTCTACATTCCGTCCACTTCTTTTTGAAAAAACTTAAGAATTGTTAAGTTTTTTCGGCATATTTCAGAAAGAATTTCTTTCTATACTGAAATCATCACAAACGAAATGCGAGGAATGAATATGGACATCATAGAGTTTGTTCGAATGAGTATAGCCATTATTTTTACGCCTTTATCAGATGACGTGTTACTTGCGACACAGCTTGGAATTTGGAATCATCATGGAGTGAATCCTATTTGGATGTGGATTGCTTCATGGACCGTGTTTTTTGTTTCGTTCAGTGCGTTTTATGCGGTAGGACGATTTTTTCGAACGATTCCATTTCTTCAGCGATTTTTGAACGGTAAACACCTTACTCGTGCACAGAACTTTCTTAACCGCCATGGCAAATGGGCGATTGCGCTGTCCTTTTTCACACCATGTCTTCGCCATCCTGCACACTACGTAGCAGGCATACTGGGGTTTTCGTTGATCCAATATCTCTTGACAACATTTCTCGCAGCTGGTGCGTATACTGGATTATGGACTTATGTTATGTATAAAGTCGGAAAGATCATCAGCTTTAAAGAGATCTTAAATTGGGGAATGGATCATAGTCTATTCCTAATCGCAGGATTCAGTACAGTTGTTATCTTCATTATTGCATTAAAACGCATTAAAAAGACAATGATCTCTCAAAATCAACCCCTTACTCATGAATGAATTTTAGCTAATAGAATGATGTAGGTAAATATCCTCTTTCTTTTAGTTCATGAAAATATTTGCCAGTGTTTCTTAATCCATAAAACCAAGAAGAGAAGTGACTGCACAACGTCACTTCTCTTCTTCTGCATAGCCTCCATATGCCTTATCATTGTCAAACCATTCTCTGTCAAATGGATTTGTTGGATCTAAAACGATTGTGCCGTTCGCATCGACTGACACTTTGCGGGGCGGGTTTTCCTTCAGTAGTTTGGCAAACTCTATCTTTAATTCGTCTAGTGACATCTCATCGACTGATTTTTGAGGTTGTTTCATTTGTAGATACACTCCTTTTGAGGTTCATCTCGCGCGGGTATACGATAGATGGTTATGTATTTATCGTATCAGACTTTTACACGAAAAGCATTTTCTTTTCCTTGTGTTTCCTCTACTCATTGAAAAACGAGCACTCCTCCTCTATTAAGGTGTGCTCGTTCACGTTATGTGTAGAAATCTGTTTAGTAAGTTAACCGAACTGTATATGGTGTTAAAGTTACGTTCTTTTTATAAAGCACTACTCAAATAAATCTGTACAACAATGGGAAAAATAAACTCTGTTAACATAATAAAGCTATTTCCAATTAACCCAAACGTTCGCCATTTATTATTCAATCCGAAATAAGCAAACAGAAGTCCTAAGATTGGAAAGGCCATAAACGGTGATAACGTCGCGATGCTTGGAGAGATACTAACTTCTCCTAAAAACAAGCGACTAATCAGAAAGGCAGCTACCATTAAACAAATTGAAATAACAGAACAATATTGCTTCATTCATAATCCCTTCTTAGCATTACTTTTACATTTTATTTTAGATAGCGATTTTAACTCAGTGAAAAAAGCGTCTCGTTTTCACCTTTCTCTGAAGAAAGGTTTTACCATAAAAGAATGTTACGTGATTAGGGATTTGAAAACAAGTAGATGAAACGGAGAAGATGTGAAGAAATGTTGAACTTTGTGATCTCAGCGTCAAAAGCGCTATTGCTTGTTTTTAGAGACGATATTTTTGTATAGTGAAAACAAAGCAATCTTCATATTTAAAGGAGGACACACATCATGCAACATACACTAGGATGGATTGGATTAGGCTACATGGGAAATCCAATGACGAAAAATCTATTAAAAGCTGAATATCACGTAAACGTATACAACCGCTCAGCGGATAAAGCAGCGCCTTTGGTTGATGCGGGAGCTGTACAACTCGCTTCACCGAAAGAGATTGTAGAGAAATCAGACGTGATTTTCCTTATGCTTTCAAACACGAAAGCAATTGAGGCGGTACTAACGGAAGATAATGGTGTCCTAGAAGCTGATCTTCACAGCAAGATCATCGTCAATATGAGTACCATTGCACCAGATGAGGCAATAGAATTCGCGAAAATGATTGAAGAAAAAGGCGGTACATATGTAGATGCGCCTGTATCAGGATCAGTGGGTGTAGCACAAACAGGTCAACTCGTTGTTCTAGCAGGTGGCGACGAGGAAGTTGTAAAAACGTTGAAACCATACTTTGACGTGTTAGGAAAAGAAACGATTCATTTTGGTCCAAGCGGAAAAGCAAGCGCAGCGAAGCTATCCATTAACCTCCTTCTCGGTATTGTTGGACAAGGAGTTGGTGAAACCCTGCTACTAGGCGAAAAATTTGGTTTAGAGAAAGAAAAAATCCTAGAAATGATTTCTCAATCAGGGATGAATACGCCTCTTTTCCAAGGGAAAAAGGATATGTATCGCAATGAAGAGTTCCCGGCTGCTTTTAAGGTGGAACTTATGTCCAAAGATTTAGGTCTTGTCAAAAATGAAGTGGATCGCATGGAAGGAATCTATCCACTTGCTGAAGCGGTTAATCAAACCTACCGTGAAGCAAAAGAAAATGGTAAAGGCGAGTTAGATATGGGCGCTGTATACCTAGAATTAAAAGAGAAAAATCAACGTTAAGAAATGTTCAATGCTAAAAAGCCCAACTTCACCTTTAATGAATGGAGAAATTGGGCTTTTTCATTTAAATCTATGTCTGAAGCATGGTTTTTAAATAAACATAATATGAAACTGCCTTAGCTCAGCTATTTATTGAAGTCATTAACTCAAAGAAGTATTCAGGTTTATGAGTTTTATTTAGGTTATACCACGAATGCAGTGTATCTGGTGCAAATACATCTAATTTTTTTAGTACTTCCATAGCAAATTCCAGAGGAGCTATTCCTGATGCAGTAATGACATTCCCATCAGAGACAGCAGTTCCCCCCTCATAGAGCTTTTCTCCTTTATAATTAGGACATACCATTTTCGTGTAGTCTAAATTATTACTCGTATGTCTTCTAGTATCTAAGTAGCCCATATTGGCGAGTGCGTCAGTTGCCCCGCAAATGGCAGCAACAATCGTTCCAATCTTTAAGGCTTCGTCCATTCTTTCTAAAATTGGTTGATGAATTTCTTCTCCCCAAGTAGTCCCTCCAGGCAAAATTAACAGATCTTCACTCTCAAGAGTACAATCACTAAAAGAAATATCTGGTTTTATTTTCAGGCCACCCATCGTTGTAATGATTTCTTTACTAGCTCCTACCGTGACTATTTTTAAAGGCAGTATATCTTTTTTGAAATACCTTCCTGTGTTTAGTTCGGCCACTAAATATCCATATTCCCAGTCTGACATTGTATGAAATACATATAAATAAACTTTTTTTGTTTGCATCCAATAACACTCCTAATCACGATTTATATCGCAATTATAATAAAACTTCCCTGACAGCTAACGTCAGGGAAGTTTTTATCCTTCATAAAATTTTATTAATTCCGACAGAACTTCAATAAATCGTTTCTTTAAATCTATTGGTTCAATAATTTGAATAGATTTACCGTATGGTAGCAGTAAATAAGGTATATATGTATGTAAAATATCTTTTTCAAGAATGAACACTGCTTGAGTTGAATTTCGTTCAACTATATAATGTCCTAAAAACCAATGCTGACAAACATCATTCAGCGTACCTTCCTTTCCATGAATAACTAAGTGCATAAGCTCTTCTTTACCTTCTATCGTTGGAAGGAGATTGTCCATAAAAAAATCACGCGCTGAAAAATCTTCTGGATGGTTAAACTTCTTTTCTGTTAGTAGTAGATGTTCAATTCGGTCTACTCTAAAGCTACGGATATCATCCCTAAGATGGCAAAACCCAATTACGTACCACTTATTATTCCAGTAAATAATTTTGTACGGATCGAAAAGTCTATCGTCTAACTGACCTTCCCCACTTTTTTTGTAGAGAATCTGTACTGAATACGCGTTAGCTACAGCTTGATGCAGGTTCTTCAAAAGAGATTCCGTAGAGAGTAAACTTAATTGGCTTATTACTTCAAGACTAGTTAAATGTTGGTTTACCTTCGTCTCCTGATCTTGATTTGAGTAGTTTTTTAGTTTTGAAATCGCCCTATTTAGCGCTTCCCCTCCATAATATCCCGCTTCTTCTGCAAAAACAGCAGCGTGAAAGAGTGACGTTTGCTCTTCAAAATCAAAAAAAAGCGGCGCTTCCATAAAATTGTCCAATAACGTGTATCCACCGTTATGTCCTGGTTCTGAAATAATAGGTACGCCACTTGTTGAAATTGTATCAATATAACGATACACAGTCCTTATGTTAATTTCTAATTTTTCCGAAATTTGTTTTGCTGTCACTTTTTCACCTGAGCGAAGCATCCATAGAATCGCTAGCATGTTGTCAGTTTTAGGCATATACGTCCACCTTTATATGAATTCTTTTGTTATATCGTTCCAATTTTTAGTATAACTTATCAGCTGTTTCTTTCCGATCCCTTTCTATACATGACCTCTAGACATATTTGTGCTTTTGGAAACTTCCTTTAAAGTAATAGCCTTTTCAATTACGTTTGATTGATGAAATTCCCTCAAAGGGTGTTGGCTAATTGACAACTTTCCACAATAACTAGAAAAGCACTCAGAAAAAAACTGAGCGCTTTTACGTAAGGTGTTCTTTCCTAAAAATCGTTCAATCCACCGTATAACGATAAAACTTCTTATCAACTGCCATTATAGGAAAATTCTCAGGTAAAACATCCGAATCTATACTTTCAAATCCATTTTTCTCATAAAATCTGTGTGCAGCTAAAAATTGCGGAGTAGTTCCAAGGTACACTTCTTTTACGCTCTTTTCTTTCGCCCAGCGAAGAGCATGATTCAATAGAATTCTTGCCGCGTTAAATGTAGCCCCTCTATAGTCTCTCTCCACAAACATCTTCCTTAACGCAACTTGACGGTTGCCAATGTCTAACAGACTAATGGTACCAATGACTTTATCGTTATAGACGGCCACCCAAAAGTTTCCGTTACCAGTTTGATAAAAATCCTCTATTGCCATTAAATCCGGCTGGTCCCCCTTTGTAATTGGAATATTGTACTCGGCTTGTTGAATAGTAAGAATTAATTCTACCACTTGATCTTGATACTCACGAGAATATTCTTTTACAATAGGTTCATTGTTCATGACATTACACCTTCTTCTATTTATTAAAGATTCTCTTGGACCACTCGACAAGGATTTCCGACTGCCACACAATTGCTTGGAATTGATTTTGTAACAACGCTTCCTGCCCCAATGACAGCATTATCACCAATCGTTACACCAGGAAGGATTACGGCACTCCCTCCAATCCACACATTATCGCCAATCGTTACGGGCTTTGTGAACGTTTTATAAGGTGCCTGAGATGGATCACCTTCATTAATTCGCTCTTCAGCGCGTAATGGGTGTGAGGCCGTATAGATTTGTACGTTTGGTGCAATTAAGACATTGCGGCCAATTGTAATTTTATTGTCATCAAGAAATACGCAGTTGTAGTTCACAAACGTGTTTTCATCAATTGAAATATTTTCACCGTAATCACAAAAGAACGGTTTTTCAATCCAAAGTCCCTTACCTGCATAACCAAAAAGCTTGGTTAAAATCTCAAACTTTTTTTCACCGTCACGAGAGTTTGTTTGGGTATACGCTTCTAAAAGGTCCTTCGCACGATGATATGTATTTAATAACTCTTCATCACGCGCATCATATGGTTCGCCTGCTAGCATTTTCTCTTTTTCAGTCATCATTATCTACTCCCTCTCCCCAAATGTCTATACGTCATAACTATAGCACGGACGTGTGAACAGAATGAATGGTTAAAGACTATTTAATATGTATTTTTAAAATAGCAGGTTAATTTCGTTTTGCAATTAATTTAACCTATGTGGTAAATTTCCGCCTTCAAATAGTTTTCAGTTGCTAGACTTCCAAAAAGACCCATGGGATTTTTAACTTTCGCAGCCTCTTCTTCTGAAACTTGGTATGTTACGTACCCCATTTCAGGGTTTATTTCAGCAGCCCCATCACAAATGTAGTAATTGCCTAATAACTCATCTGAAAACTTTGGAAGTTGATACGCATCTTGATTAAAGTGAATATGTCCAATTTTTTGCCACTGACCTTCTTCTAAAAAAAGTAGTCCTGTGTAAATTGTACAACACACTTCCTTTGGCGTTCTTTTAAAATGGGTAAATTTTAAGGGCTTTTCAGTAATTATATTATAGAATTCCATATACACACCAACTTCTGTATAACGTACATCCTTCACAATCATTCCATATACATATTGATCTTCATTTAAGGGGACCGTTATAACATCTCCAGCAATACCACTTTTTTTCTTTCTTTTTTTTGTTTTCAATTTACAACCTACAAGATCTTGTTCATTCATTTGTTCGAAAGAATGTTTGAGAGAGAACGTTAGTAGAGCTTCTATCTCAACGCTATTCGGTTTACGGTTTAGATTTTGTTCGTATAATTGGGTTACTTCTTCAAAAGCTAATGTTAGAATATCTAGAGATTCGTCATCCAACATTACCTTTTCTTTATTAAAATCTTCTTCCCAAACTCCCATTCTAACTACCTCCTCGTTATTTTCTTATAGAGTAAACGATTAATGCTTTGAATGTTAAATGATTTCAATGACACGAAACCAACTACTGGTCTTAGATTTCACTATAACTCTCTCATTATTTTCCCACTTTAATTCCCCGAGGAACCTAGCATATAAGCCTTCATGTCCAACTTCCTCTACCAACAGTTGATTGACTATCCGTAAACCCTTCTCATTATAAATTTCACACCATAATTGAAAGCCAGAAACACGATGAGATCCTTTTAAAATAGCTGTATTTTTGCGATTAGGACTTTTCTTAGGTGTTTTAGCTACCAAAAATACTTTCTCATAATTTTCCTTTACAATCTCTTCTAAAGATTCTTCTACATATTGTGCCACTATATCGGGTGAAAGCGAAGAATAGAGTTGTAAAACTGGTAACACATATTTTTTTACAACTCTACAAAATTCCATGTATTTCTCTTCGACAGTATTAAGCTCTAAAAAGGCCGTATAATCATCAGGAACCAACACATTAACTTCTTGTAAAGATTTGTTCTCGTCATATGTTACTGACTTTCTGGTATCTGCTAAAAAATAGACCAATATACTGTCTATATCCTCCAGTTGAAAGCCTAAATTATTCATTTTCTTACAAAAAATCATTTCAAAAATTCGAAGACCATGTATAAGCATATAATGCTTTTTAGGTCTTTTTTTTGCCCAATCATAAATATGAATATCTAACACTATAACACCTCGTTTTCTTTATATATTAGGTTGTGGTCTTTTATGAAACCTAGGATCAAATTTCACACCTGCTCTATATACTCTGTTTACATGCCCTTGTTCCCATTTTAAAGCTTTGCTTCTAGTCATATTTGTTTTTACAATTCTAGTATAGAACTGTTTGTTATGTTTTTTAGTCCATTTATTAGCTTGTCTTGTAGCCCTATATGACTTTCCTGACTTAGATATTTTACTCCGCTAATTCCTACCTTAACCACCTGTTTTTTTCCATTAACTTTTGTATATATTTCGTATCCATGATTTGCTCTCTTACTTGCTTTGCTATTTACGTTAATTGCTTTTAAGATACAACCTGCTCGTTTTGCATACTTAACCTTCGCAAAATTAGAAGCTACAGCCCAAGCAATTTGCATTTTACTTTTGCCTGATTTATAAGCTTTATAACCATCATAAGCAGCAAATCCTGCATTAACAACTAGCCATAC
Source organism: Priestia koreensis (assembly GCF_001274935.1). Classification (GTDB taxonomy): domain Bacteria; phylum Bacillota; class Bacilli; order Bacillales; family Bacillaceae_H; genus Bacillus_AG; species Bacillus_AG koreensis. Next base: position 17,704 of record NZ_LILC01000007.1, on the reverse strand, counting down.
CCAATGTCCGTCAGGATTTACATGCATAACTGGGTTATTATCAGCATACACATAACCATTTTGAGTAATAGGATTATCGTCGTCGCCAGGATCAGGATCTGCTGACAAGAATACTCCCTGCTCAGGGTTATAGTAACGAGCAATTAAGTAATAGAACCCTGTTTCATCATCCTGCATATATCCTGCATAAGTAAATGGATTTTGAATATCTACTTGTCCAGATGTTACTTGCTTTTGGGCATTCCCCCATGCATCATATCTGTATGATACGACCACATTTCCATTATCATCAGTCATTGCTACCACATCACCATGTGGGTTGTAATGATAATAATAAGTTTGCCCCCCTGTCTCCATAGACAGACGCAATCCATCAATTGAATATACATAAGATCGCAGAATAGTACTGTTCTCATCTGTTTCGTATAAAGGATTAATACTATCTCCGTCGTAATAGTAACGTGTGATTTTGTCATTTACATTCTTTTCAATACGACGATCATCATCATACTTGTAAGTTACAAGAGGTGCACTCTTTCCTTTTACTGTAAATTCAGTTTTATCACAATATAGAAGTATATAATTGGAAATATAATTATTAAGGAAGATAAAAATGCATTAAAATATTTTAGTATTAGCTTTTGTTCATTTGTTGAGAACTAAATTGAGATCAGACACTTATTTACTTTAATTTAGGTTTTTATGTAAACCATGCTCTTTTTAAAAGATGTACACCTTCAATAATTTTCTCATCACATACATTAGCAAAACCTAGCTGTAAAATAGGTTCTTTAGAGGGCATTCTTCGAAAATAACTGCTAGTTGGATATACACCCACCCCCTGCAGTTTTGCTTGTTCAATCAACCATCTTTCTGTATGTTTACTATGAACTTTCATTAATAAATAATGACCGGAGTGTTGTCCGATGATTGTTACACATTCTCCTAACACTTCAGTAATTACTCTTGTAAATAAACTCATCTTCTGTTTGTACGTTTTTCTCATCTTTTTAATATGACTTCTCCATAACCCTTCCTTCATAAACTGCGCCATAGCTTGTTGATGTAGGAGCGAAGCGGTTTGCTCAATCATTGCTTTTTTTTCATTACATTCGTCGTACAATACAAGATCATTATATTTTCATATGAAATACTCTTCTAATATATCCATAAATTCTTGTCAGCGAAAATTACACTTCACATAAAACGGATTTGCGGAACCAAATAAAAAAAGGAACCCCTGCAATAGGGATCAGTAGATGGTGATGTAAGAACGCGGATCATCAATTACTAACACCACGATTATGCGTTGGGTTCATCCATCAACTATTTGGGTTAACCTTATAAGCTACTAATTCAAGGGAACCTAACGTTTTATTTTTTTAGCGAATGTTTTTTGTACCACACCCAGCATGTCTAAGTTTTAGAGATTAGTTTCAAGTCGGCTGAAATTTTGCATCAGAATCAAAATATTTACCCTTCATCTGCAAGCTGAATTTTTAATTGTTTACCCCGAAATGATAACAGGTTATAATCAGAACTATGTATTTCGGGTATCGAATTAAATCTACATTTTGGTCCCTTTGTGCCTAATGTAAGATGGGAGCTTGTAGCCTACATTTCTGTAGTGAAATGAAATACAAACTATATAGAAAGGCGAGGAAAAATTGAATACACTTAGTGGAAAAAAAAGAATTCAACTTGCAATACTTTTGGGATCACTTGGACTCTTAGGGCCTTTTACAATTGATACGTATTTACCTTCCTTCCCCACAATCGTAAAAGATTTTCATACTACGGCATCACTGGTACAAATTAGTTTGACAGCATGCTTATTAGGATTAGGAGCAGGACAATTATTTATTGGCCCATTGAGTGATGTGAAAGGCCGTCGTAAACCTTTACTATTATTTCTTTGCTTATACTTATTAGCTTCTTTAACTTGCTCGTTTTCACCAAATATCTATTTCCTTATTGTGGCTCGTTTCGTCCAGGGTTTTTCGGCAGCAGGCGGGCTTGTGGTTTCAAGAGCTATTGTCAGGGACCTTTTCAGTGGAAAGGAACTGATCAAATTTTTCACTTTAATTGTATTAGTCGGTAACCTCGGCCCCATCGTTGCACCTATTGCTGGAGGAGCCATTCTTTCGTTTACCAAGTGGAATGGAGTTTTTATTGTTTTAGCTTGTATTGGAGCTATATTAATCTTCATGGTTTCTCTAAAACTACCAGAAACTCTACCACCTGAAAAACGTGTGCCTAGTAATCTGCCACAGCTCATGAGCAATTTTGGTTCCTTATTTAAGGAGCGAGAATTCATGGGATACGCATTCACACAAGGATTCACGACAGCTGGAATATTTGCTTATGTATCTGGTATTCCGTTTGTCTATCAAAATATTTACCATGTTTCTCCACAACAGTTCAGTCTACTCTTTGGAGTTAATGGTTTAGGCTTGATTATTGGAAGTCAGTTGGTTGGACGCTTGGCCGATCACATTTCGGAGCGAACATTCTTAAAGATAGGACTAGGAATTTCTATTGCGGCAGGAGCAATCCTACTCATCGCTCTTCTTTTAAAAGCTCCATTAATTTCCGTGGCGATCCCGATTTTCTTTTTTGTCTCATCAATAAGTATTATTGGTACGACGTCCTTTGCATTAGCCATTGAATCACAAGGACATATTGCGGGCAGCGCCTCCGCATTATTAGGCTTATTGCCATTTTTACTCGGATCGCTATCAGCACCTCTTGTTGGAATAGCAGGATCGTATACGGGTGTTCCAATGGGCCTTACGATCTTTGGTGCTAGCTTATTGGCGTTTCTTTCCTATTTTGTTTTAGTTCGAAAGCGTTCAGTTAACATGCAGAGGCCCAATGATGCTGAACAAGGTTCTAAGCTATAATGTGGATACATATGTTATTTAAGTCAATTAGACAGTTGACACCTAAGAAGAAAATAACATTAATGTTATTAACAACACGCCCCAAGTGATGATCCATCGCTTGGGGCTGTTTTCGTTTTAATGCATTGTTTCTATAACAAACAGTATTTTTTTCTGTTTTTAAGCTGTATATCATATACAAAGATAGTTACCATAACAGGTATTCAGGAACTAGTTTTTCCATAGGAGCCTTGTGTATCGGCACCTCTTTTTAGTTATAGCTTATTCACCTTTTTATACATTTTGATATAAAAGGCTTTTAACTTAAGCCAAAAGTCTAAGGGTGGGCGAATTTAAACTCAAAAAACAGTATTTTTTATAAGAAGGTACTGTTTTTTTGAGTTGATGTTTGTTTGCTGACCGTATAAAATACTCCCATCATTAAATTCGTCGTACACGACCATTGAACTTTCGCTGGAAATACCCTTTTGACATATCGGCAATGTATACGCCGGTCTTCCCTTGACATTCTAAAAACTTCCCATTTCCTGCATAAATCCCTACGTGACCATCTTTCTTGTAGGTATCAAAGAATACTAAGTCCCCTGGTTGCATATCACTCACAGGTACAGGAGAGCCTAAATTTTTGAGCGTTTCCGTACTCACCGACCCTCGATTGCCAAAATTGATGCCGACTTACACAAAAGCCTAGTGAACAAAGCTGCTACAGTCAAATCGCCCTGCATTAATGTCCCCTTAAGTTCGTCCACCACCGAAAACATAGACCGCCTTCATCCAAAAACGCCTACCTAAAGTACATATAAAATAAGGATCATGCTAATTATAAACTAGCATGATCCTTATTAATCCCTAGCAAATATCAAAGTGCATCTTAAAGGAAAACAACTTCTTCATTTATGGTTTTCTAATTATCACAATTCCATTATAGCCCGCTATAGGCTAGGTATATCTCCTGGCGATTGTCTAGTTTATACCATCTATGTTCACATACATCTTAAAGTGGCTGAACATGATTTACAAATATGCAGATGCTGGATCATTATCAAGCTCTTCAATTGTAATGAAATCAAAACGAACTTCTTGCTCTTTTCCTTGAGGGCTACATGCATAAACGCCTGCTAAGAAAGTTGAATTTTTTTCAGGAACATCTAGGTGAGCGATTCTAATTTGATTCCATACCTCTCCATCCAAAGAAAAATCAACATAACAATTTTGCCCTATTTTTGATATACGGTAATATAAATGAACAGTTTCATAGTCTACATATTGTGTAGACCAATCTGAATAGCCCCTATTCGTTACAACTGCCCCTAACTTGCTTAAACCATCTGGAATGTATTCTAAGGAAGTTTTTACCCATATGTCCTCCGAAAACCTAATCATTAGTCCTGCTTGGTCATACTTGGATTTTGGGAACGTCTCAACTCTTGTTGTTATTCTGAAGTTCTTGTCAGTTTCCATATAGAGAAAATGTCCATTATCCGCCTGAAAATCGTAGTGAGTTTTTTGCCAATAATCAGTTTCTTGGTCTGTTTCTAAAACAAGTTGAGAAGATTTTTTGTCTAAAAACCATTTATTGGGTTCACAACGCCAATCTAGCATTTTGTCTAAACTTGCACGATTGAAATTCTCGTTTAGTATCCAATTTTTACTCATAATGCACCGCATCCTCCTACTGTTACATATCCGAATTTCGTTTTATGTAGAACTTTTCCAATCGTTTATTTGAGATAAACTACCCATTAACCTCTTTTATTCAATAAGTAAAAGTGCTACATTCCTCTTTAGGAAATTAAATGATCTTTGAGATTTTTTCTGTTCCAACTTATTTTATAAAATAGCTAGGGATGTTTGCAATGAAATAACTGGATTTAGGGATTTAATAAAGCCAGAAAAACTTGCTAAATAGAAAGCAATATGTTTGGGGAGTTTTCTAATTTATCTTATTTTCACTAAATATCAAAAGCCATTAGTGCGTTTTCGTTTATGTATTTTACGTACACCATCTTCAGAAATCTTTTCATGCCTTTTTCTCCAGGTATATTAGATAGGATCATTTTAAAGCTTTGACATGATATGTTAAAAGTTGAAATTAAAAAAGAGCCTTGTTTAAGGCTCTATAGCAAAAATTGTGTGACTGCTCTATTAAATTTTTTGGGGTTTTCTTCTTGTAGAATAAGGCCGCAATCGTCAAAAATTTCATATTGTGTGTATGGACGTAGTGATAAAAAATAAGACAAATATTGAACAGGGTTAAAAGTTGCCTTTTTACCCCATAAAATAAGAACAGGTTGAGTAATAGAGGAGAAAAAAGATTGAACGTTGAAATTACAAAATCCAGCAACGAAAGAAGCTGGAGCATAGTTAGCATTTGGACATTGATGAGCGCTTTTATAAAAATTATCTATTACATCTGGTGTAACAAAAGATGGATCTGAATAAAAGCTTGTTTTCAGTTGTTGTTCAATACTTTCTTTTGAAGAAAATGTATTGTACAAACCATCTCCCACAAATGGCTGTGTAAAAATACCAAACGTAGTGTAACTAGAAGCGCATGGAGATGTATCATTTCCCCCGAGACCAGATGGAGTGATGAGTACTAATTTAGAAATTAGATCAGGACGTATGTAGGCAATGTAACTGCAATAAGCTGCAGGAAGATCTCGGGTAATGACAAAGGTTCGCTCATGAATAACTCCTTGTATAAACTCAATAATGGCTTCAGTAAATAATTGCGGTGTGTACATTCGTTTCTGTTTATCAGAGTTAGAGAATCCGGGAAGTTCAAGTGCATAGACAGTAAAATGCTTAGCTAATTCTTTGACATTCTTTCTCCAGCAAAAGTTAGATGCTCCTAAGCTTATACTGTGAATTAGTAACAAGCTAGGACCGGATCCTTGAACATTATAAGCAAGTTGTCCATATTTACTTGTAAACTGTTCATTACGGCCTCCAAGTTCATCATTTGGTTGCTCCGTACAAATTGGTTCATAGGGATACATATTCTACACTCCTTTTGTTCAATATCTCTTTTCTATTTGTATGAGCACGAGGTAGAAGTATGTTCGAAAAAGTAAATTATATTATAGGACATCATATTTTTAAATAATTCTATCGCTAGTAACTTTGTTTGATATTTTTTTAAAATGTATTTCAATATCATCACTTAAAACGCGTTGCTTTGTTTTATTCCCTTTAGTCTGAAATTCTTCGTCTGAAGGGAATAAAACGAAATCTAATAAGTTGATGGTAATTGTTTTTTTGTAAGGCACGATAAGGCATCCCTTCTTGCATTTGAGACGTATATAGTTTGCTTCAATAATACAAAGAACACTTTTCAATTTGCAGTTTTGACCATAACTTCATTCATGTGCTGACTCTTGGAATAAGACCATCATGGAAATTTTCTTATCTTCGTAAATAGCTTTTTATTAGAAGTTATTGCGTTATTTTTCCTTGAATTCAATAATTACTTTCCCTTTTGGCCTTCTATTTGCGACAATTTCTAGCGCTTCATTTATCTGATCTATAGAAAATAATGTTGGATGAATGGGTGGAATAATGTTGTGTTCTTCAATGATTTTAGTGATTTTTTCCAGTTGTGTACCATCCGAACGAACGAAAATAAAATGATATTCAACGTCTTGTTTCTTGGCTTTGTGATCATACTTTGCACCAGCAATGGAAAACAACTTTTGTTTCCAAAACGGGAACTTTCCTTCTTTTCCATAGCGTTTATTTGGACCTGTACGGAGAGAGAGTAACTTTCCACCTGGTTTGATAATACTCAATTCATTGTCAAATTCTTTAGGTCCCAGTGTATCAATTACATAATCCACATTTGATAACAAGTGAACATAGCTTTCTGTCCTATAGTCTATATACTGGTCTGCACCAATTTCTAATGTGCGTTCCCGCCATTCCGAGTTTCCACTCACGATGACCTTTAAACCCATTGTCTTGGCAATAGGAACAGCGATTTGACCAAAGCTACCTGATCCACCTGGAATAAAGAGCGTTTTACCAGGCTGTGCTTTAAGCTCCTCATATAGACCTTGGTACGCTGTTAGGGCCACTAATGCAGAAGCTGCTGCTTCCACGTAGGATAAGTTCTTGGGCATCAGTGCAATTGCAGAAGCATCAACTGCTGCATATTCTGCAATTGCACCGATTTTTTCTAGTGGGAGACGTGTGTAGATAGCATCTCCTACGTGAAATCTTGTTACATTCTTTCCGACTTTAACAATAATGCCTGCTAATTCATTCCCTATTGTTAAAGGGAATTTATAATGTTGAATCAGTTTTACACTACCCGTGATAATTAGAGTTTCAAGTGGATTAATTGCCGCAGCTTTGACTCTTACTAACACTTCGTTATCATTAATTTGAGGGATTGGAATGTCATTGATCTGAGCATGGATTTTCTTTGAATACTTTGTAATCTGAGCAGCTTTCATACGTGGTTGCATTTTTAAAATCGGCATCCTTTCACTGATATGATCTTCAATTTCCTTTTTCTTATCTCTTTCTCTTTATGTAGAGATCATCTAAGCGTAATTTTCTATGCTTAGATGATCTCTCTACTTAACCTACACGTGCTTCCAACGTTATTTTATTCATTTAATAATATCAATTTTAGAACGATCGTTCTTTAAAAGGTGAATTTTTAAGAATTCATGATCTGAATCCTTTTCATTCTAGTGAATTAATTTTGTTCTTTTCTCTTTAGTTATATTAAACACCTAGTATTGGATAGATTTGATCTCTCAAATTAAAATTGTAGCCTTCATCTACAATTCCTACGACTTTATCATTGTCATAAAGTTCCATCATAAAACCTGCCATTTGCTTAGCTGTGTGATACATAGGCATGAAGTTTTTATAATCAAACTCTTCTACATCTTGAGCCGTTTTCTCAAATTCTGTTTCTGTCACTGCAGGTGCTAGTACTTTTACCTTCATCTTTGCATTTTTAAGTTCAAGTTCTTTGGCAAGCCCTTCGGTAAATGCACTAACAAAATATTTAGATGCCGAATAAGTGATACCACCAATATAAGTAGCATATCCGAGTGCTGAGGATACGTTAATTAATTGAGTTCCTTCTACTTGAGAATAATCTCGTACAAATAATGTAGAAAGGATAGCTAATGATTCTATATTAAGACGTAACATAGATTCTACTTTCTCTAAATTCTGTTCCTCTACAGGAGAAGATTCACCAAGACCAGCATTATTGATCCAAGTTTCAATTTGATACTCTTTTAAGCAATTATATAATGCGTATGCCTGCTCTGTTACTGATAAATCACTTGTTTGAATAATAACATCTAAATCTGGATTGATCGCATGAATGACTGATTTAAGCCCTTCTAGTTTCTCTAATCTTCTCGCGACAATAATTAAATTTTTTCCACGATTTGCAAATTGTAGTGCTGTTTCATATCCTATACCTGAACTTGCTCCTGTAATAACGGTGTATTTCATATTCAATTTCTCCTTAAAGTCTATTTTAGTTGACGTTCGTTCGTTTATTTGACCAACGTGATATCTCTCAATCCAATGTTGACAAATTCAAACTAATAATGGTTTCTAACTCTTTCTTATTATCCGTTGTTTTTGCTAATACTCGTATCCCAATAAGGGAATTGTGAATAAATTTAGAAAGACTTTTGACATCACAGTGTTTAGAAATTTCCCCTTGTTCTTGACCACGCTTCAGTAGATAAAATAAGAATGTCTCAGTCTTTATAAACATCTCTGTAATTTTTTCAGATACTTCTTGATCCAACAATGATAACTCAACTGCTGTATTTACTGCCAAACATCCTTTTGGTTGTGTAGCATTTGGGTAAATAGCCATTTCAAATAATGTTCGTATAGCTTCCTTGGCACTTGATTCTGGTGTTATGTTATTTTTAATTTTTATATCCATTAGTTCCATATAGTGATTTAAAGCTCGAATAAATAAAGTGTGTTTATCACCGAACGTATCATAGATACTTCTGCGATGAACACCCATATGGCTTACTAAATCTTGCATGGATGTTTTTTCATAACCCTGTTGCCAGAAAAGATCCATTGCTTTCTTTAATGCTTCTTTTTCATCAAATTCTTTATTTCTAGCCATACCATTCGTTCCCACCTTAGAACAGATTATCTCGTATTTTTGAGAAAAAATGTAGAAATAGTTAATACACTTAGCGTGCAGCAACCTTATAGTATGCATCCTCCTTGCGAACTTTTTAAATGATTTAAGAATGATCATTCTTGTTTTCGTAAAAAAATAGTAGATCTAACATGTTTAAGTGTATCAATTTAAGAACGATCAGTAAAGAATTTTGATCGAAAATTAATTAGGATGAAAAGTTTCGATAAAACCAATCTGGTATGTTGGCCTTTACCCCCGTTGCTAAAGTGACTAGGTTAGGGTGTCTTTCATTGGAATGCTCTCTTATAATAAAACGACGATGCAAAACCTCTAAATCCGCGCTGCACATAAAATGGTCAATGATCTAAAATTCATTTCTTCTTTTATGCCTGATAATTTCTTAGGTGACATGAAAGCATCAAAATTACTTTCGATTACGACATCCACTTTTGCTTTTATAAGCTCTTTTAACATACTGAACAATATAGCATAACTAGCAATAGATACTTCCTGATCATTCACAATCTCATTTTTGACAAAAGCATCATATATGTCTGTCTTGATTTGATCTTTTGATAACAATGGTAGATGTAGTGACGAAGCAATCCTTTTTGATAGAACCGTTTTGCCTGCCGCTGGTGGACAGCATACAATAATAATTGAAGACATATCCATTTTCATACTTTCCTCCTGATGATCACTTCACAATACATAAGGCATCTTTTCCTTAGAAATAATGTGTGTACATATATAGGATTTTGTGTAATTTTTCCATTTTTCTAAATTATACATGCAAATGTGTGTTAATGTAATGGTTACAGCCATAAAATTACAGTTAATGGATGTAGAGGAGGATTGGGATGTATATGACTACCTTTTTTCTACTATTGATGTGTCTGTTTATTGTGATCGCAAATTGCATTGGGTTTATGTCCTATAAGAAAAGTAACAATTTATATGCGGCTTCTTTTGCTATATTGCTACTGGCAGCCGTCTTTTCAGCCATTGGTGGAATCGTCGCGTTGTTTATCATTCGGGATGCTTTTGCCGTTTTTTATGGGTTACAAGTAGGCTTGTATTTACTTATTAATAGCGCCATCATTTTTCTAATTGCCGCTTTCATAACGCTTATAAAAAAATACAGAGAGAACTAAAAAGAACATCACTTCTCAACTTGATGATGAAGGAGGCAATGAGCATGAAGAAATATTATTCGATTTTATCTGGCGTGTTTTTTATCATGGCTACCTTCCCGCTACTAGCGGGATTAACAAAGTTCGGTAACTTTTTGTATGTAGATTTGTTAAAAGTCAGCATCTTTTTTCCTTTAGTACTCGGTGTAATCGGGTTGATCTTTTCCTTAATGGGGATAAAAGGTAAGGTGAAGATAAGTCTCGTACTTATGAATACGCTAGGTATCGTACTATCATTGTTTTTGGTTTTCATCGCTATTAATGGCTTCCAGAACCCTTGACGAAGGGAATCTGAAAATGTATTTATGTGCCTTCATCCAACAGAAAGAGGCTCAAACACCATTTTTGGATGCTTAAGCCTCTTTTATTTGTTAGTGAAGATTTCATTAGCCCACTCTAATAAGGTTTCTATTTATTGACTCCTTTTTGTGGTTAACGCTATTTTATCATCGTATTTTTAAAACGTTTGACTTAACTAGCCAGATAATTTTTAACGAAAAACAAATTCAAAAAAGCACTTGACCTAAACCTTGGTTTAGGTCGTATTGTTGATATTGTATAAACAGTGTAGATACTAGAGGAGGAAATACAATATGGAAACAACCGCTTTTGTCACAGGCGCTAATAAAGGAATTGGATATGAACTTGTGCGTCAATTAGCTAATCACATGGATCATGTTTTTTTAGGTGCTCGTAATGAAGAACTCGGTAAAAAAGCAATTCATTCGTTAGGATTATCAAATGTCTCATTTGTGCAGGTAGATATTTCAGATCAAAACTCTATTCAAAGCGCTATGGATACGATCCTTGGTCAAACCAATTATCTAGATTTACTTATTAACAATGCGGGAGTAGCCCTAGACTTCCACATCTCCCCTACAGAATTAAAAGTTGAGATGCTTCGAGAAATCTTTAACATTAATTTCTTTGGAACATTTCAAATGATCCAAACGTTCCTACCTCTCGTGAAAAAAGCGAGGCGTGGAAAAATTGTCAACGTGACAACGGATATGGCGTCTCAAACGATGTTTGATAATGGAGACGTTCACCCTCTTAATATACTGGGCTACAATTCGTCCAAAACGGCGATTAATTCGCTAACCTTGTCATTTGGAAAAGAGTTTGGAGAAGGTGGTCCTGAAATTTTCGGCGTTACGCCAGGATTTACAACGACGGATCTAAATAGTAATGCACCAGGAGGAAAATCCACAAAAGAAGGTGCAAAAGTTATTGTAAAACATGCATTAAGTGAACAAAACTATAACGGAAAAGTTCTAAACGAGAAAGGAATTATTCCATGGTGAGGAAAAAATGAGGACTTATACAATTGGACAGGTTGCGGAGATTTATCAGCTATCCATTTCTCAGCTGCGTTATTACGACAAACAAGGACTATTCCCCTTCCTTCAACGGACGGAAAAAGGGGATCGAGTGTTTACACACGATTTCCTTCAGCTTTTGGATATGATCTTGTGTTTAAAAAACACGGGAATGCCTATAAAAGACATTAAACAGTTTGTTGATTGGTGTATGGAAGGAAAACGAACCGTCCCGGATAGGCTCCATATGATGAAGCAACAAGAACAGAAGGTCCTTCAACAGCTTGAAGATACCAAGGAATATTTGACAAAAATTCAAGAAAAGATTTTAAGGTTGGAAAACGAACAATAAAATGTTGAAAATCACTTAAGAAGCGATGGATTTGTCGTTTCCAGCTTTTATCGCTCCAATAAATTTGCCGCACAATTTAATTGCCAAATGGGGGAACTAGGTGAAGTCATTACCGACGGAGCAGAACGAACAACAGCTTATAGGATATATATTGCAGGTGAAATCGAAAAAGGATGTCCCTCTTCCCTAGTTATTTCTGCTGCGACTAGCATTGATATGGATCTAATAGTAGAGCGATTTTAAAATAAAAAGAGATGAGTGTAAAATACCCACTCATCTCCTTTTACAATTCAGCTTAAAAACAGAAAAACCTCCATAAGGAAATCCATGTTTCCTGTCTCCCCTATCCCTTAAAATTTATGGAGACAATTCACCGGAAGTTTGCCTTTGTCCACCTACAAAAATCTCGTATTAAATCAACTAACTCGAGACTTGCTTTCCAGTCAATTTTATCCCACGTTTGATATCTCTCCGCTCTCGCAAAGCTATGGTTAACTCCTGATGAAATGTTGACTTTATACGGTACTGATATTTGTGACAACAATTCTCTTGCTAACGGTTCATTCTTCTCTAAAGGAACGAGTTCGTCGTTTTCAGCAAAAGCAAAATAGATCGGAACAGCTATAGAAGGAATGATTGTTCTAGCATCATAATCTAAAATGCGACTTAAATAACCTACTTTAAGTACTTTTGATAATAGTTGGTACAGGGTAAAAGAAAGCTGATTGATAGGTCGCAGCCACTTTGCAGAACGGACATTACCTTTCATAATTAGATTAGAGTCCAGATTATCTAGAATTTGCTCTTTCACGCTGTATGCTGGACCAGCAATGCTGAGAGATGACTTTAATAGATCTGGATAGCGTGCAGCAAGCAGTTGAACGATCCAGCCACCTTGACTGTGGCCCATTACGCTAATTTGATGTTCATCAATATCAATCCGTTTTCTCATTGATAAAATAATGTCACGCATATCCTCTGCTCGGTCATAAAAGCTTTGTGTCTTCCATGTACCTTCTGAAGATCCAACCCCACGCTTATTAACGAGTAGCAGCGCAAAACCCTCATCTATGCAACCTTTAACGAGAGTGCGACAAAAGTAGAATTGTTCTTCCTCCAGATCCATTTCGTATGGTGTGATACCTGATCCATTTACAAATATCATTAATGGGTATTGATCTTGACCTGTAGGTTTAAACAAATGACCATTCAGAAACACACCATCTTGCGTCTTTATATGCATTGGTTCAGCTTGCCTAAGCGTATACACTGACACTGTTCACTCCTCCAAAATACAACTCTGTTAAATTGTTTGTTTCTTTTTATATTTGACTAGACCTGTTTATATCAAAAGGTAATTTCTTTATTAAATTTTGCACTTTTTGTGGATTTATGTTTTATAGTCTTTTAAATATTTCACTATATTTCTCGTTGCATTTTGTGTATCGCCCTGATCTACCTGATTTTCGTTCGTCTGTATAATCGTAATGATTAAATTTTTATATGTAATGGTCATAAGATCTGTTTTATCTATTAAGCTTGTTTTCAATCCATAATCGGACCATACGGAATATGAAGCCATATCATTTCCGATGAAGGATTTTGTGTAGGCAATAGTAACAATGATCATTCTATCTTTGTTGCTACTTTCATAGAATAGAGATTCTTGTGTTGACTTAGGTTGTTCGCCGTTAAATGTACCTTTAGTCGTCATATATTCTCTTTTACCAAAACTAAAATCCTTACTAAGTCTTAATACCTCTACATCTGACGTACTACTTTTAAGAGTATAACCGGGTACTTTTACATCCTTGACCATATTTTTAAAGAGCTTTTCGTATTGATTATAACTTAACGTTTTTTCTTCTGTTTTTTTACTTTCGATACCTTTATTATCATTTTCCGAATGTGCATTGACTTGCTGACATCCTATTAAAGAAAACAGACTCACAGTTAATAGGGACAATTTTATAAATTTCCTCATCGTTAACCACCTTCCAATATATGTTTATATTATTTTGATTTCTATCTAATAGCAATTATATTCTTGATAATATTGGTAGAAGAAACATATAAAAGAAGCTGTAAGTAGAAGTGACGATTTAGATAAGTAACGCTTGCTCCTATCTATTCAGTTACTAAATAGAAATAAAGACAGCCATTTCTTAAATCAAATGACTGCCTTCTTTTTACCACTATTTTAACCATCTTTACTTTGTCACCTTTTTATACAACTCCACAAACTTATCCACTTTCTGTAACTCAGGAAATTGTTGTAGCAAACTCTCAAAATATGTACGAATCCCTTCAATCATTCCTTCTTTAAACACAGGAATGGGAATCATATTAACGCTTGAAATAGGAATTTCCAAAGATTCTTTTACACTCTCCCCATCATACCAATAATTAGACAGGCAATAGCGAATCGCAAAAATGACATTTTCTCCAGATGTTTCTAATACGATTTCTTTATCAATTTGATCTTCGTATATGATGACCGCTTTCTTTTGGCCAATATCGTCCATCTGATTAATAAAGCTGTGTATAAATCCATAAATAGGAATAGTTAGCCCTTTGCTGGACATAGACGATGTGCCCATTTTTTCTTCAGAAATTCCATTGGCATGTTCAAAAAAGTTCTTCCCATTTATGAAAAAAATAATTTCTCCGAACATCGAATAGTAGACTTCCCCTGTTCGAATTTCATCTACTGTATTGGAGGGAAGTCCATCAGGTTGAATGTCAAGATTAAAAATCACGTTCATTTCTCCTTTATAGAAATATAGTATGAGATATTATTTAAAGTAGATAAAAAAGAGAAAATTTCGAATTAGATTCTCTCTTTTCTTAACCTCACGTAATATGATTGTCTGTCTATCATACGATTAAATAAACGTTTTTTATTTTTGTTTCTTTAAATGAATAGATTGTTCGTGACTTCCCGTTTCATCTGTCCATTTTACAGTAACGGTTAATTTTGCTTTTTTAGGAGGGGCATCACCTAAGCTAGAAAAATGATAGTTTGAATCTTCTTCCGGCTCCCCACCAGAATATTTTTCAAGCTCCGTACCTTCTTCAAATAAAATCTCGCCCACCTTTTTCTTACTCTTTTTTAACGGGGTTAATATTCCATCCCAATATGTTTCTTGTTTAGAATATTCACCTTTCCATTCTCCGTCGCTTGAATAGCCAATAAATTTAGATATTTGTTCATCATTTTTAGATTGCGCTTGAATAATTGAAATGACCACAGCTACAGCCACTACGACAACAATTGATCCGACAATCCATGCTTTTCTTCTCATCATTTACCCTCTTCTAAAGCTTCTTGTGGTTCCGTCTCCACGCTTATTGTTTTTCTAAAAATATAAGGAAAATATTATAATGTTTGGGTGAAAAAAGAAATGAGTTGAAATACCTATTTTCGCATGCATAGTAAAAAGCAGATTGCGTTTTTAATTCATAAAGTATTACTAAGAGAAATTTGGATTTTTTGAACTTAACGTAAAGCCTATGAGTAACTGAGATTTTAAACATAAATAATACTGATTCATTTTCCCAACTAAATAATAAAAGTGAAATGGCCCTCCTGAAAAATGAATAGTGCCAAAAGTGTGGTGAGTGTGGCAAAATTACTGAAAACACTCCTTTTAGCTGTCTTTATTGTTAATGCGGTATAATTAGCAAACAAAAATGGGCGAGCGTTTAAACGTTCACCCATTTTTATTAAGCGACAGTTCCCTTGTACAAACTACATGGAAGTAACGGGTTAGGGCGTGGCCATCTTCTTCCGTACGATTAATGTATGAGGATTAACGCAAGCTTTCTACGCTAGAGTTCAAATTTATCTCTATACGATCAGAATAAGCTTGTTCCAAAATGTGCATGTAATCAGTCTCGGTAATCGAACGAACGTTACTTGATGTTGAGTTGTTTTGCATCGCTAATTCTACTACTCGTGGAAAATCTTCTTTTTTCACACCCTCTAAATCTTTTAACTTTGGAATATTTAAAGATTCAGTTAACTTTACAATTCCTTGAATGAGTTTTTCAACGGCTATTTCGTCTGAATCGGAATCGCTAGCAAAGTTCATATATCTCCCTAATGTAGCATGCAACCCTTTATTCTCCATAGAATTAAATCTTAGTACATAAGGTAAAAATACGGCATTGGCAACTCCATGAGGCGTATCATAAAGTCCTCCTAGCGCTTCTGCTAAGCAGTGGACAGCAGCCACATCAGTAGATCCGAAACAGAGACCTGCCAACAGACTACCTTCTAGCATGTCGTGGCGAGCTTCTTCATTTTGTCCATCACGGAAAGCAATAGGCAATGCTGAAACGATGGTTTTCATCGCCTTAGCTCCAAACGCTTGTGAAATGGGATTTGTTCCTTTGCAGGTATAACCTTCAATTGCATGAACCAATGCATCAACACCTGTAGCAGCTGTAACAGAAGGAGGAACACTAAACGTTAATTCAGGATCAAGAACAGCCAACACAGGTCTTAATGAAGTATGTTTGAGTGTCATTTTTCGATGTGTAGATGACTCGGTAATTACAGAAGACCGAGTTACCTCTGAACCTGTACCTGCAGTAGTTGGAATACAAATTATAGGTGCAATGTTCTCATATAACCGTTGACCATCCGCATAATCAGATGGTATCCCCCCATTTGGACCGCACAAAGCAATGGCTTTTCCTGTATCCATGGCACTTCCACCACCAATTGCTACGACTGCCTCTGCACCAAAGTCACGAAATAGTTGAGCACCCTCTAAACAATTTGTATCTCGAGGATTCTGTTCAACTGAATCGAATAACACTACTCGATAACCTGAAGTCTCTAGGGTATGTATAATAGGTGAAACAAGTCCTGCACGAACTACACCAGGATCACTTACAACTAAAATAGATGGACCAACCCTTAAGTATTCTAACATTTCTGATATTTTTTTAGACTTTCCGATTCCCATCTCAATTTGAGTAGCACAAAAATAACTATAGGATTTCACTCCTATCCCTCCCATTATTTAAATTCGCGTACAGATCCTGCTTCAAAGGCTTAGGCTTCTTCATACTGTTATTCAGTATATAAAGAGACTAGATAACCTTAAATAAATTCTCTACCTATATGTATGATACAACCTCATCAACTTTTAAAGTAGTATAAATTTACCTTTTATTCTATTTTAATACAAAATTTGTTTCTTGTTGCGCAATAAATAAGGCAGAATTCCTGCATTTAAGCATTTTGTGCACTATAATTGCTATGAGTTTAGACTTTTAACAGATTTCCACCAGAAGTCCCCTTCCTCAAGGAACGATAAGGGCGAAGCCCCGTGAGTAGGTGGGGGATGAATGGTGGGTAGGCGTAAGTCTTCAACGAACATATGTGCTTGTTTTCTTTTTCTTTTTTTGGTAAGATAGGAATATAGTCCCAACAGAAAGGAGTGAATGACGTGAATGTTCAATTGGAAACACCACATCGAAAAGGAACCAAAAAAACATTACCCGAAGGATGGGTGACGCTTGGGTATCAATATGCGATTTTCCCTACAGACGAGCAGAAAGAACACTTAAACCGCGCGTTTGGGTGTGAACGTAAAGTCTACAATGAATATGTTGCCCATCTCTACACCGAATTAGAAGCCTCCGGCTTTGCAGGTGGATTCATTCGCCATAAGGTTCCAAATTACACAGAAATTACGTGTCGTTTTGCCTTTTTAGATCGTTCCAATGATTCATTTGTGTACAACGATGCCAAAAGACGCTTTCAAGCTGCTGTT
>NZ_LILC01000030.1 GCF_001274935.1 Priestia koreensis | reverse complement strand
GAACACGGAAGTTAAGCTCTCGAGCGCCGATGGTAGTTGGGGGTTTCCCCCTGTGAGAGTAGGACATCGCCAGGCACGCTTAAAAGGTTAGTCATTTGACTAACCTTTTTTTGTTTTTATTTTTTATGTGTTACAGGTTACAATAATGAGTATACAATAAAACTATTTTACTTCTTTAGGAGGTTATTGCTTGAAAAAGAAATTTGAAGTGCTCGAAGGTGAAACGATTGATCAATGCTTAGATCGTATGAAAGAAGAAGGCTTCATGCCGATTAAGCGAATGGAAAAGCCTATCTTTGAAGAGGTTATTCAAAACGGAAAAAAAGAGACCATACCTGTTGGTCGCCAAGTTATATTTGAAGGGAAATCTCTATAAAATACGAACGATAATATAAAAGTATAAATATAAAGTTCGATAATTGTTGACTTTTTGCCCTCCGGTTGTTAAGATAAGGGTGCTGAAACGAATAAACCTCATATAATAGTAGGGATATGGCCTACGAGTTTCTACCCAATTACCGTAAATGATTGGACTATGAGGGAAAGTACGGTTTATAACGTTTAGGTCACAAAGAGCTTAATTTTCCTAAACCAAGGTAGACGTATGCTTTCTCTCGAAAGTATATGTTTGCCTTGGTTTTTTTTATTTATTTATTACGTAAAAAAGTGGGGACAGCTAATATGAAACCAGAAGTTGCAGTAATTATGGGAAGTACGTCAGATTGGGAAACAATGAAGCATGGCTGTGAAGTGTTAGAGGAGCTTGGAATCGGATATGAGAAGAAGGTCGTATCTGCTCATCGTACACCAGATTATATGTTTGAATATGCTGAGACAGCTCGTGAGCGAGGAATAAAAGTCATTATTGCTGGTGCGGGCGGCGCCGCTCATCTACCTGGGATGGTAGCTGCGAAAACGATCGTTCCTGTCATTGGGGTTCCGGTGAAAAGCAGCACGTTAAACGGCTTAGATTCTTTGTTATCAATTGTTCAAATGCCAGGAGGTGTTCCAGTAGCGACTGTAGCAATTGGAAAGGCTGGGGCCACGAATGCGGGTCTACTAGCCGCACAGCTCCTAGCAACTCATAATGAAGAGTTAGCCAATACCCTTTTAAATAGAAGAGAACAAATTAGACAACAAGTATTAGAAAGTGGTGATCAGCTTGTCTTATAAGTTTATAGCGCCTGGTAGTGTCATTGGAATCATTGGCGGTGGTCAGTTAGGACGTATGATGGGAATCGCAGCGAAGGAGATGGGCTATCGCATTGCTGTATTAGATCCTGTTGAAGATTCACCGTGTGGACAAATTGCAGACATTAAAGTCATTGGAAACTATGATGATCAAGCATCCATTCGTGAACTGGCAGAAGTATCAGATGTCGTCACATACGAATTCGAAAATATTAACGCAGAAATGCTTAATTGGTTAGAAGAGAATGCATACGTTCCCCAAGGAAGTCACCTTCTAACCGTTACACAAAATCGTGAGCTTGAAAAGAAAACGATTGTGGAATGCGATTTAAAAGTTCCTTATTATGAAATTGTTCATAACGAGACAGAATTCTTTCAAGCGATAGAAAAGGTTGGTTTACCTTGTGTGATTAAAACTTGCCGCGGAGGATACGATGGTAAGGGACAGATTCTTTTACGTAAAAAAGAGGACCTTTCTGCTGGATTAGAGCTTGCTCAGAAGACGACTTGTATTGTAGAAGAGTGGATGACGATTGATAAGGAGATCTCGGTTATTGTTCAACGTAACGGTAGAGGCGAAACGGTTTGCCTTCCTGTTGCTGAAAATATTCACCGACATCATATTCTTCATCAGACAATCGTTCCAGCGAGAATCTCACCTGTACAAGAGGCTCAGGCAACGGAATATGCGATCCAACTAGCAGATTCCTTAAAGTTAATTGGGACGCTTGCGGTTGAGATGTTTGTGAACGGAGACGGAGAGATTTATATCAATGAGATGGCTCCGCGTCCACATAACTCTGGTCACTTTTCGATTAATGCTTGTCGTACGTCGCAATTCCAGCAGCACATCAGAGCAATCTGCAACTGGCCATTATCATCTACGCAGTTAGTGCAATCTGCTGTAATGATTAATCTACTAGGAGAGCATATGGAGAACCTAGAAGCAAAAATCGAATATTTAAATCATTCTCATCTTCATTTGTACGGAAAAAAGGAAGCGAAATTGAAGAGAAAAATGGGACATATTACGGTAATTGCTGATAAGATAGATGAGGCGCTATTAAAAGCCGAATCATTAGAATTATGGACAAGAACGGAGGAACCAGCAAAATGATTGAACGTTATACTCGCCCAGAGATGGGAGCGATTTGGACAGAGGAAAACCGCTTTAATGCTTGGTTAGAGGTGGAGATTTTAGCTTGTGAAGCTTGGGCAGAATTAGGAGCTATTCCAAAGGAAGACGTTGCTCTTCTTCGTCAAAACGCATCATTTAATGTAGATCGCATCAAGGAAATTGAAGAAGAAACGCGTCATGACGTAGTAGCCTTCACTCGTGCAGTATCTGAAACGTTAGGTGAAGAGCGTAAATGGGTTCATTACGGCTTAACTTCGACAGACGTAGTCGATACGGCTTTATCATACGTACTAAAGCAAGCGAACGATATCTTAGTGAAAGATTTAGAACGCTTTGTCATCATTTTAAAAGAAAAAGCACAAGAACATAAGCACACAGTGATGATGGGACGTACGCACGGTGTACATGCTGAGCCAACAACGTTCGGCTTGAAGCTTGGCCTGTGGTATGAAGAAATGAAGCGTAACTTAGAGCGTTTTAAACGTGCGGCAGAAGAAGTTGAATTCGGTAAAATCTCTGGAGCTGTTGGAACGTTCGCGAACATCGATCCGTTCGTTGAAAAATACGTGTGCGAAAAGCTAGGATTACAACCAGCACCAATTTCAACACAAACCCTACAACGTGATCGTCACGCGCACTACATGTCTGTGTTAGCGTTAATTGCTACTTCAATTGAGAAGTTTGCCGTAGAAATTCGTGGACTTCAAAAGAGTGAAACGCGTGAAGTAGAGGAGTTCTTTGCGAAAGGCCAAAAAGGATCTTCTGCAATGCCTCATAAGCGTAACCCAATCGGTTCTGAAAATATGACAGGTCTTGCACGTGTTATTCGCGGATATATGACGACGGCTTACGATAATGTACCGTTATGGCATGAGCGTGATATTTCGCATTCATCTGCAGAGCGTATCATTCTTCCAGATGCTACGATTGCACTGAACTACATGCTAAATCGCTTCGGAAATATCGTGAAGAATTTAACGGTCTTCCCAGAAAACATGAAGCGTAACATGGATCGTACGCTAGGTCTTATTTATTCTCAGCGCGTTCTTCTTGCTTTAATTGATGCAGGGATGACTCGTGAAGAAGCATATGACACGGTTCAACCAAAAGCAATGGAAGCATGGGAAATGCAAGTACCGTTCCGCTCGCTTCTTGAAAAAGAAGAGAAAATTACAAGTCGTTTATCGGCAGCGCAATTAGATGACTGTTTCGATTACAACTATCATCTAAAAAATGTCGACATGATCTTTGAACGATTAGGACTATAACAGGATGTGAAGGATAGGCAAAGCCTAGCTTTGCCTTCTGTCACGATATCATATCAGAATATTCAGTGATTTGGAGGGTTTTTTGTGGAAAAAGGCGATCTGCTATATGAGGGAAAAGCAAAGCGAATTTACGCAACAAGTGAAGATCAGCTTTTGTGGCTGGAGTACAAAAACGATGCGACTGCTTTTAACGGGCAAAAGAAAGCTGAGATTGATGGAAAAGCGGTATTAAACAACGAGATCAGTAGTTTGCTATTTAATATGCTCCACGAGAACAATATTTCTACGCATTTTGTTCAAAAGCTGTCAACGAACGAACAGCTCGTGAAGCAAGTAACCATTATTCCATTAGAAGTCGTCGTTCGAAACATTGCAGCAGGCAGCATGGCAAAGCGACTAGGAATGGCAGAAGGGCTACCCCTTAAAACACCAATCGTTGAATTTTATTACAAAGACGATGAGCTAGGTGATCCGCTTATTACAGATGATCATGCACTGATGCTAAATCTAGCAACAGAAGCTGAACTGGCATTTTTAAAAGAATCAGCGCGAAAAATTAACGATATACTCATTCCATTCTTCAAGGATAAAAACATTATCTTGGTAGACTTCAAGCTCGAATTCGGTCGTACCAAAGACGGCAAGATCATTTTAGCGGATGAAATTTCGCCGGATACGTGCCGCTTTTGGGATGCAAAAACAAAGCAAAAATTAGACAAAGATGTATTTAGACGTGACTTAGGAAGTTTAACAGAAGCGTACGAAGAAATTTTAACGAGAATCGGGGGAGACGTATGTATAAAGTAAAAGTATTCGTCACATTAAGAGAAAGTGTATTAGATCCACAAGGAACGGCTGTAAAAAGCTCTCTACATCGCATGAGTTACAACGAAGTAGATGATGTTCGCATTGGGAAATACCTAGAGCTAACGATTGAAAAGACGGAACAAGATCTTGATGCACGCGTTCGTGAAATGTGTGAGAAGCTGCTTGTAAATACAGTTATCGAAGATTATCGTTACGAAGTAGAGGAGGGTGTTCCTCAGTGAAATTTGCAGTCATCGTATTTCCAGGCTCTAACTGTGATGTAGATATGTTTCACGCCGTTAAAGACGAACTCGGCGAGGAAGTTGAATATGTGTGGCACGATCAGGAAAGCTTAGAAGGCTTTGACGGGGTATTACTTCCTGGTGGCTTTTCTTACGGAGACTATCTTCGTTCTGGGGCTATCGCTCGTTTTTCAAATATTATGCCAGAAGTCATTCGTTTAGCAAAAGAAGGAAAGCCTGTACTCGGAGTATGTAACGGATTTCAAATTCTCTTAGAAGCGGGATTACTTCCTGGGGCAATGCGCAGAAATGATAGCCTAAAGTTTATTTGTAAGCCGATTAATTTGAAAGTTGCTAATAATGAAACGATCTTTACAGCGGGTTATGAACAAGATGAAGTGATTTCCATTCCGGTCGCTCATGGAGAAGGAAACTATTACTGTGACGAAGCAACTCTACAACAATTAAAAGACAATAATCAAATTGCCTTTCGTTATGCAACAGAAAATCCGAACGGTAGCTTAGAAGATATTGCGGGCATTACGAATGAAAGAGGAAATGTCCTTGGAATGATGCCACATCCAGAACGAGCAGTAGATTCATTACTTGGTAGTGCAGACGGTCTAAAAATGTTTCAATCGATTGTAAAGCAGTGGAGGGAAAAACATGTCGTTACTTCTTGAACCAAATGTTGAACAAATCAAAGCAGATAAAGTGTATCGCGAAATGGGTCTGACAGACGAAGAATTTGCAAGCGTTGAAAAGATTCTTGGTAGATTGCCAAACTATACGGAAACAGGATTATTTTCAGTTATGTGGTCAGAGCACTGCAGTTATAAAAACTCAAAGCCTGTGCTGAAAAAGTTCCCTGTAACGGGTGAGAAAGTACTACAAGGTCCTGGTGAAGGAGCTGGAATTGTAGACATTGGTGATAATCAGGCAGTGGTGTTTAAAATCGAGAGTCATAACCATCCATCAGCTATTGAGCCTTATCAAGGTGCTGCAACGGGCGTGGGCGGAATCATTCGTGACGTGTTCTCAATGGGCGCACGACCAATTGCCATTTTAAATTCACTTCGATTTGGAGAACTAACATCACCACGCGTTCGCCATTTGTTTGAAGAAGTAGTAGCAGGTATCGCAGGGTATGGAAACTGCATTGGAATTCCAACGGTGGGCGGAGAGATTCAATTCGAATCGTCTTACGATGGAAATCCACTCGTAAACGCCATGTGCGTCGGGTTAATTAATCATGAAGACATAAAAAAGGGTCAGGCAAAAGGTGTTGGAAATACCGTGATGTATGTAGGTGCTAAAACAGGGCGCGACGGTATTCACGGTGCGACCTTTGCTTCTGAAGAGCTATCGGATCAATCAGAAGAGAAGCGCCCAGCGGTTCAAGTAGGCGACCCATTTATGGAGAAGCTTTTGTTAGAGGCATGCTTAGAACTTATCAAGCTTGATAGTTTAGTAGGAATTCAAGATATGGGTGCAGCGGGCTTAACTAGTTCATCTGCTGAAATGGCAAGTAAAGCAGGATCAGGCATCGAGTTAAATCTAGACCTTATTCCACAGCGTGAAACAGGCATGACCGCTTATGAAATGATGCTCTCTGAGTCACAGGAGCGAATGTTAATCGTCGTTGAAAAAGGCCGTGAGCAAGAAATCGTGGACCTATTTACGAAGTACGGATTAGAAGCGGTATCTGTTGGAGTCGTAACGGATGATAAAAAGCTTCGCTTAACGCACAAAGGAGAAGTAGTCGCAGACGTTCCTGTTGATGCACTTGCAGAAGAGGCACCGGTTTATCATAAGCCATCAGCTGAGCCGGCTTATTACCGTGAATTCCAAGAAATGAACGACTATCAGCCGGTAGTGGAAAATCATGAGGAAATGCTAAAAACATTGCTTTCACAATCAACGATTGCAAGTAAGGAATGGGTCTACAATCAGTACGATTATATGGTGCGTACGAGCACGGTCGTTTCACCAGGATCAGACGCGGCGGTCGTTCGTGTACGAGGAACGAACAAGGCCCTAGCAATGACGACTGACTGTAATTCTCGCTATTTATACTTAGACCCAGAAGTCGGTGGCAAAATTGTGGTGGCAGAGGCAGCGCGTAATATCGTTTGTTCTGGAGCACAGCCACTTGCGATTACAGACTGCTTGAACTTCGGAAACCCTGAAAAGCCAGAAATCTTTTGGCAAATTGAAAAGTCCGTTGACGGGATGAGTGAAGCATGTCGCGTGCTTTCAACACCGGTTATCGGCGGGAACGTTTCATTGTATAACGAAACAAAAGGTGAAGCCATTTACCCAACGCCTGTTGTCGGAATGGTCGGCCTTATTGAAGACCTTGCCCACATTACAACACAGGCGTTCAAACAAGAGGGAGACCTTGTCTACGTTCTTGGGGAAACACATCCTGAATTTAGCGGAAGTGAGCTTCAAAAGGTACTAGAAGGACGTCTATTCGGTAAAGCGCCAGCACTGGACCTAGATACGGAGCTTCGTCGTCAAAAGCAGCTGTTAACAGCGATTCGTTCTGGTTTAGTCGCATCTGCACATGATGTAGCAGAAGGCGGTCTAGGTGTGGCACTTGCAGAATCAACATTTGGAACAAACGGACTAGGCGTAACTGTAAGCCTACCTGGAGAGGCAACAACGGCACTATTTAGCGAATCACAATCTCGTTTTGTCGTAACCGTTCGCCCTGAGAATCAAGCGAAGTTTGAAGAATTTGTTCAGGCAACATTCATTGGTCATGTAACGGCAGATCACACTGTAACCATTCAAAATGAAGCAGGTGAAACATACCTTCAATCAGATGTGAAGCAACTCGAAGATGCTTGGAAAGGAGCTATTTCATGTTTGCTGAAATAAAAGGTCTAAATGAAGAATGTGGAGTGTTTGGAATTTGGGGGCACGAAACGGCCTCACAAATTACGTATTATGGTCTTCATAGCTTACAGCACCGTGGTCAAGAGGGTGCTGGGGTTGCTGTGACAAACGGCGAAAAAGTGAGCGTTGTAAAAGGAACAGGACTTGTAACAGAAATTTTCGGACACGGTGAATTAAATCAATTGCACAACGGTCGAGGTGCGATTGGACATGTACGCTATGCAACAGCAGGAGGAGGCGGCTATGAGAACGTTCAGCCGCTTCACTTCCGCTCACATGAGGGAAGCATTGCACTAGCTCATAACGGAAACATCGTTAATGCGAATGCCTTAAAACATCAGCTTGAAAGCCAAGGAAGTATTTTTCAATCGACGTCTGATACTGAAGTACTTGCGCATTTGATCAAACGCAGCGGTTATCGTTTATTAAAAGACAAGTTGAAAAATGCCTTAACAATGGTGAAGGGTGCCTATGCGTTCGTTATTTTAACGGAAACAGAAATGATGGTGGCTCTTGATCCGAACGGATTACGTCCCCTGTCTATTGGACGAATGGGCGATGCGTATGTCGTGGCTTCGGAAACATGTGCATTTGACGTAGTGGGCGCTGTATACGAAAGAGACGTTGAGCCTGGTGAGCTAATCGTTATTAACGACGAAGGCATGACGTCAGAGAAGTTTTCTTTATCGAATAATCGTGCTATTTGCAGCATGGAATACATTTACTTTTCTCGCCCTGACAGTAACGTTGATGGAATTAACGTTCACTCGGCGCGTAAAAATCTAGGCAAGCAGCTAGCAATCGAAACTCCAGTTGAAGCAGACGTTATAACAGGTGTACCTGATTCTAGTATTTCTGCTGCCATTGGGTTTGCCGAGCAGTCTGGTATTCCATACGAGCTTGGGTTGATTAAAAATCGTTATGTTGGTCGCACATTTATTCAACCATCACAAGAGCTTCGTGAACAAGGGGTTAAGATGAAGCTATCTCCGGTTCGTAAAATCGTAGAAGGCAAACGTGTCGTAATGGTCGATGATTCCATTGTTCGTGGTACAACGAGCCGTCGCATTGTGTCCATGCTTCGTGAGGCTGGTGCAACTGAAGTACACGTGCGAATCAGCTCACCGCCAATTAAGAACCCGTGCTTTTACGGAATCGATACATCTACACACGAAGAACTGATTGCCTCTACGTACTCTGTGGAAGAAATTCGCAAGCTGATTGGGGCAGATACGCTTGAATTCCTAAGCCCTGAAGGAATGGTAGATGCGATCGGACGACCGTATGAAGGGAAATATCGTGGTCAGTGTATGGCGTGTTTTAATGGTCAATACCCGACTGAGATTTATCCAGATACGGTATTGCCTCATGAGAAAGAAGAAGTGAACTGTTAATTTTACCTTAATAAAAGGAGTGGCAACATGTCATATTCATATAAAGAAGCAGGAGTCGATATTCACGCTGGATACGAAGCCGTTGAGCGCATGAAAAAGCACGTTCGTCGTACGATGCGACCTGGAGTAATGGGTAGCGTTGGTGGATTTGGTGGGATGTTTGATTTATCGTCTCTTCAGTTAAAAGAGCCTGTCCTTGTGTCAGGAACAGATGGAGTAGGAACGAAGCTCATGCTTGCATTCCTCATGAATAAGCACGACACGATCGGCATTGATGCTGTAGCGATGTGTGTAAATGATGTCGTTGTCCAAGGCGCAGAACCTCTTTACTTTCTTGATTATATTGCGTGTGGAAAAGCCATTCCTGAAAAAATTGAAAGCATCGTAAAGGGAGTGGCAGACGGCTGTGAGCAGGCTGGGTGTGCACTAGTTGGTGGTGAAACGGCCGAAATGCCTGGTTTGTATGACGACAGTGAATATGACCTTGCTGGCTTCTCTGTCGGAGCGGTTGAGAAGGCAGAGATTATTACCGGTGAGAACATTGAGGCCGGCAATATTTTAGTAGGTATCACCTCAAGCGGCATTCATAGCAACGGCTACTCGCTTGTTCGAAAAGTACTTCTTCAAGATGCGAACTTAGATTTACATGAAGTATATGAAGGGCTAGAGCTTCCATTAGGGGAAGAGTTACTAAAGCCGACAAAAATTTACGTTAAGGCAGCGCTGGCTGCGTTAAAAGCGGGGCGTGTGAACGGGATGGCCCATATTACAGGCGGCGGCTTTGTTGAAAATATTCCTCGTATGCTTCCTGAAGGTCTAGGAGTCGATATTGATTTTGGGTCATGGCCAATTCCAGCTATTTTTAATTTCATTCAACAGCACGGGGAGCTTCAGCAACGAGAAATGTTTGAAGTGTTTAATATGGGGATTGGATTTGTTTTAGCAGTGAAAACAGAGGATGCACCAGAGATTATGAGAGCCATTGAAGAGTTAGGAGAACAAGCTTTCATTATTGGGCGTGTAACGAGTGAAGAAGGCGTTCACTTCGGTGGAGGGAAGATGGAATGATCAAAATTGCCGTCTTTGCTTCAGGAAGCGGAAGCAACTTTCAAGCAATCGTCGATTCAATTCAAAAAGGGGAGCTTGAAGCTGAGCTTTCCTTACTTGTTTGTGATAAGCCAGGGGCAAAAGTAGTTGAGAGAGCGCAGGAAGCCAATATTAATACGCTTGTTTTATCTCCAAAAGGCTACAAAGATAAAGCTGCGTATGAGACTGCGATTCTTCAACAACTAAAAGAGTACAACGTTGAATTTCTTGTACTAGCAGGTTACATGAGATTAATTGGTGATGTACTTCTTGAGGCATTTTCAAATCGAATTGTGAACCTCCACCCATCAATCCTGCCTTCTTTCCCAGGAAAAGATGCGGTTGGTCAAGCATTAGAGGCAGGAGTCAAACTTACAGGAATTACAATTCACTATGTAGATGAAGGAATGGATACAGGGCCAATCATTGCACAATTTTCTGTGCCTATTCATGAGAACGATGATCGTGAGCAGGTCGAAGAACGAATTCACGCGCTCGAGCATGAATTTTATCCAAAGACACTACAAGAATTATTTCAGCGTATCTACGTAAGAAATCTTGATTAAAATATTTTAATACTTTACCATGGTAATATAATAAAACAAGTAGAATTTGCATGGAGGGATTAACAAATGGCTAAAAAGCGCGCATTGATCAGCGTTTCAGATAAAACAGGGATTGTAGAATTGGTACAGGAGTTAGTAAAACTAGATGTCGAAATCGTTTCTACTGGTGGAACGAAACGTACGTTAGAGGAAAATGGTATTGATGTAATGGGAATATCTGAAGTAACGGGCTTTCCTGAGATTATGGACGGTCGCGTAAAAACACTTCACCCAAACGTACACGGTGGCTTACTAGCCCTTCGTGCAAATGAGGATCATCAAAAGCAGCTGGCTGAGCATGGCATCACGCCAATTGATATTGTGGTCGTGAATTTATATCCGTTCCAACAAACGATCGAAAAAGAGAACGTAGCATTAGAAGATGCGATCGAAAACATTGATATCGGTGGACCAACGATGCTTCGTTCGGCTGCGAAAAACTATCAATCTGTTACGGTTTTAGTAGATCCTACTGATTATGCGGGTGTTGTAGAGGAACTACAATCTGGGGCTGTTTCATTTGAAACGAATCAGCGTCTAGCAGCAAAGGTATTCCGTCATACTGCTTCTTATGATGCACTTATCGCGGAGTATTTAACAGATATCGTTGGCGAAGAGGCACCTGAAAAAGTTACGGTAACTTTTGAAAAGGTACAAGGTCTACGCTACGGGGAGAACCCTCATCAAAAAGCTTCTTTCTACAAAAAGCCGTTAGCTAAAAAAGGCTCGATTGCAACAGCAAAGCAGCTTCACGGAAAAGAGCTTTCCTACAACAACATTAACGATGCAAATGCGGCACTTCAAATTTTAAAAGAGTTTAATGACGCTGCGGTTGTCGCGGTTAAGCATATGAATCCATGCGGTGTTGGCGTTGGGAATACAATTGAAGATGCTTATCAAAAGGCATACGAAGCAGATCCAACGTCTATCTTCGGGGGAATTATTGCGGCTAATAAACCAATTGACCGTGCAACGGCTGAAAAAATGCATGAAATCTTTTTAGAGATTATTATTGCACCAGCGTTCGATGAAGACGCACTAGAAGTATTAACATCTAAAAAGAATCTTCGTCTGCTTACAATTGAGTTAGATGGTGAAAAGGTACAAGAACAGCAGCTTACTTCTATTCAGGGGGGCTTATTACGCCAAGATCTTGATACACATGGATTCGACGATGCGACGATTACAGTGGCGACAAAGCGTGAACCAACGGAACAAGAATGGGCTGACTTGAAGCTTGCTTGGAAAGTAGTTAAGCATGTGAAATCAAATGCCATTGTGCTAGCAAAAGATAACATGACAGTTGGTGTAGGAGCAGGCCAAATGAACCGCGTTGGCTCAGCAAATATTGCCATCAATCAAGCTGGAGAAAAAGCACAGGGATCTGCTCTAGGGTCTGACGCATTCTTCCCAATGGGCGATACAGTGGAAGCCGCTGCAAAAGCAGGCGTTACGGCTATTATTCAACCAGGTGGATCGATTCGTGACGAAGAGTCGATTGAAAAAGCGGACGAGTACGGTATTGCAATGGTCTTCACAGGAATGAGACACTTTAAACATTAATAAAGAGGTGAGCGGGGATGAATGTTTTAGTAATTGGAAAAGGCGGGCGTGAGCATACGATCGCATGGAAGGTCGCACAAAGTTCTTTAGTAGATACAACCTTTGTCGCACCTGGAAATGCAGGAATGACAGATGTAGCGACACTCGTTCCTATTCAAGAGAATGAACATCAGAAGCTCATTACGTTTGCAAAAGAAAACGATGTTCAGCTAACTATTGTTGGCCCTGAGGTACCTCTTATGAACGGGATTGTAGATGACTTTGAAGAGGCAGGGTTAACGGTATTCGGACCTCATCAAAGCGGAGCGATGATTGAAGGAAGTAAAGCATTCGCAAAAGAACTGATGGCGAAGTATGATATTCCGACCTCTTTTTATGAGGTATTTACGAGCTTTGAGGATGCGAAGAAGTACGTTGAACAGCAAGGGGCTCCTATTGTGATTAAAGCAGATGGCCTTGCAGCTGGAAAGGGTGTTACCGTTGCTTTTACGGTTGAAGAAGCGGTGGAGGCACTTCAAGATATTCTCGTTCACGATAAGTTTGCAGGTGCGGGAAGTAAAGTAGTCATCGAAGAATTTTTAGCAGGTGAAGAGTTTTCATTAATGGCATTCGTGCAAGGAACGAACGTTTATCCAATGGTGATCGCTCAAGACCATAAGCGTGCCTACAATAATGATAAAGGTCCGAACACGGGAGGAATGGGGGCGTACTCACCTGTTCCGCAAATTAGTGAGGAGCTTGTTCAAACGGCCGTTCGAGCAATTGTGGAGCCAATGGCCAAAGCGCTTGAAGCAGAAGGCTGTCCTTATACAGGCGTATTGTACGCTGGGCTGATCGCAACAGTGGACGGGCCAAAGGTCATTGAATTTAACGCACGATTTGGAGACCCAGAAACACAAGTCGTTCTTCCGCGTATGGAAAGTGACCTTGTCGAAGTGTTGCTTCAGCTATGTAAAAAGGAGCCTGTTGAAATAAAGTGGTCCGACGAAGCGGTACTTGGTGTCGTTCTTGCGGCGGAAGGCTATCCGAATGCTTATAAAAAAGAAGCGACGATTGAGGGATTACAGGACCTAGACGCACAGTCATTGCTTTTCCATGCGGGTGTAAAGGAAAAAGATGACCATTTCGTCTCAGACGGAGGGCGTGTCCTTCTTGTTGGTGCGAAGGCAGCAACGTTAGAAGAAGCACAGGAGAAGGCCTACCAGGAAATAAATAAAATCGGAAAAGAAGGGTTCTTTTACAGAACGGATATTGGAAAAAGAGCACTTTCAGAAGGAGTTAGATAACAAAAATCCCCATCTTTATGAGTAAAGATGGGGATTTTTTAAATTGGCTGTTAAAGAAGTGAGTCAAATTGATTAAATGAGTACAGGGCTGCAAGGGACCTAAAATATTAATTTAATAAGGGGAAAAGGGTGCTAAAAAATTTTCAACTTTATTAGTCAAACAAAGGTGATTTAGCGAATGTATGCTTTTTACCTTCAAAAGTATGTGGGTATCTGCATTTGGAAATGTTTTCTGTGGTGCCAATCAAGAGTATGAAAAAAATAAAAAGCAACCCTACCATGGGAGATGAGGTTGCTGTGAAAGAGGTTGTCGAAAGATTTAAATTTTATCTGACAAATAAAAGTGCAATCAGTGCTAAAATGGCTGGAAGTCCCTGTTTGATAATAATTGACTTGTTAGATGTAAAACTCCCGTAAATCGCTGCCAAAACCACACAAATTACGAAAAATAACTGAATCATATGACCAACTGAATTGAATCCTAGCATGAGCCCCCAAATGAGTCCTGATGCTAAAAATCCATTATATAATCCCTGATTTGCAAACATAACGGCTACATTCGGATCTTCTTCCAAGTGCTCAGGTAATTTGAATGCTCGTTTGGCTACCTTTGAACGAATAAAAAACATTTCAAGAATCATAATGAATAAATGTTCCAATGCTACAATTCCCACTAAAACTGCTGCGAGTATCTCCATGCGCCAGTCTCCTATTCTATTTTTGAATTTTTTCATCTTCATAACGACTCATGAATGAACTTATTATATTTTCTCAAGAAAACGATCCATTCATAATTTGCCTCATCCAAGTCACTTACTCTAAAATCAAGTTATTCAATGTCGAACGTTTGTAAAATACCCTAATAATAATTGAACATAGTATAGATAAGTGGTTATTAAATTAAAACATTTGATACGTCAAATAATATAATATATCTGGAAGGTAATTACAAGTTCTGCTCTAATGTTAGAAAAGGAAAATCCGTGCTAAGATCGTTTACGTTTCCCCCAAAAAAGAGCACATAATAGAGTTTTTGATGCACTCGTTATTCCTTGATAAGGTAGAGGGATACATTAAAGAATCACATCCCCATTAATGAGGATGTGATTCTGTATTAGCTGTTCATTTCTTGACTGATGAGTGAAGCGAGCCTTCTCGCACCGCTCGGCTGTAAGTGAACCCCGTCAGGAGCAAAGTATTCAGGATGATTGCTTCCGTGTGAGTACCAATCTATGAGCTGGATTTTCTTCGATTGTCGGGCTTTTTGATTAATCACTACATTCACTTCATCTTCCCAAGGTCTTGGAACCTTTGTGTTTACAATAAAAATTTGTGCCTCTGGAAAGTGGCTTAAAAAGGCATCCAATTGTTCTTCTGTAAAGTATCCGTTTGTACCTAGCTCTACGATAATGGCCTTATCCGGGTGGTTAAAGGATTGGTAATTAGGCGCGAGCTCAATGGCTTCGCTCATTTGTCGCCCAACTTTTCCATCAATCGTAATCGAGCCGTACAGCTTTTGAAGCTCTGGCGCGATATCAAGCATGATCGAGTCACCGATGGCTAATACATCTGTATAGGATGGTTTTGGTGGTTCAACTGGTTTTGCCACAGGCTTATCTTTTTCAGGCTCTGGGTTTGGTTTTACCTGCGTATGTGCAGGTTCTGTATGGTGTACCTTAATGACCGTTTGCTTTGGTGATGCTTCACTGGTGCTCGCTTTGTATGTAAAAGAGTAAGCAAAATCACTAATCAGAACGACACATACAACGACAGGCAAAATCGTAATAATTCGCTGCTTGTGAGGGAGAAGCTTCCACTGAATTAATCGTTTTGGATGATACATTTTAAAGTAATAAAGGAATCCATTCCGACGAATTGGCGTCTCAAAATAACGATAAGAAAGCTCAGCGATCAGGAGTGTTACCCCCACTTGCAATCCCATGCGAACAGGATTAAATATGCCCATCTCTGATAACGGCGTTGTTAAAATAATAATAGGATAGTGCCAAAGGTAAATGCCGTACGACCTTGTTCCAATCCATGTTAACGGTCTTACCGATAATACTTTTCCTAAGAAACTGCTAGGATGGCTGATGGTTGCGATTAAAATAGCCGTATTTAAAGCAATTAAAAACATGCCACCTTTGTATACGAACGGTTTAAACTCATCAACCGTCGCCATACAAAAAATTAAAATAGCAAATGTAATCACGCTGACGACATTCAATATTCGGCGGGCAGGTTTCGGCAAATTCTTGGACGATAGGCGTTGCATTGGCCAAATAAACGCTAAGCATCCTCCTAAAAGTAAAGCAAACGCACGTGTATCTGTTCCGTAGTAAATGCGGCTTGGATCTTCACCAGGCTCATATAAAAAGCCCATTAATCCTGCCGAAAGAAGAGCGAAAAGGAAGATCACGAAGGTCAGCTTTTTACGGCTGTTCATTAACTTCAAGCCCACTAATAAGAAAAGTGGCCATACGATATAAAACTGTTCTTCGATTGCTAACGACCATAAGTTTTTTAATGGAGACATAGAGTTGAAACTATCAAAATACGAAACTTTATGAAAGATAAACCACCAGTTACTCATATAAAAAACAGAAGTCAATGCATCACCATGTATGGTGTGTAGCAGTGAGCGCTTAAAGAAAATGATCCACAAAACGGTTGCGGCAATCATGAAATAAGCAGCGGGAAGCAGACGACGCACGCGACTAATCCAAAACTTCTGAAGACTAAAGGTTTGATGCTGCTGTTGATCTAATAAAATAGAGGTAATGAGATAGCCAGACAACACAAAAAAAACGTCTACGCCCAAAAAACCTCCTGGTGCCCATTTTAAGTTTAGATGATAAGCAATAACTGATAGAACAGCTAACGCTCGAAGTCCATCTAGACTGTGTACATAACGGTGTTTTCTTTCATAAAGCACTTTCTAACCCCTCCAAAACTTCCTGTTATTGCAAGAATATTACAATATCATTACAAAATATAAGTATATTGTAATTATAATGTAATATTCACTCTCAATCACCCATATTATCAAAAAAAATTCATTTTTAATAGTGAGGATAGATGTAGATTCGAGGGACAAAGGTCACAAATAAAAAAATGCAGGCTCATCGCCCGCATTTTTCTTCATTAAGATGGGTTATATGTTGTCAAATAAGGTTGTTCATCAGCCTTTGATTTCTCTTGCGATTTGTCATATGCATACGTTAATGGACAAAAGCGCGTAAATCCTTCAGCAATTTTCATCCCACCAAGCATCGCATAAACCAAATGAGACTGTTTATACGGTCTTCTAGATAGACGAGCGATTGACCAAGCTAAAACAGTAAAACCAAGCGTAATTCGAATTAATGCATTTAATGTACCGATATTTTGCTTCATTTCATTCTCCACCTTCATAAAAAGTTCAAATATTCGTTTAATTCTTCGGTGCGTTAATACACGTATTGTGATACCATAATGATAACGGTTACAAAAAAGAGGTGATGTACATGCTTGAACAACGTTATCGTTGGAAAAATAAAGAGTTGCGTGAGCATGTTGAGGTGCTAAACGGATCAAAAGCTCCAAGCATTATTCTTCAAAATGCTACGTTTTTACATTCATTTTTACGAAATTGGCTTACGGCAAATATATGGATTTACGAAGATCGAATTGTATATGTAGGTGAAAAGTGGCCAGCCAACCTCAGTGGAACAGAAGTCGTAGATTGTACCGATCAGTTTGTTGTACCTGGATACATTGAGCCTCATGTCCACCCTTTTCAATTATATAATCCCCAAACATTTGCAGAATATGCATCGATTCATGGGACGACAACGCTCGTGAACGATAATTTAGTACTGGCTTTACAGTCTGATAAAAAGAAAGCGTTTTCTATAGTGAAGAAATTTTCTGAACTTCCGTCAACGATGTACTGGTGGTGCCGATTTGACGGGCAGACAGAGTTTGCAGGAGAAGATCATATTTTTTCAAATGGAAACGTAAAATCATGGTTAGAGAATGAAGCAGTTATCCAAGGTGGAGAACTTACGGCATGGCCGAAGCTTTTAAATGGTGATGACATGATGCTGCACTGGATTCAAGAGACGAAGCGACTGAAAAAGAAAGTAGAAGGACATTTCCCTGGTGCTTCTGAAATGACGTTAGGAAAAATGAAGCTTCTTGGTGCGGATTGTGACCACGAAGCAATGACAGGTCAGGATGTACTAAAACGTTTAATGCACGGCTATCACGTGTCATTGCGTCATTCATCTATTCGACCTGATCTGCCTGTGCTTCTTAAGGAAATGCAGGAATTGGGAATTACGTGTTACGATCAAATCACAATGAATAGCGATGGCTCGACACCTTCTTTTTATAAAGAGGGGATTTCAGATATGCTTGTAAAGATCGCCATTGAACAAGGTGTCCCATTAATTGATGCATATCATATGGTGTCCTTTAATGTTGCGAACTACTACAACCTTGGGCACCTTCATGGTAGCATTACAACAGGCCGAATTGCCAACTTGAATATTTTACAGGCAAAAGACGATCCGACGCCTGTCTCTGTCTTGGCAAAAGGTCAGTGGGTGCTAAAGGACGGCATCAATCAGCGTGCTTTCAATGAGTTTCCATGGGAGGAATTTGATGTTCATCCATTAAAATTAGACTGGACCCTCACGAAAGATGATTTGCAATTTTCAATGCCGCTTGGTCTCCATATGGAAAACACGGTGATCATGAAGCCATATTCCATTAACATGGATATCTCTGCTGATGAGCTGCCAGAAGGAGACGAAAGCTTTTTAATGCTTGCGGACAGAAATGGGAAATGGCGAATTAACACGCTGATTAAAGGATTCGCATCCAACGTATCAGGATTTGTTAGTTCGTTCTCGAATACAGGTGACATCATTATTATAGGAAAAAACAAAGATGACATGCTGACCGCTTTTAAGAGAATGAAGGAGCTTGGTGGAGGAATTGTGTTAGTAGAAAACGGAGAGGTAATTGCTGAAATTCCGCTTTTAGTGGGCGGAAGCATGTCAGATCTGCCGATGGATGAGCTAGTTGTAAAAGAGGAAGCGATGATCACAAAGCTACGCGAACGTGGATATACGCATAGTGATCCAATCTATTCACTGCTCTTTTTGTCTTCTACACATTTGCCTTATATTCGCATTACACCGAACGGAATTTATGATGTTATGAAGAAAGAAGTACTCTTTCCAACGATAATGCGTTAAAATATAAGAGTATTGCTTTTAATATAAGATCGATGAGGTTATCCTAAATAAAAGATTCATCTTATGAAAAAAGGAGAGGTTCAGAAAGTAGTATTATCTGAGCCTCCTTATAGTTTCGGTCCTTTGGAAGTGGGGACAAGCACTGTCTTCTCTCGTTAGAGGTCGAAATATAAATAGATGGTATTTACAAACATGGTAAAAGGAGTAGAGTCTATGCAAATTGATAAACTTCGCGGTAAAGAGCTAGATCAGTTATTTCAAGCTGTTTTATCATTAAAAGATATTGAAGAATGCTATACGTTCTTTGACGATCTTTGTACGGTTAATGAAATTCAATCTCTTGCACAGCGTTTAGAGGTAGCACGTATGCTTCGAGAAGGATTCACTTACCACAAAATCGAAAATGAAACGGGTGCAAGTACAGCAACAATTTCCCGTGTAAAGCGCTGCTTAAACTATGGCAGTGACGCGTATCAAATGGTATTAGAACGTCTTTACGAAGAGAAGTCAGAATAAAACTTGACTGAAAAGAACCTGTTATCGCTATCTAGCGACAACGGGTTCTTTTTTTAGATATGGTTTAAAATTAGTGTGAGCGATATATAGTTGTGAAGATAAAATAGAACCTAAATCGTTCGTCGTTTTCTCTCATAACTCGACATATTTACGAATATTATCTTTTTGTGAAGATGCAAAAATCTACACAAAAATAACAGCAAGTTGTTAGGGGATCAAGAGATGAGGCTGTCAATCATTTGTTCAATTGTGATGTCATCAGATGGGTGTTTTTGGGTTTTGTTAAGTATGTTTCAATATAGTTAAAGCTCTATAGTTTTTCCATTTTATGTATTATAGTTAACAGGTAAGAAATATAAGATGAAAAGGAGAATACATATGAAAAAACTGTTAGGTTTAGTTGTATCAATCGTTTTCCTACTTACGCTATCAATACCTTCCTTTGCGCAGGCTGCGACTCAGAAGCTTATTCAACCTGTTAACGATGCGTATATTACAGCAGGATTTTTAAATGCGAAATATGAACAAAAATTTGGTTTTAAACACTACGGTTGGGACCTCACTTCATCGACTAGTAGTCGTACAGTCTGGGCTAGTGGAAAAGGTACGGTTTTAGCTGCAGGATACGATAATATTCTAGGAAATACGGTGATTGTAAAATATCCTGATGCCTATATCCATGCAACAGGATCCACAAAGGATTTAATTTTTCGCTACCATCATTTGGCATCAATCGGGGTTTCCAAAGGAGCTAGCGTAACGAAGGATACGTCACTTGGTAAGTATGGGAATACTGGTAAATATTCAACAGGAGCACATCTCCATTTTGAAATTGATACGGATACTACTTATTATCAATATTCTCCTACATTAGGGTCAAGCTCTAATATCATTAAAGCAGGATCATCAAGTACCATTTTATCACCTAAAAAAGTACTTTATACGAAAGTTTCTTCCCCAGACAGTCAGCAGATCTGGGTACTCGGAGATGGTTATCAATCATCCACTGAAGCAGATTTACCTTTATTAAAGTAAGATTATGAAAGTAAAACGATCAGGCCCTTATGGTAGGTAAGGGTCTGTTTTTTTGTTCAGTTCAACTTCAGATCGTAAGAGAGTTCACATAATCTACAAAAATGTCTCATTCATTTTATGTTACCATTATTGTGTAATTCATTTTAATACGTAATGGAGATGAGTGAACGATGACATGGGTTGTAGTTCTTTCGATCATTGTCACAAGTGTATTTAAATTAGTTGTATCATCAATGCCAACGACCGTTGTAAAATGGTTTGTCACAAGATTTCAGTTACATCCAGAAGTCGTGACTGAACAAGCAGTGGTTACGATTGATGGTGAAGCGGTTGAAGGTCAAGAAAAGACTCAGATCGTTGAGCAATTTAACGAAGCCTTATTTATCAAGCAATATTATATATATCCAGGAACAGAAGCGAAGTACTTGAATCCAAACGATGCAGGAACTCCTGTTGTGATTCAAACAAAACAAGGGAAAACAGACGTTACCCTATCTCTTTACACATACGACGATCATGTACACGTCGTAAAGAACAAAAAGAAAAAAACAATCGCTTATTGCGTGCGTTCTCAAGACCTACAAAGCCGAGCTTTCGTAGCGACAGAGGCACTTATCTAAAAAAAGCAGCCCTTTATAAAAAGGCTGCTTTTTTGTTATGTGAATTAAAACTGTGTTGCTTCCTCTAGAATGTTCTTAAGTTCGCTAATTGGAACACGTTTTTGTTCCATTGTGTCACGGTTACGGATCGTCACTTGCTTATCTTCTACTGAATCAAAGTCAAATGTGATACAGAACGGTGTACCGATTTCGTCATGACGACGGTAGCGTTTCCCGATTGAACCTGCATCATCATAATCAACCATGAAGTATTTAGATAGCTCAGCGAATACTTCGCGTGCTTCAGCCCCTAATTTTTTAGAAAGAGGGAAGATCGCTGCTTTGAACGGTGCAAGTGCTGGGTGAATGTGCATCACTGTGCGAGATGTACCATCTTCAAGTTCCTGCTCGTCATATGCATCTAAAAGGAATGCAAGCGTTACGCGGTCAGCACCAAGAGATGGCTCGATGCAGTAAGGAACATAGCGCTCGTTTGTTTCTTGATCGATGTAGTTGAAGTCTTCACCAGAATGCTCCATATGTTGCTTGAGGTCGTAATCTGTACGAGAAGCGATACCCCATAGCTCTCCCCAACCGAATGGGAATTTGTATTCAAAGTCAGTTGTTGCATTACTGTAGTGAGATAGCTCATCTTCATCATGGTCACGTAGACGAAGTTTTTCAGCGTTCATACCTAATCCTAGTAACCATTTGTGAGCTGTCTCTTTCCAGTGGCTGAACCATTCTAGTTCTTCACCAGGTTTACAGAAGAATTCAAGCTCCATTTGTTCGAATTCACGCGTACGGAACGTGAAGTTACCAGGTGTGATTTCGTTACGGAAGCTTTTACCGATTTGAGCGATACCAAACGGAAGTTTCTTTCTCATCGAACGTTGTACGTTTTTAAAGTTTACGAAGATACCTTGTGCTGTTTCAGGGCGCATGTAAATTTCGTTTGTAGAAGATTCTGTTACACCTTGATGTGTTTTGAACATAAGGTTGAATTGACGAATATCTGTTAAATCACTAGAACCACACTCAGGGCAAGTGATGTTGTGTTCTTTGATTAAGTTTTCCATTTCAGAGAATGGAAGGCCATCTACGATCATTTCAATGCCTTTTTCTTCAAGCTTCGCTTCGATTAGTTTATCTGCACGGTGACGAGCTTTACAGTTTTTACAGTCAATCATTGGATCGTTAAAGTTACCTAAGTGACCAGATGCTTCCCATGTTTTTGGGTTCATAAGAATTGCAGCGTCTAATCCTACGTTGTATGGAGATTCTTGAACAAACTTTTTCCACCACGCGCGTTTAATATTATTTTTGAATTCAACTCCAAGTGGACCGTAATCCCACGTGTTTGCTAGACCTCCGTAAATTTCAGATCCTTGGAAAATAAAACCACGATGCTTCGCATGAGATACGATTTGATCCATTGATACAGACATTTTAATTCCTCCTAATAGTCAATAAGTGAGGGTAGACAAAAAAACAACTCTCGTCTCCGGACTGTTCGTAAACAGTCCAGGGACGAGAGTTGTTTCCCGCGGTTCCACCCTGATTGATACATAAAAATGTATCCTCTTTATATGGTATATGCTCCAGATTGCCGTTTCTTTAATTCATTCTCCCGGGCTTTCACTATCCCCAAGTCGCTTGTAGAAGAGGAACTAAATACTATTGATCCTTCAATGCATACAGGTCATTTAATTTTTAGCTATATCTTAGCATATCCAAAACAACTAAACAAGAACACAATAATTTTCAAAAAAATTATTTATGGCAGTTGGCTACGTCAAAATGGTTATTCATGGGGAAAATGAAGAGGCTATTCTTCTAAATGGATGCTTTGACAAATAATCAAACAAAATTACCAAATCCAAGCGCTTAAGTCGTTTCTTTCATGCCGATTTCGGTTCGTGTATGAGGGGGAGTTTTGTTATAATGATGGAATGGAATATTAATTGGAGGATACAACATATGTACGAAATCAACGAGTGGAGACACGTGTTTAAATTAGATCCAAATAAAGACATCTCAGATGAGGCATTAGAGCAAATTTGCGAATCAGGAACGGATGCTGTTATCGTAGGAGGGACTGATGGCGTGACGCTTGATAACGTCCTTGCGCTATTATCTCGTATCCGACGTTATACGGTACCGTGTGCGCTCGAGGTTTCAACGATTGAATCTGTTACACCAGGCTTTGATTTTTACTTTATCCCATCGGTGTTAAACAGTCGAAAAACTGAGTGGATCGTTGGCTTACATCATGAGGCAATGAAAGAATATGCAGATATTATGAACTGGGACGAGCTAATCGTAGAAGGGTACTGTATTCTGAATGCAGATGCTAAGGTTGCCTCCCTAACAGAAGCGAATACAGCCCTGACAACTGAAGATGTAGTAGGGTATGCACATATTGCAGAGAATATGTTCCATCTACCGATCTTTTATTTAGAATACAGCGGCATGTACGGCGATCCAGCTGTAGTAGAAGAAGTGAAAAGCGTGTTAACGAATACCCAGCTGTTTTACGGTGGGGGTATTGAAACAAAGGAACAGGCCGCAGAAATGAGTAGTCATGCTGATACCGTAGTAGTGGGAAATATTATTTACACGGATTTAGCAGCGGCATTAAAAACAGTTAAAGCGGTAAAGAAATAAGTTTGCAGGAAAAATGTAAAATCAGATAGAATAGAATATACGTTCGATATAGGCGGTGAATTCAATGCGATATTTAAGTGAAAAATTATTAGTAGGTTTGAACCCGGAGCAACAAGAGGCCGTTAAGACAACCGAAGGTCCTCTTTTAATCATGGCTGGTGCCGGGAGTGGTAAAACGAGAGTATTAACCCATCGTATTGCGTACCTAATGGCGGAGAAGGAAGTGGCTCCTTGGAACATTTTAGCCATTACCTTTACGAATAAGGCTTCGCGTGAGATGAGAGAGCGTATTACGAAACTGTTAGGTGGAGCAGCAGAAGATATTTGGATTTCAACGTTCCACTCCATGTGTGTCCGTATTTTACGACGTGACATTGACCGAATTGGATACAATCGTAACTTCACAATTCTTGATACGACCGATCAGCTATCGGTGATCAAGGCGATTTTAAAAGACCAAAACATTGACTCCAAAAAGTTTGACCCTCGTTCTTTGCTAGGTACGATTAGCGCAGCAAAAAATGAATTAATCACACCAGAAGAGTTTGCAAAAAACACAGCAGGTCCTTACGAAGATGTTGGGAGTCAGGTGTACACAGAATATCAAAAGCGTCTTCGCAAGAATCAAGCACTTGATTTCGATGATTTAATCATGATGACGATCACGCTCTTCCAACGTGTTCCGGAAGTACTGGAGTTTTATCAGCGAAAGTTCCAATACATTCATGTGGATGAGTATCAAGATACGAACCGTGCGCAGTATATGCTTGTAAAATTCTTAGCGGCTCGTTTTCAAAACATCTGTGTGGTCGGGGATTCCGATCAGTCGATTTACCGCTGGCGCGGTGCTGACATTAAAAACATTTTATCCTTTGAAAAAGACTATCCTCGTTCTGTAACGATCCTTTTAGAGCAAAACTATCGTTCAACGAAGAATATTTTGGCAGCGGCCAACAAAGTGATTGAAAATAACGTTGGGCGTAAAGCAAAGAATCTTTGGACAGAAAATACGGACGGGCAAAAAATCTATCACTACCAGGCAATGAGTGAAAGTGAAGAGGCTCAGTTCGTGGCAAGTAAAATCAAGCAGGCAGTGGATAGCGGGAAACGTAAGTACAGTGATTTTGCGATTTTATATCGTACAAATGCACAGTCTCGTGTAATGGAGGAAGTGCTTTTAAAATCAAACATTAGCTATTCCATCGTGGGCGGTACGAAGTTCTACGATCGCAAAGAGATTAAAGACATCTTGGCATACCTGCGTCTTATTTCCAACCGCGATGATGATATTAGTTTAACGCGAATCGTGAACGTTCCAAAGCGCGGTGTAGGTGCAACGTCTGTCGATAAAGTGTTGAACTTCGCCTTAATGGGCGACATGTCTGCTTTTCAGGCACTTCAAGATATTGAGCTTATTGGTCTAAGCGGCAAAGCAACAAATTCGCTTATTTCCTTCCGTGAGATGATTGGAAACCTATCGAACATG
Organism: Priestia koreensis; assembly: GCF_001274935.1. Taxonomy (GTDB): domain Bacteria; phylum Bacillota; class Bacilli; order Bacillales; family Bacillaceae_H; genus Bacillus_AG; species Bacillus_AG koreensis. Next base: position 234,420 of record NZ_LILC01000030.1, on the reverse strand, counting down.
CAGGATTATCTATCCGTTACAGAGCTAGTAGAAGAAGTGCTAGAACGCACAGGATACCGAGAATCATTGAAGGTGGAAAAAACAATTGAAGCGCAAAGTCGTCTTGAGAATATTGACGAGTTTTTATCTGTTACCCAAGAATTTGAAAAGGTAAGTGAAGATAAGAGCTTAGTGGCCTTTTTAACAGACCTCGCTCTTGTAGCTGATATTGATAAACTCGATGACGAGGAAGAGGACCCAACAGATCAAGTGATTATGATGACTCTTCACTCGGCAAAAGGACTTGAGTTCCCAGTCGTCTTCCTACTTGGTATGGAGGAAAGTGTTTTCCCACACAGCCGATCCTTGTTTGAGGATGAAGAGATGGAGGAAGAGCGCCGACTTGCATATGTAGGAATTACTCGAGCGGAAGAAGAGCTTTACTTGCTTCATGCGCAGATGCGTACGCTATTTGGGAAAACGAACGTGAACCCAATGTCTCGATTTATTAAAGAGATTCCAAGCGAACTGATTGAAGGATTAAATCAAAAGAAACAAGCGCCAAAATCTGCGGCAGCTGCCCCAAGACGTGCGTCATTCACAAGACCTGGCATGACATCAACAGGCGGAGAGTCGCTTGATTGGAACGTCGGTGATCGTGCTGCACATAAAAAATGGGGAACAGGTACGGTCGTAAGTATTAAAGGTGAGGGCGACTCTAAAGAGTTAGATATTGCGTTCCCAAGCCCAACAGGTATTAAGCGCTTATTAGCGAAATTTGCCCCAATTACAAAGGCTTAATGAACGAGCAAAGGAGAAAACAAATGGATTTTGAACAAGCAAAAACGCGTGTCCAAGAGCTTCATGAACTTTTGAATCAGTATAACTACGATTATCACGTTCTCGATCAACCGAGTGTTCCTGATGCAGAATATGATCAGCGTCTTCACGAGCTTATTAAGCTTGAACAGGAGTATCCAGAGCTCTTAGTTGCTCATTCGCCTACACAGCGCGTAGGTGGACAGATTTTGGATGCCTTTGAAAAGGTCGAGCATCGTACGCCAATGCTGAGCCTAGGAAATGCTTTTAATGAAGAGGATTTACGTGACTTTGATCGCCGCGTTCGTCAAGCAGTCGGTGATCGTTTCTCCTATGTATGCGAGCTAAAAATTGATGGGCTAGCAATTTCACTTCGCTATGAGAATGGCTACTTTGTCCAAGGTGCTACGCGCGGAGATGGTACCATTGGTGAGGATATTACGGCGAATCTAAAAACGATTCGCTCGATTCCTCTACATATTAGCGACGAACATACGCTTGAAGTACGCGGTGAGGCATACATGCCGAAGAAATCGTTTGAGAAACTAAACAAAGTAAAAGAAGAAAACGGTGAGATGCTGTTTGCGAATCCGCGAAATGCTGCTGCTGGTTCCCTTCGTCAGCTCGATCCGAAGATTGCGGCAAAGCGTAGTTTGGACATCTTTTTATACGCAATGGCGGACGCTGGAAAGACAGGGGTAAGGTCTCATAGTGAAGGCCTAGATCTATTAGACCAACTTGGCTTTAAAACAAACCAAAATCGTCGTAAATGTGCTACGATCGAAGAGGTTTTAGCGTACGTGGAAGAATGGAGTGCGAAGCGCCCCGATCTTGCTTATGAAATTGATGGAATTGTCATCAAAGTGGATTCCTTTGATCAGCAGGACGAGCTTGGTACGACCGCGAAAAGTCCGCGCTGGGCAATCGCGTATAAATTCCCAGCAGAAGAAGTTGTGACGAAGCTTTTAGACATTGAGCTGAATGTTGGAAGAACGGGTGTAATTACCCCAACCGCTGTGTTAGAGCCTGTAAAAGTAGCAGGAACGACGGTACAGCGTGCATCTCTGCACAATGAAGATTTGATTCGCGAGAAAGATATTCGCCTCGGTGACTATGTGGTTGTGAAGAAAGCAGGAGACATTATTCCAGAAGTTGTGAACGTTCTAACGGAAAAAAGAACGGGCGAAGAACAAGAATTCTCCATGCCGACACACTGTCCAGAGTGTGAGAGTGAGCTTGTTCGCTTAGAAGGCGAAGTTGCTCTTCGTTGTATCAACCCGAGCTGTCCAGCCCAAATTCGCGAGGGCCTCATCCACTTTGTTTCACGAAATGCGATGAATATTGACGGTCTAGGTGAGAAGGTTATTACGCAGCTGTTCCGCGAAGAACTGGTCCATGACGTAGCTGACCTCTATAAGCTAACCGCTGACCAGCTTACGGATTTAGAGCGAATGGGCGAAAAATCGATTGAGAACTTGTTAAAAGCAATTGGGGCTTCAAAGGAGAATTCGCTTGAGAAGCTTCTATTCGGACTTGGGATTCGTCATGTTGGAGCAAAAGCTGCCAAAACACTTGCACAAACGTTTGAAACCATGGAAAATCTTAAGAGTGCCACATACGATGAATTGGTTGCTGTGAACGAAATTGGCGATAAAATGGCTGATGCAATCGTCACTTATTTTGATCAAGAAGAGGTACACGAGCTGCTAGAGGAATTAAGCAGTTACGGTGTGAATATGACCTATAAAGGTCCGAAGCTTGTGAATGCGGATGAGATTGATTCGTACTTCGCCGGAAAAACCATCGTTCTTACTGGAAAGCTTGAGCAGCTTGCACGTAATGAAGCAAAAGCGGCTATTGAAGAGCTCGGTGGAAAGGTCACAGGAAGCGTAAGCAAGAAAACGGACCTTGTGATTGCTGGTGAAGACGCAGGATCAAAATTAACAAAAGCGCAGGAATTAAACATCGAGGTGTGGAGCGAGGATCAACTCGTTCAAGAACTAAATAAATAGGCTGTTTTCATATAGTCGGTAGGCAAGCTTTTGGCTTGCCTACTCATATGATTAAAAGGCCGATAAATAAGAGGTGTATGTTTTGAAAAGAGCTTTAACACTGTCTCTTGGTGTCATGTTGGTCATGTCTGCTTGTGCCCCGAATTTTAGCAAAGAGCAAGAAATTGTGCAGAAAACAGACGATTCAAAAGAAAAAGCCATTATTCCGAATTATAGTATTTCAAGTGATACTTACAATACGACACTTCCTTACAAGGAAGGAGTAGCCCGAGGGTTAGTCGCTTCGAATTTGAATAACCGAATGGACACGGATGAATTTGAGACAGGCTTGATGAGATTAGCAAAAGACAATTATCCGTCTAGTAAATATCTTTTCCAAGAAGGTCAATATATTGACAAAGACACAGCGAAAGCTTGGGTAGCACGTAAGCTGACGGATCAGCAATATGCGCAAGCTAAAAAGAAGAACAAAGATGTCCAAAACATTGGTCTTAACCCGATTAATACAAACAACAAAGGTGGAAAAACAAGTCCTATCTACCTATCACATCTTGTGGAACAAGACTATTTGGTTAAAAAGAACGGTAAGGAAGTAGAGCTAGGCGGGATTATGCTTGGACTTGCGATGAACCCTGTTAACTCCTATGTAGAAGCTGACGGTACGCCACAGGAGGAAATTACGTCTCGAGCGAAACTGCAAGATGAGGGGCAAAAAATTGCGAATCAAGTCGTTGAGCGTATGCGTAAAATGAAAGGACTTGAAAACGTCCCAATTAATATTGCGTTATTCGAAGAAAAGCCAAATTCGTCTAAAGTGCCAGGTAGTTTTATTGCAGCTGGAACATCTAATGAGGGAAGTGTACAAGTGGACGGCTGGTCTAAGATCGACGAAGAATATGCTTTATTCCCATCAACTCAGGCGAGTGATGAACATAGCGTTCATGCGACAAAGTTTAACAACTTTAAAAAGCAAATTGAAAAGTATTTTCCAAACTTCACAAGTGCGGTAGGTCAAGGGTTCTATAAGGACGGTTCTCTTCAAAAGCTGGATATCACGATCGAGGTTCAGTTTAAAGGAAAAGGAGAATTGGTCGGATTTACGCAATTTGTGGCGGGGGAAATGACGAAATATTTCCCGAAAAATATTGAGACGAATGTAAATATTCAGTCGGTTGAAAGCCCTGAAAGTATTATCGTTCGCAAAAAAAATCAAGATAAGCCATTTGTTCATATTTATAAATAATGCGAGTAAAAGAGGAAACAGGAAAAAAGTTCTGTTTCCTCTTTTTTTCGGCTATATAAGAATTTTAAGAGGAATTTTTGTTGTAACGGTTAATAAAGCGTTCTCATTTTTATGGATAATTATTACTTAATGGTTATAAAAAGTATTTTAAAGGAAGAAAAAGTATTGAACAGAATAATTTTAAGGTTTGAAGTAGTCAGTATATTTTAGTAGAATAGGATTTGTAAGTTTCTTAGGTTTGTAGATAGCATTAGGAGGCGGATATAAAAATGGTAGTACCTTACAAACATGAACCGTTTACAGATTTCACTGTGCAAAAAAATGCAGACGCTTTCAATGAAGGCCTTAAGCTAGTTCAAGCGTATTTAGGTAAAGATTATGATTTATTAATTGGTGGAGAGCGTATCTCTACAGATGATAAAATTGTATCGACTAACCCTGCTAATAAAGAAGAGGTTATTGGTCGCGTTTCAAAAGCAAACCAAGAGCTTGCGGAAAAAGCTATGCAAGCAGCAGACAAGGCGTTTGAATCTTGGAGAAAAGTAAAGCCTGAAGTACGCGCAGACGTATTATTCAGAGCAGCAGCGATCGTTCGCCGCCGCAAGCATGAATTCTCCGCTTTATTAGTAAAAGAAGCAGGTAAACCATGGAATGAGGCAGATGCAGATACAGCAGAAGCAATTGACTTCATGGAATACTACGCACGTCAAATGTTGAAATTAAAAGACGGTGCACCAGTAGAAAGTCGTCCTGGTGAGTACAACCGTTATTCTTATATTCCGTTAGGTGTAGGCGTTATCATTTCGCCTTGGAACTTCCCGTTTGCAATCATGGCAGGAACAACAGTAGCTGCGATCGTAACAGGAAACACGGTATTATTAAAACCAGCATCTACAACGCCAATCGTAGCGGCTAAATTTGTAGAAGTAATGGAAGAAGCGGGTCTGCCAGCAGGCGTACTTAACTTCGTTCCGGGTAGCGGTGCAGAAGTTGGAGATTACTTAGTCGATCATCCACGCACTCGTTTCATCAGCTTCACAGGTTCACGTGATGTAGGTCTTCGTATTAACGAGCGCGCATCAAAACTGAACGACGGACAAATTTGGTTAAAACGCGTGATCGCTGAAATGGGCGGTAAAGATACAATTGTCGTAGATAAAGAGGGAGATGTAGAATTAGCAGCGAAATCAATCGTTTCTTCTGCCTTTGGATTCTCTGGACAAAAATGTTCTGCTTGCTCACGTGCTGTCATCGTAAAAGACGTGTACGATCAAGTCGTAGATCGCGTGATTGAATTAACGAACAAACTAACGCTTGGCGAAACAACAACTCAAGAAACATTCATGGGTCCTGTTATTGACCAAAGCGCATTTAATAAAATTATGGAATACATTGAGATTGGTAAAAATGAAGGGAAGCTTGTAGCAGGTGGAGAAGGCGACGACTCTAAAGGTTACTTCATTAAGCCAACTGTATTCGCTGATGTAGCTGCTGATGCTCGCATCATGAAAGAAGAAATCTTCGGACCAGTCGTGGCGTTATCAAAAGCAGAAGACTTCGATCATGCATTAGAGATTGCGAACAACACAGAATACGGGTTAACGGGTGCTGTGATCACAAACAACCGTGCACACATCGAGCAAGCTCGTGAAGATTTCCACGTTGGAAACCTTTATTTCAACCGTGGTTGTACTGGAGCGATCGTTGGTTACCAACCATTTGGTGGGTTCAACATGTCAGGTACAGATTCAAAAGCGGGTGGACCTGATTATTTGGTGCTTCACATGCAAGCGAAAACAACGTCGGAAACCCTGTGATTGTTGACCTATTAAAGAAGACCCTAACAGTGTAGCGCTGTTAGGGTCTTTTTAATAGACCTAAGTGGAGGAGGCTCCCCTTGCGGGGTTAGCCTCCTCCACTTAGGCAAACCTTTAGAACTTTTTGGGAGAATTCTTGGGGGCTGGGTAACCTTAGAGCCCTTTATTTTTTAGTAGAGGTTATACGTTTTCTTAAATCAGTCTTGTGGGGCTGGTTTTTTATTGGTTATTTTGGAAATACTAGATCGATAGATAAGGTAATTTTCATTGTATAAATGGTTCTTTTAAAGAACCGTATGTCAACTACTTCACAAGTGTTGCCTGATACTAATGAAGTTTGGTATTATCAGTATATTGCAAGTGGGACGAATATTCGGAGGTGAAGGATAAATGTCAAGAATTTCAACAGATGAAGTAAAACACGTAGCACATTTAGCTCGATTAGCCATTACAGAAGAAGAAGCAAAAATGTTCGCTGGTCAGCTTGATGCCATCATTTCATACGCTGAGCAGTTAAATGAATTAGATACAACAGGTGTTGAACCAACTTCACACGTATTAACAATGAAAAACGTAATGCGTGAGGATGAGCCGAAAAAAGGTTTACCAATTGAAGACGTGGTAAAAAATGCACCAGACCATAAAGACGGATACGTTCGAGTACCAACTATTTTAGAGTAAGAAGGGAGGCTTTCTCATGTCACTTTTTGATCACAAGATTTCAGAATTACATAGTCTTTTACATAAAAAAGAACTTCGTGTTGAGGATCTCGTAGAAGAATCATACAAACGCATTGGGGAAGTAGATGACAAAGTAGGAGCGTTCTTAGCTTTAAACGAAGATAAAGCACGCGCTTACGCAAAAGAATTAGATGGGGCATTAGGAACAAAGGACAGCTTTGGCCTATTGTTCGGTATGCCAATCGGTGTGAAAGATAACATCGTAACAAAAGACTTACGTACAACATGTTCAAGTAAAATCCTTGAAAACTTCGATCCAATTTACGATGCAACGGTTGTGAACAAGCTTCGTAGTGCAGAGGCTGTAACAATCGGTAAATTAAACATGGACGAGTTTGCGATGGGTTCATCAACAGAAAACTCTGGCTTCAAGGTAACGAAAAACCCTTGGAACCTTGATCATGTTCCTGGTGGATCAAGCGGTGGTTCAGCAGCTTCTGTAGCGGCTGGAGAAGTACCATTCTCATTAGGTTCTGATACAGGTGGTTCAATCCGTCAGCCTGCTTCTTTCTGTGGAGTAGTCGGTTTAAAACCTACATACGGACGTGTATCCCGTTACGGTCTAGTAGCATTCGCTTCATCATTAGACCAAATCGGACCAATCACTCGTAATGTTGAAGACAATGCATACCTTCTACAAGCGATCTCAGGCTTAGATCCAATGGATTCTACTTCTGCTAATGTGGAAGTAGCTGATTATGTATCGGCTCTTAAAGAAGATGTAAAAGGTCTTAAAATTGGTGTTCCAAAAGAATACCTAGGTGAAGGTGTAGACGAAGAAGTTCGTCAATCTGTTTTAGATGCTTTAAAAGTACTAGAAGGACTAGGAGCAACGTGGGAAGAGGTTTCCTTACCGCACTCTAAGTACGCTCTAGCAACTTACTATCTACTATCTTCTTCAGAAGCTTCTGCTAACCTTGCACGCTTTGATGGTGTTCGTTACGGTTACCGTGCAGACAATGCAGAAAACTTAATCGAAATGTACAAGCAAACACGTAGCGAAGGCTTCGGTGACGAAGTAAAACGCCGTATCATGCTTGGAACATTCGCATTAAGCTCTGGTTACTATGATGCTTACTACAAAAAAGCACAGCAAGTTCGTACATTAATAAAAAAAGATTTCGAAGACGTATTCGAAAAATATGATGTAATCATCGGGCCTACAACGCCAACTCCAGCATTCAAAATTGGTGAGAAAACGAATGATCCATTAACAATGTATGCGAACGATATTTTAACAATCCCAGTAAACCTTGCGGGCGTACCAGGAATCTCAGTTCCTTGTGGCTTCTCAAACGGTCTTCCTTTAGGATTACAAATTATCGGTAAGCACTTTGATGAACGTACAATTTACCGTGTTGCAAATGCATTCGAGCAAGCAACAGAGCATCACAAAGAAAAACCAGCGCTGTAAGGGGTGAGAAAACAATGAACTTGGAAACGATTATTGGTCTTGAAGTCCACGTCGAGCTAAAAACAAAGTCTAAAATTTTCTCTGGTAGTCCAACAGAATTTGGAGCAGATCCAAATACGCAAACAAGCGTAATTGACCTTGGGTACCCAGGTGTACTACCAGTATTAAATAAACAAGCGGTAGAATTCGCAATGAAAGCAGCGATGGCACTGAACTGTGAAATCGCAACGGATACGAAATTTGACCGTAAAAACTACTTCTATCCAGATAATCCGAAAGCATACCAAATTTCTCAATTTGATAAGCCGATCGGTGAAAATGGTTGGATTGAAATTGAAGTAAAAGGGAAAAAGAAACGCATCGGGATCACACGTCTTCACCTTGAAGAAGATGCTGGTAAATTAACGCATACTGGCGACGGTTACTCACTTGTTGACTTTAACCGCCAAGGTACGCCGTTAATCGAGATCGTATCTGAGCCAGATATCCGTACTCCTGAAGAGGCGTATGCATACCTAGAAAAATTAAAATCCATCATTCAATATACAGGCGTATCTGACTGTAAGATGGAAGAAGGATCTCTTCGCTGTGATGCGAACATTTCACTTCGTCCATACGGTCAAGAAAAGTTCGGAACGAAAGCTGAGCTTAAAAACTTAAACTCATTCACTTACGTCCAAAAAGGTCTTGAGCATGAGCAAGTGCGCCAAGAAAAAGTATTATTATCTGGTGGACTAATCCAACAAGAGACGCGTCGTTACGATGAGTCAACAAAAACAACGCTTCTTATGCGTGTAAAAGAAGGATCTGACGATTATCGTTACTTCCCAGAGCCAGACCTTTTAGCTCTTCACATTGATGATGCATGGAAAGAACGCGTTCGTGAAAGCATTCCTGAGCTTCCAGATGCACGTAAAGCACGTTATGTAAATGAGCTTGGCTTACCTGCATATGATGCAATGGTTCTAACGCTTACGAAAGAAATGTCTGATTTCTTCGAAGAAACGTTAACAAACGGTGCAGACGCGAAGCTTGCTTCTAACTGGTTAATGGGTGAAGTATCTGCCTACTTAAATGCAGAGCAAAAAGAGCTAGCTGACGTAGCATTAACACCACAAGGCCTTGCTGGAATGATTAACTTAATCCAAAAAGGGACAATCTCTTCTAAGATTGCGAAAAAAGTGTTCAAAGAATTGATTGAAAACGGTGGAGACGCAGAGAAAATCGTAAAAGACAAAGGGTTAGTTCAAATCTCTGATGAAGGTACGTTACGTAAAATCGTAACGGAAACGTTAGATGCAAATGAACAATCCATTGAAGACTACAAAAACGGTAAAGACCGTGCTGTTGGCTTCTTAGTAGGTCAAATTATGAAAGCAACAAAAGGTCAAGCAAACCCGCCAATGGTGAACAAAATCTTGCTTGAAGAAATCAACAAGCGCTAAGAAATGATAACTTGGCAGAACTAGAAGAGTAAGCAGCCTTTAAAGGGCCGCCTGCTTTTTCTAACATCTATGACGATAAAAGCACCTTGGGATTTAGTATGTCTAAGGTGTTTTTGTTTGTAAAAAAGGACAATTGAGACTATATTCAGAGTAGAGATTGTCTATGATAATAAAAGTGTATGAAAAATTAATCATTAAATAGGATGATGAAAATGAAACGAGCACGAATTATTTATAATCCTACCTCTGGTCGTGAGGCGTTCAAAAAGAACTTACCAGAAGTACTTCAAAAGCTAGAAAAAGCTGGATATGAAACATCTTGTCACGCCACAACGTGTGCAGGAGATGCGACAGAAGCAGCCCGCATAGCGGTAGAGCGTAAATTTGATGTGGTCATCGCAGCTGGTGGAGACGGAACGATTAATGAAGTCATCAATGGAATCGCGGAACAAGATTACCGTCCGAAGCTCGGGATCATTCCGATGGGAACGACAAACGACTTCTCAAGAGCAATCAGTGTACCACGCTCCATCGATGCGGCATGTGAAATTATCGCACAAGGGATTACGGCTCCAATTGATTTAGGTTGTGTAACGAACGATGGAAAAACGCAATATTTCATTAATATCGCTGGTGGCGGCCGACTAACGGAATTAACGTACGAAGTACCAAGTAAGCTAAAAACGATGCTTGGTCAGCTTGCATATTATTTAAAAGGAATGGAGATGCTTCCATCCATCAAACCAACGAACGTTCAAATCGAGTATGATGGAAAAAGCTTTGAAGGCGAAATCATGCTGTTTTTAGTCTCTCTTACAAACTCTGTAGGGGGCTTTGAGAAGCTCGCACCGGATTCTTCTTTGAACGATGGCCTATTTGATTTAATTATTTTAAAGAAAACGAATTTGGCTGAGCTGATTCGTATTGCAACACTTGCACTGCGCGGTGATCACGTCAACGATCCAAACCTTATTTATACAAAGGCAAGCAGTGTAAAACTTTATACAGAAGACAAAATGCAGCTTAACCTAGACGGTGAGTTCGGTGGATTATTACCTGGTCATTTTGTTAATTTATATCGTCATATTGAAGTATTTGTACCAAAAGAAAAAGCAGACATTATGTTAGATTAGTCTGAAGGCATGACCAACTGAGGGTCATGCCTTTTTCAATCATTTTATAGGAGGGGCGTTTTCTCTTTTCGTCTCCTTGTGGTACAATCAGTTCAGCATTTTAAGATAAAGGATGTAACGATAATGGCTAAATTTATTCCACCAATTCAAAAGAATGATATGATAGATGCTCGTTTTGAAGACTTAACACACGATGGTTCAGGTGTTGCGAAGGTTGATGGCTTTCCGATTTTTGTACCGAACGCATTGCCAGGTGAAGAAGGGCAAGTGAAGGTAACGAAGATTAAGAAGGGCTACGCATTCGGACGTTTAATGGAGCGTACAAAAGACAGTGAGTTCCGCATGGAGCCGCCGTGTCCGATTTATACGCAGTGCGGAGGCTGTCAGCTTCAGCATGTGAGCTATGAGGGGCAGCTTCAATTTAAACAAAAGCAGGTGCAGGACGTAATGGCACGCATCGGACGTTTGCCGAATGTACCCGTACACCCTGTTCTTGGTATGGAGGAGCCTTGGCGCTACCGTAACAAAGCACAGGTTCCTGTAGGTGAGCATGATGGTCGTTTGATCGCAGGATTCTACCAAAAGCGCAGCCACGAAATTATTGATATGAACGAATGTATTATTCAGCATACGGAGAATGATGAAGTTGTACAGCTTGTAAAGGACATCCTAAATAAATATGATGTTCGTGCGTACAACGAAGAAAAGCACAAAGGAACGATTCGCCACGTGATGGTTCGCTATGGTTTAGTGACGGGAGAACTAATGGTCGTGCTTGTAACAAGAACAGAAGAGCTTCCGCACAAGAACGAAATCGTTCGTGACATTGTAGAAGCGGTTCCGAGTGTGAAGTCGATCGTTCAAAATGTCAACAGCAAGAGAACGAACGTGATTCTCGGAGACAAGACGAACGTTCTTTGGGGAGAAGAATACATCTATGACTACATTGGCGATGTGAAATTCGCGATCTCAGCGAAATCCTTCTACCAAGTAAATCCTGAGCAAACGAAGGTGCTTTATGACAAAGCGCTCGAATATGCCGAGCTTACAGGTGAAGAAACGGTCATTGACGCTTACTGCGGAATCGGAACAATCTCTCTGTTCCTCGCAAAAAAAGCGAAAAAAGTATACGGCGTTGAAATTGTTCCAGAGGCAATTGAGGATGCAAAACGCAATGCCAAACTAAACGATATTCATAACGTTGAATTTGCCGTAGGAGAATCAGAAACGGTCATTCCAGCATGGAAAGACCAAGGCATCCAAGCAGACGTGATCGTCGTCGATCCACCGCGCAAAGGCTGCGAAGAGTCCCTACTAAATACGATTATTGAAATGAAACCAAAGCGCGTCGTCTATGTATCATGCGGCCCAGCAACACTAGCAAGAGACCTCCAAATCCTAGAGCAAGGTGGATACGAGGTGAGGGAAGTACAACCAGTGGATATGTTCCCGCATACTACGCACGTGGAGAATGTGGCTGTACTTACATTAAAATAATCACTTAAAGGACCGCTATCCTAAGGGATAGCGGTCTTTCTATATTCCAACCCTCATACTGATTATAATATCTAAATGGCAAATGGTAATTACAGTAAAAATAGTTGTTGACAGATTAATTTGAATATTATATAAATAGCGTATAGAGATTATTAAATTTTGTACCATATGGCCGGAGACGAAGAGAAGCCATAGTCAGAAAACATGGATTTCATGTTTCTATTTGACTATGGCTTCTTTTTTCTGCTCATGGGTGATGGGGAAAGCATGAGAGGGGAGAATTTTTATGAGTTTTGAGCAGTTGGATTCACCGAAATTAAAGCGCTTTCAAAGGAAAATCACCATGCTGTCAGCAGCAGGAACATTTCTCGATGGTTTTGATTTAACGGTTATTGCCGTTGCGATGCCGTTGATTTTGAGTCAGTGGGGATTTGGTCCAGGTGTGCAGGCAATGATTACTTCTTCAGCCGTTATTGGATCACTAATCGGGGCACTTTGGCTTGGGAACTTAACCGATAAGTTTGGCCGAAAAGCAATGTATGTTGTGGACTTATTAGCTTTTGTTATATTTGCCGCATTGACGGCTTTCGCGCAGGCTCCCTGGCAGCTCATTTTATTCCGCTTCTTATTAGGAATCGGAATTGGAGCTGATTATCCAATTTCAGCTACTCTTGTGTCTGAGTTTAGCCCTACGAAGGAACGAGGAAAATACAGTACGTTCTTAGGTGCCATGTGGTTTGTTGGAGCTGTTACCGCTTATATCGTGGGAGTTCTGCTGTTACCACTTGGCGATAGCGCTTGGAGATACATGCTTTTAATTGGAGCCGTATTTGCTTTAATCGTGTTCTTCTTTAGGGTCACACTGCCAGAATCACCTCGATGGTTAGCGTCGAGAGGTCGTGAAAAAGAAGCAGAAGAAATCATGCTAAAGATTACAGGTCAAAAAGTCATCATCCCACCAAGTACGAAACCAAAGCAAAAAATGGGGGATCTTTTCTCTAAATCATTTTTCCGTCGTACGTTCTTTGTGTGTGGATTCTGGTTCTGTTATGCCGTAGCATATTACGGAATTTCCATGTATACACCGACTATATTGAAGCCGTTTACAAACGGATCGCAATTGTTAGTCTATTTAGGGTCTGGAACAGTAAGTGTGTTAGGGCTTTTAGGAGCAATTATTGGGCTAAATCTTGTTGAGCGAATTGGCAGAAGGCCGCTTATTATCACGTCATTCACAGGTTTATCTCTCGCCTTGATTGTTTTAGCACTTAACCCAGCTCCAAGCTTTCAGTTCTTAGTGATTCTGTTTAGTATGGCAGTTTTATTCGCTAATATGGGCGGAGGAATTTTAAACTTCGTTTACCCTACTGAATTATTCCCGACCGGAATCCGTGCAAGTGCTTCAGGGCTAGCGACCGGTGTTAGCCGAATTGGTTCCATTATGGGAATACTCGTTTTTCCAAATTTAGTTGCGGCATGGGGAAATAGCAAGGCACTATGGTTCTTTGCTGGGATTAGTTTAATAGGATTAATTATTTCTGGAATCCTTGCTCCTGAAACAAAAGGTAAAAATTTGGAGGAGCTAAATGCTGATTTACCATTAAATACTAGCGATAACAAAAATACGTTAGGAGTGTAAGGATGGAAACGTGGCTTAGTCTTTGGTCGATTGGTCAGTTCGGTACCATAAAAGAATTTAATGAAATTAAAATGGGTGGATTTGATGGAGTTGAAATTTGGGCAGAGCAGCTGAAATCAAAAGAATACTTGGAGTATGCCCATCAATCCGATTTAAAAGTCGGCGTTCATTTACCATTTCATGATTTGAATCTCGCTACTCCTGATCATGCTGTAACAGAAAGAAGTATTCATGTGTTAAGCGAGTGGCTTGAAACAATGGCAAAATACGGGGCGAAGCATGCGACATTTCATGGTGGATATGCATGGTCATCTGAGGAACGTGATGAGTCCATATTGAGAGCCTGCGAGAGAATTTCAAGACTTAAGAAAGTAGCGGATGAGAATGGGATGGAGCTGCTACTGGAAAATTTAATTCCTGACAGACTAAATTATTGTCACCATATCGCGTCCAATACAGAGGAGTGGCTTCATTTAGTGAAGTCTTTAAATATCAAAGCATGCTTAGATATTGGCCATCTGGCGATGATGGAAACGAGTTGGGAAGAAGCAATTACGAGATTAGGAGATTCGTTAGGAGCAGTGCATCTATCTGATAACGACGCAAAATCCGATCTTCACTTGCTTCCTGGCGAAGGGAACGACTTATCAAGAGGATTATTCGAGTATTTACAAAGTAAGAGCTACAGTGGACCTGTCGTTTATGAAATTAGCCCGTATAAATACTCTTTAACAGATATTATTGCTCACGTATCAAAGGTAAAGGAAAAAGCATAGAAATACCGCAACAAAAAAAACAGCATACAGTCGGGTAGAGAATAAGAGAAACCCCAGCTAATAAACACCTTATAAAAGGTTTTTTAGCTGGGGATTTTTTTATTTATGACACGTATGAAGAACATATCGGAGGTAACAAGATGGTGAAAGGTTTTATTTTTGACTTGGATGGAACGATTTATTTAGACAATGATCTGATTGACGGAGCAATGGAGGCCATCGATTATTTACGTCAGGAAGGTCATAGAATTGTTTTCTTTACCAATAAATCGATATCCACTCGTGAAGAGTATCTTGCAAAATTAACAAAGCTCGGAATCAAGACAAAACTAGATGAAATTATAAACTCAAACTATATTACAGCAAATTATTTGAAGCAGAATATGATTAGCACAGATTCTGTTTATGTGATTGGGGAAGCGGCATTGTTTGAAGAACTGAAGCTCGCAAATATTAAACTAGCTGACGATCCAGCTATGGCGACCTATGTCGTGCTAGGATGGGATCGGCAGTTCACCTACGAAAAGCTAAATAATGCGTACAAAGCTTGGGCAAAAAATGGGGCAATCATTTTAGCCACAAATCCCGATCGTACATGTCCTACGGCAGATGGTCAGCTTCCTGATTGCGCAGCGATGATTGGTGCACTTGAAGGAGCTACCGGTCAGCCCATCGATCATATTATGGGCAAACCGTCAAAGCTCGCTGCTGATTTTGTAGTAAAAGATATTTTGCAACTAGAGCCTGAGCACTGCTTTATGGTCGGAGATCGTCTAGAGACGGATATCAAAATGGGCTATGAAAATAAGCTACAAACGGTACTGGTGCTAACAGGAATTACGACAATTGACATGGTGAAGGGCTCATCTTATAAGCCTGATTTTATATTGGAAAGTATTAAGGATATGACGGATATAAAGGAGATTACGAAGACGTTTTAGTCCTCATTCTAGATAGAGAAATGGAGGGGATGAAAATGATTGATGTTATGAAAGCTTTTGATATGGAAATGTTGGTGAAGCTTACCGTATCTGCTGTATTGGGTTTAGCAATTGGATTAGAGCGCGAATTAAAGAGGAAGCCGCTGGGATTGAAAACTTGTCTCGTCATTTCCATTGTTAGCTGTTTATTGACCATTGTTTCCATACAATCTGCCTATCTGTTTCCAGATTCTGATTTTGTTAAAATTCAAATGGACCCCTTACGATTAGCTGCTCAAATTGTATCTGGTGTTGGTTTTTTAGGGGCAGGGGTTATTCTTCGAAAAGATGATGATACAATATCAGGATTAACTACCGCTGCGATGGTTTGGGGTGCCGCTGGGATTGGGATCGCTACGGGCGCAGGCTTCTATATAGAAGCCATTGCAGGAGTCGTGTTATTAATTATTAGCGTCGAGCTAATTCCAGGTCTGGTTAAAGTGGTTGGGTTAAAAAAGCTTCACTCAAAGGAGCTCGCCCTAAAATTCATTTTGAAAAATAGAGTAGATATTCCAAAAGTAATAAGCGAATTGAAGGAATATCAAATGAAGATTGATCATTTTCAAATAAAAGAATTAGGGGATTCAACGTATTCGCTTCAGCTAAAGGTGAGGGTAAGCTATCGCGAAGACATTTATGACTTTTATAATAGCATTGCAAAAATAGAAGAAATTTATCACCCAGAGATTAGTGGCTAAGGGCCGTAATAATTCTAGCTGAATAAAGAAAGGGAAGCGATATTGGTCGCTTCCCCTTTTTACTGTAATCTATTTAATTGTTCTTTTTCTCTTCTTTTTCTAGATCATGGTCATCTTTCATTAACGTTTTCATATTAATTTTTAGCATGCGATCTGTTGGGTATTTGCCCGTGTAACGGTACTTGTTTGCGCCAGATTCAAAAGAGACGTATAGATTCTTCTTTACTAAGACCGCTCCTTCTTTCATAGGAATGGCAACAAGGCTTTCTACTGGCTTGGCTGTTTCACCATCTAAAAACCATAGCGGAACCTGTTTTTCACCTATTTTTACGTACTGATGTGGCTCTTCTTTTAGCGGGTCATTATAACGATATAAAACACTATCATTTGCACGGCCATAAGAGGTTACTAATGAAATTCCTTTCTTTTGAACAATCGCTCCTTGCACTTTTCCTGTTGTCGATAAAACATAATCAGGAGTGGCAGGCTGATTAGAGTCTTTGTTCCATTGTTCGGTCGAAAGCATATCCGTGCTGCTTTTAATTTTATATCCAACCATCCAAGCATACTGCATTTCACCACCTCGATTAACTAAGTGATGAGTGGGATCTGTAGGATAACTGCTCGGTTCGTAGAATTCTCCTACCCACAGAATGCCATAATC
The DNA here is from genome assembly GCF_001274935.1 of Priestia koreensis. Classification (GTDB taxonomy): domain Bacteria; phylum Bacillota; class Bacilli; order Bacillales; family Bacillaceae_H; genus Bacillus_AG; species Bacillus_AG koreensis. The sequence goes on along the minus strand of NZ_LILC01000030.1, from coordinate 217,563 downwards.
ATCGTCGTACACATCGTAAGCTGCTTCAACAGGAACAGGAATTTGGTCCGTAAACGTAACTTCGTCATTATTTTGAGCCTTGACAATATCATTAATATCTAATGTGAAAAGGTAATTTTCCGAAGAAACCCAGACATGTTCTTTACTTACTGCTACACCACCTGCGTGGCCTCTGTACGGCGTACCGTCTGGATTATACAATTCAACCGATTTAATTAATTTTTCGGTCGTTTCATCAATGACACATAGCGTTCCAGGTCTGCCGTCATTCAAATAATTAATGGTAAACAACCAATTCTTCTTCTTATAATAACCAAGTCCTTGAGGTACTAAATCTTGCGCCAGTCCTGGTATGATTGGACCATCGCTGCTAATATTCCAAAGTGACTGGTAGTTTGGATTTTTATCGTTTGGAGATCGTTCTACCTGTGTAATAAGCTGATGACCAGGTTTTAGTGTATAAACAGGCGATTTTTCTGATTCATTTCCCGAATAATCAACAGCGGTCATTTGGAGATCATAATCGACATTTCCAGTAAGTAGGGACAGGGTGAATTCTTGTTTTGATGCAGGTACAGAAAATTCAAGTTTATCGTTTCGGTATATGTTATATCGGTAAAGATCAGATTCTGCATTTTGGTCCCATGTTAATGAAATCTCACCGTTTCCGGCAGTTGCCTTGATATTACTAGGGGTTTGGGGTGCTACATCATCTGTTTTTGATCTAGGAGGAGCCTGATCAAGATAAATCCAACCAGGTGTAGGTGTTTGATTACCAGAAATGATTTGCATGGTGCGACTACCATCTTGTGGATGACGGAAGGTAATTGATTTATTGGCAACAACGTTTTCACCCTTATAAATGGCTTTAACAATTTCTTTCCCATTCTGATCTGTAAGGGATACGGTCTGTTGTCCGCTATTTACCAATCCACTAATGTTTTCGAGTCGTTGTACACGATCTTCAGTAAGATGTTTGCTTTTATAAGAAGAAAAGTAAAATTGGTTAAAGCCTTCTAATGAAAGTGGCTGAATTTCTTGTCTTTGCGTCCAAAAAATCATCGTATCCCACGGAGCTATTTTGGCAGGTTGCTCAATTATTTTGTTCCAGCTACTAGATTTTAGGTGATATCCTTGAAGGTTAACCTCTTTGTCACTGTTATTGTAAATTTCCACGTATTCATAGGCATCATAGCTAGAATAGTTATCCGTGTCCGGAATAACTTCTGTAATTAATAGCTGAGGCACCGTATTTTCAACGGCTGCTGACTTGGAAACAGGAAATAGTACACTATTCCCTAGTGCTAAAAGGAGCACCACTAAATAAATCCCCCATCTGTATGACTTGCTCATTCCCATTTGCTTCCCATCCCTTCCTTTTCATAGATCAGATTACCCTATCAGCCTTTTCCTACGATTGAAGTCAGAGATTATTATATAATCACGTGAAAAAACCCTGCGATCTTCAAATATACTACTTGTTTCGTAATATACTTAAAGATCACAGGGTTCTCCATATCTCTACCCAACGATCGGTAATGATAAAATATCTGATTATTTAGATAATAACATAAGATACATAAAATAACAACGTCAAATATCAAAATTCCAAAGCGAAGGATCACCTGACGAAATCGCCAAAGCGCCTGCTTCTAATCCCTGAAGAATATCATTTTTCGTACTAATTAAGCCACCCGCAATAATCGGTAGGTTAATTTGTCTTGTAAGCTGATCAATAATACTTGGCATTAAGCCAGGTAAAATCTCAATCGCGTCTGGACTATACGTTTTGCACATTTCAATCCCTTTTTGAAGGGCAGCGCGGTCAATGAGGAAAATACGCTGAATGGTCATCAGCTTTTCCTCTTTTGCAAATTTAATAAGGCTGTTCTTTGTTGTAATGATCCCTGTTGGCTGCCAAATTTGTGCAATGTATTTAATAGCACTTCTTGTATTAGAAAGACCTTCAATAAAATCAATGTGAATAAAAATATGTTTTTTTGCTCGTTTGAGTCGTTCGAGGTAATTTTGCATGTTTAATAGATTCCCTGTTAGAAGAAAAACCGTATCACAATTACTTGCGATCGCCTTCTCAATATCAGCTTCACTTTTGACGGATGCAATAACCTGTGACTGAACAAGATCGACAATATTCAAAGATAACAGCCCCTTGGTTTTTACTAGAAAATAAAATAGTAGTCTACGTAATTAAAATTAGTCTATGTAATTATTCGCTATAAAATGTTCTCTTTCCTTTGAAAAAGAAGAAGAGGGGGGCATTTTGTTAATAAAAACCCCTCTATGTTTGTTTCAACACAGAGGGGTTACGCTTGTTTTTATTATTTAGAAGAAACCGTCTCAAATTCAGAAACCTGTTCCTGCTGTTGGTCTTCAATATACTTCTTACAAATCTTATAGCATTCTTCCACATGAGATCGTCCGAGGAGCTTCATGGCTCCAAAGCTAATTCCTGCAGCGGCGGCTTGTCCGATAATAGGGACAAACTTAACAGAAGCTTTTGTGGCTACTTTAACGCCCACTTTTTTGAGAAGCTGTACGACCAATTCTTTCGTAATTAATTTTCCAGCTAGTTCCGCACCAAGTGAGCTAATAATCATCATTAGAATACGCTTTGTTTCGGTATCAAGTTCGTCAATTTGATCGCTTGATAATCCAAACTTTTTATTAATTTTACTCGTTAGCTCCATCATAATCCCGACATCTGCACCTACATCAAGACCTGGAACAGGAATAACCGCGACTAGACCTGAGGCTGATGCTCGCTTGTTTACAAGCTTCGTACATTCTTTTTTTATTTGATCCAATTCTTCTATAGTAGTTGGTATCATTGTTAAAGCCTTCTTTCTGAATGGATATCTTCTAATGTAACATATTTTGGAGGAAAGAATCCTTGAGTTTGACCTCTAAAATCATGCCTAACGCGATTCATAAAAAATAAGGACCAGTCATCGGATCCTTATTTTTTAGTTGCTAAGTCTATTTAATTAACTCATTTAAAAAGAATTAAACGTCTAATCCAAAGTCCGTTGCAATACGGCCCAATCCGCCTTGGTAGCCAGCTCCTACAGCTGAGAACTTCCATTCGCCGTTGTGACGGTATAGGTCACCGGCGATGATCGCTGTTTCAATGGAGAAATCTTCACCTAGGTCATAGCGAATAACTTCTTCGTTTGTCGCTTCGTTTACAATTCGGCAGAAAGCGTTGGATACTTGACCAAAGTTTTGAGAGCGCTCATTCGCATCATGAATGGTAATCACGAACGAAATTTTTTCAACGCTTGCTGGCACGTTTGCTAAGTCTACTTTAATTTGCTCGTCGTCTCCGTCACCTTCACCAGTTCGATTATCTCCAGTGTGAACAACAGAACCATTTCCACCTTCAAGCTGGTTATAGAACACAAAGTCTCGTTCAGAAGCACATCTTCCCGTAGAGTCTAGAAGGAACACGCTGGCATCTAAATCAAAATCTCCTCCGCCATCGTATCTGTTTGTATCCCAGCCAAGTCCTACGAGAACTTTTGTAAGACCAGGATTTGTTTTTGTTAAATCGACTTTTTGACCTTTTGACAATGATAATGCCATAATGATGGCCTCCTTTAAACAGTATAGATTTTTTATATTACGTAACGTCTGTATTGTCGCTTCCTATATGAAAACGTGTAAAAAAATGTCATATAGGAGATTCGGTTTCTATTTTACAGAAAAATGACCATAATTAATAGTAATAACCTTTGATAGAAGCAGTTATGGAAAGAGTGAAAAGCATTTCACAGATCTCTACTCTCTGGTAATCTATATAAGAAGAATTCACTAAAAAGGAGAACACATGAACAACTATAAATTAACGATTCAATACGATGGTGCTCGCTACAAAGGCTGGCAGCGTCTTGGAAATAGTGATAGTACGATTCAGGGTAAAATTGAGAATGTGTTAACAGAACTTGCGGGAGAGAAGATTGAAATTATTGGATCTGGACGAACAGATGCCGGTGTTCATGCGCTCGCTCAAGTAGCAAATTTTAAAATGAAGAAAAATGTGACGACGGAAGAAGTAATGGACTATTTAAATCACTATCTTCCAAATGATATTAGCGTTGTAAGGGTCGAGATGGTTCATGATCGTTTCCATGCTCGCTATAATGCGGAAGAGAAGACGTATTCCTATAAAATTTGGAATAAGAAATACACGCATCCGTTCATGAGAAAATATAGCATGCACGTTCCAGAGCAGCTTGATTTTAAAAAGATGAGGGAGGCTGCCAAGTATTTTCTCGGTGAGCATGATTTTACTTCGTATTCAAACGCTAAGTCGAAGAAAAAGTCGATGGTGCGTGAAATCTATTCCTTAACGATTGAAAGAAATGATGGCTTTATTGAGATCAAGGTTTGCGGAAACGGCTTCTTATATAACATGGTACGAAAAATTGTAGGTACGTTAATTGAAGTAGGCGTAGGGAATGTAGACGCTGCTAGTATTCCAAGCATTTTAGCATCTAAAGAGCGTATTCAGACAGGAAGAATGGCTGAAGCAGAAGGGCTGTATTTGGATCACGTTACCTTTAAGAATTAGGCTCAGTTAAGCTTTTGAGTAAATGATTTAAGTAAACACTTTTGCCACAAATAGATAGAACAAAGAAAAGCTCGAAAGTCTAGATCAAAACGCCAAGGTAAAGGGAGTTCGCGATCTTCAATTTATTACACATGAGAACGATACATGAACAAGACTATCCGTTTGGTAACAGCTGATTTTAATCGTGAGTATATGCCAAAGTAATTTCTAGACTACTAACAAAAGAAGGACCTATAAAAGGCCCTTCTTTTATTATTTTCGCCCAGCTGTCCACTGCATGCCCCATTTATAGGCTTTGTCCATCTGCTGATGGCCGTCAAAATATTCAACAAGACGTTTAACGTTAAACGTTTGGTTTTGGACATTTTCGATCATGGCAATAGCGCACATGATTTTTCCATTACGATGCTCGTCCATGTTCACGACGATGTCTTCTCCGTTTTTATACTTCAGCGTTACAACGCCACCAACTTCATTCCAGTTGGCAGCACCTTCATAAATAAAGGTATAAACGAGGATTCGCTTAATATCCGTTAGTTTATCTCCGTTAATACGAAGGTTTTCTCCGTTTGTTGATGCTCCTGTACGATCATCGTGATCTAGCTGTATGTATGGATCTCCTTGTAGGTTTCCGAAGGCATTTCCGAGTGCTTGCACGCAGCCACGTCGTCCGTCCTGCATCTCATATAAGCATCCGAGATCAAGATCAGCGCTTTTGTTTCCGCCCAGCAAAGCTTTAAAAAAGCCACCAGAGCTTGATTTTTGATTCCAGTTTAAATTTACTGAAATTTCGCCTAGAGAGGTATGTGTGTCTTTTGAGAGGTTAATTGATTGTCCTTTTTTCGTTAGTTGGATCATTGTGATTCTCCTTATTGATAGTTTCGTAACGCTAAAATCGAGGAAAAACCTTTTTGCGATGCAAAGGTGGGTTTTCTTAAGGGTATCATGTAAAAACAGTTCTTTCAAAAATTTACCTTTAAAAGAATGCTTTGAAACCTGATCCATTAAGAAATTTTATAAGGGTATTTCACCTTCTTCGATAAAATTATTCTTCGTTCTCTACGAACAGTTTGATATAATGAGCAGTAGATAAGGCTGATACTTTTTCATTTTGGTTTATAAATGAAAAAGATGTAATCGCCTTTTTCTTTTTGTGCGGAAGAACGTAATTGGCGTTTAGTTTGACAAAAACTAACCAAAACTATGGATAAATCAACAAGTTATAGGAGAGTTATAAATGGATAATAACGATGTTTTAATTCGCTTGCGCTATGCGCTGGATATTAAAAATACAGATATGATTGAAATGTTTAAGCTTGGTGGAGTAGAGGTAACAAAGGAAGAGCTGTTCAAGATTTTAACAAAGTCGCCTGAGAGCTATGACAGTGACGAGGATTTGTCGGCACACGATGATCGCATTACGTGTGATAACATCATGCTCGATTCATTTTTAAATGGTCTTATTACATTTAAACGTGGAAAGCAGGAGCCAAAGCCAGGACAAGTGGTGAAACCAGAGCCACCGGTTAAAAATACGGTGAACATGAATAACCGCATCTTAAAGAAAGTAAAGATTGCGCTGTCCCTTACGAGCGAAGATATGCTTGATATATTTGATGACGGTGGTATTGCGGTATCTAAGGGTGAGCTTGGTGCTTTATTACGAAAAGAAGGTCATAAAAATTACAAAGAGTGTGGCGATAACTTTGCGAGAAAGTTCATTCGTGGTCTAACGGTACAATATAGAGGATAAAAAGTAGAAGCATTCTATTGCAGGTCAGTAGAGTGCTTTTTTTATGTAAAAAACACCTCCATCTGTTTGGAGGTGTTCTGTGCGTTATCGGCGTTTTTTCTTTGCTTCATCCACAGGATTTTTCTTCACAATTTTCTCCACTGCTACTTGTATATGAACGTTTGCATCATCAACGTCTGTTACAAGAAGCACCTTTGCCTTTTTCCCTTTAATTTTTAACTCTTCTCCCGTAGCAGGGACATTTTGTCGCAGTTGACTCAGTAAGAGCGTTTTATTTTCAAAAAAATGTACGGCTACCATTTGTCATCCCCCATTTCAAACATATCCGAACTTCCTAACAGCGTATGACCGCATAGCTAATTTTAGAACGGTAGGACGATCTCATAAATTTTTAGCAGATGATAGTTATAAATCTCTCATTCTTGGACATACTTATACTATTAATTCAATCAGAGGATGTGTCGGAGAATGAAAACGAAAATTGCGATTGGGGTAAGTGTTTTTACATTATTAACAGGTGGACTAGCTATTGCCGCGGTCTATTATCTAGCAGGTATTGCGGCATTTCTTATTACGGTGTTTTCATAATAAAACCCAAGAGGACAAAAATCTCCTCTTGGGTTTTATTGTTTTATGAACGGTTCTCTGTTCCTACTGACTTTTCTTCAACTGATGCCCTTCAGGCTCAGGGTGAATCATTATAGAGGCATTTTCAAAATGACGCTGAATTTTTTCCTCAATTCGATCACATAACTCATGAATACGTTCAATGCTGTGGTGGGAAGGTACAACGAGGTGAAAATCAATATATTGTTCAGATCCGGCTCTTCTCGTTTTGAAATCGTGCACTTCAATATATTCGTGTTTAAATGATTCAATCGCTTTTAAAATAGTGGCTTCCTCGTCTTTTGTTAAACGAGCATCTAATAGAGGAGGGAAGGCTTCCTTCATCAATTTAGTCGCTTCAAACATAATATAAAGTGCTAATACAATACCAATAATAGGATCTAAGAACGTCCACTTTGTAAGAGAAACAAGGATTAAACTCCCTGCAACACCAAGAGATGTATACACATCGGTTAATAAGTGAAATGCATTTGATTTCATTGCGACAGAGTTCACTCGTTCTGCTTCTTTATTCACAACTCTAGATACGATGAAATTAATAAGAGCACCAACAAACATTACTGCAATACCGAGCCATGGAAGTTTAAGAGGTTCAGGCGCAATGAGCTTATGAACACACTCGTAAATAATCCATATCCCTGCGACATAGATTAGTAACGTTTCGATGGTTCCGGAGATATTTTCTACTTTCCCGTGGCCGTAAGGGTGTTGTTTATCGGCAGGTTTTCCAGAGATACGAACAGAAATGAAGGCAATTAACGAAGCAAGTAAATCGAGCGAAGAGTGGATGGCTTCTGATAAAACAGCAACTGAACCGGTCAGTAATCCTACGATTAGTTTTAACACGACGACAGTGCTGTTACTGATTACGGACAAAAAGGCAATACGAGCAGAGTTATTTTTCACTAGTTTCACGCTCCTTTGAAAATGATTTACTTTTATACTATCAAGCGGTGGCTGAGTGGGTCTATAGCAACCTTTTTAGTAATGTTCAGCACTTTTTTAGGGTGTGAAAAAAGTTGCTTTTACGAAAAAAACTGATAGAAGGGTTACTTTTTTAAAAAGGTCAAAAACCTCTTATATTGTTTAGCGCAATAACTCAATGGGGAAAAATCGAGCATAAGCTAAATTACCTGGAGGGATTACAATGGGAAAAACAATCTTTTTTACTGGAGCTGGAACAGGACTAGCCCGCGGAGCTGCGATTGGTCTTGCGGAACAGGGGCACCGAATCATCGCAACGACGGAGCTGACTGCACAAAAAACGGATTTACTGAGAGAGGTAGAGGAAAAGGGACTAGACGTGGAAGTATTTAAGCTGGATATCACAAATGAACGCGATCGCAAACAGATCTTAGCATATGATTTTGATATATTTGTTGCCAATGCTGCGATTAATGAAGGAGGACCTCTTGCAGAAGTGCCGATGGACCGGTTCCGCGCTCTTTTTGAGGTGAATGTATTTGCCACACTTGAAACGGTACAGCTCGCAGCACAACAATTTATGAAGAAACGCAGCGGGAAAATTATCTTTATGAGCTCAATGGCAGGAATCTCGGCTACTCCGTATGTTGGGCCTTATACGGCAACGAAACATGCGATCGAAGGAATTGCTCAGACGCTAAAGAACGAGCTAGAGGAATTTGATGTGCAGGTTGCCACTATTAATCCTGGCGCTTATAAGACGGGCTTTAATGATCGTGCGGCAGAAGAAAAATACAAATGGTATGATGAAGAACATCATTTGACGAGCAGAGAATCGATGAAAAAGCAGGAAGAAGGGTTACAGGATCAGTTTGACCCTGAGGATATGATTTATAAAATGATTGAGGTTATCCCGAAAGACCACCATAAATTTCGCATCGTGCACCCACAAGAAACAGAGGATCAGTTGAAAAAGACGGAGCAGGAGCGCTGGGAGATGGAGGTCTCGTCTCAGTCTAAAGTCTGAGATAAGTTCAGACCAAAGCCGTTCGAAGTGAGCGTGAAAAGGGAGTAATATATGACTGTAAACAACTTTGTGGAGGTCATATTATGAGTTATACTCTTTTTGTAAAAGCAAACAACCGAACATCAGCTGAATCAACAACAGTAAAGCTATATGAAGCTTTTTTAAATAGCTACAAACAATCACATCCAACTGAGGAAGTCGTTGAGCTAGATCTATTCAACGAAGAGCTTCCATACTTAAATGCCGATACAATTAACGGTCAATTTAAGCTTGGACGCGGAATGGACGTAACAGAAGTAGAACAACATGCAGCAAACGTTGCAAACCGCTACTTAGATCAATTCGTAGCAGCAGATAAAGTCGTACTTGCATTCCCACTTTGGAACTTCACAGTACCTGCCGTACTACACACATACTTAGATTATTTAAGTCAAGCAGGGAAAACGTTCAAATACACACAAGAAGGTCCTGTAGGACTACTTGGTGACAAAAAAGTGATGCTTCTTAATGCGCGTGGTGGCGTTTATTCAGAAGGTCCTGCAGCGTCAGTTGAAATGGCTGTAAACTATGTAAGCAATGTTATGACATTCTTCGGTATTACGAACTTAAACAGTGTCATTATTGAAGGACATAATCAATTTCCAGACCGTGCGGGTGAAATTGTCGAAGCAGGTCTTGAAAAAGCAGCATCAGAAGCAAAAGTATTTTAATAAAAATCCCGTGCTCGTCGCATAACGAGCACGGGATTTTTTTCTTACAGAAGAATTGCTCCTGTAACCAACACGACAAGCGTAATGGCATTCATAATGATTTTGAATTTGTTTCTCTCTCCAATAGATAGAAGAAGATCAACAAGCACCACAATTCCTAAAATAATGAAAGCAGCCCTTAGTGGCAAGTGGAACAGGTAAACCGCCAAGACAATGACGAGATATAAAATACCTAAAAGTAGTTGTTTCTTTGATTGCATCGTTACGCACCTCAATTATGTAAAATAAAAACCTGATGATAAGTCCATTATATATGTTTCTCCAAAATTCTTGTGAATAAACAGCAAACGGACGTCTATTCGCTCCGCTCATTCTTTTCTAGTAGTTCAATAAACATCTTTACGCTCTTTTTTTGTTCCATGATGGGCGCATAAAGGTAAGATAGAGTGCGAGTAAACGAATAATCCTTTAATTTTACGACAGATAGGTTGTTCTGTCGCACATCGCGCTCAATGACATATTTCGAGAGAAGCGACAGACCCATTCCGCTAATGAGTGACTCCTTAATACCTTGATTGCTGCTAATGGTCAGCAGTGACTTTACTTTTAAGCCATTTGAACGAATAACATGATTAAGATATTCCCTCGTTCCTGAACCGACTTCACGGGTAATCCACGACTGATTTTGAAGCTCCGCTACTGTAATTTCTTCTTTCTGTACGAGAGGGTGCTGTGTAGAAGCTGTGATAAAAAGCTCGTCCTGCATAAAGGGATGAACAGAGAGCGTTTTTTCATTAGTCTGACCCTCAATTAGCCCAATATCTACTTCAAAGCGACGTACATACTGAATCACTTCTTCCGTGTTTCCGATTACGGCCTGAAGTTCAAGCTCAGGATAGTGATCCTGAAGATCCCGTAGAAGAGAAGGTAAGATATATTCACCAATCGTAAAACTAGCACCAATTTTTAATTCACCCTTGATCGAATGATGATGCTCGAGTATTTCTTGACGAGTCTGGTCATAAATCATAATCATTTGCTTTGCACGCTCGTATAAAATTTCCCCTGTAGGCGTAATTTTTAATACTTTTGGTGAACGCTCAAACAGCTTTGTTTGAAATTCTTTTTCGAGATTTTTTATATGAGAACTCACGCTTGGCTGAGAAATCATGAGTAGCTTCGCTGTTTTCGTGAAGTTCTTTACTTCCGCAAGCGTAACAAACGTTTTTAACTCATCATAGTACAACTAGAGACCCTCCTTATTATTAATAATCTTAATAGTTATAATAAGTTATATTTATTTTACTAATGCGTTCATTTTGGGTAAAGTAAGAATTAGAAACTTTTTTAATATTTCATCTTCTAAAAACCAACTTAATTTATAGGGAAAATAGAATTGAGAAAAATTTTAGGAGATTGGAATACAAGGACGGGGAACGACCATCCTTGTATATAAAGAGAATAACGAATCGTTGAGATTTTGTTGAGAGGTGGATATCGTTGCAATTTCAAGTTATGAACAGTCCATTTAATGAGGAGCAGGCAGAACTTCTTAATCGTCTTTTGCCAACATTAACGGAATCACAAAAAATATGGCTAAGCGGCTACTTAGCAGCTATTCAGGGGAAAGGGGAAGCGGCTACAGCGCCAACACCTGCACCACAGACACAAGCTGTATCAAAAGACGTAACCGTTTTGTACGGATCGCAAACGGGCAATTCACAGAGCCTTGCGACAAATGCGGGTAAAAAGCTAGAGGAAAAAGGGTTTAACGTAACTCTTTCTTCAATGAATGATTTTAAGCCCAATACCTTAAAGAAACTTGAGAACCTTTTAATTGTCGTCAGCACGCACGGCGAGGGAGACCCGCCTGATAATGCGCTTTCGTTCCATGAATTTTTACATGGCAGAAGAGCACCGAAGCTTGAGTCTCTTCGTTACTCGGTTTTATCTTTAGGAGACAGTTCATATGAGTTTTTCTGTCAAACAGGAAAAGAATTTGATGAGCGTCTTGCTGAGCTAGGTGCTGAGCGCTTATATAATCGCGTCGACTGTGATTTAGACTACGACGAACCTGCATCTGAGTGGTTACAGGGTGTGCTTGATGGACTTAGTGAGGGTCAAAGCAGTGCGACGGTTTCTGTGCAAGAAACGACGCAAACATCAGCAACATCTTCTTACTCACGCACAAATCCTTTTCAAGCAGAAGTGCTTGAGAACTTAAATTTGAACGGACGCGGCTCGAATAAGGAAACGCGTCACTTAGAACTGTCTCTTGAAGGTTCAGGGATTCAGTATCAGCCAGGAGACAGCTTAGGGATCTACCCAACGAACGATCCGGAGCTAGTCGAACTTTTACTGCAAGCAGGGAACTGGAGCGCAGACGATAAGGTAGTGATCAACAAACAAGGGGAGAGTGCGACGTTAAAAGACGCGTTAACATCTTCTTTTGAAATTACAGCGTTAACGAAGCCCGTGCTAGAAAAAGCTGTCGCTTATCTTGAAAGTGAGGCTACAGCCGAGCTTGTAGCAAAAGGTAATGAAGAGAGCTTAAAGGCTTATATAAATGGACGCGATTTCGTCGACTTGCTGCGTGATTACGGTCCTTGGAAAGGGTCCGCACAGGAATTTGTCTCGATTCTTCGTAAGATGCCTGCAAGACTCTATTCCATTGCGAGTAGTTTAGAAGCAAATCCTGAAGAGGTTCATTTAACGATTGGAGCTGTACGCTACACGGCACATGGACGTGAGCGCAAAGGTGTTTGTTCTGTTCTAGCATCTGAACGCCTGCAGCCGGGCGATACGATTCCTGTGTACATTCAGCACAATCAAAACTTCAAGCTTCCTGAAAATGCGGATACCCCAATTATTATGGTAGGACCAGGAACTGGCATTGCGCCATTCCGTGCGTTTATGCAGGAGCGAGAAGAATCAGGAGCCGAAGGAAAGTCATGGCTATTCTTTGGGGATCAGCACTTTGTGACGGATTTCTTATATCAAACAGAATGGCAAAAATGGATCAAAGAAGGCGTATTAACGAAAATGGACGTTGCGTTCTCTCGTGATACGGATGAAAAGGTCTATGTTCAGCACCGTATGCTTCAAAAGAGCAAGGAGCTGTTTGCTTGGTTAGAAGAAGGAGCGGCTGTGTACATTTGCGGAGACGAAAAGAATATGGCCCACGATGTTCAAGAAACGCTTCTCACAATCATTGAACAAGAAGGTAATATGAGCCACGAAAAGGCGGAAGCATACCTTGCGAATATGCAGCAAACGAAACGCTATCAGCGTGATGTATATTGATCATACTCTTGATGCACTAACTGTTTGACGGAAAGGAGTTTTTATAGATGGTAAACACAAAGTTAAAAGCACCAGATGGCCCTCCAAGTGATGTGGAGGAAATTAAAGAGCGAAGTAATTACTTGCGCGGAACGCTTGCAGAATCTATGCTTGAGCCAATCAGTTCAGGTATTTCAGAAGATGATAATCGCCTGATGAAATTCCACGGAAGCTATTTGCAAGACAATCGTGATCTACGTAACGAGCGTCAAAAACAAAAGCTAGAGCCAGCCTATCAATTTATGCTTCGCGTTCGTATGGCAGGTGGAGTCGCAACACCTGAGCAATGGCTAGTCATGGATGAACTAGCACAAAAGTATGGAAATGGAACACTGAAACTAACGACTCGTCAAACGTTCCAAATGCACGGTATTTTAAAATGGCATATGAAAAAGACGATTCAAGAAATTCATGCGTCTCTTTTAGATACGATTGCGGCTTGTGGTGACGTAAACCGTAACGTCATGTGTAACCCGAATCCTGATCAATCAGACGTCCATGGTGAAGTGTATGAGTGGTCGAAAAAATTGAGTGATTACTTACTTCCTCGCACGCGTGCGTATCATGAACTATGGTTAGATGAGGAGAAGATCGAAGGAACACCGGATGTGGAAGTAGAGCCAATGTACGGAGCTCTTTACTTGCCTCGTAAATTTAAAATTGGGATCGCGGTTCCACCTTCCAACGATATTGATGTATTCTCACAAGACTTAGGATTTATTGCGGTAGTAGAAGACGGCAAGCTTGTTGGGTTCAATGTTGCAATCGGTGGCGGTATGGGAATGACGCACGGTGATACTGAAACGTATCCTCAGGTGGCAAAAGTCATTGGCTTCTGTAAGCCTGAGCAGATCCTTGATCTTGCGGAGAAAGTAATTACGATTCAACGTGATTATGGAAACCGTTCTGTACGTAAAAATGCGCGTTTCAAATATACGGTTGATCGCCTAGGACTTGAAAATGTGAAAGCTGAACTCGAAAATCGTCTTGGCTGGGGCCTAGAAGAAGCACGAGAATACAACTTCACACATAACGGTGACCGTTATGGATGGGTAAAGGGCTCAAACGGCAAATGGCACTTCACTCTTTTCGTAGAGGGTGGACGCGTGACAGACTACGACGGATATAAGCTGATGACGGGACTGCGCGAAATTGCAAAAGTCCATAAGGGAGATTATCGCTTAACGGCTAATCAAAACCTAATCATCGCCAATGTATCTAGTCAGAAAAAGAAAGCGATCAATGCACTAATTGAGGAATACGGGTTAACCGACGGAAAAAATTACTCCGCCCTACGCCGTAGCTCAATGGCATGTGTATCACTGCCAACGTGTGGATTAGCAATGGCAGAAGCAGAACGCTATCTTCCAAAGCTAATTGATAAAATCGAAGAAATCGTTGATGAGAACGGTCTGCGTGATGAGGAAATCACGATTCGTATGACGGGTTGTCCGAATGGATGTGCTCGACATGCGCTTGCTGAGATTGGATTTATCGGAAAGGCACCAGGAAAGTACAACATGTATCTTGGAGCAGCGTTTGATGGCAGTCGTCTAAGCAAGATGTATCGTGAAAACATCGGGGAAGAGGAGATTCTAACCGAGCTTCGTGGTCTACTTGCAAGCTATGCGAAAGAGCGTCAAGACGGAGAGCATTTTGGTGATTTCGTGATTCGCACAGGAGTCATCAAAGCAACAACAGACGGTACTAATTTTCATGCATAAAAAAAAGAGGGGCATTTAGCTCCTCTTTTTTGATTTTTTTAACTTATTTCCGTATTCCAATCAACTTTTCTTAATGGACTTGTTTTTGAAACGAGTGATCGAACAAGGTAATGTTCCTGATAACTAATCAGCCTCTGTAGATGCTCCTCGTTGAGCTGAGAAAAGTGAACTCCGGCGGTGACGGAGGTAATATACTCTTGCCAATTCTGGTAATGCTCCTGTGATTTTTGAGCGGATAACCGTTCATAGTAAGCTGCTTCTTGTTTTGAAAGATAACCGACTTGATGTGCCATATCTGCAAATAGAACACAGCCAGCATAATCAAACGCACCAATGTTCGCATCGCCACCATCCGGTAATCGATGAAGATATGCTTGAGCGACTCGAAACTTTACGATTAGTGGTTCATCTGTCAAGGAGTCAATATGGGCGTCCTGTTCCTCTTTGGAAAGCAACAATAAAAGGTTTTGAATTCGATAAAACTCAGTGCGAGAACCAGTTTCCACCATCCAGCTTAACATTTGATGAGCACTTTCGTTGTCAACCACGTTAATGGATTCAAGGTTTTTTTTGGATACTCGCTTAGACAGGCCGTTTGATCTCCTGCTTGTCGTGTATCTCACCATTGAATAATAAGCGCCGTGCCCATAAAAACGAGTGGAGGCAAGAGCGGAAATAAATCGTCTTTGTTGTTTATGCATGACTCGATTCTCCTCCTTTTTATTTCATGGCGCGAATGAGATGTCTCCATTCTCTTAAAATTTTGACCATACATAGTATGATTAAAAGAAACAATAGAACTGTCGGAATCGTGATTGAGAAAGGTTCGGCAGTGGGGTCCGTCAATAAAAAAGTAATAGACCCCATAATGAGAGCCCACCGTGGTACATCGCTTGTGAAGTCATTGCCACCAATTCCAATCATGTTCCAAAAAACGAAAATAAGGATAATCGGGATAAGGGTTCTAAGTCGAAACTGATTAAATATGAATGAACCAAGCTTATTCATGAAACTCTTTTCCTGCAGTTCCCGACGCAAGGATGCTTTTGGGAAAATGTGTTTATACTTCTTTCGATATGCAGGTGTCCCCATTAGTTGGTGAATTTCACTTAAGTATGTAACAGCTTCCGCATCATATGGAACAAGTCTCTTGAGATCCTTGAACTGCTGTCTTGATTCCTCAAGTCGTCCTTCTTTTAGAAGGATTTTTCCCTTTAAGCTAATTGCCCCTGTATGCTCAGGATGAGAGGCTAGAAGCTCGTCACATAGGTCTTGTGCTTCGCTAAACATTTTTTGAGTATACAGCGCACGGGCTAAAAACATTTTGGCATCTATATCGTTTGGTCGAAGCGTGAGATATTTCTTCCACAAAGCAATGGACTCTGTAACAATGCCAAGCTTAAACAACGTATCTGCTTTAATCCGGAGAAGGTCAGGATCGTCTGCAAATAGTGCTTCTGCACGTTCAATCGAGAGCAGTGCTTCGTCTAATTCGTTTGCTAAAAGGTAACCGAGTGCTTCTTCACGCTGAGAGAGAAACTCATCATGATCAATGTTGGCATACTTAATTGCTTCAAACGAAAGAGCTGGATAAATACCAATTCGCTGTTTATAAAAGCGTAAGAAATTCGCTGTAGACTCAGGGTCTAATCCATGATTTCCGGATTCCATCATCGCTCGCCATGCAAACTGATTTTCTAGCAGCAGCCAAATGTGTTTTGGTAAGGTGTAATGCTGCGTAATAAAGATGAGCAGATCTTCACTGATACGTTGCTTTAGCTCCATATCCCAAAGGAGATCGTCATCTAATAGCTCTAGCCACTTTTCCTCCTCAATACGAGAAGGGAAGTCATTGTAAAGATCTTCTGCGTTATCGAAGAACTGCTCAATCGCATCCTCTTTATCCCACTCTAAATTTTGATGGGATGGTAGCTTAATGAGAGAAGGAATATCAAATTGTTCTTCTTCTTCAACGTTTAGGATAGGTTGATCGTTTAGTTCTTCTTCAATATTTCGAGTAGATTGATCATTTACTTCTTCCTCAGGTATGTCCGGTACCGCTACGCGTTGCTTTTTCTTCCGCTTTGCTTGTTTGGATGCCTGATCGTACGCTTCTCGAAGCATTTGGTACCCTTCTGGATCGTCTTCCGGATGATACACCTTCAGCTTCTTTGAGTAAGCTTTTTTAATCACCGAAAGATCGTCTGTTGGCTCAATTTCAAGAATATCCCAAGGTGACTTCATACAGGTTGCCAACTTTCGAATTCATCTAATGCTTTTGTAAAATCTACTGCTGCATGGCGAATCGTTTTGTCATCCTGCGTGGCAAGTGCCTGTTCAAAGCGTTCAATTGCATGTGCCACAATGTGTCTTTTGTCTCCTAAGGATTCTTCATATAGACGTTCACCGCGTGCAAGTAACAGACGGTTTTCCGTGCGTTCACGTGGATGAACCTTAATATCTTTTAATCGTTCCATACGCTCTGCCATTTCCGAAGCCGTTAATCCACCTTCATTTTGCTCAATAAGCATGTGCTTTTTTTCACCAGTACTTACGATCGTTGCTTCAACCTCTAGAAGACCGTTAACGTCATACGTATAGCGAATATCAATTTGTTCTTGTCCGGCAGGTGCAGGTGGAATGGCGACATCGAATTCACCAAGTTTGAGGTTATTCTCAACCATTCGACTTTCACCTTGATACACATCGATTCGCACGAATTTTTGCCCATCGTAAATCGTATTAACGCGCTCTACCCGACTAATAGGAATAGGTGAATTTCGTTCAATAATCGGTAGAAAATGACCAGATGAATACTGATCATATCCGACTTGTCTTGATATGCTTGTGCCAAGTGAATATGGACAGACGTCTGTTAGAATGAGCTCGCTTACCGCTTCGTTTCGCTCTTTTAACGCAACTTGTACGGCTGCGCCTAGCGCAACGGCTTCATCCGGGTGAATGGTTAGGAAAGGAAGCTTTCCAAACATTTTGCTTACAGTATTTTTAATCATTGGCATACGCGTTGCGCCTCCAATTAAAATAACTGCATCGATTTCGCTTACGTGAAGATCGGCATCTCGAAGCGCACGTTCAATTGGATTGCGAACGCGAAGTAATAAAGGCTGTGTAAGCTTATCAAACTGTGAGCGCTGGATTGTTACAGTATGTAGGCGATCTTCAAGGTGTAGGTTCATTTCAGCACTTTGATTCATTTCCCCAATTTGACGTTTACACTGTTCAGCTTGTTTGAATAGGACGGATAGCTGCTGTGGAGTAAGAGAATTTGGGTCAATCTTTTCAACGCTAACGAAATAGTTCATGAGAAGCTCTGTAAAATCCTCTCCACCTAAAAAGTTGTCCCCAGCAATTGATTTTACTTCCATTACGCCATCAAAAAGCTCTAGAATAGAGACGTCAAATGTTCCACCGCCTAAGTCAAATACAAGAAACTTCGTATCATCTTCATGTTGGTGAAAGCCGTAAGCGATGGCTGCAGCCGTTGGTTCGCTAATTAAACGTTCTACCTTTAGCCCCGCTAATTCAGCGGCACGCTTCGTAGCTTTGCGCTGCCGGTCATTAAAATAAGCAGGAACGCTTATAACAGCGCTTGTAATCTCCTCATTTAACGCAGCTTCGGCGTCTTTTTTAAGTGATTGTAAAACAAATGAAGATAATTCTTCCGGTGAGAATCGATGCGATCCAAGAATGTAGTTTTTGTTTGTACCCATATGTCGTTTAAACGTGGAAACGGTAAGGTTGGGGTGAGTAATTAGACGTTCCTTAGCAACATCCCCAACTAAAATCTCACCGTTGTCATCCACACTAACAATAGATGGGGTAAGGTTTTTGCCTAATACGTTAGGGATGATTTTCGGTCCATCTTCTGACCAATAAGCAACAAGGCTGTTAGAAGTCCCTAAATCAATTCCAATTGTAGTCATATTATTCTCTCCCTTATTTGCTATTTATGTAGGTTCATTTTTTCACAGTGTCTATTATATAGGTTGTATTACGAAAGGGAAACAGAAGATCCCAATCACACTAGTGATTACCGATTATGGATAAGTTTTGTATATTGTAAACCGTTGATAGTAGAGGGTTTGTAGAATCCGGGTTCTTTATATCTAATTTTTACCATCACCTGAATCATCCTCTTTTACCTTGTATTTTTTTCCTTCATAGAGGCTAGTGATACTTTGACCAGTAATATGATTAGAAGGAGTATAAAAGGAAGTAGGACACTTCTTTTTAACGATCATTTGGTAAATGACAAAAACAACAATGGCCGCCATCAAACAATAAATACTAACCACAAACAAAAGAAGGATGATCAATAAAACCCCTCCAATTTCCTAATCTTTCAATTTCCCGATTGATTTTACATGAAAACCTATTTAATGTAATAAATTAACAGAAAAATAGTCGATATGTAAAATGTTTCATTGTTTTATTTTTTGAAATTACTGGATAAATAGTAAAAAAGTATATTGAATCATCAAAACGGGTGAGCTATAATAACAATAACGAAAGCGCTTTCGATAAAGAGGAGATAGTAATGGTTACAATCTATGACGTAGCAAAAAAGAGTGGTTTTTCGAGTACCACCGTGTCTAAAGCTTTAAATAATTATTCAGATGTAAGTGAAAAAACAAAAAAGAAAATTTTAGAGACGGCTGCAGAGATGGGTTACTTACCAAATGCCCATGCGCAGTATCTGTCTACTAAGAAGTCATGGACGCTTGGCGTCATGTTTTCAGAAGCAAATGAAGTTGGAATGAAGCATCCTTTTTTCAGTGCGGTTATTGAAAGTTTTCGCAAGTATGCCGAGCGAGGAGGATACGACTTAATCTTAGCATCTCGTAATCTGCGAACAAGAGATACTAGCTATCTTGAACACTTCTTACACCGTGCTGTAGATGGGGTGATCGTCATCTGTTCAGACCCTACGGACCCACAGGTGAAGGAGATCGTTGAAAGCGAGCTTCCCGTCATCATTATTGATATGGATCATCAAAACTGTAGTATCGTCAAATCGGATAATGTGGAGGGAGCAAAAATGGCTGTTCGTCATCTGTATGATCTCGGCCACACTAAAATTGCCCACATTGCGGGTGTTCGTTCTTCAGATGTATCAAATGAGCGAATTAGAGGATATGAAGAAGCGTTAAAAGAGCTACAGCTTCCCTATAATCCAGAGTATTTAATCGATGGGGGATTGTTTTCAATTGAAGGTGGTAAACAGGCTATGAAGCGGCTATTAGATTTGCCTGAAACACCAACATCAGTTTTTGTTGCAGGTGATCATATGGCGATTGGTGCAATCGAAGCGATTAAAGAGCATGGGCTATTAGTGCCTGAAGATATTTCAGTGATAGGGTACGACGATATTGAAATGGCTTCGTATATTACGCCGAAGCTTACGACGATTCGTCAAGATACAGAAGAGATTGGAAAGCGAGCCGCTGAAATTTTAATTGAACAAATCAATAAGAAAAATAAGATGATTGTTTCTGAACGTATACCAGTGGAATTAATGATTCGTGAATCTTGTAGCGAGCCGAATAGAGAAAAAAGAAAAAAATAATTTTTTTAATGACAATCGAAAGCGGTTTCGGTTTTTTTAAAAAACATTAGCGAAACCGCTTTCGTGAAAGAGAAGGGGCTATATGATGAAAAAGACGATTACGGTTCTAATGGCACTAATTCTAGCAATTGGGTTACTTGCTGGCTGTAGCAATAAAGAAGCGGGTGGAAGTTCAAACGGTAAGAAAGTAGACCTACGCATTTGGTCATTCACGGATGAATTAAAGAAACCAATTAAAACGTTTGAAGAGAAAAATGGTGTGAAGGTCGAGCTGACCATTGTGCCAATTGCTGATTATCCGACAAAGCTAAAGCCTGTTCTTGAAAGTGGAGTAGGTGCTCCGGATGTATTCACAGGGGAAATTGCCTTTTTAAAACAATGGGTTGATGCGGGGTATTGGGAGAACTTATCTGAGAAGCCTTATAACGTCGATAAACTAGCAGACAAGTATACTCCATATGTATTTGATCTAGGAAAAGACAAGGATGGAAATGTAAGAGCACTTTCTTGGCAAACGACTCCAGGAGGGATTTATTACAAGCGCAGCATTGCGAAAGAGGTGCTTGGAACAGATGATCCTACGGAGATTGGTGAGATGTTAAATTCAATGGACAACGTATTTGCGGTAGCAGAGAAAATGAAGGCGAAGGGCTACCGTATGTTCCCAGATGAAGGATCTATTCGTTGGTTCTCTCAAGGAAATAACCCAACTGCTTGGGTGGATAAAGATAAAAAAGTACAGTTAACAGATGAAAAAATTGAATTCATGAGCTATGCAAAAGAGCTACGCAAAAAGAATTATACGGCTCTAGCGAGTGAATGGTCTCCTGCTTGGTATGAATCCATGGATAAGCCTGTCAAAGTAAAAGAAGGTGGAAAAGAAGTTGAAACACAGGTTTTCTCATATGTTCTTCCTACTTGGGGTCTTCATAGTGTGTTGAAGGACAACGTAAAAAAATCGGTCGGGGATTGGGCAGTAACAAGTGGACCTAGCCCGTACTTCTGGGGCGGAACATGGTTAGGCGTATACAACAAATCCAAAAATAAAAAGCTTGCGTATGACTTTGTCAAAATGATGACACAAGACGATGAATTTTTAACAAAGTGGAGTAAGGAAACAGGAGACGTTTTATCTTATTTACCGGTAACAGATTCCATTAAAGACAACTTTAGTGACAAGTTCCTTGGTGGACAAAATAACTATACGTTTTTCCTTGATCAAGCACAGAAAATTGAACCAGGAATCGTGACAAAGTATGACCAGCAGCTAGATACGTTTTATGGAAACGCTGTTCGTGACTATGTAGATGGTAAAAAGTCAAAAGAAGCAGCCATTAAGGATTTCTATCAAAAAGCACAAAACGCATTTCCAGAACTAAAAGTACCAAAGAAGTAAGCCTATATGCAGCGGGTACGAGTTTCAATTCTCCACTCGCTGCTAGGAATTTGACGAAGGGAGACGGGGGAAATGAGCAAAGTCAATCGATATGGTTATCTATTCATTGCACCGTTTTGGATTGTCTTTTTAATCTTTAGTATTTATCCAGTTGCCTTAACCTTTTATTATAGTTTCACCAACTACACAGGTAGTGGGGCAGCAGAAATTGTTGGACTAGCAAATTATAAAAGGTTAATAACCGATCACTATTTCATTGATGCCTTTTTTAACACGTGGAAGATCTGGGGAGTGAACTTTGTCCTTCAGATGGGTCTTGCCCTTTTACTAGCAATGATTTTTTCAGATATGCGCATGAAGCTTCGCGGTCTTGCGTTTTTTCGCTCCATTTTTTACTTGCCAAACCTTATTACAATCAGCTCGGTAGCACTGTTATTCGGAATTTTACTTGATTGGCAGCATGGGTCACTAAATATGATGCTGATGAAGATTGGACTTATATCTGAACCTATTAATTGGCTGAACGAGCCTGCTAGTGCTCAAATTTCTGTATCACTCATTTTGACGTGGATGTGGTTTGGTCACTCTTTTATCGTCGTAATGGCAGGGGTGTCAGGGATTTCAAAGGATTATTACGAAGCGGCGTTAATTGACGGAGCAAATCGCTGGCAAACGTTCACTAGAATTACCGTTCCACTTTTAAAGCCTATTTTATTGTACATCATGATTACGTCTCTTATTGGCGGCCTTCAATTGTTTGATTTACCGATGCTTTTAACGGATGGAATCGGTTCACCTGAAGGATCACTTAGCACGATGGTTCTGTACTTATATAATCAGGCATTCAAATACAATAACTACGGCTATGCAGCTGCTGTGGCATACGGCTTGTTCGTCATCACGCTTATTTTCTCCCTGATTGTATTTAAAGGAATGTATGGAAATCAACGAAAACAGCAAGGGCAGGTGTAGATATGATCGAACGAACAGCAGTTAGAGAGTTTGAGCAAGCTCCGCAATCTTCTATCGAAACAAATCGCCCTAAAAAAATACGTAAGCTTGTAAAGCCTATTATTTATATCGGGCTCATCGTTACGGCTGTCATCTGCTTTATTCCATTTCTAATGATGATGGTGAATGCGACAAGGTCAAACGAAGAAATCTTAGCTGGATTCACGTTAATTCCAGGGCACGCGCTGATGGAAAACTACCGGACAATGATGGATTACATAAATATCTGGTCAGGATTTAAAAATAGCTTAATTATTTCCATTCTAGTTACCTGTTTATCTGGGTATTTCTCGGCTTTAACGGCTTATGGCTTTGCCTTTTATACCTTCAAAGGAAAGAACTTTTTATTTGTATTTATGCTCGTCATGATGATGGTTCCAGGTCAGCTTGGCTTAATTGGCTTTTATGAGTTGAGTAAAAATTTAGGAATTTTAGATTCGTTCATTCCATTAATTGTACCGGCCGTAGCGAGCCCGTTTGTAGTCTTCTTTCTACGTCAGTATCTACAAACAACGCTTCATCCGAGTTTAATTGAGGCAGCTCGAATTGATGGAGCGAGTGAGTTTAAAATCTTTCATACGGTGGCGATTCCCGTGATGATGCCAGCTGTTGCCACGATGTCGATCTTTACGTTTATTGGCTCGTGGAACAACTACATTACACCACTCGTCATTTTGTTCTCACCGGAAAAATATCCGCTCCCGGTGTTAATGGGCTTTTTAAAAGGGTCGCAGGTGGCACAAAACCTAGGATCTATGTACTTAGGAATTGCGATTTCAGTTGTGCCTATCATGGTAGCATTTCTGTTTTTATCAAAATACATTGTCAGCAGCATTTCTGCTGGATCTATTAAAGAATAAAGGGGAATGATTTCAATGAAATTTGATCAAACGTTTGTTTTCGGAACAGCAACATCGTCGTATCAGATCGAAGGGGCTCATAATGAGGGTGGAAGAACACCGTCCATATGGGATATGTTTTGTGATATTCCAGGAAGGGTGTATAAGCAGCATAATGGAGACGTCGCCTGCAATCACTATTACCGATACGAAGAAGATATTCAGCATATTAAGCGTCTAGGGGTGGACTCGTATCGCTTTTCAATTTCATGGTCACGAATTTTCCCACAAAAGGGGGTATACAATCCAGAGGGAATGGCGTTTTATCAAAACCTTGTGAACGAGTTGAAGAAAGAACAGATTAAACCAGCCATCACGCTTTATCATTGGGATTTGCCTATGTGGGCACACGAAGAGGGAGGCTGGGTGAATCGTGAATCTGTCGAATGGTTTGTAGATTATGCACGAGTATGTTTTCAGGAATTAGATGTAGACGTGGATTCATGGATTACGCACAATGAACCTTGGTGTGCAGGATTTTTAGGCTATCATCAGGGTGTTCATGCACCAGGACACACGAACTTGGAAGAGGCACTAAAGGCGATTCATCATATCCTTCTATCTCATGGAAGAGCGGTGCAATTGTTAAAAAAAGAGCTAGGATCAAAAACGCCAATCGGTATCACTCTTAATCTATCTCCAGTCTATTCAAAAACGGACTCCATGAACGATCAAATTGCTCGTAACAATGCGGACGGCTACTCAAATCGTTGGTTCCTAGATCCTGTATTTAAGGGTGCGTACCCAGTGGATATGATGAATTTATTTGCTAAATACGTTCACTCATATGACTTTATACAGCAAGGTGACCTCTCGATTATTGCGACTGAGTGTGACTTTTTAGGCATTAACTTTTACAGCAGAGCGTTTGTTGAGTTTAATGCAGCGAATGATTTCATGTATCGAGGCGCTCACTCTGATTATCAAAAAACGGGAATGGACTGGGATATCTCACCATTAGAGTTTAAAGATTTGATTCGTCGTATTCGCCAAGACTATACGGACCTTCCTATCTATATTACAGAAAACGGAGCCGCTTTTGATGATCAGCTAGAAAACGGAAGGGTGCACGATCATGAACGAGTCGATTATATCGAGCAGCATCTGCAGGCCGTTTCGGATTTAAATGAAGAAGGTATGAATGTTCAAGGCTATTTCCTTTGGTCACTGATGGACAACTTTGAATGGAGCTTTGGCTATGACAAGCGCTTTGGCATTCTCTATGTAGATTTCAACTCCCAAGAGCGCATCTGGAAAGACAGTGCGTATCGATACGCAGAAATTATTCAGCAACGCTCTCTTTTATCTTCCGATGTAAAAGAAAAGGTTTAAGATTACCTACCTGAAAATGATTTTCTGTGAATAGATGAAATTTTCTAAAATTAGTATTGAAACTAAAAAAGGTTTTGTGTATGATAATGATAATATTTTCTGAATGTTTGGATTAATAAGTGGCGTTGATGAGGAGAAGTAAGGTCATATTATTCTTTATAGAGAGCTTCGGTTGGTGAAAAGAAGCAGAATGATGACTTGAAGGATGGCCTCGGAGCTTCGTTCCGAAAAGATTATCTTAGTAGGCTGCGACGAGAAGCGGTGCTCGTTACCAACACCGATCGTGTTTTTGCACGAATAGAGGTTGCGTTTTCGTAACGAATTAAGGTGGTACCACGTGTGTGTTCACAACACTACGTCCTTATCAAAGTAATGATGAGGGTGTGGTGTTTTTTATTTTGAAAAAGGAGGTGAGGTAACACAGAAGGGTCTAACGAGAATGAGAGATAGAAAGGGTGGATGTGATGAGTAAAGCATTAGTTTTACAATCAGATTTTGGTATCAGTGATGGAGCAGTTAGTGCTATGTATGGAGTGGCGTATTCTGTAAGTCCTTTGATCCGTATTTTTGATTTAACACATGATATTCCTCCCTATAACATATGGGAAGCATCTTACCGATTACTGCAGACCGTATCATATTGGCCTGAAGGAACGGTATTTGTTTCCGTAGTTGATCCTGGAGTAGGATCTGTGCGAAAGAGTGTGGTCGCAAAAACCATTGACCACAAATACATTATTACCCCAGATAATGGCACGCTTACACACCTTCAAGAAGTTCTCGGAATCGTTGAAGTACGACAGCTCGATGAGACAATTAACCGCTTACCACGCTCAGGGCATTCTTATACGTTTCACGGTCGAGATATTTATGCTTATACGGGTGCTCGTCTAGCGGCCGGAGTTATTCAATTTGATGGGGTGGGTCCACCTATGGAGTTAGGAGATATCGTGAATCTACCTTTAACCCACCCAGAACAAAAGGCAGGAATCGTAAAAGGAGTAGTCGAGATTTTAGATGTTCGTTTTGGCAACCTCTGGACGAATATTCCGAGATACTTATTTGAAGAAGCAGGCATTCACTACGGTGATCGATTACATGTGACGATTGGTCAGCCAAATCATCAAGTGTATAACAATACGATGATATTTGGCCGTTCGTTTGCTGCAACTTCTATAAATGAGCCGATTGTTTATATTAATTCGCTAGATAATGGAGCTATTGCAATTAACCAAGGATCATTCTCTCAAGCCTATCGGGTTGGAACGGGTTCAAATTGGTCCGTCACATTGAAAAAAGTGCAATAAGAATTTGGTTTATAGAAGGAGCTGATCGTATTGGAAAATAAGTTAACAACAAAAACGATTGTGGCGATTGGGATTGGCGCAGCTATCTTTGTTATTTTAGGTAGATTTGGATCTATCCCGTCTGGTATTCCTAATACAAATATTGAAACCTCTTACGCATTTCTTGCATTAATGGCCGTTATTTTTGGTCCGATTGCTGGAGGACTCATTGGTTTAATTGGACATTCACTAAAAGATGCTATTTTTTATGGCTCACCGTGGTGGAGCTGGGTAATTGTATCGGCATTTGTCGGTTTATTGATCGGGTTCTTAACACGCAAGATCAATGTAGAAGAGGGCGAATTCGGTAAAAAACAAATCATTTCGTTTAATGCGGCACAAGTGGTGGTCCAACTAATCGGTTGGGTAGTTATTGCCCCAACGCTGGATATTCTCATCTATGCAGAGCCAGCAAATAAAGTATATGTACAAGGAATTGTTGCAGCACTTTCTAATATCGTAACTGTAGGAGTCATCGGGACATTCCTCTTAGCAACTTACGCTAAAACACGCAGTAAAACAGGTAGTCTCCGCAAAGAAGAAACGCTTTAATTTTTAGTATTTGTCAGTAGAATGAGCTTTAACACGTAGGAGAAGAACTATGAAGAAACCTATTATTGAATTTAGTCATTTTGGATTTAAGTATCGAAGTCAAGAGGAACCGACCCTTTCAGGTATTGATTTAACGATATACGAGGGGGAAAAAATCTTAATTGTAGGGCCATCTGGCTCTGGGAAAAGCACGTTAGGACATTGTTTAAATGGCTTAATTCCGTTCTCTTATAAAGGAGAAGTCACAGGTAGTTTAAAAATAGCAGAAAAAGACACAAAAAAGCAGGGAATCTTTGAACTGTCTAAAAAGGTAGGTACAGTACTTCAAGATCCTGATCGTCAGTTTATCGGACTGACCGTAGGAGAGGACATTGCCTTTTCGCTTGAAAACGATATGGTACCACAACAGGATATGAAAGAAAGGGTAAAAGCGGTTGCTAAAATGGTGGAGATGGAAGATCATCTCCACTCCTCTCTTCATCAGCTTTCAGGTGGACAAAAACAGAGAGTTGCTTTGGGAGGGGTCATGATCGATGATGTGGATATTCTTTTATTTGATGAACCCCTTGCAAATCTTGATCCAGCAACGGGAAAGTACGCCATTGAATTAATTGATCGTATTCATCGAGAAATGAATAAAACGATCGTAATCATTGAGCACCGTTTAGAAGATGTTCTTTATCGACACGTTGATCGCATTATTGTCGTGTACGATGGGAAAATAGTAGCTGATCTTCCTCCTTCTGATCTTCTTGCCACCAATATACTAGAAGAATGCGATATTCGTGAACCGCTTTATATAAGAGCTCTTAAGTATGCGGGTTGTCACATAACGCCACAAAGTCATCCTGAAAATTTCTCCTCGTTGCCTATGAAGGAGTGGGAAAGTCAATTAAGGGATTGGTTTGAAGCGTCGCGTGAAAAAAAAGATCCTATATTTGATGAGCCTGTTTTACAGCTTGAGAACGTTAATTTTAAGTATCCGTCTAGTCCTACCATTATCCATGACATTTCTTTTACAGTGTATAAAGGTGAAATGGTCAGCATAGCTGGAAATAATGGGGCGGGAAAGTCTACGTTAACGAAGCTTATCTGTCATTTTGAACAGCCAAACAGTGGGACGATTCGAATTAACGAAGTAGATGCAATCAGGGATAGTATTAAAGAGCGATCAGATAAAGTTGGTCTTGTCATGCAAAATCCGAACCATATGATTTCAAAGCATATGATTTATGATGAAGTGGCACTAGGTTTAGTGCTAAGAGGAGTAGCGGAAGCGGAGATTAGAGAAAGAGTAGAAAAGGTGCTCAAAATATGCGGGCTACTTCCATTTCGTAATTGGCCTATTTCAGCACTGAGCTTTGGTCAAAAGAAACGCGTAACCATTGCTTCTATTCTCGCCTTAAATCCTGACATTCTTATTCTCGATGAGCCGACAGCCGGACAGGATTACCGTCATTATACTGAAATTATGGAATTTCTCACAGAATTAAATCAGCAAGGAGTTACCATTATAATCATCACACACGACATGCATTTAATGCTGGAATATACGCAAAGAGTGATTGTAATTTCAAGCGGAGAAAAAATTGCGGATGGTTCTACCGTTAGTGCTCTGCGCGATGAATTTGTAATCAAAGAGGCAAATTTAAAAGAGACCTCATTATTTGAATTAGCCGAGCGCGCAGGCATTGAAGATGTAGAAGGTTTCACAAAGCGATTCATCCATCAAGAAAAGGCGGTGGGACGAGTATGGCAGTAGAAATGCTTTCTTATATCGACCGTCGCTCTTCTGTACATGAATTAACGGGTGCTACAAAGCTTATATGCTTCATTTTGTGGTCATTCGCCGTCATGCTGACTTATGACACACGAATTCTTTTAGGATTGTTTGCTGTGAGTCTATTTATTTTTTATTTTTCAAAGATAAAAATAGGAGAAGTAGGGTTTGTGTTAGGATTTATTGCCGTCTTTTTACTTCTTAACAACATCGCGATTTATATCTTTTCTCCTCAAGAGGGTGTGAAGATATACGGCACAGCACACGTTCTTATAGATCTTTATGGTCGATATAACGTCACGATTGAGCAGCTTTTTTATCAAGGTAATATTACACTAAAATATTTTATTGTCATTCCAATTGCTCTATTATTCATTGTGACCACTCATCCAAGTGAATTTGCTTCCTCGCTTAATAAAATAGGTGTAAGCTATCGAATCGCCTTTTCTGTGGCAATTGCTCTTCGATATATTCCAGATATTCAGCGGGATTATCATAATATTGCCCTTTCTCAGCAGGCAAGAGGGTTGGATATGTCTAAAAAAGAGAAATTGTCCAAACGTCTTAAAAATGCATCTAGCATTATTTTGCCACTCATTTTATCGAGTTTGGATCGAATTGAAGAAATTAGCAATGTGATGGAGCTAAGAGGGTTTGGAAAAAATAAAAAGCGCACATGGTTTAGTGCACGCGATTTTAAGAAGAGAGACTATATGGCTTTAACATTCATCGCCCTATTAGTTATTCTATCAATGGTTGTTACCTTTGTGGATGGCAATCGCTTTTACAATCCATTTGTATAAAAAGAAAGGCTCAGCAAAATCTGAGCCTTTTGTTTATCATTTGAAAGAAGCATATCCTTCATCAGCCATTACCACACTGCCGTTAATTGCACTTGCCTCTTCTAGTGATAGAAGATAGACCGCATCTGCTAGTTGTTCTGGCTGAGTAAGCTTGTTGCCCATTACTTTTGCTTTCATTGCATCAATAATTCCTTTATCTTTGTAACCTTGAATGATTGGTGTATCAACTACTCCAGGCGCTACTCCAACCACGCGAATTCCATAAGGAGAAAGCTCAAGAGCTGCTGATTTCGTCATCATATTAACGGCTCCCTTTGTTGCGTGATAAGCGAATGTTCCAGGAGAAGCAAGAACCCCAAATACGGATGTGGTGTTAATGATAACCCCTTTAATGTTCAGCTCACGCATTTTTTTACCAGCTGCAATAATCCCGTAAGCAACCCCGTGCTGGTTAATATCAATAATACGATGGTAGTCTTCAAGTTTTTGATCTAGTACAGGTGTAGGTGTACCAATTCCCGCATTATTGAACATTACGTCAATGCGTCCGAAACGATTAACAGTTTCCTCAATGAGAGCCTCTACTTGTTCAAACTTTGATACATCTGTTTGAACGAAAAGAGCTTCCCCACCTTCAGCGGCAATTAGGTCTACCGTTTCTTGCCCACGAACACCATCAAAATCTGCGACTACGACTTGATCCCCTTTACGAGCGAATTTTAAGCAAGATTGACGACCAATTCCGCTTGCACCGCCTGTAATTACCGCTACACGTTTTGTTGTCATTGTAATTCCTCCCCAATTGTCCTTCATGTAAGACTATGTAATTTCATCTTTATTTTACCACTATAATAGTTAATCGTCAGATAATTAAACTTATAAGAAATAAACGGTACAATAAATCTTTATTTTGAAAACGCATACAAAAATATCTTGCTTTTTGGTTAGGGCGGTGTTAATGTAAATCCAAGAGAAATCTAAACGTTTACATAAATATATTCAGATAAATATCTATTAAAATCTTTATAAATCTATTTTTTTCTTAAAAAATCTAAACGTTTACATTTTAGGGGCGTTGAAAATGGAGTCTAAGCCAAATATACAAGACGTAGCAAAGCTTGCAAATGTATCAATTGCAACAGTATCAAGAGTTATTAATAATCAGGGTGGAGTACGGAAAGCAACCGAAGATCGTATTGTAAAAGCGATTCAAGATCTTGGTTATATTCGTAATGCCGCTGCCAGAACGATGAAAAATAAGGAAACAAAAACAATAGGTGTAATCGTGCCTGACATTAAAAACCCGTTTTTTCCACTTGTAATGGCTGGAATTGAGCAGAAGGCACGAGAAAAAGAGTACTTCACTATTTTAAGTAGCACCAACGAGTCACCGATTGTGGAAGAGGAGATCGTTAAAAATTTCATTGAGCGTGGTGTAGACGGCGTCATTATTACGACGGCTAATGAAAACGGTGATCACCTAAACCTTCTTCAAGAACAAGGAATTCCGGTTGTTGCGGTAGACCGAAGCATTAAAAAGCTCGAGGTAGACAGTGTGTTCGTCGACAACATAAAAGGAACCTATCAAGCTGTGCAACACCTTATTCTACAAGGACATCGTGATATTGCGATTATTTGTGGGCCGCAAAATACAAAACCAGGATTAGAGAGATTTCTAGGATATCAAAAGGCATTAGAGGATTACAATGTTCCACTTAATGAAAGTTATATTGTACAAGGTGACTTTAGCGAAAAAAGCGGTTATGAAGCAGCTCAGAAGTTGTTTCATACGGAGCATAAACCAACGGCTATCTTTTCTTCTAATAACTTAATGACTATTGGATGTATGAAATCGCTAAAGGATTTAGGTTGGAAGCTAGGAGAAGAGGTTTCCTTTATTGGGTTTGACGATGTAGATATTGCGACGTTTATGGAACCAAAGCTAAGCGTTGTAACACGTCCGATGAACACGGTCGGGGAAATTGCATTTCAGCTGCTTCATGATCGTATCTCGTTTAAGGATGCCATGCCGAAACGTGAGTATCTGTTATCGCCTGAGCTTATTGTAAGAGGATCTTGTCGATTGCCTCAATTTCATAACGGTAGAGGTTGAAGAGGTAGTAATACCTTTTCAGTTTCCATATAAATGTAAGCGCTTTATTAAGGAATTGGATTTAAGGGGAGAAGACTTAAAAACTTTTATACAAGGGGATGTTATGTGTGAGAAATGAACAGTTAATTCAGCTTTCAGATGGGTATTTAAATCGCACACCAATTTTTCAATTTATTTTGTTGTCTATGCTATTTCCACTTTGGGCGGTTGCTGCAAGTTTAAATGATATTTTGATCACGCAATTTAAGCATGTATTTGAATTAAGTGACTTTGCCAGTGCATTGGTTCAAAGTGCCTTTTACGGCGGTTACTTTTTAGTGGCAATACCAGCATCAATCGTTATTAAAAAGACAACGTATAAGTTTGCTATTATAACAGGATTACTTTTCTATATTGTTGGATGTACGTTGTTTTATCCAGCTTCTCATATGGCTACATACACAATGTTTTTATTCGCTATTTTTTCAATTGCCATCGGTTTAGGTTTCCTTGAAACGGCAGCCAATACGTACAGCTCAATGATTGGCCCACGTCAGTATTCTATTTTACGTCTTAACATTAGCCAAACGTTTTATCCTCTAGGATCAATTGCAGGGATTTTGCTTGGAAAATACTTAGTATTCCAAGAAGGCGCAAGCTTGGAGGCACAAATGGCGAAAATGTCGCCTACAGAAGCACAAGCGTTTGGATTGCAGATGCTACAGCATACGTTGCAGCCATATAAATACATTATTTTTGTGCTAGTCGGCGTGTTAATTCTATTCATTCTTACGAAATTTCCCGTTTGTAAGCCTGTTGCTAGTCAAAAAGGCAGCTCACAGAAATCTGCGAAGGTTATGGATACATTAAAATATTTATCTAGCAATGCTCGCTTTCGTAAAGGGATTGTCGCACAGTTCTTGTATGTAGGAATGCAGGTAACGGTATGGTCATTTACGATTCGACTTGCACTGGATTTAAATCCAGATATTAATGAGCGTACGGCTTCAAACTTTATGGTTTATAGTTTTGCTGCATTCTTTGTCGGTAAGTTTATTGCGAATTTCCTTATGACTCGTTTTTCATCTTCGACCGTACTGTTTGCATATTCTATTATCGGGTCAGGGTTAATGGTCTACGTTATGCTCGTTCCGAATATGACAGCTGTTTATGCAGCAATCGGTGTGAGTATGTTATTTGGTCCTTGCTGGGCAACAATTTACGCAGAAACATTAGAAGTAGTAAAAGAGAAACGCTACACAGAAATGGCAGGCGCAATTCTTGTTATGTCCATTGTAGGAGGCGCATTTATCCCTGCACTACAAGAGTTTGTGTCCGATAAGCTAGGCTCTATGCAAATGGCCTTTATCGTATCACTTGGCTGTTTCGTGTACATTGGTTTCTATTTCTTCGGAGAAATGAAGAAGCAAAAATCAGTTCAACCGGCTAAAAAAATGGAAATCGTTCAATAGAAGTGCAGGCAAACCAGATGGTCTAGCCATCTGGTTTGCCTAAATCAGAAAGGAATGAAGAGTATGAAAGCAACGATAGAATTACAGCGTGACTTTTTTAAAGAGAAGAAGCTTTTTTATAAAAATGATCAGCTAACCGTTCACCTTTTTCGTTATTCAACAGGTATTGAAGCATTAGAAATTAACAATGCACACGGAAAAATGATTGTGTTGCCATATATGGGACAGATTATTTGGGATTTGGAATTTGACGATATTGATTTAAAGATGAAAAATATGTTTCGCCAGCCTAAAAAGGCAACGAACATTGTAGATACATACGGCTGTTTTGCTTTTCATTCGGGATTAATTAGTAATGGCTGTCCCGGTCCTAATGATCAGCATGAACTGCATGGAGAAATGGCTTGCGCTGAGATGGACCGCGCTTGGTTAGAGGTGACAGATACAGGGATTAAAGTATGTGGTGAAACAGAATATGTAAAAGGTTTCGGTCATCACTATTTAGCAAGCCCGACTGTTGAGATGTTTGCGGATCAAACGTATGTTGATATTGCAATGAAAGTTCAAAATATGGCAGGCGTTGAAATGCCGCTACAATACATGTGTCATACCAACTATACATATCTTGAAGGGGCCGTGATGAAACAAACTGTTCCAGACGATGTCTTTTCACTTAGAAAATCAATTCCTGAGCACGTAAAACCGACTCAAAAATGGCTGGATTACAATGAAAGACTGTTAGCTGGAGATGAAGTATTGACGACGTTAAATCAGTCAGACATGTATGATCCAGAGATTGTGTTTTTTGCTGATCAGCTAAGTCAGTACGGAACAGAAGTAGAATTTACGATGACATCACCAAATGGGGTGACATTGTTTACGTCCTTTTCAACGGAGGAATTAAACCATGCAACAAGATGGTTATTGTACAACGAAGACCAGCAGGTTGGTGCGTTTGTGTTACCAGCTACTTGCCGTCCAGAAGGCTTTTTAGCAGCTGAGCAGTCAGGGACGCTAATTAAGCTAGGGGCAGGGGAAGAACGGTCATTTACAGTTCGAACAGGTAAAAAATAAGGAGGGATTTTGAATGGATATCGCAGTAATTGGATCGAATATGGTCGATCTTATTTCATACATTAATAAAATGCCAAAAGAAGGTGAGACACTTGAGGCACCTGATTTTAAAATTGGATGTGGCGGGAAAGGTGCCAATCAAGCAGTAGCGGCAGCTAAAATGGGTTCGAAGGTGATGATGGTCACGAAAGTCGGTGACGATCTGTTTGCAGATAATACGATTCGTAACCTTGAGGAATATGGAATTGATACGGCATTTTCTCAAAAAGTTCCCGGAACGTCGAGCGGAGTAGCACCGATATTTGTGGATCAAGAGTCCAAAAATCGAATTTTAATCATTAAAGGAGCGAATGCTCATTTGACTCCACGTGCAATTGATGAGGCGGCTGAACAGCTGAAAAAGTGTTCGCTTATTGTTCTGCAACTTGAAATTCCATTAGAAACGATTTACTATGCCATCGAGTTCGGGAATGAATATGGAATTCCTGTCATCTTAAATCCGGCGCCGGCATCGAAAGAATTAGATTTTGATTACGTATGTAAATGTGATTTCTTCGTCCCGAATGAAAGTGAGCTCGAAATTTTAACCGATATGCCTGTAGAAACCGATAAACAAATCCAAGCTGCGGCTTCTATGCTGGTCGAGAAGGGAGTCAAAAACGTCATTGTAACGATGGGAAGTAGAGGAGTGATGTGGGTAACAAAAGAACGTACCCAATCGATTTCTTCGCACCGAGTAAATGCGATCGATACAACAGGAGCGGGAGATGCATTTATCGGATGCTTTTCACACGTCTTTGTAAAAACCCGTGATGTTCTACAAGCACTTGAAACAGCGACCGTGTTTGCCGCTCTTAGCGTGACAAAAAGAGGTACACAAACTTCTTATCCAACTGTAGAAGAGGTAGAGGAATTTATGCAGAGCAGCGCTAGATGATGGGTAAAGAGTGAGAATGTATAATATCTCGGATGGTAAAGTAAGTCTTCGTCTCAATACACAAAGGAAGTTCATGATAGAATAAGGGAAGAACGTATACAAAAGAGGTGACAACCATGCCGTGTGAAATTGATCATTCACTTGAAAGCGTGTTCTCAAAATTAGAGAGTCAAAAGGAATTTCTTCCGTCCTCTTTATATGAGGAAATTCACACTTATTTAAGTAGTGAACGCTCACAGGAGACGCTAAATGAGGTATTTCACTTATTAAAGAAATATGATCTAGTATCTCCAGAGGAGCAAGAGGTTCGCAGACAAAATATGCACAAGTTAGTAAGAGAATAAGCAGGAGTCTTCCTTCTTATTCTTTTTTATGCTTAAATAGATCTTTCGCGTGCAATAAAGATTACAAATGTTCATCTTGTGTGAAATTTGGTAAAATAAGAGATAAATGCGGATTGTGGGAGGATGTCATGGAGCAAGAAAAAGTAAAAAAAGCGATTGAAGCAGCAAAGCTTTATTACTTATTGGATTACAATCAAAATCAAATTGCCCATAAGCTAGGGATATCAAGGCCAACTGTTTCTCGCCTTTTACAAATGGCGAAAAGCGAAGGGTTTGTTCAAATTACCATTATGGACCCAACGGATGACGTTGAAAACTTATCAAATGAACTTGAAGAAAAATTCGGTTTGAAAAAAGCCGTCGTTACATCAATTCCACAATATGAGAACACCATTATTAAGAATTATTTAGGCGAAGCAGCGGCTTGTTATTTACACGATATCGTCAAAGACGGTGATACGATTGGCGTAACGTGGGGAACAACTCTCTACCATGTCGGTCTCGGCTTGAAGCAGAAGCTTGTCAAAGACGTAAAAGTCGTACAGTTAAAGGGTGGTATTAGCCATTCAGAGACGAATACGTACTACTCGGAAATTTTATATCTGTTTGGGAAGGCATTTAATACAAATCCTATCCATTTACCTCTTCCGGCTATTGTGGATCATGTCGTAGTCAAGCAGGCGATGGAAGCGGATCGGCATATTAAAAAAGTGCTTGAAACGGGAAAAGCAGCGAATATCGCATTGTTTACGATTGGGCCTACTAAGTCTGAGTCCTTACTATTTCAGCTCGGTTATTTCTCTGAAGAAGACTTAGACATGATTTATTCGCAGGCAGTAGGAGATATTTGTTCTCGCTTTTTTGATGCAGAAGGAAATATTTTTAATGAAAGCTTAAATGAGCGAACGTTAGGAATTGAACTACAGGATCTAAAAGAAAAGGAATACTCCGTTTTAGTTGCAGGTGGACCACAAAAAATTGATGGTATTTACGGAGCGCTCAAAGCAGGGTATGCCAATGTATTAGTGACCGACCAGTTCACCGCTCGTTTTTTACTTGATAAATAATAGACAAAAAGCTCTTCCTCTTTTCTAATAGGCAGGGCTTTTTAGATGGAAAAAATATTTTTTACATTTGTTCAATAAGATGTTTACAATTGTTCGTCGTATTGATATAGTAATCATGCAAAGGTTTTCAACTACTTAAGAGCAAGAGAAACCATTCTCTTTTTCACTCTTGTTGAAAACGCTTTCTGTAACGATTTATTGTAACACAATTAACTTCTTACTAAGAGAGGACATATAACAATGACAAATTTAGCTGGAATGATTGATCATACTTTATTAAAAGCAGACGCAACAAAAGAGCAAGTGGTAAAGCTTTCTGAAGAAGCAAAACAATATTCATTTGCATCTGTATGTGTAAACCCTACTTGGGTAAAAACAGCGGCTGACATTTTAAAAGACGCACCTGAAGTAAAGGTTTGTACAGTAATTGGCTTCCCACTTGGAGCTTCTACAAGCGCTGTGAAAGCATTTGAAACAACAAATGCAATTGAAAATGGCGCAACTGAAGTTGATATGGTAATCAACATCGGTGCATTAAAAGACAAAGAGTACGATGTAGTAGAAAATGACATCAAAGCAGTTGTGGAAGCAGCAAAAGGAAAAGCTTTAACAAAAGTAATCATTGAAACATGCTTATTAACAGATGAAGAAAAAGAAATTGCATGTCAATTATCAGTGAAAGCTGGAGCTGACTTCGTAAAAACGTCAACAGGATTCTCTACAGGTGGAGCAACAGTTGAAGACATCGCATTAATGAGAAAAACTGTTGGACCAGATATCGGCGTAAAAGCATCAGGTGGCGTTCGTAGCTTAGAAGATGCAGAAAACATGATCAAAGCAGGTGCAACACGTATCGGAGCTAGCTCAGGTGTCGCTATCGTAAATGGTCAGACGTCTAACTCTGCTTACTAAGATAGTCATTTGTTCAAGAGTAAATAACCAGGGGAACGGAGAATGAACGATGGATGTTAAACAACTAGTGGAACAAGCAATTAAAGCTCGCGAATCAGCTTATGTACCTTATTCAAACTTCAAAGTTGGTGCTGTACTACTAACGGACGAGGATGAAGTAGTAGAAGGCTGCAACATCGAGAACGCTTCATACGGTTTAACAAACTGTGCCGAACGAACAGCTATTTTCAAAGCTGTTTCACAAGGACAAAAAAACTTCAAAGCGATTGCGGTAGTAGGAGATACAGAAGGACCTATTTCCCCTTGTGGCGCTTGCCGCCAAGTAATGGCAGAGTTTTGTGCTCCAGAAACGAAAGTGATTTTAGCGAATCTAAAAGGCAACGTAGTAGAAACATCGATCGAAGAGCTATTACCTGGTTTCTTTTCATCAAAAGACTTGAACAAGTAACGGGGAAAACGATAAAGAAAGCTTTTTGATACACATATGACAACAGGGGAGAGACGAATATGTCATACATCATTTCAATCATTGGGATTGTCGTCGTACTTGCTTTAGCACTTCTTGCAAGCAACAATCGTAAGACAATTAAAATTAAACCAATCGTGATTATGCTTGTACTGCAACTTGTGCTGGCGTACATCTTATTAAATACAAAGTTTGGGTTATTGGTGATCAAAGGAATTGCGGGCGTATTTGAGAAATTGCTTGAGTATGCAGGACAAGGGGTATCATTTGTTTTTGGTGGTATTGCCAATGACGGTCAAATGCCGTTCTTCTTAAATGTACTACTTCCAATCGTCTTTATTTCAGTATTGATCGGGATCTTCCAATACTTTAAAATCTTACCTTTCGTTATGAAAGGAATTGGATTTTTACTTAGTAAAGTCAATGGAATGGGGAAATTAGAATCTTATAACGGTATTGCTTCTGCACTTGTGGGACAATCTGAGGTATTTATCACAGTTAAGAAACAGCTTGGTAAATTATCACCGCAGCGCCTGTACACACTATGTGCTTCCGCAATGTCTACAGTTTCTATGTCAATCGTTGGTGCTTACATGACGATGATTGAACCAAAGTACGTCGTAACAGCAATCGTGTTGAACTTATTCGGTGGTTTCATCATTTCTTCAATTATCAACCCTTACACAGTTAGTGATGAGGAAGATATTCTTGAGGTTCAAGAAGAAGAAAAGCAATCGTTCTTTGAAATGCTTGGTGAATATATTCTAGATGGTTTTAAAGTAGCTATCATCGTTGGAGCAATGCTTATCGGATTTGTAGCCTTAATGGCAGCAATCGATAACGTATTCTCTCTCATCTTCGGAGTAACGTTCCAACATATTTTAGGGTATATCTTCTCACCAATTGCATTTATTATGGGTGTTCCAATGGGTGAAGCAGTTAAAGCTGGTGGAATTATGGCGACAAAACTCGTAACAAATGAGTTTGTGGCAATGATTGAGCTTGGAAAAGTACAGGTTGCAATGAGCCCACGTACACTAGGCATCATCTCTGTATTCCTTGTATCGTTCGCGAACTTCTCTTCAATTGGAATTATCGCTGGAGCCGTGAAAGGACTTAACGAAAAGCAAGGAAACGTCGTAGCACGATTTGGCTTAAAGCTTCTTTACGGAGCAACATTAGTAAGCGTTCTGTCTGCGATTATTGTAAGCTTCATCCTATAAGTAAATGAGATCAGTGAGTAGCAACATCCGCTCACTGATTCTTTTATTCAGTCGTTATATTGAAAAAGCATTTCCTATGGAAGGGGCTGCTTTTTCTTTTTTAGAAACCTAATAAAAAGTGAGGTGACAGATGCTGAAGAAAGGACGTATTTTCTTCAGTAGCTTCTATGGGAGATGTCGGTCTATTATTATCTGGCGCAACCTTGTTTTTAAATAGTTTGATGTTGCTTGGAAAAGCGGATGGGAAAAGTGTAGGAGTGTTTAACCTATTTATTGGGGTCCTACAAGTAGTCATTCCTTTTTACTTGATTGCTGTTTCCGATCAGCAAACGTGGACGATTTTTAATTTAGCTTGTGTATTCTTGTTCGGTTTTACGTATTTGTACGTAGGCATGACGAATGTAGCTAACCTAAACGGCAGTGGATTAGGCTGGTTTTCGGTATGGGTTTCCGTTATTGCGGTCGTTTATGCGATGGTATCTGCGGTGAAGTTTCATGATACGGTCAGCACGCTAACTTGGGTGATGTGGGCGTATTTATGGTTCTTATTCTTCTTATCAATGGCCCTTCATAAGAAGATTGATGCCTATGTTGGAAAAGTTGCGTTTGTTCAGTCCTGGGTGACGCTGACGGTTCCAGCTCTACTTTCATTAATGGGAGTATGGAAAACACCGCTTGTATCTCAAGTGTGGACGTACGTTTTGCTAGCAGCCTTTGTATATTTCATTGTTTGTACCGTTCAACTATTCGTTTCTTCTCGAAGTGTAAAAATAGAAACACCAGTCGAAACAAGAAAGCTTGCTTAATTGAAAAGCCCTTCTCTACAGAGAGGGGCTTTTTGTTATAGAAATAACCCCATCATGATCGTGTCGTAATAGCGTCCGTTCATAAATGTTTCCTTTCGAATAACGCCTTCCTGTTCAAAACCGAGCTGCTTATAAAGCTTTATGGCATGAGCGTTGTCCTCACGCGTTGCTAGATTGATTTTTCTCGTGATCCCGTTTGTGGATGCCCAACCTAGTAACTCATTCATTAGCGTTTTGCCAATCCCCTTTCCTGCGAATGCTTTTGCAATGACAATCCCTAACGTACCTGAATGCTTTGAGCGTTCGCGCTGACTTGAGTGAATGGTCGCAATTCCGACTATTTCATGCTGAATAAGGGCGAGAATCATAATGGAGTTTGACTGCGAGCGCGTTTGTTCAATCTCTTTCTTATACTCTATTACGTCCCGTTTGAATTCACCTTTACCGAAGGAAAGAAAGTCGGTTTCGCCTCCAACCATCTGATAGAAATCAATGATTGTTTTTGCATCACTTCCGACTGCTTCTCGTATTTCCACGTTATGTTCATTGTTGTTCGTCACCTTAATACCTACTTTCATTGTTGTTTAAATCATTTCACTATACCCTTTCTTGATTATAGCTGGATTGTCAATGGACGGGAAGAAGCGTGAAAATGCTCGTAGATGCTTGTCTGTAGTGGTAACGAAACTTCGTTTATGGTTCCAGCATGATATAATAGAAAGTGACTCATCGTCTTGTTTTTCACACAATCCTTGTTGAGTCTACTTCTTTTGTCAAAACCGTCTATCTATTAACCACACTTAGATTAAAAGACGAAAAGCACTTGACTTTGAGTTCTAAAAAGATGGCCTTATACAATAGTTTCAATTTATTTCATAAAGTGAAAGATGATTGTATAGAGGAAACAAGAGGAGGAAAAAACATGGGAAGTCCAGAGAGTCAAACATTACGAGAAATGATTAAAAAGCAGCGAGAGGATGCAACAACAAAAACGCTAGCAGAAAAGCGTCAGGCGATGGATGAAATGTCCGAAAGCCTTTTTGATTTAGAGGATGATGTGAAGCTTGAGAAGACTGAAATGAGAGGCGTACAATGCGAGTGGGTAACGATTCAGGGCTGTTCTGAAGAGAAGGTTATCTTATATTTGCACGGAGGCGGCTATAGTAGAGGAAGTATCTTTTCGCATCGCCATCTAGCGGCAGACTTATCGCGATTAGCAAATAGTAAAGCACTTGTTGTTGACTATCGTCTTGCACCAGAGCATCCATACCCTGCAGCGCTAGAGGATGCATTAGCCGTATACAAGGAGTTATTAAAAAACGTAAGTCCTGAGAATATTGCGATTGCCGGAGATTCAGCGGGTGGTAATTTAACGCTTGTGACGATGCTGGCGTTAAAGGACGAGGGACTACCACTTCCGAAAGCAGCCGTGCTCATGTCTCCTTGGACAGATATGAAGCTAAGCGGTAAGTCTTATCAAGAACGTGCAGAGTCTGATCCTTGGCTTACAAATGAAGCCGTGGAAAACTTTGCGCAGGATTACGCGGTCAATCACGACCGAGCTCATCATTTACTATCTCCTTTA
Organism: Priestia koreensis; assembly: GCF_001274935.1. Taxonomy (GTDB): domain Bacteria; phylum Bacillota; class Bacilli; order Bacillales; family Bacillaceae_H; genus Bacillus_AG; species Bacillus_AG koreensis. The sequence continues at coordinate 176,181 of NZ_LILC01000030.1, read as the reverse complement.
TATGGAGACCTGGCAGGCTTGCCGCCTTTACGTGTTCATGTAGGAAAAGATGAAATTCTAATGGACGATTCGCTTGCGTTTGTAGAAAAGGCAAAGCAGGCAGGTGTCGATGCTGAAGCGAAAGTATGGGAGGATATGTTTCATATTTTTACGTTCTTCGGCCGCGTAATGCCAGAAGGAAGAAAGTCGACAGAGGAGCTTGGAAACTTCTTGCATGAGGCGTTTCATAAATAAAAGAGGACAGGATCAGCCTGAGGTCACTGAAAAAGTACGTAAAGAATTGTGTTCATAACGGAGTCGGTTGATTTCCACTCCATGTCGCTTCGCTTTCCGCGGGGCGTGCGGTGAGCCTCCTCGCTGCTCTGCGGGGTCTCACCTGTCACGCTAATCCCGCAGGAGTCTCGCACTTTCCGTTTCAAACAACCTAGAGCGGCTGCATCAGGTAGAACGGCCAAGTTTCTATTCCGAAAGGAACTTGGCCGTTTTTTGCTTGATAATAAAGAAATCCATTTATTCAAAAGGAAGCATACTTCAAGGAGAGAAATCCAAGGAACGGTCTAAAATAGAAGGGAAGAATAACGAATTAAAGCATAGACACGGGTATGATGTCGCCACATCTACGGGTCCCGTTGGCATGGAAATGCAAGGGGAAAGGGCCATTTTTAGCATCAACCTAAAAAGATTGTGAAAGATAATGAAGGAAACCAAAGGAAGAATGAAAAAAAGCTGGAGAAATTCCAAAAACGGAATGGATCCAGCTTTTCTGTCTTACGTTCTACTGATCATCTAAAAAATCCGAAGTTTTTCAATAACCCTTTTTATAATCTACTACGTTAATAGAGGGGGTACTATTTTCAACATAGGATTTTAAGTTCGGAAGAAAAATATCTTCTATTACACGCTGTTCATAGTGCTCAGTTGAGCCAGCAGTATGAGGTGTAATAATTACATTGTCCATTTCCCATAATGGACTCGTTTCTTGGAGAGGTTCATGCTCGAAGACGTCTAATCCTGCGCCTAAAATCTCTTCATTTTGTAGCGCATCTATGAGTTCTTCTTCGATGACGATGTCACCTCGACCTATGTTAATAAAGAAGGCTGTATTTTTCATTGCTTGAAACTGCTCCTTACCAATTAAACGGTGGGTATCATCTGTGAGTGGAAGCGTAACGACAACGTAATCACACTGCGGGAGCAGCTCGTTCAATTGTTCTGGCTTGTACATTTGATCTACATAATCAGCGTCTTTTCCTGAATGACGCATACCGATTACGTTCATTCCGAATGCTTTTGCGATTTTTGCTGTTTCTTTGCCAATCGCCCCAATTCCTAATATCCCAACGGTTTTGCCGTGAATTTCGAGCTTCAGGTCGCCGTGATGCCACTTCTTTTCCTGCTGATTTTGTACATATGTATGAATTTTTCGTGTCAATCCAAGCATAAATGCAAAAATCGTTTCCGAAATAGGATAAGCGTGAACACCATTTGCGCTTGTAATTGTGACGTTCTTCTTAGATAAATCCTCTAACGGGAGGCTATTAACCCCTGCGCTCCACGTTTGAATCCATTTTAATGACTTTGTCTGAGAAAGATGTTGTTCCATCGCTTTTTTCCAGCCGACAATAACCTCAGCATCGGAAAAATCATTTTTCCAAACTGACGGATCTTTTCCGACAATAACATTCCAGTCCGGTACGATTTTTTTGATCTTTTCTGCATAGCTTTCAGCAATATTTTGAGCCACAATAAGTGTACGCGTTGTCATCTAACCATCTCCTAACACATATTTTGTCCTTATTTTACCAGAACAAGAAAAGTAGATAAACGAATTGGCTTCACGTGAAAACATCAGGATCTGATATAATAGAGGAACTTACTAAACTTATAAAGTTTGGGGACTATTTAATAGAATCTGTGTAGCTTCAATTAAATCATGCTGTCAATTATATAAAAAAGGAAGATGATCATGTATTTAACGATTCAAGAAACAGCGGAGTATTTGTCCGTAGACGAGTCATACGTCAAGTCGCTCATTTTACAAGGGAAAATTCGTGCACTTTATGACGGAAATGAATATCTCGTTTATAAGAAGCAGTTCGATACACATTTTGAGCAGCTAGAGAAATATAAGCAGTATGTAGAAGAGGTTTTAAACGAACCAATTCCAGAAGACATGGATGTAAAAGATGAGGATTAAAAAAAGAACTTTCCAGACGGATAGTTCTTTTTTTTGTTTTATTGACAATTTATTAAACAATAACATATTATGTTTATAAATAAACAAACAATAGTTAAATTAGTTTGTGTAAGAGGTGTTAATATGAGTATTTCAGAACAGTTTTGGGAATCGTCTTTAGAAGAATTAAAAAAAGGATATAAAGAGGAGCCTACGTATTATATATGCCTGCTTTGTTCCAAAGCGGTGGAGAAAGGGGTCATTTATCCACATCAGAGTGTTTTATATGAGGCAGAGCGCTATATGCGTGCGCATATTGAAGAGTCTCATGGATCAGTATTCGATTATCTAATCGGATTGGATAAAAAGCTAACTGGACTAACGGATCATCAGAATCGGCTGCTTCGCCTGTTTTATGAAGGAAAAAGCGATCAAGAGGTTCAGAAAGAAACAGGTATTGGCAGTGCCTCAACGATTCGTCACCACCGCTTTGCGTTAAAAGAAAAGGAGCGTCAGGCAAAGCTGTTGCTAACGATGATGGAGCTGTTAAAAGAGCGAGACGAGCATGCGCCAGCTTTTGTACCTGTGCATCAACAAGCGAAGATGATTGATGAGCGCTATAACTTTACGGTAGAGGAGAAAGAAAAAGTCGTCGCCAAATACCTTCCAGACGGATTGGAAGGAAAACTAAATAAATTTCCACTGAAGGAGAAGCAGCGGCTAATTCTTTTGACCGAAATTAGTAAAATCTTTGATTCAAATAAGGTATATACCGAACAAGAAGTCAAGCAAGGCTTGAAGCGATTGTATGAGGATGATGTGCTGTTACGAAGATATTTAATTGAGTACGGTTTTTTGGATCGTGAAGCAGATGGGAGCAAGTATTGGGTGAAAAAGTAAAGGAGTGATCACATGGATCGAAAAAAAGAATTAAAAAGCTTATTTAAAGAAAAGAAAGTAGAAGCTGGCGTGTATCAAATAAAAAATAACGAGAACGGAAAGATTTTTGTTGGAAGTACGCCCAATCTACGTACGTTAAATGGAAAGAAGTTTGAACTGACGATGGGAACGAATACGAACAGGAAGCTGCAAAATGACTGGAATTCATTTGGACAGCATGCTTTTTCTATTGAGGTATTAGAAGTGTTAAAAGAAGATAGAGAGGACCATTTGGATACAAAAACAGCATTAAAAAAACTAGAACAGCAGTGGATTGAAAAGGTAAATCCTTACGACGATCGCGGATATCATACAAAAAAAGATGAGTTGTAAAGAGGTGAATTCTTAGAATTTACCTTTTTCCATTCCCGTACAAGATGTATTTATTAAGAAGAATCTTTCATAGGATAATGAGAGGTTTCAGAAAAAGAGTGATGAGGGAAATAAACTAAAGGATGAAAATCAATAATATTCCACTTACGTATGTCTTTCCTCATAGATAAATCCCTGAACCTTACCAAACACCCAGAAAATGAAAAGGAATTGAAATTTTTAAATGATTTTTTTCTGTTAGAATAAGACAAAGAGATAAGAAAGTTCATGTTGAAACAGCACGAAATCAACATCACCTTTTGATCAAAATACATATTTAGATAAATCGTGGAGGTCAATATGACGTTAGAAAAACAATTGATCAGAAAAACGTATTATAAGACGTTTTTACCTGAAGAGTCAGAGCATCCGATTCGTGTGCTCGGAGAAGCTTTTTTAGAGGAGCAGAAAAAAGATTTATACGATGTATCATTTATCCGCTTTGCGCAAGGAGAAGTGTATTACCATCATAAAGATTTTGAAGCGGCTATTTTTAAGTGGGAAAACATCAACGGTGAGCTTGAAGGCTGGGCTCGTAAAAATGTTGGGGACGCCTACTATGAGAGTGGACTTCTAGATGTTGCGGAGGGAATCTATAAATCAATTGAAACTGATGCTGAAACGCTACGCGCAGAGGTTGCATTTCAACTGTTCTCACTATACGAAGAGCAGCAAAAGTTTGATTCGGCAGATGAAGTGATTAAAAAAGCAGTAGCAGAAAATCCGGCCTATCCAAATCTGACGGAAGTTGCGCGTACATTTTATGAAGAACAGCATGATTGGAGCAGTGCGCTTGATTTAGCGATTGGGGAGTCCATTCGCACGGAATCAACGAAATGGTTTGATGTGCTTATTCATTATGTGAGTGAAGGTCATATACAAGCGCAGACGCCTACTTATTTCCATGATGTGTTAGCGGTCTTCCACAACATTAGCGAAGATCGATTTGTGGAACTAATCGTCGCGCTTTGGGAACATTACAAGCAAACATCTTCTTATATTAAATGGTTAGAAGAGATCAATTCATTGTTAATTGAACTAGATATCCAGGCTTCAGCGGTGTGGGACCGAGTATCTAACTTTTTTGATGAAACGTACCGTGGACTTATTGCAGGTACTTACTTTATTCGTCAGTTAGAAGAACTTGTTCCGCCACTTTTAACGAACTGGCTAAAAGTAACGCAGCCTGTAAAAGCGCTATTTGCTTCATCAGCTGTCTGGGCTTGGAACGAGTTGTTCCCTTCTACGCTTGCAGCAAATACCGTAACAGAGGCAGAAAATACAATTTTCCGCTCAACCACGTCAATTGATGGCCTGAGTTACAGCATTGATCTATTTGAAGCAGTCATTCAGTGGACAAAAGTAGTGAAGGTAGATGTGGGTTACAAGCTAAAATGGTGGGCAAATCAAATGGTTGATTTGAATACTCATAATGTATTAGTAGCTGGTTCTGTGCGAAGCGGTAAGTCAACGTTTATTAATTCACTTCTTCAAGAGCCTCTTCTATCTGGAAGCCCGGCACCTGTTGTTGTTATGAACGATGATCATATTGAAGTGAGCGAGATTACCGAAGATCACGTTGAAGTAGGGACAGAGCTTAGCGGCTTACAAACGATTACGAGCCGTGCTAGAGAAGTGAAAAATGCGCTAATCGAAGTGCGCCTTCCAAACCAATTTTTAAAAGGTCAGCACTATGCATTTATCGATACACCTGGACTGAATAGTAATGCGAAAGAACGTAATGATCTAGGGGAATTTGCACCGCTTTCGGATGGAATGCTATTTGTACTAGATGCTAATACGCCGTTTACATCACAAGAACGAGATCGCCTGTTACGTTTGAAGGAGCAAGTGCCAGAGTTGTCTATTCATTTCTTGCTTAATAAAATGGACGGAATTCAAGACGCAGAAGAGGCAGCTACTCTTGTTGATCATACAGAATCTGCTATTCAAGAATATTTCCCAAATGCAAAGGTGTTCCCATATTCTTCGAAATATGCGGTTGATGAACAGGTAAATGATTTAACGGAATTTTTACAGTCAAGCTATGGATTTACGACACGTAATCTAGAAGAAGAGCGTGCAATGAAACTCTTACAAGTCGTTCGAAATACGCTTACTTATTTACTTCGTAAGCGCGTAGAAGTTGAAAATGAACTCATTGATTCTATTTCGTGGAACGAAGATATGGTGGTACGCTTAAACGGCTTTATTAATAGCTTAAGTGATGTAGAGGAAGAGAAAATCAGTATTATTTCGGGTTCGTATCGTTCGATTAAAGAAGAAATCAAAGACGAAGTACAAGCGCATATCCCAGAGCTTCTTCGCGGGTGTTCGGATTTAATTACGGAGGACAGCGATTTTCGTAATCTGCACGTAGAGTTAAATGCGAAAATGAATGAGCGAATTCAAGAATACTTACAGCTAGACGTAATGCCGAAATTCCGTCAGCTTGTTCAGGATTGGATTGAAAAATCGAATGAAGAGTTCTCCAGCAGTCAAGTATATTTAGATGAGATGAGTGAAACGTTTAACGGTATTTATGAAGGGAAAACGCTAAAACTCGCGTGTGACTTCAAAGTGCTTGATGATTGGAGCCGCGACGTTCATCGTATGACAAGTCGTGTTCAAATTGAAGAAGAAAACATCTGGCTACGCTTCAAGCCTTCACAATTTATGCTGAAAAGTGCTGGTAAGCTATTCGGAGCGTTTTCTCAAAACAATCAGCTTCTGCATAATCAGTATCAGCGATATGTGGAAAATGAGGACTACACGGACGTAACAAATTCAATTGTCCGTAAGTTCTTCCTTCAATTTGACCTGTTTGAAAAAGGGCTTGATGTGGATATTAAAATTTTCTTTAGAGGTCCATTCCAAGTACTTCAAGAAACGGTTGATCAAACAGAAGTGGAAATCAATCAAAGTAAAGAACAGCTTGATGATATGAAGGCAAATCCCGAGCTATATCAAGATCCATTAAAATTATTTGAATTGAAGCTCCGTCAATATGAGCTGATGATTCGTGCTCAATAATAAAATTCTTTTTTAATGAAAGGGACCTAACACTAAAGCTGTTAGGTCCCTTTTTATTATCGGTGATTCCATAAAGAAAATAGACAACTTCTACGGTAACGGTTACAATTCAATATATTACAAAAGTTTAGGAGAAAGCAGGAAGGACATTTTGGTAAAGAAAAAGGCATATGTTGTACTTATTATCATCTTAGGAGTGTTCATCTATCTTTTATGGTCTTTTTTTCGAACGTCCTATCAAATTCAGCAGTCCGTTCACAACATGGATCTGCGCTATCAGCAGCCATCTGCCAATCAACAGCACATCGTGTTAATTTCACAAGAACTAGATAATCCGTATTGGCGAAGCATTGAAAAAGGAGCGAGGAACGCTGCTGATAAATGGGGCATGCAGATGGAATATATCGGCCCGATTCGCATTAATCCGGATGAACAAATTCGTTATTTGGAGAAAGCGATTGCTTCGAAAGTAGATGGGATTATCGTTCAAGGATCTCGTGACCCTAAGCTACTTTCTCTTTTGACGAAAGCAAAACAAAAGCACATCCCTATTCTCACCATTGATACGGATGCTCCGAACAGTGAACGTCTTGCTTATGTTGGGACAGACAATTTTACATCAGGAAAATTATTAGGCGAGTATGTGGCAAATAGAATGAGTGGAAAAGGGACCATTGGTGTCATTATGGGAAGTCGATCAGCGGATAATCATAAGCTTCGCGTCAAGGGTTTTTTGGAGTCTATTAAGTCTTATCCAAAACTATCTGTTAAATCCGTTGAAGAGTCTAATATTTCGCAAATTCAAGCATCACAGATGGCAGAAAAAATGATGCGAACTTACCCTGACATCAACGTGATGGTTGGCACAAGCGCTCTAGACGGATTAGGCATTATCCAAGCTGCTGAAAATATCGGCAGAGAAAGTATTCATATATATGGTTTCGATAATCTAAAGGAAACAAAACAAGCGATTCAAACCGGTAAAATGGAGGCTACTCTAGAGCAAGAACCAGCGATGATGGGATACAAATCTGTGCAATTACTTCATCAGTTTTTTACAGGTCATTCAGTGAAGACTCAATATTTTACACCAATTGATGTGCTTGATGAGGAGGATGTGAAATGAGCATTCGAAATAAGCTCTTTATTTTCATTCCCCTTTTGGTCATTTTCTTGAATTTTATTTTCTTTTTGATCTTTTATAGCGGTAAACAAGTGCAAGAAAGCTATCATGTTGTGACAGAACGAATTCTACTGTACAAACAAATTACAGATGGCTCTAAACATAATCTCCGTACGCTCAATCAGCACTTAACTTCTCAAGATGATAAGAGTTTACAAGCCTTTCAGAGAGAAAAATTATCGCTTAAGGAACTACGTTCACAGCTAGCAGACCAAGAAAATATCGGCACAAGTCACACGCTGATGATTCAAGATTTGGAGCATATGATTGATAGCTTTGTAGAGGAAGAAGAGGCGACGATTTCAGCTCTGCAAAAAGGTGACTTGGCGCAATATACGCTTCATTACGCGGAAGCGGAAAAAACTTCTTCGTTTATACGAGAAGAAGGGCAGAATCTTGTTGATGCAGAGCTTAGCTTTTATCAGCCGTTCTATAAAAATATTTTGCGGCATACGGAAGTGATTAATCGATTGGGCGCGGCCCTGTTCATTATGACGACGGTTGTTAGCATTGGACTTGCGATTTGGCTATCTCGCAGCATTACAAATCCTATTAACCATTTAGTTCAGGCAGCGAGAAGAATCTCTCATGGTGAAGTCTCACCTGATATGCCAAAAGGAAACGATCGGGATGAAATCGGCATTCTCGCATTGGCTTTTCAGCATATGCTGAAAAGTTTGAAGGAACTAAACGAGAAACAGCTTGAAAGTGTTGAAAAGGATCGTCTTGTGAAGGAGCTAGAGCTAAAGGCGCTTCAAAATCAAATTAACCCGCACTTTTTATTTAATACGCTAAATGCTCTGTCGAAGCTTGCTTTTATTGAGGGTGCCGAAAAAACGAGCGATTTGACTATTTCTGTTTCAAATCTGTTGCGCTACAATCTTCAAAAACTTGATCAGCCTGTGACGTTACGTGAAGAGGTAGAGAATGTGAGCGAATACTTTGCGATTCAAAAAGCACGTTTCAGAGAGCGTATTACGTTCCAAACCGTTATTGAAGAAGAAGCAATGAATCACCTAGTTCCCTGTCTCACACTGCAACCGATTATTGAAAACGCTTTTGTGCATGGCATTGAGGGAATGGAAGAAGGGGCCGTTATTTGCCTACGTATTCAAAAGCAAGAAGACACTGTGAAAATTTCAATTGAAGATAATGGAGTAGGAATGTCAGAGGAAACAAAACAATCCTTGCTTCGGATGGAGCAGGGGGCTGTGCCATCCACTAGTACGGGTATTGGAACGGTTAACGTTTTTAAACGTCTGGAGCTATTTTATGAAACGAATAATCTCGTACGTATTGAAAGTAAGGAGGGAGAAGGAACGCTCGTAATGTTTCATCTACCATACACATCAATGCATGAACAATAAGGAGGAGATGAAATGTACCGTCTATTAATTGCTGATGATGAGGCATTGGAACGTGAAGGGTTGGAATTGTTAATTGATCGGAAAATGCCCAACACCTTTAAGGTTTTTCAAGCTTCTAACGGCAGACAGGCCATTGAACTTGCTGAAGAGTATAGACCTGATATTGTCTTGATGGACATTAAAATGCCTGGTATTCAAGGCCTAGAAGCCTTAAAGCAGATAAAAGCGATTGATCATCGAATTAAAATGGTGCTTATTACAGCGTATGACTACTTTTCATATGCGCAGGAAGCTGTTTCAATTGGCGTGAAAGACTATTTGTTGAAGCCCGCTAAAAGAGAGCAGGTAGTTGGGACATTAACCAAACTTCTTCAAGAGCTAGAAGAGGAACGTGCGAAAAGAAGTCATGAGCTAGGCGTAGAAGAAACGTTAGCAGAACTCATTCCTGTTGTAGAAAGTGAGCTTGCGATGATGCTAATGTTCAATCAGGTACAAGAAGTTGATGTTAATCGTCTGGCACAAATTGCGAACTTTTCGGTAAGAAGAGGCTATTCAATGATCGTTTATTTAGCAGAGACTTATACGCATGAAGAAGAGAAAAAGAAACTCCACGACGAGCTGAAAAATATGCTAAAGACCGTCACCAGATGCTTAGTAAGTCCGCTTCTTCAAAATGAAATTGCCATTTTTATTCCTGTTACAGATCAGTACGATCCAAAACAAAGTGAAGGTTTTCGTATGAAGATCAATAGGTTTATTGAGGGACGATTTGGCTTATCCGTTCGAGTTGAAATCGGTGCGGTGCAGATAGGATTGCCCGGTTTGCAGAAATCTTATCAAGATGCAAAGCAAAGCCTTCTCCCCGCAGAGCATCAAGAAGCAGATAAGCCACAGACTATTATCGAGAAAGCTCAATCCTTTGTTAATCAACACTATGCCGAAGATGTTTCAATGGAACAGGTGGCAGAATGGGTGAATTTAAGCTCTTATTATTTTAGTAAGGTCTTTAAAAGTGAGAGCGGACAAACGTTTACGGATTACTTAACAGAAGTTCGGATGGAAAAAGCGAAGCAGTTTATTTCCAACATGGAGCTAAGCTTAAAGGAAATTTGCTTTCTAGTGGGGTATAAGGATCCTAACTACTTTAGCCGTGCCTTTAAGCGTTACACAGGTATGACGCCTACTGATTATCGAAATCTAATGTGAAAGTCCATCCCTTGAGGTGGACTTTTTTGTTGTGGAAAAGCAAAAAAGTGCTAGGAAAGAAACCCTTTTCATTAATAAACGTATGTGGAACAAAAAAGTGAAGGTGAATCGCAAAGAAGTGAAGAATTTACTTCCCTTTTAATAAAATTCTCTATGCTACAATTGTGTAAACGCATTCAATGATTTGCTGTATAGAGAGTAATAAAGATAATAGACAGCAAGAGGCGAAGGGAGAAGACATCAATGGGAGAAGCAATTTTTCATCCGAAATTCGTAGACTATTCAATCATTTTAGTATACTTTGCTTTTGTAATTTTAGTAGGGGTCGGTTTAAAGAGCAAAATGAAGACAGGAGAGGACTTTTTCTTATCAGGACGCTCTATTCCAGGATGGATTACGAGTATTGCCTTTTTGTCTGCTAACCTTGGGGCAGTAGAGATGTTAGGAATGGCTGCAAGCGGTTATCAATACGGCTTTATGACAGCTCATTACTATTGGTTAGGGGCAGTACCTGCAATGGTATTCTTAGGGATATTCATGATGCCATTTTATTACGGTTCAAAGGCAAGATCTGTTCCGGAATTTTTAAAGTTCCGCTACAACGAAGCAACACGCGGATTTAATGCCGTTTCATTTGCAGTAATGACGATCTTAATGTCGGGGATTAGCTTATATGCGATGGCCCTTATTTTAAAAGTGTTGCTTGGATGGTCAATGAATATGAGTATTGTTTTATCTGCTTTAATCGTCCTAGTTTATGTCGGAGTCGGCGGATTAACATCCTCTATTTATAATGAGGTCATTCAGTTCTTCTTAATTTGGATCGGATTGTTACCGATTACATTCCTTGCGCTAATTGACGTAGGCGGTTGGGATGGACTTATGTCTAGAATACCAGAGAATCTCACACATACGTGGGTGGGGACATCAACAGCAGCTGGAAACGGGATGAGCGTTGAATGGATTGGGCTCGTTTTAGGACTCGGGTTTGTCCTGTCATTTGGATATTGGACAACAGATTTCCTTGTTGTACAGCGTGCAATGGCTGCAAAAGATATGACGGCAGCTCGTAACACACCGATTATGGCATCATTCTTGAAAATTTTAATGCCGTTGTTAACGGTTATTCCAGGACTTGCGGCAATTATTTTACTGCCGAAGCTTGGGACAGTTGACCACGGTGGTAACTATGATATGGTTTTACCTTTGCTGATGGCAAAATATTATCCAACAGGGTTGCTTGGACTAGGGATCACGGCGCTACTTGCTTCGTTTATGTCAGGAATGGCGGGTAACGTTACAGCGTTCACCACTGTATGGACGTATGATATTTATCAAGCCTATATTAAAAAAGAAGCATCTGATAAACATTACCTATTTATGGGTCGTCTTGCGACGGCTGGGGGAATCATCATTAGTATTGGGACAGCCTATATTGCAATGGGATTCCCAAGCATTATGGATTATATCCAAACGCTATTCGGATTCTTTAATGCACCGCTGTTTGCAATTTTCTTAATTGGAATGACGTGGAAACGTGCAACAGGATGGGGAGGCTTCTGGGGATTATTAGTTGGGACATTAACGGCTGCAATCTTGTATTTCGGCTTACCGTCCGATTACTTCCCAAGTGCCGCTGCAGGGAACTTTTGGAGAGCATGGTGGGCATTCTTTGCTGCCTTTGTGGTCGAAATTCTAGTGAGCTTTTTCACTAAGCCGAAGAAACCAGCAGAGCTTATTGGACTTGTATACGGTGTAGGAGACAAGTTGAAAGAGCCGAATCTTCCTTGGTATCGTAAGCCATCCATTCTCGGTACGATTTCAATGGTCATCTTTGTAGCCGTTAACATTTGGGCATTTTAAGAGGAGGGTGAAGTCATGAAAAAAATGCTTTTGGATATACGCGCGAATATAGGATGGATTCTAACGATCATCGGGTTGCTTATATTAGTGACAGGTATTGTTAGCCCTCCAACCCTAAAGTCATTAAACGGTCTAAATATTAACCTTATATGGGGAAGCGTAACAACAATTGTTGGCGTTATTTTCCTAGGTTTGTATTTTAAAAACCCAGATATGGATTAAAGAAGGGACGAATGCTGTTATCGGCATTCGTCCTTTTTTGCGTGAACTTTATGAACAAAATGGCTCTAACGTTTTTAATACACATTACGTCGATAATCTCATATTGGAACAAAAGTTATGTACAATTTAGAAAACGCTTACAATTTTAAAAAGAGGGGGAAGAAAGATGTTTAAAATGAAAAAGCTGTCTGTGTTAATGTGTGCAAGTGCTATGGTTGTCGGATTAGCGGCATGTAGTGGAGAAGGGGCTTCTACGAAAGGGGGAGCCAAAGGAAGCGACTATCCAAATCGTGCAATTACGGTTGTAGCACCATCAGGAGCAGGTGGCGGATGGGATTTAACGGCACGCTCATTTACAAAGATACTGAGCGAAACAAAGGCGGTTGACGAGCCGCTAACGGTCGAGAACAAACCAGGCGGCGGTGGAGCTGTTTTTATGGCACAGTATGCAACCCAAGAGGCTGATAACAATGACATGTTATTTGTCAATTCCCCACCAATCATTATTAATAACTTGAAAAAAGAAGGAAATAGCCCGTACGGCTATAAAAATACAACGCCCTTAGCACAGTTAACGAAGGATTATGGAGCGATCGTTGTAAGAGCAGACTCAAAGTTTAAAGATTTGAAGTCATTGCTAGATGAAGTGAAAAAGGATCCAACTAAATTAACGTTTGCTGGGGGATCCGCACCGGGTTCAATGGATCATCTAATCTCCATTCTTCCCGCTTACAAGTACGGAGTTGATCCAACGAAAATTAAATATGTTTCGTATGACGGTGGAGGAGAAGCCATTACGTCGCTATTAGGAAAAAATGCGGATGTTATCGGAACGGACGTATCAAGCGTACGTGAGTTTTTAAAGGCAGGAAAAATTCGTGTATTAGCAACCACTGCACCTGAGCGTTCAAAGGACAATCAATTAAAAGATATCCCGACTGCTAAAGAAGAAGGGGTAGACGCAGAATTCCTAATTTGGCGTGGTGTATTCGGCCCAGAAAAAATGTCTAAAGATGCAAAAGATTACTGGGAAAAGACAATTGGCAAACTTGTAGAATCTGATGAATGGAAGAAAGAAGTAGAAACGCAAGGATGGGAAATGGAATACAAAGATGCAAAAGAATTCACTTCGTTCCTAAAAGATCAAGAAGAGCAAGTGACGCAGCTTCTAGATGCATTAGGAATGAAAAAGTAATATTTCGCACATGCGATATAAGCGGTTATGTCGTCTGTGCGCTACTTGTAGAGAGGAAGTGATAACGATGGACGTTAAATTTGATCGTATTGCTGCTGTACTGTTTCTCCTAGTTGGCGTGCTGTTTATGTATGGAAGCAGACAAATTGCTAGCTCGGCATATGGAAGTGTTGTAGGACCCGATATTTTCCCGCTCGTACTAGGTGGGATTTTAATTTTACTTAGTCTTCGTCTATTCTACGAAACGTTCCGCTATCAGGTGAAAAGCGGTGAAAAGGTAGAAATGCAGTATAAACTTTTTGTCATCATTTTTATTGCGACATTAATTTATGTGTTAACACTTGAAACGATTGGATATGTCATTACAACTTTTGTGTTTTTGCTTGTATGCTTTCAAGCGATGGAAAAGGGAAAATGGATCAAATCTTTTATCATTTCCGCAGCTTTTTCAGGAATTGTCTATTACGTATTTGTTGATATTTTAAAAGGAACATTACCGGGATGGCCAGTTTGGTTTTAGGCTACAAAGAGGGGTGGAAAAATGAGCACAGTAGAGTATTTATTAAGTGGATTTCAAACAGCGCTCGTCTGGTATAATATTTTATTTGCTTTCGTTGGTGTATTAATTGGAACAGCGGTTGGCGTCTTGCCTGGAATTGGCCCGATGAGTGGGGTGGCATTGCTCATTCCTGTAACAGCTTCTATCACAGGCGGACTCCCTCCTGAACAAGCTGCTACAAGTGCAATTATTTTATTAGCAGGAGTCTATTACGGAGCTATGTATGGGGGATCAACAACCTCCATTTTATTAAATACACCTGGAGAATCTTCCTCAGTTGTGACAACGCTTGACGGCTATCAAATGGCAAAGCAAGGGAGAGCAGGAAGTGCACTTGCCATTTCCGCTATTGGCTCCTTTGTTGCCGGAATTGTTACATTGATTGCCTTGATCTTATTGGCGAAGCCATTATCCAATGTGGCATTAAAATTTGGTCCAGCAGAGTATTTTTCGTTAATGTTACTAGGTCTTGCTGCAGTGAGCGGCTTGGCAGGAAAATCAATTACAAAAGCACTTATTATGACGATTATGGGTCTATTACTTGGAACAATTGGTGTTGATAACGTATCGGGAGTAGCTCGCTTTACGTTTGAATTTCCTTGGCTTTATCAAGGGTTAGAATTTTTAACGATTGCTGTAGGATTGTTCGCATTAGGTGAAGTATTCAAAACGATCGTTGAAAAAGAAGAGGAAGAAGGAGAAATTGCGAAGATTAAGCGCTTAATGCCGACAAAGCAAGAGCTGAAGGATTCTGCTGCTCCAATTGCTCGAGGTTCGATCTTAGGATTTTTTGTTGGGATTTTACCAGGTGCAGGCGCGACTCTTGCTTCATTCTTTGCGTACATTTTAGAAAAGAGAGTAAGTAAAAATCCTTCGAAATTTGGTCAGGGTGCAATCGAAGGAGTAGCCTCTCCTGAGTCTGCAAACAATGCAGCATCAGGTGGAGCAATGATTCCCTTATTAACACTTGGTATCCCAGGTTCAGGGACAACGGCTATTTTAATGGGAGCCCTTATGATGTATAACGTACAGCCTGGACCACTTTTATTTGAAGATCACCCTCAAGTAGCTTGGGGTCTTATTGCGAGTATGTTCATTGGGAATTTAATGCTCCTTATTTTAAACCTTCCGCTTGTGAAAGTGTTTGCTAAAATTATTGAAACACCGAAGAAATATTTAATTCCGATGATTATTGCCATTTCTATTTTTGGCGTATACGCTGTACAAGTTTCCGTGTATGATCTACTTTTACTAGTCGCGTGTGGAATTTTAGGTTATTTCTTTAGCAAAAATGATTATCCAATTGCTCCGCTTGTACTCGGTCTTGTACTAGGACCAATGATTGAAAACAACTTACGCCGTGCGTTAACCATTTCAAACGGTGATTACGGTGTGTTCTTTACTCGTCCTATTTCCCTTGTTTTTCTTATCATTACAGTTTTATGGTTGGCCGTTCCGATGCTGCTTAAAAAGCGCGGAAAAGACGTAGTCATCAATGTGGAAGGATAAAAACCCCTCGTGTAGGGGTTTTTATTTGTAAAAAGATGGATGTTTACACGATGTGGAAGTGCGGAATATTCTATAGTATACTTCACCACACTATCTGTGTTGAAAGTGCGTACTTACATTTCGTTTTGAGATGTACTATACTCATTCGTACCGGGAAACTAATTTCCGATTCATAGCAACTATCTCGTGGGCCTACGAGTAACTTATTATAAGCGACAAAGGAGAGAGACATTCATGGAATTACAATTAGCATTAGACTTAGTCAACATCCCTGAAGCAAAGGAACTCGTTAAAGAGGTTGAAGATCATATTGATATCGTCGAAATTGGGACACCAGTTGTTATTAACGAAGGATTAAAAGCAGTAAAAGAAATTAAAGAAGCATTTCCTAATTTAAAAGTTCTTGCAGACCTTAAAATTATGGATGCAGCTGGATATGAAGTAATGAAAGCTTCTGAAGCAGGTGCAGATATTATTACCATTCTAGGCGCTGCTGAAGATATGTCCATTAAAGGGGCAGTAGAAGAAGCGAAAAAACAAAACAAGAAAATTCTTGTTGATATGATTAGTGTAAAAGATATTGAAACACGCGCAAAAGAGCTTGATGAGCTCGGCGTTGATTATATTTGTGTTCACACAGGTTATGACCTTCAAGCAGTGGGACAAAACTCATTTGATGACCTTCAAACGATTAAACGCGTTGTGAAAAATGCTAAAACGGCTGTAGCTGGTGGTATTAAGCTAGAGTCATTACCAGAAGTCATTAAGGCGCAACCAGATCTTGTGATTGTTGGTGGAGGAATTACAAGCGCTGATGATAAAAAAGCAGTAGCAGAAAAAATGCAATCCTTAATCAAAGAAGGAAACTAAGAATGAATCCTGCAGAGAAAGTCTTAGCAGAGCTTGAGAAGACGATTTCACTACTGAAGCAGGAAGAGATGGACAAGCTAGCTGATGCGATTCTTTCTGCCCGTAAGATCTTTATTGCCGGAGCTGGGCGCTCTGGTTTAATGGGCAAAGCTTTTGCAATGAGACTCGTTCATATGGGGTTTAATGCTCATGTGGTAGGGGAGACAACCACTCCTGGAATTACGGATGAAGATATTTTTATCCTTGGCTCAGGTTCTGGTGAAACGAAAACATTGCTTGCGATGGCTACAAAAGCACGTGACATTAACGCAACAATCGCGCTAGTTTCTATTTTTCCTGATTCTTCTCTTGGAAAGCTTGCGGATCTAACCGCTCAGCTTCCTGGGGCCTCGAAGGAACAAGGAGAAGGGGAATACGAGACGATTCAGCCAATGGGATCGCTGTTTGAACAAACCCTTCTTGTTTTCTATGATGCTCTTATCTTAGCATTAATGGACAAAAAAGGGTTAGACTCACATACAATGCTCGGCCAGCATGCCAACCTAGAATAGAAGAAAAGCTGACTCATACGAGTCAGCTTTTTATAATTAAGGATAAATGGATTCTTTTACTTCTACACGGTCTTCTAAAGTCGTTTCCATGTAGTTACGCCCCCATGCATACATAGCATCAAGAATGGGCATTAGTGTTTCACCTTGTTTGGTTAAGGAGTATTCAACTTTTGGGGGGACAACTGGATAGACTTCACGGTGGACGATTTGATCTTCTTCAAGCTCTCTAAGCTGATTCGCGAGCATACGCTGTGTAATCTCAGGAATTAATGCTTTTAACTCACCAAATCGTTTCGTTCCACCTTTACCTAAATGCCATAATACGAGCATTTTCCACTTTCCGCCGATAATATTTAACGTAAGCTCTTTCTCACAGTTAAATACTTTATCATTCATACGTCCCACGTTCGACACCTCCGTCTTTTCACTATAAGAGTAGTGTAATTATACCGATCAATGGATTACAGGCGCAATATATAAGCTTTACCGTAAAAGTACCCCTCAGGGAATACTAAATGTGATAAGATGTGAATAATCAATATTTAGTGAGTAGCAATCAATCACATAAGAGACGCGGTCGTTAAACAGGGGGAGAAATGAATGCGGTTACAAACAAAACTGATGGCCGGGATCTTTGTTCTCGTTCTTTTAATTGGATTAGGCTTTGAAGCAACGTTCAAAGAAATGATGGAAGATAATCTAAAAGAAAGTAAAGGACACCAAGCGTTAGCCATTGCGAAAGCCGTTGCCAATATGCCAGAGATTCAAAAAGCATTTTTGTTACCACAGCCTTCTACCGTTATCCAACCCATAGCTGAACAAATTCGAAAACAAGTGGATGCAGAATTTATCGTTGTAGGAAATAGACAAGAAATTCGGTATTCGCACCCGAATGCAAAGCGTATTGGGAAGAAAATGATGGGTGGAGATAATAAAGCGGTATTTAAGGGGAAAGCGATTATTTCAGAATCAGTGGGAACGTTAGGGCCCTCTTTAAGAGGAAAAGCACCTATTTTAAATGATAAAAACGAAGTAATCGGTGTTGTATCTGTTGGCTTTTTACAGATTGATATTCAAAAAGAGATTAAGCGTCTGCAGGGAAAAATCTTTTTATACACGTCCCTTTTATTAGTAGGTGGTCTTGTAGCAGCGATCTTAATTTCATTTAATATAAAAAAAGCGATCTTTGGACTCGAACCAAGAGAAATCGCTTGGATGTATCAGGAGAAGCATGCTATTTTAGAATCCATCCATGAAGGAATTATCGCGATTGATGCCGATGGAGATATTACCGTCGTGAATGAAACGGCTCATAAAATACTCGGTGTGCCAAATGATATTCTGCTTCGAGGAAAGCCGATTGAAGACGTCATCAAGCACACACATTTGTTGCAAGTTGTTCAAACGGGATTAGCAGAATACGATCGAGAGTTTTTAATTGAAGGTGAAGTGTTTGTCGTAAACCGGATTCCGATTTTTGATAAACGTCAGCAGGTCATTGGCGCCGTCGCAAGCTTGCGTAAGAAATCAGAATTATCAAAAATAACACAAGAGCTTTCCAATGTGAAAGCATATGCGGAGGGACTACGTGCTCAAACGCATGAGTATTCGAATAAGCTGTACACATTATTAGGACTTATTCAGCTTGGGTCTAATCAAGAAGCGATCGATTTTATCTCAAAAGAGGTCAACGTGACGCAAGGTTTTCTCCATTTTATTACACAGGAAATTGGCGATCCAATTCTAGCTGGATTTATCCTAGGAAAAGTCAGCTTAGCGCATGAGATGAGAATTGAATTTGAGATTGATCCTGACAGCAGTTTTGTTGATATACCTCGTTCAATCAATAGAGATTCAATTGTTACGATTGTTGGAAATTTAATTAATAACGCGTTTGATGCAGTAAAAGAGAATATAGATAGAGAGAAAAAGGTAACGTTATTTTTAACGGATTTGGGAAGGGACTTAATTATTGAAGTAGAAGATAACGGAAATGGGATTTCGACTGGAAATGAAGAACGAATCTTCCAAAGAGGATTTTCCACAAAGGGAGGACAGAGCAATGCAGGCATTGGGCTTAGCCTTGTTCAAGAATCGCTAGAAGGATTAGATGGATACTTAACACTTTCGAGCGAAGAAGGAGTAGGAACAGTCTTTACCGTTGTTATTCCAAAGAAAGAGGGGCTTTAATTCATGAGGGGAACGAAGGTCATTGAAGTTTTAATTATCGAAGACGATGTGCGAATTGCTGAGATTCAAAAGCGTTACATTGAAAAGATTGAGGGGTTTCAAACCATTGGAATTGCCACTTCCTATGAAGAGGCAAAGCAATCAATTGAAATTTTACAGCCAGCGCTTATTTTATTAGACGTTTACTTTCCAGATATGAATGGCATTCAGTTTTTGAGAGAGATAAAGAGTGACTACAAGGGAATTGATGTCATGATGATTACGGCGACGAAGGAGATCGACGTCATCCAAGAAGCTATTTCAATTGGCGTATTTGATTTTATTATCAAGCCTGTTATCTTTGAACGATTTGAGCAGTCATTAAGGCGGTACGAAGAGCACTATATGATTATGCAGTCACTAAAAAAAGAGAATAAAAGTGTTACGCAGCTAGAAGTAGATCAGCTTCTTCGTAAGCAAAGCTCATCACAAAAAAGTACGTATTATCCAAAAGGAATTGATCGTCTCACCTTAGAAAAAGTATTAGACGTGCTTTCAGGCTTTACAATCGGGTTAACGGCTGAACAGATGGCAAAGGAAATTGGTGCGAGTCGTACAACGGCACGAAGGTATTTGGAATACTTGATTTCTGATGGGAAGATTGACGCAGACTTGTCATATGGAACGGTCGGAAGGCCAGAACGAGTATATATAATTAAAGCAGTGGTCTCCTGAATACAAAATATATAAAGTAGAAAGAGAAATGCAGCTGTTGGCATTTCTCTTTTTATGTATAAAATAAAGAATAATTTCCTATTTATATAAAGGCTAGTCTACAAGGAGGTCACAATGAAAAATCGCTTTACGATCGGAGAGATGGCAAAGCTTCATCATATACCGATTAAAACGTTACGCTATTACGATGAAATTGGGTTATTTAAGCCGATAGAGGTAGATTCGAAAAGCGGCTATCGCTATTATGCAGCTGAACAATTTGAGCTGCTTGATCTGATCTGCTATTTAAAAATGGTAGGTGTCCCTTTAAAAGAAATCCAAAAGCAAGTTCAAAACCGTGAATTAAGCGAATTTTTGACACTGTTTTCTTCCTATAAAGAAGCCAATCTTAAAAAAATTAAGCAGCTACAGCTTATGAATGAGCGTTTAACAGCTCGAATTGACGAGTTAACAGAGGCTAAGCACATCCAAAATCTTGGCATCCCTTTTACCAAAAAAGTAGAAGCGCGCCGAATTGTTGAAGTGAAGAACGATATTCGCTCGCTATATGATTTAGAATTATCGCTTCGCCATGTGAAAAAGGATTTTCACCACGTTTCACCTATTATTATTAGTAAGGTGGGACTAACGTTATCAGTCGAGGCTGCTAAACTAGGGAAGTATTTTGACTATAGCTCTGTCTTCTTATTAATAGAAGAAAGTGAATTGATCCACATGGAGGAGAGTGCTTCTCGCCTTTTAGAAGAAGGCATATATGCTAGTATTTATTTCCGAGAGCCCAAGGAGCGAACAACGATTTATTACGATCGATTGTTAGATTATGTGAAGACACATGAATATGAAACTGAGGGTCCCCTCATTGTTCGAGATATTATTGATCAGTTTCTATCCAACCGCCCACAGGAGCACGTAACAGAAATTCAAGTAAAAGTTCGAAAAAAGGATTGACCCTACAGTTACTGGAGAGTTTATGATAAGACGTATATCTGTGATTGACGTAGTTCTGATCATCGTCAACCTCTTAGATTGAAAGGATGTGTAAAATGTCACAGCAAAATACGTGGGATCACTCAAAAGTAGGCAAGGGGCGATTTCTGTCATTGGTTTTAATCTTAGGTTCACTATCAGCATTTGGACCTCTATCGATTGATATGTATTTACCATCACTACCAGCTTTGACGGCAGACTTACATACCAATGCTTCCTCGGCACAGCTAAGCTTAACGGCATGTTTACTTGGTTTGGCATTTGGTCAGCTATTGGTTGGACCGTTTAGTGATATTAACGGAAGAAGAAGGCCATTGATTGTAGCGCTATGTCTCTATTCGATTGCATCTATTCTATGTGCTTTTGCTTCTTCCATCTGGTTATTGGTAGCGCTCAGATTTTTGCAGGGAGTAACGGGATCAGCTGGTATCGTTATTGCGAGAGCAAGCGTGCGTGATTTGTTTTCAGGCCCAGAGCTTACAAAATTTTTCTCGCTTCTTATGCTCGTTAACGGCGTAGCGCCTATCTTGGCACCGGTCATTGGTGGACAGCTTTTACAATTTATCTCGTGGAGAGGCGTATTTGTGGTCTTGTGTGTAATTGGAATCATCATGCTTTTATCCGTTATATTTGGTCTTGAAGAGACGCTAAAGCCCAGCATGAGATCTGAGGGCGGCATAAAAAATATTTTTGGTGCCTTTGCTCAGCTTTTAAAAGATCGCTTATTTGTTAGCTATGCAGTTATTCAAGGACTGATTACAGGGGCGATGTTTGCCTATATTTCTGGTTCACCGTTCGTCATACAGACGATTTTCGGCGCATCTCCACAGCTTTTTAGCGTTTTATTTGCGATTAATGGAATCGGAATTATCATTGCTTCACAAATAACGGGACGTTTGGCTGAAAAGCTAGGAGAAACCAAGCTGTTAGTAGCGGGTCTGATTTTCGCTGCGTTCGGAAGTATTTTACTGCTTGCCGCAACTGTTTTTGGATTAGGAATGCTAGCAGTTTGCATTGGATTTTTCATGATTGTCTCAAGTGTTGGAATTGTGAATACGACGATTTTCTCTCTAGCTATGCAAAATCAGGAGCAAAACGCAGGAAGTGCTTCTGCTCTATTGGGGTTATTGCAATTTGTTTTCGGAGCTGTCGCGGCTCCTTTAGTAGGTCTAGGTGGAGAAGGAACAGCAATTCCACTTGGAATTATTATTGCAGTTTGTGATGTAGGTGCACTGCTTCTATACATGATATTCGTTAGGCGCCACCGTATGGCTATGTCGAAACAATCCACATTAAATGCATAAGAAAAAATACCAGATCAATAGGGTCTGGTATTTTTCTTACATATGCTTCATTACAAGCTTTCCGACCACTTTTTGCAAAGAGGTCTCTGTTTGAATATCGCCAAAATTAATGCCAAGCTGAATGGCTGTTTGCGCTACTTCAGGTCGGATACCAGTTAAAATAGTTTTTACTCCTACCATACGTAACGAATCAACGAGCTGAAATAATTGCTGTGCGACCATCGTGTCCACCATTACAACTCCCGAGAGGTCCATAATGAGAACGGAAATTTTGGAATCTACGCTTTGGTGTAGCGTTGATTCGAGAATACTTTTTGCTCGGTTCGTATCGATGTCACCGATAAGTGGAAGCAGTCCGATCTGATTCGTTAGCGTAATAACAGGTGTACTTAACTCGCGAATCAGTGACGCTTGAGCTGCTAGGCGTTCTGTCACGATTTCCATAAATCGATTTGTGAACGTTTCCAATACGTAATCAAGGGTAAAATTGATTTTGCGCTCCCAACCAAAAATATCTGAGACATTTATATCCAGAGTGGTTTGCTCCACAAATTTTTGAACGTATAACCAGTAGACATGACGAAAAACGCCTGAATTTCGCACAACCTCAGATAGAGACGTATTCGATTGAACGCGATCTGCCGCTGTTTTGTTGGTCCATTCCTCAATCCTTTTTTTCGTCTCTTCTTCTGAATGTATAAGAGTTTTTGCTACTAGTCGCACATAGTTAGAATTTTGTTCTTTAATCCGCTGTGCGACCTGTGGTGGTGCATCAATTGAATAATCCGATCCCTCTTTCACGAACTGAAAGTTCAGCCATTCATCCGTAAAGCTGGTAGCTTGAGAGACTAGAAAATCGTATAGTGCATAGGATTTCTCGTTCATAATTTCTCCTTATTCATTCAAGATATGGTTAATTCTATTTCATACTATCCACTACTAGAAGTCAATATTTAACTCTGACATTTCGCTTCGTATATCTGTATGTCTCTAAGCATCTAAGGGAAATTTATGAAAAAAAGCAAAAAAATTTTCTTTGACATGTTACTGACACATTGGCAGGTTACATTAATACATGTACAGAGCATGTACTATATCACTTATCACAAAAGATCCTTTAGGAGGAAACACAAGTATGATGAAGAAAAAAGTAGTCACTTATGTACTTACAGGAGCTCTATCACTAGGTCTTATCGGTGCAGGCACGGCTTTTGCAGCATCGTCAAATGAAACACAAAAGCAAGAAGTAAAAGAAGTGCACGGATTTAATCACGGAATTGGTCATATGAACGGGCTTCATAATACAGAATTTTTGAAGAAGCAAGCTGAGAAATTAGGAATTAAAACGGCTGGAAAAGACACAAATACATTAATGCAAGAAGTACGAGATGCATTGATAAAGAAAGAAGCAAAAGAATTAGGCATTAATACGACAGGGAAAGATTCAAGAACGATCATGGACGAAGTTCGTACAAAGCGAGTTCAGAAGCAGGCTGAAAAGCTAGGGATTGATACAAAAGGAAAAACGGCACAGCAGCTTGCACAGGCTATTCGTCAAGATACAGTCACTAAAAAGGCAAAAGAATTAGGCATTAGCACGAGTGGTAAAGATTTAGAAACGCTAGCACAAGAAGTGTTTAAAGCACAAATAATGAAGCAAGCGAAGGCTCTTGGAGTTGATACGGCAAATAAAGATGTGCGTCAACTCGTTCAAGATGTACGTGAGGCACAAATCAAAAAAGATGCGAAAGAATTAGGCATTAGCACGGCTAATAAAGAAATTGGAGATGTAGCAAAAGAGGTTAGGGATCAAAAGATTGTGAAAACGGCTGAGAAGCTAGGAATTGACACGAAGGGAAAAACAGCTGAGGAGTTATTTCAGGAAGTAATGCTTAATCATGCTGATGAAGCAAAGGATCTTCAGCTGTTCCCGTTTGATCATGAGGATGGAGACGGATTTTTTGGCGGGCCAGGTCATGGTGGTCACCCTGGCCATGGCGGACATCGTGGATTTAACCACTAAAAGAAGATGAGTTTTTAACGAAATATGATCAAAAAACGGACAATATAAGAATTTGATGTTTACCCATACGTTTTTCTCTGTTACTTGGATAATAGATGAAACAAGGAAATTCTCCACTTCCCCCCTTTTAGTGGAAAACTCCTTGTCAAATCAATATAAGAAAGGATGATTCTAAAAGACTTTTCCGTCTCTTTCGAATCATCCTCTTTTTTGATTATAATGAAATGGTAGGGAGTGGATAGTAATGAAACATATATTAGTGATTGAAGATGAATTAGCGATTAGTCAGGTATTAAAAGCCTATTTAACAAAAGCAGGGTTCAATGTCACACAGGTGTTTGATGGGAACGAAGCGATTGACGTCTTTGCTAAAAGTAATCCGTCTTTAGTTTTGTTAGATGTGATGCTCCCTGGGATAGATGGGTGGAGCATTTTAAAGCAAATACGTGAAAAAAGCTCTTGCCCAGTTATTATGCTCACTGCTCTTGGAGATGTGAATTACCGATTGTCTGGATTAAATGACGGAGCGGATGATTATATCACGAAGCCATTTGTAGGGGATGAAGTAGTGGCAAGAATTCAAGCTGTTTTAAGAAGGGCTCCGTATGTATCAGAGGAAAATGGAATAAAGCAGTTTGGAAGTTTGAAGATTGATGTAAAAGGCCATGTCGTCATGCTAAACGGTGTAGAGATCGATTTAACTCCACGTGATCTATCTCTGTTGGTTTTCCTAGCAGAGCGTCCAAATCGGACCTTTACAAGAGACGAATTAATTGACTGTGTATGGGGAATGGATTACGACGGAAGTGACCGTGCTGTTGACCTCTCGATTAAGCGATTACGAAAGTCGCTACAAAATTGGCCGGTAACAGAGGGAGAAATCAAAACACTTCGGGGATTGGGGTATCAATTTTGTGTTCACGAAAAAAAATGAGAAAATAACGCTCTTAAAATATTGGACCACAAGGTATTTGGCAACTCTTTGTATTGGACTATTGGTTATTGGTATTTTATCTGTTTTATGGATTCGTCACAGTACATTGCAACACCGGCTCGATATTGCTAAGTTCTTGGCGGAAGAAACGGCTGATCGATTCGTAAGTAATATAGGTGGGGAACCGACACCTAGGGAAAAAGGCGGGAAAATTTTACGAGATCATGATAAAACGCTAGGTCTTGAAAAACCGTTTATTTATATTGTGAACAACGACGGGGATATTTTGTCATCAAGTATACCAATGCGAGACGATGATCGAATGAGTTTCCGTTTTCCACCTTCTATCCTACAAAGTAAAAAAGAGATTCAAAAAGTACATGCTTCAAATGATGACATTTTTTATGCGGTAAAAGCACCGATTAAATCAAATAATGTTCAGCTTGGCTCTGTTATTTTATTAATGGCGGAAAAAGATTTAGTAAAGGTGAACGAGGAATACCGCCTGCTTGGTATTATGCTTGTGAGCTTAGCGCTTTTAGGGTGGCTGGCAATTTATTTACTAACGCGCCGACTTTCACGACCTATTCAAGATGTGGCGAAAGCAGCAAAGCAAGTTCAAGAAGGTAACTATGATATTCAGCTTCATCATGAAGTAAAGGAAAAAGAAGTGCATGAGCTCGTATCATCTTTTAAAGAAATGACGAGCCGATTAGAGACGTTAGAGTCATTGCGAGCAGAGCTACTAGCTGGGGTTACCCATGAACTTAAAACTCCCGTAACATCTATTAGTGGCCTTCTACAGGCGGTAAAGGACGACATCGTCGAAGGAGAAGAGGCAAAAGAGTTTTTAGCAATTTCGTTAAAAGAAGTAGGACGAATGCAAAAGATGGTCGCTGACCTGCTAGAGTTCAACTCTTTTTCTGCAAATGCCCTTCCTGTCACGCTAGAGTCCCATGATATAAACAGTGTCGTGAAAGAGATTGTATATCAATGGCAGGTGACACAGGAAGATGAGGAGATTAAAATCGATCTTCATTTACAAGATCAAAGTCAACAAGTCATGGTGGATACAACAAGACTTCAGCAAATATTTATTAATTTACTAAACAACGCGAAGCAAGCGATGGAAGAGGAAAAGAGAATTGATATTACGATCCACCCACTCGTTCAAGGAGAAATTGCCATCGATGTGAGGGACCGGGGTATTGGAATTCCTGAAGCAGAACAAGCCTATGTGTTTGAACGATTTTTCCGAGGGGAAGGAAAGAAATTTAAGGTAAGGGGTCTCGGCTTAGGGTTGGCTTTTAGCAAAATGATTGCGAAGGCAATGAACGGCGATTTGTTTTTGAAGGAAACGTCAACTGAGGGAACGACATTTACTATTATTATTTCAGCTACCAATGCACCACAGTAATCTCGCCTTGAAAGGGGCGAGATTATTTTTGTGAAAAAATAGCAAGAAACCTCTGTTTTGACGCACACCTGACACATTGAAGTTTTATAGTAAAGAAGTAATAAGTAGAGCCCCTATAAATCAGCCACCTATAGCCCAATAGGTGGCTGAAAAAATACACATACGTTCTTTTTACATACAATTATTTCGTTTATACAGGAGGAGTTAAAATGAAGAAAACGCGTAAAGCGCATTTATGGATTGGATTAATTACGTCTGTCTTTTTATTAATGGAAGCAATCACAGGGCTTGTCCTATCAGAGCCTTGGCTTGTTGGTCAACAGGGACACGGAGAGGGAGAAGGGCACCGATCAGCAATGATGGGATCAAGTTTTGCAGAGGGAGGTAGCACGGCTCCTGCTGCGTCAACAGGGGAAAGTTCATTTCAAAAACCAAACTTTAAAGAAGGAGGGCCTGTAGCTTCATTGTATGGAACAATTCGTGGTCTTCATGAAGGAAAGTTAGGTGGAGCAAATATTAAGTGGGTGATTGATATAGCAGCGCTAAGTATGATCTTCCTAACCGTTTCAGGCATCTATTTGTCTCTTAAAATTCTATTGGCACAGCGAAAAGTCAAACGCCGCAAGCTTCAAGCCGCTTTAGAATAAGAAAAAATCCCACCGAAGTGGGATTTTTTTAGTTTAGAACAATGACTTTAACATAGCGACGTCCCCATGATAAGGCAGCTTCTCTGTTTGGTACTAAAACGTCAATGATATGACCTTTAATCGCACCACCAGTATCACCAGCAATTGCTACACCATATCCTTCAACCCAAACTTTTTTACCTAGTGGAATAACAGAAGGGTCCACTGCGATAAGTTTTAAACCAGGTTGTTTAATGTTGTAGCCTAAAGCTGAGCGGAAGTTATTTCCGTTTGTCTCGTCTGGGCTATATGCCGTTGCTGAAACGTAGAACTCTTTACCATCAATATTCTCCTCAGATTGCTCATTGGATGATGAAGATGGTTGCGCCTTTGCCTGTGGCTGTTGTTGTGGTTCAGCCTGCTCTTTTGCTTGTGCCTGCTGCTTAGCTTTAGCAGCTTCACGTTCGGCATGCTTTTTCTTCTCAGCCTCTAACGCCTCACGAGCTTTTCTGGCTGTTTCAATGGCCTCAAGTCGAGCTTTTCTCGCTTCTTCCGCAGCAAGTGCTTTAGCAGCACGTTCCTGTGCTAATCGTTCTGCACGAGCTTTTGCTTCTGCCTGCTGGCGTTTTATATTCTCTTGGATATTTTTCATTTCAGATTCAATTGTCGCTTGGTCTTGCTTCGCTAATACAATTTGTTTTGAAATGTTACTGAAGTTTTTTTGCAGTGTTGTAAGTGTTTCTTGTCGTTTTTGAAGGTTTTGGTTTAACTCAGCTTGTTTATTTGCTAAGTTATCCTGTTCTTCCTCTAACACTTGTTCTTGCTTATCAATTGTTTTCTTATCTTCTTCGATTTGCTTCAAGTCAGCTTTTTGAGCATCTAAAATGTCGTTATCCGCGTTAAGTAACGTTGAAACGGCACTAGCACGCTGTATGAAGTCTGCAAAGCTATCAGAACTCATAATTGTATCAAGGACAAGATTAGCATGATCAGAGTGTTGCAGAGCTACTAGTCTCTCACGCATTACTTTTTCACGTGCAGAAACTTTGTCTTCTAACGATACAATTTCCGCTTTTTTCTTTTCGATTAGTTTGTTGGCAGCAGAAATTTTCTCTTCGATGTTGTTTAGGTCATCTCTGTTATCGGAGATTGAGTTATGTAGTGAAAGCAATTCTTGTTGTATTTTCTGAATATCTTTATTAACAGCTTGTTTTTCTTGTTGTTTTTGTTTCACCATAGAACCTTTTTCTTGTAGCTTTTGTTCGGCATCCTTTAGTTTTTGTTGTTCTGACTCAGCAGCGTGAGCGACAACTGTACTGGATAATCCAACAAAGCTCATTAGAACTATTAAAAGCATACGCCTTATCATAATGGCATAAGCCCCCTTTCTATGCACATATAGTTATACCATAAGAATTGGAAATTAAATGTTACAAAACTATTAAAAATAAATGACCTCTATCAAACTAAAGCGTTAGTGCGTGAGTCATTTTACTCCCATTTCTCATGAACACCGAGTCCCCATCTTACCACGGGAAGAAAATTTTTCAAGTCCTACGACTTGAGTCACAAGCTTTGTATTGGATGTTATAGGGAGAAATAGGGTACGATGAGAAGGAAGATGTATACGTAAAATAATGACAGAAACTGAACATTTGAGAGGGTGGAAACGATGACGCACAATGAAGAAATTCGTTCACAGGTCTTGGAGCTTGCAGAAACATTAACAGATGAACAGCTTAATCAAAAGGTTCGTGATGATCAGTGGTCAATCATGCAGGTAATGGATCATTTATATTTAATGGAGAAAAATCTTACGAATACGATGAAAAAGGTGCTTGAAGATGGAGAAGAGAAATCTGTTGATGACAAACCCATTCACTTAACAGTAGATCGTTCAAGAAAAGTGGATGCTCCGTCTTATGTAGTGCCCTCAGATGAATTCATTACCCTCGATGAAATGAAGGATAAGCTATATAAATCAAGACAAGCGCTACAGCAATTCGAATCCGAAACCAATGAAGAAAAGCGTCAAAAGAAAGCATTTCCTCATCCAGTTTTCGGATTAATGACGGTCAATCAGTGGATTCCGTTTATTGGCTACCACGAAGAGCGTCATTTAGATCAAATGAAGGAAATTAAGCAGCAAATTCTGTAAAAGGTAATAAGCATGACCCGGAAACATCCAAAACACGGGGTCATGGTGGATTTGAAGCAGATGATTTGTTTACAAATAAAGGTCTACTTGATATGATTAACTCGATAACCAAAAGGGGAGCTAAGTATGACTTGGCTGAGAGGGTGCTTGTGAAGCGCCGACCCGATCGCCTGATCTGGATAATGCCAGCGGAGGTACATGGAATTGATCGTGAAAAGTCAAAGACTGCCTCTGGGGCAGTCTTTTTTGTTGTTTCAGTCAGAATAAATTTCATTAGGTGATCACTCCTTTTGGTGATGATAAAAATGAGGGGGAAACGAACATGACAGTTGTAAATGTAGGATTTCAAGTTTTACCAACAGTTCCAGATCATATGAATAGCTACGAGGTAGTAGATAAAGCTATTGAAGTAGTACAGCGCTCAGGAGTGAAGTATGAGGTAGGAGCAATGGAAACGGTAATGGAAGGCGAGATGGATGAGCTTCTCGAAATCGTAAAAAAGGCAAAGCAAGCTTGTATAGATGCAGGCGCAAGTCAGGTTATGACGCACATTAAAATTCATTATCGTCCAGAAGGAGTTTCAATGGATGAAAAACTTGAAAAATACCGCTAACATAAAACAACTATTTCTTCCTTTAGGTGTGATCATCGCTTTGCTCATCATATGGGAAGTAGCGGTTTCAGTTATGGGGATCGAAGAGTGGATTTTACCAAAGCCGCATTCGATCTTTAAGGAAGTGTGGGATGTTAGGGACCTACTCATTCTACATAGTGCTCAAACCATTTACGAAACGTTAATTGGTCTTGCCTTATCACTAGGAGCTGGTATTTTAATTGCCACACTTATTGATATGAGTTCAAAACTTCGACAGGCTATTTATCCACTTCTGGTGATCTCACAAACGATTCCAATCATTGCGCTTGCACCACTTTTGGTGATGTGGTTTGGTTATGGAATGTTGCCGAAAGTATTGGTCATTATGCTTGTTTGTTTCTTCCCGATCGCGATTAGCTTGGCAGACGGATATCGATTGGTAGATCGTGATATGATTCGCGTTCTTCAATCAATGGGCGCGAGCCGCTTGCAAATTTTCAAAATGGTGAAAATTCCTGCGGCGCTTCCTTCCTTTTTTACAGGATTACGAATTGCCGGAACGTACAGCGTAATGGGAGCCGTTATTGGTGAATGGTTAGGAGCAAGTGAAGGACTAGGGATTTTGCTTACTAGATCCTCACAATCCTTTTTAACAACCCGTGTATTTGCCACGATTTTTGTTATTGTGCTACTGAGTCTCATTATTTATGGACTAATTGAGATCATTGCAAAATGGACGATGCCGTGGCGAAAAAATAATCAGATGTGAGAAGCTAGAAGGAGAAAAAAATGAATAAGACAATTAAGATCATGATAGGAATGCTGTTAGTTCTTTCTGTTTTCTTGTCTGCTTGCGGAAAGAAAGAAAGCAGCAATGACGGTGGAAAAACAGGATCACAAGAAATTACGGTCGTTTTAGATTGGTTCCCGAATACAAACCATACAGGATTATATGTAGCAAAGGAAAAAGGCTATTTTAAAGACCAGGGCTTGAAGGTACGAATTATCCAGCCGGGCGAGAATAGCTCAGCTGATCAGCTAGTTGCGTCAGGAAAAGCTGATTTTGGTATTAGCTATCAAGAAAACATTACCCAAGCACGAACACAAGGTATTCCAATCAAATCGATTGGTGCCATTATTCAGCACAACACATCAGGATTTGCTTCGCTTAAAAAAGATAAGATTAAAACGGTAAAGGATTTTGAAGGAAAGCGTTACGGTGGATGGGGTGCACCTTCCGAAGAAGCAACGTTAAAAGCCGCAATGGAAAAGAACGGTGGCGATTATTCAAAAGTGAAAAACGTTACGCTAGGTGCCGTAGACTTCTTTAAATCGATTGGCCGAGACGCTGATTTTGAATGGATTTATTACGGATGGGACGGGATTGAGGCGGAACGCCAAGGAAAGGAAATTAACTTTATTCCTGTTAAAGACTTAGATCCGGCACTCGATTACTATACGCCTGTTATTGCGACAAGCGATAAGCTTGCTAAAAACAACCCAGCCCTGGCGAAAAAGTTCATGGCGGCTACAGCAAAAGGCTATGAGTATGCGATTGAAAATCCTGATGAAGCAGCGGATTCCTTATTAAAAGGAGCACCAGAGCTGAACAAAGAGCTAGTAAAGAAATCACAACAATGGTTGTCTACTCAGTACCAGGCTGATGCAAAGCAGTGGGGTATTCAAAAGAAAGCAGTATGGAATAACTATGCTGACTGGATGTACAAACGAAAGCTGATTCAGAAAAAGCTTGATGTGAAGGATGCCTTTACAAATGAGTTTTTACCAAAGCGATAATTCTTCACCATACGTTTTGTAAAGAACAAGCAAAGGGAGAAGTAAGATGATAGGTGAACGAAAGCTTGAAGAACAAAAGCTTAAAGTAAGAGGCGTTCAAAAAACGTTTGAAACCATTCAAGCGGTTCAAGATGTAGATCTTCATGTAAAAAAAGGTGAATTTGTGAGCATTATTGGCCCAAGTGGGTGTGGGAAAAGTACGATTCTTGATATGATCGCAGGGCTTACCACACCTGATTCAGGAGAAATTCTTTTGGATGAAGAAAGCGTGACTGGAAAGAGAGGACACGTCGCATATATGCCTCAAAAGGACGTGTTGTTCCCTTGGAGGACGGTTATTGAGAATGTGATGGTTCCACTTGAAGTGGCAGGAGTGAATAAAAAAAAGGCTCGGAAAGAAGCAGCTGAGTTTCTTCCGATTTTTGGGTTATCAGAATTTGAAGACCGCTTTCCAGGAGAATTATCCGGTGGTATGAGACAACGTGCGTCCTTTTTACGTACATATCTATGTAAAAAAGACCTATTGCTTCTTGATGAACCGTTCGGGAAGCTTGATGCTTTAACACGCCTTCAAATGCAACAATGGCTGTTAGAAATTTGGGGACAGTTTAAGCAGTCTGTTCTCTTAATCACACATGATATCGATGAAGCCATTCTTTTATCAGATCGCATTTACGTATTATCACCGCGACCAGGAAAAATAATCGCTGAAGTAAACGTTGATTTACCTAGGCCACGTGCTTCTAAAATAACGACGTCAGCTGACTTTACAGCGATTAAATCACGGATTTTGGACGATTTGACGGAACATTAAATGAAAGTGAGTCATTCCATTTGGTTATGGAATGGCTCTTTTTTTGGAAAAAAGATGGTTGTTTACAGAAATCATCCTGCTTTTTTACAGAGGTGAAATTATTTCTTAACAAATCTATACAAAGAGTTAATAGGGGCTTTAAAAAGGTTTTATAGGATAGAAATTGAGAAAGATAAGTGAATAAACAACTCGGTTAGAGAACAGAGAGACCACACAAATCTATAGGCGTGTCCCAACACATCTATCGTATTTCGTGTGGTTTTTTACATGATCGCTCTATCTGCTTGGAGGTAAGAGGAATGGATGTACACGAAGAATTTTTACGTCGATTACACAAAGATCGGCTCATCGCCTCAATTAAAGATCCAAAAAGCTTTGATTATTTTTTGGAAACCAATATTCAATTAGCTTTTCTTTTAATGGGAAACATAAGCGTAATTAAACGATATGTAGACGCCCTAAAAAGAGAAAATCGCTTTGTCTTTCTACACATTGAAAAGATCCCGGGCATCAGCTACGACCGAGAAGGCTTAAAGTTCATTGCAAATTTTGTAAAGCCGACGGGAATCGTTAGTACAAAGAGTTCTCTTATTCAATTAGCTAAAAAGGAAGGGCTGCTCACGATTCAACGCTTGTTTCTAGTGGATACAGATGCTGTGGCACACGGCCTAAAGGTTGCAAATGATATTCAACCGGACGCGTTAGAGCTTATGCCCGGACTGATTCCTGAGATGGTGATGAAAGTTCGTGAAGAAGCATCTGTTCCAATTATTACAGGTGGACTGATTCGAAATAAAAGACAAGCAGAGGCCGCTTTAGAAAGCGGGGCTGCGGCTATTTCAACAGGAAGCCCGCGGCTATGGAAATCTTCATTCAAATAAATGAATACCCGATAATGGAAAGGGGATTATGAACATGAAAAAAGTTGAATTAGCAAACGTAAGCAAATCTTACGATAAAAAGAACAATATTATTGAAAATATAAATGCCACGATTGAACCTGGAGAATTTTTCGTGTTAGTTGGGCCATCAGGATGCGGTAAAAGTACAATGCTCCGTATGATTGCAGGTCTTGAAGAAGTAACGGGTGGAGATCTGTTAATTGGTGAAAAGCGTGCAAATGAGCTCCCACCGAGTCAGCGAGATTTATCAATGGTGTTCCAAAGCTATGCGCTTTACCCACATTTAACTGTAGAACAAAACATTACGTTTGGTTTGCACACAAAGAATGTATCAAAACAAGAACAAAAAAAGCGCTGTGAAGAAGCTGCTGAAATGCTTGGCTTGACTGACTATTTAAAACGCAAGCCCCGTCAGCTTTCAGGTGGTCAAAGACAACGTGTTGCTCTAGCTCGTGCCATTGTGACTCATTCACCGATCTGCTTAATGGATGAGCCGCTATCAAACTTAGATGCAAAGCTTCGGGCAAAAATGCGTTCAGAAATTCGTCAAATCCAACGCAAGCTTGGTATTACAATGATCTACGTGACACATGACCAAACAGAGGCAATGACAATGGCGGATCGTATGATGATTTTAAATGGTGGTCACATTCAACAAGTAGGTCGACCACTCGACATTTACAATGCACCCAACAATACGTTTGTTGCATCCTTTATCGGTGGACCACCGATGAACTTAACGAATGCAAAAGCTGACTCAACAGGTTTACATTTACAGGACAATCGTACAATGCCGCTCTCACCAGCCATTGCATCAGCGCTTCCAAATGAGGTAACGGTTGGCGTACGTCCTGAAAAGATTCAGCTTGCAGATCGTGACCAAACGACGTTAATCGTAGAAATTGCAAACGTTGAAATTTTAGGAACAGAAACGTTAATTACGTTTGAAATAGGAAACGGAGAACAGTGGATTGCAAAATGGAACGGTCAGTGGAATGTAAAAATGGGTGAGCGTATGCCGATTTACATCGATGAGAAAGATTTATTCTTGTTTGATGCTGAGACTGGCGCATGTCTTTACCATCAAGCTGAGCGTACAGAAAGCTTATCATTAGAGGGGGCATCCGTATGAATGTGACAGAGCCAATTCAAGCTGAACGCACAGAAAAGGTGAAGAAGACGCGTACGATGCCAGCAGCTCTAGCGGGATTTGGTTATTTGTTGCCATCGATTTTACTATTTGGTGTCTTTCTGTTCTATCCGATGCTACGCACGATTTATTTGAGCTTTTTCCGTACGGATACGCAGGGAAATCCGCTTCACTTTATCGGACTTGATAATTTTATTCTTTTATTTCAATCGCCAAGCTTTTTAAACAGCATGAAGGCGACGTTTTTATTCGTCCTTGTGACGGTTCCAATTGGAATCATTATCGCCTTTGCCTTAGCGTTACTTGCGAATGAGAAGGTGCGCGGAATTGGCTTTTTCCGTACGATGTTCTCGT
Source organism: Priestia koreensis (assembly GCF_001274935.1). Classification (GTDB taxonomy): domain Bacteria; phylum Bacillota; class Bacilli; order Bacillales; family Bacillaceae_H; genus Bacillus_AG; species Bacillus_AG koreensis. Next base: position 141,171 of record NZ_LILC01000030.1, on the reverse strand, counting down.
CTACGATGGGAATGAGCGTTGCTGCATCTTCCGTCATTTGGGCATTCATGTACAATCCAGCAATTGGTGTTATTAATAAAGTCTTAAACGTATTTGGCATTGGTGATGTGCAATGGTTGCTTGATCCGAAGTTTGCACTTTTATCTGTGGCCATTTCAACGATTTGGATGAACACAGGATTTACGTTTCTTATTTTACTTGGTGGCTTGCAAAACATTGATGATCAGCTTTATGAAAGTGCTCGGATTTCTGGTGTTGGTTACTGGTATCAATTACGTAAGATTACAATTCCAATGCTTTCACCGACGCTGTTTTTCATTATTACCGTATCAATGATTAACGCATTTCAAACGTTTGGACAAATTGATATTTTAACAAAAGGTGGACCGATGGATTCAACAAACGTTATCGTGTATTCCATCTACAAAGATGCATTTATCAACTACAACGTAGGATCAGCAAGTGCTCAGGCAGTCATTTTGTTCTTTGTCATTCTTGTTGTGACAATCCTTCAATTTAAAGTAGGGGAAAGGAAGGTGCATTATCAGTGAGAAAAGCGAAGCAGCCCTTACTATATGTATTGTTAATCGTGGCTACAGTTGTGATGATGTTTCCAATCGCCTACGCGTTCTTAATCAGTTTTATGAGCGGTGGGGAAGTTCTTCAAGGACATCTTTGGCCAAAGAATTTTAATTTTGATAATTATAAAGCAGCTTTTGAACAAGTACCGCTGCTCGGATATTTATGGAACAGCTTCTTTACATCACTACTCGTGATGCTCGGTCAGCTTGTTGTATGTAGCTTAGCGGCTTTTGCATTCGTATTTGTTTCGTTTAAAGGACGAGACGCTATTTTCTTTTTATTCATTTCAACGATGATGATTCCGTGGGAAGCAACAATGGTACCAAACTTCTGGACAGTTCAAAAATTTGGGTGGTTGAACACGTATGCCGGATTAACTATTCCGTTCTTTGCACTAGCATTCGGAACATTTCTATTACGTCAGCAGTTCAAAACGATTCCAAAAGATTTGTATGAAGCATCTCAAGTGGCAGGAATTAGCCGCTTCCGCTTTTTCTGGAATGTTGTATTACCTGTTTCAAAAACGAGTCTTGTAACGCTTGGGATCTACAGCTTTTTAACAACGTGGAATACGTATTTATGGCCGCTGCTTGTGACGAACAATGAAAAGGTTCGAACAGTACAGATTGGTCTGAAGCAAATGCAGTCTCAAGAAATTTCAACAGAATGGGGCGTAGTAATGGCAGCTGTTGTCATTGTCATCATTCCTACTCTCTTATTGTTATTCCTTGGACAGAAGCATTTCCAAAAAGGTCTTACACAAGGGGCCGTTAAATAAGGGAGGCAAAAGGATGAAGAAGCTGCTGATTATCGTTTCATCACTATGCCTATTACTTCTAGGAGCTTGCTCAAACGGAAGTTCAGATGAAGCAAAGGCAAAGCAATCGTCAGGTAAGACACAGGTTATCTTTTGGCATGCAATGAGTGGAGACCTTGAAAAAACACTGAATCAAATCGTGAAGAAATACAATGCATCTCAAGATAAAGTAGAAGTAAAGCCAATCTTTCAAGGCACATATGAAGAGGCATTAACAAAGTTTAATACGGTAGCAGGCACAAAAGATGCGCCGACGATTATGCAAACGTTCGAGGTTGGAACGAAGTATATGATGAATACCCACAAGATCCAGCCGATCCAAAAGTTTATCGATCAAGATCATTATGATACATCGGTATGGGAGAAAAACATTGCGAACTATTATAAAGTTGGCGACAAGCAATACTCGATGCCGTTTAATTCGTCTTCACCAGTTCTTGTATACAACAAGGATGCGTTTAAAAAAGCAGGATTAGACCCAAATAAACCACCGAAGACGTACAGTGAATTAAAAGAGACAGCACGAAAGCTGACTCAAAAAGAAGGAAAGCGTACGACTCAATACGGATTCTCGATTCTTAACTATGGATGGTTCTTTGAAGAGCTGTTAGCGAACCAAGGTGGTCTTTACGTAAACAAAGGAAATGGTCGAGACGGAAATGCGACGAAAGCTACGTTCGCAGGAGAAAAGGGACAGCGTGTTTTTAATCTCATTCATGACATGTACAAAGAAGGCACGTTCTATAATGCAGGTCAAAACTGGGATGATATGAGAGCGGCTTTCCAATCAGGTAAAATGTCGATGTTCTTAGATTCTTCTGCCGGTATTCGTGCATTAGTCGATAATTCACCTTTTGAAGTAGGAGTAGCGGATCTTCCAGTACCTGATGGGGTGAAAAATCAAGGTGTTGTAATGGGCGGAGCATCACTATGGATGTCTAAAGGTGAAGGCATTTCAACTAAAGAACAAAAAGCTGCATGGGACTTTATGAAATATCTATCAACGCCAAAGGTACAAGCAAAATGGCACGTTGAATCTGGATATTTTGCGACAAATCCAAAAGCTTATAATGATCCAATGGTTCAAAGAGAATGGAAGAAATACCCTCAGTTGAAAAAGACGGTTGATTTGCTTCACCAAACAAAATCAACAAAAGCAACGCAAGGAGCGCTAATCTCAGTGTTCCCACAGTCACGACAAAACGTAGTAACGGCAATGGAATCCATTTATCAAGGAATGGACCCAGTAGAAGTATTAAAACAGGCACAAGAAGGAACAAACTTTGCCCTCGAATCAGCAAATCGCTAGAGGGAACAAGTTTTAAATGACGAAATATAAAAGTAAACGAAAAAATAGAAGAAGCTGACAGCAATCGTCAGCTTCTTTCTGCGAAAGGGGATCACTCGTCCATGTCAAACGATCTTATGATTTACGCCCACCGAGGCTATAGTGGGCGCTATCCGGAAAATACGATGGCAGCCTTTAAGGCAGCTTACGAAACAGGTGCTCAAGGGATTGAGCTAGACGTTCAGCTCACGAAGGACGGAGAAGCTGTTATTATTCATGATGAAAAAATTGACCGAACGACGAACGGAACAGGTTATGTGAAAGATTATACGTATGAAGAGCTCTCTAAGTTTGATGCCGGAAGCTGGTTTAATCCTTCGTTTTCAAAGGAGCGTATTCCACGTCTGCAATCATTTCTGAAATGGGTGACAGAACAGGATAAAGAAATGATGGTCAATCTAGAATTGAAAACGGATTTGTTTGACTATCAAGGAATTGAACAGAAGGTATTAACATTGATTGAGGAAGCGGGACTCAAACAGCGCATCATCATATCTTCATTTAATTTTGATACGCTAAAGCGCGTAAGACAATTAGACAACGATATTGCTATTGGCGTTTTGTTTGAGGGGATCGATGAGGAGAAAATTGGTCAAGCACGCTCGATCCATGCGGAAGCGCTGCACTGTGATCAAAGCTTTGCACTTTCCAAAGGTGGGATAGAAGCGATTGCTCAAGGTCTACAGCTCCGCGTATATACAGTGAATAATCATGAAGATTTTGGTCCATTGCAGACGGCAAATGTTCAAATTGTAATGACGGACTATCCTGAAAAGCAGTCATAGCGACGACTGCTTTTTTTTAATGTGTGTCACCACCGACAGCTTTGATATCTTCTTCAACTGTTAGAGCTGTTTCTACCGATGATTGTAATCCTGCTACGATCATTTCTAACGACATGCTTGGCTTTCCAGGGTATCTGACGGCTTGTTCAGGAATAAACGGGATGTGAATAAATCCACCCTTAACGTCTTTATCTTTAATATGGTGCATAAGCCCATAAAAAAGATGATTACATACGTACGTTCCTGCCGTGTGTGAAACGTGGCCGGGAATACCTTTTGTAGTCAGATCGCGTACAATGGCTTTGATAGGTAAGGAAGACCAGTAACCAACAGGCCCGCCATCAACAATCGGCTGATCAATAGGCTGTTGTCCCTCGTTGTCGGGAATACGAGCATCATCCACGTTAATTGCAACACGTTCGATACTAATACGATCTCGCCCTCCAGCTTGTCCAACACAAATAACCACACTAGGTTCCAATTCATCAATGTATGTTTGTAGCAGCGAAATAGATTGGTTAAAAACGGTCGGAAGGGGCTTGGAAATGACGATATGATCTACAATCTGTGTTTGATGTAACTGCTTTACGGCTTCAAGCGATGGATTAATTTTTTCACCGTCGAATGGTTCAAATCCTGTAAGTAATATTGTTTTCATCTGTACACACTCCCCCTGATCTTCGTTGTTATGTTAAATTTTACTAGAAAAATGAGCGAAGGAGTACAATATTTTTAAAAAAGTGTGAAATTTTTAAAAAATAGTAGATTTATGCAAACGATTTCATTTACACTTATAGGGAGAAACAATAACTCTTTTATTGAGGAGAGTATTGCATACAACAAGTGTGAAGTTACGCTGAAGGAGAATTGCATAATGAGTAAATTTAGGAGTTTTGCTTTAAGAAGAATGTCGTTCAAACACATTATGGAAACGGTAAATGCTAGATTCATATTTATCTTGCTGCAACATGTTTTGGTAGGAAGCCTCATCGCGTTTCCGCTCGTGATTCAAGTTTCAAAGGCTACACCTGAAACGTTGACGAGCTTAGCCTTTCCGAAGTTAAGCAGTAGTGACACGTGGGTTCAAGAGCTTCCTAAATGTACGATTAATGATAAGAAGCTGAACTGTGAGGATGACAAAAGCAAAGACATACAAAAGGGGAATGAACATATTTTAGTTAATCCAGCATCCGGATGGGAAAAAAAAGTGAAGGAAAATGACGCTTATCTTGCTTTCCACAAACGATACATGAGCGTTTCTTCTCATGGAATTAACGTCACGGTTCCGTATGGATCAGATAATTTCTTTAATCAAAAGAGTGGCAAGGAGCTGTTAGAACAGGTAGCACAAACGGCAAAACCACAGCTTATTTTGCCCGCCATGCAATTCCTTTACCCACTCTCAATTGTCATGAATATGATCTTTATCGCAATCGTTTCACTTTTTGCATTGCCAATGAACTTCAGAGCACGAGTGAAGCTGAAGTACAAACAAATTTTCTCTATGCTGTCCTACGCCGCGACTATACCAGCTCTTATTGCGTTTGCCGTCGGTAGTTTCATTTCCGCAGCTTTTGTTTATACCATTTATAATTTCGGATTAATTTTCTTGGCTTACTTTTTATTTAGAAAATATTTGCGATGAGACTTTTTGCTTACAGATCAGAGGGTGTACTCCTTTGATCTGTAACAAAAGCATGATAATAGTGTAAGACAAACGAAGGATAGAATTTTCGGAAAATGAAAAAAATTCAATTGACGAATTAAAAATCATGTAATATGATTTCTGTAAAAGCGTTTGCACAAATTTCGCGGAAAATGGAGAGGGGTATAAGAATGAACAGGGGATTTAAAAAATTATCAATGCTATTTTTAGCTATGATGCTAATTGTAGTCGCTTTCATTTCTGGATGTAGCAGTGACAAAAAAGCATCGACAGATAATGAAGGAGCAGCTGAGGAAAAAGGGGATCTTCCTTGGGATAAAAAAGAAAACGGTTACAAAATTGAGAAAGAATTACTAGATGGAAAAGCATCTTTGAAAGTATGGTTAGATGACGATACTTACGCAGACGCAATCATTAAAGCATGGAATGAGAAATACCCAAAAGTAAAAATCAAGTACGAAAAAGTTGGAGCAGTTGATGCTCGTGCAAAAATGGCTTTAGATGGGGAAGCTGGTCTTGGTGCAGACGTTTTCATTCAACCACATGATGGAATTGGACCATCATTATCAGATTCTATTATCGGTCCAATGGGAAGATATAGCGATCAATTAAAAGATGAAATTATTCCGTCTTCATTAAAGACAGTAGAAAGCGATGGTCAATATTACGGAGTGCCGATTTCTACGGAATCGCTTGCACTATTCTATAATAAAACGCTATTAGAGCAAGTAGCAGGTTCAGGTGAACCAGCAAAAGATTGGAAAGACATTGTTGAGCTTTCAAAAACTTATAACAACAAAGCAAAAAACCAATGGACAGTTCGTTGGGAATCAGGTAACTCTTACACAAACCATTTCTTCTTAACAGCAAATGGATTCCAACTGTTTGGTAAAAATGGAGACGATGCAAAAAAATTAAACTTTGAAGATGAGTCAGTAACAAAAGGATTAGAATTCTTCAAATCACTTCGCCCAGTTTGGGATGTAAACGCTGAAGATGCAACAAACGATACAACAACTCTTGAATTTGCAAAAGGGAAAACACCTTACTTAATTTCAGGACCTTGGGCAATCGCTGATGTGAAAAAAGGCGCTGAGAAAAACAACTTCGAATTTGGTATTACAACAATTCCAGATGTTGATGGCCAAAAAGCTAAAACATTCTCTGGGAACCAAATTGCCTGCGTATCTGCTTATTCTAAATATCCAGGTGCAGCACGCGTATTCGCAATGTTCCTAGCTTCTAAAGAGGGAGCAGAAGCAATGTATCAATCAACTGGTAAATTACCAGCACTAAAAGAAAAAGCAGCTGAAAAAGTAGCAGGTCTTAAAGACGATGAACTTCTTCAAGGTGTAGCAGCTCAAGCAGCGAACTCAACTCCAATGCCAACAATTCCAGAAATGGCTAACTACTGGGATCCTGCTAAAGCAATGTACGTAAACGTATGGAATGGCTTATTAGATGTAAAAGCAGCTCAAAAGAAAGCAACTCAAGATTACGAAACTTTACAAAAATCAGGCGGTAAATAATCTGTCTGAGGAAGAAGCAAAATCTTGCATATATGTGACATCTGAAAGTACCTAGATGTCATTCTGACGAAGAGAAATTGCCTCTCCAATACAACTTGGATGAGGCAATTTTATCTTCTAAAAAAGCAAACGTTTGCAAAGATTGGGAATTTAGTTTTACATCTTTTGGAATAAAATTCTATTAAACTATTTTTTCAAGTAAAGTTAGTAGGTCTTATGCCTGCTTTTCTGCTTGAAGAGGAGGATATACGCCATGATTGATCATGCACCGAAAAAGAGTCCTGTTTTACCTGGTGTAGCTTCAGCTATCATTTGGGGACTGGGCCAACTGCTGAACAAACAGCCTGTTAAAGCATTATTTTTCTTTATCATTCAAGTGATAATTGTAATGATTGAGTTTCTTACTGGAAACTACACGAACATGTCTGGTGGCTTTAGTTTTCGCGAAAATGGTGGCTTCTTTTTAAAAGGCTTCTGGGGTCTTGTGACGCTTGGAGAGGTTCCAAGAAAAATGTCCATCCTTGGTCTTACAGATGGAGATCACTCCATTGTTCTTTTAATTAACGGGATTATTGCCATCTTGTTTATGTGTATTTTGTTGTCACTGTACTATTGGAATATTAAAGATGCAGTAAAAACAAGAAAGCTTGCTAATGAAACAGGTCATACTCCAAAGACTCGCGAGTACTTAAGTGAATTATGGACAAGCATGTTTGAATACATCGTGCTCATTCCATCTGCACTTCTTCTACTATTTATCTCAGTAATGCCAATCATTTTTGGTGTTCTTATTGCATTTACCAACTACAACGGTGCTCATCTTCCACCAGCTAAGCTTGTTGACTGGGTTGGATTTGATAACTTCGTGAACCTATTTAAAATGCCAATCTGGTCTTCCACGTTCCTCGGTGTATTTGGATGGACGATCGTATGGGCAATCTTATCAACTGTGACATGCTTCTTCGGAGGACTGTTCCAAGCGGTTATTTTAAACAACAAACGAGTAAAAGGTAAAAAGTTCTGGAGAACGCTTTATATCCTTCCATGGGCCATTCCAGGAATGATCTCCTTGCTTGTATTTAAAACGCTATTCAATGGTCAATTTGGACCTGTCAGCCAATTTTTATTGGATATTGGATTAACGTCTGAACGTATCTCTTGGTTCACGGATTCAAGTAATCCAAATCTGGCACGCGCAATGGTGCTCATCATTAACTTATGGCTCGGTTTCCCATACTTCATGGCATTAATGACTGGGGTTATGACAAGTCTTGATAAGGAAATTTATGAAGCAGCTAAAATCGATGGTGCAACACCAACACAAGAATTTTGGAAAATTACGTTCCCGCTTGTATTAAGTGCAACTGCGCCGCTGTTAATTATGTCATTTGCAACAAACTTTAATAACTTTAACGTCATCTATTTCCTCACAGAGGGTGGACCAGTCAATTCGCAGTATCAGTTCGCTGGATACACAGATATTCTGATTACGTGGATTTATAAATTAACCATTGATGTCAAGATGTATAGCATGGCATCTGTTATGTCGATGATTATTTTCATTGTGATCGGTTCGATCTCTGCTTGGAACTTCAGCCGTACACAAGCGTTTAAGGAAGAGGAGTTGAGCTAAATGGAGAGTGTAACACCCGTTAATCGTAACGTGCCAGCTCCTAAGAAGGGGACACCTGGCCTTAAAATTAAAAGCTTTTTCATTACGACGCTCATTTATATTGAGTTAATTATCGTAGGAGCTGCCGTTCTTTTTCCGATCATCTGGATCGTTGGTTCGTCATTTGGTGAGTCTAGTGGGTTAGCAAATGCCACGGCTATTCCTGAACATCCTACAATTATTCACTACAAAGAATTGATTGAAAAAACCAAGTTCCTAGCCTGGTATTGGAATACATTTAAAATTGCCGTATTGAACATGATTTTCTCAGTTCTATTGAGCACATCAACGGCGTACATTTTTTCTCGCTTTAAGTTTAAAGGTAAAAAAGTGGGCTTAATGTCAATCTTGATTCTGCAAATGTTCCCTTCCTTCATGGGGATGATTGCTCTTTACATTTTATTCTTAAACTTTGGCCTGTTAAATAGCCATATCGGATTAGTCATTATCTATGCTGCAGGACAAATTCCGTTTAATACATGGTTAATTAAGGGATATCTACAGTCTGTTCCAAAATCATTAGATGAATCAGCCATGATCGATGGAGCAACGAAAACACAAATTTTCTTTAAGATCATTATGCCGCTTTCAAAGCCAATTCTAACGTTTGTAGCGCTCACGCAATTTATGGCACCGTGGATGGACTTCATTCTTCCACGTCTCTTAATTAGCTCAAACGAAAAGAAAACACTTGCGATAGGCCTTTTCGATCTTATTAAAGGAAATACGAATACAAACTTTACGATGTTTGCTGCAGGAGCTATTCTCGTTGCGGTACCAATTACACTCTTGTATATCTTCTTACAAAAGTACCTTATTAGTGGATTAACAGCCGGGGCTAATAAAGGGTAAAAGACAGAGAGAAAAGAGGGGATTCCTCCTTTTCTCTTTCTTTTTAAAAGATATTGAAAGCGCTTTATTTATGAGTGCGTTGACAAGAAGCATATTCTTTAGGAAACGAAAAATAAAATTAGGACGGATATAACTTATGGGTGTAACGATAAAAGATATTGCGACTAAAGCAAACGTATCGCCATCAACGGTTTCACGAGTCATTTCAAACAGTCCCTTAATCGGTGAAAAAACAAAGCGGAAGGTCAAAAAAGTGATGGAAGAGCTAGGATACTTTCCTAACTTTCACGCGCGCGTCTTAGTAAACGGAGCTACGTGTTCCCTCGGTATTGTGATGCCAGTATCAATGAGAGATCAAGACCTCGTATTTCAAAACCCCTTCTTTCAAGATGTCATGAAGGGTGTGGGATCGTTTGTTCACTCGAAAAACTATTCACTTTATATGACGTCAGGAGAAACGGAAGAGGAAATTTACCAGGACGTTGTGAATATGGTCAAAGGGAGACGAGTAGATGGCATTTTGCTTCTTTATTCGCAAGAAGAGGACCCTATCATCAATTTTCTTGTGGAACATGATTTTCCGTTCGTGTTGGTTGGTCATCCTCCTGATAACGTTCAAAACATTACGTATGTGGATAATGATAACTATAAAATTGCCCAAAACGTTACGAAATACCTTCTGTCACTTGGACATAAAAAGATCGCCTTTATTGGGGGGAATAAGCGCTTGATTGTGACGAGAAATCGTCTATCTGGCTTTTTAGATACGCTCTCTCTTTCGGGACTTTCTGTTCCGGAGGATTACATCAAACATACTGAGTTTAGCATCGAGGGTGGAAATGCAAGTGTCCAGGAGCTTCTTGAATTAAACGAGCTCCCAACAGCGATATTTGTGACGGATGATGTGTTAGCGATGGGTGTTTTGAACGTGCTTCACGAAAAGGAAATACGAGTGCCTGAGCAAGTAACGGTTGTTAGCTTTAATAACTTGTTTTTTGCAGGATTCACGATTCCACCATTAACGACGGTAGACGTGAATATCTATCAGCTTGGTTATGAAGCGGCAAAATGTTTAGTAGAAAAGGTGGAGGACACCTCAGCTACACCGAAGTGTATTGTAGTACCATCAAAGCTAGTTGTTCGCAAAACCTGTCAGCATATCGGAGATCAATCGTTAGAGAAAATATCATCTCATCTAGATTTTCAAATCGTTGTTCAATGAAAAAATCCTGGTCACATTTTGGAGACCAGGATTTTTTCTGTTTATTTCACTGTTGTTTGCCATGACATTTTCAAGCTGTTAAGATCATTAATCAACGTTTTTTGAGCCTGGATACTAATCAAAATACGCTGTGCAGACTGTAGCTTGGTAATCATACCGGTTAAAACGTTCATTCCCTGCGTAACGTCGCCTTTGTTGTAGGAGTTCTCAGCAGCTTGTAGATCATTTTGTAATGTCTGGCTAAAGACACTTCTAATTTTCGCCTTTGTTGTAAAATCAGACAGCTCCTGTTTCACTTCTCCGAGTGTGACGGTAACAACGAATGGAACTTCATTGCTCGTTACGTTTTGCTTTGTAGAAGTAGAAATTGCCATCACTGATGCAATACCAGCCGATTTCGCTACAATTTCTCCTGAGTCTGAAATGCTAATAACGTCTGGATTTGATGAGACAAGCTTGAACTGATTTTCATTTAATGTTCCTTCAGCTCCACTTGCGTATTTTACTTGAACAGTAGGTGAAGGGGTAACGACTTGTTTCTTTTGCAAGTTCAAGCCAACTGGACCGATATCCAAGTTCATGCTTTCAATCATAATCGGAAGCTTATATAACCTTGAACCGAGCGTATAGTAAATGCTTCCGTCGTTTGATAATGTCATGAACTGAATGGATTCTTCAACCACTTCATCAGATACTGTCATCAGCTTTTTGGATCCTCGCACAAGCTGTTTAACTTCTAACGTATCAGGATTAACAGCCGTTAATTTTCGACCAAGTGTCGTATAGAGCGTACCGTCTTTTCCCCAGTCTAAGTAGAACGGACGGAACTTACCTGTACTGAACGTAGTTGGGTAAACAACTTTACTTTTGACGACTTCATAGGTCGTCGGGTCCATAGCGAAAATGGTTCCGTCAATAATTCCCCAAAGTAAGCCATCAGGTCCAAACGATAATTCGCCAATCATTTCAATCGGTATATCTAATCCGGGAATTTTAGGCGTGAATTCCGCAATTTTTTCTCCCTTTTCTACATCGAATACGAACATTTTCGCTTCTTTTTCAACAGGTTCACTTCCTAGACCACCATGGATAGAAGTACTGCCATAAATTTTGCCGTCTTTATAAGCAAGTCCGATGATGCTTTGATCTTTTACAATGTCAGCATAGACTTTTGTTTGAACATTCACTTGATCGTTAGCAGAAGGGCTCTCACTTAATACTGTAAGCGCACCACCGTGTTTTCCATAACCAGGAATTGTTCCAATGAATAACTTGTTATCTCCACTCGTCATCGTAAATGGACGATCTTGGTCATCATCAATATCGACGGCGAGAGAAGGGTTTCCATTTTTTCCGCTTGTGTAGTTAATCGGTTTGGTTGGGTCGTAGCGATAAATCTTTGCACCGGGATATGTTCCGAAATAGACCACACCATTTAACGATCCAATTCCCTCTGACTGATGGAAGCTTTTATTCATGTACGTATAGCTTTGAGATGCTTCATCAAAAATACTCATTCCACGCTGATATCCACCAGAATACACTTTTCCATCAATTGAAGCGATGGCATTTATGTTTGTACCCTGTGCATCTACATTTGGAAAGTGAAGCTTATAATCATTGTCGGTTGGATTGTAAAAGAAAGAATCCGTAAAAGCAGCCATTCCTGCTAGCACTGTTTTTCCGTTCTGTAAGGTAATCCAAGCGTGTGCTTTAATTTCTGTTTCGTCTGGTAGTGGAGGGGCGTCCTTTAGCTCCTCTACTTTGTTTTCTTTCATATTATACGTGTAGAGACTACTGTTTACTTTGTAGTAAAGCAGATCTGGATTATAAGGTGAGGGAGAGGAGATCTTCCCTTGGAAACCAATGGTATTAATGTGTTTCCCTGTTTCTTCATCTAAAATGAATAGTCGGTAACCCGCGCGGACGAATAATTTCCCATTATACGCAGCCACCTCTGATACTGTTGTACTTTCACCTGAAATTGGAAGAGGGATCTCGACTTTTTCACCTGTTGTCCGATCGTAGCGTATAAGAGCGGCTGTTGTTCCAATCCCGACGTATACGTATTGATCTGTTACACCTAGGCCACGCGCATATTGCTGACCTTCTTTCATAATACCTAAATCGTTATATGTATTGGTTGCAATATCATATTCAAATACCTTCGTATTAGGATAAGTCGCTCCATAAATCTTTCCATCACTACTCGACTTTAAATCCCAAACAAAAGTATCAGAGGGATTTTTCCCAAGCGATTCAAGCTTTTTCTCATTTGGTAAGTAACGATAGAGCATACCGTTCATCGTGCTAGCGAAATAGACATTCCCATCGCTTCCGACAGTCATTCCCCATACGACATCAGAATTGGCAATGGTTTGGGAGAACTTTTGCTCACCTGTCTCTGCATCAACGGCATAAAAGACTGCAGGACTTCCGTTAACAACCATGTATTGTTCATTTTCTCCTAGCGCATTCTGTCCATAAGCTGCTGCTTGAGATAGAGGTGTTTTAACCGCTTGTCCAAGTGAGATAGGATCACTGAATGAATCTTCTGGATGGAAATCAGAAGAAGCGGCTAGTGCGTGCTGTGGTGATAGAGAAAATAGACCTAAAATAAACAAAATTACTACTGACAAATAGTTACGTAATTTCATTTCAACCTCCTTGTATTGTTTTGTCTTATATTTAGCATGTACGATCAAATTATCGGTTATTATGGAATTTTTTTGAAGTGTTTTTAGGTCGAAAGATAGATAAATCATAAAAGCAGCGCCAAAAGCGCTGCTTTTAGAAACTAAGACAGGCTATTTATAATCGCATCTAGATCATGAATATAGCTATCCCGTAAAGCTTCCTTTAGTTCGCTATCTGAAGTATTTTGTAGAACTTCTTTAGCCTTCATAAGGTGATGAATGGCTTTATCTGATTCTCCCTTGTCTATAAAATGCTGTGCTGATTGTAGTGGATTAATAATTCGTTTGAAAAGAGAGTTGCTTATTTCCTCTTCTTCTCTGGCTTTTTGAATATCCTCTGTCAAAATTGGAAGACTTGCTGTCACTGTAATCGTTACTTCGTTACTTGTGACGACCTTGCCATTCCGATTGATCGTTGCCATAACGGTTGCTATACCTGAATGAACCGCTTGAAGTGTTTGATCCTCTCTGACACGAAGAACGGAAGAATCAGACGAGGTTAGCGTCACATCTTCTTTTTCATAGACAATCGGTTTCCCATTGGCATAGGCAAATGAAATAGAAGGGTTTACGACGTCATATTTATTAATCACTTGTTGATCAACGGATAGGGAAACAATAGTTTTCATCGGAAGTTTATACAGTTTGGAACTAATCGTATAATAGAGGCTTCCGTCATCTGAGAGCGCCATTAAATTAATGGAAGCTTCTACAACTTCATCTGATAAAGTCATCATTTGACTAGAGCCTGTGATCAGCTTTTGAGAATCTAACGTAACAGGGTTAATCGCCGTAAGAGTTCTTCCAATTGTCGTGTAAATGGTGCCATCATAGCCCCATTTCAAATAATAAGGACGGAACTTACTTGAGCCAAACGTGGTCGGATAAACCACTTTGCTTTTGACTACCTCAAGGGTGTCAGGATTCATTGCAAAAATGGTGCCGTCTACAATTCCCCATAGTAATCCGTCAGGACCGAATTCCAAGTCTCCGATAAGTTGTATTGGAACGTCTATCCCTGGGATAGTAGGAGTGAACTCCTTAATCTTTTGCCCTGTTTTGACATCAAATACAAACATTTTTGCTTCTTTTTCTGTCGGTGTACTACCGAGTCCGCCGTATATAGATGTGCCTCCATATAATTTGCCATCTTTATAGGCAAGACCGAAAATACTTTGATTTTGGACAATGTTTGAATAGGTTTTTGTCTCCGTGGCAATGGTGCCATCACCGTTCGGCTTTTCTTTTAAAATCGTTAAGGCACCACCAAGCTTTCCATAGCTTGGGAATGTCCCAATAAACATCATATTATCAGCGCTTTTTAAAACAAACGGACGATCCTGGTCCTCTTCGATGTCTAGAATAAGTCCAGGGTTTCCTTGCTTAATTTCGTTGTAGTCAAACGGTTTGGTTGGGTCGTAGCGATAGATTTTTGCACCTGGATAGGTTCCAAAATAAAGCGTATCGTTCATCACACCAATTCCTTCAGGCTGATGAAAGCCTTTGTACGTGTAGGTGTAGCTTTGACTTTTCTCATCAAAAATACTAAGGCCTCTTTGGTAGCCTCCCGCATATACTTTGCCATTTGAGTAGTGCAAGGCGTTCACGGTTGTTCCCTGAGCCTCAACGGTTGGGAAATGAAGGTCATAATAGTTGGTAGTTGGATTGAAAAAGAAGGAATCCGTAAAAGCTGCCATTCCAGTTAAGACCGTTTGTCCATCTTTTAGAGTGATCCATGAGTGAGATTTTACAGCTGTGTCTGCTGGTAGAGGAGGAATGCCCGTTACTTTTTGAACCGTATTGGTTGCTGTGTTATAGGAATATAAGTCTCCACTAGATTTGTAGTAGATTAAGTTTGGGTTGTAAGGAGAAGGTGGAGAAATTTTTCCTTGAAAGCTGATTGTGCGAATAAGTTTTTCTGTTGCTTCATCTAGAATAAATAGGCTCGTTCCTGAATAGACGAATAGTTTTCCATTATAAACCGCCGATTCGGAAATTGTGCCGCTTTTTCCGCTGTTTGGTATCGCAATTTCTTTCTTTTCACCTGTTTGACGGTCATAGCGTACTAGTGCGGCAGTCGTTCCGATTCCTACGTATACATACTGATCAGTAACGCCTATCCCTCGTGCGTATTGCTGTCCTTCCTTCATCACACCTAAATCGGTAAAAGAATTTGAAGCAATATCATATTCAAATACTTTTGCGCGAGGATATGTTGAACCGTAGATCTTTCCATCAGTACTTGCTTTAAGGTCCCAAATGAAATTATCGGAAGGATTTTTTCCTACTGCTTCAAGGCGTTTTTCATTTGGAAGGTAACGATAGATCATGCCGTTAATCGTTCCAGCCATGTAGACATTGCCGTCACTTCCCACCGTCATCGCCCAAACAACATCTGTATTGGGAAGGGCTTGAGAGAATTTTTTTTCTCCTGTTTCGGCATCCACCGCATAGAAAACGGCCGGTGTTCCGGTAATGGCAATGTACTGCTCGTTTTCCCCACTTGCTGTTTGACCATATGCAGCAGCTTGTGAAAGTGGAATGGTAACCGCTTCACCTAAATTAATGGGTTTTTCAAACTGATCGCCGGGCTGAAATTCATCAGCAAGTGTATGACGTGGAAAAAGAGCTAAGATGAGGAAGCCAGTGATGAGCAAAAGAACGTACTTTTTCATAGAAAATCCCCCTTTTTAGTAACCGCTTTCTTTGTTGCGGGACGAGGGATGACAAGCGGCTGTAAATAAAAGTATATAGGAAGAAATTTGGTAAAAGAAGGAGATATCCTTATTTTGGTAGATAAGGACTAGGAAGAATTTTGAAAGGTAGGAGAGATTACACTCAAAATAATTAGAGCCCTCTAAACAGTTTAGAGGGCTCTGACCGTATTAACAGCAACGAGATATTTTTCCACCCTTGGCGTTAAAGCGTTCTTCTTGAGCTTCGCAGAAGAATTCTTTGCGGCATTTAACTGGTTCATCAGGGTGATGGTTTTTCATATGATCTACATATTTTTCGTAGCTTGGAACGCCTACTAGGAGACTAACAAATTGCTTTCGGTGCGCTAAAAAAGATGCTATCAGTTTACGCATAATGTTGGAAGTCTCCTTTTTCACGTGGAACGTAAGGCGCTTCATGAAGAGTCGTTTTTTTGTTTGTAAGAACCTTTATCCACATACGAATCGCTGATACTAAAACAGCCAATACAACAAGCATAAAAATACCGCAGAGCGTGGCATCAATATAGTCATTAAACAATACTTGCTGCATTTGTTCTTTCGACGTTGCTGGAGCTAAAATTTCTCCTTTGTCTAGTGCACCTTTAAATACTTTCGCATGAGCAAGGAATCCAATTTTAGGATTGTCATGGAATAGTTTTTGCCATCCTGCTGTCATCGTTACGATTAATAGCCATGTCGTTGGGACAAGTGTGACCCATACGTACGCTTTTTTCCCCATTTTGAATAAGAGCGTTGTTCCAAGTAGAAGGGCAATCCCTGCTAGCATTTGGTTGGCGATACCGAATAATGGCCAAAGCGTGTTAATACCACCCAACGGATCAATAACACCTTGATAAAGGAAGTAGCCCCACCCTGCGACACAGAGTAGCGTAGCTAATAAGTTAGCTGGAAGAAAGTCTGTTTTCCCGAGAGGCTTATACACATGGCCTAAAAGATCTTGAATCATAAATCGACCAACACGGGTTCCAGCATCAATGGTTGTTAAAATAAAGAGAGCTTCAAATAAAATAGCAAAGTGGTACCAAAACGCCATGAGCGCTTTTCCACCGATTACTTTTGAAAAGATAAACGACATTCCGATTGCAAGAGTAGGAGCGCCACCTGTACGAGAAAGGATGCTTTCCTCTCCAACATCTTTTGCGAGCGTGCTCAAATCATTAGGAGTAATAGCGAATCCCCAGCTGCTTACAGTTTGAGCAACTTGTGACACGTCTGTCCCAATTACGGCAGGAGGACTGTTAATCGCAAAATAAATACCAGGCGTTAATACACAGGCAGCAATCATGGCCATAACGGCAACGAAGGATTCCGTGAGCATTGCGCCGTATCCAATCGGTTGTGCATGTGACTCGCGTTCGATCATTTTTGGTGTTGTACCAGAGGAAACGAGAGCATGGAATCCTGATACAGCTCCACAGGCAATAGTAATGAATAAGAACGGAAACATATTTCCAGCAAATACAGGTCCTGTTCCATCAATGAACTGTGTGACGCTCGGCATGTGTAGGTGAGGACCAACGACCAAAATGCCTAATGCAAGACCTAAGATTGTTCCGATTTTTAAGAACGTACTTAAGTAATCGCGCGGAGCAAGCAGCATCCAAACAGGAAGCACAGAAGCGATAAATCCATATACGATCATCATGATTGCGATCGTTTCGCCTGTAAACGTGAACATGCTAGCAAGAGTTGGATTTTCGGCTACGTATTGCCCGGCTACTAATGATAAGATTAAGAGCACAATCCCAATAATCGATCCTTCACCAACGCGACCAGGGCGAATATAACGCATGTATACACCCATAAAAATAGCGATTGGAATCGTAGCGGCAATGGTAAACATTCCCCAAGGACTTCCTGTTAGCGCTTTCACAACTACGAGCCCTAAAACGGCTAAAAGGATAACCATGATACCTAAAATACCAACCATCGCAATGAATCCAGTGACGGGTCCAATTTCTTCTTTAATCATTTCACCAAGAGATTTTCCTTTACGACGCATCGAACCGAATAAAATAATAAAATCCTGAACCGCTCCTGCAAGAACAACACCTACAACGATCCAGATCGTGCCAGGCAAATATCCCATTTGAGCCGCTAGAATGGGCCCGACAAGTGGACCTGCTCCTGCGATTGCTGCAAAGTGATGACCAAAAAGTACCCACTTGTTTGTTGGAACATAATCTTTTCCATCTGTCTGCGTTTCGGCAGGGGTTTGTCGGTTATCATCTAGCTGAAACACTTTTCGGGCAATAAAACGACTGTAAAATCGGTAGGCAACAGCGTACACACACACGGCTGCTGTCAGGAGCCAAATGGCATTAATTGTTTCTCCTTGTTTTAATGCCACGACGCCAAAGCAGATCGCTCCTAAGGCCGATATAACACCCCAGATCAAAATTGATTTCCATGCTCTCATGCATATTCCCCCTCAATAATTTGTCTACACGGTAATTATATTTTATTTTTCTGAATTTTTAAACAAAATAATTGGAAAAGCATTGGAAGAGTGGCAGAAACGTATGACAAATAATCCAGAAATGATAGAATAATAAAATACTTTGTCGTGAGAGGAGAAATAAGATGGAAAAAAAGCGAACCATTGCATCAGCGGTATGTCCACTAGATTGTCCAGACACGTGCGGATTAAAAGTGGAAATAGAAGAAGGGAAAATTGTTTCCGTGAATGGTGATCCGAATCACCCCGTCACAAAGGGAGTTATCTGCCATAAAGTGCGTAAATTTCCTGAGAGAGTAAACCACCCTGACCGTGTTTTGTATCCATTAAAACGTGTAGGAGAAAAAGGGGATTTTTCTTTCAGACGAATTACGTGGGAAGAAGCGTACGGGGAAATTACTCGTCGCTACAACGACTTAATTAGTCGTTACGGACCAGAGAGCATTCTTCCTTACAGCTTTTACGGAAATATGGGATTGTTAAATAGTGATGGAATGGATCGTCGCTTTTTCCATAAGCTTGGCTCAAGTCACCTTGAGCAAACCATCTGTAATTCAGCGGCTTCTGTTGGATTTCGCTATACGATGGGGAGAGGTGTAGGCATTGACCCAGAAGATACAGTTCATTCAAAGTTAATCCTTATTTGGGGGTGCAATGTGATTAGTACAAACATGCACCAAATGATTTATTTTAATGAAGCTCGAAAGCGCGGCGCAAAAATCGTCGTAATTGATGTTCATAACAATAAAACAGCAAAATGGGGCGACTGGTTTGTTCAGTTAAATCCAGGAACAGATACAGCGTTAGCGCTTGGGATGATGCACGTGCTTATAAACGAAAAGCTTGTTGATGAAGCATTTGTCTCTAAGTATGCGGTTGGTTATGAAGAACTGGTTGCACATGTGCAGGAATATACACCGGAATACGTGTCTCGTATAACGGGTGTTTCAGCTGATGATATTATGAAGCTAGCAAAAATGTATGGTGAAGCGACGCCATCTTTTATTCGAATTGGAAATGGACTTCAGCACCATGAGAACGGGGGAATGATGATACGAGCGATTACATGTCTCCCAGCTTTAACAGGTCAATGGGGAGTAAAAGGTGGAGGAGCATTAAAAGGAAATAGCGCTTATGCAGAGTTGAACTATGCAAAACTTGCAAGAGCTGATCTGCGACCAAGTCAAAATCCTCGCAGCGTAAATATGAATCAAATTGGAGATGCACTTCTGCAGGAGGAGCTCCCAATTCGCAGTCTTTTTGTTTACAACAGCAACCCAGCTCAAGTAGCCCCTGATCAAAACAAAGTTCGAAAAGGGCTAATGAGGGAAGATTTGTTTACCGTTGTGCATGATTTGTTTTTAACGGATACGTGCAAATATGCTGACATTGTCCTACCGGCAACAAGTCATTTTGAAAACACAGATCTTTATAAATCGTACTGGCATCTATATCTACAGCTACAACAACCAATTATTGAACCAATGGGAGAAGCAAAGTCAAACTTCACGTTATTTAAAGAGCTTGCTGAATGGATGGGGTTCACTGATGATGCGTTTCAAGTGAGTGAACAAGACATGATTAATGAGGCGCTAGATAGCCAAAACCCATCACTTGCAGGGATTACATACGAGCGTTTAGCCAAAGAAAAACATATAAAGTTGAACGTAACGGAACAGCAGATGTTTCCGGAATATATTCCGACTCCTTCAGGAAAAATAGAGTTCTATTCAGAGCGAATGATAAGAGATGGTTATAATCCGCTTCCACATTACGAAGGGGTTAAAGAGAATGATCACTACCCGCTAACGTTTGTATCCGGACCTAATCACCAGTTTTTGAATTCCACGATGTCTAATATTAAAAGTCTTCAAAAACTAGAAAAAGAGCCAATCCTTTCACTTCATCCAGAGGAAGCGATGAAAAGGGGAATTCAGAATGGAAATCGAGTACGAGTGTTTAACGAATTAGGAGAAGTGAAGCTACGTATATTCGTTACCGAAGACGTACTACCTGGTGTCGCGCTCACACAAGGCTTGTGGTGGGATGACGAAGAGGGAGAACGTATTTCCGTTAATATGCTTACACCACAAAAGCTAGCAGACATGGGCGGAGGCGCCTCCTTCTTTTCAGCAAAAGTGGAATGTGAATTAATATAGATAGAAAAAGGCGAGCTCAGTAAAAAAAGAGCTCGCCTTTCTTATTTAAACACGCTATTACTGAGCTTTTTGATTCCTCTTTTATACGTGTCTAAAAAATGATTGGCTTTTAATGATCCTCCTTGCACGGTGAAAGACACCTCATATTCAACATGACAGTAATACCATGCTTTTTTTGCTTTTGGTCCGTAGATCATAATGGGAGGCACTTTAGCTACGACATCTGTTGTATTAACGAACCGGATGGAATTCGGAACAAGCTGGTGGTAACGAGCAGCAAATGTTGGGTCGCCAACACGAGGGCTAGCGAAGTTATACATCACAACGTTTCGAAAGAGCTGATTTGTTGCGACATCTGCCGCATGAAGAGTAGCCAAAGCTGCTCCTAAACTATGCCCGGTAATATAGAGCGTTTTATTAGGAGAAAGCTTTTTATAGACATCTAGTAGGAAATCACGACATGATTCATACACACTTAAAAAGCCATTATGAACAAGCCCACCGTTGACCGTATAAGGGTAGTAGCTTTGAGAGTAGTCCGCATCTGCCATCCAATCGACGTCTGACTGAGTTCCTCGGAAAGCTACAATGACCGATTCTTCCGATTCTAAAATAAAGCCAAACAAGCCTGTTCTACCATACGTAGTTGCTTGAAATTCGGTCACAAGCGTAAATCCTTCTGGAACAGAGACTAAACCGTTTTGCTGGTATTGCACATATGCGAGCTCACACATATTTAGTAAAAAAAGGGCGAGGGATTTGTTGTAGTAAGGGGTTCTAAACATTGGATTTCCCACCTCATTCGTAAAATGTCGTTACCGACAAGGTATGTGAGATCAATCAAAATGTGCCTATGCATCTCAAAATCATAAATAAGGGAGAAGAAATTATCATGCAACAGAAGCAGGGAAATAGAGAGAAGTGTCGTACTTTTGTACTATAAAATAAGTCTAGTGAGGTACGACAGAATGGTAACTGAAAAGTTATTTTTACATGTTTTGATTATTCTAGTGCCAACATTACTTCATGGAATCTTCAAAGAATACAATCGGTACGGAAGTTCTCCTTATGCAATCGGATTGTTTCAAGGGGGAGCTACTTTTTGTTGTCTAATGTTTTCATTTTCGAGTCATGATTTATTTTGGGATTTGCGCTACGTTCCGTTAATTTTAGCCTTTGTGTATGGTGGAAGGAAATCTGGATTTATTGTATTAGGGTTTATTCTTTGTGGGAGAACGATGTTAGGTGGAAATGCCCTTATCGTCGGTTATATAAGCGTCCTTATCTCTGCTCTTTTCCCTTTTCTTTTAGCTAAAATGGCGTGGGGATTTTCTGCTCGCAAACGAATTATTTTTACCATTATATTAGGACTGGGTCCATCCCTCGTTCAGCTTTCCATATTGTTAATTTCTACTGCTCTAAGCCCAAATGTCTCAATAGAAGCTAGCTTAATTGAAAATGTGATAAGCTTTGGCACTATTCAACTAATCGGAATTTGCATGGCTTCATTAATTTATGAGTGGATGATCGAGCGAAAGATAATGAAAGAAAAAATTCAGCATGCGGAGAAGCTGAATACGCTAGGGGAGTTAGCTGCCTCCATTGCACACGAGGTACGTAATCCGCTTACGGTTGTAAAGGGTTTTCTACAATTAATGAATCATGATCAAAAAAAGGAACGCGGGGAGTATGATCAATATATTTCGCTCGTACTAAGCGAGTTAAACCGAGCGGAATCAATTATTAGTGACTATTTAACTTTTGCCAAGCCGCAGTTTCCTAAGATTGAAGTGTTTTCCTTATCAGACATGTTTTATGATGTATTAGCTTTATTAAACCCGTTAGCCGTAAAGCAAGGAGTAAATCTACATATAAACGTACAAATTCCTCTTCATTTGGAAACGGATCAAAATCAATTAAAGCAGGTGTTTATTAATTTAATCAAAAATTCAATAGAAGCCACTGATAATAGCGGAACGGTGACTATTCACGCGCAGAAGGAGGATGACTATGTATGTGTACAGGTCATTGATGATGGGAAAGGAATGAACAAGGAGCAACTTGCACGAATTGGGACGCTTTTTTATACGACGAAAGATCGAGGAACGGGGTTAGGAACAATGGTGTCCTTACGAATCATTGAAGCAATGGATGGTAAAATTACGTATAAAAGCGAAGAGGGTAAAGGAACAGAAGTGCACCTTCTCCTTCCTCTAAATCTAGAAAGAAGTCATTCAATGTCTGCTAGGGCATAAAAATATAGAAGAAAATACTTCAAAAACATGTTGCGTAAAAGCGAGGCCACCGAAAAGCTTCGGATTTTTTAGATGATCAGTAGAACGTAAGACAAAAAGCTGGATCCATTCCTTTCTTTGGAATGGATCCAGCTTTTTCTTCATGGTAAAGCAAAAAACCGCCAAGTTCCTTTCAAAATGGAAACTTGGCTATTCTAGATCATGCAGTCGCTCTAGGTTGTTTGGAACGGAAGGCGCGAGACTCCTTCGGGATTAGTGTGACAGGTGAGACACCGCAGAGCAGCGGAGAGGCTCACCGCACACCCCGCGGAAAGCGAAGCGGCATGGAGTGGAAATCAACCAACTCCTTTATGAACGAAATCCTTTAAGGATTTTTTCAGTGGCCTCGTAAAAGCCACATGTTTTTTTGCGTAAAAGAGGATGATTGGACAGACAAAAAATTTTTTTAAGGTTGTAAAAAAGCTTGATTTAACAGTATATTCAGCCTTTAGTAAAACAATGAGTAAAATTTTAGTTAAATTTTTATTGACGATTAATTTGCAATCGCTTACAATGATGATGAAAATGTTTCTTAAAACAAGGGGGTAATAGCAGTGAAGAAAATGTTTAGTGTACTTAGCTTACTACTAGCTCTAACACTAGTTTTAGCTGCATGTGGGGGAAGTTCTGAAAAAACTTCAGGAAACAAGAAAGAATTAACAGCTTGGGCTTGGAACATTAACGTTCCTGTTCTGAAAAAAGCTGCTGAACAATTTGAAAAAGATAATCCAGGATTTAAATTAAAAGTTGTTGAGATGGGTCGCGAAGATGTGTACTCAAAATTAACAACAGGTCTACAAGCAGGCGGTAAAGGATTACCTGATATCGTGTTAGTCGAGGATGATCGTGTACAAGGATATGTAAACGCTTTTCCTAAAGCGTTCTTAGATATTTCAAAAATGGGATTCGACAAACAAGCAGACAAATTCCCAGAGTATAAAAAAGCTCTATTAGAAAAAGATGGTAAAGTATACGGCTTCCCGTTTGACGGTGGACCAACTGGTGTATTCTACCGTACAGATTACTTTGAAAAAGCAGGCGTGAAAGCAGACGATATTAAAACGTGGAACGATTTCATTGAAGCAGGTAAGAAAATCAAAGAAAAAGTTGGCGTTGACTTTATCGGCTTAGATCTTAACGGTGATGATGGACTTCTTCGTGCAATGTTAAATCAGCAAGGATCATTCCTATTTGATAACGATGGAAAAGTAGCATTAAACACAGAAGAAGCGAAAAAAGCACTACAAGTACAAAAGGATTTAAAAGATGCAAAATTAGTGAAAAACACTGTAGGTTGGGATGCTTGGATCAGTGCAATGTCTGAAGGGAAAACAGCAGTTGCTCCTTCAGGTGCTTGGTTAGCAGGTTCAATTACACAACAAGCAGCAGACACAAAAGGTAAATGGGGCGTTATGCAATTCCCTGCATTTGAAGAAGGCGGAAATCGTGCAGCGAACCAAGGTGGAAGTAACTATATGATTCTATCTTCTACTGTAAATAAAGATCTATCTTACAAATTCTTAGAATACTTCTCTACTACCGATAACATTCAATTAGAAGCGATGAAGGGTGGATTATTCCCGACATTGAATACCATTTACAACAATGAAATGTTTACTGGCCCAGATGAGTTCTTCTCAGGACAAACAATCTGGAAAACATTTGCTGACGAAGTAAATGACATTCCACCAGCAAACTACACAGAAAACTATTCATTAGCACATGATGAAGCAATTAAAGCACAATCAGAAGTCATGAATGGTAAATCAATGGATAAGGCACTTAAAGATGCAGAAGATCGTTTGAAAAACAGAATGAATAAGTAATAGTAGAAACTTAAACAATTGATTTAAGTTTTCAAAGACGATCCTGTAACTCATGAGATATTTAAGGGTTTATAGTGATCGTCTTTTCTCTTAAAATACGAAATGTTTACAACGGAACTGATAGAGTGATCTATTCAGTTTAGAGACGGAGGTCAAAATGAGCAGAAATAAGCTTTTTCCATACTACTTTGTTGGTCCAGCCGTAATTTTATTCGCGATTTTTACCATCTACCCAATTATTTCTTCTCTCATCATGAGTTTTCAAAAGATGGATCAGGGAGAAATGGTATTTACAGGGTTATCTAACTATACGCGATTACTACATGACGAAATTTTCTGGAAAGCATTAAAAAATACGTTTATTATCTTCATCATTCAAGTACCAGTCATGATTTTATTAGCACTTATTCTTGCTAGCGCATTAAATAGCCAGCTATTAAAATTTAAAGGATTTTTCCGAGTATCCTTCTTTTTACCAGCCGTAACGTCTCTGGTGGCATATTCAATCTTGTTTTCGATCATGCTTCAAGACGAGGGGTTTATTAATAACTTCCTAGGCATCTTTGGTTTTGATCCTATCCCTTGGCTCTCAACACCAACTGGTGCTAAAGCATCCATTATCATTGCTATGACATGGCGCTGGACAGGGTACAACATGGTTATTTTCCTTGCAGCACTACAAAACATCTCAGAGGATATGTACGAAGCAGCTTCACTAGATGGAGCGGGGAAAATTAGACAGTTCTTTTATATTACGATTCCACAGTTAAAACCGGTTATTTTGTTTGCAGGAATTTTATCAACCATCGGAACACTTCAGTTGTTCGATGAGCCTTACAACTTAACAAAGGGTGGGCCAGCAGATTCCACCATGTCGTTAGGATTATATATTTATAAAAGTGGATTCCAATATTTTGACTTTGGTTATGCCTCAGCAGTTGCATATGCAGTTGTAGTATTAGTGGCGATCTTAACCTTTATCCAGTTCAAAGTAACGGAGGAAAAATAGATGAATACAGTCCAAAGAGTTACGACACAACCAACCATTCAAGTAAAAAAGAAGAAAAATAAGTCATTGGCAGGCCGTATCGGTATTTATTTCATGCTCGGGATCTTTACCATCATTTCAATCTTCCCCTTCTATTGGATGATTATCGGTGCAACCAATCATTCTAGTAAAATGTTTAGCAACCCGCCAACGCTGTTACCAGGCAAAGAGTTGCTAACAAACTTAACCAATTTAAATGATTCAATCGGAATTGGAAAGGTTCTTTTTAACTCATTGTTTATTTCGGTCTTGTACGTCGTGTTTGCGCTCATTATTTGTACATCTGCGGCTTACGCATTAGCGAAATTTGAGTTCCGAGGAAGAAATCTTATTTTTACGATTTTCTTGCTTTCCATGATGATTCCGTATCAAGCAACGCTTATTCCACTATTTAAAATGATGTCGAATTTCAATCTATTAAATACGTATTTTGCGTTGATCGTACCGCAACTTTGTTATCCATTTGCTATCTTCTTAATGCGTCAAAACTTCTTAGCTTTCCCAACGGAATTGCTAGAATCTGCGCGTTTGGACGGAGCGGGTGAATTCCGAATCTTTTTCCGAATTGTGTTGCCATCCATGAAGCCAGCTTTAGCGGCAACGGCAATTTTCTTATTTATGACTCAGTGGAACAACTTCATGTGGCCACTCGTTTCAACAACATCAAGCGATATGTACACATTCCCAGTAGCGCTATCAAGCCTATTCGGATTATCCATTATTGACTATGGTCAAGTAATGACAGGTGTAACCATTGCAACGATTCCAATTATTATTGTGTTCCTTGCTCTTCAAAAGCATTTCATTTCTGGTATGCTCGGCAGTGCATTGAAGTAGGTTTGGAGGCGATGAGAGGGATTAGAAGCTTAGTAATGATTACGTAGGAAAAGCCATTCACCAGTTTGAATGGCTTCCTACCTATTAGATATTTCCCTAGAGCGCATGATGAGTGTGAACATGATGCGTTGTTAGAAAGATCTAGGAAATGGTGAAAATAACAAAATCTCGTGTTAGTTAAAAGTGTCAACACCCCCTTAGTGCTCACTTTTAAAGAGGTTTTAAATGAGGAGTGGTTTTGTGCTAATACATGTAAATGAAGAAACAAAGCAGTTTCATTTAACAAATGAGAAGATTAGTTACATTTTTCACGTGATGAAAAACGGTCAATTAGGCCACCTTCATTATGGAAAGCGTCTGCATCATCGGGAAGATTTTTCTCACTTGCAGCGGTACGACAATCCAACAAGTGCGAGCTGTCATCCGTATGAACAAGATCCAGCGTTTAGCCTAGAAACTAGTAAGCAGGAGTATCCATCGTATGGGACATCTGATTTCCGTGAGCCGGCTGTTAGTATTCGAAGGTTAAATGGAAGCCATGTGACGAACTTTCAGTATCACTCCTATCGACTTGTTGAAGGAAAACCAGCATTAGAAGGCCTTCCTGCTACTTATGCAGAGAAGGACGAGGCTGAGACATTACAAATTGTGTTAAAGGATTCACTTCTAGATGCTGAACTTGTCTTAAATTATACGATTTTTAAGAACTATCCTGTAATCACAAGAAGCGTTCAACTGATTAACCACAGTGAAGAAGCATTTTACGTAGAGCGATTAATGAGTGCCTCGGTTGATTTTGAAGGCAAAGATTTTTCGATGATTCATCTCTCAGGAGCATGGTCTAGAGAACGTCACGTTAAAGAACGTCCTCTTGAAACAGGTATTCAAGCAGTTTCAAGTATTAGAGGCGCTAGTTCACATCATCACAACCCCTTTCTAGCATTAAAACGCCCGTTCACGACAGAAGAAACAGGTGAGGCATACGGTTTTAACTTCGTATACAGCAGTAACTTCCTAGCACAGGTGGAAGTAGATCATTACGATGTTTCGCGTGTAACGATGGGCATTCATCCATTTCGATTTGAATGGAAGCTAAATGGTAAAGAAACGCTCCAATCGCCTGAAGTCGTTATGACGTATTCAGCTGAAGGATTGAACGGGATGAGCCAAGCGTTTCATAACGTCTACCGAACGCATCTTATAAAAAAACAATGGCGAGAAGTGGAGCGTCCAATCTTAATTAATAACTGGGAAGCAACGTACTTTGATTTTGATGAAGAAAAGCTTGTGAACATCGCGACAGAATCACAAAAGCTAGGGATCGAGCTATTTGTACTAGATGATGGCTGGTTTGGAAAGCGCGACAATGACACATCATCACTTGGTGACTGGTGGGAAGATAAAGCGAAGCTACCAAACGGGTTAGAGCGCGTGTCACAAAGAGTTCATGAAGCCGGGTTACAGTTTGGATTGTGGTTTGAACCTGAAATGATTAGTTTACGAAGTGAGCTTTTTCAGGAGCATCCGGAATGGGCTATTCAAACTCCTGATCGCGAGATGACATTTGGACGAAATCAGTTTGTTCTTGATTTTTCACGCCCTGAAATCGTGGAGTACTTATATGAGAAGATGGCGGGAATTATTCAAAAAACAGGAATTTCTTATATTAAGTGGGATATGAATCGCTATATTACAGAAGCGTATTCGACTCAGTTAAATGAAGACCAGCAAGGGGAGTTTTTCCATCGTTACATTTTAGGTGTGTATCGACTTTATGATAAGCTGACTCAAGCCTTTCCAAACGTATTGTTTGAATCATGCGCAGGTGGTGGAGGGCGATTCGATCCAGCGCTGCTGCATTATGCCCCGCAAGCATGGGCGAGCGATGATACAGATGCAGTTGAGCGTCTTAAAATTCAATACGGAACGTCATTTGCGTATCCAATTTATAGTATCGGTTCTCACGTATCAGCCGTACCGAATCATCAAACTTTACGAGAAACACCAATTGAAACAAGAGCGGCTACTGCATATTTCGGAACGTTTGGGTACGAGTTGAACCCATTAGAGCTATCAGAAGAAGAAAAAGAGGCAGTGAAGCAACAAATCTCTTTCTATAAAGAACAACGAAAACTGATTCGAGATGGTTCCTTTTACCGCTTAAAAAGTCCATTCCAAGGAAATGAAACGTCATGGGCAGTGGTAAGTCAGGATCAAACTGAAGTACTCGTTGGTTATTACAAAGTACTAGCAACACCAACGGTCAAGACAAATCAAACCTTGCGTATTCAAGGGTTAAAATTAAATGCAGAGTACGTGGTGGATGGGTATGATCAAACCTTCTACGGAGATGAATTGACAGCAATAGGGTTGCCGTTGCCAGTAGAATTTAACGGGGTAAATGGAAATCGAGCTGAACGTGGTGGAGATTATCAAGCACAAATCTTTTATTTGAGACAAAAACAGTAAAGTTGGGGGATCAACATGTATAGAGGCGTAGATTATTACCCAGAACACTGGGATATCGAGATGATGGATAGTGATTTATCAAGAATGAAAGAAATGGGCGTTAACCTTGTACGCATTGGCGAATTTGCCTGGCATCTGATGGAGAAGGAAGAAGGAAAGATTGACTTCTCATTCTTTGATCGCGCAATCGAAAAAATTAAAGAGTACGGCATTGAAGTAATGTTTGGAACACCAACGGCTACTTTTCCGGCCTGGCTTGTTCAAAAGCATCCGAGTATTTTAATAGAAGATGAGAACGGTCAAAAAATATCTTTTGGTGGCCGCAGACAGTATTGCTATAATTCTGAGGTCTATCAAGAATACTCCTTGAACATCGTTCAGAAATTAGTGACGCATTATCAACATGAAAAAGCGATTGTGGCTTGGCAAATTGATAATGAATTAGGACATGAGGGAAGCGATATGTGCTATTGCTCACAATGTCAGAAAGCCTTTCACTCCTTTTTAGAAGAAAAATACGAAACGGTCGATGAGCTAAACAATGTATGGGGAACGATCTTCTGGGGACAAACGTACAATGATTTCTCAGAGATTCCCGTTCCGAAAAAGACCATTACCGTTCATAATCCGTCTATGATGTTGGACTGGGCGCGCTTCCGTTCACAGTCGCTTAGTGAATTTGCGAAAAAGCACGTTGAGCTAGTTCGAGAACTCAAAGGAGAGCATCAAACTGTTACCACAAACCTTCCGGGCGGATTTTTTGATAAATGGTTTGATCATAATGAGTTTTCTCGCTCGCTCGATTATGTATCCTATGATAACTATCCGGTATGGGGTGGTTTAAAAGAGCCTGTTACACCCGCGGAGCTATCAGCCACATTGGATTTTGTTCGCGGCTTAAATAAACAAAATTTCTGGATCGTAGAGCAGCTGATGGGTGCACAGGGGCATGATATTATCGGCTACCTTCCGCGTCCTAACCAAGCGAAGGCATGGTCGTATCATGCATTTGCTCACGGATGTAACAACATGCTTTATTTCCGCTGGAGAGGAATGAATCGCGGAGCGGAGCAGTACTGTCTAGGAATTTTAGATGCAAACAATCAAAAGACAAGAAAGTTTCATGAGGTAAAAAGCTTTTTTAATCACATTAGTCAATATGAAGATCTGTTTGATGCGCCTATTCAAGCTGACGTAGCGGTTTTATATGATTTCGATAACATATGGGCATGGCGCATTCAGCGAGAGAGTTCACAGTTTCAATTTATGAACGAGCTTGTTCGTATGTACGAACCGTTTTACCGTCAAAACATTGCAATCGATGTACTAAGATACGATCACGATTTCTCAACATATAAAGTGGTCATTTTACCAGTAATGAAAGTGATCGATGAAGAGCTAGTAAGACGCTTAGAGGAATTTACAAAAGCGGGCGGTACCGTCATCATGTCTTATCGAGCTGGCGTAAAAAACAAACAAAACAACCTTATTCTAGGGGAAACGATTCCAGGTAAACTATCACCTCTATTAGGAATTCAAGTAGAAGAATCAGAATCTCTACATGACGGCCAGCAGGTTACAGTCGTAACGACAGATGGAGAAGAAAGTACTTGTAAAGTATGGAGAGATATTGTTCGACCAACAACAGCTCAAACGCTTTATCATTATACGGATCATTTTTATAAAGAATATGCGTGTGTAACAGAAAATCAATTTGGTGAAGGAAAAGCGTACTACGTAGGAGGCGGTCTAGAATTAGATGCGTTAGTAGATCTTGCGAAAGATATTGCTCAAGATCAAGGCCTTCAAAACATCCAAACAGAGCCAGGCGTTGAGGCAGTGAGAAGAACTGACGGAACAACAAACTACATCATTGTCATCAATCATAATGGTCATGAAGTTACGTTCAAAAATAAGGTACTTCAACCGTACGAATGCCGCTTTTTCGAAATGTCAGAGGAGGGAACTATTGATGAATTATCATGAGTTAGTCATTCAATTTAAACAAATTTTTCAGCGAGCTGATTACCGCGTATTTTTTTCACCAGGACGCATTAACTTAATTGGAGAACATACGGACTACAACGGTGGGAACGTATTTCCATGTGCCATTACGTTTGGAACGGCAGCTATTGCAAAAGAACGTAACGATGCCCTTATTCGATTATATTCATTAAATTTCCCTGATAAAGGAATCATGGAGTTTTCAATTGACCACCTTGACTATCGAAAAGAGCACGACTGGGCGAATTATCCGAAGGGGATGATTCGTTACTTAAAAGAGCAAGGCTACAACATTTCTACTGGAATGGATATTCTTTTCTACGGCAATATTCCAAATGGAGCTGGGCTTTCGTCTTCCGCTTCTATTGAACTAGCGACAGGCGTTGTGTTGGAAGGGATTTTTAATCTGACCATTAATCGTCTTGAGCTTGTGAAAACGGGAAAACGCGTTGAAAATGAATTTATCGGTGTAAACAGTGGGATTATGGACCAGTTCGCAATCGGAATGGGAAAGGCGAATCATGCGATTTTATTAGATTGCAATACGTTAAAGTTTGAATATGCGCCTATTCATTTAAAAGATCATAAAATTATTATTATGAATACAAACAAGCGTCGTGAGCTAGCGGACTCGAAGTATAATGAGCGTCGGAATGAGTGTGAACAAGCGCTTGCACAACTTCAGTCAGATATTAGCGTATCAACGCTCGGTGAATTAACCGAAGCAGCATTTGAAGCGCACAAGCATGTGATTACGAGTGACGTTTTACAAAGAAGAGCACGCCATGCTGTATATGAAAATCAGCGTACGCTAAAAGCGAGTGAAGCACTTAGAAACGGTAACCTAGATAAGTTTGGTAAACTAATGAATGAATCACATATTTCACTACGAGATGATTACGAGGTAACGGGTATTGAGCTTGATACACTTGTTTCAGTAGCATGGGAGCAGCCAGGGGTTTTAGGGGCTCGTATGACAGGAGCAGGCTTTGGCGGATGTGCCATTGCTATTGTAGAAAATGCCGAAGTAGATCAATTCATCGAAGAAGTTGGACATCAGTACCGCACAGCTATTGGTTATGATGCAACGTTTTATGTAGCAAGTGTCGGTGACGGAGCAAGAGAAGTGAAGAAAACAGAGGTGGCGATGTAATGAGTATTTTAGTATTAGGTGGAGCAGGATATATCGGGTCACATGCCGTGTATCAATTAATTGATGGAGGCTATGACGTTGTTGTAGTCGATAACCTTCAGACGGGTCATAAAAAAGCAATTCATCCAAAAGCTTCTTTTTATGAAGGAGATATTCGCGACCGTGAATTTCTAAGAAGCGTGTTTACAAAAGAAACGATTGACGGCGTTATTCATTTTGCAGCTAATTCATTGGTTGGTGAATCAATGACTGAGCCGTTAAAATATTTCGATAACAACGTATACGGAACACAAGTCTTATTGGAAATTATGAATGAATTTTCTGTAAGAAATATCGTCTTCTCGTCTACAGCTGCTACATATGGTGAGCCAGAAGTCGTGCCAATTACGGAGAAAATGCCGACTGTTCCAACAAATACGTACGGTGAAACGAAGCTTACAATGGAAAAAATGATGAGATGGTGTGACGAAGCATACGGTACAAAGTTTGTGTCACTTCGTTATTTTAACGTAGCGGGAGCAAGAGAAACGGGAGAAATCGGTGAAGATCATTCACCGGAAACGCATTTAATTCCTGTCGTTTTACAAGTAGCGCTTGGTCAACGCGAGCATATTACGATTTTCGGAGAAGATTACGATACGCCAGATGGCACGTGTATCCGTGATTATATCCACGTGGCGGACCTAATTGATGCACATATTTTAGCACTTCAATACTTACAAAAGGGCGGCGAAAGCAACGTCTTTAATTTAGGAAGTAGTCAAGGCTTCTCAGTTAAAGAAATTGTGGAAACATCTCGAGAAGTAACGGCACATGATATTCCCGCAAAAATCGGTGAAAGAAGAGCAGGCGATCCGAGTAAACTTATTGCGTCCTCTGCGAAAGCAAAAGAGGTACTAGGATGGGAGCCGAAGCGTACAGACATCCGTAATATCATTCAAACAGCATGGAATTGGCATGAAAATCATCCAAATGGCTACGAAGATTAAGGAGGAAATCACATGAGTATATATACATCTATTACACAGCTAGTGAACGCTGCTATTAAAAAGCAATTAATTCAGAGAGAAGATGAGATATATGCTAGAAATCAAGTGGCTGCAGCCCTTCATCTCCAAGATTTTGTAGAAGAACCTGTAACAGAAGAAAAATCCATTCCAGATCTGTTAGAAGAACTAACGCAGTACGCTCTAGATAAAGGAATTATCGATGATTTATTAGATGAGAAAGAAATATTCGGAAGTAATGTGATGAATATTTTCATTTCAAAGCCTTCTGAGGTAAACCAAACCTTTTATCAGAAATATGCACAATCACCTTCACTAGCGACGGACTATTTTTATCAACTAAGCCAAGATAGCAATTATATTCAAACAAAGCGTATTGAGAAGAATATTAGCTATCAGGTGGAGACAGAGTTTGGGGAGCTGGATATTACAATCAACCTCTCAAAGCCTGAAAAAGATCCGAAGCAGATTGCGTTAGAAAAAGAAAAGGCGAAGAGTAACCCATCTGTTGGCTATCCGAAGTGTTTGTTATGTGTAGAAAATGAAGGATACGAGGGAAGAATTGGTCATCCAGCACGCTCAAATCACCGTATGATTCGTATGGAGCTTACGGATGAACAATGGTTCTTACAGTACTCACCGTATGTTTACTACAATGAGCACTGCATTCTTTTATCTGGTGAGCATCGAGATATGAAAATCGATGAATCGGCATTTCGTCGGTTACTTACCTTTGTTGAAAAAGTACCACACTATTTTGTAGGATCGAACGCGGACTTACCGATCGTAGGTGGTTCTATTCTCACTCATGATCATTATCAAGGTGGTAACTATGAATTTGCTATGGCAAAAGCACCAGAGGAATTCTCCTTCACCTTAAACGGTTACGCCGATGTTACGGGAGCGATCGTGAAATGGCCAATGTCCGTGATTCGTTTAAAAGGAAAAGAGAAGGAATCTCTCGTAGAGGCTTCTACATTTATTTTAGACAGCTGGATAAAATATCAGGATGAAGACGTAAATATTCATTCTCATACGGGGCAAACGAGACACAATACAATTACACCAATTGCTAGACAGCGCGATGGTGTGTACGAAGTGGATCTCGTTTTACGCAATAACCGTACAAACGCGGAACATCCGCTTGGCATTTTTCATCCTCATCAAGATGTGCAGCATATTAAAAAAGAAAATATCGGCCTGATCGAAGTGATGGGGTTAGCGGTATTACCCGCTCGATTAAAAGAGGAGCTTTTAGAAGTAGAAAGATATCTTCTCAATGAATCGAACGAATTAGCTGCATACCACAAAGAATGGGCCGATCAATTGCGTGAAACATACGCGTCAACGCTGAGCAAAAGGACGGTAGGCGAAATTGTCCGAAAAGAACTTGGAATGAAGTTTTTACGCGTGTTGCAAGATGCTGGTGTCTTTAAAAGAGATGAAAAAGGTCAAGATGGGTTTAAACGCTTCATTAACAGTCTAAATCAGTAAGAGAAAGGGTCAGCTAATGTTGCATTAGCTGACCCAATGAATAAAAAAGGAAGTGGAAGCCATGAAAATTGATCAAACTCTTTTTGGAACATTAGATGGAAACGAAGTGCATGCTTACACGTTAACGAATAATAAGGGAGTTTCTGTGACGTGCCTAGACTATGGCTGCGTTATTCAAAAACTGATTATGCCAAATCGAGAAGGCAAAGGAGAAAACATTGTATTAGGATTCGATCATATCGATGATTATGTGGAGCATTCTCCTTACTTTGGTGCGATTGTAGGACCGGTAGCAGGGCGTATTAAAGCAGGGGAATTTGAACTAAACGGTAAACCCTATCATCTAGCAAAAAATGATGGTGAGAACCACATCCATGGTGGAATTACAGGATTCAGTCATGTCATTTGGCGCGCAGAGCTTACAGAAGGTGAAGATGAAGTATCCGTCCGTTTTCTTCATTACGCATCTGACGGCGAAGATGGCTACCCAGGAAACGTTCGCATGAGCGTGACGTATACGCTAACCGAAAATGAACTTTCTCTTTCTTACGAGGGAACGTCTGATAAGGATACGATTTTAAATGTAACGAACCACACGTACTTTAACCTGAGCGGCGATGTATCTCGCGATGTTTTAGATCATACCGTCCAAATCCCCAGTGACTCTTTCCTCGAATTAAATGAAGAATCGCTGCCGACAGGTCAGTTCTTACAGGTAGAAGGCACTCCATTTGATTTTAGAAAAAGCCGTAAGCTAAAAGATGGTGCTCTCTCTGATCATCCCCAGACGGTACTAGTAGGGAATGGATATGATCATCCATTCTTCCTAAAAGATCAGCACCAGCCGATTATTTTATCTGATGAAGAGAGCGGAAGACGAATTACGGTCTCCACAGACCAAGTGGGTGTAGTATTATATACAAGTAATCAATTAAAAGGAAACTTTGAAATTCAAGGAGTAAAGGCCCGACCATACCTTGGCGTGTGTTTAGAAACACAAGGTCTGCCAGACGCAATTCACCATTCAGATTTTCCGTCTATTGTCGTAAAGGAACATGAATTGTATCAGGCAAAAACAACTTATAAATTCACTTCACTGATATGACCCGTCATATCAGTGAAGAATATGCATGAACACGAGTGCATTTGGAAGAGAGCAGCTGGTTTTTACTTCATGTAATGAATTTCGCTGATAAATAAGGGGAGAGGGAAAGTATGGCTACAATTAAAGATATTGCGACGAAAGTGGGAGTTTCGATTTCTACTGTTTCTCGCGTATTGAACTATGATACGACGTTATCAGTGAGCGATGAGACAAAAAAGAAGATATTTCAAGTGGCTGAGGCACTGTCCTATAAAAAACTAC
Organism: Priestia koreensis; assembly: GCF_001274935.1. Lineage (GTDB taxonomy): Bacteria > Bacillota > Bacilli > Bacillales > Bacillaceae_H > Bacillus_AG > Bacillus_AG koreensis. Next base: position 105,149 of record NZ_LILC01000030.1, on the reverse strand, counting down.
AATCAAAACGAGTAGCGGCACAGAAGGTAGCAATTATCAATTGGCATACTGAAAAAGAAGAACTAGATGACTTGTATTATATGTCTATTCGTCTAGGAGCAGAGGATCGCTGTCAGTGTCATAACCTTCAGGTTGTTAAGTATTCACAGCTAGATTTGCAGGGCATTGAACAAGAAAACATTCAAGGTATTATTGCCATTGGAAAGTTTAGTAGTTCACAAGTAAAGCAACTTGAAGAAGTAAGCGAACATATCGTATTTGTGGATTCAAATCCTGATGATGATCGTTTTGATAGTGTTGTGGTAGATTTTACGAAAGCAACTAGACAAGTAATTGACTATTTCATTGATAATGGCCATAAACGTATTGGTTTTATTGGTGGAAGAGAGGAATTTAAAGATCACTCTGCCAAAATCGATGATATGAGATCGGAAGTATTTGAACAATATTTAAAGCAACTTGAAATGTTTGATTCATCTTCCTTCTATGTTGGTTCGTTTACTGTAGATGATGGATATCGACTTATGAAACAAGCGATTGAAGAGCACGGTGACGACCTGCCGACTGCTTTTTTTGCCGGAAATGATCCAATGGCTATTGGTTGTTTAAAAGCGCTCCATGAAGCGCGTATATCGGTCCCAGATCGCGTTAATGTTATTGGTGTGAACGATATTAGCGTATCTAAATATGTCTTCCCTGCTTTGAGTACAGTAAAAATTCATACAGAATTAATGGGTGAAACGGCCATTGACCTTTTAATGGAGCGAATTAATGAACGAAAAATTGCTAAAAAGGTATTTGTAGCCTCTCAGCTTATGGTTCGTGATAGTAGCTTTTAGATATACATACACAGAAGAACTTTATTGCGTGATAGAGTTCTTTTTTGTTTGGTGAAAACATTGAATTATCTGGATAATAAAAATATAGTATGGTACAATTTGTATAATTATAGTCGAAGGAGGTGGAAAAGAGATGAATCGTTTTACTGTACTGCGTGAACAATGGTTAGAATTTATGTACATTTGTCGCGCAATTTTTCATGCTGGAGTTCGTAACGGGATCAGTCTGCCCTTTTTTAGAAACTCCATATTGGAAATAAAACGATAAGAAATCTCTTTATCCACTATTTTTATGGTCTTACAAAGAGAGAGCTTTTTCGCTCTCTTTTTTTGTTGAGGTTGTATGGAAAGCCGCGGATAGATATTTTCTATCTGCGGCTTTTTTTGCTATTTACAAATAAATAATATCAACAGATTCATCAATAGTGGAAAAGAGTGTTCACATATTGAGATCGAAAGGAATGGTAAAACATGATTATTAGTGCATTTGATCGTATAACAAAATCGTTCGGTGGAGCCGTTGTGTTTGAGGAGTTATCCTTTGAAATACATGCCTCAGATCGCATTGGCCTAGTTGGGCAAAATGGGAGTGGAAAGACAACGATTTTTCATATTTTAGCAGGGATTGAACAAGCGGATAAAGGACAGCGCCACCTCAAAAAGGGGTTGAAAATTGGTCATTTAGCACAAATTTCGCGATTTGATGATCACCTACTAGTAAATGATGTCTTGCACAACGCTTTTCATGAGTTAATGAAGCTAGGAGAGGCAATGAAGACGCTAGAAGAGGAAATGAAAGGTTCACAGTCAGAAGAAGCAATGCAAAGGCTTTTGAATGAGTACGGTAAAATTCAAGATCAATACGTGCTTTCAGGCGGATATGAAATTGAATCGACTATTCAAAAGGTAGTGAACGGGCTTCAAATTCAAGCGCTTGTGGATCAAGCCTTTGGCGCACTAAGCGGTGGCGAAAAAACAAAGATAGGTCTTGCGTACATTCTCCTTCAGCAGCCAGATTTGCTTTTATTAGATGAACCGACCAATCATTTGGATATTGATGCGGTTGAATGGCTCGAGCAATTTTTACGCGACTATGATGGAACAGTTGTCGTGATTTCTCATGATCGGTATTTTCTTGATGAGGTGGCCACGAAAATTTTTGAGCTCGATCAAGGCGAGTTGTTCGTTTCACACCATAACTACTCTGGGTTTTTAAAAGAAAAAGAGGAGAAGCTACTACTAGAATTTCAAGCGTATCAAGAACAGCAGAAAAAGATCAAAAAGATGAAGGAAACAATTAAGCGTTTAAAAGAGTGGGCAAATCAGGCAAACCCACCAAATGCCGGACTTCATAGAAGAGCAAGAAGCATGCAAAAAGCGTTAGATCGGATTGAACAGTTGAAAAGACCTGTGCTTGAACGGAAACGAATGAAGCTGCAGTTCGAGCAAGGAGCACGAAGTGGAAAAGACGTGATCCGAATGGAGAATGTGGAGAAAGGTTTTAATCAAACAGTGTTGCTACAAGATGTTAATCTGCACCTTCAATTTCAAGAACGAGCGATTATAGTGGGGAAAAATGGGACAGGAAAATCCACGCTACTCAAATTAATTTTAGACGAGCATGAGGCTGATAAAGGCCGAATTGAACGAGGAAGTAATGTGAAGATCGGATATTTATCACAGCATATCGAGCCCACATATGATTCACAAACGGTCATTGAAGCGTTTCGTGATATTGTGTCTGTAACCGAAGGAGAAGCACGTCATATTTTAGCGACTTTCTTATTTTATGGATATGCCGTCTTTCAAAAGGTAAAGGATTTGAGCGGCGGTGAAAAAATGAGGCTCCGATTAGCACAGCTTATGTATCAAGACGTGAACCTTTTAATTCTCGATGAGCCGACGAACCATTTAGACATTGAATCACGAGAAGTATTAGAGGATGCGCTAGAACATTATGAAGGAACAATTCTCGCTGTATCGCACGATCGCTACTTTTTAAATAAACTTTCAGAGACGACTTATTGGGTAGAAGACAACACGCTCTACCGGTTTGCAGGAAATTATACGTGGGCAAAACAGAAATTAGAGGAAAAGCGTAAAAGTGAAGAGAAGCATGTGCCAAACGAAAAAGAAGAAATAAAAATTCCTCAGGTGAAGAAAATTCTACCTATCGTTCAAGAGCGTAAAGTAGAGGAAGAAATTGAAGAGGTTGAAGCATCGCTACAAGTTATTCAGCAGCAGCTATTAGTGGAAAAAGAGCTATCTAGTTTACAAAGTCTTTATGAAAAACAGCAGCTACTAGAAGAAAAAAGAGAAGAATTGTATAACCTATTAGAATGAAAAGGACGAATAAAGAGATTATTTTATGCTAAAATGTCCTTTTTTATCCCTTTTTTATTAAAAAAGTTACAAAATAAACACAAAAAATTTGCAAAAATGTGATATTATTCTCATTGGGTAACATAATTTAAAATTTTTAGAAAAAATGATAATTATGAAAAGGGGTCTATCTTACGAATGAGAAAAAACGTCTTCAAACCAATAGTTAGTCTATCATTAGCATCAGCTTTATCACTAGGTGCATTTGCTGCGCCATTTAGCAATGACTTTGCAAAAGCAGAAACGCAAAATATTAAGGTACAGTTACTTGGCTTAAACGACTTCCATGGTCAAATGGATTACTCTGATAAGCTTGACTTAGATAAAGATGGCGTGAAGGAAACACCAATCGGTGGAATTGCTTACACGGCAGCTGCGATTAAACAGCATCAAGCAGAAAATCCGAACACGCTACTTGTCGAAGCTGGAGATATGGTAGGAGGAAGCCCACTCGTTTCTTCTTATTTCCAAGATGAGCCGACAATTGAGATTTTAAAAGAAATGGGATTCTCTGTTGGAACACTTGGAAACCACGAGTTTGACGAAGGCGTAACGGAAATGCTTCGTATGGTGAACGGTGGAAATCATCCTGATGGAAAAAGCATTCCAGGCGTTGACTACACAGGAACAGGATTCCCAGTAGTAGCAGCAAACGTAGTGTACAAAGATACTGGTAAGCTAATGTTAGATCCGTATACGATCAAAGAAGTAGGCGGAGAGAAAATTGGTTTTATTGGCGTAGTGACTCAAGAAACTCCTTATATGATCGTTCAAAAAGGGAATGAAAATCTTGCTTTTACTGATGAAGCAGAAGCAATCAACAAATATACGAAAGAGTTAAAAGAAAAAGGCATTAAGTCAATCGTTGTATTGGCTCACAACCCAACAACTAATACTACAGATAATGCGTCATTTGATGCTTCTAAAATAGCTGAAAAAGTAGACGATGAGGTTGACGTGATTTTTGCGGCTCACAACCATGTAGGCGTAAATAAAGTCGTTGATAACAAGCTAATTGTACAAGCGTATTCTTACGGAACAGCTTTCTCAGATGTAGATCTAGAAATTGATCCTACGACTCATGACATCGTGAAGAAAAGTGCAGATGTGGTGACGGTTATTCAAAGTAAATACACGCCAGATCCAAAAGTCCAAGCGATTGTGGATAAGTACGAGGAAAAAGTAAAGCCGGTTAAAGAACAGGTTGTCGGAGAGTCAGCTGTTGAACTATCAGGGAAGTACGCGCAAAAAGGTCCTGTTGGGGATAACTCGCTAGGTAATTTAATTGCCGATGGCATGAAGGAAAACATGAAAGCTGATTTCGCTTTAATGAACGGCGGAGGAATTCGTGCGAGTGTGAACGCGGGTCCAATTACATGGGGTGAGCTATTCTCTGTTCAGCCATTTGGTAATACGCTAGCAAAAGTAGACGTAACGGGTCAGGATTTAGAGGATATCTTAAATGCACAAATCGATCCTGTTAAGGGTCTTGATGTGAGCGTAGGTGGATTTAAGTATACGTGGAGCAGTCAAACAAACAAAGTCGTAGACATCTTTTTACCAGACGGATCAAAAATTGATAAAAAGAAAACGTATTCTGTCGTTGTGAATAACTATATGTACGGTAACCCAACATATCGTATTGCAGAGCTAGGCGAAAACATGGAAGTAGGGCCATCTGATTTAGAAGCAACGGTTGAATATGTAAAATCACTGAAGCAACCTATTTCATACAAAGCAGAAGGTCGTATTTCAGAAGTAACGCTTTCTCTTCCATTTAAAGATGTAGCGGACAATCACTGGGCTCATGACTATATTAATGATCTATACTTCAAGAACATTATCAAAGGAACGTCTGATACGATGTTCTCGCCAGACAAAGAACTTTCTCGCTCACAGTTCGCTTCATTACTTGTGCGTGCATTGAACATCAAAACAGATAAAACAACCGATTTCAAAGATACAGCTAAGCTATCTGAGCAAGTTCAAAAAGAAGTAGCAGCAGCCGTATCATCAGGAATTGTAGTAGGTCGTACAGCTAAGACGTTTGCACCGTATGCGCCAATTACACGCGCTGAAATGATGACGATGCTAATGAGAGCATACAAAGTGAAAAACGGTAGCGTACCGGCACCTACAAAAGACGTGTTCAAAGATACATCAACGCTTAAACCAGAAATGAAAGACGCGATTGAAGTTGCATATGAGCTTGGCTATGTAGACGGATTCGGTGACCAATTCAAGCCGTTTAACACAGCAAAACGTGCAGAATCAGCAAAAGTATTGTACATGCTATTAAAAAAATAAATGACATGTATAAAAGATAGAGGTTGGGGCAATGCTAGTAACGTATTCCCCCAATACAAATAAATGTTGAAGCACCGAACAATAGGTTCGGTGCTATTTTTTTGTGTAAATAATGGGGTAGGAAGGTAGGTTCGGCTTTCTTATAACGAAAAAGACCCTCGCTACTCTTGTAGCGAGGGTCTTCGTATGTATACTATTTCAATATTTGAATCTTTACTTTACGAACTCCCCATTGGTAGGCCTTCGTTTTACTTGAAAAGAATACATCGATTTTTCCGCCCTTCATGGCATGACCTTTATCTGCTGCGATTGCATAGCCATAACCAGGCACGTACACTTTTGTTCCTAATGGAATAACTTTTGGATCAACGGAAATTACTTTAGCATTTGGATTCTTTTTTAAATTGACTCCTGTTGCTGTAATGCCGCTGCAACCTTTACAACTTGCTGTATATGCGGTAGCTGTTACCGAGATCTCCTTTTTTACTGCAGGAGCAACTGTTTTAGATTTAGTAGTAGGTTTAGTAGTAGTTGTAGGTGATACCGTTAAAACTTGGTTCACTCTCAAAGAATCAGAGGAAAGCTTATTCCATTGTTTTAGCTGGTTGACTGTTACATGATATTTTTTTGAAACACCCCATAAAGTATCTCCAGACTTTACCTTGTACGTATCTGCAAGTGCTGCACTTGAAATCCCAAGTGATAGGATGATAGTAGCACTTAGCGATAATAAAAGTTTTTTCATTGGTTTAATTCCCCTTTTTTTATCTAACTGATGTATATATTACCAGTTAAATATGACAAACATATTTCAAAAAGGTGCCTTTTATATTACAAAAATAGTAGAAAAGTTTGTTTTTGTAACAAAGGGGAACTATATTATGAGCAAAATAACCCAAAAATCGGTACCTAATGGCACCGATTTTTTGCATTTTACCAGTCTACAAAGAAGACATTGTTACATTTTTCGGTTTGACAATGAAGCGAAATGACTTTATCTTTAAATATTACAGATCCTGTAACATAAGAGAATCCTTGAAGTCTCTTTTCTAATAATAATTTGATTAATAATAGATCTACTTCTCTTCTAGTAAGCAACTCTACGTCGTGAACTTCTCCATTTTCCTCAAGCATTAAATGTGCATATGTTCCGTTTCCTTCTTTATAAAGCATTGAGAGAGAAGGTTTCTGCTGCTGTGGAAAATGATCCACTAGTACAACATAATCTTTATCCAAAAATGCTAATAGCTTTGTTAACGAAACATCAATTAAGGGGTTAGTTGTGCAACCACATGGTAAAAATGCAATCATCTTAATACCTTCCTTCTTTCTAATCTTCTTTTATAAGGTGACGGATTCGAGATGATGTAGAATCTGTGAAAAAATCTCTTATTAAAATCTATGAAATGTATTACACATTATGAACAAAATGCTAGAAATTTAATCGTAAAAGTGTGAGCCAAAGATAATAGAAGAAATTAGAAGGATCGCCTAGTGATGCTTATAAAAGGTAAAGAAACGGAAATACTAAAAAAATCTTTTAAGTTTATTTTAAAAATGGGTAGATTACGCCTACTATATGCTCTATCATAAAACTATTGTTTTCTTACAAAAAGAGAGCGGAGTAAATTAGTTAAAAAGGAGAACACTATGACAGTTCAATGGTCATTTTTTAAAGAAATGAAGCCTTTTTTACAAAAGGTATGGCAAAAGTCAGGGTTTGAAAATCCAACATCAATTCAGGAAAAGGCAGTGCCTTTACTAGTAGATAAAAAGGATGTAATTGCAGAATCTCCAACGGGTACGGGGAAGACGTTAGCATACGTAATGCCCCTTCTTCAAAATATTGATTCTACAAATACTCATATTCAGGCGGTTATTTTAGCTCCTTCACGTGAGCTTGTTATGCAAATACTAAGTGAAGTCCAAACGTGGGCAGAGGGAAGCTCAATAGGCGTTGCTTCCTTTATTGGTGGAGTGAATGTAAAGCGTCAGCTAGAAAAGCTTAAAAAACGCCCGCAAATCGTTGTAGGAACGCCAGGACGTATCCAAGAGTTGATCAAGCTGAAAAAGATCAAAATGCATGAGGTAAAAACGATTGTGTTAGATGAGGGAGACAATCTGTTAGTGCCAGAGCACCAGGGTACGGTCGAGATGATTGTCAAATCAGCGCTTGCAGAGAGACAGGTCGTATTATTTTCGGCAACGTTACCTGATCATACTGAAAAGCTTGCACGGAGCATGATGAATGATCCGGAAGTACTAAAGGTAAAACAAAGTGAAGAGGCAAAAGCGAAAGTGGAGCATCTTTACGTTGTAGCAGAGCACCGTGATAAAATGGAAGTACTTCGTCGTATTATGAATACCGGCAAGCTAACAGCACTTGGGTTTGTCAAAGATATTGGAAGTCTTTCTGTCTTAACAGAAAAGCTTGCTTACCGTGGGATCGATGTAGGGGCTCTACACAGTGAAGTGAAGAAGGAAGAGCGTGTAGCAGCAATTCGTAAATTCCGTGAAGGTAAATATCCACTGCTTCTTGCGACTGATGTAGCAGCGCGTGGATTAGATATTAAAGGATTATCACACGTCATTCATGTTGATTTTCCGTTAGACGTTAATCAATACGTGCATCGCTCTGGACGAACAGGACGAGCAGGCGCAAGCGGTACGGTTATTTCCATTGTGACACCACGCGAAGAGCGTGTCTTAAAGCAATTTGCGAAGGAGCAAGGCATTAAGGTTCATAAACGCGAAGTGATTGGTGGTAACATTGTAGAAGCAGAGAATCGCCCTGTAGAACAACATAAAACGGATAAAAAATATCCAAAATCGAAGAATAAATCTTCAAACCCAAAGAAATATGCGAAAAAAGCAAAAAAATAAGCAAAGAAACCCGTTTATCTTACTGATGACGGGTTCTTTTGTATGGGGAGATGCACATTTTTTTGAAGTGCCCATATCATTAAATAGATACGTTAAAGGAGGAGAAAATCTTATGTGGACGCAGCACCAACGAGAGTGGTATACAGAGGCTCAGACACAGCTTGTATCCACTCCTTATTATACAAACCAAGAAGAGCGCGTATACGATCCGATTAATCGGCAGGCCGCTTTGTATCCCGCTTCTATTCAGACAATAGAGGGCAGAAAATGGGGCTACATTGATGCAAAGGGTATTATGATGCTGTCGCCTATTTATGATGAGGCGCGTGATTTTCAACCTAATGATTTGGCGATCGTGCGGGTGAAAGATAAGTATGGGACCATTACACGAAACGGCCAGTACCGGATTCGCCCGACGTACGATACGATCCTTCCTTATCAGGATCAGCGAGCCGTCGTGGTGGATCAAGAAGGTTTTAAAGTCATTGATGAGTTTGGGGTAGTTCTAACTAAAAAGGCGTACAGCTTCATTAATCCTTTTCAAGAAGGACGCGCATTATGTTCTGTTTCAGACGAGAAAGGAACAACTTTATATGGATACTTAAATCTTGATGGAAAAGAAGTTATTCCTCTGCAATATAAAAATGCCTACGATTTTGTGGATAAAAAAGCTTCTGTTCAAATAAAAGAGAATGAGTTTGCGCTGATTAATACAAAGGGTGAGCGTCTTCATATGTATAATTATCCCTTTGTAGGGAATTTAGGAGAAGGTTTACTTCGCTTTCAGGCAACAGAGAACGGAAAGTATGGCTACATTAATGAAGAAGGAACCGTCGTAATAGAGCCTCAGTTTACAAATAGTCAACCTTTTCAAGAAGGAAGAGCCGTTATTAACAATGCTCCTGACTATGGAAACCAATATGGTCTAATTGATAAGAGTGGAAAAGTAATTATTAAGCCGATCTATAATGATTTGTTGCAGATTGGGAGTGGAAGGATCGCTGTTGGAAAAGCAATTAAAGAAGAAGAACCTTTCATTGGATCACATTATGCAATTGCAACGAATAACGGGAGGTTTCTGACCGACTTTGTGTACAATCAAGTATCCACGTTTGAAAAAGGTCTTGCCTCTGCTACTAATAATGATACAACCTTTTTTATTGATGAGCAGGGTAAAATTGTTCAAGGACTGCCGGTTTTAAAGGGAACAGGTATGTTAACCGTTGATCGTTCGTTAATAAAAGCGGATGTGGATAATCAAGTCTCATACTTAACACGATCAGGGCAGGTCGTCTGGGAAGAGAATGATACGGTGGCATTAAATAACCGTTTTCAGCTTCGCCAAAAGAAATACCGCCCAAATAAAGATTATTTAGTATATTATCCACAGGTAGAAGGGATGAAGGTCAAAACGATTCAAGAAAATGTGAATAACCAGTTGAAAACGTTATCTAAAGTAGTAACCATTGATCCTATTAAGCAACTAGACTATAGCTATACAGGAAATTACAGCATCTCGATGTTTAAAAAGAACCTTCTTGTCATTGAATTGAATGGGTATCAATATTATTTTGGAGCGGCCCACGGGATGCCTACAAAGACTTATCCACATATCAATCTAATAAATGGTAAATTTTATAAATTAGATGAGCTATTTATCCCTGGGAGTGATTATCAAAAGGCCATTAACGATCTCATTACGAAGCAAATTAAACAAAATCCACAATACTCATATGTTTTCCCGGACAGCTTCCAAGGAATTAGCAACAATCAACCTTTTTATGTGTCTGAATATGCGCTCCATATATACTTTACTCCTTATGAGATTGCTCCGTATGCAGCAGGTTTTCCAACTTTTACAATCCCTTACCCACAGATTAATGAGATTATTAACAAAAAAGGCGAGTTCTGGCGATCGTTCCAATAAGATTCACTGTGGAAACAGTGGATTTTTTTGTGTGTAAGAAAGGATTTTCTCCCTCATATGGAACGTAGGAACAGGTTATCCACAGTTTTTGCTATAAATTTACGTCTTTTCATGGTTTAGCAGGAGAACATTCTATAAAGATGTTAAAATAGGAAGCATGAACTAATGAAGGTAAGAGGGGATTTAGAGTGAAAAATGATACAAACTCGTTCATTTCAGCCTCTGTAGAGCTTCAAGATAATCATATTCTTGAAAACTATGGGTTAAATGAGATTAACTTCGAGTCCATTAAAGATTATCGAGAAAAATTTGCAGCATCCAAGCCCCAGCATCCTTGGAACAACCTAGATACGAAAGAATTTTTATACAAGATTGGTGCATGGGGAAAGCATCGAAACACGAACGTAGAAGGGTTAACAGTTGCTGGTTTGCTAATGTTTAGTGAAGAGCGCATCATTACAGAAGTTTTACCACAATACTTTTTAGAATACCGACAAACATTGTCCAATATAGTAAAAGGCGAGTGGGAAAAGCGCTTTACATCACAAGATGGTACATGGTCTGGTAACGTGTATGACTTTTATTATAAGACAATGACTTATTTAGATGAATCTTTCTCTGCGGCGTCACAATCGCTCCCTCATTCGTTGCTTCATGAAGCGCTTATGAATGCAATTGTACATGCAGACTACACAGGGCAAAGCGGCATTGTAATTGAACGAGAAACCGAGTACATTCAAATGACCAATCCAGGGCTCCTACTTATTTCTGAGGAACAAGCTTTTACCACCAATATGAGTCATTTACGAAATCCAACGTTATTTAAAATGTTTGTCCTACTTGATCTTTGTAAAAGAGCCGGTTCTGGATTAAAATCAATTGCTAATGCAACCCAATCATTTAACGAAATGTCACCGACTCTACATCAGCATCCTGAATCAGAGCAAACTATTTTATCGATTCATTTAGTGTCTTCTTCAGAAAGACACCCAATAAAAGAACAACCTACAAAAGAACAAAAAACGACTAATATAGGAGTTGATGTATCGGGAAATAACGAAAAACATAACTCCTATATTAAAAAACATAACTCATATAATAAAGAGGTTAACTCGTATAATAAAGTAAATAAGTCATATAATAGTCTGGAAAACTCCTTTAATAAAGAGGTTAACTACTATAATAGAACCGATAAGTCCTATAATAAAATAGGCGATACGACTGAAAAAAAATCCAATCGTGAAGAAATTCAGACAGAAGCTAGTGAGTCGGAGGAATTGATTTTACTCGCAAAAGTTGCTCGTGAAAGAAGACGACTTCCACCAAAGCAAATGGAAGAGATTATCCTGCAGCTGTGCGAAAAAAAACCTCTTCGTTTAAAAGATTTATCAATGTTGTTGGAACGAATTCCAGATGGGTTGCGAAACAACTATCTCAGCAAGCTCGTAAATGAGGGGAAATTACAATTAATGTACCCAGATCAGCCTAACCATCCCAAACAATCGTATATAACTGTGGATAAGTGACGGTTATTTTCCTACTTATCAACGGATTAATGGGTTATCCACAAGAATTGGCTTAATTTGGACAAAAATTCGTTCGTAACATAGAATCGAACATAATTTCAGAATAATAATAGTTTCGACAAAAAAACCCCTCATTCGAGGGGTTTTTCTTTCTTTAAAAGACTTTTGTTGTCCAGGATTCACAGTTCCATGTTTCAGTTACGATGTCATGGTAAAATTCAGGTTCATGGGAGATGAGTAAAACAGTCCCTTTATAGGCTTTAAGTGCACGTTTTAACTCTTCTTTTGCATCTACATCCAAATGATTGGTAGGCTCGTCAAATACAAGAATATTTGTTTCTGTATTCATGAGCTTACACAAACGAACTTTGGCCTTTTCTCCACCGCTAAGAACTTCAACTTTGCTTTCAATGTGCTTTGTCGTTAATCCACATTTTGCAAGTGCGGCGCGTACTTCGTACTGTGTAAAGGAAGGGAATTCACTCCATACTTCTTCAATACACGTGTTGTGATTAGCTGTTTTTACCTCTTGCTCAAAATAGCCAATCTCTTGATAGTCACCGCGTTCCACTGTTCCTGATACGGGCGTAATTTCGCCTAAAATACTTTTTAGAAGAGTCGTTTTCCCAATTCCGTTCGCTCCTACTAAAGCAATTTTTTGTCCGCGCTCCATCTTTAAGTTTAACGGTCTTGATAACGGTTCATTATAGCCGATCACTAAGTCTTTTGTTTGGAAGATGAGCTTGCTTGCGGTGCGAGCTTCTTTAAAATTAAATTCTGGTTTTGGTCTTTCCTGTGCTAGTTCAATGACATCCATTTTATCAAGCTTCTTCTGTCTCGACATGGCCATGTTTCTCGTTGACACACGAGCTTTGTTGCGGGCAACGAAATCTTTTAAGTTTGAGATTTCCTGTTGCTGCTTCTTATAAGCTGATTCTAACTGTTGTTTTTTCACCTCATATACCTTCATGAAGTCATCATAATCCCCAACGTAGCGGTTAAGCTCTTGATTTTCCATATGATAAATGAGATTAATAACGCTGTTTAAGAAAGGAATATCATGGGAAATTAGTACAAAGGCATTCTCATATTCCTGTAGATAGCGTTTTAGCCATTCAATATGCTGTTCATCAAGATAGTTGGTCGGCTCATCTAGTAATAAAATATCGGGTTTTTCAAGGAGCAGCTTAGCTAGTAGTACCTTCGTACGTTGTCCACCGCTTAAATCATGTACGTCGCGTTCTAAGCCGATATCATCTAGTCCTAAACCGCGAGCAATTTCTTCAATCTTAGCATCAATTGTGTAGAAATCGTTATTCGTAAGCATGTCTTGAAGTGTTCCTACTTCTTCTAACAGGCCCTCTAGTTCTTCTGGAGATACGTCCGCCATCTTTCCATAGATGCCGTTCATTTCTTCTTCAAGATCAAACAAATATTGAAAAGCGGTACGTAATACGTCGCGAATACTTAAGCCGCGCTCTAACACTGCGTGCTGATCTAAATAACCAACGCGTACTTTTTTCGACCATTCTACTTTTCCATCATCAGGCTCAAGCTTGCCCGTGATAATGTTCATAAACGTTGATTTTCCTTCACCGTTGGCACCAATTAATCCAATGTGCTCACCTTTTAATAATCGAAAGGAAACATCATTAAAAATTGCGCGGTCACCGAAACCGTGACTTAAGTTTTTTACTGTTAAAATACTCATGCTCTACACCTTTCTTTACTGCATACTTTATGTGAATAGATTGAAATGTCTTGTTTAAACGATAAAAACATTTTATCTCTTTAAAATTATAGCTAAATTGTCTCTGATATAAAAGAGAACAATTGTATCGTGTTGTGGAAGTTTGTGTTAAGGTGAATAAAATGATCTTTTACGATTAGTTCTTGTCTATTGTCGCTACGCGGTGAAAAGAAAGAGGAATCATATAGGATTTTGTAGAAATAATCAATCAAATACGCTTTACGAAGTATATAAAAACCAGTAGAGGTGATTTTTTGAATAAACGGTCTGAATACCTTACCGAGCTTTTGTTAAAAGGCAATGAAGAGCAGGCATGGGAACTAGTGCTCGATGAGCATGAACAGTTAAATGGCTGCTTAATGCTGTTTCAAGAGCTCATTTCACCAGCAATGGTTCGGATTGGTGACCTTTGGGAAACGGATGCCATTACGGTTGCTGACGAACATTTAGCGACGATGACATGTGACTACGTTTTATCACGTTATCAGCACATGCTGAAAAAAGAAAAAAAAGATCATGTATATGATGAACAGCCGAGAGCTTTATTTTTGTGTATAGAAGATGAACAGCATTACCTCGGACTAAAAATGATCTCCATCATCTTTGAAGATTATGGATGGAACACGAAATTTCTAGGCGCAAATTTGCCGTTAGAGTATGCGATGCTAGCTTCTGAGAAATGGGAGCCAGAAGTAATTGGTCTCTCATTTAGTATGGCGCACTATGCTCCTCGTCTTTCTGAATACGTTGAAAAGATGGAGGCACAGACTCATCAACCACAGGTGATGATAGGGGGGAGAATGATTGCCCAGTATCCTCATAACTATGAACATTGCTGCTCAAAGGATACGAAGTTAATTAGTACTCTTGGTCATTTATCTGATTGGTTAGCGAGTTATGAAGAGGGAGCGAAGTCGATTGTCAAACACTAGGCATTTACCTTTTCCGTATTTTAGGGTAAATCGCTTCCTAGAAATATTGGAGATATCAGATTGCACACGAGATATATTTACGACAACTCCAAACTTTTTAAATCTAGTCGATCGTGAAAGTAAGAAAAAAGCGCAGGAAAAGCTTTTTTCAAATGACAGAGTTGAAACAGAGTTAGTAATGAAAACTCATCGTTCTCCATTTGCTCTTTTTAAAGTGGCAATTAAATGGGTTGATAATGAAGGGTACATTACGTGTATCGAGCAAGATGAGCATATTAAGCTTCTTACTGAACAAGTACAGCAGCACAGAAAGCGATTAGCTGAAACGGATCTTGAATTGTTTCTTAAAAAAGAAGAAGTCGAGAATTCATTAAAAAAGATCGTTCAGCTTTCTGGTCCACTTATTAACCTTTCAAAAGAAGTGGCATTAATTCCATTGTTTGGAACACTGAACGAAGAATTAATTTCATATAACCGAAGTAGGCTGGTGAATTCACTCTACAATAGCTCGATTGAGAAGATCATTATTGATTTTCAAGCAATTGGAAAAGTAGAGGCAGAGGGAATTTCTCACTTATCTCGTCTCATTGGTGACTTCAAACTAATGGGGACAGACTGTTATTTAACAGGCGTGAATCCTGTACATGCGGTTGCGCTTCATAAGTATAATGCGGGAATTGAGATACCGGCAGACTATATTAGTAACTTAAAAGAAGCTATTGAAAAGTTTTTTCCAGTGTGTTGATATAGAAACAAAAAAAGAGACGGTGCGTCTCTTTTTTTGTGTTTTTTCATAAGAATCTCAGTAATCTGATTGAGAAACACTGAAAAAGAAAACGCTTTCATTATGTGGAGTTTTTACATATGATAAGGAGGTAGAGAGATCATTTTTAGAGACAAGAGGGGATATTATGAAACATGGGACGAGAAAAATAGAAACAGAGGTCATTCATAGCGGATATAATGCAGATCATCACTTAGGAAGTCTTTCAATGCCAATTTTCCAAACGTCTACTTTTACGTTTCGCAATGCGGAGCAGGGTGAGATGCGTTTTAAAGGAGAAGAAGAGGGCTACGTCTACTCGCGATTAGGCAACCCAACGGTTCGATCATTGGAAGAGAAAATGGCAATTATGGAGGCGGGAGAAGCAGCGCTTGCGTTCAGTTCAGGAATGGCGGCCGTGTCAGCAACACTGATTTCATTAACAAAAGCAAATGATCATATTATTTGTTCTCAGGGTATTTATGGGTGTACGTTTGGACTTTTACAGCTGATGGAGGAAAAGTACAACATTACACATGATTTTTGTGCAATGGAAACGGAGGAGCAGCTTCGAGCTCTCATTAGGCCTGAAACGGTTTGTATTTACGTAGAGACACCGATTAA
Organism: Priestia koreensis; assembly: GCF_001274935.1. GTDB lineage: Bacteria > Bacillota > Bacilli > Bacillales > Bacillaceae_H > Bacillus_AG > Bacillus_AG koreensis. The sequence continues at coordinate 89,216 of NZ_LILC01000030.1, read as the reverse complement.
CCCTACGATGAAACTAGTGGATTTATCGCTTGTTGTAAAAGTTGCAAATGAATATGGATTACAGGTCGTAGTCGACAACACATTTTCTTCACCTTATCTTCAGCAGCCACTTGTATTAGGCTGTGATATCGTTCTTCATAGCGCCACCAAATATATTTGCGGACACGGCGATGTGATTGCCGGTGTCGTGGTTGGAAAGAAAGATTTTATTGAGAACATGGCAGTGACAACACAAAAGGATATTGGGGGAGTACTTGCACCTTTTGATGCGTGGTTATTGCTTCGAGGACTCAAAACGCTGCCTGTACGTATGGACCGTCATTGCGAAAATGCAGAGCGTCTTTTTCAAAAGCTTAATATGCATCCATCTGTAGAGCGCGTGTATTATCCAGGAAACGTTCAGCATCCAGATTATCCGATCATGGCGAAGCAAATGAAAAAAGGTGGAGGTCTTATTTCATTTGAAATCAAGGGAAGCAAGAAGGATGCACAGCGTGTGCTAAATGCTTTGGATCTTATCAAAATTGCCGTAAGCTTAGGCGATGCTGAAACGTTAATTCAGCACCCTGCCACGATGACGCATTCTGTCATTCCAGCACAAGAGCGAGTAGAAATGGGAATTACAGATCAGCTTATTCGTCTTTCGGTCGGATTAGAAGCGTGGGAGGATATTTGGGACGATTTATCTCAGGCATTGGATACAATTTTATAAAGAAAGAAGAAGCCCGCTATTTTACTTAGCGGGCTTCTTTTGCGATGTTATTTAAAGAGTGAGCGCGTTCGTTTACTTCCTCTACATATGCGCTAATTTCTTGGAAAGAGGCGGTAATCTCTTCAACGGATGCTGCAATTTCTTCTACGTTAATATCATTATCTTTATGAGTATTCCGAAGAGTAGACATAGCATCGTTCACCATTTCGCCTTTTTGATCAAGCACATTCATGTTCGATGTGAGCGATTGGAGCTTGTCGTTCATTTGTTTTTGTAGCGTGATAAGTTGGTCATACGATGAAACAGATTCATGAATGGTATCTACACTGTGATTAACAATGTGATCCGTTTGCTTAAAGGACGTAATGACTTGGTCTTTTGTAGTTCCGTCTGTTCAATTAGCGATAAAAAGAAGCCGCTTTGCTCTCGAAGGTTCTGTACAGCCGCATTGATTTGATTAATTCCGAGCTGTGAATCTTGAATATTATGATTCAACTCATAGACATTTTTACTTAACGTGCTGGACGATTCCGTTGTGGCTGCTAGAACCTCTGTTACATGCTGAGTTAGTTCCTCGCTATGCACGAGCATATTGCTTGAGCGTTTGGTGCTGTTTACAAGTAAAAAGCCGATAAATAGAAATTGAATGGTAAAGTAAATCGCCTTTAAGATCGATTCATTCATGCTTGTTTCAATCACCATTTTATCTGCAAACCAATAGTGCATAAACGGAGACAGAATTAAATAAAACGATGACTGGAAAAAATACAACAAGCGTTTGAAGGCGTATTAAGTTATAAGGACATGATGCAAAAAAGCTGAGAGTAATTTCTCAGCTTTTTTTGATGGTACCGTTTTCTTCCAATACATAAGGTTTGAAGGTGAAGAGACAAGGTTAAATTAGTAAAGTACATTCACGCATTACTGAATTAAAAAGTTTTTACATAAAACAATGTCTCTAGGTTGTTCAATGGAGGAAAGGGGAACAAAATGCTTGATTCACTGCTGTTTCATCTTATGTTAATAGGTGCACTAGGCATCGGTTCGCAGTGGCTCGCATGGCGCTTTAATCTTCCAGCAATTGTCATCATGTCTGTTGCTGGGTTACTGGCTGGGCCAGCTTTTGGGCTTATTGACCCGAAAGAGGATTTCGATACGCTGTTTAAGCCGATTATTTCAATGGCAGTTGCAATTATCTTATTTGAAGGAAGCTTGAACCTGGATGTTCGCGAAATTCGAGGAATAGGTGGACCAATTCTCCGAATTATCTCCATTGGAGCCGTGCTAGCATGGCTCTTTGGGGCTATTGCCGCACATTTGGTTGCAGACTTGTCTTGGGCAGTGTCGTTCGTTATTGGCGGCCTCTTCATCGTAACGGGTCCTACTGTAATCATTCCACTATTGAGGCAGGCTAAACTAAAACCGAAACCTGCAAAAATATTGAAGTGGGAAGGGATTATTGTCGATCCATTTGGCGCGGTTTTGGCGGTATTCGCATATGAATTTATCAAAATTCTAACTGAAAAAACCGGTAGTTCGATGGATTTAGTTTGGTTTATTTTAGCCTCTTTGCTAGCCGTATTAATTGGCTGGTTGGTAGGACGAGGAATCGGCTGGATGTTTGAGAAGGGATACGTTCCTGAATTTCTAAAAGCGCCGATCGTATTCGCTGCCGTGTTAGCCACATTTGTACTAAGCGATGAAATAGGGCACGAAACAGGCTTACTTGCCGTGACGGCTATCGGCGTTACGCTTGCAAATATGCATATCGCATCGATTAACGACATGCGTCATTTTAAAGAAAATATTTCAGTACTCCTTATTTCCGGTATTTTTATTATGCTCACAGCGTCACTTAGCGTGGATACGCTTGAGAAAATATTAGACTGGCGCATTATCGTATTCGTCTTATTAATGCTATTCGTCGTACGACCACTTTCAATCTTTCTTTCGACGATAAAAAGCGATTTAAGTACAAAGGAAAAGATTTTAGTGGGATGGATTGCCCCGCGTGGGATTGTGGCCTTAACCGTTTCTGGTTATTTTGCTGGCGTGTTAACAGATGCGGGATTTAAAGACGCATCTATTTTGACATCCTTAACGTTTGCGCTCGTATTTGCTACGGTATGCGTACATGGTTTTTCTATTGGCTGGATCGCGAAGAAGCTAGACCTCGCACTCAGTGAAACGCCAGGGGTTCTGCTTGTTGGAGGAAATGCATTCACGACAGAGCTAGCCAAGGTATTAAAGGAGTTAAAAGTGCCTGTCCTTCTAACCGATGCTTCGTGGTATCGACTGTTATCCGCACGAAAATATGAGGTGCCTGTATTCAGAGGGGAAATTTTATCAAGTCATACCGAATATGAAATTGATATGACACCATATGACTACATGCTGACGATGACGGAAATCGACGCATATAACGCGTTAGTATGTACAACCTTCATTCCAGAATACGGTCGAAATAACGTCTTCCAGCTGAGCTTAAATAAGCAAAAAGAGGAAGGATTAGATGAAATTGTCCACACTGTCGGCGGTAGATTATTATTTAAAGAAGGAATCACGTGGGAACATTTAAACGATAAAATCGAAGAAGGTTACGTTATTCGCCAAACGAGTATTACCGAAAAATATTCATTTGAGCAATTTAAGGAAGAACGGAATGAAGATACGCTCTATTTATTCGTCTTTACGAAGTCCAAAGAGCTTCATTTTTTCGCTGAAGGAACAGATATTGATGTAAGCGACGGTGATACATTAGTGAGCCTTGGACCTGCGTTTAATCATTATGAAGAAAAGAAAACAACGAACTAAAAGCTGGTAAAAGCCAGCTTTTTCTTTTGCATCGGTGTATGATGAAGGAACAACGGTGTGAAAGGAACGTGGAGCGATGCATATTCAACACATACTAGTGACGGGAAGATTGAAAAGCCAAATAAAGCAGGAGATAGAGAACCGTGATTTACCACAGACGTTTCGCTTTTTAGAGGAACAAGAGGTAACGTCAGCTGATTTTCTTTGGGCAGATGCCTACGTGAATTTTTATCCAATCCCTCAATTTCAATGGGGAAATCTCCGCTGGGTTCACTCACTAGGAGCCGGCGTTGATCGTTTTATCGACCTAAAAGAATGGAAAAATGACGTAGTATTGACGAGAACGATTTGCTCGTTTGGTCAAAAGATTAGTGAGTATTGCTTGAGCTATATTTTACAGGATTTACAGCATCACCATTTATTTCAGAAACAGCAGGAGGCTTCCGAATGGACCCCTGTTACACCTAAAACCCTTTCAAGTCAACGCGTGGTGATCTATGGTACGGGAGAGATCGGCCAGGAAGTTGCTCGCGTGTTTTCACAGCTTGGAACAGAGGTGATAGGGGTATCATTAAGCGGTCAAAAGAAAGCTCATTTTAAACACGTCTACAAAATATCAGAGCGGAGTGACTTTTTACAAGAGACAGATTGGGTGATTAGCACGCTTCCGCTTACAGAGCAGACCTACCAGCTTTTTAATCACCAATTATTCCAGAGTCTTTCTGGTGCAGGATTTATTAACGTTGGCCGGGGCGCTACTGTAGTAGAAGAGAGCTTGCTTTGGGCGTTAGAACAGCCATTTTTACGAAAGGCTGTACTAGATGTGTTTGAAGAGGAACCGTTATCACCGGAGTCTCCGCTTTGGAAAGATGAACGTGTGACGATTACTCCGCATATTTCCGCAGTCACATCCGCTGAAGAAGGAATTGCTTGCTTTTTAGATACATTAGAGAAAATAAACGCCAATCAGATCCTACACAATCAGGTAGATCTTGAAAAAGGATACTGATTCGCTAACCGTTTGTGTAATATCGTGTTGCTTTGGTGAATCTTCGCGTTTTAGCATTTTCTTGCTAGTAGCATGGACGAAGTGAACAGATAGTTTTAAAAAGTGCTTTAAAGTGTTAAACTATGTGTGTCGATGAGATGAGAAGCTGTGAATGAAACAGCTTCTTTTTTCTTGTGTTAGAAGTGAAAGGACGTGAGGTATTGGAAAAACAAGATCAATGGGCGTCTAAGCTAGGCTTCATCCTAGCCACTGCAGGGTCTGCGATCGGTCTTGGTGCGATATGGAAGTTCCCATACGTAGCAGGTACAGGAGGCGGCGGTGCGTTCTTACTGCTCTTTTTAATTTTTACATTTTTACTAGGTTATCCCCTTTTAGTAGGCGAATTCACGATTGGTCGTCATGCTCAAAGTGATGCTATTCGAACATATAAGAAGCTTGCTCCTCATACGTGGTGGCATGTAACGGGACGAATTGGAGTGCTAGTTAGTTTTCTTGTTCTTTCGTTTTACAGTGTAGTAGGCGGATGGATTCTTTTATATTTAATTCAAGCCTTATCAGGAAACTTATCAGGGTTTTCGCAAGCGGAATATGGGACTCTTTTTTCTGATATTATTGCTAATCCTGCTCAAACGATTATTGCACAATTTGCCTTCATCTTATTAACGATTCTTGTTGTAGCAAAAGGCATTCAGCAGGGGATTGAAAAAGTCAGCAAAATTATGATGCCTATTTTGTTTATTTTATTTATTTTACTAGTTGTACGTTCATTAATGCTTCCTGGTGCAGGGGAAGGCGTTCGTTTCTTATTCGTTCCAGATTTCTCGAAGCTAACGTCACAAACCATTTTATATGCGCTTGGTCAGGCGTTCTTTACGCTTACACTAGGGGTTTCGGTGATGGTTACATATAGCTCATACTTGCCGAAAACACAAAACATCCCGAAATCAGCGCTTTCAATTACGCTACTCAATACGTTTATTACGCTTTTAGCAGGGCTTGCGATTTTCCCGGGAGCCTTTACGTTTAACATCCAGCCAACAGCAGGACCGCCGTTAATTTTTGTCGTGCTTCCAGCGGTATTTGAAAACGTACCGTTTGGCTCTGTGGTCTTTATCGCCTTTTTGCTTCTATTGTTATTTGCAGCGCTAACGTCCGCTTTTTCAATGATTGAAATTATCGTGGCAACGGTGATTAAAGATCAGGACCAAAAACGGGCGAAAATGACGTGGTTGATTGGAATCGCCATTTTCATCGTTGGAATCCCGTCATGCCTATCGTACGGTGTACTGGCTGATTTTAAGATGTTTGATAAAACTATTTTTGATCTCGTTGATTTTATTACAAGTAACGTACTCATGCCAATCGGGGCACTTCTCATCTCATTATTTATCTCGATAAAAGTGAAACGAAGCACGTTGATGGCTGAATTACAAGAGGGATCAAACATCAAGCAGGGATTTTTCAACGTTTGGTTTTTCCTCCTACGATTTGTTACACCTATTGCGATCATTCTTGTGTTGCTCGACTCCTTAGGCGTTTTTAATCGCTTCAAATAAATACGTATAAAAACGAACTTGTGAATTTTACCAGCATTCGCAAGTTCGTTTTATTTTTAAAATGACTCCCATTTTTGTCATAATAGGAAGGAATAGAAAATGTAGATCGTTAACAATACTTAATGTATAGAAGGAACGATATGGATATGCAGGAGGTCAAGTTGTATACAAAAGACGAATTAATTAGAGAAGCCACTACATTTATTGAGGAGTGCTATCAAGAGCTTGAAAAACCATCTAGTGATGCAAAAGAGCGCATTGGTGAAATAAAGAAGGAAATTGAACAAACGGGAACATACGAACATACGCTTGAAGAAATAGAGCACGGTGCGAAAATGGCATGGCGCAACAGCAATCGCTGTATTGGTCGTCTGTTTTGGAATACGCTTCATGTGTTTGATGAACGAAAGCAGAACAGCATTGAAGGCGTGAAAGAAGCATTGTATCGCCATATTGATTATGCTTCCAATGAAGGCCGAATCAGACCAACCATTACGATCTTTCAGCCAGAAAAAGCGGGCAAGCATCCTGTACGCATCTGGAATCATCAGCTTATTCGGTACGCTGGCTATGAGAGTGAGCACGGAATTATTGGCGACGAAGCATCTATTCCCTTTACAAAGGTGTGCGAAGAGCTAGGCTGGGAAGGAAATAAAACGCATTTTGATGTGTTGCCACTCGTAATTGAAGTAGACGGTGAAACGAAATGGTTTAATGTACCGTCGGAGAAAATAATAGAAGTACCGATTACACATGAAGAGATCCCAGGATTTTCAGATTTAAATCTGAAATGGTACGGAGTCCCAATGATTTCGGACATGAAGCTTGAAATTGGCGGAATTGTGTATCCAGCTGCACCGTTTAACGGGTGGTACATGGGAACGGAAATTGGAGCGCGTAATTTAGCAGATGAAAATCGCTACAATCTTCTTCCTAAGGTTGCGTCCCTAATGGGTCTTAACACGAGTAAAGCATCTGCGCTTTGGCAGGATAAGGCGCTTGTTGAATTAAACGTGGCAGTACTACAATCCTTCAAGCAGCATGGTGTAAGCATTGTCGATCATCATACAGCTGCTCAGCAGTTTAAGCGGTTTGAACAAAATGAAGACAATGAAGGGCGTGATGTGACAGGGGATTGGACGTGGCTAATTCCACCTGTTTCACCAGCGACAACGCATATTTTTCATAAGTCGTATAACAATCGAATTCTTAATCCAAATTATTATTATCAAGATAAGCCTTATTAAAAAAAGAAAGCATCGACTGCTTTCTTTTTTTCTATTCGGCTTCCGCCTGTTCGCGGTGCTGAACGATTTTATCTGTATTTTCTACTCCCCATTTCAACATAAGTTGAATAATCGGAGTGAGTGTTCGTCCAAAATCAGTGAGCGAGTATTCCACTTTTGGGGGAACCTGCTTATATACTTCGCGATGGATAATGCCGTCTTTTTCAAGTTCGCGTAGTTGGAGCGTCAACATACGTTGAGTTACTCCTGGAACGAGGCGTTTTAATTCGTTAAATCGTAGCTCTTGGTACGTTAAATGATAAAGAATAACGCTTTTCCATTTGCCACCGATAATATCAAGCGTTGCTTCAACAGGACATGAGTAGCCGTGAGAATCCCAATTAGAAATATCGATTCTTGTCTCCATGCTGCCGTCCTCCTTTAGTATAAAAAATGATACTATACCACAAAAATGTGCGTACTTTTATTTTTTGTGATTACTTTTATAATATAACGTATAAGGTTGAAAAAACAATCATTCATTTATAAACACAGCATAGAAGGAGCGATTATCATGAGTAAAGAAGCAAAAAAACAAGAAATTTTAGAGGCCTATCAATTTAGACATGCCGCAAAAGAATTTGATCCAGAAAAGAAAATTTCGGATGAAGATTTTGAATTCATTTTGGAAACGGGCAGACTATCTCCAAGTTCATTTGGATTTGAACCTTGGCGTTTTGTAGTCATTCAAAATCCAGAACTTCGCGAGCAATTAAAACCTGTTTCATGGGGAGCACAAAAACAGCTTCCAACAGCAAGTCACTACGTTGTGATGCTTGCGCGCACAGCAGAGGACATGGTCTACAATTCAGACTATATTGAGCATATGAAAAAGGACATAAAACAACTTCCAGAAGAAGCATATAAAGCAACAAGCAGCTTCTACAAAACATTTTTAGAGTCTGATTTCAAACTACTTGGAAATGACCGTGCGATGTTTGACTGGGCTTCAAAACAAGTGTACATCGCACTAGGAAACATGATGACAGCAGCAGCTCAAATCGGAATCGATTCTTGTCCAATTGAAGGATTCGATCAAGAAAAAGTACATGACATTCTAGAACAAGCAGGGGTTTTAGAAGGTGGAAACTTTGAAGTAGCAGTAATGGCTGCATTTGGTTACCGCGTTCGCGATCCACGTCCGAAAGTACGTCAGGATATGAATGACGTTGTAAAATGGATTAAATAACATAAAAAAGTCCTTAAAGGGTTGCGTTCATAACGGAGTCGATTGATTTCCACTCCAGGTTGCTTCGCTTTCCGCGGGGTGTGTGGTGAGCCTCCTCGCTCCTCTGCGGGGTCTCACCTGTCACGCTCATCCCGCAGGAGTCTCGCACCTTCCGTTCCAAACAACCTAGAGCGACTGCATCAGGTAGAACGGCCAAGTTTCCATTTTGAAAGGAACTTGGCCTTTTTTTGCTTTAAAATAAAGAAAAACAAAGGAAGAAGAATGAAGAAAAAGCTGGATCCCTTCCGAAGAAAGGAAGGGATCCAGCTTTTTTGTCTTACGTTCTACTGATCATTTAAAAAATCCGAAGTTTTTCAGTGGCCTCGATCGTCAGGTGCCTTTTTTATTGAATGCCAAAGTTGAATTGGCTACGTCCTATTAATTGGTCATGATCTTTCCATGAAAATTCTAGCGCATAGTTGTTTTCAATCGTATCATCTGTAATCACTAGTTGAAAGACGCCAGAAACATCTTGTTTCTCTCGGGAAACAATGGTTTCGCGGTCTGAACTTTTACTTTTTAACAAATAAACTTCGGTAGGCTGAGGTTCTAGTGCACGCCAATCTACTTGTAACGTATCACCATAATTGTCTTTGTCAAGTGGAGAGGGATAGTTTTTCATAACAGAAGGATTACTTTCACAATTGTTCCAGCAGAGAGCTACATACATAGAAGGAAAATGACTAAAGGAAGTGCCATCTTTTTTAAGTACTTTTTGCACGGGAAGAGCCGTTGTTCCGAAATCAGGAAGAGAATAAATTTCCTGTGGAACGGGTTGGTCCTTTTTCTCTTCTAACGGTGGTGGTGGAGGTTTTGATACGGATTCTTCCTCATTACTGCAACCGATTAACAGAATACCAACGAATAATGCAACTATCCATTTTTTCATACTTATTTATTGTTCTCCTTGTGCTTATTTTCTATATTTTACCATAATTTAGATAGGTATATTATCCTAGAAGTGATAAGGCAAATATGATATATTGTAAAATAATGGCTGTATTTAACTTCTGATGAACGTTACTTCTGTGATAGACGATTATTTTTGTTTATGTATGGAGAGGGAAAAAATGAATATAAGAGAAGAAATGAAATGTGAACATATACAATCAATTATTAATTTTTTGCAAGAGAACCTTCAAGATGCAGTTTCTTATGACTCGAGGAAAGATCCGTTGTGTATTGCGTTGGAGTATGGGTGTCAGCCTATTCTAAAGGATTTGTTCAGCAAAAATTATCACCTCTTATGTAGAAGAGAAAAGCAAATCGTATTTTTGCATGATGCAGCACGCTATCGTCATTTTGACTATTTGATTAAGCTACTAGAAGATATTCCTTATAAAGATAGCGAACTTAGCGACGTTCTTTACGATACGGTTTCGCAAAGTGATCTGTACATTGTTAAAGCGTTACTTGATGCAGGTGCTGATTTTTCAAAGAGCAATTTCTATCCACTTACCGCGTCAATTGAGGCAGGTAATTCAGACGTTTCGCTGTTTTTAATTCACGAGCTAAACGACGTTTATTTTTGGGATGAGCTCGGTTCTTCTTTATTGCACCACGTTTCCTCTATTGCACACGACGAGAAGCTTTTACGATATCTGCTGTACCGTGGATTGGACGTGAACGGACAAAACAACTATGGAAAAACACCTCTCATGCTTTCCCTTCTTAGCGTTGAATTAGACCCTGAAAATTTGTTTTTTGAGTTTGGAATTATGTTGTTACAATCGGGAGCGAGCCCTAACATTCAAGATCAGCATGGTTATACGGTTTTGATGTTCGCTTGCATGTTCAATCAGCACCTATCATATGGGAATGCTTATTTAGTTGACTACATGAAAATGCTTATTGAAAAAGGAGCAGATATTTCTCTCCAAAATTCGCAAGGAAAGTCTGCACTTGATATTGCAAGAGATTATCAGTTTGAGGAAGCAATCGAACTGTTAGAGGGGCAGACACTGGGGGCGTTATAAGAGCAATTGTTTTCGCTCTTTCTGAAGATTTAAATACCAGATAACGTTTAATGGTCGTCCGTTTCGAAATGAAGGGACTTTTTTTGTAGAGGTGAAAGAGTAACCCACTAGAACACGACAATCAATAGATAGAATCGTTATAATAATATCAACAAAATGAACGAAAATAGGGGGGGCTGTTGCATGAAGGTAGATGTAGCGATTGTAGGTGCTGGAATGGCTGGTGTCATGGCTGCGTCCGTGTTACAAAAAGCAGGAAAAGATGTCTTGCTCATTGATAAGGGGAAAAGTGTTGGGGGACGAATGGCGACTAGAAGAATTGAACAAGGGAAAGTTGATCATGGTGCTCAATTTTTTACGGTTCGTACAGAGGACTTTCAGCGCTACGTTGATCAGTGGGTAGTGAACGGACAGGTCAAAGAGTGGTTTGGCAATCCATATAAGCGATACTGCGGGACAAACGGTATGAACGGTCTTATTAAATATCTAGCAAAAGATGTGGAAATGAAGCTCAATACCCGTATCGTTAAAATCTCAAAAGAGACGGATGGTTGGCTTTTATATGGGGAACAAGGAGAAATTGCTCAAGCAAAGAATGTCATTTTTACGCCACCCGCTCCGCAAATCATAGACATCTTGAAAGAAAGCAGAGAAGGAAATGATCTGGTTCCAAAGCTTCAGGATATTACATTTAACCCGTGCTTCGTTGCTATATTGAAGCTTCATGAACCGATTAACCTATCAGATTCAGGCCATCTTGATGAATATTTGCCGGACGGGATGGAGCGAATGGTTGATCATCAAGCGAAAGGAATTTCTTCTCTTCCTACCGTTAGCATCTACATGGAAGGAACCTGGTCTAAGAAGCATTATGAAGAGAACGATGATACGGTTCTACAGCTTATTTTGGAAAAAGCATCGACTTATATTCATAAAGACGACATTGAGGTGAAACAATTAAAAAGGTGGCGCTATGCGGAAGCGAAGACAACGCTTAATAGTCCATTTATAAATCAAGACTCTCTTTATGTTGCAGGAGATGCATTTTTACGTGAAGACGATTCAGCAGGAAGAACGAGAGTAGAATCTGCTTTCTTATCTGGAATAGCGGTTGGTAATGCGGTACTAAATAAAGCGTAATGAGGTGATCATATGGAGAAAAAGGGATGGATTATGAAGCAGACGTGGAATAAGCTTTTATTTCTACATTGGGCTGTTACACCGGAATTTATCAAACCATTCCTGCCTTCTCAACTAGAGGTGGACACTTTCGACGGAAAAGCATGGATTGCGATTGTTCCATTTGAAATGGATCATATTCGCTTTCGAGGTCTACCTTCTGTTCCACATGCATCGAGGCTGTGGGAATTAAACGTCCGCACGTACGTAACCTACAAAGGGAAGCCTGGCGTTTATTTCTTCAGCTTGGACGCCAATCACCCTCTAGCAGTATCTGTGGCACGAAACATTTTTAACTTGCCTTACTACCGTGCCACGATGAAAGGTCATGTGCACGGAGAGGAGATTTCCTTATCTTCTACGCGAACCCATCGTAACGTGCGGCATGCGGCATTAACCATTCGCTACAAGCCAATAGGCCCTCCTCAAGCAAGTCAAAGGGGAGAACTCGCTTATTTTTTGACGGAGCGCTACTGCTTGTACATTGTCAAAAAAGGAAAAGTGTATCGCGGAGATATTTTTCACGATCACTGGCCCCTTCAAAAGGCAGAGTGTGAAATTTATCAAGATACACTTTCAACTCCTTACGGACGACCCGCTAACTCTGATGAATGGACGCTTCACTATGCCGATAAGGTTCAGACATATATTTATCCGTTTCGTTATGTTGGGCGGTGAGAGAGTTCTCACCGCTTTTCGTTAGGAAGATAAATTAGTTGGCGAATTTTTCGTGCTATTTTTCTGTGATAAAGTCCATAGACTGTGAATGAAAAATCCACATGCTAGGATGAAGGAAAGAACAGTCCATATCGTAATACCGATTCCAATTGACTCGTAGGCACCATCGTAGTAGTTGGTTGCGGCTGTGTTCACGTTGATGACCATTATGGCGGCAGTTATGTGCTTAGTGGCGTATAAAAAAGCAGCAATGCTAGTAAAAAAAATGCCTAACTTCGTACTAATCCTCATGATTTTTTCCTCCTTTTTTGATTCGAATATTACGTGGTTTATTTTACCATATAAAAATAATGAGCAAAGATAGTTGCCAGATTAATAGAATGGTGCTATTCTTTATTGTGTAAACGGTTACATAACAGGAGGGGAGAAAATTGGCAACAATAAGAGATGTAGCAAAAGCTGCCGGTGTATCAGTTGCAACAGTTTCACGCGTGTTAAATGATACAGGGTATGTCCATCAAGATACGAGAAAACGCGTTGCAAAAGCTATTAAGGAACTAAATTATAGTCCAAATGAAGTTGCACGCTCTCTCTATAAACGTGAATCTCGCCTCATTGGTCTGTTATTGCCGGATATTACAAATCCTTTCTTTCCGGAATTGGCAAGGGGAGTTGAAGATGAAGTTCATCAGCAGGGCTTTCGCGTCATTCTAGGAAACAGCGATGAGAACGAACAAAAAGAGTTAGATTACATTCATACATTTTCAAAAAATAATATTGTAGGCATTATCTCAGCAACGAACAATCCGATTCAAAAAAACTATGGTGACTTACATATTCCTGTCGTATTTCTTGATCGGGTGTCGGACAAACATCTCTCGGTGTATGCGGACGGTGTCCAAGGGGGTTGCTTAGCTGCAACAGAAATGATTGCACGAGGAAGTAGAAAGATCGCGATCATTCAAGGACCACCATCGCTTCGACCAGCTCAGGACCGCTTTCAAGGTGCCATGCAGGTTCTTCAAAGCGAGAATGTGGATGTTCAAGTCGTGCAAACGAATTCCTTTGCCTTTGCAGATGCTCAGAAATGGGCAAACGAATTGTTTCACCTTTATCCTGAAACAGATGGCGTGATAGCGAGTAACGATATTGTAGCTACAGCCGTATTGCACGAGGCGCTTCGAAGAGGAAAGAAAATTCCTGATGATCTGCAAATTATCGGATTTGATGATATTCCTCAAAGTAAGCTGCTGTTCCCGCCGCTCTCAACGATTAGACAGCCGGCTTATGATATGGGAAAAGAAGCAGCAAATTTACTTATTAAACTAATTAAAAAAGAGCAGGTAGATGAACGGAATATTCAGCTACCCGTTACCTTTATAGAACGAGAAACAACGAGAAAGGTTGATTAACATGGCGAAAATTGCAGTAGTAGGAAGTTCATCAATGGATTTAGTCGTTACGTCTGAAAAACGACCAGGTGCTGGTGAAACAGTGCTTGGGGATCGTTTTGAAACCGTTCCAGGCGGAAAAGGAGCAAATCAAGCAGTTGCAGCCGCAAGACTTGGTGCAGAGGTACACATGATTGGCTGTGTAGGAGACGATCACTACGGAGAAATCATTTTAAATAACTTTACGGAGAATCGTGTTCTTGTAAATAATGTGAAACCGGTTACCGATGAAAAAAGCGGAACGGCTCATATCATTTTAGCAGAAGGTGATAACAGCATCGTGGTTGTAAAAGGTGCCAATGATCATATCACGCCTTCTTATGTTGAAGAAGCCGCACACGTATTAAAAGAAGCAGATATCGTCTTGATTCAACAAGAAATTCCAGAAGAAACGGTTGAATATGTGAGTCAGTATTGCCATGATCATCACATCCCACTTCTTCTTAATCCAGCACCAGCACGAAAGCTTAACCAAAAGGTTATTGACCAGGCAACATATATTACGCCTAATGAGCACGAAGCTGATGTCTTGTTTAACGGTGTAAGCCCGGCAGAAGCGCTTCGTCAATATCCGAATAAGGTCTTCATTACGGAAGGAAAAAGCGGGGTCCGCTATTTTAATGGGGAAAAGGAAGTTCTTGTTCCTTCCTATGAAGTAGAAGCCGTCGATACGACAGGTGCAGGCGATACATTTAACGCTGCTTTTGCGGTAGCGCTAGCGGAGAAGAAATCATTTGAAGAAAGCCTTCGTTTTGCTAATCGAGCAGCGTCATTATCGGTAACAAAATTTGGTGCACAGGGCGGAATGCCAATGCGCGGTGACGTAGAAGGGAGTCTTTGAGTATGAAGAAACAGGGGATTTTAAATAGTCATATCTCAAAAGTACTGGCTGATTTTGGACACACGGACTGGATTGTCGTGGCAGATGCAGGTCTGCCCATTCCAGACGGCGTCCAAAAAATTGATTTGGCACTTACGCTCGGTGTTCCGAGGTTCACGGATGTTGTAGATGCACTTGTAGAGGATATGGTCGTAGAAAAAGCAATTGTCGCTGAGGAAATTAAGAAGAATAACAAATCAACGTGTAAATACATGGCCAAGGGCTTTCAGAATATTGAGTACGTGTCACATGAAGAGTTTAAAGAACTAACGAAAAACGCAAAAGCGGTTATTCGCACAGGAGAAGTTACGCCATATGCAAACTGTATTTTACAGGCAGGAGTAATCTTCTAAAAGGGGTGAACAGATTATGCATATCAAGATGGATAACATCTATAAGGCATTTGGGAAAAATAAAGTCCTTGAAGGCGTAGACTTTGAATTAAAAACAGGAGAAGTTCATGCGTTGATGGGCGAGAACGGTGCAGGTAAATCAACGCTTATGAATATCCTGACCGGACTTCATAAGCATGATCAAGGTACGATTGTAATTGATGGACAAGAGCGCTACTTCCAAAATCCAAAAGAAGCAGAGGAGAATGGCGTAGCATTCATTCATCAGGAGCTAAACGTATGGCCAGACATGACGGTTCTTGAAAACCTCTTCATCGGGAAAGAGTTAAAGTCCTCATTCGGCTTTTTAAAAACAAAGGAAATGAAAGCGTTAGCAAGGAAGCAGTTCGAACGATTAGCAGTTTCCATTCCCCTTGAAAAAGAAGCGGGAGAATGCTCAGTAGGGCAACAGCAAATGATTGAAATTGCGAAGGCGCTTATGACTAATGCAAAGGTCATCATTATGGATGAGCCTACGGCCGCATTAACAGAGCGTGAAATCGAAAAGTTGTTCGAAGTAATTCGCTCATTGAAAAAAGAAGACGTATCAATTGTCTACATTTCTCATCGTATGGAGGAAATCTTTACGATTTGTGACCGAATAACGGTTATGAGGGATGGTAAAACAATTGATACAAAACACATTCCAGAAACAAGTTTTGATGATGTCGTAAAGAAAATGGTCGGTCGTGAATTAACTGATCGTTTCCCAGAACGGACGTCAACCCCAAGTGAAGTAGTGCTAGAGGTAAAGGGATTAACGAAAAAAGAAACCTTTAACAATATTAGCTTTTCTGTTCGCTCAGGAGAAATTGTCGGCGTTTCTGGTTTAATGGGAGCAGGACGAACAGAGATTATGAGAACGATCTTCGGTCTAGATTCGTTAGACGGAGGAGAAATTTTTATTAATGGTCAAAAGGCGACGATTAAGCACCCTCATCAGGCTGTAAAACTTGGGATTGGATTTATCACAGAGAACCGAAAAGATGAGGGATTAATACTTGATTTTTCAATTCGTGAAAATATGGTTCTTCCAAATTTGTTTAGTTTTGCACCGAAAGGAATCATCGATCAAAAAAGTGAAAATGATTTCGTTGAGTTATTGATTAAGCGCTTACTGATCAAAACACAGTCGGCTGAAACGAGCGCAGGAAATCTGTCTGGAGGAAATCAGCAAAAGATTGTAATCGCAAAATGGGTTGGAATTGGACCTAAAGTGCTTATTTTGGATGAGCCAACACGCGGCGTAGACGTGGGAGCGAAGCGCGAAATTTATCAATTAATGAACGAACTGACGGAGCGTGGGGTTGCCATTATTATGGTTTCATCCGAGTTACCGGAAGTATTAGGAATGAGTGATCGTATCTTGGTCATTCACGAAGGGAAATTAACCGGTGAGCTATCTCGAGCGGAAGCCAACCAAGAAAAAATTATGACGTATGCAACGGGGGGACAATAACATGACGGCGATGACTGAAACCATAGGTAAAAAAAATCATGTTGAAAACATTATGCAGAAACTCGGACCGCTTCTTGGCCTTTTTATTCTAATTGTAATCGTTTCTGTATTAAATCCGAGCTTTCTCGCACCACTTAATATTTTAAACTTGCTTCGCCAAGTAGCCATCAACGCACTGATCGCGTATGGAATGACGTTTGTTATTTTAACAGGCGGAATCGATTTATCAGTTGGTTCGATACTGGCTCTTTCTAGCGCATTAACGGCAGGTATGATCGTATCTGGATTAGATCCAATTCTCGCTCTTTTAGTAGGCTGTGTGTTAGGTGCAGTCATGGGAATGGTGAACGGATTACTAATTACAAAAGGGAAAATGGCACCATTTATCGCAACGCTTGCGACAATGACTATTTTCCGCGGATTAACGCTTGTATACACGAACGGAAATCCAATCACAGGTCTTGGTGAGAACCGCTTATTCCAGTTATTCGGACGAGGTTATTTCTTAGGAATTCCTGTACCAGCTATCACAATGATTATCGCTTTTGTGATCCTATGGGTGATTTTACACAAAACGCCGTTTGGACGTAAAACATATGCCATCGGTGGAAATGAAAAAGCAGCACTTATTTCAGGAATTAAAGTACCAAAAGTAAAAGTGATGATTTATTCATTAGCAGGATTGCTTTCAGCGCTTGCAGGTGGAATTTTAACATCACGACTAAATTCTGCACAGCCAACTGCTGGTACATCGTATGAGTTGGATGCAATCGCAGCGGTTGTTCTTGGAGGGACAAGCTTATCAGGTGGACGCGGTCGAATTGTTGGAACGCTAATTGGTGCTTTAATCATTGGAACGTTAAATAATGGACTGAACTTGTTAGGTGTTTCATCGTTCTATCAAATGGTTGTCAAAGGTATTGTTATTTTGATTGCGGTTGTTATTGACCGTAAAAAAGCAGCGTAGGAGGAGACAGAAGATGAAAAAAATTCTAGTCTTGGTACTGTCCTTGTCACTTCTCCTTTTAGGAGCATGCTCCATGGAGCCACCACAATGGGCAAAGCCTTCTAAAAAGACCGATGTAAAAGACATGAAAATCGGATTATCTGTTTCAACATTAAACAATCCGTTCTTTGTATCGTTAAAAGATGGTGTAATCAAGGAAGCGAAGAAAAAAGGAATCAAAGTCATCACGGTTGATGCACAAAATGATACAGCAAAACAAATTAATGACGTAGAAGATTTACTACAGCAAGGAGTAGATGCACTTTTAATTAACCCAACTGACTCTGCGGCGATTTCAACAGCGGTTCAGTCAGCAAACAACGTTGGCGTACCGGTTGTGACATTAGACCGCTCAGCTGAAAAAGGAGAAGTTGCGGCACTCGTAGCATCTGATAATGTGAAAGGTGGTCAAATGGCTGCTGATTATATTGTGAAGATGGTAGGTGAAAAAGCGCAGGTAGCGGAATTAGAGGGGGTACCTGGAGCTTCTGCTACTCGTGAACGTGGGAAAGGATTCCACAATGTAGCGGACAACAAACTAGACGTAACGGCAAAGCAGTCTGCGGACTTTGATCGTACAAAAGGGCTAAACGTCATGGAAAATATCATTCAAGGTAAGCCAGATATTAAAGCTGTGTTTGCTCACAATGATGAAATGGCACTAGGAGCAATTCAAGCAATCAATAGTTCTGGTAAGGATGTAATTGTGGTCGGATTTGATGGAAATGACGATGCGATCAAAGCGGTTAAAGAAGGTAAATTAGCAGCAACCGTTGCTCAACAGCCGGAATTGATTGGTCAGCTTGCAGTGAAAGCAGCAAAAGACGTTGTACAAGGAAAGAAAGTAGAAAAGAAAATTCCAGTACCGTTAAAACTAGTTACGAAGGAATAAGAAAAAGAGGCGCCTACACGGTGCCTCTTTTAACTTATAGAAGGGCTTTTAGCATATCTTTCTTAATATCTTCCCATAAAGCTTTATCAGTTGTAAAAGTCGCAGAAATCTTCGTCGCAAACTCTTTGAACGCTGCTTCAAATTCAGGCGAGTCCTTTTCAGGAAGATTTGCTTTTAACGAGTCAGCTACCTCCTGAGCCTTTGGTGAGCGAGGGCCCCATTTCCCGATTTCGTTTCCGTCTTCATCGATAAAGATAAAAATCGGAATGGAACGCGCTGTACCGTTTGTTAAGTATTGATCCATTAATTCAAGGTTTTCATCACGAATTAAAAAGCGTGTTTCAATTAGTGCTTCTTGTGCAAGGCGTAAGAAAATCGGTACGTTTACCATTGCGTCTCCACACCAGTCAGCAGTTAGGACAATAGCTTTTATTTTTTTATGTTGAAGTGTACGAAGGGTAGTTTTTTCTTCGTCGCTTACTGACACTGAGTTATACACCTTTAATAAGTTTTCTTGATGAACGGTCATGTTATGTAGATAGGTAAAATCGGTCAATCCTTTTTCAAACCAAGGTTGTAAAGTTGACATTTTATTTCCCCCTTTTTATATTTCTCTTTTACTATAAACAAATGAGATCAGAGAGTCCAACAAGAGATTTCGGGACAAACCTAAAAAAATTTTCTTCTCTATGAACGATTAAAAATATATTTTTTCCTGATTTTTCGCTAATAT
Organism: Priestia koreensis; assembly: GCF_001274935.1. Lineage (GTDB taxonomy): Bacteria > Bacillota > Bacilli > Bacillales > Bacillaceae_H > Bacillus_AG > Bacillus_AG koreensis. Next base: position 69,965 of record NZ_LILC01000030.1, on the reverse strand, counting down.
TAAAGGGAATCAAAAAGTAAATGAGGAATGTGTAGGGAAAGCTTAAAAAGGGAATGCAAGTGTGTAAAACGTTCATACATAGAAGACGATTAGTAAGGGAGGAGTAGTATGAGTAACCGTGTAGCTTTGGTGACCGGTAGTGCAACCGGGTTAGGAAAAAGAATGATTATTGACCTTGCAAAGGAAGGGTATGATGTCATTGTCAATTATCGCCAAAGTAAAGAAAAAGCCCTCAGCTTAAAAAGGGAAGTAGAAGAGACGTATCATGTTAAGGCAACGTGTCTTCAGGGGGATATCTCTAAATTTGAGGATGTTGAGCGCATTGTAAATGAGGCGCTTCAAATACATGGAAAGATTGATATATTGGTGAACAATGCCGGACCTTTTGTATTTGATTACAAGGACTTGGTCGATTATAGCCTAGAAGAATGGGACAGCATGCTTAACGGAAATATGAGCTCTGTGTTTTATTTAGTGAAGCTGCTAGTTCCGTTGATGAGAGAGAATAAGTGGGGACGAATCATCAATTTTGGATTTAGTGATGCGGACTCGGCACCAGCTTGGGTTCATCGATCCGCTTACGCTGCGTCTAAAGTAGGTCTCGTCAGTTTAACGAAAACACTATCATTAGAAGAAGCTAAGCATGGCATTACGGTGAATATGGTGTGCCCCGGAGATATCGTTCATCCTTGGAAGGAAGCAACGATTGAGCAGACAACGCAGACAAATGATGCAGATGATACGCCAATCGGACGTGTAGGTAGTGGAGAGGATATTTCGAGAGTGGTTCGTTTTCTATGCGACGAAAAATCCGACTTTATTACAGGTGCTGTCATTCCGGTAACCGGCGGGAAAAAGAGTTTTGTATGAAAAGGAGTAGCATAGAGCTACTCCTTTTTTTCGTCTAGGTGCAACAATGAGCGCATAGGATGCTCCCGTTGCAGCAAATCGTCCAACGTATATTTTTTTAATACGCCCAAAAAAGCAAGATACGCCTCTTGTAATACGTGTCGTAGATCACAGGTAGGTGTAATGACACAAGAATTGGTGGCACAGTTGAAACACTCCACAAGATGAAAGTCCTCCTCCATTTTAAGCACTACATCACCAACATTGATCTCTTTTGGGGATTTCGCAAGGCGAATGCCCCCGTTTCTACCGCGGACGGTTTCAATCAGATCAGCCTTGCCTAGCTCGTGTGTAACCTTCATCAAGTGATTTTTGGAAATAGCATATGCATCTGCGATATCTTTAATATTAGAAAGCTTTTTGTCCTCCTGCAATCCTAGATACAAGAGAACACGAAGCGAGTAATCAGTGTATTGAGTAAGCCTCATTCGACAAACCCCTTCTTTTAAGATAGATATATGTATCATAGCATGTTCACAAGAAAATGTAAGGAAGATTGTCTGATATCAAACATGTGACAATTTCTTTAAAGATGTATTAAATATATATCTTTTCATCTTCTTGAAGTATATCATAAAGATATATTTAAAATACATCTTTAAAAGGGTGACGATCATGTTAAGTAATGAAACCATTCAAATTATCAAAAGCACCGTTCCAGTATTAGAACAAAAAGGGAAAGACATTACGACAAGATTCTATTCGTTAATGTTCCAAGATCATCCTGAATTATTAAACGTATTTAATCACAGCAATCAAAAAAATGAGCGTCAGCAAACAGCTTTAGCAAAAGCTGTCTACGCTGCTGCGGCAAATATTGATCAATTGGACAAAATTATACCGGTCGTAAAGCAGGTGGCCCACAAGCACCGAAGCATTGGTGTAAAGCCTGAGCAGTATCCAATCGTCGGAGAGTATTTGCTAAAAGCAATTAAAGATGTTTTAGGCGAAGCAGCAACGCCAGAAATTATGAATGCTTGGGCAGAGACATATGGGGTACTAGCGCAAGTCTTTATTGATACAGAAAAAGAAATGTACGAATCGGCGGAAAAACAGGCAGGTGGCTGGGAAGGATATAAGAATTTCTTCATTGACCGTAAAGTTCAGGAAAGTGATGGGGTCCTCTCTTTCTATTTAAAACCTGTGGATCGTGAATCACTTCCAAGCTTCTTACCTGGCCAATATATTAGCGTGAGAGTGAAACAATTTGAGCATTTGCATATTCGTCAGTACTCCTTAAGTGATGCACCAAATGAAGAGTATTTCCGCATTACGGTGAAACAAGAAACAAATAAAGAAGGCGAGTCCGGAACGGTTTCGTCAACTCTTCATCATTTTGCTGAAGGAGAGGTTTTAGAAGTAAGCGCACCAGCAGGAGAGTTTGTGTATGAAACGACAGAAAATCCGGTCGTTTTCATCAGTGGTGGCGTGGGAGTTACGCCTTTAGTAAGCATGGCAAAAAAAGCTGTCGAAGAGAATGAAAATGTTACGTTTATTCAAGCTGTAAAAGATCGTTCCCATCAGCTCTTAGCAAACGAGCTGAAGCAGCTTAATCTCCGCTACATGGCGTGCTACGAACAGGCTACAGATGAGGAAAAAGCGTCAGGAGCGTGTCAACTAAAAGGGTATATTACAAAAGACTGGCTTCAGGAGAAGCTCACGTCAACTAACTCTCATATTTATCTTTGCGGACCTGTTGCATTTATGAAAGTGCTCTACGGTTATTTAGTGGACATGGGAGTCACAAAAGAATACATTCATTACGAAGTCTTTGGTCCATCCGTCGGGCTCGCTTAATAAAAAAGCCGTTTGCTACAAAAGCAAACGGTTTTTTTATGGACTGATCCTTTTTCGACTTTCTTACGTTTTAATAGGAGAAACGACTATTAAAAATTGCGCAAATAAGTGAAGGCACGTATGATTTTGAGCTAAGGAGGGATCAGGATGGATTGGAGGGTCTTTTTTAAAAGAGGGCTTCCGTTTAGGAGGCGTTTAGTTCGTTTGCATCATGCGAATGCACTGTTCTTTCTTATTTTAAGTATTTCCGGTTTTATATTGTTTTCTGGAACGTTCCGCACAGCACTGCCGTCTGTTCGCGTATACGTAAGAGACATTCACGTTTGGATTGGGATTGTGAGCATATTACCTCTTTTATATTATCTACCGAAAATGGCAAGACATTTGAAGGGGTTAAAAAAGAAGCAGAATCAGCGCATAAATTTATACCTCATTCTTACGGTATTATCAGCATTGATTGGGTCGGGTCTCTTGTTAACCTATCATCGACAGTTTTCACCTCAAGTTAGCACAGTCGCTTTATTCATTCATGACGCAGCGACTTGGTTTGGGGTTCCGTATACGATCTATCATAGCATTACACGAAGCAGATGGTTTAAAAAGGCTGAAAGAGCAGCAAGTAAAAGTACGATTGTCTCCGAACCAATGGAGATCAACGAGAAGAACCCCATTTATACGAGACGATCCTTTTTACGTGTAGCAAGTGGTGGGATCATTGTACTCATTTTTTCACCATTTATTTTTCGGTGGATCAAACCGTTTTTTCCATCAATGGGTGGTCAAGTAGCAGAAACGGCATCAAAAAATAAGCTTGTTCCAAAACCTACTCCAAACGTAAAATCATCGCCACCTATTGGAGGCGGAAAAAAAGGAGAGTTTCGTTATTACACGGTAACAGAGGTACCGACCATTACAAATCAAAATTTTAGCTTTACGATTGATGGGCTGGTTCAAAATAAAAAACGATACAACTGGGAACAATTTGTATCATTAAAGCGTGACGTGCAGGTTAGCGACTTTCATTGTATTACTGGTTGGAGCGTTTATAGCGTCACATGGGAAGGCATTCCGCTTAGAAAAATTTTGCAAGAGGCTGGTGTTAAATCGAAAGCAAAATACGTTAAGTTTTATTCAGCAGACGGAGTGTATACAGACACGTTGACTTTGAAGCAAGCAATGGCTCAGGATATTATGGTGGCCACGCTTATTGACGGTAAGCTTATTTCTCAAGATAACGGTGGTCCTGTTCGATTAATTACACCGAGGATGTATGCGTACAAATCAGTGAAATGGTTGAATCGAATTGAGCTGATTGAAGAGGAGCACGTTGGTTATTGGGAAGAACGTGGCTATTCAAAAAATGCATGGGTCAAATCATAAACGAGCGCTCTTTTTTAAAAGGGAGCTCTTTTTTTGCAGGAAGGTTGTTTTAAGGTGAAGCGGGGTATAGTTAAGGATAAGTATGACGAAGGAAGTGAAAAAGGTATGGAACTGTACGACGTTATTGGGATTGGAATCGGTCCGTATAACTTAGGACTCGCAGCACTCTCCGAACCAGTCGATGATATAAAAGCCCTCTTTTTTGAACAAAACACTGAATTTGAGTGGCATCCTGGAATGTTAATAGAAGGCACTGACCTACAGGATCCATTTCTTGTTGATCTAGTAACGTTTGCCGACCCGACGAGTCCGTATACGTTTTTAAATTATGTACATAAACACAATCGACTTTATCAGTTTTATTTTTTCAGTCGAATGGATATTCCGAGAAGAGAATACAATCAATATGCAAAATGGGTAGCGAACCAGCTATCGTCATGCCGTTTCGGAAAGCGAGTCATTGATGTAATCGATCATGAGGATCATTATGAAGTTATGATAGAAGACGTAAGAACAGGCGATAAAGACGCGTATTATGCGAAGCATGTGGTGATTGGAACAGGTAATACACCACTTGTTCCATCCGGGTTTGAAGGGGCACCTAAAAAGGATGTCATTCATACAAGCGGTTATGTACCGAATGAAAAAAGCATTAAGCATGACGCACGATCCATAACAGTTATTGGATCAGGACAGAGTGCCGCAGAAGTATTTTACGACCTTCTTCAAGACCGTGATTACTATGGATACAAGCTAACATGGTTTACGCGCACTCCACATTTTTACCAAATGGAGCAATCAAAGCTTGCAAGGGAAGCATTCTCGCCTGATTATGTTAGGTATTTCCATAGTCTTCCTTTTGAGAAAAGAACAGAAGCATTATCAACGATCGATCGGTTGCGACACGGAACAGAAGGCGGATTACTAAATCGAATTTATGATACGCTTTATCACCGTTCGGTAGACGGAAAAGATCGGTACGTGCGCATTCAACCGTCTGTAGAAGTCAATGAAATTCATCCCTCTAAAGAAGGAAAGGGGTATACGCTATCCTGTCATCAAGAAGGGCTAGGAGAGACATTTCATCATGAAACAGATAAGGTCATTTTAGCGACGGGGTATAAGCCTAATATGCCGAAATGGCTAGAACGTTACCGTGAAATAATTATTTGGGAAGATGATAAGCGTTTCAAAGTAGCGCGTAATTATCATATCGAATTTGAAGACAACCGAAAGCATCATCTTTTTACGCTGATGAATTTAGAGCATTCACACGGTTCGTCTGCTACAAATTTAGGATTGTCTGTACAGCGTAATCAAATGATTCTGAATACGATCGCCAAGCGTGAGGTATATCCGCTCCAAACAAATACGGTATTTCAACAATATGATTTGTAAGTACAGGGAAGAGTAACGATATGTTGCTCTTCTTTATTTTGTTTGAGAAGCAAATTATTCGACATTCATTTTTTACAGCAGGATAATAATGAGACCAAAGAAAAAAATACGCTATTCATTATATAGATGACTTAACAAAGGAGAGAGACGCATTGACTAAATTAAGTATACTCGACCAATCTCCAGTATCAGCAGGAAGTACGCCAGAGATGGCGTTGAAAAATACCGTTCGATTAGCCCAAGAAGCAGAGAAAATGGGTTACTCACGCTTTTGGGTTTCAGAGCATCATGATACGAGAAGCCTTGCAGGTTCATCGCCGGAAGTCTTAATTTCTTATTTAGCAGCCAGCACAGAAAAAATTAGAGTGGGCTCAGGCGGCGTAATGCTGCCCCATTATAGTTCCTATAAGGTAGCAGAGAATTTCCGAATATTAGAGGCGTTAGCACCTGGACGAATCGATTTAGGTATTGGGCGCGCCCCTGGAGGTATGCCAAATGCAACGCGTGCGCTTCAGGATGGAAATCCAAAGGATATTCGTCGTTATCCGGAACAAATTGATGATTTATTGAGTTACCTACATGATCAATTACCTGAAAATCATCCATATGAAGGGTTGAGCGCAACACCAATTCTTTCACATGCACCAGAACTATGGATGCTAGGTTCAAGTGGATCAAGCGCCCAGCTAGCGGCTGAGAAAGGTTTGTCATTTACATTTGCGCACTTCATTAACGGGTACGATGGACCGGCAGCGGTTCGCTTTTATCGTAATAACTTCAAGCCATCCGCTTTTAACGAGAAGCCGAATGTGATTGTCTCCATTTTTGTCGTGTGTGCTGAAACACAAGAAGAAGCAGAGGAACTTGCTAGTAGCATCGATCTTTCCATTTTATCAATCGAAAAAGGAATGAGAACAGAAGGAATTCCAAGCGTGGAAACAGCGAAAAACTATCCTTATTCTGCTTACGATTGGTCTCGTATTCGTGAAAACCGTCAGCGTATTATTGTCGGGACACCGCAAAAAGTAAAAGAGACAGTAACGAGACTTCAGGAACTTTATGGTGCAGATGAGTTTATGATGGTGTCATTAATGCACGACATGGATGCGAAAATTAAATCATATGAATTGCTGGCAAAAGAATTTCAGCTTTGATGCAGCTGCATATTCCAAGGTTTAGTATACGTACGGAAGGGTACTTTACTTACAGATGAGATCATTCATTCAAATCAGAGATAAGGAGTGTTTTTTGAAATGAGTAAAAAAATTGCCGTACTACTTACAGATCACTTTGAGGACTCTGAATACACAGAGCCAGCAAAAGGCTTACAAGAAGCAGGACATCAACTAACGGTTATCGAAATGGAAAAAGGAAAATCAGTAAAGGGAAAACAAGGAGAAGCATCTGTTAAGGTTGATGAGAGTATCGACAGCGTAGACCCTTCTCAATTTGACGCTTTATTGTTACCAGGAGGATTTTCTCCCGACATTCTTCGTGCGGACGATCGCTTCGTTAAGTTCACGAAGGCATTCATGGACGACAAAAAGCCGGTTATGGCCATTTGTCACGGTCCACAGTTATTAATTACTGCAGAAGCATTAAAAGGTCGCGACGTAACAGGATTTAAATCCATTCAAGTAGATCTAACAAACGCAGGTGCGAACTTCCACGATAAAGAAGTAGTTGTATGTGGAAACCAGCTAGTAACTAGTCGTACACCAGATGACATTCCGGCATTCATTCGTGAATCCCTAAATGTTTTAAAATAATACATGCTCGAAAACCTCTTGGACGATTTTGATATCGTTCAAGAGGTTTTTTAGTGGAGAAAAAAATGGAAGACTCTATTTCGAGAAAAATTGCATGATCAAAGAGGACTCAAAAACCCTATAAAATCAAGCGTTCTGCACGTGGTAAATATATGAAACTAAAATAAGCTAAATTATAGCTAAAATTGCCATGGTATTAAGGTTGATATAATATCAGATTCATGTAACAATGTGGTTGTAGTTGGCAAGGAGCCAACGCACACCTCAACTTTTCTCGTTTCTACAGAACACCATGACCGAAAAAGTGTTGGAAAGAATTACAGGTTGTGAGGTTGATAGAAATATGAAAGGATGGAGGTGCAGTCGGAAAACGAAACTCAATTGCCCTTACACATTTGGAAATGTGTAGGACACATTTACTATATAAATCAATTTTGAGTGTCCATTTCCAATCTTTTATCCGACTAATCCTATAGGTTTACAAAATTCAAGGAGGTAATGTTTTACTATGAAGAAAACATTTCGTATTGCAACAGCTGCGGGAGTACTGTCACTAGGATTTTTATCACTACAAGGACCAGCAAGTGCTGCTTCTAACTGTAACGTACCTCAACAAAACGACAATCAAGCTCAAAACGTTCAAGCACAAGCACCACAAAATGCAAACGTACAAGAGCTTTTAAAGAAATATAATATTCAAGTACCACAACAAGGTGAACAAACAGCTCAGGGACAAGCACAAGCTGAGCCACAGCCTAATGCTCAAGGCCAAGCACAGGCAGAACCACAAGAAAAAGCACAAGCACCACAAAGCGGTTCATCTGATCAGTCTCAATCACAAGCAAGCGATCAAAAAAGCAACACTGATCAAGCACAAGGATCTGTAAGTGAATCAGAGAAGAAGGTTGTAGAGCTAGTGAACCAAGAACGTGAAAAAGCTGGATTAAAACCTTTACAAATCGATTCAAAGCTAAGTGAAGTTGCAAAAGCGAAGTCACAGGACATGAAAGACAACAACTACTTTGATCATCAATCACCAAAATACGGTTCACCATTTGATATGATGAAGAAATTTGGTGTAGATTATTCATCAGCAGGTGAAAACATCGCCCAAGGTCAAACTTCTCCAGATGAAGTAATGAACAGCTGGATGAACAGTGAAGGTCATCGTAAAAACATTATGAATCCTAACTTTACTCACATTGGTGTTGGATATGTACAAGATGGAAACTACTGGACACAAGAATTTATCTCTAAATAATAGGAGATAACGAACAAGAGCCCCTCTGGAAACAGAGGGGTTTTTCGCATCCACCAGTACGTCTGTTTATATAAAGCAACCCCAGGGAACAAGTCGTTTTTTTCTACAAAGAAACGGGTATAGTATAGTTAACTACATGATTTTAGGAGTGTGAAGAGCTTTGAGTAGATCCCGAGTGGTAAAACGAATTGCAAAAGCTGTACTGCCTATTTTAGCAAAAGAAGCTTTTTCTTATGCTAAGAGACGTCGGAAAGCGAAGAAAGTTCAACAAAAAACAACCGTATAAGATAGAGAAGAGGACCTAACAATTCGTTAGGTCCTCTTGTGTGCAAAGACGTTTACACAAGATCTTCATCAATTTTAATATGTTTGAATTGATTAAAATCAAACAGTCCCATATCAGTGAGCTTGAGGTGTGGAATGACCGGTAAGCTTAGAAAAGATAGTGTCAGAAGTGGATTGAAATGATCGGCGATTTCTAATTCATGAAGTGCATCATGAAGCTTATTCAAGTTGACCAAAACATCTTGGAATGGAAGGTCCGACATTAAACCGCTAATTGGAAGGGGTAATCCACTTAACACTTCTTGATTTTTTACAATGACTACGCCGCCTTTCATCTTCTCGATTGCTTGAATAGCACATAGCAGATCTTCGTCATTCGTTCCTACCGCAACGATGTTATGGGAATCATGAGCAATTGTTGTAGCGATTGCTCCCTCTTTTAAACGAAAACCTTTCACAATTCCTTTTCCGATATTACCTGTTTCGTGATGACGCTCGACTACAAGCATTTTCAATTGATCATCCACGAGAGATGGCTGAAAGTAACCGTTTTTTGTTTGAATGTTTTCTACTAAATGATTCGTGACGAGGCTATTTGGAATTACTCCAATGATGTGAGCTCGATTCCCTTTCACAGGAAGGCGAAGATCATCTAATGTAAGATTTTTCACATGTACCGTATCAGTCAATACTGGATTTTCTAATACAGGTTGATCGTTTAACGATGTAAGTACACCTTTTTCGGCTACAAGTTCTCCTGACTTATATACTTGATGAATAGAGATGGTTTCTAGGTCATCAAGTAATAAAAAATCTGCCTCATAACCAGGGGCTATCGCACCACGCCCTTGTAATTGATAGCATTCTGCCACATTTAAAGAAGCTAACTGAATGGAAAGAAGCGGATCTAAGCCATGTTCAATAGCTAAACGAACGTTATAATCAACTGATCCTTCAGTTAGTAAATCATCAAGATGCTTATCGTCCGTGCAAAACAAACAACGACGAGCTGTGCGTTCATTCACGACTGGAAGCAAATTAAGCAAGTCTTTTGCTACAGAACCTTGGCGAATGGAAACGTACATGCCGCGCTGCAACCGATCCATCGCTTCCTGCGCATTGACACATTCATGGTCTGTTTTGATACCGGCTGTGGCGTAAATGTTTACACCGTGTGCATCAAGACCGGCACCGTGCCCGTCCATAATGGCATGATGTTTTTTCGCCATTAATAGCTTATCAAGCATGGAGTCTGCTCCTTTTTGCACAGATGGATAATCCATTACTTCTGCTAAACCGATCACACTTTTTTCAGCTAAAAATGGTTCTAAGTGTTCAGCGTTAAGAACGGCCCCAGCATTTTCAAAAGGCGTGGACGGAACGCTAGATGGAAGGCCTACTAATACTTCTAAAGGAAGGTCTTTGGAGTTTTGAATCATAAACTCAATGCCAGCTGTTCCAGAAACATTCGCAATTTCATGAGGATCCGTAATGACAGTTGTTACACCATGTGGCACCACAACTTTTGCAAACTCACTTGGAATAAGCATAGATGATTCAATATGAACGTGGCTGTCGATAAAGGAAGGACTTACATAGCGGCCATTCGCATCAATTTCGTTTATCCCCTGATATTCCCCAATACCGACGAACTTTCCGTCATGTATCGCGACGTCACCAGATAAGATGCTTAAAGTAAAAACATCAATAATTTTTGCATTTTTAATTACGAGATCGGCTTTTATTCGGTGATCAGCTGCTGCGAGCTGTTGTTGTAAGAAGTGTTTATTCATTGTAATTGCTCCCTTCATTTTTACATAAAAGAGAGGACTAAAAAGAGGAGAAATGGAAAGAAAACATACCAGTTCTCTCCTCGTAGTCCAACTATTTACGGCAGTTTGGTAGAAACTCTTGGACCATATTTCCAAGATTATACGAGAAAAATATTTGATAGGTATTTCGCTCCATTGTACGCACCTTTTTTTCACTCGTCAATACGTAGTTCAGCTTTTATTTAGTATATGTAAAAAGTAAGCGCTATTCATACCAAGTCGAGTGTTACTATTCAAACAGATCACCAACTTCATTCCTAATCAGCTAAAAGGAGCGAATGGACAGAAAAAAATGAGCCGAGAAAAAGAACACTACAGCACCTTGGTTAATCACGACGAGAAGCTTGTCTAACCATACGTTGATTATTCCTTTAGAAAAAAAGCCCAATAAATAAGTCCCTACTCTTCACACAAGAGGATAGGAGCGAAAGATGCGAAGACTCCTACGGGACTAGCGAGTCAGCTGAGATCCCGCAGGAGAGAAACGACGAGGAAGCTCAGCGCTCGCCCCGAGGAAAGCGAAGCAATCTGAAGCGGAGATCCGAACGAGTAAGCTTTTTTGATGTGAGATGAACCATATGTGGATTATTCCTTTAGAAAGTAAGGCAAGTATATAAGTCCCTACTCTTCACACAAGAGGATAGGAGCGGAAGATGCGAAGACTCCTACGGGACTAGTGAGCCAGCTGAGATCCCGCAGGAGAGAAACGACGAGGAAGCTCAGCGCTCGCCCCGAGGAAAGCGAAGCAATCTGAAGCGGAAATCCGAACGAGTAATAATTTTTGATCTGAGGTGAACTACATGTGTATAAGTCCTTTAGAAGAAAAGCCCAATAAATAAGTCCCTAATCTCCACACAAGAGGATAGGAACGGAAGATGCGAGACTCCTACGGGACTAGTGAGTCAGCTGAGATCCCGCAGGAGAGAAACGACGAGGAAGCTCAGCGCTCGCCCCGAGGAAAGCGAAGCAATCTGAAGCGGAGATCCGAACGAGTAAGAGTTTTTGATGTGAGAGCAACCATATGTAGATCATCCTTTTAGAAAAGAAGCCAAAATAAAAACCGCTACTCTGCTAATCACAACAGAAGTAACGGTTCTTTTATCATTGTGTTTGTTTACGAAGTGATCCTAACTCTTCAGCAATTGCTTGCATTTCACTTGGACTGAAAGATGTTTTACGCATTACCATATCGTAAAGATACTTAAGATCTTCATACATTTCTTCATCAAAATGCGAAGCTTTAACAGCACCAAAATTTAGAATGCGAAGCTTTTCTTTGATTGCCTCTACCATATATTCAACATTTTCACTCGATTTTTGTGTTAAGTCCAAATTTTTCATCCTTCCACGGAACAGTTTTTCTTATTGTAACACGTCCGATTTTTTTAATCACCTTTCTTTTAACCACCTGTTATTTTCCCTTTTTCAAATGATTGTATATAATGTTGTTCATAAAGAAAACCTGTTTTCAGTAAAGATGTTTTTGAAAAATCGCTACATGTTAAAAGTAAATAACCCCCGTTCTATATTTATAGAACGCCAAAAAGGAGAGAAACTTTATGGTAAAAGTCTTATTTGTTTGCCTAGGCAACATTTGTAGATCCCCAATGGCTGAAGCCGTATTTCGTCACCTAGTTCGTGAAAAAGGACTCGAAGATAAAATTAGCATCGATTCAGCCGGAACAGGAGATTGGCATATTGGAACTCCTCCTCACGAAGGTACACAACGAATGTTAACAAAAAAACAAATTAGCTTTGACGGCTTAAAAGCCCGCCAAGTACAAAAAGAAGATTTAACTGAATTTGACTATATTATCGGGATGGATGCGCAAAACATTGGTAACCTCCACAGAATGGCAGGATTCAATAAGACAGGCTATATTGGTCGTCTTTTGGATTTTGTCCCCGAATCAGAAATTGAAGACGTTCCCGATCCATACTTTACAGGAAATTTTGATGAAGTATACGAATTAGTAACAAAGGGCTGTACAAATTTATTAACAGAAATCATTCATGAACATTTTTCCGACGAGATCCATAAATAAAAAACTAGGAGTGAAGGTAGATGGGAAAGAATAAGCTAGGACAAGGGATTATTATTGGAGCACTTGTAGGGGCAGCTGTATCTCTTTTAGATAAGCATACAAGAGAGCAAACAAAAGCAGGCGCAGGCAAGGTGATGGCCGCAGTGAAAGACCCAAGAGGTACATACACAACCATTAAAGCAAAAGTAGATGATCTAAGGGAAACGTATGAAACTGTATCAGAGGACATTTCTTATGTGGCACAGAAAGTAAAAGACCTACAATCAGCAACGCCGCAAGTAAAAGAAATTGTTCAAGAAACGAAGGAAGCCTTTCATACGGTAACCGAGTCAAAACAACAAGAATAAAAATGAGGTGAGGGAATGGCGAAACAAAAGAGAAAACGACCTTTTATTGCAGAATTGGCAGGACGGTTTTTACGTGATGAAATTCCGAGTCTTTCTGCAGAGCTGGCTTACTATTTTTTGTTATCACTATTTCCGTTATTAATTTTTATTGTGACACTCCTCGGGTTTTTGCCGCTTCACGTACCCAATTTGTTGGATATGCTTGAAGAGGTTGCACCACGGCAAACGATGAAATACATTGAGGATAATTTAAACGAAGTAGTGGGTTCTCGAAATGGTCAGCTCTTGTCATTTGGGGCAATTGCGACGTTATGGTCAGCTTCAAACGGCATTAACGCCATTGTGCGAGCCTTTAATAGAGCGTACGAGGTAGAAGAGAGTCGGTCATTTATTGTGGCACGTGGTGTTGCGATTCTGTTAACAGTGGCGATGATTTTTATTATTATTGTCGCGCTATTACTGCCTGTTTTCGGAAAAATGATTGGCGTCTACTTGTTCTCAAAACTTGGTTTCTCTAGTACGTTTTTGAATTTGTGGTCAGCTTCGCGCTGGATCATTAGTGCAGCCATTTTGTTTATTGTGTTTTTAGCTCTGTATCATTTTGCTCCTAATAAAAAGGGGCTGCATATTAAAGACATCTGGAAGGGAACGCTTGTCGCGACGCTCGGATGGGTTCTTGTGTCCCTGGCTTTTTCATACTATGTGAATAATTTTGCCAATTACACCGCTACGTATGGAAGTCTTGGTGGGATCATTGTGATGATGGTCTGGCTCTATCTTTCTGGAATGATTATTGTCATCGGCGGAGAAGTTAATGCCATTAGTCACAAACGTCGACAAGGAAAAAACTAGTACGATATTTCTCCTCTATACGTGACATATTAAATGTGTAAGACCATGAAGGGGGAGTCATTGAATGACAAAACATACGAAAAAAGACGGCAGCAACACGAAACAAAATAAAAAAAGCTCACCAAAACATAAAACAAGCAATAGCCAAAACGGACAAAACGGCTATCATTAAACAACAAAAGCTCCTACACGTGTAGGAGCTTTTGTTTATTTTAGTAAACGTAGGCCGTTTAAAATGACCAAGATGGTGCTTCCTTCATGTCCGATAACGCCGAACGGTAAATCAAGGAATTGAAGAAAGTTCGAGCAAATTAAAAGCAAAATAACGGTGATCGAGAAAATAACGTTTTGCTTTACGATACGATTCATACGTTTAGCCACTTTTATGGCTTCAGCTATTTTAGATAAATCGTTTTTCATTAGCACAATGTCCGCTGTTTCAAGAGCCACATCTGTACCTTCTCCCATCGCAATTCCGATGTGAGAGGTTGCAAGCGCCGGAGCGTCATTGATTCCGTCTCCAACCATTCCAACCGTTTGGAATTTTCCTTTTAAAGCTTTTACTTCATCTACCTTTGTTTCAGGTAAACATTCTGCTACGTACTGATCAACGTGGCATTCATTCGAGATGGCTTCAGCGGTTTTTACGCTGTCACCTGTAATCATCACGGTAAAGATGCCAGAGGCCTTTAATTCTTCAATTGCAGCAATTGTTTCCTCACGAACAATATCCTTTAAAGCAATTAATCCGACAATTCCGTGCTCATCGCGCGCATAGACGATTGTTTTTCCATCTTCAGCCAACGAAGCAGATATTCCTTCATGAAAGGCGATTGCTTCTTCTTTGCCAACAAAATCCGCTTTCCCAACCTTCCACTCAACACCTGAAAGTACACCAATAACGCCGTATCCAGGTACATCTTCTAAAGAATCAGGCTGCTGTAGATCACTGGCTGTCTTTGTTTTAACATATTGCACAATGGATTGAGCCAAAGGGTGATTTGACTGACGCTCGATCGATGCAATCACTTTTAAAAAGTCCTCTTCTGTAACGTGATCACGTGTAATTACGTCTGTTACTTCAGGCTTCCCGCGTGTAAGTGTACCCGTTTTGTCGAATGCAATGGCTTCAAGGTGTGCCAGTCTTTCTAAGTGGGCACCGCCTTTGAATAAAATTCCTTTACGAGCACCGTTTGAAATAGCAGAAAGCGACGCTGGCATGATGGAAGCTACTAGTGCACAAGGTGAGGCAACAACAAGTAGAATCATCGCGCGATAGAAGGTTTCAGTCCAGCTCCAGCCTAGTACGTAGTGAGGGATGAACATCATTAACGCAACGACTGACAACACGACCTTTACATAGATTCCTTCAAATCGTTCAATAAAAAGCTGTGAAGGTGACTTTTCACTTTGAGCACTTTGAACGAGATTGATAATTTTTTGAAACAGCGTTTCTTCCGTTGTTTTGGTGATTTTAACTGTAATGGCACCCTTAATATTCACAGTACCAGCGAATACCTCATCATTTAGCTGTTTCGTAACAGGAACAGCTTCACCAGTAATCGCAGCCTGATCAATCGTTGTTTGTCCTTGAACAACTTCACCATCTGCTGGTACACGCTCACCTGGCTTTACAAGAATGAGATCGCCAATCGCTAGTTCGGAAACGTGCACGATTTCTTCGTGATCACCTAGCACTCGTGTTGCTTCTTGGGGCTGCATTTCCATCAGTGATGAAATTTCACGATTGCTTTTATTCATTGTGTAAGTCTCGAGCGCACCGCTCAAGGCAAAGATGAAAATGAGCATTGCTCCCTCAAGCCAGTATCCGATAATGGCTGATCCAATAGCTGCAAATATCATCAGCATCTCTACGTTTAACTCTTTATTTTCAATTGTTTCTTCAATGCCTTCCTTTGCTTTGGCGAATCCCCCAATAACGTAGGCTAAGATAAATAGTATGACAGAAGCAGTCGTTTGACTTGAAAAAATCCATCCTGCAAGTATTAATACGCCGCTAAATAGTGCTGCAACAAGCTCTCCATGCGTCTCGAAAAAAGTCTTTAGCTGAGAAGGCTCATTGCTTAAAGGTTTTTGTTGATTTAATGCTCTTGCGTCCATTGTTTTATCCCTCCATTACATTTCTAAATGAGAAAAATAATCACAATCAATACCCTTAAAAAACACGAAAGCTGCTATCGTTAAGATAGCAGCATTTCTCTTCAAAGATACATGTATTGAGTTTTTAGTCGTTAATATATCCAAAGTATACCACGAACACGAGGGATAAAACATAAAAAAATTAAAAATCGCGACCTTCTTCTGAAAGAGAATAAGCGCTGTTATAAATATGTTCAATTTCAGCGTCCGTCATATAAAGCAATGAATCACGATCCATCCCTTTCATCCGTTCAATAAATGTAATCATGTTTTTACGCTCTTGTCTGCTCAATTTGTTCTCCTCCTTAACTGTTATAAAACAGTTTTATTTATTTTTTAATATTATATAACAGTTGGTGGTTTTTGTGTACACTTTTTTTCAAAAAAAGAAAAAATCAACCTTATGAAAAGGTTGATGGCTAAATAACTATGAATGTTTGCTTTTCACAGTGGCAACTTTAGGTTGCTTATGAAAAATAAATCCGATCAGAAGGAACAAAATCATCATACTGATGAAATAAAAAAAGCTCGTTCCCTTAAAATGTTGAATAAATACTCCACCTAAATAAGGACCTGAAATACTACCGAGACTAAATGCCATACCGCACATCAAGTTTCCGGCTGGCAGTAGGGAGGTGGGTACTAAATCAGCCATATAGGTTATTCCTAGTGAGAAGGTTGATCCTAAAAGCATACCAGCTATAAACAAGCAAATGGTCAACGCAATAAAAGAACCCTCAACAAAGCTGGCTGTAAGAAAGGCCAAAAAGCCGGTAGATAGCACAGCTAATAAAATAGAGTGCCTGCCATATTTATCGCTCAGAATTCCTAGCGGCAGCTGAAAAATAATACTTCCAAATGCAAAAGCGGGAAGTAAAATCGAAATTTGATTTACTTCATAACCGTTGCGCAGGGCGTACACGGGGAAACTTCCATTCAATGTAGCTTCTAAAAAGCCATATCCTAGCGGTGGCAAAAAAGCGACCCATGCATATTTAAAAGTTTTTCCAAATCGTTTGAATGATTCAACGAATGCTTCTGCTTCAACGGCTCCTTGAGGACGTTCATTTTTCAATAGGAAAACGGTCAGCCAAGCGAGTAAGCTGATCCCTGAACTCACGATGAAGGGAAGAGACGGGTTAATTTTTAGAAGAAACGAGGCAGAAGGTCCGACAGCAAATCCAATCCCGAAAAATAGTCCGTAAATGGAAATATTCCGTCCTCGATCTTTTTGTGTTGAAAAAGCCGTGATCCACGTCTGTGTACCAAAATGAAGCATATGATCGCCAATACCAATAAGTAAGCGTAGGGCAAACCAAAACCAGAATGCCTTCCACGTAATAAATGAAAAGAGAGATAAAATAACCAATAAACCTCCCACAACGATTAGAGGTTTATAACCATATCGCTGCAACGGTCGTTCCATAAAAGGAGAGGCGAGTAAAACACCAATATACAGACCTGTGGCATTAAGACCGTTAAGAGCAGAGGATACCCCGTCCTGCTCTAGAATAACTGAAATGATGGGCAAAAGCATGCCTTGAGAAAAGCCGGAAATGGAGACGATGGTAACAAGAATCCAAAATCGAAATTTTATATGTAACAGGATTATTCCCCCTTACTTGAATCATGGTGCCACCTTTGATCGTACCGTTATGTAAAGGGAATAACAAGTCTAAAAATTTTGTTTTTTTATGTGCGATGTGTTTGCAGAGAAAATGTATAGTCAGTAAAATAGATGTATTACAGTCACGAAAAGAGGCATTCATATGGAATTTAAAATGAAGGAAGTTGGATTTACAACGGATTTAGAGTATGGTGAACTTCATGTTGCAGGAGATGAAGCGCACGGATTTCGACCTTTTCAATTAATGGTATCATCGATCGCCGTATGTAGCGGAGGAGTGCTACGCACCATTTTGAAAAAGAAGCGCATTGCGATTGACGATATCACCATTCAAGCGAATGTAGAAAGAAATGAAGCAAAAGCAAACCGTATTGAAAAAATCCATCTTCACTACGTCATTACGGGAAATGATTTGCCAGAAGAAAAGATTGCCCAGTCCATTGAGCTAGCACGCAAAAACTGTCCAATGGTTCAATCGGTTATTAACAGCATTGAAGTTGAAGAAACGTTTGAATTAAATCAATAAACAGAAGCTCAAGCCTTACAAGGTTTGAGCTTTACTTTTGCCATCTTTAAAAAAGCGGATCGATTGGGGTGTAAACTGAACAAGAAGATAATTGTGCTCTTTTGGTTCATCGATCCATGCGAGTAGATCATCGGTCCAAAAGCGTTCCCTGATCTCTTCACTTTCCTCGACTTTCGCTAACGCTTCAATTTCGACATAAGAATTTTTCGATCCACTCCATTCATATCCCAATAAAATATGCACGGTCTCTTGCTTTTCTATTTCTTCTACACTAAATGTCCTTCGGTTTATAGGTGAATAAAGCACCAAGTCTTCATGAGAAAATGTCATCAACCGAGAATGCGGCTTCTTTTCATGAAGAGTGGTTAATATTCCTACTCGATGATGGTCTAGAACATGTACGATTTGATCTTGAAGCATATCAGACATCCTCCTATTTTTTGAAATGAGCAACATTGCTTCCATAAAATGAACGCTTATATCTTATTTAATCTACCTTCTTCTATGTGGTTTAAACCTTCCTCTGCTTGGGAAAAAGCGTGGTATGTATCTGTCCATAATTGAATACACTAGCAAAAAAAACGCAATGTTAAGGGTTCACCTACAGAAAGTAGTGAAGGACTTGTCTAGAATCGTATATTTTAAGGGCACACTGCAAAAAAGAAGAAGAGTATTCTTCGCTAGATAGTACATAGAGGGAGGCAACGTAGTGATTAATAAGTTATTTATGATTTTTGTTGTGATCGGTGTTCCACTTTCAGTGATTGGAAGTATTATGCACTGGTCACAAATTTTAATGTTTGTCATTTATTGCTTAACTATTATCGCATTAGCTGGGTTCATGGGTAGGGCAACAGAAAGCTTGGCGATTATATCAGGCCCTCGAATCGGCGGACTTCTAAATGCCACCTTCGGAAATGCTGTTGAGCTCATTATTTCCATTTTTGCTTTACAGGCAGGTCTTACTGAAGTCGTTCTTGCGTCATTAACAGGTTCTGTTTTAGGAAATCTTTTACTTGTAGGGGGTCTGTCCTTTTTTATCGGTGGACTCAAGTACAAGCGCCAGCAATTTAACATTTATGATGCAAGGCATAATTCGGCGCTCTTAATTTTTGCCGTTATTGTCGCGTTCGTTATCCCTGAGATTTTTGCTCAGCGTATGCCTGAAGATAAGACGTTAACCCTTAGTATAGGTGTATCGATCGTTCTTATTATTTTGTATTTAGCGGCCCTTTTATTTCGACTTGTTACACACCGAGGAGTTTATCAGCATAAAAATGACGTGAGCGAAGAGCACGAAGAACCGGAATGGGGAAAGCTAAGAGCAATTATGGTGCTCCTTCTTTCAACGGTTGCTGTCGCTTATGTGTCTGAAAATCTTGTACATACATTTGAAACAGTTGCGGAGAAGTTTGGTTGGAGTGAACTGTTTATAGGGGTTATTATCGTAGCAATTGTCGGTAATGCGGCAGAGCATGCTTCTGCCATCTTAATGGCGTACAAAGATAAAATGGGCGTTGCGGTTGAAATTGCGGTCGGATCTACGCTTCAAGTGGCTATGTTTGTTGCACCTGTTTTAGTCCTTGTTTCGCTTCTATTCTCAACCAGTATGCCGCTTGTCTTTACGATTCCAGAGTTGGTCTCCATGATTACTGCTGTCTTTTTGACGATTTCGATCTCTAATGATGGGGATACGAACTGGTTTGAAGGGGCCACACTACTCGGGGCTTACATTATTATGGGTCTAGGTTTTTATCTACTTTAACGAAAAGGGCGCGATCTAATATACAGATCACGCCCTTTCTCATTCCTCAAGGCCTCAGTCCTCCTTTGGATATGTAGTGAAGAGTAATACAATATATGCTATATAAAACTGAAAATTCCGATTTTTTTAAAATATGTTGGGTTTGTAGGAAAGTAAATGTAAAATATTCCATTAGGGGGTGGTGGAATGATAAATCGATTCATTCAATACATAGTTGGTCTGTTATTTTTATCGTTTGGGGTGTCCTTAACAATTGTAGCAGACGTAGGAGCAGGGGCATGGGATGCACTAAATGTGGGGTTATCAAAATCAATTGGTCTCACGATTGGCAATTGGGTCATGATTGTAGGGATTTTGATGATGATAGTAAATGCTTTACTCGTTAAACGCATTGAATGGCTTGCGCTTGCGCCAGTTTTTATCATCGGGTTTTTAATCGATTTGTGGATGTTAAACGTATTAAGCAAGCTTGCGTTCGAATCTACAGTTGGAAAGTATCTATTATTTATTGGTGGAATCTTTACGATTGCAGTTGGGGTCGTCATTTATTTGCGCGCAAAGTTTCCGGCTAATCCAATTGATAATCTTATGCTGTCACTGCAAGAGAGGTTTGGAATTAGTTTAATGGTTGGAAAGACGATTGGCGAAGTGTCGGCGTTGGTTCTTGCATTTTTATTAGATGGCGCCATTGGAGTAGGAACCATCATCATTACCTTTTTAATGGGACCTGCTATCCAACTCGTTACGCCTATTATAAATGCCTTTTTCAACAAAGGGGTAGAAGAAAAGGTTACACCCATTTGAGCAATTCTATGATACGAATAAATGGAAAAAGAGGATAAAGAAAAGCAGATGTGAAGAAACTATAAGTACATTTCCTAAAGTCTTGAAAGGAGTACTTATATGCGCAAAGTTTCAGCATTGTTAGTTGTTTTTCTTTTTTTTACGAGTAGTATTGTTCCGATCTCGCATGCACAGGGTACAAATAAGAAATCGACGGAGGTCGGGACAGTTCGTGTACCTAGTTCCGTTTTGAATATTTCCAAAGAAAACACATATCCAAACTCGTCACAGGATATGCCTTATTTACAGCCAAGTGATTTAGCTAAGGAACTATTAGGAACATCAAAGGTGAAAATTGAAAACCCTAATCTTATTCGTATGCTAAATGAATCAGCCGTTTCGAAAAATCCACTCGCTATTGGATTTCGAGCGACTATTTATTTGGGAGAGTGGCCGTTAAATTACGAATCCATGGAAACCAACGTGAATTGGGAGTACAAAAAGGTGAATATGAATTTTTTCGATAACCGCGCTGGAAAGCTTCCGTACCGAGTTCGCTATGTGCAAGATGCTCAAAAGCAAGTGAAGGGTGGACTAACGGCAAGAATTCCTAATTCGGACGACGTTCAAAAAATGATGATTTTAAAAGCGGCAGAAAAAACAAAGCTACCACTAGCTTTCTCTACAATCGTGGGAGTCGGAACTAAAAAAGAAAATGGCTACAACGTACCTGCTAAAAGAGTAGGGTACTTAAACAGCTATACACCGGCCGTCAGTGAACGTGGAAAAGTAACGTACGGAGAAGTATTTTTGCTTCTACATGGCAGTAAGCGAACCATCGCTGTTAAAAACGTTACGTCTCAAGGAATAGGGGCTTGGATACCTGTTCAAGATCACCTGTCACTTAGCTTTTCTGTTCATAATCAGCCAAGATAAAAAACACGCAGTCGGTTTTTCCGATTGCGTGTTTTTTGTTTGGAAAATAAGTGTCGAATGAGCGTCTCATACAGACAGAAATAAACAAAAAGTGACCATTATTTCCTAAGAAATAATAAAGTTGTATAAATATTAGGGAAATTGTCGAGTTGAACCATTGTTCATTTATTCGTAAACTGAATAAAAGGTTAAACAACATTTGAAGGAGGAGGGACAGGTTATCAATAGTCGGAATTTTTAATTTTCATATCAATAATAGTAAGCGTTTGCAATTTTACGATGAGATGAGGTCTTCCCAATGAACATATCAAATGATCATACACAAGAATTAAAGCGAAGTATGAAAACGAGGCATTTATTTATGATCTCTCTTGGAGGATGTATCGGAACAGGTTTTTTTGTCGGATCGGGCTACACGATTCATGAAGCTGGGGCTGTTGGAGCCATTATTGCGTATTTAGTTAGCGGTTTTATTATGTATTTAACGATTTAGGGGAGCTGTCAGTTGCGATGCCTGTAACAGGTTCATTTCATACCTATACGACGAAGTTTGTCGGACCAGCTACAGGCTTTGCGGTGGGCTGGTTATATTGGTTAGGCTGGGCTGTAACGGTAGCTCTTGAATTTTTAACAGCGGGGCAGCTTATGAAGCGTTGGTTTGAGCATACTCCGGTTTGGATATGGTGTCTGATCTTCGCATTACTTATTTTCTTATTGAATGCACTATCAGCAAAAGCCTTTGGAGAAGCAGAATTTGTTTTTTCAAGTATTAAAGTTATTGCTATTATTTTATTTATTGGAATTGGCGGCGCAGCAATGTTTGGCTTACTTGATATGAAAAACGGAGAAGGAGCACCTTTTTTATCACACTTTTTTGATGAGAAGCTATTTCCCAATGGGCTTAAGGCATTGCTTATTACAATGATTACCGTAAACTTTTCGTTCCAAGGAACGGAACTGATTGGGATTGCGGCTGGAGAAAGTGAAAATCCAGAGAAGACAATTCCAAAGTCGATTAAACAAACGGTTTGGCGTACGCTCTTTTTCTTTATTATTTCCGTCTCTATTATGGCGGCTTTAATTCCAAGTGATGAAGCAGGCGTGGATAAAAGCCCGTTTGTTGTCGTACTAGATAATATCGGTGTTCCATATGCAGGAGACGTGATGAACTTTATTATTTTAATCGCTCTTTTATCGGTTGCGAATTCAGGTTTATATGCGGCAACACGTATGCTCTACTCTCTTTCAAAAGAAAAGATGGCAAGCCCAAGCGTTGGTCGCGTTAACAAACGAGGAGTACCAATGAACGCGCTAGTGATTACGCTAGCAGTATCTGCTCTAACGTTACTTTCAGGATTCTTTGCTGCAGAAACGGTTTTTGTCTGGCTCTTATCCCTTGCAGGCTTTGGGGCACAAGTAGGTTGGATTGCGATTACAGGTTCATATCTAGGATTTCGTAGAAAGTATCTACGAGAAGGTGGAAAGGTTGAAGACCTAAAGTTTCGAACACCACTTTATCCATTCCTCCCGATCCTAGCATTCATTACAAACTGCTTGGTCATCATTAGCTTAGCGTTTGATCCGGAACAGCGGATTGCGCTGTATCTAGGTGTTGGATGCTCGATTGCTTGTTATGTCTACTATTATGTGAAAATGAAGCAGGGGTCATGGGGACAAGATGAGCCACAGGAAATACAACTGCAAAGAAATAAAAAAATGATGTTATAAAAAACAAGAGGGTGTTCCTAGGAACACCCTCTTGTTTTTTATTTGATCAGGTTTGCAGAATTCTTTTGGAAGTCTACATCTTTATAATAGCTGTTTTTAACTAAAATATTTGGCCCTAAACACTGAACCTGTGGGCAATGACAGCTAAGTTCTTTAGACGTTTCGGACTGTTGCCAACGGTCAAATGATTCTTGAAGCGGCGTGTCTTTAATATTTCCAAGAGGTGGTGTATCACCAAAATCTGTCACGATCACATCACCGTTAAAAATATTTACGTTTAAACGTGAGCGACCGTCTGGATCATTACGAACCGTTACATTTTTGCTTGCATAAAGTCGTTTTAATAAATCAAGATCTTCTTGCGTTTGGCTACATGCGTAAAACGGAAGTGTTCCAAATAACATCCACGTGTTCTCATCACGAATATCTAGTAGGTGATGAATGGCACTGCGCATCTCTTCTAAGCTTAGTGTTTCAAGCGTACTAGCGAAATCACCTAATGGATCTTGTATAGATGAGGGGGCAGGTGTACTAGCATATCCACTTTCGTACATAGGGTGAATTTCATGCCTTTTACAGCCCATTTCCTCAACAACCTGCTTATGAATTTTTTCTAAGTGGGGTGCTGTTCTAGCGTTTATCATAGTCTCAGCAGAAACTAAAACTCCCATATCAGATAAAGCTTTAGAGTTAGAAATCATTCTGTCAAATAATGCTTTTCTTTGCTCTCTTGAAGGCTTTCTGTCCATCATGGCAAAGCCAGTATCAATAAATTCATCCTCTGTTACCCAGTTGTGGGAGATATGTAATACATCTAAATAAGGTGCAATTTTCTTATATCTTTCAATGTCTAGTGTAAGATTGGAGTTGATTTGAGTATAGATGCCTCTGCTGTGAGCATATTTCAATAAAGGCAATACATAGTTTTCTACGGATTTTAAGGAAAGCATCGGCTCTCCTCCAGTGAGACTGATTGTTCTCAACGTAGGAATCTCATCTAATCTTTTCAGTAATAATTCTAAAGGTAATGCTTCAGCATCTTTAGTTACAAGTGTATGACCTACAGCACAGTGAGCACATCTCATATTACAGAGGTGAGTAGTTGTAAACTCTATGCTGGATAAAGTAGGTTTTCCATACTGCTTAAAATCTAAATATGCCTCCCAAGGATCATTTTTTATCGTAATTTCAGATTTGGTCATGTAGTTATTCATTTAATTAAAAACTCCTATCTGTTTAATACTTAACTATTATGGGCAGTTAGTACAAGATATGTCAATGACGCAAAATCAAATTAAATATCCATTGTAATAAATCTTGCATCTAGTTGAATCACTGTCTATACTTGGTTTTATATTAGATAATATTGGTATTTACGAGGAGGTTAATGAATGGCTAAGGTAACTAAAAAACTCGTAGCAATTTATGTAAGAAAATCAAGATTAAAGGATGCTGATGGAATGGAAATAAGCAGACAGCTCGAGCTACTGACTGACTATGCAGAGGTTAACGGTATGGATTATGAGGTATTCTCTGAGGAGGGTAGCTCTGAGGATCGGAATAGACCTGAGTATCAAAGAATGTTAATGGAGCTTAGAAGAAATATATATGATGGAGTCCTTTGCACAGAACAGGATAGAATTGCAAGAGACAGTACAGATTTTGGACTCTTTATCAGGTTTATGAAAGCAGAAGGATTGATGCTTTTTACTTTAAACAAAACATATAACTTCATGAATGATGACGATGTTTTTACCTTAGGAATACAGTCAGAGATGGATAATCATTTTATGAGGATGACAAAGAGAAAGCTCAGAAGGGGGAGAATACAGGCAATTAAAAAGGGAGTCTTTTTTGGGATTGCTCCATATGGTTATACAAAAGATGAGACAAAGCATCTTATACCCCATCCGGAGGAGTCGCAGGTAGTAGAGGAAATATACAATATGTATGTAAAAGAGGGCTTAAATCAGGCTGAGTTAGTTGAACAGTTGAATCTGAGAGGAAAAAGGACTAGGGCAGGTAAGCCTTTCACTGTTAGAGCAACATCTCTAATCTTATCCAATGTTGCATATAGAGGTACAGTACATTATGAGCTTACAGGAGAAGATGTTATTACTGTAGAGGAGGCTCATCCTGCTTTAATTGATGCTGATACATATAATCAGGCTCAGCTAATCAGAGTAGATAAAAGAGTAGTACCTCAGCAGTCACAAAGGGGAGTATATAGCTTATCTAGGTTGCTTGTATGCCCTAAATGTAATCAGACGTTGTCTTTTTGCATGAAATACAACAAAAGAGCAGGTAGAAATGTTTTAGATAAGTCGCAAAGGGAGCTCTATGTATTAAATTGTCACGCATCAAAAGGTCAAAAGGCTAAAGCGGAACATAAGGCGTCGGGTGAAGCTAGATGTTCCAATAATGGAATTAAATCAGCGAGAATAGAACAGTACATACTTATTAAGCTTAAAGAGCATTTGACAGACATTGATAACGAGATAGAGGCTATATTGTCAGGCAGTAAGGACATTATCAGTAAAGCAGTGTTAAAACAGAAACAGCTAACTCTTCATTACAATAACCTAGAGGTACAGAAGAAGAATGTACAGGCTGGTTTTAAAATAGGTATTTATGAAGCTGAAGAGGCTCAAGCTGAGATTAAGGCCATTAAGGAACAACAGTTAGCAGTACAGAAGGAGCTAAATAACGTGGAGGGGGCAGATGCTAAGTCTGAGATAGACAGACAAAAGAAAACTAGGGAAAAGATTGAAAGGATCTTGTCATTGGACATGGAGGCCAATCCTACTAAGGCTAACAAGCTGTTACATGAGGTTGTAGATAAAGTCTACTATTGGAAAGAGCTTTCTGATGTAGGTGGAGAAAAACCTTTCGATATCAGAATTGTCTACAAAGGAGAACTACACAGTGGAGATAACCAGTAAGTGGCAACAGAAGCGGAGTGTGTTTGATGCCAAACAAAAGTATAAAGTTCTGTTGTGAATTTACGTAGAAGTCTAGCAGATAAAAAAAGATTGTAATTCGGCTGGTGGATATGAGAAAGGGAATATTGAAAAAAGTCTGGTGCATTTTATAGGACCATGGACTTTTTCTAATAGGAGAGGGTGCAGGGTGAAGAAAACAATAGGGATGGAAAAGCGAGATGTAAATAAGCTAGTAAGAAAAGCCTTGATCCTGTAATGGTTTTAGGCTTTTTCTTTACTCAATAATGAGATCAAATTTGTTATATAGGATAAATGGGATGAACTTCATATCTAAATAAGCTTCCCACGGATCGAATGACGTGGTAATTCGTTCTAAGGTCTTCATAAAAA
The DNA here is from genome assembly GCF_001274935.1 of Priestia koreensis. GTDB lineage: Bacteria > Bacillota > Bacilli > Bacillales > Bacillaceae_H > Bacillus_AG > Bacillus_AG koreensis. Next base: position 43,233 of record NZ_LILC01000030.1, on the reverse strand, counting down.
ACTCCTTTGAATCAAAATGTAGGGTCGTTTTCTGTAAAAATGGAAAATCAACCAATATAAACACACTAGGAACTATTATGAATTTTATTAGAGTTAGTTGTCAATTATGAAATGATTGGTTACGATAAGAAGCGAAGGGAGCGATCAACGATGGGAAATTCTATTCATGATAAAGAAAAACAGGTAGATTATTTGAAAAATCGTTTAAATATGTTTTTAAATGTTCTTGAATCCATGGAGCCTGAAGATGCAGGTGTTGAGGATATTGACCGCTTAATTGAAATGATTGATGATTTGGAATTTAAATATGAGCAGTTTAAAAAGGATTGGAAATAAAGCTCTCCCTGTGAGAGCTTTTTCTTTTTTCTCTTTTAACTGAATTTTTAAAGGAGTATAATGCATTATAGAAGGACCGGTGTGCAAGGTAAACAGTGATTTTACTCGCACTGACTCTACATATTGATAGAAAAGAAAGCGATTTCTAAAAATGCTATATGCTTGGTCGCTAATAATGCTAGGGGATTAGGGAGGAAACGATGATGGAACAACTAAAAGAAAGTTTATATCAATTAATTGTCGAAACATCAACGAACTTACCAAAAGATGTACGAAGAGCAATTGCGAAAGCAAAAACACGTGAAAATTCAGGAACTCGTGCAGCGATGTCACTTGCTACGATTACAGAAAATATCCAAATGGCAGATGAGAATGTGTCACCAATTTGCCAAGATACAGGTATGCCTACATTCAAAATTTATACGCCTGTAGGAGTGAATCAATTAAAAATCAAGGACGCTATTTATTGGGCAATCGTAGAAGCAACTAAGCACGGAAAGCTTCGTCCAAACTCCGTTGATTCATTAACAGGAGAAAATAGTGGAAACAATCTCGGAGAAGGAAACCCTGTTATTAAGTTCGAGCAATGGGAAAACGACTACATTGATGTGCGCTTAATTTTAAAAGGCGGCGGATGTGAAAACAAAAACATTCAGTATAGCCTTCCGTGTGAAGTTGAAGGGTTAGGACGTGCTGGGCGTGACTTGGATGGAATTCGCAAGTGTATTTTACATTCCGTATACCAAGCACAAGGACAAGGCTGTAGTGCAGGTGTAATCGGTGTCGGCATCGGTGGAGATCGCACATCTGGCTATGAGCTGGCAAAAGCACAGCTGTTCAGAAGCCTTGATGATGAAAATCCAAATGAGCAATTACGTGAACTAGAAGAATACATTGTTGAAAATGCGAACAAGCTTGGAATTGGAACAATGGGATTCGGTGGTGAAACAACGCTTCTTGGTTGTAAAGTGGGCACGATTCACCGTATTCCAGCAAGCTTCTTCGTTTCAGTTGCATATAACTGCTGGGCTTATCGCCGTTTAGGAGTAAAATTAAATCCTGATACGGGTGAAATTCAAGAGTGGCTTTATCAAGAAGGGGAAGAAGTTACGTTCCCGAAAGAAGCTGAAAAAGAAGAAGAAAAAGTAGAAAATCAAACAAAAGAAGTGGTTCTACAAGCGCCAATTTCCGAAGAGCAAATTCGTGAGTTAAAAGTGGGCGACGTTGTACGTATTACGGGGATGATGTACACAGGTCGCGATGCGATTCATAAATACTTGAGCGATCATGACTGTGAAGTAGATCTAAATGGTCAAATTATTTATCACTGTGGCCCAGTAATGCTAAAAGATGAAGACGAAAAATGGCACGTTGCTGCCGCTGGCCCTACGACAAGTATTCGTGAAGAGCCTTATCAAGGGGATATCATGAAGAAATTTGGTATTCGTGCAGTAATGGGTAAAGGCGGAATGGGACCAAAAACGCTCGCAGCATTAAAAGAGCATGGTGGCGTATATTTAAATGCCATTGGTGGGGCAGCTCAATATTATGCAGAATGTGTACAAGCGGTTGAAGGTGTGAATTATACGCAGTTCGGAATTCCAGAAGCAATGTGGCATCTTCGCGTGAAAGATTTCACTGCCGTTGTCACGATGGATTCGCATGGTAATAGCCTACATCAAGATGTAGACAAATCATCGCTTGAAAAGCTTGCTCAATTCAAAGAGCCTGTATTTAAATAAACGTTTGTTTAAAAAGCCAGCCTTCTTGTAAGGTTGGCTTTTTTGGTAGAAAAATGAATAAGAATGGAAAACAATGCATCGCATGAACTCATACATGTCACAAAAAATAAAAGGAGAAAGGAGTAGAGCTGATGAAAAAACTTTTCTTTGCAATTGCTGCTCTTCTTTTAATTAATGGGGGCATGTTTTCAGGAGCGTACGGTGCTTCTTCCAATACGCCGATCCACTGGGGATTCAGCAAAAGTAAAAATCATGAGCCAGCTTCAGCAGGAGCAGCTTATGATCAGTTATTAAAAAAGCATGATTCATTTTATATCGGACATACGACCGAAAAACATATTTACTTAACATTTGATAATGGATATGAAAATGGATACACCGAAAAAGTATTAAATATACTTAAGAAAAAGAAGGTGCCAGCTACCTTTTTTGTTACGGGTCATTATTTGACCGATCAGCCCGAACTTGTAAAAAGAATGGCGAGCGAGGGCCATATTGTTGGAAATCATTCATGGCATCATCCTGATTTGACAACCGTAGATGATTCAAAACTAAAAGAAGAATTGCAACGTGTCAAAACAGAATATACAAAATTAACGGGTAAAAAAGACATGAAGTATTTACGGCCACCAAGAGGAATATTCAGTGATCGAGTACTTGGTCTTGCAAAAGATGAAGGATACACAACGGTGTTTTGGTCGTTAGCTTTTGTCGATTGGAAAACCGATCAACAAAAGGGATGGCGCTATTCGTACGATAATATTATGGCACAAATTCATCCAGGAGCAATTTTATTGCTTCATACTGTTTCAAGCGATAACGCAGAGGCGTTAGGGAAATCAATCGATGATCTCCGAAAACAAGGGTATGAATTCCGAAGCTTGGATGAATACATGCTTAAAGAAACCCAACATATGAATTCCATGATTTTAGAACCAAAGTAGATTTTAGGCAGCTCTCATTTTAAAAAGAGCTGTCTTTTTCGTGTTATAATGAGGATAAAATGCTCGGAGGTTGAACACAATGTTGAGAACAAAGATCGTGGTTCCCCCACCGTATGATTTTGGGGCTGTGATGGACCGTTTATCATTAGATTCGTTAAATCGTGTAGAGATCGAACAGAATACCATTTTTGTTCCGATTGTAGTAGATGGTAGAAATATCTCGGTGAAGATTGAAAGCACGGGAACAATTGACTCCCCTGCATTTGAAGTTGATATTTTAGACGAAGCGGATGAAGCCACGGTGTTAGAGGAGCTAAAGCGCCTGTTTCAATGGAATGAGTTACTTCCCACAATTCACGATCACTTCGCCTCAACAAACCTGCGCTCACTGTTTCAAGAACACCGGGGTACACCTCTAGTATTAGAGTTTGATTTTTTTCGTTGCCTCCTCAAATCCATTATTCATCAGCAGCTTAGCCTAAAGGTTGCTCATCGTTTGACGGATCGATTTGTCAAAACGTACGGAGTAGAGCATAATGGAGTGTGGTTTTATCCGTCACCAGACCGCCTATGTTCCTTAAATTATGAAGAACTAAAGGAACTAGGTTTAAGTACGAGAAAAAGCGAGTACATCATAGATATCTCAAAAGCGATTGTGTCAGGAGAACTGGACCTTTCATCGCTACGAAATCAATCAGATGAAGAGGTAATTCAAACATTAGTAAAAATTAGAGGAATTGGGCCGTGGACGGCGCAAAACTTTTTAATGTTCGCTTTAGGGAGACTGAACATGTTTCCAAAAGCTGATATAGGTCTACAAAACGCGATTCGCAACCTTTTTAGCTTAAGTGCGAAGCCGACACTAGACGAAATGGAGTCGCTCAGCAAAGAGTGGCAGCCATATGCAAGCTATGCTTCTCTTTATTTATGGAGAAGCATCGAATAAAAAAGAGTAAAACGGAGTTGTCACGATGAATATAAAAACAGAAGTAAAAATAAAAAAGGGACAAGAGTTTTTAATTACGATTAAACGCTTAGGCATTAACGGAGAGGGTGTCGGTTATTACAAGCGTCACGTCGTGTTTGTTCCTGGTGCTTTGCCGACAGAAGAGGTCGTCGTTGAGGTAACCAATACACACCCAAAATTTGCAGAGGCAAAAATTAAAAAGATCAAAAAGAAATCCCCGCAAAGGGTAAACGCTCCTTGCCCGATCTACGAATTGTGTGGAGGCTGTCAGCTGCAGCATCTTCAATATCCGTCCCAATTAGACGCGAAGCGAGATATCGTTCTTCAAGCTTTCGAGCGCCATACGCGCTTTAACGAGATCGGACCTAAAATTAAGAAGACGATTGGCATGGAGGATCCGTGGCACTACCGAAACAAAGCCCAGTTTCAAGTAGGGCTAAAGGATAATAAAGTGATTGCCGGTTTATATAGCGCAAACTCACATCGTCTTATTAATATTGAAAACTGCATCGTGCAGCATCAAGTGACGACAAAAGTGATGAATACAGTAAAACAGATTTTACAAGACCTGAAAATCTCTGTTTATGACGAGAAAAAACGTACAGGAGTAATTCGTACGCTTGTCATCCGCGAAGGGTTTCAAACGGGCGAAGTACAGCTAGTCTTTATTACAGGGCAAAAAGAGATTCCTCGTCAGCAATTACTAGTTGAGGAAGTAAAGCGTCGCCTTCCACAGGTAAAATCAATTGTTCAAAATATCAACAACCGTAAAACATCGCTCATCTTTGGGGATGAAACGTTTACGCTTGATGGAAAAGACGTTATTCAGGAAACGCTCGGAGATCTATCCTTTGAACTGTCTGCGCGCGCATTCTTCCAGCTAAACCCTACCCAAACAGTTAAGCTTTACAATGAGGTCAAGCACGCGGCTTCTTTAACAGGAGAAGACCGCATCGTAGACGCCTACTGTGGTGTTGGAACGATCGGGTTGTGGCTTGCAGATGGTGCAAAGGAAATTCGCGGAATGGATACGATTAAGGAATCAATTACCGATGCGAATGAGAATGCACAAAAGCATGGATTTAAAAATGCTAGCTATGTAGCAGGGAAAGCAGAGTACTGGCTACCACGCTGGGTGAAAGAAGGATGGAAGCCAGACGTTATTGTGGTCGATCCCCCGCGTACAGGCTGTGACCGTCAGCTGTTGGAGACCATGTTAAAAGTAAAGCCGAAAAAGATTGTGTACGTATCATGTAATCCGTCTACTCTTGCAAAGGATATCGACAAGCTGTCTAAATTCTACGATGTGGAATACATTCAGCCAGTTGACATGTTCCCACATACGGCTCATGTTGAAACGGTAACGAAGCTAGTGAGAAAGATGTAACCCCAAAAAGAGGAGTTTATACAACTCCTCTTTCTTTGTGCTGTTCAAGAGGTTTGTCTTTTCCTCATAAACGGGGATTTATATACTAGATTGGTGCAAATTAAATCAAAAGAACGATCGGTGGAAGGAGCGTAGGTGAATTGAAAAAAGGGCGTTGGAGCTTGCAGCTCACCATTATGCTTTTAGTATGTGGGGTCGTGGCGTTTTCTTTATTTATTACAGATATTTTAGTGAGTCGGACCACCGCAGATATTATTCAGAAACGAGAAGGAGAAAAAGCCCAGAGCATCGGCCGAACAGTTGCGATGACTCCGGTTGTTATTCAAGCTCTTTCACAGCAGCAGCCTAACAACGGTGTTCAGCGCTTTGCTAGCCAAATTAAAAAAACGACAGGAGTAGAATTTATTGTTGTGATGGACAACCAAGGGATACGTCTTTCACACCCTGATCCACGTAAAATAGGTAAAAAATTTGTTGGAGGAGATCAAAAGGCGGTTCTACGTGGAAAGGAGCATATCTCCATTTCAAAAGGAACGCTCGGAACATCTCTGCGCTCGTTCACACCTGTATATAACGAAAAAGGAAAGCAGGTAGGAGCAGTATCTGTAGGGATTTCCCTTGAGAAGGTTCATGTAGCAGTGGCAAGAAGCCGCTCTAATATTTATACGGGGACACTAGTCGGTATTTTAGTTGGGGTGATTGGTGCTGTCCTGCTAGCTCGGTACATCAAAAAGATTCTATTTGGCCTTGAGCCTGCTGAAATTTCAAAAGTACTGGAAGAACGAAGTGCTATCTTGCAATCAGCACATGAAGGAATTATTGCGGTTGATCAGCATTCTACGGTTACGCTTGTAAATCGTGCGGCATCTAAAATCCTTTCAAAGGCAGGTGTCGACACCAATTTCATCGGTAAAAAAATAGATGATATTATTCCAGGATCAAACCTTAAAAATATTTTGGCTCATGGAAAAGAGGAGCTAGGAACAGAGCAAGATGTGAAGGGGGTTGTGCTAGTTGTTAACCGTGTGCCAATTATCGTAAAAGGTCAAATTGTCGGTGCTTTATCTACATTTCGTGATAAAACAGAGATCCATCAAATGGCGGTTCAGCTTACGGGAGTTCGATTATATGCTGATGCGCTTCGGGCGCAGTCGCATGAGTTTATGAATAAGCTACATGTTATTCTTGGAATGGTGCATATGAAAAAGTATGACCAGCTGGATGCCTACATTAATGAACTTGCTGATCATAGCAAAAATGAAACGAATTTCATTACTGAAATGATCAAAGATCCTGTATTGGCAGGGTTTTTAACAGGAAAGTTAAGCTATGCCCGTGAAGAAGGCGTCAAAATGACGATTAAGACCGAGTATCCCTTGCCGCCACCAAATGATATGGACGTCACTCATGAACTGATCACGATTATCGGAAATCTAATTGAAAACGCCGTAGATGCTTTGAACGATCAAGCTATTAAACGGATTGAAATTGAATTTGATTATGCGGATGAGATTTTAAGTGTAGACGTAACGGACAACGGATCTGGCATTACGAAAGAACAGTTAAATCATATTTTTCAAAAAGGGTATTCAACAAAAGGGGAAAATAGAGGAATTGGCCTGTATCTAGTACAACAAAGTCTTGATAAACTAAACGGAGAACTAGAAATATCATCAACGAAAGGACAAGGAACTCGAATCGCGATTTACATACCCTATATAGCAAAGGAGATATCGGATGAATAAGGTCATGATTGTAGAAGATGATCCAATGGTTGCGGAATTTAACAAACGATATTTAGAGAAGATTGATGATTTCGAGCTGGTTGCGACTTGTTCCTCTGTAGATGAGGCAATATTCATTTTAAACGAAAAGAAAATTGAGCTCATTTTATTGGATATTTTTATGCCGGGGAAAAATGGGCTCGAATTACTTTCTTATATACGAGAGAACGATATGATGGTGGATGTGATCGTCATTTCTGCTGCATCTGATACAGAGCGCATTCAGAAAGCGTTAAGACTTGGGGCAGTCGATTATCTCATTAAGCCATTTGAATTTGATCGTTTTAGCGCTGCGTTAACAGCTTACTATAAGAAGAATACTTTTTTACAATCCGCTGATCATATTAACCAAGAGCAATTAGATGAACGCATTTTACATAATGAAGAGAAAGCCCTCCCTGAAGAATTACCAAAAGGTCTATCACAGGACACATTAAAACTGGTATGGGATGCGGTACAGGAAATGAAATCTCATCCATTTTCGACAGAAGAGATTGTGAATATAACAGGGATTTCACGCGTGTCTGTGCGGAAATATTTAAAGTTTCTCAAGCATATCGATGTGGTAGATGTAAAAGTTCATTATGGAAATATTGGTCGTCCTATTTCACAGCACAAAATTAATGAGTCCAAGGCTCATCATATTCAACAATATCTGTAAGCAGTAAAATTACTGCTTACTTTTTTTAATTACAAAAGTCTGTCTCTAAATTAAATAAGCTAGTCACAGAGAAAATGCAGGATTACTATAGAGGAGGAAAAGAGATAACCAATTAATTGGTGATTTTACCTAGGTTTTATTTAAGAACACAGAACAAAAGTATTCATGATGTTAGATGATGCTTTTACACACGGTAGCCGTTAAATCTGAAGTATCGTCATTTGCGCTGCATTGACATATGAAGGTCTAGGCTTTTTTTAATGTCATTTCATTAATACGCTTTGTACAATCAATATATTTTTAAATTAGGAAGAAGGAACGTTTATGAATACAGTTTTCATGACAGAAAAAGATGTATTAAAAACAAATTTAAAAGGGAAAGAAGTTCTTCTCAACCCATTCCTAAATAAGGGTGTAGCTTTTTCAAAAGAAGAACGAAAAGAACTTGGGCTTCAGGGTCTACTGCCTTCTAACGTATTAACTCTTGAAGAGCAAGCAACAAGAGCTTACGCACAGTTCAAAGATCAGCATAACCCAATTCGCAAAAACGGTCTTTTATACGATTTATTCAATCGTAACGTTGTCTTATTTTACCGACTATTAAAAGATCATTTACGCGAAATGCTTCCAATTATCTACACACCAACAGTAGGGGAAGCAATCCAAAAATATTCTCATGAATATCATCGTCCAGGTGGACTATATCTATCCATCGACAGCATGGATGAAATGGAAGAAACATTCAAAAACCTTGGATACAGCGAAGATGACATTGATTTAGTCGTTGTAACGGATTCAGAAAGTATTCTAGGAATTGGTGACCAAGGGGTAGGCGGTATTAATATCGCAATCGGTAAATTAGCTGTTTACACAGCAGCTGCTGGTATCGACCCTAGTCGTGTTCTTCCGGTTGTATTAGACGTTGGAACAAACAACGAAAAACTAATTCAAGACCCATTATATATCGGAAACAAATTTGATCGTGTGCGCGGTGAAAAATACGATGAGTTCATCGATCTATTTGTATCACATGCACGTAGCTTCTTCCCAGAAGTTCTAATTCATTGGGAAGACTTAGGAAACGTTAATGCACGTAACATCATCAACAAATATGGAAAAGAAATTCTTACATTTAATGATGATATTCAAGGAACAGGTGCTGTTACACTTGCAGGAATCATGTCTGCACTACAAGTAACAGGTATTCCTCTTTCTGAACAACGCATTGTTGTATTTGGACCAGGAGCAGCTGGTATCGGGAACGCTGATCAAATTGTTGATGCAATGGTTCTAGAAGGCGTGTCAACAGAAGACGCGTACAATAAATTCTGGGCTGTAGATTACCGAGGATTACTAACGGATGAAGTTTCAGACGTATTCCCGTTCCAACAGCCATATACACGAAATGCAGAAGAAGTAAAAGATTGGGCACGTAATGAAGAAGGAATCATTCCTTTAGCAGAAGTGATTAAACAGGTTAAACCACATATCTTAATTGGTACGTCTGGACAAGCTGGTGCCTTCTCTGAAGAGATCGTAAAAGAAATGGCGAAGCACGTTGAACGTCCAATTATTATGCCAATGTCAAATCCAACACCGTTAGCAGAAGCTGTACCAGCAGATCTTCTTGAATGGACAGATGGAAAAGCGCTTATTGCGACAGGAAGTCCATTTGATGACATCACACACAACGGTGTAACGTATGAAATTGGTCAATCAAATAATGCATTTGTTTTCCCTGGCCTTGGTCTAGGTGCAATTGTAGCGAAGGCGAAAGTTATTTCAAACGGTATGCTAGCAGCGGCAGCACATGCAGTAGCAGATATTTCTGACAGCAGCTTCCCTGGTGCATCGTTGTTACCTTCTATCGATCAACTAGAAGAAGTATCAAAAGCCGTAGCCGTAGCTGTTGCAAAAGCAGCGATTGAAGAAGGTGTAGCTCAGGAAAACATCGAGGATATCGAACAAGCTATTACAAATGCTATGTGGAAACCAGAATATAAAATCATTGAACGTGCTTAATAATAGACGTTGATTTTTTAATGATGGTTTAAAGGAGTGCCATAAAGGTATTCCTTTAAGCCTTCTTATTTGTACAGGAATTTTTGGAGAAAGAGAAGTGCTTTGGAAATGAGTATTGGAAGTATATTTTTAACGTTAATCCCTATCTTTTTTACAATTATTTTAGGATATTTAGGTGGGTATTTTAAAGTATTTAACGCAGACGCATCAAAAGGATTGAACACGTTAGTTACAAAGTTTGCCTTACCGGCACATTTGTTCATCGGAATTACAACGACGAAAAAGCAAACTCTAATTGATCAATGGTCATTCTTCTTAACGATGACAATTTGTATTATTGGCTTTTATATCATTTTATTAATTATTGCTCGTACAATCTTTAAATATGATCTAACATCAGCATCAATGTTCTCTCTTAATTCAACGCAGCCAGCATTTGCGTTTATGGGAATTTCCGTACTTGGTAGCTTGTTCGGAGCTCAAGAAGTCGCTATTCCAATCGCCATTACTGGTATCGTTGTAAATGCTTTATTAGATCCATTAGCTACAATCGTTGGTACCATTGGTTCTAAAGAAAAATCAGACGAGAAATCAAACACATTAGGTATCATTTTACATGGTCTTAGTGAACCGCTTGCTTGTATTCCATTACTAGCAGTTGTTGTTACACTATTAGGCTTCCAAGCGCCTGATATTTTAAAAACAACATTAGACCAAATCGGATCTGTTACATCTGGTGTTGCGTTATTTGCAGTAGGGGTAACAGTTGGAATTCGCAAAATTAACCTTCGAGGTGTTGCGATTGGAATTTCACTACTAAAAGTGGTTGTTGTTCCATTATTCATGGTTCTTGTTGCACATTTAGTAGGACTAAACCATGCTGATACAGTTAAAGCAATTTTACTTGTGGCTTTCCCAGGTTCAGCAGTAGCTGCAATGATCTCAACACGCTTTGATTCATTATCAACTGAAACCGCTTCTTCATTTGTATTAAGTACGGTTTTATCACTAATTTCATTACCGATTTACATTTCAATTTTAATGTAATTGTCCACAAATCCTTCCTCTGCTTTGAGGGAGGATTTTTTTATGAAGAAATAAGTTTGTTAATTACTTCACAAACTTATTATATCGAATTCACATCAGTAGGAAAAGAGGTATGTAAGGAGTGTTCGAAAATGTTCACAATTACAAAAAATACCATTTTAATCAAAGGGTATAAATTTGTCAAGTGACCACTTATCAACATCAATGTGGATAACGGAGATCTTGATATCATAGGATATTCACAGATTTATCCACATTATCCACAGATTTTTCAGAAAAATACGAATTAATTATCCACGATCTCTTTAAACAGTAGAGGACGATTGAAAGAGGTTTCATAGGCTTATCCACATTATTCACAGATCTGTGGATAAAATGTGTGTATATAAAAAAAATTAAGAAAATTTTCGACAAAAAGGGAAATAAATAGAGAATGTCTGTCATATGTTTAAATAGACAAACATTCTCTACGCAGAAGTCATTAAAACTGTGGTTTTTTAATATCAAAGCCACCAGCACGATCAGCCATTTTAAATTCGCGGGCATATGTAACTTCCTGTGCGCGTCTTAATGTGCTCTTTGTTTGATCACTTTTTTTACGAGTGCTACTCATCGTATTCTACCTCCAGTTATAAAATGATGATCCAATCTTTCTAGTTTTTCCATTGAACATTTCTTTTAAACAAATCATCTACTCTTAAGGCAGCAAAAGCCACGCCGAGAACGGCGTGGCTTTAAGAATAATTATGCTTCTTTTAAGTGATCTTCCTGAGTTTCCTGCTGTTCTGTACGAAGTAGGTGTAACGTGTAGAGGTCTTTTGAAATCTCATACAAGTTATATACTTCCTCAGGCTGATTAATTTGGTCATACAGGCTTTTGTGCGTATCGTTTGCAAGTGTAACGTACGGCAATTTCTCAGCCGCTTTTGCAGAACGAATATTTACTTTGCGAATACGCATGAAGATTCGTTCGATGCCTAGCTCGTAAAACAGTTCGTTGAAGAACACTTCTTTTGCTGGTTGATTGTAGCCTTTTCCATGATACGGCTTTCCTAGCCAAGTACCTAAAAACCCAGCTTGATCCTGTATGTCGTACAAATTAATGGCACCGATCGGATTTCCCCATTCGTCCGTAATCGTACGGGAAATGAGTTCACCATGTTCTTCAGCTTCCATTAGTTGTTTTGTTGTAAATAGGTACTCTTCATAAGAATTGGCTTTATGGCGAACAAAAGGGAAGACATCAGGGTGCACCATTAGTTCGTATAAAGCGTGGCAGTCTTGAAGGTCTCGTTTTTTTAACATAGCTTTTCCCCCTCGGACAGGGGCAGACCTAAGAACACGTTGGCCCCACCCCTCGAAATTTTTTGGTTGTGCATAAAAAATTTCGGGGTGGGAATCGAACCCACTAGAACCAGAAAACTGGTGGCGCACCATTTGCCTTCCCATTTCAGTCAACAATTAGCTTGAAAATCAGCATTTATATAAAATTGTGAATTCATTTAATTATCTCATACAAAAAGTATCATACTAAAAAAAACTCAAAAAGAAAATAGGTAATTTATTAATTTTTTTTAAATAAAATTTTTCCAGCAATCATTGTCAGAATGGGCTTTCCAAGGTAATGAAATGGATGGTGTGTCCATAGGACTAAATCAGCATCTTTTCCGGTTTCTAGGCTGCCTAAAGAACGATCAATACCTAGGTTTCGAGCGGGATTAATCGTGATTGCTTCTAGCGCACGATTCTCATCAAATCCTTCACGAACCGCAATGGAGGCACATATATTTAAATATTGAATAGGGGTATAAGGGTGATCGGTGGTAATGGACACTTCCACACCTTGATCAGCCAGAGTTTGATACGTTGTCCAGCTTTTGTTTTTTAACTCCACCTTCGATCGCCGCGTCAAAGTAGGTCCCACGCTAACCTTCAAATTGCGTCCACTTAGTTCCTCAGCAATCAAATGACCTTCTGTGCAATGTTCAATACGGATGTCTAAGTCAAATTCTTCTCCAAATCGAACGGCTGACATAATATCATCAGCGCGATGTGCGTGAATACGGACTGGAATTTGCTTGGTCAGGGCTTGGACAAGTGGCTTTACACGTATGTCATCCACATTATCTGCATGCTTGGCTTGATAAAATGCTTCTCTCAGCATCCCCATAATGCCCATTCGTGTAATAGAGTCCTTATTTCCTTGACTGTGAATTCGCTTTGGATTTTCTCCTAATGCCACTTTTAGACCTGCTGTTTCACGTACTAACATTTTCGAAATGTTTTTACCATGGGTCTTAATAACAGATGTGGTCCCACCAATAACGTTGGCACTACCAGGCATAATATGGACAGTCGTAATTCCATACTGAATGGCGTCTTGAAAGCCCGAATCGAGAGGGTGAACGCTATCCAAAGCTCGAATGTGAGGGGTAAGGGGCTCGACCGTTTCGTTTGCGTCGTTTCCTGCCCATCCCGTCCCTTCGTCATACAGACCTAAGTGGGTATGAACATCAATAAATCCAGGAAGTAAATATTGACCCCCACATTCAATAACATGCACGCCGTTTTCAGGAAGAATATTTTCTGCCATCCTACTAATCCTTCCATTTTCTACGAGCAAATCATGATTAAAAAGGGGAGGGGTAGTGATAGGGTAGATGGTCGCATTTTTAAACAACACTTTTTCCATAATAAACTCCTATTCTAAATAGCTGCTTATAGTAGATCTTTTAGTGCTTCATCAATATTATTATATGCAAAATTGTAATGATGTTCACCTAACTTTTGCGGAATTACTTTTTGTCCCTCGAGCACCATCAAACTCATATCTCCTAGAACGATTTTAAGTGCAAAAGAGGGTGCTGGAAGCCAATGAGGACGGTGAATTGCACGTGCAATTGCTTTGCCCATTTCTTTCATTCGAATCGGATGTGGGGTCGTTACATTTAACGGTCCTTCAATGTCTTTGTGTTCAATCACAAAGGCAAGGATATGAACGAGGTCTTGGATATGAATCCATGAAACCCATTGCTTTCCTGAACCTAATGTTCCCCCTGCAAATAGTTTGTACGGAAGAACCATAGTCGGAAGTGCCCCTTTATTACGATCAAGCACAATACCGAATCGGGCAAGAACGGTTCGGATGCCAATGTTCTCAGCCTGCATAGCGGCTTGCTCCCAGGCTTTTACCGTTTGTGCTAAAAAGTCATCCCCACTTGAAGCAGAGTAATCTGTAAAGGTATCCGTAAGAGATGTTCCGTAATAGCCAACGGCACTAGCATTAATATAAACAGAAGGCTTCTGCTTAAGAGTACCCAAAATCCGCACAATTTCAGTCGTTGTTTCTAAACGGCTGCTTAAAATTGCTTTTTTTCGCTCCTCCGTCCAACGACCGCTGTTCAGCGAAACTCCCGCAAGGTTAATCACGGCATCTGCTCCCTCTACTTCATGCTCTGGGTAGCTGTCCGTTTTCATCCATTCAATATAAGAGAGATTTGGATCGTGTTTTGGTTTGTTAGCATTTCGGGTTAAAATTGCTACTGTGTGCCCGTGCTGTAAAAAGTGTTTAGTGAGGGCAGACCCTACTAGTCCTGTACCTCCTGCAATAACAATCTTCATATAGAAACATCCTTTCTTTGCTATCTCATAGTATTATCTTGTATTTACACGGGTATATCATTCATTAAACCATTGGTGTTTTCAAAGGCAATTCTATAGTAGCTTCTTTCTAGCATAGACGCTTTGATTTAATGAGTGGGACGAATCTATAGTATAATTTTAAAGGATCATCATTTTTTTCTAAAGGAGGGGATGTTAAAATGCCGAAAGTTACAAAGATTACGACACAAAAAAACAATATCGAACGATACAACGTGTACATTGATCAGGGAAAAGGTGAAGAATTTGGCTTCGGTGTAGATGAGTACGTATTAGCCAAATTTCAGCTTCGAAAAGGACAAGAACTATCAAGTACAGAGCTAACAACCATTCTCCATGAAGATACGATTAAGAAGTCATATAACATGAGTCTTGCATTTTTAGCGCATCGAATGAGGTCTACGAAAGAAGTGTATACGTATCTGATCAAAAAAGAACTAGAACCAGAAGTTGCAAATGCAGTTATCGCTATGCTAAACGAACGCAAGTACCTAAACGATTTGGAATTTGCTAAAGCTTACGTCAATACTCAGGTGAATACAACAATCAAAGGCCCAAACCTCATTTGCCAAGAATTAATTGAAAAAGGAATATCAGAAGCAGATATTTCAACGAGCCTGCAGTCGTTTGACAATGAGCAGCAGCTTGAAGCAGCGGGGAAATATGCCGCAAAATTAGATCAAAAATATAAAAAGCTTGCGCCGATAATGAAAAAGCAAAAAATTCAGCTTGCCTTAAATCAAAAGGGCTATGCTCATTCTTTGATCAACCGTTTGTTCGAAACGTTTGAGCTCACAGATGATGAAGATCAACAGCTAGAGGCCATTCGTTATCAAGGAATGAAAGCACACAGAAGATACCAAAAGTATGAAGGCTGGGAATATGAAAACAAAATGAAACAAAGCCTGTACCGCAAAGGTTTCTCTATGGACCAAATTCAAGCTTTTCTCGAAGCTTTAAAAGAAGAAGAATAAATAAAGCACGGCATCGTCCGCGCTTTATTTTTTATGATTCAATGACAATCTCTAATTCCTGTTGTCTATTGTAGATTTCCTCTGCAACAATCGCAGGATCTTTCAGGCGACTGCGGTCTTTAATATGATCCGTTTCGTCCCAAAATGGTGTGGACATCCCTCCCATATATGCTCCGCTAATGTGAAGAGAAGAACCTTCGTATTCTTTTTGCAGACTTTCTGTAAAGCCTCTCATAGCAAATTTACTTGCCACATAGACGGATTCGTTTACTTTCCCCCGTAGGCCTGCTGTGGAGATAATGTTCATAATCGTTGCTTCGGGACGTGTGAGCAAATGGGGAATAAGCTCCTGACACGTAAAAATCGTCCCCTTTACATTCGTATCAATCATTTCATTAATATCATGTTCGGACAGATCACTGAAAGGTCCGAAGTATCCGACGCCTGCGTTATTTACTAGGACGTCAATCGGTGTCTTACTGATCACCTCTGAAATAGCTTGTTTAATGCTTGCTAAATTTTTAACATCCATTTTGACGCTGTGGACATTTTCTGTGAAATGCAGAAGTTCTTCTTTTGCAGCCGCTAATTTTGTTGTATCACGACCTGTAATTACGACATTATACTGATTTTTCGCATATAACAGAGCTAATTCCTTTCCTAAACCAGTTCCTCCGCCAGTAATAAGTACAGTAGGCATATTGATCACTCATTCCTATTTAATATGTAAGGTAAAACGATTACAAAAGTCTCTTTTATTATAATCGAACTTTCTTTTGTTTCAAGGAAGACTAGATTATACTTAAAGCTAAGCAAAGGGGGATTTTTACGTGCAAGAGAAACGATACAGCGAAATGACAGGTCATGAGTTACAACAAGAAATCGCAGTGCTAAACGAAAAGGCCAAAAAAGCTGAACAGCTTGGTATGGTGAACGAATTTGCCGTTTTAGAGCGTAAAATGACGATGGCAAAGGCCTATTTACTAGACCCAGAACAATTTCATCCTGGAAATGTCTACGAAATTGAAGGAGCGCCAGGTCATTATTTTAAAGTAGAATATTTAAACGGAGTATTTGCTTGGGGCTTTCGAGTGGGTGGGGAGCTTGCTGAGGAAGCTTTGCCTATTTCCATGCTGAAAAAATAAGTAAGAAAAGCCGCTTCCACAGAGGAAACGGCTTTTTATTAGGCATCAGTACGTTGATTTGAAGCACGCATTCTTTCTTGAGGATGCGTGTTAATTGTTCCATCTGCACGCTTAGAAGCAAATTCAGCTTTTGCACGTGGTTCGCCTTCAAGTTTATTATTCGTTGGATGAATATCTTCTGTGGACTTATTACGCATTGTCACCCACTCCTTTTAAATAAAAAAGCTGTTCACTGCTGTAACAACTTACTTTGTGCTATAGTACATACAGAAGCTATGCTGTATGTTAATCATAGTATAGGCTAAAATAAGAGTCCTATGTAAAAGGAGCTCATTATTTAGGTGGAAAGAGAGGGACTAAGTATGGAGGATATTTTTGAACGACTGACGAACCAGCTTTTAAGTAAAAACGAATCATTGTCTTATGAAAAAGGGCGTACGTGGGTAGAGATGCTTTGGGAGGACTTTGAGGCAACTTATGCAAAAGCAGGATACGAATATAAAGGAATGGAGCTTACTGAAAAAATCGTGACGCAATGGATCGAGCAATACGGAGACAAGCTTCATGAAATTCAAACTCGAAATCCAAAATTCAAAAAGCTGCTTGAAGCAGACGATCAGGAGAAGAAACATTAAAGGCGATGAGTTCATCGCCTTTAATTTGGTAAATATTCTAATTTTTTTCGCAACTTTTTCTCGCTAAAGATCCATCCCGTATATGAACAAATAATGTTTAATTGATAGTCGAGCTGAACGACCGCTACGAAAGGATAGTAGCCCTTACTTCTGTAACGGAGGTCAATAAAACGAACTTCAATATGATCGTTGTATTCTTCAACTTCCCATCTGTGAACGGGTGAGAAGGATAAAAAGGCGGACAAATTTTCATCTACTTTGGCAGCTTCAATAACATCTGTTTTCGGAATTGGAATTTTTTCGAACTCATCGTAAATTACAATTTCATCTTTAAATGCTCTTCCAACATAAAAACGTTCGTCTGTTGTAATGGCTAAGTGCCACTGATTGAACCGAAGTGTTGGAGAGATCAGCATTTTAGTGACATTCGGAATTTTTTTGTGAATTGCCTGTTTAACTTGGTGTTGAAGATAAAAACGAATCAGATAGTATCCAAATAATACGATATAAACCCCGATAAATGTGTAAGCAGGATCAGCACCAAGCCCCCAAATTAAAATACCTACTAGATGAGCCACGAAAATGAATGGATCAAACGTGTTAATGACTCCTAGAGCCACCCATTTTTTCGTAAACGGTCGCAGCGCCTGTGTTCCGTATGCGTTAAAAACATCCACGAATACATGAAGAATAACAGACGTGAAGATCCAAGCCCATAAATGTACTAAATTAATATGAGGAAAAATGGCCGACAAAATGAGTAAGATAGGCAATGGCCACAAACAAACGGCTGGAATGGAATGGGTAATCCCTCGGTGATTTCGAATATATTTAGCATTGTTTTTTAATTTTAAAA
Source organism: Priestia koreensis (assembly GCF_001274935.1). Taxonomy (GTDB): domain Bacteria; phylum Bacillota; class Bacilli; order Bacillales; family Bacillaceae_H; genus Bacillus_AG; species Bacillus_AG koreensis. The sequence continues at coordinate 25,073 of NZ_LILC01000030.1, read as the reverse complement.
TCGTATCCAGATCAGGAGCTAACGAACCGGCAATAACACCAGTCATAACAGCCTGAGCAAGATGGCCATCAGAAGCCACTGTTGGATCTAACGTAGCGAGTCCACCTAATGCGATCCCCATGACAATATGAGTACCTGTATCCAAGGTGTGAACCTCCTTTGAACTTGTATAAAAAAGGAATTTATTCAAACATGCGTTTGCATAAAAAACATGATATCCTTATTACTTGAAACCTACGCAGTAGCTATTCATGGTTTCTCATGATGATATCGAAAACAAATTAGAAAGTAAAGTAATTATATTGCCTATATCTATAGTAATACCTCGGAGGGTAGAACGTGAAACAAAGTGAACAATTAATTAAAGGTTTTGACGCCAAACAATTTCAGCATGATCTTATATCCTGGTTTGAACAAGAGCAACGTATTCTTCCTTGGCGAGAAGATCAGGACCCATATAAAGTGTGGGTATCTGAAATTATGCTCCAGCAAACACGAGTTGATACAGTCATTCCTTATTTTCATAATTTTATTAGTAAATTTCCGACCATCAAGCATTTAGCAGAAGCGGACGAAGAAGATGTACTGAAAGCTTGGGAGGGTCTCGGTTATTATTCCCGCGCACGAAATCTACAAACCGCTGTTAAAGAAGTGCACGAAACGTATGGCGGAATTGTTCCTAACACGCCGCAAGACATTTCAAAGTTAAAAGGTGTTGGTCCTTATACAACGGGTGCTATTTTAAGCATTGCTTACGGCGTTCCAGAGCCAGCTGTTGATGGAAACGTGATGCGTGTATTCTCACGTCTGCTGTCTATTTGGGATGATATCGCCAAACCTAAGACAAGAAAATTATTTGAAGATGTGATTCGTCTTGTTATTTCAAATGAAAACCCATCTTTCTTTAATCAAGGGTTAATGGAGCTAGGAGCGCTTATTTGCACACCAACGTCACCGTCATGCTTATTATGCCCTGTAAGGGAGCATTGCCGAGCATTTGATGAGGGAGTGCAGGATGAACTTCCTGTGAAAACGAAGAAAAAAGCAAATCGCATTCTTCATTTAGCAGCAGTCGTTTTAACGGATGAACAAAACCGTGTGCTCATCCATAAGCGACCTGAGAAAGGTCTTTTGGCCAATCTGTGGGAATTCCCAAATGCTGAGGTTGATACCGAAATGAACTTAGATCAAGAACGTCTGCAAATGTATGTAAAAGAAGCCTACGGAGCAGAAGTAACAATCGGTGATTCCTTCGCTACTATTCAGCATATCTTCTCTCATCTGACGTGGAAGATCAACGTGTACGAAGGAAAGATAATGGGTAGCGTTCAAGAAGATGACAAGCTCAAATTGGTTACGTTTGAAGAATTAGAGAAATATGCTCTTCCCGTATCGCATCAAAACATTCTAAAGGCATATCGTTCATACGAATAGAAAGAGTCGCCTTAATGCGACTCCTTTTCTTTTAATCATAAGCAATATGAGTGCCATGCGTATAATCAGCTTCATTACGCTTTAGGCCACCGCGTGCCTCAATTTCTTTTATGATGCTGCTATGAATGGATTGGCCTTCAGTATTAAGATAAGGCATCATTTGTTGTAAAGAATGATGAAAATAAGCCAGTTCACTGTCTTTCCAATCTGTTTTAGCCATCATGGTTAGTTCAGACATATCTCGTCCTACGTACATGTGGTTACCTCCTTTGAATCTTCATTGAGGGACTCGTCTATAATGGTGAGAGCAGTTTATTTTTTGAAGAAATGTTGAGCTCTATACAGGTAAGTATGTACAATAAGCAAGAAGACAACTTTAGATCGTTACGGTTATTGAAGTTATACATATTGTTAGGAGATGAAAAAATGACGAACAAAGTCGCATTAGTTACAGGAAGTAGTAGAGGAATTGGAAAAGAAATTGCATTACGCTTAGCAAAAGAAGGATATGACATTGTCATCAATTATGCGCGCAGCAAAACAGCTGCTTTAGAAGTAGCGAATGAGGTTGAAAGCTACGGTAGAAAAGCGCTTGTTGTAAAAGCAAACGTAGGAAAAGTGGATAAAATCAAAGAGCTTTTTACAAAAATTGATGAAGAGTTTGGTCGTTTGGACGTATTTGTAAGCAATGCAGCTTCAGGCGTATTACGACCTGTAATGGAGCTTGAAGAGTCACATTGGGACTGGACAATGGATATCAACAGCAAAGGCTACTTATTTGCGGCTCAAGAGGCAGCGAAGCGTATGGACAAAAACGGTGGCGGGCAAATTGTTACGATTAGCTCACTTGGTTCAATCCGTTACTTAGAAAACTATACAACGGTTGGCGTGTCAAAAGCCGCGGTAGAAGCGCTAACGCGTTACTTAGCGATTGAGCTGGCTCCTAAAAACATCCGCGTTAATGCCGTTTCGGGTGGCGCCGTTGATACAGATGCATTAAAGCATTTCCCTAACCGCGAAGATTTATTATCAGATGCGAAGTCACAAACTCCAACAGGACGAATTGTGGAACCAAAAGATATGGCGGATGCCGTGTTATTTTTAATTTCTGAACAAGCTTCTATGATCTGTGGACAAACAATTATTGTCGATGGTGGTCGTTCACTGCTCATGTAATTCGTAAAAAAGTTTGTATAGAGTCATCCTCTGCGGGACAAATTAATTTTCGTGGAGGTGATTACAATGACAAACAAAAACAACAAAACACAATCTGGTACAAACGTACAACACGTAAAACAACAAAACGCTCAAGCTTCTGGTAAATACGGTACTGAGTTCGCTAGCGAAACTAGCACTCAACACGTAAAACAAGCAAACGCTCAAGCTGAAGCTGGTAAAAACCAAAAAACTGGTAAATACCAAGGCTAATTTCAACGATGATGGCAGGTAATTAACGTTTATCTGCTTTATCTGTAAAAACGCTCTGTATTAATAGGAAGGCTGTGAAGTCTCCGAAAGATACAGGGCGTTTTTTTATAAAACGACAAAACTTGTCTAAAGTCTACATATGTTGTCAAAGGAATGTTTTTTTTAGCAGAGAATTGATAGAGAGATGATTTTAAAGGGAGGACTAAGAAATTGTCACAACTATTTGATCAGTTAGTATCACAACAGTTAGAGACAATGGATCAATTGCTGTTTTTGCAATCGGAGCTAGAAAGGTGCCAGAGGATTGAGCAAGAATTACAAGACCTGTACGGGCAATCAGCTACCGAATCCATTCAGCACGAAATTTCTGGAATGAAAAAGCAGCTCAAAGAAATTCAAGAGGTATTTCAACAGCAAACTGAGCAAATCATTCAATCCTATGAACAAGAGCGTAATCAAAATGTTTCTTCAACACCGTCATTTTGAAAAAAGATTTAATGAATCAAATATTTTTAAAAATCCATAAAATAGGCATGATAACAAGGAATAGATGAGATAGGTCAATTCAAAAGAGAGGATTTTCCTCCTTAGAATTGACCTATTTGGTTTTAAAATGCTGGTGTAATCGTTATAATAATATCTAATAGGCAAAGACGTGCAGTAAAATAGTGGGAAAAATCTTCATAAGGAAGTGTAAAATGAAAGTAGGGGAGTAAAAGTGGGCATTCCGATGTCAGGAGAAACAATACAAATACATAGTTATAAACACAATGGACATATCCATCGAATATGGAATGCTACAACGATATTGAAGGCCACACAGAACTTAGTGATCGGAGCCAATGATCGTACGATCGTAACAGAGTCTGATGGAAGAACGTGGGTTACGAGAGAGCCGGCAATCTGTTATTTTCATTCTAAGTACTGGTTTAATGTAATCGGTATGATTCGGGAAGATGGCATTTATTATTACTGTAATATTAGTTCACCGTTCGTGTATGATGAAGCACTCAAATACATTGACTACGATTTAGATATTAAAGTATTTCCAGACATGACCTATGTTGTATTAGATGAAGATGAATACGAAAAACATCGAAAACAAATGCATTATCCAGAAGTTATTGACCACATTCTACACAGTCACGTCGAAAAATTAAAAAGCTGGATTCGTCAGCGAAAAGGACCGTTTGCGCCAGATTTTATCGATATATGGTACGAGCGCTTTTTAATGCATCGTAATTAAGGAACCTGTTGCACCATGTACAACAGGTTCTTGATTTTTGGAACGAGAGGGAGATTTTTCTGAGCAGTATTCGCAGATATTTAACATTTGTAAGGCCATATAGATGGCAAATTTTTGGGACGATTCTAATCGGTCTATTAAAGTTTGGTATTCCACTTCTTGTTCCTCTTCTATTGAAGTATGTCATTGATGACATTATTGGAGGGAATCTATCAAACGCTGAAAAACTACATCAGCTCTATTGGATTATGGGTGGGACATTCGTTATATTTGCTGTTTTACGTCCTCCTATCGAATACTTCCGTCAATATTATGCACAGTGGGTATCGAGTAAAGTGCTGTACGATATTCGTAGCAAACTGTTTGATCATTTACAGCGATTAAGCTTACGTTTTTACTCAAACACCCGTGCAGGAGAAGTGATCTCACGTATTATTAACGATGTTGAGCAAACCAAAACGTTCGTAGTGACAGGACTCATGAACGTCTGGCTTGATACGATGACCATTATCATCTCGATTGTAATCATGTTTACGATGGACGTTCCTCTTACAATTGTTTCGATTATCTTATTTCCTGTCTATGCGTTCTCTGTTAAATACTTTTATGCACGTTTGCGAGATTTAACACGCAAAAGATCTCAAGCCTTAGCTGAAGTACAAGGGCACTTGCATGAACGTGTGCAAGGGATTTCCGTCATTCGAAGCTTTGCAATCGAAGAACATGAGCAAAAGCGATTTGACAAGCAAAACAATAACTTTCTAACAAAAGCACTCAATCATACGAGCTGGAACGCTAAAACGTTTGCGGTTGTCAATACTGTTACCGATCTGGCACCGCTTCTTGTCATCGGGTATGCCGCTTATGAAGTGATTAATGGACAGATGAAAATTGGAACCATGGTAGCGTTTGTGACCTATATCGATCGTCTGTACAACCCGCTACGTCGTCTAGTCAATTCTTCTACCACGCTCACGCAATCGTTGGCATCAATGGACCGTGTATTTGAATTGTTGGACGAGCCTTATGATATTGTTGATAAAAAGGATGCTGTGGAGTGTCAGCAAGTGAAGGGAAGAGTCACGTTTGATGACGTGACGTTTGCTTATAACGATGACGAACCATCTGTACTACACAATGTAAATCTAGACGTCCAAGCTGGTCAATCCATTGCCTTTGTTGGAATGAGCGGTGGAGGGAAATCAACACTGATTAGCTTAATTCCCAGGTTTTACGATGTTACGTCAGGTCGCATTTTATTAGATGGAATAGACATCCGTGAATATAAAGCACGTAGTCTTCGAGATAAAATTGGAATGGTGCTTCAAGATTCTCTTTTATTCAGTGAAACGGTCAGAGAAAATATTCTGTTAGGAAAGCCTGATGCAACTGAGGAAGAAGTATATGAAGCAGCTCGGGCAGCTAATGCTCATGATTTCATCCTAGGTCTACCAGAAGGGTATGACACGAAAGTGGGAGAACGAGGTGTGAAGCTATCTGGTGGTCAGAAGCAGCGCATTGCGATTGCCAGGGTGTTCTTGAAAAATCCACCAATTCTTGTGTTTGATGAAGCAACCTCTGCATTGGATCTGGAAAGCGAGCATTTAATTCAAGAGGCGCTTGAACATCTAGCAAAAGATCGAACAACTTTTATCGTAGCGCATCGCTTATCTACGATTACCCACGTTGATAAAATCGTTCTTTTAGAGCATGGGAAAATTGTAGAAACGGGCACTCATGAAGAATTAATGAATAAAAAAGGTCACTATTATGACTTGTTTAACGTCCAACAGTTAGACGTTATGTAAAAAGGTTCCGAGAGGAGCCTTTTTATTTTTTTTTGGATCGTCTAGTCGAATAATGTAAAAAAATCCTCTTTTCTTTTAGAACTAACCACTGTATAATCTTAAAATAAACAATATTCTAAAAATTAAAATATTAAGGAGGTACAACAATGCCTCAAAAGGCCGTGCTTCAAGTTAATAACCTCAAAACTTCCTTTTTCACTGAAGACGGAGAAGTTCCAGCAGTAGATGGAATTAGTTTTACGATTCACGAAGGCGAGATCTTAGGAATTGTAGGCGAATCAGGATGTGGGAAAAGCGTTACCTCGCTCTCCATTATGAAGTTGATTCCTTCACCTCCAGGGAAAATTGTCGAAGGAGAAATTTATTTTAATGAGCAAAATCTCGTCCCCGCCTCAGAAGAGAAAATGAGGCAAATACGTGGAAATGAGATGGCAATGATTTTTCAGGAGCCGATGACCTCGTTAAATCCGCTTTTCACGATTGGCAATCAGCTAACAGAGCCTTTACGAATACATAAGAAATTAACGAAGAAACAAGCGAAAGAACATATCATCAATGTGTTAAAACTTGTTGGACTACCACGCGCAGAAGAACTCATCAATGAATATCCTCACCAGCTATCTGGCGGTATGAGACAACGTGTCATGATTGCAATGGCGTTACTTTGTGACCCCAAATTGTTAATAGCAGATGAGCCTACTACCGCTTTAGACGTAACAATTCAAGCACAAATTCTACAGCTAATGAAAAGCTTAAATCAAAAATTAAATACGGCCGTTATGCTCATCACCCACGATTTAGGTGTAGTCGCAGAAGTATGTGACCGCATTGTAGTTATGTACGGTGGCCAAATAGTTGAAGAAGCAGACGTAAAGACCATTTTCAAAAATGCAAAACACCCTTATACGATGGGACTTATTAAATCGATACCAGATAAACGATTTAAAAAGGATCGTTTGTACTCTATCCCTGGAAACGTTCCAAAACCTGGATCGGTTCGAACAGGATGCCGATTTGCTGCACGCTGTGAATTTGCGTTTGAACGCTGCACAAAAGAAGATCCGTATCTCTACGGTGTGAGTGCAGAAGGTGAAAAACCCCATTATGCACGCTGCTTTTTACATGAAACAGAGGGGGTAAAAAAAGGTGACACAGCCGTTACTTCAAGTTAAAGGATTGAAAAAACACTTTCCCATTACGGGTGGGATCCTCGGAAAGAAAACGGGAGATGTCAAAGCAGTTGACGGTGTGAGCTTTGAAGTGAAAAAAGGAGAGACGCTAGGAATTGTGGGCGAAAGTGGATGTGGTAAGTCTACAACGGGTAAGCTTCTCCTTAGACTCCTTGATCCGACAGAGGGACAAGTCATTTTTGAAAACCAAGAGCTTACGACATTAAAGAATAGTGACGTTCGAAAGGTTCGAAAGGAAATGCAAATGATTTTCCAAGATCCATTTGCTTCACTGAACCCTCGACATAATGTCGAGAAGATCTTAGAGGAACCACTCCTCGTACATGGAATCGGGTCGAAGGCAGAGCGAAGAAAAATGGTGCATGAAATGCTTGAAGTTGTAGGGTTAAGTGCTTATCACGCAAAACGCTATCCCCATCAATTTAGCGGTGGGCAGCGTCAGCGTATTGGGATTGCACGAGCATTAATGACGAGACCAAAGCTCATTATTGCAGATGAGCCTGTATCAGCCCTAGATGTATCCATCCAATCGCAGGTATTGAATTTGCTAGAAGACTTACAAAATGAATTTCAATTAACCTATGTTTTTATCTCTCATGACCTAGGAGTTGTGCGACATATTAGTGATCGTGTTGGGGTTATGTATTTAGGAAATATGGTTGAACTAGCTAATAGTGAAGACATTTATAGTAGACCATTACATCCTTATACTGAAGCACTATTGTCAGCTGTCCCGGTCCCAGATCCTGAATTCCAACGTGAGCAGATCGTTTTGCAAGGAGATATTCCTAGTCCGTCTAACCCGCCAACGGGGTGCGCATTTCATACCCGTTGTGGAAAATGTATGGATGTATGTCGAACGACCAGACCGGAATTTAAAGAGATCGAATCTGGCCATTTTGTAGCTTGTCATCTGTATGAATAAATTTCTAGGAAACGTATAGATATTTATAGGTAGGACTATTTTACTCTGTTAATACTGGTTTTTTCAGGTTAAACACCTGTTAAAAAAATAGATAAAATCAAAGGGGGATTTTAAGTGAAAAAGTGGTATACCGTGCTTTTAACAATGGTATTAGCGCTCTCAATTGTACTAGCTGGATGCGGAAAGTCTAGCACAAGTGGCAAAGGTGGCGGCGACAGTAGCAGTGGTGATAAACAAACGACGCTTGTGTACGGGCGCGGTGGGGATTCTGTTTCCCTTGACCCAGCTACAGCAACAGATGGTGAGTCATTTAAAGTAACGGAAAATATTTTTGATACATTGATTGATTTTAAAGAAAGTAGCACGGATTTAACACCAGGTTTAGCAACTGAGTGGAGTACTTCTGACGATGGTTTAGTACAAACACTAAAGCTTCGTGAAGGAATCAAATTCCAAGATGGAAGCGACTTTAACGCAGAGGCAGTTGTATTTAACTTCAATCGCTGGAAAGCAGGAAACAAAGAGCAATTCTACTATTATAACTCACAGTTTGGTGATGTTATTGAGAGTGTAACAGCAAAGGATGCAACTACGGTTGAATTTAAACTAAAACATCCGCTTGCGCCATTCTTTAAAAACCTTGGAATGGGTGCATTCGCCATCTCTTCTCCAGAGGCGATTAAAAAATATGGCGACAAATACATGAAAAATCCAGTAGGTACAGGTCCATACAAGTTTGTGGAATGGAAAGAAAACGATCGTATTACAATTGAAAAGAACAAAGACTATTGGGTAAAAGATGAGCCAAAATTAGAGAAAGTTATTTTTACCGTTATTCCTGAAAACTCTGCGCGACTAAACGCGTTAAAAACAGGAGAAGTAGATTTAATTGATGGAGTGAACTACAGTGATGTTCCGTCTGTGAAGAGTGATTCTAACCTTCAAGTTATTACACGTCCTTCATTAAACGTAGCTTACCTTGGTTTAACAAGCACAAGAGGGCCTTTAAAAGATAAAAAAGTACGTCAAGCACTGAACTATGCAGTAAACAAAAAAGAGCTTATTGAAGGTTTCTATGCAGGAGAAGCAAAACCAGCAGTAAATCCAATGCCTCCAGTAGTAGAAGGCTACAATGATGAATTAAAAGATTACGATTTTGACTTAGATAAGGCGAAGAAACTTCTTGCAGAAGCTGGCTACAAAGATGGTTTTAGCATTGAACTTTGGGCAATGCCTGTAGCGCGACCATATATGCCAGATGGACAAAAGATTGCGGAAGCACTTCAAGCAAACTTCGAAAAGATTGGTGTAAAAGCAAAAATCGTTACGTATGAGTGGGCAACATACCTTGAAAAAGCACGTAAAGGGGAAGCAGATACGTTCTTATTAGGATGGACTGGTGATAACGGTGATGCTGACAACTTCTTATATGTACTTCTTGACCAAGATTCAATCGGAAGTAACAACTATACGTACTATAAAAACCCAAAAGTGCACGATTTATTAATTCAAGCACAAACAGAGGTAGATCAAGCAAAACGTAATGAGCTTTACAAGCAGGCTCAAGCAATTATTAAAGATGATGCACCGTGGATTCCACTTGTGTACTCAAACCCAGCTCTTGCTGCAAAAGCGAATTTAGAAGGGTTCCATCCACATCCAACTGGATCTGATAAGTTCTTAGGCGTTTATTTTAAATAATTGGTCATAAATAGTTAAATGAAAATCGCCCAATTCACCTCTCCGTGATGGTAAGGAGGAAGAGGGCGATTTCATTTGAACATTCATACATAGTCATTTTGGACAAGCATTCCACCATAAAGGAAGTGAGAAAATGTTCTCATATATTACACGACGAGTATTAATGTTAATTCCTGTTCTATTGGGCCTTTCTCTAGTGGTATTTTTTATGATTCGTGCCATACCTGGAGATCCAGCTCAGGTGATATTAGGTCAGTTAGCTACAAAAGAATCAATCGCGAACTTAACGAAACAGCTTGGCTTAGATCAGCCTTGGTATATTCAATATTTTCACTATCTAGGGGATCTATTCACAGGGAATTTAGGAGACTCACTGCGTACAAAATCACCGATTAGTGAAGAGATTTGGCCGTATTTAGCCGCAACAATTGAGTTATCACTAGTGGCGATTATTATTGCCATCGTAATTGGTGTAAATGCCGGCATTATTAGTGCATGGTTCCAAAATTCCTGGTTTGACTATGTCGCAATGCTTCTCGCCTTAATTGGCGTGTCCATTCCTATTTTCTGGCTTGGGCTGATGGAGCAGTGGGCATTTGCGATCAATCTTGACTGGCTTCCAACGATGGGCCGGGAGGATGTAAGGGCGCCTATAGAGGCCATCACACATCTCTATATTATCGATACGTTGATACAGGGGCGCTTTGATCAATTCTGGACCGTCATTCAACATTTAATTTTACCAAGCCTTGCGCTTGCAACAATTCCAATGGCCATTATCGCTCGCATTACGCGCTCAAGTATGCTTGAGGTCATGCGTTCAGACTTCATCCGCACAGCTCGTGCAAAAGGGTTGAAAATGTTTTGGGTCGTATATAAACACTGTTTGAAAAATGCCGTCATTCCTATTATTACGATTATCGGATTACAGTTTGGCTTGTTACTAGGTGGTGCAATTTTAACCGAAACAATCTTCAGCTGGCCTGGAATTGGACGCTATATTTACGAAGCGATCGGTTATCGTGACTATCCTGTTATTCAATCAGGAATTTTAATTATTGCTATTTTGTTCGTGCTGATCAATTTAATTGTCGATCTGTTGTACGCAGTTGTTGATCCACGTATTAAATATAATTAGGAATGGAGAGGTGTTATTATGGCAGAACTAGCGAGAAAAGAAGCTTTCCTACCGCCTTCGGCACCACAGCAAGATGAGTCCATTTCTCCGTGGAAAGAAGCATGGAGGGGATTTCGTAAAAATAAACTAGCGGTCATTGGGACAGGCATCGTGCTTTTCTTTATTATATTGGCACTTGCTGCACCGTGGATTGCACCGCAGGGATTCAATGAGCAGATGATCTCGAAAAAGCTTCAGCCTCCTTCAAGCGAGCACTGGTTTGGCACGGATGATTTTGGTCGGGACATCCTTTCACGTGTCATATACGGAGCGAGAATCTCTCTGTGGGTAGGCTTTGTAGCCGTTTTAGGATCTGTGATAGTAGGAAGCTTGCTTGGGATTTTAGCAGGATACTATGGGAAATGGATTGATACGGTCATTTCACGAGTTTTCGATATTATGCTTGCTTTCCCAAGTATTTTATTAGCAATTGGAATCGTAGCGGTATTAGGACCTTCCTTGGAAAATGCTTTGATTGCAATTGCAGTTATAAATATTCCGAACTTCGGACGTCTTATACGATCCAAAGTATTGAGCGTTAAACAAGAGGAGTACATTCTGTCAGCGAAAGCAATTGGGATGAAGGACAGCCGTATTCTTTTCCATCATATTTTGCCAAATAGTATGACACCAATTATTGTACAGGGTACGCTTGCTATCGCAACGGCAATTATTGAAGCAGCTGCTCTTGGGTTTTTAGGATTAGGTGCGAGAGCCCCAGAACCTGAGTGGGGGAAGATGCTAGCAGATTCTAAAACGTTTTTAGTACAGGCTCCTTGGACGATGGTCTTTCCCGGAATCGCCATTATGCTGACGGTTCTAGGATTTAACCTAATGGGAGACGGTTTACGCGATGCGCTAGACCCAAGAATGAAAAATTAAAAAATCCTGGAGCATCGCTCCAGGATTTTTTCTATTCAAGTTCAGGTGCATCTTCAATTTGAAATTCGTTGATGTCTTTATGATAGCTATGAAAGCTATCAATTAACGTCTCTAAATGATCCAAATGGTCACTATATTCTAGAATAGCTGCTACAACAGGGAACAGGTGATAAACTGCTTTATTGTCGCTATCCTCTTCTTGTAATCGCTGTTGCATAAACGCGTGAATAAGAGCGCGTCTACCTGTGCAAACCTCATCTGCAATGGGTTCAGTTTGCTGGACTTTAATTTTGCCGATAAATTTGAGCATTAGGTGCTCGTGATATCCTAGTAAGCATTCTATTTCGCTCGTAATTAAGTCTTGCATATTTTTAGGAAGATGCAAGATATCATTCTCTAAGCGGTGTAACAATTTTAAAATTTTATAAGAGGCATTTGTTGTAACAATCATTTGGCGAAAGAGAACTAGCTTTCTTGATTTTACATACCTATTTTTCTTCGAATGCGTACGCTCTTCTTTGTAAAAATCAAAGAATTGATCCATGCGTTTGATTTGATCTTTAATTTTACTAATATCAGCTTTTAAAAGAGTGTATTCTGTTGCTTGGCGCATGCTAATACGAATCCACTTAATGATTTCTTCCGTTGTATAAACAATTTTATAGTAAAGCTTTGTTTCATACTTAGGTGGGAGAAAAATTAAGTTTACCGCAAAGGCTGAAAGTACACCGAGCAAGATAGTACTAAAACGTATAAGTGCAAATAAAACAAAGTGATCGCTAGTGCTCTCCATGATGGACAAGACCGTTACTAAGGCTAAACCAATGGTATTATTAATTTTAAGTTTTAAGTTGATACCAATAACAATAACAGCTGTTAGTCCAATAATGAAAGGATTATTACCAAAGATCAGTACAAAAACTACCGCTAATAACGCGCCAATTACGTTTCCTTGTACTTGTTCAAGCACGGTTAGGTAAGAGCGATAAATCGATGGTTGAATCGCAAATATCGCAGCAATTCCCGCAAAGATAGGAGAAGGGCTCCCTAGATACTTAGCTAGAACTAAAGCAAGCGTAATGGCAATCCCCGTTTTTAAAATGCGGGCTCCAAGTTTCATTTGATTCTTAAATTCCTTTCCGATAATAATTCTTTTCTTATTTATTATCCTTAATAAATTAAAGTAAACAATAACATAATATACAAGGTTTAGCGAATTATATCAAGAGTTAAAAAAATAAAAATCCCGCCAAAAAGCGGGATTTTTTAACAATATTTTGTTGTGTGGGACATCATTCGGTTGATACTGAAGGGTCTGCCTGTTCTTTGCTTGGGATAACTTGTAGAAAATAAGCAGACGGATTTGAAGCTAATTTTTCGATTTCTTTGGCTTCATCAAGCTGCCCCTGATTTGTTAACTCATTTGAGTATAATGTTAACAGCTCTTTCACATCTGCTAAACCTTTTGCATTTAAAGGAGAAAGGTCAACTTTCGCTCCCTTTGCAATTCGGCGCTTTAGGGCTTCTTTTGTTAGACCCATTTCAGGCTGATGGCGAAGATATACAACTCCACCTGTCATCCCCGCACAAATCCAAGGACCAGGATCACCCATTACAAGGCCACGACCGTTCGTCATATACTCAAAGGCAAACCCTTTAATGTTGGCATTCACGCCAATATTTCCGTGCTCTTCCTCAGGAATAGGGGATACTACTTTGCCCCCAATAATCATGTCGGCCCCTGATAGACGAATACCAGCACGTGCATCAGCATTTCCTTGTGCTAAAAGAAGGCCGCTTTGTGCACCGTATCCAAATCCTTTACCAACAGATCCGTTATAATAGCCACCATTTTTACCCGGTGATTTTAGAATTGAAATACTGCCTCCAAAAGATGTTTTTCCAGTTCCATCTTGGGCACCACCGCTTACCTGAATGTTAATACCACTCGTATTGTAAGCTCCTAAACCATTTCCTGGAATAGAGCCATTGTTGTATTGAAGGCTAATCGCAGGAAGTTTTTTATACGAGCCGTCAAGACGGTTACGCACGCGGTGACAAGAAACGCGACTTCCTAGAATACGCTGTTCAGATGTAACTGTATCATACGAACGCGACTTTTCTAGACTTTCAACGTGATAGTCCAAATATTCGCTACCGACGGCTACACTTAATTGTTCTTCTTCAACGCTTGCTGCCACTTCTGGCTGTGCAAAAGGCTGAATATCCACCGTTTTAAGCAGGTAGGTAAGGTCAAGAAGATCTTTTCCTCGTGCTTGCGTTAAAAGGTCAGAGCGTCCTACTAGATCTTGAAGACGATCAAATCCGAGATCACCAGCTAATTGTTTTAGCTCATTGCCAAAAGCGGTAAAGAGGTTTGTTAACCCTTGAACAGCATTATCTAGTTGACGAGGAACGAAGCGACGAAGTCCATGTTCTTTTGCTTGGGCTTCTGACTCAATTTGTGTCGCAATTCCTACATGACACGTATCAAGGTGACAGCCTCGACAAGTTGTACATCCAATTGCGATCATTGACAACGTACCAAATCCAATACGATTTGCCCCAAGCATCATCATTTTGACAACATCAAGAGCACTTTTAATTCCACCGTCAGCCCAAATTTCCACCTTCTGACGTAGTCCAGCTTCTAAAAGAGCATTATGAGCAGCTTTAACGCCAATTTCTACTGGTAACCCTACGTGCTGAAGAGCATGGATACGTGCTGCACCAGTTCCTCCATCAAAACCACTTAAGGTAATAATGTCAGCTCCAGCTTTAGCAATCCCAACAGCAATCGTTCCGATGTTTGGCACAACCGGTACTTTGACCGCGACTTTTGCTTGGTCATTGGCTGTTTTTAACTCAGAAATCATTTGAGCTAAGTCTTCAATGGAATAAATGTCATGGTTGTTGGATGGTGAAATTAAATCTGATCCGACCGTAGCATTACGCGCTTCAGCAATTTTTAACGTTACTTTTGATGCGGGTAAATGCCCACCTTCTCCAGGCTTTGCTCCTTGCCCGATCTTAATCTCCAATAGATTAGAAGAGTTAAGAAGCTCAGCGTTAACACCGAAACGTCCAGATGCTACTTGCTGTCCTCGTGTACGAGGATATTTGCCAAGCATATCTTTAATTTCGCCACCTTCACCATTTAAGCTCACCATATTCAAGCGGTTTGCTGCTTCAGCATAGGCTCTAAACGCAATTTCATTTTGAGATCCAAATGACATAGAAGCAATAACGAATGGCAAGCTGTGTTCGCCTACACCAACATCCACCTTCTCAGGCGATACGCGTTTAGGAGATGAAGTTATGTTCGTTAAATGACGAATAGTAGTTGGATTTCCTTCCTCTTGTTCGGTTAACTTTTCACGATAAGCATCGTACGATCCAGTTTGTGCGACTTCTCCAATCGCTTTCCAGATACGAGGGAAGAGGTGGAACGTTTTCCCGGGACGTGCTTTCTCATCTTCGTATTCCGATGCTCTGGCAATTGAATCTTCCTTCATCTGCTCCCAATCGTGTACGAGAGTTGTTGAACCGAAGAAGTTTACAACATTTAAAATTCCAGCAATGTCGTCATGTAAACCAATTGCTGAGAAAAGACGTCCATATCCTCTAAGCTCATGAATTCCAATCGTGGAAATGACCTTTTCTAATCCTTTTATTAATGCGGAATAGAGATTTAACGTCGGCTGATCCGTTTCTTCGAAGACCGTCGCAAACAATAAATATGGACTAATGACATTTGCTCCTAAGCCAAAGGCAGTTACTACGTCATGCAACGAGCGAATGGCCCCTGAACGTAGAAGAAGCGTACAGTCGCGGCGAAGCTGTTTTTCTACTAACGCCTGATCTAAAGCAGCCGTCACAAGGTGAGGATCTAAAAAGTACTGTCCGTTTTGATGAGCCTGTGCATCGTCAATGATAAGCAGCGTTTTCCCACCTAATACCGCTTCTGTGGCTTCCTCTTCAAGACGCTTTAAAGCTTCAGGGATTGATTCGCCATTTTTAAACGTAGCAGACAAATAATAAGATAACTGCTTTTGCTGATAGTCATTTACTAATTGATCAAAAGAAGGCTGTTCAAGTGATTCAGCACAGCGATTTCCTTGCTCTCCTTCAATAAGGATAGGGGAGAGTAGTTCAACAACGTAGTCGTTATCCTCTTTCTTAGAAAGAGATGGACGTTTCCCAACGATGACCCGCGTAGAAAAGTGCTCTGTCTCACGATCACGGTCAATGGCTGGATTCGTAACAACAGCTACGCTTTCTTTAATATAGTCCGCAATGTTTTTACGACCGCCATGTAAAGCCGCAAGCGGCGCGTCATGACCTAACGAGCGAATTGGTTCGGCGCCGTTATCAGCCATTTGTTCAATAAGCTGTATATGTTCACGATCCCAACCAAATGCCGCATAATGGCCATTAGACACTTTGCCTAAATTCGTCATTAAAACATTGGTTGGATAATGGGGCGTTGAAAGACGAAGACGGTCGTCAGTTAGCTTGATACGCTTAGAGAACCGCTCGTATACTTCTTGCTGAAGTGCTGGATAATCAAATACGACCATCTTTCCATCAGCATTCCATTTTAAGCCTACTTTTTCTCCAGGTCCTAACGGTTTAGGTTCAGCAACGTACTCGCCGTTTGGAATAATTCCTGGTTCAGAAGAGAACAGGTAAGAGCTCTCAGTCTCTAATTTCCACAATGGACGAAGCCCTAAAGAATCCACGCTGAAAACAGCTTCGTCTTCATATCTTGAAATAATTCCAGCAGGACCTTGGGCAAAGTGTCCCCACGCTTCTCGAACATACGTGTACAAATCTTGTAGGTGAGGTGGGTAAGCTTTAATTTCGTTTACGATAGGAGGGAAGAGAACGTCGACCGCCTCAAATAAAGAATAATCATCGCGTGAAATAAGCGATTGAATAATTCGGTCAAGATCCTGTGAATCACTACCTCCATTTGTTAGTGAAACATTCATCATACGCGCTTCGTCACGAAGCTTTGCTACCGTGTTAATCTCTCCGTTATGGCCTAACAAGCTGAATGGTTGTACACGGAAAAAATTTGTAAGTGTATTGGTTGAATAACGATTGTGACCAAGCGTCATCGTTGAGGCAATCACGGGACTTTTTAGATCTTCGTAGTAAGCCTTTAGGGTGTCGCCAGCGCCCATTACTTTATAAACGACATAAGAGTTGCTTAAGGAAGATACGTGAACAGCAGCATCTTTCTCAATTTCTAGCGTTGCTTCAAATGTTTTCTTCTTTATAGAATGGGTATCTTTAGAAATAAGTCCAACCTGCCAGAAGTAAGGTTCTTCATTTTTAGCGAGAGGACCTAGAACGTCTGAGTTTGTAATATTATCCGCTTCATACACTAATTCGAAATTTAGACCTTCTAATACTGATAAAATGCGCTTTTTCGCAGAAGTCTTGCTAACTTCCTTGGAAATAAAAAAGTGACCGACAATAAAAGAATCTTGGTCTACTAAACTTTCATTTAATCCAGCTTTAGATAGTTTTTCTTTCCATAGAATAGTTGGTAAGTCGATGTGTACACCAATTCCATCACCTTCGCCGTTAACAAAGCCGGCACGGTGATTCATCGTGTTAAGAGCATTAATGCAGTCCTCAATATTTTTCTTTGTTGCTTCTCTCTCTTTTTCAATGACTGACACAATACCACACGCATCGTGTTCGTGAAGATGATAGTCTTTAAATAAACTAGGGGTCCATGTTGATTGACGCATACGTTTGGCTTCAAGTGCGTAGTAAGATCACACACACTCTTCCTGCCTTCACCTCCAAGTAATAATCTATTTTTAAAAGTAAACTAAAAAACTAAATTTTCAGAATTGTAACTAACATCTTATCATGGATTTCAGAAAAATTCAATTATTTATTCATTTTGCTGATCAATTATTCAAACCTACAAAATTAATAAAACTGTCAATAATACGTACAAACATTAATTTGTAAGCGTTTCCAATTAAAAAGAAAAACGGTCATCGGAAATATCTCTCCGATGACCGTTAATATTATTGTATATTTATGCGTTCGTTAATTGTTTAAATGCATTTTCAACTGCAACTAACGTCTTTTGAATGTCTTCTTCTGTATGAGCAGTCGTTAGGAACCACGCTTCGTATTTAGAAGGAGCTAAGTTAATACCTTGGTGAAGCATTAATTTAAAGAACTTCGCGAACATCTCGCCGTCTGTGTTTTCAGCTTGTACATAATTTTTCACTTTTTCATCTGTGAAATAAATCGTTAACGCGCCTTTCAAACGGTTAATGGTAATCGGAAGGTTGTATGTAGCCGCGTGTTTTTCGATACCCGCTTCAAGAATGGCACCGAGACGGTCCATTTCTTCGTAGACTCCTTCTTCTTTTAACACTTCAAGGCATGCGATTCCTGATAGCATAGAGGCGGGATTTCCTGCCATTGTTCCTGCTTGATAAGCTGGTCCAAGAGGCGCAACTTGTTCCATAATATCTTGGCGGCCACCGTACGCACCGATCGGTAATCCACCACCAATAATTTTACCTAGAGCCGTTAAATCTGGCTTAACACCTAATAGATCTTGTGCTCCACCATACATAAAACGGAATGCCGTAATTACTTCATCATAAATAACGAGTGCACCAGCTGCATGCGCCAAATCATTTACTTGTTGAAGGAATCCTGGCTCTGGTTCAACAATACCAAAGTTTCCGACGATTGGTTCTACTAAGATTCCAGCTACTTCATCGCCCCACTTTTCAAGAGCTTCTTTGAAAGGTTCAATTTCATTAAATGGAACCGTAATAACCTCTTGTGCAATGCTTTTTGGTACGCCCGCTGAGTCAGGTGTCCCTAATGTAGATGGTCCAGATCCTGCTGCTACTAGCACTAAGTCTGAGTGACCATGGTAGCACCCAGCAAATTTGATGATTTTGTCACGACCAGTATAAGCACGGGCAACACGAATTGTCGTCATAACCGCCTCAGTCCCGGAGTTAACAAAACGTACTTTATCTAAAGCAGGCATTGCTTCACGGATCATTTTTGCGAATGTAATTTCATGCTTTGTTGGTGTCCCGTATAGCACGCCTGTTTCGGCTGCATGTTGGATTGCTTTTGTAATATGTGGGTGAGCATGTCCAGTAATGATCGGGCCATATGCCGCTAAGTAATCAATATATTGATTACCATCTACATCCCAGAAATATGCGCCTTTTGCGCGTTCCATTACAACAGGAGCACCGCCGCCTACCGCTTTATAAGATCGAGAGGGGCTGTTTACTCCTCCAAGAATATTTTCTACAGCTTCTTGCTGAAGCTGTTCAGATTTTGTGAATTGCATCATGTTCCTCCTCAAGAAACGTATTTACCATCCCTATTCTATCAAAATAAGAAACGTGGAAAAAGGTAAGCGAGCTGATTCATTGCGAAAGAGTAATAAACAGATTTTGCTGAAAAAACAAACAATTATTTTAGTAATTGTGAAGGGGTAGGGAATTGTATAGACTAAGGCGTACGGTTAATAAGCATGGAGGTTACAACATGGGAAATGCAATTGAAGTTGTAAAGTTACGTAAAGAATTTAAGGCCTATTCAAGCCGTTCGGGATTAAAAGGCGCTTTTCGAGATCTTTTGACACGAAACTATAAAATTCACCGAGCGGTAAATGATATTTCTTTTACGGTCAAGCAAGGAGAAATGGTTGGATACATAGGGGAGAACGGAGCGGGGAAATCTACCACGATTAAAATGCTCACAGGTATTCTAACTCCAACAGACGGCAATGTGACTGTAAACGGTATGAACCCGCACAAGGAGCGCGAGCGATTTGCCCATACGATTGGCGTCGTATTTGGACAGCGGTCACAGCTTTGGTGGGATATTGCCGTTCAAGAGTCGTTTCGATTGCTTAAAAAAGTGTACAAAGTATCAGATGAAGAATATGAAGAGCACATGGAGCATGTCATTAGAACATTGGATATTGGTCCACTACTAGATAAGCCTGTACGAAAGTTATCGCTAGGACAGCGAATGCGTTGTGAGCTTGCGGCGGCACTTATTCATAATCCACCCCTTCTGTTCTTAGATGAACCTACAATTGGATTGGATGTACTTGTAAAGTTAAAGATTCGCCAATTTTTAAAAGAAATTAACGAAAAATACAACACAACGATCTTATTAACGACACATGATTTAGCGGATATTGAAGCACTGTGTGAACGAGTAGTGATGCTAGACGAAGGAAACATTATTTATGATGGTTCGTTGAAAAAGCTTCGCTCCAATTGGGGTGGTCAGAAGCAAGTTTCCTTTGAATTTAAAGAGGAACCAAATAAGGAAGAACTTGCTGCCTTTACCTCTGCACTTCCTGTTTCTTGGAAAGAAGGAGAAAGAGCCAATGTGCTAGTAGCACATGTTCATAATGAGGAAGATGCGATCTCGCAAGTAATCGGTAAAGTAGTAGCAAGGTACGCGATCAAAGATATTAGTATCGACGAGACATCGACGGAAGAAATTATCCGAAACATCTATGAAGAGGGGATGACGCATGGGTAAGTATCTTGAAATGATTCGCATACGTTTTTTAATGATGCTTGCCTATCGAACAAACTACTATAGCGGTATCCTGATTTATAGCATTAATATCGGAGCGTACTATTTCCTTTGGAGTGCCATTTACAGTGGAAAATCGAATATACAAGGGTTGACCATTGTTCAGATGACTACTTACGTTGCCGTATCCTGGATGGCTAGAGCCTTCTACTTTAATAACTTGGATCGGGAAATGGCAATGGAGATTAAAGAAGGAAAAGTAGCAGTGGAATTAATTCGTCCTTACAGTTATCTTGGTATGAAAGCGATGCAAGGACTAGGAGAAGGAATTTTCCGTATCCTATTTTTCTCTGTTCCGGGTATGGTTATTGTGGGGTTGTTATTCCCAATTCAATTATCAACGGATATTCCAACGTGGGGCTTCTTTTTCCTATCCTTAATCTTAAGCTTTATTGTAAACACCCAAATCAATCTATTAACGGGAATCACGACTTTTTTCTTATTTAATAATGACGGACTTATTCGAGCAAAAAGGGTAGTCATCGATTTGTTTTCTGGGCTACTGTTGCCGATTTCTTTTTATCCAATTTGGGCACAGCACATTATGGCTTATTTTCCTTTCCAATCGATTAGCTATATCCCAAGTATGATTTTTACAGAAGGTTTTAAAGGAAGTCAGATTACCTCGGCGCTTTTAACTCAATGTATATGGGCACTTATTTTATTTGTCCCTATCTCACTTCTATGGAATATAGCAAGAAAAAGAATGGTTATTCAGGGGGGATAAGTCGTGTTTTACACATCTATGTTCGTTCAATACATCAGTCAATATATGAAAACACGTCTTCAATATCGCACTGATGTAGTAGTAGAGTTATTGTCAGATTTGTTATTTCAAGCAGTGAATTTAATTTTTATACTGGTTGTTTTCGGGCACACACAGCTTTTAAACGGTTGGTCTCGAGATGAAATTATCTTTATTTATGGCTTTTTTCTTGTTCCGTTTGCGCTTTTCTCTGCTTTCTTTAACATTTGGGATTTTAATGAAAGGTACATCGTGAAAGGTGAGATGGATCGCATATTAACACGGCCAATTCACAGTCTTTTTCAAGTGATTTTAGAACGAATGGAACTAGAGTCTTTATTCGGAGCTTTTACAGGGTTAGCTGTTATGCTGTACGCAGGTTCAAGGTTAGCACTTGATTTCCATTGGTATGACGTCATTATTTTTGTTGCGTTTGTATTTGGAGGTGCGCTTGTTTATGCAGGGATTTTTGTTGCCATTGCAAGTATTGGTTTTTGGTCTGATGCACGTACGTCCATCATGCCAACTATGTATAATATCGGGAACTACGGAAGATATCCTGTAGATATTTACAACCAGATCATTCGTTATATTTTAACGTGGATTTTACCCTTTGCCTTTGTAGGTGTTTATCCCGCTGCGTACTTTTTAGGGAAAACAAAGTGGTATGGCTATGCCTTTTTAACTCCTGTTATGGGAATTGTGTTTTTCGTAATGTCCCTCATTCTATGGAATATAGGGGTTAAAAAGTATCGTGGTGCGGGTAATTAAAAACAAACTTCCGTATAATGAAGAAGAAATAAGTATGGAGAAAGAAGGGGATTAATATGACGCTTGACGTTGGAAAGAAGGCGCCAGATTTTGAACTTCCTTCAACAGAAGGACAAACTGTATCACTGTCTCAATTTGCAGGAAAAAATGTCGTTCTTTATTTTTATCCAAAGGATATGACACCAGGGTGTACGACAGAAGCATGTGATTTCCGTGATCAGCACGAACAATTCCAAGATTTAAACACCGTCATTTTAGGTGTGAGTCCAGACCCCGTTTCAAAACATGAAACGTTTATAAAAAAACATGGACTTCAGTTTCAACTACTTGCGGACGAAGATCACCAAGTAGCTGAACAGTATGATGTATGGAAACTAAAGAAAAACTTTGGTAAAGAGTACATGGGTATTGAACGCTCTACGTTCATCATTGATAAACAGGGAATACTTGTAAAAGAGTGGCGAAAAGTCCGTGTAAAAGATCACGTGGAAGATGCCCTTCGTTATATCAAGGAAAATCTTTAATGGAAATTGGGTAGGTGCCCAGGACATTTTGTTTTCACCTACATAAAATAATGGTGTAGGGCATACCTCCTCAGGATAGTACCAAATGTAGAAAGTGCGAAATTATTCGCACTTTTTTTATAAGAAGAGACGTGCGTCAAATCACCGTTAAAAGTGTAAGGATGTTACATAGAGCAAGATTGACAAAAGCATACATTTTCTTGTAGACTAATTATAAGAATTATAAAGTAATAATATCTATAGAAATGAGGTGCATGACGTGTCAGCCCATGAATTGAAGGACGTAATTGAATCGTTAAAAGGGACCGGTGTTCGCATTACTCCACAGCGTCATGCGATTTTGGAATATCTAATCAGTTCAATGTCGCATCCAACTGCAGATGAAATTTATAAATCATTAGAGGGTAAATTCCCCAATATGAGTGTTGCTACGGTATATAATAATTTGCGTGTGTTTAAAGAAGTGGGGATTGTAAAAGAGTTGACGTTTGGAGATGCCTCAAGTCGCTTTGATTACGTTACTACTCATCACTATCATGTTATTTGCGATCGCTGTGGCCGGATTGTTGATTTTCACTATCCAGGTTTGGACGAAGTAGAAGCACTTGCTGCTCATATCACTGGATTCGATGTGAAAAATCACCGCATGGAGATTTACGGAACTTGTTCGGATTGTAAAGAAAAAACAGAGCACTGATAAAAGGCAAAAGATAACCTCATGATAGAGGTTTTTCTTTTGCCTTTTTTGCGTCATGTTTAAGTGGCGCTTTTTTTATTATATCGTTCATCAAATTCTTTTCCTTCTAATGCCGGGTCTAGGGTGAGTGGTTCTCTGCAATGCATACACATATCTACTCGACCAAGTATTTTTGTAGGTTTCTTACAGCTTGGACAGACTACCTGGACCGCTTTTGTCGATAAGAGACCGATCCAAAAGTAAACAACGGTGCTAGCGATGATGCATAGTAGACCCATAAGCATAAAGATAGTCATAGCCCATACGTTTGATCGAAAAAACACTCCTCCGTACATGACAATAAATCCAATAAAAATAAGACTTAATGCAAACGTGCGAATCTTATTAATCTTGCTTGAATATTTAGCTGCCAATTCAGTCCCCTCCTATTAAATTTATCATATCATAAAATTCTGTCTATTTTAGGTAATAATTTAATGGGCTTTTTGAGTTTGAAACAAACTACCAAAGTGATAGAAGATTTCTTGAAATGAATTGACGCATGTTAGGAGGATTTCAACTATTTTTATCAAAATGTTACATATAAAGTGTGATTTTATTCGTCATATGTCGAATTTTCTTTTACAATAGATGAGACAAATTATTTCTGGAGGAGCCAATTATGGAAGATATTTTGCGACCTATTTATCAAGAGCGTGCTAGCAACGAGGATACGTTAAGTATTTTGTTAATTGAACGACGAAAAGAAGAATCTCCCATTACAGAAAACTTGGACGCTGTATTATTTATCATTGTAAGAGAGGCGAATGATCCACTGTTTATTAAACACTACGAGTATATCAATCAAAAAGCATCTCTATATGTAGCGACAGCAGAGCAAGTACACGAGTGGTTATTGTATGGTACAAATAGAAGAATTGTGGATTGGGTACTCAACGGAAAGGTTATTTTTGATCGTAATGAATACGTCGATCAATTACGTCAGCGCTTATTGGATTTTCCACAGCAAGAACGAGTTGAAAAAACTGCGATCGAATTTGCCAAGCTTATTCGTCGCTATATAGAAGGAAAAGACTTCTATGAATCGAAGCATTACTTAGACGCCTTCAATCATATTATTCATGCGTTACATCATTTAGCTAGATTGTCAGTCATTGAAAATGGCTTCCACCCCGAAGTAACCGTCTGGAGTCAGGTTAGAAAAATAGAACCTGAAATTTATAAATTGTATGAAGAACTTGTGTACAGCACAGAAGAACTTCCGAAGAGATTAGAGCTTCTATTTTTAGCAAGCGAATTTTTAGTAAATCAACGAACTGAGATTGGCTCTAAACACTTCTTAGAGGTATTAAGTGAAAAAGAAGAGGCATGGACATTTGATGAGATTTTAAATCATCCAAAGCTACGTCCGTATGTGATCGATGTTGGAGTGCTATTAGAATTTTTAGTAGGAAAAGGCGTCGTTCGAGTTGAAAAAATCCCTACCAAAGGCAAAAATATTTATCATCGTCATTATAGAATTTTAAAAAACTAGACAGGAATAAAAAGTGTAAAGGGGCTCAAAACCCTTGTTTATCAGCGAGTTCCTTTGCATCTATTCTAAAAGAACAACTTTCTTTTAAAAAACTTTTCAAATAGTGTTGACTTTAAAAACATATCATGATAAATTATTACTTGTCGCTAAGACAGCGAGAAACAAACAAAATACTTACCGAAAACGAATTAAAAAAGTTGTTGACAAACAATTGAGTGGATGGTAAAATAAGAAAGTCGCTTACAAGCGAGATGAACTTTGAAAACTGAACAAAACAAGCAAAAACGTCAACGTTTTAAAAGCAAGACAACAAATGAGCAAGTCAAACATTTCTTCGGAGAGTTTGATCCTGGCTCAGGACGAACGCTGGCGGCGTGCCT
>NZ_LILC01000019.1 GCF_001274935.1 Priestia koreensis | reverse complement strand
GATGAGCGAGTCAGGTGAGATCCCGCAGGAAGCAACGCGACGAGGAAGCTCACCGCTCGCCCTGCGGAAAGCGTAGCAATCTGGAACGAAGGGACGCACTAATAAATCCCCTCTCGATGCAAAAAAAAGAAGCCCTCCCTCACCAACCTAGGTAAGACAACGCTCTCCTTTTTAACTCCATATCAATTGCCCACATTTACACTAAACTCTTGCTTCAAGTCATATACGCTTCCTTTTTCACGCTCAACCTCTAACCGAATTTGGTGAACACCTTTTTCCAAATTCGGAATCACAAACGCTGCTTTTGACTCTTCAAGCGTCCTTACCCCGTCTACATACACAACCACGTATCCTTGTCCGTCCTGATTTTGCGATGATTGCTGAAACGTGAATCGATTGATAATACACTCCACGTACACATCGTCTCCGCTCACATACTGATGCACCGTAAGCGTACGATCCTGCAGTGAAACCGATGACTCCACGCTTTTACGATGCTCACTTTGCGGTGGATTTGGACTTGAATTCGGCTTTGGTTTATCATTTTGACAACCCGCCACCAATAAGACACTTGCCATAAACAGAGCTATTCTATACACATCGCTCACTCCTTTTTCAGGTAGTATGTGCAAGCGCCCCACTTTTATCCAACTCTTACAAAATGAAAAACCGGCCTCTCCCTATGTCATAGGTTGTGACCGGTTCTTCATATAAACAAAGCAACCATTTCCAACGTCGCCTGCTCATTATGAATCTTGTTCTCGCATCGCTTGAAGCATATAAAGCATCACATTCGCCATTTCGACTGAATTTGAGAACTTCTCAATTTTATGAGGAATCGTCTGTTTAAAATACTGCAATGACGCAAGTTCAAACTTTTCAAGTTGAGTTGGGTCTCGTGTTAACGTACGATACCAAATTGGTTGTTCCCGAATAAACTGCTGCAGCTTCGACTTTGATGAGATATAATCATACACATCTTTTCTCATGTTATGCCTTAATCCTTACGAAATCCAAAAGGGTTATTGGGGACCGAGCCTCCACCTATTGGTTTCTTTGTTTGGAATTGCTGAAGCACCTGCTGAATGTTTGAAATCGCGGAATTCATGCTCGTCATATGCTGCTGCATTTGATCAACGTCCATATTCTTCACCGATGAAAAGATTGAGCCTAAAAAGTCTCCTTTTGCTTTCTTTTCATCTTCTTTTGCTGGTTCTTCGTCTCCATCTGTTGAACGGTACTTCGCCCATGTTTGATCGTCTTCCCCAAACAAATACCAATCTTCATAAATTTCCTGCCAAGAACGCTTTTGCTTTCGTACTTCTTCTACAAGCTTTGGATGATCTTTCACAAACGTTTTAAACTTTGCAATGGAAGGGTGCAACTCTTTTTTTACACTGCTCAATTTTATCACCTCTATGTCAGTAGCCTACACTATATTGTAGAAGGAAAGCTTGGTTTTCGTGCGCCTATTTTACAATTTTTTTCTTTCGAACAGCAAGCCAGTAAACAAGTGCAACCGAAGCAATGCTGAGCCAGAAGGTAAAGTAGCCAATTTGTGCCCTATATTGATCCAATACGGGATACTGCGGCATCATGAAAAACACGTAGTCAATAATTTCATTATGTACGGCCCATACGGCTGCAATTGATAAATGAATTGGCTTAATTCGATAAAAAGGTGTATAAAGGATACCTTGTACTGCCATAGCGAAATGAGATGTCATAAGCATGAGCATAATAATATTCATTTCTCCTGTTACTTTATACACAAGCAGGTTCATTACCACTGCCCAAATGCCATACTTAAACAGCGTCACGCTCGCCAACGCTTCCATTAAGCCGAAGTTTTTATTCATTAGAAATCCAATTAGGACAAAAACAAAAAAGAGCGTAGCTGTGGGGCTATCTGGTACAAAGGGAATAAATTTTGCTGGCGTCATAGCTAACTGTCCACCGTACCAAATATAGCCGTAAATCGTTCCAAGCGTATTCACAATCAATAACAGGATAAGCACTCGTTTGTCTTTAAAAATAAGCTGTAGATAATTCACTATAATCCCTCATTTTATTCTGTTTTCTACATTATGACATAAAAAAAGATGACTCAAAAGAGACATCCACCACTTCTCCTTTAAAATCATCTTTTAGCTTGTAATCTCTACTTATCTTTGCCGATATTTGCGACAAACTCAGAAAGTGTTTTTAGCTCTTCATCGGTTCCTTTGAACACACCTGCTGGCATGTTCCCCTTACCGTTTTTAGCTATTTTCGCTATTTCTTCCGGCTTTAAATTAATTTCGGTCAGTGCTGGAGCTGCTGCCCCGCCCTGCAGATTTTCACCGTGACAGGTCAAACACGTATTTTTCTCCATTAATTTATAGCCTTCTGCTTCTTTATCGATCGGCACTTCTTTGACGATTTTCCCTTGCGCTTCTGCAGCTTTCCAGTCATGTGTTGCGACTGATTCCCACGTTAAGAAGATAATACCCGCAATGGCTAGCAGCATAAAACCAGTTGGAATTGGTCGTCTTGCCGGACGTCGCTCTGGACCACTATCTAAAAATGGGGCTAATAAAAGTGCGCCGAACGCGATTCCCGGTACGATAAATGCTCCAATTACGTTATAAGGACCTGATGCATATGAATATTTTAAAAGTTGATATAAAAACAGAAAGTACCAGTCTGGTAGTGGTATATATCCTGTATCAGTAGGATCTGCAATACGTTCTAGAGGAGATGGTTCTGCGATGGTTAAGCATAGATAGCCGACTAAAAATACAGCCCCTACCATCCATTCTTTTAAAAGAAAGTTTGGCCAAAAAGCTTCTGTTTTCCCTGGAAATTCCGAGTAATCTTTCGGAATATTCGGTTTCCTTGATACAGGAACACGTGAATCTCCGACAAATTTCATTCCTTTACCACGATGCATGTCGTTATCCCTCCCTTAAATCAGATGTTCTTTTTTGTTGCTGCTCTTTATAGAGGACCAGAAATACCTTGTTTTCGAATCATCAAGAAATGAGCAGCCATTAAGCCTAAAAGTGCACCTGGTAAGAAGAACACATGGATGGCAAAGAAGCGAGTTAACGTTTGTGCTCCGATAATGTCCGGATGCCCTGCTAGAAGTGTTTTAACTTGTGCTCCAATAAACGGCGTTGATTCCGCAATTTGAAGCCCTACCTTCGTCGCGAAAAGCGCTTTCATATCCCACGGAAGTAAATAGCCCGTAAATCCTAGACCTAACATAACGCCGAAGATTAGTACGCCCACGATCCAGTTAAGCTCACGAGGTTTTTTGTACGCACCTTGGAAAAATACGCGCAACGTATGTAAAAACATCATAACGATGACTAAGCTTGCACCCCAATGATGCATACCGCGTACAATTTGTCCAAATGCAACTTCGTTTTGAAGATAATAAACAGATTCCCACGCATTTTTAATATCTGGTACGTAATACATCGTTAAAAACATACCGGATAAAATTTGGATAACGGTTACAAAAAACGTTAGCCCGCCAAAACAATAGACAAATGCTGAGAAATGGTGTGCTGGATTGACATGTTCAGGTACTTCGTGGTCAGCAATGTCTCGCCATAAAGGAGTAATATCTAAGCGTTCATCAACCCAATCATAGATTTTGTTTAGCATGATTACGCTCCTCCTCTTGGTTCGGCTTTACCTAAATAAAGTGTTCCCTTTTCTACTTTTTGTTTGAAGACGTCTAGAGGATGAATAGGTGGTGTTTTAGGAACATTGGTGCCGTCTTTTTCGTACATCCCGCCGTGGCAAGGACAGTAAAAACGATTAGGGTTTTTCTTATCACCGTTCCAGTTAACGGTGCATCCTAAATGCTTACATACAGGAGACAATGCCACAATCTCTCCCTTTTTGGTTTTGTATACCCATGCAGATTTAGGTTCTTCTGACTCGTGCCAAGCATCAACTTGGTGCACTTTAAAATTAAAACGCTGAGGCTCATTGGTTATATCCTTCACTTGCGCCACTGCTACCATATCTTGTTTGGCAACAGGTCTCAGTACAGGATCCAACGCAAAACGAACCATTGGCATAAGCATGCCCGCCGCCATAAACCCGCCTACCCCTGTTAGCGTGTAGTTCAAAAATTGGCGTCTTGACACTTGGTGTTCCTTTTCGCTCATGCGTCTCCCCCCCTTTGTCAAAAGCTCCGTCCTTGAAAAAATTTCTATAAATATATAAAACTAGGACATTCTCATGATATATCAAGATTTAATCAAGGTCAATATGGTCTTTTCCTAAAAATTATTAATACTAAATAAAGTTCGAATATTTTGTTTTTAATTAAGAAATCGTTTACCAACTGGCTGTAAAAATAGAAGATACTGACTCAGCTTGCTGCTGCAAGATGTCTCTTTTATCTTCATCTTTCATCGCATGAAATGGAAGCGAGGGTACCCATAAAAGCGAGCCTTCCAACTCTCCATCAAATTGCCGCCACTCTGCTTCTGTGGTTAGCATAAAAACATGCGTGAGGCCTTGTTCGATCAAATAGTGCTTCCAGTCGAGCAATTCAGCTTTCTTTGTGACTAGGTCAGTGTTTTTTAGATATGTATACGCG
Organism: Priestia koreensis; assembly: GCF_001274935.1. Lineage (GTDB taxonomy): Bacteria > Bacillota > Bacilli > Bacillales > Bacillaceae_H > Bacillus_AG > Bacillus_AG koreensis. Next base: position 287,624 of record NZ_LILC01000019.1, on the reverse strand, counting down.
GGCAATAATAGCACTCGACCTTTGTATTGTCTTTCCATCTCATAGGCTAGAGCTTGCACATACTCCCCTGATGCAACTGTTTTCGATGAGCTGGCAAATTCAATTGGAACAATAGGAACAATCGCACAGTCAATGTATTCTTTCGCCTGCAAATACTGATCCACATCAGTTGTTATCCATCGCACGTGTTTCACCTCCTTTAAAGATAATGAAAAAGGATCCTACTAGATGATCTCATCCTGTAGAATCCCTTCACATCATACGAAACCATTACAGTTAAAAGAGATTTAGAACAGGTTATGCCATATTGATGCAAAAAGCATCGATCTATCTTTACTTACGCATGATAGTGTTGATTCATATACCCTGTTAGTCGCTTAAACTCTTCTTCATCATGGTTGTCAAGTGCTTGATCAATTAGCTCCAACAGCTTGGCACGCTGAAAGGATTCAATGGATTCTTGAAGCACTTTTTCAGCGAGCATTTGATCTTTTTCATTCGTTTCCATACTTTTTGGCGCGTATGGATTTTCTTCTAATACTGCTACATACTGCGGTGACAGAAAAGAAGATCGAAAATTCAATTGAATATAAATATCTTCATTTCGATTTAATCGAATATCATGAAATGATTTTTCTGCATCTGTCGTCATTACGCTTTCTTTGTAAAAACGAAATGGTGGATCCTCTACACAATGCGTAGACATGATCAAACCCCTTGGCGTAAACTGCGCATGTTCAACAAAATGAACATTTTTCATTAAGTGATCATGACTCATTAAATAATTTAAAATCCACACACATTCTCGACGCTTCAGTTGATAGTTAGTTAAGAACCAGCGCACAAATTCTTTTTTCTCGTTAACAGAAACAGGAGTGGCCATTATTTCACTTCCCTTCTATCTGTAAAAAAACTTAGGGTTATACTATTACCTATTCAACAAAACCTCTCCAAAATCCTTTTCGTTGATTACGATTCTTGCAATTGTGCTAACAGATCTTGAATCTCGACTGATGTTGGGTTTTGCTCAAGCATTGCCGTGAAAATTGCCTTTGCCTGTTCACGTTGTCCCTCTTCAAGCAGAAAATAACCGTACTCTTCTAGAAAGGCGTAGTCTTCTTTAAAGACATTATATGCCGCTTCATAGTGTTTTATTGCATCTTCGTACAATTCCAACTCTTTCGATGCTCTTGCCAAGTCCCAATCAAAATGAGGATCATGTTCATTATAAGAAACGGCTGTTTGAATGTTTTCAATGACATCTTCGTATCGCTCTTGGCTCATGTAAAGGGTAGAAACTGTTAAAATAGCTTCAATGTAACCTGGATCGATGGCAATGCCTTCACGTAGCGCATGTTCCGCCGTTTCTTCGTCGCCCATCTTGAGCGCAAGCTTTCCTTTGTAGAAAAATAGTTCTTTGTTAAACTCATCCTGCTTAATACCATCGTTAACGGCCTCAAGCGCCTCTGGTAGCATTGATTCATGCTCATAGGCTCTTGCTAGGAAGAGATATAGAGAGTGATACTGAGGATCTAATGCTTGTAATTCGATAAATTTCTCAATCGCGGTTTGATAATGCTCCGCATGATACGCAGCAAGCGCATATTCAAACAGCGTGTTAATTTCTAACTTGTTGTCGAGCGCTTTTTCAAAATATGGAATAGCTTGTTCGTATTCACCTGTTCCACATAGACTTTCCGCTAAACGTTGATTTAAATCAATTCCGTTGAAATCAAGCGTTGATTTTTGCTCAATTAAGCGCTCGTAGTAAGTAACCGCCTTGCGATATTCTGCTTGACTTAAGTAAAATTCTCCAAGTCCAAAATCGATGACTTCTTCCTTCGGCAATAGTCGCTTTGCTTCTAACAGCTTTGCTTCTGCTACCTCACTTAGTCCTTGCATTTGATACAAATCAGCTGTTAGCAGAAGGCCGCGAACATAAATCGGGTCGTCTGATTCAATTGTATCTAAAATAGCAATGGCTTTTTCTTCTTCTTCTAGATCGACATATACCTCAGCTTTGAATAAAAGCAGCTCACCTTCTCCTGGATAATACTCCAAAAGCTCGTCCACTAACGCAATCGCATCTTCAAGAAGTCCCCACGTATAAAATTGTTCGGCTAGAAGTAATTTGTCTTCTGCGCTCGCTGTTTTTTGTAATTCCTTTATAAGAGCTAGCCCTTCTTCAACACGATCATTTTCTACATATTGAATGGCTTTTTCTAGTTCTCTCATCATCATTCCCCTTCATTAGCATACCTTCATATGCCCGTTTCTTTCCTCTATCTTATAAAATCCATATTGTTAGTTCAACTAAGGTATTTCATTATGACATAACTATATCCTAGAAGCAAAGTATCTGCTGAGAGGTAACCAATGAAAAAGAGCACCTACATGAGATGTAGAAATGCTCTTTTCGTCTATTATTGAATGAATGTCGCATAGCTGTGTTTCTGAAGACAGACGCGCGCTTTTTTGCGGTCATCATCCGTTTGAAAGCTGAGACGTAATACCCCGTAAATATCTTCACGCGTCTCTAAAATACGGATGTTGGTTATGCTAATCTCTTCTTCAGCTAGATGACCAGTCACCTCAGAGATAATACCCGGATAATCGGGAACATCCACATACAAGTCGTAAAAGGATGGAATAGCTCCTTTTTGACGAACAGGAAGCTGGTCACGAAATTGCTTGGCTTGTTCGAAGTAATCAAAAATGCTCTCTGCTTTCTTTTCTTCAACAAGATCACGCACTTTATGCATTTCAAAAATCCAACGATCAAAAATCTCTAAAAGCATCTCTTTGTTATGTAGTAAAATATCACGCCACATTGCGGGACTGCTTGAGGCGATTCTCGTAATATCGCGAAATCCACCGGCGGCTAACTTTCCAACTAATTCGTTTTCCTGTTCATACTGCTCTGCTTGGTGAACAAGACTTGCAGCAATAATGTGAGGAAAGTGGCTAATAACGCCTGTTAATTTATCATGCTCATCAGGCGTGATAACGATGAACTGCGCTTTTGTCCCACTTAATAAAACTTGAAGTTCGTTCATTTCCTTTTCTGACTCTTCATTCGAAGGTGTTAAAATGTAAAACGCATTTTCAAACAAATGAGCTTTAGCAGCTGTCACGCCGCTTTTATGTGAACCCGCCATCGGATGACCACCGATAAAATGCACGTTGTCTGAGAACACGGCCTGTGCGGTTTGCACGATTTGTTTCTTCGTGCTTCCTACATCTGTTACGATGACGCCTTCTTTTAGTGAGAGCTGTGAGAGTTCGTTGAGTACTTTTTCTGCCTGCGTAACGGGGATTGCCACAATAATGTAATCCGCATTCGCAGCACCTTCCTCAAGCATCGTCACCGTATGATCCACGACTTTTAGTGACTTGGCAAGCTCCAGCTGTTCCGTATTAATGTCATACCCAATGATGGTTACATTCGGATGCGTTTCCTTTATGCTAAGGGCAAGAGAACCACCGATCAGCCCTAATCCTATCATGAACACATTGCTGTTCATACGTGCACCTCTATTTTCTTCATTTTTTCAACATAAAACAGAGGAATGAGACAGATCTGTTCATTGGGACAGGTCCATCTCATTCCTATGTAAGAACAATTTATTGCGCTACAAATTCTTTTAGCAAGTCGATGATTTCAGCATTTTCTTCTTTGGACCCAACGGTAATTCGAACAGAAGTTGGGAACCCTAATGCATTTCCTGAACGAACGATAAAACCGCGCTCTAATAAAAATTGAAATACTTCATCGCCTTGACGTTTGAAGTCAATTAAAATAAAGTTCGTTTCTGAACGATAGTACTCAAGGTTGTACTTCTCACAGAAATCATAATATTGCTGTAACCCTTCTTGATTAAGATCGCGGCACTTCTCAATAAACGCCTGATCATCAAGCGCAGCAATTGCCGCAACCTGTGCAAGTCTGCTCGTATTAAACGGCTCACGTGCTGGCTCGATTTGCTGAAGCAATTCTGTATGGCCAATTCCATATCCAATACGAAGCGCAGCAAGACCGTATGCTTTTGAGAACGTGCGAAGAATAATCAAGTTATCGTATTTATTTAATAGCGGTACTGATTCTGGAAAATCATCAGCTGTTACATACTCATAATATGCTTCATCTAAAACGACCAATACGTGACTCGGTACGTTTTCTAAAAATGGAAGCAGCTTCGCCTCAGGAATATACGTCCCTGTTGGATTGTTTGGTGTACATACCCATACAACTCTCGTTTGCTCATCAATTGCTTCTAACATTGCATCTAAATCATGCTGGCCGTCTACGAGCGGCACTTCACGAATTTCTGCACCTTCAATCACAGCATTATGCTTGTATTGAGGGAACGTAGGAGCTGCCATTACCGTGTTCGTATCGGCACTCAACATGGCACGGCAAATAATTTGAATAATTTCATCAGATCCATTTCCAAAAATCAGCTGATCTTTATCAACGCCTACATGCTTTGCCACTTTTTCACGAACGACACCGGAGTAGCCGTCTGGATACAGTGTTAAATGCTCAAGCTCATCTTGGATCGCTTGCTTCGCAGCTGGTGAATAACCGTAAGGATTTTCATTCGATGCTAGCTTCACTACTTTGGATAAATTAAATTCTTTTTGTACTTCTTCAATAGGTTTTCCAGGCTTATATGGACTTAAGCCTTTTAACTGTTCTTTTACCTTCACAATCATTACACCTCACAAATTTGAATCGGTGAAACGATAGAAGCCACATACTCTCTGAATTCTTTTAGCGCTTGCTCATTCGTATCGTTTGTTAAAAGCGCGTCCTTCAATTCCGCAACTTTGTTCACAATGGCACTGCCAATGATAATTCCGTCACTATGGTCCTTTAACACCTTTACTTGCTCTGCTGTCGAAATACCAAATCCAACGGCGACTGGAATGGTTGCATATTTTTTCACTTCTTGTAGAAACTCATCCAAGTCAGATGGAAGCGTTGTACGAACGCCCGTTACACCAAGAGATGATACGCAATATAAAAATCCATCCGCTTCACTCGCAATCATACGGATTCGGTCTTTTGAAGTCGGAGCAACCAGTGAAATGTGAACGACATCGTGCGCTTTTGCTAATCGACGAACTTCCGCGCTTTCCTCATAAGGCAAATCAGGAATAAGGACACCATCAATTTCATTTTGTTGCACTAAAGTGAAAAAGTGTTCTAAATCTAATTGTAACACAGGATTAAAATAGGTAAAGAGGATAATTGGAATATGAACGCCTCTTTCCCTCATCCTTGGCACTAGATTTATTGCTTTTCGAATGGACATTCCGTTCTCTAATGCTCGTTTGGATGCCTCTTGAATGATGGGTCCATCTGCCAAAGGATCAGAATATGGTACACCTAATTCTAACACGGATGCCCCTTCCTCTTGAAGAGCAAATGCAAGCTCAATCGTCACATCTTGGTGCGGATCTCCTGCTGTAATAAATGGGATAAACAAATTATCGTGCTTCGGCAGGCGTTTTTGAAACGTCATGTTGATTTTCCTCCTCTAATAAGTTGATTAATGAATGAACGTCTTTGTCTCCTCGTCCTGATAAGCAAACTAAAATGGAGTCTTCCGCAGACATACCTTTCGCCAGTTCAAATGCCTTTGCTAGCGCATGAGCAGATTCAATCGCTGGAATGATACCTTCTTGGCGCGTTAAAAATTGTAGAGCTGAAATCGCCTCATCATCCGTTACACTTTCATAACGTACTCGTCCAATTGTTGAAAGGTAGGAATGCTCCGGTCCAATTCCAGGATAATCAAGACCTGCTGAGATGGAGTATGGCTCGGTAATTTGACCGTTCTCGTCCTGCATTAAATACGTCAGCGTACCGTGAATGACTCCTTTTGTTCCTTTGGCCATTTTCGCTGCATGAAGATTGGAGTCTAACCCTTTTCCACCTGCTTCGACACCAATAAGCTCAACGTCGTCTTCTTTAATAAAGTCATAGAACATCCCAATGGCATTACTGCCTCCCCCCACACACGCAATAACTTTATCAGGAAGCTTGTTTTCAACGGCTTGGAACTGTCGCTTTGCTTCCTCCCCAATAATTTTTTGGAAGTTGCGAACCATTTTCGGATACGGATGTGGTCCGATCGCAGAACCGATTAAATAGAAGTGATCCTCGCAGTTGGCAACCCAGTAACGAATCGCTTCGTTTGTAGCGTCTTTTAACGTACGTGTTCCTGAATACACAGGTACAACCTCAGCCCCTAGCATTTTCATTCGGAAAACGTTTAGCGCTTGTCGCTCAATGTCCTCTTCTCCCATAAACACCTTGCATTCCATTCCAAACTTTGCTGCTACGGTTGCTGTTGCTACGCCGTGCTGTCCTGCTCCGGTTTCGGCAATTAGTTTTGTTTTTCCCATTCGTTTTGCGAGCAGTGCCTGACCAATCGCATTGTTAATTTTATGGGCACCTGTATGATTCAAATCTTCACGTTTTAAATAGATTTTTGCTCCACCTAGCTTTTCGGTTGCGTTTCCTGCAAACGTAAGAGCGGTTGGTCGACCAGAGTATTCATGTAGCAAGTGCAAATATTCTTGTAGAAAGGCTTCATCTTCCATTGCTGCATCAAGAGCTGTTTCTACTTCTTCTAATGGTCTCATAAGTGTTTCTGGCACATATTTTCCACCAAAGTCACCAAAGCGACCGAACTGATCTGGATGATTATACGTCATTTTTGAATCTCCCTTTCTATCTCCTGTAGTTTTTGTTTGTTTTTCTTTCCGTCTTCCTCAATTCCACTAGATAAATCAATTCCAAAAGGATCATACGTTAGTAAACTATGAATATTGTTTACCGTAATCCCACCTGCTACGAAAAGGGGTGTCTCATACGACTCCATTACTTCCATATATGTCGGAAGAAAGCTCCAATCAAATGTCTTTCCGGTACCGCCAAACGTATTGTCCACCTTACTATCTAGTAAAAGAGCGTCCACATGCGGCGCATACGTATGAATGAGCGAAATCGTATCCTCACCGTGAGGAATCGCCTTCCATACCTCCACTTCGTAACGGTTCTTTATTCGCTGAATATCAGCAAGAGATTCCGTTCCGTGAAGCTGAACAACGTCAAGAGAAGCATAAGTGATGGAATGATCGATCCATTCATCAGACGCGTTCACAAACACGCCAACGTGCCTTTTAGCTTTCGGTCCCCATTCTTTTACGGATTCTGGTGTGACGAATCGCTTGCTTTTTTCATAAAAGATAAATCCGATATAGCTTCCTAAACTATCTGAAACCATTTCATAATCTTCAAGCGTTCGAATGCCGCAATATTTAACGGTTCGCATGCTTTACACCGAATAAATGAGCAATAGCTTCTGTTTGATTCGATTCTCTCATAAGCGTTTCTCCTACTAAAACAGCTTCAGCTCCAGCTTCTTTTACCGATAAAATATCGGCAGTATTGACAATCCCACTCTCACTAACGATCAGACTTTCCTTCGGTACATATGACGCAATTTTTCTCGTTTGCTCAACGCTCGTCACGAACGTATGCAAGTCGCGGTTGTTAATCCCGACAATTTGTGGTGTAAATACATCGAGTATACCTGTTAACGTATCAAGTGCATGCACTTCAACGAGACAATCTAATCCACTCTCTTTTGCCTGTACATACAATTCATGTAGCTTAGCCGGCTCTAGCGCCTCACCAATGAGTAAAATAGCGTCCGCCCCGATTCGTACACTCTCTTCTACTTGAAGAGGATCAATAATAAAATCTTTTCGCAGTACCGGAAGATTCACGGTTTTTTTTATATCCGTTAAAAAGGATTGATTCCCCATAAAGTACTCTTGATCTGTCAGAACAGATAACGCATCCGCTAGCCCTGCTTCGTAATCACGAGCGATTTGCACATGATTAAAATCTTCTTTAATCAATCCTTTTGATGGCGATGCCCGCTTTACCTCGGCAATGAGTGCTAGTGTGTGGGTAGGATTTTTTAACGCATCATAGAAGGAAACCTTTTTCACTTCTTGTTTTTCTGGAAGAATCAGTGCTTCTACCTCTTCTTTTTTCGTTTGTAAAATCTTATCAAGCATGTTGAGTCATCACCTTTCTAGCGCGTAGCTTCTGCAATTGTCTGTACGCTGTTCCATTTTCAATAACCGTTCTCGCGATATGCGTTCCTTCTGCAATTGAGCCTGCTTTACCTGCGACATAAATCGCTGCCGCTGCGTTTAAAATCACTGCATTTTTGGCACTTTCATGAGCTTGATCACGGAAGATTTGCTCAATTGTGAGGGCACTTTCTTTCGCTGTTTCAACGACTAAGTCTGATACTCTCCCTCGCTCTAAGCCAAAATCTTCTGGTTTGATTGTATAAGAACGAATGTCGCCGTCACGAAGCTCTACAATGTCTGTTTCGGTTTCAACGCTGATCTCATCTAGGCCATCTTTTCCTGCTACAAATAATACATGTCTTGAGCTTAGCTTTTGTAGCGTTCTTGCAAGTTTCTCAGCAAGCCCTGCTGAATAAACGCCGATTACTTGCTTATCACAGTTCGACGGGTTTGCAAGCGGTCCAAGCGCATTGAACACCGTACGAAACCCTAATTCTTTTCGTGGTATCGCCGCATGCTTCATTGCTGGGTGATACATAGGAGCAAATAAGAAGGCCATTCCGTCCTGCTTAAGGGTCTCTATTACCTCCTGTTTCGTAGAAGTAATATCAATTCCCAAGTATTCAAGTACGTCTGCACTTCCGCTTTTAGAAGATACAGCCCGATTTCCGTGCTTAGCCACTTTCACACCTGCTGCGGACGCTACGATCGCACTTGCCGTTGAAATGTTAAACGTTGATGCGCCGTCTCCACCCGTCCCGCACGTGTCAACGACGTTTTCAAGACCCGTCTGGAGTGGAATCATATTTTCACGCATTCCTCTCACAAACCCCGTAATCTCTTCAATCGTTTCGCCTCTATACGTTAAGATTGTCAGCAAGCTTCCGATTTGAGCTGATGAAACCGTTCCTGACATAATCTCATTCATCACCGTTTTAGCTTCGTGTTCCGTTAATGATTGACCTGTTAAACATTTTAAGAGAAATTCTTTAAACATATAAATTCCCCTCTTTTTGATAAATTTTTTCTGCTAGCTGAATCGTTTTAATCAGCGCACTCGCTTTGTTTTTTGTTTCTTTATATTCAAGCTCTGGAACTGAATCAGCCACAATGCCTGCTCCCGCTTGCACGTACGCGTTACAATCTTTTAACAGGATGGTACGAATCGCAATGCAGGAATCAATATTGCCGTCAAAATCTAGATAGGCGACGGTTCCGGCGTAGACATTTCGTGCTGTTGGCTCAAGCTCTGCTAAAATTTGCATCGCACGCACTTTAGGTGCGCCTGATACGGTACCAGCTGGAAAAGCGGCGAGAAGCGCATCAATCGGATGAACGTTCTCTGCTAATCGACCCGTAACCTTTGAAATTAAATGCATTACATGCGAGAAGTTTACTAGTTCCATTAGTACCGGTGTATTCACTGAACCGTATTCGGCAACGCGACCAATATCATTTCTTGCCAAGTCAACAAGCATGTAGTGCTCTGCGCGCTCTTTTTCATCAGCTAGCAGCTCTTCTCCCAACTGCTGATCTTCCTCATACGTTCGGCCCCTTCTCCTCGTTCCGGCAATTGGATGAATTTCTAGATGACCATCATGTATTTGAATCAGCCGCTCAGGCGAACTTCCAATAAGCTCAATACCATTCATGTTCAAATAAAATAAATAAGGAGACGGGTTTACAAGTCGAAGCACTCGGTAAATGTCAAACCCGCTAATGGAAATAGGGATTTTAAAACGCTGTGACAGTACGGCTTGAAACACGTCACCACTTCGAATGTATTCTTTAATGTTCTCAACGTCCTGTAGAAATTTTTCCTTTTCATACGTGGACTCTACGTCATCAAATGAGACAGGCGTTAAGTCTTGTTCAAACATAAGCGGCTGCTCATCATTTTTTCGTAGCGCTCCGTGAAAATACGCTTTGATCTTTTGCTGTGCACTCTCATACAAACGTTCTTTTTCTTCCTCCGTCTCACTGCCATCTAGGCGTATATAGTGGACGATGATTACTTCTTTTTTTTCATGATGATAGGCCAAAATCGTTTCACAAAAAGCAAAATGACAGCGGCTCATTCCTAAATCATTGTAGGAATGGGACGGGACTTTTTCTAACAGCGACACCGCGTCATATCCTAAAAAGCCAACCGCTCCACCTTTGAACGGGAGATCAATATTAGGCACCTTTACCTTCAACAGATTCTGTGCGGTTTGAAACGTCTCTTTAAACGTGTCTCCTTTGTAAAAGCAATCTCCTTTTTGATCCTGAAGCTCATACATTCCGTCTTGTTCATGGATCGTTAGAAACGGCTGTAGTCCGATAAACGAGTAATTGGACCACTCTGATGACGATTCATTGCTTTCTAGTAAGTAAATCGCTTCTTTTTGTAAGTTTTGAAACAAATCCACCGGCGTGATGGAATCGACGTACATTTTTTTTATAATGGGAATCGTTAAATACTGTGACGCTTCTTCTAAAAACGTCTGCTGATCCTGTGGGTATTTCATGTTTGCTCAGTCCTCCATTTGGAAATGGAGAATGAGAAAAGAGGATAGGTTGAAGGGAAAATAAAAAACCCAAATAGCACTAAACAGGCCTTTGGGTAGATTGTTATTTATATATACTCTACTCAACTAACCTCAGCTCAACTATCTCATTCTCATCTCGTCTATACTTTACTTTATCTCACTCATCAGCTCTCTATGCTGATCGAGTTGTTGCATCTCTCACTGTCTGCTCTGCTATGCTACTCACTAAACTAACTTTCTTAATTATTCATTATCTTAGTACGACACGTATCGTTTGTCAATGAGAAAGATTCCAAAAGCATTATTTCGCTAAAAGAGATAAAATGGTTTCATCATCTACTCTTCTCATAACAGGCTCTCCAATCGCTTGTAATAGAACCATGTTGACATTGCTTTCGGTCGACTTTTTATCTCCCTGCATTTTCTGGAGCAATCGCTTATGATCCAAGCTTTTCGGTACATCAACGCTATATCCTAACGATGTTAACCACTTCTTTAGTTCTTCTACGTCAAATCGAAGGCCTTCTAACTCGATGCTCACTTCAAGCGCGAAGATCATCCCAATGATGACTGCCTCTCCGTGACTCACCACTCCGTATCCGCTCTCTGATTCAATCGCATGACCTAACGTATGTCCTAGATTTAAAAAGGCACGAACGCCAGATTCCCGTTCATCTGCTCGGACAATTCCTGCTTTTACATGAATTCCTTTTTCAATCATATGCATTAGATGCTGATTTTGAACGTGCTGAAGCGACGTGATGTTGTCTTGAAGCCATCTGTAAAAAGATTCATCACTGATGAGCGCGTGCTTTACTACTTCTCCAAAGCCAGAGCGCCACTCTCGTTCTGGAAGGCTTTCAAAAAACTGAACGTCATAAAAAACGGCTTCCGGCTGATGGAAGGCTCCAATCATATTTTTCCCAAGCGCGTGATTAATGGCCACTTTGCCTCCAACCGCACTGTCATGGGCAAGAAGCGTCGTTGGAATTTGAATGAATGAAATGCCGCGCATGTATGTGGCAGCAACAAAGCCTGCTAAATCTCCGACTACGCCCCCACCAAACGCCAAAATTAAAGAACGACGGTCAAGTTGATGCTCAAGCGCAAACGTCTGACACTGATAAAAATAATCAAACGATTTTGCGTGCTCCCCGCTCGGAATAACATATTTAACAGGTGATAAATCTCTTAGCACTGAAGCAAGCGCGTCACCATAAAGGCGGTCCACTTCTTCATCCGTAATGATGAATACTTTGGACGCATCCGGTTTGACACTTCCAATGACTTCTGGCAGTTTATCTAAAATTTGATGACCTAAAAATAATGGATATGTTTTAGATGCAGTTTGAATTTGAATCGTTTCCATGAAAACTCCCTCACGTATAATATGTATATTTTCACCGGAGTCGTCCTTTTCTCCGCTGAACATTAATTGTTTTTTATTATACGCCTAGTTAAAAGGAATTCTCAACTCCTACATGTTTAACGCTTTCGATAAAAAAACGTATCTGCCGTTTCAAAGCCATACGACTGCGGGTTAAAAATTTGTTCCGTACTACCTACAAAGAAAATCCCGCCAGGAGTAAGCGCATCACTAAATTTCTTATACACGTGCTGCTTCGCTTCTTCCGTGAAGTAGATAAGGACATTGCGACACACAATTAAATCATATTTATCTACAAACGGATCAGCAAGCAAATTCTGCTGGCGAAACGTAACGGTTCGTTTAATTTGATCGCTTATTTTGTAGAAAGAGCCTTCTTTCGTAAAATATTGCGCTTTAATTGCCGGCGGAACTTCTTGTAGTGAACGCTCCGCGTACAAGCCAATTTTAGCTTTTGTAATAATGTTTTGGTCGATATCCGTCGCAACAACTTTGATTTGCGAAAGCGGCAAATACGTACTCAAAATCATGGCTAGCGTGTATGGCTCTTCTCCAGACGAGCATGCTGCGCTCCACACTTTAAGCGTACGACGCGTTTTCAATAACTCTGGTAAAATTTTTTTCTCTAATACTTCCCAACGCTTGGCGTTTCGATAAAACTCCGACACATTGATCGTAATTCGATCCAAAAATTCTCCCAGTAGCTCCATGTCTTTGTCCATCGCTTGATAAAATTCCTGAAACGTACGAAATCCTTTCTTCTCATATAATGATATAATGCGGCGTTTCATTTGCGCTTCTTTGTAAAGAGCTAAATCAATACCCGTTCTTTTCTTTACACGACTCATAAAATCCGTATAGTCTTGATCCATTGTCTTCCCTCATTTTCGCCAAAGATAATTATTATGGTAATGATCATTTATACGTTTTATATCGTCTAGACTTGCAAACTATTCAACACGTTCTGCTGTTTATGTATAAAAAATCCGTACTCTCCTTGTTAACCGCAAATAAAAAAGCGTGGTGATTTCACCACGCTTTTTTGTCCCCTTCTGCTACTGCAGGAAGGCTTCTTTTAATAAACCCAATCTTCAATTAACTTACCGTAGTGAACAAGTTCTTCTTCACCGAAGAACAATGCGATTTCACGCTTTGCACTTTCAACCGCATCAGATCCGTGAATAACATTTTTCTCAACAACAAGACCAAAGTCACCGCGGATTGTTCCTGGTAGTGCATCTTTTGGATTTGTTTTTCCAAGCATTTGTCTAGCTACCTCTACTGCGTTTTCCCCTTGCCAAACCATCGCAAATACAGGACCAGACGTAATGAAGTCTACTAATTCCCCAAAGAACGGTTTATCTTTATGCTCTGCATAATGATTGCCCGCTAATTCTGTCGAAATCTGCATTAATTTTGCACCAACTAGTTGAAACCCCTTTTTTTCAAATCTAGTTACGATTTCGCCGATTAAACTTCTTTGTACCCCATCAGGTTTTACCATAATAAATGTTTTTTCCATGAGAATCCCACCCCGAATTATGTAAAATGAAAGCGCAAACACTCTCAGAAGAATAGTAACACTATTTTCAGTATTTTACAACTTTCTCATGGAAATACTGTTAAAATTTTCTCTTTCCGATAAATTTCGCAATTTTATGTAGCGCTGTTTTGGCCTTGTTCGGTGGTAACTCCTCTAAGACATGAAACGCCTTTGTCAAGTAACGATTGCTTAAATCCACGGAACGCTCAATCGCGTCTGAACCTTTAATTTCATCAATGATTGATGTAATATCTTTTTCGGGATTCGTGCTCACGAAAAGATTTTCTACTTTTTCACGAAACGCTTGATCCTGAATGGCATATAGTACAGGCAACGTAATATTTCCTTGTAGCAGGTCGCTTCCTGCTGGCTTTCCAAGCTGCTCTGCTGTTGCTGTGAAATCTAAAATATCGTCCGTAATTTGGAAAGACATGCCTACATAATAGCCAAACCAGAACAAGCGTTTATGAACTGAGCTTGGTGCCCCAGTTGCAATCGCGCCGAGCTGACAGCTTGAAGCAATAAGCAGGGCTGTTTTTCGTTTAATACGACGAAGGTATGTACGTAAACTTTGATCTAGATCGTATTTATCACGGATTTGCTCAATTTCACCTAGTCCGACTTCAACAATCGTATGAGATAAAATTTGATGGGCTTCTGCATCTTCGATTTTCGTAATCATCTCCAGCGCCCGAGCGAATATATAATCGCCCGTATACATCGCGATTCGATTATCCCATCTTGATTTAATGGTATCTTGACCTCTTCGTTTGTCCGCATCGTCAATGACATCATCATGCACCAAAGAAGCCATATGGATGAGTTCTAAAGCGATCGCTACGTACTTTACTGTATCGATCTGATAATCGCCAAATTTCCCTGCGAGAAGCACAAAGACAGGTCGAATTCTTTTCCCACCTGCTTTAAGTAAGTGCAAGGAGGCTTCTTCAATGACTGAATCTTCTGCTTGTACCGTTCGTGCTAATTCCTTTTCAATCAACGCAATATCAGCATTGAGGTAAGGATACATCATTTTTAACTTCATGGAATTCACCTTATATCTAAATTTCAATCCAATGTATAAAAAGAAGAAAGGTCCTGTACCTTGATGTAACGCTTTACATAGCTTATGGATACCTCATTAGCGTAAGGACCTCTCCGAAATACAGTTATTTGTCTTTATACCCCATATGCATGGCTGCTACTCCACCCGTATAAGATTTGACTTCAACCTTTGCAAATCCTGCTTCGTCAAACATTTTTGCCAATTCTTTTTTACCAGGGAAGTTAACCGTTGATTCTTGTAACCATGAATATTCTTCGTAGCTTTTCGCCACAAGCTTTCCTAACATCGGCATAATATGCTTAAAATAAAGGAAATACAGCTGACGATAGCCAGGGGTTGTTGGCTGAGATGTTTCTAAACACACTACCTTACCACCTGGTTTTACCACGCGGTGCATTTCTTTTAACACCGTCATGTAATCCGGCACGTTTCGAAGTCCGAATCCAATCGTGACGTAATCAAACGTGTTGTCCGGAAATGGTAGTTCCATCGCGTTACCGTGTATAAGCTTGATGTTTTTGTGAGACGAACTGGCTACTTTTTCTTCGCCTATTTTTAGCATATTTTGGCTAAAATCAAGTCCGACGACCTCACCTTTTTCACCAACAGCTTCTGCTAACGCTAGTGTCCAATCAGCCGTTCCACAGCATACATCTAATGCCTTTGAACCTTTTTGAACATCCATTCGCTTCATCGTATCTTGACGCCATGCTTTGTGGCGCTGAAAGCTGATGACGGAGTTCATTTGGTCATAGTTTTTATAAATTTTTTCAAACACATTATGGACGCGTTGCTCTTTTGATTCTTGCATTATTATCCTTCTCCTACAACCTTGATTGGGACTGTTTAAAACGTTGGAAAAGCCCATTTAGATCATCTTGCAGTTCCTCATCTAAGCTTGACATCTTGCTTGCACTCTCTTGAATAAAGGCCTGTGAGCGTACAAGAGATGGATAAAGAATCGTCTCGAGACTGACCTCTTGTTCACCTTTAATTCGATTGGTCAAAAAAGATGCACGCGGCTTTTGGCCATCCAATAGTCTAAACAGCAATTTCATATACATAGCATGTCCAAGTAAAGCTTGCCATTCAGGCTTTCCAAAATAACGACATAATGACTGAATCAGGGACGTTTCAATCGTGTATAGATGTTCTAACGCTTCCTCAGTGGAAAGGTGATCTGTATAATATAATTTCATCTTTGCGACGTTAATATCTTTAATTCCTGCAGATGTTTCACGAATTAAGGAGATACTGCCTTGTTGTGAAAGATAAGAATAGTACAAACCACTGTAATAATCACCTGATAATACAGTAAGCTGCCTTTGCTTCAGCAGATCATTTTCTTGGAGTGCTTGAATCGTTACTAAATCATGGGCATCAAGTGCCGTTTGCACAAGCATAATGGAAGTTACATATGTTTTAAATTCTTCATCAGAAATAGGTAGGGTTTTTAAAAAGGAGCAGATATAAAATAATTTGTCTTCATCAATTTGTGGATGACGAATAAATTTTTTCATATATGAATGAGCAAGTTCTTTTTCAATGTGCTCTTTCATATCGGCAACTGTGTTTGTACTATTTTGCATGATCATCACCCTCTGTCTCCCTCTTACACATTTTATACGGTTGTTCTTCATTAGACCCTGTCAATTATATCATAACTGTATATGAAAAAAACCTCTATTTTCTTTATTCTTGCTACCTTATAGGAAAGATATACCTCCCTAAAATGAAAATGTCTGTATCTATTCTCATAAAGACATCGCCCTTGATCTTCTAAGTGAGAACAAACAATTCACTTTAGAAAAACCCAGGGCGACTACGTGAATAGGGAAATGAAATACTTATCGCTTTGAATCAGATTCTACTTCACCATGGCTTGTTTGAAGCGATGCTTTTCCTCTGATTTTAATTGCAGAAGTATGCTCTGTAAACTGAGCAATTAGCACTTCACCTTTATCAAGTTTTTCGGAATGATGAAAGCGAGTATCTGCACCTCTCGTTAAGCCGATGACGTTGACTCCGTCTTCTAACGCTTTAATGACAATATATTCGTTTGCTCCATTACTTTTCATTTTACCTACTCCTAAAGTCTTATTGAGGCCATCTAGCCTTAAGATTTAATTAATGAAAGCACTTCTGATCTCGCAGCTGCATCTGTTGCTAATACACCTCTAACTGCAGATGTAACCGTCGATGCACCAGGTTTTTTCACGCCGCGCATCGTCATACACATGTGCTCTGCTTCTACCACTACCATCACACCATGTGGCTCAAGAGATTCTACGATAGAGTCTGCTACTGTAGACGTAATTCGCTCCTGAAGCTGTGGGCGTTTTGCAACGGCCTCAACCGCGCGCGCTAGTTTACTAAGACCTGTTACTTTTCCGCCCTTTGGAATGTAGGCGATGTGTGCTTTTCCATAAAACGGTACAAGATGATGTTCACACATAGAATAGAAAGGAATGTCCTTTACAAGTACTAATTCTTCGTGATCTTCACCAAATACTGTTTTAAAATGCTCTTTTGGATCTTCATTTAATCCTGAGAAAACCTCTTCGTACATTTTTGCTACACGTTTCGGTGTATCAAGTAATCCTTCACGATTTGGGTCTTCCCCTACTGCTTCTAAAAGTAATCGAATTGCATGCTCAATTTGTTCTTTATTTACCTGTGACATTATTGTTCCTCCAAGGCCATACATAGAATAAGTTTAAGAAGATTCTAGCATACGTATAAGTTAAAGGCAAAAAAGAAAGGTCGCTCAATGTGCGACCTTTCCCAGCTCTTTGACGGAACGAATCATGTTGCTGATTGTTCTTTATGTAAATGTATTATTTTACAGCATCTTTAAGAGCTTTACCTGGTTTGAATGCAGGAACTTTGCTTGCTGGAATTTCGATTTCTTCACCAGTTTGTGGGTTGCGACCTTTACGAGCAGCACGTTCACGAACTTCGAAGTTACCAAAACCGATTAATTGTACTTTGTCCCCATCTTTTAATGCATCTAAGATAGATTCAAAAACAGCGTCAACTGCTTTTGTAGCGTCTTTTTTAGAAAGTTCACTCGCTTCTGAAACAGCGTTGATTAAATCTGTTTTGTTCATGCCATTCACCTCCTCCCAAAAGTTCTTAATCCTAATATAATAGCTAGAAACCCTTGTATGTCAAGTGATTCTAGTAATTACTTATTTTCATTTGTTCACACTTTTCGCAAATTCTATACATATAATTGCTTTGACACGCCTATCATAAACGATTTATTACTATAATTCAATCTTTTTCCCTTTAAAAAAGCGTAGAAAGCGTATTAAATCAACGTTAATGATACTTGGCTGATAAAAGATTAACATATGAAACAACCATGAATCAAGCTAAAACTATGTAATTTCGCTATATATTACTAATATTACATAAAAAATAAGCTTTTTCTGGAAATCGCTTTCAGATTTAGTAACATATTTCTCTTTTTTTAGCGCTGACAGGCGCTCGGAGCCTCTTGGCAAGTATATTTCTCTGTTACTTCTTTACCCATTCCCTTCCGTTTCAATCTTTAATCCTCTTCATTTATATTTTCCTACCATAACAACCACAACGTTCTCTACTTCCACACCAAATACAAAAGCAAATTTCCACAAAAAAAAGCCCCTTGTGAAAGGAGCTTTTTGCCTAAAGGATGATGGCAATTAATCCACCTGATCCCTCATTAATAATACGTTCAAGCGTTTCTTTAAGCTTGTAGCGCGCATTTTCTGGCATTAAGGATAATTTAGCCTGAATTCCTTCGCGAACGATGGAGCTTAAAGAGCGGCCAAAAATATCTGAATTCCAGATGGATAGCGGGTCGTCTTCAAAATCCTGCATGAGATATCGCACTAATTCTTCGCTTTGTTTTTCAGTCCCGATAATTGGTGCAAACTCTGATTCAACATCCACCTTAATCATATGAATAGATGGGGCCACAGCTTTCAAACGCACGCCGAATCGGGCACCTTGACGAATAATCTCTGGCTCATCTAGGCTCATATCAGCAAGGGACGGAGCAGCAATTCCATATCCCGTCTGTTTCACCATTTTCAAGGCATCTGACACCTGATCATATTCCGCCTTAGCATGAGCAAATTCCTGCATGAGTTGAAGAAGATGATCACGTCCTCTAATTTCAACCCCTACAACCTCTTTTAAAATCTGGTCATAAAGATCGTCCGGCGCATAAAGATCAATCTCTGCAATACCTTGCCCCATCTCAATTCCTGCTAGGCGAGCCTGCTCGATAAAATCATAGCCGCTGAAGTGTTCCACCACTCGGTCCACGTCACGAAGTCGTTTAATGTCTTTGACCGTGTCTTGAACAGCCCCTTGATAGCTTTCACGGAGCCAGTGTTGATCCTTTAAGACCATCACCCAGCTTGGTAGATTTACGTTCACTTCAAGAACTGGAAACTCAAACAACGCTTCACGAAGCACGTTTAGTACGTCGTTTTCTCTCATTGTCTCCACACTCATTGCTAATACAGGAATATCATACTTCTCGCTTAAATTAGCGCGAAGTTTCTCCGTGTTTGGATGATGTGGCTGAGCTGAGTTGACAATCATGATGAATGGTTTTCCTACTTCTTTCAGTTCTTCAATGACTCTTTCTTCTGCTTCAATATAATCCTCACGAGGAATTTCACCAATCGAACCGTCTGTTGTTACGACTACCCCAATCGTAGAGTGCTCTTGAATGACCTTTCTTGTTCCAATCTCAGCTGCTTCATGGAACGGAATTGGCTCTTCGTACCACGGCGTCGTAATCATGCGAGGCCCATTTTCATCCTCATATCCTTTTGCTCCAGGGACTGTATACCCTACGCAATCTACTAATCGAATATTCACTTCTAAGCCGTCATTTACCTCAATATTGACCGCCTGATTCGGTACAAATTTTGGCTCTGTCGTCATAATGGTTTTACCAGCTGCACTTTGGGGTAGCTCATCTTGCGCTCTTGCACGCTCTGCTTCGCTTGAAATGTTTGGTAACACTACTAATTCCATAAACTTTTTAATGAAAGTAGATTTCCCCGTTCTTACTGCACCAACTACTCCTAAATATATATCTCCACCTGTACGTTCAGCGATGTCTTTGAAAATATCGAACTTTTCCAAAAAGATCCCCCTCCGATCTATTAGTTCATGGGTTATGGTATTCATTGCAAGAATAGAATAGGACATTATATAGTTATGACGTTGTCCTATTAAAATATGACTTTCAAAAAAACTTTTCTTTCATTTCGGTTTTTTCTTCGCTTTATTACGCGAGATTAGCATCAGGATCATTGAAAAAACCTTATTTATGTGCCCAGCTGGATGTGTCATAGATAAACTGAAAAGTCATTCTTCAATATGAAAAACCCTTTCTCTTTGATTTTATTCAGTGAGAAAGGGTTCATGACTTATTTTTCTAAAAAGACAGGTTCATCTTTTTTTGAATCAATCGTATACGGTAATGAATACGCAGGGACAAAATCAGAATGTTCCATCAATATTGAACGGATGTCTTGCCCTGCCTGTAGTTTTTCTTTCGTCTCCTTCATTTCTGCGTACAGATCAGAGGAATAGTCTACAAACAATTTGCCATCTTGATTGACAATAAGAGGCAGATTATGACCTGTAAAAGGACTTTCAACATAAGGCTCTTGATCAAGACCCAATTTTTTATAATTAAGTGCAAATACCCCCTTGCCGAGAACCTTTCCAAATGGTACATAACCGCTGTTACTTTCGCGGTACATATCCAATCGTAGCGTGAGGTCACGAATTTTATCTGCCATTCGGACATCAATCACTTTGACCGTTGGAGCTTTTTCAACGTTTATAAGCACGTATGAATAAACGCCTCCACTTTCAAAAGCAGTGCCCGGTGGTTCCTGCATGTATGAGGGCATCAGCTTGTTAAAATCAATGGGATACTTCTGATAGAGTGGTGTGCTCATGTCTCTTGTTTTGATGGGCAACAACCCTCCACTATCTGTTTGAAACTGGTTGACAGCAGTTTGTACAGCTGCTATTTGATCCTTATACGGCACTTGATTTTGCTTCAGCTGATCATCAGGGTATAAACACCCTCCTAAAAGAAGCACAAGCCATACGGATAGGACACATAAGCTCCATCGTTTCATTTTTCGTTTCCAGACCATATGCATCATTATTGATCGACGGGTCCACTAAATACAACGAACACAATCATAATTCCAGCAACAATCATAAAACTATATGCCACGAGGGCTGTTATTCCTCTTATAATTCCCTTTTTGACTTTGTAACGACTAATATAAATAGCTAAAATGGCAATAAACATAAACCCCATCGATGAAAGCGCTATCCACATTTTCATTAAAGCTGGTGACATGACCCTAACCTCCCTCCCTTGTCCTCATATTATAGCATAGAAAGAATGAATAAAAATGGAAAAAAAGAAGGCCATGCATCGGCATGACCTTCTTTTTAACTTCGACCTAAAATGTTCGCTAAGTCTTCCATTTCATGTGTTTTTGTACGTGCCATTAACGCATCTACCGCCTGTTTTGGATGAACATTACTAAACAAAACATTATATAAAGCTTTGGTTAATGGCATTTGCACATCGTATTTTTCAGCCAGCTGATAAGCAGCCTTCGTCGTACGAACACCTTCTACAACCATGCCCATGTTCGCAAGTACCTCGTCAAGATTATGCCCTTTACCAAGGAGATTACCTGCTCGCCAATTTCGCGAATGAACGCTTGTACACGTCACAATTAAATCGCCAATTCCGGTTAGACCAGAAAAAGTAAGCGGATTAGCACCCATTGCCGCACCAAGGCGCGCAATTTCAGCTAGTCCTCGCGTAATAAGCGCTGCTTTTGCATTATCACCATACTCTAGACCATCTGTAATTCCAGCGGCAAGTGCGATAATATTTTTGAGCGCTCCACCAATTTCCACTCCGATTACGTCAGGGTTTGTATACACCCTAAAATAATGCTGGTTGTTAAAGAGCTCTTGCACCTCTTCTGCAGCCTGCATATTTTTTGACGAAACCGTAACAGTTGTTGGCTGTCTTTTACTTACTTCTTCTGCATGACTAGGTCCTGATAGGACGACCACGTCTTTTAATAGACGCGGTGGCATTTCTTCTTCAACAATTTCTGAAATACGAAGAAGGGAATCAGGCTCAATCCCTTTGCTGACATGAACAATTGTATATGGAGGATGCTCAATCTCAATGAGCTTTCTCAATACTTCCCGAATAGCTTTTGTAGGTACTGCAAGAATAATTGTGGAAACATCTTCTACAGCTTCTTGCAAGGAGCTATATCCAACAATTGAAGTCGGCAGCTCAATCCCTGGTAAATAGCGTTCATTTCGATGTGTTTCATTAATCTCATCAACCGTTTCCGATCGATGAGCCCACAACTTCACTTCATGACCATTATCTGCTAATACAAAGGCCAAAGCCGTTCCCCAGCTCCCTGCACCTAATACGCCGATACGTTTCATCTCAATCACATCCCTGTCTTTATTTACGAGGTCGTGCGAAAATTTTGATTGGCGTTCCTTCAAAACCAAAGGCTTCACGTAGTTTGTTTTCTAAGAAGCGCTCATATGAGAAATGCATGAGCTCTGGATCATTAACGAATACCACGAATGTTGGTGGTTGAATCGCCACTTGAGTTGCATAGAAAATTTTCAGACGACTACCATTATGAGTTGGCGTAGGATTCATTGCCACTGCATCCATGATGACATCATTAATAACGGTTGTCGGTACACGTTGTGAATGACTTTCACTTACCATATCGACAACAGGTAACAGCTTATGCGTACGTTTTTTCGTCTTCGCTGATAAGAACACAATAGGTGCATAGCTTAAGAATAAAAAGTGTTCACGAATTTGTTCTTCAAACTCACGCATTGTTTTTTCATCTTTTTCAACCGTGTCCCATTTGTTTACAACGATCACAACAGCTTTTCCTGCTTCATGTGCATAACCAGCGATTCGTTTATCTTGCTCAATAATTCCTTCTTCGGCGTTTAAAACGACTAAAACGACGTCAGAACGCTCAATCGCCTTTAACGCACGTAGTACACTATACTTTTCGGTACTCTCATATACTTTTCCTTTTTTACGCATACCTGCTGTATCAATAATCACGTATTCTTGATCATCGCGCACAAGCTTTGTATCAATTGCATCACGCGTTGTTCCTGCTAGGTCACTAACGATGACGCGCTCTTCTCCTAGCATAGCGTTTACAAGCGATGATTTTCCTACGTTTGGACGACCGATTAAGCTAAACTTAATAACCTCGTCACCATACTCTTCTTCCCCTTCTTTCGGGAAGTGTTCTGCTGCTGCATCTAGAAGATCCCCTAATCCGATACCGTGAGTACCTGAAATCGGGAACGGTTCTCCAAATCCTAATGCGTAAAAGTCATAAATCTGCTCGCGCATTTCAGGATTATCAATTTTATTTACGGCTAAAACAACAGATTTCTTCGAACGGTATAAAATCTTTGCAACCTCTTCATCGGCCGGTGTAACACCGTCTCGACCGTTCGTCATAAAGATAATAACGTCTGCCTCATCAATGGCAATCTCAGCCTGACTTTTAATTTGAGCTAAAAATGGCTCGTCTCCAATATCAATACCACCTGTATCAATAATGTTAAAATCATAATTTAACCATTCTGCTGAACTATAAATACGGTCTCTTGTTACTCCTGGAATATCTTCAACAATTGAGACACGCTCTCCTACAATACGATTAAAAATTGTCGATTTCCCTACATTAGGACGACCAACAATCGCTACAATCGGTTTTGGCATGACACATTTTCCTCTCTTCTACTTCTTGTTATGTGCAGATCACATAGACAGAAGCGTTTTTCTACAATTTATCATCGTTAACGAACAAAATCCGTTCATTATTTACATTATTACATCATATATTCGTTCTTTTTTCACCTAAACCCTCATTTACTCATGAAGCTTGTCTCATTCCATAAGAGACAACCACATCGGCTTCTTTTCAACTAGTATGTGGCCTGAAAAAAAACGATAGAGGCGACTTCAAAATGGGTTATCTCCCTTTTTGAGTCGCCCCCCAGCCTAACTTAAACATTCTATCAAAAAATAACCTATTCAACAATATGATCTTTGACATTGATCTTATTTATTCGAAACACTTTGGCGAGCCTGACTGCGCGTATAGCGGTTAATATACTCGACTCCATAAGAAATCCCCTGCCAAATGAGAACCATCACTACTGCGTTTGCCGCAATGTCTAAAAAAGACAGTGCTCCTACTTGGTAATTGGTATAGGGTGATAGAACATAGCTGTACAAAAAATCTCCCTGACCTGCCCCAACCACAAGCCCAATTAACCGATGTTCAAATTCTTTTAAAAGTATACAGGTCACATATACAAGCAGCAAAGCGAGCACAAAGCGACGATCGAGAAAAAACCAGACGGGATCATACATTTCAAATAATAAATAACTTGTGTACGCTAATGAAAGAATGACGGTTATAATGCCCATTCGGACCTTAAGAGCACGATCGTAGTATGTAAGGCGACTGTAGCAACTGATGAGTAAAATGACAAGCGTTCCGCTGACTAAAAAAGGGCCTGCTTCTACTTTGATCGTAGAACTGATGATGCTAAGTAAGAGAATATATACATAAATGAGTCGCTCTCTTCCCTTTTCTTTAAAAAAGGTCAGAATCGTCCACCCAATCCATGAAAACCAATAAAAGAAAATCCCTTCCATTTTACACTTCCTTCCTTATCCTTTCATTATGTATCAATTTTTTGGAACTTAATCGATTTCACACATAAAAGAGCACGGAATGTAAAAAATAGAAACGTTCACTTAATGGATCATTGAGGAGGTAGAACGATGGGAAAAGACCGCCAAGAAAAGAAGCTGAAACAATCCAAACGTGTAGAATCTGATCGCGATCAAAGTATTGACTATCCGGGCGCAACGAGCCTTGATACGCCTGAAGAAGCGAGAAAAATAAACCGTTAAAAAAACGCCCCGGAAAGGGGCGTTTTTTTATGAACGACGCGCAAAAGAGGTGGTATCAACTCCTCTTTGATTTAACCAATGATATGAATCACCTGAAAGAACGATCGGAGCATGCTTTAGCTCCTCAACAGACGTTGCTCCAACTGCCGTCATGATCATCTTCAATTCTTTATGCAAATGCTCGACTTCTTCTATTACAGCTTCTTGTCCTTCATCTACTAGCACCTTCAGAAAATAACCTGCCATTCCCGTTGCTGAAGCTCCTAAGGCAATCGATTTCGCCACATCTAATGACGTTTGAATGCCTCCTGAACCAATAACAGAAAGGCGAGAAGCAGAGGATGTCACTTCAGCGAGAGACGTTACGGTTGTAATTCCCCACTCGTCAAAGAATGAGAGTTCCCTGGTTCTTCGCTTGTTTTCGATCCGCGAGAAGTTTGTTCCACCGTAGCCACCTACATCAACAATCGGTACGCCAATTTCGTCTAACTTCTTCACCGTTTCCCTCGTCATTCCGTAACCAACTTCTTTAACGATAACGGGCACCTCTAGTTCCTTTACAAGTGCCTCAATACGGCGAAGAGCTCCTGAAAAATGACGATCTCCTTCAGGCATCACAAGCTCTTGAATAATATTCAAATGTACTTGCATCGCATCAGCTTCAAGCATGTCCACCGCTTTTTTTGCCTGATCGACCGTTGCTTCACTTCCTAAGTTTGCAAAGATCTTCCCCTGAGGATGTCTTTTCCTTACAATTCGGTACGTAGACTCTTCTTCTTTATTTTTAATCGCAGACATTTGCGATCCTACCGCTAAAGCTAATCCGCACTCATTTGCTATTTCAGCGAGCGCGTGATTAATATGTTCTGTTTCTTTACCTCCGCCACCTGTCATCGCATTGATGAAAATCGGCGAACTTAACGTAAGTTCGCCGATTTTTGTTTCTATCTGAGTTCCGTCGACATTTGTATCGGGCAGGCTGTTGTGCACGAACCGCACATCTTCGAACCCATGCAGACGATGCTGACCCGTATGGATGGCGTGATGGATGTGATCAATTTTACGTTTTTCTCTATTCACGAGGCATCACCATTACTTCAATTTTTTTAACTGATCGCCAATCATATCACCTAACTGGAAACCTCTTGTCTCTTCGGTAGGCGCATACTCTTTGTAGTCTTGACGTTCTTGTGCTTCTTCTAATTCGCGGATGCTGAGCGATAGGCGTTTATCTGCTACATTCACTTCGAGAACTTTTACTTTAACAGTATCTCCTTCTGATAACACTTCATGAGGAGTACCGATATGCTTGTTCGAAATGTGAGAGATATGCACAAGTCCTTCAACGCCAGGTGCGATTTCAACAAATGCCCCAAATGAAACAAGTCGTTGTACCGTTCCCTCAATGACATCACCGGCCTGAACTTTCTCACCGATATGATCCCAAGGACCTTCAAGCGTATCCTTAATTGATAGAGACACGCGGCCATTGTCCTTATCAACCGATAAAATTTTCACATTTACCTTTTGGCCTTCTTCAACCACTTCAGACGGACTGTCTACGTGCTGATGAGAAAGCTGTGAAATATGAACAAGTCCGTCAAGACCACCAATATCAACAAAAGCCCCGAAGCTTGTTAGACGTTGCACCGTTCCTTCTACAACTTCGCCTTGCTGTAAGGACGTTAAGCGAGCCTCTTTTTTATTCAGCTGCTCTGCTTCCACAACCGCACGGTGAGAAAGGATCACACGATTTTTTTCTCGATCAAGTTCAACCACTTTTACTGAAAGTGTCTGACCTTTGTACTCTTCAAAGTCGTCCACAAAGTACGTTTCTACTAATGACGCAGGAATAAAACCTCTTACTCCAATATCAACAACTAGTCCGCCTTTAACAACTTCCTTCACTTCAGCTTCAAATACTTCGCCTGAGTCAAGCTTTGCTTCAAGATCTTCCCAAGCAAGTTCTGCATCAACTGCACGTTTCGATAGAACTAACAACTCGTCTTCAACTTTTGTTACTTTTGCTTGAAAACTAGCGCCTTCTTCGATTGCGTCACCCGCTTTTTCGACGTGCAGGCTTGAAAGCTCACTAATTGGTACGATTCCGTCTAACTTACTGTTCTCTACCTCAACTAGTACTTGTTTTTCTTCGATTTTTGTGACCGTTGCTTTGACAACGTCACCGATCTGTAAGTTGTTTACCTCTACGTTATTCATATCTTCCGTCATTTTTATTTCCTCCTTTATTACCCACCTAGTAAATATGTATTTTCTGAATATAAAACATGTATGCTTAATATTGAGAACATGCCTTAGTTGTGTAGCATCGGAGTTCAATGTAAAAATCTTCTTTGTAACTAACTTCTAATAAAAGTACCCTTTTTGTCAAGAAATAAGCATCTCTTTACTGGTGTTTGTCTATTAATTCGGCAATTTTACTCATAATCACATCTGTTACCACTTCAGCTGAAGCACGCTCCTGCTTATAAGTTGTCAAATCAATCGGTTCACCGTACACCACTTGCACCTTTTTAAACTTGCGATAAGGGCCAATTACGGCACACGGGACGACCGCTCCTTCTGAACGAAGGGCAAAAAAACCTACGCCCGCTAAACCTTTTCCTAATTTTCCGTCTTTACTTCTCGTACCCTCCGGAAAAAGACCCAACACTTTACCTTCTTTTAAAATCCCAAGACCTTTGCGGAGTGCTTCTCGGTCACTCATCCCTCTTCGAACAGGAAAAGCTTCTAGTTTAGGAAGGATGCTTTTTAGTAAAGGCAATTTAAACAGCTCTTCTTTTGCCATAAACGACACCGGACGGGGACACGTAATTCCCACAGCCGGCGGATCAAGATTATCAATATGGTTGCTACAGACGATTACTCCACCCTCTGATGGAACGTTCTCTGCTCCGACCACTTCAAATCGGTAGACGGGGGACAAAATCCCTTTTACTGCTGAACGTGCAAACGTATAAAAGCTCATTTCTTTCAAGACCTTTCATTAATAACTGTCATAATTTTATCTACTACCCCTAAAATATCCAAAGACGTGGTATCAATCTCCACTGCGTCATCTGCTTTTTTCAACGGTGATACTTCACGTTCAGAATCCAGCTTGTCTCTTTGAGCGATCTCCTCTTTTAACTTCTCTAAATCTGCCGGAAATCCTTTTGAAAGATTTTCTTCATATCGTCTTTTTGCACGTTCTTCTACTGAAGCAAGCAAAAAGATCTTTACTTCTGCATTTGGTAAAACATGTGTACCAATGTCACGACCATCCATAACAACACCACCTTGGTTGCCCATTTGTTGCTGTCTAGCCACCATTTCTTCACGCACTTTTCGGTGCTTGGCAGTAATTGAAACAGAATTCGTCACTTCAGAAGAACGAACTTCTCTTGTTACATCTTTACCATCTAATAAAACGGCTTGTCCAGCTTCTGTTTGCTCTAATTGAATGGTTGTTTGTTTTAACACGTCAAGTAATGCTGTTTCATCTTCTAAATGTACACCATTTGTTTGGGCTTTATATGTTAACGCTCGGTACATTGCACCTGTATCGACATAAATATATGACATTTTTTCCGCTATAATTTTGGCTACTGTACTTTTCCCTGCTGCTGCGGGCCCGTCAATAGCAATCGAAATCGTTTTCTTCATAAGAGTCCTCCTTCTATCCTCATCTCATCGCTGTTGAAATAAAGGATGACGCAAAAAAGAGCAGGTCCATTTCCCTGCACTTTCCTCGCTTTTATTGTGTTTTATTTTAGCATAAGTTTATTTACTGGTCGAATGTTTCCACAATTTTAGTGAAATTATTCTTCGTGACTCCTTCATATTGGATAACCTTTGAAAAATAGCTGCTGTAATCGCTGAACAGAAGGATTGATTGGGCTACAAGTAAAAATAGAAACTGAATGATAACCAGCTTGAGCAAAATTTGTTCGACTCTTTTCATCACACTCATTCTCCCTTACATAAAGTATTCAAAACAAGACTACTTTACTTATCAGAATGAACCAGAATGTGTGTCCTTATACCTTTAGGTAATTCCTTTGTTCTTTAATTCTAGCTGCCTTTTGAAAACGTACCGAATAATGTTTTCTCGATCTTCCGATAAAATATTTGCAAATAGCAGTGACACGCGAGCAGGTTCACGATCTGTCTTTGCGCTGATTCGAATGATTGTCGCCGGAAGCGTAAGCGTAAGGATCCTTCCTTCTCTATCAGGTATATCAAAAGACACGATGATTTGATGGTGCTTTTGAAGATTCACTTGATCCTTTAAAAGCGCTGCAAATCCCCCCGCACTGATATCAAGCATTTTTGTTTGAAACGGTAAAAATTCATTTTTCGTCGAGAAAAATTGAACAGAAAGAGATACCGGCACACGTACAAATTGACGTCGTTGCACCCGTTTAAGTGACTCTGGGAGCACTAGCTTAATAACAGGAATATTTCGAACCGCACGCCCAATGACCGAACTATTAAAAGCATAAACGTTGTTATCTCTTCCTAAGAAGGTAATACGAAGGTTTGTTTGATTAACTAAAAAGACAGTTTTGTCCGTTGCTTCGTTAATAGGATAGCTAATGTATACGTATCCATTTTCTAAATCTGCTACCTTACATTTGTACACAGCTCGATCAATTGAAGCCGTATCCTCTAAAGTAAGCGTCATTCCAACTTGAATCATTTCTCCAACTCCTCGTGATGATCGCCTATATATACCCATTTTACACTATTTTTTCTTTTTTCCGCTACACAAATAGGTATTTATAACTAAAAAAATAAGACCTACATTCATTTCAGTAGGTCTTATCTCTTGTTATGATCGATCGTACAGCGCTTCAGGGTTCTTTAATTTGTCTACTTTTTCTTCCCGCCCTGTTTTTGCATTGACGAAAATTCGGTACGTATCGTCATTAATCGTTCCTAAAAATTCATAGCAAAGTACTTCCTCATTAAGGTCGTTGTTTATGATCGCTAGACGATCTTCCATTATTTTTACATTCTCATTTATCTTCTTGACGGCCTCTTGCTTCGTCAACTCTGGCTTTGGTATTTTACGAAGGCGATGCGTAAGTAAAAATTCTTTAGCTGAGAATCCGACGATGTTTCCATTCTCTAGAGATACCTTCATTTTCACCGCATCCGGATAAATCCACACGCCGTCCTGCTCTTCTACGTATGTGAATACTCCTGTGTTATCATACTGGGTGCTTTCAGCCATTACGAGACTAACAAATCGCTGTTTCTTTAAAAATTTGTTTGACTTCTCCATGGCCTGATTCAGGCTGATATTCGTTTTTTTGCTATCCTCTGTTGAAAGAATCCAAATGGGATACCCGCCTTTTTTTGTAACATCCATGTAGATTTCATTTTTCGTATCAGGATCTTTAATTGTTAAACTGTAGGCATCATATTTTGATTCTTTTCCACTTTCAGTGACCGTAATTTTTTCATTTCCCTTTAACGTTAAAAACGAACGGGCCACTTGTTTCGCTTGTTCCTTGCTAATTTTCTTTCCTTTGAGCTGAGAAAAGTCTTGATTTTGCTGTGAGACGGTTACAAAACTTGGACCAAAATCTGATTCATCATAGCCTTCCATGCTTTTTTCAACCGTTTTTAATCCATCCACAATCGTGTTATCTTCCGTCTTTTCGTTCGTAGCAAGCGCGAGCTCTACGTCCATCCAGCGTAAATTTTCGCTAAGGACCAGCTTTTGAACATGACGTAATTCATTTTGGATATCTGTAGACGTTTTATACAATGATTTTAATGTTTTATATTCATCGTTTGATAGCGGCTCTTTACTTAAATCACGAACCGCTGCTCGGTAACTAAAGTTTCCAACGTTTGCGAGAAAATCTTCTGTTTTATTAAATGGTAACAGCGCAAGAGGAAGCTGCCCTACGTTTTCCTGCGCTTCAGATGTCAAACGCCATACCTCAGCTAAAGCAGGAGACAAACTTTCCTTAGAACTCATTGCGAGCGTATTCCCAATTTTGTTGTTTAGCAAATCCATTTCGTACGTTAAATCATGAAAAGCACGCTGATAATTATTTTCTGCCTGCATTAATACAGCGGTTTTTTGCTGATGCTCTGTATATCCCCAGTATCCAACTCCAATGACCCCAACGGCTAGAATAACAATTAGAATATTACGTATCAAATTCATTCACCCCTTTATTTACAGAAAATATGTTTCCCGATTTGCTTAATTTGTGGTCGAGACCAAATCCATGCGCTAGTTGCCGTATTTGGGTTGAAATAGTACAGTGCATCACCTGTTGGATCCCAGCCGTTAATTGCATCAATAACGGCTTTTTCAGCCTGTTGGTTCGGTTCAAGCCAAATCTGGCCATCCGCTACTGCGGTAAACGCACCGGGCTCAAAAATAACCCCTGCTACGGTATCAGGGAAGTTGGCGCTGTCCATTCGGTTTAAAATAACGGCTGCCACTGCTACTTGACCTACATATGGCTCACCCCGTGACTCTCCGTACACAGCATTTGAGATTAACTTAATATCATTTTGTGTAAATCCACTAGGAACGTTAACAGCGCTTTGTTTTTGCTTCGGAGCTTCTTTTTTTCCTCCGCCTTGATTATTATTCGCCTGTTGTTTGCCGCTGTTAGCATTTCCTGCATTGTTACCCGAGCTACTTCCTTTGGACGACGCATTTTGGCCACCTTTTCCGGATTGCCCGTAATACTTAAACTTTTTCCCTTTGTGCATTTCCTTTTTTACATATTGTTCTTGATATTGCGTAACGCTTACGAGCTTTTGTCGGGTTTTTAATCCACCAAGTCCATCTACTTTCATACCAAATTCATATTGAAAGTTACGAAGAGCCCAGTACGTACTCCACCCAAACACTCCGTCAATCTTTCCGTTGTAAAAACCGACATACTGAAGACGAGACTGCAATTCAATTACATCATCCCCAACGGCGCCGTGCTGGATTACCTGATTTGAAAAAGCACGAGCTTCGTTTCCAGTGGGTAAAATAGAAAATAGTGCTGTCATCACCATTAAGCCACCAACTAACATCCATTTGCGTACTCGTTGAAACGATCGCATATTATAACCTCCTACATGATGCCAATCTCACGATAGGAGTATTTTCTGTAAAGGGTGACATTTTATACAGTAACTTAATAAATTTCTCCAGATAAAAAAGGCACAGGGATACTCCTCATCCCTGTACCTTTTTTATGAATCCAACGCTCGTTCATGTTTTTATAATGCTTTACTTGCTTTGTTAAAAGTGAGCTGCTTTGCTTGCTTCGCCTTACGCAAGCCCAACCACCATAGATAACACATAAACGGAATAATGACTAACACCCAGTTTGTAAAGGCGATGAGAATATAGTCGTATGCTCCGTGTAAAAAAATCGGAATCGTAAGTGAAAGCACAATCCATTTTTGCCTCTTTTGGGCCTTTGTCTCAAACTTCCCTCGACCAAGATAATAGCCCATAATCACACCAAAAAGCGCGTGACTCGACACGGGAAGCATAGCCCGTCCAAATGCGTCATGTAAGCCATTAGCAAACAAGTATAAAATATTTTCTACGGTCGCAAACCCAAGAGAAACGGCTGCTCCGTACACGATCCCATCGTAGTGTTCATCAAATTCGACGTGCTGATAAATCGTGAAAAATAAAATAAACCATTTAAAAAACTCTTCTAAGAGACTTGAGGATACAAATGCTTGTAAAAGCGCTGAATGAAAAATGTGTTCCTCTTTCACTACATATTGAATAAACATAATCGGCAATACTAGAATGGCGCCAGATATGAAGGTGCGTAACACCATCGTAATCGGTTCGGTTTCCAGCTCATCTTTCAAGTAAAAATAACTTAAAAGCGCTAACCCTGGGGCGATTCCTGCCGAAATGATTGTTAGCATAAAAGAGCCTCATTTCCTCTATTTTTTTTAATCGTATCATGTTATGGTAAGAAAGAAAATGAAATCACATTGATTATCCAAATTTTTCTTAAAAGGAGCTTTACATGAAAACTGTTTTAATCTTACATACTGGTGGAACCATTTCGATGAAAGAAGATACAACTGGTGCCGTGAAGCCAGATGGACGTAATCCTCTTGCCGACACAGCGCCTTCTTTGGAAAATTTAGCAACAATCATTTCAGAGGAAATTTTTTATCTTCCCTCTCCACACATGACACCAAAAGATATGCTGATTATTTCAAATCGAATTAAAGAAAAAATAGATGAAGACAACTCTATCAATGGGGTAGTCATTACCCACGGTACGGATACGTTAGAAGAAACGGCCTACTTTTTAGATTTGACGTTAGATATTGATGTCCCTGTCGTACTAACGGGTGCAATGCGTTCAAGCAATGAAATTGGATCAGATGGTCTTTATAATTTAATTAGCGCCATCCGAGTTGCTACAAGTGAAAAGGCACGTCAAAAAGGCGTTCTTGTTGTCATGAACGATGAAATTCATACGGCCAAAAACGTAACCAAAACTCATACAAGCAACGTAGCGACGTTCCAAAGCCCACAATACGGGCCTATCGGAATGGTCACAAAAACCGATGTTACGTTTCACCATACGCCAAACCATCTAGACGTTTATTCTATTTCAGACGTTTCCAAAAATGTACTTTTATTAAAAGCCTATGCAGGGATGGACGAGCAGATTTTCAATGCGATTCAAACGATTCCGATCGATGGTCTTGTCATTGAAGCACTTGGACAGGGTAACCTCCCTCCAACGACCGTACCAGCCATTGGGCATCTTATCCAAAAAGGAATCCCTATTGTTCTTGTTTCCCGATGCTTTAACGGAATCGCTCAGGATGTGTACGGATACGAAGGAGGCGGCAAACAGTTAAAGGATCTCGGCGTTATTTTCTCCAATGGATTGAACGGCCAAAAGGCACGCCTGAAGCTGCTTGTAGCTTTAGAAACGACACATGATCACGACAAGTTACAATACCTGTTTAATCAGTAAAAAAAACGGCACCTGCCAAAGGGTGCTACTGAAAAACTTCAGATTTTTTAGATGATCAGTAGAACGTAAGACAAAAAAGCTGGATCAATTCCGTTTTCTAGAATTGATCCAGCTTTTTCCTTTCAGTTTTAGACCGTCACTTGGATTTCTCCTTGAAGTATGCTCTTCTTTAAAAAGGTGCTTGTTCCGTTGACGTCAATGAAACAGAATAATTAAAACCACCATTTTAAATAAATGGATTTTCTTTAGTAGAAAGCAAAAAACGGTCAAGTTCCTTTTAAAATGGAAACTTGGCCGTTCTATCTGATGCAGTCGCTCTAGGTTGTTTGAAACGGAAGGTGCGAGACTCCTGCGGGATTAGCGTGACAGGTGAGACCCCGCAGAAGAGCGAGGAGGCTCACCGCACGCCCCGCGGAAAGCGAAGCGACCTGAAGTGGAAATCAACCGACTACGTTATGAACACAATCGCTTAAGAACTTTTTCAGTTGCCTCTGCTAAAGGGTGCCGTTTTTTCATTTGCCTCTTTTTTGTGTAACGTAGGATGCAATTTGTCCACCGTGAAAACGACCGTTTTCAATGAAGATTTCATTCGCATTGTTGCCTGCTGCAATGACACCTGCAATAAAAATACCTTCTACATTCGTTTCCATCGTATCGATATTATGAACGGGTCTACCTGTTTCTGAGTCGATCTCCACACCCATTTTTTGAATAAAGCTGTGGTCAGGATGGTAGCCTGTCATCGCAAAAACGAAATCATTTTTCAGTCGGAATTCGCTGCCATTTTGCTCATAAACTACGGTGTCTTCCATTATTTCTTTCACAGCCGCATTGAACTCCATACGCACCTCACCGCTACGAACAAGGGCTTCAAATTCTGGTAAAATCCATGGCTTGATACTCGGAGAATATTCGCTGCCGCGGTAGAGAACCGTTACTCTTGATCCGCATTTTACAAGCTCAAGCGCTGCGTCCACGCTCGAATTTTTCCCGCCTATCACCACTACATCTTTATCAAAATAAGGATGGCCCTCTTTGAAATAGTGAGACACTTTTGAGAGATCTTCTCCTGGGACGTTCATATAATTAGGATGATCGTAGTAGCCTGTTGCGATGACAACATGCTTCGCTTCATACGTTTGTTTGGTCGTACGCAAATGAAATGCTCCGTCATCCTGCTTCGTCACATCTTCTACCTTTTCAAAAGGATGGATACGTAAATCTTTTCGTTTTGCTACCTGACGATAATAAGCGAGCGCTTGATTGCGCTTTGGTTTTCGCTGTTCAACAATAAATGCCACATCACCAATTTCTAACTTTTCACTTGAACTAAAAAACGTTTGATGAGTCGGGTAGTGATAAATCGCGTTGACAATGTTCCCCTTTTCAATCACTAGGGCATCGATCCCTTCATTTTGAAAAGCAATCGCCGCTGCTAATCCACAAGGACCTCCCCCGATAATAATCACTTCTTCTTTCTGCATCTTGCTACACTCCTCTATTGATATCAACTTGCTGTTTGGTCTATTACGTAATATGCTCAACTACTGTTCAAAGTTCAGTTGAGAAGTTTTTCCGCACAAAAAATCTCCTACCATATAAATGATAGGAGATTTTTTCATATCTGGCAACTAATTATAGTTTAGATCCACCCACGGAAACGAGATGCCTCCGCCATTTTTCGAACCCCAACCATATACGCCGCAAGACGCATATCAACTTTACGCGTTTGTGCTGTTTCATAAATACTGTTAAATGATTTCACCATTACTTTTTCAAGCTTTTCTTCCACTTCTTCTTCTGTCCAATAATAGCCTTGATTATTCTGAACCCATTCAAAATAGGATACTGTCACGCCGCCTGCACTAGCCAGAACGTCTGGGACAAGTAAAATGCCGCGCTCTGTCAGGATTTGCGTTGCTTCTAAAGTAGTTGGTCCGTTAGCTGCTTCAACTACAATTGTTGCACGAATATCATGCGCATTTTCTTCTGTAATTTGATTCTCAATTGCTGCAGGAACTAAAATATCGCATTCTAGTTCGAGCAGTTCTTTATTCGTGATCGTATTGTTAAAGAGCTTTGTGACTGTTCCAAAGCTGTCACGTCGGTCTAATAAGTAATCAATATCTAGACCTTCTGGGTCATGAAGCGCACCATACGCATCCGAAATCGCAATAACCTTTGCCCCTGCATCATGCATGAACTTTGCCAAAAAGCTTCCTGCATTTCCGAACCCTTGTACCACTACACGAGCCCCTTCAAGGTTAATTCCTTTGCGTTTTGCCGCTTCACGTATACAAAGCGTTACGCCTTTTGCTGTTGCCGTTTCTCGTCCATGAGACCCTCCTAAAACAAGGGGCTTTCCAGTAATGAAACCAGGTGAATTAAATTCATCAATACGACTATATTCATCCATCATCCATGCCATAATTTGCGAGTTCGTAAATACGTCTGGAGCTGGAATATCTTTTGTAGGACCTACTATTTGGCTGATCGCCCTTACGTAACCACGGCTAAGTCGCTCAAGCTCACCGAATGACATATTTCTTGGGTCACATACGATTCCACCTTTACCACCACCGTACGGCAAATCAACAATGCCGCATTTAAGGCTCATCCAAATAGAAAGCGCTTTCACTTCTTTTTCACTTACTAGGGGATGAAATCGAATTCCTCCCTTTGTTGGACCTACCGCATCATTGTGCTGAGCGCGATAGCCTGTAAAAATCTTAACTGATCCATCGTCCATGCGAACAGGTATTTTCACCGTCATCATACGAAGCGGCTCTTTTAACAATTCATAAACTTCTTCAGGATAGCCTAGTTTGTCTAAAGCTTTATGTATTACAATTTGCGTTGCTTTTAAAACATCATGCTTGTCTTCTTGGTCGTGTTTTTGATCTTGTGTTTTGTCGGCTACCATCGACCGAACCTCCTAAAATCAATCAATTAGCCCAACGGCTTCTTTCATGACATAGTATACACTTTTCCCAAACTTATGCAAAGAAAAAATAGATACTTTTCACATTTTTTCGTCAACTAACAGAAAACGCTTTCGAAACATTTAGGAGAGTGTTAAAATAATTATTTGTAGTCTACGTATGATACGTATTACCTCTGTTTTTGCATTAAAATGGACGCGGATACAGAAAGAAGGCAACACAAAAAAGACCTCTTACGCAAGGTCTTCTACATGTTTTCTTGTACTATTAGTTTATTAAAAAATGGTGCGAATATTTGATAGCGCATTATGTTCCATCAGAAGCTTTCCATACTCGTGCACGCGATACTTTGTTGTTGTTGAAGGACTACCAAATTCCGCGAAAATGGCGATGAGATCATTCAAATCAATCTCTTCCTGAGAAGCATGATCCACAAGTATATAAAAGCGGTTCTCAAAAGAATACAAGGTGCTTTCAACGACTAGAGAAGAAGACAGTGTTTTTGCTAATTGAATTACATCTTCAAATGTTTGAAACTCAAAAAACATGTCATGACTCTCATCAAGCGTCACTTGCATCTCAATATAATCGTTTGCGTAATCATCCTCCAGGTCATCCTCATAAACTTCGTCTCGAGTAGTGACGATCACAACCATCCCCTGTGCTTGCAAGGAAAATACCTCGACGGAAAGAAACTGCGTGGGTTTGAAATCCAATTCTTCGCTCGCTTGTTCAATCATGTCGCGAAAAAGCTGTTGAACCTTAAGCGAATTTCGCCATAGATCTTCTTTCGTAAGACCTCTGTCTAATAAATCGTCTAATGTAAGAAAAATTTTGATCTTATCATAGTTTAGACGTTCTAATCGCATATATGCCCCTCCCCGCTCACAGTCATACCCATCTACTTCTATTACTTCATCATATGAAATTTCTGGAAGATGGTGCTTTGTATATTACTAAGAGTTTACCCCTTTCACTTGAAAAATACAAGATATTAAGAACTTTCTTTTTCAAGCCCCTCTTGAAGCCATTTGTTCCAATGCTCTTTTGTATTTCCTAATAAAAAACCATCGATTTCTTTTTTTTCAGCTGCCGTCATCTGATCAAAAGCATATCCTCCGAGACCGATCTGTAAAAAAGGAAACTTTTCAGCTAATCCACGAGCAATCTCAATCGTCTTCGGCGCATTATGAAGCATCGTGCAAGACATAAAATAAAACGTTGGATTGACTTCCTCTACAATCGTTTCAATATCGTTGTCATCAATACTCGTACCGAGGTAGATGACTTCGAACCCTTTTCGTCGTAAAAATAAAGTGAAAATGAGTAGCCCCACTTCATGCGTCTCTTCTGGTCCACACACGGCAATTGCTTTTGGAAGCAGACCGTTAGATGGAAGAGAATAAAAAATCATGCCAATACGATTTTTCAAGATTTGAGTGGCATAATGCTCATGAGCGCTCGTAATTTTATGATTTTCCCACATATCACCAATCGTAACGAGAAGTGACCCCAAAATTTCAATAACCACTTTTTCAACCGAATATAAGCTAAATGCTTGGTTAATTAAATCTTGAGATTTTCCCTCTTCAAACGCAAGAAGCAGCTTTAGGAGTTGATCACGAATTTTACGAGGTGATTCTACTTCTTCCTCTTCTTCTGTATCAATGTGTCCCACTTCATTTTC
Organism: Priestia koreensis; assembly: GCF_001274935.1. GTDB lineage: Bacteria > Bacillota > Bacilli > Bacillales > Bacillaceae_H > Bacillus_AG > Bacillus_AG koreensis. The sequence continues at coordinate 249,288 of NZ_LILC01000019.1, read as the reverse complement.
TAAAATGGACACGGCTTGGCTAATGGTAAAACCGTTCTCCACTTTTTCTGCTAGCCACTTCAATTTTTTTAAATCTTCCTCTGTATACAAACGATGACCAGAATCGTTACGAACTGGATTTAAGATCTGATATCTTCTTTCCCATGCTCGTAAGGTTCCTGGCTGTATCCCTACTAAATTTGAAATAGCTTTAATATTATATTTTCCGTCTTGAGAAGTCATACGTACCCTCCACCATCTATACTCAGTTATTTGCATTATATTCTAATGTAACCTTTGTGTAAAATTCGTATATGCTTTGTATAGTGGTAGAACATCTTATTTGCAACAAGATTACTTCATTTTTTTCAATGTTACGTAATTTGCTTCACTTTTCGCTTCTAAGCGCAGTGGCAGTTTGGTTGTTCCATATCCATTACTTACAAACAACAACGTATTTTTACTTTTTTTAAATCCACCTTTTTCATAAGGTCCTTGATTAAAAATGCGAATTTGCCCTCCATGAGTGTGACCGCTTAACACGAAGGAAATCTGGTTCTCTGCTTTAATTTTATGTACAATATCAGGATTATGACTGACAAGCAGACGAAAACCAGGCTCTTCACAGTCGTTAATCGCCAAATCTAGGCGATCACGTCGTTCAGACATATCATCCACCCCTAATAGATAGAGAATTTCCTGCTTTTCTGATTCAAACTTGACTGCTCGATTATCTAGGATTGTGACCCCTTCGTTTAGCATTAAGGCATCTAGCTCATGATAATCCACTTCGTAATCATTATTCCCCCAAACAAAATATAACGGTCCTATTTTTTTTAACGCGTTTAGATTTGCCCGAATCTGGTCCATGGGGACACCTTTTTCAGCCAAATCTCCCCCGATAATCACTAAATCCACTGTTCCACTTATTTGATCGAGAAGCTTTGATGAAACGAGACGACGATGAATATCAGAAATAAAGAAAATGCGAATTTCACCAAAACTATCAGGAAAATCAGCTAGTGGCACATCATGATACACGACTCGATTCCGTTTTGCCTCCGCAAACATATATACAAGCAGTCCTGCTCCTAATACAAGTAATAGTACAATAATGCCCATATGTCCTCCTTATGCAATAAAAGCGTTGCTCCTAACAAGACAAATAGAAAGACCCTTTCTCTGAAGCATTTACTTAGAGAAAAGGCCTTATGTCTACTATCATAGAAGCGTACACCTTATTTGTTCTCGTGATATAAATTAACTCCGAACTGCTCCTTCATCACTTTAAACACGTGCTGCCTTGCTTCCCAACGTTCTTCGGTCGGCCATAAATCCGTGCTTTTTTTGATCAATTCACAGCGTAGGTCATGATATTCTTTCTCTGCTTTTTCTCTTTTTTTATTCAGCTGAATGCCATATCCATACAAAAAGGCAATGCACAAGATCGCCATGAGATGATAGCTTGTTCCAAATAAAAAGTCCACGATGACCCCCATATGAAACGAGGCAACCGATTGGAGAGCATATAGTATATATAATAGAAATAAAAGCGATGAAAACAAGGCAATGAGCTTTGCGTATTTTTCTTTTCGCTCTAATCGGTCAAATTTCACTTTACGATCCACGATATTTTGCAAAAAACACTTCGTAGCTTCGTCTGTCTCACGACCAAGTGCTTGAATAGACAATTCCATGTAATCCCCCCCATATGATACATATGAGGTTGTCTCACATTTCATTCATCTACATTTCTATATTTAAGCTGAATTCCTAGTAAAAAGTCAATGATAAAATGAGCAAAAATCGTCACCCATAAGTTTCCCGTTGCTTGAAATAACCACCCAATAAAAAAGCTGAGCACCACAACAGAAAGAAGTAAAAACCATTTGGTTAAATAGCGAATATGCACGAGCGCGAATACAATGCTCGCCCATAAAATACCGAGATTTGCTTGAAGAACCCCACGAAACAAAATTTCCTCGGTAAAAGCAATCATCATACAAAGAACGGTCAAATGTTTAAATGAGCGGTTGCAAAAAATCCGTTCGTTAATTCCTCCATCATCATACAAGCGCTCAGGCAATACTTTCATCATAATATTATCAAGCACCACGACCATAAGTCCGCTAATACCACCAAATAAAAAGATAGACTGCGGGTCCCACTTCCACAGCTTCCAAAACTGTTCCCAATGATCAAACAGCCAAAAGCCAAGTCCCAATGATAGGACAACTAATATGCCTTGTGTGATATATACTTGTCCTATCAATTGGCGATCTGACATTTGCGCTACGATTTCACTTTGCTTTGAGGCCATTTTTCTCACTCACTTTGTTTAAGTAATCGTGCTAATTCACTTTTCCAATCGGTAAACTCCAGGCGCACGGAACGACTTGTTCCTTCGTAATCATGAAGATTTAGTCCACAGCGATCACAGCAAGCATCAGGTCGTTGAACCAATGACTCCTCATAGTAATGAAGTAGCTGCTCCCTTCTACAAATAGACGAATGTACAAATTGCTTCATCACATGCAGCTTTCGATACTTTGCCTCCACTCGCTTTTGAACAACTTCTACTAAGTATCGATGCACATCATTCAAAGGCATCGATGCATGAATCCACGATTCCCTAATAATTCCGTGGGCTTGGAGATGATGCTTAATAAACCGCCAATGCGTTTCATTCACATGTAAATAGACGGCGACGTTTTGCTCAAATTCTTTTAATGAAATAAGACCGTTCTCATTACGTGCATGGACGTGTAAATACCTCAGCACTTCTTCAATGATGGATACGGACGGAAGCTCTAATTCAATTAAAGAATGTGACAAGTCTTCATCAGATGCGTGATAAAAAGCTAAGGCAAGACTTCTTTCCCCATCACGGCCTGCACGACCAATTTCTTGAAGATAGGATTCTAACTGCGTAGGGAGATGAAAATGAATTACAAAACGAATGTCACTTTTGTTAATTCCCATCCCAAACGCACTCGTGCAGCAAATAACATCAAGCTGATCATTCACAAACTGCTGCTGAACGAGCAGCCGCTGATCATGTTCCATTCCACCATGATAGAAAGCGACGCGCTCGGTGCCATGATCTTTCAGCAACATGGCCAGTGATTCTGTCCATGTTCGACTAGAGCAATAAACAATGCCAGGCTTTTGAAGCTTTTTCACGGTTTCAAGAACTCGTAGCTTCTTTTGTTCCATATCTTCTACCTGTTCCACGTAAAGCGCAATGTTTGGACGATCAATGGAATACGTTAAAATCCGCGGATGCTCTAGATAAAGCTGTGTCTGAATGTCATGAAGAACTTCTTTCGTTGCAGTAGCTGTGAGCGCCAAGCAGGTCGGTTCGCCAAGATTCTTCCACACGTCCCCAAGGCTCGAATAGTCCATGCGAAAATCATGTCCCCATTGCGAAATACAATGTGCCTCGTCCACGACAAATAAACGGAGCTTTGCACGCTTTAGTGACTGAATGAAAGCCGGTGCTTGTAAAATTTCCGGCGAAGCATAAATATAACGATAAACAGAAAGGTCTCGGAGTGCCTGACGTCGCTCTTCTTCAGATAAAAAGCTGTTAAACGCAATTACACGCTTTTCTCCTCTAGCCTTTAGCTGCTGCACCTGATCTTCCATTAAAGATAAAAGCGGGGAAACAATCAAGATAGGTCCCCCGATGACATATGCTGGAAGTTGATAACACAACGACTTCCCTGTTCCAGTTGGTAAGGTAGCTATAACATGCTCTCCTTTTAGCACTTCCTGAATCACTTCTTTTTGTCCTTCACGAAAGGATCGGTAACCAAAGCGCTCGAAAAGAACGGCTTCTAAATTCACTTTGACATCATCCCCCTTTCCACGAAACATGCGCTACTTTCTCTTCGGCTATGATGATAGCTTCGCCAATATGAGTCGTATTTGGAAATATGACACCTCATATGACGTCGTCTCTTTAATCTCTTTTAACTTATTCGTTTGCAATCGCTCTGTAATCTCTTTAATTTCTTCTACAAGCTCTGTCTTTACGTACGGATCAATGGAGAAATCAGGAATAAACAAAGCCAATTCCACGAGATGATCTTCAATTGTGCTCGGCTTCAGCCTTCGAATTCGAGAAATGGTGTGAAGATCATGTCCTTTTTTCAACAGCTCATAAGTCTGCATCGTTGAGGTAGTCAACGGTACGCTAGTCTGATCAATGAGTAAATGAAGTACGGTCAGCTCATTCCGGTGATCCGCTATGTACGTTAACATATGGTGAATAACCGACAAATGCAGAAGATGGACGCGGTGGACACTTATGTCGTGCTGTTCAGCTATTTGTAGTTTCGTGAAAGCAATCCGTTTGTGACCCGTCAAATGCTTAACAAATATGTCTCCCTCTTCTTGTGAACAGGTGGACAAAATCACCGTTAATTCCTCATACAAGTGCTTTGCCCACTGCTCTCTTGTAAAGGGCACAGAAGTCAAAAAGCGCTTCATCCACGAAAGTACTGTAGTGTCGTTGATCAAAGGAATAAAATGACTTTCTTTATATTGAAGATTTGACATCGTTTGGACAAGTAGCAACAGTCGCTGATAAAATGGCCGACTTACATTTGCATACGTCCAACCGTTTAATGACGGAGGAATAGGGGTTTCATGTAAATAGTGTTGAAGTTCCTTCAGTCCTTTTGATGTTAGCCGGTACTTCCCCTCTGCTACTTCCTCTATACAAGCTTCTTTTTCTAATTGTTGCACATATACTGAAAAAGTCTTTTTATCTAAATAAGAAAAAGCACGAAACAGGTTGGAAAGTCCGTACAGCTGTCCGTCTTGAATCGTTTGAGACGATTTCTTCCCAGCAAGTAAATGATACGCTCCAAATATCGTGCGTTCTTCTTTTAGTTTATGGACACAATATAAAATAATAAAGGCAAGATCATTCATATTTTTTCACCTGTCTAATAAATTGTAAAAAACGAGTTAGATGGTCTAAACGCCTATGCTTAGTTTACAACGTGGCGGGTAGGAATGATAGTAAAAACCTTTGTTGATAAGTATTCTCATTGACTTTTCTATTGAAAAGTTTTGAAAACACCCTTAAAATAAAAGTTGATACTTATTTTCTCATCGAGATATTTTTAACAACTATTAATAAAATGTTTTGTTATTTTCAGGAGGTTTTTTACATGGCAAAGTACACAATCGTTGACAAAGAAACTTGTATCGCATGCGGAGCATGTGGTGCGGCAGCTCCAGACATCTATGATTATGATGATGAAGGCATTGCATTCGTAACATTAGATGATAACCAAGGAATTGTTGAAATTCCAGATGTATTAGAAGACGACATGATGGACGCATTCGAAGGATGCCCAACGGACTCCATTAAAGTTGCAGATGAGCCATTTGAAGGCGACGCATTAAAATTCGAATAGGACCCCTTTCCTTTTCGAGGACACCTGATTTTTATCAGGTGTTTTTTTTATCAAAAAAGTCCTCCGCAAATCGCGAAGGACTTTTATATTATTACATAGCGACTTGTTTTGTCAGCCATGTTTTCATTCGAGTAAACAAGAGAACAAAAATAACGCCGGTTAATACACCCTTGATAAGATTGAACGGTAAAATACCCTTTACGATCAATTCACGTGCACCGCTGGTTGTGTAAGCAGGCATGTGTAAAAACATCGTATAAGCTGGTAGGAACACGTAATAATTTAACACGGCCATTAGCACTGCCATAAGAACCGTTCCTGTAACCACACCAAACGTTAAGCCTTTCGTTGTACGGTACTTACGGAACATGTAAGAAACCGGTAGAACAAATGCAGCACCTGCTACAAAGTTTGCCACTTGCCCAACGGGAACTCCTGTAGCACTACCTTGAATGAGGTAATACAACAAGTTCTTAATGGCTTCTACAATCAAACCAGCACCTGGTCCATAAATGAGCGCCACAATTAAAACGGGAAGCTCGCTAAAATCCATTTTTAAAAACGCTGACAACCCGATTGGAAAATCGAGCATCATTAATAAATAAGCAATACTGCTAAATACAGCCATTACAACAAGTCTTTTCGTTTTTGCACCTTGATTCATCTTACTCTCCTCTTTTCCGATCCATCGTTTGAAAAGAAGAAAGGTTCTAGCACACGCGTTCCATAAAAAAACCTCAACCGTTTGGCTGAGGGAGAATACTTAGGCGCGGCTAATAAACATTTTAAGAATGATTTTTCTTAAAATGCCCGAACCTCCACCTTCTCCCATCCAGACTGTACTGTCGGCTTTGGAATCTCACCAAATCCTGCTATACCTTTTAGCGAGGTACGGCTCGCGGGCTCAAAGCGTCATCGCGCTTATTACCGCCGGTCGGGAATTTCACCCTGCCCCGAAGATAGATCAATATTAATATTGTACAAAATGATTATAACTTATCTCGAATTAAAAGTAAATAAAAACATCTTGATCAATTCGTTTCAAGTTTCTTTAGTATATGTAAAAAACCTCAATCTGCGTCAGCTTAATTTATGTATACGCTTCCATTTCATCACCTCTCAACCCCTTATCAATAAAGGTTGTAAGAACAATTGACAGAATTTTTTTATTGTGATAAATTATCAGATATTTAGCACACTAAAGGGAGAGATTGTGATGTATAAAATACTAGTTGCTGATGCAATCAGTAGTGAAGGTTTGGCACCATTACTTGGGCACGATACTATTCAAGTTGTACAGAAAAAAGTCTCTGAAGTTGATGATTTAGCTACTTATGATGCGCTACTCGTTCGAAGCGCTACAAAAGTAACGGATGAACTATTGTCACAAATGACAAACGTCAAAATTGTGGCTCGTGCCGGTGTAGGCGTTGACAATATCGACATTGATGCGGCAACGAAGCGCGGTGTAATTGTCATTAATGCACCTAATGGAAATACGATTTCTACAGCTGAGCATACCTTTGCCATGATGGCTAGCCTCGTTCGCCATATTCCCCAGGCAAACATTTCAGTAAAATCTCGTGAATGGAATCGTTCTAGTTTTGTTGGAACAGAATTGTATAAAAAGCAATTAGGCATCATTGGTTTCGGGCGAATTGGTTCTGAAATTGCCAAGCGCGCCAAAGCGTTCGGCATGGGCGTTCATGTCTTTGACCCTTTTTTAACGGCGGCACGGGCAGAAAAGCTGGGCGTTAACGCTGTAGAGCTTGAGCAACTATTAGCTGTTGCTGATATTATTACCGTCCATACACCGCTCACCAAAGAAACGAAGGGCATTTTAAATGCTGATACCCTCTCTAAAACGAAAAAAGGTGTTTACCTGCTGAATTGTGCTCGTGGTGGTATTATCGATGAAGAAGCGCTTATTCCATTTTTACAAAGCGGACATGTAAAAGGTGTTGCGCTAGACGTATTTGAAGTCGAACCACCTGTTAGTCAGCCGCTCTTAGAATTTGAGCAAGTTATTGCAACACCTCACCTCGGGGCATCTACAAAGGAAGCACAGTTAAACGTTGCTGAAGATGTTGCACAGGAAGTTCTCAACTACTTAAATGGAAACCCTGTGAGTTCCTCCATCAACTTGCCGACCTTATCAAAAGACGTATTTGAAAAAATTCATCCTTTCTCCTCCCTAACGAAAAAAATGGGGTCTCTTTTATCGCAATGTATGAAAGAACCTGTTCAAGATATCACCGTCACATACGGCGGAACGGTAGCCGATTTGGAAACGACTTATATTACACGTGGGTTTTTATCAGGCTTTTTGCAGCACCGTGTGGATCGTTCCGTGAATGAAGTGAATGCTTCAATGATTACAAAAGAACGTGGGATTACGTTTGGAGAGCGCTTCTCAAATGAAACAGAAGGATACTCTAACGTTATTAAAGTAGAAGTTCGCGGTGATCATAGCTCCTTTACTTTAACTGGAACATACGTACAAGACTACGGACCGCGCATTGTGAACATCCAGTCCTTTAATATCGACTTTTATCCTGATGGTCACTTGCTCTATATTCGCCATAGCGATAAACCAGGGGTCATCGGACGTGTCGGAAAGATACTAGGAGATCATGATGTTAATATTGCGACGATGCAGGTAGGACGCAAGCAAAAAGGCGGCGAAGCGATCATGATGCTTTCGTTTGACAAATCGCTTGATGAAGCGATCGTCCAACGACTACAAGCATTTGATGATATTGTATCGGTTCGCAAAATTAATCTATAAACCACAAAAAAAGCAGTAGCCAATCGGCCGCTGCTTCTTTATGCTCTAGAGTTTGATGACGCTCTGCTTTTGCCATCATCATGCCGCTTACAAAAAGGGCTCCAATACATAATGCCATAATGAACACAATTAAGATTCGTCTTAAAAAATCTACCATAAAAGCCTCCTGTACAAAATTTCACATACTTCTACTGTACGCAGACAAAAAATTGGTAGAACAATTTTTCACTCCTCTTTCCTATTCTTTCTAGAAAGCATCTGTTTTCTAATTGGCTCCCTTTACGACATTTGGCGCTAACGGAACAGCGTGTTCCTTTTCTAAATTCATCTCACCAATCGTATCCTCACGATTGCCAGTAATGCGCACATATTTATATTGAAAGTCTCTAGCCGTCAGCATGAGTGCCTGAATGAACGTTCTTCCTTCCTCTGTGTCGGCCACCTTCGCTCCACTAAGCGTAAACGTAATATGATCTGAATCTGTTTGTTCAATTCCAATTTCAACCCCTGCTGGAACAGACGATACGACTCCTATACTGTCATCAGTTTGCTTCATCGCTTGAACTGCTTCATCAATTCTTTCATATGAAGTTAAGGTTGGCACAAGCAGATTTTTATATTGATTGAGAGGATAGCGAACGTAGCCCTTCTTCTGATAATGTTCAATATCAATGTCAGACATGGAGCCAAAATTACCGACGACCGCTCCTTTTTGATTACCCGTATACAGCTCCACCTTTTTGTACGAGGAATAATGAAAGGCCTCTTGAATTCCCTTTACAAACATATCTCCCTGCGTAGTTGAGAACGATTCAAACTGTCCGGGAGTCGTCACCAATTTCAGAACGTCTCCTTGTTCTTTGAATGCATACGACGTTAAAGCAGACGCTTCAACCCCAAGCCGACTTTTCAAAACGGTTTCAAACTTGCTAGAAGCTGCGAAACGATCTTCCCCATTCTGAACGAGAAAAGTAAAGGGAACGGCAAACATCGCATTTTTATCTGCAACGGTTAGCGTCACATGCGGTTCCTTCACGGCTGCTTGCAAAGATGGAACGACCGCTGGGTGAGCAATGCTTTTATCCGCCATTGAGTACTCTTGCCTACGCAAAGGTTGAGCGACGTCTCGTTTATCCTCATTTGCTGACGACGCTCGATCCTCTGACCTTTTTTCTGTCGCTTCATCGGTTCCTTTCATTTCGTTAACAAGAGAAAAAGAAAGAACGACTAGGAGAAGAACACTGACAACGGCTGCGAGAGCCGGAAACCATTTTGGTTTTCGAGGTGCAGGTTCGTGCATGTGAGCCTTCACTGACCTATATACTTCACTTTTACTACGGCGATCTTTTATTGTCGGAAGCTTCCTTAGTACTTCTTCCATTCGATCATCATTTAGCTCGTTTGTTTTCAAGTCGTTCTCCTCCTTCCTCTTTGCTATAACTCATGTGCTGACGCAGAGCCTTCACCGCTCGATGCTGTGTCGTCTTGACCTTACTTTCCGTCCAATTTAAAATAGAGGCCGTTTCTGTAATCGTAAGTTCATGAATATAGCGTAAAATGACAACAGACCGCTGATCAACCGTACATTTTCCAAGGCTGTGATAAATCGTTGCAACTTCTTCATTTTGCATCAAAATCTCTTCTGGAAGCGCGGCGGAGTCAAGGAGCTGATTTTCTTTCCAATCAAACATTTTCAACAGCCGCTGTTTCCAGTTCTTATGCTTTCGAAAATGATCAATTGCCACGTTTCTTGCGATAGACAATAGCCACGTTTTCTCATGGCTTTTACCTTCAAAGTGCTCGTGGGCTTTTAATACTCGAATATATACTTCTTGCACGAGATCTTCAGCCTGCTCACGATTTCGCACCATGTACATCAAAAACTGAAACACATCCTGGTGATAATGATCGTAGAGGTGATCAAAAAGTTCAGACATTCCGCATCCCCCTGTCTTCTTTAGACGCTTCTCTTCTATACCTGTTGACGATATTTTTTCAGCAACAAAATAGCAAAAACAGGGCCCCCAATAATTGATGTAATGACCCCAATTGGAAGCTCTCTTGGCTCAATAAGCACACGTGACAACAAATCCGCAATAACAAGAAATGCGCCTCCGTTTAACATGGCCAGTGGCAAAAGATGACGATGATCGCTACCAATTAGAAACCTTGTAGCATGAGGGACAATTAACCCGACAAATCCGATCGTTCCAGACACCGCCACAGCCCCCCCTGTTAAAATAGATGAAGCGATTAAAATGATGACCTTATAAGCCCCCACCTTGATGCCAAGGGACTGCGCAATTTCTTCTCCAAACAGCAGTGCATTTAGTTCCTTTGAGCAAAGCAACAGGAGAATGGTACCAACGATAAAGAAAGGAAGAAATATGTTTACATAGCTCCACCCTCTCATTGACACGCTCCCTAAAAGCCAGTTCACAATTTGCCTAAGCTCGTCTCCTGAGAGCGCAATAACGAGGGAAATAAGCGCACCCAAAAAGGCGCTCGTGATGACGCCGATCAAAATCATCGACTCCGTTGTCATTCGTTTTAAAACGACATGGGCAAAGAAAAGAATAAATAACAGTGACAAAAGCGCGGTCACAAAGCTCATGAACGGAAGCGTAAACATTCCTAGAAACGGAATTTGCAAGTTAAAAAACAATACAATGACCGCCCCTAATGAAGCGCCAGACGATACGCCAAGCGTATACGGGTCTGCAAGCGGATTTTGAAGAAGCCCTTGAAGCGCGCTTCCGGCCAACGCTAGCGCAGCGCCAATCATTAGTGTAAGAATGACACGTGGAATTCGAATGGACCAAAGCAGGCTGCTAAACTGCTGAAGTTCATCTGTCGACACAAAGCCCATCTTAGTGACGATTTTTACTGTATCGATTAACGGGATATGTACAGATCCGATACTGATGCCAATGAAAAAAGACACCAACACGAACGATATAGAAAATAAGTAAGCTCCCCCTATTCGTCGCTTTTGCAATCTCTTTTGGTGGGATAATTCCATTTCATTGACTCCTTTTATGATTACTACCTTTTATCTATCTTCTACTATAAACCAATTTTATCATTCAATTAAAGGGAAAATCATAAAAAGCTCCCAATAAATCGTTCGTCTAACAGTTCAAACACGTTCAATAAAAGGGGGAAATGCCTATTGTTCAGACATTTCCCCTCCTTTAATACGACTCAATCTTGTAGCGCTGTTTTCTGCGGAAGAACGAGTGAAAATGACGTTCCCTCGCCTAGCTTACTATGAACGTTAATACTTCCACCGTGTGCTTCTACGATGTTTTTAGCGATCGCAAGACCTAAGCCCGTACCAGATTTCCCTCTTGTACGTGCTTTATCGGCTTTGTAAAAACGCTCGAACACAAACGGAAGATCCTCTTCAGGGATGCCGTCTCCTGTATCGCTCACCTTGACCAATAAGCCGTCATGATACTCTTCTACACAAAGTGTAACAGAACCAGCTTCCTTCGTATGACGAATGGCATTATCAATGAGATTCGTCAGAACTTGTTCAATGCGATCAGGGTCCATGTAAAACTCATTCTGCCGCTCAACATTCATCTCTAGTGACAGCGTAATTTCCTTGTCCTTGGCAAGACCTTGGAATTTACGCACTACGCGATCAGCAAACTCTTTAATGTGGACGTAGTCTTTCTCAAGCTGAACGTGACCTGCTTCCATTCTCGCAAGGTCTAACAATTCATTTACGAGGCGCCCCATTCGAAGAGATTCTTCGTAAATAATTTGCGCAATCTCCTTTTGCTCTTCTTCAGACCCCGCAATGTCATCCACAATTGCCTCGCTATATCCTTGAAGCATCGCAATAGGGGTACGTAATTCATGCGACACGTTTGCGATAAAATCTTTACGTAGCTTATCTAACTTTCGTTCCTCCGAAATATCACGTAGTACCGCAACAGCTCCACGAATGGTTGTCTGATTGTAGAGCGGTGACATGAGGATCGCCCATGTTCGACCTTGGATCGTAATTTCTGCAATTTGCTCTCGCTCGACGGTGACGACATGCTTAAACAACGATAGAATTTTTGACGGCAGTTCCCGCATTTCATCATTATCTTTTGTTTTTCCCTGTTCATAGTACCAGGATTGTAAAAACCGCTCTGCTGGTGGGTTCGTGATGAGAAGAACTCCTTCTCGATTCAAGGTCATAACACCATCAGCCATACTGCTTAAAATACTTGCTAGCTGCTCTTTTTCTTGATTAAGCGCATCAATATTAAACTTGAGCTGTCTTCCCATTTTGTTGAATGCGATCGCTAGCTCCCCGATTTCATCATACGTTAAAATCGGTACTTTCGTATCAAAGTTACCCTTCGCCACTTCAAAGGCAGCCAGCCTCATTTTTCGAAGCGGAGCGGTAATACGTGTAGATAAGAAAAAGGCAAAGATTGTCGTTAAGACGATGGCAATTCCGGCTGCTAGCCAAATAAAGCGCGTCGTATATTTAGCAGGCTCCTCAATTTGAGCCAGTGATTGATACAAATAGACAGCGCCGCGTTGGTCGTTTTCAGCAGCAAAAGGCACGCCGACAACATAAAGCGGCTGATTTCCCTTGGTGCCGTTACTATCTACGTAAACTTTTTTCTGAATGGCTTTTCGCTTGTCTATTACTTGTTTGAGCGTTTTATCTGATTTAACAAGGGATGCGACGGCTGATTTTTGTGCGGACTCATCCGGTGTATATTCATATAACGTTTGACCCTTTACAATAATGACGCTTGAATCATCTGCTAGCTCCCTAAGGACGGAGATGCCTATTTTTTCATCCTTCGTATCTTCAATAATATGAGCAATTTTCGAGGCTGTTCCATGTAAATTACGCTCTGCCTCTTTCACATGAGAATTCTCAAAAAATTGTAGAAGCAGCATCGTGAGCGTAAAAAGAACGAAGCTCACGAGCAAAATAATCGTAAACCAAACTTTTACAACAACACTACGCCAAAACATTAGGCATTTCCAACCTCAAACTTGTACCCAACTCCCCAAACGGTTACGATCATCTTCGCAGCATCTGGTGACGTGCGGCTTAGTTTTTCACGAAGACGCTTTACGTGTGTGTCGACTGTGCGTAAATCACCGAAGAAATCATAGTGCCAAACTTCACGAAGCAGCTGTTCACGGTCATACACTTTATCTGGCGTTTTTGCTAAAAAGCAAAGCAGCTCATATTCTTTTGGTGTTAAACTTACTTCGCGCTCATCTGCCATTACGCGATGGGCATCGTGATCAATTGTTAAGTGTGGAAACACCATTAAGTTCTTCGGCGTTGCTTCTGCCTTCGCATGGTTTACAGATGCTGAGCGACGAAGAAGTGCTTTCACACGTAACACCACTTCGCGCGGACTAAAAGGCTTTACAATATAGTCGTCTGTTCCGACTTCAAATCCTTGCACACGATTTGCTTCCTCACCTTTAGCGGTCAGCATAATAATTGGCGTGGCTTTTTTTTCACGAATCTCCTGACATGCTTCGATTCCATCTTTTTCTGGCATCATAATATCTAATAAAATGAGGTCATACTCTTCTGTAATTGCCTTCTCAACGGCTTCGACCCCATTTTTAGCTTCTTCAATTTCATAGTTTTCTTTTTCTAAATACATCTTTAATAGCTTACGAATTCTTTCTTCATCATCTACTACTAAAATTTTCGCTTCTCGTTCCATGTATGTATCCTCCTCTATCACTGTCTCGGCAATTTTATCATGACACTTTTATACGTAGTCTGTCCATTTTAAAGAAGCCTAACAATGAAAACGTGATGTTCGAATGTCATTTCATCCACTCATTGTCTTTTTTAACTAGCAAAAGACCGATTCCAAAAAGAAATCGCTCTCTTGAAGTCGGTCTTTTTACTTTTGACTCACACACTTATGCAGAGCATTAAGCATAGGAATGTAAGCCCGCAATGACCAAGTTAACGGCCACTAGATTAAACATAATAATCGCAAAACCTACAACGGCAAGCCAAGCAGACTTTCTGCCGTGCCATCCTTTTGAAAGACGCAAATGTAAAAATGCCGCATAAAACAGCCATGTAATAAGCGCCCAAACTTCTTTCGGGTCCCATGACCAGTAGCGTGTCCATGCTTCCTGCGCCCAAATCATCGCGAAAATAAGTGCCCCTAACGTAAACACCGGGAAGCCAATCGCAACAGAGCGATAGCTCACTTCATCAATTAAATCCAGCTTCGCGTTTTTCACAAGCGGCTGAAGCGCTTTTCCAATACGCTTGCGTAAAATAAGGCGAAGCAGGAAGTATAAAAGAGCACCGATCACTAATGACCATAAAAACGTATTTAATTTACTAGCATTAATAACGGCTGGCAAATAGAAAAACGGTTCGAAATGGCCTTTCGTTATCAGCTCACCTGAATGAGGACCTACAACAGCAGGAAGATGGTACACTGCCTGTGCTGCTTTTCCTGTCTTATCCACCCAATTAAACTCTGTTTTATAACCAATTCCATTAAAAATGGAGGTAATCAGAATAAAACCGATCGTACTGATCAATGAATAAAGAACGACTTCCATCCAAAAAGTTTGCTTGCCTTTTTTTGATTGATCAATGACTTTTAATAAATAGATTAAACCACTCGCAAAGCTAATTGCTAAAATCGCTTCTCCCGCTGCTGCTGTTGTAACATGAATATACAACCAATAGCTCTTAAGCGCCGGAATAAGAGGCGACACCTCACGTGGAAACATGCTTGCATAAGCAATAATTAAAAGCGCGATTGGTAAAACAAACAGACCAACCATGCTGATACGATAGATGAAATAAATAATAATAAAAGCACCTACAAGCATCATACCGAAAAACGTCGTAAACTCAAACAAATTACTTACAGGAGCGTGACCTGACGCAACCCACCGCGTAATAAAATAGCCAAGCTGCGCGATAAAACCAATGATTGTCGTCACAATCCCAAGCTGTGCCCACCTGCTAATTTTGCCCGCATGTTTTTTATCTCGAATGGCTCCGCCAAAGAAAAATGTCCCGACCAAATATAGAATAAACGCAATATACAGCAAGTTACTGCTCACCGATATTAAGCTCATGCCCCAACCTCCTTCTTATTTGCGCTTTCCGTTTGATCCTCTGGCAACGCAAATACTGTATCTTTTAACACACCGTTAAGCTCATTGCGGATTCCATACCAGTTTTTATTCGTATGTGCTGCAATCCATACTTCGTTATTTTTCCGTTGAATCCAAATACGACGATGATTCCAGTACATCCCTTGTATAACACCAATCATAAAGATGGCACCACCAACAGCTAGAATCCAAAGCGTCATATCTTTGTGTACGGTCAGACCGGTTACGTTTTTCGTTTCAATTCCAGAAAACTCCATCTTATATTTGTTGGTACCTTCAGCTTCAATGTTTTGTTTAATTGCAATAAAGCTTTTTTCACCTTTTGGTCGATCAGGCGCAATCATTTGCATCACAAAAGCAGGGTTATTTGGAATTTTAGTTTTTGTATTTGGCTTGTTTTCGTCATCAAAGTAGAAATCAGGATAATATCTTAAAAGCTCTACTTTGTAGCCGTTTTTCAAGTCATACTCATGTTGAGGATCATGGAGGTTAATTTTGATCGTTCCATATTCTTCTTTTGTTGTCTTATTGACCATGCTAAGTGACATAGTGCTCAGCTCATCTAGCTTAAAATCACTTTGATAGAGCGCATAGTGGTCATATTTGAGAGGATGATTTACTTGAATTTGGTCACTTTTTACTTTATGTAAAACTGGGTCTTCCCCTGCCACTGATTCACCTGTTCGTTTGTACAGCTGAACGTTAGACTGAAAGTTTTTAGGTACATTTCCAACGCGGTCAATGGCTTCTGAAAATACCGCTTTGTCTTTTCCCTTTTCATACTGTTGAAACACAAACTGCTCGTTTTTCAAAAAGTATTCTCCGTTTGTTCCGGGAATTTCCTTCGTCTCCCCTTCGCGTATCCATAACGTTTTGTCCACGTACATTCCTGGTACGAAGCGGAGCATAGCCCCAAATAAGAAGATAATAAGTCCAATATGATTGACGTATGGGCCCCAACGAGAAAAGCGGCCCTTTTCAGCTAAAATATTTCCGTCTTCTTCCCGAACGTTGTAACGACGTTCTTTCAAACGCTGTTTCACAGTTTCATAGTCTTTACTCGTAGATTGATAGCTTACGCTAAACAGTCGTTGTCTTTTTAAGAAGTTAACATGACGCTTTACGCCCTGCTTTTTCAGCGCCTTATAGAGCGGAATTACGCGGTCTAAACTACAAATGACAAGAGAAATTCCAATAGAAGCAATTAAAATCATATACCACCAGGAGCCGTACAAATTATCAAAGCCAAGCTTGTGATAGATATCCCCTAAAACGCCGTATTGATCCTTGTAATATTGATCTGGTGTAAACGCCGGCGGTATGTAATCTTTTTGTGGATAAATCGTTCCTATGGCAGAAGCTGAGAGCGTAATCACAATCAACCAAACGCCTACTTTAACAGAAGAAAAGAAGTTCCAAATTTTATCAATAATCGTTTTATTATACGTTTGCGATCGTCTCGCACTTCCTTCATACTTCATATCAAGTAATGCACTTGAAGCGTCTTTTACTGGCTTTCCGCAGGCTTCACAAAAAATCGTTCCGTGTGGATTCACATGTCCACATTCACATTTCACATGTTCCATCACCAAAACTCCCTATGGTTTTATTTCATCCATGTATTCTTTTATCTTCGATTCGTCCAATCCACCTAAAAAGACGTCCACAACGCTTCCATTTTTATCAATTAAATACGTTGCAGGAAGCTGATCGATGCCGTACACATTTTGGACCTGTGATCCCTTGTCAATCATCACTGGAAACGTTAGTCCATATTCCTTCACAAACTGACGGACCGCAAAATTAGTCTCGTCCACATTCACTGCCAAAATATCAACGCCTTGTTCTTTGTACTTTTCATACTGACGCTGCATCGCTGGCATTTCTCTCTCGCAAGGCTTGCAATACGTTCCCCAAAAATTTAGAAAGACGCCTCGACCGCGATAATCCGATAAGCGGTGCTTCTCTCCCTGCAAATCTTGCAGAACAAAATCCGGGGCTTTCTTGCCTGCTGCTACGGTTTCTTTCGATGTAAAAAAATTAGCATAGAGCGTATAGCATAAGGCAATCAGCAGGACAGCTAAAATAGTAGTCCTTATTAGTAAACGACGTTTTTTCATGCTGATTCTCCCCTTTAAAGCGTTCTCAAAATATTGTCTACATTATACCATTTTTAGTTATTCATAACTTGCTATTTTTTTGAATCTTATGTGACAAAATCAAGGATTTATCTGTTTCCCTCTTACTCATCTCATCTCCCTCCATTATTTTGTAAGCACTTCCATAACATGAAAGAAAGCGATGGGAAATCCCTACTGAAATAGGAATTTCCTCACCGCTTCATTCAGACTACTTTCCTGGACAAGTTCATTATCGTCCTGAACCACTTTGTGCATGAGCACGAAGCTGTTTTACCTCATGAGTCGTTAACTCACGAGATTCTCCAGCATTTAGTCCGTGTAAGGTTAGAAAACCGTAACGTTCACGACGAAGCTTTAACACAGGATGTCCTATTGAATCTAACATGCGGCGTACTTGTCGATTTCGTCCCTCATGAATAATTAATTCAACGATAGCAGTTTGTTTTTTCTTGTCCAATGAAACAAGCTTTGCTTTTGCAGGAGCCGTTTTTCCATCTTCAAGCATAACGCCTCGCTCAAGCTGTTTGATCTGCTGTCTCGTTGGGATGCCTTTTACTTTGGCAATATATACTTTATCTACCTCGTATTTTGGATGCGTCAGAACGTTGGCAAATTCGCCATCGTTTGTTAATAAAAGAAGCCCAGACGTATCATAATCCAGTCGTCCAACAGGATAAATACGCTCTTGTACATTCTCGAAATAATCAACAACCGTCGTACGGCCTTTATCATCTTCAGCACTCGAAATAACTCCGCGAGGTTTATATAAAAGAAAATAGACAGGTGCTTCTCGTTGAAGAGGGATTCCATTCACTTCTACTTTATCTTGTGAGCCTACTTTGACTCCTAGCTCCTTCACTACTTCTCCATTTACTGTTACTTTTCCTTCTTTAATCATCTCTTCCGCTTTACGTCTAGACGCAACACCGGCATGAGCAATTGCTTTTTGTAATCGTTCCATTTTGCATTCACCTCTTGTAACATCTTACTTGTTTCAAAATATGAATACAAGCCTATCCTGAATTATTACACGCTCTTTCTTTTTAAAGCCATTAGAAAAAGCGCGTCTGCCTACGCGCTTTTAGTTTCCAAACATGATCCAAACAACAAAAATAGCGGCGATAATCCCAACAAGGTCTGCAAGCAACCCCACTTTTACCGCATCCCCCATTTTCTTGATCCCAACGGCACCAAAATAAACGGTCAGGACATAAAACGTCGTATCTGTACTGCCTTGCATCGTTGAAGCGAGCCGTCCGATGAACGAGTCTGGGCCGTACGTAGAAATTAAATCTGTCATCATACCAAGCGCTGCGGTACCAGAAATTGGACGGATCAGTGCGAGCGGCACGACTTCCGGAGGGACGTGCAGAGCTTCTAGTAGAGGACGCATTAAATTCAGTAAAAAATCAAGGGCACCTGAAGCCCTGAAAACGGCAATCGCTACTAACATCCCCACTAAAAATGGAATGATTTGAAAGGCAATTTGAATGCCTTCCTTACCGCCTTCAGTAAAGGTTTCATATGTAGGAACTTTTTTATAGGTTCCATAAAGCAAGATAAACCCAATAATTAAGGGGATCAACAAAAGAGAGAGCTGATTAACGGCTGTCATTTGGTTTTCCTCTCCTTTTTTACTCTCCTATGATAAAAATAGCGATCTAGTAAAATACCACCAATAGCAGAAATGATTGTAGCAAGTAAAGTAGGACCGATAATCTCGGCTGGGTTTGCGGAATCGTAGGTGATCCGGACGGCGATGACCGTCGTCGGAATAAGCGTAATGCTTGAAGTGTTAATAGCTAAGAAGGTAATCATGGAGCGGCTTGCTTCGTCTTTATTTCCATTTAATTTTTTTAATTGTTCCATTGCTTTAATACCAAGAGGCGTAGCCGCATTTCCAAGTCCAAACATATTCGCCATCATGTTTGATAAGATGTAACCGATGGCGGGATGATCTTTTGGAACCTCTGGAAACAGCCGAGTAATGAAGGGTCGAAAGAGAATGGCTAGCTTGTCAAGAAGACCAGATGCCTCGGCAATCTTCATCAAGCCTAGCCAAAAAACAAGAATACTAATAAGGCCAATACTTATGGTAACCGCGTCTGTAGCACCTTGAAAGATTGCTTTGTTCACCTGCTCGACGCGGTCATTTACAACGGCAAAAATCAATCCGATAATGGTGAGAGCCATCCAGATCAGATTAACCATCCGATCTGACTCCGATCACCAATGAAAACATATGCTTTACCTCACCCCAAAAGCTTGGAGATTCTTTTTTAGCAGAGGCTGCACCCTTTTTTAAATAAATAGGGATATTCCCAATTGCTTCATCGTCCTGATAAATTTTAATGCGTCCCACAATGTTTGGAACGGAATCCGGATTAGATTTCCACTTTTTCACTTGGGGCTTTAATAGCTTGGTCTGAAGGCTCACATCATCTTTTTCACCGTCTGATAACGGATACACAAAATCTCTTTTAACGTACAGCTTATTTTTGTAAAAAGTGTTTTTAATATCATCAAGCGTTCCTTTTTCAACAATTTTGACCGGCTTAAATAATTTAAAGCCTTGATCAAACATGTACGTATGATCTTTCCAGTCATCTGGATCATTAATGGTAACAGCAATTAAATTAAGATTTCCTTTTGTAGCGGTCGTAACGAGCGTTCGCTTTGCACGTTTTGTATAACCCGTCTTACCACCGGTGCAATATTTATAAAACGTAGTAAGTAGCTTATTTTTGTTTTTCCATACGCGATCCCATTTTTCAGTTGGATGAGTTGTGCGGTAAATCTTCGTTCCAGAAATATCACGAAACGTTTTGTTATGCATGGCATATCTCATTAAAAGTGCCATATCATAGGCCGTAGAATAATGATTTTCATGATCATCAAGTCCATGAGGATTCGCAAACTCTGTGTTCACCATCCCAATTTCTTCTGCTTTTTGGTTCATCATGTGAACAAACCCTGGTACGCTCCCACCAACACTTTCAGAAATAGCCACTGCAGCATCGTTTCCAGAACGAAGCATGAGCCCGTAAACAAGATCACGGAGCTTAATTTTTTCATTTGGCACCAAATACACGGAAGAACCTTCTGTTTTCACTGCGTTGGCACTAACTTTTACTTCTGTATCTAATTTGCCTGATTCGATCGCAATAATTGCGGTCATGATTTTTGTAATGCTCGCGATTCGCATCTTGGCGTTTGGATTTTTCTCATACAGCACTCTTCCTGTGCTTTGTTCCATTAATACTGCGCCTCTAGCACTTACTCCTCCAGAAATTTTTTCAGATGCTGCTGCAGAAGGAGAAAAAATGTGCATAGAAAGGAGTAAGCACATGATCACTATAAATGTTTTGCTGAATACCCTCATCGTATCCCCGTCCCTTTACCTATTTGTACAAGTGTATGCTTGTCTTGCTGAGTTATGAATAAATTTGTGCATTCCCTTACTATCTCTCTCTTTTTCTAAACTATACGCAGAATAAATGGATAAAAAATATATTTTTATCTTTTTTTACCATTAAAAATCCCCAAAAAAAGAAGCCATTAAGCGCAATGCTTGATGACTCCTCTCTTTTGTTGAGGACTCTTATGTATCAACTGCCATATAGGTCCGTTGCAACCCTTCTGAGCTTCTCTGTTTACTGCGACTGCTTGATCTTCGTGAGATAATCTGTTTCATAATACTGAAGCTCTTCTCTCATCGTTTGAAAATCACTTTCTAACGATGTCACAAGGCCTTCAAAAGAAGCTGGCGGTGTGAAACGATATTTAATCGAGTTTCGGCCCGTATAGGCTGAACGGCTATCTTCGTACCATAAATCCGTTTTCGGCGTAAAAAACTCTTCTACACACTGATGATAAATACGGTACAGTGCTCGCTCTGCCGCTGCTTTACGGAAAGGCTCTGTAACAGAAATAATTTGGCATGCCTCTAATCCTTCTTCACAAAAAACGGCCATGCGTCTTACGTTAGATAGTAGAGACTCATAATTTTCTATGGACCACTCTTGTTCTTTTTGTAAATCATCAATTTTTGTATTATTTAAAAAACCATTCATTGATTGAATAGAGGTCGCTAATTTTTGCTGTACTAATTCGATTTGCGATTTTACGATTACGTTTCCCATCATTACTCTCCTCCATCATTTCTTTTCTTTCAAATCCAAACAGCTCGTGAGCAATTCCCCACCTGGCATTTTGTGATCTACTATATATTATCACACTATTCCAACTGTTTATAATGTTTTCTCTATTCCACGATTTTGTTGAACTTTTCGAAAAACAGATCTGTTTCTTGATCCAAATCCTGTTCCTTCATATCTTCAGGTAAAGGAGGAAGATCTTTTAGCGTTTTCAGACCGAAATAGTCCATAAATTCGTTTGTTGTGCCATACAAAATAGCTCGTCCTGCTCCCTCTGCGCGCCCCACTTCCTTAATCAGCGCTTTCGCTACAAGCGTTTGCAGCGGGCGCTCCGTCTTAACGCCTCGGACTTCTTCGATTTCCACACGTGTAATGGGCTGTCGATAAGCGACAATCGCTAATGTCTCAAGCGCAGCCTGTGAGAGCGACTGGCTAGTCGGAATATCGACCAGCTTTTTAATATACTCTGCGCTTTCCTTTTTGGTGACTAATTTATATACATCCGCCACCTCGATCAGTTCTAGACCACGAGCCTCATTATCATAGCTCTTAGAAAACTCGCTCATTAAGTGACTGACAGTTTTCTCATCCATTTCTAAAATCGTACTTAATTGATTCAACGATAAGCCTTGATCTCCTGCAACAAAAAGCAGAGATTCAATAATAGCTTGATTATTCACTAACTGTCCCTTCCTTCTCGATACGATACAAATAATTCATCAAAATTCCCTTCCTGCTCGACAACAATACTATTTTGCTTCATTAACTCTAGCACCGCTAAAAACGTAACGACGATATGAGGCTTTTCCTCTGACGGAAATAGATTGAAAAAGCTCGTCCGCTTCTTTAGCTTGCGAAGGGAGACCACAATCTCTTCCATCCTTTTCTCAATCGGAATTTCCTGTCTTGTAATAGTCGTTCGTACAGGTCTTTGAATTTGTTTACGTTTCATCATTTTTTGGAGCGCACTTAGCATGTCATACATCGTGACATCAAGCTCCTGCTGTTCTTCTTTTGCACTTTCATGTAGATGACTCAAATCGCTTGGTAGCTTTGAATGTGCAAGCTTACGTTCTTCCTCACGAAGTCGTAGGCTCTCAGCCGCTTCCTTGAATTTCCGGTATTCAACGAGCTGCTGAATAAGTTCCTGACGAGGATCCTCCTCTTCATCAAACTCATCGTATTCAGCTAGCTCTTCCTCTTCATGTTTTGGAAGCAGCATTTTACTTTTAATCGCTAATAGTGTAGCAGCAATGACTAAATACTCACTTGCTACATCGAGCTCTAACTCCTGCATCGTATGTATATACATCATGTACTGCTCGGTAATCTGAGCAACAGGGATATCATAAATATCAATTTCAAATCGATTAATTAAATGCAATAGCAAGTCAAGTGGCCCTTCAAAGGCATCTACTTTTACGTTATACTCCATATATTTTCACCAACATTCCACTCTTTACAATTCGTTATGCCATTTAAGTATAGAGCATTCTAAAACCAAGTCCAACTATATTCGTAAATCTGTTTTAAAATTTTGTCATAACGAGTGATGGTTTAGGGGGTCTTTAGAAGCGTCTCTTTTATAGTTTGAAAAAATCCCCCTTATTGGCGTCTGCTGAGTGATAACGAATGGTTTAGCAGTATGCATAGATTTTCACTTTAAAAAGTTACCTCCTCTAGCTTGTTATATCTCCTACAGCCAAAAAGGTTCCCGTCCTTTCATGAACTTATTTTTACGATCATGTATAGAAAAATAGGTCATATGCCCATACATAACTGTCTTCCCGACATATGATGGGATTGTAGTTACAAACCACAAGCTTAAGGCTGAAGGAGGAAATAGCAATGGGTGAAAAATGTGATGGGTACGGTTATGGATCTGGATTTGCATTATTAGTAGTGTTATTCGTACTACTTGTAATCGTTGGATGGTCCTACATCTGCTAATGGATTTACCCCAAGTGTTCAGTAAAAGCTGAACACTTTCTTCATTTTATTTTCCATACATAGCATGCTACACTTAAATCCAAGACAACGTAAAAGGAGGAAAATAGATGTATCCTCGTGCTTATATTGACTACTTGGTTCATTTCCACGGTGATCGTGATTATTTTGAATGCCACGAAATTCTCGAGGAGTTTTGGAAGGAAAAAGAGGCGAAGCATCGTGATCAAGTCTGGGTCGGGTTCATTCAAATCGCCGTTTCCCTCTATCATCAAAGAAGACAAAATTTCAACGGTTCGTTTCGCATGATGAAAGGCGCGATTCGCATTCTTTCAACGCATGAATCAATGCTTTCAACGCTTGGATTGGATGGGGAGACACTACTTCGTATCCTAACGAAACGTCTAGAGGAAATTTCAGCTCATCAAGCGTATCGAAGTTTGTATCTTCCTATTGTCGATCAAGGATTGCTTCAACAATGTGAAGCTCGTAGCCGTGAATTGAATATGGGTTGGTGGAAGGATTCTGATTTAAAACTCGAGGCAATTACTCATCGTCACAGCCTTCGAGATCGAAGTGACGTAGTAGCCGCTCGGAAGGAAAGCTTAGAAAAAAAACAAAGCCATAGATAAGCGCTACCGCTTGACTATGGCTTTGTTTTTTATATAATCCGGTCATACATGAGGGCTACTCATGCACCTTTTAAACGCCATTACGCGTCACATTTATCAAAAAAAGACGAAATGTGTTCATTTGGTCTTACTTCTTTATCGGCATAGAGCCTTTTAACTTCTTGCAACATCGCTTTCCCAATTCCTTGGTGACGGTGTGAAGGATTCACACTAAGATGTTGCACTTCAATCATTTGATCGTTGAGATTTGTTACCCCAATTATTCCAATAAGATCATCTTCTTCTTTCCACAAATACAACTGCCAGCCATCATTTTGTTCATATTCTTTAATCGTCTGCTGAAGTTTTTTTAAATCTTTTTCTGTCGGCATAAAAGAAAGAAGTCCCATTGCAATCTTTTCATAATTCCGTTTGTAGCGAATAAGCATAACATTCTCCCTCGTTATCGGATATCTGAAACTTTTTATGAATCATTTCCAACTAAATATGTAGGCGACTTTACCCTCTAACACCTATACACGGATTTTTCCACACAGCTCTTGTACAATCTTCTCTATGATACAAAATTTAGATAGCAAGATCAACATAAGAACGTATATTCCTATATATTTTATAAGAAATAGCTCTTCTGTTTAAAGAAAGCACTTGTTATGTTAGAAATACCCAATATACAATCCCCCAAATCAAGCTGAGACTAACTAGACCACCAAACAAAATCAGATTTTGCTTGTTCATTTTCTCCCCCCTCATCTCATTATTATAAGGCAGTAAAAAATGATTGAACATGCTCCACGTCCAATAGACGAAAAACGGTCACAAATTCCACGTTTGTGGAACCTGTGACCGTTTTTAACAATTTGACGAAGCGCAGATTATTCTGCGTCCCAAACTTTTACTTCTTTCATTGTATCGCCATTACGCATGCGAAGAACAGAATCAAGACCTTCTGTTACTTTTCCGAATACTGTATGAACACCGTTTAAGTGTGGCTGTGGCTCATGAACGATGAAGAATTGACTTCCACCCGTATTTTTTCCAGCATGCGCCATTGAGAAAGAACCTGCTTCGTGCTTATGAGGGTTTCCTTCTGTTTCACAGTCAATTGTGTAACCAGGGCCACCAGCACCTGTTCCTGTTGGATCTCCACCTTGAGAAACGAATCCAGGAATTACACGGTGAAATGTAACACCGTTGTAGAAGCCAGAGTTTGCAAGCTTTTCAAAGTTTGCTACTGTATTTGGTGCTTCGTTGGGATATAAATCAAATTCAATCTTTTCGCCAGTTTCCATAAGGATATAACCTTTTTTAGTCATTATGTATCCTCCTCATCATATAATCCTTTCTATATTAGCATCTCTTCGGCCAAATAAAAAGTCCAACCACTCGAGCAACAGTATTTTCCATATTTTTCACATCATTTTCCCAAAAAAATTTGGTTTGATGGAGCAGTATTCAATCTCTAATTCGATGTTAACTCTTCTAGCCTCTTTAAAGGAGTATCTGTGGAGGAATTTTATGAGAAATGAAACTTTTTAAAAGCATTTTTCGTCTTATTAGTGCGTTCGTGCTCTGTACGCATAATTGACAAAAATGTAAAGAATGTGCATGATGGTCATGTGAAGGAGGTCGTAAATAGTACGATGAAAAAGATAATTAATTCACTATTAATAACAGGACTGTTGCTAAGTGTTCCAGTCGTAAGCTTTGCAGATGCTGCGGTAGGTGATACAATTGTAACGCTTGGACAAGATTTAAAACCTCAAGATAAAGAAAAAGTATTAAATGACCTTGGGGCAAGTACTGATGATCAAACCGTTACCGTAACAAATGCTGAAGAATATAAATATTTAGGTGATTTTATTCCGAAAGCACAAATCGGCTCTAAATCCATTTCCTCGGCTAGTATCACATTAGAGGAAAAAGATTCTGGTATTCGTGTAGAAACGAATAACATCGAGTGGGTTACAGATGAAATGTATACAAATGCGCTTATGACAGCCGGCATTAAGGATGCAACGATTAAAATTACCGCTCCTTTTAAAGTATCTGGAACCGCTGCATTGACGGGGATTATGAAAGCTTATGAGATTCAAACTGATAAGAAGATTCCTGAAGAAGTAAAAAAAGCGGCCAATGAAGAAATGGTGCAAACAGCGAAGCTAGGTGATTCTGTCGGACCAGAAAAAGCGGCAGCCCTCATGGCCAAAATCAAAGAAGGCATCGCTAAAGAAAAACCGGAAACTAAATCTGACCTTCGCGAGTTAATTAAGCGCGCAGCGGATGAGTTGGGTATTACGCTTACAGATTCTGAGCTTAATTCTTTAGTAGATTTATTTAATAAATTAAAAGATTTAAATATTGATTGGGGTCAAGTGAAAGACCAACTGTCTGCAACAAAAGAAAAGGTGACAACATTTCTTCAGTCTGAAGAAGGACAGTCGTTCCTTGATAAATTGAAACGCTTCTTTATTAGCATTATTGACTTTATTAAATCATTATTTTCATAAATAGAAAAAGGAGCTCTGCAATCGCGCAGAGCTCCTTTTTCTATTTATGGTTTTTTCACTTTTACTTTGTAGCTTAAATCGTTACGAACGAGATCTTCATACGTTTCACGCTTAATTACCAACTGCGCATCGCCATCTTCGACAAACACAACAGCAGGCTTCGTTAAACGGTTATAATGACTTGCCATGGCATATCCGTAAGCCCCTGTACAAAATACGGCTAATAAGTCATGAGGTTTTGCTGCTGGAAGTGGGATATCCCAAATTAGCATATCTCCCGACTCACAGCATTTTCCAGCAATAGAGACAACGTCTTTGTTTGGTTCGTTAGCCTTGTTGGCAAGAACGGCTTCATATTTCGCCTGATAAAGCGCCGGACGAATGTTATCGCTCATTCCTCCGTCAATAGACAAATATTCCCGAATGTCTGGAACGCTTTTACGCGCGCCTACTTCATAGAGAGTTGTACCGGCATCTCCAACGAGTGAACGACCAGGCTCAATCCAGATTTCAGGGAATGGAATATCCATCAGTGCAACCTGCTTCTTTACTTCATTAATAATAACATCCACGTATTGAGAAACAGGAATTGGCGTGTCTTCCTCGGTATAACGAATACCAAATCCGCCTCCTAAGTTAACGACTTCCGGAATGAAATCTATGTTCTCTTTCCATTCTTTAATTTTTGTGAACAGCTTTTGAATGGCCATAACAAATCCGGTTGTTTCAAAAATCTGCGATCCGATATGGCAGTGAATTCCCAACAGATGGAAGCGGTCATCCTCACGAACACGCTTAATCGCTTCATCAGCCTGGCCATTTTGCAAACCGAATCCAAATTTTGAATCCTCTTGACCTGTCGTGATGTAGTCATGTGTGTGTGCTTCTACCCCAGGTGTTAAACGTAACAGAACGGGAATTTTCCCTTTGGCATGTGAGGAAACTTCTTTTAATAATTCAATTTCATAAAAGTTGTCGACTACAATACAGCCGATATTTTCTTGTAGAGCCATTTCAAGCTCTGCTTTACTTTTATTATTACCATGGAAATGGATTTTTTCTTTTGGAAATCCGGCTTTAAGCGCCGTGTATAGTTCTCCACCTGAAACAACGTCTAATGATAGACCTTCGTCATGAACGAGCTGAACCATTGCCACACTTGAGAACGCTTTGCTTGCATAGGCTACCTGTGCTTTTACGTGATGCTTCTCAAACGTCTCCTTGAACTGGCGAGCCTTTTGACGAATTAATGCTACGTCATATACATACAACGGTGTGCCGAACTGTTTTGCTAAGTGAACTGTATCGACACCACCAATTTCTAAATGTCCTTCATTATTAATTCTGCTTGTTCCATGTAAAAACATCGCTTTACCTCATTCCCAACTGTATGAAATTATGTAGAAAAAGACAGCTCACCCGTCATTGAGGTGATAACTGTCTTTTTACGTGACCGTTTACTTAATAAAAACAACCTTACCATAGAATAATATTTCTGGCAATTAGAATAGTTCCTTTTTTTCAATATTCGCTTCTATACACTTTTGATTAGTCGCCTTCACGCTTCTTATCTAACGGATGGACAATGCTCGGTCGCATTTTCGCACCTGCAACCGGTGTACGAATAATAATTTGCCACAGTGCTTTCATATTGAATGGAATGAACGGCCATAAGTACGGAGTATTAAGCGATCTTGTACTCGCTAGGAATAAGATATATACCGTCACGCCTATTACAAATCCCGGAATATGGAACAATGCGACCAAAATAGAGAGTGCAAGCCGCGACATTTTGTTTGCTACGCTCAGCTCATAGCTCGGCGTAGCGAACGATCCAATCGCAGCAATGGCGACGTACAAAATAACTTCAGGAACAAATAGTCCCACATCAATGGCAATTTGTCCGATGAGAGCTGCTGCAATTAACCCCATTGCGGTCGATAATGGGGTGGGCGTATGAATGGCGGCCATCCTCAGAAATTCAATTCCGATATCTGCAAAGAAAATCTGCAGTACAGTCGGAATGTGTGTATGTTCGTTTGGTCCAATAAAGGCTAGACGCTCTGGTAGGAGCGATGGTTCTAATACAAAGAGAAGCCATAGTGGTAGAAGGTAAATGGATGTTAAAATGCCTAAAAAACGAATCCAACGCACAAATGTCCCAACCGCAGCAGATTGACGATATTCTTCTGCATGCTGAACATGATGGAAATAAGTTGTTGGCGTAATGATCACACTTGGTGAGGTATCTGTAATAATAATAACATGTCCCTCTAGCAAATGACTTGATGCGATATCTGGCCTTTCCGTGTAGCGAACAAGAGGGAACGGATTGTATCCTTGTTTAATTAAAAATTCCTCAATCGATTTGTCAGCCATTGGTAAGCCATCAATATTGATCGCTTCTAGCTCTTGTTTGATGATTTTCACGAGTCCTGGATCTGCTACTCCATTAATATAACCAATACAAACGTCCATTTTTGAACGTTGACCAATTTTCATAATTTCGAAGCGAAGACGACCATCTCGAATTCGTCGACGTGTTAACGCCGTATTGATGATGATATTTTCCGTATACCCGTCTCGCGCTCCACGGATTACCTTTTCAGTGTCTGCTTCTTGCGGCTGTCTTCCTGGATAGGAACGCACATCAATTTCATACCCGATTTCCTCTCCATCAATAAGTACTACGATGAGTCCAGATAAGAACGTATCTCGTGCCTTTTCTAACGTTTTAATCGGATTTACCTGCTGATGAATTAATCGATTTTCAATAATCTCACGCGCTTTCGCTTTTTCACGTTCGTTATCGTTAATCTCAACGAGCTGTTCGACGACCTTGATAATATAGGCGCTGTCACATAGACCCGTAACATAGTATAGATGTACAGCACGATCTAAAATTTTAAGCTTACGAACGCCCACATCGAAGCTCGTAATCATACTCGCATTCTTTTTAAACCACTCATCATTATCATCCACTCGCTTAAAAATAGGCGTTTGATCATAGGATTCATATGTCATAAAAACCGCTCCTTTCCAAGATAATTTGTACGGCTTGCTCGGTAATCGGACACCCTGCTTCTAAATCATCATAGCGCCCCATTTTTCCAATATCGCCGATTCCGACGATGATCGGAATATTTAGCTGATCTAAGCTGTAAACCGTATCACCATTAATACGATTACTTTCAAACTCTTCAATTCCATTTTTGTCAACGCCGCTTCCGGTTAGCATTCCGAATCGATCTACGGACACATCGACCCTTGTCCATTCATTTTGATGTGTATTAGAGGCTACTGCTATTGCACCCAATACCTCAATTTGTTTGTGAGTAGCTACCACTTTCATCGCTCGTTCGCCAGGACCCTCTCCAATAAATCCACAGTCATCAAACATCACAAACACAGGATCATAAGGGGTCTGTAAAATGTACTGAACCATTTGCATACCGGATAAATGTGTTGGATTTCCCTGTGACTGAGAAATGCAACGACCTCCCATTTTTCTAGCAATATGCTCGAGCGTTCGCTGAGCATATTCGTCTCCATCGGTTACCAAGATGACCCTTCTTCGCATCATGTTTCTATCCTTTCGGCTTAAAAATAAGAGCCACGATAAAACCAAACAATATCGCAGAGGAAATACCGGCAGACGTCAATTCGAAAATCCCCATCGCAATCCCAATAAATCCGTGCTCGTCTGCCTGTCGCATCGCTCCGTGTAAAAGGGAATGTCCAAAGCTTGTGATCGGAACCGTTGCCCCGGCCCCCGCAAATTCAATAAACTTATCGTAAATACCAAAACCATCTAAAACAGCCCCTGCTACGACAAACAAACTCATAACATGTGCGGGTGTTAGATTTGTAAGATCGAACAACAATTGTCCAATGATACAAATCGCACCCCCTACAACAAAAGCAATAATATACTCCATCATCCTCTTCCTTTCTACAATGCTTCCATTACTACGCCATGCGCAATGGTTGGAATGGATTCCTTCTGTTGAATCATCGTTGGGCTTAAAAGTGCTCCAGTTGCCACGACAAGTACGCGCTTTAAGGAGCCGTTTTTCATTTCGTTTAAGATGTGGCCATATGTAACAACAGCTGAGCAGCCACATCCACTTCCTCCTGCAAATACGTTTTGATCTGGACGATAAATCATAAGTCCGCAGTCATTGTGTACATCCGATAAATCGTAACCTTCGTCTTTTAAGAGTTGTTTCATTACGGGACTGCCAACACCTGATAAATCGCCTGTAACAATTAAGTCATAGTCACTTGGTGATGTGTTCATATCGATAAAATGCTGTTTAATTGTATCTGCCGCCGCAGGGGCCATTGCAGAACCCATGTCAAATGGATTTTTAATCCCATAGTCCGTTACTCGGCCAATGGTCGCACTTTTAATTCGTACGAGTCCTTTCTCCTTTGAAACGAGGGCTGCTCCTGCGCCTGTGATCGTGGATGTCGCACTATTAGGTTTTTGTCCCCCATACTCTGTCGGATAGCGAAACTGGCGCTCGGCAGTGGCGTTATGACTGCTTGTTGCGGCGATGATCCGATGAGCAAATCCTCCGTCCACAAGAGCCGCTCCAACAGCTAGCGTTTCCATCGACGTCGAACATGCTCCAAACATACACAAAAAAGGAATTCGGTGATGTCGTGCCACATAGTTTGCCGTCACGTTTTGGTTCAATAAATCTCCTGCTAGAAAAATGTTAATATCGTCATACGTGAGGTTTGCCTTTTGCAAGCACGTATTGACCGATTCGTTCATGAGTCGTCGTTCTGCTAATTCCCAATTATCTTCTCCGCAATGAAGATCGTCATGAATCTCATCGAAGCTTCCAGCAAGGGGACCGTCTGCTTCTTTTGGTCCTACAGACGTGCCCGTCGAATTGATATAAATCTCGTTTTCAAATACCCATGATTGTTTTCCAACTAATTTCATTCTCCAAAACCTCCTTGAACACTAGAGTAACTGACTAATCACATAGCGGATAATACCCACCACGTAAGCTGATAAGGCTCCAAATACGATGACATTTCCCGCTAACTTAAACATGTTCGTTGCAATTCCTAATACAATTCCTTCACTTTTATGCTCGAGCGCTGCACTTGTGATCGAGTTTGCAAACCCTGTAACAGGAACCGCTGATCCCGCCCCGGCAAATTGACCGATTCGATCATACACACCAAACCCTGTTAGTAAAGCCGACAATAAGATAAGCGTTGCAACGGTTGGGTTTCCTACCGTTTGTTCCGTAAAATTAAAGTATGCTAAATAGAAGTTTTCAATGGCTTGACCTAGTGCACAAATAAATCCACCGACTAAAAAAGCTTTTAAGCAATTTGTCACATAAGGAGTTGGTGGCTGAAATTTTTTGATGTTTTTTTGATAGTCATCCTTTAGCTTTTGCTGATTTGATGATTGATCCATAGTAAGAGCCTCCTTTTATAATTCAACAAAGTAAATCCAGTGAAACAGTGATCCCATTACCTTTCCAAGGACAATGGCCATTAAGAGGATGACAATCTTTTCGTCAATCCCGATTCGCTTTGCCATAATAGGGAGAACATTTAACACCTCTGTCAAGCCCGCAGCGAGCATACCAATGAACATCCCGCTTCCGGTTCCGACAATAACAGCAACAAAAAGCGGCAGATGAAGCGAGTAATGATTCAAGCTAAACCACCCTCCGCCTACTGCTCCTGCTACTACTCCCCACTCATAGCCTCGAATATATTTCATTGTCTTCGTCAGCTGCATTAGGCGTGGAATAATGCCTAAAACCGTTAAGAACGCAACAAACCCCGATCCAACGGCTAATCCCCCTGCCATCCCAATAAAAACAGTCAATACCACACGGATCGTCATGGTTTTTTCTCTACCTTTTCTTGACTTTCGTGCCTGATGACGTACTGATCTAAATCCTGCTGATAATTGAACATTTCCACTTCTAATGGACTTGGCTCTTCGTTAATACGTTTCCGAAATAAGTGATTAAAGAACAAGATCATCCCCATTCCGAGACCAATTGAATACGGAATTTGTAGCAGCAGCGGCTTTTCATCTTCTACACCCGTTAAAATATAAAAAAGCTTTTGATGCACCTGCTGCATGCTGACATCTTCGTGAAAATTCATAATAGCGAGCGCTGCCCCAATAAATAAAAGAAGCCAAACAAGCACAAAGAAAAAAGGGGAATAGTTTCTCTTTTTCAACAAAACTTCCACAATCGTCTCGGAAGGACCAATCGTTTGAACGTCCACATCCGGGTAGTGTTGGTGAATCGTTTGAATAACATTCATCACATCAATAATGACAATGTTTTTGTCGCTCGGAGTGATTTGATAAATGTCCTTAGAGGCAATCGATGTTACCAGCGCGTCCTCCCCTACAAGCATGACGAGCTTTTCAATCTTTACGACCTCGTTTGAACGTGCTCGAATACGATGACGCATTCGTAAATAAATGGTCGGTTGCATCGTGATCACACCTTACTCTTTTCCTTTCTGATTAGTATGAGTTTCCAACTAACCGATCATACAGACAGCTTTTATCCATTAATTAACAAAAAGAGAGCAGACGCGATTGCATCTGCTCTCTTTTTGTTAATTTTCACTTTCCATTTGGCTTTTCATATGCTTTAAGATTTTTTTCTCGAGCCGTGACACTTGTACCTGTGAGATGCCGAGTCTTGAGGCCACTTCTGATTGTGTTTGGTCTTTGTAGTATCTTAGGTAAACAATTAAGCGTTCACGTTCATCAAGTCCATCAATTGCTTCTTTCAACGCCATTTTATCAAACCACTTGGTTTCATTTTGATCGGCAATTTGATCAAGCAATGTGATCGGGTCACCGTCGTTCTCATACACCGTTTCATGAATTGAGGATGGTGCACGATTCGCTTCCTGAGCCATTACGACTTCCTCAGGGGTGATGTCTAGAAATTCTGCTACTTCAATAATGGTAGGAACACGGCCTAACGTTTTGGAGAGCTCATCCTTTGCTTTTCGAATTTTGTTGCTCATCTCTTTTAGGGACCTGCTCACTTTTACTGTCCCATCATCTCGAATAAAGCGCTGGATTTCTCCAATAATCATTGGGACCGCATAGGTCGAAAATTTCACGTCATACGACAAATCAAATTTATCGACCGACTTTAAAAGTCCTATACTCCCAATTTGAAACAGGTCGTCTGGTTCATAACCTCGATTTAAAAACCGCTGTACGACAGACCAAACGAGTCGCATATTTTTCTCAACAATTAAATCTCTTGCCCCTTGATCTCCTTGCTGACTTCGCTTAATAAGTGCTTTTACCTCAAAATCCTTTAGATAACTTTCCGACTTATCATTTTTGACCTCCACATCCATCGGCAGATCTCCTTAATTGCACAAAGCTTTGCTTTTTGATAAGTGCTTTTTTAAGTGCAGTGTCGTTCCCGTTGCAACGGAAGATTCAATGTGACATTCGTCCATGAAATTCTCCATAATTGTAAAGCCCATTCCTGATCGTTCTAAATCAGGCTTGGTTGTAAATAAAGGCTGCTTTGCCTCTTCGACATCTTCAATTCCTACTCCAAGATCTTTAATCAAAATCTCCACGACGCCTTCATCTGTTAAATACGCCGAGATATACACCATGCCATCCGGACTGTTTTCATATCCGTGAATGATGGCGTTCGTTACGGCTTCTGATACAACCGTTTTAATTTCAGTAAGTTCATCCATAGTTGGATCTAATTGAGCAACAAATGCCGCTACGGTGACACGAGCAAACGACTCATTTTGACTAAGCGACGAAAATTGGATGTGCATTTCATTTTTCATTATGCCACCCCCAACTTTTCGAGTGCGTGTGACTCGTCCTGCTCTAACCCAATAATTTTAAAGAGACCTGACATATCAAATAGTCGCTGAATAGCAATTGGAATCGAACAAACGACCATTTCGCCACCACTATTTTTGATTTGCTTGTATCGACCTAAAATAACTCCAAGACCTGAGCTGTCCATAAACGTCAGATGTTCCAAATTTAACACCATATGTTGAACCCATTCTTTTTCCAAAACGGCCGTAATTTCTTTTCGTAAGTAATCTGCTGTGTGATGATCTAACTCTCCACCTAATCTTGCTAATAACACACCTTGTTTAACTTCAAGCTTAACAGAAAGACTCAATCCACTTACCTCCCTGTATTCAATCGTATAATGTGTGTTTCGCTAGGTGAAGGTGATTATCCTTCTATATGACAAAACTAGAATTATTTCGTCAAAATTAGTGGTTATTAAGACGAGTGATTGAACATACCCATTGTCCGTTTGAACAAATGCCACCACGACGCTTCTTTCACATTTCCTTGTGACACAAGCGGAGATTGACTGACAACTTGCCCTTTTTTCTTAATAATCAGCATTCCGACTTCTTCGCCCTTTTGAAGAGGCGCTTTCAGGTCCTGATTCATTTTCACTTCTGTTGTCACGTCTTTTGTCGACGCACCTTTTTTCGTTAAAATCGAAATGGGCTCTGATGTCACCACATTTACTTTCTTTTGATCGCCTTTGCTTACGCTTGCTTTTACAATCAGTGCATTGCGCTTATAAAGAGGCGTTGTTTGATATTGATTGAACGCGTAATCCAACATTTGAGTAACTTGAGTATTGCGCTCTTTCGGCGTTTCTGCTCCAAACACAACCGCAATGACACGCATGTTTCCTTTTTTTGCTGTGGCTGTTAAGCAGTACTTGGCTTCACCCGTGAAGCCTGTTTTCACCCCGTCAACACCTTGATAAAACTTCACTAATCGGTTCGTATTCACAAGCCAGAATTTTTTATCGGTATTTTGACGAAGATAATCTTCGTATTTCCCTGTGTAGTTGGTGATTTTATCGTATTTCAAAAGCTCTTTTGCCATCATTGCCATGTCATAAGCCGTGCTGTAATGATCTTTTACAGGTAAGCCTGTTGGATTGGCAAAATGCGTGTTCTTTAATCCTAATTGTTTTGCTTTTTTGTTCATCATTGTAACGAACGCTTTTTCAGATCCAGCGAGATGCTCAGCCATCGCAACAGATGCGTCATTGCCAGAACCGATCGCAATTCCTTTTAGCATATCGTTAACGGTCATTTCTTCTCCAGGCTCTAAAAAGATTTGTGAACCTCCCATAGAAGCTGCATATTCGCTTGCACGTACTTTTTCATTCAACGTAATCTTTCCTTTATCAAGCGCGTCCATAATTAAGATCATCGTCATAATTTTGGTCATGCTTGCAGGCGGTAACGGCTGTTGGCTATTTTTCTCGAATAAAACTGCTCCCGTATCTCGTTCAATTAAAACTGCTGATCGTGCTTTTGTAGCTAACTCTGCAGATTGACCTTCCGCTGCCGAAACAGGGTGTGAAAAGGTCGGAAACAAAAGGGCAGCTACAATTACAAATGGTAAAAATCGCTTCATTCCCACAAACCTCCATTCTTTATACACCCTATTTTTCCCATCCATCTTCTCTTTATACTTAACTGGAAATATTTCCTTCATTATAAATAGGTCGGAGATTCGCGTATAACGTCCCTTGTGAATCCATCTCAGCATACAGCACCTTCCCTATTTCAACACGATACTGCCTCTCAATAGACATCATAAGGTCTTCCTTTGACTGATGAAGCGCGCGCAGTGCTTCTTCGATGATGACTCCATCTACTACAACCGCATAGCTCAGTTCCTGCTGATCGGGATTCAACTTCAGATCTTCAGGGGTAACCGGTCTTGCAGCTTCTTTTGAAAGTACAGATAAGTCCCCTCCAAGCTCTAATATAGCGTATTCCACATCAGCAATTCGAAAAAAACCCTGCGAGCGTAGCATGGATAAAAGTGCATAGATACTCATGCGATTCCGCTTCAGTTCCTTCATATTAATTTGCCCTTTATTAATTACAATGCTCGGTGTAGCATTTAGGCGATAAAATGGCTTCTTTGTAGACAAGTAGCTTAATAACACGATACTAACACCAAGTAGCACCATACTAAACGCGGTTTTAAACGAATCCATTGATACTAACGGCTGTGCCGCTACATTTGAAACGATAAACAAAATGGCAACTTCATAAGGCGTAAGCTGGGCCACTGATTTTTTCCCAATAAAGCTTGTTACAAGCCATGTACCAATGACAACGATGACAGCTCGTACAATAAAAATACCAATATCAATAAACATAGTTGACTCCTTTTCCGTTCGAATCGTTTTAGGTGAATGGTTTCCTAGAAGCGTGGGATGAGTGACAGTGTATTCCGGAACAGAAGCAGTGACTCCTCTCCCTCACGCTTTACGCCCAATTCGTCATGTTTTGACACCGAGGATTTGAGCTTGCGCAGCGAGATGGTTAATAGACTATGATTCATCGAAGCAGTTTTAATAGATACGGCAATCTTCCCGCGATCCCACTGTTTCTCTACCTTTTCCATCTGCTCCCCTGCTTTTTGCCACTCGTGTCGCTCAGCTTTTTTCATTACCTGCTGTACATTTTCTTCAAACGATGGCGTTTCTTTAAAAAACACGACGTACTGCCATGCCCAAATGCCAAGGTAGATTAGTAATAGGAGCCCTAAAAGTGATAGATTAATTTGTTTTTGTGACAAACTGGTATCTCTCCTCGATGTTCTTGTTCGTATCAGTATAATCGCTTTTAAAACTTGACATACATCTCGCCACCTATTTACAGAAAAAAGAAGTTGTTATAGTATGTTCTTTAGTTGTTGTTCGACTTTGTTGTGCAATACGTGACAAAAATCAACAATTGTTGGGGGTTAATGAAGTGCTTTTCAATTCATTTGAATTTATTTTCGTGTTTTTACCAGTGGTCTTTTTACTTTTTTTCTTATTTAACAAATTTAAGTTGCACCTTGCGACAAAAATTTGGTTGTTTATTACCTCCTTGTTTTTTTACGGTTTCTGGAATCCAAGCTACTTGCCGATTATTCTGTTTTCCATTCTTTTTAACAGATTTATAAGCATTATCATTGTAAAGGCTTCCACACCTAAAAAATCAAAGGCTTACTTAACGTTCGGGGTCGTATGTAACGTTCTTCTTCTCGGCTACTACAAATACTATGATTTCTTTGTAACGAACATTAATACGGTGTTCAAAACGGATTACACCCTTTTGCACCTTCTCTTACCACTTGGAATAAGCTTTTTCACGTTTCAGCAGATTGGTTATTTAGTAGATACATATCGCGGTGAGACAAAGCAATATTCGTTCCTCGATTATGCGCTATTCGTAACGTTTTTCCCGCAGCTAATCGCAGGACCGATTGTTCATCATCAGGAACTTATGCCGCAGTTCCATTCGTTAAAAAAGCGTTTTTTCAATTTTCATAATATCGCGCTCGGCTTTTTTATTTTTTCGGTTGGATTATTTAAAAAAGTAATGATTGCGGATAGCCTAGCAAAATGGGCCAATAAGGGTTTTCTAAACTTTGATTCGCTCACAACAATTGATTCTTGGATCACATCGCTAAGCTACACGTTTCAACTCTATTTTGATTTTAGCGGCTATTCTGACATGGCGATTGGGATTGCCTTACTCTTTAATATCGTGCTACCAATCAACTTTAATTCGCCATACAAGGCTCGAAATATTCAAGATTTCTGGCGCAGATGGCATATTACCTTGAGCCGATTTTTAACTCAGTACATTTATATTCCGCTCGGTGGAAGCCGAAAAGGGAATGCACGTACATACGTGAACATCATGATTATTTTCTTAGTTAGTGGTTTTTGGCACGGAGCAGGGTGGACCTTTATTATATGGGGCGCTTTACACGGCATCGCCTCTGTTATTTGCCGTTTTTGGGGCAAGCTTCCTGTTACGCTACCGAAGCTTTTATCATGGTTCATTACGTTTCAGTTTATTAATGCAACATGGGTATTCTTCCGAGCACCTGACGTTGCAACGGCCATGTCGATTTTAAAAACGATGTTTAATATTCCGGCTTGGTTTCATCAGCCTGTTCAAGCTTTCAAAGAAAAGATGGTCCTATTCGGGAATATCGACGTTGCGTGGGATACGATCTGGCTTGTTATTGGCTGCTTCTTATTAGTCGTCGTGACGAAAAATTCACATCAGCTCAAGGATAAGTTCAAGCCGCACTTTTTAACGGTGCTATTCGTCTGTGCCCTACTGCTCTATTCACTTGTGAACATTACAAACATCAGTGAATTTTTATACTTTAACTTTTGAGGTGACAAGCATATGAGTTATAAAAAGTGGACATTGAGCGTCATTGGAATTACCGCTCTCTTCTTGTCCCTTTTAATTGGTTTTAATTTCGTCATGGACCCGATGTGGACGTTCAATCATCGGACACATTATCAAAATGCGCAGATGGCCATTGATGAACGACAGCAAAAAACAAACTGGTTAACGTTTCGACCGTTTCACTACGATACGCTTCTTCTCGGAAGCAGTCGTTCTACTTACATCGACCAGCACAAATTTAAAGGATTTCACACGTTTAACTTTGCGGTAAGTAACATGTCCGTTCGCGAATACGATAGTTTTGTGCGCTACGCAAAACAGCAAGATCAAGCAAAGCTACAGCGTGTTGTCATTGGTCTTGATTTTTTCAAATCAAGCGTGAATGAAAGCACCGCACCTCTTAGCTTAGATGGAAACGTTGTGCGCGCAAACGCACCGTTTTATCGCTATAAGACGCTACTATCTCTTGATACATTTGAATACGCACGTAAAAACTTTAAAGCGGCGTTAAAAGATAAGCCCATTTTTGAACGTAGCTACGATAACTATAACGTCGCATCAGCCGTTTCATATTCAGACAAAGTTAAACAGGTACGAACGAAAGATAAAATTAAAAAATTCCGCGAAGTCTTTTATGGCCCAACGTATCAATATAATGACAAGTACAAGGCGATTATTGAGCGCGTAAAGGTTAATAACCCTGATTTGGAGTTTATTCCGTTCACGACGCCAATTTCAACGGAATTAATGCAGGCATTAGTAGAAGAAGGACGATTTGATGATTATGAACGCTGGCTTCGTGATGTCATCTCGGTATACGGTGGCGTGTATAACTTCATGTATCCAAACACCGTTACGAATAATTACAAAAACTATTTTGATGGTCATCATTTCTATCCACAAGTTGGCGACTATATTGCTGAACGAATCACAGATCCAACGAACAAAGAGCTTCCAAAGGATTTTGGTGAATACGTAACGGCGGATACCATTGATGAACATCTTAAGCATGTGAAAGAACTGTTAAACAAACAAAAATAAGTCCCCGAGCTGGGGACTTATTTTTGTTTGCTCATTTACTTAATTACGTTATGAATAAGCGGACGCTCTTCAGGCTTGCTGTTTGAAATTTCGTACGCCTCTTGTACTTTTTTGATTGAATCCGTTGGATTTTCATCATCTGTATGAAGCACAACGATCGCTTCACCAGCTTTGACTTCATCTCCCACTTTTTTCTTCAGCGTAATGCCGACTGCATGGTTAATTTGATCGTCTTTTGTTGCACGACCAGCTCCTAAATACATAGCTGCAATCCCGATTGATTCTGCCTCAATTGCAGACACATAGCCATCTTTTTCAGCTTTTACTTCCACTTGGTATTTCGCTTGAGGAAGCTTGCTCAAATCATCGATCATGTCG
Source organism: Priestia koreensis (assembly GCF_001274935.1). Taxonomy (GTDB): domain Bacteria; phylum Bacillota; class Bacilli; order Bacillales; family Bacillaceae_H; genus Bacillus_AG; species Bacillus_AG koreensis. The sequence continues at coordinate 208,873 of NZ_LILC01000019.1, read as the reverse complement.
ATGTTTCCACCTTGAGCTTGAACGAACGAACGGAACACTTCGAACGCCTTCCCGTTATCAAGGTTTTTCTCTAATTCTTTGTATGCTTCTTCATACGTGTCAAAGATTTCAGCGATGACTGCCATATGTGAAGACAATTCTAATGATAAACGACGAAGATCGTCTACTTTTTTCCCTTGAAGTACTTCGACCGCTTCACGTACTTCGTTTGCATTTCCAACCTCAAAACCAAGTGGTTGATTCATATCACTAATAACTGCCACCGTGTGACGACCTAAGTTATTTCCGATGTTAACCATTTCTTTTGCAAGAGCTTCAGAATCTTCTAGTGTTTTCATGAATGCCCCAGACCCCGTTTTTACGTCTAGTACAATACCATCAGCACCTGAAGCAAGCTTTTTACTCATAATCGATCCAGCGATTAACGGAATGGAGTCTACCGTTGCCGTCACGTCACGAAGCGCATATAATTTTTTATCCGCTGGCGCCAAGTTTCCTGTTTGACCTGCCACCGCTAATTTATGCGTGTTTACATTGTTAATAAATTCTTCTTTTGTCATTTCGATATGGAAGCCTTCAATTGCTTCTAACTTATCAAGCGTTCCGCCCGTATGTCCCAGGCCGCGCCCAGACATTTTAGCAACCGGCACACCTACAGATGCTACTAATGGTCCTACAATAAACGTTGTTTTGTCTCCTACCCCACCTGTTGAATGCTTATCAACTTTGTGACCTTCGATTGCTGATAAATCAATCGTTTCACCAGAGTTCACCATCGCTTGTGTTAACGTAGCAATTTCGTTCGATTTCATTCCTTGGAAGTAGACAGCCATCATAAGTGCAGACACTTGATAGTCTGGAATATCTCCCTTTGTATACCCCTCTACAAAGAAATTAATTTCTTCTGTTGTTAGTTCTTTTCCGTTACGTTTCTTTTGAATAATATCAACCATTCTCATTTGTAAGCACCTTCTCCGTTATGTGTATAGATGTGATTAAATTTCTTTAATAATTGCTTTTACAAGTGATAAAAATTGCGTCTTAACTTTTTCCGTCGTCTCCATTACTTCTTCATGGTTTAACGGCTGATCTAAAATCCCTGCTGCCATGTTAGAAATACAAGAAATTCCAAGTACGTTCATTGAACTGTGACGCGCAACGATGACTTCAGGAACAGTAGACATTCCAACCGCATCTGCTCCAACAGCGCGAAGGAAGCGAATTTCAGCTGGTGTTTCATAACATGGACCAGAGTTTGCGACATATACGCCTTCTTGAACGGCGATCTCTAATTTCGCTGCTGTTTTCTTCGCAAGCTCACGAAGGTTTTTGCTGTAAGCTTCAGACATATCAGGGAATCGCACGCCAAGCTCGCCATCGTTTTTCCCGATAAGCGGATTGTCTCCAAGATTATTGATATGATCGCTAATAATCATTAAGTCACCTGGATTGAACGATTCGTTTACGCCACCTGCTGCATTCGTTACGATTACTGTTTCAACACCCAGCGCCTTCATTACACGCACAGGGAACGTCACTTTTTCAAGGCTGTATCCTTCGTAATAGTGAAAACGACCTTGCATCGCAACAACGGTCACACCGTTAATCGTTCCTAATACAAGCTGTCCTGCATGCCCTTCAACCGTTGAAACAGGAAATTCCGGAATCTCTTCGTACGGAATTTGCACGGCTTCTTTAATTTCATCTGCTAAAACTCCTAGACCTGAACCTAAGATCAGTCCTACAGTCGGTGTTTTTGAGAATTTCTCTTTAATATAATCCGCTGACTTTTGGATTAACGCACTGTTCATATTTCTACCTCCACCTGTCGTCATTTTATCTATTATTTTAATTCATTTAAAAACGATGTTCCGTGCTCAGGTAATTTCACATTGAAGTTTTCAGCAACCGTTGCCCCAATATCCGCAAACGTTTGACGAAGTGGAATTTCTCTACCTTCTGTGAATTTTTTGCTATAAACCACTAAAGGTACGTATTCACGCGTATGATCTGTTCCGTGATGAACAGGGTCGTTACCATGATCTGCTGTGATGATTAGTAAGTCATCTTCTGTTAATTTTTCAAACACTTCTGGTAGACGTGCATCAAACTCTTCAAGCGCATCTCCATATCCTTGTGGATCACGGCGATGGCCGAATAACGCATCGAAGTCCACTAGGTTTAAGAAGCTAAGCCCCGTAAAGTCCATTGAAAGTGTATCAACCAATTTATCCATACCGTCCATGTTTGACTTTGTACGAAGTGATTGTGTCACTCCCTCACCATCGTAGATATCGGAAATTTTACCAATGGCAATCACATCATACTTTTCATCTTTTAATTCATTCATCACGGTACGACCAAATGGTTTTAGCGCATAATCATGTCGATTAGACGTACGTGTGAATTTCCCAGGTTCTCCAAGGAACGGACGAGCAATAACGCGTCCTACCATGTACTTTTCATCTAATGTAAGTTCACGAGCGATTTTACAGATTTTATACAGCTCATCAATTGGTACGATTTCTTCATGAGCCGCAATTTGAAGCACAGAATCTGCTGATGTGTAGACAATTAATGCGCCTGTTTCCATATGCTCTTTTCCAAGCTCATCTAAAATTTCTGTTCCTGAAGCTGGTTTGTTTCCGATAATTTTACGTCCTGTTTTTTCCTCAAGCTCTTGAAGAAGCTCATCTGGGAAGCCGTCTGGAAATACACGGAACGGTTTATCAATATGAAGGCCCATGATTTCCCAATGACCTGTCATCGTATCTTTTCCTGTTGATGCTTCCTGCATCTTTGTATAAAAAGCAAGGGGCTTGTCTGCTTTCTCAATCCCTTTAATTTCACGAATGTTACTAAGACCTAACTTCGCCATATTAGGCATCTTTAGGCCGCCGCGATGCTCAGCAATATGACCAAGCGTATCTGACCCTTTGTCATCATATTGTGCCGCATCGGGTGCTTCACCGATCCCTACTGAATCCATTACCACTAAAAATACGCGTTTGTATGTATTGGAAGACATAGCAAAATACCTCCATAGATAGAATTTATTTGTAAGTTTCCCCATTTCCCTTTGTTTAACTCCTACAAGGGAAAGGCAAACGTTGTTCACAACTCATCAGAAGTCTGACAACACAAGTATAGTCGTTTTGTCCTGAGTTGTACACTAAAAAATAAAGCGATTACAAAAAGTTCACAAAAAAAGGTGGAGCGCTTCTAAACGCTCTACCTTTTCTCTCCTCTTTACGCGACTATGCTCGAGGATGAAATTGATTATATACATCTTTTAATCTAGTTTTTGTAACGTGCGTGTAGATTTGCGTAGTCGAAATGTCGGCATGTCCTAACATTTCTTGTACGGCTCTCAAATCGGCCCCGTTTTCCAATAAATGCGTTGCAAATGAGTGTCTGAGCGTATGCGGGGTCAGTTCCTTTTCAATTCTTGCTTCTCTTGCTAGCTTTTTAAGAATTTTCCAGAATCCTTGTCTCGTTAACCGATTTCCATGATGATTTAAAAATAATGCCGTTTCACTGCTTTGCTTTTTCAGGAGCTGTCCTCGTGCTCGTTCAATGTATGTTTGAATCGCTTCCGATGCCATTCGCCCCATTGGAACAATTCGTTCCTTGCTCCCCTTCCCAAAGCAACGAAGAAATCCCATCGTAACGTGAACATCTTCAATGTTTAAGTTGACGAGCTCTGATACCCGAATGCCAGTTGCGTACAGCAACTCTAGCATGGCTTTGTCTCGAATGCCAAGAGGTGTCGACGTATCCGCGCCCATTAAAAGCGCCTCTACCTCATCGGCATTTAGCACTTTTGGCAGCTTTCGTTCGGTTTGAGGTATTTCAACGTGAACAGAAGGATCTTGATCCGCAATCTTTTCACGCAACAAAAACTGATGAAACGAACGAATGGATGCCACATGTCTTGCAATCGTCTTGGATGATTTTTGCTGTTCATGTAAATACCGAAGAAACGAGACGATATGAACTCGTGATACGTCATTATAGGATGTGATTTGCTCGACGTTCTTTAAAAATTGTTCATACTTTTTTAAATCGCGCTGATACGACTCAATGGTATTCTCCGCAAGACCTCGCTCGACAATCAAATAATGCATAAAATCCTGAATATGAAATTCCAACGGTCATTACTCCCCATTCTGATAAAACAATAATAGTCGATCGATCCATGACGTTGTTTTTTCTTCATGCCCCATGTTGGCTACCTTTACCGCAGACCCCTGTGGTTCATCATATTTATGATAGTCTTGGTATTCTTGATGAACCCAAACAATTCCATAGTAAAAGAGAAACGTAAATCCCATGAAAAAAAGAAATACTTTACCCGTATTATAAACGGTTTCTGCCCACGATTTCATCTTCTAATCCTCCAATAAAAAGCGTTATTAGAAGATATGCCAGAAATGGTAGGTTTTATACGTCATTTCCCGTCTTTTCTTATTTCTATGTAACTTCTTTATATAACAAAAACCTTCTCCTCTAAACGGAAAAGGCTATTTCATTAGTTATCTTCATTGTCTTCTTTATCTTGACATCTGTGGCAAATGCCATGAAACGTTAAACGGTGATCTTTAATTTTAAACTTCCAATCTCTCTCTACTATTTCTTCTACGTCTTCTAGCAGATCGTCTTGGATTTCATCTACCGCTCCGCACTCAATACATACGAGATGATGGTGAAAATGCGCTGCTCCTTCTTTGCGAAGATCATAGCGTGAAACGCCATCACCAAAGTTGATTTTGTCGACTACTTTTAATTCCGTTAATAATTCTAACGTACGGTATACAGTTGCTAAGCCAATTTCTGGAGATTTTTCCTTGACGAGGAGATATACATCTTCAGCACTCAAATGGTCCTCTTCATGTTCAAGGAGTACTCTAACAGTCGCTTCCCTTTGAGGAGTAAGCTTATAGCTTGCTGAGTGCAACTGCTGCTTTATTCTATCAATTCGACTTTCCATCTCTATTCCCTCCCTCGCCATTCATTCATTTATTATATCAAATGTAGAGAAAGTGTCAAAATAAAATCATTATAATTAACAAATAAGAATGGTTATTATGTAATAACCATTCTTATTTGTTAATAAAGGACATAACCGATTTCATAAGCGGTGGAGAAGCGTACGCCTCAAAACTAGAAGCGAGCGTAATAAAAAGTAGAATGCCAATGATTGAAAAGCTGTAGCGTAAAAAGGACGCTGAAATAGATTCTTTGCTACGTTTTAGAAATTGCTGCTTCACTAACTTTAATGAAAAGGCAATTGATAACGTTGATAAGATAATGAAGGCTGGAATTAAGAACAAATTTTGCGGAAGTACCGACACGGAAGATAGTAAAAAGCCGTTTAATCCCATTTGGTTGACGAGAAACCCCACCGTAAAACCAACGACCATTCCTTTTAAAAATAAAAGGATAAGGACGAGCGGTAAACCAATAATGGAGATTCCAAGAATCCAAATCAGCCCCAAGTATTTGACATTGTGCAAAAAGCTTTGCTGAAACATTTCATGGTGATTGGAGAACTGTCCTTGAGATACTTGTCCGAAAAACCGATTTAAATAAAAGTATAACCCTTGCTTTTGCTCTACGTTTAAGCTATTTACTACAATAGCGCCAAATATCACGCCCATTAAAAACAGAACCGTCGTAAATAAATAAATGGAACTATGCTCACGAACGTGCTGAACGTACCTAGAATTCATCATCTTTCGTCTCATCATATGCCTCCTACTCCTACGAGTCGATTGATAGATTATATGATAGATTCCAGACAACTATTCCATTCATCGAAAAAGGTTACAAAATCTTTCCATACACGCCTCCGCCTCCGGTTTGAATCGCTAGTATTCCGTTTCTTGCCTTCAAAATCAGCTCGACAATCGACGCTTTTGCAGCCTCAGCCAGCTCGGATTCCGTTGCCTCATGCAAGATATACATTTCTGTACCAACTTTCTCAATAAGCTTTTGAAGCGTTTTAGGTCCGATCCCTGGCAAAAACTGAAGAGGGACCTGGTGAATGTAAGGGGGACGCGTCGCTTCTTCATCCGTATTTTTCAGTTCCATTAGTCGGTTGTAAACGCCTTTGATGAACTTCGTTGATCCGCAGTTTTGACAGACCTTTTCATTCCCTTGTACGGGAGTTGCGCACCGCTCACAAGCCGTTCGGTGATATTTTCCTAACAACGGATTTAAACCGTAGTTCGCTACAATTCGGCGCCCGTCTTCCCCTTTTAATACCTTCTTCAATTCTAGAAATGACGGCCTTTTCATTTCCATTACTTGATATTCTCTTGCTAGCTTCGGTGTTGAATGAGCATCGGAATTAGATAGAAAAGAATAGTGATGAAGCTCCGCTATTTGATCTGCCATCTTCGTATCTGCGCTCAAGCCAAGCTCCACCGCGTCAATTAATGACGGATCAAACACTTCCGTTAAAGAACGCGTTACACCACGTCCGTACAAACTTTTAAACGGTGTGAAGATATGAGCCGGTATAAACAGACCACCTAGAGATTTGACCTTCTCTTGCAGGAAGGTTGCTTTTTCGTAAATTCGCTGCGAGCTAAGCGTAATATTTTTAACCCGTTTCGCAAACCAAAGGGAAAAATTCTTCATTGCTTCTATCGTAGGAAGATAGCACAGCACATGAATAGGTCCTTTACAATGCTCATCATAGAGTTCAATTTCAGATCCTAAAATAAGCGCTACGTCTTCATCTTTATAACGTAAGCCGCCTTCTTCTAGCTTATCTAATCGACCATGCTCAAGCATTTCTTCTAATTCCGCAATGACTTCGGGTACGTGGCAGTCAATAACACCGATGAGATTTAATCCTTTGCGTTCAGTTGCCTCTTTTAAAATTGACGCCAGCGTTAACGTGCGTGCAGCGGTAATTTTTACTGGGCGCTCTGAACGTGTTCGACCGATATGAACGTGTAGGTCAACGTAGTATCGTTGCATCTTATTCTCCTAGTGCGCTCCGCAATTGTAGATATTGAACGGCATACGCGGTTTTTGCGTCATAAATTTCCTTTGTGCGAATAAGCTCTAGTGCCTCATCAATGGTAAGCTCCATCACTTCGACAAATTCATCTTCATCAAGCTCTGCTTTTGTTTCCATCACCTTTAAATCCGTGGCTAAGTATACATGAACAAGTTCATCGGCAAATCCTGGGGATGTATAAAAAGAAATAATGTGCTGGAGCTGATCCGTCGTATAGCCTGTTTCTTCCTCTAATTCACGCTTTGCCGTTTCGATTGGCTCCTCGCCTTTTTCAAGCTTGCCAGCTGGTATTTCCACAAGTAAACGCTCCATCGCCTTGCGATATTGCTTTACCATGACCATTTTATGATCTTCTGTTAACGCAATAATCGCCACTGCTCCTGGATGCTTAATGATTTCTCTTGTACTTGTTTTACCGTTCGGTAGCTCTACTTTTTCATGATATAAATCAATTACGCGCCCGTTAAAAATTTTTTCGGATTCAATTGTTTTTTCGACTAAATGTTTCACATCGTCACCTCATGATTTCATTTATTTTATGTAGGAACTAATCTTTCACTAAGTGTAACACAACTCATCTCTTTCATACCCTTTGAAGAATGGAGACCTCTTAGTTGAGTTCCCACATGTATTAAAGCTACAATACAAAAAAGAGCGTTAGGAGGAAAGAAAATGAAAAAGAGACAACTTGGCTCATCTGATTTAATGGTTAGTGAACTAGGTCTAGGATGTATGTCGCTTGGCACGGATTATGCACAGGCAAAAAACGTGATTGATCAAGCGCTAGATTTAGGCGTGAATTATTTAGATACAGCTGATCTTTACGATTTTGGCACGAACGAAGAAATTATCGGGAAAGCCATTCGTGAAAAGAGACAAGAAATTATTATCGCAACAAAAGTCGGAAACCGTTGGGAAGAAGGAAAAGAAGGCTGGCATTGGGATGCATCGAAAAGCTACATAAAAGAAGAAGTAAAAGAAAGTCTGCGCCGCCTTGGAACAAATTATATCGATCTTTATCAGCTCCACGGCGGTACAATGGAAGATCGCATTGATGAAACGATTGAAGCGTTTGAAGACCTTAAACAAGAAGGAGTCATTCGTTATTACGGCATTTCATCTATTCGTCCAAATGTGATCCGCGAATATGTGAAAAAATCCTCTATTGTTAGCGTCATGATGCAATACAGCATGTTTGACCGTCGCCCTGAAGAAGCGGTCTTGCCACTTTTAAGCAAACATAACATTAGCGTCGTCGCACGAGGCCCTGTCGCAAAAGGACTATTAAGTGAAAATGGCACGCAAAAACTAGAGAGCAAATTTAATGGCAAGGGATACCTTGACTATTCTTACGAGGAGCTAACGTCTCTATTACCTGATTTGAAGCAAGTTCGACCAGACCATTCGTTAACAGAATCTGCTCTTCAATACTGCCTTCATTCACCGGTGGTCGCATCTGTGATTGCTGGTGCTAGTACGATTAAGCAAATTAAAGACAATGCCAAAGCCGTCAGTGGTACGCCGCTGACAGCAGCAGAGTACGAACAGTATCAGGCGCTCACGAAGTCATCCGTGTACGAAGCTCATCGCTAACAGCCGTAAAAAAACCACCTCTTCCTATCAAGAGGTGGTTTTTTACTCATTTATATTCTTTCCAGTTCATTGAACTTTCGCTTAGGAGTTCTTCAAAGGATTTATTTTTCTCACGCTGCTTGCGCTCTTCTCGTTGCTTGCGAAGCTGTTCTTCCTTTTGCTTCGTTTCTTCTGCTTCAAGAGATTGCTTCTTTTCTTTTAGCTTCGCCCAAACGCCTTCATTTAACTGATCTTGCAATGTTAACGAATCATTTTCTTTCTTTTTAGACGGAGCGTTGTTTCGTTTTTTAGCCATGGATAGTCCCCCCTACATTACTCGTAAGCAAGATTATACCATATGAACAGACGAATGCGTATGGATGTGATTAATAGGTACCGAGCTTTACGTTCTCATCGACAATCAGAGGTGGTTCTGTTGAAGTTTTAATATCTTCAACAGTAAATCCTTGCGCAACTTCAATTAGTTTTAAACCATCTTCTGTTACGTCAATAACAGCGCGATCCGTCACAATACGATTCACCACACCTTTTCCTGTTAATGGAAGCGTGCATTCTTTTAGAATCTTCGGCTCGCCTTTTTTCGTGACGTGCTCCATAATGACGATAATACGTCTGGCACCGTGCACTAAATCCATTGCACCGCCCATCCCCTTAATCATTTTCCCAGGAATCATCCAGTTAGCAAGATCACCGCTTTCCGACACTTCCATGCCACCTAAAATGGCAATGTCAATATGACCGCCGCGAATCATCGCAAACGACTCGGCGCTATCAAAGTAGGAAGCGCCTGGGATCGCCGTGACCGTTTCTTTCCCTGCATTAATAAGGTCCGGATCGACGGCATCTTTATCAGGATATGGTCCGATTCCTAGCAGGCCGTTTTCGGATTGAAGCACAACCTGCTTATTATCAGAGATGTAATTGGCTACAAGCGTTGGAATACCAATACCGAGATTGACATAGTACCCATCTTGAATTTCCTTTTCTGCTCTTCTTGCGATACGCTCTCTTACTTTTACACCATCTTGAATCATTTACATACGCCCCCTTTAGTTTGATACGGTTAATCGTTCGATACGTTTTTGCTGTTCTCCGACGATCAAAGCCTGAACATAGACACTTGGCGTGTGAATCATATTTGGATCTAATTCGCCAATATCATATAATTCTTCTACCTCAGCAATCGTTACTTTCCCTGCTGCAGCAATCATTGGACTAAAGTTACGCGCTGTTTTGTTGTAAATTAAGTTCCCCATTCGGTCCGCTTTGTGCGCACGTACTAAGCTGTAATCTGCTACAAGCGCTTCTTCTAACACATATTCTTTACCATTGAAGTGACGAGTTTCTTTTCCAAGTGCAATCGGCGTTCCTACTCCTGCTGGGGTATAAAAAGCAGGAATTCCTGCTCCACCAGCACGAATTTTCTCAGCAAGCGTTCCTTGAGGCAACAGTTCAACTTCAATTTCTCCTGATAATACTTGGCGCTCAAATTCCTTGTTTTCACCTACGTAAGAGCCCACCATTTTTTTGATTTGTTTATTTTTCAATAATAAGCCAAGTCCCCAATCATCTACCCCACAGTTATTGGAGATGACCGTTAAGTCCTTCACTCCGGTTTCCACAAGAGCTAAAATCAAGTTCTCTGGGATTCCGCAAAGACCAAATCCTCCTACCATAATTGTTGAGCCATCTTCAATCTTTTCGACCGCTTGCGCGAATGACGAATATACATTCTTCATTTGTAAACCCCCTTGTTTTAGAAAACGCTTACTATTATTTATTTTGAAAAGGCAGTGAAGCAATTCTTCACTACCTTTTACAATCATGGACGTTCGATAATTGTGGCAACCCCTTGACCGCCACCAATGCAAAGCGTTGCAAGCCCTCGTTTGACATCACGCTTTTGCATTTCGTGAATAAGCGTCACAAGCACACGAGTCCCACTTGCACCAATTGGATGTCCTAATGCGATGGCACCACCATTTACATTTAATGCTTCCTTGTTGAAATGAAGCTCGCGATCAACGGCTAATGATTGAGCTGCAAACGCCTCGTTCGCTTCCACTAAATCAATATCTTCTAAGCTAACCGTTGCTTTTTCTAATGCTTTTTTTACTGCAGCTACAGGTCCGATGCCCATAATGCTTGGGTCAACGCCTGCGCTTGCGTTTGCTTTTATATGTACGAGTGGTTTGATTCCAAGCTCATTTGCTTTGGCGAGACTCATCACGACCACTGCTGCCGCTCCGTCATTAATCCCTGATGCATTCCCTGCCGTTACGCTTCCGTCTTTCTTGAACGCCGGACGAAGTTTTGCGAGCTTATCAGCTGTTGTACCTGCACGTGGAAATTCGTCTTGCTCAAATACCGTAACTTGCCCTTTTTTACCCGGAACTTCTACTGGGACAATTTCGTCTTTGAAGCGACCTGCTTCAATAGCTGCAACGGCCTTTTGCTGACTCGCTGCTGAAAATTCATCTTGCTCTTCTCTTTTAATGTCGTACTTTTCACATAAATTTTCCGCCGTTACGCCCATGTGATAGTCGTTAAACGCACACCATAAACCGTCTTTAATCATACTATCTACTACTTTTTGATCGCCCATCTTAAAACCATTTCGTGCTCCGTTTAACAAGTAAGGGGCCTGACTCATATTTTCCATTCCACCCGCAACAACAATCTCCGCGTCCCCAGCTAAAATTGCCTGTGTCGCTAAATGTACGGCCTTTAATCCTGAACCGCAAACTTTATTAATTGTCATAGCCGGAACGGTCTCAGGTAGTCCAGCTTCTAATGCTGCTTGTCGTGCCGGATTTTGCCCTAAACCAGCTTGAAGGACGTTCCCCATGATGACTTCATCCACATCATGTGACTGAACGCTCGCTCTGTCTAACGCCGCTTTGATAACAGTACTTCCTAACGTTGTCGCTGAAACATTTTGCAAACTACCACCAAAGTTTCCGATCGCCGTTCTTACAGCGCTTACAATTACTACTTCTGTTTGACTCATGTCGCCACATCTCCCCGTTACTTAGATTACTTGTTTCTCAGTCTATTACATTCTCGTTTTATAGCTAAAATCCTCTTAATTTGTCAAAATTTATTATTTATATTGAATTTTTCGACACCTTTTCGTAAGATAGTCTTGATGAATACGCTTACAAAGAGAGGTTAAAATCATGCTTAATGCCCAGCCTGTAACATTAATCGAAGTTGGTCCTCGCGATGGTTTGCAAAATGAGAGCCAATTTGTCCCGACCGACGTTAAAATTCAATTCATTCACAAGCTCAAGCAAGCAGGATTTAAGGAAATGGAGATTACTTCGCTCGTGTCCCCTAAATGGGTGCCACAAATGAAAGATGCACGAGATGTGATCAATGCGATTCAGGATGATACTCGAAACATCGTTTTAGTTCCAAACAAAAAAGGCATTGAGCTAGCAGAAGAGCTTTCCTGTTCTTCCTTAGCTGTGTTTGTCGGTGTTAGCAATACGTTTAATCAAAAGAACATTAATAAAACCACCCAAGAAAGTCTTCAAGAATTAGTTCCTCTTATTGAACAATTAAAGCAACAAAACAAGTTTATACGTGCGTGTATCTCAACATCCTTCTACTGTCCATATGAAGGAAAAATAGCAGAAAAAGAGGTTTTGGCGTTAGGTGAAGCCTTCGCAAAAGCTGGTGTTGATGAACTAAGCATTGCCGACACGATCGGAATGGCGAATCCAAAAGAGGTGTACAGCCTTTTTTCTTCGTTCGTTAAAGCCGATCTGCCGCTTCTACTGACCGCACATTTTCACGATACGAGAGGAATGGCCATTGCCAATATATATGCGGCTCTTCAAGCTGGCATTACCCGATTTGATACGTCTGCCGGTGGGTTAGGCGGCTGTCCATTTGCCAAAGGGGCTACAGGAAACGTTGCGACAGAAGATGTTGTATTTATGCTTGAACAAATGGGATTACAAACAGGAATCGATCTTAATGCACTTTTAGATGCCGTCGCCTTCCTTTCACCATATGTGTCCCGTAAAATCGACAGCAAACACTTTGCCCTACAGCACAACTTGGGTCATCTGTAAAAAACATGCTAAAATAACAACAAACACTAAACAAAGGAGCATGTTTACTTATGAAGAAATGGGTTGTAGCGCTAGGAGCCGTTGCTGGAGTAGCGGCGGGGGCAGGAGTCTTTTTCACGAATCAAATTATGTACATTAAGAAAAAGCAGGATGAGGAGATTATCACGCGTGAAACAAGCGAAGGTTTATTTGATATGGATGCTTACGAGCAGCTAGAAAAGCAAACGTTTACAGTACCTTCTCCTTTTGGTTATAAGCTGAACGGAACGCTTATTGCACCTTACGAGCATAAAAATTATATTATTTTTTGCCATGGTGTTACGGTTAACTCGTATAACTCCATTAAGTACATGAACCTTTTTATAGAGCGTGGTTGGAACGTTATTTTATATGATCATCGTCGACACGGCTTGTCCGAAGGAAAAACAACAAGCTATGGTCACTATGAAAAATTCGATCTTCAAGCAATCGTTCACTGGGCGAAGTTGACGCTAGGAACAGATATTACCCTTGGTATCCACGGTGAATCAATGGGAGCCGTCACAACGCTACTCTATGCTGGTATGGTAGAAGACGGTGCGTCATTTTACATTTTAGATTGTCCGTTTTCAAGCTTTGAGGAGCAGCTTACCTACCGCTTAAAAGAAGAATTCCGCTTACCGAGCAAATACATTCTTCCCTTGGCCAACGTGTTTTTAAAAGTACGAGACGGCTATTCGCTGAAAGACGTGTCACCGATCAACGCCGTTCAGAACATTCAAAAGCCCGCTTTATTTATTCACAGTGAAGAAGATGACTACATCTTACCTTATATGACAAAGGCACTTTATGCCAAAAAACAGGGCCCGAAAAAACTATACATGGCGCCAAAAGGAACCCATGCTCGTTCTTATGCAGACAATGGCAACCACTACAAGAAAATTATTGATGAATTTTTAGCTGAATATGAATTGGCTCCCCAAGTATAAACCAAAAGAAGATGCTCAATTGAGCACCTTCTTTTTTTATGCACCGTATTTTTACGATGATACCGCAAGCTGATTAAGTAGTGACATGCGCGGATTTAAAATTTGATTCGGGCTTTTCAACATGTACGTGTTGGCTGATGTTGAAAAGTCGACCGTTACGTTTTCATCAAAGAAGACAAGCGTTGTTTTTTCTACGTAAACCGGAACAAAGTTTGTTTGTAGTGCCGTATCTCCTTCTTCTGCTTCAGGAATTACCCATAGAGCTGAAACGCCGCTCACAACGCAGCCACACCCATCTGTATCATATTTTAATTTTAAAACGCCTTTGTCTTGGTCAGGCCATGTTTTTTTAATACGTTCGATCGCTGTATCAGTAAATGTAATATTCATTTTTAAAACCTCACTTTGTGAAATAAAAAATTCTTCTTACCTATAGTATACTCTTTCCCGTTTTTGGGGCAAGAAAACTGCCGAGCTCCTCTTGCAAACTAGTTCATTTATCAGTACGATGGAAAAAGAAGTAATGAAAGGGGCATACATATGTCAAAAGTGCAAATTAAAGTGAATAATAATGGTTCATTCCGCGTCACAGGTGATGTTGAGCTTGTAGATGCAGAAGGCAACAAGTTTGAAACAAAAGAAACGTTTTCTCTTTGCCGCTGCGGCTTATCACAGAAAATGCCATTTTGCGATGGGGCTCATAAAGGACAATTTTCTTCTGTCGTTAGCGCCGTAAAAGACGAAGAATAAACAAAAACTCTCATTTCAGCTTCTGAATGAGAGTTTTTTACAACCTATTTTCTATTTAGTATATTCCCTGTCAGTTTATCCGCTACGCGAGGGAACAGATTATATAAGACGCTCCCCATATTCATCCACTTGGGCAAATTCAATTCACGTTTTGGTTTTTGCATAAGTCCGATGATTCGATCAGCCACGTAATCTGACTTCAGCATAAACTGCTGTACGTTCTTTACGTACGTTCCCGACTTATCGGCAATATTAAAGAAGTTCGTCTCGATCGGTCCTGGATTCACGGCTGATACGGCGATATTGGTTTTTCCTAGCTCTAGTCTCAAGCTGTTGGTAAATCCAAGAACAGCATGTTTAGATGCCGAATATCCGCTTGATTTGGGAGTCGCAAGTTTTCCTGCCTGTGATGCAATGTTAATGATATGGCCGCTGTTGTGATCCATCATTAATGGCAACACTGCTTTTGTACACGCCATTAATCCTAACACGTTTACCTCAAACATTTTTTCAATATCGCTAAAATTCGCCTCGTAGAACGTATCAAATACGCCAAATCCAGCGTTATTGATGAGAATATCAATCGTTTTTTCTTCCTGAATGATTCGTTGAAACGTTTCCGTCACCTTTACAAAATCCCCCACATCGAGCTGATAATATGTACACGTTGTACCAAATTTCTCTTTGATTTGATCTGACAAAGCAACTAGCTTATCAACCGATCTCGCAATTAACACAGGCTTTGCTCCAAGTTGAGCAGCTTTTAACGCTACTTTTTCACCGATTCCACTTGATGCTCCCGTAATGACAACGACTTTATTTTTTAACTCTCTCATTTTCCACCTCTGCTTATGTATTACTTAGCATAATATACCCAATAACCGTTGCTCAAATCAACCGTCACCGCATCAACAGACTCCAAATAATCGAGTTGTCCTAACGTTTCTGACATCGTGAGAGAAAGCTGCTTTTTATAAATCTCAGGGAACAGCTGCTGACAAATCATAAATACGGTACTTGGCTTTTCACGAAGCATGAGAAGAACCTTCGCCGCACGATCACGTTGCTTTTTCAAGCGCTCATCTACAAGCTCGTTCACATTATGTATCTCGTTTCCATGACCTGTATAAAGAATATCAATATCAAACTGACGCAATCGCTCGAGCGAATGGTTGTAGTGAAGAAGTGATTTCTCCCTCTCTCCTCCTACTGTCTGTGGGGGCTCTAATACTGGATTAGAAGATACTTTTTCAAGCAATAAATCCCCTCCAATCATCACCTTCTCTTGCGGGTGATAGAGCGCAATGTGATCAAGTGCGTGACCAGGCGTTTCAATGACCTCCCAGCCGCTTAATCCCGGAATTGAATCTCCCTCTTTCACTGCGTGCGTTAATGATCGCTCACACGAGTAGCGCAACATTGATTTTAACCCTGCGAGAGCGCCCAGGTATTTTTCATCAATTCCCGCTTTTGGAAACAACTCAGCAAAAAAGGCGTCGTGATGGCGAATAAACGCTTCGTCTCGACTGATCCAGACGTCATTTCGGTGATGGCCAATCACGGGAATATCATTCTCAAAGTAGTCTAGTAGACCAACATGATCGGGGTGATGGTGAGTAAGCACAATTTGTTCAATATCAGAGACCGTAAATCCAATCTCATTGATCTGCTGTTGAAATGCTTGCCACGCTTCCTCCGTTTTAACGCCTGCATCTACTAATGTGAGACGCTCACCTTGGATTAAAAATACGTTCACGTTTCCTACCGCAAAAGGTGTGGGTAGAATTATCTTATGTATGTTCATTCATCTCTAACTCCTTTTTCCGTCTCTCTTATGTCCATTTTACTCCTTTTCACATAGTATGTCTGTATATTCTAAATTTTTCACACGATATTTGTCTTCCACATGTTGACATTTGTGTTTTTTCATTGCATAATAGCAAAAATGAATATGAAGTTTCGATTGAGAATAGTAAATAATAAACGATGTTAGAGAGTGAAGTCCATCGGCTGCAAGGCTTCATCATCCTCTTAATTATTGAACCTACCTCATGAACTGTTAGGCAAACCTAACCGTTCCCCACGTTACGGGTTTGAGATAAGCGTGATCCTTAAATGGCTTCATGCTTAAATAAGGTGGTACCGCGGAGTAAAAAGCTTTCCGTCCTTTGTGACAGAAAGCTTTTTTTGTTTTTTCTAAAAGGAGGCGTAGAAAATGACAAAAAAAGTAGCGTTTATTGGTGCAGGATCAATGGCCGAAGCAATGATGGCAGGTTTTTTTCATAGCCAAATGATTGAACCACGCCATGCAATTATCTCAAATCGCTCGAGCGACGAGCGACTAACGTTTTTACAGGATAAATACGGTGTAAGAACGACTCGATATCCCCAAGCGCTCTTAGCAGACGCTGATTTTGTTGTTTTAACCATGAAGCCAAAGGATGCTGTCAGTGGGCTTGCCCCTCTTATCCCCTATCTGCATGAACACCACATACTCGTATCCGTTATGGCGGGCGTATCAACAGCAAGCATCGTAGACGTAATCGGAAAGAAAATCCCTGTTATTCGCGTCATGCCCAATACATCAGCGGCCGTCGGAAAGTCTGCTACCGGTATGGCAAAAGGCGCGTATGCTACACCACAGCACTTAGAAGCCGTAAAAGAGCTGTTTCAAACGATTGGAACGGTAGCTGTTGTAGACGACGAAGAACAGCTTCATGCGGTCACAGGCCTTGCCGGTAGCGGTCCTGCATATATTTATTATTTAGTTGAAGCCATGGAAAAAGCAGCGTCAGAAATCGGCCTTAACCGCGAAGATGCGAAGGAATTAATATTACAAACGCTGATTGGCTCTGCACAAATGCTTAAAAACTCGCCAAAAGCGCCAGAAACGCTTCGGAAAGAAGTGACGAGTCCAGGGGGAACAACAGAAGCTGGATTAAAGGAACTCCAAAAACATCAGTGTCAAGAAGCCTTTATACAATGCATCAAAGTCGCAACAAATCGGTCAAAAGAGTTAGGCGAAGCGTTACGAAATCAAATGTTAAATCAAACGTAATTCTTATATTCAGAGGCATAAAACCTTTTACGTGAAAAATGATAATGGTGAGTGCTATAATTACTCCTGATTTAAATTCCGAAATGAAATGAGGTCACGTTAATGGATAGCTTATTATTCTCACCTTATCAAATAAAAAACGTAACGCTTAAAAATCGTATTGTTATGGCACCAATGTGCATGTACTCTGCTCATAACCAAGATGGCTTTATTGAAAACTGGCACCGTACACACTATACAACTCGTGCAGTCGGCCAAGTAGGTCTTATTATGGTAGAAGCAACAGCCGTCCAACCAGAAGGCCGTATCTCTGCAGAGGATTTAGGCATTTGGAAAGATGAGCACATCGAGGGCCTAAGTGAACTTGTATCACTTATGAAAGAAAACGGTGCTGCAACAGCTATTCAGCTTGCTCATGCTGGTCGTAAAGCAACGGTGGAAGGTGAAATTCATGCGCCGTCTGCTATTCCTTTTGATGAAAAAAGCAAAACGCCAAAGGAAATGACGCTAGAAGATATTCAAGCAACGGTGGAAAGCTTCAAGCAAGGTGCTCGTCGCGCAAAAGAAGCTGGCTTTGATATTATTGAAATTCACGGCGCTCACGGTTATTTAATCAATGAATTTTTATCGCCATTAAGTAATCACCGCACGGATGAATACGGTGGTAGTGCTGAAAATCGCTATCGTTTGTTAAAAGAAGTGATTAAAGCGGTACAAACGGAATGGGATGGCCCGTTATTTGTACGCGTATCTGCAAACGATTATCATCCAGAAGGTTTAAACGTAGAAGATTACGTTCAATTCTCTAAGTGGATGAAAGAAGACGGCATTGACCTTGTCGATGTGAGCTCTGGTGCGGTTGTACCTGCTAAAATTCCTGTATATCCAGGATACCAAGTACCACTTGCTGAAAAAATTAAAGCAGGTGCTAACATTGAAACAGGTGCAGTTGGACTAATTACCACAGGACGTCAAGCCGAAGAAATTCTGCAAAACAAACGTGCTGACCTCATCTTTATTGCACGTGAACTCCTTCGTGATCCATACTTCCCGCGCACTGCTGCAAAAGAGCTGCGTGTGGAACTCGATGCTCCTGTTCAATATGATCGCGGTTGGTAACGCATAATTTACGATACAAAAAATCCGAGTAAGGGCTGATTCATCTACCCCTCTCGGATTTTTTTATATTCAGAAACAACTTGAATTATCGGTCAACGAAAAATTGCTTAAAATCATCCGCAAGCTCAGTACAAGGAAAAATGCTTCTTGCCTGCTCTGCTAATAGATCTGCTTCATTTTTTTGATAGCGTGAACTAATGTGCGTTAAAATAAGCTTTTTCGCCCCTGCGTCCTTTGCGATACGAGCTGCCTGAGTGGCAGTCGAATGAAAATAGCTATAGGCCATTTCTTCTTCTTCTCCAGAAAAGGTCGATTCGTGAACGAAAACATCGGCATCCTTCGCAAGTGTCAAACTGTTCACACACACTCTCGTATCTCCTAAAATCGCAACGATTTTCCCCTTTTTCGGCTCCCCTACATAATCGTTTCCGTTTACCACTCGTCCGTCAGGTAATGTGACCGCCTCCCCGTTTTTTAAACGTTGATAAAGAGGCCCTGGCGGAATCTGATCATTTTTCAGCTTTTCTACTAATAGTTCGCCTGGCAAATCACGCTCGACGATTCGAAATCCGTATGAAGGAATGCCGTGTTCCAAACGGAGGCACTCTACCTGAAATTGATGATCAGAAAAAATCACGCCCTCCTCGATTTCTACGATATCAAGGCGATATTGCAAGTGCGTTTGGCTAACCGATAGCGTCACTTCAATGAATTCCTTCAATCCCTTCGGTCCGTAGACCGTAAGTGGTGTTTCTCCGCCTTGGAATGAACGACTTCCTAACAGCCCTGGCAATCCGTAAATATGATCGCCGTGAAGGTGGGTAATAAAAATTTTTTCAATTCGTCTCGGTCGAATCGATGTATGTAAAATTTGATGTTGAGTTGCTTCCCCACAGTCAAATAACCAAGTAGCTCCTCTTTCCTGCAACATCTGTAGAGCTACTGCCGTTACGTTTCGATGCTTGGCAGGAACACCCGCTCCGGTTCCTAAAAATAATAAATCCATCTTTTCACTTCCTTATAAAAACAGCATAAGCCTGTATAACATCATATTATACAGGCTTACGTTCATTTATTTAAGGTTTTCTACTGCTTTTACAACCGTTTTATACATGAACTGCAAATCTTCTTCCGCAATGTTGAGCGGTGGTGATAACGTTAAGACATTATTATGCCCTGCTACCGTGGCACCATTTTTCCCGATGATTAGACCATCTCGTTTACAAGAAGCAATGACGGCATTTAGCTTTTCCACTTCAAGCGGCTCTTTTGTTTGTTTATCTTTTACGAGCTCAATTCCTAACAGCAGCCCTTTTCCGCGAACGTCCCCGACAAGAGGATGATCATTCAACGCATCCTGAAATTGCTTTAAAAGCTCTGCTCCTAACTGCTTTGAGCGAGAAAAAAGCTGTTCCTTCTCCATAATTTCAAGGTTTTTTAGTGCAACCGCACATGATGCCGGACTTCCTCCAAACGTATTCACGTGGCGGAAGTAGTCGTATTCCTCCGATCCTTTAAACGCTTCATATACTTCTCGCTTCACAGCGGTTGCTGATAGCGGTAAATAAGCGCTTGTAATCCCTTTTGCCATCGTAATAATATCAGGCTTCACATCATAGTTCATAAATCCAAACGGCTCTCCGGTGCGTCCGAATCCACAAATCACCTCATCCACGATCAGAAGGGCACCGTGCTTTTCACATACTTCTTTAACACCTTTCATATATCCCTGTGGCGGTGTTAAAATGCCGCCCCCGGTAATAATCGGCTCCATAATAAACGCGGCAATGGTTTCACTTAATTCCCATGTCATTGTTCGATCTACCTGCTGAACGGACTGCAATTCCTGCGGTGGCGTTGTGTCAGCTTCAGGGAATCGATACGTATCAGGAGGCGACACGTGAATAAATCCAGGTGCTAACGGCTCATAGCGATATTTGCGCTGTGCTTGCCCCGTTGCAGCAAGAGATCCTAAGGTGTTTCCGTGATAAGAACGGTAGCGCGAAACAATTTTATAGCGCTGATGATCGCCCTTCATCTGATGATATTGACGAGCGATTTTAAAGGCTGTTTCGTTCGCCTCTGATCCGCTATTGGAGAAGAAAATGACATAGTCGTCCTCAAGCCATTCATTCAGCTTTTCGGCAAGCTTGATCGCTGGCTCATGAGATTGGGTAAGTGGAAAATAGGCTAGCTTTTTAAGCTGTTCATAGGCCGCCTCAGCAAGCTCCGTACGTCCATAACCAACATTCACACACCAAAGACCGGCCATGCCATCTAAGTATTTTTTTCCTTCATGGTCTGTTATCCAGGCACCAGATGCCTTTTCCACCACCATTGTGGAATCAGGACTATATGGTTTCATCGAATGCCACAGATACTTTTCGTCTTTTGCTAGCAATGCTTCCTCTTGATTGATCTTCATGTCGTTCTTCTCCTCTCGTCTGCTTAGAAATCGAAGCGTGTTGTAATCATTTTTTTACGCGTATAAAAATTAAGTCCGTCTTTTCCATTTACGTGCAGGTCGCCGTAAAACGAATTTTTCCATCCTGAAAACGGGAAAAATGCCATTGTTGCAGGTACTCCTACGTTTACACCTAGCATTCCAGCATCCGCCTCTTCACGGAACTGACGAATTGCTTTGGCATCTTTTGTGTAAATTGTTGCCCCATTTCCAAACGGTGACTTCTCAATATATTCGAGCGCTTGATCTAAATTCTCTGCTCTCAGTAAACTTAATACGGGTGCAAAGATTTCTTCCTTCGCGATTGTCATGTGCGGCTCTACGTGGTCAAACACCGTTGCTCCCAGGAAGTTTCCGTCTGACATCTGCTCCATCTCAGGGCGACCATCCCTTACGAGCACCGCTCCTTCTTCAATTCCTTTTTCAATATATTGAACGGCTTTCGCACGATGCTGTTCCCGAATCACTGCCGTTAGCAGTACCTCATCATCCATTCCGTCTCCAATCGTTAGTTCATCCGCCTTTTGCTTTAGCTTTTGAACAAACGTATCGCCTACATCTCCAACCAATACGACCGCACTACATGCCATACAACGCTGACCTGCACTGCCATAAGCGGAGGAGAGAACGTGCTGAACAGCGTGATCAAGGTTACAGTCTGGCATGACGATATGATGATTTTTAGCACCTGAGAGCGCCTGAACGCGTTTACCCTTTGAAGCAGCTTCTTCGTACACGTATTTGGCAACAGGCTGTGAGCCGACAAAAGAAATCGCTTTTACATCTTGATGCTGAAGAAGCCCATTTACAACATCATGTGCACCGTGTACCACGTTTAATACGCCGTTTGGAGCTCCTGCCTGCGTAAATAATTCAGCTAAGCGATTTGCTAGCAGTGGTGTTCGTTCAGACGGCTTTAACACAAACGTATTTCCACATGCAACCGCTAACGGGAACATCCAGAGTGGCACCATCATTGGGAAATTAAACGGCGTGATGCCCCCTACAACACCGACAGGATAGCGGTACATTTCTGAATCGATTTCTTCTGCAATATTATTGAGCGACTCTCCCATTAACAGTGTCGGAGCACCTGCTGCAAATTCAACGCATTCAATGCCACGCTGTACTTCGCCATAGGCTTCTTTGAATGCTTTTCCGTTTTCCTGGACAATTAGCTGTGCAAGCTTTTCATGTTCCTTTGTAAGCAAATGATGGAACTCAAACATTACGCGCGCTCGTTTAGGAGATGGCGTTGTACGCCACGTTTTGAATGCTTCTTTCGCAGACGCTACTGCTTGTTCGACATCCTCTTTCGTAGAAATGGGCACAAGCGCTAACACGCTTCGATCAGCAGGATTAATGACTTCTTGCGTTTGGCTACTCGTTGATTCTATCCACTCACCGTTAATATAATTTTTTAATACTGTCGTTTGTTGATCGACCGTTGCCATTTTTTCTCCCCCTTATATGATATTGTGTATCATTATGGATGATTTTGAATCCCTTTACATTAGACACTTTGTAACAAAACTTCCGATGACAATTCCACACTTTGCGTAATGAACTCTCTCCTTCCATCTGTAAAAATGAAAAAAAGCTCTAATCATATGATTAGAGCACCTTTCACTAGAGTTCATAGGAGATTTTTTCTGATGTTCGCTGTCCAAACAAATAATCATAGGCTTTTAACATGAACTCAATCGCCATGCGTTTTTCCGATTCCATAAAATCAGATCCTAGCAATCTCTCTAGCTTTTCAATACGATGATAGAGCGTTTGCCTCACGACGAATAGCTGTTTAGCCGTCTCTTTTTTCGATCCGTTGCAAGCCAAATAGACTTTTAGCGTATCCAATAGCTTGGTATTGAACTGCTGATCGTATTCCAAAACAGGAGCTAAGTACTCCATAATGACATCTCGTAAATCACGATGCTGTTGCACGAGTGAAATAATACGATACATGTGGAGCTCCTCATAAAAATGAATACACTCCTCGCTACATAACTGTTGCTGAATTCGGAGCGTTTCAATGGCCGTTTCATAGCTTTTATGAACATCCTCTAGTTTTTCCACGTGCTGACCTACACCAATGGACTCTACGGCTAACTTAGGAATTCGCTTATAGTCATTCGATAAAAAGCGCATAAATCCATCCATGATACGTTTTTTCAACGTCTTGCCCTCACGTTGATTTAAGAGAATACAGACGGCTTGGTTTTTATACACGGTAATAAAGAGACGAAACCCTTGCTGTTCAAACGTATT
This sequence comes from Priestia koreensis, assembly GCF_001274935.1. Classification (GTDB taxonomy): domain Bacteria; phylum Bacillota; class Bacilli; order Bacillales; family Bacillaceae_H; genus Bacillus_AG; species Bacillus_AG koreensis. The sequence goes on along the minus strand of NZ_LILC01000019.1, from coordinate 185,538 downwards.
TCGGAGCAGAAGCTGAAGATAAACGAGATCCAAATCCTGTTGCTCAGACGCATATTCGTATGTACAAACGGCAATGGTTACTCCCTTAATCTTACTTTTACTAGACGATTCACCGATATAGTAGTAGATATCTTCTTTCGTCAAGTCTTGCTCTAACCAGCGCCTCATCCACTCCGTTTCATGTACCTGCTTTTTTTCTGTGACGTACAACTCACGTAAAAACTGCTGTGCAAGCGCAACGGCTGTTCGGTCTAACAATAATAACTCTAGCTCACTTCGATAACGAGCAGAGGGGAAAATGACATACAAACGCGCATGTTCTTTTTGTAACACTTGTATTGATTGTTGAATAACGGAAGGATGATCGTCCTTTTCATCTAGGGTGCGAAGCAAATTTTGTTTCGATAAAAAAGGCAGATCAGGAGCGCAGTAAATCGCCCCACTGTGAAGCTTCATCACAACTTGCACATTCGTATGCTGATGAAGAAAGTCTAGAATTGGCTCGACATCATGGACGTCTAGCATTAACTTTTGCAAATTTTGCGAGTAGTTTTCTAATTTGGAGATCGTTTCGTAATGTTGATTAACAAGAAGCGCATGTAAGTCTTGAGTAATTTCAATAAACGGAACTTCTTTGTGAAAAACAATAATAGGAAAACCATAGGCATCAGCCATTCCTTTAATTTCGTCCGGAATGTCAGGCATATAAGGACCAAGTTCAATACAAAGACCTGCTGCATCAATATCAATGAGCTGCTGTACAAAATAGCGAAGATGGTCAAGATTTCCACCCCACCCAATGCCTGTTGACAAAATAAGCTCATGACCACGCAGAAGACTTTTTACTTCTGTAACCTCCATGACATGTACCCATTTTATGAACCGATGGAGTCCATTTTCCCCTGCAACAACTTCACTACAAGAAAAATGGTTTCTTTGGAGCACTTCCTCTATTGTTAAGTAAAAACTCAAAATAGCATCACCCCTTCTTTGTCCTATTTTATTATTATAGTATAAGAGGTCCCATCATACGTTAATTTTTTTGAATTTTCTGCACAAAAATACCTGTAATCATTACGATAAAGAATGATTACATGTTTGATAATGATCGGCAATTCGATCCATTATTTTAGACCGCCTTTTGGCCTGGTCCTTTATACGGATCATTTCTTTTTTGTAAAACTTCAGTTCGCGTGTTGAAACCGCATCTAGCATCGCCATCTTAAGCTTTTTAATGAGAGCTTGTTCTTCCTCTGTTAATATTTCATCCATTTGGCACATTCTCTTACACACCCCTTCTTACTACTGTTTACCAAAAAAAGATGGTTTTTCAAACCCTTTCGGGGCATATGTAACTAAAACGTAACTCACCGGACATAAAATTAAACGAAATATAAAAAAAGGAACCTCTTTGGTAATAAAGAGTTCCTTTTTTTCTGTTAGTTACTTCCAAATCCAGATCTCACTGACGCTGCAAAAGAAACGTAGAGAAGTACTTTCTTCCATCCGCTGTTAAAACGTGCAGTACTTCTTCTTCCGTCTGATCGTGAGAAACAAACGTGACAAAAGCACCACTCAAGTTTTCGGTCACGGTTTTTATTTTATATCCTTTTTGAAGATAAACATCGATTTTATCTCGCTCGGCTAAAAATTCACTGTGCTCAGACACGCAGCTTCCTCCCCTTTTTATGAATTTGTTGGCAATACCTTTTTTAGTTGATAAGGTTCGTTATGCTTCGCGCGCTTAATGTACTCACCGTGACCTGCTTTTCCAACAAATTGCTTTTCTTTGACAACAAACTCTCCGCGGCTTAAGACGGATACAGGCTCACCCTTTATCGTCATTCCCTCAAAAGCGTTGTAGTCAACGGCCATGTGATGAGTATCAGCACTGATCGTTCGCTCCTGATTAGGATCAAAAATAACGAGATCGGCATCACCACCAACTGCGATCGTTCCTTTTTTCGGATAAAGACCAAACAGTTTAGCTGCTTTTGTTGACGTTAAATCAACGAATTGATTTAAGCTAATGCGACCTTTCACCACTCCTTCTGAGAATAAAATGCTAAAACGGTCTTCAATAATGGGTCCCCCGTTTGGAATTTTTGTAAAGTCATCTTTGCCTAACTCTTTTTGTCCCTTAAAGTCAAACGAGCATTGATCAGATCCTAGCGTTTGAAGATCGCCATTTTTCAACGCTTGCCATAATACATCCTGATGCCATTTTTCTCGGAGAGGAGGGGACCAAACGTATTTTGCTCCTTCAAAATTTGGCTTCTCTAAATCGGTCTGATCAAGCACTAAGTATTGTGGACACGTTTCTCCGTATACGTTTGCCCCTTTTTTACGCGCTTCAATAATTTTCTCCGCTGCCTGCGCACAGGAAACGTGCACAACATAAAGCTGTGAGTCAGCTAGCTGTGTTAGCTGTGCAGCTCTTCCTGTCGCCTCACCTTCAATTTCAGGTGGACGTGTCAACGCGTGATAGATAGGGTCTGTGTTCCCTTCTGCTAATGCCTGCTCTACTAAATATTCAATCACATCTCCATTTTCTGCATGAACCATCACGAGCGCCCTAAGCTTTTTCGCCTCTAGTAGCGTTCGGTACAGCGTTGCGTCATCCGATTGAAAGACGTTTTTATAGGCCATAAAAACTTTAAATGAGGTAATCCCCTCTTTCTCAATTACATTTGGAAGCTCCGCCAATACGTCATTATTAATCTCACTTACCATCAAATGAAAGCTATAATCAATCGACGCTTTTCCAGAAGATTTTTCGTGCCAGCGATCAATCGCTTTTTGAAGCGGTTCTCCCTTGTTCGTGAGGCAAAAATCAATAATTGTCGTTGTTCCTCCAAACGCTGCAGCAACGGTTCCCGTCTCAAAATCATCCTTTGTTACAGTACCCCCGAACGGCATATCTAGGTGAGTATGTGGATCAATTCCACCTGGGAAGATGTAGCATCCTTTCGCATCAACGATTTCACAATCTGCTTCATCCAGATTGTGTCCGATCGCCATGACTACTTGATGATCGATTAACACATCTGCTTCATACGTATCTGTTGCGGTCACGATCACGCCATTTTTAATCAATTTTTTCACTGTATTTCCTCCCCCATTTATCTCACTTTATTTTGTTCGAGTGTAGCAAGCGCAGACTGTCGCTCGTTCCATGTCATTGGCGTTGTACTCGGAATTTCAATCATGTCAATGGCCCCGTCTACAGGACAGACAATCGAACATAAGTTACAGCCGACACAGTCCTCTTCTCGTACGCGTAAAAATGGTTTTCCGCTTTCATCGTGAAGCATATCAATACACTGATGCGACGTATCTTCACAGGCAATATGGCATTTGTTACAGTTAATACACGTTTCTGTGTTAATTCGCGCCACAACCTGATAGTTTAAATCGAGGTTCCCCCAATCAGAATAACGTTCAACGGCTTTTCCAACGATTTCTTGAACGCTCGAAATGCCTTTTTCATCTAAGTAATAATTCAATCCATCAATCATGTCTTCTACAATACGGAAGCCGTGGTGCATTGCTGCGGTACATACTTGCACACCCGTTGCACCCATCAGTATAAATTCGACCGCATCTTGCCAGGTTGAAATTCCCCCAATACCCGAAATCGGAACGCCGATATATGGCTTTCTTGCACACTCCGCAACCATATTAAGCGCAATTGGTTTTACTGCCGGACCACAGTATCCACCGTGAGCACCTTTTCCTGCAACGTGTGGAACTGTGTTCCATGTATCAAGGTCGACGCCCATTAGGCTGTTAATCGTATTAATCATACTAATCGCATCCGCACCGCCTTTTACAGCGGCTTCAGCTGTTACGGTAATATCCGTAATGTTTGGGGTGAGCTTTACAATGACAGGGGTTTTAGCGACTTCCTTTGCCCAATACGTCTGCTTTTCAACCAATTCTGGTACTTGACCAGAAGCAGCCCCCATTCCCCGTTCAGCCATTCCGTGGGGACATCCGAAATTTAGTTCTAACCCATCTACCCCGACGTCCTCAACCCTTTTCACAATTTCATGCCACTTCTCTTGCTTTGGCTCAACCATGAGTGACGCAATAATCGCATGATTTGGGAATTTCTTTTTCGTCTCATACATTTCTTTTAGATTTACTTCAAGCGGACGATCCGTAATCAATTCAATATTGTTAAATCCAGCGACTTTTTTTCCACCAAATCCAATTGCTGCAAATCGGGATGAAACGTTTAAAATAGGGTCACCGAGCGTTTTCCAAACCGCTCCTCCCCATCCTGCTTCAAACGCGCGCTGCACTTGATATCCTGAGTTAGTAGGCGGTGCTGAAGCAAGCCAAAATGGATTCGGTGACTGAATACCAGCAAGGTTAATACGTAAATCTGCCATACACGATTCCCTCCTCGACTTTAGGATTGTATTGCGTGTTCACTCATTAAATGTTGATGAATGGCATGAGCCGTTTTCTTCCCTTGCTGCGCTGCCGTTACGACCATTGCATCGCCAATCCCTTTACCAAACACAACGTCTCCGCAAGCAAAAACATTCGGATTTGATGTTTGATACGTTGCTCGGTCCACCACTACGACGCCGCTTCGATGCTGCAGTCCAAACTGTTCTAGTAGCGTTACGTGCCGCTCTTGGCCGATCGCCTTAATAACGGCATCTGCTTCAATAAGAAATTCTGATCCTTTTAGAGGAACCGGACGCCTTCTCCCGTCTTCTCCTGGTTCTGTAAGGATCATCTTTATACATTCCACGTGCGTTACGTTCCCTTGTTCATTGCCAATAATCCGTAAAGGCGCTGTTAGCCAACGGAACTCCACCCCGTCTTGCTTGGCGAATTCATATTCAAATTCGTAAGCGCTCATTTCATCTTTTGTCCGTCTGTAAATAATTTTTACGTTTTCCGCACCGAGTCGTACTGCACAAGTAGCGCCATCAATTGCTGTATTACCTGCTCCCACGACGACAACTTTTTTCCCAATGAGATCTTCGCTTAACGGCTTCGTTTTAGTGTTTTTCACAAACTCAATCGCATCGTGAACGCCTTGTAGATCCTCACCTTCAATATTTAATGAAGGTACGTGTGCCATTCCTGCCGCTAGTACAACCGCATCATAGTCAGCAAGCAGGTCATGTGGAAAGACATCATGACCGACTTTCGTGTTCGTATGAATGGTCACGCCTAGGTTTTGAACCTGATCCACTTCCCAGTAAGAAACGCGCTTTGGAAGACGGAATGAGACGATACCATATGTATTGAGCCCACCTGCTTCCTTCTCTGCTTCGAACATCGTTACCTCGTAGCCAAAGCGTGCTAATTCGCGTGCTGCAGATAGGCCGCCTGGTCCTGCCCCTACTACGGCTACTTTCTTCCCATTTTCTTTTCCTTTCTCAAATAAAGAGAGCCCCTTTTCCATTGCCCAATCGGTCGCATAACGCTGCAGGTGACCAATCGAAATAGGCTTTGTATCGTGGTTAAGCACACACGCTCCCTCACATAGCTCTTCTGTTGGACATACTCTCGCACAGCTTGCGCCAATTGGGTTGGCACTCATGATCGTCGTAGCAGATCCACGTAGATTTCCGCTTGCAATTTTTTTAATAAAGGTGGGGATATCAATTCCTGTTGGACATGCTTTAATACACGGAGCATCATAACAGTATAAACATCGGTTTGATTCTTCTATTGCCTCTTGCTTTGTGAACCCTTTTTCTACCTCTTCAAAGTTGCGCATTAATCGTGTCACTACTTGTTCGTCAGGCGAATGTGTACTCATTCCTACTCCCCCTTTATCATTCTTTACGGTAACAGTGCCGTCATTTCCTGATACGTTTCCGGACGACGATCACGGTAAAACTGCCACGTATCTCTCACTTCTCGAATCAGCTTGCGATCCATAACGCCAATGATGACTTCCTCCTGATCACGGCTTCCCATTGATACGAAGCTTCCTCTCGGATCAACCAAGTAGGATTGTCCATAAAACTCTCCCATATTCCACGGTGCTTCTACTCCAACACGGTTGATCGCCGCCACGTAATAACCGTTGGCAACGGCATGAGCAGGCTGCTCAAGCTTCCACAAATACTCAGACATACCTGCTACGGTAGCAGATGGATTAAAGACGATTTCGGCTCCCTTTAGTCCTAGTAAACGCGCACCTTCTGGGAAGTGACGATCGTAGCAAATATAAACGCCAATCTTTCCATATGCCGTATCAAAAACAGGATAGCCTAAGTTTCCTGGTTTAAAATAATACTTCTCCCAAAAGCCGTACCCTTCGTTTCCTACTCCCACATGTGGAATATGTTGCTTTCGATATTTTCCGAGGTATGATCCGTCTGCATCAATAACAGCTGCCGTATTGTAATACGTAGCGATTCCCTCGCGCTCATAGATCGGTAAAACAATAACGACACCTAGCTCTTTTGCTAGCGCTTGAAATCGCTGTGTTGTTGGTCCATGAGGAATTTCTTCTGCAGCATCGTACCACTTGCTGTTTTGTTCTGAACAAAAATACGGCCCGTAAAAGATTTCTTGTAAACACACCATTTGGGCCCCTTGATTCTTCGCTTCTTTTATAAGCCGAATATGCTTTTCAATCGCCGCTTCTTTATGTGCCTCTACAGACAATTCTCCAGATAGATCGTTTTTTGCTTGAATAAGACCAATCGTGATTTGATCTGACATTCCTTCTACCTCCTACTCTAATTTGTAAGCGCTTACATATTTTTTAGATAAGATAGGACTACCAACACGCAGTGATTCAAACGAACGCTTTACTATTATCTGAATCTTACATTTATTCTAACGAAGCAAGAGGGCTCGTGCATTATACATTATGTTAAAATGTGAGGCGCGATTATTACTCACTATGTAAAAAACAAAAGGCGTTGGTCAGAACTTCTGACCAACGCCTCCTTTATTAGTTACCTGCTACTTCTTTAATGATTGCAACGACTAGTTCAGACGTTTTCACTAATTCTTCTACAGGCATTTTTTCATTTGTTGTGTGAATTTCTTCGTATCCAACTGCTAAGTTAACGGTTGGAATATCAAATCCAGCGATCACGTTCGCATCACTTCCGCCTCCGCTGTGAAGCAGACGAGAGTCACGATTTACGTTTGCTACCGCACGTTTTGCTACTTCTACTACGTGGTCACCGTCACCAAACTTAAATCCTGGATACATCACGTTAATTTCCACTTCAGCACGTCCACCCATTTCAGAAGCCGCTGATTCAAATGCTTCTTTCATTTTTTGAACTTGTGCTTCCATTTTTTCAGGAATTAACGAACGTGCTTCTGCTAAAATATCTACGCGGTCACACACGATGTTTGTTTGTGTTCCACCTTCAAAGCGTCCGATGTTTGCTGTTGTTTCCTCATCAATGCGTCCCAGTGGCATTTTGGAAATTGCTTTTGATGCAATCGTAATAGCCGAAACGCCTTTCTCTGGTGCTACCCCAGCGTGAGCTGTTTTGCCATAGATGGTTGCTTTTACTTTTGCTTGTGTTGGTGCAGCAACGATGATATCGCCGACTTTTCCATCACTATCAAGCGCATAACCAAACTTCGCTTTTACAAGTGCAGGATCTAATGCTTTTGCACCAACTAATCCTGACTCTTCACCAGCAGTAATAATGAACTGAATGTCACCATGCTCGATGTTTTGCTCTTTTAGTACTTGAATTGCTTCTAGCATCGCAGAAAGACCTGTTTTGTCATCTGCCCCAAGGATCGTTGTACCGTCTGTTACAACATAGCCGTCTTTTAGGGTTGGTTTTACGCCTTTACCTGGAACAACCGTATCCATATGAGAAGTGAAGTAAATTGGATCTACCCCTTCTTTTGTTCCTTTAAGCGTACAAATAAGGTTTCCTGCACCGTGTCCTGTTACGCCAGTTGTATCGTCTTCAAATACTTCGACACCAAGTGCTTTAAATTTTTCCGTTAATACTTTTGAAATTTCTGTTTCAAATTTTGTTTCAGAGTCAATCTGAACAAGCTCTAAAAATAAGTCAAGAATGCGTTGCTCGTTAATCATATGTATCCCTCCGACGAAATACTCTCTTAAAGCGGAATATTTCCATGTTTTTTTCTCGGTCGGTCTTCGTGCTTATTTTGGAGCATTTCTAATGCCTGAATGATTTTCATTCGCGTTTCACGAGGATCGATCACATCGTCTATCATACCTAGTTTAGCAGGTACATAAGGATTTGCAAACTTTTTGCGATATTCTTCAATCTTATTCGCCCTTGTTACTTCAGGGTCTTCACTAGTATTGATTTCTTGTGCAAAAATTATGTTTGCAGCTCCCTGTGGACCCATCACCGCAACTTCCGCATTCGGCCAAGCATACACAAGATCCGCTCCAATGGACTTACTGTTAAGAGCTACATAAGCACCTCCGTAAGCTTTTCGGAGAATAACCGTAATTTTCGGAACTGTTGCTTCTGAATAAGCGTACAGAATTTTCGCACCGTGACGAATAATACCACCATGCTCTTGTTTGATCCCCGGGAAAAATCCCGTAACGTCTTCAAACGTAATAAGCGGGATATTGAACGAATCACAAAAACGAATAAAGCGCGCTGCTTTATCAGATGAGTCAATATCTAACCCCCCAGCCATCACCTTCGGCTGATTGCAAACAAGCCCTACTACCTTCCCTTTTACTCGACCAAATCCCACAACTAGATTTTTCGCAAAATCCTTTTGCACTTCTAAAAAGGAATCCGTGTCGACGACTTGCTCAATTACCTTTCGCACGTCGTACGGACGAAGCGTATCAAACGGGACCACTTCCACAAGATCTGGACGATAGTCCGAATCATCATTTGTATGTTCATGGGGCGGTTGTTCCTCATTATTTTGCGGAAGATAACTTAACAATAAGCGTACCTTTTCTAACACTTCTTCTTCTGTTTCAGCCGAAAAATGGGCGTTCCCGCTAATTTCATTATGAACCTTTGCACCGCCTAAATCTTCAGACGTAATGCGCTCACCTGTAACGGTCTCGATTACTTTTGGACCCGTAATGAACATCTGACTCGTTTTCTCTACCATGAATACGAAGTCGGTAATAGCCGGTGAATAGACCGCTCCTCCTGCACAAGGTCCCATAATGACCGAGATTTGTGGAAACACGCCCGAATAAATCGCGTTTCGATAGAAAATTTGGCCATATCCATCGAGGGACACAACCCCTTCTTGAATACGAGCGCCACCTGAATCATTTAGACCGATAAACGGTACGCGTGTTTTCGCGGCAAGATCCATCACATAAGCAATTTTCTTTGCATGCATTTCTCCTAGTGCTCCACCAAACACCGTAAAATCCTGTGAAAATAAATAGATTGGGCGACCGTGTACTTTTCCGTATCCCGTTACGACGCCGTCACCAGGTCCTTTCTTTCCATCAAGACCAAAATCTGTACAGCGATGTTCAATGAACGGATTCAGCTCAACAAAGCTACCTTCATCCACTAATAAATCGATGCGTTCACGCGCCGTTAGCTTTCCCTTTTCGTGCTGCTTATCAATTTTATCGTCCCCACCGCCAAGCTCAATTTCACGGCGAAGATCATACAGTTCATTAATTTTCTCAAAGATATCCATTACGCTTCCTCCTTCTGCTTTTCGCATAATTCGTATAAAACGCCTGAAGCAGATTTCGGATGTAAAAACGCAATGTTAGCACCAGCTGCCCCTTTTCGTGGTAACAAATCAATCATTTTTACGCCGCTAGTTTGAAGCTCTTGAATTCGTTCTTCTATAGACGTCACGCCAACCGCAATATGATGAATGCCTTCTCCGCGCTTTGTGATGAACGCTGCGATCGGGCTGTTGTCTGCCGTTGGCTCTAGTAATTCAAGCTTTACATTCCCAGCATTTAAAAAGGCTACCTTTACTTTTTGTGATTCCACCACTTCTGTTCCGATCAATGTTAAACCGAGTGACTCCACGTAAAACGGTAAAGCGCTCTCAATTGATTGAACGGCAATCCCAATATGATCTACTTTTTCAACCATGATCTCTCCTCCTGTTGTCTTAAAAAATCCTTTCCCCTTCATGTAATATTCTTTTGTCTGTCTACAAAATCCTTCATTATTTTGAACCAAATGTCGAATTTTCGACATTTGTGTTGAGAATATGAAAATAAAAGGGAATGACTTGTCTCTCCTCAATTCCCACGTTAAAATAAAGAAAATGATGTGTGGAGGTTGCTCATGTCGAATAAAAAAGTACAAAGAATTGTTGTATTCCTCATGCTCGCCGTAATGCTTCTTACGACCCTTTTAACTGGTCTTGCAATGTGGATATAAAAATAACCAGAGCGCATATGCTCTGGTTATTTTATCATGCCTTTTTGTCTGGCTATTGTATCTATTGAATAAGGGGAGGACGTAATGATTACCTTTGTTCCGAGTGGAATTTTCTCATAAAGTGCTTCAATCGCGTCCTTATGTAGTCGAATACATCCCTGTGTTACATATTGTCCGATGGATGATTCTCGGTTTGTCCCGTGCAGTCCGTAAATTCGTCCATCTGTCCCTCTTGCGTCAAATCCCATCCACCTTGTTCCTAATGGATTTTCCGGATCTCCACCAGGGATGTTTTTACGTCGGTAATACGGATTTTTCGCCTTCACCGTTATCGTAAATTCCCCTTCTGGCGTTAATTCAGCCGATTCTCCTGTTGCCACAGTGAACTGCTGTAGAATTTTTCCCTCTTGTACAAAAATACCTTCATTTGTTTCCTTATTCACGATAATGGAAGGATCACCAGGCGTAGCGGCTAGTGGCCATACTGGTGACAGTATAAAAGTTAAAAGAATAAGAGCCGTTTTCATTTTGCATCACCTAGTTTTTTTCTTAGGGTTTGCCAACTTTCTTCTTCTATACTTTCAGTGATTTTTTTATAATTAAATACTGTTCCATTTCTTTTAAAAAGTGAAGAAGCTCGGCTCTTGCCTCAAACTCTTCTCTTGTTTTCGGAAGCTCCATACTTTGAAATTCCTCTCGTAGCTGATACAGTTTCGCTAAAAATAGCTTCGCCGTATTCCCTGGGTGAATAGATAAGCCTAGTTCTTCAATAAAGTCCGCAATCATATAGCGCTGTTCAACCATGGAGTCAATGGACGTGATATGTGGAAGCATGCGCTCTATAATCTCAAACTGTTTTTCACGAATACGAAAGTAATGATAATAGTAGTTCTCCTGCTGAACAAGATGATTTTCAATGTCACGAAAGGCCAGTGCTTTTGCTCTCTCAAGCAATTGAGCTGTTTCCGTAATTTCCTCCCCGCTCCAATTGCTTTCATTTGTTCGTAAATAAGACACCATTTCTTCAAACACACGCTTGAAATTTTCTTCAATCTTCGTCTGGTATTTTTTCATATCCCGGTCCAAGCTCGGCATGTAAAGGTTCATAACGAGCGCGACACCGATCCCAATGACAATGAGCCCTAGCTCGTTGAATACGATTTTCCACGTCATGTTTTGCAACGAATAAATATGTAAAATAATAACGGAACTCGTGACAATCCCTTCTTTTACATTTAACAGCACGGTCGTTGGAATGAAGAATAAAAGCATGAGCCCAATAATAACAGGGTGATACGTAATCCCTTCAAAGAAGACAAACGAGAAGACGATCGCCATTGAACAGGCAAGGAAACGCTGTGTGGCGGTACGAAGTGATTTTTTCTGTGATACTTGAATGCAAAGAATCGTAATAATACCTGCGGAAGGGAAAAATTGCAGATCAAAAAATTGCGCAATCATAATTGCTAGTGCGGTTCCAATAGCTGTTTTCAGCGTTCGATAACCAATTTTAAATTTCATCTTTATTCAAACTCCTACTTTCTTTTAAGCTTTCCCCTATCAGTCTATCCTATTTCTTATCATGAAATCGGTCATTTCGCAACCTTTCACCAATGAAAAACAGAAAGAGCAAGGAAGCTATCTCCCTTGCCCGGACCTCTTTTATAAAATTTTCTCTAAAAACTCTTTGGCACGCGTACTTTTCGGATTGACGAAAAATTCTTCTGGTGGACTGTCTTCTACGAGCTGACCATTATCTAAAAACAAAACGCGGTCTGCGACTTCACGTGCAAATCCCATTTCGTGTGTTACAATCGCCATCGTCATACCCGTTTCCGCCAAGTTTTTCATTACGTCTAGCACTTCTTTGACCATTTCAGGATCAAGCGCAGATGTTGGCTCATCGAACAGCATGACTTCCGGTGACATCGCAAGCGCTCTTGCAATTGCTACACGTTGTTTTTGTCCACCTGACAAGCGGTTCGGATATTCGTTCGCCTTTGCCGATAGTCCCACTTTTTCAAGTAGTTCCATCGCTTGCTTTTCAGCTTCCGCTCCCGCTACTTTTTTCACTTTGTTCGGTGCATACGTTAAGTTCTTTAACACCGTCATATGTGGAAATAAGTGAAAGTGCTGAAATACCATTCCAACGCCTTGACGAACTTTCATAATATCGACCTTTTTGCTTGTCACGTTTTGTCCGTTAATGAACACCTGACCGCTTGTTGGTTCTTCTAACAAATTCAAGCAGCGAAGAAACGTTGATTTCCCTGAACCAGAAGGCCCAATAATCGCAACAACTTCACCTTGCTTAATCGATGTTGAAATACCTTTTAAAACGTCTAGTTTTCCAAATGACTTGTGGAGGTTTTCTACCTTAATCACTGCTCTTCAAACCCCTCTCCACTAATTTACCGAGTATCGTTAAAATCATGACCATTACGTAATAGATCAAGCCTGCAAAAAGCAACGGCTCAAAGTATGCGTACGTGTCTCCGCCGACTAAGTACGAACGGCGCATGATATCGGCAATCCCGATTACCGTTACAACAGCCGATTCTTTTGTTAACGAAATTAATTCGTTCATGAGCGCCGGTAAAATGTTTTTAAATGCCTGTGGAAGAATAATGCTCCACATCATACGTCCGTAAGAAATACCAAGCGCCATTGCAGCTTCCTTTTGCCCTTTATCAACTGCGCCAATCCCCGCACGGATGATTTCAGATATATATGCCGCTGAATTTAGGCCGAACGCTATAACCGCTGCCACGTAAGCATCTATTTTAAATCCAACGATTTGCGGCATCCCAAAGTAAATGATCATCAACTGTAAGATTAGCGGCGTTCCTCTAAAGATGGACGTGTAAATATCGGCTAAAATCGTGAGCACTTTGACGCGACCAATTTTGAAGAGAGCCAATACAATTCCAAGTACAAATCCTATTATCGCTGATACCGCTACAACTTTTAGCGTCACGCCAATCCCTTCTAAAATATAAGGGATGGAAGGCTGTATTTGTGTAAAATCTAGTTTCATGCTTTGTTCCTTCCCCTCTTCTTACTACTTATTGATCTCCGCCAAACCATTTTACGATTAGCTTATCTAGCTCACCGTTTTCTTTCATTTCATTTAGCACGCGGTTAAAGTCTTTTGTTAACTTACTGTCTTTTGGAAATGCAATTGCAGATCCTGCTTCATCTTCTTTATCATCACTGATGACAATACCTGTTAAATCTTTTTCTTTATCTAAATAGCCCTTCGCTACTGTATCTTCAATAATCGCTGCGTCAAAACGATCTGACTTAATTTCTTGAATAATATCTGGAATACGGTTGCGGTTTTCAATTTTGAACTTCGTTGTTTTGTTTAACTCTTTTGCTTTGTCTTCTTGAATAGAAGAAGCTTGTACGCCAATGGTTTTTCCTTTTAAATCATCCACGGATTTAATTCCACTGTTTTTTGGTGTAATGATTACATCTTTTGCTGTGTAATAAACGTCTGTGAAATCAACGTTCTTTTTACGCTTTTCAGTTGGTGTCATTCCTGCCATAACAAAATCAACTTGATCTGCTTGAATAGCTGGAATTAATCCGCCGAAATCCATATCTTGCACTTCTACTTTATAGCCTAGCTTTTTCGCGATTGCATTCGCTAAATCAATATCAAATCCGATTGGATCTTCTCCATTTTTTGTATCAACGTATTCAAACGGCTTGTAATCTGCTGATGTCCCCATCGTTAGGACCTTTTTTCCGTCTCCTGACGTTTTTTCATCTTTTGTTCCACATGCTGCAAGAATTCCCACTACTAACATGCTCACTACTGCAAGCGATAACCACTTTTTCATTTTATGTCCCCCTCAATATTGTATAAACCTATTAATATACCAAAATATAGTCATCACGATGACACGTGACGAAAACGCAACGTAATCAGTCGGTCTATGTACACAAGAAGAATCCCTTCTTCTCCCGACTCTTGAACCTTCACGAGCCACCTTCCTTTGTCGGAAGTAGCAACGTGAATTTATATCTATTCAATAAAATGTATTTTAACAGATTTAAATAAATATGCAATATATTTTTTGAATATAAATTTATTGTTTTTTGTTATCATTTAATGTTATCTCAGAAAAACTTCTTTTAAATCACTGTTTAACAATGTTTTAATTACTATTTTAAAATTCTTTTTCTTCTTTAATCCTCTATTATTTTATACATATTCTTTGTATAAATAAGCATAAAAAAAGACGAGAGACATTAAAGCCTCTCGTCTTTTTTCTCTTTTTAATTACACTTCTTCACAGTGTGCGTCAAATGCAGACTGTAGTTTGGATACAACAGCCATTGGATCGTGTCCTTCAATTTCATGACGTTCAACCATCGTAATGATTTTCCCATCTTTTAATAGAGCAAAAGATGGTGAAGACGGTGGGTAGCCTTCAAAAAATTCACGCGCACGTGCTGTCGCTTCTTTATCCTGACCAGCAAATACCGTTACAAGCTGATCTGGACGTTTATCATAATGAATCGCGTGTGATGCTGCTGGACGAGCAATGCCTCCCGCACATCCGCACACAGAGTTCACCATTACAAGTGTTGTACCTTTTTGTGCAAACGCATCTTCTACATCTGTAGCCGTTGTTAGTTCTGTATATCCTGCTGCCGTAATTTCTTGGCGCGCTTGTTTAACTACATCATTCATGAACAAATTAAAATCTAAGTTAAAGCCCATGTTTTTTGCCTCCTTCTCATACCGTAGCTTAATGATACATTTGTTAGGTTTTCTTTTCAAATGAAAATGTTTAAAGGAAAATGCTTACGGTCATACTATCAATACATCTAGAACCATACCCCTAAACTCCCTAGATGGAAGGATTATGTGATCATAATCCTTCTTTTTTATATTTTAGCACAATATTCGCTTCGTACTGTCCTATCAAGTCTTCTAATGCCTCAGCCACCGTCACATTCCCTGCTGTTAGCTCCTTCTCTGTATGAGCGAGCGAAGCCTTAGAGACGGGATGCTGATAAAAGGAAGCAAGAAGCTGGTCATTAATCAGCGTGCGGACCCACTGTTTTAACTGCTCGCTTCGCTTTTGCTCAAAACGGCCGATGCTTTTCATATGCAACACGTACTGCTGAATCACGCTCCATACGTCTGCAACCTGCTCCTCGTAAAGAGCTGAGCATGTCATCACCTTCGTCGCCCATTCCTGATCATTCGGTGCTAACACGTGAAGAAGCGTTTCTAGTTCTCCCTTCGCAATTCTGGCCCGCTCCCGATTATCTCCGTCCGCTTTGTTAATGCAGATCAGCTGGACAAGCTCCATAATGCCTTTTTTCATTCCTTGAAGCTCGTCTCCTGCTCCTGTTAACGTAAGCAGGAAAAAGAAATCCACCATATCCTTCACTAAAAATTCGCTTTGACCGACTCCTACGGTTTCAATGATGATGACATCGTACCCGCCTGCTTCACATAGCAGCATCGTTTCCCGCGTTTTTCGGTGTACTCCTCCTAGCGTTCCTTGTGATGGAGACGGGCGTATAAATGCTCTCGGATGCTTTGATAACTCTTCCATCCTTGTCTTATCCCCTAAAATACTGCCTCCTGTCACAGAGCTACTCGGATCAATGGCCAGAACCGCTACTTTATATCCTTGCTCACATAGATACAAACCAAACTTTTCAATAAACGTGCTTTTCCCTGCTCCCGGGACTCCTGTAATCCCAACGCGAATAGCGGCACCTGTTGAGGAATAAAGCTCCTTTAACACTTCCTGGGCTTGATCCTTATGCTTTGCGGCATTGCTTTCAATCAGCGTAATGGTCTTTGCAAGCCAAGCACGACTTCCTTCCTTCACGCCTTCTACATACTGATTAGTCGAGTGGCGACGCTTCATCGTCTTGCTCCGTCTCGTCATTTAATCGTTTTTTTATTTCTTCTACTACCTTTTCTGCCGCATTCGGAATGACTGTTCCAGGACCAAATACCGCTGATGCACCGTTCTCATACAAAAACTCATAGTCTTTATGAGGAATAACGCCTCCTAAAATAACTACAATGTCCTCTCGTCCATGCTTTTTAAGCTCTTCAACAAGCTTTGGCAGGAGTGTTTTATGCCCAGCAGCTAGCGAGCTGAATCCTACGACGTGCACGTCATTTTCAACCGCTTGCAGTGCGGTCTCTTCCGGTGTTTGGAAAAGTGGACCGATATCAACGTCAAACCCCAAGTCGGCAAAAGCAGTCGCAATGACTTTAGCACCTCGGTCATGACCATCCTGACCCATTTTTGCAACTAGTATACGAGGTCGTCTTCCTTCTTCCTCTAAGAAATCTTCCGTAAGAGAGCGAACGTGCTCAATTTGCTCTTTTTGCGCGAACTCTTGGCTGTAGACGCCGCTAATGGAGCGAATTGTCGCTTTATGGCGTTTCGCCACTTTTTCGACCGCATCTGAAATTTCACCAAGTGAGGCACGGTATCTTGCCGCTTCAACCGCTAAAGCAAGTAGATTTCCTTCTCCTGTTTCCGTTGCTTTTGTAATGGCATCTAGCGCCCGCTGTACGTTCCCTTCATCGCGTGTACGACGAAGCTCTTCAAGACGCTCAATTTGCTTTAACCTTACGGACGTATTGTCAATGTCCAAAATCTCAAGTGGTTCAGTGGACTCCTGACGATATTTATTAACTCCGATAATGGTTTCCGCTCCAGAATCGATTTTTGCCTGACGTCTCGCCGCAGCTTCTTCGATTCGCATTTTCGGAAGACCTGTTTCAATCGCTTTTGCCATTCCACCAAGCTCTTCAATTTCCTTCAAATGCTCTTCTGCGCGCTCAATTAGCGATTGCGTGAGAGATTCCACGTAATACGATCCACCCCAAGGGTCAATCACGCTACAAATCCCCGTTTCATTTTGCAAATAGAGCTGTGTATTTCGCGCAATACGCGCTGAAAAGTCCGTCGGCAGTGCTATGGCTTCATCAAGTGCATTCGTATGAAGAGATTGCGTATGTCCCATCGTAGCAGCTAGTGCCTCTACGCACGTTCGAACGACGTTGTTATATGGATCTTGCTCCGTTAAGCTCCATCCCGATGTTTGTGAATGTGTACGAAGCGCCAGTGATTTTGAATTTTTAGGCCCGAACGGCTCGATCATTCGTGACCACAGTACTCGTGCCGCTCTCATTTTGGCGACTTCCATAAAATAATTCATGCCAATCGCCCAGAAAAACGAAAGCCTCGGCGCAAAGGAATCAATATCAATTCCCGCTTTTAACCCCGTTCGCACGTATTCCAATCCATCTGCAAGCGTATAAGCAAGCTCAAGATCAGCAGGTGCTCCCGCTTCTTGCATATGATAGCCAGAAATACTAATGCTATTAAATTTCGGCATGTGCTGAGACGTAAATGCAAAAATATCGGCAATGATACGCATGGACGTCTCAGGAGGATAAATATACGTATTACGAACCATGTATTCTTTTAAAATATCATTTTGAATCGTTCCTGATAGCTTCTCCAGTGAAACACCTTGTTCTTCCGCTGCAACGATATAAAAAGCCATAATCGGCAATACAGCCCCGTTCATCGTCATTGATACGGACATTTGATCAAGCGGAATACCGTCAAATAGTACGTTCATATCTAGAATAGAATCTACTGCTACTCCCGCCTTCCCAACGTCTCCAACGACACGCGGGTGATCAGAATCGTAGCCTCGGTGTGTAGCCAAATCAAATGCGATGGAAAGACCTTTTTGACCCGCTGCTAAATTACGACGGTAAAAGGCGTTGCTTTCTTCTGCTGTCGAATAGCCTGCGTATTGTCTGATCGTCCACGGTCGATTCACATACATCGTCGCATAGGGTCCTCGTAAAAACGGTGCAAGCCCTGGAAAAGAAGGAAGAAAATTCACATCCTGACAATCTTCTTTTGTATAGAAAGACTGAAGCGTAATGTTTTCGTTTGTCTGAAAAACAGCTTCCGCTTTTACAGGTGAAGATGGTGCTTTTGTAGAAGAAGCATTGCTTGAAAAAGTCGGTCGTTTATACATGTTTGGCCACCTCCAAAAGGGTGAATAGCTTTTGCAATTGCTCGAGCTGTTTCCCTCTAACGTTGATAAATGGACGTTCGTCCACTTCCTCTGTCTCTATTACAACACGCTGTGGGCTGCTTTCAAGAAGGCGCTGATTCAACGTTTTTTTAAGATCGTGTTCCCCACATAAAATGATCACAGCTTTATCATGCGTCTCCATCCATAGTAGAGCTTCTTCAACAGATAAACACAGCGGACTTACCGTAACAGGCAGACCCGTCATTTGCACGAAATTCTTTGTTCGATCTCCTTCTCTATACGCTTCCTTCGTATCTCCTAACACGATAACCGAGAACGAGACGTCCTCTAGACGTACAAATTGTGTTCGCAAATCTTCGAGTTCAGCGATCGGCTGGAACTTTGGTAGCGGAGCCACCCGTTCTCCCGTTTCAGTTGATTTCATCTGTTCCGTAATAAACGCTCCTGCCTTATACGCTTCTATCCATTCTGCTATTGATGCTGACGTATGCGTTTCTGTGGATGCGTAAGCGTTTAAGCGATTCTCTTGCTCCTCACCAAACTGCACAATGTCTGAATACGAAGCATCTTTTAAGCGATCCATCGTATTGACATAGTGAGTGACACCTACCGCGACTGGCGGTTTGGCACCTCTTTTTGCCACCGCTTCTTCGATTTGCTTGTGAATCAATCCGCTTTTAATGGATGACGTCATGCCTCCATTTTCCTCAATGGTTAAAAAGAGATTCCATGCTTCATCAATGAGTGATTGCGTCATGAATTCAACGTAATAAGATCCACCTGCAGGATCTGTTACTTTCGTTAAATAAGATTCCTGTTCTAAAATGAACAGCGTATTACGAGCCATTCGAAATGAAAAATCTGTTCCCTTTGAAAAGCGTTGATCAAATGGCAATATCGTTAGACCATCGACTCCACCAACGAGAGCAGAGAATGCCTCCGTTGTGACACGTAGCATATTGTTGTACGCATCATAGCTTGTTTTCGTCTGTGCAGACGTCTCTCCATGAAGATAAATGGCAGGTTCATAGTTTTCATCAAAGCTTGCCATCATTCTCGTAAACAAGGAGCGAAAAGCACGAAGCTTTGCCATTTCCATAAACGTCTCTGATCCAACTGAAAACGAACAGACAAGCTGCTTCCCAATTTGATCGAGGCTGATCCCTCTTGTTCTTCCTTCATGGACATAATCGGCAGCAGTTGCAAGCGCATAAGCGAGCTCTTGAACGATCGTTGCTCCTGCGGCGTGATAAGGCTGACTTCGAATCATCATCGTTTTTAGCTCAATTCCTGAAGCCTCCTGCCATTGAATGAGCTGATGCCATTGGTTATATATATCCGTCAAAGGTAAGGAACTTTCGCCCACCTCAACGAACGCACCGATTGGGTCCATTGCAATAATTCCCTTTAACTTCTTAAGATCATCGTTTTCTCGCTCACAGTAGGCTGCAATCAGATTAATAAGCGGTGTTGCTGATAGACCTGCATAAACGAAGAATGGTCGCTCGGATAAATCGATACCATGCAACAAGTTTGCCACGTCTTCTATTGAAAGAATGGACACCCCGTCTGTCAGATTTTCTTTTTCACTCTTACCTAACGTTACGAGGGAATGTGGCGTGAACGCAATGACATTTTGTCCCTGCTTGAGAAAGCTTCTTAACTGTTTGTTGCTCTCTACCGGGTTTGGGTGTGAAACAGGCTGACAGCAATCGACTTGCTTCGCTGATTGCAGACGGTAACCACGAACATTTTCTCCTTGTCCCGGATATTGATCGAGCGCTAGCTCATTTGTATCACTCTCAGAATAAAGCGTTTTCAAAATAATGTTCTCGACAGTGGATTGGTGAAGTGTATGCTCCTGTTTCCCCTTCAGCGTACGCTCTACTTCCTCTAGCCACTTTTCTCTCATCGACTGCTCGGAATGCTTGATCGTGCTCCCCTTATCGTTCATGTCTTTTCCCCTCTGTCAAAAAGAATTTTGTACCCCTTTGTAGTCTCTATTAAATTAAAATTCAGTCTTCTCTCTTTATCTTAATATATTCCACTTCTGGTATCAATTATATAAAAAGGACCGCCTACTACCGATTGGCAGCAGGCGGTGAACTTTTTAATAAACGGACGTATTATCCGCTGAAATGTTTTCAACAATTTCTTTTACACGAGCAAGGAAACGCCCGCATACAAGACCATCAAGTACGCGATGATCAAGCGATAAACATAGATTTACCATGTCACGTACGGCAATCATTCCATTGTCCATCACAACTGGACGCTTAACGATTGACTCTACTTGTAAAATCGCGGCTTGCGGATAGTTAATAATCCCCATTGATTGAACTGAGCCAAATGATCCCGTGTTGTTTACGGTAAACGTTCCGCCCTTCATTTCTTCTGCTGAAAGCTTACCTGTACGAACCTTAACGGCTAGCTCTGATACTTCGCGACCGATGCCTTTAATTGTTTTTTCATCCGCCTGCTTAATAACAGGAACAAATAGTGCATCATCAGTTGCAACGGCAATTGAGATATTAATATCTTTCTTTTGAATAATTTTATCTCCCGCCCACATTGAATTCATTTCCGGGAATTCTTTGAGCGCCTGAGCAACAGCTTTTACGAAGAACGCAAAATACGTTAAGTTAAAGCCTTCTTTTTGCTTAAATGAGGCTTTTAATTGATCGCGGTATGCCACTAAATTTGTTGCATCCACTTCAACCATCATCCATGCATGAGGTGCTTCATGCTTACTACGCAGCATGTTTGAAGCAATAGCTTTACGCACGCCTGTAACAGGAATCTCGACGTCGCCTGGTTGAAGGTCAACTGCCGGTGCTGCTGTTTCTTTCTTAGGAGCCACAGCTGGTGCTGATGAAGGTGCTGCTTTTGGTTCCGGTGCTTTTGGTGCTTCAGGTGCTGCTGATGCAGACGGAATGTTTCCACCTTCAATTAGCTTCAGAAGATCCTTGCGCGTAATACGTCCACCTGCTCCTGTTCCGTTCACTTGCTCAAGGTCAATATCATGCTCTTGAGACAAACGTAACACGGCTGGAGAGTAGCGTTTTTTGTTCGACTGATCGCCTGCTGGCGCCTCTGCTTGAACACGTTCTTCTTTTGGTGCTTCTTTAGAAGGTGCACTTTCGCCTGCACCTTCTACTTCAATTAAGCACACGACTTCACCAACTGGAATAGTATCGTCTTCGTTTGCTACAAGCTCTTTGATCACTCCTGTAAATGAAGAAGGTACTTCAGCATTTACTTTGTCAGTTGTCACTTCTGCAATCGGGTCGTACTTGTTGACTTTATCTCCAACAGATACAAACCACTTGCTGATCGTTCCTTCTGTCACGCTCTCACCTAATTGTGGCATCGTAATTTTTTCGATGGGCATTTGTTTGACCTCCCTTAAAATTCAGCTAGTTCTCGCATCGCTTTTTCTACTTTATCTGGATTCACCATAAAATGTTTTTCCATTGTTGGGGCATATGGCATAGCAGGTACGTCTGGACCTGCTAGACGTTTGATCGGTGCATCTAGATCAAATAAGCAGTTTTCACTGATGATGGCTGCTACTTCACCAATAATACTTCCTTCTTTGTTATCCTCTGTGATTAAAAGCACCTTGCCCGTTTTAGACGCTGCTTCGATAATCGCCTCTTTATCAAGTGGATATACCGTACGTAAATCTAAAATGTGAGCAGAAATACCGTCCGCTGCTAATTTTTCTGCTGCTTGTAGCGCAAAATGAACGCAAAGGCCGTATGTAATAACCGTAATGTCATCGCCTTCTCGTTTGACATCCGCTTTTCCAATTGGAAGCACATAGTCATCCTCTGGAACTTCTCCTTTGATTAAGCGATACGCACGCTTATGCTCAAAGAATAAGACCGGATCATCATCACGAATAGCCGCTTTTAACAACCCTTTTACATCGTAAGGAGTAGAAGGCATTACAATTTTTAATCCTGGTGTGTTGGCAAACATCGCTTCAACCGATTGTGAATGATACAACGCACCATGAACTCCACCGCCGTAAGGAGCACGAATCGTAATTGGACACGTCCAATCATTATTGGAACGATAGCGTGTTTTGGCTGCTTCAGATACGATTTGGTTGACCGCTGGCATGATGAAATCAGCAAACTGCATCTCAGCAATTGGACGCATTCCGTACATGGCCGCCCCAATACCTACCCCTGCAATTGCAGACTCTGCTAATGGTGTGTCAATGACACGTTCCTCACCGAACATTTCGTAAAGGCCGTTCGTTGCTTTGAACACGCCACCTTTTTTCCCAACGTCTTCTCCTAATACGAACACCTTCGGATCACGTTGCATTTCTTCTCTCATCGCCATTGTTACTGCATCAATATAAGAAATTACTGGCATAATTGTCCCTCCTTACTCAGCATATACATGCTTCATCGCATGTTCCGGATCAGCATATGGTGCACTTTCTGCATAATCTGTTGCTTCGTTTACTGTATTCATAATATCATCTAGCATTTCTTGTTCCTTCGCTTCATCTAGAAGTCCCACTTCTCGTAAATACGCGCCAAACGTCACGATTGGATCTTTCTTTTTCGCTTCGGATACTTCGTCCTGTTCACGATAGCTGCGATCGTCATCATCACTTGAATGTGGTGTTAAGCGATATGAAATTGTCTCAACAAGCGTTGGTCCTTTTCCTTCACGCGCACGGTCTGCCGCTTCTTTTACGACTTTGTATACTTCAAGTGGATCATTTCCGTCTACTGTGTAACCAGGCATTCCATAACCGATTGCACGATCAGACACGTTCTCACACGCTAATTGTTTTTCAATCGGTACAGAAATTGCGTATTTGTTGTTTTCACACATGAAGATGACAGGAAGTTTGTGTACACCTGCAAAGTTTGCTCCTTCATGAAAATCTCCTTGGTTTGATGATCCTTCACCAAACGTTACGAACGTAACAAGATCTTTTCCTTCCATTTTCCCTGCTAGAGCTACACCTACTGCGTGTGGTACTTGAGTCGTTACAGGTGAAGAACCAGTTACAATGCGGTTTTTCTTACTGCCGAAATGCCCTGGCATTTGACGGCCGCCTGAGTTTGGATCCTCTGCTTTCGCAAAGCCTGATAGCATCAAGTCTTGTGCTGTCATTCCAAATGTAAGCACCACGCCCATATCACGATAATACGGCAGTACGTAGTCCTTTTCATTATCAAGCGCAAAAGCCGCTCCAACCTGTGCTGCTTCTTGTCCTTGACAAGAGATAACAAACGGAATTTTACCCGCACGGTTTAGAAGCCACATACGCTCGTCAATTTTACGAGCTAAGAGCATCGTTTTATACATTTCCATTACCTTTTCATCACTTAAACCTAACGCTGCATGGCGGTTTTCAGTCATTAATACACCCTCCTAATCAATCATACCTTTTACTATTAAAAGTGAATGGCTTTTCCTTCTACGGCTAAGGCCGCCTCCCCAATTGCCTCTGACAAACTTGGATGCGGATGGATCGTATGCGCAATTTCCCAAGGCGTTGCATCTAACAGTTTCGCAAGACCTGCTTCTGAGATCATATTCGTTACGTCTGGACCAATCATGTGTACGCCAAGTAGATCATTCGTTTTCGCATCGGCAATAATTTTCACAAATCCGTCTGATTCGCCGTGAACAAGGGCCTTCCCAACCGCTTTGAACGGGAATTTGCCGATCTTCAATTCAAAACCTTTTTCCTTTGCCTGATCCTCTGTGAAGCCGACGCTTGCAATCTCGGGATGACTATAAATACACTTCGAGATTTGCGTGTAATCAATTTTTAATGGACGTTGGTCTGCAAGATGCTCGACCGCTACAATTCCTTCATGTGAAGCAACGTGAGCAAGCTGAAGACCGCCGATCACATCACCAATCGCATAAATATGTGATTCCTTCGTTTGATAATAATCATTTGTATCAATAAAGCCATTTTTCACTTCGATTGATGTGTTTTCAAGACCAATTCCTTCTACGTTCGCCTGTCTACCTACTGAAAGAAGTACTTTATCTGCTGTAAACTCTTCTACAGTATCGCCAACTTTCGCGCGGATACGAACCGTTTCCTCAATCTTTGTTTCTTCTCCAAGCACTTGTGCACTTGTGACGATTTTAATGCCTTTACTTTTTAAAATTTTCGTCATTTCTTTGGCAATTTCTTTGTCCTCTGTCGGAAGAATTTGCGCACTATATTCGACCACCGTTACATCTACTCCGAAATCTGCAAGCATGGACGCCCACTCGATTCCGATTACGCCACCGCCAATAATCATGATTGAAGATGGCAGTTCATTCATTTGTAACGCTTCGTCAGACGTAATGATGTGCGTTCCGTCTACCGTTAGCCCCGGAAGCGTTCGCGGACGTGATCCTGTGGCAACCACCACGTTTTTCGGGATGAGCATTTCGTTCTCAGACCCATCATTCTGTTCTACAGAAATCGTTCCTGGCATTGGAGAAAAAATAGATGGACCTAAAATACGGCCGATTCCTTCATAAACATCAACCTTGCCTTTTTTCATCAAATGCTGTACGCCTTGATATAGCTGATCGACGATCTTTTGCTTGCGCTCTTGCACTTTTAAAAAGTTCAAGTGAACGTTCTCAGTCGTAACGCCAAACTCTTCTGACTTTTTTGCCAAAGCAAATACTTCGGCACTACGAAGAAGGGCTTTACTTGGAATACAGCCTGCATGAAGGCACGTACCACCAAGCTTGTTCTTCTCTACCACGGCCACTTTTAACCCAAGCTGAGATGCACGAATAGCCGCTACATATCCCCCAGTTCCTCCGCCGAGTACTACTACATCATATTCTGTCGACATTTTACCTTCACACCTTTCTAATTAAGCACCTGGATAGTCTTTCGCTTTCTCTTCGCCACGTAACACGCGAAGAGCCCCTTCTGTTAACGCTTGAAGCTCGTTCTCGCCTGGATGGACAATCACATCAGCAATCCAATTGACCCGACTCATAATGAACTCGGTAAAACTTTGCGAGTATGCTAGACCACCGGTCAAAATAATACCATCTACTTTTCCAGATAAGACGCTGCTTGCTGCTCCAATCTCTTTCGATACTTGATAAGCCATCGCGTCAAAAACAAGCTTTGTTTGCTGATCGCCTTTTTCAATCATCTTCTGCACCTTCACCGCATCAGATGTACCGACATAACCAGCTAATCCACCTTTTCCAACGAGCATTTTCATAACTTCATCGCGGTAATAACGCCCTGAAAAACAGAGATTGATGAGGTCCCCCGCCGGTACCGTTCCTGCTCTCTCAGGACTAAACGGACCGTCTCCGTGCAGACCATTATTCACATCAATGACCTTGCCATGTTTGTGCACCCCAACGGTGATTCCACCGCCCATATGGACAACGATAAGATTGAGCTCTTCGTACGTACTCCCAAGCTCTTTCGCTACTCGTCTAGCGACCGCCTTTTGATTAAGCGCATGAAAAATACTTTTTCGTTCAATTAACGGGAATCCTGATACTCTCGCTATATCTTCTAATTCATCTACGACCACTGGATCTACGATAAACGCTGGGATGTTAAGCCCTGTCGCAATTTCATGAGCCAGTATTCCACCTAAATTTGAAGCATGTTGCCCTGCATATCCTTTACGTAAGTCAGCGAGCATCGCTTCATTTACTTTGTATGTACCGCCTTGAATAGGGCGTAGCAATCCACCTCTTCCACAGACAGCACTCATTTTCGATAAGTTAATCCCCTCTTCATGGAGAGATTCTAAAATAGATTGTCTGCGAAAAGCGTATTGATCACTAATCGTTTTATATTGATTGATTTCATCGACATCGTAGCGAATTGACTTTTCAAAAATAAGCGTTTCATTATGAAACACGCCGATTTTTGTGGAGGTAGACCCAGGGTTGATAACTAACACGCGATATTCTTGAGCTTGCAACGTTCCATCCTCCTACTTGATGTTTAAGATACAGATGGCTCAAAAAGGATTCATCCCCTTGAGCCATCTCTTCTGGTGTCTTGTATCATCGCGCTTTGATTAGCGACGACGACTTAAAATGTGATGTTCATTTTGTAAAAACTGACTGCGAGAATTTCTCATACGCTCAATGCGCTCTTCGGCTAAACGATCTGCCGCTGCATAAGTGGCAATGCGATCACGGTTTGCGATCTCAATAACACGCTCGATGTTTTGGTAGATGCCTTCTACTTTTTTCAGTGCACGCTCACGGTTGTAACCGTAAAGCTCATCTGCTACGTTGATTACTCCACCTGCATTGATTACATAGTCCGGTGCGTATACGATACCCATCTCGTGAATCATATCCCCGTGACGAGATTCTTTTAATTGGTTGTTAGCCGCTCCTGCGATAACTTTTGCTTTGATTTGTGGAATGGTTTGATCATTGATCGTTGCACCAAGGGCACAAGGAGCATAGATGTCACATTCAACTCCGTAAATTTCATCTGGCTCAACTGCTTTTGCACCAAATTCTTCAACCGCACGTTTCACAGATTCTTTGTTGATGTCCGTTACGATTAGCTGTGCCCCTTCTTCATGTAAGTGGCGGCATAAGTTATATGCTACGTTTCCGACACCTTGAACCGCAATAACTTTTCCTTCAAGTGAATCACTTCCGAACGCTGCCTTTGCTGCTGCTTTCATCCCTTGATACACACCGAATGCTGTTACAGGTGATGGGTTTCCTGAAGAACCAAATGCAGGAGAGATTCCTGTTACGTAGTCCGTTTCTTGGTAGATAAGATCCATGTCTTCTACTGTTGTACCAACATCCTCAGCTGTAATGTAGCGCCCGTTAAGACCTTGAATATAGCGTCCAAACGCACGGAATAGCTCTTCGCTTTTATGTTTTTTCGGATCGCCGATAATAACCGTTTTACCGCCGCCTAAGTTCAAACCAGCTGCAGCATTTTTATACGTCATTCCTTTTGCAAGGCGTAGCGCATCTTCAATAGCTGCTTCTTCTGATTCGTACGTCCACATTCTTGTACCGCCTAGCGCTGGCCCTAGCGTTGTATCATGAATCGCAATAATTGCTTTAAGACCTGATTGTTTGTCCTGACAGAATACTAATTGCTCATAGTCATATTGTTCCATATATTTAAAGATTTCCATTTTACGTTTCCTCCCAGAATTATTCGCCTCGTGCTACTAAAGCAGCTACAGCAAGCGAATGTAGTTTACTTTCGGCTGAATCTGCCCGAGATGTTAAAATGATTGGCGCAGTCGCACCCGCAATAACGGCGCCAACTTTTGCACCAGCAAAATACATCAATGATTTGTAAAGGGCATTTCCAACCTCAATTGTTGGTGTAACTAAAATATCTGCTTCTCCTGCGACATCGCTTTGTATGTTTTTATGCTTCGCCGCTTTTATTGAAATAGCGTTATCGAGCGCAAGCGGGCCGTCTACGACACACCCTGTAATCGTTCCTTCACGGTTTAAGGTCGCTAAAGCCGCCGCGTCGATCGTTGCCTGCATGTTAGGATTCACGGTTTCGATGGCTGCTAGTGCCGCCACCTTTGGGTACGTTACCCCCAATTTTTTCGCTACGCCTACCGCATTTTCAATAATTTGTGCTTTTTGCTCAAGTGAAGGGGCAATATTCATCGCTGCGTCTGTCAGATAGATCAGACGTTCATAGCCCGGCACCTCAAACAGCGCAACGTGTGAAAGCACGTTTCCTGTTCGTAAACCCCATTCTTTATTAAGGACAGCCTTTAAAATTGTAGAAGTAGGTAAATTACCTTTCATGACAATATTTGCTTCGCCTTGATGAACAGCTTTTACGGCCATCATGGCAGCTGTTTGTTCATTCCCGGCATTGATCACTTTTACTTCACTGGCTGATTTCAATGAATGGTCAACCATCATGCTTTTTATTTTGTCCTCATCCCCAAATAAAATAAATTGTGCTAGGTTTTTGGAGATGGCTAATCGCACGGATTCAATTACTTCTGGATCCTCTGCTACTGCAACAGCAACAGTTAAAGAGGGCATGTTTGCTGTTTTTTCAAGTACCTGCTCGAAATTCTTCATCTTATCTACCTCACTTTTCTGTCCGTTTTTATATCTTGCAAGAATCGTGCCAACTTTTATCATCCGCACAAAAAAACGTACTTCGTAAGGCGCAGACTACTTGTGGAAAACATGCACCCTCATAAATTATACATAAAAAATAGGTATATGCGCAATTATTTGCATAGTGCGCCATCTATTGCACGCTATTTTTTGCAAGATTATACTTTTCCATCTTGTAGTAAAGAGTCCGCACTGAAATTCCTAGCTGCTTTGCTGTTTTGGTTTTGTTGTAGTTGTATTTTTCAAGCACTTGTTTCATTACCTGCGCTTCGTAAACCTCCACAAGATCATTTAACGTTTCCTCATGATTACTGCCTACAACTGGAGCAAGAACCGTCTTTTTAGGCTCAGACACGGACTGTAGCTCTGGAATATGATGAACATCAATGAACTGCTCATTGTAGTGCATATAAATAACCGCACGCCCCAAAATATTCTCAAGTTCACGAACGTTTCCTGGCCATTCATACTGTTTCAAATAGACCAATGCCGCAGGCGTAAGTCCCTCCACGTTCCGCCCATAATCTTGATTGATTTTTTGAATTAAATGCTGTGAAAGCAATTCAATGTCTTCTTTTCGTTGTCTGAGAGGAGTAATGTGAATCGGAATTTTATTCAACCGGTAATACAAATCTTCTCGAATTTTTCCGTTTGCTATCCCTTTTTCCAAATGAACATTTGTTGCCGCAATTACTCGGACATTGATTGGAACAGCTTTTGTGCCTCCTACTCGCACAATTTCTTTTTCTTGGAGCACCCGAAGAAGCTTTGCCTGCATTTGAGCAGACAGTTCGCCAATTTCATCTAAAAAAATACTTCCGTTATTCGCTTCTTCAAACAATCCTCTTTTACCGCCTCGCTTTGCGCCTGAAAAAGCGCCCTCTTCATACCCGAACATTTCGCTTTCAAGAAGCGTTTCTGAGATTGCCGCACAGTTCACACGAATGAACTTGTTGTATTTTCGATCACT
Organism: Priestia koreensis; assembly: GCF_001274935.1. Classification (GTDB taxonomy): domain Bacteria; phylum Bacillota; class Bacilli; order Bacillales; family Bacillaceae_H; genus Bacillus_AG; species Bacillus_AG koreensis. Next base: position 156,027 of record NZ_LILC01000019.1, on the reverse strand, counting down.
TGCATTATGGATGGCATGGGCAAAAAGTTCTTTTCCTGTCCCGGATTCACCGCGTAATAAAACGGTCGCAGGCGTTTTGGCCGCGAGCTTTGCTTGCTCAATCGCTAGCTTAAATTCTTCTGAACTGCCTATAATATCATCAAATGAATATTTAGCTTCTAAGGTGCGAATAATTTGCCTTGCACGATTTAATTCATTTGTTAGCTGCTTAATCTCGGACACGTCATGAATGACCCCAACGCTTCCTTTTAATTTGCCGTCGACAATAACAGGTGCTACGTTCACAAGCACATCTTTTTTATGAGCCCCAACCTTCATCCGTACGCTACGCACCGGACGTCTCGTTTGGAGCACTTTCATATGCATGCTTTCTCCTTCAGAAATATCAGCGGTAGCCGGCTTTCCAAGCACGTCCTCTTCTTTTAGTCCTGTCAGCCTCGTATAAGCTGGATTAATCAGCAACCCCGTTCCATCCTCATCTACGACTGAAATTGCTTCTTCCGATGATTGAATAATCGCCTCGAGCATCGTTTGAATTTCTTTTAAATTGGTTACTTCCTTCGCTAAATCGACAACTTCTGTAATGTCTTTAAAGAGCGCAAAAGCTCCAAACAGTTCCCCCTGATCATTTAAGATTGGAATACGCGTTGTGATGATTTTTTTTCCGTTCTCAAACGTAAACTCATGGTTTCGCTCTACTTTTTTCGTTTGCAGTATGTAAGGAAGATGACTGGCTGGAATAACCTCTAACACAGGATGACCTAGCACATCTTCTCGCTTAAATCCCGTAATTTTTTCTGCGCTTTTATTAAATAACGTAATTCGTTCCTCATTATCAATGACAATCATACCGTCATGAGCCGTATTAAAAATCAAATCATGCTTGTAGGATTCTGTTTTCCATTTGAATACAAGCTCTTCTTTTTCCTCCATTAGCTCTGATATGATATGCGCAACCGAACCTGGAATTACGACCGTATGACGATTTCGCCAAACATTTTTTAGCTCTTCATATACCTCTTCATCTCCTGTGGCATCAATAATAATATCAATGGAAGCATCCTTAAATTGTTCCCATGAGGAGGACGTCATCAGCCCTAATTTTTTTGCCTCCTCCATCCCCAATGCATTCTGGTTAATATCGACCATTCCAATTACTCGTAGCATGTCGCTTGCGATAACCATTTGTAAAATGGCTCGTCCACCTTTTCCCGCTCCAACAATTAATACGTTTTGCATACATCATCCACCTTGTATGTTCTTTATGTTCTTGTTTCATTATCCGCTAAAAAATGTGCAATTCTTTGCATACCTCTATAATAGCGTTTTCAAATCCCTCTTGACAATTTTCTGTATTTTTATATGATTCAGATAAGTAATCTTTTATGAGAGGATTTTTCCATGATACGTATCATTGCGTTACTTATTTTACTTATTCCTGGTTTTCTGGCGGGATACGGCATTAAATTAATGAGGGATATGTTCTTTGGCATCCTTCAGCCACCCTTTCATTCTTTATTCCTTCAGTTCTCAATGGGACTTGTTCTTTTTTTAGGTGGATTAGGATTCGTCGCTGGCTTTATCCTTCACCGTGACAGAAAAAGAAATAAAGTACAGCAGCGATTTCAAAAAAATAATCTCGATTCCAAATGAATAGACACGGAATCGAGATTATGATTTTTTTCAGATTGTGAAGCATCTTAAGAAAACAACGCCCTCATTTTTTCTGGGTAATCGGTGATGATCGCGTCACAGCCCATTTGAAACAGCTCCGTCGCTTTGTCCGCATTATTTACCGTATACGGGCGAACGGCGAGACGATCGTGCTGTGCCGCTGACACAATCACGTCATTTAGCGTGCGGAAATTAGGATGAAGCGCATCCGCTCCTACACTTTGCGCATACGTCCACGGCTCAAACAGCTGATATGAATACAAAATAGCCGTTGGAATCGTCGAGTCAAAGCTCTTCGCCCGCACAAGGCTATTATGATTGAACGAAGATAATATGACGCGATCTTTTAGCCCATAATGGTAAAGCATATTCAGAACGACAAGCTCCAAATTTCGATATTCAAACACATTGTTTTTCAATTCAATATTGACGAGAAGCGGTGTGGTTGCGATCCATTCAAGCACTTCGGCAAGAGACGGGATCGGACACGCTCCGTATTTCTTTTTAAATTTATAACTCGCATCTAATTTTCGGATTTGTGCGTACGTCATGTCTTTTATGTAGCCTTTCTGTCCCGTCGTGCGATCTACCTTTTCATCATGTATCACCATCAGTTCACCGTCCTTTGACATGTGAACATCTAACTCAATGCCAATTGCGCCTACACGCGCCGCTTCTTGAAACGAAATCATTGTATTTTCAGGATGTGTTCCTGCAGAACCTCGATGTCCATAAATCTCCATCTGTATCAACTCCTTTTATACACTATACCCAATTCTAAAATTCAATTCAAAAATGAGCGTAATTTTGCTATACTTACACATACATTTTACATAAAAAAGGAGCTGGTTATGAATGCGTCCGCTACAAATTTCACCTGAAACAGCTGTAAAGCTTGCCGAAAAGCTTAATATTCCGCTTGAACAGCTTATGCATATGCCACAGCACATTTTAATTCAAAAGCTTGCTGAATTAGATAAAGAAGAAAAGTAACAAAAAAAAGACACCTTCTTTTACTGGTAAATGATCTACCAATAAAAGAGGATGTCTTTTTTATCGAACATAAAAAAAGTTTGTCGGTCTAAAAAACATGTTTGTTGATAAACGTACATTGGGTAAATGTCAGTAAGCTAAACCCCTGTCGTATGAAGAGGTCTAACGGTCTCAGCTAACTTTGTGTTCAAGGCGTAGCTTATCTGCTACCATCGCAATGAATTCGCTGTTCGTTGGCTTCGCTTTGGTCATGCTGACGGTGTATCCGAATAGCGAAGAAATTGAATCAATGTTTCCTCTGCTCCAAGCTACTTCAATGGCATGACGAATAGCGCGCTCAACGCGGCTTGCTGTCGTGTTATATTTTTTTGCGATATCCGGATAAAGCACTTTCGTAATCGATCCTAATAATTCAATATCCTTGTAAACCATTGAAATGGCTTCACGTAAGTATAAATAACCTTTAATGTGCGCTGGCACTCCAATTTCATGAATAATACTCGTAATATTAGCATCTAAGTTATTTGAACGGTGATCTCGATTGTTTTTCAAGGATGAAGTGGGACGTTTTAACACGGCTGAGGACTTTCCACTAACTTGGCGAATGTGATTTACTAAGTTTTCCATATCAAATGGCTTTAGAATAAAATAAGATGCGCCTAAATCGACGGCTTTTTTCGTAACATCTTCTTGACCGAATGCCGTTAACATAATGACATTTGGATATGTTCCTTTGTTCATATCGCGCAACTGACTTAAAACAGCCAATCCATCTAGATGTGGCATAATGATATCTAGAATAAGTACGTCTGGGTCGTTTTCTTTCAGCATATGCAAACATTCCTGTCCGTTATATGCTACGCCAATGACTTCCATATCATCTTGCTCTGAAATATAGTCTTCCAATAGCCCAATTAATTCTCTGTTGTCATCGACCAAACATACTTTAATTTTTTTCACAACAGATTCCTCCTCAATCCCTTATAATCCTTAAACCCCATAAACGGTACAAAGCATTCCTATATTTATTCTAAATCATCAATTCGACAATGCAACAAGTTTTCCTTTATTTTTTGAAAAAAAAGCAAAAATAGTGGAGCTTTGCACCTATTATTGTTTAGATATGGAGTTTTTAGCGTAAAAAAGACGAACTATGATTAGCTCGCCTTTTTCTGAACGCCCTTATAAATATTAATTCCTGCCTCATTTAGCATCCACTCAATATGAACACCGTATCCAGAAGTCGGATCGTTTACGAATACATGTGTGACAGCACCAATAACCTTCCCGTTTTGAATAATTGGACTTCCACTCATTCCTTGGACGATACCGCCTGTTTTCTTTAAGAGGACAGGGTCTGTAATTTTAATGACCATTCCTTTTGTTGCGGGAAACTTTTGCGGAATGGTGCTAATGACTTCTACGTCAAACTCTTCCACTTTGTCATTGTCAATGACAGTTAAAATTTTAGCAGGTCCCTCTTTCACTTCGTTTGATAGAGCAATTGGGAGAGGTTTATCTGCGATGCCATTTTCAATCGAATCATGAAGTTTGCCAAAGATTCCAAAAGGACTATTTCGATTAATATTCCCCATGATATGGCGATCCTCAGAAAAGCGCGCTAATTTCTCACCCGGAACACCGTGTGCCCCTTTTTCGATAGACGTCACCGTTGATCGTACAATTTGTCCATCTTCAACCACGATCGGCTTTTTTGTATCCATGTCAGAAATAACATGACCAAGCGCTCCGTATTTTTTGGACTTCGGATCATAAAACGTCATCGTTCCAATTCCAGCCGCTGAATCACGAATATAAAGACCAATTCGATAAGCATAGTTGTTTTTATCTTTCACAGGAATAAGCTTTGTTTGAAAATGCTCTTTATCACGTAGCACTTCTAAATCAAGAGGTTTTCCTGTTTTACCAGCGGATTGAATAAACGGTGTAATATCACTCATTTTTTCAATCGTCGTACCGTTAATTTTCGTAATCATGTCTCCTACTTGAATACCTGCCTTTTCACCAGGAGATTTCTTTCCGTCTTTTGCCTCAATCTGGTGATATCCTACTACAAGCACACCACGTGCATTCAGCTTAACACCAATTGATTGACCGCCGGGAATAACCTTAAAATCTGAGAGCACCTTCACATCTACCTTCTTTACAGGAATCCCTGCTACGGCTAATGTTAGCGGTTCTTCACCAATTTCTTTCCCTTTGATAACGACTTCATGATGATCGGCCGTTTCACTTTTAAACACGTTTTGAGCAGTTGAAGTAGCTGGTAATGCTGTATGAATAGAAGCTTCTTGATGTTCAAAGACCGTTACTTGCGTTGGAATGTTGATATAATTACGTAGTTCCGGAAAAAATCCTAATCCTATCATCGCAACAAGGAGAATAGTTCCTATGAACTTTCTGTATTTAATTTTCACGCTGTCATTCACTCTCCTCGCTTCCGATGCCCACACCATTTTTTTAGTTGGCTACAGTTTTAATGTAGCCTTCTTGCGCCCCATTTATAACTGAACGGTCAATAAAAAACATCTTAATTTTCAAAAGAAACGTGTATAATGCTCTTTCTTAAACGTTCCGAATCATTCCTATGTCTAAAAGTAGTTTGCCACAGGTGAAAACGAAAAAAACATGGATCTCCAGTTCGAGATCCATGTTTTTTAATGTTTAAAACGATCTGCTAAATCAAGCAGCTCTTTTGCGTGCTCTTTTGTTAAATCCGTAATTTCAGCACCGGCAATCATTCGTCCGATTTCTTTTACTTTTTCAGACTGACTTAGCGGTTCTACAGCCGTAGATGTGCGGTTGTCTTTCACCTTTTTTGAAATAAATAAGTGGGTGTTTGCCATCGCCGCAACCTGTGGCAAATGGGAAATACACAGCACCTGTGAACCTGTCGAGATGCGGTAAATTTTCTCCCCAATCGCCTGGGCTACGCGCCCACTTACACCTGTATCCACTTCATCAAAGATAATCGACGTGACGCCCTGATGCTTTGAGAAAATGCTTTTTAACGCGATCATAATCCGGGACAGTTCTCCACCAGAAGCGATTTTCGCCAGCGGTTTCAGCGGCTCCCCTGGATTCGTTGATAAATAAAATTCGACGTGATCAATTCCACTTCTGGTGAATTTTACGTGCTCCCCGTCTAGTTCAATATCTTGAAGAGACGGCGTCACTTTCGTAAATTTCACTTCAAAGATGGTTTTGGCCATGTAGAGTTCCTTTAGCTCCTGATGAATACTCGATGTTAGCTTTTCACCTAGCTTGTGACGAAGAGCTGAGACATTTTTAGCTTCAACCAATAGATCCTTTGCGACCGCTTTAAGTTCTCCTTGAATGTTTGAGAGATGGGTGTCTCGATTTTCAATTTGATCCATTTCGTCTTCGATCGTAGCGGCGTATTCCAAAATTTCCGCTACGCTTTGACCATATTTACGCTTCAATTGATTAATCTCGCTAATGCGTGATTCAATATAATCTAAGCGTTTCGGATCGTACTCAAGCATGTCAAGCTGCTGACGAATTTTAAAAGACGCATCCTCAAGCTGATAAAAAGAACTCGATACGGCTTCAGAAATTTCCACATAGGCATCATCAAGCTCTTGGATATCCTCTGCATTTCCCATGGCAAGACCGACCCAGTCTAGTCCTCTTTGTTCTCCATGCAAAGCATTATAAGCATCATTCAGCGCATTATAAATCTTTTCGAAGTTTGAAATTTTCATTCGTTCTTCCATCAGATCATTGTCTTCGTTTGGCTGCAAGTTTGCTGATTTAATTTCCTCTAGCTGAAATTGAATTAAATCCAAGCGGTGGGCTCGTTTCTGCTCGTTTTCTGAGAGCTTGTTTAATTGCTTCTTCAAATCCATGTAGCGCTCGTATACCTGCTGATACTCTTCAAGCGCTTTGGTAATTTTCTCTCCTCCATATTGATCAAGCATAGCCAAATGACGATCTTGATTCATTAAATCCTGATGCTCGTGCTGACCATGTATATCAATAAGAGTTTGTCCAATTTCCCGTAAAATGCCTAACGTTACAAGCTTTCCGTTAATGCGGCAAATGCTTTTTCCGTTTGTCGTAATATCTCTACGAAGTACAAGCATATCATCCTGAACATCAATTCCAACCTCTGATGCCTTTTCATAGCACGGGTGATCTTCCCCAATTAGAAATAGTCCTTCAATTTCCGCTCGATTTGTTCCATGACGCACAAATTCTGAGGAACCTCTTCCGCCAACAAGAAGCTGAATGGCATCAATAATAATCGATTTCCCAGCACCTGTTTCTCCGGTCAAGACCGTCAGACCTTTTTCAAAGGAAGTCGTCAATGCATCGATAATCGCGAAATTTTTAATGGATAGCTCTGCTAACAAATTTACTCACACCTTTATCTCGATTGGCTAGAAGAACAAAGAAAGAGGGTTTTCTCCCTCTTCATCTCCTAAGCCTTATTCACGGACAACTGATATGACGTTCACTGTCCTGTCATTTAATCCAAAAATGACGTATTAAAGCATTTCTACTAAGCGATCTGCAATCACTTTTGTATCTTCCGGAGTACGACAAATGATTAAACACGTATCATCTCCACAAATCGTTCCTAAAATTTCTTCCCAATCTAAATGATCTAGCAGTACCCCTACTGCATTCCCATTACCCGGTAACGTTTTCATCACAAGCATATGACCAGCAGAATCGATTTTAACGAATGCATCCATGAGCGCACGCTTTAACTTTTGCAACGGATTAAAGCGTTGATCTGCAGGCAGACTGTATTTATATCGACCATCCATGAGCGGTACCTTCACTAAGTGTAGCTCTTTAATGTCACGTGAAACCGTTGCTTGTGTAACATTAAAACCTTGATTCTTTAAAATATCTACTAATTCATCTTGTGTTTCAATATCGTTCGTCGTAATAATTTCACGAATTTTAATATGACGTTGACCTTTATTCATTACGCACCTCGTCGTTAATCAGTAATTTACTTACATCGTAGTCGATTTTTATCGTTTTATGCAATCTTTTTTCACTTTATTTTTTAAAGTCATGAGGATTTTCAATCATTTTCTTCACGGGCGTGTCTATTTCTCCCAACCTCTTCCTCATCTGACAAATAAAAAGCTGACCCATGAGAGAACTCTCCTCTACGAGTCAGCTTTAATTATTGCCCTGTTCGTTTGTAAGGAGCTGTGAGAATACGCCAGCAGGCTTTATTGCTCTTTATCCTTTTTCTCTTTCAGCGTCGAGTGTGCTTCTGATACAAGCGTCTCTACGTCCATTTGAAGTTGGTTTTCTCCGTCTTCTTGTCCGTCTTCTTGTCCTTCTCCAGGCCATTTTAAATGAAGAAGAAATTCAATGTTGCCCTCTCCACCTGTAATAGGAGAATAAGATAAATCTGCAATCGTATAGCCTTGCTTTTGCGAAAACTCAATCATATGTTCCAGCACTTGCTGATGTACTTTCGGGTCTCGTACAATTCCTTTTTTACCCACTTGCTCTCTTCCTGCTTCAAACTGTGGCTTCACAAGCGCTACAACGTCACTGTTTGGTACAAGCAGTGTTTTTAAAACCGGCAAGATGAGCGTAAGCGAAATAAACGAAACATCAATAGATGCAAATTCTGGCATCCCTTCTTGCAAGTCAGCAGGCGTTACATAACGGAAATTCGTGCGTTCCATTACGACCACACGCTCATCCTGACGAATTTTCCATGCAAGCTGATTGTACCCTACATCAATTGCGTACGACATTTTTACGCCGTTTTGGAGCGCACAGTCCGTAAATCCGCCTGTGGAAGATCCAATGTCAATCATAATCTTGTCTTGGATTTCGAGCGCAAATTCCTTCAATGCTTTTTCAAGCTTTAAACCGCCTCGACTAACATAAGGGATGACGGCTCCCTTTACGATAAGAGGTAAGTCCCGGGAAATCTTCTCCCCGGGCTTATCTAGTCTTGTTTCATTCGAGTAGACGAGCCCTGCCATAACAGAGCGTTTTGCTTTTTCTCTTGTTTCTACTAAACCACGTTCTACGAGTAAGACATCTACTCTTTCTTTTTTTGTCAAAGCACCTCAAGCCCTTTTTTGTTAAATTGTAATAGTTTTTGAATGTTTTTCACGACTTCTTCCGTTGTTAAACCAATCTCCTCAAGCAATTTTGTTACGCTACCGTGCTCAACGAATTGATCTGGAATTCCCATGCGGTTAATTTTTGTTTGATAGTAGCCGTGATCAATTGCAAATTCTGCTACTGCACTACCAAATCCACCTTGCAGCATGGATTCCTCTAGCGTTAAAATTGGATGTTTTTCACCGAAAATGGAGTGAAGCATGTCTTCGTCCATTGGCTTAATAAAGCGGGCATTCACAACACGAACCGAAACATTTGCTTTTTCTAGCTGTGCTGCTGCTTCCATTGCCATTGGAATTGTTGTACCAAACGTTAAAATGGTCGCATCAGTTCCTTCTTTTAACACTTCCCATGAACCGATCGGAATTTCTTTCAGTTCATCATCCATCGAAACGCCCACACCGTTACCACGTGCATAGCGCATAGCGATCGGACCATCATTATATTTTAGCGCCGTATTAACAAGGTGCTGTCCTTCATTTTCATCCTTTGCCATCATTAGTACCATGTTTGGCATGTGACGCAGGAATGAAATATCAAATACGCCCTGGTGCGTCTCGCCGTCTGCCCCAACTAGCCCGGAACGGTCAATTCCAATGAACACATTCAGGTTTTGGCGACAAATATCGTGAAGCACTTGGTCATACGCACGCTGTAAGAATGTAGAATAAATTGCTAAGAACGGCTTCATCCCTTGCGTAGCAAGACCTGCTGCCATTGTTGTGGCGTGCTGCTCTGCAATCCCCACGTCGTACATGCGGTCTGGCAACTCCTTAGCAAATTGCTCAAGCTTTGAACCGACCGGCATTGCTGGTGTGATTGCAACAATTCGTTTGTCTTCATGAGCAAGTCTCAATACCGTATCACTCACGAGCTTGCTCCAGCCGATTGGCGGCGCTTTGTCTGGTTTGATGAACGCACCCGACTCAATTTTATAGGGACCTGTTCCGTGCCATGTGCCGACCGTGTCTTCTTCAGCTGGCAAGTAGCCTTTCCCTTTTTTTGTAATGACGTGAACAAGCACTGGACCTTTTGTTTTCTTTGCATAGCGAAGCGTTTCAAAAAGGTCATCAAAATCATGCCCGTCTACTGGTCCAAGGTACGTAAATCCTAAGTCCTCAAAGAACATTCCCGACACGACCATGTATTTTAGGCCATCTTTTACTCGTTCAACAGTCGATGCTAATTTTCCGCCTACTGCTGGAATTTTACGAAGGAGTACTTCCATTTCGTCCTTCACCCAGTTGTATTTACCAGCGGTGCGAAGCTTACCAAGCACGTTGTTAAGCGCCCCGACATTCGGAGCAATCGACATTTCATTGTCGTTCAGGATAACCGTCATATCAGTTTGTTCATGCCCAATGTGATTTAAAGCCTCAAGCGCCATTCCGCCTGTTAATGCTCCGTCTCCGATGATGGGAATGACGTGCGCTCCTGTTTTGTTTAGATCACGTGCCGCTGCCATTCCCATTGCGCCTGATAGAGAGGTTGAACTATGGCCTGTTTCCCATACGTCATGTTCACTTTCGTTTCGTTTCGGAAAACCGCACAGACCTTTGTATTGACGCAGTGTTTCAAACTCACATGCGCGTCCTGTCAAAATTTTGTGAACGTACGATTGATGCCCTACGTCCCATAGAAACTTATCTTTTGGGCTGTCATAAATCTTGTGAAGCGCGAGTGTTAGCTCCACTACCCCAAGATTCGGCCCGATGTGACCGCCAGTTGCAGACAGTTGCGTAATTAAAAACTTTCGTATTTCTTCGCTCAATTCAGTGAGCTGTTCTTTTGACATCTTTTTTAGAAATTGAGGATTCTTTATAGCTGTTAGATCCAATTTGGATCACTCACTTTCATACTTGTTATAAAATTACCTTAATACATTGTGAAATATTTTATACATGTTAGTCAAATTTTAGTAGTTTTTGTCTATCATTTTTTAGATAATTGTTTCTGCTTCACAGCTTGATTCATTACTCATTACCTGCGAGTAAGGTTCGCAAGTTAAAAGGTAATTGAACATACACACTATGTATGAACATGCCATTCCTTAATTCAAGTGGACTTATATACTATACCTTTGATTGCGAAAACTAAACGCTGATTCGATCAAGACGTATTTTATCCATCTTGTTTTTAATGAAAAAAGAGCCGCTAACACAGATGTGATAACGGCATTGAATATAAAAAACCTATGCACTAGATTTTTACATAACAGTAGCGTAATTATAACATATTTCTTTTGATCACTCAAACCTATTTTCTTAGGAACTGCTAATTTTGTCGTTTTCCGACGTATAAACAAAGTTCTTTTAACCGATCTGAATAAATTCCAGATGCTTCTAACGCTTGAAGCGCGTGATCGATATGGTCATCTAGCTTCTGTTTTGCCGCTTCCATACCTAAAAGAGATGGATAAGTTGTTTTATTATTATCCGTATCACTACCAATGGGCTTACCAAGCGTTGCTTCATCGCCCTCAATATCTAATATGTCATCCCGAATTTGGAAAGCAAGTCCTAAATTCGAACTGAATTCCTGTAGCTTTTCAATTTGAAAAGCGGTCGCACCTGCTAAAATAGCGCCTGCTGTGACACAAAAAGATAGTAGTTTCCCTGTTTTATGATGATGAATGTACTCAAGTTCTGAAAGTGTAAGAGGCTGTCCCTCGCCTTCCATATCAGCGACCTGTCCTCCTACCATTCCTTCTGCTCCTGCACACGTTGCCAGTGTCGAAACAAGCCTTACCTTCATCGCATCCGTCACGTCTGGATGAGTGGATGAGACGAGGACGTCGAAGCTGTTCGTTAGCAGGGCATCACCTGCTAAGATCGCCATTGCTTCACCAAATACTTTATGATTGGTTGGCTTTCCTCTGCGTAAATCATCGTTGTCCATACTTGGTAAATCATCGTGAATTAATGAATATGTATGAATCATCTCAACCGCACAGGCTGCTTCTATCCCCATCATCTTATCTTTTTCAAATGCTTCTAGCGTTGAAAAAATAAGCAATGGGCGAAGTCGCTTTCCACCTGCCGTTAACGAATACATCATGGAATCTTTAAGTGTTGCTGGAGATGCAAGCGGCTGAACAACAGTTGGTAGAAGTGCCTCGATTTGTACGCGTAGCTCTTTTAAGTAGGTATCAAAGTCTAGCTCTCTCACAATCATTCTTCCTCCTGCACCACAAACGCCTCTAGCTGACCATCTTCACGAAGAATTTGCTCCATTTGTTTTTCAATTTTCTGCAGTCGCTCATGACAAAACTTTGAAAGTTCCATTCCCTGTTGAAAGTGCTCAATGGCTTGTTCAAGAGGTACATCGCCTTCTTCAAGCTTCGTTACAATCGTTTCTAGATCTTCCATCGCTTCTTCAAATGTACGTTCTTCTTTTTTGCTCATATTATCGCTCCTCCACTTTTGCCACTTCACATTCGATTTGTCCATCGGTTAGACGGATGTTGACTTTGTCACCAGTCGTGATGTTTTTTGTGCTTTTTACTAGTTCCTTCTCTTCATTATAAACTAAGCTATAGCCACGCTCCATCGTCTTTAACGGACTTAGCGCATCAAGCTTAGATGCAAGGGAACCGAAAAGAAGTTGCTTTTGCTTTAGCAGGTTTTGCATTTCTTTTGATAGGCTTTTCGTTAGCATCTCTGTCTGTTCATGAGCCTGCTTGATTTTTTCTTGAGGATGATTTCGCTTAAGACGTTGTGTCAATGCCTCTTTGGCATCGATTTTTGCTTGAAGCGTTCTCCCCATTTCTTTATGTAAACGATCCATCATGCGATCTAAATCTTGTTCCTTCTGCTCTAACAGCCGCTGTGGGTAACGGAATGCGTATGACTTTTGGGCATTTTTTAATCGTTCTTTCGACGCGGTCATACGCTCACGAACGGCTCGCATCATTCGAATATTTCGCTGTTTGAGGCGTTCCATGACTTCAGTCAAATGAGGAACGGCAAGCTCTGCTGCCCCCGTTGGAGTAGGAGCTCGCAAATCAGCCACAAAGTCAGCAATGGTAAAATCCGTTTCATGGCCGACTGCTGAAATAACGGGAATGTGAGACTCAAAAATCGCTCTCGCCACCGCTTCTTCGTTAAACGCCCAGAGCTCTTCAATGGACCCGCCCCCGCGTCCAACGATTAGCGTATCAATCGTGTCCATCTCATTTGCCTTTTGAATAGCCTCAATGATAGAAGGTCCTGCTTTTACACCTTGAACAAGAGCAGGTATTAAGATAACTCGTGCGACCGGATAGCGCCTTCTGAGCGTCGTCATAATATCACGAACCGCGGCACCTGTTGGAGAGGTAATGACACCTATACAAGTCGGATAGGCAGGAATGCTTTTTTTATGCCTTGGACTAAATAGTCCTTCTTTCTCAAGACGTTCTTTTAGCTGCTCATACGCTAAATACAAGCTTCCAATTCCATCGGGCTGCATTTCTTTTATGTACACTTGATAATTTCCGCTTGGCTCGTAGACGGCTACCTCACCGCGAACCATAACCTTCATTCCTTCTTGTGGTTGAAAAGCTAGAGAACGATTATTCGCTGCAAACATAACCGACTGCATACGGGCACTCTCATCTTTTAACGTAAAATACATATGACCACGGCTGTGACGCTTGAAGTTAGAAATTTCCCCTTTAATCCATATATCACGAAGATGAGGATCTACATCGAACTTCCGTTTAATATACCGTGTTAGAGCGGTTACCGTTACATATTGAACTTCACTCACCTACATCTTCTCCTTTACCAAAAACACCTGTATAAACCTTTGAAAGGTTGCTTCACAAGGAATCGCAGCTGTTTGCACCCCTATAAAAAGCAACCTTTTTTTCATTTTCTTATGATAAAGACGTTAGCACTCTAGATAGTACACCGTTGATGAAACGGCTCGATTGTTCGTCACTAAAGTTTTTTGCTAATTCCAACGCTTCGTTCATTGTCACGTTTACAGGAATATCTTCTTTATATTTGATTTCGAATACGGCTAAGCGTAGAATTGCACGGTCTACGGCTGCTACACGCTCTAACGTCCATTTTTCTAAATTGTTGCGCAGTAGCTCATCAATTTCTTGCTGATTTTCCATCGTTCCTAATACGAGTAGCTCTAAAAATTCGTCTACTTTGTCTGTCTTAATTACGTTTTGAATAGCCTCCGCTGGCTCCATTTTCCCTAAATCACATTGAAACAAAGCTTGAAGCGCTTTTTCACGTGCTGTACGTCTTTTCATTCCATTTTTCTCCTTTATTTTACCTTATCAAAAATTCCATAACATGATAATAGCATAGTTTCTATTCATGAGTACACCTTGTCCGGCTTTAATGTAATATACAGACTATTTCGGCTTTTTTATTTCACCCGTTGTTTCATCATAACAGTCTCGTTCTTATTTTACGTTTCGACCGCCTTCATTTCAACAGGAACTCTTTTCTTTTCTTTTCTTCCCAAAGAAAAAAGACTGTCACTAACAGACAGTCTTTTTCTGTGCGCAAGCTAACGGTGCTTACGATTCTACGACTTCTTCTTGCTTTGAGGTTTCAAATTGAACGCCAACAATATGAATGTTCACTTCGTCTAAATTAATAGCGGTCATCGTTTGTAACGCTTGACGAACATTATCTTGCACTTTTTGAGCAACCACTGGAATGGATACGCCAAATTTCATTGAACAATATACATCGACTTTGATGCTTGCTTCATTCAATTCAACCTTTACACCTTTACCGTGATTTTTCTTTCCAAGTCGTTCAACCACACCGCTTGCAAAGTTACCACGCATTGATGTTACACCTTCTACCTCTGAAGCAGCGATGCCGGCAATAACCTCAATAACTTCGGGAGCAATTTCAACTCTCCCTAAAGATTGTTGGTTTTCTTCCATTTCTAAAACATGATTTTCGTTCATAAGAACACCTCCTATAATCTATACTATACTACGAATTCATCACGTCATGTAACTCAAGAAATTTCGTATTGAATTCTCCTGATACAAACTTTTCGTGATTAAGTAATTTTAAGTGGAATGGAATGGTTGTTGAAATTCCTTCTACCGCAAACTCACTTAGTGCACGCTTCATTTTTGCAATCGCCTCTTCACGCGTATCAGCATGAACGATTAGCTTCGCAATCATGGAATCGTAGAATGGTGGAATTGAATAGCCTGGGTATACAGCAGAATCGATCCGAACTCCATATCCACCTGGGGCTAGGTACATGTTAATCTTACCTGCTGATGGCATGAAATTCTTTTCTGGGTTTTCTGCGTTAATACGGCACTCAATCGCCCAACCAGAGAACGTAACATCTTCTTGCTTGTAGCTAAGCTTTTCGCCATTGGCTACTTTGATTTGTTCTTTGATTAAGTCAATTCCCGTTACCATTTCCGTTACCGGATGCTCTACTTGAATACGAGTATTCATTTCCATGAAGTAGAATTTCTTTTCACGATAATCATAGATAAACTCGACTGTTCCTGCACCCGTATAGTTTACAGCTTCTGCTGCTTTTACAGCAGCTGTTCCCATTTTCTCGCGCATGTCTGCATCAAGAGCTGGTGATGGAGATTCCTCAATCAGCTTTTGAAGACGACGCTGGATCGAACAATCACGTTCACCTAGGTGAATCGTATTACCAAATGAATCGGCTAATACTTGAATTTCGACGTGACGGAAGTCTTCAATGTACTTTTCAATGTAGACGCCAGGATTACCGAAAGCGGTAGCAGCTTCTTGCTGAGTGATCGAAATACCTTTGATCAACTCTTCTTCGCTTTTCGCTACGCGGATTCCTTTTCCTCCGCCCCCTGCTGTTGCTTTAATAATAACAGGATAGCCCATATCGTTTGCTAAAGATACACCGTCTTCTGGCGTTTCAATAATTCCCTTCGATCCAGGAACGACAGGAACACCAGCGTCACGCATTGTTTCTCTCGCTACGTCTTTTGTACCCATTTTATTAATTGCTTCAGGGCTTGGCCCAACAAAGGTAATGTTACACTCGCGGCATAATTCAGCAAAGTCTGCGTTCTCTGCTAGGAATCCATAGCCCGGGTGAATCGCGTCACAGCCCGTAAGCGTTGCAACGCTCATAATGTTTGTAAAATTTAAGTAACTATCTTTAGAGGCAGTTGGTCCGATACAGTAAGCTTCATCAGCTAACTGTACGTGTAGTGACTCACGATCTGCTTCAGAATAAACGGCAACAGCTTCAATTCCCAATTCTTTACACGCACGGATAATACGGACAGCAATTTCTCCACGATTGGCAACTAATAGCTTTTTAATCATAGCCATTCTCCTTTAGTCAGCTTTCACTAAGAAAAGTGGTTGTCCGTATTCTACAAGCTGTCCATTTTCTGCAAGAATCTCCACTATTTCTCCATTTACCTCTGCTTCGATCTCGTTAAACAATTTCATTGCTTCAACGATACATACTACGCTCTCTTTTTTCACTTTGTCGCCTACGGACACATATGCCCCTGATTCTGGTGAAGAAGACGCATAGAACGTTCCTACCATTGGTGACGTAATTTTATGTAGGTTTGCATCACTTGCTGGCGCTTTTGGCGCTTCCTCAGCAGGTTGAGCTGCTGGTGCAGCTGGAGCCGGTGCAGCAACTGCTTGTGGCTGAGCTACTTCTGGTGCTGGTGCTGATGCAACCACTACAGGCGCTTGCTTAGAAAGGATTGCATCCTTTTTCTTCATTTTAATTTTTGATCCTTCATGCTCGTACGTAAATTCCTCGATGGATGATTGATCAACTAATTTAATAATTTCACGAATTTCTTGAATCTTGAGCATATTTGACACTCCTATCTCTTCACTATTTCTTAGGTATCTCTCTTATCATACGATATATCGAACAATAAATTCAACGAAACACCTGCGGTTGTGATTTTATAGTTATTATCTAGTACTAATATAAGATTTTAAAACCTATTTCCAACCTTATTTTAGCACATCCCCCTTTTAGAATGAAGAGGTGTTTTCTCCTAAAGCGTTTGTTGCATAAAAAAAGCCGCCTGCCCCTCCTCTAGTGAGAGAGGTGCAGACGACCTTCTTCTTATTTGCTGCTTGCCGGTTGAAACTCTACAGATACGAGTTTATTTCCTAGCTCTTTTCCGACAAGCTGCATAATTTTATTCGCTTGCTCAGGCGATTTTTTCTTCGAGCTTACCGTTACTTTTACTTGCCCACCTTCTGTGCGAACTAGCGCATCTTTATAGCCATTTGACTTGATCATATCTTCTAAAAATCCTTCTTTCTCTGAAAGCTTCGCAAGCTCTTCAAGCTGGTCTTTTGCTTTGCTTTTTTCTTCTGGCGTGTAGTCACTTGACGCTACAACATCATTGTATTGCTCAATTAATTTGCTGCGCTCGTCTTCAATATTTAAGCGAAGAGCCGTAAACATGTCATTTGTGTCGACTGTTGATACTTCAGCCGTTGCTTTTTCTTTTTTATCAGACGCTTTTGCGGATTTTTCCTTCGCATTCTTTTGCTCTTCCTTCTTGTCGACAAATGCTACGTTGTCCTTTGGATTTTCTGGCGACGTAATGTAATAAACCGATAATACAACCACTAAACTCAGCATTGTTAATAACCAAACCGTTTGTTTTTTTAACAACATTTTTTAATCCCCCTTAGGTTTTTTCGGTAAAACTGCTACTCTATAGCTTGGTACATCAAGTACTCTTGTTACCGCATCAATAATCCATTTTTTCACTTCTATATTTTCAGCACCTCGGGCGACGACTAGTACGCCACGAACTTTTGGTTTTTCTGTTTTGATCATAACGGCTGCTTCCCCGTCTCCTTTGCGAAGAATGACGAGTTTTTCATCAGTTGTCGTTTCGCCAATGACTCGTTTTCCACCTTGTTCATCAGACTCTTCTGTTTTTTGGACTTTATTTGTATGGTTGGTCTTGAACACCTTTTCTCCTGTTCCGTCTAGGTTGATAACCACTTCTACATCATCTACGCCAAGAACGCTATCAAGGGCATCCTTGAGCTGGGTCTCGTAATGATCTTCGTAATCACTCACCTTGCTTTTTCCTTTACTTTGACCAAATACAGGCGTCTCTTTCACCGTACTACTGACTTCAGCTGCTTTTTCAGATGAAGGCTGCAGTGCTTTTTGAATATTTCCTACTAGCATAATGGCAATTCCTACTCCCAGAAGTAAAAGAATATAGAGCGATTTTGAAGATTTTTTTCCTGATGACCCTTTCATAAAGCTACCGAATATCTTCGCTAAAAAAGAGCGATCATTATTGGGTTCCTTGCTCATTCTCCTTTTGTTCCCCTCCCGTAACCACGATTTGACTTTTTTGTATGCCCCAATGAGTTGCTAAAAACGAAATAATTTGTTTTGTATGCTTAGTCTGCTTTTGATCTGGCTGCGACTTGGAGGTATCGATAGAGACGATTTCCACATTAGCGATTTCCTTTGAATTCGTACCGGCTTTTAAAGTCACTTGCACGGATTCAATATGCTTACCAATGGTTTCAATCGTTGGCTCTTCGGTGGTTTGTTTCGGTTGAATTTGAATGTGGTCTATCGCTACACCATACTGCTTCATCAACTCCTCTTTTACCTCTGTCTTCATTTGGACAGCCATTTGTTCTAAAATATATGCACGTTGTGATGCTTGTATTTCTTTTTTCTTAAAATCCACTAAATTTTCTACACTTTTTTGTTCTGTTAAGGAAGACAGCCGCATTGAAGACCACAGTTTGTCCACATCTACGTTTAAAAGTTTGAAAACAGGTGTCACGATGATCAAAATGAGTAAAAGGCCAACGACCATTTTTGTGTATTTTTGAAAGTTTGAGTTTGGTAACAGGAGGTCAATGATGGTCGCAAGCAGGATAAACAAGATAATATTCGTAATCCATTCCGTTAAAGCCGACACAGAGATCCTCCTTTCTTTACCTCACCATCATCGTGATATTACTTGCTGTAATAATGACGGTTAGCGCTAGGAAAAACATAAGAGATACAACAGCTAGAGCAGCGAAAATATAGATGACGCTTTTACTAATAACACTTAAACAAGTAATGACAGGCCCTCCCCCAATGGGTTGGAGAAGTGCGGCGGCTAATTTATAAATAATCGCGATGGATAGCACCTTCATCGCAGGAAACGCGACGATCATGAGTAAAATCCCTACCCCCGCAATGCCAATCGTATTTTTTAATAGTAGTGAAGCACCTAACACGGTGTCAGTAGCATCTGTGAAGACTCGTCCCACAACCGGAATAAAATTCCCCGTAATAAATTTAGCTGTTCGGATCGTAATGCCATCTGCCACAGCAGACGTTGTTCCTTGTACAGATATGACGCCTAGAAAGACGGTTAAAAAGATTCCGAGTAAGCCAATGCTGATGTTGCGAAGGAGCTGTGCAAGCTGTGTTACTTTGTATTGCTCGGATATAATGCTGACGATGCTGAGCAGTGCGGATAAAAAGAGCAGTGGCATGATGATGTATTGGATAAGCAATCCGCTTGTATTCATAAGGAAGATGATGACTGGGTGAAAGAACGCGGCTGAAATAATTCCTCCTGAAGTGGTCATAAGCGCAAGAAGAAGCGGAATGAGCGCTAAAATAAAGTGAATCATTGTATCGATGGCTTCTTTTGTATACGAAATGGCAATATGAAAGCTATTCAATGCAATAATGATGAGGACCATGTAGATAAGCGCATACGCGACTTTGCTTACGGCCTTTTGTTCAAAAGCATTTTGCAGGTTTTGGAGAAATACGCTAAAGATGGTGAGCATGATGAGCGTACCGAGCAATTTGCCGTTTGCGATGACTTCATGAAAGAAAAACTTTATGAACCCCGTCATCCACTCTTTAAACGAAAACTTCTTCTCCCCTTTTAAA
Organism: Priestia koreensis; assembly: GCF_001274935.1. Lineage (GTDB taxonomy): Bacteria > Bacillota > Bacilli > Bacillales > Bacillaceae_H > Bacillus_AG > Bacillus_AG koreensis. The sequence continues at coordinate 136,299 of NZ_LILC01000019.1, read as the reverse complement.
AAATCCACGAGGCTGCCTTTTTGACTTTCAGGAAGGAAGCCTCCGTACTCCGTTAAAATATCGTCCCAATATTGTTTAATCTCGTTGACCCCTAAGCGATCGAGCTGTGTATTCACGATCTCTTGCTGGGGGTCAGCTGCTTGTACAGGTTCAGCGCTTATAAAAAAGAAAATACACGCCCCTATTACGATACTAAGGAGCCATTTCATAGAGTCACCCCTCATTGTGTTTCACCTTTCTTTAGGACGGGAGCATGGAGATGATCGTTTCAATGATGACGGTTAAAATTGGAATGGCCATGGAGAGAATTAGAATTTTTCCTCCAAGCTCAATTTTAGAAGCAATGGCTCCCTGCCCCGCGTCCTTCGTTACTTGTGCACCAAATTCTGCAATATAGGCGATGCCAATAATTTTTAGGATGGTTTCTACGTAAACCATATTGACATGTGCATTTGCAGACAGTCGTTCAATCATATGAATAATGTCGGAAATTTGATCAACTAAAAATAGAAAAATAACGCAGCCTACAAATACAACAAGCAGAAAAGCAATCGACGATTTATGCTCTTTTAAAATAATGGCCAAAAATGTTGTGACAAGGCCCAGCCCTACGATTTGAATCATATCCACCGTGATTCACCTACTTTAACCTTGAAATAGGAAGACAGCCTTAATTTTCTTAAACAAATCATCCACGATGGACGCCACCATAAATAAGATGTAAATAAATCCGATTAAGGTAACCCAATTTGCGTAATCCTTCTTCCCCATTTGCTCGAGGACCGTGACGAGAAACGCCACGACGATTCCCACCCCTGCAATTTGGAAAATTGTATTCATATCTACTCCCATGAACCCTTTCCTCCTGCCCTTTACATGAGTAAAATGATAAGTAATAACCCTGCTAAAAAGCCGACGCTCTTCATCATGCGTTCATAGCGGTTTTGCTGATCAACGGCATCTGCTTCTTCTCGCTCGAGGTGATTAAGCGCGAGTAAAATATGCTTTTGCTGGGAATAACGATCATGCTGTCCGAGCGTTTCCCCAAACTGCTTCAAAATTTCAATCTCCGGCTTTTTTAGTGCCGTTTTCCCCCACGACTCTTCAACACTTGCGAACCAAGCGCTTTTTACACTTACTTCCTCGTCTTCTAGCTTGTCAGCAAACAGCGTGAATAGCATGGAGAGGGGCTTTGGAATTTGTGCAGCAATTGTCGCAGAAGCTTCGCCTACCGAACGATGACTGTACATAATTTCAGCTTCTAGAGACCGAAGTGCTGCTTTTAGCTGACGGAGCTGACGCGTACGTTCGCTAAGCCGTTTGGCAAATTCGAACCCGACGAGCGTACAAGCAACAAGAACCATGACGGCACCAATAAGCTTCATCGTCTACCTCCTTCGAGAACCGAAAGTGGAAGAGACGTAAAATCATGGTCATATATTCCTTGAATCGTTCCGGCACCGTTTTTAGCCGTAAGAACGAGAAAACGCTCAAACACACCCGCCTTCATCAGCGAAGACAAAGAAGGTCGTTTTAACAAATCGTCTAGCTGTGTACCATGAACAGTCATAATAACTTTCACACCCGCGTTCATTGCCTCTAATACGGCCTCACAGTCTTCCATACGCCCGACTTCATCCACAACTAAGACGTCTGGACTCATAGACCGAATCATCATCATCATGCCTTCTGCTTTTGGGCATGCATCAAGCACATCTAGACGAGATCCAAAGGTGTGTTGCGGAACACCTTTTACACTTCCGGCAATTTCAGAACGTTCATCCACAATGCCTACCTTCATCGGTTCGATGTCGTCTATTCCTGTACTAATGACGCGCGCCAAATCCCGAATCATCGTCGTTTTTCCCGACTGTGGAGGACCAATGATCGCCGTATGTGCCCATGAGGAGCTTCCTTTCGCGTGCAAATGCGGCACCAATCGCTCCGCAATTCCGAGCTTTTCCTTCGCAATTCGAATATTAAATGACGTCACGTCTCGGATGACCTTCACGACCCCGTTCTCTGTCACTACTTTCCCCGCTAGCCCGACCCGATGTCCACCTTCAATGGTGACGTAGCCTTTCTTTAATTCCTCCTCAATCATATAGATGGAGAAATGACTCAGCTTATTTAAAATAAACCCCGCATCTTCCGTTGTTAAAAAATAAGGTTGAAAAATGGGCCTTCCTCGCACAATCAGCTCCAGCGGCCGATTTACCCGTAACCGTATTTCTTCTAAATAATCCGAGGCAAGGTGTGCCTCAATGATCCCTACAACGTGTTTTGGCAGCATTTTAGAGACGGATTCGATCACGTTTTACACATCCCTTTGCTTGTTCATTATTCATTTCAATGTATGCACGCTCGTACACAATATGCCTGACCGCGTGCTTTTCTTCTTCACTTAAATACACCGACTAAAATCATAATGACGCCTATCGCAATAAGTGCTATTTTTCCAAATGACAGCTGATCTGCAACAGCAACAAGTCCAATCGTGAACGAAGAGACCATGACGAGCGGTCCGACTAAAGCTAGTAAACTATTAATCATGAGCGCCTTTTTCACATCGTTACTCGTGAAGATTAAAATCGCTGCGACAAATTCAATAAATGAGGATACAAAGCGTAAACAAGCCATAGTTAGTACAGAACTATTCATTCCTGCTAGTAAATGTTTCATTCTTTCCTCCTAAACGATCTTTTAATAGACGACTGGATACTTTGTACAATTTATGCGGGAAGCCCGGTATGTATGATAGAGGATTTTATGTAGGGGCATAAAAAAAGAGAAAAATGATAGAGTTGCGAGAAATAAAAAAACAGCCCGATCTAGTGGGACTAGATCGGGCTGTTTGAATTAATTATGCACGAGAAACGTAGCTTGCATCTGTTGTGTTAATGATTAACACATCTTCTTGGTTAATGAAGAATGGAACTTGTACAGATAAACCTGTTTCAAGAATAGCTGGTTTTGTACCGCCTGAAGCTGTATCACCTTTAATTCCTGGTTCAGTTTCTGCTACTTTTAGTTCTACTGTGTTCGGAAGCTCAACACCTAGTGTTTCGCCTTGGAACATCATAATGTGAACAGACATGTTCGCAAGTAAGAATTTGAGTTCATACTCAATTTGGTTACCTGGTAATTCAAGTTGTTCATAAGATTCTGTATCCATGAATACGTGTTGATCACCGTTTGCATATAGGTACTGCATTTGACGGTTTTCAATTTGAGCTTTCGCTACTTTTTCACCAGCACGGAACGTTTTTTCTTGAATCGCTCCTGTACGAAGGTTACGAAGCTTTGAGCGAACAAACGCTGCCCCTTTACCCGGTTTTACATGTTGGAATTCAACTACGCGCCAAATTCCGTTGTCAACTTCAATTGTTAAGCCTGTACGAAAATCGTTTACTGAAATCATGAAGTAAATCCTCCTACACTATTATAAAATAATTAACTCTTTCGACGAATGAGTCAATGATTCATTACCAGTTTGTGTAACGATCGTATCATCTTCAATACGAACTCCACCAAGTTTCGGAATATAGATTCCTGGCTCTACGGTTACAATCATTCCTGGCTCTAACACATTATCAGATCGGAAAGATAAAGCAGGTCCTTCGTGAACTTCTAAGCCAATGCCATGACCTGTCGAGTGACCGAAGTATTCGCCGTACCCTTTCTCCGCTATGTAATCACGAGTTAAAGCGTCTGCTTGCTTTCCTGTTAAACCAGGCTTAATACCATTCATTCCACGTAACTGCGCTTCTAATACTACATCATAAATTGTACGAAGCTCATCGCTTACTTCTCCTACTGCTACTGTACGAGTCACATCAGACACATAGCCTTGATATAATGCACCGTAGTCCATTGTCACAAACTCACCTTTTTCGATGACCTTTTCAGAGGCAACACCGTGTGGTAGAGCTGAACGATAGCCTGAAGCCACGATTGTATCAAAAGAAGATGATGTAGCGCCTTGTTTACGCATAAAGAATTCAAGCTCATTGCATACTTCTAACTCAGTGACTCCAGGTCGAATCACTGTCAAAATGTGTTCGAATGCCGCATCAGCAATTTTTGCAGCTTCCTTTAATATCTTAATCTCTGCTTCGCTCTTAATCAAGCGTAACTTTTCTACGGCGTTTGAAACCGGTACAAGTTCAGCCTCTACTGCCTTGTCATACGTCTGGAAGCTTGAGTACGTAAGATGATCTTGTTCAAATCCAAGACGCTTGATTCCCATCTTTTTCGCCACTTCTGCTACTTCGTCCGTGATCGGTCCTTTATGCTGAACGATCTCAAATCCGACCGCTTGCTTTGTTGCCTGCTCGACATAGCGAAAATCTGTAATAAACGCTGCTGCATCCTCAGAAATAAGGACAACGCCTGCAGATCCAGTGAAATTGGCTACGTAACGACGGTTGAACTCACTCGTGATAAGCATTCCGTCGACATTAAGATCTTTAAACATTTCGCGAAGCTTCGTTAATTTACTCATTTTCTTTCCCCCTTAAATGTTGAAGCATAGCTAAAAGCCCTAGCTCATAGCCATAAAAGCCCAATCCTACGATTTGTCCAATTGAAACCGGAGCCGTGACCGAATGATGACGGAACTCTTCCCTCGCATGAACGTTTGAAATATGTACTTCAAGAACAGGTGTCGAAATACCTGCTATGGCATCTCGAATCGCATAGCTGTAGTGAGTAAAAGCACCAGGATTAATGATCACACCATCATAATCCGTATCAGCCGCATGAAGCTGGTCAATAATTGCTCCTTCATGGTTTGACTGAAACGTCTCTAAGTTGATGCCCTCGCGTTCCGCCACAAGTTGCAAGCCACTCTCTAGCGTTGCGAGCGTTTCACCACCGTAAATACCTGGCTCTCTTACCCCTAAACGATTAAGATTCGGGCCATTGATAACGAGTAATCTTTTCACTCTATGACCTCCTCCGCTTCCACCTTTTTTCCGATGAAAAAAGAATGTTCATTACCTAGAACATTCTACCATAGAAATGAACAGAACTCACTCTTCATTGACTGTAGCTTGGTCAGAGTCTTTTAGATTTAAGGCCGATGCTTCAAAGGAAATCGAGTAGCCAACGAATACGCCGTACAAAATGTAAAAGCAGATGCTCGTAATAATCGTATTTTTATCCAGCTCGCTAACGGTTTTGATATCTGGAAAGAGGGGATTTAACACATAAAAGACCAACACCCATAAAACAAGCCCGAACAGCATGCCAATCCAAACTCTCATATAATTCTTCAGCGTGACCTGATATAAAATAGCGACAACGATGGAGATAACCCCCAGGATAATCATGCTCACAAAGTTCCCCATCGCCTTCTCTTTCCATTCACCAAGGGCCCATGGCTGTAAAATGACGTTTGGGCTAATTTCTGTAAAATGGAATAGATATGCAATATAATTAAGAAAACTCCAAAACACACCACCGACAAATCCAATGGACACTGTTTTTAGCATATAGGATGTTTCTTTGCTATTTTGACTTTGATGTTCTTGTTCTTCTGTCACTTTTCTTCACCTCTGTTTCTTAGTATGAACCGAAACAAAAATTCTATTTCTATACGCAACCAAAATTGTTCATTTTTTCGGTTACGTGTCAGCTCATTCATCGAACATAACGACTCCATAACACAGCATGTAGCATCTTGTTTTCAGACGGAATAGAATTTTCTAGAAAACAAAGGGGATTTACTGGTGTATGTTTGGATTTTCTTGGCTAAAATAGAGAATATACATCGACCTAGAGGTTTATTTCAAATTCCTGTAGAATATAAAATACAAATAAGATATTTTACGAAGTTAGGTTGGTGACTTACATGTCAGACGCACAAAAACCCATCTATGGTGGTCAAGCCGTAATGGAGGGAGTCATGTTCGGAGGTAAACGTTCTCTTGTAACCGCGATTCGGCGCAAGGATCAAACGATTGAATACTTTCATTCAAAGCGAAAATCTTCTCCCTTTCTTACAAAACTCAAAAAAATACCCTTTCTAAGAGGAATTGCTGCGATTATTGAGGCAAGTGCAAATGGAACGATGCACTTGAACTTCTCTTCTGAACGATATGATCTTGATCCTTCTGAAGATGCTACATTAGCTGAAAAAAAGGAATCAAGGTTATCGCTTGTTCTAGGTGTGGCAACGCTCGGTGTTCTCTCTTTTCTTTTTGGCAAAGTGTTATTTACGTTAATTCCGGTTTTTCTCGCTCAGCTAACAAGACCTATTTTCTCTTCGGATCTTTCGCAGATTTTAATAGAAGGTTTGTTCAAGCTCATTTTACTGCTCGTGTATATTTACGTCATTTCACAAACACCGCTCATTAAGCGTGTTTTCCAATATCACGGGGCGGAGCATAAAGTGATTAATGCGTACGAAAATCAGCTTCCGCTAACGGTCGAAAACGTGCAAAAAAGTTCGCGACTTCATTACCGATGCGGCAGTAGCTTTATTTTATTTACAGTAATTGTTGGGGTATTTGTCTATATGCTCGTCCCGCTTGATCCGTTATGGCTTCGAATTGTGGACCGCCTGCTTTTAATTCCTGTAGTACTCGGCATTGCTTTTGAAGTATTGCAGCTAACGAATAAAGTTCGCGACATTCCAGTTCTTCGTTTCTTAGGATACCCTGGGCTATGGCTTCAATTGTTAACAACAAAAGAACCAAGCGATGATCAAGTAGAAGTAGCCATTGCTTCATTTAATGAATTATTACGTATTGAATCTGAGGACATTCAAACCGAAGATAAAATTGTATAACCCTTCTTTTTACTGTTTGAACATAATGTGGAGGTGACCTTCTTATGAGACGTTCTGCTAAACCTATTGTTTATGTATTAATTACGCTTGGAATTTTCGGTTTGTTGGCCAGTGTGATAACCCATCCAGCTCAATTGATGAGACAGCTTTTATATATGGGGATTTTTGCGGGGATTATTTATGTACTGTACCGCTTTGTGTTCCGGTCGCCTCAGTCAACGACGCAGGATCGTCAATATTTACGCGCGGTAAAACAATCGAAGCATCGTTCAAAGACGAAAAGTCCAGCAAAAGGGAAACCGTCAGCGCGTATTCATTCAGTCTCTGGCTCATCAAAAGGGCAAAGTTCAAGCAAAACTTTAAAGAAAAAACGATCCAATACCCACCTTACCGTCATAGAAGGGAAAAAGGGCAAAAAGAAAAACCGTGCCTTTTTCTAATGGAAAAATCATCGCTCCTGTGGGCGATGATTTTTTTTGATTAATAGGACCATTGCTGAAGAAAAGCCTCAGCTCTTAGTTTCCCAAGCAAGACAAGCTGCTGCTTTCGCTCTTCCGTCAGCTGAAAATCGATAATGCCTTGTTGATCGACGGGAATAAAAATAATGTTTTGAGCATGACGCTTAGAAATATACCGCGCATCATGTGCATCCTTCATCGTTTCAAACAGAGCACCAAACAACCCAATTGCATTATGAATTTCCTTTTTACTCGGTTCACATTCTTCTGCCGTCACAAGGTTTACTCCTAATACGGGCCGTACCTTCGGCTTACGCTCGTCATCAAACAGCCAAATGGGGAAATTACTTAGTACTCCCCCGTCTACAATAAGCGACGTCTGCCTAACGCTTTTTAAGCGAACCGGTTCGAAAAAGTATGGAAGGCTACAGCTCATTCTTACGGCTTTTGAAATAAAAAAAGTAGCAGGATCAATGCCGTATTGGGGCAAATCATCTGGGAGCACAAGAATACGCCCATTCGTTAAGTCAGAAGCGACAATACGCAGCGAATGCTCCGGAATGTCACCGAATGTAATAATTCCTCTTTGCTTTAATTTATTGTATAACCATCTTTCTAATTTATCACCTTTATATAGCCCCATCTTCCAATATAATGACAGCCATTTTGTTAAGGAAAAGGGAATAAATCGCGAACGACGGTCTAATAGATTATCAGCATTTAATTCTTCAAGCATGGATACAAGTTCCTTACTAGAATAACCAGCTACGATGAACGAAGAAAGGATAGCCCCTGCGCTTGTGCCAGCTACCCGTCGAAACACAAATCCCTTTTCTTCTATAGCTTGAAGAGCGCCTATTAAAGCTAATCCTTTAATTCCACCACCTGAAAACACACCGTCAATGTACATAAATGACCTCCAACAATCATTTGTACATCTTTAATCGAAAACGTAGGGAAATATGCGTAAAAAAAATCATTTTCTCTCATCACCTACATTCGTAGGTAGAAAGGAGAAAATGATTTTTTTAGGACGGCTGATCTTCTTCGTTTTTCTTTTGTACGAGTCGAAGCTCGTCTACACGCTCTTGACCCTCTTCAAAGTATTGAACCAAATCACCGATTCGGTCGATGGAATTCCAGCTTAAGTGATGCTCGATTCCTTCAACGTCTTCATAAATATTTTCCTCATCGACGCCAATGATACGAAGAAATTGCTCCAATAGCTCATGGCGATAGACAAGACGTTTTCCAATCTTTTTCCCTTTGGTTGTCAGCACTAGGCCACGGTATTTTTCATACACCAAATATTCGTCTTTATCGAGTTTTTGCACCATTTTTGTTACAGAGGAAGGATGCACTGCTAACGCTTCTGCAATGTCCGAAACCCTTGCATATCCCTTATCTTCAATTAACATATAAATTTGCTCAATATAATCTTCCATACTTGGGGTAGGCATGGCTTCTCCTCCAATACTTCTCTTATTATGTATTCGTTCATACCCGGATTGTTTCATATATAGAATTTCTCATCAGCGAGGATTTTATGGCCTGTGTTTGTTGGATAATTGCTGAGGCTGCTGCTGAAATGTAAAGCGTTACCAATACTTTTCAAATAAGAAAGTCAACGTAAATTTTACTATAAAAGAGTACCATTTACAAGCACAGAGGGTGAGCCAGACAGGTTTGTCCCCTGCTAGCTCACCCCTCCTACTTGTATAATCAATCTGTATTTAGATGTAACTTATAGTCCACATCTTAACTGTGCATTACAGTTTGTACACGTGTTACAGCCACCAATTTCTTCGACTGTTCCTTGACGGCAAACTGGGCATGTATCGCCAACATCAGAGCCGATTTTGCTTTCATCGTATGAAATGCTTAGTGATACGTGCTCTTCTGTTACCGCTTCTTGCTCTTGAACGTCTTCTTCGAACGTGTTTTCTTCCGCTTTTAGCGTTAGAACCTGTGCATCACGGCTACCGTCTACGTATACAGTACCGCCTTTTGCACCGCCTTTATATAGACGCTCGTATACTTTCTTCACTTGGTCAACCGTATAGCCACGAGGTGCGTTAACGGTTTTACTGATGGAGCTATCTACCCAGCGCTGAATGATGCATTGTACGTCAGCATGTGCTTCTGGAGCTAGTTCCATCGCAGAAATGAACCACTCTGGTAATTGATTTGGATCTGCTTCTGGATGCTGATCTAAATACTCTTGAACGATATCTGCTTTTACTTCAATGAACTTTCCAAGACGTCCACTACGGAAGTAAGAGAAGGAGAAGTATGGCTCAAGACCTGTTGATACGCCAACCATCGTACCTGTGCTTCCTGTTGGTGCAACCGTTAGAAGGTGAGAGTTACGAATTCCGTATGCAGCAATTCCTTCACGAACATCTTCAGGCATTTTCTCTAAGAACCCTGTTTCAGTGAACGCTTGGCGAAGACGCGCTGTCTCTTCCTCTGTTTCACCAACTAGGAACGGGAAGCTTCCTTTTTCTTTTGCTAATTCAATTGATGCACGGTAAGCCGTTGTCGCGATTGTTTCAAATACGCGATCAACCATTTCGTTTCCTGCTTCAGAACCGTACTCTGTTTCACAGTAAATAAGAAGATCATGCAGACCCATTACACCAAGACCAACACGACGCTCGCCTAATGCCTGCTTTTTGTTTTCTTCTAGGAAGTAAGGTGTTGCGTCAATTACGTTATCCTGCATGCGCACGCCTACTTCTACCGTTTGTTTTAATTTATCAAAATCAACTGTTTTTGTTTCTTTGTTCACCATTTGTGCTAAGTTCACCGCTGCAAGGTTACAAACGGAATATGGTGCAAGTGGCTGTTCTCCACACGGATTTGTTGCGACTACCTTTTGACCGTATGCTTTCGCATTTGTCATGTCGTTCGCATTGTCGATGAAGAAAATGCCAGGCTCTGCTGAGTACGTTGCACAAACGTTAATTAAGTTCCAAAGCTCTTTTGCTTTGATTGTGCGATACGTACGTACGCGGAAACCTAGTTTTTCCCACTCACGAACATCGCCTACTTCATGCCATTTTTCATTGTAGGCTTTCATTTCTTCTTCCGTATATGTTTCAACGTCTGGGAAGCGAAGCTCGTAGTCACCGTCGTTCTCAACAGCTTCCATAAAGTCATTTGTTAGACAAACTGAAATGTTTGCACCTGTTAAGAAATCAGGATTATGAACGCTGAACGTGCCGCCAATACGAAGCTTTTCTTCTGCGTCTTTAATAATTTTATCGTTAAATCCACCCATACCTGGAATTTGCTTGTAGTTCACAATTCCTTGGTACATCGCAATTTCTTGCTCTGTAAGCGGCGTAAACTTCAGCTTGTCTTCCGCTGCTTTTTTAATTTGTGGATCGTTTGTGTTTTCAATTAAGAAACGTAAAATACGTGGATTTTGCATTTTTGAAATGATGAATTCCACGATATCCGGATGGAAATCTGCAAGCATGATCATTTGCGCGCCGCGTCTTGATCCACCTTGCTCGACTAAATGTGTAAGCTTCGCAATATCGTCTAACCATGAAACGGAACCAGATGATTTACCGTTCACGCCTCTTGCTAGGGCATTACGCGGGCGAAGGGTTGTACCATTTGTTCCAACACCACCACCGCGGCTCATGATTTCCATTACTTGCTTACGATGCTCTGAGATGCCTTCACGTGAATCTTGTACGAACGGCATTACGTAGCAGTTAAAGTACGTTACGTCCGTTTCTGCACCAGCTCCGTATAGAACGCGTCCTGCTGGAACGAAGTTCAGGTTCACAAGCTCATGATAGAACTTTTGGAACCATTCTTGACGTTTTTCTTCTGTTGTTTCAGAAGAAGCAAGTCCAGTTGCATTACGCTTTGCAATTTGCTCATAGTAAATTTCAAGGGGCTTTTCAATCACGTCTAGTGAACGAACAACTAATCCGCTCTCTGCTTCTGTCGCATCTAGCGCGCCGCGTGATTCTTCCTCTACTAAAACAGTAGCTGTTTTATGCTCCCAATTAATTTCTTTAATATAACCTAATCCTCTTGCTGGGAATTTAGGATCTTCTTTTACCGTTAGGACAACGAAGTCCCCTTCTGAGAGAGTTGTTTTCTCTGTGTCTTTGAATGCATAGCGATCTAGCATTACGAGGCGAGATACCCCTTTATGAGTTAATTTCATATCAGGTGTAACGGGGTGTACTTGGGTAAATTTCTCAATATCTTGATTCAACTTTTCAATATTCATTACGGGCTTTTCGTTAATTAAAACTGCCATCTTCACAACTCCCTTGTTTCCTTACTCTATCTAAGTGTCTCAGCCGATTATCTTTCCATAATATAGAAAAATCATTTCGAGCGATAAACTTAAGTTATCATAATTCAAAGACCAATTCAATATATAGTATCTACCAAAATAAAACTAATACCACATATTGAAAAGTCAAGCTAAAAATTTAAAACTCGAACGAAAAAACAGTTGACTTTTGTATCGTTAATGGGGGAACGTACATTCACCTTTTTGTGAAATAATTTCGTTTTTTCGCAACTATTTCGCATTTTGGTGAAGTGAAAAAAGATTCCACTAGGTGTTCTATGTTCTATACCCGTTCTCAAAAAGATATCGCCCATTGCCATTAGCTCGATGTGCTCGAACGATACAAGGCATTGGGCGATATCACTATCTACTTATCATCTACAACTAAACAATTAGCGTCGGAAATTCCATTCATCTGACGCATATTTGCTTTTCGCAATTTCTTGAACGTACGCTTCTTCTTCTGCACTAAGCGTATAAGGCTCTAAATTGATATCTAATCCCTTCATGAACCCCTTATAAAACGCTTCCTTCGCCTCGTCAATTCCAATTGAACGGTTGGCAATATCATTCATCGCTACCGCCTTTTTACGAAATGCACGCTGCATGCGCTCCTTCACACGGTCATTTGTGTACTTGAAGACGCTGAATAGCTTATCTTCATCTAGATCTAGTAGGATGGAGCCGTGCTGCAGGATGACACCTTTTTGACGCGTCTGAGCGCTTCCTGCTACCTTTCTCCCCTCTACTACTAGCTCGTACCAAGACGGCGCATCAAAACAAACAGAGGAACGCGGATTTTTCAGGCTGTTTCGTTCTTCTTCTGTACGAGGAACCGCAAAATACGCCTCGAGTCCTAGTGAACGGAATCCTTCTAAAATCCCCTCTGAAATAACGCGGTACGCTTCGGTAACCGTGTTAGGCATATTCGGATGCTCTTCCGTTACGATTACGCTATATGTAAGCTCATGCTCATGCAATACGCCTCTTCCGCCGGTCGGACGTCGCACAAAACCTAATCCTAATTCTTTTACTTTTTCCAAATCAATTTCTTTTTCAGCTTTTTGGAAATAACCAATTGATAGAGTAGCCGGGTCCCATCCGTAAAAACGAATCGTTGGAGGAATTTCCCCCTTACTATGCCACTCTAACAATGCCTCGTCTAATGCCATATTGTAATAGGGTGAACAATTACCTGAATCTATGAATCGCCATGTTTCTTTCATTTACCTCAACCTCAACTTTGTCGTAGAAATAAAATCACACTTTTTATAGTCTATCAAAAGTTTGAAAGGAGTAAAAGAAATACGTTATATTTCCAAACACTTACGTGAACATTTAACGATTCACCCACTGCATGAAAGGACTTTTTCACAAAGTCATCACAGTTTGTTTCATAGAACTTACATATTCTCTTTACTTCTAAAAACATTCGCTTATATAATAGGAATATGGATTTAGTTGAAGAAGGGAACGATTTGCATGTGGTATACAATATTAATCATCTTAGCTGCTTTCATCGTATACTCTGTCGTTATGTTTGTTTATCAGCGTAAAATTATGAAAGCATTGACAGAAGAAGAATTTCGCAATGGATATCGTAAAGCACAACTAATCGATATTCGTGAGCCGAACGAATTTGAAGGCGGCCACATTTTAGGAGCTCGAAACATTCCGATTTCGCAGTTCCGTATGCGTACAAAAGAACTACGCAAAGACCAGCCGATTTATTTATATTGCCAAAACGGTGTACGTGTAGGCCGTGCGGCACAAATGCTTCGTCGTCAAGGCTATCGTGATATTTATCAGCTAAAAGGCGGCTTCAAGCAATGGACTGGGAAAATCAAATCAAAAAAGTAAACGGTTCGTTTTATTCATAAAAAATCCCGCTCACCTTAGGAGAGCGGGATTTTTTGATTACTGTTCTTTTTGGTAACGTAACACTGGCTTTCTTGCTGCAAGCGTTTCGTCTAAGCGTTTCACAACCGTTGTATGTGGTGCTTCTTGAACGATTTCTGGATTTTCTTCTGCTTCTTTTGCAATTTGAATCATTACGTCGATAAATGCATCGAGCGTTTCTTTTGACTCTGTCTCAGTCGGCTCAATCATCATGCTTTCTTCTACGATCAGCGGGAAGTAGATCGTTGGCGGATGATAACCAAAGTCTAAAAGACGCTTCGCAATATCAAGCGTACGAACGCCGAGTTTCTTTTGACGTTTTCCAGATAGGACGAACTCGTGCTTACAATGACGATCAAACGGAAGGTCATAGTGCTCAGCGAGGCGACGCATCATGTAGTTTGCATTTAATACCGCATTTTCGGTTACCGCTTTTAAACCATCTGGGCCCATTGAGCGAATGTACGTATAAGCACGAACGTTAATGCCGAAGTTTCCGTAGAACGGCTTTACGCGGCCAATCGCTTGTGGTCGGTCATATTCTAAGTGGTAACGATCCTCTACCTTCACTAGTACTGGCTTCGGTAGGAACGGAATAAGATCCGCTTTTACCCCTACAGGACCTGAACCTGGACCACCACCACCGTGAGGACCCGTGAACGTTTTATGAAGATTTAAATGAACGACATCAAATCCCATGTCCCCTGGGCGTGCCTTACTTAATACAGCATTTAAATTCGCACCGTCATAGTAAAGCTTTCCGCCAGCTCCGTGAACGATTTCAGCCATTTCTAAAATATTTTCTTCAAATAGACCCAGCGTATTTGGATTTGTCAGCATAAGGGCAGCCGTGTCCTCTCCGACAACGCGACGTAAATCCTCTAAATCAACTAATCCTTGGTCATTGGATTTTACCGTCACTGTTTCAAGTCCTGCAACCGTTGCAGATGCTGGATTTGTTCCGTGAGCAGAGTCAGGTACGATTACTTTTGTACGGTGATGGTCACCGTTCGTTTCGTGGAACGCACGAATGAGCATGAGTCCTGTCCATTCACCATGAGCTCCTGCTGCTGGTTGAAGCGTCACTTCATCCATGCCCGTAATTTCTTTTAAATGCTCTTGAAGGTCATACATTAACCCTAGTGCACCTTGTACCGTGTTTTCTTCTTGAAGCGGGTGAATATGAGCGAACCCAGCCATACGCGCTGCCTGTTCGTTCACTTTCGGATTGTATTTCATCGTACAAGAACCTAGTGGGTAAAAACCAGAGTCAACCCCGTGATTACGCTTAGAGAGCGCTGTGTAATGACGCATAATATCAAGCTCCGATACTTCTGGAAGCTCAGCTTCTTCTGTTCGAATGTATTCGGAAGGAATCACTTCTGCAACGTTGACTTCCGGCACGTCCAATTCAGGAAGTGAATAACCAATACGACCTTCTTTGCTCAGTTCAAAAATAAGCGGTTGATGTTCATTAAGCATGGATATCCCCCAATTCCTTCACAAGATTATCGATTTCTTCTTTTGTACGAAGCTCGGTTACAGCAATCAGCATATGATGAGCAAGCTCCTCGTAATCACGGCCAAGATCGTATCCGCCAATCATTCCTTTTTCAAGCAATTTCGCGTTTACTTCCGACACCGGTGACCCAACGGTTACGACAAACTCGTTAAAGAACGCACCGCCAAACACAACGTCCATGCCCGCCTCTTTGAACGCACTTGCCGCGTAATGTGCTTTTGAGATATTTTGAAGAGCAATTTCTTTTGCTCCTTGTTTTCCGAGAGCCGTCATCGCAACAGAAGCAGCTAAGGCATTTAGCGCCTGGTTTGAACAAATGTTAGACGTCGCCTTATCACGACGAATGTGCTGCTCACGTGCTTGAAGCGTAAGAACAAATCCGCGTTTTCCGTCTTCATCAACCGTTTGACCAACAAGACGACCTGGAATTTTACGCATTAATTTTGTCGTTGTCGCAAAATAGCCACAGTGAGGGCCACCAAACTGGGTTGGGATACCAAATGGCTGTGCATCCCCAATAACAATATCTGCTCCGAATTTCCCAGGAGGTGTTAACGCTCCTAGTGAAAGTGGATTTGAAGAAACCACGAACATTCCTTTTTCACTGTGCGCGATTTGTTCAATTTCTTTCAGCGGTTCAATTTGACCGAAGAAATTTGGGTATTGAACGATAACACACGCAACGTCTGCATTCATCTCATTTTGAAGCGCCTCAACATCTGTTACGCCATCTTTTAACGGAATCTCCGTTACGTCCAGGTATTGCCCTTTTGCGTATGTTTGCAATACGGCACGGGATTCTGGGTGAACAGCTGCCGATACAAGAATACGTTTCTTTCTCGTTTGGCCTGCACTTAGCATCGCTGCTTCAGCTAAAGCTGTTCCACCGTCATACATGGATGAGTTCGCAACGTCCATTCCTGTTAATTCGCAGATCATCGTCTGGAATTCGAAAATAGCCTGTAGCTCTCCCTGTGAGATTTCTGGCTGATATGGTGTATAAGCCGTATAAAATTCAGATCGTGAAATAACATGGTCAACAATCGTTGGTGCATAGTGATCGTATACACCTGCTCCTAAAAAGGATGCATATTCCTTTAAATTTGCATTTTGTGAAGCAAGACGAGTAAGTTCTTTTAACAACTGAGGCTCTGATGCCGCCTTTTTAATGTTGTATAATCCTTTGAATCGAACGCTTTCTGGAATATCTGCAAACAGTTCATCAACTGATTGCACACCTACTGCTTCTAACATTTGACGCTGATCTTCTTCTGTCATGGGCAAATAACGATGTACCATAGTTCCTGCTCCTCTCCCACATTCCTACATTATTTTGAACGTTTATAAAAAGGCGTTGCGACTACTTTCGCTTTTACACGCTTATTGCGAATTTCCACTTCTACTTCTTGATCAAGCTCGCTATATGAAACATCTACTAACGCAAGGCCAATGTTACGCTTTGTTAGCGGAGACTGCGTGCCTGTTGTCACTTCTCCAATACGCTCATCCCCAACAAACACTTCGTAGCCGTGACGAGGAATACCGCGATCGATCATTTCAATTCCCACTAATTTTCGGGAAAGTCCTTCTTCTTTTTGACGCTTCAGCGTTTCTTGACCAATAAAGAAATCTTTATTAACCTTCACCGCAAAGCCAATTCCTGCTTCAACTGGTGTAATGTCCTTTGATAGCTCTTGGCCATATAAAGGAAGAATGGCTTCAAAACGAAGCGTATCACGTGCACCAAGTCCACATGGGACAACACCGTCTTCTTTTCCTGCTTCTAAAATCGCATTCCAAAGTGCCGGAGCATCATCAGAAGGACAATAAATTTCAAAGCCGTCCTCGCCTGTGTAACCTGTACGAGACACTAGAGAAGGTACGCCGCTGATGCTTACATTCTCTTTAAAAGCGAAGAAGCCAATCGACGCTAAGTCTTCATCTGTTAACTTTTGAAGTACTTTTTCAGCTACTGGACCTTGCAGGGCAAGCTGAGCAATTTCATTGGACTGATTATGTAACGTCACGTCACCCTCAACATGAGATTGCAACCAATCGTAATCTTTCTCGATGTTTGCGGCATTTACGACTAATAGATACACATTATCGGATTTTTTGTAGATCAGAAGATCGTCTACTGTTCCCCCATCTTCATAACACATTGCGGTGTACTGTGCTTTCCCGTCCTTTAGCTTTGACACATCATTCGTCATGACACGCTGTAAAAAAGCAAGACTGTCTGCACCTGTTACTTCAATTTCTCCCATATGAGATACGTCGAATAATCCTGCTTTCGTACGAACAGCTTCATGCTCTTCTTTAATAGAAGAAAACTGCACAGGAAGCGCCCATCCACCAAAATCAATCGTCTTAGCTCCATACTCTTTATAGGTTAAAAACAAAGGCGTTTGTTTTAACTCAGCCATTTTGATTCCCCCTCAACCACGTTTTTGTCAAAAAATAAGCATATAAAAAGACAGAGAACTCCTTATAAAAAGAAGTCTCTGTCCGGTTACCTGAAAGTTTCCCGTTGCATTTGATCAGCGGTTTCCTCGTGGGTGGTTCGTATGGAACGCTCTCCAGAGTTGCGTCCAACAAGAGTCTTTTTGCCTGAGAGATTCACTTCTTCAGTTGCTCCTTCGGCGCCATTTGCATGGTCTCTCCCCTTGTTATCATTCGCTTCTATAAAATTAAACAAGATTGGCTATACTATACTGAATGAAGATGACAAAAAAGTAAATATAGTAGCAATCCACTTTCTTTTTAAAATTTTCTAACACATTTTTATCCTACAGGAATTTTCACACTACTTCAATAAAAATTTGCGAAAGGAGTCGACAAAGAATGAACGTTGAAATTCAGTTTGATGAACAATGGGAAAAAGAGTTTATGCAGCGTCTACAAAATGATGGTCCATGGTCACATCAGCATCTTTATAAACTTGCCTATAATACTGAAAAGCAGCTCGCGATTCCTGATTTCCTAGGCTTGCAGTGTCCAAAATTTTTGCCTGACTTAATTCCGCTTCCTCATCAGTTAGAGGTCGCAAAGCAGGTTATTGAAAACATGAACGGAAAAG
The DNA here is from genome assembly GCF_001274935.1 of Priestia koreensis. GTDB lineage: Bacteria > Bacillota > Bacilli > Bacillales > Bacillaceae_H > Bacillus_AG > Bacillus_AG koreensis. Next base: position 118,221 of record NZ_LILC01000019.1, on the reverse strand, counting down.
CTATTTTAGCGGATGAGGTAGGCCTTGGAAAAACGATTGAAGCAGGGCTTATTTTGAAAGAATATATGATTCGTGGACTCGTAAAAAAGGTGCTCATTTTAGTTCCTGCATCCCTCGTTTCACAGTGGACGATGGAACTCAATCAAAAATTTTATATTCCAGCGGTCGCACAGCGAAAGTCTTATGCGTGGGATCAGTGTGATGTGATCGTGTCGTCGATCGATACGGCGAAGCGTCCACCACACCGTGATCTCGTGCTCAGTCAGGATTATGATTTAGTCATTATTGATGAAGCTCATAAACTGAAAAATAACAAAACGAAAAACTACGAATTTGTGCAGAGCTTAAAGAAAAAGTTTTGTCTTCTTTTAACCGCGACGCCTATTCAAAATCGCGTGGAGGAAATTTTCAACCTTGTGTCGCTCTTAAAGCCTGGTCATCTCGGAAATCAAACTTATTTCGACGAGCTTTTCTCGGCGAAAAAGCGCGATGTCCAAAATGATCATCACCTTCGTGAGCTCATCAGCAAAGTTATGATTCGCAACCGCAGGGGCGATACCGGAATCGAGTGGACGAAGCGAATTGTAGAAACCGTTCCAATTGAATTCTCTCCTGAAGAACGCGAGCTGTACGATGAGATTATGACCTTTAAGCATGCAGGGGGCAACAAGAGCGCGTTCTCCATTCTAACCCTTCAGCGTGAAGCGTGTAGCAGTCGAGAAGCCGTCTACATTACGATTAAAAACATGCTGAAAAAACAAGAAGATCCGAGCTCACTAGAAGTTCTCACAGAGCCGATTATGGATAAAATTCATAACATCCCAGCCAATTCTAAGGCTGAAAAAGTGCTTGAGCTTATTAAAAACATTGATGATAAAGTGATTATCTTCACAGAATATCGCGCTACACAGCTCTATTTACAATGGTTTTTAAAGCAGCATGGCATTAGCTCTGTTCCATTTAGGGGCGGATTTAAACGCGGGAAAAAGGATTGGATGAAGCAGCTGTTTCAAACACATGCACAAGTACTAATCGCCACAGAAGCGGGCGGTGAAGGAATTAACCTTCAGTTCTGTCACCATATTATTAACTATGACCTTCCGTGGAATCCAATGCGCCTTGAACAACGAATTGGACGTATCCATCGCCTTGGTCAGCAGGAAGACGTTCGGATTTATAATTTCGCCGTATCAAACACGGTTGAAGAGCATATTTTAAAGCTTTTATACGAAAAAATTCACTTATTCGAGCGCGTCATCGGTGATTTAGATGAAATTTTAACACGAATGGAAATTACAAATATCGAAGAGCATATTCAAGACATTTTGCTTCATTCTAAAACAGACGGTGAAATTCGCATTAAAATGAATAACCTTACGTCTGTCATGGAATACGTACAGGAAGAAATAACGGAAGGCGAGGATCAGCATGCAGCAAACTGACATTCATCAATTCCTAAAGCAGTACTTCACTGCAAATGATTGTGAAATCTCAGAAAACCACCCCGGCTATTTTACCGTGCAGCTAAACGTGGATATGGATAAAGAGCTGATGAACAGACCGTTTTATTGGCATTACTTAGAGGCAACGGGCGGTGAGCCAAACCCAATGTCCATTACCTTCATTACTGATCCAAACGTTGATCCGTCAGAGGTAAAAGGAGAACGAATTCACTTCGGCTCCCCTCGCCTACATCAAATTTTTGAGTCTACAAAAAAATTTGGTCGTTTTATTCGCCTGTACGAGCAAGTTCACGTACAGCATAATACAGCGCTACACCCGTGGCTCGGGCTAAACGTTCGTATCTCCTATCAGTGTGACCGAAAACGAGACGAACTGTTGTCACTTGGTCTTCATCTGATTAGTGGAAAAATCGTGGAAGGCTTTCACGAAAAAGCGGAGCAAATGACGTTGTCACCAGGCATTTCAGATTATTGCTTTACGCTCTCACCGCTCATTAAGCCACAAAGCGGTCTGTTCCGATTAAAGCAATTTGTACAGCACCAAATTGAGCAACAAGACCATATGTGGGCAGCAGAGGCACGAGAGCGCTGGAACAGTGACCTTGCGCTTTTAGACCACTTTTACGAAGAATTAGACGAAAAACCAGAGAGCTATCTCACGGAGAAAACCGCGCTGCAAGAGCAGTACGAACCGAATATTCATGTTGGGATTGTGAACGGCGGGTTATTTTATCTATCAGAAAGCACCATGCAACGACTCTAATCATACAAAGGATGAGACATCATGAGAAAAACGATTTTGATGGTGATTTGTTTATGCACGCTAATCGTTCCCATCAGCAGTACGACCTTTTTACACACGGCACATGCTGCTCCGCAGGTGAAGCCTACTCCTTCCTATGCAAAATGGAGTCGTATCGCCATTAAAGAAACGAAAAAACGATACCCGATGGGACAAGTGACAGACTTTCTGTACCTTGGAAAAGCAAAAGAAAATGGTGATAAGGTCGAACGCTTCAAGTTAATCGTCCGTGACCGAGGAAAAGAACTAGGCGTTCTTGTCTACGTACACGTCGATCCAAAAACAGATACACTAAAAAACATTGCCTTTATGGAAACGAGACCGTAACGATAAAAGGACTGCCCAAAGCGGACAGTCCTTTTCTTCATATTCCGTAGTGATACAAATAGTAATCTCCTGCTTCTAACTGATCGAGTATGGCTAACATCTTTTTTGCTGAAATATAGAAGAAAGATATGGATAATTATAAAATCGTTTAGGCTTTTTCAGCAAAACAAAAACCGCCTGACAAGCTATGTTGTCAGACGGTTCCCATTAACCACCAATATAAGACATTTCAATTTTAGAACGCTCAGACACCTTATCCGGATTACGTTCTTCTGAATAACGATCATCTCGTTTGTTCCATAGCATACGCAAATGCTCAGAAAGCTCTTCGTCTGTGTGATCATCTCTCAGCAGTGAACGAACGTCATGCCCTTTTGTCGCAAACAAACACGTATAAAGCTGACCGTCTGCTGAAATGCGCGCGCGAGAGCAGTCGCTACAAAATGCATCTGAAATTGAGCTAATAAACCCAATCTCTGCTGAACCGTCCTCATACACGTAGCGCTTCGCTACTTCACCTACATAATGAGGATCAACAGCTTTGACGGGCATTTCCGCACCAATCATCTCAAGCATCTCCTGCTTAGTCAGAACGTCCTTCATGCTCCAGCCGTTTGTTGCACCCACATCCATAAACTCAATGAAGCGTAGCGTAATGCCCTTTTCTTTGAAGAAACGAGCCATTGGAAGTACTTGGTGATCATTCACACCTTTTTGAACGACCATGTTCATTTTAATTTGTAGACCTGCTTTCTCAGCAGCTTCAATCCCTTTTAAAACGGGATGAATGCCGACGCCGCGGCCGTTCATCTTTTTGAACATCTCTTCGTCAATCGCATCGAGGCTAATGTTCACACGACTAAGTCCCGCTTCTTTTAGCTTCTCCGCATACTTTGGCAAAAAGATGCCGTTGGTCGTAAGCGCAATATCTTCAATGCCGTTCACTTTCGTTAAACGGCGTATTAATTCATCTAGTTGTTTACGTAAAAGCGGTTCCCCGCCGGTTAATCGAATTTTTCGCACGCCCATGTCCGCAAACAATGTAGCCACACGAACAATTTCATCAAATGTTAGTAACTGTTCTCCTTTTAAAAAGGCGTAATCTTTCCCAAAGATCTCTGCTGGCATGCAATATGAACAGCGAAAATTACACTGATCAATGACCGAAATACGCAAATCATGGAGACTACGATTATAAGCATCACGTACTATATCTTGCTCTTTCATAACGAAAGTAGTCACTCCTAAAGTTAAAAGTATATTTAACTCTAGCACATTCGACCTGTAATGTATAGAGATTGAGCCTACTTCCGATGTTTCCCAAGCCATAAGGAAAAGTAGCTTGGAAGCACGCCAAACCAACGATTCGCCAGTGGATCTTGCATCTGCTGCTGCGCTTCTTTTTTCTCGATCCGCTTTTGGACACGTTCTTCCTTCGGCTGATCCATATAGCGAACCAATTGCTGCGTTACGAATTTTACATAGTCATTTGTTGATGACATCTTCATCACCTCAGGCTTAGTATGCCCAAGGGGAAATTTACTTAATCAGCCCAAGCACCTCTGTACAAATATCTTCGACCGTACGACCCGTCGTGTCGACCGTAAAATCCGCCTGCTCGTAAAACGGTCTGCGCTTTTCTAAAAGCGACTGAAGTCCGTCTAACGAATGCTCCTGTACAAGCGGTCGGCCCGTATCTCCTTGAATTCTGCTTCGAATCTCATTCCAATCCGCATGCAAATAAATGCTGATTCCGTTCTCTTTAATAAACGTACGATTTCGCTCCTCAGCGAACATCCCGCCACCAGTGGAGACGATCACATCTTCCGTTGTAATTTCTTTCAAATAACGATGCTCAAGATCACGGAAAAACGCTTCTCCGTCACGCTCAAAAATCTCCGCAATCGTTCTTCCCTCTTTTTCCACGATATAGTGATCCACGTCCACTACCTGACACTCAAGCTTTGCTTTTAGCGCCTCACTAACGGTCGTCTTTCCTGCTCCCATAAATCCTACGATATATACCGACTTCATCCTACTCACTCCTATGCTTTTCTTTCCATTCCATGACGACCCCGTCTATCTTACGGAGCTTCGCCCATGCACGATATTGTTTATTATGAGCCGATTTTACGGTAATTTCAATGGAATATGAGAATTCGTCTGCGGTAGCCGTGTAGGAGACGCTGCCGTTTTGGAAACGGTAGGTATACTGTGGTGAGAATGATTGAGAGGTGATGTCTCGTTTTAGTAAGGTAAGACCGTTTTCTAGGAGATGGTTAAGCTTGTACTGTTCCTCTGCTTCTTTGTAGAAGAGCTTTTCGCTAATGTACGGCTGAAGCTGCTGGGTGACGAGGAAAATGGTGAGAAATGCGAGGATCATTGTAGTGGGAAGGATAAAAAAAGCTTTCATCCATTAACCTCCAACAAAAGAGCTAATACGCTGTTTGAAATGACGATCGTCTAGCGCGATGGTCGCTACCGTAATTCCTGCGGTAGACTGTGAGAAGACAATGGTTTTTATTCCTTGAAGAACAATTTCATGTCCTCTGCCGTCTACCTGTCTTCGTGCTTTATTTCCATAGCGCTCATACGTAACGGCTAGGTTGTCTTTCGTAATTAAAACAAGCTTCTGCTCCTGTATTCGAAATTCAGTGGCTTCCCTTAGATCAAAAGAAAGCTGTTGAATAAAAATCTCCCACTCCTGTAGCTCAATCGTCTCATCAGTTTGATGGAACTGTTTTATTAAGTTCATGAGTAACGGCTGAAAGGCAATCAAGAACGAGAATAGTGACAAGCTAATTAACATCTCTAACAAGGTGAACCCTTTTTGGTTTTTCATTTAAGAATATAATCACACCTTTCCATGGAACGCTTCAATTTATCCTCCCACTTAATACATGCTTTTAACTCCTGTTCGCTCGACTCCCACGACAGGTTGTATGTGCGCTGATTATGGGTAACCGTAGAAGGACTTGTCTCATTTCGATCATATTTGTAATGCAATATTTCTTCATGAAGCAGTCGGTCAGCTGTATTAATCGCAACTTGGTTGTCTCTTTCAATTCGAATGTGCGTATAAAGAGGGAATAGATGCAGGGTTAAAAGAAGTAAAACCGAGAATGCCACCATTGTTTCCAATAACATATATCCATTAGAATTTTTGAACATAAAATCTTCCACGTCCTATCAACACGACTACTCTGTATTTTTTCTCATGATGTTTTACAATGATCGTGCCACTTCTATCGACGTTTCCATCTTGTAAAAATGATACCCTTCCTTGTATAACTTCTGTTTGAAGAGTTACATCTTTCTCATAGTCTCGTGTCATAATCAGGTTGCCTCCTGATACCATTAAATATTTTGACTCGGCATTCAGAAATACGAGGGCTACACTTTTCTCACTATTAATGGCTACCTGCTGGGCATACCACATATCCGTTTGCAATTGTTTAAAAAAATAGTGTAATCGATATGTTTGCATGACAGGCTTTATAGAAAGAAGCAATACTCCCACCATGACTTGCAAAACCATTAAAACAAGCAGCATTTCTAGAAGAGTGAACCCTTTTTGATTACTTGCTGCCACTTTGCTGAACAACTCCGTCAACGATGGCAATCTCCTGCCCACCAGGACATTTAACATCTCCGTTAAGATAACCTTCTGTTTTTAATTCCTCTAGTGTTGGTATTTTGCGATTATCAATTTCATACGCTTCTACTTGTGACTGAACGGTTTTAATTAATGCAGAACATCCTTTCGTGTTAATTACCTCCTTATTTTTAACCACATTAGGAATAATAACGAGGAGCAAAACTGTAACCACTAGCATAACAACAAGCATCTCGATTAAAGTAAATCCTTTTTCTTTCATAATTACCTCCTATAATGACGACATCGTATTGAAAATTGGCAGCATGATGGAAAGATACATGAGTAGCACAAGAATCCCAATGGCTGAAAACATAAAAGGCTGAATGTATCCCAATACTTTCATAATTCTGGCATGCAATGTTTGCAACAACAATTCACTGTAATCGGAGAGTTCCTGACCTAAATTTCCATTTTTTTGCCCGTGTGAAATAATATAGGTAAGTTCTTTTTGATAATATTTTCTTCGTTGAAAGGTTTCTTCCAAAGAATAGCCCTCAGAAAGTTTCCGCATTAAATCATGCGCTTCTAATTGAAAAAAAGGAAAGTGACTTTGTTTCTCAAATAGAGAAAGAGATTCATAAACGGACAATCCTCCTCTAAGTAAATTACTCATATGAAAGGAAAAGAAATAGGCGTTGAACGTCCGAAGGTATGAACGGAGAAACGGAAGGTAGAAAAGAAACCTCATTTTAAATAAGGGAGACCTTTTACGAAACCACAGAGCGTAAAAAAGGCAAAGTATAACCAGAAAAACGAGGGCTAAAATCATTAGTATGGGCAAGTAAGCTAAAACGCTTAAAAAAGTGGAGGAAAAGGAGTTTTCGTTATCTTCGATGGATCCTTGTAAAGAAGTAAATTGAGGAAGAAGAATTTGGCTCATAATGATCATTACAATACCTAAGAACACCAAAAGAAACAATGGATATTGAATAACCTTTTTTAATTTCTGTTTTTGTTTTGTTTTTTCCATCATCATTCGACCTGCTTCTTTTAGAGAAAACGATAATTCTCCTCTATATTCAGCAAAAAACAAATAGCCTAACACATGATTATGGAAGTGGAGATCACGGAGGACTTCATGCAGTGAATGACCACTTTTGAGCTTAATTAAACACTTCTGTAAATCCCGCTTTAATGGTGGTCGAAAATGAAATTGTAAAAACTCTAAAGCAGTTGATAGCGTATAACCTTTGCCCAACAAATCAGATAATCGTAGCAGAAAAATCGATTGCTCACTCAATTTCCATTTATGATTTCTATTAATCATTACGCACCCATCTACTCAAATTTGAATCATGTACATATCCCAGAGCAATGCCTTTTACTATCGCATCCTTCAGAGTTTTGTAGTTATACGAGGACTCTTCTCCATTCACTTCATGAAGGACCGACATTAAGTTTTTTCCAGTTAAGATTTCATAAATGCTTGCTTGTCTATTTTTTCGACTACGCTTGCAAACAGGATGACAGGGCTCCCCACAAATGGGACAATAGATTTCTAACAGCCGTTGAGCGACCACTCCCACTAAAGTTTGTTCAATTTCTTGATAAGGGACACCAAACTCAAGCAATCTATAGATAGCACCTTTCGAGTCTCTTGTATGCATAGTAGTCAGAACCAAGTGACCAGTTAACGCAGCACGTACAGCTATTTGTGCCGTTTCCGCATCACGTATTTCACCTACCATAATGATGTCTGGGTCATGGCGCAATATAGCCTTTAAACCTGTTGTATAGGTGATGCCTGCCTTTTCATTGACCTGAACTTGCATAACCCCTTCACTTCTTCGTTCAATGGGGTCTTCTAGTGTAATAATATTTCGATTGAACATATTTTTGGATTCTTCCAGTAGCGTGTACAGAGTGGTTGTTTTTCCAGAGCCCGTTGGTCCTGTGAAAATCAATAATCCATGCGAATATTTGAGGAGTGCGATAAGTTTTGTGACTGTGTTTGGAAATAAAGAAAGCTTTTGAAGTGGTGTAAGGTGATTGGAAGGAAGTACTCGAATAACAAGACTTTCTTCATAAGCGGTTGGAAGCGTAGACAAACGAAGGTTAATATAGTCCTCTTGAATTGAAATTTTCAAAGCTCCATTTTGCGGTCTCCTTTTTTCTCCTATGTCCATTCCTCCTAAAAATTTAAAATGAGTAATGAGTCGTTCACATATCCGCTTGCTCATAGACTCTTTAAATACCAAATCATATCCGACCCTAAACTGTACGATAGCGTCTTGTTCTCTAGGTAAGATATGAATGTCTGACACCCTATGTTGATAAGCGTCAGTGATTAAATGTTCAGCTAGCTGTTCAATTTCTTGCAAATATTACTCCTCCCTTGCCTTTTAAATACACAGAAGCACGCGATTGTTTGCTTCTAAAACGTACAGTTCTACATTTATTGACAAATTCCTTCCAAATTTTTATGAAATTATAAAAAAAACGACCTCTATGGTCGTTTTTTAAACTACGCGCATTTCTTTCTCACGTACTTTGCGCTTCACTAAGTTTTTAAGAGCTGATTCATTATAACCGACCACAAGTTTTTTTCCATCTGTCAAAATAGGTCTTCTAAGTAAGCGTGGCTGTTCGATCATTAATTGTACAACTTCTGATAAACTCATTGCTTCAACATCCACATCTAAACTCTTATACTCTTGGCTTCTTTTTGCTAGTAGTTCATCAATGCCTTCAGTCGTTAGCGATAAGAGGTGCATCATTTCCTCGTACGTTGGCGTCTCACGGAACAAATGTCTTTCCTCTACCTTTGCTTGCTCCTCTGACAGCCATTTTTTTGTTTTCCGACATGATGTACAACTTGGATACGTATAAAAAGTTATGTTTTCCATTTTCTCGCCTCCATTAGTTTGTATAATCTTTGTTAAATGTATTGTACACCTTTTGTATAAGTTTTGTATACTATTTTAAATCTTATTTGTGAATTTTTTTTAACATTCCTCTTAAAACGCCTCTATAGTGTTTTATATTCATGACATTTGAACTATAATGGAAAAAATTAGCACTATAGGAGATGATACTGTATGAAGACCACCCTAAAAATCACAAAGGCCCTTGCAGATCCTACACGGTTTCACATCTATGAGTATGTATCACAAGTTCCAAAAGGCTCGCTTGTGCAAGAAGTTTCACAGAAATTCAAAATACATCCAAACGTTGCGCGTTTACATTTAACAAAACTTGAACAAGCAAAGCTACTTACCTCACTGAAATACCAATCTCCAAATGGAGGTCGCCCTAGTCGCTTGTACAAGCTAGCTGAAAAGCCCATCCACCTATCCTTCCCAACCCGCAACTACGAACTCCTCGCCTCTATCGCCGTTGAAGCGCTCGATTCACTAGGTGAAGTTGGGCATGAAGCCTTATTTGCGTATGCGTATGATTTTGGAATTAACTACGTAACACTCTATTACCCTCAAAGTATTGAATCTAGCCGTCCTTTATCAATTGATAAGAAAAAAATTTTATTTGTGGAAGCAGCAGGAAGTCTTGGGTTTACAGCAGCTTTCGATGAACAGCATGAACAGCTTGTTTTTTCTGTTCAAAATTCGTTGTTTAAGGAGATTTCCTTTTCAAATGACGATCTACCAAAGGAATTTCACGTGTCTCTTTTGCAGGGAATTGTGGACGCCATCTTTTTCGATCGCTCTCTTACAGCAGTTGAACCCATACCAGAATGCACTCACACATATGCCTACACGCTTTCTTCGATTAATTAAATGAAAACGCTTATTTACAATTGTGTGAATTTTCCTTTATAATTAAGGGAGCATTTTACATACGAGGACTTTTACACAAGGGGAATTCTGTAAAAGGGGGAGAACAGCGTGGAACGAATGTACCGTGTATTGGGATTTTGGACGGCTATTTTTGCTGTTATGTTCTATCTTGGACACATGGAAAAGGCGGCTCTACTTTTTCTCGGTCAAACTGGTTTTTTTGTCTTTTTAAGTTTCTTAAAATTATCTGAGCGCATGTATATCTATGTTTTTGGCGCTTATTTGACCGTTTTCTTCGTTGGCTTCACGTACTGGTCGACATTCATGATGATCCCAGGACAAGGGGAATAAAAAACAGCGGAAGCATTTGCTTCCGCTGTTTTTTATTGATGAAGAAGTTTTTTCCACTCTTCGCTTGTGAGAGAAAGACCTTTTTGTTGCAAACATACGTGAAAGTAGCTGCTAATCCCGCCGTCCATGACAAGCTGGCGCACAGCGCGATTTTGCTTGCTTTCACGAGAAAACGGATCAGGATTCGCCGTTGGAACGAGGAGCTTTAATAATCCAGCTTCTGCGAGGAATTGGTCCTGACGTAAAAAATCAACGAGTTGAAGCCCTTCCTCATTTCCCTTTTCGATAAGGGTATGAAATGGGATGTGTGAGGTCAGATCCATATCACCGGGATGCTTCAGGGGATCACGAACAAGCTGATGCTTAAAATATCCCCTGAGGCTGCCGCTATGACGCTCTGGCGTTTCCCACTCCTCCCTTACATATCCATAGTCAAAGGTGAACACCATTGCCCGTTCTGTATGCTCTGCGAGGTAGGTAATCATCTCAAGCATGACGAGCGGGATTTCAATGCGCTGCTGTTCAGATAGCGTGACGTCGTATACTTCCATATACTCTGCGATCTCTTCGTTCGCTAACGGATGATAGACCTCGATTAACTCATCGTGTTCTGTCATGGAAACAAACACCTCATAAAGCGCTCCGTCTAGCTTTTGTACAACGTGTACAGGAAGCGCATCAAACCATTCATTTGAAAAAATAATTCCATGGAATGAACGGTGATCAAAAAAGGCCATGAGGTGATCATGAAACTGAACGCGACCATCCTCGGCTCGTTCCCTGTGGTCCGGGCTTTTCTCAATCACATGATAGCGAAGGGAATTGTACGTATTCGGTGACATTTCTTTCCATTCGTCTAGCACCGCTTTAAAAAAAGCGCCGTCTCCACCACCTATTTCACAAATCTCTGGTGCAACAATCTCCTGTTCTACAAGCCTTGCGAATAGTCTTGCCATTACTTTTCCAAACACCGGGGAGTAGTGGCTGGTCGTTAAAAAATCCCCGTTTCTGCCGATTTTTTCACGTTCCTTCATGTAATAGCCGCACTGAGGATGATATAAAACGGTGTTCATGTACGCTGCATATGTGATGCATTGCCTAGGAGCATTTCGAATTTGCTGTTTCAAAATGTCGTTCATTGGCACTCCCCTTTAGTTCACTGATTTAAAATCCGTTCAAAAACGGATTTCCGTCCATTTCCTCTTCTACCGTCGTCTCTTCACCGTGTCCAGATAATACAAACGTATCCTCTGGAAGAGTGAGAAGCTTATCATGAATAGACTTCAACAGCTGTGGTTCATTTCCTCCTGGTAAATCGGTTCTGCCGATGCTGCGAGCGAAAAGGGCATCACCTGATACGACCCAGCGCTCCTCTGCAAAGTAAAACGATACGCTCCCAGGCGTGTGTCCAGGCGTTTCTAAAATTTGAAACGTGAAGCCGCCAATCGTTTGCTCGCCCTCTCCTTGGATCAGATCAGTTGCTGGTTTGGCGGTAATTTCGCCCAGTGGGAAAAAGCGAGAGCCGTTTAGCTCAGGATTTGTTGGCCATTCTTTCTCTAGTCGGTGCAAATGTACAGGAAGGTTGTAGCGCTCTCGCACTTCATCCACTGCTCCGATGTGATCAAAGTGAGCGTGTGTTAATAAAATGGCAAGCGGCTTTACTTTATGCTTTTCGATCGTTTGAAACACTTTTTGTGCTTCGCCTCCTGGATCGACGATTAAGCATTCTTTTTCATCATTAATAAGAAAATAGCAGTTTGTTTGTACTGCGCCTAACGGAATACGAATATACTTCATGTGTTCTCCTCCAATTTCACTATGTATTACTTCATATTTTACTACAAAGCTCACTTCTTAGAAAATCGTTCGCATCTTGACCTTCTCTCCCTACGATAAAAAGGCATTTTTCACCTCGACAAGATATAGGAAAACCATTAAAATAAATACTAGTTAGAAAATTTTTGCAAATGCTCATCTACGAAAAGAAAGCGCTAACTATTGATTGAAAGGAGACTCATAATGGGAACTGTCATTATCTTTGGTTTAATAGCTCTTCTTGGATTATTTGCAACCGTCTCAGCGTTCCGCAATAAAAACTTTCTCGGCCTAGCTTTTTCAGTTGCAACCCTTGCCGTATTTGGATGGTTCACTGTGATGACCGTCATTAATAGCGGATATCCTGTAGTTCACTAATACTTCTTCAGAATGTGCACATACAAAAAGACAAACCCTCAGGTTTGTCTTTTTTCTATTTTCGTACGCTTCCGATGCTCCGAACAACCTTCGCAATCTCTTCCATGCAATCTTCTGCCTGCGGGTAGACGCCCATTTTATCGATGAACGCGTGATCCATCCCCTTGTAGCGAATAACAGAGGTTGAAACGCCCGCTTTTGTAAGTCGCTTGGCGTATTCTTCAGCCTCTAAGCGCAGATAATCATATTCCGATGTTACAATTAACGTGTCTGGTAGACTCTCTAGACGCTCTGCAAGCAGCGGTGATAGAAGAGTATCTGTAATAGGATGATCTCTACAGTACAGACGACTTAGAAGCTCTCCTCCGTTTTCCATTCCGATTAAGTCCGCTAAAATGAGGTCTCTATGTTCCTCATTTTGAATGTCATAATGGCTGACATCCCACTGAAACAGCTGATCGTTTTTTCGATCAAGCAAAACGACCGGGTAAATGAGTGCTTGAAATTGGATAATTGACTTTCCAGAATTACGATCAAGAACAGAGCAGCCATTCGCTAAATTTCCTCCGGCACTGTCACCCGCTACGCTAATTGCGCCCGAGTGAATACCGAGCTTGTCTGCATGTTCATGAACCCATAAAACAACGTCATAGCAATCGTGGAGCCCAGCAGGAAACGGATGCTCAGGTGCTAACCGGTAATCAACGTTAACAACGACTGCACCTGCACGTTCCGCCAAGAACTTGCAGGCATTTTCTACGACATCGACACTTCCCCCGATAAACCCTCCCCCGTGGAAATAGACGACTGCCGGCTTTTTCTCTTCTTGCGGTGGCGTATAAATGCGAATCGGAATATCACCGCTTCGTCCACTAGCAAACGTATAGTGGACTTGAATCGCAGACGTTGTCACATCCGTATTTGGAAACCCCATACTCTTACGAATAGCCTCAATTGAGACGTCTTCAGCTGATTCTTCCTTTTTTTCTTCTCTAGCTGCACGTTCCTTCCGCTTCATTTCATACACGCGTGGATCTAGCTCACCGCTCTTTCTCGTATCTGGAATTGGCTTTTCCCAGAAAGAAACGTCCCCAAACTCTCCTTGTGAGGAGGTGTTTTTCAACAAATCTACCCCGTCTTTATATGCTAACTGCTTGCTCATGTGATTCCTCCCATCTCACCATATCATTCTCTTTGTTTGTTCCTAAGATAAACATATCATAATTTTCAGAATACATTCAAACGATAACTAAAAAAGGCACATGTCATCGCATGTGCCTCGTTCGTTTAGGAGCTGAAATTGGCGAGAATCCGCTTCTCTTTTCTGGTTAAATCCATAATTTCTTCTAGCTGATAGCCGTATAACGCCATCGTTCCATCAGGTGATAGTTTAAAAGGAATATTGTCTACGCCTTTAAAAAGTCGTTTCATTTTACCGTCTTTAAGTGAAAACGACACCATATCAAAGCCGCCTTTGTATTCACTTGCATCTCCCTTTTGATACGGAACGTACGTGTAAAAGACCTCTTGACGAGAATCAAACTGACTGTAAGGAAGGAGCCATCCTGAGAAGTTAGAAAGCACCGGCGCAGAAAACTGCTTCATTTTATGCCACTTGGAGGAATAAAACTCATACGTCCCATTCTTTTCTTTCTCCGAGTCTTCCATTGCTTTTACCGCCAGAAGCGTTTCTGGAAACATAGAAAACGTCCCAACTCCTTTTTCAAGCGTTGTCGTTTTACCTGTTTTCATGTTCATTTTACGAAGAGGCGCCTGAAGACTTTGTTGATCCTTCTTCCAATCTAGATACACCACTTCTTCCCCGTTCAACCACTGTGCGAACGGCTGTGGAATGTCGATTTTCTGTTTCGTATGCTTTTGGATATTGATTAAATACGTATTAAACGACCAATCTTCTCCGAAACCTGTAACGATGAGCTCGCTTGGCTTGGTCGGATTCCAGGAATATTGAATATCAAACGAATGAAGCGTAACGGAGTGAATTTCGTTTCCCTTTTTATCCAAAAAAAGCAATGATGCTTCTTTCTCTGACTTGCTTGTATAAAGAACGAATCTCGTATGGGAAGGATTCGCTTGCAGCGTAATAACTTTTTGAGGCGTTTTAAAAAACTCTTTTTTACTTCCGTTGTATAAATCATATAAAAAGATCGTTGAGATCCCGTTATGGTTTTCAATGTAAAACACGTGCCGATTATCATACCAATCAGCAAATGTATAGAAAGACGAATTTTGCACAGAAATTATTTTCACGTTCTGTATTGTTTGATGCGTAGTCGACTGATCTTGTTTTTGAGGATCTTTTTTAGTAGATGATTGTTCACACCCTGCTAAGAGTACGACAATTAATAGAAAAGCATATAGGATATATCGTTTTTTCACGTTTACTCACCTTTAATTTTTGTCCTTCTATATGCTAACACAGGAATCCCAATTGAAACAGCAATATCCCATTTATTTTGTTTGAATAGTAGCCAAAAGAATGCTCCGTGTTTCGCGATATATCTCCGGATACTGAGACAGAGGGAGAGGATTGACACCTTTGCCAAGCTCAAGCGTAAAACCAGGGCGACTCCACTCATGAATGAACCAATCCTTATACCCTGCGTGGCTGTCGACATTTCGCACGGACTTATAGCTGCTTACATCTGTAAGCTTTGACGCAATGCGTTCTGATTCTTCAGGTTCTTTGCCAAGATATCCCCAATAAAACTCCTTGCCCTGCGTATGAAGGGCGACCACACGATCAAACTGATAACGTTTTGTAAGCTCTGCCATTGCCTGTACCTCAGGCTCTGTTAACGGCTCTTCACCAGGATAGTCCCGCGGATAAGGCTCCTTTGGAATTTTCCGTTCTTTCTCAACATCCCAATAAGCGGGAAACTGATTGTTCAGGTCTATGCCTCTTATATTTGCTTTCCATCCTGTAAAGTCATCAAAGTCTCGATTGACGTATTGTACGAGAGAATAATAGGGTTCTACTAAGGGAGGTCCGTTCAGCACTAAGTTTACGCCGTCGGGATTCACCATCGGTACAACCGATAGCGTCACGCCTCCGTCACGTTCCTCGCTTTGTTTCATTCCTTCTGCATACTCTTCGATAAACTGCATGAGAACATTTGTCGTGATCCATTCATTCGCATGAAACGATCCGTTTAGGTGAACAGAGCGCTCACCCTTACCGAGCAATACGTGAAAGATCGGATAGCCAAGGACGCTCCTGCCAATGACTTCAAGCTTCATAAAAGGATAGCGGTATTGTAATACATACAAATCGTGAACCATTCGTTCATACGTATAGGGAATCATTGAATTCGTAATGCGGGTCATTTTCTCCTCACCTCATTCATATCTTTGTTTATTTATATGTTAAATGAAGGAGCTTTCATGAGTTTTTCCCGCACGTTTCTATTCATCGGTCTATATTATTAGTTGTAAAACCGAAGTAAGTCACCATAAATAATTTTGTCGGAATACTCGAGTTCTTTTTTCGCTTGATTCATATACGGCTTACAGAAGCTTTTATCAACTTCTTTTTTGGTATGCTGATTGTAGCATTTTGTATCCGTATATAAGTAGTCGTTTGTAATAAAACTACCGTTGCGTAGAACCGTCACGTTGTTAGCAGGAAGGGAAAAGAGATTATGACCAAACCGAACATCTCTCTCATCCGAAATGCCGAGCAGATGTAAAATCGTTGGCTTAATATCAATTTGTCCCGCTACGTTTGTAATCGTCCCCTTATAGCGGTCTCCTGGAATATGAATAATAAACGGCACGCGCTGTAGCTGTGTGGATAAAAAAGGCGTCACCTTTTCTCCCATGTATTGTCCCATTGACACTTGATGATTGTCTGAAATACCATAATGATCTCCGTAAATGATAATGATTGAATTATCATACAACCCATCTTGTTTCAGCTTCGTAATGAAATGCTTCAGCGCTTCATCCGTATAACGTACGGTCGGAAAGTAACGGTTTAGCGTTTTACTGTCAGACGTATAAGGTGCAATATACTGATCCTCCAAGCCGAGCTGAAATGGGAAGTGATTGGTAAGCGTAATAAATTTGGCGTAAAACGGTTGCGGCATATACGTCAAATATTCCATTGACTGATCAAAAAACGGAATATCCTTCAGTCCCCACCCAACGGAATTCTCGGGCGTTACATCATAATCACTTAGGGAAAAGAAACGATCGTATCCAAACTGTGGATACATCATATCCCGGTTCCAAAAGCTTTTATTGTTTGCATGTAAAACCGCCGAATAATAGCCGTGGCGCTTTAGGATGGTCGGCGTTGCATAATACTTATTGCCTGCATGCGTAAAAAAGACCGACCCGCGACCGAGCGGATAAAGGGAATTGTCCACTAAAAATTCAGCATCGGACGTTTTTCCTTGCCCTGTTTGGTGATAGAACTGATTAAAGTAGTAGCTTTCTTTTATGAATTGGTTCAAAAATGGGGTAATCTCCTGGCCATTGACCTTTTGATTAATCACAAAGCTTTGCGTGGATTCCATTGAAATGACGATTACGTTTTTACCCTTCGCCACGCCGAACAATGAATCCTTTTTTTCTTCGTGATTTCCTTGCATATAATTTTGAATCTCCACAAGCTCACTGCTATCAGCAAGCGCTCGCTGTGCTTTTGATTTTGATTGAAGAACCGCATCGTACACGTGGTAATTGTACGTGCCAAGGTTTTTTACGAGGATTTCCCGGTCAAATGTCCTCGTTAAGAGCTCCGGACGCTCTACTTCAGATAACACTAGGTTCGTACTGAATACGACTAGTACACATGTATAAAAGGCTGCTTTCATTTTCAAAGGCACATGAAACGCAGACGTTGATTCTTTTCGCTTCCATCTGCTCACAGCCCATAAAAGAAGGACATCACTAAATAAAAGAAAATCACTAACATTCAAAAGCTCTGCGACGCTTCCTCCTAAGTCTCCCATATTGCTCATTTGAAACAGCACGGGAAGCGTTAAAAAATCGTTAAAAAAGCGATAAAAGATCACATTCGCCGCTAATACGAATGATGTAAGAAAGCTTGCGATAATTATGTACCGATGGTGAGCACGCTGGCTTTTAAAAAAGAGCGAGAAGCCAAATAGAATAAGTAAAAAGCTCAGCGGATTTATAAATAAAATAAGTTCCTGATGCCAGTTTTCAATATCAATATCAAAGCACGTTTTATACACAATGTAAGTCTTGATCCAAAGTAATAATGCAGCGAATCCTAAAAAAGAAAATTTCCGTACATCCTTTTTTAAGCGCATAGGTCTCCTCCTTCCGATCTTCCCTCTGCTTCGTTCAGAAGGGTATCTTATATAGAATGACCTTAATGCGCTCATTTCTTACATCATTTGTATGTTTTTTCATGCACATTTCCTAAAAAAAAGAAAAAGCGAACCCCACTAAAAGGAGTTCGCCTCATATTTCATTAGTTTCCGCCAAATTTATGACGTGCTAACCATGCTCCGCCAATGACACCTGCGTCATTTCCAAGCGTTGCAATAGTTAATTCCGCACCGTCTGCGACACGTGGGAACGCAAACTTATTGAAGTATGCCGTAACAGGTTTTAAAAGCGTGTCGCCAGCTTTGGATACGCCGCCACCGATGACGATTTTTTCAGGATTTAAACCGTTTGCAATGTTTGCCAACGCTAATCCTAAATGAAATGCTACGTGATCCACCACTTTAAGAGCTAACGGATCGTTCTCTTTTACAGCATCGAATACAGTTTTAGACGAGAAGTGTTTTTCATCGTTATACAAATCTCTCAGCACGCTTGGTGTAGACGTGTTAGCGATTTCTTCAAGTGCCACACGAACGATTCCTGTAGCAGATGAAATGGTTTCTAAGCAACCTGATTTCCCACAATTACAGCGAGAACCGCCTTCTGGAATGGATGCGATATGACCAATCTCACCAGCTGCGCCGTTCGCACCGTGAACGATTTGACCATTCGCAATCACACCGCCGCCTACGCCTGTACCTAACGTAACCGCTAGCAATTCTTTCGCACCTTCTCCGGCACCTTTCCACATTTCACCGATTGCAGCAATATTTGCATCGTTATCAACGACAACAGGTAGGTTTACTTCCACTTCTAAAATATCTTTTAACGGGAAATCTTTCCACCCTAAGTTAACCGCTACATCAATGGAACCGTTTGCGGCATTGACCGGACCTGGTGCTCCAATTCCAATACCAAGAAGTCTGCTTTTCGGTTCATTAATTTCCTCTAGCTTTGTTACAACTGCTTTTGCGATCTGAATGGGAATTTTGCGTCCGTTTTCAGTTTTATCCGTTGGGACTTCCCACTTGTAAAGGATTTCACCGTAGTAATTAATAAACGCCATTTTAATTGTTGTGCCACCTAAGTCGACACCTACTAACCATTTTTCATCCATCGTATATTCATCCCTTTTTATCTTTTAATAGTTGTCGTTCACGTCGAACGATTAAGATTGCCATTTGATAGTCTTTCACATCAAGAAGCTGAGAGCTATATAGCTCCCTCAGCTCATCTTCCATTATCTCTAAATCAGCGATACGATCGCCTACATAGACGAAGATACCAAATGTTTTTAAAAGTTGTTGGACATCATAAAAAGTTTTCATTTAGTCACCTATCAATGCTTCATAAGCTACTAGTACATTACTAGAGTATAAAAGAACCTATCCCTTCGTCAAGAATAGAATCTTAAGCCCTATTAGGAATTTCCTTGTGGCACTTCTTGTTTGAGTCGATCTAGTAATTCTTGGTAACCTTGTGCGTCAGGATTTAGGTCTACTGCCTTTTGAACAAACTCTGTTGCTTTAGTAAGATCCCCTTCATTTGCATAAATCACACCTAGCACATAATAGGGATGAGCAAATGACGGATCATATTTAATCGCCTTTTCTAAATCGTCTCTAGACGCATCCATATTTCCCTTTTGAAATTCAATGACGCCAAGGGCCGTCATCATCTTTCCACTCTTAATATGGCGATCTTCATAAGGCTTCACAATTTTTAATGCTTCTTCGTACTTGTTTTCGGATACATATTGCTGAGTAGATTGAAAAGCCATATCTTCGTTTTTCACTAAATTTTGATCACTGTAGGAATACACGAGCGATCCACCAACAAGCAAAGCCGTCACAACAAATGCGCCGATTTGGAGGACTTTATTTCGATCTTTCGGCAGAGCCACGATCGCAGCAGCTAAAAAGCCACCGAGCATTCCTCCAATATGACCTGCGTTATCAATGCCGGACACGCTAAATCCGTAAATTAAGTTAATCACGATAATGCCAATAACGTTCACACCCATCGTGCGGAAAAAGAGTGCTTTGTGCTGCACGCCTAGATACAGCAGTGCCCCAAACAAACCAAAGATGGCCCCAGAAGCACCTGCAGAAAGCGAGGTACTAAACACCATACTTCCAAGCACTCCCGTAATTCCAGCTAGCAAATAAATAAAGACAAAGCGTGCTCGACCATAAATACGTTCTACTAGCGGACCAATGGAGTATAAAGCGAAGCTGTTCATTAATAGATGTAAAAAGCCGATGTGTAAGAAAATTGGTGTGACAAGACGCCACCACTCTCCTGCTAAAATATATGGCGTGAATTTAGCACCGTACTTCAAGAGCGTATTATTATCTTGACTTCCCCCGTTTAATTCCAACACAAGATACATAACAATTTGAATGGCTAAAAAGAGATACGAAAAGAAGGGCTTCGAGTAATTAAATAAATTCTTCTCTTTTTCCCTCTCCTCGTTAATTCCGTCCACAACTTCCATTTGCAACGCTCGTATGTCACTGTCTAACTCGTCCGTTTCTGGAATGAATAACGATAGTTGAAGCTGACGGTACAAGTCCTCATAGCTTTCTCGTTCTGCTGTGCTTAGTAAAAACGTTTGAACTTGAATGTGATCGGCTTTTTTAGCACCTATCACATCCGTCCAATCATTCACAGGCTCATGATCCGAGATATAAATATTAACAAGACGGAGGTTGCGCTTCATGCTGCGCTTTCGATATGTATCTGCTACGTAATAGACTTGATTTGCATCATGCTCCATTTCGTTCGCCCAGTTGAACGTATGTCGAACGACGCGTACGATCTGTGCTTCCTTTTTGGATTCTAGCCAAATTTCAGAAAGGTTTTCTGCAACTGACAACACGGAATACTTCTTTTCATGAATAAGCTTCCTTATCGTTTGCCAATACATGTATTCCTGCCTACTGCTCACTTCATCACCTCTTCATCAGATTTCGTTTACATAAAAAGAGACCCGTGGGAATACTCCCTACAGGTCTCTTTTTTCTCTCATGAATAGCGAAACACTTGGTTTAGCAATTTCTCACGCACAAATGGAAGTTTGAAAAATGAGCTTACCGCCAAGCCTCGAATAAATGGATTTCCTAAGATGATGTTGACGAATCGGTAGCGAAAGCGAAAGCCTACGAGCAATACCGCAAATCCTAGCAGCAGTAAAAGGAATCTTTGCATGCTTATAACCTCCTTTTACCATTACTCTGCCACCATTTAGGTTCAATTATCCATGATTCACTATTCAATTTTAAAAGTTACCCTACGCTATTAGGAGTATTGATATTTTGAAATTCGCGTTGCACGTTTGTATCGAAATGCTTTTCGGTTAACCAGTGTACGTTTAGAAGATCTAGCGCCTTCATGACACGCAGGTCCTGACGAGACAAGCAATCTTCTAACGTTGTCTTGACTCGTTCATGATACAAGCCTACAAGGGGCTGTGTGCGATTATGTATACAGCTTAGCACCGCATCGTCCTCGGTACGCTGATGTGAAAAGAATGTACGAATACTTTCCTTTGAAAGGTAAGGCATGTCACAGGGCATTACAAAGTACCAATGAGAATTCGCATAGTCCATCGCTGTGTAGATACCAGCAAGTGGTCCCTTTCCTGCATGATCAGGCACATCTGTGATCACCGTGACAGATGGCAGGAGCTTCTCAATAGTCGAGGCAATCGTTGAATGAGCAATAATCAGAAGATCATCCACTTCCTCCTGCAAAAGCTGTACCGCTCTTTCAATAAACGTTTGATTTCCAAGCTTCGCTAGTGCCTTTGGTGAGCCAAATCGCCTTGACTCGCCCCCCGCTAAAATGACGCCTGTTACAGTAGTTCGTTGATTCATAGGAATAGTCCTCCTATTAGTGTACCAAATAAAATAGATAGCGCATTCACAGCATCGTTATTTAAGAATGATATTCCACGTGCATAGACCGTTTTAGACCCACAGTGCTCTGTTCGCTCCGTTTCTATCCCGCATACCTGACAGCGATAGCTTACTTGAACGGTTGCACCTAGTACGCTATCAATCACGTTTCCAATAAATCCAAACAGCGCGATGAAAAGAGCCACACGCCATGTAACGGACGGAAACACGTAAAAAGCACCACAGGCAATGACAGCGCTCCCTCCAACAGCAGCGAATGTACCGAGCACGGAGATCGCCCCGGATGTTCCGCGGTCTACCACTCGTAAACGAAGTAAATGAAACGGCCTGCTTTTACTAAGTGATCCGATTTCAGATGCCCACGTATCTGAGTTTGCCGCCGCGAAACTCACAATCATCATCCACTCATAAAGCGAATGACCCGTAAAACGGTAGACTAAGGCGAACAGCGCCCCGATCCCTCCATTGGCACATACTTGAACCCAATCTCTTGCATCACTTTTTTCTAATTTTTCTTCCACGGCTTTCTTTTGCTGTTTTTTGTATTTACTCCAAAGAGTGGATGTTCCAAAAAAGAGTGCGAGAATGAATAGTCCCTGTATTCCGGCTCCGATCGAGATCGCCACGCCCGTTATGAAAGCAGCGACGGCTCCGCTGATCGTCAGTGCACGAAGACGATAGCCAGCATAAGCAATTACTCCGATTATGACATAGGTAAAAATGTCAATCCACATAAAGCACCGTCTCATTCGTGACAATTTGGTGAACAGGAACATCGTGCTTCTCGTAAGGAACGGAATTAACCAGCTGCCAGTCCATCGCCAGAGCGATTGTTCTGTGCGGATAATGAACTAAATAACGATCATAATAGCCGCCTCCGTATCCAACACGATACCCGCTGTGATCAAACCATAATCCCGGCACAATCATTCCATCAATTTGAGTTGCCTCAACCTTGATTGTTTTTTCAACGATCGGTTCCTTTAACCCGTAAAAGACCGTTTCAAGCTGATCAAAGGATGTAATGCGATGAAACGTCATTTCCTTCGTTTTTGGGTGGCATTTAGGGACAACAATGTCTTTCCCTTGCTCCCACGCCTTTTCAACAAGCATGAATGTTGAAACCTCTTTTGGCCCAGAGATCGTACATCCAATAACCTTACAGTTCTCCCAAAAAGAGCTATTTACTAGACGCTCTGTAATGAGCACGGAATAGCGATGAAGTTCTTCTGTCGTCATTTCATCCATTCGGGCTTTAAACGCGCTTCGCAATTCTTTTTTCACTTTGTTCACTCTCCTCTAGCTGTACGTGTTCGTAGCTCCATTATATCTGTTTCATCTTCTTAACTGAACTATTATAGCGTTTCGTTAAAAATGCATAAAAAAAAACAGTAGGAATAAATTCCTACTGCTTACTTTGTTTCGCGGTGTAGAGTAACTTTCTTAAGTCTTGGGCAATATTTTTTAAGCTCAAGACGGTCAGGATTGTTACGCTTATTTTTAGTAGTGATGTAGTTACGATCACCAGTTTCTGTGCAAGCTAATGTAATATTCACACGCATCATTTTTCCCTCCAAACATCAAAACATAAATCAGACTTTACTATAATATCATCTTTCTTATATAAATTCCAGCCTGTTTTTACGAAGAAGTTTATTTAATGTCGAAGCGACCTCTTTACTTCGACTTTTAATCACCCAATAAGAGGCGGAAACACTGCTAAATGGCGGTATTTCCCCTTCTAAAGTAAAGGCGCTCATTACATTTTTTGTTGATAAAGGCTGATAGTAAAGTCCACCTTTTTTTATATTTTCCCATAAATGAGGAAATGTATGTTTTTTCTGTGATTTTGTGGTGTACTGAATGATTCCTTTTTGTTGAAACGCTCCGTTGCAAACGTACACGTGTTTCAGAAGAGCATGAACAAGATATTGATCCGTAGGCGCATAGTATGCCATATGGTTACTGAGCTGGTGGTAGATTTCCTGCTGCATATATAACTTGATCCCTTTTTCTTCATTTGTATCATTATGAATGTGCATGACTAACTTTCCGACATCACATCCATTTAGCAAGGCCGTCGTAAAGTTCGCTTGTATGTCTAAGCCACGCCGTTCGACCTGCTCCTTGGACAGCAAATCATTCATCCAGACAAATTCTCCGTCCATCCAGAGTCCGATCGTGTGTTTCATTTCATGAAAATCAAAGCAGCTGTTATTCGTACTCATATATTCTTCGTTAAAGTTCGTATATAAAGTATCCATTGTTCACACCCTCTGATATTCTTTTATTTTTTCAATAAAATACGAAAGTGACTGTTCGGCGATTTGCTGATTAGTAGCATGTGAATAGATTGTTAAAATGGGTGCATACGAATCTGGCAAGATGAGTGTCCAGCTTCCATCATCATGGAAAATTTTGATCCCATCAATAAGCTCCTTATCAAATGCTTCTTCACTTAACTTACGCAGAACTTTTCCCTGCACCTCCCACGGACATTCGATATGTTCTTGTAGCATATGCACAACAGGAAGGTCGGCGAGTAATTCAGAAAGAAACGAATTTTTAACCGCGATAAGCTCCAAAAGCTGACATAACGCGTACAAGGCATCGGTCTGAAACTGAATAGGCGCTCTTGCCCTTATTATATCTCTCTTTTCCTTTTTGGTTCGTAGTGACGTACATCTAAAATGTTCGATCACCTGATCAAACGTCGACGGTGCGTGAACAGGAAGAGGAATTTCTTCGTTATTTTTCACCATGCATTCACTTAACACATACAAGGAGAGCATCTCCATTTCCGTCAGCTTCCGGCCTGTTTCATCAAACAAAACAAATTCATCACCGTTCGAAGAAATATTGATTCCAAGAAACGCTTTTTGCTTCGTAATCATCTCGCTCATTTCTTTGTCATTAATAGAAGGAGCGACGTGAATACACTCGACGCGAAGATCTCGGCAAATTTGCAGCAAAACGTCCCTCATGTAAGACGGACAACTAACAACAATAAACGCATTAACGCTTAAAATTTTAGGAATGTGAAACGAATAGACAAGTGAATCCACATACCCCTCTCGATCAAAGAGAGCCTGTTCTTTATAGCCCACGCGGTTAGAGGAATATAAACGGTCATTTGCCCAAAAAGCTTGTTCTAGCTGCCATTCTAGGCTTGATTCTAGCAACTCTCCATTGCCTTGGTAATATTCCATCTTCACTTCATGACGAGATGTGCTAACATGCACCCCAAACGAAGCTTTTGTAGTCATGACCATATGCTGTAGGCAAGGAACTGACAAACTATGTAAATCTCTTATTTCGTAGCCTTGAATCTGTAGCGAATGTGCGACAAGCTCCTTTATATGAAACGAGTCACGTTCTCCGTCACAGGCAATATACATCGTTGCCCCAGCTGTGTACAGAGAAGAAAATGCCTGACCAAGCCTCATAAGAAATTCTGACGTGATCTGAAAAAGCGGCTTGATCATTTGACCTTTTGAAAAAAGAGGCTCCCCTCTACTCAACCCTTTACCACCGTCACTAGACGTAAAAGGACTGCCATCTTCTCCGCTTTTTTTTATGGTAGAGAGCGTATGGTCTCCGCAGTGCATCATGACGCTGTGCAAGTGGCTTTCTTTTTGTACGTCGTTTTGTCCTAGCAAAATACTATACTGAACAGTAGAATCAGAGCCAATTCGGCAATTAGGGCCCACTACAGCGTAAGGACCTACCACAGATCGTTCTTGAATTTCTGTATTGGCTGCGATATAAATCGGCGGAATTAGAATGACTTCCTCGCCAATCGTCACGTTCTCCTCAATCCTTACGTAGTTTGACTGGTGCCTTTTCATAACGTCCCAATGCGCTTTTTTATAATGACTAACTTGCCCAATATCGACCCAATAAGGGTTTGTATAATAAGCAAAAATAGATTCATTTGCCGCAAGGAGCGTAGGAATGACATCAAGGCTAAAGTCAACTTTATGATTCTCTTGAATATAAGAAAGGGCCCGGGGTTCAAGAATATAAATACCTGTATTGATTCGATCACTCATTACTTCATGACGCTTTGGTTTTTCAATCACCTTTTCGACCTGACCTTCACCGTCACAAATGACCACTCCGTAATGAAAGGGATTCTCCACTTCCTTTGTCACCATCGTCATAATCCCGTGATGATTACTGTGGAAATCCATCACTTCTGCTAAATTCAAATCAGTAATGGAATCTCCGCTCATCACAATAAAAGGCTCTGTGAGAAAATGAGCTAAATGAGAAAGACTTCCCGCTGTTCCGAGCGGCTCTTCTTCAATAAAATATTGAATAGATACGCCCCACTTCTCTCCGTTACCGAAGTAAGTCATCACCGTTTCTGGCAGATATTCAAGCGTAATCACAATATCTGTAACGCCGTACTCCTTAAGAAGATTGATCGTATATTCTAAAACAGGCTTCCCAAGCAATGAAAGCATAGGCTTTGGCACATGTTTTGTCAGAGGATACAACCTGGTTCCTTTACCGCCTGCTAAAATGACTCCCTTCAAGTCGATATCCCCTTTCCGTTTCGATAATGACCAATTTCTGAACTAAAAAGCTCACTCGTATCAATCGCAACCTTATTCCAGCTAAATTCCGTAATCGCGTGCTTTTTTCCTCTAGCCGCCATCTCCGCTGCTCGATTTGCATCCCTCATTAGCCATTCAATTTGCTCACAAAGACTTTCTGAACTTCCAGGCGTCATTTTCAAACCGGTCACACCGTGCTCTACAATGCCTTTTAATCCGCCGGTATCAGATACAATCGTTGGTTTGTTTGCTACCATTCCTTCAAGAGCTACAATCCCAAATGGCTCATATAAGCTTGGAAATAGTACATAGTCAGCAAGAGATAAAAACTGATTGCGTTCGTCATCTGATATATAGCCAACAAACAATACGGTTCGTTGAAGTTGCTTGTCACTTACTAACTGGCGAAACTCTGCGAGAAGCGGCCCCTTCCCAGCAATCACAAATTGAATTGTTGGATATTTTTCCACTAGGTTTTCTGCCGCCTCGATAATCGTTTGAAAACCTTTTTCATAGACGATTCGGCCAATTGAAAATAACATCGGTCCTTGTGATAACTCATGCTTCTTTTTTAACTGACTATGTTTCGTGTGAGAGATCATCATATTTGGGTCGATTCCGTTTGGGAAAATGGATATTTTCTCCTCTGGAACATAAAATAAACGTGTAAGTTCTTCTTTCATATACTGACTGCACACAATGAGCGCATCCGACTGTTTGACGAGGCGTTCTTCTTTTTCATGGATCGTCTTTTGTAGTTCGGTGAAGATCCCGTTATTTCTTCCGTGCTCTGTTGCATGAATGGTCGTAATAAATGGAAGGGCTAGATGTTCTGCAAGAACCTCCGTCGCTTCACCTACTAGCCAATCATGCGCATGAACAAGGTGAAAGGACATTTGCTTTCCAAGCTTCATTCCCTGTCTCATCATCGCTACATTCAGACTGCTCACCCATAGGAGAAAATCTTGATGATGAGGTTGCAAACTCCGAACGCGATAGACATGAACCCCATACAACCTCTCATAAGATGGAAGGCCTTCTACAAAAGCCGTAATCACATACACGTTATGACCAAGCTTGACAAGTGCTCTCGATAAATCAAACACGTGTCTCGCTAATCCACCCACCACTAATGGTGGAAATTCCCATGAAAGCATTAGAATATTCATGCCTTCTTTTTTAGCAGGTGGGATGAACGGCTGAAGAGATGGATGTCTGAATGATGCGACACCGTAAAAACGTGCGACATAGGACAGCCATTTCGGCAGCGGTGACACGTAAGATTCTGTTCGATCCTGCCGCACATTAGCAGCTAGCTTTTTAAAATAAGTGAGCAGAGAGATAAAATAGCTCTCCTCACTACCTTGCGATAGATCGGTCTTCTCTTTTAAAAATATCTCGTGGCTTAGAAGCATCCATACCGATACGAGTTCAGTAAACTCCACCGTCTTCTCGTCTAAGCGATACGCTGGGTCATTCGCAAGCTCCACAATCGTCCTCTCCATGAAATGAAGCGCTCGGACGATCCATTCATTTTGTTCGGTTATCTGACTTTCTTTTTGTGGATTGACTCGTTCTCGTTCGTGCTGCAGTCCATTTATAAACGGGTAACAGCTTGTCATCACATCGCCGTTATTCGCCTCTTCGAAACAAACAAGCGTCGTTTGAAGCGATGAAACGTGAATGTGGAGCTGTTGTGTTTCAACATGATCACGACGAATCCCCAAAAATGCGGTATGAACGCCGTTTTCTCGTATCACACAATCTGCTACATCATCAAAGTGAGAAAAAGGAAAGTAAAAGGCTGATGGCCTACACCCTAACAATGTTTGACAAAGACGTAATGCATCGGATATTTGTGCCTGAAGCGCTTGCTTTGTCAAAAGCCAAGGCGTATACACACCTGTTAATGGCTTCAGGCATAACGTAATTTGCCCTTTTGTAATAAATTGTTTAAAGGTGGCCAATATATCGTGTCTACACGCTTCAAAGACGGTACTTCCATCATCGGTTGACATTCGCTCGCGTATTTTTTCTTGGATTGTTGAGTGTGCAAGTAAAGCGATGGTAAAGGGAGATAATACGAGAATCATTTCAGAAGAGGGGTGTTCTTCTAGCAGCTTTAGCGCAGGAAAATAGTTCTCAACTACTTCCTGACACATGCGTTCAAAAAGCAACTCTTCGTCATTCTCGTATTTTATATAGCATTCTTCTTGATCAATGAAAATATAATTAGTGAGGGTCATAGCTAGTCACCTTATTCGTTTCTAAATAACAAGAGTACGTACTGAACGTTTCTTTCCAGGCTGGGGGAGGTTCTTCGTCCTGCTTCCATCCTTCATTTGTATGAGAGCGTTCTGTATCTACATAGACAGGATTAGAACGAAGCAAAGCAAAGTATTGCTCATTTGGCAGCGTAATGCCTATTTCTGCCATATACGCCCCCTTAGCGAGGTCATCCATGAAGAAAGACGATTGATCAGACGAAACGTCGTAATCCTTGAACTGGTGAGCATTATGACCATTAAATGAAATACCTGTTACTTCGTACAGCCGGAGCGTTTTTGTGCATGTTACCCACGTTAATCCAAACATATTTCTTAGTAATGTTTGTGTTTCCCTAGAGGCACTCCAATATAAATAGATGGACTGATGATTTCTGTTGATGCCGATACATTGGTCTATATTTTCGCTTATTGTGTGATCCAAAACTGGTCCCCTGCCTCTTTTCAAAACGGTTACGCCTGTTTATTTTAATTTCTTATTTCTATCTTACCATCATCAAAAACTGCCTACAATAAACGCATTTTGTCGATTTAGCACAGATTTTGCTTCACCATTCGTGGAAAAACTCTATAACTTTTAAAATTTACATGATAAGATAAAGCAGGAAATCATTCCAATTATTAAATAATGAGAAACTCGTCATGCAATTACAAAACATCTTATTGATATTTGAGGTGATTCAATGAAACTCGTATTTATTATTTTAATCGTGACTAGTATTCTGCTTTACCTTTTGTCCTTCCTCAAAAAGGATCGTCTGAAGACATTAGAGAATCAGGTCGAAACGCTTTCGATCACAATGATGCAGGACCAATATCAGGTAAATAAAAAAATTGGGCTTCTCCAAGAAGAGCTACTGATGGACCACTCCCCGATTCCTGTTGCTACAGTAAAAAAGGAACATCCTAAAGCGGTCGAACATCCACTCGTTCAAAAACAAATTGTAGAACTGATTCAAAACGGAGTATCTCCTAGTGAAATTGCCACTACATTGTCTTTATCCATCCAAGATATTTTAGTTACGGTAGAAAAATACAAGCGAGGTCGTACGGAATGACTGCATCTACTATTCGATCCTTTTCCTTTGGACTGCTGCTTGCCACCTGTATTATTGGAATTGTCTATTACACATCGATGGAACAAACCATTGCCAAGCCGCAGGAACGGATTCCGAAACTGACTGAAAAAAGCGCAAAGAGTTTTCTAGAGGAAAAAGGGTACAAAATCGTGTCTAAGCAGGAATGGGCACAGCCACAGAGTGAACAGAAACCGGACAAACCGGTTTTGTCTCAGCCAGTGCCACCTTCGAACGTAACCATCACTGTTTCAGCAGGTACTACGAGCAGCGATGTTGCGAACGCGCTCCAAAAGCAAGGTGTAATTAAAAATACGCGTGACTTTATTCAATACTTAACAGATCATCAGCTCAATCAAAAGATTCAAATCGGTACTTACGAAATTAAACAAGGCATGAGTATCGTCGAAATTAGTAACATCATTACGCAATAAAAGGAGGCCGCTTAAAGCGCCTCCTTCTTTGTGTTAAATCGTAAAACGCTGCACGCTCTGTGTCAAATGCTCGGCATGATTTCCGAGCTGTGTGATACGTGTCAACATATGTTCAATTTCTTGATCTTGCTCTTGAATCGACGCTGAAAAATACATCGTGCCTGACGTAAAGTCTTGAGAAGTAGCCGCCACTTCCTGAAATGAATCTCGAACAAGACTTCCCTTCTCGTTAAGTCCCTGTAGCGCTGTAGAAATATGAACAATACGATTCGTCATATTTTCTACCTCTTCCTCAATATGAAAAAACTTCTGATTCGTTTCGGCCATTTGAGTGCTTCCTTCTTCTACTTGCGTGTATCCGTGTTGCAATGATTGCATCGTATCACGTGAGACGGACTGAATGGTTGCCGTCATAGCGGTAATATCGCGGACCGCATGATTCACTTGAGAGGAAAGCTTTCTGACCTCATTTGCTACGACTGCAAATCCCTTCCCAAATTCCCCCGCTCGTGCGGCTTCAATGGTTGCATTTAATGCGAGAAGATGGGTCTGAGCGGCAATATCTTTCACAATGGCCACTAGCTTTGAAATTTCCTCTGATTGCTGTTGCAAATCCTGCACTTTTTCATAGGATTGCATGACGACTTCATTAATTTGCTTCATTTTATTCATTGAATAGTTCATCGAACGGCTTCCTATGTATGTTAATTCTTTAACGTGCTGTGATGACTTCTCTAAAAATTTTCCTGATACGGCAACCTCATGAACGTCCTCAGAAAATGCTTCAATCGTTTCATTAATCACCGTGGCGTGATCAGCTTGAACCGTTGCATTACTTGCCAGTTCTTGAACAGCTCCTGAAATATCTTCACTTTTGCTTCGCACTGCTTCAGCTGAATGTAGTAAGCCCCTACTTTGTCCTCGAAGCTCGTCTGACACGGAAAATAGATGCGTAACCGTTTCTCGCAAATGATCTGTCATGCGCTGAACGGTCTTTGTTAAACGACCGATCTCGTCATTCGACTCATAAATACGCTGCGGAACAGCTAAATTTCCGCTCGCAATTTGTTCAGACGTATACACAACGTTATTTAGCTGGTGACGAATGACGCTTGTAAAAAACGTCACAATCAGAATGCTTACAAGCAGAATGATCACGACAGACAAAATCAACGCAAGCATCACGTAGTTCTGAAGCTTAGCAGAGGTTGTGTAGGCATGTTCACTTTCCTTCAACGCTTCCTTACGTAATTCCGCAAGAGTTTCCACGTTCTGATCACGCAGACTTGAAATATCTTTCCTAGCTGACGTATAAATGGCTGTATCCATTCGTACAACAGCAGGCGCCACAGTCGAAATGAACGTATCATCAATCTTCTCATTGTTATCCTTAATTCTGTTTAACCATTCCTTCTGTTTCGTACTAGACGTTTCGATCGTTACTTTATGTAGCAGTTCATTGAGCTCATTTCGAGCAGTTCGATATCCCTTCAAATCATCTTCTTTTAAAAAAGTGATATAGTCTGCAATACGGATATCCTTTGCTCGTATTAACGAGCCCATTTCTGTAATTACAACCGCCCGTTTGCTTTTTTCGTTAATAACCTCTGTCTCACCTGCAATGCTTCTTAGTGCCACCCCAACTACTAAAGTCGTAATAGCAATGAAAACAAATATAATTCCAAACACCAATCCAATTTTTTTACTAACGTTCAAATTGGCCCACTGTTGTTTCCCTGGAAATGCAGAGAGTTTCTTTAATGAACGCTCTCTTATTCTTTTTGTTCCTTTCCACATATGCTTTCCCCCGCTATTTATAGATCTAATTACCTCTTCTAGAGTAATTCATTTGACCTATAAAAGGCGGGTATTAACCAACTTTTAACAATATTTTTACATTCCTTAACATTTCAATCCATAAAAAAAAGCCCGTTTACTTGGGCTTTTTTTGCTACTCAATGATTAAGATCGTATAAATGGCCAGTCACTAAATAAATAATGTTTTCGCTGATGTTTGTAATATGATCACCGACGCGTTCAATGTTTCGGCAAATGAACGAAAGCTCCGTAATTTGCTTTACGTCTGACGTACGGATCGCCATTAGCTCCATAAGTTCCGTAATAATCTTTCCATACATCTCATCAACCGTATCATCTTTTGCGGCGATTTCTTTCGAGAAGTTGACGTCTTCTGAATAAAACGCTGTAACGGCATCTAATAACATCTGCTGAACAAATTGCATCATTTTTGGAATGTCTTCAATCGGCTTAATAAGAGGCTGATCTCCAATACGAAGCGTTGACTTTGCAATGTTCACCGCTAAGTCGCCAATTCGCTCTACGTCCGATGAAATTTTAATCGCTACGACAATGCGTCGTAGATCAGAAGCTACCGGCGCCTGCTTCGCCATAACAGCAATCGCTTTATTATTAATATCTAATTCCATCTGGTTAATAACGTTATCTTCATCGAGTACTTGCTTTGCTTTTTGTAAATCTTGATGCTGAAGGCTGTAAATGGCTTTGTCTAATGCTTTTTGTGCGAGCTCTGCCATGTTTAGTAGTTGATCTCTTAATTGTTTAAGCTCCAAATCAAAACTTTTACGAACGTTCATTGCTCTCCACTCCCTGAGATGATTTACAAATCTATAAAACGATAGTTATAGCTGTGTTGAATGACTTATCCAAATCGTCCGGTAATATAATCTTCTGTTTGTTTTTTCTCAGGATTTGAGAAAATTTTATCGGTTGCATCAATTTCAATGAGCTCACCCATTAAGAAAAAGGCTGTTTTATCTGACACACGAGCAGCCTGCTGCATGTTGTGTGTCACCATCACGATCGTGTACTTTTTCTTCAACTCAAGCACAAGCTCTTCAATCTTAATCGTTGAGATAGGGTCTAGCGCAGACGTAGGCTCATCCATTAACAGTACATCTGGTTTTGTAGCAAGGGCACGCGCAATACACAAGCGCTGCTGCTGTCCACCAGACAGCCCTAGAGCAGGAGCATCTAAGCGATCCTTAACCTCATCCCAAAGTGCTACGTCCTTTAAGCTTTTTTCGACTAACTCATCAAGCTCTTTTTTCTTTTTAATCCCGTGAATTCGCGGCCCGTACGCAACGTTGTTATAGATCGACTGTGGGAATGGATTTCCTTTTTGGAACACCATTCCGACGTTTTTACGTAAATCCACAAGATCCACTTTCGAATCCAAAATATTCATTCCGTCGTAATTAATTTCACCGGACATTTTCACGCTAGGATTTGTGTTAATCATTAGATTTAATGTTTTAATAAACGTTGATTTCCCGCATCCAGAAGGACCGATAATCGCCGTAATTTCGTTTCGATAAATCGAAAAGCTAATGTTCTTTAAGGCATGATTTGTTCCATACCATAAATTTAAATCCTTCATTTCAAAGGCTGCCGATTTCGTAGCCGGCTTTGTTAAAGTCTCAATCATATAAACGCCTCCTTAACCGAATCTTCCAGAAATATAATCTTCTGTTTGCTTTTGAGATGGACGTGTAAAAATTGTTTCTGTCGCATCATACTCTACTAGATCTCCGTTCAAGAAAAAGGCCGTTTTATCTGAAATACGAGAAGCCTGCTGCATGTTGTGCGTCACGATAATAATGGAATACTCTTTCTTTAGATCGAGCATCAGCTCTTCAATCTTTGCGTTAGAAATAGGATCGAGCGCTGATGCTGGTTCATCCAATAATAAAACCGTTGGCTTCATTGCAAGCGTTCTGGCGATACAAAGACGCTGCTGCTGTCCACCAGAGAGAGAAAGAGCCGAATCGTGAAGACGGTCTTTGACTTCATCCCATAGCGCTGCTTTTCGTAAGCTTTCTTCCACAAGCTGATCTAGGTCGCCTTTTCGCTTCGTGCCCGCAAATTTTAACGCGTGAGTGATGTTGTTATAAATGGACTTAGGGAATGGATTTGGCTTTTGAAACACCATCCCAATTTCTTTTCGAAGCTCAACTAGATTTACATCTCCGCGTAGGATATTTAAATCCTCATACATGATTTCTCCCTCTGCACGTGCTCCTGGGATTAAATCGTTCATGCGATTAATGCTTCGTAAAAACGTCGACTTTCCGCATCCAGATGGACCGATTAAAGCTGTTACCGCATGCTGATGGATATCAAATGAAATGGAATTAACCGCGCGCTTTTCACCATAATAAATGCTCAAATCACGAATTTTTAAAATGTGTGGCTGTGCGTTCACCATTTCTGCACCTCCATCAAGAACTGTGTTTCGTTCCAATTCCGCTACCATTTTTCCCATTGACAGAACCACCTATCTGTTAATTATTTTGATGCCGTTATTTTTTTATGAATAAAGCTACCGATAAATCGAGCTCCTAAATTGAAAATTAGTACTGATAATACAAGTACAGCCGAAGCACCGTTTGCAACTTCTTTTACGTCAGGAATTAAGCCCTGTGTGTTAACGGCCCAGATATGAACTGCTAACGTTTCTGCTGGTCGGAAAAGGTTAAGCGGTGACGTTGCAGAGAACGGATTCCAGTCGGCATAATTTAAAATTGGTGTGGTTTGTCCTGCTGTAAATAATAATGCCGCCGCTTCCCCAAATACACGTCCCGAAGCTAAAATGGCCCCTGTTAAAATAATTGGAAATGCACTTGGTAAGATAACGGTCTTAATTGTATGCCAGTGCGTGATACCTAGTGCCAAACTTGCTTCTTTTTGTTCTTTCGGAACAGAGCGAATTGCATCTTCACTTACACGAACCATAACAGGAATATTGAATACCGTTAGCGCAAGTGCACCACCGATGATGCTATATCCCCAACCTGTAAGGTTAACGAACATAAGTAAACCGAACATCCCGATCACGATTGAAGGAAGAGAAGCTAACACTTCAATACACGTACGAATAAAGTTTGTTACTTTTCCTGGTTTTGCGTATTCAGCCATGTAGATGCCCCCGCCTACTCCGAGCGGTACCGTAATAAGCATCGTAATAATTAAAATATAAAAGGAGTTAAATAACTGATCGCGGATACCAGCACCCGCCATAATATTACTCGATGGAGTCGTTAAAAAGTTTCCAGAAATATGACTCACACCGTTTACCAAAATGTATGAAAATAATCCAACGAGAATCGCAACGATAATAAAGGCAATTAATGAGAACACGCCCGTTGCAATTTTATCAGCTGTTCTACTATTCATTAAAACTTCCTCCTAGCAGATAGGTAACGGATAATCATGATGAAAATGAAAGACATCACTAGTAAGATTAAGCCCATTGACCATAGTACGTTGTTTTCTAAGCTTCCGAACGTCGTATGCCCCATGTTCAGCGTAATAATCGTTGTTAACGTAGCTGATGGATCTAAAATACTGCTAAATAAATTACGCGTATTACCAATAACCATTTGAACCGCTAACGCTTCACCAAATGCACGAGCCATCCCTAACACGACAGCTGTTAGTAATGATGGAAGCGCAGCTGGAATTAATACTTTACGAATCGTCTGCCAGCGTGTTGCACCGAGAGCATACGAACCTTCACGTAAGCTGTTTGGCAATGCGCTCATTGCGTCTGTTGCAATGGTTGTAACCGTCGGTAAGATCATTACTGCAAGGACGATCATACCGGATAATAAACTAAAACCTAGTCCTCCAAAATGTTCACGAACAAATGGCACTAACACTGTAAGCCCTATGAATCCATAAACAACAGATGGAATACCAACTAATAATTCAATGACAGGCTGTAATACTTTTCGTCCCCATGAAGGTGCGATTTCTGTCATGAAAATAGCTCCACCTATTCCTAACGGTGCGGCAATTAATGCAGCTAATACGGTAACAGCAAATGATCCTAGAATAAACGGAACTGTACCATATTCAGGGGAATCTCCACTAGGATTCCAATTCGTACTGGTTAAGAACTCAATTAGACTTACATCATTTTTAACAAATGCTTGTAAACCCTTTGTTACTAAGAAAATCGTAATCGCAAGCGTTGCGATAATCATAATCGCTGCACAAATCATTACAATTACTTTTCCTCTTACTTCATCCAAACGCCTATTTTTACTTGAATTAATCAGCCTTTCGCTGGCTGTTAACTTTATCTGTCTCTCCATTTTTAACACTCCCAATAACGGTATAATAGGGTAAATGCCTGTTTGACACGCACTTACCCTAGAATATAGCTAGTTGTGATCCTCTTACTTAGTGTTACCTTCTGCGTCACGTTCTACTTTCATGTCGCCTGCAGAAATGTATCCTTGTTTCGGAATGATGTTCTTTTTCACTTCGTCATCATTCATCATGTAATCAAGGAATGCTTTCGCTAATTCGTTAGGCTCTCCTTTTGTGTAAGAATGCTCATATGCCCAAACTGGGAATTCACCAGATTTTACGTTTTCTTCTGTTGCTTCTTTACCATCAATTGAAAGTGGTGTTACTTTGTCGTCCGTGAAGTATGAAAGAGCTAAGTAACCAACCGCACCTTTTGTTTCAGCAACGATCTTTTTAACTGTGTTTGAAGAATCTTCTGTGATTCCTTCTGCTGGAGTAGCACCATCTAAAGCAAATTTATTAAATACCGCGCGAGTACCTGAAGAATCAGGACGGTTTACAAGAACGATCTTTTGGTCTTTTCCGCCAACTTCTTTCCAGTTCGTTACTTTACCTGTAAACACTTTGATTAAGTCTTCTTTTGAAATATCTTTAATTCCAACTTCTGGGTTCACAGCTGCTGTCATTCCTACAACTGCCACTTTATGATCAACTAGCTTATCAGCTGGGATACCTTCTTTTTCTTCAGCGAATACATCAGAGTTTCCGATTTGTACAGAACCTTCAGCAACCTGACTAAGACCTGTACCGCTTCCTCCACCGTTAACTTGGATGCTAACTTTTGGATTCTTCGCCATAAACTGTTCAGCCGCTGCCGCTACTAAAGGCTGCATCGCACTAGAACCAGAAACTACTAACGAACCTGACAACTCTTTTCCTCCGCTTCCGTTTGACTTGTCTGAATCTGAAGCGTTATTCGAATTGCCACATGCTGCTGCAACTACCATCGTTAGTGCAAGCACTACAAGAAGAGTAAGACTTTTAAAGCGTTTCATTCAACAATTCCTCCCACGTTTGATCTCTTTGTATTTTGTTTCTTTCTACATTTCCTACAATAAAGCCCAAGTATTAATTGTGTTTGAAGGGAGTGTAAAGGTTTTGTAAATCCTATATCTATCGTATTAGTTAAAAGGTCACTAAATTGGAGACAACTTCCTTTCCCACCCCATTCGCATGGTGAAATTAAATAAGCAGACCAGTGA
This sequence comes from Priestia koreensis, assembly GCF_001274935.1. GTDB lineage: Bacteria > Bacillota > Bacilli > Bacillales > Bacillaceae_H > Bacillus_AG > Bacillus_AG koreensis. The sequence goes on along the minus strand of NZ_LILC01000019.1, from coordinate 80,754 downwards.
ATTTCCCATATCCTAAACGCAAAAGGATCGTAGTGAAAGATGCATAGACTCCTACGGGATGGTCGAGTCAGCTGAAATCCCGCAGGAAGTAAAGCGACGAGGAAGCTCAGCGTCCGCCCCGTGGAAAGCGAAGCAATCTGTAATGGAGATCCGCACTATTAAAGGGGATTCCTTTTAAAAAAACGAAAACTTGTTTGTCTATCGCTACTTAGAACAGAGACAGACTGAATGAATCCTACTCCAACAACAAAAGGATCGTAGTGAAAGATGCGGAGACTCCTACCGGACTAGCGGTCAGCTGAGATCCCGCAGGAAGCAAAGCGACGAGGAAGCTCAGCGCTCGCCCCGTGGAAAGCGAAGCAATCTGTAATGGAGATCCGGACTAGTAACGCTTTTTTGAATTTATTCCATTCACATAATCAGACTAACGATCATTACACCTTCCCTATTCCAACAACAAAAGGGGCGTAGTGGAAGATGCGAAGACTCCTACGGGACTAGCGAGTCAGCTGAGATCCCGCAGGAAGCAAAGCGACGAGGAAGCTCAGCGCTCGCCCCGTGGAAAGCGAAGCAATCTGTAATGGAGATCCGAACTAGTAGAGGGGTTTTCAAATTTATCTCACTCACATAATCAGATTAGATAACCAGTCCACTGAACCTCCCCTATTCCAAACACAAGAGGATCATAGTGGAAGATGCGAAGACTCCTACGGGACTAGCGAGTCAGCTGAGATCCCGCAGGAAGCAAAGCGACGAGGAAGCTCAGCGCTCGCCCCGTGGAAAGCGAAGCAATCTGTAACGAAGATCCGGACTAGTAGAGAGGGTTTCCCTTTTAACGGAATATCTCCTTCGTGTCGCCTAGTGACAAGCAACGCAATTAGCTCGAAAATCCAAACTTATAAGCTTTGCATCCACAACAAAAACACAACAAAAAAGTCCACCCATTAACAGGTGGACTCACGAACTCTTTATTGAATTTTACTCACTTCAGATTCAATGCTTTTAGAAGACGTTTTGACAGAATTTTGATTCGCTTGACCCTGCTCCTCTAATTCCTTCTCTCCCTGCTCCTTCAACTTAAAGTAAGCATCCAACGCATCGCGACCAATCTCGCGACTAATTCCATTCGGAGACGTCGTATACGCATTCGGCACTACGACCGCAAATGCAACCTCAGGATTGTTATAAGGAGCAAATCCAACTAACGTAGAATTGTACGTCGGCTTCCCATTATAAAACGCTTGGGCCGTACCTGTTTTACCTGCCGGATCATAGCTTACGCCTCTAAAATAATTATAAGCCGTACCATGTGGCTCCTGATAAACCTTTTTCATTCCTTCTTGTACTTGCTTAATATACGATTCCTTCATCGTAATACGATTTAAAATCGTTGGTTCGGCATGATACAATACGTTGCTTGGCTCATTTTTATTAATTGTTGGCTCACGGATTTCCTTCACAATCTGCGGCTTCATACGATACCCGCCGTTGGCAATCGTTGAAATATACTGCGCCATTTCAAGAGGTGTGTACGTATCATACTGACCGATCGCAAAGTCAAGCGCCAAACCTGGTGTATGACTTTTCCCTTTGTAACCCGTCATCTCCTGTGGAAGATCAATCCCTGTCTTCACCCCAAGACCAAACTGGCTATAATATTGGCGCATCTCCTCAAAAATGGACGGACGAATATTCAACGACCCGTTGTACTTATACTCTGCTCCAGCCATTCGCATGATCGTCTTAAACATAAATACGTTTGACGACTCTTTTAAAGCGCGCTGTAAATTGATGGGCCCCATATTATGAGTCGACTTTTTCTCTTTTGTTCCTTTGAACTTAATCGGCGCATCGACTAAAAGTGTACTCGGCGTAATCGCTCCTGAATCCAGACCTGCGAGCACCGTAGCTCCTTTAACCGCTGAACCCATCGCGTAGGCAGACGTCATATTTCCAAGTGCAAAATCCTTCATTTCCATTTGACCCGTGTCGGGATTTTTCACAAGACGTTTCCCCGCCATGGTCAGAACTTCTCCTGTACGAGGATCCATCATGACGATGAACGCACGATCTAAATATTGCGTCGTAGGCTTCGCTTTCGTTTCACGAAGCTCTTTCTCAATGGACTGTTCCACTGCTGTTTGCAGCGCCACATCAATAGTTAACGAAATATCCTTTCCGCGCTGCCCTTTATCAATGGTCACTTGATCGACAATATTCCCTGCACGGTCTTCAATATCTTTTGTTTGAGATTTTTCGCCTCTTAGAATGCTTTCATACTGCTTTTCAATGTAGCTTGTGCCCACCTGCTCATTTCGACTGTATCCTTTAGAGAGGTAATAGTCTAAGCTATCAAGGGGAATTCCTTCGTTCGTAGACGAGATATTTCCAAACAGGGTACGTAGCGTATCATTAAACACGTAGTCACGATCCCAGTAAGTTGTCGTATCTATACCCGGAAGCTCAGCAAGATGCTCGCTCACTAGTGCATACTCTTTTGGTGTTACACCCTCGTTCTTAATCGTTTGAGTAGTTTGTGTGTAGCCGCTATCCATTTCGCGTTTAATCGCAATGACCTCAAGCTCTTGTTTCGAAATGGACTGCAAATCTTTTTCCGTAATACGTTCTAACTGCTTGTCGTAAATTTGCTTGTCCGTTAACTTGCTGTCACTAAACAGCGCCCATTCTTTTTTCGTAATTTTTTGCTTCGCCTGTTTTGGACGTGTTTGTAGCCAGTAATCTTTTTGGTCACGTTCTGTCACTTTGCTTGTGTCTTTGTCGATATACTGAGCCAATTTCCGTGCGACACGTAGGCGATCTTCCTGTGTCGTATTTGAGTAACGCGTATATGTAATAGCATTGAGCGGTTGATTATCAACCATTACACGATTGTAGCGGTCGAATATCTCACCTCGAGGCACAGGATTATCAATCGTTTTGTCCTCTGTTTTTTCTACCTGTTTTTCATACGTTTTCCCATTCACAATTTGGACGATTCCTAGTCGTAAAATCAAGGTAGAAAACAGGAGAAAAACAACCAAAAAAAGGACATTCAGTCTGCCCGTTAGATGGGTTTTCTTTTTTTTCTTTTTCTTCATTTCAACACCTGCAATTCTACATTTTCCTCTAGTAGTACTATACAGGACGTTGTTACGACTGAAAAGGAAAACCCCCTACCTTATCTAAAGAATAAGACCTGTCGGCCACAAAACATACTTTTTTTGTCACAAACGTAAGAAAAAAGAATAACCTCTCGTTTGCCCGAAGAACGTTTGTCTTCAACACGAGAGGCTTTTAAGAACTAGACAGGTGATTCACCGTCCCCTTCGTTCAAAATAGGTGTTGGTGCTTTCGGTTGTGTAATTTCTTGGGACGCTTGTTCTGCTTTTAATACAGATACGTGACGCACAAAAAAGTAGATGCACGTATGACCTGCTCCTACAATAGCTAGTAAGACAGGAACACTAATACGTTCGTTAAAAAAGGCCACCGCGATAATAAAACCAATAATCGATGTCATACGCCCCATATTTAAAAAGAGCTCTCTCACAACGATAAATTCAATACGCTTTTTACCTACATCTTGACACTTTCCAATCACATCATATGTTAAAGATGTGTAAGGGATCAGAAGCATTGGATAAGCTACAGCAATACAAATGGCATATAGAATTAAGTTTACAAAGGAAAGATGAACAATTAAAAGGTAGACGGAAGCATATAGAATGAGTCCACCTGTTAAGATTGCCTTTAACCGGTGCTTTTTCTTCAATAGCCTTGAAACAAAGTAATAGCCTAAAAACGCAACAGCCGAGTTCACTAGCCCAAATGTTCCAAGCGCTAGTTCACTGCCCGTCGTAATAAATACCAATACTGAAACAACAAAGATAAACGTTCCCTCTCTTAATCCTTGAAAGAAATGAGCGTTTAATACAAGCTTCCAATCACGATTGGTTGTTCGTTCTGCAAGAACCTCTTTTAAGTAGTAATGACCTTCTGCAGCACGCCTTTGAAGGAAAAAGCTTGTGATCACAGCTCCTACAAAAAGAGCCAACGAAATCCCAAACACGATGTTATATCCGTTAAAACGAAACAGAGTGGAAATAATCACACCAGCCACAATCGGCCCAATCATACCAGCGGAAGAGTTTAAAATCCCTAAAAACCCGTTGAAAAAATCTCTTGTTTCTGGCTCCGTAATTTCAAACGTTAACACGTTAAACGCTAGCCAATAAAATCCGGCTCCAATTCCTTGAATGGCTCCAAATAGCACTAAAAACTGGTGAGCATGTTCCCCAAACACTAACACGGCAATGTAGAAGGCTGCCAGAAAGGAGACACCGAGGCGTAAAACAACCACTCGATCAATTTTTTTCGCCAATTTCCCAGCCAATAAAAAGGTAAGCGGTTGAAACGTTACAATCGATAAATTATAAATACCGATGTCCAACAATTCACCAGACTGTTTCCACAAATATATATTCACAAATGAATTAGATAGCGCAATACTTAATGCATATAATCCTCCAATGGTTAAGAGCAAAAGTAAGTCTTTGCTTACTTCGACTTCACCCATGACTTTCTTTAAAACACTCATGATAAAAACCCCTTTTTTCTTCTCCACTATAGTGTGTGGAAAAGAAAAGGAGTTATGTAAAAAGGATTTATTGGAAAACAAAAGCCGGCAGAAGGTTCTGCCGGCTTTTGATTATAAGTAAAACTTATTTAGCGTTAGCGTAAAGTTTTGAAACCTCATCCCAGTTTACTACGTTCCAGAATGCTGAAATGTAGTCAGGGCGACGGTTTTGGTAGTTTAAGTAGTATGCGTGCTCCCAAACGTCTAAGCCTAGGATAGGTGTTTTACCTTCCATTAATGGGCTGTCTTGGTTTGGAGTGCTTGTTACTTCAAGCTCACCGTTGTTTACTACTAACCAAGCCCAACCAGAACCGAAACGGCCTTTAGCAGCGTTTGCGAATTCTTCTTTGAACTCATCTAAGCTACCGAATTTAGAGCTGATTGCGTCAGCTAATTCACCAGTTGGCGCGCCGCCACCGTTTGGAGAAAGTAATGTCCAGAATAAACTGTGGTTAGCATGTCCGCCACCGTTGTTACGTACTGCTGTACGTACTGATTCTGGTAAAGCTTCTAGATCAGAAATTAATTCTTCAACGCTTTTACCAGCTAGGTCATCATGACCATCTAACGCACTATTTAAGTTTGTTACGTATGTGTTGTGATGTTTTGTGTGATGAATGTTCATCGTTTCTTTGTCAATGTGTGGTTCTAGTGCGTCATAAGCGTAAGGTAATTGTGGTAATTCGTAAGCCATAATTAATTTCCTCCTTCAATGTATGTACCTAATTTGAGGTGATTAACACCTTTTAAAGTAAGATTAGCAAATTCAGGCTATTGTTTCAAACAATTTGCCTAAAAGATTGCTTAACGACTATATATTTTCCACTTACCCTCAATGTATACCTGCTAAACACATTGAAATTCAAAAAAGAAGCAGCGGCCATCGCTACTGCTTCCTTGCGTCTATTAAAAGAAAAGATGTAAGATTTGATACACAAGCGCTGCCATAATTGCTGAAACTGGCAGTGTGATAATCCACGTAATAACAATACGCTGTGCTACGCCCCATTTTACACCTTTGACACGTTGAGCAGAACCCACACCCATGATCGCAGATGAAATAACGTGCGTTGTACTTACTGGTAGATGCACTGTTGTTGCACCAAAAATAATCATTGCAGAAGATAAATCTGCTGCCGCACCGTTAACCGGACGGATTTTCATGATCTTTCCACCAACGGTTTTGATGATTTTCCATCCACCAATGGATGTCCCAATCCCCATTGCAAGAGCTGCTGAAATACGCACCCAGAACGGGATTGTATCGCTTGATGTATGCATGCCTGCTGAGATGAGAGCCATTGTGATAATCCCCATCGCTTTTTGTGCATCATTCGTTCCGTGTGTGAATGATTGCAGCGCCGCTGTGAAAATTTGGAACGTACGGAAGCCACGATTTGTTTTTTCCAGATTGAAGTTTTTGAACACAAAACGGAAAATCGTCATGACGATAAATCCTATTGCCAAGGCAAGGAATGGAGAAAGAATAAGTGCCTCAAGGATTTTAATAAATCCATCGTAGTTCAACACTTTAAATCCTGCCGCTGAAACCGCAGCACCTGCAATCGAACCGATGATTGCATGCGAAGAACTACTTGGAATTCCGAAATACCACGTAACTAAGTTCCAAATGATCGCAGAAATTAATCCAGACAAAATAACAATGGAACCATTTTGTAATGCAAATGGATCAACAATATCTTTTGTAATGGTTGTGGCAACACCTGTAAAAGTTAATGCCCCTACTAAGTTCATCGTTGCGGCCATTATGATCGCAATACGCGGAGACAATGCGCGCGTTGAAACTGATGTTGCAATCGCATTTGCCGTGTCATGGAAACCGTTAATAAAGTCAAATGCCAAGGCAAAAATAACGATTAGAATGGTTAAAAGCAATACCGTATCCATAAATAAACTCCTTACGCGTTTCTCATGATAATTGTATCTAACGTATTGGCTACATCTTCACAGCTATCCGCGATATCTTCAAGCATTTCATATAGCTCTTTAATTTTAATTAATTGAATCGGATCTTTTTGAATAACAAACAAGTTTTTAATCGATGAACGCAATAGCTCATCACAGCGAGACTCAATATCTTTAATTTCGATACCATGCTTACGCATTTCGCCAAGCTTCTTGCTTGCTAATAATTCAATCGCTTTTGAAATTTCAATGGATGCTTGATGAATCAGAGCAAAGAATTTTTTCATGTAATCGTCTGTTTCTGTCACAGAATACATTTCTAAACGAGCAACCCACTGTTCTAAGCCGTCTAATACATCATCCATCTTCATTGCTAATTGTAGGATATCCTCACGCTCAATTGGTGTAATGAACGTCTTATTTAGTGCCACAATTAATTCGTGAATATAAGAATCACCTTTATGTTCGTAGTTCTTCATTACTTCTGCAAATTCTTTTAAGTCACTTGCATTTTTAATGTTGTAATCAACGAAGAAATGTGTGGATTCTTTCATGTTAGCGGAAATTTTCGATAACATTTCGAAAAACACATCTTTTTTTGGTGAAAAAATCATAGGAAACCCTCCAAAAATTTATATATATATTTAAGAACCAACTGCTCACATTTTATCAGATCATGTCGAATTTACAATCGGTTTATTTAAAATTTACAAACTCTTAACAATTCCATTAACATTTCGTCGTGCCTTGCTTTTATCGTGCCACAAAACAAGAATTTATTGCACAAAAAAAAGACAAGCATCTGCTTCTCTTTTGAAATGTATATGTAATATGGAGGAGGAAGGGGGATTCGAACCCCCGCGGGCTGTTACACCCCTGTCGGTTTTCAAGACCGATCCCTTCAGCCGGACTTGGGTATTCCTCCGCGCTATAATGGTGGACCCTGCAGGACTCGAACCTGCGACCGGACGGTTATGAGCCGTCTGCTCTAACCAGCTGAGCTAAGGGTCCTATATGGCTCCACAGGCAGGACTCGAACCTGCGACCGATCGGTTAACAGCCGATAGCTCTACCACTGAGCTACTGTGGAACGTAATCATTCAAAATATGTAGTAAATAGCGGCGGAGGGGATCGAACCCCCGACCTCACGGGTATGAACCGTACGCTCTAGCCAGCTGAGCTACACCGCCATATGGCTCCACAGGCAGGACTCGAACCTGCGACCGATCGGTTAACAGCCGATAGCTCTACCACTGAGCTACTGTGGAAAAATCACAATTATGTAACGACATTAAAAATTTACCATGAATGCTTTCCACTGTCAATACGTTATTTTAATACCGCATATAAGAAATAGCCAACCATGAACAGCTGAATAAGCCCCTTCGTTAATACACCGCTAAAAAAGCCAATTAGTGATCCGATTCCTACCATAAATGCTTCTTTTAATGAACGCCTTTTAAAAATAAGCTCCGCAAGAACAGCCCCAACAAAAGGCCCGATAACAATTCCCACAATCGGTATAATGAATGGCCCAACAAGCAACCCAACCGTACTTCCCCATACCCCAGCTTTTGTTCCTCCGTATTTTTTCACTCCAACCAAATTCGCTAAATAATCAGCAAGGAACAGCGCAATGGTAAGAAATCCTTGGACGAACCAGAACACGACGCTATAAGAAGCGAAACCGTAAAACAATCCGTACAGAATAAATCCAATTGCTACGAATAACACGCTAGGAATGATCGGGTACACTAGCCCTACAAACGCAATTAAAAATGAGACGCTAATTAAGATCCAATATAGAATATCCATCTGTCACCTCCATCATTTCCTTTTTATTATAATATACCCCCCTTCTAAAAGAAATATTTGCTACCTTACTCTGACCGATAAAATTGTGAATATTTCCTTGTCTTTTACCGCCCTTCTTTTTACAATTAAAGGGATAGGAGGAGGAAAAATGAATATCCTTCAACAGACGCTTTACAGTCTTTATTCACCTAAAAAAATCGCACTTTTTCGTTTACTAAGTATCGGTCGAGTATTGAAGATGGGATTTTTCCTTGTCTTCCTTTCACTCATCCCTTTTTTCATTTTCTTTTCTCAGACGGTTTTGTCCGGATACGATGAATTTCAATCGTTTCTCTCCAAGCACCCTCATTCTTTCGTCATTAAAGATGGAGAGCTTATTTCCTCTGGCCCAAAAACCGTCGCTCTTTCAAAAAAGAAAATGATCTATTTTATCGACGACAAGCACTCTATAGAGGATCTTACCTTATCATCCCGAGAAGCCATTGGATTATCAAAAGATGGATTCGTTATTAAATCCAACAATCAGACTCAAGTATATTCCTATTATTTATTAGGGAATAAACCGTTAACCGGTGATCAGGTAGCCGATAAGCTTCAAGAATTTAAAACCTTTACTTATTTCCTTTTACCTCTTTATTTCGTTCTCGTTTATCTTTTTTCAGCCATGATGAAGTTTATTGGTATCAGCTTGTTTGGTTTCGTTGCAATGGCTATAGCAAAGTTGTTCAAGCGTACCCTTCTCTACAAGCAGCTGTGGACGATCTCTTTATATAGCACAACGTTCTCAACGGTCTTTTTTTCCTTGCTATCTTTAATAGGTATCTATACAGAACAGGTGTCTCTCCTGCACATCGGCATTTCACTTCTATTTATCATGATGAGTATTAAATCCGTCCCCCTAAAAAAAACAAAAGCGCCGAACAAACAGCTTCCTGCTTAATCGGCGCTTTTTTCTTTGCTGAAATTCTTTCCTAAAAAAGGATTCACAGAGACTTGCGTTGAACATGTAGCTGTATTCGTTTGTTTACACTACACCTCTAAGACCCACTCATACATCTTCTTGGACAGGCATACGTTGTATTAATGATGCATTTGCAGGAGGATAAGATGAAAAAACTGATAATCCTAGTCGTATGCTTGTTTTTCGCTTTTATTATCTACCACGATATTGCAAAAGGTACGTTACCTATCACGGCAACTACTGCTTCTGCTCCTGTTTACAAATCAACCGAAAAAGCTACAAAGAAAACCAAAAATTCTTCCTACGTCACCGTGAAAATCCAGCCTGGTGATACCGTATTGTCGATCATCGAAGAAGTGAATAAAGACACGCGTTCTATTCCTATGCAACGTATCATTTCAGACTTTTCAGGGCTAAATAAACAGACAACGCCTGATAAAATTCAGGTAGGCAAAACCTATAAATTTCCGATTTACAGTAAATAACAGCTTATTTCTTGTCAACATTGAGAAAACATTGATACAATATCAATTGGTTTCAGATTTTATACTAGTTATTTTCTCTACAAAGCGTTATTCTAGTAGGTGAATCAATCATTTGATTTAGGTTTAAAGGAGAGATTAACACGTGAGTGAAATTATACATCGTACAAAAACACGCCCCGTTAAAGTAGGTAATTTAACGATTGGCGGTAATGACCAAGTAGTTATTCAAAGTATGACAACAACGAAAACACATGATGTGGAAGCAACAGTAGCTGAAATTAAGCGTTTAGAAGAAGCAGGATGCCAAATTGTTCGCGTCGCTTGTCCTGATGAGCGTGCTGCAGATGCCATTCCTGAAATTAAAAAACGTATTAATATTCCGCTTGTTGTTGATATTCATTTCGACTATCGCCTAGCGCTAAAAGCAATTGAAGGCGGAGCAGATAAAATCCGTATTAACCCGGGTAATATCGGTCGTCGTGAAAAGGTAGAAGCAGTGGTAAAAGCAGCAAAAGAACGCGGCGTACCTATTCGTATTGGGGTTAATGCTGGTTCCCTAGAACGCCGTATCCTTGAGAAGTATGGCTATCCAACAGCAGATGGAATGGTTGAAAGTGCCCTTCATCATATTAAAATCCTAGAAGACCTTGATTTTCACGATATCATCGTGTCCATGAAGGCTTCAGACGTTAATTTGGCAATTGAAGCGTACGAAAAAGCTGCAAAAGCGTTTGATTACCCTCTACACTTAGGGATCACAGAATCTGGAACGCTTTTCGCTGGAACAGTAAAAAGTGCTGCTGGTTTAGGTGCGATTCTTTCAAAAGGAATCGGAAACACAGTACGTATTTCCTTAAGTGCTGACCCAGTAGAAGAAATTAAAGTCGCAAAAGAATTATTAAAATCATTCGGTCTTGCGGCAAATGCACCGACACTAATTTCTTGTCCGACATGTGGACGTATTGAAATTGACTTAATCAGCATTGCGAATGAAGTAGAAGAGTACATCTCTTTGATTAAAGCACCGATTAAAGTAGCTGTGCTTGGCTGTGCAGTTAACGGACCTGGTGAGGCTCGTGAAGCTGATATCGGTATCGCAGGGGCACGTGGCGAAGGACTGTTGTTCCGTCATGGTAAAACGGTACGTAAAGTACCTGAAGAAACAATGGTGGAAGAACTGAAAAAAGAAATCGACATACTTGCTGAAGCGCATTATGCTAAACAAGCTGCTGAGGCTGAGAACGCACAAAAAGCTTAAACAAAAAACGGAGACAAAGGTCTCCGTTTTTTTTTGTTTAAAAGAATGGCAAAATGAAAATGCCGATCACTAACGATACGATCCCAATTCCAATTGACCAAGCTCCTAGAGCATGTGCTCCTTTTCGTCTTGCGATAAATCCTAAAATGATACCTGCGGCACCAAGGATAACCGGCAAGAAAAACAGAGATAGAATTGCTGCGGCAATTGCTAAATATCCGTATACTTTCCCTTCCTCTGCTCCGTCACGGTCGATATCGTGATCACGATCGAGGTCACGATCATACTCACGTTCACGCGCAGTGGTTGGCACAGCATACTCAGCGGCTGTTTCTTCCATGAAATCTGGTTCTTGGTCTTTTATATCACGCTCATAGCGTTTGTGTTCATCATATTTCTGATCCATTCGTCTATCCCTCTCTTTCTTAGTAAGGATCATGTTTAGTATTTGATGAACGGACGAAATTATAGTTGTAAATGTTTGCTTAATTCGGAAACGCTTTTCTAAAAACCATCTGTGTTACAATATCATTGGACATTTTGTATCGAATTTTTTATCCCAAAAAGGAGTGCAGCTATTTTGAATAAGCGTTTTGGAATTGATATTGACGGGACGGTTACTTCTCCGTCAACTTTTATTCCCTATCTTAATAAATCATTTGATTTGTCATTAACCCTTGAAGATATTACCGAATACGATTTAGTGCCGATCGTGAAGGCTCCTGAACAGGAACTAGCGAATTGGTTCTTAAAAAATGAAGCGGAAATTTACGAAAATGCTCCGCTTGCAGAACAAGCGAAAGATGTGTTAGTAGATTGGGGGAAAAAGCATGAACTCGTCTTCATTAGCGCACGTCATGATGCCCTATTAGACGTTACAAAGAAATGGTTCAACAACCACGAAATTGCTTATAACCATATTGACTTGATCGGGTCTCACAATAAGATTGAGGCTGCTAAAACATATGATATTGATGTCTTCTTCGAGGATAAGCACGATAATGCCTGTGATATTAGCGAAGAGTGCAATATTCCCGTCTTATTATTTGATACTCCTTATAACCGTCTCCCAACGCCTAAAAACGTTGTACGAGTCTACAACTGGGCAGAAGCAAACGATTGGATTCAAAGCTGGCTTAAAACACAATAAAAAAACGAGGCGGCCGCCTCGTTTTTTTTATGCAATACATTCCTGACATCGTCCATAAATCTCAAACTTATGACCGGTAATTTCACATCCATTTAAATCTTGGCTAATTTGCTCCATCGGGCAAACCGCAATTTCAGCCGTCTTTCCACAGTCCAAGCAAATAAAATGATGATGGTGATGACTTGTTGCACACTGAAAGCGGAAGTTTTTTTCACCAGAAAGCTCTGTCATTTCTAAAATGCCTAACTCAGCAAACAGTGCCAAATTACGATAAATCGTATCAAAGCTTAATCCAGGGTAATCCCCTTTCATATGGTCAAGTACATCTTTTGCCGTTAGATATTTGTTCGTTGTCGCAAACAGCTCTAACATATCTTCACGTTTTCCCGTATGTTTGTATCCTTTGTCTTTTAACAACACAATGGCTTCGGATAAATTCATTTTCGTCCACCTCGCCCTTTATTAATTAAAATGGAAATCACTAAAATGAGAATCGCTAAAATAACGATTGTTCCCCCTGGTGCCAAATCTAAGTAATAAGCAGAGAACAAACCACCGACAACCGAAATTTCACCAAAGATAATCGCAAATACGATCGTTTGCTTAAATCCATTTGCTAGTCGAATACTTGCCGCAACCGGGAGCGTCATGAGCGCTGACACTAACAGGACTCCGACAATTCGCATAGATGATGCGATAACTAATGCTACCATAAGGATGAATACAAAGTGAATGCCGCGAGCTTTTACACCGGATGCGGCGGCATGCTCCTCATCAAATGATAAAACAAATAGTTCTTTATAAAACAAGATAATAACCGCAATAACAAAAATAGCGATACCAATAATCGTCCATAAATCGGCACGACTTACGGCACTAACGCTTCCAAATAGATAATTAAACAAATCGTTGTTAAAGCCGTCTGCTAGAGAAATTAGTAATACGCTGACCCCAATTCCACCTGATAAAATAATTGGGATCGCGAGCTCTTGATAATGCTTGTACACTCGGCGCAGCTTTTCAATAAACAGCGATCCGATGACGGAGAAAATCATTCCCATGTAAATCGGTGTGACCCCTGCCATAACACCAAACTTTTTCTCTAGCAGCACGCTCGCTGAAATTCCGGCGAGCGTAACGTGACTTAATGCATCCGCTATAAGCGACAATCGCCTGACAACGATAAACGCCCCTAAAAGCGGCGCGATAAGTCCGATAATAATTCCTGCCAAAAAGGCATTTCGTAAAAATTCAAATTGAAACAAACTCGAAATCATACTGGCTGTCCTCCGTGATCATGTGTTAAAACGTGCACGTGATGACCATAAAATGCGGACAGCTCATGCTGACATAAATGTTCATATTCTTCTGTTTCACCATGGAAATGTAGCTCCTTGTTTAAACATGCAACGTGCGTGACCTTCTCCGTAATTGTACCCGTATCATGTGTAACAAGCAGAAGCGTAAGACCATGGTTTTTATGCAAATCCTCTAATAGCGTGTAGAAATTATCGACGTTTTGACTATCGATTCCAACCGTAGGTTCATCTAAAATAAGCAGCTCTGGTTCACTTACTAACGCTCGTGCGATAAAGACGCGCTGCTGTTGACCACCTGAGAGCTCACCGATATTTCGACGTACAAAATCACTCATTCCAACTGCTTCAATCGCATCTAATACTTTTTGTTTATGATTTTTGTTCATAAAACGAAACAAACCAATTTTAGATGTTAAGCCTGTTGCTACGACTTCAAATACAGAGGCTGGAAAACCGGTATTAAAGCTATTTGCTTTTTGAGAGACGAATCCAATCTTACTCCAGTCACGAAATTTTGATATGTCTTGTCCGAATAAGCGAATGGTTCCTTGCTGTGGCTTATGCAAACCTAAAATACATTTAATTAACGTTGATTTACCTGAACCGTTCGGCCCTACTAAACCTAAAAATGATCCCTTTGGTATAGAAAGCGTAATATTATCTAATACCGTTTGGCGATCGTATTGAAACGATACATGATCAATTTCAATGATATGTTCATTCATTTTATCATCACCATACTTTTTATTTTCACCTTTTTAAGAATCGTTACGATTTACTTTATAAACAATTATCAAGTATACAGCCACACGCTACATTTGTAAACCATCTTTTATTTTCTGCGTTTTTTTATTGAATTTAGGCACATCTTTCTCTCTTCCCCCATACAATGATACATAACAAGGAGGGCGAATGATGAGAATCTTTCAACAAATTATTAACAACAAAGTCAATAACATTTCTGTGAAAGAACTGCTAAGCTTTAGCAAACAGTACAAGGTGCACTTAACCGAGGACCAGGCGCGTAAGCTTGTCGGCATTATTCGTGAACGGCCGATTGATATATACAATACCGCTGATCGCCAAGACCTACTAAAAAAAGTAGCTCGCGTTACGAATTACGAAACAGCTCAAAAAGTTCAAGAGCTATTTGATCAAATCGCACGCTAATAAAAAAATCCCTCTTTCTTGAGAGGGATTTTTTCGTTAACTCATCAATTTATTTTGTAGCTCTTCGTCAAATGTTTTCGCACGGAGCATTTCAATTTCTAATTTGTAAGGTGCTTTTTTGTTTTTCTTATCTGTTCCGACATAGGGTGTTTCTAAAATTTTCGGAACATCCGCTAGCGCTTCATGATGCACGATATAGTTGAGCGCTTGGAAACCAATATGACCAAACCCAATGTTCTCATGACGGTCTTTACTTGCCCCCATCGGATTTTTGCTGTCATTTACGTGCAGCACTTTAATACGATCAATTCCCACCGTTTTATCAAAATGATTTAATACCCCGTCAAAATCATTAATCAAATCATATCCCGCATCATGCGTATGACACGTATCAAAGCAAACGGAAAGCTTCTCATTGTGCGTTACGCCTGCAATAATTTGAGCGATTTCCTCAAAGGAACGACCGCACTCAGAGCCTTTTCCAGCCATTGTTTCTAATGCAATTTGTACTTCTTGATCTGGTGTTAATACTTCGTTTAATCCTTTAATGATTTGCTGAATTCCAGCATCAGCGCCTGCTCCTACGTGTGCGCCTGGATGAAGGACGATTTGCTTTGCCCCTAAAGCAGCCGTACGCTCGATCTCAGAACGTAAGAATTCTACTCCTAATTCATACGTAGCAGGATTTGTTGTATTGCCGACGTTAATAATATACGGTGCATGAACGACGATATTATCAATTCCATGCTCTTTCATATGTGCTTGGCCAGCAGCAATATTTAGCTCTTCAATTTTTTTACGGCGCGTATTTTGGGGTGCACCCGTGTAAATCATGAACGTGTTTGCTCCGTATGATGCCGCTTCTTCACTTGCACCTAACAGCATCTTTTTTCCACTCATTGATACATGAGATCCAATTCTCAACATGAACGACCACTCCTTTTTGCTTTATGAATTCATGAAAAAGCCTTTTAAGACCGTAACGTCCTAAAAGGCATTCACATTACTTGTTGCGCGTGCTACGTTTTTGTTTCTTTACATATTTCTCAATTTCATGCTCACGTTTTTTCTTATATCCAGGTTTAACCTTTTTCGGTTTTTTAATCAGTTTACGAGCCGTCGCGTCAGCCTCGTCCACTTTCTTTTTACGGTTTTTACGACGATTGCGATCCTCAATATTTGTCCATTGACCATTTTGGATATCACGGTTTACGAATTGGATGTCCATTTTTTCTAAACGTGCAATCGCATCCTCATCACTTGATGAGAAAATCGTTGTCGCAATTCCAGAATAGCCAGCGCGTGCTGTTCGTCCTACACGGTGAATATAGAAATCTAGGTCAGAAGGAAGCTCATAGTTGATGATATGGCTCACACCTTCAATGTCAATACCACGTGCCGCAAGATCTGTTGCGACTACATATTGAAACTCTAGGTCTGTAATTTGCTTCATCATTTTTCTACGCTCACGCGGGCTTAAGTCTCCATGAATACGTCCAACACGCATTCCTTTTGCTTCTAGTCCACGAGCTACTTCTTCTGCTTTCTTTTTCGTATTCGTAAACACAATCGCTAAATACGGATTATACGATAAAAGAATGTCCTGAAGTAAGTTCACTTTGTTACGGTGGCGCTCAGGAACAAGTACATGCTCAATTTTTTCAGCCGTTGCCCGTTTTGGCGCAACGTGCGTGTATTTTGGATTTTCAAGATATTTCTTTAAAAACGGCTTTAATTTCTCAGGAATCGTTGCTGAGAAAACAAGCATTTGAATTTCTTCCGGCATTTTTGCTCCAATACGATCCACGTCTTGAATGAACCCCATGTCTAACATTAAATCGGCTTCATCAACAACTAATGCCTTTGCATTGTGAATAAATAGCGCTTGGTCATACACTAGATCAGCAATACGACCAGGTGTTCCAACTACGATTTGAGGCTGCGTTTTTAATTTTTCAATTGTACGCTGCTTGTCCGTTCCTCCGATAAAACATTTCGCAGTAATCGGTGCATCCGGCTCGCAAAAATTCGTGATTTTTACTACCTCTTTGTAAATTTGCGAAGCGAGCTCACGAGTTGGCGCTGTAATAATTACTTGTACTTCTTGTTGAGTTGGATCGACGTTTTGTAAAAGCGGCAGCAAATAAGCGTGCGTTTTACCTGTCCCAGTCTGTGATTGACCGATCGCACTTTCTCCTTTTAATAATGAAGGAATTAAGCGCTCCTGGATCTCAGTTGGCTGCTTGAACCCTAATTTTTCAACAGCTTGTATAATAAATGGCCGAAAATCAAAACGGTCAAAATTCGTTTTTGTCATTTTTTTCTCCTTTTTACTTCTAAATTACGTTCCTATAAGTAAACACAGTATATGATTATAATCGATTTTTTTCAAGCTGACTACCAAAGTTATTGAATTAAGCGATGTTCGACAAACATTTATCTCCGCTTTGCATAAGATAGTAATGGTCATTTGACTCAATATAAGGAGGTGCTCGACATGCTCGGAAACAGACAGCCCTTTCCACCGCAAATGCAAAACCGCATGATGCCCAATCAAATGCCTAACCAAATGATGAACCCCATGATGCAGCGTCAGATGATGCAGGGACAAAATCCAATGATGCACAACATGCAGCAGATGCCAAATCAGTTTCATCCCCAATTTCCCTATCAGCAGCAACAGCCGCAAATGCGCAACCGAGGCGGAGTACTATCAAAAATTTTTAATCGTAATCAAAATCAAGGGCAACAACCGTTTATGAATAATCAAGCTTCGTTTGCTGATAGCCGGGGAATCGGTGGTGGACTCAGCGGCATTGGAGGAATAGGTAGCGCTGCTGGAAGTGGTTCAGGAGGTTTAGGTGGCCTACTAGGTGGATTTCGAAATTTAACTAGCGCATCCTCTCTTTCATCGATGCTTGGAAATGTTCAAGGCGTAATGAAAACAGCGGAATCATTCTTACCAATGGTGCAGCAATACGGACCGATGGTGAAAAATTTACCTGCTATGTACAAAATCTATCAAGCGTTAAAAACAGATGACGGTGAAACGTCCACATCTGAAGAGAAAAAAGAAACCAAGGAAGCTGGGAAAGCGGAAAAGGTGCTCCCTGCATCGAAAGAGGAAACTGAATACGAAGAGTTTCTAGACGATTTTGCAGGAAAACAAAATCAGGGCTCTTCACGTCCACGCCTCTATACGCAAACTACTCGTCCATAATTGATTAGCTTTGTATTATCTTCTTATCTCCTTTATAATAGAACCGAGTTAAGCTGTTAAGCTGTTCGGACATCTATAAGGGAGGATGTTTATTGTTTATGGAAATTATTAAAATCGCCCCACGTGGTTATTGCTATGGCGTAGTTGATGCAATGGTAATTGCTCGAAATGCGGCGTTAGATACAACACTACCAAGACCTATTTATATATTAGGAATGATTGTTCATAATAAACACGTCACAGATGCGTTTGAAGAAGACGGAATCATTACATTAGACGGCGCAAACCGTTTGGAGATTTTAGATCAAATTAACGAGGGTACAGTTATTTTTACTGCGCACGGTGTTTCACCTGAAGTGAAAAAACGCGCAAAAGAAAAAGGCCTTTTCACCATTGATGCTACATGTCCAGACGTAACGAAAACGCACGATTTGATTGCGGAAAAAGAAAAGCAAGGCTACGAAGTTATTTACATCGGTAAAAAAGGGCATCCGGAGCCTGAAGGTGCTGTGGGCATCGCTCCTCATATCGTGCACCTTGTGGAAAATGCACAAGATGTAGAAAATCTCTCTATTCAACGAGACAAAATCATTGTCACAAACCAGACAACGATGAGTCAGTGGGACGTTTTAGACATTATGGATAAAATTAAAGAAAAATATCCCCACGTTGAAATACACAAGGAAATCTGCTTAGCGACTCAAGTACGTCAAGAAGCAGTAGCAGAGCAGGCAACAGAAGCGGACGTAACCA
Source organism: Priestia koreensis (assembly GCF_001274935.1). Lineage (GTDB taxonomy): Bacteria > Bacillota > Bacilli > Bacillales > Bacillaceae_H > Bacillus_AG > Bacillus_AG koreensis. Next base: position 62,060 of record NZ_LILC01000019.1, on the reverse strand, counting down.
TTGTGGTTGGAGATCCAAAAAGTAATAACTCCAATCGTCTTGCTCAAGTATCCGAGCAAATTGCCGGTACAAAAGCATATCGTGTATCAGACGTAACGGAAATTGAAATCGAGTGGCTAAAAGGAGCGAAGACTGTTGCTGTAACAGCTGGTGCTTCAACTCCTACGCCAATTACAAAAGAAGTTATTAAGTTTTTAGAAGCCTTTGACGGTGAAAAAGAAGAAACGTGGACGCGCGAACGCTCTGTGCCACTTTCTAAGATCTTACCGAAAGTCAAAGCACCTAAAAATGCCTAATAAAAAGCGACAGGAGCCCCCTGTCGCTTTTTTCATTACATAAACGTAAATGGATCTGTATGGATTGTCGAAGCCTCAACCTCGCATGAAAAATTCTTTTCAGCGAACAGCTCCTTCATTTTCTTGGTTACACCTTGCATCATTACTTTTTCCACGTGATGTCCGGGGTCTACAACATTTAATCCAAGCGCCTTTGCGTCATGCGCGACATGGAAATATAAATCACCCGTTACGTACGCGTCAGCTCCCTTGAATTTTGCCTGTGTGATGTATTTGTTTCCATCGCCCCCAAGCACCGCTACTTTTCGAACTTTGTCTGTAAGATTTCCTACAACACGAAGTCCTTTCACATCTAACGAGCGTTTGACGTGTTGCGCAAATTGCTCGAGCGTCATTTCCTCTGGGAGTTTGCCAATACGACCAAGTCCATACTCTTTCCCTGGATTGTCGAGCGGATAAATATCATAGGCTACTTCTTCATAAGGATGCGCTTTGATCATTGCTTGAACGACTCTGCGCTGAAGATCAACAGAAAAAATGGACTCCACCTTCACTTCTTCCACGCGTTCTAACGCGCCCTGTGAGCCGATGAAGGGCTTTGTTCCTTCTTCTGGTAGGAAAGTTCCTTCTCCTGGCGTAGAAAACGTACAGTGGCTGTAGTTACCGATATGACCTGCTCCTGCATCGGTTAATGCCGTTCTCACCTGTTCAGCGTGTGTCTTCGGTACAGAAACCGCCACCTTCTTAAGTGCCGTTGTTTGCGTTGGAATTAAGATATCTAAGTCCTCAAGGCCAAGAGCATCTGCCAATAGGTCATTCACCCCTCCTTCAGCCACATCTAAATTCGTATGAGCTGCATATACAGCAATATCATGCTTAATACACATTTCAACAAGTCGGCCTGCGGGCTGATCTGTCACGATGTTCTTCATCGGACGGAAAATAGGCGGATGGTGGGCAATGATTAAATCTACGTTCCCTTTCACCGCTTCCTCTACTACTTCCTCTAATACGTCTAACGTGACCATTACTTTGTGAATCGGTTTGTTAAGCGTTCCAATTTGAAGGCCAATTTTATCTCCTTCCATTGCTAGGCTTTTAGGGGAAAACGATTCAAAAAGCTGAATGACTTCATAGCCATTTGGTGTTTTACTCATACTAAAACCTCCTCGATAAGCTTAATCTCTTGTTGAAAACGAGCTAACTTTTGTTTGCTTTCTTCTGTTTGCGCACTGCTGCTCAGACGAGAGGCAATTTGTTTCAGGTGCGCTAATTCATGCGTCCATTTCTTTACGAACGCTTCATTTTTCTCTACCCTTAGAACAGGACCTACTAACAACCCGCTCTCTAGTTCGTCTCCGTAAGGCTTTTTAGCCTCTCCACGTTCTGCTACCACAATTTCATAAATGCGCTTTTCATCTTCTAAAATCTTCTCATCAATAATTTCCCATTCGTTGTCTAGCAACCATTTGCGCACATTAATTGCGCCAATATTCGGCTGAAGGATAAGGCGGGTAACACCTTCAAGCTTTTCTTTTCCATCTTCTAAAATCGTGGAAATTAGCGTTCCGCCCATTCCAGCAATCGTTACACAGTCTACTTCGCCTTTTTCAAGGACTGCTAAACCGTTTCCTTTTCGTACATCAATCACGTTCTCTAAATCAACCTTCTTCACTTGATCTTTAGCAGATTGAAACGGACCTTCCACCACTTCACCGGCGATTGCTTCTGTTATGTATCCTTGTAAATAAGCATAGCACGGCAAATACGCGTGATCAGACCCAATGTCAGCGATACGTGCTCCTTTTGGAATTGATTTTACGACTTCTTCTAAACGCTTTGATAACTTTAATTCATTCATATTTTCACCTGTTTGATTTTCTTTTTATAGTAACGGCTGTGACAGCTTCTTTCAAGAAAAGTATGTTATTTCTAACTAAAAATCATACTTATAAATCGTCAAAAGAAAAAGTCCTTCTACCTATGTAAAAGGACAATTATCGCACTGTATTTATAGTTTACTAAATTTACTTGATCTTTGAAACCCATTCCGCCATTTTATCGGCGTTATTAGCAGGCACCATATTTGGTGGCATTCCGCCTCGCCCTTTTGTAATGACTTCTTTAATTTCAGCTTTTGATAAACGATCCCCTACCCCTTTTAATGAAGGACCTGTACCACCTTGATATTGATCGCCGTGACAGCCAATACATGTGCTCTTATAAATATCTTCTGGATTTGAAGGCGTTTCTTGCTTTGCGCCTCCACCTTCTTTTTCTGATGCCATTTGTTTAGCGTTATCCACACCGTTAATTGAAAAAAGAAACATAAGTCCAACGCCGATAATCATGATGAGAAAAAATGGAACAAGTGGATTTCGTTTCATCACCTATACCCCCTTTTTATGTACCCATCCCGCAGTAAATTTCCACCGAGTAATAGAAACATCTCTATTTTACTTTAAATTACATTTTAGTGAAAGCCCTTTTATAGAAGTTGTCTATTAAATTTATGTAATACTTAAAAAATTCAAAAAGCAAACTAAAAGACGGATCGATTAGTTTGCCTCATTTGTTTAACAGCCAATTTGTCTTGCAATAACCATTCGCTGAATTTCCGATGTTCCTTCGCCGATTTCAAGAAGCTTGGCATCACGCATATAACGTTCTACTTCGTACTCCTTCATATAGCCATAGCCACCATGAATTTGTACGGCTTCACTTGCTACTTGCATACAAATTTCAGAGGCATAGAGCTTGCACATTGCAGCTTCTTTTGTAAAAGGTCTGCCCTGATCTTTTAGCCATGCTGCTTTGTATACCATTGTACGAGCAAGTTCCACTTTTAACGCCATGTCTGCAAGCTTGAATTGAATAGCTTGAAACGTCGATAGCGATTTCCCAAACTGCTTTCGCTCTTTGGAATATTTGAGCGCACGCTCATACGCTGCCTGAGCGATCCCCACAGCCATTGCTCCAATTCCAATCCTTCCACCATCTAAGGTCACTAAAAACTGTTTAAAGCCATCTCCACGCTTCCCTAACAGGTTCTCTGTTGGAACTTCTACGTCCTCTAAAATTAATTCCGTCGTATTCGAAGAGTGCAGCCCCATTTTTTCGTATTGATCGAGCACCGTAAATCCTTTTGAATCAGTTGGGACGACGATGGCGGATACTTCCTTATGATTATCTTTTCTTCCTGTAATAGCTGTTAACGAAACAAATTGTGCAAAGCTCGCATTCGTAATATAGCATTTACTTCCATTAACGATGAATCGATCTTCTTGCTGAACAGCTTCTGTTTGCGTTCCACCTGCATCACTTCCTGCGTTGGGCTCTGTTAAGCCGAATGCCCCAAGTGATTCACCCGAACAAATTTTTGATAAATAGTGTTCCTTTTGCTCTTTCGTTCCGAATAGATGAATAGGTGCACCACCGAGTGAAATATGAGCTGAATATGTAATACCTGTGGAACCACATGCACGACTAAGTTCCTCAACGACAATGGCAAAGCTTGTTGTATCTGCCCCTGCTCCGCCAAATTCTTCTGAGAAGGGTAGCCCCATCATTCCGAGCTCCCCGAGTTGGTTAAAAATCTCTCTTGGAAATTTTTTATCACGATCACGTTGTATCGCTCCGGGAGCGACCACCTCATCTGAAAATTCTCGAATCGTTCGTTGAATCATTTTTTGTTCAGTTGTCAGATCAAAATTCATACCCATCCCCCTAATTTTTGAATGCGCTTTCAAATAGATTATAAAGAGGATATAAAATTTTCTCAACTTTTAAAAAAATTATTTCTTTCATGTTATAATAAAAATGAAATCCCAACTCCGCATGAGGCAACGATCCCAGCAATTTGAAAATACAATAAAGAAAATTTTCGTCCCATGACAAACCATATGAGGCAATTAAGAAATAGCAAACCTTTTAATGCCCCTAGATTATGCGGAAAATAAGTGAAGCTGAGATTACTCGAGAACACTAAGAGTACCACTGCCATCGCTGTAAGCGAGGTGTGACGCACAAGAGCAGATCGTTTCAAAAGCAAGAGACCAGTTAGACAAAACAGGATAAAAATACTGCTCATGACCATTTGCAAAACGAATGACAATTCAGTAAAATAAGTGACAAGAAGAAGTATTGGTAAAAATAACAAAATCAAACTGGTGAACAAATTAATTGAAAGCGTTTGACTTCGCTTAGGTTTTGATTCTTTCTCGTCAAAATCATTGTTCCCACCTGTATACAGTGTTAAGAGGTAGTCACAGAAATGAGCTGGCAATAAGCGGTTTTCTTTCCAAAATAAAATTTCGTTCACGATTATTTCATTTTTCTCTTTTTGATTTGGCATTCACTGTCACTCCAAAAAAATAGTTTACTCCTTATGATAAGAAGTAAACTATTTAAAGTAAATACCGTAACGAGTAATATTTTATTCTAAAAAGTCTTTTAAACGTTTGCTACGGCTTGGGTGACGTAGCTTACGAAGTGCTTTAGCCTCAATTTGGCGGATACGTTCGCGCGTAACACCAAATACTTTTCCGACTTCCTCTAACGTTCTTGTACGACCATCATCTAAGCCAAAGCGAAGACGCAGTACGTTTTCTTCACGGTCTGTAAGTGTGTCGAGTACATCTTCAAGCTGTTCTTTTAATAATTCATACGCTGCGTGCTCTGAAGGCGAAGTCGCATCTTGGTCTTCAATGAAGTCACCTAAATGTGAATCATCTTCTTCACCAATTGGTGTTTCAAGTGATACAGGTTCTTGTGCGATTTTTAAAATCTCACGTACTTTATCTGGTGTTAAATCCATGTCTTCTGCAATTTCTTCAGGGCTTGGCTCACGACCTAGATCTTGAAGAAGCTGACGTTGTACACGAATAAGCTTGTTGATCGTCTCTACCATATGAACAGGGATACGAATCGTTCTTGCTTGGTCCGCGATCGCACGCGTAATAGCCTGACGAATCCACCATGTTGCATACGTACTAAATTTATATCCTTTACGATAATCAAACTTTTCAACTGCTTTGATAAGACCCATATTTCCTTCTTGAATTAAGTCTAAGAAGAGCATACCGCGGCCCACATAGCGTTTTGCAATACTAACAACAAGACGTAAGTTTGCTTCAGCTAAGCGACGCTTTGCTTCTTCATCGCCTTCTTCAATACGTTGGGCGAGCTGAATTTCTTCTTGTGCCGATAATAAGTCAACACGTCCAATTTCTTTTAAATACATGCGCACAGGATCATTGATTTTAACACCAGGGGGAACACTTAAATCGTTTAAGTCAAATTCTTCCTCTTTTGATGAATCTTTTGAGTTTGAATCATTGTTGCTTTCTACTTCTGATTCACTCAATACTTCAACGCCTTGTTCTGTTAGGTACTCGTAATAGTCATCCATTTGATCAGCTTCTAACTCAAAGCTAGAGAGACGTTCTGCGATCTCTTCATATGTTAAGACACCACGTTTTTTACCTATTTCCGTTAATTGTTCTTTTACTTGATCGAGGGTTAACTCTGATTCAAGTTCTTTAGAATGAGCTGATTTTTCAGCCATTAGGTCCCCTCCTTCCGAGATTTCAACCACAACTTATGGGGTAACAAGCTATTTATTTTAAGAGCTTTTTAAGTTGAATAATTTCCATAGCAATTGATGCAGCCTTTAAATAATCCTTTTGGCGTTCAGCAGCCTGTTTCTCTTGTTCTTTTTCTTTTATTGTTAACCATTTTGGATAAATCAACACCTGCTGAATATAATCATTTAACACTTGTTCTGTGATTTCTTCATCAACGTCGATCATGGCTAACTGAGAGGCAAGGCGTGACAGCTTCGGATCTTCTAACTTTTGCATAAACAAACTTAATTCTGGTTCATGACCTTCTTCATAAAAGGCATATAAATACGTAACAATCGCCCGGTGCTCCTCTACGTTAAAGTTTCCTTGTAGAGCATCCTGCACCCGAAAAGCAACGTCTCGATCTTTTAGCATATGCGCAATTAAAAAGCGCTCCGCATTTTGGTAGGCGGGTAACAATTTGGATTGTATAACGGCTGGTCTCGCTATAGTATTTCGATCAACATGGTCGTTATCCTTTTTCCTTTTCTCAAAACGATTATTTTGTTGCGTTTCTTGCTTAAGCGCATCGAGAGAAAGAGAAAATTCTTGGGATATTTGACGCAAATAATGATCGCGCTCTACAGCCCTCGGTAGAAGACTAATCTCCTTCACAACCTCATCAATATATCGGATGCGTTCAGCTTCGTTTTGGAGGTTTTTACCGCGACGCAAATAGCGCATTTTGAATGCCATTAACGTTAGGCTCGCCTCTAACACTTCACCTCTAAATGCTTCCGTGCCATATTGATTCACATAGTCATCAGGATCATAGCCAGATGGCATAACGGCTACCTTCACTGTACAGCCTACTTTTGTAAGTACTTGACCTGCTTTGTAAGCAGCCTCTATTCCTGCACCGTCTGAGTCGTAACAAATAATGACGTTCTCAACGTTTCGCTTAATAGTCGCTGCCTGTTCTTCTGTTAGAGCGGTCCCCATCGTTGCTACTCCATTAAAGCAACCTGCTTTATGAGCAGCAATTACATCGGCGTACCCTTCTAAAAGAATAACTTCTTGATTCTTACGAATGTGTTTTTTAGCGCGGTGAAAATTATATAAGATCTTCCCTTTGCTAAAAATAGACGTTTCTGGTGTATTTAAATACTTAGGTTGGCCTTCTCCTAAAATACGTCCAGAAAAAGCAACGGTTTTCCCTTGTAGGTCAGCTAAAGGAAACATAATCCGATTTCGGAAACGGTCTAGATAAGAATCTTTTCCCTCTCGCTTCACTAATATTCCTGCTTTTTCTAATTCTTCAGGTTCATAGCCTCGCTTCGTTAAAAATTTCGTAACAAATTCCCATGAATCAAGAGCAAAGCCGATTTCAAATTCATCAATTACTTCCCGAGTAAAGCCCCTTCCGATTAAATAATCGTAAGCTTCCTGACCCTCTTTTGTGTTTACGAGCAAATGATGGTAAAATTTCCTTAAAAGATCGTGAGCTTCAATCATCTTGTTGGACGGTTTCGGTGTTGAAGAACTTGGAAGCTGTTCTTCGTATTCAAATGGAATGTCTGCTTTTTCAGCAACTGTTCGCACAGCTTCTGTAAAAGACAAGCCTTCTAACTCCATTAAAAAAGAGAAAGCATTCCCACCTGCACCACAGCCAAAGCAATGATAAATTTGCTTGTCAGCGGAAACAGAGAACGACGGAGTATTTTCTCCATGGAAAGGACAGAGTCCAAAATAATTGCGCCCCTGTTTTTTTAATTGTACGTAGTCACCTATTACATCGACAATATCAACCGAATTACGAATTTGGTCAATAACCACATCTGGAACTCGATTCACCATATTAACAGCTCCGTGTCATTGATATTATTCGTTATAAAACGCTAAATTCCTGCAAGTTTCGACAAGAGTTTTTGAAAAGTCTCTTTAAAACGCTCTCGATCACGATCTGTAAAACGTTTTGGACCTTTGCCATAGTGGCCTGCTCTTCTTTCTTTTGCAGAGACATAACGCATAAACAACGCCTCACTCATATCCTTCTCTTCAAAGTACCTTCCTCGTGGGGAAAGCACGTTCACACCCTGCTTCACTAAAATACTGGCTAAGCCAATATCTTGCGTCACAGCCACATCCTGTGGTTTTGCTTGATTCATAATGTACAAATCCGCAGCCTCTTTTTCAGCATCAACATATTTCCACTCGCCCTCTGCATTATGAGCGGACGCTTGGTTGTAAGACGCCACATAGATGACAGCTACGTTCAAGACATCTGCAATGGTACTAATTTCTTTTTTGACAGGACAAGCATCGGCGTCGACAAAAACTCGTATATTTCTCTGATTATTACTGAATATTCTACATCACTCCAGGTATTCCTGCTTTTAAATGTAAATTCATTAAAAACCTTGTCGAATCTTTCATTTCTTTTTCCACATATATCAATAGTTTATTCGTTATTGACAAAGTCTAAACCTAAAACTATTCCTTTTTATCACAATTTTTTATTATAATATAAATTGCTCGTATTTTCCATACAAAAGTCATAAAAAAATGTTTTTAGCAATACGTAAAAAAGCGACGTCATCCTTAGCAAGAGACGATTTCGCTTTCTGTTGAACTATCTATTGTATTGAATGATATTTAAGATGACCCCAGCTGTTTCTTCCACTGCTTTATTTGATACATCGATCACCTTGCAGCCGATTCGTCCGATCAAACTATTAAAGAATTCAATTTCTTCTTTAATACGTTCTATATTAGCATAGATAGCCTGATCATTCAGCCCTAACGACTTGAGGCGCTCTTTTCGGATATAATTGAGCTTCTCTGGACTAATCGTAAGCGCGATGCATTTTTCAGCAGGAATTTTAAATAGCTCTTCTGGTGGCTCTACCTCTGGCACGATCGGTACGTTTGCAACCTTTAAACGCTTGTGTGCTAAAAACTGCGAAAGAGGTGTTTTTGATGTACGAGAAATTCCTAGTAATACAATATCGGCTTTTAAAATTCCCCGAGGGTCTCTTCCATCATCATATTTTACAGCAAATTCAATTGCCTCAATCTTTTTGAAGTAATCTTCATCAAGCTTTCGAACCATTCCCGGCTCATAGCGAGGCTCCATTCCATAAGCCGTTTGAATTTTATCGATAAGCGGTCCAATAATATCAAACGCTTCGACCCCTTGTCTGGATGCCTCTGTGATTAGAAATTCGCGCATTTGTGGCTTCACAAGGGTGAAGCCAATAATCGCCTGGTTGAGCTTTGCAAGTGACACTACTTCTTCTAATGTCTCCGTATCTTCTACGTAAGGCACCCGCTTAATGACGATATTCGCTAAATCAAACTGACTAGTGGCTGCTTTTACAACCAGCTCTGCTGTTTCTCCCACTGAATCTGATACAACATATAAGAACGGATTGTTCATTTCGTATGCACAGCCCCTTTATATAATTTCATCGTTTGCCAATGCGACTAATAATTTTGTTACGTTCGTTTTTGTAATACGACCTACTACTTCAAAGCCTTCATCTGAATCTTTCACCACGGGAACAGCATCAATTTGCTTATCAATTAATACCTTCGCTACATCAATTAGCAGGTCCTCTCTCGTGCAATAAGTAATGTTCGGCATTCTTGTCATAATGATATGAACAGGAATAGAAGTTAATTCTTGTTTTCCGATACTTGCTCGAAGCAAGTCTTTTCGTGATAACACCCCAACAAGCGATGCGTTCTGATCGATCACAAAAAGAGTTCCAACATCCTCTAAAAACATCGTACAAATAGCATCATAAACAGAGACATTCTCATTTACTAATACCGGCAAGGATTGGTACTCTTTCACTTGAATTTTACGAATTTTATCCGTTAACAGCTGAGCGCCTGTTTTTCCTGTATAAAAGTAACCTACTCTAGGTCTTGCTTCAAGATAACCTGCCATCGTAAGAATTGCGAGATCCGGACGCAATGTCGCTCTTGTCAAATGAAGCTCATCTGCAATGTGCTCCCCAGTTATCGGTCCTCTTTCTTTTACGATTTGCAAAATATGTTCTTGGCGTTTATTTAATTCGATTGTACTCACCACCCTAAGCTTTGTTTAATTGTGTTATACTATTTATACAAACATGATATACTTTTTTCAGTCAAAGGGAAAGAATATTATCAAAATATTTTCGGTTCCTTTGTCTTCTTTATGTATCCATTTTCAAGAAAAAGACCAAGGCGATCTCCTCGTTGCAGATCGCCCTCATCCTTTATTATACAGCTGAAGCAAGAATTCTATTCTATGAGTCTTTGAATGTATCTTTTAATTGTTCCATCTGCTTCAGAAAGCGTTTTGACTTCAGTACAATTCCTGAATATTCATCATAATACATGTCCACTACAAGCCTCAGCTGTTTCTTCGTTTCTGGCTTCAATGAAATCGTGCCAAGACGCGTCAGATCTAAATAATAAAACAACCGTAACAACTTAACAGTTGCTGGACTAATTTGCAAATGATAAGGATCTTTCTCTGCACAACGATGACAGATCAATCCTCCCTCACGAATCGAGAAGCCAAAACGACCGTCCGTTGCCCCGCAAAACGTGCAACGATCGAGCTGTGGATACAAGCCGAGCACATTCAATATTTTCATTTCAAAAATAATTGCTAATACTTCCATATCAAATCCTTCTTCTAGATAGGACAACGTTTGATATAGAAGCTGAAATAAAAAGGGATTGATCTGATTGTTCTCTGTTGCTTTATCCGTCAACTCCACAACGTAAGAAGCATACGCAGTCAGAAAGATATCCTCGCGTATGCTTCTCATAGAAGAAATGCTTTCTCCTTGTTGAAGAGTTCCCATTCCACTTCCTCCACCTTGAAACAAAAACTGTCCATAGGTGAAAAGGTGAGTTAAGGAAGACAAGCGGCTACTCGGTTTTCGAGCACCTCTAGCCATCAAACCTATTTTACCAAGCTCTCTTGTATATATTGTGATAATCTTATTCGATTCACCGTAATCATTTGTTCGAATAACGATGCCTTCACATTTTTTTAGCATTGTGAACACCCGCCTATCTGAAGAAAGAAGGCTATGAAATTGGATGATCGAGGACTTTTACTTCCTCTGATATTCCCTCCGGCTGCGGTATTGATTCTCGTTCCATCTCTTTATAAAGGAGATATGTGTCAATGCTCCCGGTACTGGTGAATACTTTCCAAGTAAGATCTAACATAAGAAACCCCCACCTTTCTAAGATACCAATTTCTTATGTTTAGATTGACCTTCCTTCTTCAAAATCATGCAAAACAAATTTTGTCAAAAATTTTATCAGTACTCGTCCTCACGAAAACCAAAGTCACGAAGCTGATTTGCTTTGTTTCTCCAGTCCTTTTGAACCTTTACCCAAAGCTCTAGGAAAACCTTTGATCCGAGCAATGATTCAATATCAACACGTGCGCGTTTTCCAACTTCTTTTAACATAGTGCCTTGCTTCCCAATGACGATCCCTTTTTGAGAGTCACGCTCAACAACAATTGTTGCTGCGACATACACAGCATTACCGCCTTCACGTCGTTGAATGGAATCAATTGCGACTGCAATGGAATGCGGAATTTCTTCTCGTGTTAAATGGAGAACCTTCTCACGGATTAATTCTGAAATGATAAAACGCTCAGGATGATCCGTTACTTGGTCTGCCGGATAATACTGGGGTCCTTCAGGCAAACGCTGTTTAATTTGAGTAAGTAGCGTATCCACGTTGTTCCCTTGAAGAGCAGAAATTGGCACAATTTCAGCAAACGGATATAACCCTTTGTATTGTTCAATAAGAGGTAACAGCTTGTCTGGGTGAAGATCATCGATTTTGTTGATGATTAGGAACACAGGCGTATCTGTATTTTTTAAACGCTCAATAATGAATTCATCCCCGCGTCCATACCCTTCAACAGCATTGACCATAAATAAAATAAGGTCCACTTCTTTTAACGTATTTTGTGCGACTTTCATCATGAAATCGCCTAGCTTGTGCTTTGGTTTATGAATTCCCGGTGTGTCAATAAACACGATCTGTGAATCAGTCTCTGTGTATACACCTTGAATTTTGTTACGAGTTGTTTGAGGCTTGTCGCTCATAATCGCAATCTTTTGGCCGATTACGCGATTTAGAAATGTTGATTTTCCTACATTTGGTCTGCCGATAATCGAGACAAACCCTGATTTAAATTGTTGATTAGTCATGTAAATCCTCCGATGAAAATGCTCCTGGCAATAATTCATCTACGATCAATTCGTAGATGTCTCCCTTTAAATTCGTTAATATAACTTTCATGTCCTTTGAGCAAAGCTCTGAAATAACTTGACGACATGCTCCGCACGGAGAAACCGGTCGATCGGTGTCCGCAACAACCGCGAGAGCCTCATACTTTGTATCCCCTTCAGAATAGGCTTTAAATAAAGCTGTTCGCTCTGCGCAGTTACACATGCTGTAGGCTGCATTTTCAATGTTACAGCCATGATAGACCTTGCCGTCTTTCGTTAACAGCGCAGCTCCTACTTTAAACGTTGAATACGGTACATATGCACGCTCTCTTGCTTTTTTTGCCTCTTCGATCAACTGTAATTTCTCCATGTTTGCTCGTCCCCTTATTCATTCGAAATTTAACCTTTCCTCCTCATTTAAGGAAGGATGTGCGGAAGAAAGATCATGCATCCAATTACTATGGCGATAATGGTCATTACTAATACGGCTCCTGCTGCGGCATCCTTTGCTATTTTTGCAAGCGGATGATAGCGATCCGTAATTAAATCTACGGTCTTTTCAATCGCTGTATTCACAAGCTCTAGACTTATTACCGCACCGATAAGTATTAGTATTATACACCATTCAACTTGTGAAAGGTGAACATACAGACCGGTTATAACCACAATAATCAAGGCGCAAGCATGTATTTTCATGTTTCGCTCTGATGAGAGCACATAGAAAATCCCCTGAAACGCATGACCAAAACTTCCAACTAAAGTTGGCTTTTTCCCCCCGCCTCCCCTTTTATCTTGAGAGTCCATACTCATCTAAGATAGCGCGCTGTTTTGAAAACATTTCTTGCTCGTCCTCAGTTGTCTCATGGTCATAGCCTAAAAGATGAAGAAAGCCATGAACCGCTAAAAATCCTAGCTCACGTGTAAACGAATGGCCATATTCCTCTGCCTGTTCTTTCGTTCTTGGAATCGAGATAATGATATCTCCTAATACACGAGGCATATCTTCACCAATAATTTCAAGCTCTCCTTCTCCCATTTCTTCTAGTGCGAAGGAAATGACATCTGTCGGTTTGTCTTTATCTCGATACTCACGGTTAATTTCTTGGATGCGGTCATTATCAACGAATGTTACGGAAACTTCCGTATCGTCTGCAACTTCTTCCTTTTTTGCCGCAAGCTCTAGGAGTCCTTCGATCGTTTTTGTCATGTCATCTGTTACTTCATTTGTTTCATCAATAAAATCAATTACTAAACTCACTTTTTCTGGTCACCTCTCTTGTTGAATTCTGGATATTCAATTCGACTATGGAAAATTCCATTTAACGTTTCACATAGTGATCGTGCAACGGTCTCTAATTCCTTTAGCGTAATATCACATTCACTAAACTGCTCGTCTTGCAAACGATCTTTAATAATATTTCGTACGAGCGATTCTATTTTTTCAGGCGTTGGATTTGGCATGGATCTTACAGCTGCTTCTACACTATCTGCAATTCCAATAACGGCCGCTTCCTTTGTTTGTGCTTTAGGACCTGGATAACGATAATCTTCTTCTTTTACATGATCTTTATCCAGTTCTAGCGCTTTATAGTAAAAATATTTTAACAAAGTTGTCCCGTGATGTTGAGCGGCAATATCAACAAACTCTCTCGGTAGTTTATGGCGACGCAAAATCTCCGCTCCGTCCGTTGCATGGGCAATAATAATACTTCGGCTAACTTCTGGTGACAGCTGATCGTGTGGATTTGACACGTTCATTTGATTTTCAATAAAATATTGAGGTCGTCTTGTTTTGCCAATGTCGTGGTAATAAGAACCGACTCTCGCTAGTAAACCGCTAGCTCCAATTGCTTCACAGGCTGCTTCTGATAAATTAGCCACCATAACGCTATGATGATATGTACCTGGAGCCTCTGTTAAAATTTTGCGCAGTAGCGGATGATTCGGATTCGATAATTCAATGAGCTTCATGGTTGATAAGATACCGAAACCAGCTTCAAAAAATGGAAGCAAGCCTATCGTCAGAATAGAAGCTACCAACCCTGATACTACTGCCATAATACCATAATAGCCTAAATTAATCGTCTCTAACTGTCCGTTATTTTTAATCAACAAAATTGCTAAAATTACGACAACATTAATCAATGAAACGAACAAACCAGCCTGTAAAATGCGCGAACGTCGATGTTGTTCGCTGAGAAATAAGACACCGGCGACACTACTAATCAGAAAATAAAGGCCAATTTGTCCGTTAAACGCGGTGGTCGTTCCTGTATTAAAAATAATACTGCCTGTCCCTGACAATAAAAAGCTTGTGGCAATCGCAATGCGCTCATTAATAAGAATACGTACTAACAGCGCTCCTAATGCGACAGGCGCTAAATAACCAAGATCGGTAAACTCAATTTTTTGAAACAAACTTACGATCTTCATAATGATAATTGTAACGCTCACGGTAATGACATACATGAGAAGGGTGCGATACGTTGCTTTTTTCAGCTGCTGAAAATAATACATAATCATCGCTAAAAAGACGATGACGATGAGAAGCAATCCAAGAAACGGTTGAATCGTATTTTTATTATCCAATAATCCTACTAGCTTTAACTGACGATAAATGTCTCTTGTAATCAACTGGCCTTCTTCAACTAAAATCTGGCCTTGCTTGATAATCACAGGATCTACCTGCTGAATAGCTGTTTGGCGGCGATCCGAGGTTTCACTTCTGTTGTAGACCACGTTTGGAATAATCGAAAACTCTGCCACATCATACATCGCCTTTTTCACATCGCTCGACACGTTCGTATACACAAGCTGACTTTTCGCCTGTTCTTTTTTACTTTGCACATCGGATACGGTAATACGTCCCTTCATCAAGTAGTGAACGACGGTCACAACCGAATCCTTCGCAGTAGACAGCTGCTTGTCATTTGCTTGGAAAAGATTCAACAATGTGTCTTGTCCGAGCGATCTCACCACGTCTTTTGGTAGCTTTGTTTCTAGCATCGCTCTTTTTTCTTTTAAAACAGCCTCTGCATCTAATGAAGCATCATCTGACTTTTTATCATATTCTTTATTCACATCCTGAATCGAATCAAAAATGGTGCTTACCAAATCAACCTGATTTTGGGCGTATTCCGTATTCAGTGAATAAATGTCCTCGACTTCATCTTTTGCCTGCTGCTGCTTATCTTTCGTACTTTCTTTATCTTCAATCGTAACAGGTGAATAAATATTTGTTGGTGATTCGTCTAACAATTTTAAATGAAGCATTTCCGGCTTAACATTGCTATACATAGAGACATATAAAATAATCCCTAATACCGTATAGAGAGCTACATAAAGCAAGCGCATACGCTCCATTTTCAAAAAAGCTTCTTTCAACACTTGCAACTTGGACAAGAGCTTCCCCCCTTAAAAAGCAAAATAGACCCTATCAAGATAGGGTCTTATCTTCTTTGAGTCCATACGCTTCAATGATACGTCCCACTAGTGGATGACGTACGACGTCTGATTGCTCCAATGTAATGAACGAAATACCTTTTACCTTTGCTAGTATCTCCTTGGCAACCGATAAACCTGAGCGAACTCCTCTTGGTAAATCTACTTGAGAAACATCTCCCGTAATTACCATTTTTGACCCAAAGCCAAGTCTTGTTAAAAACATTTTCATTTGAGCAGTCGTTGTGTTTTGCGCTTCGTCCAAAATAACGAAGGCATCGTCTAACGTTCTACCACGCATGTAAGCAAGTGGAGCAATTTCAATCACTCCTCGCTCAATTAAGCGCTGAGTATGCTCGTTGCCAAGCACATCGTTCAGGGCGTCATAGAGAGGACGAAGATACGGATCGACTTTTTCTTTCAGATCCCCTGGAAGGAAACCTAGGCTCTCACCGGCTTCTACTGCAGGTCGTGTTAAAATAATGCGTTTGACAAGACCATTCTTCAGAGCAACCACGGCCATTACAACCGCTAAATAGGTTTTACCCGTTCCGGCAGGACCAATTCCAAATACTAAGTCATTCTTTTTAATCGCGTTGATGTATTGACGCTGACCAAACGTTTTTACACGAATAGGTTTACCTTGTGCAGTCTTTGCAATTTCTTCGTTATACATGTCTTCGAAAAATTCTAATGAGCCCTTCTTTGCCAATTGAATGGCGTAAACGACATCACGTTCTGAAATTGTCACGTTTTTTCGAATAACAGCAAGCAGGCGCTTTAAAATTTCTTCGACAGCTTTGCGTTCTTCACTTTCCCCCGCAACATTTACCTTTTCACCGCGAGATACAACAGCGACACCCATTTCATCTTCAATCAGCTTCAGATGGGCGTCCTGCGCACCAAACAGCGCAATTGCTTCATTTGGATTCTTAAGTTGTAAATCAATCGTTACTAGATGTTCTGACATTCCTCAATCTCCTTGAATAATTGGTTGAGTCATTGCAATATTTTCTATAACTTGGTAATGAATTACTAACTTTACTTTACCATTCTCGATAGATTGGTGCAAAACTTTTTCACCTTTTATCTTTGCATCCTTATCAATTTTAGACTCTAATTCTTTTCTTCCCGTTTCAATGCCCTTTTTAACCGCTTCTGTTCGAGAATAATGACGAACCGTATGTTCGCTTTGATGGGTACTTATTTTTTCGTACGATAATGGCATTTTCCATTTGAAAAAATAGACCGGCTGCACCACATCGTCTACCTTTTGACTTGCGTACGTTTCTTTATTAAAAGCCCACACAGGCATTTTCCATCCAAAAATCTGTAGATAATGCTTATTGTATGATTTACCTGTTAACACCTGGAAGCTCGTGTCTAACGGAATGCTTACTTCTGCTTTGTACCATACTTCTCCGTAGACGGCGCCTTTTGATGCTACAACCTTCTGTGTCTCATTCTTTCCAATAACGCCTGAAACTAAAAGCTGACCCTTTTGAACGAAGTCGTGTACCTTCACAAGTGGTTGTCCTTTTTCGACAAACATATAGGTGACAACCGCTTTCTTTTTGGCAATAATATTTCCAGGTGATGTCTGCTCCACCACTTTTGGAATATTCTTCTCCACCACTTGAAAGTGATAAGCTGTTCCTTTTACTTCTACACCCACCCATGTTAGATCTTGAATTTTCTCTGTTAATTTCCGCTGAATTGTATCCGGATCGTCAAGCACAAACTTTAATTTTCCTTTTTGCACGCCCATTGCATCAAGCTCCTTCATAATCCGGTAGCTCATATACGGCGTGGCTCCTTTGACATCAATCTTCCATACCATGTTAGACAATACCAAAATGACACATAAGAAGGCAATAAGTCCGAGTACGAACCCACTGTTTCTCCACATCTTTTTCAATAAAAAAGGACCACCCTTTTTTTGGTGAAAAAAGAGCTTACATCCGCTTTTGCGCATTGTCGTACGAATGGCTGAAATGTCTTCCACAAATATTTCAGCCATAATCGTCTGTTCGTCCATTTTTTTGACATTTCGAAATGAGATTCCATTTCGAATAAATTGATTCATTAATCGTTCAATGCCCTTTCCCGTAATGGAAACGCGTACTGTTCCTTTTAAATAGCTTATCCAATCATTTTTCATTCCAAAACCCCCCCGTGGCTATTCCTCTAGATAAACCACTTGATTGATTTTTCCTTCTAGGACAATTTCTTCGGGGAGGATAACTTTGATGACTAGTCCTTCACCTTTAATTAACAGCTGGCCCTGCTTCAATAACAGACGAACCTCTATATCCGAAAAGGCGAGAAGCCCTTTGTGATTCTCAATATAAATGTGAATCTGGCCAATCATTGTAATACGAGGAAGGTCCAGCGTAACGTCTGCGGGTAGTTCCATTTTGTCTGTTATCCATTTTTTTACCTGTTTTCTCCATTTTGCGCTCATAAAAAGAACCCCCTTCATCTCATATTTATGAGGAAGGGGGTCCTAGTATCACTTCAAATTACGAATAAAATTTTTCCTTTATCGCTGTCTTTGAGAATGATATGGATTTTTAGACCGCGGAGGTCCTAGTATTTCTGACCATATCACTCCTTGCACCACTTGTTTTTTCGACACATGCAAAGAAGGTGCAATTGGTGGAACCTTCTCCTTTTTGACACGCACATGGGGTACAACCGGCGGAACAGGAATTTCTGCTTTCGCTTGTTGCTTTGCTTCTTTTAACTTCTCTTCTAGCGACTCTGTAGACCGCTGACGCTTTTTTATTTCCTGCTCAACTCTTTTCCTCATTGGAGAGGTTTGCTGAGGAACAAAAGGCTTTGGCGCTCGTTTTGTTTCTTTTTCTTTTGTGTCTGATGAAAGTGACCCTTTAAAGAACGAAACAATTCCCGCGATGACGACAAGCACAATAAAAAAGTTATGCAAAAGGAAGTCAAGTATATTCACAGAACGACTCCTCCTTTTCTACTTAGCTTTCGTTGTCATCAACATCTTTATTTAATTTGCCGATTGAGTTACGCATATCAGTATCCGCTGAAATGTTTTTAAAGTTCATGTAATCCATGACGCCCATGTTTCCAGAGCGTAATGCTTCTGCCATCGCTAAAGGCACCTCTGCTTCCGCTTCAACTACCTTCGCACGCATTTCTTCTACGCGCGCTCTCATTTCTTGCTCGGTTGCGACAGCCATTGCACGTCGCTCTTCTGCTTTCGCCTGAGCGATGTTTTTATCCGCTTCCGCTTGGTCAATTTGAAGAACCGCGCCGATGTTTTTACCAATGTCGATATCAGCAATATCAATGGATAAAATCTCAAAAGCTGTTCCAGAATCTAGTCCCTTATTTAAAACTGTTTGTGAAATCATATCTGGGTTTTCAAGCACACGCTTATGATCGTTGGACGAACCGATGGTACTAACGATCCCTTCCCCTACACGCGCTACGACCGTTTCTTCACCGGCTCCACCGACAAGTCTTTCGATATTGGCACGCACCGTGATTCTTGCTTTTGCTTTTACTTCGATTCCGTCCATTGCAACACCCGCAATAAACGGTGTTTCAATAACTTTTGGATTAACACTCATTTGGACGGCTTCCAGTACGTCACGTCCTGCTAAATCAATTGCAGCGCAGCGCTCAAAGCTCAGTTCAATATTGGCACGGTGTGCAGCAATTAACGCATTTACTACTCGGTCAACATTCCCACCTGCTAAATAATGACTTTCAAGCTGGTTAATTGATACATCGATTCCTGCTTTACTTGCTTTAATAAGTGGATTAACGACTCGAGACGGAATAACACGTCGCAACCTCATCCCGACGAGTGTAAAAATACTGATACGAACGCCTGCAGCTAGTGCTGAAATCCAGAGCATGATTGGTACAAACGTTAAGAAAACGGCAACGAGCACAATCGCTAAACCTACCAATATAAAAAACATAATTGAACCTGCTTCAACCATAAAATCCCCACCTTCTTAAATTTTTCGAACTACGATCCGAACGCCTTCTACCTTAATAATTTTCACTTCTATATCCTTCGGTAGATAGCTTCCTTCCGTTACGACGTCTAAATACTCCTCATCTAGCATCAGCGTGCCAGACGGTCGTAGCGGTGTGGTTGTGACACCAATTTTCCCGATCAAATCCATACGCGATGGATTCGACACATACCCTGACTCTGTTTTCATTGAGTCATTTAAAACAAATTTTTGAAACCCCGAAAGCTTGCGTCCAAAAAACTTCACCATCATCCATGCACCCCCCAGAGCTACAATTACCGCTATAATAATAGCTATGCCTGTTACAACATTATTATCAGTAGCTAAAAAGAAGCTTGTGACAATTGCTCCAACACCTAATACTCCTGCGATTCCTCCAATGAGAAAAATTTCAAGCAGAATGAGTACAATCCCCACAATAAAGACAATAACCGCATCAAAACCAGAAACACCAGTTATGAGATGGCCAAAAAAGAAGAGAAAAAAGGAAAGTAATCCAATTGTCCCCGACAAACCAAATGCTGGTGTAAACAACTCCAACACTAATCCAACACAGCCGATTGTAAGTAAAACGATGACCATAAGTGGACTAGTTAAAAACTCACCAATTTGATGGATAACCGATTGATTTGAGTGGATCGTTTGCGTTGCGTGGTGAAAGCTCTCTGCTGAGTAAAATGAAGATGAAAATGCGTTATGTGGTAGTAAAAAAAGAAAAATGAGAGCCAACATGCTGCTTGTTACATATCGAGCAATATACGTCATAAGCCTCCTCCATCTTTAAATAATCGTGTTGCCTAGTTATATGTACGAATCATATCCAAAAAGGTTTCAAAAAATTCGCCAGAAATGGAAAAAACCATCTTACAAAATGTAAGATGGTTTTTTTATGACAAATGTTGAAGAACAAGCTTATTAACGAGTCCGCCATCAGCTTTGCCTTTTACCTTTGGCATAATCGCTCCCATTACTTTTCCCATATCGGACTTTGAGGAAGCCTGAACTTCTTCAATCGTTTCTTTAACAATTTCAGTTAATTCGTCTTCTGTTAGCTGCTGTGGCATATATACCTCTAAGACAGCTAGCTCTGATTGGATTTTATCCACAAGATCTGAACGACCTGCTTTTTCAAATTCGTGGAGGGAGTCTTTGCGTTGTTTTAACTCACGAGAAATGACGGTTAATTCGTCTTCTTCTGTTAAGTCACCGCCTGCTTTGATAGCTTCGTTTTGAAGAGCAGCTTTCACCATGCGAATGACCGAGAGCTTCTCTTTTTCTTTGTTTTTCATAGCTTGCTTCATATCAGTGTTTAAACGCTCAAGAAGACTCATAAATACACCCTCTTTTAGAATTTACGTTTTCTAGCAGCTTCAGACTTTTTCTTACGCTTTACGCTAGGCTTTTCATAGAATTCGCGCTTTCTAGCTTCTTGAATTGTACCTGATTTAGATACAGTACGTTTGAAGCGACGAAGAGCATCTTCAAGCGATTCGTTTTTACGAACGACTGTTTTTGACATTCTAATTCCCTCCCTCCGAACAAAACCAATAACATCATAATTAAAAGACATGAAAAACATGTCTTTTGCAATTATAATATAATGACGTCTCTAGGTCAACTGCTTTAAACAAATATATGGTATTTCTCTATAGTATTTCTATGCAAAATCCATTCATTTTGCCACTAAATTCCGCTTTTGTTCACCTTTTGCTCGTTCGATGGTGATTTTGACACCCTGAGACTACTTTTTTTAGTAGTCACGGTCAGCTGTTAGCCCTTGAACAATAGACACACCTGAACTCGCGCCAATTCGTGTTGCCCCTGCATCGATGACGGCTTTAGCTTGTTCTGCGTTACGGACACCACCGGAAGCTTTTACGCCCATATCCGGTCCTACTGCTTCGCGCATAAGTGCAACATCCTGTGGTGTCGATCCACCCGTCGAGAACCCAGTAGACGTTTTTACATAATCGGCACCGGCTTTTGCTGCTAATTTGCATGCTCTGTTTTTTTCTTCGTCCGTTAAAAGGCACGTCTCAATGATCACTTTGGACAGAGCTTTTCCTCGTGCAGCAGCTGTAACAGCTTGAATGTCTCGCTCTACAAGCTCGTCGTTTTTATCTTTTAACGCGCCAATGTTAATAACCATATCCACTTCTGTAGCACCGTTTTCGATCGCATTTTTCGTCTCAAACGCCTTAACCTCTGGTGTCGTGGCACCTAATGGGAAACCAATAACCGTACATACTTTCACATCTGTTCCTTTTAGCAGGCTAGCAGCAAGCTCCACCCATGTCGGATTCACACAAACAGAAGCGAACCCATACTGAGCCGCTTCCTCACAAAGCGTCACAATCTGCTCTTTTGTTGTATCTGGTTTTAAAGCCGTATGATCAATCATTTTGGCTATTTCTTGTGTCATAAAATTAAACTCTCCTTTCAATCGATGAAGCTTCCTTAATCATTCTATGTTTTCCCCTGCTGAAAACGCATCAAACATGTTCCACTACTAGAGGATAAAATCGCTCTTTTATTGTATCCCCCTTCTTGCGAAAAGGTAGTCATGAAAAAAGACATCAGCACGCTGATGTCTTTTCATTGTTTATGAGCTCATTTTCATCTGAGCTGTGTCTTCTTCTAATACACGTACAAACTGTCCTTCGTTATGTGGATAGCCTGCTTTTTCAATTTTCACTTTTACGAGTTTCCCAACCATATCTTCTGTTGCAGGGAACACAACTTTTAGATAATTGTCGGTATATCCTACATAAAGACCGCTCTCAGGTGCTTCCTTGTATACTTCTTCTGGAATTACTTCAAGCACTTCGCCTTCAAACTGTGACGCATATTCTTTTGCTAATTGATCAGATAGCTCAATTAAGCGGTGTACACGAACGTTTTTCACTTCTTCATCAATTTGATCGTCCATACGAGCTGCTGGTGTACCCGTGCGTTTTGAATATGGGAACACGTGTAGTTCAGAGAACTGATGTTTTTTAATGAAATCATATGTTTCCATGAATTCTTCTTCTGTTTCACCTGGGAATCCAACAATTACGTCTGACGTAATCGCAAGACCTGGAAGAGCTTCACGTAAGCGATCTAAACGCTCTCCGAAGAACTCCATCGTGTATTTACGACGCATGCGTTTTAACACCGTGTTAGAGCCAGACTGAAGCGGAATATGAAGATGGCGTACAACCATTTTAGAATTTTTCAACACGTCAATTACTTCATCCGAAATTTGACTTGCTTCAATAGAAGAAATACGAATACGTTTCAGACCTTTTACGTTTGCTTCTAAATCACGTAAAAGCTGTGCAAGATTGTAGTCCTTCATATCTTCACCGTAACCACCTGTATGAATACCTGTTAACACGATCTCTTTGTATCCTGCATCAACAAGCTGCTGCGCTTGTTGAATAACTTCTTGCGGATCACGAGAACGCATTAAGCCACGAGCCCAAGGGATGATACAAAACGTACAGAAGTTGTTACATCCTTCTTGAATTTTCAATGAAGCACGCGTACGGTCTGTAAATGCTGGTACATCTAATTCTTCGTAAATGCGTGCTTTCATGATGTTTCCTACACCGTTAATTGGCTGACGTTCTTCTTTATATTGCTCAATGTATTCGAGCATTTTAACACGATCTTGTGTGCCGACTACGATATCAACACCAGGAATCGCCATAATTTCAGCAGGTGATGTTTGAGCGTAGCAACCTGTTACACAAATAACGGCGTCCGGATTTCTTCTTACCGCACGGCGAATTACTTGACGGCTTTTCTTATCACCTGTATTTGTTACTGTACATGTATTAATTACATACACATCTGCTGAATGTTCAAACTCTACACGATCGTAGCCACTATTTTTAAACAGCTGCCAGATGGCTTCAGTTTCATAGTGGTTTACTTTACAACCTAGCGTGTGAAACGCAACTGTTGCCATGTTCATCACTCCATTAGTTCAGTTTGGTACGAAACAGCTGCTAGCACATACATAGACGCTGTTTCCGTACGTAAAATCCTTGGGCCGAAGCCGCATATAACAGATCCATTTTCTTTTAAAAGTTGGACTTCTTTTTCGGTTAAACCGCCTTCAGGTCCAATTACGACAAGAACGGATTGGCCCTTTGTCAGACTAGAGAGGCTTTTATATAAGTTAGCAGATTCTCCCGCCTTCGCTTCTTCCTCATACGCAACGATGATGCGATCATAGTTCTTTGCTTCTTCAATGAGTTTTTGAACCGTTAACGGCTCTGTTACTACCGGACATTTGGTTCGATGAGATTGCTCGGCTGCTTCCTTGGCAATTTTCTGCCAGCGCTCAAGCTTCTTTTTGCCTTTTTTCTCATCCCATTTCACAATAGAACGACCTGCAATAAAAGGGATAAACTTTGCTGCACCGAGCTCGGTCCCTTTTTGAATAATCAGTTCCAGCTTATCCCCTTTAGGCAATCCATTCGCTATAGTCACTGAAACAGGTAATTCCTTTCGTTCGTCAAGCCATTTCGTTACGTTCAACACAACATCGCCTGATGATACATCTTCGATGGTGCATAAAGCGGATTCATCCTTCTCATTACAACATATTACTTCGTCACCGGCAACCATCCTCATAACGCGAATGATATGGTGAGCATCATCACCTTTAATCACGACACGCTCATCTTCAAAATCATGATTAGCTAAAAAATATCGTTGCATAGGTCCGCACCTTTCCTCGAACATTTTCCCGTAAAGGAAGGACAAGGAACCTCAGTTCCTTGTCTATAGTTGTTATTCATTCCCATAAACGGATTTATTTTATCAATTATTCAGCAGGTTTTTGGGCAATAATCGCTACCCAGTCCTCCATCAACGTTGTTTCTTGAATTAAGAAACCAGCATCTGTTAAGGCTTGCTTAACATCTTCTTTCTTCTTGTTAATAATTCCTGATGTGATGAAGAAACCACCTGGTTTTAAAATACGTGCCGCATCCTCTACAAAACGCACAATAATTTCAGCTAAAATATTCGCTACTACCACGTCTACAGGTCCTTCAACGTTATCAAGCAGGTTATTTTGCGAAACCGTTACAACGTCTTGAACTTTGTTTAGCTTAATGTTCAAACGAGCAGATTCAACCGCTACTTCATCTAAATCCATCGCGCGAACTTCTTTTGCTCCAAGCTGCGCTGCACCGATGCTTAATACACCAGAGCCTGTCCCAACGTCCACAACCGTATCACCCGGCTGTACTTTTTTCTCGATTGCTTGAAGTGACATAACCGTTGTAGGATGTGTCCCCGTTCCAAATGCCATTCCTGGATCTAGCTCAATAATAAGCTCATCTGTGCTCACCGGTTCATAATCTTCCCACGTCGGAACGATTGTAAAGCGCTCAGAAATTTTAACAGGATTATAATACTTTTTCCATGCTGTTGCCCACTCTTCTTCATGCACTTCGCTAATCGTTACAACGTTTGCTCCTAAATCGAAGTTATAAACAAGCAGACTATTGATGGATTCTTTAATCGCGTCAACCGTTTCGCCTAAAAAGCTATTAATAGGAAGGTATGCTTTGACAAGCACCCCTTCCACCGGATAATCTTGCGGATTGAGTTGGTAGATCTCGCCGAACTTGTTTTCACGCTCTTTAATTAAGTCCTCTGGATCTTCAATCACAACTCCACTTGCTCCTGCTTCATGTAAAATATTCGAAATCGGTTCGATTGCTTCATTTGTTGTATGAATGCAAATTTCAGACCATTTCATTATCTACCAACTCCATTCCTAGATTCCTAAATGCTTATTCACCTTTAAAGGCACGGCGTACTTTTGCGAAAAATGAATCATGTTGCTCATCGGGAGCTCCTTGCCCACTTAAATCTACAAAATCGCGTAATAACTGTTTTTGTTTATCCGACAGTTTAGCTGGCGTAATGACGCGCACTTGGATGTGCTGGTCTCCTTGTCCATAACCACGCACGTTTGCAACACCTTTTCCTTTTAGACGGAATTTTGTGCCTGTTTGCGTGCCTGCTGGAATTTTCAGCTTCACTTTTCCATGTAACGTCGGTACTTCAATTTCGTCACCGAGCGCTGCTTGAGCAAATGTTAACGGCATTTCGCAATAGATGTCATCACCATTTCGCTCAAAGAATTCGTGAGAACGAACTTGGAATACAACATACAGGTCACCTTGTGGGCCACCGTTGACACCTGGCTCGCCTTGACCGGATACGCGTAGCTGCTGACCGTCATCCACACCTGCTGGAATTTTGACGTTAATTTTTGTTGTTTTTGTTACTTTTCCATCACCATGACACGTTTTACATTTGTCACGAATGATTTTGCCCGTTCCATTACAATGGTGACATACACGGCGATTGACGATTCGGCCAAACGGAGTTGATTGCTCGACGTTTAGCTGCCCTGAACCATGACAGTGTGAACAAGTGTCCACTTTTGTTCCCGGCTTCGCTCCTGTACCGCTACATGTATCACATGTTTCTTCACGTGGAATTTCAATTGTTGTATCTTTTCCAAACACCGCTTCTTCAAAGCTTAGTGTCATCGTATATTGTAAATCGGCGCCTTGACGCGGTGCGTTTGGATCACGTCGACGTCCCCCACCGAAAATAGAGCTGAAAATGTCTTCGAATCCGAATCCACCACCGAAGTCGCCGCCTCCGCCAAATCCACCAAAGCCTTGGTTAGGATCTGTATGACCGAACTGATCGTAGTGAGCTCTCTTTTGATCATCACCTAACACTTCGTACGCTTCTTTAATTTCCTTAAATTTATCGGCTGCGTCCGCTTCCTTATTGATGTCTGGATGATACTTCTTGGATAGTTTTCGGTACGATTTTTTAATTTCGTCCTTTGAAGCACCTTTACTAATTCCAAGGACTTCGTAATAATCTCGTTTACTCATCAATACTCACCCCGGTTTCTTTCACATAAAAATTATTCTATCACTAACGTTCTTTTCATCGCAATACTAAACTCCATTGTTTCCAGATAAACTACAAAAAGTCAAAGCCAAGACGAGCCTGACTTTGACTTTTTGTTTTCGTACATGTGTAATATTACTTGTCGTCTTTTACTTCTTCGTATTCAGCGTCCACTACATCGTCATCGCCTTTTGTTGAAGCTCCGTCCGCAGCGCCTTCAGCACCTTGTTGAGCTTTTGCAGCTTCTTCATAAAGCTTTGTTGTCAATGTTTGAACGATTTGTTGAAGTTCGTCTTTTTTCGCACGAATTTCTTCAAGATCGTTTTTCTCGATTGCAGCTTTTAACGCGTCTTTCGCTTCGTTTGCTTTCGCTACTTCTGCTTCGTCTACTTTACCTTCAAGGTCTTTTAACGTTTTTTCAGTAGCAAATACAAGCTGGTCAGCTTCGTTGCGCAGGTCTACTTCTTCTTTACGCTTTTTGTCAGCATCAGAATTTTCTTCTGCTTCTTTTACCATACGTTCTACTTCTTCATCAGAAAGACCTGAAGATGATTGAATTGTGATGGCTTGCTCTTTGTTTGTACCTAAATCTTTTGCACGTACGTTTACGATACCGTTCTTATCAATATCAAACGTTACTTCGATTTGTGGTACACCACGTGGAGCTGCTGGGATATCTGTTAATTGGAAACGACCTAATGTTTTGTTGTCGCTTGCCATTGAGCGCTCACCTTGTAATACGTGAATATCTACTGCTGTTTGGCTATCAGCTGCTGTAGAGAATACTTGTGACTTGCTTGTTGGGATTGTTGTATTACGATCAATTAGCTTCGTGAACACGCCGCCCATTGTTTCGATACCAAGTGAAAGTGGCGTTACGTCAAGTAACACAACGTCTTTCACATCACCAGTCAATACGCCACCTTGAATTGCTGCACCTAGTGCTACAACTTCATCCGGGTTTACACCTTTGTGTGGTTCTTTACCTGTTTCTTTTTTGATTGCATCTTGTACAGCTGGAATACGTGTAGATCCACCAACAAGAATAACTTTGTCAAGTTCGCTTGGTGAAAGACCAGCATCTTTTAGTGATTGGCGTACAGGAGCCATTGTACGTTCTACTAGGTGTGAAGATAGCTCTTCAAACTTAGCACGGCTTAATGATACTTCTAAGTGAAGTGGGCCTGCTGCACCTGCAGTGATGAACGGTAAAGAAATTTGTGTTGATGTAACACCTGAAAGATCTTTTTTCGCTTTTTCAGCTGCATCTTTTAAACGTTGTAACGCCATTTTATCTTGAGCAAGATCAATGCCGTTTTCTTTTTTGAATTCTGCTACTAAGTGGTCAATGATTACTTGGTCAAAGTCATCTCCACCAAGACGGTTATCACCAGCTGTAGCGCGTACTTCGAATACGCCGTCACCTAGCTCAAGGATTGATACGTCGAATGTACCGCCACCTAGGTCATAAACTAGAATTGTTTGATCTTCGTCTGTTTTTTCAAGACCGTACGCTAATGCTGCTGCTGTTGGTTCGTTGATAATACGTTCAACTTCTAAGCCCGCGATACGACCAGCATCTTTTGTTGCTTGACGCTCTGCATCGTTGAAGTAAGCAGGAACTGTAATAACAGCTTTTGTTACTTCTTCACCTAAGTAAGCTTCAGCAGATGCTTTTAAGTTTTGTAGGATAATTGCAGAAAGCTCTTGAGGTGTATAGTTTTTACCTTCTACTTCTACTTTGTAATCCGTACCCATGTGACGTTTGATTGAGATGATTGTGTTTGGGTTTGTAATTGCTTGACGCTTCGCTACTTCCCCAACTTGACGCTCACCGTTTTTGAATGCCACAACAGATGGTGTTGTACGGTTTCCTTCTGGATTTGGGATTACTTTTGGTTCGCCGCCTTCAAGAACTGCGACACAAGAGTTTGTTGTTCCTAAGTCAATACCAATGATTTTACTCATCGAATTCTACCTCCTATATAATATGTATTTATTATTGATTCACTTTCACCATAGATGGGCGAATGACTTTATCTTTTAGCTTATATCCTTTTTGGAATTCTTCTACAACCGTGTTCGGTTCATAAGAATCATCTTCAACTTGCATAACGGCTTGGTGAAGATAAGGATCAAACGGGCTTCCTACCGCTTCAATTGCCTCAAGTCCTTCTTTTTGAAGAGCTTCAGCTAGTTGACGATAGACCATTTGCATTCCTTGTAAGATTGCATCGTTTTGAGCTTCCTCTGTATCTACTTTTAACGCTCTTTCAAAGTTATCAAGAGCTGGTAAAATGTCAGTAATAAGTTTTTGAGCACGATACTTCTCAGCAGATTCTGCGTCTAAGCGTGTGCGGCGACGAAGGTTATCAAAGTCTGCTTGCAGGCGTAGATAGCGGTTTTCCTGCTCATCTACTTTTGCTTGAAGGGCTTCAATTTCTACGTCTTTCGCATCTTTCTCTTCAGCTTGTTCCGCTGTTTCCTCGTGTACATCAGTTTCTTCTACTTCTTCAGTATGAACTGATTCCTCTACCATTTCTTCCGATGTGTGTTTCTCGTTTGCCAATGGTTTCACCTCCCTTAAATATATAGCCATTGGCTATTTGACCAGGACATGCCCCCTAACAAGCAACAAGGGCACACCCTCTTTATACTTTCCATATTGCATTTTATTCTAAACCTACATTACACACAAATAAGCTATTCTTTTAAATGTAAGTTTTGCCAGCCTTGCGCAAAATCGTGCGAGAATAACTGCAGTAGACTAATTACACGTGAATATTCCATTCGTGTTGGACCTAACACCGCAATTCTGCCTAACTGCTCGCCTCCTAGAGAATACGTAGCCGTAATCAAACTACAATTCTCCATCGCGCTTTCTTGATTTTCGCGACCGATTTTCACTTGAATACCTAACTTATTCGAGTGTAGCAGGCGCGTTACCTGATCTTCTTGCTCAATCATTGTAAGCAATGAACGAACCTTATTAATATCATTAAATTCTGGCTGATTCAACATATTTGTCTTACCGCCAATGAAGATCTTCTCCTCATTGTCGACATGCAAAATGTTTGAGATCATCTCTACGGATTGCTCATATTCATGAATATGAGCGCGCAGTAAGACCGCGATCTCTTTATAAATCCGATCGTGTAATTCAACCATCGGGACGCCTACAAGTCGTTCATTTAAAATGTTGACCATTTTTTCGAGATCTGTTCCTCTTACAGTTTTCGGCACGGAAATTGTTTTGCTTTCAACATGTCCCGTATCCGTTACAATAATGGCAACGGCTGACTCACCGCTAAGAGGTAAGATTTGAATTTGTTTTAAACGATGTGTGGTAACTCTTGGTCCTAACACGATAGATGTCAGATTTGTTAATTCAGATAAAATTTGTGCTGATTTTTGGACGACCTGCTCTAGCTCGAAGATCCTTTCCGCAAAAAGAGACTTTACCTTAGAGATGTCAGCTACTGTTAACAACTGTGGGGATATTAAATGATCCACGTAATAGCGATATCCTTTTTCAGAAGGAACTCGACCTGAAGAGCTATGGGTTTTTTCAATAAATCCTAATTCTTCTAAATCCGCCATTTCGTTTCGAATCGTAGCAGAACTAAAGCTAATGTCTTCTTTTTTCGATAAGGTTCGAGAACCTACCGGCTGTGCAGATCGAATGAAATCGTCAATAATCACTTGCAAAATCAACAATTGTCGTTCTGTTAGCACCTTTCATCACCTCTGTTAGCACTCCTTTATAACGAGTGCTAAATCTAATACTAAATTACCAAATCACCTTTTTAATGTCAATCATTAATCCCTAGAAACGCTTGAAACACTTCGTTACCTAAAAAACGACCTTTTGTCGTAAGGCGTACATAGCCATCTTCATCCGTTAGTAAGCCTAGCTTTGCTTGCTCAGCAATTGCCTCACCGAATACAGATTGAATGCTTTGGCCAAATTTTTCCGCAAAGCGCTCTTTGGAAACGCCTTTCGTTTTTCGAAGACCAAGGAACATTTCTTCTTCTAGCTGCTCGCCCACTGTGACAACATGTTCATCTAAATAGGCAAAGCCCTTTTCTTCTACGAGATCCATGTATCGTTTAATCGGCGCTACGTTGGAGCGTCTAACGCCTCCTACATAACCATGTGCCCCAGCTCCAATCCCATAATACTCTTCATTATCCCAGTATGTTAGATTGTGCCTGCTTTCATAACCTGGCTTTGCAAAGTTGCTGATTTCGTATTGATTGAAGTTTGATTTCGCTAACGTGTCCATCAAGAACCCGTACATCTTCGCTTCATCATCTTCTGACGGTGTATGAAGCTTGCCTTTTCTCATCAAGTTATAAAAAACGGTTTTCGGTTCAACGATGAGTGAGTATGACGAGATATGTTCAACGTCCAATTCGAGTGCTTTCTCGATAGACTGATGGAACATCTCTAAGTCTTGTCCAGGAAGTCCATACATCAAATCCAAGCTAATGTTCGAGAAGCCCATTTCTTTTGCGAGCTTTACTAAGCGC
This sequence comes from Priestia koreensis, assembly GCF_001274935.1. Taxonomy (GTDB): domain Bacteria; phylum Bacillota; class Bacilli; order Bacillales; family Bacillaceae_H; genus Bacillus_AG; species Bacillus_AG koreensis. Next base: position 30,996 of record NZ_LILC01000019.1, on the reverse strand, counting down.
TCCACTTCCTCATTTGTATGAACACGACCGATGGTTTTTAGAAGCTCTTCATTAAATGTTTGCACGCCAATGCTAAGACGGTTTACACCGTACTCTTTTAAAAGCGTCAATTTTTCTTTTGTTAGCTCATTAGGATTTGCTTCGAACGTATACTCCCCGTTATTAGCTAGCGGCAAGTGAGTGCGAATGCTCGTTAAAAATTGCTCTAATTGCTTTTCATCTAGTGCTGTAGGTGTTCCTCCCCCTACAAAAATGGTCTCCAACTCTTTGGTTGGGAAAGCAGAAACGGTTTGTTTCATTTCTTGATCCATTGCCTCTAGATAAGCCTCAACTGGCTGATTTTGAAAAAACACTTTATTAAAATCACAATAGTGACAAATGTGATGACAAAATGGAATATGCAAATAGGCGGCTTTCACCATTGTAGCTTCACCTCGTTTGGATAAGAATTAGAAAAATACCGCAGACAGATTCTGCGGTATTTTTCCTGTTTCCCATCTGAATGGGATTTATTATAACACGTAAAAGATTGAAAGACTGTTCAAACGATCAGGATTTCATTTCCTTTTTCTCTCATTAATCTTCGTCCATTTTCAGAACGGCCATGAAGGCTTCTTGTGGAACCTCTACAGAACCTACTTGCTTCATACGCTTTTTACCTTCTTTTTGCTTATCAAGCAATTTACGCTTACGGGAAATATCTCCCCCGTAACATTTAGCTAATACGTTTTTACGCATTGCCTTGATCGTAGAACGAGCCACAATCTTTTGCCCTACGGCTGCTTGAATCGGTACTTCGAACTGCTGACGCGGAATAAGCTCTTTTAGTTTTTCAACAATAAGCTTTCCACGGTCATAAGCTGAATCACGGTGAACGATGAAAGAAAGCGCATCGACTTTTTCAGCATTTAATAGAATGTCCATCTTCACAAGTGACGACGCTTTGTATCCAATTAACTCGTAGTCAAAAGAAGCATATCCTTTTGTGCTTGATTTTAACTGATCAAAGAAGTCATACACGATTTCTGAAAGTGGAATTTCGTACACAATACTTACACGGTTCTCATCTAGGTATTGCATATCGATGAAAATACCACGTTTCTTCTGACAAAGCTCCATTACAGCCCCAACATAATCATTTGGAACCATTACCGTTGCTTTCACATATGGTTCTTCAACATGGTCAATCTTTTGTGGATCTGGCATGTTAGAAGGGTTATCTACACGTAACGATTCTCCGTCTGTTAAATGCACGTCGTAAATAACACTTGGTGCTGTTGTAATAAGATCGATCTTGAATTCGCGCTCAATACGCTCTTGGATGATCTCCATGTGCAGAAGACCTAAGAACCCACAGCGGAAACCGAACCCAAGCGCTTGAGATGTTTCTGGCTCGAACTGTAGAGCTGAGTCATTTAACTCAAGCTTCTCAAGAGCTTCACGCAGATCGTTGTATTTCGCTGTATCAATTGGGTACAGACCACAGAATACCATTGGATTTAATCGACGATAACCTGGTAGAGGCTCTGTTGCACTGTTCTTAACGTGCGTAATTGTGTCCCCTACTCGTGTATCACCAACGTTTTTGATCGCAGCCGTTAAGAAGCCAACGTCTCCAACAGATAATTCTTCTTTCGCCACTGCTTTTGGTGTGAACACACCTAGCTCGGTTACTTCGAATTCTTTGCCCGTTGCCATCATTCTGATTTTGTCTCCAACTTTCACACTACCTTCAACAATTCGAATGTAGGCTACTACCCCACGATAAGAGTCGTATAAGGAGTCAAAAATCATTGCTTTTAGCGGTCCTTCAGGGTCTCCTATTGGTGCCGGCACTTTTGCCACGACTTGCTCTAGAATTTCTTCAATTCCGATACCAGCCTTAGCAGAAGCTAGAACTGCTTCTGAAGCGTCTAATCCGATCACGTCTTCTACTTCTTGACGAACACGCTCTGGCTCTGCACTTGGCAAATCAATTTTATTAATAACAGGTAGAATCTCCAAGTCATTGTCTAACGCTAAATAAACGTTTGCTAGCGTTTGTGCTTCAATTCCCTGAGCCGCATCTACTACGAGTACCGCACCTTCACAGGCTGCAAGGCTTCGGGAAACTTCGTATGTAAAATCGACGTGCCCCGGTGTATCAATTAAATGAAAAATATACTCTTCTCCGTCTTTTGCTTTGTATGTTAACTGGACGGCATTAAGTTTAATCGTAATTCCACGTTCACGTTCTAAGTCCATTGAATCTAAAAGCTGTGCTTTCATCTCACGAGACGTTAACGCATTCGTTTTTTCTAGAATGCGGTCTGCTAGAGTAGATTTTCCATGGTCAATATGAGCGATGATTGAAAAGTTACGAATTTTTGACTGTCGCTTTAATTTTGCTTCTCTATCCATTCACTACTTCACTCCTACTAAAAATCGACAAGAATACATTAGTTTAGATTATATCAATAGAAACTACAATATACAATATTCAATATTAGAGAAAAGAGTGCCCCTCGTCCGTGTAAAAGCAAAAAGTCTAGCATGTCCTACCGAATTGGTATGCTAGACTTTTTATGAACGTTCATCCATTTCAACGCAATGGCCCTTACTTAAAAATGCCATCTAATAGGTGCATCCCTTTTTCCGCTGCTCCTTTTGTTGCGTTGGCAATTTTTTTACCCGCATTTGAAAAAAGATTAAACGCTTTTCGTTTTTCTAATAGCTGCTGCTTTTCTTCTAAATTGAATTTTGATTTAGCACCTAACACGGAGGCTTCTACTTCTCCATCGTCTGTTGAAATATTAACCGCTTTTGACAGGGCGGGATCTTCGTAGCCCTTCATTTTTATTAATCCTTCATTAGCCGTTTGCATCCCCAGCAGGACACCAAAGAACAGCAGCGAAGCGACAAGTAAACAACGAATCGTAAATTTCACCATTGGGAATTACCTTCCTTTTCCCGATCTTTTATTTCCATTATGGCTATTCAGACACGGTTCCATTCACATCGATTGCTTCTTGACTGCACGTTCGCGCTTTTGGAACTCTACTCTATCTATACGCTACTAGATAAAATGATAGAACCACCGAACGGTTAATGAGTATATGACCCCAAATTATCTTGGTCAATTTGATGATGAAGCGCCGCATTCAATCCACCTGCTACAACGTTTGCCATGTCTTCCATGAACATATCCACTTCTTTTGGCGTCACCATTAAGTTATGTCCGAGCGGAGAAAGAACTTCGTGAATAAGCTTTCGCTTTTCATCTTCTGGAAGAGTTCCAATCATCCCTAGATACGTTTGACGCTGTTCTTCAGCAGGAAGATCGTCTTCTGTTAGCTTCTTCTTCTCACCAAACGTCATTCCAGCAGGTACAAGCGATTTGGAAGGCTTGTCTTGATCTTTCATTTCACGTCCGAAGTGTTTTAAAATAAAATCGATCGTATCACTCGTAATCGATACAGCATCGACAACGGTTGGAATACCAAGTGCGATAACTGGAATACCGAGCGTTTCATAACTAAGCTCTTTTCGTTTATTCCCAACACCAGATCCCGGATGAATACCTGAGTCAGATAATTGAATGGTTGCATTGACGCGCTCAATTGACCGAGCTGCAAGTGCATCAATTGCAATGAGAAAATCCGGCTTCACGCGATCAACAATCCCCCGAATCACTTCGCTCGTTTCAATTCCTGTAATCCCCATCACACCCGGTGCAAGAGCACAGACAGGGCGGAACCCTTCATCAACGCTTTCAGGCTCTAGTTCAAAAAGATGGCGCGTAATCACCAAGTTTTCGACTGCCATTGGGCCGAGCGCATCGGGCGTTACGTTCCAGTTTCCGAGCCCCACTACTAGGCACGTAGCGTCGTCCGCAATGTTTAACGTTTTAATAAAGTGATGAACTTCTTTGGCGAGAACTCGTTCCACACGACTTTGAAATTCCGAGTCTTTATCACGTATGCCGATAGCTTCTAACGTTAAATAACGGCCTTTCTTCTTTCCGATGGCCTCTTCACCTTCAGCCGTTACCTCCACGTGCGTCACTTTAATTCCATCCACATCTTTTTCTTTCACAATGACGCCTTTAATTTCTGACGATGTCTGTTCTTTTTCACGGTCCTGCACAACCATTTCACGTGCTTCAATCGCTAAATCAGTACGAACACTATATTTACTTAAATCCAATTCCTGACCCATTTTTCATCCCTCCGATATAATCAATTACAAACTTCCCTTATTTTCCCCTCGATCATTGAGAACATGCATATTCGTTCACATATGCAAAATTATAAAATGATCGCTAGATTCTATTGCATTATGCTCGTGGGTTTGATAGAATATCTTGTGTTCTAATTGCTAAAATTATCGAGTTAACCATTACCTCGATTTGTATTTTTTTTAGGAGGTGAATTGGATGCCAAATATTAAATCTGCGATCAAACGTGTAAAAACTAACGACGCTCGTCGTGCTCACAATGCTCAAATCAAGTCTTCAATGCGTTCTGCAATCAAGACTTTCGAAGCTTTAGTTGCAAGCAAAGACGCTGACAACGCGACATCTGCTTTTGCAGTTGCTTCTAAAAAATTAGACAAAGCTGCTCGTAAAGGTCTTATCCATAAAAACGTTGCTGCTCGTCAAAAGTCTCGTTTAGCAAAACAACTAAACAGCCTAACTGCTTAATTGCAGAAAAAAAAAAACGATCCCTTTGGATCGTTTTTTTATTGTGCGGATCGCTGTAAGAAAAAGAGCTGCAAAATGAGCGATTTGTTCATTTTTCCTGTTTTCATTTCATAATCGGCGTTTGCCAAATCCTTCATAATTCCTTTCAGTTCATTTTCCTCAAAGCCTCGACTTTGCTGCATCGCGAGCTTCACACGAAACGGATGAACCTTTAGCGTTTGAGCAATTTGCTGTTGTCCGTATCCTTGTGCAGAAAGTTGTTTTGTGTGATACAACAATCGAAACTGTGACACCAACAGCGCTAGGATTTTAATCGGCTCCTCGTTATTTCGAACCAATTCGTCATACATCACAAGCGCATCGGAAACTTGACGCTTTACAACAGCTTCCACTAGTGCAAATACGTTTTGCTCAAGCGTTTTGGGCACTAATTTTTCAACATGCTCTCTCTTAATCATGCCGCCTTCACCAATGTATATCGTCAGCTTGTCGAGCTCGTTGATGACAAGAGACAGCTTTAATCCCGTCAACTGAAGAAGCAGATCAACTGCAAAGTCTTCAATATCTATGGAATTCTCCCCAAGACGATCAATGATAAAAGAACGCAGCTCCCTTTCACCCATTTCATTCGCTTCTATACACGACGCATTTTTTTTTAGTAGTTTTGTCACCTTTTTCCGTTCATCTAACTTTTCATAGGTCGCCATGATGATGACAACTGAAAACGGTGCAGGCTCTTCAATATAAGCCTGTAGCTTGTCTAAATTATGTTCAATTTTCTCTTTTGTTTTTTCAGCTGTTAAAAAGACAGGACGATTTAAAATGACTACCCTTCTGTCTCCGAAAAAAGGCAGTGTTTCCGCATCTTCTATTGCCACTTCAATGGGCGTATCCTCTAGATCGTAATTAGACAAGTTAAATTCTAGCTCATCCTCATTCAGTGCTTGATCAATAATCTTTTTCTTCTGCTCATTTAAAATGAACGTGTTCGTTCCATGTAATAAATAGATGGGGGCTAACGCGCCCTCTTTTTTTGTACTTTTTGCCGTCACTATCAAACGCTCCTGACTCTTATAATAGATGAACAGCTTAAACCGTTCGGGGTATTATGCCGTGATCACCTGGATCATTGCGTAATACACATACTACTAGAGTAGCGGTCTTCAGTTGATTTGACAAGAATAGCATTGCTCTTTTATGTACATCGCCCAATACGTTGATTGTTTTTTCAGCGCATTGGGCGATCTTCTTACCTTTCTCACTCAGGCCCTCGCATAGCGCGGGCTTCATCTATAATAAACACCAACAAGAAAGACCCTAGGAAATCCTTCCGTTAGTGATAGCTACCTGATGTTATTATCGTTTCCGAAAGTCATCGAACTATTTGTGACAACTCTTGTCAGGAAAGGAAAGATCAATATCTCATATGGATTTTTTTAGTAATATCCCGTATAATGAGACATACAATGGGAGGGGTAGAAATGAACGAATTTGAGCAAAATGTCCAAAGTAAACGTAACGATGCTGTGGATTCTGGGGTAGGCTTTGTCGTATCATTTGGCTTTTTTACTACTTTGTTTATCATTGCAACTGTGGTCAAATTGTTAAGCTAGCACACCACAAAGGCTGCGTTTTTGCAGTCTTTTTTTTATTATAGGTTATGGAGAATGCCATCGAAAGGTTCCACTTTTACGCGAAAAGCTGTAGATAACCTGCCCATTTTTATCACTGCGCAACATGTTCACTCCATGCTCCTGTAAAAGCGCCACTACCTCTCCATGAGGATGCCCATATCGATTATCTTTTCCGACTGATAGTAAGGCAAGCTTTGGACCTATGCGTTCCAAAAACTCTCTTGACGTCGAAGAGCGACTTCCGTGATGACCAACCTTCAGTATATCCACCTGCAAATTAGGGTAGCGCCGAATCAATTTATGTTCTTCTTCCACACCTAAATCACCTGTAAATAACCACTTATAAGGACCCAGTTCTCCGTATAATACGATCGATGCCTCATTTTGGTTCGGTTCATCTCCTATAGGGGATAAAACAAAAAAGCGTGCAGCGCCCTCTTTCCATCCGTCCCCCGACTTTGCAACAGATACAGTCGTTTTCTTTTGATTTGCCAATGACACGACCCTTCTTTCAAGCTGACTCCATTCTTTTTTTTCACCAAGCAACAGTTCAGACGTAGGAAAAGCAGTAAGTATTTTCATGCTTTCCCCTCCGTGGTCCGTATCTCCATGCGTAAGAATAAGCTTATCAATTCGACGAATTCCTCTTGACTTTAAATACGGAATAACGATTCGATCTCCTATCGAAAACTCCGAGCGCTTTTGCTGCCATTCCTCTAGAGGAAAAGCAAGCTGACCTCCCGTATCAATTAAATACGTGGCTTTTCGAAACGGCAATTCGATTAAAATGCTATCTCCTTGTCCAACATCAATCATTGATACTCTTCCATATGGATGAAAATAGTGGGTAAAATAATGGGCGGTATACGAAAAAAAGAGCACGGTAATGGCCACCTTCCATCGCCCGTTTCTCCATGATTCCCATTCATATAGAAACCAAATGGTCACTCCATAAAACAAGGCGACAAACCAAATAGACGGTTTTCCGAATAATAACGACAGCACCTTCAGACGTGCCACTACAGCCACTAACTCATTGCTATACAGCAAAATCATTTGTAAAACCCAACCTAAACCAAAGGCAATGGTAGGAAATAACACGAGGCATGGCAAAATAAGCAAACAAAGCGGCAAAATAATAAAGGAAAAAAGCGGAACAAAAATTAAATTCAATAAAAAGCTGCTTAAGGAAAATTCAAAAAAATAATAGATGATGAGTGGAAGTGAAGCAAGTTGGGCGATAAACGTGACCTGAAGAAGCAAAAGAAGCGGATGATGAATGAGCTTTAGCAGATGCCCTGCACTTAAAATTAAGAACAGTGTGACCACATAGGAGAGCTGAAATCCAATATGAAAGACCGCATAAGGGTCTATGATAATCATGATAATGAACGAAAAGCTAATTGCATCTAGAGGCGATAAAAGATGATTGAATTTCAACGAGCCCATGACTAAAAAAGCCGTTATGCAAGCTCTTACAACAGAAGGAGAAGCTCCTGCGATAAACATATAAAATGGCAAAGCAATTAAGATGCAGGTGATCGCTCTTTCTCTCGTCACGCCAAAGCATATGAGGAGGTAAAAAAACATCGCAACGAGCAGCGACACATGCTGACCTGAAATTGCAATAAGGTGAATAATGCCGCCTTTTTGATAATCGTTCAATACCTGCTCATCAATATCCTTTCGTTCACCGTAAATCATGGCCTGCATAAAAGAGGACGCTGGCTCCGACATATTTTCTTTGATCTGCTTAATACCTTGATCTCGCACAGAGAAAAGTGTATGAACCATTGATTTTGTTTCTCGCTCACACTGTGGCGATTCATTCGCTTGTAGCACCCAATGGATGGATTGACGATATAAATACTGTTTGTAGTTAAAGAGCGACTCATTACGATTATTCTCAGGAGAAACTAAGTCCCCCTTTAAGCGACATTTCATCCCGATCGTTACAGAGGCAAGGTGGTCTTTTTGCTGCTTCGTTTGAATTTTATAACGCACCATTAATTTTTCACGTTCCGTGTTTACTTGAAACCGAAGAATGTCTCCATTCAAATCTGGAGTGGTCGCAATGATCCCTATAAAATGGCGGTTTGAAGATGTATAAGAGGATTGATTTCGATTATCGTGGATTACGTAATAGAAGGCCGCGAGAGTCATCATAGTAACACAGATCGCGACTAACCGTGGCGAGAGATGAAAACATAGAAAAATGATATATCCTATAAGCAACAGCGGTGCAAGAAAACCTGTATAAAACGCACAGGTCAGCAGAACCAAGCAGATACCAAGTGCACTGTAAATCCATTTGCCAATCATGTTATTCCCCTAACTTTTAAAAAATGATGGGCGTCCATTCGCTACAACACCCATCACTTTCATTAGTTAAATAGATTCATTGCTTCTTTTTTTAACTCTTCCATGCGCGGATCAAGCGCGTCTTTTTTCGCTACTTCTGAAAAGATTTTTTCAATTAAAACAGCTTTTTCCTGACTGTGGAAATCGATGATATTTTCTTTCAGCTCTACTTGTGCAACGTTTACGCCTGCCTGTTCAAAAAGCTCAATCGCGTACGGATGATTTTTGTAGTTTTTTGCATAATAAACCGTTTGAATTCCTGACTGGATGATTGCTTTGCAGCAATGAATACACGGAAAATGCGTGACGTAAATCTCCGCCCCGTCTGTTTTCGCACCAAACTTTGCGCATTGCAACAATGCGTTCATTTCTGCATGAATCGTTCGAACGCAGTGCCCGTCCACAACATAGCATCCTTCGTCAATACAGTGAACGCCTCCACTAATTGAACCGTTATATCCCCCTGCAATAATGCGTTTATCTCGAACAATCGTCGCTCCCACGGCTAGACGTTCACACGTGCTTCGTAAAGCTAACAAATGACTTTGTGCCATAAAATACTGATCCCAAGCAATTCGTTTCACATTTATTCCCTACTTTCATTTCGTTAAATAGATCCATACTCTCCCTAAAAAAAGCTTGGGAAAATAGCAGACGTTTTTGCTTGTTCGAGTTCAACAAAACAAGCCTCTTCCGTCTATTTTCTTTCTAGTGTATCGGGAATCTTCTCTGGTCGTCAACAGTTGTATTTTCCTCCTATTGAACACGAATAGACTCTTTTAGCTTATCAAACGACTTTTGACCAATTCCTGACACGTTCATTAAATCTTCTATCTTTTGGAATGGACCGTTTTCTTCTCGATATGCAATAATAGCGGAGGCTTTCGCAGGACCGACTCCATCTAGTTGCTGAAGCTCCTCAGGTGTAGCTGTATTGAGATTAATAAGGGGATTTTCTGTATTAGAGGAAGTTCCAGGAGAGGTATGTGAAGAAATCACCACCGATTCACTCTCACCTATTTTTGGGACGTAGACAATCATCTCATCTTGAAGCTTTAAAGCGAGGTTTACGGCATTTTTATCTCCTTGATTGGTGATACCACCCGACAGACGAATTGCATCACGTATTCGACTGCCTGCGGCTAGCTCATATACACCTGGAGTCTTTACTGCTCCCTTTACATCTACCAGCACAGTCGTTTGCTGTGTAGTAGCCTGCACCTTTTGCTTATCTTTTACCTTCAGATCTTCTCGTTCTTCTTCTAATCCTAGTGAAAATTCTTGGTTTGAGGTCTCCCTTCCCTGAAAGACATACACACCGAAAAGAAGCAAAATTGCGCACACCAATATGGTGCTAACAACAACCTGTTTTTTCGAAAAATGCAACTTTTACACATCCCTTCTAGTTTCTGTTTGCAGGCATGGCTCTGCATAAATTGTTTTTATCGTACATATGGTGTAGGAGAGTAATTTTTATTAAGGAGGGGATGAACCAGTGAATATAGGGTTTATCGGCACAGGAAATATGGGGCGAATACTAATTGAGGCGCTCATTGAATCCAAAGCAGCACATCCCTCAATGATCACCATGACGAACAGGACGATTCAAAAAGCCTATCATATAAAAAAGCTGTATCCTGAACTGCGTGTTGTTCCTCATGCTCAAGATGTGGTCAATGAAGCTGATGTAATCTTTATTTGTGTAAAACCGTTAGACATTCACCCGCTAATAACACAACTTCAATCAAGCTTAATGCCCCGACACGGCATTATTTCGATTACAAGCCCACTGTCGGTAGAGCAGCTAGAAGAAATCGCCACTCCTGAAGTGGCGAGAGCAATACCTAGCATTACAAATCGTGCGCTTTCAGGCGTTTCTCTCCTTACATTCGGAGATAAAAGCACGTTAGCATTTCAGCACAAGGTTCAGGACCTACTTTCACACATCTCAAAGCCTATTGCGATTGATCAGTCCGTTACACGTGTAGCTTCAGATATTGTGAGCTGTGGACCCGCATTTTTTAGTTTCTTGCTGCAACGATTTATTCAAGCAGCGGTAAAGGAAACAGACATTTCAGAAGAACAGGCGACCATTTTGACAAGTGAGATGGTGGTAGGAATGGGAAAATTACTGGAGAAGAACATTTTTACACTACCGACCTTACAAGAGAAAGTATGTGTAAAAGGTGGGGTAACCGGTGAAGGGATTAAAGCACTTGAAGCTGGCGTAGGAGAGATGTTTGAGCATGTCTTTCAAAACACCCATGAAAAATATTATGAGGATATTGAGAAAATTAAAGAACAGTTCACGTATAAATAATTCGTGACAGACTGAAAAATTCCTTTCTCCTTTTTACCATTTGGCAATAAAAAAAGAGCAGTCCGGATATCCGGACTGCTTTTCTCTATTTTTGAACGCAAAACAGAATGCGTTCAGCTTTATCAGTCGGTGAGTCGCTTGTAAAATCAGCAGTCGTCTCAACCTTTGAAAAGCCAGCTTCTGTAAGCCATTGCTTGTACGTGTCAACAGAGTACGTGCGCTGCTTATGCAACTCATCAAATCGGTCGTACGCGTCTTTACGCTCATCATACACAAAAAAGGTGAGATCATGTTCAACAGAGTTTGGATGCTCTCCTTGGAAACAGCTCCATATATATGACAGTTCTTCTTCATTGTACGTAAACGTATTTTCACCGAAAACATGATTCACTTTATACAAGGAATGAACATCAAATAACAGCAAGCCTCCTGGCTCTAAATGATCATATACGCTTTTAAACGTCCCTTTTACCTGGTCTTCTGTCTCGAGGTAGTTGAGGGAATCGCAAAATATAACGGCGCAGTCGAATGAAGAAGGCAGCTCTAATTGAGACATATCTTGCTGAAACAGAGAAAGCTGTACTCCTTCACCTTGGGCCTTATCTTGTGCGACCGTCAGCATATCATCTGACAAATCAACTCCTGTCACGTCATAGCCTGCTTTGGCTAAACGAACCGAAACCTCTCCTGTTCCGCAGCCAATATCTAAAATAGACGGTGCGGACAAGCCGTTTTCTTGAAGCTTGCGAGCTGCATATTCAACCCATCGGTCATAAGGAACGTCTTTCATTAATTCATCGTACACATAAGCAAATTCCCCATAACTAAATGACGTCATTACAGTACTTCACTCAAGTCCACGTGCGGAGCATCTCCCCATAGACGTTCTAATTTATAATAATCACGTTCGTCCTTGTGGAAGATATGAGCAACAACATCACCAAGGTCAACTAATACCCATCTAGCTTCTTCAAGACCTTCAATGCGTTTTACATTTAGCTCGTTTTCATGAGCCTTTTCTTTAATTTCACGTGCAATAGCCTGAACTTGTTTATCAGAATTACCATGACAAATCACAAAGTAGTCTGCCACTAGAGATACCCCTTGCATGTTTAGGGCGATTACATCTTCTGCTCGTTTATCGTCTGCTGCTTTTGCAACAAGAGTTAGAATTTCACGTTCTTGCATTTACTTTCCTCCTAAAATTAAGCTGTTATATGTGTAGATCGTATCCGGATACACCATTTGACTTTTCTTTAGTAAAAAGGAAATGGTATTTCGTAACGATTGAACCAACGCTTGATCTAAATCCACCTTCGCAGTTTCTCGGACTTCATCAACTCCAGGAAAGTGGCGACCTGGCTCGATATAATCAGCTAAGTAAATTACCTTTTCAAGTAGCGTCATATCTGTCCGTCCAGACGTGTGGTAACGGATCGCAGACAAAATATCTGGATCTGTGATACCGACTTCTTTTTCGACTAAATAAGCGCCGACCGGAGCATGCCAAAGCTCAGCATTGTGCACAAGAAGATCTTCTGGCATGTTCTCGGTTCGAATAATTTGCTCCATTTCATCTTTGGAACGAAATTTTGCATAGTCATGGAAAATCGCAGCCGTTTCTGCTTTTTTCTCATCTACTCCGTACAGCTTTGCAAGCTGAATAGCTGTTTCCATTACCCCAATTGTATGCTGGTAACGATGTTCAGTAATTTGCTCTTTTACAATTGCTAATGCTTTGTCACGATTCATATAAATGATTCTCCTCAATGTATCGTTTCACAGTATCTGGTACAAAATAGCGAATGGTTTCGTGCTTTGTTACCCGATCACGAATAAAAGAGGACGAAATTTCCAGCTGTGGAATTTCGACTCTCTGGATCGGATAGGGTGTCTCAATATCAAAACCAGGGCGCTGGACGCCAACAAAATTCACTACTTCTACTAGCTCATCAATGCGATGCCACTTTGGCAAATATTCGATCATATCTCCACCAATGATGAAGTAGAATTGATGATCGGGATACATTTCTTGAAGTAGCTGCATCGTTTCAATCGTATAAGATGTTCCCTTTTTTTCAAACTCAATCGGCTGAACCTCAAATTGTTCGTTGTCCTTTACCGCTCGTTCAATCATACTCAAGCGGTGCAGAGGATTCATTCCCTTTTTAATCTCTTTATGTGGAGGGATGTAAGAAGGCAAGAACCACACCTTGTCTAGCTCTAATGCATGAAGCACTTCGTTAGCAATCGCAAGGTGACCAAGGTGGGGAGGATTAAATGTTCCTCCGAGAATACCAATTCGCTTCAAACGTACCCGACTCCTTTAAGATTATTTTGGCAATACTAACTGTTTGTTTTCACGTGATTCTTTGTACAACACAATTGTATTTCCAATTACTTGCACAAGCTCCGCTTTTGCTCCAGAGCTGATTTGCTCTGATACTGTGTAGCGATCTTCTTCACAGTTTTGAAGTACGCTCACCTTAATTAGTTCACGAACTTCTAATGCTTCTGTAATTTGTTTAATCATATTGTCATTTACTCCGCCCTTCCCTACTTGGAAGATGGGATTTAAATGATGCGCTTTTGAGCGTAAAAAACGTTTTTGCTTACCTTTTAACATTGTAATTCTCCTATTTCTTATGATTTAAGTGTTTCAGGACGATTGCTTCCATCGCTTTTTTGTCCGGAGCACGACCTGTCCATTTTTCAAATGCTAGTGCGCCTTGCATAATAAACATTCCTACTCCATTATGCGGAACGGCACCTGCCTGATCCGCATTCTTCAACCATTTCGTTTCAAGTGGATTGTAAATAATATCACTTACAATCGCTCCTTCTTGAACGCGTTGAAGATCAAGCGGCTCTTCATCTATATTCGGGTGCATGCCAACAGAGGTGGTGTTAATCACAATATCCACCTCTTGCAACAACTCTTTCGCATGTAGAAGAGAAACTGCTTCAGCTTCCACCTCAATGGGACATGCTCCAATTAATGCATCTGCTCTTTGAACGGTGCGGTTCGCTAAATAAATGCCCTTCGGCTTTTCGGTTTGCGAAGCCAACGTGTAAAAAATAGCTTTTGCAGCCCCTCCTGCTCCAATAATGAGAACATGTTTAGCAGAAAGTTCTCTCTCATTAACCACCTGAAGCAGGGATTTTACATAGCCCTCTCCATCCGTATTGTATCCAACGTAGCGCCCTTCAACATTGCAGACGGTGTTAACCGCTCCAATTGCCTGCGCTAGCGGATCGATTTCATCCAAATGCTCCATGATGTCTACTTTATAAGGAATCGTTACGTTAAACCCTTTAATTCCTAAAGCTTTTAACCCTTGAATGGCCGTACTGAATTGAGCCGGATCAATATCAAATGCTTGGTAATGTGCGTCAATACCAAGGCGCTTAAAAGCATCATTATGCATAGCAGGGGACAATGAATGGCCAACGGGATGACCAATTAAACCAAATAATTGCGTCATGTTGCTTTCTCCCCCTTTTTATTTAGCGTATCGATTAAATTAAAGACTCGCGTACAAACACGCCGACTCCCTGTGGAACGTGCGCAACTACTTTCGCACCAGGCTCGTTTACCGTTACCCAACCCAGGCCAGAGAAGACAATGTCTGTTTTTCCTTCTTTAATATTAAACTCATGAGCGACAAGAGGTGGGAACTCATCCAACTGCTCTTGACGAGGTGGCTGTAAAAGCTCTCCCAAATGATTTGCATATAAGTCATCTGCTTTTTCAAGCTTTGTACGATGAATATTAATATCATTGGATACATAGCATGTAAGCGCACGCTTGCCGCCACTCACATAATCCAAACGAGCTAGTCCTCCAAAAAAGAGCGTTTGCGCTTCATTTAATTGATAAATTTTTGGCTTAATCTCTTTTTTAGGCGAAATAATTTTCAAATCACGCTTGTCTACATAGTGAGCCATTTGGTGATGATTGATAATTCCTGGCGTATCATAAAGCGTCGCCGTTTCATCCAAGGAAATCCCAATTAAATCTAACGTTGTTCCAGGGTATTGTGAAGTTGTAATAATATCCTGCTCACCGCTAAACTCTTTAATCAGACGATTGATGAACGTTGATTTTCCTACGTTTGTACAACCAACAACGTATACGTCCTGCCCATTTCGATACTCTTCAATCGCAGCAGCAAGCTCCTGAATACCTTGTCCTTTATCCGCACTGATTAAAAAGACATCCGCTGCACGAAGTCCAAGATCCTTCGCTGATTTTTTCATCCAGTTTACAAGCTTATTCTTTTTAGCCGATTTCGGCAATAAGTCAACTTTGTTTCCTACTAATAAAACGTCGTTGTTCCCGACAAAACGGTGTAGTCCTGGTAACCAGCTTCCGTTAAAGTCGAAGATGTCGACGATTTTTACCACTAGTCCGCGCGACTGCCCAATACCGTTTAAGATTTTTAGAAAATCATCGTCCGTTAAAGACACGTCTTGAATTTCATTATAGTGTTTTAAACGAAAACAACGTTGGCAAATGACAAACTCTTTTTCTAACGCTGATGCAGGAGTATAGCCAATTTCAGACGGATTTTCTGTCTGCAATTCCACTCCACATCCCATACAGTGCAATACTTCTTCAGTCAATGTTTTAGTCCTCCCAATTAATCATGCCTTTTCTTTTCATAAAGGCCAATATTCTTCGTTCCATACGACGGTTAAATTTCGTAATAAATCCGTCCGTCTGAGCAACAGGTACCACTAAAATGGTATACACGCCGAGACGATTTCCGCCGAGTACATCTGTCAGAAGCTGATCCCCTACTACGACGACCTCTTCTTTTTTCAGGTTCATGGCTTTTAATGCGCGTCTAAAAGAACGACGCAACGGTTTTCGCGCTTTAAAAACAAACGGAAGCTCTAATGGGTCAGAAAAGAATTTAACACGCTTTTCAGCATTGTTTGAAACGATGGTCACTTGAATACCATGTTCCTTCATTTCTTTAAACCATTGAATAAGCTCTGGCGTAGCATCGGGTCGATCCCACTCCACTAATGTATTATCAAGATCGGTGATGATCCCTTTAATTCCTCGTTGTTTTAACTCTTGTGGTGTAATATGAAATACGTTTTTCACATGCTCGTTAGGTAAAAATAATTTTAACACTTTTAAACACCTCTATGATATGTCGAACTTTGGATAAATGAAGCACAACTTTTAATTATAACGCTTGATCTATATTTTCCAACCATAAATAATGAATTATCCTAACCTATCCTTGGGTTCCGTCATTTAATAAATAATACATTCCCCTACGAAATAAATAAAGCCCTACAAAAATTTTTCGACAAATCTTGAACTCATCCAGCCTGTGGATAAATCTATCAACAATATACCGTCGATGTTTTCAACTTTTATGGTAATTATAAACAAGATACCCACATTTTATCCACTTATTCCTGTGGATAACAGAACGATTGTTCGAAAAGAAATTTCGTGGTAGATTGATTGTAGCGCATTCAATTAGTATATGCGCCCATCATGTCAGTCAGAACCTCTACTACTTAATAGGAGGTGGAAGCCTGATGCATAAGTTATCAGACAAGCTTCTCGTGGAATCATATTGCCGAGCTACAGAATTGAAGCTGAATCCTGAATTCATTCATCTAATTGAAAAGGAAATTAAGCGCCGTTCTCTTCAAGTAGAAATTATAGGTTAACATATAATCGACTTCTTCATATGAAAACGCTAGGTTTTACTGCAAAGAAGGGTGTCATCGCTCGACATAATATTAGTCGTCCGATGACACCCTATTACGCTTATTCCTATACAATCTAGATCGTTCCAATTCGTTCGCCTACTCGCACAGGTTGCTGTGGCTGTAAATGATCTGATAAATGAAGTTTTCCTTTTTCTAAAAATAACACGACCGTCGAACCGAAGGAGAAATACCCAACCTCTTCACCTTTTTTCACATGCTCATTCTTAACCGTTGTTTCAATGCTATTAATAAACATCGCTCCTACTTTGACTAGCAGTAAATCGCCGGTTGAACCTTTCATTTGCAGGAGCTTTCGATAGTTTTTCGTAATGGGATCTTTCCCATATTTTAATCCCCACGAGTTCACAGGATACGACTTTCCTCCGAGCGTCCATTGTTTGTCAATCGTTGCTTGAATCGGGCTATGAATACGATGATAATCCTTTGGACTTAAGTATAAAATAATGTACTCTCCGCCCACATATTTCTGTAGAATTTCATCGTCACCAATCATCTCTTCAATGGAGTACTGCTTATTTTTAACCGTAATTTCTTTTTCCGGCGTCACTGTTCCCATACTCTCAATCACAGCATCTACAGGGCTTACAATAGACGTCAAATCTGCGTCAATAGGTCTTGCTGTATCCTTTAATTCACGAATGAAGAATTCTTGCAGCGTTTTATATGTGTTTAACTCATTTTTCATTTCATTTTGATTAATTTTGTATACACGCGCATATGATGATATGAAATGCGAGCTAATAGATGATAGTGAAAATCGCTTAATCATAGATGATGAAAGGGGATGATTCGTTAATTCAATCATGAAGCGATAAAGATTTTTACGCAATAAAAATTACCTCCGCCATCGTAATACCTCTTTACTAACCTTACAATTAAGACTACAATAGGGTTACGTTTGTTGTTTTCCGTTTGGCATTATATACCATCCTAGTAAAGGGAGTGAGAAACATGTTTTTGTCTGATTATGTTGATCACACAATCAAAAAATTGAAAGCTCAGTCTGCTAACACCTTAACTATATTAAATCTCAGTTTAGGCGGATTCGCAATCCTTTGTATATTAAAAGATCAATTTAATTTAAGCTTACTTTTAATCTTCTTAGCAGCATTCGCTGATAGATTCGACGGAATGGTCGCTAGAAAATTAAATATCGAATCTGAATTTGGAAAACAACTTGATTCGATGTGTGATATCATTTCGTTTGGAGTCGCACCTGCTCTCTTAATTTATCAAACAGTATTAGGAGATTTCGGAGCTCCTGGTGCAATTTTCACCATTATTTATATTGCTTGTGGTGCATCTCGTTTAGCGCGATTTAACATCACTGAAAGCAATGGATATTTCACCGGCCTACCTATTACAGCCGCTGGTTGTTTACTTACACTAAGCTATTTAACCGTCTCATTTATTCCCGTCCATTTCTTCATGTTTATTGTCATTATTCTTTCATTCTTAATGGTTAGCACATTTAGACTTAAAAAAGTGTAAGTTTAAAACTCGTTTCTTACTCAAAGAAGCGAGTTTTTTTATCGTTTACCATGAAGACAAAATAGAAAGAACCTGCCTCTTTCTTTATGATTCACACCTACTCCACCTATCCAATAATCCCCACTAACTAATTTTTCAAAAAATTGTTGCTTTTTGACGAAAAAGCAATTAAAGTATGTCTATATTCTCCCTAAATATCGTGAAACGGTCTAAATCCCTTTTATTTTTTTAGCCGTCAGTGATTTTTTTGGTTTATTTTATCAGAAAATTCAAACAAAACTTCGGAGGTTTACTATGAGTTTATTCAGGAAAAAATCCATCGCATCTTTGATAAAAGAAACGACAGGAAAAGATGTTGCACTAAAAAAGGATCTAGGCGCTTTTGATCTAACCATGTTAGGCATTGGCGCAATTATCGGAACAGGTATTTTCGTTTTAACTGGCGTAGCCGCCGCAGAGCATGCAGGACCTGCACTCATCATTTCTTTTATTTTATCTGGACTTGCCTGTGTATTTGCAGCCCTATGTTATGCCGAATTTGCTTCTAAAGTACCTGTATCAGGAAGTGCCTATACTTACAGCTATGCGACGTTTGGTGAAATAATCGCATGGATTCTCGGCTGGGACTTAATTTTAGAATATGGGCTCGCCTCATCCGCCGTTGCAAGTGGATGGTCTGGTTATTTCCAAGGACTGCTTGGTGGATTTGGTATTCATTTGCCAACAGCCATCACAAGTGCTTACGATCCGTCAAAAGGAACGTTCATTGATATACCTGCTATCGCCATTGTATTTATTATTACATTACTTTTATCACAAGGAACGAAAAAATCAGCCAAATTTAATGCGGTGATGGTTCTTATCAAGCTTGCGGTCGTAATTTTATTCATCGCTGTTGGCGTATGGTATGTAAAACCAGAAAACTGGACACCGTTTATGCCGTTTGGCTTTAGTGGAGTGGCAACAGGTGCTGCTACTGTATTCTTTGCTTATATTGGCTTCGATGCTGTTGCGACAGCTGCTGAAGAAGTACGTAACCCGCAGCGCAACATGCCAATTGGAATTATTGCTTCCCTACTTGTTTGTACAGCACTATATATTATCGTTTCAGCTATTTTAACTGGGATTGTTCCTTACACTGAATTAAATGTTAAAAACCCTGTAGCGTTTGCGCTAAATTACATTAATCAGGACTGGGTTGCTGGTCTGATCTCTGTAGGAGCAATCACAGGAATTACAACGGTTCTACTTGTAATGCTTTATGGACAAACTCGTTTGTTCTATGCGATTAGCCGTGACGGTTTGCTTCCAAAAGTCTTCTCAAAAGTAAGCAAAAAGAAGCAAACGCCTGTAGCGAATACATGGATTACATGCTTGCTTGTTTCTTTCTTTACAGGTTTTGTGCCATTAAGCAAACTTGCAGAATTAACAAATATCGGAACTCTTTTCGCTTTCATGACGGTATCAGTTGGGATTTTGTATTTGCGTCGCTCGAAAGATCAAGGTGAAACAAAATCAGGATTCTCCGTTCCATTTGTACCGTACGTACCCATTTTAGCTTTCGTATTTTGTGCATATCTTGCTCTTCAGCTTCCACGTCTAACATGGATCAGCTTTGGCGTATGGTTAGTTCTTGGTTTAATCGTATACTTCCTATACGGTAGAAGACATAGTAACTTGAACACTCAAACAAACCTTAACAAAAAGATTGGATAACGACAAAAGGGCTCATGCGCATGCATGAGCTCTTTTTAATTCCACCAGTTGCAGTAGCAATTAAAATAATAGAAGCTTCCAAAAATCAAAAGCAGGACAAATAAAATAATTAGTAACGCAAAGGCAAAGCCGCCTCCGTATCCATACCCACACCCATAGCCGTATCCAAATGATCCTGGATATCCATAGTACATGCGATTCCCACCCCTTTTTTGCTTATTTAGTACAGCGTATGATGAGAGGGAAATTTGGTTTGGGACATTTGTGGATATTCGCTTCTATTTAACGGTTTTCACGCAGCGGACGAATCCACAGTAGAACAATGGAAATGACGGTAATGAGAAGTACCGCGACCCATTTCCATTCCATGCCGTCTTTTAAAATATTGTTAATGACTCCTCCTACAATGACGAGCCCTACTAAAAGCAAAAAAATTTTTCTCATTGTGTTTCATTCTCCACCTTTTTCTTTCCATTGTAATCAAGAAGCACAAACAAATCCAAAAAAAATGCATAAATAATAAAAATCCCCTTTTAAATATATAAAAACCCATTAACAAGTAATAGGAAGTAACCGATAGAAAAACTAGAGGAGCAAGAGCAATAAGTCTCCAACTTTAGAGATACACAGGTGATAGAATGGATAAAACATCGATATTTGGTTTGATAATTGGCATCATCGCTGTATTTGTCGGAATGATTTTAAAAGGAGTAAATCCAGTTGTTCTTTTAAATCCAGCTGCTTTACTGATCATCTTTTTAGGTACCATTGGGGCCGTGGTCATTGCCTTTCCAACAAGAGACATTAAAAACGTTCCTAAGCTGTTTAAAGTAATTTTTAAAGAAACGAAGGTCCCGAAAAACGAAGAGATTATTCCGCTGTTTGTTGAACTAGCAACGTTAGCAAGACGTGAAGGTTTACTTGCTCTTGAAGGTAAAATTGACGAGCTTGAAGATCCTTTCCTAAAAAACGGGTTGACGCTCGCTGTAGACGGACAATCTCAAGAATTTATTCGTGACGTGATGATGGAAGAAATTTCAGCTATGGAAGATCGTCATCAAACAGGTGCGTCTATTTTTGTACAAGCAGGAACATATGCCCCCACTCTTGGGGTACTAGGAGCCGTTATCGGTCTTATTGCGGCACTTTCGAACATGGGAGATACCGAAGCTTTAGGACATGCGATTTCCGCCGCATTCGTTGCGACATTGTTTGGGATCTTTTCTGGTTACGTACTTTGGCATCCTTTTGCCAATAAATTAAAGCGTAAATCAAGACATGAAGTAAACGTTCGCTCTATGATGATTGAGGGGGTTTTATCAATTGTAGAAGGTCAGGCTCCGGCTATTATTGAACGAAAATTAACGTCATTCCTTTCTATTAATGAGCGAGAAAATTATTTCGCAAAAGGTGAGAAAGCGAATGAGTAAAAAAAGGCGTAAAAAAAAGCAGGATGATCATATTGATGAAAGCTGGCTCATTCCTTACGCAGATTTATTGACTCTATTACTGGCTCTCTTTATCGTTTTGTTTGCGATGAGTAGCATTGATTCCACCAAATTTAAAGCACTAGCTAATTCATTTTATAACGAATTCCAGGGTGGTACAGGACTGCTTGACTACACGTCCCCTGTTGAACCACCTACACAAGATACGGTAGGCGATGTAAAGGCTGAGAACAACAAAAATCAGCCAAGTGCCACTCCAACACCTACCAAGTCACCTACGAAGAAGAACAACGAAAGTGCTGCAGATGCAGAAAAGAAAAGACAAATTGCTGAACTAAAGAAAAATGTGGACGGGTACATTCAATCGAAAAATTTAACGGGAAAGTTAAAAACAACGATTACCCAAGACGGATTGCTGATTACCATTTTCAACGATATTTTATTTGATTCAGGAAGCGCAACGGTTCGCTCTCCTTACCGCAAAGTCACGACTGATCTAGCAGGACTACTTGTTAACAGCAATCCCAAAACCATTACGATTACGGGACATACAGATAACGTACCGATTCGTAATAGTCGCTTCCAATCTAACTGGGATTTGAGCGTCATGCGTTCCGTGAACTTTATGAAAATTTTGCTCGACAACCCAGGACTTAGCCCAAAATTATTTAGTGTAAAAGGTTACGGTGAATACAAACCGGTAGCACCCAATACAAGCGCGGAAGGTCGAAAGAAGAACAGACGTGTCGAAGTTTTGGTTGAACCTAAAGTCATTGTTCCAAGCAATCGCTAATCGAAAAAACCTTGTAACTTCTCTGTTAAGTTACAAGGTTTTTTAATGTTCTCAAACCTTTTTGGATGGTACAGACACTATTTGTTTCCCCTCTGCATACATTTAAACTACAGGTTAGGCGACATAGGAGGTGACGAAATGTCTGCTTTTTTGTCAGCTATAGGATACTTGTTTAAAGAAGTGATTTTTCTTGTATCTTATGTAAAAAACAACGCTTTCCCTCAGCCACTGTCCGCAAGCGACGAACGGAAATACTTAGAATTAATGGCCCAAGGTGATGCCCAAGCCCGAAATTTATTAATTGAACATAACTTACGTTTAGTGGCACACATTGTGAAGAAATTTGAAAACACCGGTGAGGATGCGGAAGATCTTATTTCAATCGGTACAATCGGTCTCATTAAGGCGATTGAGAGCTACTCACAGGGAAAAGGCACAAAGCTTGCAACCTACGCCGCTCGTTGTATCGAAAATGAAATTCTGATGCATTTGAGAGCGCTTAAAAAGACGAAAAAAGATGTGTCCCTTCATGATCCAATTGGTCAGGACAAAGAAGGAAATGAAATCAGCCTAATCGATGTATTAAAATCAGAATCTGATGATGTTGTCGATACGATTCAGCTTACGATGGAGCTTGAAAAAATTAAAGAATACATCGATATACTGGATGATCGCGAAAAAGAAGTCATTGTTGGGCGCTTTGGACTGGATTTGCAGGAAGAAAAAACGCAGCGTGAAATTGCGAAAGAGCTTGGAATCTCTAGGAGCTACGTATCTCGCATTGAAAAGCGCGCGCTCATGAAAATGTTCCACGAGTTTTACCGCGCTGAAAAAGAGAAGAAGCAAAAAGGCTGAAGGGGAATCCCCTCCAGCCTTTTGTTATTTACTTTTTCGTCTAAATGGCCATATGACTACTCTCAGTAAAATCATATGCGTCCCCTCCTCCTGCAGTTAGGTGGAATCTTTCTCCACCAACAGCCAAATCAATAAAAATGGATTTTTCATGCTCATTTCCTTCTACTCCTTCCTCTACCTTGTCGTTTTTTTAGAACCAGCGTGGATATTGTGCGCGTCGATTCATCATTTCTTCTTCAACTGCTTCTGCATGTCTAGCACGCTCAAGCTCTTCGTGATTTAGCGCTCTTTTGTTAATCGTAATGGTTAAAAAGAATATGTGTAGGGTCAATGTTCTCACCTCCTTTGCAAATAAAAAGCCACAGGTTCATAGCACCTGTGGCAAAAAGACATAATAAAGCCACAGGCAAACTATTCAAACCTGTGGCGGCTAATATTCAATATACACGTGATATGAATAGGTTAGCGGATCGCTCTCCGGGTCGGTCGAATAGCATATGAAGATGTATTTAATTCGTTCTTTAAATAGATTACGTTGACTAATAACATCTTCTTCGACCTCCTTTTTTCATTATCACTACATTGGTAATTATATCCACGAACTGTCGTTTTGTAAACCACTTTTTGTAAAAAAGGGCTTCTTTATTTTTCGTCAAATAGCGACTTCTTTAACTTTTTTGTTCTCCATGCAAAATAAAAAGCGGCACCAAGGAACAGAACCAACACGCCCATCATCGTATCAATCTTAACGGGTGACTTGTCGCCCATTCCGATTAATACACCGATATATAAAAATGTACTTACTGCCAGCAGAATATAAATGAAGCGCGTATAATCTTCAATTTTTGCTTTCACATTTTTTACGTATTGCTCTGTATTCATCTAATCACGCCTTTCGATCTGTGTATAATCTTCTTTAAAAATGATCCTCTACTAGCGTAACATAAACTATAAGACTTCTTTTCTTGTAATTTATGTAAAAAAAGAGAAGGCCCCTTAGCCTTCTCTTCTCCACATTATGATAAAGCATTCTCAAGGTCTTCAATAAGATCTTGAATATCCTCTAATCCAACAGAAATTCTCACAAGGCCATCCGTAATTCCTAATTCCTGACGGCGGTCTGCTGGGATGGATGCATGGGTCATTTTAGCTGGAACAGAAATCAGACTTTCAACAGCGCCAAGGCTCTCTGCAAGAGTAAAGTATTTCACTTTACGTAGAAGCTCATCTGCTTTTTCACTGCTTCCCACATCAAAGGAGATCATTCCACCAAACCCTCGTGCATTTTTCTTTGCAATGTCGTGGTTTGGATGACTTTCAAGTCCAGGGTAATGAACTTTCGTTACCTGTGGGTGCTGGATAAGGAAATTGACAAGCTTCGCTGCATTTTCCTCATGCTCTTCCATACGAATTCCAAGCGTTTTAATACCACGAATTAATAACCATGAGTCCTGAGGCCCGAGAATGCCTCCTGTTGAGTTTTGAATGAAGTGAACATCTTCTGCTTGCTGTTCTGAATTCACGACAACAAGACCCGCTACAACGTCACTATGGCCACCTAAATATTTTGTTGCGCTGTGTAATACAATGTCTGCACCGAAGTCAATCGGGTTTTGCCAATATGGCGTGCTGAACGTATTGTCTACAATTGTGAGCAAGTTGTGCTTTTTCGCTACTGCAGACGCTTCTTCTAAATCAGTAATTTTAAGCAATGGATTCGTTGGTGTTTCAATGTAAAGCGCTTTTGTATTTGGCTGAATCGCCGCTTCAATTGCTGCCACGTCACTTGTATCAACAAACGTCGCGTCAATGCCAATACGATTCAATACTTTTGTAATGACGCGGTACGTGCCGCCGTATACATCATCTGTTAGTACAACGTGGTCACCGTGATTAAAGAGCATCATTACAGCTGTTACGGCCGCCATCCCTGAACCAAAGGCGAAACCTGCTTTTCCACCTTCAAGATCCTTAATGAGTTCTTCTAACGCATGACGCGTTGGATTTCCAGTACGTGAATATTCGTATCCTTTATGAACACCAACAGATTCCTGTTTGTATGTGCTCACTTGATAAATCGGTACCGATACTGCTCCTGTTTGCGGATCTTCTGAAATACCACCGTGAATAAGCTTTGTTTTTTGTCTCATCCTTAAATCCCACCTTCGTAGATTTTTTTGCTCAAATATCGATCACTGCCATCAGGGAAAATTGTAACAACATTTGTTCCTGATGGAGAATTCTGCGCTTCTACTAATGCTGCATAGAAGGCTGACCCTGACGAACTTCCGACTAGGAGTCCTTCACGTTTTGCAAGCTCCTTTACTTGTGTAAAGGCATCCACATCTGAAACGGTATAAATGCTGCTAAAATAAGCTTCATCCATATAATCAGGAAGAAATTCCATACCGATCCCCTCTGTTTTATGAGGACCAGGATCTCCCCCGTTTAAGATCGATCCCTCTGGTTCCACAATGACCGTTTTTATCTTCGGCAATTGTTCCTTCAGGTATTTTGCGGTTCCCATAAAAGTCCCACCAGTACCAGCCCCTGCCACAAATACATCGACTTGGCCATCTAGCTGCTCATAAATCTCTGGTCCAAGCGTTTTGTAGTAAGTGAGGGGATTTTCTGGGTTCGCAAACTGTTGGGGACAATAGGAGTTGGGGATTTCCTTTAGAAGCTGTTGTGCCTTTTGAATGGCTCCACGCATTCCCTCTGCCGTTGGTGTTTGCACGACTTTTGCCCCTAATGCCTTCATCAAATCCTGTTTTTCAACGCTGAATTTTTCCGGTACACATACAATCACATTCACATCATAATGAACCGCTGCGAGCGCTAATCCAATGCCCGTATTACCTGCGGTTGGTTCAATGATTGTACCGCCCTTTTGAATTTTCCCCGTTGCAAGTGCCTGTTCAATAAGCTCTTGTCCTAAACGGTCTTTTACGCTGCCACCTGGATTTAAGTACTCAAGCTTGGCAAATAAGCGAACACCTTCTGGTAAAGAGAATTTCGTAATTTCAAGGATGGGTGTGTGACCCACTAATTCATGAATGCCTTTTGCTACTTTCACCAATTCCACCTCATTAACTCATCATCGCTTTTACGCAGTGAAATATTTTGTCTACACATGGAAATGAGGGAATTTAGACGTCGTGTCAAAATACCCTCATCCAGATCATTACTTCGTTAGTTGATTAACAATGCCTAATACGAGGCTTGCTGAATTCAATGCTGCTTTGTCTAAGAACTGATCAAATGAAACGTTTGATTCTTTTCCAGCAATATCAGATAGTGCACGGATAATCACAAACGGTGTTTCGAATTGATGACAAACTTGAGCAATCGCCGCTGCTTCCATCTCAGCTGCATATAAATTCGGGAACTTCTCACGTACAAATTCAACGCGAACAGGATCGTTCATAAATGAATCGCCTGTTGCAATAAGCCCCTTCACAATTTGCATGTCCGTAATTTCTTTGGCAGCTTCCTCAGCAACACGTACAAGCTTCTCCTCTGGTAAGAATGCAGCTGGCATACCAGGAACTTGCCCGTACTCATAATTGAAGATCGTTACGTCGACATCGTGATGTCTTACTTCTGTCGAAATCACTGCATCCCCAACATTTAGTTCTGGATGGAAACCTCCTGCTGAACCTGTGTTGACAACATAATCAGGCTTGAACTTCTCCAGCAGGACAGCTGTTGAGAGCGCTGCGTTTACTTTTCCAATTCCTGATTTTAATAAAACGATGTCCACGCCATCGATTGTACCTGTTGAATACTCAGATCCACCAATAACGGTTTGTTCTAAGTTCTCTAGTTTGTCACGTAGAATTGTTACTTCTTCTTCCATTGCTCCGATAATTGCTACTTTCATCGTTTGAAAAACTCCTTTATTTTTTAGTGGCGTTCATCACCCACACAAAATGATTAAAACGTGTAAACTCAACGTCAAAATCGTACTTCTCTAAAATGGAGCGAAGCACTCCAATTGTTGTGTAATACTCACGTTGTAAATCTTCTGCGAGGTTATGATAACCTTTTTCTTTGGATTGCTGAATGGTATCTGTATAAGCTTTCTTATCTTCAAACATCGTATCAGCAAACACTATTTTACCACCCACAGGAAGGAAGTTTCCATAGTTTCTAACAGCTTCATCTTTTTCAGCATCTGTTAGATGATGAAAAGCATACGTGCTCACAATGGTATGAACCGATGTACTCGGAAGATCAAAGTTTAAAAAATCTCCGTCGCTTATGCTCACACTGTCACCAAGCTTCTCTACTGCTAGATCACGCATCGGCTTTGAAGGCTCAACGCCAAACACCTCTAGACGATTTCCTAACAGTTTCGTTGTCAGATTTCCCGTTCCAACGCCAAACTCTAACACGTTGCCTACAGAAAGGTCTGCAACCTTTTGTAAAATGTCTTCGTATCGTGCAAACACTTCTTTATATTCTTCATCATGTCCTGTTACGGACGTGTCATATTTGTCTGCCCAATCTTCAAATATATCTAGAAATTCGCGACCCATGGCCTTTTCCTCCTAATACAAATAATTCATATGAGTATAGTATGAATTAAAACATCAAGTGATCTAAAATTAACACATTATGATGTTTTGTTCAAGTACTATCTCCCCGATTCGTGTAAAATTATAGGGTACATTTATCTTATGAAAAAAAGGAGTAGGCGTTCATGAATTTTCATTTAAATATGATTCAAGACAAGATTGAGTTTTTTGAGGCACACGATTTGGAGACGCTAGAAAAGAAAATCAGCGAAAAAATCGAGCAAAATACCGCGATCATGCTTGAGGTGAAACACGTATCGCACCAAATGAGCATTGATTACGATAAAGGTCTGAAATGGTATTCGGCCGTTGTCCATTTTAAATACAAGGCATAAAAAAAAGATGCACCAAGGTGCATCTTTTTTTACTTCATCTCTTCCATTTGAACAGGTTTCCAGCCTTCGCCGTCTACCCAGTCAATTTGAACACGATATTTTTTTTGCTGTGATTTGGATTCAATGGTCGCGACTGCTTTTTGCGGACTTCCATTGTTTCCAATACGCCAAATAATCATATCGCTCTCTGAAACACCTGTTGCTGAGCTAACAGCTTTCAGCATTTCGTTCCAGTCTGTAGAGCCCTTGTCATATGTTGCCACGTGTTCACCTTGTTGTTCTGTGCCCACCGGCTTCCAATTTGGATCTACAACCGTTTTATCAACGTCAGATGATGGATCGTTGTTTTCAGTAACCTGTACGTCACCTTTATCTTCATCCTGATTTTCATCATCAGCGCTTTGCTCGTCTTCTGTCGCTTGATCATCTACAGTTGAATCATCTGAGCTTTGATCATCAGCACTTTGATCATCTTTATTTTGATCGTCATCAGCTTTGCTTTTATCGCTCTTGTCTTCTGACTTATCGGAATCACTTTTGTGATCTTTTTTCACTTCAGAAGAAGCAGTTTTTGTATCCGCAGGCTTGTCCTTATGATTCATCATGAGGCTACCACCAACAAACACAATCAAAACAGCGACAACGGCAATGAGTACGTTATAAATGCGATTGGTCTTTTCTTTCCGTTTTTCATGTCGTTGTGAAAATCGTTTGTTTTCCATAAACTAAGATTCCCCCAGTTTTTATAATGAACTATTTTACCACTACGAGCTGAATTCTTGAAGTAATATCTGAATTTTGATGAACAATTGTAATATTATTGGTACATTTTACAGGTTACTACTTCGGATACAGCGTATTTACTATATCATAAAATACAGCGTTTGTAGGGGTCGTACTACTTTCTGTATTTAAGTCTACCACAACAAGCGCATATTTTGGATGATTGGCGGGAAAATATCCTGCGAACCATTTGTTAATAATATTCGTATTTTTCCCTTCAACCGCGCGGATATCCGCCGTTCCAGATTTTCCTGCTACTTGAACAGCTAGCGACTGAAATCGTCTTCCCGTTCCCTTTGGATGATCCACCACTTCTTTTAGCAATTGCCGCAGACGAATGGCGGTGTACGGTGCAATATGATCTCCTTGAAGCTTTTGGGGCTGAAAGGTGTACAACGTAGCGCCATTTTTATATTGAATACGATCCACGACACGAACCTGCTTCTTTTCTCCTCCCCTTGCGATTGTGGCCATCATGTTGGCCACGGCAAGCGGTGTCACCCGTACATCTCGCTGCCCGATCGCCGTTTGGGCAATTTCTTTTGAATAAGTAGACGCCTTGTCTTGATGCCAAATGATACCTTTCCCTTCATTGTCAAACTGCTTAAAATCATCAAAGTGAAACACATCTCCTTGCCACCCCACAGGATCGACTAATCCCAGCTTGTTGGCATATTCATCAATAATCGTTTTATTTTCTTTGACCATTTCCTTTGCGACCGTTCCAAACGTATAGTTACAGCTCTCTGCAAAGCTGTCTTGAAAATTAAGCATTCCCTTTCTTTTCGCTTGCTTTTCCAACTTGTTATAGATGTCTAAATCACAGTTAAATGTCCGTTTATACGTATCAATCCCAGAGTCAATCGCCGCGGCCGCAATAACCGTTTTAAAGACAGACCCTGGCACTTGAGGGACGAGCATACGATTTCCGACGCCACTGCTTCGCTGCTGATTAATGTGAGGTCTGCTCGTCATGGCGACTACTTCATTTGTATCAATATCAAGAAGAACCGCGCCTCCCTCTTTAAGGGCGTGCTCATCTAAAATGTTCTCCATTTTTTGCTGGATGGAAGAATCAATTGTTGTTTGCACACTAACGGGATAAAAGGGATTTCCCGCACCAGTATACTTTACTTCTATGCCAAACAACGGACCACCTCGGCGGTCAACGTGGTAAAGAAGCTTAGATTCCTGCTCTGGTATTAAAAACTCATCAAAGGACGACTGTAAGCCAGATACTCCTATTGGTGTATTAATGGACAGCTCGCCATCATTCACTTTCTTATTGTAGCGCTTTGTCATGACATTTTTATTTTCGCCTGTGATTCCAATCAGCTGTTCAGCCACTGGATTTTTTACTTTTTTTTGTACATTCAGCGCAAACACG
This sequence comes from Priestia koreensis, assembly GCF_001274935.1. Classification (GTDB taxonomy): domain Bacteria; phylum Bacillota; class Bacilli; order Bacillales; family Bacillaceae_H; genus Bacillus_AG; species Bacillus_AG koreensis. Next base: position 849 of record NZ_LILC01000019.1, on the reverse strand, counting down.
CCAGGAATTTTAAGCGCATTAATTTCTTTTGCTTGTTCACTTGTGAGCGTTTCACCAATGACAGCAGGCTTATCTAACGTGTTAATTTGCTCATCTAAAGTAGCTGATGTATGCTGCATAATACTTGCCACTTTTTCTTTCGGCCACGTCATTTCTTTTACAAACGGAAATACAACCAGCCTTCTTTCCTTTTGAACAGTTAGTGGTACGCCATTTTTATCTGTAAACTGTCCGCGACCATCATTTAAGATCATTTCTTGCGTTCGCTGTTTGACGCTAGATTCGATCAGATTTATTTTTTCTTTTGAAAAAGATTCGGTATCAATGAGCTGAATTTGTGCCATTCGTCCTACGAGCACGCCAATCATAATCATCATTATAATAAGAACAAAATGAATGCGTTTGACCGTGTTTTTCATTCTCGTCACCTCTTCATCATTGTTGACGAGAATAGGGTGGTTTAAAACGAGAACACTGAAAAAGTCCTTAAAGGCTTGCGTTCATAACGGAGTCGGTTGATTTCCACTCCAGGTTGCTTCGCTTTCCGCGGGGCGTGCGGTGAGCCTCCTCGCTGCTCTGCGGGGTCTCACCTGTCACGCTAATCCCGCAGGAGTCTCGCACCTTCCGTTCCAAACAACCTAGAGCGACTGCATCAGATCATAATAGCCAAGTTCCCATTTTAAAAGGAACTTGGCTGTTTTTTGCTTTAACATGAAGAAAATCTATTTATTCAAAAGGATGGTTCCAATTATTCTGTTTCATTGACGTCAATGGAACATACGAAACAAGCACCTTTTCAAAGAGAAGCATACTTTAAGGAGAAATCCAAGGAACGGTCTAAAATTGACG
>NZ_LILC01000011.1 GCF_001274935.1 Priestia koreensis | reverse complement strand
GGAACATACGAAACAAGCACCTTTTCAAAGAGAAGCATACTTTAAGGAGAAATCCAAGGAACGGTCTAAAATTGACGCGAAGAATAGCGAATGAAAGCATAGACACGGGTATGATATGACGTAGCCACATCCGCAGGTCTCGTTGTCATGGAAATGCAAGGGGCATTTTCACCGTCAACCTAAAAGGAATGTGAAAGCTAATGAAGGAAAACAAGGGAAGAAGAATGAAGAAAAAGCTGGATCCATTCCAAAGAATGGATCCAGCTTTTTTGTCTTACGTTCTACTGATCATCTAAAAAATTCAAAGTTTTTCAGTGGCCCCTTAGGACCACCTTTTCATCTCTTATTTAATCGTAACGATTTTTACACTCATTTCTCCGCCTGGTGTTTGAACCACTACTTCATCGCCGATTTGTTTGCCCATTAAGCTTTTCGCAATTGGAGAGTCATTTGAAATCTTTCCTTCAAACGGATCTGCTTCTGCACTACCAACAATTGTGTATGTTTCTTCATCACCATCTGGAAGCTCTACGAACGTAACGGATTTTCCAAGGGATACTACAGACGAGTTCGCTGCATCCTCTTCAATAATTTTAGCGTTACGAATCATATTTTCAAGCGTTGCGATACGAGCTTCTACAAATGCCTGCTCGTCCTTCGCTGCATCATACTCAGAGTTCTCTGATAAGTCTCCGAAGCCACGAGCTGTTTTAATGCGCTCAACCACTTCTTTACGTTTTACGGATTTTAAGTATTCAAGTTCTTGTTCTAACTTTTCTTTACCTTCTTTAGTCATTGGAAATACTTTTTCTGTTGCCATCGACCCTTCACTCCTTCTAAAAGTTTCGTCATCTATCCTCTACAGGAGAGGCTTTCTGTATATGTACACAAATCAAAAACAAGCGTATAGAGAAATGCCAGCTTCGCGGGAAGCTGTGCATTTCATGTATTCTTTATAATTTGTGTGATTACCAAAAAGAATATGACAAAAATTCTCTGTAAAATGGAATTTTTTCCAATCTATTGATGTATTCTATGCTATGTTATTACAAAATGGCGTTTTGTTCAAGAATTGTTTGTATTTTCGTCACCATCAGGTCGATTGCTACGTGGTTTTGTCCACCTTCTGGAATAATGATATCCGCATAGCGTTTTGTTGGTTCAATGAACTGGTTGTGCATTGGGCGTACAACGGTCACGTATTGATCCACAACAGATTCCAACGTACGTCCGCGCTCTTTAATGTCACGAAGCATACGGCGAATAATGCGAAGATCTGCATCTGTATCAACGTACAATTTAATATCCATTAAATCACGAAGACGCTCATCTTCTAATACTAAAATACCTTCTAGTATGATAACGTCCTTCGCTTCTTGTGGAATCACATCTTGTGAACGCGTGTGTAACGTGTAATCGTACACAGGCTTGTTAATGGATTCATACTCCACAAGGCTTTGAAGGTGCTCGATTAAGAGATCATTATCAAACGCAAGCGGATGATCATAGTTCGTTTGTAGACGTTCTTCAAACGGCAAATGACTTTGATCCTTATAATAGTAATCTTGCTCTAAAAGCAAAATTGAGTGACCTTTAAAATATTCATAAATGGCTTTTGTTACAGTCGTTTTTCCAGAACCAGAACCACCAGCAATTCCGATTACAACAGGCTTTTTATTCCCCATCTGTCTTTTATAGCCCCTTTCGCATCATGTTATAAGGGAAAAGCGGTTGATCTACCTTGAAGCGAACAATTTGTAACGGATGACGCGCTGCATCTAATTCGTTTCCACCTTCATCCCAGATTTTATCAACTACTTGCGTAAAGTTTTCGATTTCTGGACCGAAAAACTCTACTTTGTCTCCTTGTTTGAAATAATTACGCTGTTGAAGTGTAATTATTTGTGTATCTTCATTGTAGTCTAGAACTAAACCAGTGAAATCATACGTTGTTTTTTTACTATGATTTCCAAACATTTGCTCTTGTACGCCTGGTACACCTTCAAAGAAGGCAGGAGCAGTGTCACGGTTTGCACATTTATCAAGCTCATCCAGCCATTCCTTCTGAATAACAAAATTGTCTGGGTCCGCACAATAAGCGTCAATTACTTTACGATACACGCTTACAACCGTTGCGATGTAATGAATGGATTTCATACGCCCTTCAACTTTAAGGCTGTCAATTCCAAGCTCGATCATTTGTGGTATAGACTGAATGAGATTTAAGTCTTTCGGGCTCATCGCAAATGCAGCATCTTCGTCATCAAAAAGCGCTACTTCGTTTTTCCCGTCTTCCACTTTGAAGAGGTCATAATCCCAACGACATGATTGACAGCAACCACCTCGGTTTGAGTCACGAGCCGTCATATGATTACTTAAAACACAGCGACCTGAGTAGGCAATACACATTGCGCCGTGAATGAACGTTTCAATTTCAATGTCCACTTTTTCTTTCATTAGGCGAATTTCTTCCGCCCCTGTTTCACGTGCAAGTACGACACGCTCTAGACCTTCTTCTTTCCAGAACTGCACGGCTTTCCAATTCGAAAGAGATTGCTGCGTGCTTAAATGCACTTCAAGCTTCGGTGCAACGCGGCGAGCCGTTTCAATAATGAGCGGGTCCGCTACGATAATACCTGCCACACCAGCTTCTTGAAGACCTTCTAGATACTCTTCTAGACCGTCAATATTTTCGTTATGAGCAAAGATGTTCGTTGTTACGTAAATTCTCGCTCCGTATTTGTTCGCAAATTGTACACCTTCAGCCATTTCCTCCTGAGAGAAATTATCGGCATTTGAGCGTAGACCATATTCACGTCCTCCGATGAAGACAGCATCCGCTCCGTAGTGAACAGCAACTTTCAACTTTTCAAGATTTCCCGCTGGTGCTAATAGCTCAGGCTTTTTCGTAATCACGCGTTTCCCATCTACTACAGCATCAATTTGTACTGCCATTCTTTTACCTCCTTATCAACGTCCATTTTAATAAACTGTTTCTTTAAAGAAGAATCCCGTATCAAGAGGGCGATTCATCGGCTGTAACTCTTCTAATTCTTCTAAAAGAGCATCTTTTACATCCTCATATTCATCGCGATCAGCAACACATAAATCAATCGCTTTACGATAACGTTTTGTGACTTCGGCTAAGTAATCCGTTGTTTTTAACACACCGTCAATTTTAAAAGAATCAACTCCGGCGTCAATCATCTCAGACAGCTCATCAATAATCGCCACATCATTTGGACTCATGATGTGTGTTCCGTTTGCATCTTCAAAAATCGGGTATTTATTATTACGTTCCTTGTCTAATAGGAACATGTTTTTTTCTTGTTTGCGATTTTCAATCTCAAGCACGTTTCCTTGATACTCGAAATAGTTACCTAACAACGAACGTTTTGATTGGAACATACATGTCATACCATGCACCTGTACTTCAACTTCAACGTCTGCTTTTTCAGCAATTTCGACGACAGAATCCATGCTCAGCTCACGAGCGAGCACGGCGCGCTTTGCACCTTTTCGTCCCCAATAGTTACACGTGTAGTAATTCGTTCCCGTTGTTTCGGTGCTCCAATGAAGCGTAAGCTCTGGTGTGACTTCACGAGCTGCCATTAGCACTGCTGGGTCACCAAATACAACCGCGTCTACCCCTGCGTCTTTTAAAAACAAAAGATAATTGCCTAGCTCGTCTACTTTGTCATTGTGGAAAATCCCGTTCATTGCCACATGCACTTTCGTATCTTTGCTATGAGCGATGTTCACTGCCTCTACGATATCTTCGCGTTTGAATTCACCTGCTAAACGAAGACCGTAGCGCTGTTCACCAATTAAAAATGCGGTTGCTCCTGCATCTGCGAGAAGCGCAATATCATTAACGCTAGTAGGCGTTACTAACAATTCCGGCTTTTTCATTTTTCTTCACCTCTTTTAAGACTAATAGCAATGCCATCGCCGATCGGGAGAATGACCGTTTCATATCCCTCATGAGCCATTAACCATTGATTATAAGCTTGAATCTTTTTCGTCAAACTGCGAATACGCTTCTTCTCAATCAATTCATGATCTTCCGCAACATAGCCCTTAAAAAGAACATTGTCTGAAATAATCATCCCTCGATCACTTAAAAACGGCTCATACGCCTCAAAGAAACGTTGATATTGACCTTTCGCAGCATCAATAAAAATCATGTCGTATGGTCCATGCTCTTCCATTTCCTTTTCAAACCCAAAAGCATCTCCAAATAACAGGTGAATACGTGACTGACAGCCCGCTTTTTCAATGTATTCGACGGCTTTTTCATAACGTTCCTCATCACGTTCAACCGTTACGATATGCGCGTTTGGTAGGGCAAAAGCCATTCGAAGAGCAGAGTAGCCAATGGCCGTTCCAATTTCAAGAATTCTCTTTGGTTGATGAAGACGAAGCAACTGAAGCAGCGCCTCAATGCCAATCAGCTCCATAATTGGAACACCATGTTCTTGTGCATACTCTTCCATTTCACTTAACAATTCGTTTCGCTTGGGAACTAATGACTCCACATAATCGGTTACCTCTTTTGAAAGCAACTCTTTTTCCTCCGATCTAACGTAGGCTTTTTATTACACTTGTTTCTTCATCCTACTTTTCATTCTCTCTATTAAAAATGAGCTTATTTCGGCTCATTTTTTACGTACATTAGGTTCTCTATTTTTGATCAAAACGCTATTTTTACGCAAAAAAAAGCCTGTACAAAAATAGAGCACAACTCGTTTATTATATAGGTTTTCTCTTAATGCGTAAACCCGATATATTTTAACATAAATAAAGAGGGATTGCGAAACTTTCGCATCCCCCTTTTGAATTGTTTGTTATTTTTTATTCGTAATGTGAATCGCTTTTTGTTTATTATGCTCTTGAAGCGTTGTTGAAAAGATTACATCGCCACTTGGTGTTGCCAAAAAGTATAAATACTTTGTTGTAGCCGGATGAAGAGCTGCTTTAATCGACATTTCTCCTGCATTTGAGATTGGCCCAGGAGGCAATCCTTTTACCTTATAGGTATTGTAAGGAGAATCTACTTCTAAATGCTTGTACAACACACGTTTTTTATGCTCTCCTAGTGCATACAACACGGTCGGATCTGTTTGAAGCGGCATTTTATCGTGAAGACGATTGTAAAAGACGCTAGCGATTTTCTCACGCTCTGTTTTATTCGTTGCTTCCTCTTCAACCAAAGAAGACATTGTTAACACTTTGTGAGCAGAATAATTCTTCTTCTTCATATCATCTTGATATTTTTGAAGCGTGTTGTCTGTTCTGTTGATCATTTTATCCAAAATGTCGTGAAGCGAAACCTTTTCATCATAAAATTGATACGTAGCTGGATAAAAATATCCTTCAAGTGGATATTTTACATCTTTGTTCAGCACTTCTTTTGTAACTAACTTTGGATATTTTTTCATTAATCCGTTAATGAACGACGAACTATTTGCGAGCGCAAGCACATCTGTTTCTTTATACTGCGTATGCTTAGCGATAATAGCAGCAATTTGTGTAAGCTGTGTTCCTTCTGGAATGGCAAGTTTAATTTTCGCATTTTTCGATACGTCACCTTTTGTCATCATGTTGATCATTTGATCAATGTCCATTGCTTTTGAAAAAGAATATGTACCTGCCTGAAAATTGCCTTTGTCGTTAAATTTTACGTAATAACGAAAAATGGTTCCGTTTTTAATGACCCCTTGCTTTTCTAATTCCTGACTAATAGCAGAAACGCTAGAACCAGGTGGAATCGTTACTTCAACGGACTTTTTACTTTGCTCATTTACGGGTTGCAAAGCGGAATGTATATAGAGAAAAAGACCTGCTAGTACAAGGACAATGACCCCTACTATACTGGATAAAATGATCCACATGCGCCTTTTGCGCTTGTTTGGCGGCTGTCCGTTCCACATTGCAGGCATTGAATTGGGCTTTTGCTCATCTGACACGATACATCCTCCTTTCCTGCGGTACTTATTATACTACATTATGGATAAACTTAGTATTATCACACATAGAAAAAAGTGCCGCTGAAGCATGAATCGCTTCAACGGCACTTTTGGAATGAAGATTTTACTGTTCGTTTTCTTCTTCTTCGTCTAAGAAAGCTCCTAGCATTTCTTCAATTAGATCCCATTCTTCTTCAGATTCGATTGGCTGTAATTCGCCTTCTTGACCTTCTGGGCCTTCATTGAAAGCTGAAGCATGAATTTCGATTTCTTCTTCGTCATCTTCACTTGCACTTACTGGGTAATAAAGTACATATGATTTTTTGAATTCGTCAGATGCAAATGTGAAAAGAACCTCACATAATTGCTCGTTGCCATTTTCGTCTACTACTGTAATTTGTTTTTCACCATGTTCCATTATTGTATACACCTCAATTTATTGTTTGCTATCTAAATAGCCTTGTAATATCATGACTGCTGCCATTTTATCAATTACTTTTTTTCGTTTTTTTCTGCTGACATCTGCAGACAATAGGACTCGCTCCGCTGCTACTGTTGATAAACGCTCGTCCCACATAGTAACCTCCATCTGCAACTCTTCTTTTAGAAGGTCTGCAAATTCAATACAGGCTTCCCCACGTGGACCGATCGTTCCGTTCATGTTTTTCGGCAACCCGACTACTAACGCTTCAACACTATACTCTTGAATTAGCTCCTGGAGTCTTGGAATACTTACGTGAACCTTTTCATTAGGGACTTTAATCGTTTCAATTCCTTGAGCCGTCCATCCCATTTCATCGCTCACTGCCACTCCGATTGTCTTCGTGCCTACATCTAATCCAAGTACGCGCATTTACTAACCCTCTCGATGCTGTTTTAAGTACGATTTCACTAATTCTTCAATTAGCTCGTCTCGCTCTAACTTACGAATGATGTTACGTGCATCCTTATGGCGGGGAATATAAGCTGGATCACCAGACAATAAGTATCCCACAATCTGGTTTATGGAATTATAGCCTTTCTCTTCTAGCGCATCATGAACCGTAAACAATACTTCATGAACATTCGTTTCTGAAGAGTCATCATGAAAATTGAATTTCATGGTTTGATCAAAAGAGCTCATACTGACACCTCACTCTCATTCCTTGTGGATGTACTCACAAAATGTTAGTTCTTGTTTCTATTGTACACTAATGTTTGTCGTAATCAAACGGATTTTACCCATTCTTCTACAAAGCTTAATGCACTCTCGATTTTCGAAGCGTCTTTACCACCCGCTTGTGCCATATCAGGACGACCACCGCCGCCTCCGCCACAACGTGTTGCCACTTCTTTTACAATCTTCCCAGCATGATAACCGGAGTCAATTAAATCTTTCGTTACACCCGCAACGATGTTCACTTTCTCACCTTGTGCCGATGCAAGTACGATTACAGCAGATCCTAACTTTTGTTTAAGGTCATCTACCATACCGCGTAAGCCGTTCATGTCTGATGCATTCACTTTCTTCGCTAATACTTTTACACCGTTAATTTCTTGTACTTGATCCACAAGACTACCTGCTTCAATATTACCCAGTTTTGTAGATAAAGATTCGTTTTCACGCTGAATTTCTTTCATTTCGTCTAATAAACCGTCGATACGCGTTAAAATATCACGTGGATTTGCTTTTAGTTTACTAGCCGCTTCTTTTAGCGTGTTTACTTGGTTATTCATTAGTTGATAAGCATGTTGACCTGTTACAGCTTCAATACGACGTGTTCCTGCTCCAATTCCAGATTCAGAAACAATTTTAAATAAGCCAATAACAGATGTGTTCGGTACGTGACACCCACCGCAAAGTTCAAGGCTATAGTCGCCTACTTGCACGACACGTACAACGTTGCCATACTTCTCGCCGAATAATGCCATTGCACCTTTTTCTTTTGCTTCGTTAATGCCCATGCTTTCGATGACAACCGGAATACTCTTCCAGATTTTTTCATTTACGATTTGCTCGATTTTCTCTAATTCTTCTGCCGTTACTTGACCGAAGTGTGAGAAGTCAAAGCGTAGGCGCTCACTTGTTACTAATGATCCAGCTTGGTTTACATGACCGCCAAGCGTGTCTTTTAGTGCTTGGTGCAGTAAGTGAGTTGCCGTATGGTTTTTAATGACGTGACCACGGTTTTCTTCATCCACTGTTGCTGTGTATGTTTCACCGTTTGCTAACGTTCCTTCTACGACATGTACCGTATGAAGGTTTTGACCGTTCGGTGCTTTTTGAACATCTTTTACGATGATTTTAGACGTTGCGTTTGTTAATGTTCCTGTATCGGCAATTTGTCCACCGCTCTCTGCGTAGAAAGGCGTCTCTTTTAGAATAAGCTGTGCATCTTGTCCTGCCTCAGCTACTTCAGCAAGCTGACCGTTCACAAGAATAACTTGTGGAGATGTTTCAATCGTTAAGTTGCTGTACCCAACAAATGTGCTTTCTGCTTTAATTTCTCCAAGAATACCGTCTTGAACTTGCATCGAATCAACATCTTGACGGGCTGCACGAGCACGTTCACGCTGTGCTTCCATTTCACGTTCAAATCCTTCGTGATCGACTTTCATGTTCTCATCTTCAGCGTACTCTTCCGTTAGTTCAACAGGGAAACCGTACGTATCATAAAGGCGGAACACATCTGTACCAGCAATTATGTCGCTACCTTTTTCTTTTTCCTGCTTCATAACTGTTGCTAAAATAGCAAGGCCGTCATTTAACGTCTCATGGAAACGTTCTTCTTCGTTTTTCACGACGCGTTGAATGAACTCTACTTTTTCCTTCACGCCTGGATAGAAGTCCACCATAATTTCAGCAACTACCGGCACAAGCTCGTACATGAACGGACGATTAATATTGATTGACTTCGCATAACGAACCGCACGACGAAGCAAACGACGTAATACGTAGCCGCGACCTTCATTTGATGGAAGCGCTCCGTCTCCAACTGCAAATGTTACTGTACGAATATGGTCAGCAATGACTTTAAATGCCACATCGTCTTCTTTGTTTTGACGGTATTTACGACCAGAAATAGCTTCTGTTGCTTCAATAATTGGCATAAATAGATCTGTATCAAAGTTTGTTGGTACGTCTTGAATAACTGATACCATACGCTCTAGACCCATTCCTGTATCAATGTTTTTCTTTGGAAGCGGCGTATACGTTCCGTCTGGATTGTGGTTAAATTGTGAAAACACAAGGTTCCATACTTCTAAATAACGTTCGTTCTCGCCACCTGGGTATAGTTCAGGATCACTTTCATCATTCCCGTACGCTTCACCACGGTCATAGAAAATCTCCGTATTTGGACCACTTGGGCCTTCACCGATATCCCAGAAGTTTCCTTCTAAACGAATAATACGTTCTTCTGGAACGCCAATTTTGTTTTTCCAGTGATCATACGCTTCCGTGTCTTCTGGGTGAATTGTAACGGAAAGCTTGTCAGCATCAAAGCCAACCCACTTGTCGCTTGTTAAGAACTCCCATGCCCACTCGATTGCTTCTTCTTTGAAATAATCGCCGATGGAGAAGTTTCCAAGCATTTCAAAAAACGTATGATGGCGTGCCGTTTTCCCTACGTTTTCAATATCGTTTGTACGAATTGATTTTTGCGCGTTACAAATACGTGGATTTGCTGGAATTACGCGACCATCAAAATATTTTTTAAGTGTTGCTACACCGCTGTTAATCCAAAGTAAAGATGGGTCCTCATGAGGAACAAGAGGAGCACTTGGTTCTACGCTATGACCTTTTTCTTTGAAAAAATCTAAATACATTTGACGTACTTGTGCAGATGTTAACTTTTTCATCTTCATATCCTCCTTAAAATGGTTGTTTGATGACATAAAAAAACTCCCATCCCTAAAAGCAGGGACGAGAGTTATACTCGCGGTACCACCCTGATTATGAGCTACAATTAGCTCATCACCTCAGAAGCACTAACGTAGCTTTCACGGCAGAGTTTATCTACACTCCAGATTAGCTTTCTGCTACCCTTCATTTAAAGCTCCTCTCAGCCTTGAGAGCTTCTCTCTGATCCTAACGGAATAAATGGGCTGTAGCATACTTGATCCTTCATTGCTTTTGTCGTTATGTATGACAATGTTTATGGCGATATTATGACAAATTGCACTTTATTTGTCAATGCTTGAAGCTATACGTACGCAAATGAATGAGTGAAATTTTCACTACGGCAAGAATAGGTACGGCAAGAATCAATCCAATAATTCCTCCAAGTTCTCCTCCGAGCAGGAGAGCAAACATAATGAAAAGAGGATGAATGTGCAAGCTTTTTCCAACAATGAGTGGAGACAAAATATTTCCTTCCAAAAACTGAAGAAAGAAAATGAGAACGAGCACGATAATTACAAGCTTCACAGAAATAGTCGCGGCAATGACCGCAGCTGGTATAGCTCCAATAATTGGGCCGAAATAAGGAATCACGTTGGTGAGACCAATAATGATGCCCAGCAGCAAAGGATACGGAATATGAAAAATCCATAAACCAATCGTGGCAACAGCACCAATAATCACACAAACAAAAAATTGCCCACGGATGTAATCTCCTAGCGACTCATTCACATCGTGCAAAAAACGTTTCCCAGGTTCATGCCACTTTTTAGGAGTCAAAAAGGCCACTGCTTTTCGAATAAGACCGAAGTCTTTTAACATATAGAAGACAATGAACGGAATAATGATGATCACTAAAAAAGCACCGATCAATCCTTTTACTCCGTTCATGATTCGCTCCATCCAACTCCCAAGAGAAGCTTCCATGTCATCAAGAGCTTGTTCAATTCGTTCATGTACACCGTTTGGTAAGGATTCAGTATGATGATGAACGGATGAGATCCAATCACGGTACGTATTGGTCACCTGTGGAAGCTGCTCATTCAAATCACGTAGCTGAATGATAAAAACCGGAATTCCTTTATAAATCGCATATCCTACCCCACCAAAAAACAACAAATAAATAATTAAAATGGCGAGCGGTCTTGGAAGTGATTGTTGATGAAGCTTTTCAATAAGCGGGTGAAGAAGATATGTAATAAACCCTGCAATTAAAAACGGAACAAGGGCCTTAAAAATCATAAACAAAATCGGTAGCCATAAAAACTTAATTTTAAAGAAGACAAATATACAAAGGAGTAGTAATAAAATCACTCCTATTCTGTAAAACCACTTTACGGGTACTTCTCTCACGTTGCATCCCTCCTGCTATTGTTAGTCTGAATGATTTACGAGAGAATATACGCTCCGTTCAAAAAAGAACCAACAAAAAAGAGAACCTCGATGGGTTCTCTTTGATCTGTTTTACGAAAATGATTTCATTACGCGTTTGCGCATTTTTTTCATGTTTCGTCTTGAAAACATTTGACGGTCATCTGCAGCTTTATATGCATAAGCTCCAAGACCAAATACGACGGCTGACGTTAAAAAACGGTTCATGATGCATCCCCCTCTAAAGAGTAACGTTACAAATTAATCGTTCTCTCATCGTCTGAAAATAAATCATCAAGTGAGCTCAACGATCCGTCTTCCTCAACTTGATGTAAATTTGCTTTTCCTTTTGAAATGGTTAGTTCAATGAAACATCCCCAGCAGTAATATTGATTTACACCAATTTTCCCAACATCAATGCTATTACAGTTTGGACATCTTAACACAATGGACACCTCAATTTTCTCGACTATTAGTAGTAGAGCAGTGTGCCCATTTTTTGTTAAAAATATACGCCAAAGATGATCATACCGAACCAAAAAAGAAAAACGATAGCCACACCTTTTGATGGGCTATCGTTATGTTTTGATATTTTACATAAAATCATACGGCGTAACGTTTTCCATGCCAATATTTGCATCCGCCATAAATGGGACCTCATTCGGATCATGAGGAACATCCTCACTTTGCAGTAAAGAAAGCAGGGTTGTTTGCCTCATACCATCATCGTTCCGCTTAATTCCGAGGTTCAGCGCGTCTTCTTCACCGCACAAAATTAAAAAGTTTTTACTTCGTGTCACGGCCGTATAAATTAAATTACGACGCAGCATACGATAATAACTTTTTACAACCGGCAAAATCACGATAGAAAATTCGCTTCCCTGCGATTTATGAATGGAGCAGCAGTACGCGTGAGTAATTTGATTAAAATCCTGCTTTGTATAAGTGACCTCATTGCCATCAAATGAAATGACCAGCATATCCTGCTTCTCCGTGTTCTCCTTCGCATAAAAAACGGAGACGATCTCTCCCATATCGCCGTTAAATACATGACTCTCAGGCTGATTGACAAGCTGCAGAACTTTGTCACCGACTCGGTACACGACGTCTCCATGCTTCACTTCTCTGCGCTGCTGAGAAGGCGGATTAAACAGCTCTTGCAGAATAACGTTCATTTGATCAATGCCCGCAGGTCCTCGATACATCGGTGCAAGCACTTGAATATCCTTCACCTGATAGCCCTTTTTAAACGCATTGGCAGAAACCTTTTGCACGACCTCGCTAATTTGCGCCGTCGTGCATTTAATAAACGAACGGTCTGGCTGTGGCTGTCTAATATCAGGAGGAAGCTCGCCTTTTTTGATGGCGTGGGCCAAATCAATAATGGAAGATCCGTGTTCTTGGCGATAAATATCCGTTAGCCTAACCGTTGGAATGACATTCGCTTGCAATAGGTCGCGAAGAACTTGTCCTGGTCCAACAGATGGAAGCTGATCTTCATCTCCTACGAAGATGACTTGAATATGTACAGGTAGAGACTTCATCAGCTGGTGAGCAAGCCACGTGTCCACCATCGACATTTCATCGACGATCAACAGCTTTCCTTCAATCGGCTGATCCTCGTTGTGCTCAAATCCCTCTTGTCCGTTCCATTTTAAAAGACGATGAATGGTGACCGCCGGTAAACCAGTGGACTCGCTCATTCGTTTTGCGGCTCGTCCTGTTGGAGCGACGAGGAGAACTGGGAACGTTTCATCCTTTTTGTATTCACCCGGATCTAGCGAGCAGCCGTGCAGTTCTGCATAGAGCTCAACGATTCCTTTAATAACGGTCGTTTTCCCCGTACCAGGACCTCCTGTTAACAGCATCATCGGAGACATAAGGGCGGTTTGAATGGCCTCACGCTGTGAAGGCGCATATTGAACGCTCAAACGCTCTTCCAACTCCCCGAGAGCCAGCAAAAATTCCGATTCGGGAAATTGATCGGTATATTCGGTTTGCTCAAGAACTCGCTTAATGGCCGTCGCAACGCCTTTTTCAGCGTAGTAAAGAGGTGGAATATATGCCTTGTCATCCGCTAGCACGAGCTTTTTGTCATCTTTCAACCGCTCCATCTCGTCCATCACATCATCAAAGGTAATCCCATCTTGATGATTTTTTTGTAGAAGTTCGATGGTTTGCTGCTGTAGCTGCTGGAATGTTAAGTACACGTGACCAATTTGATTGCACTCCTGTTCGAGCACGTATAAAATCCCCGCTCGAATTCGATCTGGATGATTTCCTTCCATTCCGAGCTTACGGCCAAGCTCATCCGCACGATTAAAACCAATTCCCTGAACGTCTTCTACAAGCTGATACGGATTGCGTCTAATAACGTCTAGTGCCTCGTTTTTGTACGCTTGGAAAATCTTCATCGACAGCTGAGGGCCAAAACCATAGTCCGTCAGCTTAATCATGACTTCTTCTAATCCTTGATGCTCACGAAGCTGTTCGACTAGCGTAATTGCCTTTTCACCGGATAGCTTCGGTACTTTCTTTAAAACGTTTGGGTCTTTTATGATTTTATAAATCGCTCGTTCACCAAGCGTATCAACAATGCTCTCAGCGGTCTTTTTACCGATTCCATGAAACAAATCGCTCGATAAATACTGAATGACGCCTTGCTTTGACTGCGGAAGCTCTTTCTTAAACCGCTCTACGTTAAACTGCAGGCCGAATTTTGGATGTTCTTTGAAATGCCCATAAAACGTATAATATTCGTCCTCATGAAGGCGAGGGAAATACCCTGTCACGACCGCTTCCTTATCCTCTAACGTTAAATTCGTTTCTTTTACTCGAATGCGAGCAACGTTGTACAAGTTTTCTTCATTATGAAAAATCGTGACAATGGCCGTTCCCTTAATGAAGCGTTCCTCGACCGCAGTCGTTTGTTCATCAGACATGTTCTCCCTCCTTTCTGACTCAGAAAACGAAATGGTTATTGATTAATGAGCTGTTTGGCTTCAAATGCCATCGCATGATCAGGTTGAATAGCTAATGCTTTGTCCATCATTTCTAACGCTTTTTCACGATTTTCTTCATACACGTAGGCTATGCCTAAATTGTAGTACCCATCCGCATGCTCTGGGTCCTGCTCAACCACTTTCTCAAACTGTGCTTTCGCTTCCTCAATCACACCCTGCTGTGCAAGACAAAGTCCATATTGAAAGCGCGCTTCTACATCTTCACCGTTTAGCTCCACTGCACGCTGCAGGTAAGGAAGCGCTAAACGATCCTGCTCCGTATACAGCAAGCTTAAGCCAAGCATAAAGTACACATCTGATGTATTTAATCCTTTTTGAATCGCTGTCTCAAATTGTTTTTGTGCTTTTTCGAACTGCTCAGCGTTAAAATAAATCGTTCCAATGCCATAATAAGCTGTTGCCATTGTGTCATCAATTTCTAATGCACGTTCAAAAAACTTCATAGCACGATCAGAGTCTCCAACCGCCCCTAATAAGTTGCCAAAGTTCACGTACGTAATTCCATCCTCTGGATTTTGTTCAATTGCTTCTGTAAATGCTTTAGCCGCTTCTTCGTATTTTCCTTCTTGCATATATTGAATGCCTAATTGATTATGATCTGTCATTTTCTTTCCTCCAACTATTTATCGTTATCTTAAAGTATAGCATACAAAAGAAGGTGATTCGTCAAGCAATATCTGCTCACAAATCACCCTTAAAGAGAGTCACATTCGAACGTACTTACACGTACCAGATTTGCTCTCCGTTTTTATATACGTCATCAATGGTGCCTCCACCTAGACACTCGTCACCATTATAAAAAACAACGGCTTGTCCAGGAGTAATCGCACGAATTGGCTCGTCAAAAACGACGCGGACATTTCCGTCTGGTAACTTCTCAACGGTTACCTTATTATCTGGCTGACGGTAGCGGAATTTCGCTGTGCAACGCATTGGCTCATCCCACTCTTTATCACTTACCCAGCTAACATTCGTCGCAATAAGAGACTCTGAATAAAGAAGCTCATTATCAAAACCTTGCGCAACATATAAAATATTCTTCTCAAGGTCTTTTCCAACCGCAAACCAAGGATCTCCGCTTCCACCAATTCCAAGACCGTGGCGTTGACCAATTGTGTGATACATTAATCCTTCGTGATGACCTTTTACTTCACCATCAAGTGTTTGCATCACACCAGGTTGTGCAGGTAAGTATTGACTTAAGAACTCTTTGAAGTTGCGTTCACCGATAAAACAAATGCCCGTGCTATCTTTTTTCGTTGCCGTCGCAAGACCTGCTTCTTTGGCGATTTCACGTACTTTCGGCTTGTCAATATTCCCAATCGGGAACATTACTTTTGATAGTTGATCTTGACCAAGCTGATTTAAGAAATACGTTTGGTCTTTGTTTTCATCAAGGCCACGAAGCATTTTGTATTCGCCGTCACGGTATTCAACCTGTGCGTAATGACCTGTTGCTAGGTAGTCTGCACCAAGCGTCATCGCATGCTCTAGGAATGCTTTGAACTTGATTTCTTTGTTACACATAACGTCCGGATTTGGCGTACGTCCTGCTTTATATTCATCTAGGAAATAAGTAAACACTTTATCCCAGTATTGTTTTTCAAAGTTGACTGCATAATAAGGAATGCCAATTTGGTTACATACGCGAATTACGTCTTCATAATCTTCTGTCGCTGTACATACGCCATTTTCATCGGTATCATCCCAGTTTTTCATAAAAATTCCGATTACGTCATAGCCTTGTTGTTTTAGTAAAAGAGCAGCTACAGAAGAGTCTACTCCTCCACTCATCCCAACAACTACGCGCGTATCTTTTGGTGCTTTTGTCAACTCATGTCACCTCCACTAAATCTATCATGTTGTTAATCGTTTTACGATTTTAGCCGTTTCAAAAGCAGCACGTTCAATCTGCTCTTTCTGATTTCCTAATCCGAAGCTAAAACGCACGGATGAGGCCAAGCGATCTGATTCCTTGCCGAACATTGATACAAGAACATGTGATGGATCAATAGAACCTGCTGTACAAGCAGAACCGCTTGAAACGGAGATCCCTGCGATATCAAGATTCACAAGCAGTGACTCCACGTTTGTTCCAGGGAAATATAAGTTCAGTACGTGAGGCAATGAATGCTCAAGGCTTCCATTGATCTCAAAGCGCACGTCCTCATTTATTAGAACGTCAATCATGACTTGCTTTAACTCTTGATAAGCGTTTCTTTTCTCCGCCATCGTTTCTTTTGCAAGCTTAACCGCTTCTGCAAATCCAACAATGTTCACTACGTTCTCTGTTCCTGCTCTGCGCTTACGCTCCTGCTCGCCTCCGAATAAAAGAGGTGAGATGGTTACGTTTGGCGCCATGTATAAGAAACCAATGCCCTTTGGACCATTGATTTTATGTGACGAAACCGAAAGAAGATCAACGCCTAATTCTTGCACATTTAGCTCTGCAAGTCCATAAGCTTGCACTGCATCCGTATGGAAATAAGCACCATGATCACGGAGCACATCACCAATCTCCTTAATAGGCTGAATCGTTCCTACTTCATTATTACCGTACATAATTGAGACGATAAGCGTTTCCTCACGAAGCGCATCTTCTACGTCCTTGACCGCTACTCGACCCGTTTCATCAACAGGTAAATACGTAATCTCAAATCCCTGTTTTTCAAGCATTTCGCACGTATGAAGCACGGCATGATGCTCAATTTCAGTCGTAATAATATGGTTGCCACGGTGACGGTTTGCAAGGGCGACACCAGTTAGCGCCATGTTATCCGCTTCTGTCCCGCCACTCGTGAACACGATATCCGTTACGTTCGCACCGATGCTTGCTGCGATTACTTCACGCGCTTCATCTAAATAACGGCGGCTTTCTCTCCCATAGTAATGAATACTTGACGGGTTGCCAAACGTTTCGCTCATAACCGTTGTCATTTTATCAATGACGGCTGGATGAACGGGCGACGTAGCTGCGTGATCCATGTAAATCCGTTCCAAATCAAACACTCCTTCAACACATTAAATATAAAACATATATGAATCTTCGTTACCATCTGTATGGTTCGCTAAGTCTTCTAATGTTGTGCTATCTAATACTTCTTTTACAGCATCGCGAATTCGAATCCATAGTTCACGTTTTGCTGGTTCTTCATCTTCTAATACTTCTACAGGGCTAATAGGTCCCTCTAAAACTGAAATGACATCGCCTGCTGTAATTCGAACAGGCTCGTCCGCTAAAATATAGCCTCCGTATGCACCGCGAATACTTTTCACAAGACGTGCATTTCGCAGCGGAGAAATTAACTGCTCTAAATAATGTTCAGACAGATTATGCGTTTGTGCAATCGTTTTAAGGGAGATCGGACCTTCCCCGTATTTCTTCGCTAACTCGATCATAATTGTTAATCCGTAACGTCCTTTTGTTGAAATTTTCATTTCTACTAGCACCCCTTCTATATAAATTCAGTTCATCTATATCAAATTTTATCTACTTTATTTTATTACATGAAGATCGCATCAATTTTTCGTTTTATTCTTTATTGTGGTCATTTCTAAAAAAACTAGACCTAAGATATTATAGCATATTATGAAGCACTATAAGGCGAATTTGCTATGATAGAGGGTAAAGCGTTTTGGAATCTAGCATTGTCATAGTACAATTAAAGATACGATAACAAAAGGAGATGGTACGTTATGAAACAGCCCCTGGCGTTTCGGATGCGTCCTACACATTTAGACGATGTGATTGGCCAACAGCACCTAGTGGGGGAAGGGAAAATCATTCGACGCATGGTCAAAGCAAACCATATTAGCTCCATGATTTTATACGGCCCTCCCGGAACAGGTAAAACAACGATGGCAACCGCTATTGCCAAAAGCACAAACACAGCCTTTCGGCAATTGAATGCCGTTGTAAACAATAAAAAAGACATGGAAATTGTCGCAGAAGAAGCAAAAATGTCTGGAAAAGTGATTCTACTTCTAGATGAGGTACACCGTCTAGATAAAGCAAAACAAGACTTTTTACTTCCATACCTCGAAAATGGAAAAATCATCTTGATTGGTGCGACAACGAGTAATCCGTATCACGCCATCAATCCTGCGATTCGAAGTCGGTGCCAAATCTTCGAACTCAAATCCTTGTTACCAGAAGAGGTTAAGGTAGCGATTGTACGTGCCATTGAAGACGAAGAGACGGGATACGGCAAACAGCACGTCACAGTTGACGATGATGCACTCGAACATTTTGCGACTGCTTGTAACGGTGACGTTCGGGCGGCGCTCGGAGCGCTCGAGCTTGCTATTTTATCGACAGACCCAAGTAAGGACGGAAGCATTCGTATTACTTTACCGATCGCGGAAGAATGTCTGCAGAAAAAATACTTCTCGCACGACAAAAACGGTGATGCGCATTATGACGTTCTTTCGGCTTTTCAAAAGTCCATCCGTGGCAGTGACGTCAACGCGGCTCTTCACTACCTGGCACGGCTAATTGAAGCAGGAGACCTAGTGAGCATTAGCAGAAGGTTACTTGTGATTGCGTACGAAGATATTGGACTTGCAAGCCCTCAGGCACCTCAGCGTGTACTTGCGGCGGTGGAAACAGCGGAGCGATTAGGTTTTCCTGAAGCTCGAATTCCTCTTGCAAATGCGGTCATTGAACTATGCTTGTCACCAAAATCGAATTCGGCTTACAAAGCGCTTGATGAGGCTCTTGCAGACATTCGAAGCGGAAAAAGTGGTGAAGTGCCGACTCACTTAAAGGATTCTCACTACAAAGGCGCGAGCTCATTAGGTAGAGGCGTTGAATACCTCTATCCTCATGACTATGAAAGCGGCTGGGTAAAACAGCAGTACCTGCCAGATCGAATTAAAAATAAGCGCTACTACGATCCAAAGCAAACGGGTAAATTTGAGCAGGCCCTCTCGCAAATTTATCGCAACCTGCAGAAAAAGTGAGAAAAGGAGAAGACGTTGCGTCTTCTCCTTTTTCTTATTGACCTACTCGTTTGATTTCAACGTCTTTTAGTAAATCATTGATCACGTGCCCAGCAGCAATAAGTCCTGCTACAGACGGAACAAACGCATTGGATGATGGTGGCATTTTCGCTTTACGAATTTCTGCTTCGTCATTTCCAACCGTTTTACGGATATCTTCACGAATAACAATTGGACTCTCATCTGAGAATACGACGTTAATTCCTTTATGAATGCCTTCTTTACGAAGACGAACACGAATTACTTTTGCCATTGGATCCGTGTGTGTTTTGGAAATATCAGCTACACGGAAGCGCGTTGGGTCCATCTTATTTGCTGCTCCCATACTTGAGATCATTGGGATTTTACGCTTTAAGCATTCTTTCATTAAGTGAATTTTATACGAGATCGTATCAGACGCATCGATGACATAATCAAGTCCATAGCTGAAGAACTCTTCGTACGTTTCTTCTGTATAAAACATTTTTAGTGAAATGACTTCACAGTCCGGGTTAATATCGGCAATGCGCTGTTTCATTAGATCGGCTTTCGGCTGACCTACTGTTGAAAGCAACGCGTGGATTTGACGATTAACGTTTGTGATATCGACATCGTCTTTGTCGACTAATACAAGACGACCTACGCCAGAACGTGCAAGAGCTTCAGCCGCAAACGATCCGACACCGCCGATTCCAAGAACCGCTACTGTACTATTTTTTAATGTATTAATTCCTTCTTTTCCGACCGCTAACTCATTGCGAGAAAATTGATGTAACATTTGGTTCACACTCCATCTTTGTTTGGTTCTCTATTGTAAATTTCATTAGATGAACGATTCTACTTTTTCGTAACATTAGTAATTCTAGTGGATTTAAGGGATTTTTGCAATTTCGTTTTGTATTTTCACAGGAAAAGTACCATTGTCTATTTGCATGCATACTCAAAACTTCCCTTTGCAAACAAAATAAAACCTCCACGTCGTTAGACGCAGAGGTTATATGTGTATTAGTGATGGTCCCAATTATGCCGTCCGAACCGCCCCATGTTTTGAACCCGCTCTCAGCAGGTGGGTGCTCTGTACGACCTATTGCAAGTCCTTAAAAAAGGCATGTGCGCAAGGTTGCAACTCCGAGCTCCCGTTTATGGAAATGTTCGGTCAAAACAACAGGTAATAAGACGAACACATCAGGACCTTTTATTAGTCATTATCCTATCATAAGATATCTGAATTTTCAAGCGATATACTTATGAATTTTGTTCTACTTTTTGCTTCGTAACAGCAAGGCTTAATTCTTCTAGCTGAGCCTCACTTACTTCACCTGGTGCATTCGTTAGCAGACAGCTTGCGCTAGCTGTTTTCGGGAATGCAATTGTATCACGTAGGTTTGTACGTCCTGATAATAGCATAACCAAACGGTCAAGACCCAATGCAATACCTCCATGTGGTGGCGTACCGTATTCGAATGCCTCAAGCAAGAAACCAAACTGCTCCTGTGCTTGCTCTGGTGTAAAGCCAAGCGTTTTGAACATTTTTTCTTGAACGTCGCGCTCGTAAATACGAAGAGATCCTCCGCCAAGCTCATATCCATTCAATACTAAGTCGTATGCCTCTGCACGAACGCTTCCTGGATCTGTTTCTAGACGTTCTAGATCTTCACGAACAGGCATTGTGAACGGATGATGCGCTGCGTAATAGCGACCTTCTTCTTCTGCGTATTCAAGAAGTGGCCAATCTGTTACCCATAGGAAGTTGAATTTTGATTCGTCGATTAAACCAAGATCCTTCCCAAGTTTGTTGCGAAGTGCACCAAGTGCATCAGCAACTACTGATTTTTTATCTGCTACAAATAATAACAAATCTCCAGCTGTTGCTTCAAGCGTTGTGATGAAGGCTTGCTGTTCTTCTTCACCAAAGAATTTAGCGATCGGTCCTTTTAAACCATCTTCTTCTACTTTTAACCATGCAAGACCTTTTGCACCGTAGCGTGAAACGAACTCTGTTAAAGCATCAATGTCTTTGCGAGAATAGTTAGCAGCGGCACCTTTTACGTTGATCGCTTTCACCTGTCCACCGTTTTCAACTGCTGCGCTAAATACTTTGAATCCACAGTTTCCAACAAGCCCTGAAAGATCAACAAGCTCCATCGCAAAGCGTGTATCTGGTTTATCCGATCCGTAGCGTCCCATTGCATCATCGTATGTCATACGAGGGAATGGAGTCGTTACATCAACGCCTTTTACTTCCTTCATTACTTTCGACATCATCGCTTCTGTTAATTCCACAATTTCCTCTTGCGTTAGGAATGACATCTCAATGTCAATTTGCGTGAATTCTGGCTGACGGTCTGCACGCAAGTCCTCATCGCGGAAACAGCGAGCAATTTGATAGTAACGCTCGAATCCGCCTACCATTAACAGCTGTTTGAAAATTTGCGGTGATTGTGGAAGAGCATAAAATTCACCTGGATGTACGCGGCTTGGTACAAGATAGTCACGTGCGCCCTCTGGTGTGCTTTTCGTTAAGATTGGCGTTTCAACGTCTAAGAACCCATTGTCATCTAAGAATGAACGCATCGTCTTTGTAATGTTATGACGCATTTTAAACGTATCAAACATCACTTGACGACGAAGATCTAAATAGCGGTATTTTAAACGAACATCTTCTGATACTTCAGCTTGATCTGTAATAGCAAAAGGTGGTGTTTTAGCTTTGTTTAAAACGACTACGCTTGATGCGTGAACTTCGATTGTTCCTGTAGAAAGATTTTTGTTAATCGTTCCTTCTTGACGTGATACGACTGTACCTTCTACTTGAAGAACATATTCTGAACGAACGCCTTCAGCTACTGCTAGTGCTTCAGGTGAAACCTCTGGATTTACTACGACTTGAACAAGCCCTGTTCGGTCACGAAGGTCAATAAAGATTAACCCTCCTAAATCACGACGTTTTTGAACCCACCCTTTTAAAGTAATCGTTTCGCTAATTGAGCTTTCTGGTACTTCACCGCAATAATAAGTTCGCACTGACATCTTGTTTCCTCCTCTGAAAGTTGTTTATAAGTTCGTTAAATAGTGAACAAGTTCGGTAATAGCAACTTCATTTTGATCACCTTTTTGCATATCTTTCACGTTGACCACGCCTTTTTCAAGCTCGTCTTCCCCTAATACAACAACGTACTTCGCTTCTAGGCGGTCAGCCGCTTTAAACTGTGCTTTCATTTTTTTATCTAGGTAGTCTTTTTCCGTTACAAACCCTGCTTGACGGAGGTCGTTGACGATCGAGACAACTTTATCTTTTGCTGCATCTCCTAATGACACAACGTAGCAATCAACGCCTGTATCAACAGGAAGTTCAACACCTTCTGCTTCTAATGCCGAAAGCAGACGCTCAATGCTAAGACCAAAGCCAATACCTGGTGTTTCAGGTCCACCTAAGTCCTGAACAAGACCGTTGTAGCGTCCACCACCGCAAAGCGTTGTAATCGCTCCGAATCCTTCCGCTTCACTCATAATTTCAAAAGCCGTGTGGTTATAGTAATCTAACCCACGAACAAGGTTTGGATCGACAACAAACTCAATGTTTAAATCCGTTAAGTATTGCTGAACTTTTTCGAAATACTCTCTTGAATAGTCATTTAAGTAATCCGTAATCGCTGGTGCAGTTTTCATTAGTTCGTGATCACGATCTTTTTTACAATCAAGAATACGAAGTGGATTTTTCTCTAGACGGTTTTGACAGTCTGAGCAAAACTCTCCGATTCTTGGTTTAAAATGATCGATCAGCGCTTGACGATGTGCTTGACGGCTTTCTGCATCTCCAAGACTGTTCACTACGAGGCGAAGACTCTTTAGCCCCAGTGACTGATAAAATTGCATCGCTAGTGCTAATACTTCTGCATCAATGGACGGATCGTTGCTTCCTAAAGCTTCTACACCGAACTGTACGAATTGACGGAAACGCCCTGCCTGTGGACGCTCATAGCGAAACATCGGTCCAATGTAGTAAAGCTTCGTTGGTTGATTCGGACTTCCGAACATTTTATGTGTTACAAATGAACGAACAACACCAGCCGTTCCTTCTGGACGAAGTGTTAAGCTACGGTCGCCTCTGTCCGTAAAAGTGTACATCTCTTTTTGAACGATGTCCGTTGTCTCTCCAACTCCGCGTTGGAAAAGCTCGGTGTGTTCAAACATTGGGGTACGAACTTCTTTGTAGTTAAATGCTCGACAAATCTCTCTTGCCTTTTGTTCAATATACTGCCAGTACTCAACGGTACCAGGTAAAATGTCTTGGGTTCCTCTTGGAATTTGAATAGACATGATTCGCATTCATCCTCCTGCTCTTATCGTTTGAAAATACAAAAAGCTCTCATCCCTACTGTTACCATCGTAACAGTAGGGACGAGAGCTTGAAATCTCGTGGTGCCACCCTAATTGAAGCTACTATTGTCTAGCTTCCACTCAAATCGTTAACGTACGATCACGTTCAGCTCCTACTGCGATGATTCATCGGTTCAGAGAGAAACCTCCAGAGTGTTCTTTCAGTAAGTCATCATGTAGAAATGCTTTCAGCCACGGCATCTCTTCTCTTTTTCATGTGTACTCCTACCTACTCTGCTCTTTCACTGGTTATACCTATATGGATTATCTTTTATAAGATAATAGTTCTTCTGTTAAAAGAACTCGTATGTATTTAGTGATTGTCTATTATATTACGAATGAAATGAGTGATTGTCAAGAACCTTTCCCAATTTATGAGCGATTTAAATATCTTCTTAGCTTTTGCATTTCTTGTTGCTGATAGCCGTTGCTCATCGTTGCCTTTTCTGCTTCTGCTTCATCTTGAACGTTTTCTCGAAAGGAAACGCCTAAAAGACTAGCTGATTGTAAAAAAGATTGTTCACCTTTTGAACTAAATTTCATCTGTCATTCCTCTTTTCGTTTACTACGCCTATTTACTGTCAATACTGTATGAACATAAAAGTTTCTTTATCTATTTTTTCACTACATAAAGGAAATTATTCTTTCGTAGAGAATATATTTTTGTTCACACTTTAGACGAGGAGCAGATCGCTCAATTTAAACTAGTAGGAGGCATAAAAAGATACATGAACAAGAGAAAACAACTGGTGATTTGTCTGTTCTTTTGTATCATCACTCTATTTTTGACTTCTTATGACCGACAAGACGTACCTGTGTTGGAAAGTGGTAGCGTGACGGCAGACGTTCTCAATATGAGAAAAGGGCCTGGATTGTCATTTCCCATTGTCAGAAAGCTACATCATGGCAAAGAGGTAGCCATTTTAGTTGAACAAGGAGAGTGGCGCTACGTTCGTTTGCAGGATGGAGCTGAAGGTTGGGTTTCATCTCGCTTCGTACGCACAACCGCCAATCAAGCACTTCCTGTTCAAGCTGCCGTTCAACAAAACAGCAACGGAGAAAAACTGAATGGAAAAGTCATTGTCATTGACCCTGGTCACGGAGGAAAAGACAAAGGTGCAACTGGAACTCAAGGTACCTTTGAAAAGGATTTGACGCTTCGCACGGCAACACAGCTAAAAGAACAGCTTGAACAAACCGGAGCAACTGTTTTGTTAACGAGAACGTCAGATACGAAAATATCCTTGTCATCGCGCGTGCAATACGCAAGGGACCACCGGGCTGACGTATTTATTAGTATCCATTACAACAGTGTCAAAGACGAGAGTGCTCACGGAATTATGACTTATTTTTATCAAGAGAAAAAGGACCGCTCTCTTGCACAAAGTATTCAACAACAACTCGCTCATACATCAAAATTAAAAAACAAATATGATAAATTTGGTAACTTCTATGTTCTGCGAGAAAATCCTCAGCCGTCTGTATTAGTTGAGCTCGGTTTTTTAAGCAACAGAGAAGAAGAACAGTATATTAATTCGATTGCCTTTCAGCGTGATGTCGTTGGTGGCATCACACAAGGCATTACACAGTATCTTTTACAAAAATAAAAAAGCCCGCCAGCTCTCACAAAGCTGACGGGCCATTTTTTTTACTTTTCTTTGCTTTCTACAATTAACGTGACAGGTCCATCGTTGGTGAAGGACACGTCCATCATGGCACCAAATTTCCCTGTCTCCACGTTCGTTCCTAACGCACGAAGCTGCTCATTAAAATGCTCATAAATGGCATTCGCATAATCCGGTTTAGCAGCGCTCATAAAGTTAGGTCGTCTTCCTTTACGACAATCACCATACAGCGTAAACTGTGATACGGATAATACGTCACCCTTTACGTCTAACAAGGAGAAATTCATTTTCTCTGATTCATCTTCAAAAATGCGAAGGTTGGCGATTTTTTCTGCTACGTACTCTGCATCTTCTTTTGTATCGGTATGAGTGACTCCTACAAGAAGCATCAACCCGTGGTCAATCGCTCCGACTGTTTCGCCATCTACCGTTACGGCTGCGTTTTTTGCTCGTTGTACCACTACGCGCATTTTTTCAAATCCCTTCTACTGCATAATTCGACGTACTGAATAGATGTCACGAATTTGCTTAATTCGTTCGACGACTTTGTGTAAATGGCTAATGTTATGAATGGAAATAGACATGTTAATCGTGGCCATCTTATTACGGTCAGATCGACCCGATACGGCGGAAATGTTCGTCTTCGTTTCATTCACAGCTTGAAGAACCTCATTCAACAGCCCACGACGATCAAATCCTGAAATTTCAATTTCCACATTGAATTCTTTGCCTTGCTTAATCTGAGATTCCCACTCGACAGGAATGAGGCGTGATTCTGCGTCTTCCGTGTGCACGTTCGGACAATCAGCACGGTGAACGGATACACCTCTCCCCTTTGTGATAAATCCGACAATATCGTCACCTGGAACAGGACTACAGCATTTCGATAATCGAATAAGCAAGTTATCAATGCCTTGAACAATGACGCCAGAATCTCTGCGCTTCGTCGTATTCACGCGCTTCACTTCACGGATGTTTTCTTGTAAGGAAGCTTCCTGCTCTTGATCACGCTTTTTACGCCATTTTTCAGTCAGGCGATTCGCTACTTGTAACGGCGTAATTCCATTGTAACCAACGGCAGCATACATGTCTTCATCATTGCTAAAGTTGAACTTCTCCGCAACGCGTTTGATGTTGTCAGCTGTTAAAATTTCCTTCACGTCAAATTCCATTTGACGCACTTCTTTTTCAACGAGCTCTTTGCCCTTTTCAATGTTCTCATCACGACGCTGTTTTTTGAAAAACTGACGAATTTTATTTTTAGCCTGGGATGTTTGCGCAAGCTTCAACCAATCTGGGCTCGGCCCATACGAATGTTTGGACGTCAAAATCTCAATAATATCGCCCGTCTTTAATTTGTAGTCGAGCGTAACCATCTTTCCGTTTACCTTCGCACCGATGGTTTTATTACCGATCTCTGAATGAATACGATACGAAAAATCGATCGGTACAGAACCTGATGGAAGCTCAATTACGTCACCTTTAGGCGTAAAGACGTACACCATATCAGAAAAGAGATCAATCTTTAACGATTCCATAAACTCTTCTGCATTCGTTGCATCATTTTGGAACTCTAGAATTTCGCGGAACCACGTCATTTTTTCTTCAAAGGACGATTGCTCCGTTAACGTTTTTCCTTCTTTGTATGCCCAGTGAGCAGCAATCCCGAATTCAGCAATTTGATGCATATCTGCTGTACGGATCTGCACTTCTAACGGCTCTCCTTTTGGACCAATGACAGTCGTATGAAGCGACTGATACATATTGGCCTTCGGCATAGCAATATAATCTTTGAAACGTCCAGGCATTGGCTTCCAACACGTGTGAATAATCCCTAAAACGGCATAGCAATCTTTGATGCTATTGACGATAATTCGTACAGCAAGCAAATCGTAAATCTCATTAAACTGCTTGTTTTGTAACGCCATTTTACGGTAAATGGAATAGATGTGCTTTGGACGACCCGAAAGTTCAACTTTAATTGACACTTCGTTCACACGTTCACGCACTTCTCCAATAACCTGATCCAGGTATTCCTCACGTTCTGCACGCTTCTTCTTCATTAAATTCACAATACGATAGTATTGCTGCGGGTTTAAGTAGCGAAGAGCTGTATCTTCTAGCTCCCATTTAATCGCAGAAATCCCTAAACGATGCGCAAGAGGTGCAAAAATTTCCAGCGTTTCATTGGAAATTCGTCGTTGTTTTTCCTGCGGTAAATGTTTAAGCGTACGCATATTATGAAGGCGGTCTGCAAGCTTGACGAGAATAACACGAATATCCTGTGCCATCGCAACGAACATTTTGCGATGATTTTCTGCCTGCTGCTCTTCTTTTGATTTGTACTTAATTTTACCGAGCTTTGTTACACCATCTACTAGCATAGCTACTTCTTTGTTGAAGCTGTCACTAATCTGTTCTAGCGTCACTTCTGTATCTTCTACTACATCATGTAAAAAACCAGTTGCTATTGTATCAGGGTCCATCTCTAAGTCCACTAATATGCCAGCTACTTGAATCGGATGTATAATATAAGGCTCACCAGATTTTCGATACTGTTCTTTGTGAGCATCCTTTGCAAATTCATATGCTCGCTGGACAAATGCGACATCTCTTTCTGACAAATAGGTTTTAGCCTGGTCAATCACTTGTTCAGCTGTTAGCACTTGCTCGTTTGCCATGAAATCACCTTTTATAAGCATTTTGTAAATCCATATTGTATCTATTATCTTGAAAATTTTCAAAGATGTAAAGACCTTCTCAGGAAAAACTATCAATCGGTACAAAAAAAGCACCTCATGAGGTGCTTTTCTTACAGAAATGTGCTTAGTATTGCATTAACGTTAAAACATCATAGTTGTCTAATTTTTCGCGGCCATCTAAATACGTAAGCTCGATTAAGAATGCAATACCCGCTACAACACCGCCAAGATCTTCGACAAGTTTGATTGTCGCTTCAATTGTACCACCTGTTGCAAGAAGGTCATCCGTAATTAATACACGTTGTCCTGGTTTGATTGCATCCTTGTGGATTGTTAGAACATCTTTCCCGTATTCTAAGCCGTAATCCACTTTGATTACTTCGCGTGGAAGCTTTCCTTCTTTACGTACAGGAGCAAAGCCTACTCCAAGTGCGTAAGCAACTGGACAACCGATAATAAATCCACGTGCTTCTGGTCCAACGATTAGATCAACTGATTTGTCTTTTGCATAAGCCATAATTTGATCTGTTGCATAACGGTATGCATCACCGTTGTCCATCAGCGTAGTGATATCTTTAAATCTAATCCCTGGTTTTGGCCAGTCTTCTACAATTGTTACATATTGCTTTAAATCCATTATTTTGTTGCCTCCTCATTAATTGACGCACGCTTAAAAACCTGTTCAAACACACTTTTCAAATGTGCATATGATGTATAAAGAAAGTTTTTTTCAATTTGAATGTGCTCTTGTTTGTGACGAAAAGTCACAGATTCTATTAAATCACGTTTTGGACTATTTTTCATCAATGAAATCAGACCATTTTCTATTGTAACAAATTCTAGCTCAAAAAACACCTGTGACATGAAGTCGATCGTATCTTTTGTCCAGCCTTTGTAAATAGCAAGCTCTTCTTTATAACGTTTTAGATCGAATGGACTCTTTTTTGTTAGAAACGCGTAATACCATTTAAAATGCTCACGCGTTGGAATCGTATCAAAGAAATGATTCTCAGCCGTAAAGAAAATCGCATAGATACGGGCCGGCACACGACCTGCAAACAAGCCTTCGATCAGTTCAGAAGACGTTGGCAGATCTAGTAGCACGATCGTCTCATCCTCTACAGATACTTGCTTCGCTTCGTCTACGCTTTGAACAAGCACAATTTGATCACGATAGGCTTGAAGGGCTGCGTGTGTCAGCGTCTCCTCTGAGAACGCAAGTAGCGTCATCTTCTCGTGATACGTGGAATGGAAGAATCGTGCAGGGTCGCGTAGACCGCGAAGATCAAACAACTGCCAATCATTAACAGCCATATCCTCGATCATAAGCTGTGGCTTACGAATATTATTCCACTCATTAATATTTAATTCCCCAATTAATGAGATTTCTGCAAGTGGTGAAATATCTTCATATAAATAACCAAAACCAAAGCCAATCGCATCAAGCGCTTGTCCATTGTCTTCAATTACAAGCTTCATATGTGTTTGGTCCGCGCCAATTTTTCGAATCGATTGGATCGCTGACGGTGCAATCGCTACTTTCGGTTTTGGATTGTTCATCCCAAACGGAGCCATGAGCTGAAGCTGTTCAATCGCTTCAATTGTCACGTCTTCTACTTTACATGAAACATCAATCGACGTAACGGGAATAAAATCTTCATCACTTAACACTTCTTTTGCCAGTTGATTTAGACGTTCGCGAAGCTCCGCTATGTCTTCAAGTTTCAACGTCATCCCTGCTGCCATTGGATGTCCACCGAAGTGAGGCAAAATCTCACGACAGGTTGATAAGTTCGCAAATAGATCAAACCCAGCGATACTCCGTGCCGAGCCTTTTGCCACGCCCTTTTCATGATCCTCGCTCAGAACGATGGTCGGACGATAAAAGCGATCAACCAAACGAGAGGCGACAATTCCGATTACACCTGCGTTCCAGCCCTCACCTGTAATGACGAGAACAGCATTTTCAGAAGGTGGGTAAATCTCTTCCACTTTTCGAATGGCTTCTTCTGTAATTTCATTCACTAACGCTTGACGTTCCTTATTTAAGCGATCAATTTCCTCCGCTAAAAGAAAGGCCTCTTCTTCATTTTGGGACATGATCAGTTCAACAGCAGGATCAGCATCTTGAAGACGACCGACCGCATTAATACGTGGTGCGAGTGCAAAACCAATGGAATCCTCCGTCAGCTCTTGTTGCTTCACGTTACATACTTTAAAAAGAGCCTTCAGTCCAGGTCGCTGTGAATACGCTAGACGCTTTAAGCCTTTTTTTGCAATCAAACGATTCTCACCCGTTAGCGGTACCAAGTCGGCGATTGTCCCAATAACTGCGAGCTCTAATAAATGCTCCGGTACTTCACCAAGTAACGCATGAGCAAGTTTAAAGGCAACCCCCACCCCTGCTAGATGACCAAAAGGATAATGACTGCCAGGCTTCTTCGGATGTAAAATTGCATAGCAGGAAGGCAAAATAGGGCCTGGTTCATGGTGGTCCGTAATAATGAGATCAAACGCAAGCCCCTCTGCTACCTGTGCCTCGTGAACAGCGGAAATCCCTGTATCAACCGTAATGACTAGCGTGTAGCCCTGCTCGTCAATAAAACGAAAAGCCTCTTCATTCGGAC
Organism: Priestia koreensis; assembly: GCF_001274935.1. Lineage (GTDB taxonomy): Bacteria > Bacillota > Bacilli > Bacillales > Bacillaceae_H > Bacillus_AG > Bacillus_AG koreensis. Next base: position 319,110 of record NZ_LILC01000011.1, on the reverse strand, counting down.
CATATCCTTCCGAAAAGCGGTTGGGGATGTAAAAATCCACATCCGCTCCAAGCTGTTGCAACGCCGTCAACATAACCGATGTACTTGTTACCCCATCAGCATCGTAATCTCCGTAAATCATAATCTTTTCGTTGTTTTCAATCGCTTTATGAATACGTTCTACAGCGCGATCCATTCCGTCTAATAGAAACGGATCGTGAAAAGATTGATTCTCTATATTTAAGAACTGTGAGGCAGATTCTTTTGTCGTCATGCCACGGTTAATCAGCAACGAGGCGATTAAAGGTGGAATATTTAAATCCTTTGCTAAGTTTTCTACTGCTTCGTTATTTGGTTGTTGGATGTTCCAACGCCTTTTTGATTTTAGCATGCTTTCACCTCTTTTTCTGTCAGTTCCCGAGCAATAAGAACCCCACTTCACTCACGCAAAGTGGGGAACGGTGCTCGAGAATTCCCGGTCCATTGCTTCACTATTAGATCCTTTTTATCTCTAATAGAAGTTACACCTCATTATACTAAAGGGATTTAACTTGAGCAATCGCAAGCACCTCTGCAGAAAAAGGAGCCCCTTCATAAAAAGCTTCCATAAAAAAGAGGACCCACTTAAACGTGAATCCTCTCGTGACGCTTATTTTTTCTTTTCAATTGGTTTTAAAAGCTCTGTTCCATTTCCGAAAAGCTGCTTTTTCTTCCAAACTAACCAAAGCTGAGCGGCAATAAATAATGATGAATATGCCCCCATGATAAGCCCTACTAATAAGGCGATAGAGAAGTTTGTTAGTGAGCTGCTTCCGAATAAAAGGAGCGCTACAACCGTGATGATAACGGTTAATACCGTATTAATCGAACGCGTAAATGTTTCACGCAGGCTTCGGTTTACGATATACGTTAAGTCATCTGGTGTTCTAATTGGATCGTTCTTCATATGCTCACGAATACGGTCAAAGCTTACGATCGTATCGTTAATCGAGTAACCGATAATCGTAAGAACGGCGGCAATGAAGTTCAGATCTACTTCCAACCTTGTTAAACTAAAGAATGTGACGATCAAGAACGCATCATGCAATAAGGCAATGACGGCTGCAAGCGCCATGTAGAACTCAAAGCGGAACGTTACATAAATGATGATCCCGATTGACGCAATGATAACCGCTAAGATGGCATTACGTGCAAGCTCTTTACCAACGGCTGGTGATACGGTACTGATACTTGGCTCTGAACCATATTTTTTATCAAAATAATCTTTCACATCCGCCACTTTGTCTTTCGGGAATGCTCCGATAAAACGAGCACGAGCGCCTTTGCTGTCTTTACCTGCTAACACCACGTCATCAGTTTCTAAACCAAGCGATTTAAAATCATCCTTCAATACTTCTGCTGTCAGTGGTTTATTGCTTTCTACTTGCACGAGCGTCCCACTCGTAAAGTCAACGGCTAGATTTAGCTTGAGCGTCAGTAACAGTACAATTCCTGCTACTGTTAAAAGTCCTGAGAAGATAAAGAATGCTTTACGGAATTTCACAAAATCAATAAAGTCCCAACGAGTTGGAATGCGAAGATTTCCGTTGTCTTTCCCAAGGTCTTGGATGTCTGATTTTCGAACACCAAAATAACCTGGCTTTTTATTAAGCGCACGGCTATTCACCCATAGTGCTAATAAGAAACGTGTTCCATAAACAGCTGTGATAAATGTAGCTAAAATACTGATGATCAGCATTGTTGCAAATCCTTTTACCGAGCTGTTTCCGTATACGAACATAACGATCGCTGCTAAAATCGTCGTTAAGTTAGCATCTAAGATTGTCGCGAAAGAGCGACGGTTCCCCGCACGGAACGCTGACATAACAGACTTACCAGATTTCAGCTCGTCCTTAATCCGCTCGTACGAAATAATGTTGGCATCAACAGCCATCCCGACCCCTAGGATAAGGGCTGCAATTCCTGGAAGTGTTAAGACTGCATTCATCCAGTCAAACACAACAAGAATCAAATAAATGTATGCACTTAATGTAATAACGGCAATTAATCCTGGTAGACGGTAGAAGAATAGCATGAATAAGAAAATAACGGCTACCCCAATAAGTCCTGCTAAAATCGTATCATGCATCGCCTCTTGACCGAATTTCGCGCCAACAGATGTTGAATAAATCTCATCTAATTGTACAGGCAAAGCACCTGCGTTTAATAGCTTCGCTAGCTGAGTTGCACTTGAAACCGTGAACCCACCTCCGCTAATGCTTACATCGTTTGTATCTAATACTTGGCTAACAGAAGCCGCCGATAGATACTTTGGATTCGGTTTCACAGCTTCTTTTTGATAGGAATCTTTTCCTTGTTCAAAGTCTAACCAAATCACAAGCAGGTTTTTACCCTGACCCATGTTTAAAATTTGCTGTGTTACTTTTTTGAATTTCTTTGCATCTTTTAGCTTTAGTGCGACGCTTGGACGATTATTTTGATCGTATGAAAGCTTTGCACCATTTTGAGCCAAATCTGTTCCATCCATTAACACTTTGTCATTTACATCACGAAATGTTAACTTAGCTTGTGTAGATAAAATATCACGTGCTTTTTGCTGATTCTTAACACCAGCTAATTGAACACGAATGCGATCCTTACCTTCAATTTGAATGTTTGGTTCGCTAACCCCTAACACGTTGACACGTTGTTCTAAGGCTTGTACTGTACTTTTTAGTGCATTGTCGTTGATGACGTCACCCTTTTTGGCTGGCTTTACTTTGTACAGAACCTCAAAGCCACCCTGAAGGTCGAGACCCAACTTAATATCCTTCGTGATGTTAGAGACTGTTGCCCCTATAAGTCCAAATAAGACTATAGTTATGAGAAAAAAAGCAACAATCCGTCCTTTTTTTACCATCAGAAAAAGTTCCTCCTTCATTATGTAAGCAAAAAAATGCTAAAATACCTGAGACTAAAAAAACAGAAAAGTGCATTAACATTCCTATTATCATGGATAAGCAAGGCTCTGTCAAATAAAGGTCAAAGCTTTAAGAAAATAAATCGCTCAAGTCACCCAAGTCGCTCATCTTAGTGCTAGCACTGCTTTTAAATGACTCCATCGTCATGTAATTCATAACATCGCTTATTTTGGTAGATAGTACGTCATTAACAGCTTGGTAAAGCGGTGGAACAGCCTTTTCTTTCTTCCACTTTTTATTACACAAAAACGACCAAATCTCCTCAAATTCTACGTGACCATACCCAAACAGCTTAAATTCCTCTACCTTACTTTGAATGACCGGCAAAAGCCGTTTGTAATCTTCTTCGTACATCGGCATCCTTATTCACACCTCATTATTTTTATTATTCAAAAAATACATCCTGTGATAACTTGTCATGCTTGGTCATACTTGGTGCATATAAGTATTGTATAAAATAATTTTTTGTTTGAGAAGGCAGGAATGATGCCATGTCTAAATTTTTACAGGGAACTATTGTATTAATCGTTGCAGGTCTTATTACGCGAGTACTTGGTTTTATTAACCGAGTTGTCCTTGCACGGGTCGTCGGAGAAGAAGGCGTAGGTCTTTATATGATGGTGATGCCTACTCTCTTTTTAGTCATGACCCTCACGCAGCTTGGCCTTCCTGTTGCGATTTCAAAACTCGTTGCAGAGGCAGAAGCTATTGGAGATCGGTCGAAAATCAAAAAAATTATCGTCGTCTCCTTGAGCATTACTTCGATACTTAGCGGCATTTTTACCGTCGCGCTGCTCATGTCTGCTTCTTTTATTTCACACAACCTTTTTACAGATGAACGAACGTATTATCCTCTTCTCGCCATTACCCCTGTTATTCCAATCATTGCGATCTCATCGGTTATTAGAGGATACTTCCAAGGTCTGCAGCAAATGAAGCCTGCTGCTTATTCACAAGTAATTGAGCAAGTCATTCGGATCACTTTAATTGCCGTTTGTACAAAAGCCTTTCTTCCGTACGGAGTTGAGTATGCAGCAGCAGGAGCAATGATCTCTGCCGTCATTGGTGAACTCGCTTCGCTCATTTACATGCTCTCGATGTTTAAGCTTAAGAAGAAAATTCGCATTCGTCGCCAGTTTCTCTCATCTGTTAAAGCAGGAAAAAACACGTTTCAAGACTTGATGAGAATTGCCCTGCCGACAACAGGGAGTCGCGCTATCGGATCGGTCGCCTGGTTTTTAGAACCAATCGTTGTTGCACAGAGCTTAGCTATTGCAGGAGTAACGGCAAGCATCGCTACAAAACAATATGGTGAGCTCACAGGTCTTGCGCTTCCCCTTCTAATGCTTCCATCATTTGTAACTGTCTCACTGTCCACATCGCTCGTTCCAGCAATTAGTGAGGCGTTAGCACAGAACAAACAAAAGCAGATTGAATACCAACTACATCAAGCTCTTCGCCTTTCATTCGTGACAGGTGGACTATCCGTCGTCGTTCTTTATGTATTCGCGGAACCGCTCATGACGCTTATGTATGGAAATGCAAATGCCGCGGTGTTCGTAAAAGTGATGGCACCCTTTTTTATTTTTTATTATTTTCAAGGACCGCTGCAAGCCGTTCTACAAGCTCTTGATTTGGCAAGGGCTGCGATGATTAACAGCTTTGTCGGCGCATTTATTAAAACTGGCTTGATTTTTCTACTAGCCACTCGTCCTTCCTTTGGCATTATGGGTGCCGCACTCGCCATTGTAGTTGGGATTCTTCTTGTTACCTTGCTTCACTTAGCAACTGTCGTAAAGCGAATTTCGTATACATTTTATGTAAGAGATTATGTGAAGAGTTTTTTGGTGATGTTTGCCTCAGGGTATGCCGGACACTTTTCCTACATGCATTTCTTTCATACTCAACCGCTCTCTGTACGCACACTAGCAAGCATCGTCTTCACTTCCCTTCTCTATTTGCTACTCCTAGTGTGCTTGAAGCTCGTAACAAAAGAAGAGCTCAAACGCTTTAACGTTTTTCGACGCTTCATCAAAAGATGAGGACTAGGGGAATCCCCCTAGTCCTCATCTTTTGTATCAATATAAAAGGTTCCTTGGTCAAAGCTACAGTATGAAATACTTGATAAGCTGAAGTAACCTCTTTGCGCTAATTCTTTTTGCAACCATTCAACGGTTCGATGTTCTCTCTCTAGATGATGATGCTGAACTTCCCCGTCTAAAATAAAGGGCAAATTCAACGACGGCGTTTTCTTTTTCGATTGCTTCGTATCTTTTTTGAACACCGAGAGCTTTCCAGAAGGTTCTAATATGGCAAATTCAACGTCCGCCATATTTTTAATATCTTTTTCTCTGAGCTGGGTCATCAAATCATTAAAATTATAGCGCTGTTTTTTCATTTCTTTTTCGTTAATTTTGCCGTTATCAACAATGATGGTTGGCTTTCCGTCCACCCATTCTCGAACGCGCTGACTGCGAAGAGAAATAATCGCTAATACGATTTGAATAATCAGCAAAATCACCATTGGTAAAATCGTATGAAAGATGGGATCATCCGTATTTTCAATGGCCATGACGGCCATTTCTGCAATCATAATAAACACCACTAAATCAAGAATACTTAGCTCACCAATTTCTCTTTTTCCCATTAAGCGAAAAATAATGACGATGGCAATATATAAAATCACAGTTCGAATTGAAATACTGAGAAGTTCCATGGTGACCTCCTAGACGCACATTTTCATTGCCTTTTATTTTGTGCAATGTGTCTAAAAACATGACTTGAAAATTTTGCTTCTATTTTTGTCCATTTGGGAATATGCTCGTACTAGTAGAGATATAAAGTGTCCTCTAAAACGTAACGTCTCTCATATGTTCTATACACCGAACGTCACATCTAGAGGATAAAGGGGGAGCTTATTATGGAAGCCAAACGGTTACTAATGGCTATTGTTGTAGGTGTGACTACAATCTTCGCAATTGCAGTTCTGACGAGTCTTATTTTGTCTCTCATTTTAAAATTTACTTCTCTTGAAGAGTCTTCCATGAAATGGGCAATTTTGATTATTTCATTTTTATCTGTGTTCATTGGGGGATTTGTTGCAGGAGGCAAAGGAAAAGCAAAAGGTTGGCTTTTAGGAGCTGTCACAGGTTTTCTTTATTCATTTGTCGTATTTTTGATTCAATTTCTTGGCTACAGCCAGTCATTCTCATCCAAACAAATGCTGTTTCATCTTGGTTTTTTAGGAATCGCTGTGCTAGGTGGCATGATGGGAGTCAACTTAACGTCTTCACGGCAATCGGCATAAAAAAAAGCAGCGGTTTTCATGATCCGCTGCTTTTTCTTATGCTTCTGTACGTTTCTCACGAATCGCAGGACGATCGAATGTTAGCATAGTGTTACCTGCTTTAATGACAACTTTGCTTTCGTCGATTGATTCGATAATGCCGTGAAGGCCACCGATTGTCACAATCTTGTCCCCTTTTTGAAGGCTAGATTGCATGTTTTGAACGTTCTTTTGTCTTTTTTGCTGCGGACGGATTAGCAAGAAATAGAAAATAACAACCATTGCTAAAATCGGCCATAACTGAAGTAAGTTTTGCATATGTTACTCCTCCTTTTTCGTATGTATTGAATATAAATAAACGGCTGCCCGGTGCACAGAGTCTCCGAGCAACCATTCAGATATAAATATTCACATCATTACATGCTTAGAAATTCTTCGCATTCGGCTTATTGAAGCCATATTTCTCGAAAAACTCTTCGCGGAAATCACCTAAACGATCTTCACGAATCGCTTCACGCACTTGCTCCATTAAGTTTAACAGAAAATATAAATTATGGTAAGACGTTAGACGAATACCAAACGTTTCATCACAACGAATTAAGTGACGAATGTACGCTCTAGAATAATTACGGCACGTATAGCAGTCGCAATTTTCATCTAACGGACGGAAGTCTTCTGCGTATTTCGCATTTTTCACGACTAAACGTCCTTCGCTTGTCATGAGTGTACCGTTGCGTCCAATTCTCGTTGGAAGCACGCAGTCAAACATATCAATCCCGCGAATTGCACCATCGATCAATGAATCTGGTGTCCCTACGCCCATTAAGTAACGAGGCTTATTCGTTGGAAGGAATGGCGTTGTGAATTCAAGAACGCGGTTCATCACGTCTTTCGGTTCACCTACTGATAGTCCCCCTACTGCATACCCTGGGAAATCAAGTGAAACAAGGTCTGACGCACTTTGTCTACGTAAGTCCTCATACTCTCCACCTTGAACAATTCCAAATAACCCTTGATCTTCCGGACGACCGTGTGCTTTTAAGCAACGTTCTGCCCAGCGGCTCGTGCGCTCAACAGATGATTTCATGTAATCATATTCCGCTGGATATGGTGGACATTCATCGAACGCCATCATGATATCGGAACCGAGCGCATTTTGAATTTCCATTGCTTTTTCAGGCGATAAGAAAAGCTTGTCTCCGTTTAAATGATTACGGAAGTGCACGCCTTCTTCTTCAATACGACGGAAATCGCTTAGGCTGAACACTTGGAAGCCGCCAGAATCCGTTAAAATCGGACGATCCCAGTTCATGAACTTGTGCAGACCGCCAGCCTGTTTCACAATATCATGCCCCGGACGAAGCCACAAGTGATACGTGTTGCTTAAGATGATTTTTGCGCCCATTTGCTTTAGCTCTTCCGGAGACATTGTCTTTACCGTTGCAAGCGTACCAACTGGCATAAATGTTGGTGTTTCAAATGAACCGTGAGGAGTGTGAACAATCCCAAGACGAGCTCCGGTTTGTTTACACGTTTTAATAAGTTCATATCTAATTGCTGTCATAAACATGGATTCCTTTCCTGCTACCTAAAATTCGAATGAGCTCTTAAAGAGCCCGTACTCATCGTTAAATGATTAACATCGCATCGCCAAAGCTAAAGAAGCGATAGCGTTCCTCTACGGCTGTGTTGTACGCATGTAGAATGTTTTCTCTGCCCGCTAAGGCGCTCACAAGCATCACAAGCGTTGATTTTGGAAGGTGGAAGTTTGTAATCATTCCACTAATTCCTTTAAACTCATAGCCAGGGAAAATAAAAATGCTTGTCCAGCCAGAGGACGCTACAAACTTGCCGTCATGTGCCGTTGCGATCGTTTCAAGCGTACGAGTGGACGTCGTTCCGACAGAGACGATACGACCGCCTTCTTCTTTCACTTTATTTAAAAGTGCGGCTGTTCCTTCACTCATTTGATAAAACTCCGCGTGCATGTCATGATCTTCAATCGTATCCGCACTTACTGGTCGGAACGTTCCAAGCCCTACATGAAGGGTAATGAATGCAACGTGTACACCTTTTTGCTTAATTTTTTCAAGAAGTTCTTCTGTAAAATGAAGACCTGCCGTTGGAGCGGCTGCAGAGCCTTCCTCACGCGCATATACCGTTTGATAACGTTCACGGTCATCTAGACGCTCTTTAATGTAAGGAGGTAGCGGCATTTCCCCTAGCTGCTCTAGAATTTCATAGAAAATACCTTCGTATTTGAACTCCAGATGACGACCGCCCTGGTTGCCTTCTCGCGTACAAACGGCAGTCAAACGACCGTCACCAAATGTAATCGTTGTTCCTACTTTAATACGGCGAGCTGGTTTGACAAGTGTCTCCCACTCATTTCCTTCTTCTTGCTTCAGCAATAAAACTTCAACATTCGCACCTGTTTCATCCTTTGTACCGAACAAACGGGCTGGAAGAACACGCGTATCGTTTAACACAAGACAATCGCCTTCATTTAAGTGCTCAATAATATTATGAAAGTGCTCATGATGAAGTTCGCCTGTTTCTTTATTTACAACCATAAGTCTTGATGCATCACGCTTTTCTAGCGGTGTTTGCGCAATTAACTCTTCTGGAAGATTGAAATCAAATAAATCTATTTTCATTTTGCTTCACCTGTTTCTAATATGCTAAATTACTTAAAACGATTAATCACGTAAAAAATCAATGATAAGACAATACTAATTACAATCGAGGTGACAATCGGAAAATAAAAGGTCGTATTGCCCTTTTTGATTAAAATATCACCCGGAAGCTTTCCAATAAAGTGGAGAAGAAAACCAATCACAAGAAGCAGGGCACCTAGTCCCATCAACAGCTTTGGCAGCTCACTCACACTTCTGGCACCTCCATTTTAAAATGTTCATAGACAAGCGGCGTCACCATACGTCCACGCGGCGTACGCTGTAAGAAGCCAATTTGGAGCAGATACGGTTCATACACATCCTCGATGGTATGAGACTCTTCCCCAATCGTGGCCGAAATAGTATCTAATCCTACCGGACCACCTCGGAATTTTTCAATAATCCCTCTTAATAATTTATGGTCAATATGATCAAGACCTAAACGGTCTACCTGTAAAAGATCTAATGCTTCACTCGCTAACGAAAGGGTAATCGAACCGTCTCCCTTTACTTGGGCAAAGTCACGAACTCTTCGTAAAATACGATTGGCGATCCTTGGCGTTCCCCTCGCACGTCTAGCAATTTCAAATGCCGCCGGCTTTTCAATCTCAACTTGGAGAATGGAAGACGTACGCTCGACAATCGAGGCAAGCTCAGATGCCTCGTAATACTCCAAGCGACTAAGTACACCGAATCGGTCTCTCAGTGGAGAAGATAAAAGTCCTGCTCTTGTCGTCGCTCCTACCAATGTAAAAGGTGGCAAATCTAAACGAACAGAGCGAGCACTTGGGCCTTTTCCGATCACGATATCGAGACAAAAATCCTCCATCGCAGGATAAAGGACCTCCTCAACCGTGCGAGGAAGTCGGTGGATTTCATCGATAAACAGCACATCACCTGGCTCTAGGCTTGTTAAAATAGCTGCCAAGTCTCCAGGGCGCTCAATTGCAGGTCCTGACGTTGTCCGGAGCTGTACCCCCATCTCATTTGCAATAACCGCTGCAAGCGTCGTTTTCCCAAGTCCTGGAGGTCCATAGAGCAACACATGATCGAGCGTTTCTTCACGAAGCTTCGCGGCTTTAATAAAGATGTCTAAATGGGACTTCACCTTTTCTTGGCCTAGATATTGATGAAGCGTTTGTGGTCGAAGCGTTTGCTCTAACAGCTCTTCCTCTTGAAGGGCATCACCAGTTACGATTCGATCATCCATCTCATCACCCCTTTTGGGTTATTTTAACAACTTCTGTAAAGCTGCTTTGATATATTGATCTGTCGTTAATGATTGTTTCTCAAGATCTGGCATAATCTTTTTAATTTCTTTTTCGGCATAGCCAAGTACTTTTAACGCCTCAACCGCTTCATCAAGAGCTTCTGGCGCCTTTGCTACAGCCTCTTGCTGATCAAAATCAGCGAATAGCCCTGACATCACATCTGGCACAACATCATGAAGCTTGCCTTTTAAATCAAGAATCATCTGACGAGCCGTTTTCTTTCCTACACCTGGAAACTTCACTAAAAACTTTTCGTCTTCTTCTTCAATCGCCTGCACAACTTGTCCTGGATCACCTGAAGCTAAAATAGCTAACGCGCCTTTTGGACCAATACCAGAAACGCTTAATAATTTATTAAAAAGACCTTTTTCTTCACGAGAGCGGAAGCCGTATAAAGCCATCGCATCTTCGCGAACATAGTGATGTGTATAAACCGTTTTTTTCTCCGTATCACTCACATGAAACGCGTACGGATTAGGCGTAAACACCTGATAGCCTATCTCATGGCTTTCTACTACTATATATTCCGGATTCACATATGTAATGATACCTTTTATATAATCGAACAACCGTTTCCTCTCCCTTAACAATGCTGATTACTATTTTAACATAATCAAGACAGAGAAAACATTACGATTCTATCATAAATAAGGAGAAAATGAGAACGGAAAGCATTTTGTAGGCGAACGCCGTATCTTTTCTCATGCAAAAAGGAGGGCGCTGAAATTCCCTCCCTTACGTTTTATGGTCAATGTGAATACGGCTTGTAGAAATTTAGCAACGCAAGATACTGATCCTTTGAATGAATACGAATACCATTCTGAAGTTGCTCATGCTGGCGGCTTTCGAGCTTATTGATATCCAACTGAAAAAATGACTGAATCACCTTTTGCTGTTGACTTGTCGGAACCCCTTCGTACACGGATAAAATCCCCTCTCCAGAAACGCCAAAATAGCCATTTGTCTTCAATAATGGAGAAATATCATCCACATGTGTTCGAAATATAAGCTCATCGTCAAATTCTGCTACTAAGCGCCATTCCTTGTATTCACTTACTGCAGTCTCTTTCGTTATATTCTTCTGCTCAATTTCCTCCTCTCCGACTATTCCATCTAAATAAACGCGCTCTAGAAGAATGGTCGTTCGGTGCGGTTTTTCGTTTTCAGCTCCGTATACTGGATGACTAAAACCCATTAGAAAACTAATACATACGATTGTAAACATCCGATGAATGATTATCGCCACTCATCATCACCTCTTTATAAGATAATATCAATTGTAGTTTCACCTTATTTAGAAATTCTATCCATCCTAAGAAAATGCAAAAAAGCCGGCTAGATCACTTACTAGCCGGCTGTCAATTATTTATCGATGTCCATTTCCATTGACGTTTTGGTCAATGGATTCAAATAGTCCATTCATATTCGTATGAATGACATTATCTCGAAGACCTTTTTTCATATCTTGCTTCATTTGCTTCGCTTCATTATAAATGCGATCGTCTGCTTTTACGACAACCTGATACGGTTTGGTCATTGGGGCAATCGCATTTTTAACGTTTTTCTCGACGTTTGTTCGGTTCGTCTCATTTGTTTTAATAGCTACAAGGAGGCGATTTCCATTAAAAATAGCATGGGCATTTTTAACGCCCTTCACCTGTTCAGCTTTATTCTCAATTTGGCGGGCAGCTTTTCGCTCATCTGTTTTTGTTACAGGTGCTTTTACCACACTATCGTCAGAGGTATTAAGCGGACCTCTGTATTCTACATCCCTTGCTTTGTTGCTGTACGGATAGCCGTACGGACGGCTTTCGTTGGTAATCGTATCATGGTTACGATTATCATTTCCGTCATTTGCATATTCCACGTATTCCGCTACAGGCCCTTGTTTATGATCCACCAGACGCCCGTTTCCATCACGATCATTTTTTTCATTCGAATATACGCCGATTGGACTTGTGCGGTCACTGTAACGCTGTTCAGCGTTGTTTTGTGAATTACAAGCACTAAACCCAAGCATACATACCGCAGTTAATGATGTTATCACATACTTATTCAACGGTCATTCCCCCTATTCTGTTGAACGCACGGTGCGCTCCTTTATAGGGTGATATCTAGCAAGTCAGATTATTCTCTGCTCTACCGGTAACTTCTAAAAGATGAGGGAATGTTATGAAGAAGCAAGATGATATAACAGATCTTCCGCTAGGTTTAATCGATAATACACCTCCCATTTCGTATGAGCTTGTAGGGCTTGAATACGAGCAGGTGTATACTCTCCGGCTGAAATTTGATTCCACTCCCTAAGCAAATCCGTTGGAAATAGAAGGGCCGCTACGTAAAATGGATTCGTTTTCCATGAAGGAAAATGATCAAAAATTGAATCCAACGACCAGTCCACATAGCGTAAAAATCGGTGAGCAAGCTGCAGTTCATCGTAATCGCTCGATGAGATGAGAGCCAAATCAAAATCAATCAAACACATTTTTCCCTCGTTGATACGTAAAAAATTGTGTGAGGCTACGTCACCGTGCACAATCGTAAGCGTTTTGTTTTGATGCGTTTGATAATTTTCCATTAAATATAGCGATTGCTCAGACCAATGACAGAGCTGGTGCAATTCTTTAGGGGACAAAAATAATCTCAAGTGGGAAACCGAACGCTGAAATTGCAAAAAACGCTTGCTCCATTTATCCATAATGAATTGGGTAGGCAGCACGTCTTGAAATTCACTATGTAACGTTCCTCCTACGTGATGAAACGCGTTCAAAAGATGCGTCACGTCTCTTCGGTCTTTTAAAGACTTGTACATAATAGGACATGATGGATAATACGGCATCATCATCCAACAATACTTTTCACACGCTATTGTAGTCGCCTTATTCGGAAACTGTTCAAAATAAGCAAGCGACGAAAATCCTTCTTGATGGATACGCTCTAATACGTTAAAGAGGACATGTGCTTTTTGCTGTAGCTCGTATCCCTTCAACACTTTATACCCCATTGTTGTTTCGATAATATACACATTTTCTTTTATTCGTTTGTACGCCCTTGGTTCAATACCAGCTTGCTGCAAAGAAAATAAGAGGAGACGATTTTGAATCAAATCCTCTCCCTGGTCAAACAATTTAATCTTCGTCATCCTCGTACTCTGGGAATCCAAACAGTGCTGCTTCGTCTTCTCGCTGCGGGAAGTTTGGAACTCCCTGCTGCGGATAAGGCATGCCCTGCGGTGCATATGGAGCCCCTTGGTGTGGAAATGCTTGTGGGAATCCATATCCTTGCTGTGGATAAGCTGGTACGCCATATTGCGGTGCTGCATATGGCACTTGGAACGGTGCATACGGCTGTGGGCCTCCACATCCGCAGTCTGGTTGTTGCATAGGGTAACCTTGATAGCCATACTGTGGCTGTTGCTCTTGCCCACTATATGCTCCCATTACCTGAGGCTGAGGTGCATATGGCATCCCGTATGCTGGATAAGGCTGATGATACATTGGCGCTACTCCGTAAGGCTGATGATGATGATGTGCTCCGTGCATATGCTGCATCATTTTATGATACGCTTCTGAGCTTTCTGAGCTAGAGCTTTCTGATGACTCAACGTGATGCTCTGGATGGAAGCCTGCAGGCATGACAGCCGGCATCATTGGTGGATACATATACATCGGCGGTGCGCACGGGAAGCATGGGAAATAGTTAAATCCGCACCCTGGCAACACCGGACTTACCGGAAAACAAGGCTGAACAGGTGGCATCATGATTGGTTGCTCCACGCTCTCTGGGCTTTCCTTTTTTGGCGGCGGTGGTGGAGCTGGTGCTGCGTGCTGATCAATCTCCATGTTAACCGTATAATAATTATTAATATCAATTTCTGGATAAATCGGCTGAAGCTTTGGAAGCTTCGGCATTAAGTATTGCACAGGCGCTTCTTTTTTAGGTGCCTCTTTCACAGGCTGCTCCTTTTTAGGAGGCTGCTGGACAGGCATTTCTTTTTTAGGCATTTGATACGTTGGTGCCTGTGGAACCGGCTGTTCTTTTGGCTGTTGGTACGTTGGTTGCTGATACATGGGCTGTTGAGGTATTGGCTGTTGATACATAGGCTGTTCTTTCGGTGCAGACGGCGTGTGATCCATTTCAGTAGTAGGGTACGTTTTTGTTGTTTGATTATTATAAGGATGATCGTAAAGTGGCTTTTCTTTCTTCACGCTTACGTTTCCGGTTGGAACTTTAATTTTCATCCCCGGCATAATCATATCTGGATTACTCAATTGTGAGTTAGACTTTTTCAGCTCTTCAAAATCTACACCATACTTTTGCGCAATTTTCCAAAGGGTATCCCCTTTTTGAACGATATGGATTTTCAAGTCTTTTCCCTCCCGACTAGAAAGAATTACTAGACACTGTATGTCTACGTAATGGAATTGTTACTATTGGTTCATCACAACATATGCTTGGAAACTGAACTTTATTCATTGATAACCACCACTTCAAAAAAACAAGTTGCATCCTTCAACACATGCCACTTCTAATAAAAAAGATGATACCGCATCGTATCATCTTTTTTATTTATTATTAAATATGCTGAAGCATTCGTTCTAATGCACGAATTGCTTCATGACTTGTTTTTTTGTCGACGGTAATTTGATTTGTAATTTTTCCTTGTTCCACGTTTTCCAATGCCCATAACAAATGAGGAAGATCGATTCGATTCATTGTTAAGCACGGACACATGTGAGGGTTTAGTGACAAAATCGTTTTATCGGGATGATTTTGTTTAATCCTGTTCACTAAGTTCATTTCCGTACCGATGGCCCACGCTGTTCCCGGGTCTGCCTTGTTAATTGTATCAATAATATATTTTGTTGATCCCGCATAGTCAGAGATGGCTACAACCTCGTGATGACATTCTGGATGAACGATCACATTCATCTCTGGATCAGTCTTTCGAATATCATGAACGTTTTGCAACGTAAAATTTTCATGTACGGAACAGTGGCCCTTCCATAAAATAACCTTGATATCTTCAAGTGGACAGAGCGCTTCAAGCTTATGACCAATTGGGTCCCATATTGCCATTTGTGTCAACGGAATGCCTAAATCGTAGGCCGTATTCCGCCCTAGGTGCTGATCAGGTAAAAATAAAATGCGCTCCTTTTGCTCGAATGCCCACTGAACCATCTTCTTTGCATTCGAAGACGTCACCGTTACTCCCGCGTGTTCACCTACGAATGCTTTAATATCTGCGGTTGAATTCACATAGGTTAACGGAATGATTGTGTCGCCAAATAGATGCATGAGTTCTGTCCATGCCCTTCTTGTTTGCTCCATATTTGCCATATCAGCCATTGAACAACCTGCTCTCATATCTGGCAAGATCACGACCTGGTCCTTTTCTGTTAAAATATCTGCGGTTTCGGCCATAAAATGAACGCCGCAAAATACAATCGTCTCTGCTTTCCGATTTTTAGCCGCAATTTGGGCAAGTTCCAATGAATCTCCGGCAAAGTCGGCAAATTGATACACTTCTTCTTTTTGATAATGATGACCTAAAATAAGAAGCTTTTCCCCCATGCTTTCTTTGATTTCTCGCACTCGCTGCTCCATGTCGTTCACGTTCATCGTTTTGTATTGCTCCGGTAGTGTCTCGTTGCGAGACCACGTATCTAAAATACTCATTCCATCTCCCCCTTATCGTTGCGTTACATCCAACGAGATATCTAGTGCCTTGCTAGAATGCGTAAGCGCTCCGAGTGAAATATAATCGACGTTTGTATCCTGATACTGCACCAAGTCTTGAATTTTAATTCCACCTGATACCTCTGTCTTAATATGAGAGGGAACGAGATGAAGATGTTCCTTCAAAAAATCTGGGCTACAATTATCAAACATAATAACATCTACTTCTGCTTCAATCGCCTGTAGAAGCTGCTCATAATTCTCAATCTCTACCTCCACTTTCACCATATGACCAAGCTCACTTCTCACTTTCTCCACGCACGTCTGAATGGATCCCATATGCGCAATATGATTATCCTTAATCATGACCCCGTCATATAATCCAAAGCGATGATTGTATCCGCCTCCACAGCGCACCGCATGCTTTTCAAACATACGAAGCCCAGGGGTTGTTTTTCTTGTATCACAAATTCTTGTATGTGAACTATTTAATCGAGAAACAGCATGGTGTGTTAACGTAGCGATCCCACTCATTCGCTGAATGACGTTCAACATTACGCGCTCTCCTGTGAGAATCGCTCGAATTGGCCCCGTCACCTTTGCAATTACTTCCCCGCTTTTTATTTGCTGTCCATCTTTTACATGCAACTCGCACGTCACTCGTGAATCAACGCAGCGAAACCCTTCAACTAGCACAAGCTCTCCTGAGAACACTCCGTCTTCTTTCGCTCGAAATATCCCTTCGCCCTGCTCATCGTCAGCGAAAATGGCCGTGCTCGTCACATCCCGATCGCCAATATCCTCTATTAAAAACGCCTGTAATTGCTGTGATAGCTTTAATCGATTTATCATAAACTCCCCGCCCCGCTAACTTGTTTACGTTGGTGACTGATCCGTTTGTTTTTCCACTTTTTATCGTGTTCAACGGGAAAATCGGTGCGATAATGTGCACCTCGACTTTCCTCTCGTTTTAATGCCGCTTCCGCCATTAAAAGGACAACCGTCAGCATATTAATTTTCATCACATCCTCATTGGTATGAGAGGAAAGTTGGTTCTGTTGAATATTTTCATTGAACGGTTGAATTCGCTCAATCACTCGTTCTAATTCTTCTTTTCTCCGAACGATTCCAAGCGTCTTTGTTGCCCACTGCTGAATCGTCTCTTTGTCTGGAAGATCTACTGAGACGCTTTGGGCGATCGTCGTTTGATGATCGACTTCTTGAAATAGGTAATGATTTTGGCGAATGTGCTGTGCGGCAAGATTGCCAAATACAAGACATTCTAACAGTGAATTGCTTGCTAGTCGGTTCGCACCATGTACGCCTGTACAAGCTACTTCACCGACTGCGTATAGACCCTTTATGGACGTTTCTCCGTACTTATTTACTTTTACTCCACCCATTAAAAAGTGAGCACCAGGCACAACCGGAATCCGTTCATCAATAGAAATATGATGACGCCTGCACAAATTGGTCAAGCCAGGAAATTTATTTGAGAAATCCTTCACATGTTTGACCGACAAATAAATAGGCTCTCCCTTTTTGATTCGTTTGTCGATCTCGCGCGCAACAATATCCCTCGGTGCTAAACTACCAAGTGGATGAACCTCATTCATAAACGGCACGCCTTCATCTGTGACTAAAACTGCTCCCTCTCCTCTTACAGCTTCTGATACAAGGCCGACAGCACGACTGCCAACACGTAAGAGCGTAGGATGAAACTGCATAAATTCCAAATCAATTAGCTCTGCTCCTGCCCGATACGCCACTGCCAGTCCGTCACCAGTAACAGATGCATCGTTCGTTGTTGCTGTGAACAAAGCCCCGCATCCACCCGTTGCCAAAACGACAGCAGGCGCATAGTAATAACAAAGCTGTCCGTCGTTTCTACGACTAACAACTCCTCTGCATACTCCTTCTTCAACGATGACATCTTGAATCATTTCATACTCATGCAAACGAATATGTGGAAGAACTCGACGTGAGAAAAAACTCATAAGCGTCTCACCAGTTTGATCACCACCGGCATGAACAATTCTTCTTTTTCTATGACCACCTTCTCGTCCAAGCTCTAGCTGTCCATTTGGTCCACAATCAAACTGTATTCCTCTGTTTATGAGCTGCTGTATGTATAATGGACCTTCTTTTACTAAAAGCTTTGTGTGCTCCTCATGATTATGGAATCTTCCTGCAAGAAGCGTATCGTTATAATGTTGTTCTCCATAGTCATGTTCGAATAGTGCGGCGGCAACCCCACCTTGAGCACGAATGGAATTACTATGAAGATGGTGCTGTTTGGATAGCATTAACACTCGTTTGTGTAGACATAGCTTCTCAGCGACTGCAAAAGCGGCTAGACCACTTCCAATGATAATGACATCTGCAGCGATCATTTTATCCCTCTTTCTTTTACAAGTGTCTTGACACATATATTTACACATTATTAAACTAAATACAAGATCTTTTTTAAAGGGAGAGGGAAAACGATGATTTATCTTGACTATGCGGCCACAACACCTATGAGAACGGAAGCCATTGATGTATACAGGCAGGTTGCAACGAATATTTACGGAAACACTCACAGTCTTCATGACGTTGGTACAACCGCTCATTCCTTAATAGAGGCGTGTAAAGAAAAGCTTGCTGAGCTAGTTAACGGTGATAAAAACGGGGTCTTTTTTACAAGCGGAGGGACAGAAGCAAATGAGTACGGCATACGCGCTCTTTTAGCATCCGCACAAAACGGAAAGCATATTATTACGACTAAAATGGAGCATGCGTCCATTCTACATACGTGTGGGGAGCTTGAGAAAGAAGGCTATGAGATTACTTATCTTGCCGTTGAAAAGAACGGCAGAGTGTGTGTAGAAGAACTGCGGTTGGCCATTCGTGAGGATACGGTGCTATTTATTTTTCAGCACGTAAATCATGAAATGGGGGCGATTCAGCCCATTGAGGAGATTACTTTGCTTGCAGAGGAGCGCGGCATTTTTGTTCACTGTGATGTTGTTCAATCTTTTGGCAAGCTTCCGATTGATCTAAAAAGATGGCACGTTCATAGCCTCGCTGCATCCAGTCACAAAATTTATGGTCCAAAGGGCTGTGGTCTGCTTTATTTACATCCATCGATCAGTACATACACGCAAAAAGGCACGGTAGATACTCCTTCCATTGCAGCATTCACGACTGCTAGTGAACTTGCTTATAAAGAGATGGACAATACCCGTATCGGACATACGCAGCTACGGAAACATCTTCAGGCCCTCCTTTCTTTCTATCACCTTCCTGTCACTGTTGAGGGAGATGGCGAAGTATTGCCATCAATCGTTGGAATAAGCGTCCACTGGCTTCAAGGACAATATATTATGCTACAATGTAATCGGTACAACATAGCTATTTCAACAGGGAGCGCTTGTCAGGTAGGACATCAGCACCCCTCCTACTCTATGCTTGCTCTTGGGAAAACAGCAGCTGAGGCAAAGCAATTTGTGCGTGTATCGTTTGGACGTCACACAACGACTGATCATATTCGATCTTTCGTCGACGTTCTTAAACGAACCTTTGCAGAAAATCCTAACCCAAATGAAAAGACTTTATCACCTAAAACTGTGTAAAATAAGAAATAAATTCATTGATTTAGTAGGGAGCGTTAAAACATGACAGAAGCAAACAAAAAAATTCTCGGTGAACAGCGCCGAACTCTTATTTTAGAATGGTTGCAAACAGAAGGCGTACCGCTAACAGGAAGTGAGCTGTCAAAACGCACAAACGTAAGCAGACAGGTTATTGTTCAGGATATTTCATTGTTGAAGGCAAAAAATGAGCCTATCATTGCGACAAGTCAAGGTTACCTCTACATGCAAACACCTGATCAAAAGGGACGCTATGAACAAATTATCGCTTGTCAGCACGGACCTGAAACAGCTGATCGTGAACTCTTTTTACTTGTTGATCACGGCGTTCGCGTTCGTGATGTAATCGTTGAGCATCCAATTTACGGTGAACTAACGGCTTCCATCATGGTGAGTACGCGCAAAGAAGTGGAAACATTTCTCGAACACGTAAAAAACACAAACGCCTCTTACTTATCACAGCTCACAGATGGAACGCACCTTCATACGATCGAAGCTGATACACCGAAAAAGTTACAAGAAGCTTGCGCAGCATTGCGAAAAGAGGGCTTTTTAATTGAATCATAAAAAAGAAGGAGCCCGTGAAAGGCCGCCACTGAAAAAGTCCGTAAAGGATTGCGTTCATAACGGAGTCGGTTGATTTCCACTACAGGTTGCTTCGCTTTCCGCGGGGCGTGCGGTGAGCCTCCTCGCTGCTCTGCGGGGTCTCACCTGTCACGCTAATCCCGCAGGAGTCTCGCCACCTTACGTTCCAAACAACCTAGAGCGACTGCATCAGGTAGAACGGCCAAGTTTCCATTTCGAAAGGAACTTGGCCGTTTTTTGCTTTATAATAGAGAAAAAGCTGGATCCATTCCAAAGAACGGAATGGATCCAGCTTTTTTGTCTTACGTTCTACTGATCATCTAAAAAACCCGAAGTTTTTTAGTGGCCTCAGCGAAAGGCTCTCTCTTTTCATTCCATGACTTGATATGCATATGTACCAAGTATTGAAACGGTACATCCGAGAGCCTCAAGTTCAGAAATAGCTCCTGGAATGAGTACGTCATCTAGCTTTTGTTCAATATCAATGATGAAGAAATAATTGCCAAGTCCTGTTTTCATCGGGCGAGATTCAATCTTTGATAGATTTAGCCTGCGCCATGCAAAAGCAGATAACACTTGATGTAAAGATCCGGATTGATCATCAGCAGGAAGCTGAACGAGCAGCGTCGTTTTTTCTCCATCCTCTTTTGAGAACGGAACAAATGCATCTGACTCTTTATGCAACACTACAAAGCGCGTATGATTATGGCTATAATCATGAATATCGCCTTTGGCAATCGTTAGACCATACTCTGCAGCTGCTAGTTCATTTGCAATCGCAGCAATTTTGCGCTCTGGATATTCCTGAACGTATTGTGCTGCCCATGCAGTAGAGCTTGTCTCATGAATATCAGCGTGCGATAAATACTGATACAAAAATTTATGGCATTGAGCAATGGCATGGGGATGAGAGTAAACGGCTTCTAAACGCTCGTTAATCCCCTCATTTTGCGGATGCACCATTAAATGTTGGCGTATAGGCAACACAACCTCACCAACAATCGGCATTCTCGTTTCGTGAATCAAATAGTTTAAGGTTAGATTAACCGATCCCTCAAGCGTATTTTCAAGCGGAACTACTCCGTATGATACGTCCCCTTTTGCCACTGCATCAATGCAGGCTGGAATCGTTTTATACGGAATATAGTCCTCATTAGGAAATACCGATTGAACGGCTTGATGTGTAAAGGTTGCTTTTGGTCCTAAGTATCCGATTTTCCCCATGAAACTCTCTCCTTATGACGTTCTCTTATGCCCCTGAACCTAAAATATCTACTTTTTCTACAAATTCAAGGCTTCGTAAATGTCTTAATAATTCATTCAGTTCAATTCGTATTGCGGATGTATCAAGTGAGAGCGTAACGTTCGCACGCCCCTGAAGAGGGATCGTTTGATGAATCGTTAGTACGTTACAACCACTTGACGCAACAACAGACAATAAATGTGAGAGCGTTCCTGAACGATCTTCTAAATGGAAAAAGAGGGAGATAATCCGTTCTTTAACCACTGTATGAAAAGGAAACACCGTATCACGATATTTATAATACGCACTTCTGCTTAAATCAACCATCTGAACGGCATCTGCCACAGAGTCTGCTTTTCCTCGTTCAATTAAAAGCTTTGCTTCAAGGGTTTTACGCATCGCTTCAGGCAAAACGTCTTCGCGAATTAAGTAAAATTGTTGATCTTGATTAGACAAACAAAGCTCCTCCCCTTTTTGTCGACTTATTAGTCAATAAATTCAAATTCATATTCCATTAACTTAATAATATCTCCATCTTCGGCACCGCGCTTACGCAATTCTTCATCGACACCCATACCACGAAGCTGACGAGAGAATCTACGTACAGATTCGTCGCGTGAGAAGTCTGTCATCTTGAAGAGCTTTTCAATCTTATCGCCAGAAAGGACAAACTTGCCGTCACTTTCTCTCGTAATATCAAAGCCAGCATCTTCTTTTTCAAACTTGTAAAGAACGCGATGAGTTGATAGATCCTCTTCTTCTTCCATTGGGAAGTCTGGTGTCGTCTCAACTTTATTTACAATCGCAAACAGTAGGTCACGAAGGCCTTTTCGCGTTACAGCAGAAATTGCGAAGATTTCTACGTCATCTTCAATCTTCTCTTTAAATGCTTTTAAATTTTCTTCCGCACCTGGCATGTCCATTTTGTTCGCAACCACAATTTGCGGACGCTCTGTTAGACGAAGATTATATTCCTTTAGTTCAGCGTTAATCGTTTGATAATCCTCAAACGGATCGCGCCCTTCCATTCCAGACATATCGATCACATGCACAATTACGCGCGTACGTTCAATATGACGTAAGAACTGATGTCCTAGTCCGACACCTTGGTGTGCGCCTTCAATTAATCCAGGTAAATCTGCCATTACGAAACTTCTGTTATCTTCTGTTTCCACCATTCCAAGGTTTGGAACGATCGTTGTGAAATGATATTCAGCAATTTTCGGTCTAGCTGCAGACACAACGGATAATAGAGTGGACTTCCCTACGCTTGGGAATCCAACAAGACCTACATCTGCAAGAAGTTTTAATTCAAGAACGATATCACGCTCTTGTCCTGGCTCACCGTTTTCAGCGATTTGAGGTGCAGGATTTGCTGGTGATGCAAAACGCGTGTTACCACGGCCACCGCGACCACCTTTTGCAATAACTGCTTGCTGACCGTGCTCGGTTAAATCCGCAATAACTTCCTTCGTTTGTTCATCTGTTACAACCGTTCCTGGTGGCACTTTAATTACCATTGGCTGTGAGTTGCGACCGTGCTGTCCTTTTGACATTCCGTGCTCACCGCGTGTTGCCTTAAAGTGGCGCTGATAGCGGAAATCCATTAACGTACGAAGACCTTCTTCCACTTCGAAAATAACGTCTGCACCGTTACCACCGTCTCCGCCTGCTGGTCCACCTTTTGGAACATATTTTTCACGACGAAAGGCAACCATTCCGTTACCTCCGTCGCCACCTTTTACGTATATCTTTACCTGATCTACAAACATTGTTTTCACTCCGTTCTGTCGCCTAAGCCCTTAAGCTCTACGACAACACTTATCTCTTCTTTTGATGTAGTTTGTTCTTTTATATGAAATGAACTGTTGTTCTTTTGATTAAGCCATAGATGGATGAGGTCTTCTTGTTCTAGTATCCCACTAAAATCAAAAAAGAAACGAGTCTGATCTTTCTCCACTAGCAAAGACATACTCAAATGATTTTGCGTGCGAATATCAACGGCGCTCTCAAGCAAGGAAATGAACTGCTTGCACCATGCCGTAATAGCCTCATCATACATAGATAAATCCTTAATCTCTCCAAGAACTTCGATTTCAAGCTCTATCGGGTGACTGCACCATTGGTAAGTCATAATAAATTCTGTTAACATATGCAGCCGCGTATTTGTTAAATTTGACTCATGTTTTGCTTGGGTGATGATTTCATTAATAATTTCATCTACTCGATCTAGGCGATTTAATGCAAGATTTCCTTTAATAAGCTGTAGCCTATTTAACCAATCATGTCGAGCATAACGAAGTACTTCTACGACATTCCAATCTTTATCCATTTGAGCACTCCTAACCTTTCACGAGCATACTTGTACACATACTGTTAATTATAACAAATTCTACGATAAAGGGGGTAGAGAATCTTCGTATCCTAATTAGAGAAGCAGTAACCTCTTTTTACAGACTCTATTGCTTTTGAACCCCTTTTTCAATATGACTTTCCGAGCCGTCTGTTCTTCACTGCCCCTGTTGAAAATTACTGCCTTTGCAGCAAGGTAAGTGCAAGACTTACGAGAGGTTCAAAAACAAAAGGCGATCATTAAATAAAGAAAACTCTAACCCACATTAGGTTAGAGTTTTCTTTTCACGGCTTATGCTTCTTGAGCAACTGGGTATACACTTACTTGTTTGCGGTCACGACCAAGGCGCTCGAATTTTACGATGCCGTCGATTTTCGCATAAAGAGTGTCATCTCCACCACGACCTACGTTAGCACCTGGATAGATTTTAGTACCGCGTTGACGGTATAAAATTGAACCACCAGATACGAATTGGCCGTCAGCACGTTTAGCACCTAGACGTTTCGAGATTGAATCACGACCATTCTTAGTACTACCTACACCTTTTTTAGAAGCGAAGAACTGAAGGTCTAATCTTAACATGACATCCACCTCCTACTGTCTTTAGTTTATTTTTATATAACTTTGATAATCACGTTCGATTGATTCGAGTGACACAATCATACCTTCAAGAAGTAGCTGAATGCGTTCAAATGTAGAAGGTTCTACATCTGCTGGAATCTCACAATAGAGATAACCGCCTTCTCCACCCTGTTCAATAATAGGTGTCACATCGCAAAGAGCAATGATTGAATTTACGGCACCGATGGTAACCGCTGATACTCCTGCACAAACGATATCAGAACCGTACTCTGCAAAGTCAGCATGTCCGCTCACTTCAAAAGCTTGAATTTGATTCGCTGTATCACGAGTAATGTCGATTTTAATCATGTCATTACACCTTAAGCGTTGATTTTTTCAATCACAACTTTAGTGTAAGGTTGACGATGACCTTGTTTACGACGGTAGTTTTTCTTAGCTTTGTATTTGAAGACAAGGATCTTTTTAGCGCGACCTTGTTTCTCAACTTTAGCTGTAACAGTTGCACCTTCAACGAATGGAGCACCAACTTTAACGTTGTCACCACCAACAAATAATACTTTGTCAAAAGTAACTGTTGCGTCTTGGTCAGCAGCAAGCTTTTCAATGTAGATAGCTTGACCTTCCTCAACTTTGATTTGTTTACCACCAGTTTCGATAATTGCGTACATAATTGCACCTCCTCAATAGACTCAGACTCGCCATCACAGGTGTTCATCATGAACTTAAAACCCGTTCTGCGCGGTTGTAGCACGGGTGCTACAAACTAACATATAAAATAATACTATAATTGGATTCCCTCTGTCAATGTAAAATCATGAATTAGGATAGACGATTTTCAATGTCTTGAATCGTACCGACGTGACGAATTTCATAAGTCACATTACTTTTAGGAGAAACCGTCATAAAAAGCTTCAGCTTCAGCATTCCCTCTAGGTGAGCTAAAAATCCGTCTTGCTTCATCAGTTCACAAACATCCGCTTTCGTTTCCACCCAAATGGCTTCTGCTTCGGTATGTCGTTGCTCCCACAAAGCACGCTCAAGCTGATACGCAATCGTTTCATCGCTTAATACTTTCCCGGTCCCACTACAGGTTTGACAAGAAATCATCAGCGCTTCTTCTATGCTTTCCTTTGTTTTTTTACGCGTGAGCTGTAAGATGCCAAGCTCCGTAAATCCGACGATCGTCGTACGCACGTCATCTTCCTGTAGCGCCTCTTTCGTCACTTGTTCAATGCGCTTACGATGAGAAGGATTCTTCATATTAATAAAATCAATCAGAATAATACCACCGAGATTTCGCAGTCTTATTTGCCTTGCTACTTCTTGTGCCGCAAGCAAATTGGTCTCAAGAGCCGTTTCTTCAAATGAATGTTTCCCAGAAAATTTTCCCGTATTTACGTCCACGACGGTCATCGCCTCTGTTTGATCCACAACCAGATACGCTCCATTTTTCAGCCAGACGACTCTCTTTTGAAGACGTTCAAGCTCTGCCTCTACATCATACTGATAGAAGATTCCTTCGTTCTCACGATAGTAGTGAACAGGTAGGCTCTGACCGCTTAATTGCTGATAGAGGTCAAAATCATCTATTACAATCTCATCGACGCCTCGCTTTTGAACAGCTTCTAAGGTTGATTGAACAAAATCATAATTTTCCCAAAGTAGATTGGGTGCTTTCTTCAAAGCGCTCCTTTGTTTCATAAGCGCGTACTTCTGTCGTAAAGCACTAAGCTCACCTTCTAGTGCTGAGCGCTCGGCATCCTGTGCCGTCGTTCGGATTACGAGACCTTCCGCGTCACGACAAATGTCCTGTCCGATCTTCCGCAGATTCTCTCGTACACTTTCATCTGGGATTTTTTTCGATACCGCTACATAGTTTCCGTGCGGCAAATAGACCATGCTCTGACCCGAAAATTCAATAATGGCCGTAAGCTTCGGTCCTTTTCCACCGATGCCTTCTTTCGCAATCTGCACAACAACGGCTTCTCCCTCTGTCAGCAGGGACGTGATGTCACGATCTTTCTCACTGCCATCATTTGGTACATCCTTACAATGCAAATAGCCGTTCTTATCTAAACCAATGTCTACAAAAGCCGCCTGCATTCCTTTTTGAATCTTCACGACTTTTCCTATGTAAATATTCCCTACATTATTTTGTTGACCCTGTTGCTCTAAATAAAGCGCATCTAGCCTGTTGTCATTCATAACGGCGATACGTTTTGACGTATTCGCGACGTTTATTACACACGTTCTCATCTCTTGCTCCCTTTCTATATAAAGCCTGTCTGTGTTCTACCCTATCAATAATTGGTCACCTTGTACACCGAGACGTTTTACATTCTTTCTCCCTATAGTATCACCTGTATCAAGCATTTTGAACAAAAAAAAGAACAGGAAATTCCCTGTTCAGTCATTCAATAAAACGGTACTAGTTCATTAATTGGTGAATGAATTCGTTTTTCAGTAAAATAGGCGTGGAGAATTTCATTTTCATCCACCTGCTGATGAGTTGATTCTTTTCCTTCGACAATTACAATGTGCTTACACCCGCGCTGGAATCTTTGCAAAATGGTGTGAAGCGGCTCTTCTGGCGGAACTGTGAGCGGACGCAATGAACTAATCTCTAGCTTTCTACCTTGATAGCGTTCTAGCAGAAAGCGAATGTACACATAGTAGCGATCTTTCCATTCTTTATATAACGAGATGATTAAAAAGCTAATGATGACCCAAAGATGAAACTGCTGAAAATAGAGAAAGCTTGAAATTAAAATTAAAATAGCAAGAGACACTGTTGAAATATAAAGAGCCTGCTTATGGGCTTCAATGAACGGCTTCGTATGACTAAGCATAATGAACAAAACTTTCCCGCCGTCTAGTGGCCAAATAGGGAGAAGATTGAATAGTAGAATCGTAACGTTTTGAATCATAAACAGGTGAAACAAATCAGCTGAAAGAACGTCTGCTGTATACAGTCCGTAACCAGCAAGCGCCATCCAAACATGCTGAAGAGGACCGCTTAATACAACAATGAGTTCCTCATGAAGCGGTCGGTTACCGTGCTCATCCATCTCAGCCACTCCACCGAACGGAAGCAGCAAAATGCTTTTAATTCGCCATGAAAAAAGATGGGCCGCAACGGCGTGACCCAGTTCGTGAATAAAAACGATCAAAAACAGAACGATGAGTTGCTTAAAGCTTGCTGTCAAAATCCCAATACCTAGCACAAACCAAAAGACCGGATGAATGTGGATTTTGAATAGAAGAGAAATCCAGTTACTCAAAGTTAATCACCTTGCTTGGATCAATAAATTTTTCTCCTTTTTTGATCGCAAATGAATACGTTCCCTTTTTCCCATCATCTAAGCTTGAGACAGACCCAACTTTTTTCTTTTTATCGACAAAGTCATAGAGGTTAACGTCGACCTTATCTAAGTTTCCATACCATGCTTCGGTTCCATCTGCGTGCTGAATGACTACTGTTTTCCCAAACCCCTGCTTTTGCCCAATAAACGACACAAACCCTTCACTCATTGCTTCCACGACAGATTTACTGCCCGTTTCTACAATGATGCCGTGCCCCGTCTTCTTAAAACTTTGTAAAACGTGACCAGATGCAGGGACCGCGTAGTCAGATGTAATCGTTTCTCCTTGCTTTTTATCATCGAGAGGGAGAATTGACAAAGGCTTTCCAAACGCCTTTTCATACCATGAGGAAACGGCGGCAAACTGAAATTCCTTTTCCATATACCCATTTACAAAGTGACGTGCTTCCGTAAAATGCGGAGACGGATTTTTAAACAAAATCGCTATCACTAATACAAGACAAGCTGAAGCCAAAAATTTGAACAGAAATACTTCTTTTCGAAATAACGGATGTCCTTTTTCTTTCGTAGGCGTGTACTCATACATCGTGACATCATCTACTGAATACTGTTCCTCTTGAACTGGGAAGACCACTGGTTTAGTCGGTTTCTCACTTCCGCTTAGCTGCTTCTTTCTTTCTGCAATACGTCGCTTAACTTCATTAACACGTCGATTCATACGCCACCATTCCCCTTACAAGCTTGTTTCTAACAATGTATGACTTGTCCTCGGGACTTATGACTAAACAACTTTTTTTGAACATCATCCATAAAAAAAAGGATAACCACACCGTTGCGCCGGTTTGGTTATCCTGATCATAAAGAGAAAAATAATTCGTTTATCGAACGCCGAAAAATTGCTTAATACGAGCAAAAAGCCCTTTTTGCTCTTCGTCTAGAGACTGTAACGGAACAGATTCCCCTAAAATACGACGCGCAATATTTCGATATGCAATCGATGCTTTGCTTGAAGGATCTAAAGCAATTGGTTCACCGCTATTAGAAGCCTTAATAACGTTATCATCGTCCGCTACGATTCCAATCAAGTCAATCGCTAAAAGCTGAACGATTTCATCCACATTTAACATATCCCCATTTAGCACTAAATGATTACGAATACGGTTAATAATGAGTTTAGGAGGTTCAATTCCCTCTTCTTGCTCTAATAAGCCGATAATTCGATCCGCATCACGCACTGCGGAAACTTCAGGAGTCGTGACAACTAGCGCTCGATCAGCACCAGCTACAGCATTTTTGTACCCTTGTTCAATACCGGCAGGACAATCAATTAGTATGTAATCAAATTCCTGTTTCAGTTCAGTCACAAGCTCTCTCATTTGCTCAGGAGTTACAGCTGTCTTATCACTTGTTTGTGCAGCAGGGAGTAGATATAAGCATTCAAAGCGTTTGTCTTTGATTAAGGCTTTTTGAGGTTTGCAACGACCCTCAACGACGTCTACAAGATCGTAAATGATACGATTTTCTAGTCCCATAACAACATCTAAATTTCTCAAGCCAATATCTGTATCCATCAGGCACACTCGTTTGCCAGCTAAAGCTAACGAGGTTCCTAAATTAGCAGATGTCGTGGTTTTCCCAACGCCACCTTTACCAGACGTAATTACAATCGCCTCTCCCACTGTTAACTTCTCCTTTCTAACCTTGTCAAATTAGGTCTGAGATGCATCAAGCTTTGTACACGCTCTACTAAAATCTCGTCGCTCTCATTGACATAAGCGCATTCCATCTCTCCACCATCTTCATGTTCTCCGCGATCAGATCCTCTTGAATAGACCTCACTA
This sequence comes from Priestia koreensis, assembly GCF_001274935.1. Classification (GTDB taxonomy): domain Bacteria; phylum Bacillota; class Bacilli; order Bacillales; family Bacillaceae_H; genus Bacillus_AG; species Bacillus_AG koreensis. The sequence continues at coordinate 289,701 of NZ_LILC01000011.1, read as the reverse complement.
ATGCGAAGCTGTGAAGGCTTCATAAGCGACGCAGCCACTACAGCCTGTCGATTACCATCATAACCCGCATGGGCAATTCCACGCAGTGCACCTACCACAAAAATACTGCCTGCAGCAATCACTGTTCCTCCTGGATTTACATCCCCTAATAGAAGTAAATCACCTTCTACTTGTAGAATTTGTCCAGAGCGTACAATACGAGCTACAGAGATAATTTCATTTTTCTTTTGTTGCTGAATTGCTTCTTCTTTTGTTATGACGTTACATTCAATTTCATCAACAATCAGATATTTTTTCTTCCTGATTAGCGCCTTTATTTGCTCTTCTTGTTCAGAAGCTACGTAACGATTACCTGCATTCACTTTAACATGGACAAGTTGTTGATCGTCTCCGTACTGATTCGTTGATAATTTGAGCTCTAACTCATCTAATAGTTCCTTAAATGAGCAGGTATCACTGAGATGTAACGTTAGCCCTTCTTTAGTCCCTTTTATAGTTACATTTGGCTGTTTCTGCCTATTCACAACGCTCACCTCAACGAAAATATAATTTCGACAGAGACGTACAAAAATCCTCTTTTATTTCTGCGTCAAAATCATTCCATATACTCAATTGAAAGCTTTTGAAAACGCTTTTGCATTGGGAACGCAAAAATGATAATAAAAATAGCATTTAAAATCATTGTTGGATAAAAACGAATGTGTAAAAAGTCTGTCATTCCCATATGCGTCAAATGAACTGTTAAATTAATACTATATACATAGAATTCCAGTAACGCAACAGCTAGTAAGCTAATAAATGATACCACAATAATATTGTTTTGTAATATTTTAAGAAACTTCGTCATGATAAAACAAATTACCGGAAAACCAAACATATACACGCCTAGTACGTCCGTAAAGGCAATATCATAAAGCATTCCAAAAATAATCCCGTAAATCATCCCTTGCTTTAAATTAATGTACGACACCATAAAAACAAGAATGATGAGTAAAAATCTTGGTGATAAAATCCATTCTTGCAACGACGGCAAGACGGCAATAAAGTTCGTAAATAAACTTTCTAAAATAAATACGACGGACACAAGAATCGGAAGAAATAAACGAGTTAAGTTCAATTTCCTCCCTCCTGCCCATCAATGTTTGTCTTCTCATCTGGGATAACAGCGCTTCTCTTCGCAACCATTACATGATCTAGATCATAAAGATCTGTTGAAGGTTTTACATATGCTTTTTGTGTCAGTCCATACTGATCCGGTTCAAATTTCGTCACTTTCCCTACTAATAAACCGCGTGGGAAAATTCCACCTAAGCCAGAAGAGATAACTTTTTGACCTACTTTTAGCTTTTCAGTGTTCGGAATACGACGAACGATTAAGTCTTTCGTATCGGGATCATACCCTTCTACAACACCGTACGCGTTTTTACCGCCGGATTGCACGATAACAGAAATACGGTTTACTCGCTCAGATGAGCTCAGCAGTTGAACAGTAGACGTGAAGGCTGAAGCATTTTTCACCTTCCCGATAAGTCCTGCTGATGTAATGACAGCCATATCTTTTTGAATGCCATTGTTTGTTCCTTTGTCAATTACAATTACATCGTCCCAACGATCTGGGTTACGTGCAATCACGGTAGCTTGTACTGGGTCATAGTCATCGAGTGATGTCTTTTTCTTTAAGATCGTTCGTAGTTTTTTGTTTTCATCTTCCAATTTACTTACGTTCGCTTCTAATTGCATGTACTGACTTAAACGACTTTTTAGCGTTTCATTTTCTTTGTATGTACCTTTTAAGTCATCAAGATTCTGAAAGAAACCCGCTACAAATTGTGCGGGTTCATGGAATGTAGCCTGTACTAAGCCAACCGTATCTTTCGTAAATTGTTCGGGCCATGTTACATCTTTACGACCACTTAAAGAAAAGCCAATCAATGCCACCAATACAATAATACTTACTAATAGAATAACTAAACGCTTATTTAGAAAAAACTGTGGCATTTCTTACACCTCTTATATTTTATCGGTAGGAGTCTCCAGCACGATTTTTAAATAGATCAATATGTTCAAGAGCTTTACCAGTACCAATGGCAACACAATCTAGTGGATCTTCTGCGATAACGACCGGCATGTTTGTTTCTTCACTAATCACCTTGTCCAAGTTGCGAAGCAATGCTCCACCACCTGTTAAAACAATTCCGCGATCCATAATATCTGCAGCAAGTTCAGGAGGAGTTTGTTCTAGTGTAGATTTTACTGAGTCCACAATAGCAGATACCGTATCTCTTAAGGCTTCAGCTACTTCTTCAGCAGAAATTTCAATCGTTTTTGGAAGTCCAGTTAATAAATCACGACCGCGAATCTCCATGTTTTCGATACCTTCTGGTGTCCCAGCTGAACCAATTTCTACTTTCAGCGCTTCAGATGTACGCTCACCAATCATTAAATTGTAATTTTTACGAATATACTGAATGATTGCTTCATCCATCTCGTCACCTGCGATACGAATGGATTGACATGTAACGATTCCGCCTAGAGAAATGATCGCAACTTCTGTTGTACCTCCACCGATATCAACAACCATACTACCTGTTGGTTCCCAAACTGGAAGGTTTGCCCCAATCGCAGCAGCAAATGGCTCTTCAATCGTATAAGCATCACGTGCACCAGCTTGTCTTGTTGCATCAATAACCGCACGCTTTTCAACTGCTGTAATTCCTGATGGCACACATACCATTACATACGGTTTTCCAGCAAACACGCTTTTCGATTTTTGGGCTTGTTTAATATAATATTTCATCATCGTAGCTGTTGTATCGTAATCGGCAATTACTCCGTCTTTCATCGGGCGAAGTGCCACGACGTTTCCTGGTGTACGACCAATCATATTTTTTGCGTCGTTACCAACTGCAACGATTTGCTTTGTGTCTGTTTGTAGTGCCACAACTGATGGCTCTCTTACAACAATTCCTTTACCTTTTACATACACGAGTGTATTTGCAGTACCTAAATCTATTCCAAGGTCTCTTGTACCAATACCAAACATGTCCGTATCTCCCTTTCTATCCACGAAATGCAAAGATATGACCAAAAGGTGCTAAAAGTGACATCGCCGCTCTTAGAAACCCTTCGCTGCCATCGTCCTGATTTTATTTTTTATTATAATGGGGTTTCAATCATAAGGACGTTTTGCTTTTTCTATTATTTACTTGTTTTGCTACTAAAACCCATTATTTTAATTTCAATATCCATCAAAAAACTGACAATCTTTATTGTCTCTACTTCTATCAAAGATGTCAACGCCAAATATTGTATGAAATAAAAATGTAATAAAACTCAATATTTTTTAATTTTCTCACAAAAATCAATACCGTTCGAATTATTACGTAAAATGCACGAGTATTATTATAGCGTACATGTCGAAAAATGCCTAGTATTACACATAGCCTTTTTCTTTCAAACTGATGTATTTCCGGTCACCAATTATTAGGTGATCCAACAAATCAATTCCAATTATTCTTCCGCACTCTTTTAAACGCTTCGTTACTTCAATATCTTCTCTGCTGGGAGTAGGATCACCGGAAGGATGGTTATGCACACAAATAATCGAGGCCGCCGATCGCCGGAAGGCTTCCTTGAATACTTCACGTGGATGAACAATAGAGGAATTCAGGCTTCCAATAAAAATAGTCTGCTTATGAAGGACCTGATTTTTCGTATTCAAATATAAACAAACGAAATGCTCCTGTGACAAAATGCGAAGCTCTTCCATTAAATAATTGGCTCCGTCCTCTGGACTTCGAATTACGTATCGATCCTCAGAGCGAAGCTGCCCGATGCGTCTTCCTAATTCAATCGCCGCCATAATATGGACAGCCTTTGCAGTTCCAATTCCTTTAATATGAGTAATTTCTTCAATCGAGGCGTCTTGAAGGAGTTTAAGACCATCAAAGTGCTGAAGGATTCGGTTTGATAATTGGAGGACAGATTCTTCCTTTGTTCCTGTGCGAAGAAGAATTCCTAACAGTTCGTGGTTTGACAGACTTTTCGCCCCGTAAAGCATTAAGCGTTCACGGGGACGTTCATCTTGTGGAAAATCTTTAATTAAGAGCGTTTCCTGACTCATGTACTTCCTCCTTTATTAAAAGGAGAAGCCAATGGATCGCAGTTCGCGAATCGTTCGTGCTAACGGAAGACCTACAACAGAAAAATAATCTCCGTGTATTTCTTTTACAAAAGCTGCGCCTAGTCCTTGAATACCGTAAGAGCCTGCCTTATCCATTGGCTCTCCGCTTTTTACATAGCGTTCAATTTCCGACTGCGTTAACTCCCAAAACGTCACGTCTGTCCGTTCATAAAAGTTGACGATGTTTGTTCCGAAGATGATGGCAACCCCTGTCATCACCTGATGAGTCTTTCCTGATAGTGATTGAAGGGTAGAAATCGCATCCTGTTCGTCCACAGGTTTTCCGAGAATACGTCCCTCACTAACTACTACCGTGTCTGCTCCTAACACATAGGAAGAAAAATGGTTTTTTGCCACCTCCTGTGCCTTCTGTAGGGCAAGTGACATCACAATATTCTCTGGCGAGTCCTGCTCATTAAACGTTTCTTCAAGATCGCTTACTTGAATAGAAAAAGGAAGATGTAATTGTTGAAGAAGTTCTTTGCGACGAGGAGAACCTGAGGCAAGTATTAGCTTAGCTGTCATATTTATCACCTTTGTCATTTAGTATAGAAAGAGAGATACAAGCATATTTTAGCAATTATTAGGTCTTTTGGCAATGGTCGCATCTCATACAAAAAACTGCAGAAAAACCCTGCAGTTTCTTTACGACGTATGATCAGATAGGACGTTCAACAAAAGCTCCTGTGCCTTCGTTGCATCCTCTGCTTTTTTATCTTCACGATAAGAGCCTAACAGCTGACACACTTCACGTAGCTTTTTCACTTCAGACGTTTCCTTCATGTTCGTCAACTTCTTTTCTGCATCGCTTACAGAGTCAATGTCCTGACCTAGTGCGGCTTGCATCGACTGTCCTGCTAGCTTTTCATAAATCGGCTTCACTTTTTGATCAAGAGATTGGATCGTATAAGATTTAGCAAACGAGTCTACGCCGTTACCTTTATAAGTTCCCGCAAGAGACTTAGCGTCCGATTGATTCATTCCAACGCCAATAAACAATAAATACGTTTCGTCATTTTTCACTAACGAAGCGGCATAGCCTTTTTTCTGCAACCCCTCTTTTCCTTCTTTTGCCGCCTTTTCTGTGGAAAAGACGCCTGCTTGCACCGTGAACACGTCGAGGTTCTCACTTTGAGAAGTAGGAAGGGGCTTTGTTGTTTCCGTTTTGGTAGGCTGCTGAGCTGTGACAATCGAACTAGAAGGCGTCTCTGCTTCAAGGTTATTCGCTGTTAGCAAACGAAGGCTAACCATTCCAAGGCCTGTTCCAATAACGGCTGCCAGTATGCCGATCATGAGCGCTTTTTTAAATGGCGTTCCGCTGTACACAGCTTTTTTCTTTGCTAGTTTTACGTTTTTCTTTTTGATATCACGCAAATCCTCTATATAGACGACTTTATCAGCAACATTCGCATCGTGTTCAATGTTCGGTATTCCCCACTCTTCTTCCTCGGTAGTCGCCGCCTGCTCTTGTTCATCATGCTGCATTATTTCCTCGGAAAATGTCTTTTCCTGTCCGTTAATTTTAACGGTGATCCCCTTTGTCTGCTTGTCCATTCGCTCACCATCCTCAATAACCTTATGTGCGGTTCATTACGCCGTATCCTACTAGCATTTTATGCCCTGTTTTCTTAAAATAGTCCCACTTTTCGTCCTCTAGTGGATTTATCCTATCATAGAAAACAAAAAAAAGAACAAGACATTTGTCGTCTCGTTCAGAAAGTTTTCGACATATTATTTACTAGGCAATAATTGATCCACTGAAAGGTCTGTAGAGAGAATCCCTTTCCCGTCTGGACCACAAAGTGACTTTGTAGCTCCGTTTAGACAAACATAGTATTTTACTCTTCCATCTTCAAAGCGTAAGTCCACAAAGGATTTTTGATCGTCCTTTTTCGCCGTCCATTCTTCTTTTGTAAAAGGATCGAGGATCGTATCGATGTATCCTCCCTGCAAAAGCTCCTCATATGTCAGCTTTTCTTTTACCGAATCAGTCACGACTTCATACGATCGTTTGTGAAGGGTAGCTGCTTCTTTCATGGCTACTGCATTCGCTACAAACGCCTGATCTTTCGACTTTTCAATAATATTTCCGACCAAAGGAATCGCGATGGCAGCGACAATTCCTAAAATAACGATGACAGCGAGCAATTCCATTAACGTCATGCCTCGCTGCTGTTTCAGTAATCTTCCCATATCATTCTCCACTGTTAATTAGTGAGTTCATGCAACGGATCTTCTTTTTCAGCTGGTGGTGGTGGGTCTATGGTTGGAAGATCCTTCTGCAAGTCAACGAGCGCCGGATAATAAAACACGGTAACGCCAAGCTGATATTTTAGAGGGTTTACTTTATCCTCTAAGTTCAGTACTTCCTGTGCACCCGTAATAGCAATGCTCGTTATTTGCGCAGCACGCTGTTCATGCTCAATCGTTTTAATAAACGTTAGTAAGTCTTCATACGTTTTCGCTTCCACAGAAAGGCTTGCCGTTACGGTTTTTATCCCAGGTGGAACAGGTAAAACAACAGGCTTTTGCTGTGGTTGCTGATTTTGTTGTGCGGTGTTTGCTTCAGTACTGCTTCCACTACCAGTCGTTTGGTTATTCGTCGCTGTATTGTTTGAGTTCGTCGTGGAGTCATTTGAATTTGTTGTTGGATTGTTTGTTGAGTTATCCGTTACGGTCGTACCAAGCGGAGTCGTCGTTGTATTAGCTTCCCCTACCGCCACATCTCCATCATCTGTAAAGCTGATGCCAAGAATGACGCTATTTGATATAACCTCCGCCTTTTCAAGTTCAAGCATAAATTGCTCGGTAAAGGGCTTTACGGGAACCACTTTTTGCAACTCCACAGCGCTTTTTAAAATCGTTTCGGAAAAAGTAGACACAGACGTTTGATTGTTTAACGTTTTTGTTGCTTCTTGCTCTGCAGATAGTGCATCACTAGCTACGTCTACATCACGTTGAAGGGGCACAACGTACTGAAAGTAAGCAAAGGCGAATAAGCCGGCAAAAACGAGAAAAGAGATAATCGTGATGAGCGTGTATGTTTTACTCCATCGTATCGTCATGGCCCTTCCTCCGTCTCGGCTGCTTTTTTAACTTCGTCTTTATTAATGGTTACCTCATAGGTTGCTTTATACCTCGGAACTTGATTGGTATCTGTTGCGTTGACGTTATCGTTATCATCTGTCGTGTGACTCGTTGAACCATCTATATACTTTTCAACGATCGTGTTTGCTTGAACTGTTAAAATACGAGCGTCCGTAATGAGCTTCGAGCTTTCAAGCTGACTCAAATAAAAAGCGGCATCGCGATTCGTATCGAACTGAATCGTAAGAGCAACTTTGCCATCGCTTGTGTATGTAAACTGCTCCAAAAATCCTCGCTCAGGCAACAGCTTCGCAATTTCTTTTAATACGGGCATTGTCTCCACAGGATACTGCTTGACCCAATCTACCGTTGTTTGCAGCTGCTGCACCGATTTATTTTCAGCAGATACCGTCTTGGTCGTCTGTTTCGTTGCTCGGTCCGCCTGCAAAGCCTCTGTTTGACGGTCCAGTTCGTTCACTGACTCTTGAAGGGTTGACTGCTTCCATACTAAAAACATGCTACCCGCTGCAACAATAATGAGAATAAGAGCTAAAACAAAAATAAGCGCAACGTTTTTCGCCTGCTTTTTCGGGAGTAGGTTAATTTCAACTAACATCACAGCACCCCCTTCAAGCCTAGACCAAGCGGTACATAATACCGAGGCTGCACATACGTATCGATTTGACTTCTACTCGCACTGAGTGAAAATGTATCGACTGGAATCGTTAACCTCTCTTCAACATGGGACGCAATCTCTTCTAAAAACGGATGCTCACCTGTTAAAAGGATGTCGTTAATTAGCTTTTCACCGTCCTGATACGAGAAGCGGTAAAAGTCTAAAATACGCTTAAACTCTTGGTAGACATCCTCTAGTCCAAAGAGGTATTGTTCTTTTCCTTCTGAATAGTGAAAGTCCGTTTCCTCATCGTTTACGTTAATTGACCAATCGCTTTTCACAAAATCAAGCGGAATGCTGCGGGCGAATAGCGGCTGATGCTGATGGAAGATGCTTACATTTACTGAAAACAGATCAAATTGAACAAGCATTTGGTGAGCGTCAGGCTTCACGCGATCTTCGTAAAAACAAAGTCGATAAAGTGATAGTGCCGCAATATCAGCGGCAATAGGCTTTAGCTTGGACTTCTCTAAAACCTCTACATACTCCTGGATCAACAGCTCCGGTGCCGCAAACAGAATAATCTCTGTTTCTTCTTCAGTTTGACTCTTGACCACAAAGTCAAAGGATGCATTCTCAAACGGTAAATGAATACTAGAACCCATCTCTAAATATAAATAACTACGAATCTCATCTTCTGCTAGCGCTCTCTCTAGCTTTTGTGTTCGCACGACGACAACTGAATTCGGTACGATAAAACGAACCTTCGTCCCCTTTATCCCCCAATCTGAGATGCACTCATCTAAAATAAGTGATAGACTCGCAGGATCAATAATACGACCTTCTTCAACTAAACCTGCAGGTAAATAATGCTCTTTCTTTTTTGATACGACCATCGGATTAGTCTGTTTTAATTCAACATAACGGATTACGTGGTCCTCAATAACTAGATTTCCAACTTTATTTTTTGCTGACAGTAATGACAAAACCATATCCAACCACCCTGTTAAATGTGCTAAAGTACAAACGACCAATACCAGTTTAATATTCTTGTCCCATAAAAATAAGCAAGTAGCGTTCCCATTACAATAAACGGTCCAAATGGCATCGGCTTTCCTCGTTTTACTTTACCGCCGATCATTCCAACACCACCAATAATGGCTCCAAACAGCGTTGCTAGGAAAAAGGAAAGAAGCGTTACCTTCCAGCCAAGTACAATCCCTAACACTCCGTAGAGCTTAATATCACCGCCGCCCATTCCCCCCCGGCTAACGAGCGCAATGATAAATAAAAGACCGAACCCTGCAACCGCACCAACTGCAGAATCCCACCACGGCGCAAGCGGCATCCAAATCCGTTCTGCGACAAACAGAACGAGAAACACAACAAGCACCTTATCAGGGATAATCATGTAGGCCAAATCGGACACGGTAATAATGATACAAAGTGATACAAGGGTACATGCGACGATTGTTTCTGCACTCCACCCAAATACATGAAAAGACAGGACAAATAATGCTCCTGTCAGAAACTCTACTATAGGATAAATTGGGGATATTTTACTACGACAATTCTTACACTTTCCCCCCTGCATCATGTAAGAAAGGACCGGCACCAGCTCTAAAGCCGTCAGCTCATGCTGACAGCCCGGACAAGCTGAGTGCGGTCGAACAATGGACTTCCCTTCCGGTACCCGGAGACCCACGACGTTATAAAACGAGCCGAGGGTAATTCCGAGTAGGAAGATGTATGTGTTTAGGATTAGCATGTAGTTCACCTAACTATGGATAGCTAAAATTTAATAATTAGTGTTTTATTTCGTTTCTGTAGTTTTTGTTGCATCGATTGTTCTCTTTTTACCAGTATGATCCTTATCAGCCTTAATGCTTGTAATAGTGGCCCCGTTGAACGTAATAACTGTATCTCCTGCTTTACCTGAAGCGTTAATAGTATAAACATTATCAGAGTCAACTGACACTGTGAAACCATCTTTAGTAACGTCAGCTTCACTTTTTAAAGAAACACTGTCTACATATTTATTTAAATCTGTACTTGTAATTGCTGCTCCTCCATCTGGAACACCATTAGCAGAAACATATGTCTTAGCTGCACTAATAACTTGTAATGCATCAGCCTTCACTGCATCCTCTTTAGATTTCTGAATAATGCTACCAATACTAGGAATCGCAATCGCAGCAATAATTCCTAAGATAACAACAACAGCAAGTAACTCAATTAGCGTTAAACCTTTTTGATTTTTAAGTACTTTTTTAAACACTGTTTTTCTCTCCCCTTAAATAAATTCATAGTTTAGTAATTACTTTTTCATTTTACAACATTATCCAAAATAAGAAAATAGTATTATTGAACATGGTTATAAATATCAAACATTGGAACCATAATTGAGATTACAATAGTTCCAACGACACTGGCGAGCACCAAAATCATGATCGGCTCAATCAGTGATTTTAGACGATCAGTCGCGATCTCGACCTCTGATTCATAGAAGTCTGCTACTTTTGTTAGCATCGCATCGAGTGAACCAGTTTGCTCTCCTATCGCAATCATGTGCGACACAAGTGGCGGAATAGCCCAGTGATTTTCCATTGGCATCGTAAGCGGTAGTCCTTCTTCTAGTGAATCACGGGATTGCTTTAGCACTCGTGCTAAAATTTCATTTCCAACAATTGTTTCAACGATTGTGAGCGCCCTTAAAATTGGAACTGAGCTACTAAACAAGGAACCTAGCGTTCTCGTCATACGGGCAATCGCTGCTTTTTGAACAATCGAGCCGAACACAGGCATTTTTAGTAAAATAAGATCAAGATAATAGCGCGTTTTTGAATCTTTGTATAAAACAAACAAGACGCCTACAAAGAGAAGAAGTAGTAGCACAATGAGCCACCAAAACCTCTGCATAAATTCACTTGAATTTAATACGAATACAGTAATCGCTGGAAGCTGAGCACCAAAATCTTTGAACATATCAACAAATGTCGGAACGACCGCTACAAGAAGGAAGATGACAACCGCAATCGCCACCACCGTAATAACGGCTGGATAAGCAAGTGCTCCTTTGATTTTTTGTCGCGTGCGGTGCTGTTTTTCAAAGTACGTAGCCAAACGATCAAGCGTCTCGTCCAAATTACCGGCAATTTCACCAGCACGAACCATGTTGATAAACATAATCGGAAACAAATTTTTGTGCTTAAGCGTTGCTTCTGATAGCGGATTTCCGTTTCGAAGATCCTCTTCAATTGATATAAGAGCTCGCTGTAGCGTTTTACTCTGCGTTTGGTTCGCAAGAATTCGCGTAGAGTCAACAACCGTAACTCCGGCTTTTAACAGTGTTGCAAACTGGCGCAGATAAATGACAAAGTCATGTAACTTAACTCGACTTCCAAACGATAGCTCTTTATTTAACAGCGTCTCGGGAATTTCCTGAATTTCTTCGACACGAATCCCCTTTTGCTTGAGTTTTAGCGTCGCTTCCCTCTTTGACGTGCTAAATAACTTGCCGTTTTTATTCCGCCCACTCTGATCACGACCAAGATATTTGTACTGCGGCACTAAGCATCCCTCGCTTGTAGATAAGGTTGAGCAGCTGCTTCTGTAATACGTCCTGATTTCACCAGATCTTGAATCGATGTCTCTAACGTGTGCATTCCAGAAGCTCGATTCGTCTGCATCACACTCGGTATTTGATGGACCTTTTCATTACGAATAAGGTTGGCGATTGCCGAATTATTCACCAAAATCTCTGTTGCACAGACCCGCCCTTTTTTATCTGCCGTTGGGAACAAACGCTGTGAAATGATTCCTTCTAATACAGATGCAAGCTGAATCCGAATTTGGATTTGCTGATTCGGTGGGAACACGTCTAGTACACGGTTAATTGTTGAAGGTGCACTTGATGTATGTAGGGTCCCGAGCACTAAGTGACCCGTTTCAGCTGCGGTAATCGCCGTATGAATCGTTTCCAAGTCACGAAGCTCTCCCACTAAAATAACGTCAGGATCTTGTCGAAGGGACGCTCGCAGACCATTCGCAAAGCTTTGCGTATCAAACCCTACTTCACGCTGGTCAATGATACTTGTTCCGTGGCGATGCAAGTACTCAATCGGATCTTCAAGGGTGATGATGTGCCGTTTCATTGTCGTGTTCATGTGATGAATCATAGAAGCAAGCGTAGTTGATTTCCCACTTCCCGTAGGTCCTGTCACAAGCACAAGACCTTGAGGTTTTGCTGCTATTGTTTTTAATATCGGCGGCATTTTTAAATCTTCAAGTGTTGGAACAATAGTTGGAATAATTCGAATCGCTAACGACTTTGACCCCCGCTGATGATAAGCATTAACACGAAACCTCGAAACGTCTGGAAGACCGTATGAAAAGTCTAGCTCACCTTTATCACAAAATGTATCCCAATGCGTTTCAGGCACGATATCCTTCGTCATTCCTTCCAAGTCTTGAGGCTTTAAAGCTTCCTTTCCGTATCGTTTCAGCTCACCGTTAATTCGCAAAATAGGTGGCACTCCGACGGTTAAATGGAGATCAGATGCTTTATAATTAAACGCCACCCTCATTAGTTCTTGAATTTGTGTATTGATCATTTTCTATCACCCTAGTCAATATTTACGACACGAAGAACTTCTTCTGTCGCTGTTAATCCTTGCTTCACTTTAATTAATCCATCATCGAGTAAGAAAATCATCTTGTTTTTCACGGCAAGCTCTCGCAGCACGCTGCTCGGCTTTTTATCCAAAATCGCTCGCTTCATTTCTTCGTTTAGCACCATAAGCTCATGAACAGCGATACGCCCTTTAAACCCGGTCATATTGCAATTTCCACAGCCTTTTCCGCGAATAAGCTTCTCAATGGTAATACCACGCCTCGCAAAAATATCTCGTTCACTTTTAGACGGTTCGTATTCTTCCTGGCAGTCACGACATAATCGTCGAACTAGTCGTTGTGCAACGACACCTGCTAAGCTCGTTGCTACCAAAAAGGGCTCCACACCCATATCTGTTAGACGTGTTACGGTGCCTACCGCATCATTTGTATGTAGCGTGCTAAGCACGAGATGTCCTGTGAGGGAAGCTCGAACCGCTACGTCAGCCGTTTCCTTATCGCGAATCTCTCCCACCATGATGATATTAGGATCCTGACGTAAAATTGAGCGAAGTCCTGATGCAAAGGTCAATCCAACATTTGTGTTTACTTGAATTTGATTAATTCCTTCAAGCTGATATTCAACCGGGTCCTCAACCGTAATAATGTTCACTTCTTCGCTATTTAAATAATTTAGCGCTGCATATAGCGTAGAGGATTTCCCAGACCCCGTCGGTCCTGTGATAAGGACAATACCGTTTGGTTGCTCAATTAATTTCAAAAAACGTTGAAGATTCAAACGATTAAAGCCAATTTTTTTCACATCATTAAGCGTGCTTCCGAGGTCTAAAATCCGCATAACGATTTTTTCCCCAAACACGGTCGGCAATACGGAAATCCGCAAATCAATTGGATTAAACTCTCGCGAAATTTTTATGCGTCCATCTTGAGGAACTCGATGTTCCGTAATATCGAGGTTCGCCATAATTTTAATCCGCGTTGTTAAAATACTTTGTACTTGCTTTGGTAACGTACGCTCCGTTTTTAAAAGACCATCTACACGGTAGCGAACCGTTACTTTTGTTTCCTGTGGATCGATATGAATATCACTCGCTTTTTGCTGAACGGCGTTTGCAATGAGCTGATTGACGAGTCGAACGATAGGGGCTTCATCTTCTGCCTCTTTTACAACGACTGAATTCGTCTTTTCTTCCTGAAATGAAAACTCTTGGATTTCGTCGTCCATCTCATAATATTTTGTAATAGCACGGAGAATATCTTCTTTTGAGGCAATGGCTCGTTCGATTTGAAAACCGGTCGACAATCTCAGATCATCAATCGCAAAAAAATCCATCGGATCTGCCATTGCTACAAACAATCGATTACCTTCTTTTTTTAACGGTATTAAATAGTTACGCTTCGCAAACTCCTTTGAAATTAAGCTCGTTAACGTCACATCAAACGGATAGCGGTATAAGCTGACGTGAGGAATACCGAGCTGAAATTCTAATACTTCAATTAGCTGTTGCTCGGTGATTGCTCCTCGCTGAAGAAGCGCATCTCCGAGCTTTTGCCCTTTTTTACGGTTGGCTAATGCATCATTCAGTTGTTCTTCAGAGATTAATCCTGACTCAATTAATAAATCTCCGAGTCGTTTCCGTTGCTGCATTTCCATCATCCTCTTTTTGTAATGAGCTCTGTTTTATCACGTGGTCAATTCAACAAATGGGGTATGTTTATTTGGATACAGGTTGCTCTGATTCTTTTGGTCCTTCAGATGAATCAATTGAATTAGAAGACTCGCTTTTAGTCGATTCATCGTCCTTTTTGTTATCGGTCGTATCATCTGTCTTTTCAGTAGACGTGGTCGTTTGATCTCCAATAGCGTTTTGAGTAGCATCCGTATTTTGATTTTCTTCTAATGAAGCATCCGTTTCACCGCTATTGTTCGCCGGATTTGAATCCTCCGTAGCTGGATCACTCTCTGTTGCTGAATCATTGCTTTCAGAACCGGACATGTCATCACTGCTCGGTAAGTTTTCCTCTGATATTGGGAATGCTCTTAGCTCTACCCTATGAACAGGCGGATAAAAATCTTCCCCTAGCAGAATTGATTTCACACTTTGCCCCTGCCATCTGACTTCACGGAACACCTTGACTAACTGCCCGTTTTCACCAGACTCAATCATTTGACCAGTACCTGGAAGTAGCGAAGTTGCATACTGTACCACAATTTTCGGCTTAAATTGCTGAGGGTCCTTTACTTCAGAGGCATACGTATATAGAAATGGTTCTCCTTTTAAAGAAGCATGTAGTTCATTATTTTTCATCTCAAGCGTAACGTCATACGACAAATAGTTTGGATTGAAAACCACTAAATCTAATTTTTTATTTAAAATTCGCGCCTCATACCCAAGATGTGCCCATTTTGGTAGCTCTCTACTCGTATGACGCTCAAGAATTTCAAAATCTGTATTTGTAAACATCTCATATAAAACTGATCCAAGTAAGCTCAAAGAATCATCTGAAAAATCGACTAAATCGTTTGCTTTTGCATTCTCAAGCAATGAAAATTGCGTGTTGCCTTTAATCGTAAGCTTTTTCTGTTTCGTTAACCATGTGCTCAGGTCAGCTATCTGTTCGTCACTCAGCTTTAGAGATGCTTGGCTGACTGTCTGCCTTTTCTGTAGTTTCTTAGGTACATAGGCCTCTAGGTGTAAAGTACCACTCGAAGAATTCAACGAAGCGGCCGTGTTGGTAAGATCGCGTCTCAGGTTTTTAACTGATATACGACTTAATTCCTCTCCTCCAACAAAGTTCGTTAAGAATTGATTTAATTTGCTATAGTTTACGTTTACAGCGGCACTGCTTTGAGATTCATTTTGAGCCTCATCCATCGTTTTCTCTAGATCAAACTCAAATATATCCATCGGCAATGCTTCTTTTCTTTCTTTATACGAAATAAAAAAAGAAGACGTATTTTGCCAGTTGGCAAGACCTGTTTGAACAGATAATTTTGCTTCAGCCTTCTCCATCTTAGACACGTCTATTCCTGCTATAGTCGTCCCTGTAGCGTACGAATCCTCTTTTGTAAAAAAGGCTTCGTACGCAAAGACGCTTAAGTGTGAGAAACTAAAAAGATACACAATGCATATAATTGAAAACAAAAATACTCGTAAAAATTTTACATCTCTCACCACTTAAAGCCCCCTTATTTATTCAGAAACGTTCATTGATAGTTCTACAAACACACTTTGACCTTCTTCTTGTGCCTGTTTAATATCTTCTTCTGTTAAAACCGTGCCGGTACGGATTAATAAATCTCCGCTATTTCCATAAATATTTGTGGTGGCTTTTTTGCCGACAAGTAGTTCAATTTGCTTTTTACGTAAGTTCTCACGCTTTTCACTTGGATTTTCTTTTGGCTCTTCTTCACGCTGAACAGGTTCGTCTATAACAGGTTGAGACTGTGATACAGGTTCTTCTTGAACAATCTCATCATCGCTATACGTTCCGTCCCCATCGCTTTGCGTTAGCTGTTCGGCCTTTTGTAAAAATGCATCTTTTGCATGCTCATTTACGATAATTAAATCTTTTCCTAACGTAATCACGTGATCAATTGAAATAACCACTTCACGGTTTGGAAGCTTGACGAGCAGTCCCATCAAATCGCCCGTGTCTTCATTTAAGAAATACTCTAATACTTGTCCAAGCATTTCTCCCTTACGTGTCATAACACGTGCCTCAATTAGCGTAATCTTTTTATTTAACAGCTGATTGGCAATCGGAATTTCATTTAAATCAATGGTAGCGCCTTCATGTTCAACGGTTACAGCGTATTCCCCCACACCAATTACTTTTTTGAAGGGAATTGCCTTCACGCTAACCTGCCAGTCTTCTTGCTCAATCGTCAGAAAGTCAATTGAGTTTTTATCTGGGTTAATAATTAAGCTTTTAACCGTCCCAATCTGATTTCCCTCTGAAATACTAATGATTGGCAAATTTGTTACTTCAGTACTTTTCTTCATCTTTTACCACACCCACTTATTTCTTAGTTGTTTGCCTCAATAAATTCTAGTTCCGCTACTAGTACTGGATAAGTTTCATACCTCACGCGCAAGTCTGCAAATAGTTGTTCAAACGAAGTTGTTTGATTCGTATTTTTATAGTGTTCTAGTAACATTTTAGCCACAACATAATACTCATTATTTGGAAGACCGTCATAAAGCGTGCTCTGTAACTGCGCTTCATAAGATGTTTCGTCCAAAACATCTCGTGCAAGCTCTAGGTCTTGAATGAACATATAACTGATACGTTGCTTTAATTTTAAATTTTCCTTTATTTCCTCATTGTTGTAAATAGGAATTTCATTATTTTCTGTTGTTTTTTCATCTTCTACTGACGTTTCTTCCATTAAAATCTCTTCTTCTTCGTCAGAACCTGTTGAAATTGTCTCTATTTCTGTAGCTACCTTCGCTTCTGTTTCAGGAACTTCACTAAGCAAATCGACTAAATCAGCGATATTCGTTTCATCAAATACATCGTCTAATTGATCGATTTCTGAAGCTTCGTTCATTTGAGGCACCGTTCCTCCTACTAACTCCGCTTCTTCGCTGCGCTCATTGTGTAGGCCCTCTTCATCTAAATTAACGAGAAGATCTTCAAGGTTCAGGTCTTTCTCCTCTTTCACTACATCTTCCATTGCAACGAGTTCTACGGAATGAGTATCTTCAATTGCTTCTTCTAAAACTTCCTCTTTGTTATAGTAAGTGACAGGAAGAACGTCTGACTCCTGATCTGTTTGTAAGAACTGGTCGTCCAACAAATCCTCTAGGTCTTGTGATACAGGTAATTCATCAGTCAAAGGTTTCTCCCCTTCTTCCTCTGCTACTACGCGTTCTTCAAGAACATCTTCTAGGTCTTCAATTACTGGAAGCTCACTAACATTCTCTTCATCTAACGAAACAATGTCAGGGGCAGATTCTTCTTCTAATAAGTCTTCTAGGTCCATTACCGCCAAAGGCTCGTCATGATGCTCGTCCATTGCTTCTTGAACCTCTTCTTCCTCTATCACATTTTCTAAGTCGTCGATCACTGGTAGTTCGTCTGTAACTACTAGGTCAGGAGACTCTCCCTGCAGATCAGACTTTTCTATCAATAGATCTTCTAGAAGATTTTCTTGCTGCACATCTTCAAACTCGGGAATATCCTCTAATTCAATTAAAAGATGATCATTTACATCTTCTGTATCAAGAATGTGCTCTACTACTTTCGTATTCTCATCTTCTGCTTCTGTTATTACTGGTACGATCTCGTCCTCTATGTTTTCGTGAGCGAGATTATCTTCTACGCTCACCTCGTCTGTTACATGATCTAACCAGCTTTCTGACTCTATCTCCCCTTCTTCCTTTTTGACCAGGGAAATGTTTGTTTCCTGTGTGGGTTGTGTGTTTTGGTTATCTGTTGAAGTTTCATCAAACTGAGGGTCTACATCAATGTAGTCCAACTCCTGCAAATCATATTCCTCTTTATTTTTCGCAGGAGAAACGTTTTGATGTTCTGCTGCATATTGAAGATCAATGGTGTCATCTTCGATTAAATAATCGTCTGAATCCACGTGGGCTTGTTTCGATGGTTGCGAAGCAATGGCTGTTTCGGTTTTAAACAAATTGAAACCAGTTGCAGCTTCTAATTGTTCGTCTTCGTTTGCCACTAATAAAAGATCATTTTTCTTAGCAAGAAAATATGCCAAAAGACCTCCTAACAAAATAAAACAGAGCGTTGCTTGCCAAAGAGGCATCACCTGCTGAGCAACTGCGCTAACCCCCACGACTAATAATGAAAGGGCCACTACAATTAGTTTGCCGATAAGCGTTATATTTTTAGGAACAAAATAAAGTACCGGAATGATTAAAAGAGCGCCGATCAAAGATGCTAAAAAAATGAGCATTTTTCCACCACTTCCTATTTAAACAATAATTTACAAAAAATCACTAAATCAGTTCTGTCTTATTGTATAATAATCTTAGCAAATTTGAAAGAAGGGAACGGCATGAAACGTTATAAAAAATTGCTAGATCAGCAAGGAATGACAATTATCGAGCTTCTCGTTTCACTCGTCATTTTAACGATTTTATTCACTGGTGCTATGCAATTCTTCCCGCAATCATTTTCATACACGCGAGATAATCAGTCGAAGACCATTGGCATTAATGTTGCAAGAAATGCCTTACACTATATGCAAGGCCAAAGTTTTTTAAAAATTAAGAAGGAAATAAAGGATTCCAAAAAGGTATTATCGTTATACATTTGTGAACGGAAAGAAAATAATGAGACCGTTAAGTTCTATTCCTATCAAGATAGTAAACTACCTATTCCTACAGACTGCAAAAATATTGAAATAAATAGCCTGAGTTATGAAGTCACGATGGAGGAAAATAATGATGACAAGGGTACAGATACCTATAAATCTTCCATTATTCCTATTACGGTTACCGTAAAGTGGAAAGGAAAAGATTCAGATGTAAGTACCATTGTTAAAGGAGATATTGTCAGTGAAGATCTTCACGAAACGAATTAAGAATAATAGAGGAATGACGCTTGTTGAGCTTTTAGCAACCTTTGCTATTGCAAGTATTGTGCTGGCGATCGTATATGCCGTTTTTATCAATGGGCTTAAGACGTCTAATAAAGTAGAAGCAAAAAATGCACTGCGTGATGACGGAGACTATGTTATTTCTACGATCATGAATGAACTTCAAGGAATCTCTGCTGATAGCATAAATTATTGCACACCTAGTACAGGAAACCTTCAGTGCATTAAGTTAATTGATAACAAAAGTATCCAAGTGTCTCAAAACAGTGATACTCCAAGCGATTTTTATAATGTCGAGAAAAAGCAAAAAAATACGGCAAATGAAGCGGTTAATGAAGTGACCATCGAGTACGGTCTAAAGGATAAAACAAATCCAACAAGCCCACAGCCTCCAACTCCAGATAATAGAATGTATACCTTCTTTATTAATGGAAAACCCATCGATATTGATAACAACTTACAACACTCTACAATTAATTTTAGCTGTTCTTCGAAAGATGATAATAATCAATGTACAAATGCCGTTTTTGATCTTACGCTCTTTGTTTCTACTACATCAAGGGTAGCTAAATTTGACGCTTCTCTTGACAAGTACATTCAAGAGAAAAAAGATGGTAAGCAGCCACAAGTAACAGATAGCGGAGATCAAGGATGGGTTGAATTAGAAAGTCAATTTGGATTCTAAGGTGATAAGATGAAAAAAATTTTAACGAATCAACAAGGGTATAATTTAATGGTAGTAATTTTAGTTTCAACCATTTTTTTAGTTGTAGGCTTATCTATTGTGACAATGTCACTACAAGGTTCAATTCGTACTTCTATTCGTGAAACGGATGTAAAAGCAACAGCTGAAGCTAGACAGCTAATGGATGAAATTATTGCAGAGCTTCAACAAAATGTATCGATCGATCAATCAAGCCTTCCAATTACTTCATTGTATAAATTGGATTTGCAGAAAACAGCAGATAATTTTGTACCTGCCTCCTTTAATATTAATTTACAGAAGATCATTGACGATAAGATTTATGGAAAATTTGATCCAACTCACCTTTCTTATGTAGAGAAACTAAATATTTCGGAGCTAACCGAAAAGGCTCCTTACAGCATTCGTCGTGCAGAGGCATTTACGAGAGTATATAAAATTTCGCTTGTTGTTAAAAATAAGAAAGGGCAATCAGAGTCTCTCATTAAACGCAGATTAGAGAGAACGGTTATTCTATCACCAACGCCAAGCTTCTTACAATATGCAGTAGGTTCATTTGATTCTACCCAGCAATCTGGATTGAATCTAAATGGTTCTCCTACTATTAATGGAAACATCTTTGCAAATGAATTAGCTATTAGTGACCTGGCAAACTTTTATACGAATGAATCAACATCTAGAGCTCTTACAATCAGTGCACCTCTTCCAGAAATTAATGGAGATATTTATACAACCAATACGAGTTTGCTTTCATTAGAGAACTCTAAATATTTTTATAAAGGAAAAGTTCCTAAATTTAAAAACCAAAGTGCCTTCATTGACATGAACCTTGATCAAACAATTGCTGAACGAAAAACGGCATTTTTAAAATCCCACCAAATCTCGGATGAAGTTGGTGATGGTAGTAAACCAGAGGTTATTCAAACTTATATTGACAAGGTTCTAAACGGCTCCTTGTTAAAACCTCTTTCCAGCTTATTTAAAATTATTTCACTACCAGGTGGAAAACAAGAAACTTATCTACCAGATTTAGGATCACTTATTGCTACTACAACTGATAAAGTATTATCTATCGATGCCCCACAAGGCGTAACGTTATCAAATAATACAGCAAATTTACTTATTAACCGATTAAATATAAAAGGAAATTTAACTCTTAACACTAAAAACTTATTAACTATCTCAGATGGAATTTATGTTGATGGAAAAGTAACCATTAATAACTTTGACCAACTAAATATTAAAAATATTGTTGCAACAAAAGGAATTGAAATTGTTAATGGGACTGATCAGCTAACCATTGGTTGCCTATTGAATAAAGATGGGACTGGAAATACCTTCTGCAATAAACAAGGGACCATTATTTCTAAAGGAAGTATTGATATTACCAACTACAGTAGCAAAGGCCTTTCAATTGAAGGAAAGGTTTCCACAGAATCATTGACTGTTAATAATGAAGAAGGAAATCTCACCATTAATGCACCGATTCTATCAACTGGGAAGGTCTTCATTAAAGCTCTACAGCCTGTCAAAATGAATGCTGAAAGTTTAATAGGAGGAGATTTAGAATTAAACCCTGTAAAAACATCCATCTCTATTTTAAATAATCTTACTGTAGATGGTAATTTAAATATTTACGGAATTGCTGAAGACAATTCCTCCAAAGAAAACGATAATGCAATCTTTGACTCCGTCATGTATGTCGGAAAAACAAGTTCGATTACAAATGTAAATATTAAAGGGGATAACTCAACAAATGAACGAAAACGGCTTGTCCTATTATCCAAAGGGGACTTAGAGTTATTTCGAATTAACGAATTTAGTACATCAACAAATGTAACACCATTAGCCGGATATTTCTACACAGATCATAATGCAGAGTTATATGGAGTTGGGTCAATTTTCCATATTAACGGTGGCTTATTCGCACATGACAAATTAACCATTAATGGTATTCGTGGGGAAGCTTCAAGTCAAGACGAACTTATCCAGTTTTCAGGTGCTGGGTCAGCTCCTATGGATGCTCAAAAGGATAAAAACCCACGCTTTAAAGTAGATTATGATCCAATGGTACTTTTCCGTCGATTAGATGCACTTCCAAAAGTGAATTCACTCCAAGTGATACCAGATGTAACAACTATTAAGTAAAAAAACCGTCGTAGCATGCGCTACGACGGTTTTCATTTACCATTTACCATTCGGTTTTCCACCTGAGTTATTCGTTGCTTTTTGCGTTACCATAATGCTAGTAGAAGCACTGATCTCACTGCCGTCACTTCGTGTAGATTTTGCTGTTGCAGCAAGGTCTGTTGTCCCTCTCTTTTTACCGGTGATAATCCATTTCCCATCTTGTTGCTTCACTTCTAAAACCTGTGAATTACTCGCAATGACCTGTTTGAGCGTTTTGTTTCGAGCCGTAAGTGGTTCGTAAATGAGCATATCTTCTACCGTCAGAGACTCTCCTACTTCAATAGAGTAAATAGTCTGCTTAAATTTTATATTTTTTAATGTAGAAACTTCTACAATAGCCGTCCCTTCTATTCCGCCTCCATCCTTAGCCGTAGCGGTAATTGTTACTTCACCAGGTAATGCCCCTTGTACCTTACCTGTTACAGGGTCAATACTAGCGACTAAAGGATTCGAACTTGACCACACAACCTCTTTATTGTCTGCGTCAGCAGGCTCAACTTTTGCGGTTAAAGTGGTAGACTCTAGAATTTCTAAGGATACTTGACTAGGATCAACCGTAATTTTTGTTACTAGTATCTTCACTTTGACTGTTTGAGAAACCACTACACCGGCCTTTGCAAAACCACCTTGTGCTCTCATCTCAACGATCAACGTTCCTTTTTTATTAAAATTGATCTCTTCGTTCGGCTGAATTGTAGTCCAGCTACCTATTCCATCTTTATCTGTAATTCGATACTGATATGTGACCTTATCTCCTGGAATAAGATCGGTAAGTGCAAATTTCACGTCTTTTGTGGTTTCTCCGTTGTTTGGTACAACTTTGTTCGTTTCTTGCTCTTTAATAACAAATTGTGGAACAAGAGCGAGCGTTTTAGTCGTTCCATTGCTATACGTTACTTGAACAACATTTTTTGTGCCATCCGTAAAAATCATTGACTTAATTGGTAGAGTTAAATCCTTGCCATCATCTTGTAATTTCGTTCGACCAACTAATTGGCTTGTTTCTTTAATGAGTTTATCAATATTTCCAGAATAATCGCCTTCATAACGATCACTTCCGTCTTCTAACACCACTTTTGCTATTATTTGTTCTGATGGTGCAGTTAAAATTGCTTTTTGATCATCGAAATTGTTTAGCACTTGCGTACTAACCGCATCGTAGGTCAACGTTGGATTTTGTAAACGCTGACTTAATGCCCAATTCGCCTGCATCTTAACATCAATACTATACGAAGAAGGTAAAAAACCTCCCGCACTTGTGTAGAGCACCTCCGGGATGCTCATGACCAGATTATTTCCAACCACTTGGTATGAAACAGCAGCAGGAATTCCTAGAGGACCAGATGTTGCAACAAGGCTTTCAGGAGTAATGCCATCTGGTAACGGTTGTACGAGCTTAATATTTTTTAGCGTTCCTAAGTCGCCAGTTTCTAATTTGGACGTCGGTGTAAGGCTATAATTCACTGTAAACTGATTTGACGCACCGTTTTGATTACCATACTTAATTAATTTCCCCACACCACCAGGGTCCTTGAACGTAATTTTCGAATCAAAAGTAGGGGCTACCTTATCCTTTACTACGACCTTCAAATCAGCATGTGATTTTGTAATTTCTTTTCCATCCAAGTCTTTGTACACGAGCTGAATATCTTTAAACGTATAAGTTCCAGATGTACTAAAAGTCAATGGAAGCTTACTTGATAAAGCTGAAGGCGTTGAATTCAATAAGTATGGAATATTGGTAAAGTTAACAACTGCATACTTACCTTCTTTATACGCATCCGCACCAGTCTGTATGTTTACTGCTCCTGGAAAACTGTTCACTGTGTTATCATCAATATTTACTTTTACTTTAATATTTGAAATAGATTGCTGTCCAATATCCGTTGTAATTTTACGGAACAACTCATTAAGGTTATCTTTGCTTGCTTGATAAGCTACCGATCCTGTTTTATTGGAAAGACTACTTAAATAAGTCATATCAACTTCTGTATTTGTACCAAACCCTATTGAGTATAGTTTAATATTTTTATTACCTAAACTTTCTGCCTGCTCAATGCCATGATTTTTAACAGCTTGAGCAATTGTTGTATCAGTTACCGGGTAGTTATACTCATAAAGACCATATGAAAATACTGCTGAATGGTACCTAGGATCGTTATTGGAATTATAATACACATTTACCGGTCCTTTAATGGTTGTATTACAAAACCACAAACAGTTTTTTGCTCTAAAGCTTCCATCTACGTTTTGTATATGTTGAGAGTTCGTAGGTTGACCATCCGTTAAAAAGATGACGTACTTATCACGATTAGCACTTGCTGAAGTACTTAACAACTCATTTGCTTTTTGAAGTGATTGCGTATAGTTTGTTCCACCTTGCGCAGGTGCTGCATCTACACCAGCTTGAATGGATGCGAGGCTGTCTGTCAGCGGAATGACTGTTTGTATATCAGAATCAAAGGTAACTAATCCATAACGGTCTGTACCTACCTTGGAACCATTCTCTTTAAAGACCGTTAATGCTTCTTTAATTGCTAAACGCGCCTGCCCAATTTTATTTCCATCTGCCATCGAACCTGATTTATCAAATACGAACACTACATCAACCGGCTTACGGAATTTACTAGGATCGAGTGTCCCTTTAGGGTTGACGTCTATATTCAATTCACCCATTGCCCACGCGTTCTTTGGTTTCAAAAACTCTTTCTGCGAAGGTGCCACGCTAAAATCAAGAGAGGGTGGCTCTATAGTTGCCGCTTGAACAATTGCTTGATTTAGTGAGAGAAATAGCGTAGCTGCTAATGTGAAAAACAGTAAAAAAGTAACGAATATTTTCGTTTTTTTCATCAAAATTATCCACCCCTGGATTTTTAAGTAAATTTTTCTAATGCTATTATACTATAAAAGTCTAAAACTACTCGCACATTTAAAAAATATTTTTCGCCTAAAAAAAGAACGCTACAGATGTAGCGTTCTTTTTAACGTTTTACATACTTTCTTACTTCCCCAATAAAATACAACGACCCCGTAATAATCAAAATGTCGTCTTCGTCCTTTAGTCGTTCTTTACAGCTCGCAATTGCCTGCTTCCAATCCTCATTCATGTATTTGTTTGGAGATGCGGCATGATTGTAAAGAGTGCTTGCTTTTTCAGCTCGTGGAAAGTCGAAGCTCGTAAAGGTAATGGTATCTGCATCTTCTTCAAGGCTTCGAATCATACCTGTTGATTCCTTATCATTTAAGCATGTGAA
Organism: Priestia koreensis; assembly: GCF_001274935.1. Taxonomy (GTDB): domain Bacteria; phylum Bacillota; class Bacilli; order Bacillales; family Bacillaceae_H; genus Bacillus_AG; species Bacillus_AG koreensis. Next base: position 264,462 of record NZ_LILC01000011.1, on the reverse strand, counting down.
GAGAATATGAATACGCTTCGTTTCATAGTGAAGACGTAGCGTATCCACTAAGCTTTTTACTCCTTCTTCGTTATGGGCACCATCAATAATAATCGTCGGGTTGGTACGTACCTTTTCAAAACGAGCCATCCACTGTGACTTTTGCAATCCTTGACGAATATGATCGTCGGTAATGGAAAAGTCCCCGTGATCCTTCATATATAATGCGCCCACTGCTGCAAGCGATGCATTTTTCACTTGATGATAGCCCATCATTGAAAGCTGTAGCTTCTCTAACTTGCCGAATGGTGTACGAAGGCTAAATTGTTCGCCGTTCTCTAGCGCTTGATAGTCGTCAAAAGTGAAGTCCTTTTCAAACCAGTAGCTCGGCGCTTGTTTCGCACGTACTTCTTGCTCAATAACTTTCTTTGCTTCATCTTGCTCTACGGTCGTAATCAGCGGCACTTCATGCTTAATAATTCCTGCTTTTTCACCCGCGATTTGTTCGACCGTGCTACCTAAAATCGCCATATGATCGAACCCAATATTCGTAATCATCGTCAGGATAGGTGAAACAACATTCGTTGAGTCATAGCGCCCACCAAGTCCCGTCTCAAAAATGACTAAATCTAACGGGCGGATTTTTCCAAAATATAAAAAGGCCATCACGGTAATTACTTCAAATTCAGTTGCGGGGCCTAAATCTTCTCCTTCAAGCTTTTCGACGACAGGCTTGACCTCATTTACGAGCTTCACCATCTCAGCATCGCTAATCGGCTCACCGTTAATACTAATACGCTCGTTAAAGCTTTCAATATAAGGAGATGTAAACGTCCCAACCTCATATCCTGCCGCTTCGACCATATTTCGAAGATACGTAACGGTTGATCCTTTTCCATTCGTCCCTGCAATATGAACAGCCGTAATCGCTCGTTCAGGATTTCCTAACTCCTTCAGCATCCACCTCATACGGATCAGCCCTGGCTTTACACCAAAGCGCAGGCGTCCATGGATCCAGCTTAACGCTTCTTCATATGTACGAATCATTTTTTTCACCTCATCACGATATGCGAAAGACGAACCAACATGTGGTTCGCCTTCCTTTTTATTATTACCCTTTAAGTTCATTAATACGAGCTTGAACAGCTTCACGTTTTTCAACGTAATCTGCTTCTTTTTTGCGCTCTTCTTCAATTACTTGTTCAGGTGCTTTGGCAATAAATCCTTGATTGCTTAATTTCTTCTGTACGCGCTCAACTTCTTTTGTAAGCTTATCAAGTTCTTTTTCAAGACGCTTAATTTCTTCATCTAAGTTGATTAATCCTTCAAGTGGAAGAATTAACTCCGCTCCTGTTACGATGGATGTCATCGCTTTTTCAGGAATCGTTACGCTTGTTGAAATTTCAAGCTCGCTTGGATTACAGAAACGTACGATATACGCCTCGTTTTTCGCTAGCTTCGCTTCAATGTCCGCATCTTTCGCTTTAATATAAAGCTTAATTTGCTTGCTCATTGGCGTATTTACTTCCGCACGGATGTTACGAACGGAGCGAATGATGTCTACAAGCAAACGCATTTCTTCTGCCGCTGTATCATCCGTGAACTCAGTGCGAACTTCTGGCCACTTCGCTGCAGCGATTGATTCGCCTTTATGCGGCAAGTTCTGCCAAATTTCCTCGGTAATAAACGGCATGAACGGATGTAAAAGTCGCATTGTGTTGTCTAATACGTAAGCAAGTACGGAGCGAGTTGTTTTCTTCGCTGCTTCGTCCTCACCGTATAATGGCAGCTTCGCCATTTCAATGTACCAGTCACAGAAGTCATCCCAGATGAAGTTATAAAGAACACGACCTACTTCACCGAACTCATATTTATCTGCAAGCTTCGTTACGTTTTCAATCGTTTCATTTAAACGAGTTAAAATCCATTTGTCTGCTACTGATTTTTCACCGCTTAAGTCGATTTCTTCAAACGTTAAGCCGTCCATGTTCATGAGCGCAAAACGTGAAGCATTCCAGATCTTGTTAGCAAAGTTCCATGTTGCTTCTACTTTTTCTGTGCTGTAGCGTAAATCTTGACCTGGTGAACTTCCCGTTGATAAGAAGAAACGAAGCGAGTCGGCACCGTATTGATCGATCACTTCCATTGGATCAACACCGTTACCTAATGATTTACTCATCTTACGACCTTCAGAATCACGAACAAGACCATGAATCAGTACATCTTTGAAAGGACGTTGTTCCGTAAACTCAATACCTTGGAAAATCATGCGTGATACCCAGAAGAAGATAATGTCGTAACCTGTTACAAGAGCCGCTGTTGGGTAGAAACGCTGATAGTCAAGAGAAGCCGTTTCAGGCCAGCCTAATGTAGAGAACGGCCATAGCGCTGAGCTGAACCATGTATCAAGTACGTCTGTATCTTGTTCCCAGTTTTCAACGTCTGCTGGCGGTTCGTGGTCTACGTGAACTTCACCTGTTTCTTTGTGGTACCAAGCCGGAATACGATGACCCCACCAAAGCTGACGAGAAATACACCAGTCGCGGATATTTTCCATCCAGCGTAGGTATGTTTTTTCAAAGCGATCCGGTACAAACGTTACTTTTTCGTCTTCTTTTTCTTGAAGCTTGATTGCTTCGTCTGCTAGTGGCTGCATTTTTACGAACCATTGTGTAGAAAGGTACGGTTCAACAACGGCCCCACTGCGCTCACTGTGACCAACAGAGTGCATGTGTTCTTCGATCTTGAACAATACGCCTGCTTCTTGCATATCTTTTACAAGTTGCTTACGGCACTCGAAGCGATCCATTCCTTCATACTTACCAGCTTTTTCGTTCATCGTTCCGTCTGAATTCATAACTAGAATACGCTCTAGATCGTGGCGATTTCCAACTTCAAAATCGTTCGGGTCATGTGCTGGCGTAATTTTAACCGCACCAGAACCAAATTCCATATCTACGTAGTCATCACCAACGATTGGGATTTCACGGTTTACGATCGGAAGCATCACCTTTTTACCGATTAAATGCTTATAGCGCTCATCTTCAGGGTGAACGGCTACTGCTGTATCTCCAAGCATTGTTTCTGGACGCGTTGTCGCAATTTCAATATGTCCGCTTCCATCTGTAAGTGGATAACGCATATGATAAAATGCACCTTGAACGTCTTGGTGAATAACTTCGATATCAGAAAGTGCTGTTTTTGTAGCAGGGTCCCAGTTGATGATATACTCACCGCGGTAAATAAGACCTTTTTTGTATAGTGAAACAAATACTTCGTTAACTGCTTTTGACAACCCTTCATCAAGCGTGAAGCGCTCGCGTGAATAGTCTAGTCCTAAACCAAGCTTTGCCCACTGCTGACGAATGTGCTCAGCGTACTCTTCTTTCCACTTCCACGTTTCTTCAACGAATTTTTCACGTCCAAGATCATAGCGTGATTTCCCTTCACTGCGAAGCTTTTGCTCTACCTTCGCTTGTGTCGCGATTCCCGCATGGTCCATACCAGGTAACCAAAGTACATCGTATCCTTGCATACGCTTCATACGCGTTAAAATATCTTGTAGCGTTGTATCCCATGCATGACCTAAATGCAGCTTACCTGTTACGTTCGGTGGTGGAATAACGATTGTATATGGTTCCTTTTCAGGGTCGTTTGTTGCTTCAAAAAATTTGCCATCTAACCAATATTGATAGCGGTTAGCTTCAATAGCTTTCGGATCGTATTTCGTTGAAAGATTGATCTCTTGTTCAGCCATTTTGTTCCCTCCTAAATTGTTTTGGAAAATAAAAAAACCCCTCTCATCAAAAGGACGAAAGGAGTGAGTTCGCGGTACCACCTTTTTTTATAGACACTAAAATGAACTACACGTGTCGTGTCTATACACTTGATTCGATAACGGTTCGACCGGCTTTCCCTACTAAATCGTTCAAGAAAGCTACTCATGGGCGACCTTCTGGCGCTACCTTCCTAAGAAATCTTTCAGCAGTTGATTTCTCTCTCTAAAGGGGTAGAATACCGTACTCTTCCCAATCGTGGTATTTTCCTATGTAAGTATACTACATATAGTATATGAAAAATCTATAAGTCGTCAATAAGCTTAACCATTTTTTTAGTATGCTATTCACTTTGTCTCTTTATGTGCTCGTTAGTTCTCTGTGGTGAACCATTTTCTCTTTCCAACATATAGTAGTATAGGCAAATACACAGGATAAAGGAGCAGGTTCCATGAAACGAAAGTTTAATTTTAATTCCATGCAAGCACAGAAATGGTTAAAAACGATCGGAGCAGGGTGCGCTCAGTTTATTATTCCATTGACCATTTTTCAAGCGGTACGCACCCTGTTCTTCCCATCGATTTTAGATGTGTTTCTCCTCATTCTCTTCGTGCTGCTTTCACTCGCCATTTATTTAGAATGGATTTAACTTTGTGACTGAGCTGCTGCTTCTTCAGCCAGCTTTTTTTGTTGTTCTGCAGACACAATTTGAATGTTGAGCTGTTCAATATTTTTCAGCTGCCAAAACGCGTATAGAATACTGCGTACGTGTCCGACTTCATCTCGCTCGCTTCTTCTCGTATTATAGTTCGAAATAGCTCGGTACACGCTCTCTGGAAAAGCTAAATAGCTGTGTAAAAGGAGCATTTCATCACCCGTTAGCTTAAAATGCTGCTGATAGGTCGTAAACCAATCATAGCTTTCCATACTTGGAATGGGATACGTTCGGTTTGACCTTGAATAAAAGGACACCAAATCGTAAATCGGGGAAGCAGCTTTTGATTTTTCGAGGTTAATAAAATAGCCGTTCCCGTTGTTGTCATACACAAAATGCTTCGGTGATAGCTTCCCATGGATCGTCACTAGGCGCATTTTTTCTTTTTCTTTCACTTGCTCATACCAATCGTCAAGCTTGCCACGACCGAAATCAATTGCTTTTACGGCATCCTGGTAAAACGTACAAAAGCTCAGCTCAAACGGTGACATATAAATTCTTTTCTCGCATTCCCCAATAAAATTCTCAAGCTCCTCTTTGCGCTGATCCCAAGCAGTCGTGAGCTGGTCGTAATGCTTTTTGATGTCATCTTCTGTCACCTTTACTTCATGAGAAGATAAGGCGTGCATATTCGCAAGCTCTTGAAACAGCTTATGATAACGAATATCTCGTTCTTCCTTTTGATCGTTCACAAGCCATGGCATCAGATAAAAGGTTTGCGAACCATTTTGAACCGTATATTGGCCGTCAACTGTTCGATAAACAGGAACCATCTGCATAAATCCCTTTTGATAAAGGCGCTGAATACTTTGGATGAACGACAGGCTGCGCAACGTCGGATCATCTAGTTCCTTTAGTGCATATACTCCTCGGTCTGTATAAATCTTTTTCACTTTTCCGTAATCCTCAATAAAATTGACCTGCAGCTGATACGCTTGTAAAAGCGGCCCGTAGTCAATTGGCGGTGATTGATTTATCATATAGGGCTCACTCCTAAACGAAAAGAAAACAGCTGATAGACAAGCTTCAACTGTTTTCTTCGACTTTTTTATTGTTTATAAGTAGGAATATTAATGAGTTGGCCTTCCTTTAGTCGCTCATCTTCTTCTATGCTATTCACGCGTAAAATTTGCTGCACGTTTAGGCTGTAGCGATGAGCAATTTGCTCGAGTGATTCGCCTTCTTGAACAATGCACACTTTTAAGCGAGTAAAGTCCTCTTCTGCATTTTTTGAAAAGAGCTTTGTAAGGTATAACGCATTTTCCTTCCTTTTTTCGCCGCTTTCCTGCTTTTCCTGACGAATATCAATCACCATTTGTTCCGCTGGTTCGCTCTTTTTATTTGTCTCTTCAAACTCAGCTACATACGGTTTGTAAGCAGTGTGTCGAATGACTTCCTCGACTGGCTCAGGTTCGGAATAGACGACTGGTTCTTCCTCTTGCCACTCTGCTGTTTCTCTTTCCTGCTGCGCTACCTCTTTTTCCTGCTCTTGTTCTACCGTTCTGGCATAGGAAACAGGCTCTTCCTCGAAGGTTTTTTTCACTTCTACTGTGAAAGGTTCATTAAACTCATCGTCCGCTTCAAACGTTGGCTCTGGTGTGAGCGGACGTTGACTGAATGAAGCAAAGTAATCTTTTACCTCTTCGTACTCAACCTCCTGCTCTTGCTCCGCTTCGGCTGTTGATGAGCGATACAAAGCGTCAACTTCTTCTTCGGTTACTTCTACCTGCTGATACTCCTCATAAGAAGAAATTGGCTGGTCGCGATCAAATGTAACTTCTTGAAACTCTCCATACGGCTCTTCTTGTACCTCTTCTTCTTGAAGCGTATAATCTGATTCTCTTGCAGTGCTTTGTTGCTCACCGTATAATCCTGCAATCGATAAATCTGCTACCACCTGTAAGCAATCTGCAGACGGTAAGTCGTAATCAAACGACTCAATCGCAACAAACACTTGATCGACGCTTTGGATTCGGTTACGTGGAATGGTAATATCGACTGGAAAGTAATACGTAAATTCATTTGTTCCGTCCTCACGAGTATGAACGTCTTCTACCTGTTTTCCATGTGTATATTCACGCAAAGATGCTTCGAAGTCTTCATCATATTTTTCATATTCCCCGGTTAAAGTTAATGCTCCACGGATGGAAACATATTGCTCATATTCATGAATAGCGATTTCTGGATCAAGTGAGACAGACATAAGCTGCGCCACTTCCTGTCCTTTTTGAAACCATACAGATTCTTCAACAGAAAAATGCAAAGACGATTGATTATCTTGTGACAATGTATGCTCCTCCTTTCAAAAACACATCGACAAATAGCGGTGTCATTAAAGATGTATGAAAAAAGAAGGGCATTTATTACTTTCTTTTAAAAATAAGCAGGTAAAATAACAAAAGCACCGCAGTCGCTGCGATGCTTTTGTCTTATCCGCGGATAACCGCGAACGCTTTTTCGGCTGCTTGAATGGTTTTCTCAATATCTTCATCACTATGTGAAGTAGATAAGAATAATCCTTCAAATTGAGATGGTGGCAAGAACACGCCGTTATAAGCCATTTCACCATAGTACGTCGCAAAATACTCAAGGTTTGACGTTTTCGCTTTTTCGTAGTTCACAACGTCTTCATTTGTGAAGAAGAAGCCAATCATTGAACCCGCACGATTAATCGTGTGCGGAATGTCATATTTTTCAGCCGCTGCTTTGAAGCCTTCTTCTAAACGATCTGCTTTACGTCCGAACTCTTCATATGATTGAGGTGTAAGCTGACTTAACGTTTCGTACCCCGCTGTCATTGCTAACGGATTTCCTGAAAGAGTTCCAGCTTGGTAAATCGGACCGCTTGGCGCGATTTGTTGCATGATTTCTGCTTTTCCGCCGTAAGCGCCTACCGGTAGACCTCCACCGATTACTTTTCCAAGACATGTTAAGTCTGGTGTCACACCGAAATAACCTTGTGCACATGTATAATCCACACGGAATCCCGTCATCACTTCATCAAAAATAAGTAATGATTGATAATTGGTTGTAATTTCACGAAGTCCTTCTAGGAAACCAGGCTGTGGCGGAACAACACCCATGTTTCCAGCAACAGGCTCAACAATTACGCCTGCAATGTCCGTACCGAACTGTTCAAATGCGTATTGAACGCTTTCTAAATCATTGTACGGAACGGTAATCGTATTGCTTGCGATTCCTTCTGGAACACCAGGGCTATCTGGAAGTCCTAACGTTGCTACTCCGGAACCGGCTTTAATTAATAACGAATCGCCGTGCCCATGATAGCACCCTTCAAATTTTAAAATCTTGTTGCGGCCTGTATACCCGCGTGCAAGACGCAGAGCACTCATTGTCGCTTCTGTTCCTGAGTTGACCATACGCACCACTTCAATAGACGGAACGCGTTCAATAACGAGCTTTGCTAGTTTATTTTCGATTAGAGTCGGTGCACCAAAGCTTGTCCCAAGCTCTGTTACCTTTTTCAGTGACTCGACAACCCGATCATTAGCGTGACCATGAATTAACGGTCCCCATGAAAGAACATAGTCGATGTATTCATTTCCATCGATATCATAAATTTTAGAACCTTTCCCACGCTCCATAAAGATTGGATCAATATCCACTGATTTAAAGGCACGAACAGGGCTATTTACTCCACCTGGCATTAATTGCTGTGCTTCTAGAAAAGCTGCTTTTGATTTTTCGTAGCTTGGCATTGTCATGCTCCTTCCAAATTCGCTTTTTTCTACTTATTAGTTTATCGTTATTTCCATTACTTCCACAAGTTTCAAGAGATACTTTGCGCTTAAAGCGCTGACTTAAGCAGATCGTGCTGCTTTTAGTACGATCTGCTTAAGCCTAGAAAGCTAGAGAGTACCCTACCCTCCAGCTCTCTAAGTTTGTTATCTCGTTAACCAACGAGCAGCATCTTTCGCATGATACGTAATGATAATATCTGCACCTGCACGCTTCATTCCAGTTAATGTTTCAAGTACAATTTGTTCCTCGTTAATCCAGCCTCTTTCAGCTGCCGCTTTAATCATGGAATACTCACCGCTGACATTATAAGCAACAACCGGCAAGTTAAAGTTGTTTTTCACGTCGCGCATAATATCTAAATAAGAAAGAGCCGGCTTCACGATTAAGAAGTCTGCACCCTCTTCTACGTCAGATTCTGCTTCTCGTAGAGCTTCTAGGCGGTTTGCTGGGTCCATTTGATATGTTTTGCGATCGCCAAATTGTGGTGTAGAATTCGCCGCATCACGGAACGGACCATAATAAGCGGAAGAATATTTCACTGCATAAGACATGATTGGAATATCTTCATATCCAGCGTTATCTAAGCCCTCACGAATGGCAGCTACAAAACCGTCCATCATATTTGATGGGGCAATAATATCTGCACCCGCTTTTACTTGGCTAACCGCTGTACGAGCTAGTAAATCAAGTGACGGATCGTTGAGGATTTTTCCGTTCTCCACTACGCCACAGTGACCGTGATCCGTATACTCACACAGACACGTATCTGCAATAATTAAAAGCTCTGGGAACTTTTCTTTAATAACGCGAATCGCTTCTTGTGTAATTCCATGGTCATGATACGCACCGGTACCGACAGCGTCTTTTTCATCAGGAACCCCGAATACCATCACAGATTGAATGCCAAGATCCACAACTTCTTGAATTTCTTCGTGAATACGATCAAGTGAAAATTGGTATACGCCTGGCATAGATGCTACAGCGTTCTTTTTGTTCTCTCCTTCTACGACAAACACAGGATACACAAAGTCTTCTACGTGTAGATGTGTTTCACGTACCATCGAGCGAAGTGCTGATGAGTTACGTAATCGACGATGACGCTTAAACTGTAAGTCTTTCATAAGTATTGCCTCCTCTAAAACGGTTCATTCGAAAGCTGTTCCACTAACGCGTGAATCATGCCTTCTGTCGTATATTCCTGAGGTGTCAAACACCTCGTAAATCCTACTTTTTTTGCGGTCCTTTCTGTAATAGGACCGATACAAACAATGATACACCTCTTAGATTGTTCCTTCCAATCAACTGCTTGAAGGAGCTCTGTAAAGAAACGAACGCTTGATGAGCTTGTAAACGTAACGGCATCAATCTCGCCGCTTTTCATCACCGCTACTAGCTCCTCTTTTACTTCTTCATTTGGAACCGTCTCATACACAACAAGATCACATGTCTCTATTTTATGCTCCTTTAAACCATTTAAAAGAACAGGACGAGATAAATTCCCTCTTATGAGTAAAACCTTATCGGACGTTGTAAGCGTTGATACAAGTTCAGCTAGTAATTTTTCAGCGACAAACTCCGTTGGAACTAAAGTTGGTGTAAATCCATACTTCGTAAGTAAGCGCTTTGTTTTTTCTCCAACTACCGCTATTTTTTGGTGCTTTATTGACTCTTTATCAATCTTAAACGCGTCCAAAAAATCAAAGAAAAACTTCACGCCGTTCTGACTCGTAAACACGAGCCACGTGTATTGCATCAGGTTTTGTAACACATTATGTATATGTTCAGTATGCTGAACGGGCTTTTGAAGCTTTAAGAGCGGAATCGTGACCGGAACGCCTCCGAATTCCTCGATGCTTGCCGCCATTTCTTTTGCTTGTCGGGCTCCTCTTGTAATTAAGATTTTTTTAGAGAAAAGAGGAGCATGATTCATCACTTTTCAAGCTCCTCTTTCACACGATCAATTAACTCTTTTCCACCGCTCGCTGCAATGCGCTCTGCAGCGTCATATCCAAGTTGAACCGGATCTGTGCCAATCAGCTTCTCCTTGTAGATAATCGTCCCATCTGGAGATCCAACAAGCGCCGTAAGCTCAATCTGATCATTCTCTACTACGCGAGCATGTCCTGCAATTGGAACCTGACAGCCGCCTTCCATTTTATTTAAAAAGGCACGTTCTGCTTGGACCATACGATTCGTATGATCATCATTTAACTTTGCAAGTGCCTCTAATACTTCCGTGTCGTCATTACGACATTCAATGCCAAGTGCACCTTGTCCGACAGCTGAGACGCTAACATCTGCTTCTAGATACTCGGTCACAATCTCTCTTGACCAGCCCATACGAGCAAGACCTGCTGCCGCTAAAATAATGGCATCATAATTCTCATTTTTCAGCTTATCAAGTCGTGTATCAATATTGCCACGAATCCATTTAATCTCTAAATCTGGTCGTTTCGCTAGTAGCTGTGCACTTCTGCGCAAACTGCTCGTTCCGATGACAGCTCCTGCCGGCAGTTCCTCTAACGTTTGACCGGTTTTTGAAATAAGAACATCTCTGTGGTCTTCTCTTACCGGCACACAGCCAATCGTTAAGCCTTCTAGAAGCTCTGCTGGCATGTCTTTCATGCTGTGCACGGCTAGATCGATTTCCTTATCAAAAAGCGCTTGTTCGATCTCTTTTACGAATAAGCCCTTTCCTCCTACTTTTGAAAGCGTAACATCTAAAATTTTGTCGCCTTTTGTGACGATCTCTTTAATTTCAAACTCATAAGGAACTCCAAGCTCCTTCAACTGGTTAATAACCCAGTTGGTTTGTGTCAGAGCTAACTTACTTCTGCGTGAGCCTACGATAATTTTACGCATGTTATCCTCCTGATCAAGAATCCCAAAAATGAAAGTTTGACAAACTTCCAAATAAGAAAAAGTTTATTAGTACTAGTAAAAAAAGTGCGACATTCCATATAGCAATAGACTTTCCATAAATCTCCTTCTTCACTCTAACATACATGTACACACTATAGAAAATGAGAACTAAAAAGGACCCAATAACCTTCGTATCATACCAGTAGAAATCGGGGATTTTAATGTTCGCCCAGATTAACCCGAGCAATAGTGACAGTAGTAAGAGCGGTATGCCAATTACGTTAAGTACAAAAGAAAGTGAGTCGAGCTTTGATAAATCTTCTATTCGCAGCAGACGTTTGCCCCACTTTTTCTTTTTTAGTAAATTGTATTGAATTAAGTATAAACTCGACAAAACAAATGAAATGGAAAACGCTCCGTACGATAAAATGGCCATCGTAATATGAATCACCAAAAGCTCTGAGACAAGCTTCTCTGCTTCAATACTTGACGTTGCTTGTATCGGTGTAAACGTATGCAATGACATAATGAAAAAGCCAATAACATTCGTAAAGAACGCAATAAACTCCACTCTAAACAAGCGGTAAATAAGTAATGATAACGAAATAAGTACCCATGAATAAAAATATAATCCTTCAAAAATCGTTAAAATCGGGAATCTTCCTGTTTCAATCATTTTGGCGAGCAAGAAAATCGTTTGCAAAAGCCATACAATAGAAAGTAACCAGAAGGCAGCTGTTCTGACCTTCCGGTTATGAATAAGGAAATCTGTAAAATATAATAAAACGCTGAACGCGTACAGGATAATGATGAGTTCATACACCCTTGTTAAGCTAATATCAATCATCGAACTCCACCTGCTTATGATTGATAAACGGGATCATGAGTGCTCACTGGTTGATATTCATTTTGGGTTGAGTGATTATCCTGCTCCTGTACCGCTTCTTCAATGTTAAAAATCTTCTTAAATAAATCCAATGACTCTATAGCATTGGGTTCTCCTGCTAGCTCTTTCGCATGAAGAATTGGGTCTCGTAGCAACTGATTAATAATGCTCTTTGTGTGCTTGTTTAACACTTTTTTGTCACGCTCTGATAAGTGAGGAAGCTTCCGTTCAATGCTTTGCATCGTCTCACCTTGAATCGTTAGCGCTTTTTGACGAAGTGCAGAAATAACTGGCACAACACCAAGCGTATTCAGCCATTGTTTAAATTCAACAATTTCTGCTTCAATCATCAATTCAACTTTTTCCGCTGCCTGCTGACGTTCTTGAAGGTTCGCTTCTACAATCCCCTCTAAATCGTCAATATCGTATAAAAAGACGCTCTCTAATTCATCAATCGCTGGATCAAGATCGCGCGGAACCGCAATGTCTACCATAAACATCGGACGGCCTTTTCGTACTTTTTCCGCTTCTTTCATAGCGGCTTTTGTGACCATGTAATCTTTGGCTCCAGTGGAGCTAATTAAAATATCAGCCTCTTCTAAGGCTTCTTGTAAATTTTCGATCGGCTTCGCACTTCCTGCAAACTTCGCTGCTAACAGCTGCGCTTTCGCAAACGTGCGGTTCACGACCGTAATTTTTTGCGCACCGCCGCCGTATAAATTTTGGGCTGCCAAATCGCCCATTTTACCGGCCCCTAAAATAACGACATGCTTGGACGACAAGTCTCCGAAGATTTTCTTCGCTAGCTCTACTGCTGCATAGCTGACAGAAACGGCATGTGCGCCAATTTCTGTTTCATGATGTCCACGCTTTGCTAATGTGACCGCTTGTTTAAATAGCTGATTAAATACCGTCCCAATCGTTCCATACTCTTGAGCCGTCAAAAAGCTCGAACGCACTTGTCCGAGGATTTGCGTCTCACCTAGAACCATTGAATCTAATCCACAAGCGACACGATATAAATGTTCGATCGCACTATCGTCTTCATAAATCGTTAAAAACGGAGAGAATTCTTCTTTGTCAATATGAAACCAGTCGGCTAAAAATGCCTTTACATAATAACGACCTGTATGAAGCTGATCGACGACTGCATAAATTTCTGTTCGGTTACACGTTGATACGATAATATTTTCAAGTACACTCTTTTGTGTACGTAACACTCCCATTGCAGACGCTAATTCTGATTCATCAAAGCTTAGCTTCTCACGTATTTCAACAGGGGCGGTACGGTGATTAATACCTACTGCGATAATATGCATGTTTGCATACCCCCTCGTAAAGAACTATAGATTTTTTTCCTTCATCTATTATAACATGTTGAAAGAGCACTTTAATAAAAAAAATGTGAACAGTATATGAAATCCTGTGATAAGATAATTGTTATCTGTCCATTCGTAAAAATAACAGAATCGATCTTATTACTCAAGTTTCCTGTTTGAAGCTTTTGGAGGTACATATGAAAAAACAATCTGTATTTTTTGGCACACTTTTAGTTGGGTTTGGTCTGATTTTCTTCGCTAAAGAGTTTCACCTAGCCATTGGAAATGCACTCAATAGCTGGCCTAGCTTACTCATCATTGTTGGGATTGCGCTTTTGGCACAGTCACAAAAAACAAATGACAATACATATACACTGACAGGATCAGTCTTAATTTTTCTTGGCGCTCACTTTCACGCCGTGCATTATCTCCCATTTTGGCCGGATCAAAATGCGATGGTTTTACTTATGATCGGTATCGGTTTTGTTGCAAGCTACCGACAAATAAAGATCGCCTTGTTCCAAGGCACAGTGCTCATTGTAGTAGCTCTCATCCAAATGTTTTGGGAGAAAATCCTTACATGGTCAGAAGTGTTCAAAACACAATTTACATCTTTCGGGAAATTTTGGCCCCTCCTTTTACTAGTTATTGGTTTGTATTTATTATTTTTCAAAAAGAAGTAAAGTATGTAAAAAAGGTGGAACAGTTAACTGTTCCACCTTTTTTACATAGAAACACATTTTTTACATAAAGCTCTCGATCGCTGCCCACGCCTCTTCTTTTCCAAGACCTGTTTCAGATGAGAATAGTACTACTTTATCTCCCTCTTCTACTTGAAGAGCAGAGTAGACGATCTTCATGTGCTTTTGCCATTTCCCTTTTGGAATTTTATCGGCTTTCGTCGCGATCAATATCACGGGAATTTCGTAATGCTTTAAAAAGTCATACATCATAATATCGTCCTTGGACGGCGGATGACGTAGGTCAACGATTTGTACAACAGCCTTTAACGGATCGCGGTCCGTTAAGTACGTTTCAATCATTTTCCCCCACGCTTCTCGTTCCTTTTTGGACACTTTCGCAAATCCATAACCTGGAACGTCGACAAACATTAATTTTTGATCCAAATCATAAAAATTAAGTGTTTGTGTTTTCCCTGGCTTTGATGAGATACGAGCTAGTCCTTTACGACCAAGCATCTTATTAATAAAAGATGACTTTCCTACATTTGAACGCCCTGCCAAAGCAAACTCCGGAAGTCCACCTTCTGGATATTGCTCTGGGCGCACGGCGCTTATAACAATTTCTGAATGATTAATCTTCATTACTTCTCTCCTACTAGCGCATGCTTTAGTACCTCATCTAAATGAGAGACCAGCACAATTTCGATTCGTTCACGAACACTGTCCGGAATATCCTCGATGTCCTTTTCATTATCATACGGAATTAAAATTTTCGTCAACCCCGCACGGTGAGCACTTAGTGATTTTTCTTTTAATCCACCGATTGGCAATACGCGGCCACGCAGCGTAATTTCACCTGTCATCCCTACTTCTTTGCGAATCGGTTTGCCTGTTAACGCTGAAATGAGCGCCGTTGCAATCGTAATACCAGCAGATGGACCATCTTTTGGAACGGCTCCTTCTGGTACGTGAATGTGTATATCATATTTTTCGTAGAAATTTTCTTCAATGCCTAATTCCTTCGCCTTAGAACGAACGTAGCTAAACGCAGTTTGAGCGGATTCTTTCATCACGTCGCCAAGCTTACCTGTTAAAACAAGCTTTCCTTTTCCTGATGAAAGACTGACTTCAATCGCTAGCGTATCACCGCCAGCAGCTGTATAAGCTAGACCAGTCGCAACCCCTACTTGATCTTCAAGTTCAGCTTGACCGTAGCGGAAACGTGGTTTACCTAAAAATTCTTCTAGGCTTTTTTCTGTCACGACCACTCGCTTTTTCTCTTCGCTTACAATTAATCTCGCTGCTTTACGACAGATTGAGGCGATTTCACGCTCAAGGCTACGTACTCCAGCCTCACGCGTATACAGACGAATCAATGCCATCAACGCATCATCACGGATTTGGAGCTGCGACTTTTGTAGACCATGATCTGCTAGCTGACGAGGAGCTAGATGGCGTTTCGCAATTTCAAGCTTTTCTAACTCTGTATAACCTGCAATATTAATGATTTCCATACGATCACGTAAAGGACCAGGAATCGTAGCTAGGTTATTTGCTGTCGCAATAAACATAACGTTCGATAAGTCGTATGGCTCTTCAATATAGTGATCGCTGAAATTATGGTTTTGTTCTGGATCTAACACCTCAAGTAAAGCAGAAGATGGATCTCCTCTGAAATCATTGGACATTTTATCAATTTCATCCAATAAGAAGACTGGGTTAATTGTCCCTGCTTTTTTCATGCTCTGAATAATTCGGCCTGGCATTGCTCCTACATATGTACGACGATGACCACGAATTTCAGATTCATCGCGTACACCACCAAGAGATGCACGTACAAAATTACGATTCATTGAAGTCGCAATGGATCTTGCTAGGGATGTTTTCCCTACGCCAGGAGGTCCTGATAGGCACAAAATAGGCCCCTTCAGTGATTTCGTTAATTGCTGAACGGCTAAATACTCAAGAACACGTTCTTTTACTTTTTCAAGGCCATAATGCTCATCATCCAGTACTTTTTCTGCACGCTTGATATTTAAAATATCTTCCGTTGCTTCTGTCCAAGGGATGGTTACGAGCCAATCAATGTAATTGCGGATAACAGAGCTTTCTGCAGAACTTGCTGGGATTTTTTCGTAGCGATCTAGTTCACGTAGCGCAACGGCTTTCGCAGACTCTGACATACCCGCTGCTTCAATTTTTTCACGCAGTGTCGCTACTTCTCCCGTTTTTCCTTCTTTGTCTCCAAGCTCTTTTTGAATGGCCTTCATTTGCTCGCGAAGGTAATACTCTTTTTGAGTACGCTCCATGGATTTCTTTACGCGCTGACCAATTTTTTTCTCTAGCTGAAGCACTTCTTTTTCATTTTGAATGAAGGAAATGACTTTATTCAAACGCTCTTTCACATCAAGCGTTTCTAAAATGTCTTGCTTACCAGGAATTTTAAGTGGTAAATGCGATGCAATAATATCAGCCAATCGCCCAGGCTCTTCAATATCAGAAACCGTTGAGAACGTTTCGGCTGACACTTTCTTAGAAATTTTTATGTATTGATCAAAATACTCAAGAAGCGTTCTCATTAAGGCACGATCTTCTAGGTCACCTTTGTACGCCTCATCATACGTATCAATTTTCACTAAGAAAGAGTCATCAACTTCGTCAAAAGACTGAATGAATCCGCGTTGAAGTCCTTCAACTAACACCCTCATCGTTCCATTTGGCAACTTAAGCATTTGCTTAATTTTCGCCAATGTCCCCATTTCAAACAAATCATTTTGGGAAGGGTCATCAATTCCCATATCCTTTTGGGCTACTAAAAAAATTAAATTATCGTCCACCATGGCTTTTTCAAGCGCTTGGACCGATTTATCACGACCTACATCTAAATGCAGGACCATTGTTGGATAAACTAATAAACCTCGCAGTGGCAGGAGGGGAACCAGCATTTCTTCACCGTTTGCCATCAAATGAACACCTCCAGATGTTTGATAAATGATTATGTATCATGTGAAATCTTTTACCAATTCTATCTTATTTGTATACACATGTCTAATCATAGTAATTACTTATTTTATCATACTTTAATTCGCAATTCTGCTTTTTGATTCGTGGAAATGTGCAAGATGAGCATTTCATGAAAAGGAGTCCTTTTCTAATCTATTCCTCATTTATCGTAAAATTCTCATATGCCCTATTCTTATAGTGCGCTTTGTTTTCTTTTTTAACAATACTCAGCTGCAAAAAACTTTTTCTTTGGTACTTATAACTGATCTTCTCTCAAATAAAAAAGCAAAGCAGTTCTTCTGTTCAGACAGAACCGCTTCACTTTCATCGTTTTCCTATACTTACATAGATTCGGTTTTCGGGAATCCTTTTTGTTCTTTAAATTGTACAAGATGATCATCCAGTTGTTGAAAGGCAATCGCAAACACTTCATCCAAGTGCTTTACAGGTGTCACCTCAATGTTCTTCAGCTCATTGACCATGCTGTTCATGTTCTCGTATGGAATAATCACGTTTTGAACGCCCGCTTGTCTTGCTGCTTTGATTTTTGGAATGACGCCGCCAATTGGCTTCACTTTTCCATGAAGACTAATTTCTCCCGTCATAGCAACCGTATTTTTGATCGGAATTTCATAGATAGCTGAATAAATCCCTGTCGCCATCGCAATCCCAGCTGACGGTCCGTCGATCGGCACGCCGCCTGGGAAATTCACGTGAATATCATATTCATCAGCGGGAACGTTCATCGATCGTAAAACCGTCACTACATTTTCAATCGAGCTTTTTGCCATACTTTTTCTTCGTACTGACTTACCTTGTCCACCAATACTTTCTTCTTCTACGATTCCAGTAATATTAATCGTACCTTTTTCTTTTACCTTCATGGCCGTCACTTCAATTTCTAACAGAGACCCTGAATTAGGTCCATGAACAGCTAAACCATTCACAACGCCAATTTGCTCTTTATCATGGATTTTCGGATCATGGCGAGGGCTTAATTGACTAGAGTGAACCACCCACTCAAGGTCCTCATCTTTAATGTGCTGGCGCTCTTCGGAAATCGCTAATCCCGCACCGATTTGAACCATATTTACCGCTTCACGGCCGTTTCGTGCATATGTAGACAATACTGTTAGTCCTTGATCACTCATCGTCATATGGACTTTGTTTGCAGCTTTTTGGGCTACTTCCTTCACTTCATCACGCTCTAACTCACGGAAAAATACTTCTAAGCAACGTGAACGAATCGCCGGTGGAATTTCGTTAGGTGTTCGAGTCGTTGCCCCGATTAATCGAAAATCGGCCGGTAGACCATTTTGAAAAATATCATGAATATGCGTTGGAATTTGCGGGTTTTCCTCACTGTAATAGGCACTTTCCATAAATACTTTTCGGTCTTCAAGCACTTTCAGTAGCTTGTTCATCTGAATCGGATGAAGTTCCCCAATTTCATCAATGAACAATACGCCTCCATGCGCGTTTGTTACTGCTCCCTGCTTAGGCTGAGGAATTCCAGCTTGCCCCATTGCTCCAGCACCTTGGTAAATTGGGTCATGTACAGAACCGATCAAAGGGTCAGCGATGCCGCGCTCATCAAATCTTGCTGTCGTTGCATCAAGCTCAACAAATACGGCGCTCTGCTTGAATGGCGATTTTTGATTCTTTTTCGCTTCTTCTAGTACAAGTCGTGCCGCAGCTGTTTTTCCAACTCCAGGCGGTCCATAAATAATGACGTGCTGAGGGTTTGGTCCACAAATTGCTGCTTTTAAAGACTTAATCCCATCTTCTTGTCCCACAATATCTTTAAAAGTAGAAGGACGTACCTTTTCTGCTAACGGCTCAGTGAGTGAAATAGAACGCATTTTTCGAAGCTGATCCATTTCTTTACGTGATTCTCGATCAATTGAGACCTTTTGTGTACGCTGATTACGTAACAAGTTCCAAAAATACAATCCAATTACGATTCCGAAGAATAATTGGACGATTAACGCGATGTTAGTCCAGTTCATACGTAACCTCCTGCAAGCAATAATGTTTCATAATTATTGCTAGTATCTCCCTGCATGGATATGAATAAACCGACTTCCATAATATTTTCAAAAATAACGAATTTCTGTGCAACAAAAAAGAGGCTGATTAAAATCAGCCTCTCTCCTATTGCATCATTTATGCAGATGTTTTACTGCCTTCTTCAACTGTTGAACCGTCTTCTAGTACTAATTTAGGCATTGCTTGGTTTCGAACCGTATCGCCTGTAATAATACATTTTACGATATCCTCACGAGAAGGTAATTCAAACATAATTTCTTGTGTAATTCCTTCAATGATTGAACGTAAACCACGTGCACCTGTTTTGCGCTCAATTGCCTTTTTCGCAATTTCTTCTAATGCTTCTGGTTCAAACTCTAGCTCTACGCTATCAAGTTCAAGCATTTTTTGATATTGCTTTACAAGTGCGTTTTTCGGTTTTGTTAAAATCTCAATTAGAGCTTCTTCATCTAACTGTTCAAGGTTAGCAATTACCGGTAAACGACCGATGAACTCAGGAATTAATCCAAATTTCAACAAGTCTTCAGGTAATACTTTTGAAAGAAGTTCTTTATCTTCGATTTCAGCTTGTTTCGCTTCAGAACCGAATCCAATTACTTTTTTACCTAGACGGCGTTTAATAATTGGTTCAATCCCATCAAATGCCCCGCCGCAAATGAACAAGATATTTGTTGTATCGATTTGGATGAACTCTTGATGAGGATGCTTTCTTCCACCTTGTGGCGGTACGCTTGCAACAGTACCTTCTAAGATTTTAAGAAGCGCTTGCTGAACCCCTTCACCTGATACATCACGTGTAATAGATGGGTTTTCAGATTTACGTGCTACCTTATCAATTTCATCGATATAAATGATTCCTTTTTCAGCTTTTTCAACGTCATAATCAGCCGCTTGGATTAGTTTTAGAAGGATATTTTCAACATCTTCCCCTACATAACCAGCTTCTGTTAGAGACGTTGCGTCCGCAATCGCAAATGGTACATTAAGAATACGAGCTAAAGTTTGAGCAAGTAATGTTTTACCGCTACCAGTTGGCCCGATCATCGCAATGTTACTTTTCGCTAATTCAACATCATCAATCTTGCTGTTTGAATTGATGCGTTTGTAATGATTATATACGGCAACAGAAAGAGCACGCTTCGCTGCATCCTGTCCAATTACGTATTCATCTAGGATTTCACAAATCTCTTTTGGTTTTGGAACATCCTTGAATTCTACTTCTTCTTCTGAACCAAGTTCTTCTTCGACGATTTCCGTACAAAGCTCAATGCACTCGTCACAGATATATACCCCTGGACCTGCTACTAGCTTGCGAACTTGGTCTTGCGTTTTTCCACAGAAAGAGCATTTTAACTGCCCTTTTTCATCGTTAAACTTAAACATAATTTCACCCCTTATGGATTTTGTAACATGCTTTAAGTAAATTCCCATCCATTTCATGAGCCGGTAGAATGAATGTACTATTTTCAAATGCAAAATGCATGATCGTACTGACGGGGATACACATTTGTACTGCATTTTAACATAAAAAAAATAGCATGGGTACTAAAAGGTCTTCTATGTATTTAACAAATTCAATAGTGCTTTTGTAAAACAGTGGTTATGTAAATTCATTCTAATACCTAGCCCTTCATGAAACAAGAAAATACTGATGTATCAATGAAAATCTTTCGAAAACATTGTTGTAATGGTATAAAACAAGGCCCGATCGCATCGCGCCTTGTTTTACTATTTATTATTATGCAACAGTTTTGCTGTTTTCTACAAGAAATTCGATTGCTTTGCGGATTTTTAGGTCCTCTTTAAGAGAATCTAGGTTTCCACCAAGCATGCTCTTTAATTGTTCGACAGATACGTTGTACATTCCTGCCATGTTTTCTAATTCTTTGCTTAGCTCGCTGTCATCCACAACAAGGTTTTCAGCTTGAGCGATTGCGTCTAATGTTAAGTTCATTTTCACGCGTTGCTCAGCGTCTGGCTTCATTTGCTCACGAAGAGCTGCTTCATCTTGACCAGAGAACTGGAAGTAAAGCTCAAGGTTTAGACCTTGCATTTGAAGACGTTGTTCGAATTCTTGAAGCATACGGTTAACTTCGCTTTCGAACATTACTTCTGGGATTTCAACTTCAGCGTTTTCAGCTGCTTTTTCAACTAAAGCGTCGCGAAGAGCTGTGTCAGCTTCGTTTGTTTTTTCTGTTTCTAGTCTTTCTTTTGTTTTCGCTTTTAATGCATCAAGAGTTTCAACTTCTTCGTCTACATCTTTTGCGAACTCGTCATCTAAAGCTGGAAGTTCTTTTGATTTGATTTCGTGAACTTTTACTTTGAATGTAGCTTTTTTACCAGCTAATTCTTCAGCATGATACTCTTCTGGGAATGTTACTTCAACTTCTGTATCAACTCCAGCTTCAGTACCAACTAATTGCTCTTCGAAACCAGGGATGAATGTGCCAGAACCTACTTCTAATGAGTAGTTTTCGCCTTTTCCGCCTTCGAATGCTTCGCCATCAACGAAACCTTCGAAATCGATTACAGCTGTATCGCCATCTTCAACTTTTCCGTTTTCTTTTACAACTAGTTCAGCGTGACGCTCTTGAAGAGTTTTTAGTTCGTTCTCTACATCTTCGTCAGTTACTGCTGCATCTAATTTTTCTACTTCAAGGTTTTTGTATTCGCCTAATTTAACTTCAGGCTTTACTGTTACTTTTGCAGTGAATACAAGTGTTTTTCCTTGTTCGATTTGTTCTACATCGATTTCTGGACGATCAACTGGCTCAATTCCAGTTTCATCGATTGCAGCACCGTATGCATCAGGTAATACGAAATCTAATGCATCTTGGTATAATGATTCTACACCGAAACGTTTTTCAAATAATGAACGTGGCATTTTCCCTTTACGGAAACCTGGAACGTTAATTTGTTTAACCACTTTGTTAAAAGCTTTATCTAGCGCAGCGTCGAATTGAGCCGCTTCTACTTCTACTGTTAAGACACCTTGGTTGCCTTCTTGTTTTTCCCATTTAGCAGACATGTATGTTTCCCTCCAAAATTCAAGTTTTAAAATTAGTTACAGATATCGAAAATAGCTCGTCCTAGCGGGACAAGCCATCATCTATCTAATTTCCTACTGTAAAACAGATAGGAAGAGACTGTAAAGAAATAAATTACTTTACGATAGACAGCTGTACAGTTTACAACCACTATATTATACCATACAAGGTCGATGTTTCAACCAATCTTATTACATTTCAATGGATGAAATTTCTTCAATTTTTTTAATGTCATCGATTACTTGTTGCAGCGCGGATAAACGCAAATTGTACTGAGAAGCCACGTCCTCCATTTCACCTTCCTGTCCTTGCATTTCAAGTGCTGCGTAGTGGACGGCCGCCACCCAGACGTTTTGCTCTCCCTGTTGAGGATAGAAAGGAAAGAGTAGGAACAAATATCGTTGCCAAATCTCAAGCGCAAATGACAGAAGCGTTGGATCATTACTTTCCAACTGCTCTTCAAGTCGTGATTGAACGTGAGCTGAAAAGGCATCTAACTCACTCATATCCATCTTAGAAGGGTTGAACGTAGCCTTATATGTAAATTTACACACTTCTATATTTGCATCAATTTGCTGCTCTGCTAAAAGCTTAAACAGCATCGTTTTTACGATTGGATGCACGCTCTCTTCCTTGAGCATTTTTTCAAAGAGCTGGAGATGTTTGTTCACATCAACTTGATACAGTGCTTGCACAACGTCTAACTGCTGATTCACATTTCCGTTTTCTAACATGAGACGAAGCTCTTCATCTTGGTCATGTTCATCAGCTGGTTCTGGCATGTCAGGTAATTCTTCTACTCGTGTTTGACAAAATTGAAGAAGATTATGTAAATGGCTCGCATGTTCAAAAGGTACCTGCTGTTCATCAAACACCGCCTGTAGCAGCGTAGCTCCTTCCTCATAATCACCATTTTGCACCAAAATCATGAGATGAATTTGCAGTACTTGATAGTAATCGCCAATTCCCTCCTGAAGCATACGCTTGCTGTGATGTTTTGCCGTTTTTATATCACCGAGCTCAAAGGAACAGATAACAAGACCTAGTGCACCTTCGTGATGTTCTGGGTCTAGTTCATGAACTTGTTGAAGCAATGGCAACGCTTCTCGATAATCTTTTTCTTTCATTAACATCGTCGCTTTTTCGACTAGCCTTTCCTTTAAATGAGGAAAGGCGATAATGTTTTCTGTTTCTCTTTCCTTGCTCATGACTTCTCCCCGCTTCACTGCATTTGCTTAACAGTGTAGCAAGGAATATGAGCAATTACAAGAATTCACATTTCTAAGCAGGAAAAAGGTCATAGAAAAAAGGTGACAAACGCTGCCACCTTTCTTTTTACGTTGCCTCATAAGCGACAATATCTTCATCGAATGAGAGCGTATAGCCAATCTCATCTAGTCCCTCGAGGAGCATTCGTTTCCAGTGTGGATCCACTTTGAACGTACGAACAAATTCTGCACCGTCCGTGATGATTTGTTTCGCTAAATCAACGGTTATTGTAAAGTCCTCTTGCTCTGCCTTTTTCAGTAGCACCGTTACATCTTCATCTGATAAGGCGATTGGAAGCATCCCATTTTTTAAGCAATTTTGATGAAAAATATCCGCAAACGAAGGAGCAATAATGACCTCAAAGCCATAATCCAACAAAGCCCAAGGTGCGTGCTCTCTTGAAGACCCACAGCCAAAATTTTCTCTCGCTACTAAAATGCTTGCACCTTGATTAACAGGCTGATTTAGTTCAAACTCTTCGTTCTGCGCGCCATCAGCTCTGTAGCGCCAATCATAGAATAAAAATTGTCCGAATCCTGTTCGTTCAATACGCTTTAAAAACTGTTTTGGAATGATTTGATCTGTATCGACATTTGCACGGTCTAGACCGGCAACTTTTCCTGTATGAACGATAAATGGTTTCATCTCGGTCTCCTCCTTATGCTAGTACAGCTTCCTCTAATTTTCGAACGTCAACAAAGTGACCGTACAAGGCCGCTGCTGCTGCCATTGCCGGACTAACAAGGTGTGTTCGCGCTCCTTTTCCTTGACGACCTTCAAAGTTTCTGTTTGATGTTGATGCGCAGTGTTCTCCCTCTGGTACGAGATCAGAGTTCATTCCTAGGCACATACTACACCCTGAATCACGCCACTGAAATCCAGCATCCGTAAACACTTCCGCTAGGCCTTCTTGTTCAGCCAATTGCTTAATGCGCTGTGATCCGGGAACAACAATGGCCGTTACCGTTGGCGCAACTTTTTTCCCTTTAATAACCTGTGCCGCATCGCGTAAATCAGAAAGACGAGCATTTGTACAAGATCCGATGAAAACGTGCTGAACCGGAATATCTGTTACATCCATCCCCGCAGTTAAGCCCATATATTCTAAAGCGCTCGCGACCGATCGGCGCTCACTATCAGTTGAACATTCTTCTAGTGTAGGAAGCTTACCATCCACCGCTGCACTCATGCCAGGGTTTGTCCCCCACGTTACGACAGGACTTAGTTCGCTAATGTCTATTTCTAACGTTTCGTCATAGGCAGCTCCTTCGTCCGTCGCAAGAGCCTTCCACTCTTCAACAGCACGATCGAACGCTTCGCCCTTTGGTGCATGAGGACGACCTTTTATATATTCGAAAGTTGTCTCATCCGGGCTGATCAATCCTGCCTTCGCACCTGCTTCAATGGACATATTGCAAATAGTCATACGCTCTTCCATTGATAAAGAACGAATCGCTTCGCCTGTAAATTCCATAATATAACCCGTTCCGAAACGAACGCCGTATTTTTGAATAACGGCCAGAATAATATCTTTTGCAAAAAAACCTTTTGGCTTTTGGCCATTAATTTTGATTTGAAGCGTTTTGGGTCTACTTTGCCATAACGTTTGTGTGGCAAGGACATGCTCGACCTCGCTCGTTCCAATCCCAAACGCAATCGCACCAAACGCTCCGTGTGTTGATGTGTGACTATCCCCACAAACAATCGTCTTCCCAGGCTGAGTTAGACCAAGCTCTGGACCAATAATATGTACGATTCCTTGTTCCTCACTATTCAAATCTAAAAGCTCTACACCAAACTCGCGACAATTACCGGCTAGCGTTTCGATTTGCTTCTTTGCAATCGGATCTTCAATTACAAACCGATTGACTGTTGGTACGTTGTGATCCATTGTAGCGAAGGTTAAATCTGGACGTCTTACCTTTCGATTTGCTTGACGAAGTCCCGAAAATGCCTGTGGAGACGTTACCTCATGAATAAGGTGCAAATCAATATATAACAAATCCGGCTTTCCTTCCTCTCGATGTACAACATGCTTTTCCCATACTTTTTCAATAATGTTTTTTGCCGTCATCACGATCCACCTCCTGCATTTTTAAAAACAGGATGTCTGAACGTCTATGTTCAAACACCCCTACGTACTCGTATGAATCTCCGCTTTTCTACTATATTAATAGAGTGAATTAAATATAAGCTGTCATAATGTTAGAAATTGCCGAGTCATCAATGATGGCATCAACGATTTCCTGCGTCATTTTACTCGTCGAAATAACGGATTGACCTTCCGCATATAAGTCAGCCGTGCGGTATCCTGCACCAAGGGCTTGCTCCACCGCTTTTTCGATTACTGCGGCCTCTTCTTTCAAGCCAAAGGAATGGCGAAGCAGCATGGCTGCTGATAGAATTGCAGCAATTGGGTTCGCTTTTCCTTGCCCCGCAATGTCAGGCGCAGATCCATGAGCAGGTTCGTACAGAGACGGTCCTTTTACCGATAAGCTTGCAGATGGAAGCATTCCTAAAGATCCTGTTATCATAGACGCTTCATCGCTTAAAATGTCTCCAAACATATTTTCCGTCACCATGACGTCAAAGCGCTTTGGACAGCGAATTAACTCCATGGCAGCTGCGTCCACAAGCATGTGCTCAAGCTCCACTTCTGGATACTCTTTCGCTACTTCTTCTGCTACTTCACGCCATACTCGGCTAGACTCTAGTACATTAGCTTTATCAACAGACGTTACTTTTTTTCGTCTCAGTAAGGCAATATCAAACGCGGTTTTAATAATGCGCTTCATTTCAGCTCTTGTATAATGAAGCGTATCGACTACTGTTTGCTCACCGTTTTCTTCTCTTCGCTCACTTGGTGTACCAAAATAAAGGCCACCTGTCAGCTCACGAACGATGACAAAATCCACGTCCGTTACGTATTCTTTCTTTAAAGGAGATGCATCCGCTAGAGGGGCGTGCACAGAAATGGGGCGCAGATTTGCATAAACATCTAAAGCCTTTCGCAATTGTAGCAGTCCTTTTTCGGGGCGGACGCTAGGAGGAACATGATCCCATTTCGGACCACCAACAGCACCCATTAGTACAGCATCGGAGTCTTTGCAAATCGTAAGCGTTTCAGCAGGTAGAGGAACCCCGTATTGATCAATCGCTTCTCCACCCATAGAAGAATAGACGAATTCAAATTGATGATTAAAACAGTTTGCAACAGCTTTTAAAACCTCCACAGCTCCCTGAGTTACTTCTTTTCCAATTCCATCTCCCGGCAACACTGCAATGACTTTTTTCATCCGTCTCTCTCCTCTCATTTTTAGAATACAAGGGGAGACCATCCCCTCGTATCTTAGACTACCTCTTGCTTTGCCTTTGTTTCTTCGATCGCAACCATTCGATTGACGGAGTTAATATAGGCCTTGGCAGACGCTTCAAGCACATCATGTGCTACACCGCGCCCTGTCGCTTCTCCTGATTCACTTGCAATTTTTACGTATACTTCTGCAAGTGCATCTGGGCCACCGTTGATTGACTGAATGCGATAATCAACAAGGTTTAATTCACGATCTAGGCATCGTTCCAGTGTGTTGTAAATCGCTTCTACGCTTCCGGCACCTGTTGCAGCTTCCTGAATAATTTCTTCACCGCGACGCAGCGTAACGGTTGCGGTTGGAATGTTGTTCATTCCGTATTGAACTTGAAGTCCATCTAATTTATACACTTCTTCATCACCAATTTGCTTTTGAAGAACAAGTGCGAATAAATCATCGTCTGTGATTTCTTTCTTTTTATCTGCCAAATCTTTGAACTTAGCAAACAAGCTATCTAGCTGCTGATCTCCCGTAGCAAACCCTAACTCGACCAGGCGTGTGCGGAACGCATGGCGGCCTGAATGTTTTCCTAATACAATTGGGTTTTGTTTGACACCCACTAGCTCCGGCGAAATAATTTCATAGGTTGTGGGTTCTTTTAACACACCGTCCTGGTGAATGCCTGACTCATGTGCAAAAGCATTGCGCCCAACGACCGCTTTATTCGGTGCAATGACCATGCCAGTAAGTTTGCTCACTAAATCACTTGTACGTTTAGTCTCAGGAAGCGTTAGACCTGTTTCAGCCTGATAAAAGTCTTTTCGAATGTGAAGAGCAACCGCAATTTCCTCAAGAGATGCATTACCCGCTCGTTCCCCAATTCCGTTAATGGTTCCTTCAATTTGCGTAGCACCGTGACGAATCGCTGCTAGTGAATTAGCCGTTGCCATCCCAAGGTCATCATGGCAATGGGCAGATAAGTCAACGCGATGAATGTTTGGCACGTTTTCCTTTAAATAAGTAAAAATATCTCCGTATTCCTCTGGTGTGATATATCCCACTGTATCAGGGATATTAATGACTTTTGCACCCGCCTCAATCACTTCGGTTATGATACGCGCAAGGAACGGCAAATCACTGCGGCATGCATCTTCAGCAGACCACTGAACAACTGGAAAACGCTTTGTTGCGTATCGAACCATTTCGACAGCTGTTTCAACCACTTGATCAGGCGTTTTTTTCAGCTTATATTGCATATGAATCGGTGAAGTAGCAAGAAACACATGAAGCCTTGGCTCCTCGCTATGTTTCAACGCCTCCCATGCAACGTCAATGTCCTTCGTAACAGACCGCGCAAGGCCTGTTACGGAAGAACCACGTACAATTGACGCAATTTCTTTTACAGATTGAAAATCTCCTTTTGAAGCAGCAGGGAATCCTGCTTCAATGATATCGATGCCTAAGCGCTCTAACTGTCTTGCAATCTCTAACTTTTCTTGAAAATTAAGATTGACTCCCGGTGACTGTTCTCCATCTCTTAGCGTCGTATCAAATAGCTTAATTTTTTGCACTCGCGACCACCGCTTCTTTCTTATTTTTTTTGACAAATGGCATCATTTCACGCAGCTTCGCTCCTACCTCTTCAATTAAATGACTGTTTTCACGCTGATTCACTGCGTTAAACACTGGACGATTTGCTTGGTTCTCTAAAATCCAGCCTTTTGCGAATTGACCCGTTTGGATATCCGTTAACACGTTTTTCATTTCTGCTTTTACAGCATCGTTTACAATGCGAGGTCCTGTTACGAAGTCACCCCACTGAGCCGTATCGGAAATCGAATATCTCATTCCAGCCATTCCACCTTCGTACATGAGATCTACAATTAATTTCAACTCGTGTAAACACTCAAAATAAGCGACCTCTGGCTGATAACCAGCTTCAACTAACGTCTCAAATCCAGCTTTTACAAGTGCAGTAAGACCACCACAAAGCACCGCTTGCTCACCGAATAAATCCGTCTCTGTTTCTTCTTGGAACGTTGTTTCTAGTACGCCTGCACGTGCTGATCCAATTCCTTTCGCATATGCTAGCGCCACGTCACGAGCTTCACCCGATACATCTTGGTAAACGGCGAATAATGCAGGCACACCAGCGCTTTCTTCATACGTACGTCTTACTAAATGTCCTGGACCTTTTGGAGCCACTAAAAACACATCCACAAATTCTGGCGGTACGATTTGGTTAAAATGAATGTTAAATCCGTGTGCAAATACTAATGAATGACCTGGTTTTAGCTCGGGCTCAATTTCCTCTTTGTATACCTTTGGCTGATGCTCGTCTGGAAGTAATACCATGACAACCTCCGCCTGTTGCGTAGCTTCGCTCACTGATAGAACAGTAAATCCGTCTTGCTCTGCTTGGTTCCACGATTTCCCTTTTCGAAGACCGACCACTACGTTAATACCACTATCACGTAAGTTCTGAGCGTGTGCATGACCTTGAGAGCCGTACCCCACGATTGCTACTGTTTTCCCCGATAAAACTTGATCATTTGCATCTCCATTGTAATAAACCTTTGCCATGTATAACCTCTCCTTTTTAACTTTTCTGTATATTTTGTTTTTTAAAAAGCTCACATTATTAGATGATCGTTGTTACTTTTGGATTGGCGGATAATTTTTGATTACCGCGTGGGAACGCCACTGTTCCTGTTCTTACAACTTCTTTCAGGCCATATGGCTGAAGCAAGTCAATGATCGCTTCAATTTTATTCGATTCCCCTGTGACTTGAATAATGACGCTGTCTCGACTTACATCAATAATTGTTGCTCGGAACGGCTCAATTAACGAATAAAGCTCATTTCGATGAGTTGGCACAGAAGCAACTTTTATGAGCGCCAGCTCCCTTGCGACGATTGCTTGATCGGTGATGTCTTGAACTTTTAAAACATCAATTTGTTTATTCAATTGCTTAATGACCTGCTCAGCTGAGTTATCATCCTTAACATTGACCACGAACGTCATGCGTGAATTTCCTTCTGACTCGGTGTGACCTACTGAAATGCTCTCAATATTGAAATCTCTTTTCGTAAATAATCCTGTGATTCGATTTAGTACTCCTGGTCTGTTAATAACCGTAGCTGTAATGATTCGTTTCAAGGTTTCACCCCCACCATTTCATGCAATCCTTTTCCTGGGGCTACCATTGGGTAGACGTTTTCTTTTGGCGCAACGTAGAAGTTCATTAACACCGGTCCATCTGTTGAGAATGCTTCTTCAATGACTTGTTTCGCTTCCTCCTCTGTAGATGCTTGTAGGCCTTTAATTCCATAAGCTTCTGCTAGCTTCATTAAATTTGGCTGATTTGGGATCAACGAGTGAGAATAGCGTTCCTCATAAAAGATCTCCTGCCATTGTCGCACCATTCCGAGCGATTGATTGTTTAAGATGACGACCTTAACGGGTAAATTGAGTTCATGGATTACGCCTAGTTCTTGAAGCGTCATTTGGAATCCACCGTCACCAACGATTGCGACTACTACGCCTTTTGGATTAGCAAGCTGTGCGCCAATCGCAGATGGAAGACCAAATCCCATCGTTCCTAACCCGCCCGATGTTACCCAGCGATTTGGTTCATTGAATTGATAAAACTGTGCCACCCACATCTGATGCTGACCGACGTCTGTTGCAACAATCGCCTCACCGTTTGTGCGTTTGTGAATCATTTCAATGACATGCTGTGGCTTTAATAAGTCATCTGACCGTTCATACCAAAGCGGATATTCAGCTTTCCATTCATTTAAGCGTGCGTGCCATGTTTGATAGTCACCCATTCGATCCGTTTGGACAGCCAGCTGTTGAAGCGCTTCTTTTGCGTCTCCTACAATTGGAATCTGAGTTGGGACGTTTTTCCCAATTTCAGCCGGATCAATATCGATGTGTGCGACAACGGCATTTGGTGCAAAATGCTGCAGATTTCCTGTAACGCGATCATCAAAGCGTGCACCTACGCTTATTAATAAGTCACTTTCGTAAATCGCCATGTTTGCCGTATACGTTCCGTGCATTCCTGCCATCCCTAAATGCAATGGATGATTTGCTGGAAAGCCACCTAATCCTAAAAGTGTATTAACTACGGGTATTTGCTGCTGTTCCGCATACTGCAATAGCTCATTTGCAGCCCCTGCATGTAGCACTCCTGCCCCTGCCAAGATGACGGGCTTTTTCGCAATTGCTACGGCTTCTGCTAGCTTTTTGACCTGAAGTAAATTTGGAAAATGCGTTGGTTGATAGCCTGGTAGATTCACATCGCCTTCATAGCTAAACTCTCCAACCCCAACGGCCATATCCTTTGGAATATCAATTAAAACTGGTCCTGGTCTTCCTGTGGTCGCAATATGAAACGCTTCTTTAATGATCTTAGGTATGTCGGAAATGTTACGAACTTGGTAGCTGTATTTTGTGATTGGCATGGTGATACCTAAAATGTCGGCTTCCTGAAAGGCATCAGAGCCAATGACATTTGAAGCAACTTGCCCTGTAAATACTACGAGTGGTAGTGAGTCAATCATCGCATCTGCTAATCCTGTTACGATGTTCGTCGCTCCTGGTCCGCTTGTTGCAATAACTACACCAGGTTTACCTGAAATTCTCGCATAGCCCTCCGCAGCATGAATGCCGCCTTGTTCGTGTCGTGTTAATACATGAAACATGCCTGAACCATATAACTTGTCATAAATCGGAAGAACGGCTCCTCCCGGATAACCGAAAATGACATCGACGCTTTCTTTTCTTAATGACTCAATAAGCATTTCTGCTCCCGTCATACTTGAACTCACACTAGCATTTACAGGATCTTCCATTTGCGTATTTGCTCCCACTATTCCCATCCTTTCTGACACTTTTATAAAAAATAAAAAAGCCTTTCCTCCCCAAATTAGACCTTCTATACGTTGGTCAAAGGGGTGAAAAGACTTTGTCATTTCACGGTACCACCCTTCTTCGTAATCATGATGATTACCTCAGGAATGCAGGCTTGCATTCTTGTTTTAATAACGAGTGCGATTGTGAATGACACCCGACCAGCTCTAATCCTACTGTTTCAAGCTGATACTCGGAGGCGAGTTCGTCTTAAGAAAGAATTATCGGTTCCCAGCAATACCGATTCTCTGGAAATTCTTCAGCTTAAGAGTACTTATCCTCTTCTTCGTTTTTTCATATCGTGTTTAATAACCATTTTCATGTTTTGACAACCTCTGCTCCTTTTTGACAAGAGCCGTCGCAATAGTATTTCTCATTGGAATAAGATTTCTTTTTATTTAGAAAACTTATATTTGAGGACTATCATACGCCCAAAAATAAGCCTCGTCAACCACTTTTCTCTAAATTTTTTGACTATTCTAATTTGAAAGATAATTTGGAATCGCTTTCATTATTGATACGATGGGACTGAGCGTATTTCAAAAAAGTTTTCACTTAAAATACATTTGTCTTTTACAGGAATACAAAATTCAAAACAAAAAAGCCTGCAAGCAGACTTTTACATTTCGATGCTGTCACGTATATAGTGAATGTGCTCTAAATTTTCTTTTATTTTTCTTAAATCTTCTCTGCTATATAGCATAGGTCGATCGAACTGTTCTTCTAATAGGGAAAACAATTCCTTTTCATGTCCTACACGAATAACCGATGAATCCTTTGAAAGATCAATCACACCTTCACTGCTATGGTCTTGATGTTGATGATTAAAATACAGGATTGGTGTGACATCGTTTATAATGGCCCCCATCTTGGACACTAAAAATCTCGACACCATTTTTGCCGTATTCCATGCTTCTTTTGCAGGATCTGCATACGCTTTTACATACAGAAGCCCTAAAGAATCATCCTGCCCTTCTACCGTACTGGCTGATGAAAAAACGAGTGTTTGTTCATACACCTGAATGAACGGCTTCGCTTGTACCATATCTAATAAGAATGAAAACTCTTTTGCATTTTTATCGGTTAAGCCGTGAATGATTTTCCCCTTCCAATGCTTTTCCTCAATGCTGTAAATACCGGTGGGTAGTAAAATTAGGTGATCCACACGACACGTTTTAATTCGATCTTCCGTATAGAAAGGAATAAACACATTAGGCATGATAATCATATCTTCAGCTAAAATTTTATTTTCGTCTATCCATCTTTGCTTTAATTGATACAGTGCTTGATAGGTTGATACGTTGCTGCTTTTTTTAGCATATGATTGTACATCATCAATATATCGATTTAACTGACTAACAGACTGTCGAAAAAACGCAGTCTCACGGTCATGATTCTCTTTGATCTCCATCACTTCTCGATGAAACTCTTCTTCGATCGTTAGTTGCTGATCGCGGTATTTTTCAATCGTTGCTGCCATTTCATGCTGATACTTTTCCGTCAGCATTTTCTTTTGCAAATCAATTTTCTTTGATTGTCGATAAATCATGTAAATCGTTGCGATAAGCACCACTGCCAATACGCCAATAATTGCGTACATCATGTTTCATTACAGCCTCCTTTTTCCATCATTTTCTTACAGTATACAACGTTATTCCTTTCCGACAAATGTTTTTAGTCACTATATAGCCGTTTTTTTCTGTTTTCGAAACATTATGTCATCCGTTCGCTAACTAATGAGATTTTGTCATCTATTTTCTATCCAAAGCGATTCGTACAACGTAATACTCTAGTGTCTCATTCGCCAATGCATAGTAATGAAAGCAAGTGCTGTTCACGATTTTTTCATCTATCATCCTTTCTAAACTAACGATATAGCGTTACCACCCACTTTTTTGTTACAAAAAAAAACGTTACCCCACGAATGAAGGTAACGTTTTAAACGTTTAGTACAGGTTCTTTTACACGATGATTTAGACCCCTAGTTTTCTAAATCGAAAAATGACAGCGGGTGGAATCTCCAGCCAATCAAAGCGATGTTCGTCTTTTTCTTTTTTAAAACTAGGCTCTTCCATACCATCTAACATAAAACCTGCCTCAAAAAAGATATTCATATAATAAGATAAAGAACGGTGAAACCGATCGATGCGTATTTCTTATTCTGTCTATTCGTTTTAGTCTTCCTCTGGGTATCCCTCGTACTCCTTCAGCATGAAGTATTGAACATTTGCCTTAACTAAAACCAGATCATCTTCCAGCGCTAGTACAGGGCTATCTAAGTCCTGCTCAAACTTATCTTGAATGGATTTTCTTGCACGATCGAGAGACTTTGCTTCAATTAAATGACCAATCTCTCCGTTAATCATTTTAAATGTTACTTCGTATTTCTTTTTCATATGTACGCTCCCTCTATATGTCATGAGTGTCTATTATAGTATGAATGGAATAATTTTCATAATGATAACCTCTTATAGGAATGATAGGGATATACTTTGCTGGGTATCCTATCAAGATTTCACAAAAAATCTTTTACGTTGCGAAGCGTTGTCAAATGTGGGAGCATTCCCTAAAAAGTCCAACGCTCTATCTAGTTTTACGCTATTAAACGCAAAAAAAGCGCTGATGTGATGCGGAATAAACCGTATACTATCAACGCTTTGTATATGTAAGTAAAGTGGCGTCCCAGGAGAGATTCGAACTCCCGACCGACGGCTTAGAAGGCCGTTGCTCTATCCTGCTGAGCTACTGGGACAAATGATTAATTATCTTAACGACAAGGTTTATTATATAGTTCATCATTAGATAAGTCAACATCTTTTTGAGAAGAACTGAAAAAATCAGTTCTCTTTTTATGTAAGGGTAAATTCATTGCGTAGTGATGGCACTTCCGCCCCATCAACTGTGTAGAAATGGACGGTTGCAGTTTGATCATCAAAATCTATTATAGCATACGTACGCTCTTTTCGCATTCGTGGAAGGAATATACTTCCAGGGTTGATGTAGATAATGCCATCAATCATTTCTGAGCCTGCAATGTGCGAGTGACCAAAGCAAGCAATGTGTGCGCCCACTTCTTGTGCTTTGTACGTTAAGTTCATTAACGACATTTTGACGTTGTACAAGTGACCGTGTGTAATGTAAAAAGAGCGATTACCAACAAGCTCGATCCGTTCTTTTACGTATGAGCTGTCATAATCACAGTTTCCACGAACGGTCCAGAAATCCTGCATTTCATCCATATCCGCTGGTAGTTCAGAATCACCACAATGAATCATTCCATCCACTTGGTTCTCATGACGTGTTTTAATTTCGAGTAATTCAGATGTTAGGCCGTGGCTGTCGCTTACAATCAACACTTTCATCTTTGTATCCCCCTTTTGATGTTGGTTAAAACAGCTGCTTCATAACGGGCACTAATTCTTTTAGGGCATTGGCACGATGGCTAATTTTATTTTTTGTCTCTTTGTCTAGTTGAGCCATTGTTTTTTCAAGCTGTGGTACGAAGAAAATTGGATCGTATCCAAAGCCGTTTTCACCATGCTTCTCCGTCGTAATCATTCCTTCACACGTACCTTCTACAACGATTGTTTCCTTGTCTGGGATCGCAACTGCAAGCGCACAGTGGAAACGAGCCGTACGTTTTTCTTTTGGTACGTCCTCTAGGTTAGTGAGTAATTTTTGGATATTTGCTTCGTCATTTTTTTCCATTCCCGCATAGCGAGCTGAATAAACACCTGGTTCTCCTCCTAATGCATCGACAAAAAGCCCAGAATCGTCTGCTACTACGATTTTCCCAAACAGATGAGAAATAGCTTCCGCTTTAATCGTAGCGTTCTGTTCAAACGTTACGCCTGTTTCCTCGACGTCTTCGATCGAAGGGTAATCAAGTAGCGAAGTAACCGTAAATCCTAGCTCACCGAATAAGTCTTCAAATTCTTTTACTTTTCCCGCGTTTTTCGTCGCAATGAGTAGCTCTTTCATCGTGTATCCTCTTTTCTTTGTAAAAATTTATAAAAAGGAGAGATTCTCATCTCTCCTTTATTATTACTTAATTGCGTCGGCAATGTCACCTAATGCGTCTTT
Organism: Priestia koreensis; assembly: GCF_001274935.1. Classification (GTDB taxonomy): domain Bacteria; phylum Bacillota; class Bacilli; order Bacillales; family Bacillaceae_H; genus Bacillus_AG; species Bacillus_AG koreensis. The sequence continues at coordinate 228,797 of NZ_LILC01000011.1, read as the reverse complement.
TTGAATGCCAACCAAATCTTGAATGCCTTTTTCAGCTAGGTCGAGCATATCATTCAATTGTTGTCTTGAGAATGTTGCTTCTTCTCCTGTTCCTTGCACTTCTACTAATTGACCTTTACCGGTCATGATCACGTTCATATCCACTTCTGCAGATGAATCTTCTACGTAATTTAAATCAAGAATTTGACCATATTCAGCACTTACTCCAACAGAAGTTGCGGCTAAGAAATCTGTAATTGGCAGCGCTTCTAGTTTCTTTTGCTCCACAAGTTTTTGAAACGCTAAAACAAGTGCCACAAACGCACCTGTAATGGAAGCTGTACGCGTACCACCATCCGCTTGAATGACGTCACAGTCAATCCAAATTGTTTTTTCGCCTACTTTTTCTAAGTCCACTACCGCACGAAGCGCTCGACCAATCAAACGCTGAATTTCCATCGTGCGACCTGTTACTTTCCCTTTTGAGGATTCACGAATGTTGCGCTGTTCCGTTGCTCTTGGAAGCATCGAGTATTCTGCTGTAATCCAGCCCTTCCCTTGCCCTCTCATGAACGGTGGAACGCGATCATCAATGCTTGCCGCACAAATAACCTTTGTATCTCCTACCGTAATTAAAACAGAGCCTTCTGGGTGCTTTAGATAGTTTGTCTCAATGGTGATGGGTCTTAACTCATCCTGCTTTCTATTATCAACGCGCATGCGCTCGTCCTCCCTTTTCTAAACCTATGTATTTCATGTAAAAATAAGAAAGAGGTCGCTTAAAAGCTGACCTCTTCGCTTTACGTCTTTATATAGTATATCAAAAATCGCGCTTTAAAAACTACCTGTATTGACCTTTTCTGGTCTTGTCACAGGCTTCGTTAATTCTTTGCCCTTTTCATCTAGGATGTTTGCCTTGCCATTCACCATTACTTGAACACTTTTAACATCCGGCTGCTCAGTTAGAGACAGGACAAGTGCATCTAGTACGTGCTGCGAAATTTTTGTTCCTTTCATGTTACCTAAAATAGACTTATTAAAATCGAGCGTGAGCTTTCCATTCTCCATCGTTGGAACTTTTAACAGCTTCGCATCTGAATTAAAGTCACTCAACAAACCAGATGTCATAGAAGGGCCTTTAATCAGTTCATCAACGACGGCCGTGAATTTATTTTCATCCCCATTTGGAATACGCTTTGTGACAGGTACGTAGTAGAGCTTTTTCCCTTCACCCGCTAAATAGTACACGGTGACTGCATGCGTATTTGTCAGGTCGGCAATATCGGAGTTATCCAAATTAATACCGTCTGCTCGGCTAACGCCTTCTCCAATCGGCGTATGATTAACCGGCATTACCTTCTGATCATAGCCGTTAATACGTATCTTCACATTTTTAATGCCTTCAAACTGTGTGAGGGTATACGTAATGGCTTCCAAAATTTTTCGTTCATCTTCTTTTTTATAGTTTTTGAACTCCGGAGAGAAGTCCGCAATGAGCGTATCTTTCCCTTCCGGCTTCACTCCTAATACTTCTGTATCAGCAGGAAGGACGGCTTGGAAACCGTTTGGAAGCTTATCTGTCACAGGTCCGTCTTTCACTAAGTATTTGAGCGATTGTGCAGCTACAGATTGTGTTTTAGGCAGCTCAAATGTTTTAGGTACAACATACCCATTTTTATCAAGCAAGTATAATTCCTGTTTAATTGTTTCCTTTGATGCTTTTTCGTCTTTCTTTGTTTCTTTCGCTGCATCTGTTTTTAAGGACTGCTCTTTTTCTACATATGAGACTTTTTTCGGCGGATCAATTTGTTCAACGGCTTTATCTCCCCCAAACAATCCGCAACCTGATAATAAAACCGTCGAAACTACCACGGTTGAGACTACTGCTGTTTTTGCCTTTTTGGACATTCTTTTCCCTCCTAAGACAGTTTGTACTAATATGTATACGAGTTGTTTTGAGATTTAGACCGCTGATATTTGTTTTTTTTACCTTCTCCTTCTATTTTTAAAAGGAGCAAAAAAAAAGGGCATAAAAAAAGACTCACAACATCACTCGTTGCAAATCTTTTTTGAAACTCTACAATTCGATATGTTTTACATTTGTCATCGGATGTTCAAACCAGCTAGAAGAAATAGCCTGAAATAGCTCCGTAGATCCCGTCGTTAAAAATAAATGCACCGGCTCTTCTTCGTTTTGATTCAACAAATCACTGTAGGACAGAATCGCACTTATTTCACTTGCCGTCTCTTCCCCAGAACTAATCAGTCTCACCTGACTCCCCAACGCTTCTTGAATGGCTCTTTTTAAAACCGGATAGTGCGTGCATCCCAAAATTAACGTGTCAATATCGGTATGCGTTAATGGTGCTAGGGTTTCTTCGACAATTCGCTGTGCTTCATCGCTTGCAAAATTGCCGCTTTCAACAAGCGGTACGAAAAGCGGACAAGCGAGGCTGTCCACTTCCACCCTGCTATTGAGTTCTTTTAGTGCAAGGGGATAGGCCTGGCTTTTAATCGTTCCATTCGTACCAATAACACCTATTTTATGATTATTCGTTACCTTTAGAGCTGCACGTGCTCCTGGCTGAATTACCCCAAGAACAGGGATATCAAGCTTCTCTTGAATTTCCTCTAAAACAACTGCTGTTGCCGTATTGCAGGCAATGACCAGCATTTTTATGTTTTGCTTCAGTAAATAATGAGTCATTTCCCATGTGAATTGCCTTACTTCCTCACTATGGCGTGGTCCATAAGGACAGCGCGCCGTATCGCCCATGTAAATGATTCTTTCTTTTGGCAGCTGCCGCATAATTTCCTTTGCTACCGTTAATCCACCTACTCCTGAATCAATTACACCTATTGGTCTACTCAAACAATCGCCTCATTCTTCTTTCATTTCTATATAAAGCTTTTCTAAGCCATTTTGAAGATCTGCAACTGCATCAGGAGTCATTTGATCTAAAATACCTTTTAGATAATCCTGACGCTTTTGAACCACTTCTTCAATAATTCGTGTTCCCTCTTCTAGAAGGTGAATACGAACTACTCGTCGATCACTTGCATCTTTTACCCTCATTACAAGATGGTTACGCTCCATTCGATCAACGAGATCTGTTGTCGTACTACACGCAGAGAACATTTTATTTGAAAGGTCACCTATTGTCATATCACCATACTCTAAAAGCCACTGTAATGCTACAAATTGCGGAGGAGTAATCGTATAGTCATTTAAAATTTCTCTCCCCTTTTGCTTTACAATTGTAGAGATATAGCGAAGTGATTTTTCCATCTGAGCTATCGACTGTTCGTTCAACACGTTATTCAATGATATCATGACTCCCTCTCCCATTAAAATTCACTAGCATTACTTATATTTTGGCTCTTTTATACGTAAATTTCAAGAGCGAAATTCTCATATATATCCATTTACTTTATCGTGATATGACTTTAGGCTTGAATTGCGGTTCGATCTACATGCCCACAAAAAAAAGGCGTGAATTTCTTCACACCTCTCGTACTTATTTATTCTGCTTTTTATGAAGTGTCATAAGTGCTTTGCGATACGCTTCATCAGTTGTAATATCTTCTTCTAACGTATCGTTTGGCTCTTCTTCTGCTTCTGTTTCTGTTAATTCTTTGTCCTGCCATTTTTGTAGGGCCTGACGATACATATCGTCACCCATTTTAAAATCAGGCTCAGACTTTTTCAGCTTACTTGCTTTAATTTCTGTTGTTTCAACTGGCGCTTCTTCTGCTTTTAATGGAGTAGGAGCTGATTTTTCCACGCGAGGTGACGGCTCTGTCTTAGGTTGTTCCACCTTAGACTCCTCGATTTTGGGTTCTTCTACCTTCGGCTCTTCAACCTTAGGTTCTGGCTTCACCTCTACAGGTGTTTCTGTAGAAGCAGCTGATGCTTCCTCCACATGCTTTTCTTCAGAAGAAGCTTGCTTGTTAGCAGCTATAGATCGAATGTTCATCGAGATTAGAATCGCAATAACAATTATAGCAACTACCACACTTACGATAATAGCCATTATATGTTCATCTCCCTATTATGCTTTTCGTAATCCTGTTGTTTCTTTCGCAATACCCGCTACACGTGCACCTAACGCACGACCAAGCTGTAAACCATCTTGAGAGATAGGGTCTTTGCTGTCAACGTCACATGTTACGCCTACACCGTAGTATGAACCGTATAAAGCATTTTCAGGGATATTTCCTGGTAATCCAGCGATAATCATTCCTTGATGAAGCATTGGTGTAATAAGGTTAAGCATTGCTGCTTCAACTCCACCATGAACGGTTGCTGTTGTACAGAATACAGCCCCAATTTTGTTAATAAGCTTTCCGTTTGCCCACAGGTAACCAAGCTTATCGATCCATGTTTTTAAATCTGCACTGATGGTACCGAAATGTCCTGGACCACCCCAGATGATCGCATCCATATTTGCTAAGTCACGAACGTCTGCATCATGTACATGATCAATAAATACTTCTGCACCTTCTACACGTCCAGCACCTTCAGCAATTGCTTCTGCAAGTGCTTTTGTATGTCCACCTTCACTATCATACACAACATAAATTCTCATATTTCTACCTCCTAGTAATAACGTTTCCACCTAAAAAGAAAGTAATGTATACCACCGACCTAGAAAGAAAAGTGAAACAATGAAACCTGGATACGCGCACGTTCCAGGTTTCATCACCTCTTATCTTTTATTAAGATGACTTTGCTTCTTTTGGTGATGGTAACATTGGAAGCTCTTCACGTTTTTGTTTCGCTTTGTCTTTTCGAACGTCACGTAAGAATAAGCTTAAGAACGTACCAACGACACATAAAATAGAAGACCAGAAAAAGGCATCATTGATTCCCATAACGTTCGCATCAATTTGCATTTTACCACCTAATAGTTGCATCGCATAGGTTTTTGCTTGTTCCACCGGAATATGCATGGACTGTGCAACAGATTGAACATAAGATTGGAACGAGTGCATGAACTGCGGATTTGCCGTATTCATTTCGTTTGACATGTTCACTGAATGGAAAACCGTACGATTTGTATAAACCGTTGTAACTAAGCTGATCCCTAGTGATCCCATTACTTGGCGAAGCGTATTCGTCATCGCTGTACCATGACTTGTTAGATGCTTCGGTAATTGGTTCATACCTGCTGTCATAACTGGCATCATAAGTAATGACATACCAAATGAACGAGCAATGTAAACACCTAAAATCCAAGAATAAGATGTATCGATTGTTAAACGTGTGAATTCAAATGTTGTGATCGTCGTAATGATCATCCCAACAATCGCCAACGGTCTTGGTCCTACTTTATCGAATAAAACCCCTGAGATTGGTGACATCGCCAGCATAATCAGTGCACCTGGTAATAGTAATAAGCCAGATTGAAGCGGCGTGAACCCTCGAAGATTTTGTAAGAAAATCGGAAGCAAGAACATCCCTGTAAACATCGCAACTGTAATAACAGCATTGATGACATTTGCTAATGAAAAAATACCGTGATTAAACACTCTAAAGTCTAATAGTGGTCGTTCAGAGCGTAATTGTTGCAGAATAAATGCAACGATCCCAATAAGTCCAATAATAATTGTTAGTAGAACGACTGGGTCTCCCCAACCATCGCTACCTGCTTGGCTCACACCATATAATAAAGATGCTACACCAACAATTGATAATAACGAACCAATTACATCAAGTCGAACTTGTTTTGGAGGGAACACATTTTTTAGCTTAAACGCTGCAATAGCGAAAATAATTACTCCGAATGGAACAAGCGCGTAGAACATAAGGCGCCAGTCGTAATTTTGGATAACCCAACCAGATAAAGTTGGACCAACCGCCGGAGCGAACATCATTGCTAAACCAAAGATCCCCATCCCTCTCCCACGCATTTCTGGAGGGAAGATCGAAAAGATGATTGTCATAACTAGTGGTTGTAGTACTCCTCCACCAATTGCTTGGATAATACGTCCAACCAGCATAATTGAAAAGTTAGGCGCGATTCCACATACAAGTGTTCCAATTGTAAAACAGAACATTGCGATTAAGAATAGAATACGTGTACCAAACCGCTCAATTAAAAAGGCTGAAAGTGGAATTAACACACCGTTTACTAGCATGTATCCAGTAGATAACCACTGAATGGTTGTAGCAGATACCCCAAACTCATTCATTAAATGCGGCATTGCCACATTCAAAAGCGTTTGATTTAGAATCGCTAGGAACAACCCTAGCATCAAAATAACCAAAAGTGGTATGTGACGGCGAATTCCATTATCCTGTGTTTCAGCAGCTTGAGAAGTCATCCAAACAACCTCCTTTCTTTTTGTTACCTGTGTTACGAACCATTATTTTGTTGAAATTTTTACTTCAGCGTTCATTCCTGGTAATACTTTATCAGAAGGTGCTTTAATTGAAATTTTAACTGGTACTTTTTGTGTTACTTTTGTGTAGTTACCGCTTGTATTTTGTTGCGGCATTACTGAGAAAGTAGATGTTGTTGCATAACCGATTTCTTCTACTTCACCTTCAAATGTTGTACCTGAGTCTCCATCAACTGTTACGTCTACAGAGTCACCTTTTTCAATATCTTTTAATTTGTCTTCTTTAATGTTAGCTGTAATATACAGATTATTCATGTCTGCAGTTTGTGCAAGAACTTGACCGGCTTGAACCATTTGGTTATCAGAAGCCTCTTTTTTGATTACTTTACCTTCCATGCTAGAAGATAATCCAACTGTTTGTTTACCATCAGATACTTTACCTACTTGAGCATCTTTTGTTACGTCGTCCCCTTCTTCAACTGTCCATCCAGATAATTTACCAGATGTCGGAGCTACGATTTGACCCATAGTTGCTGCTACTTTTGCTTCGTCTGTTTTTACGTAGTTGGCACTTTGATAGTAGTAATAAGAACCTCCTGCGATTAATGCAAGAACTACGATCATACCAATAATATTTGTAAGAATTAAGCGTCCTTTGCTCATTGTCAATCTCCTTTCGTTCACCATGCTAATAATTAATAATGATAAAAATAAAAGCTAACATATAATTTATTTAGTTAAACAAAATAAATTTAAACCAAAAAAAAAGGCACTACAATACTTTAGTGAAATTACTTCACGAATTCAAGTAGTTTTTTCTGGATGTAATTCCTCCATTGTCCCATCTAACTTCTTCATGAAATCCATGAACGTAACAACACCAGACTCCATATCCTCTAGGTTGTACTGTGAAGCGGTTTGGATATAGACATCCATTACTTGAGTGAAAACTTCTTTTCCTTTTTCTGTTAACTCAATCACAACTGCTCGTCGGTCTTCTTTATCATACCCTCGCTGCAAAAGTTCATTTCGGACAAGATGATCCACCATTCTTGTTAACGAACTTGGTAGCACGTCGACCTTATGAGCTAATTGGCTAACACGAATTGCCCCGTACTTGTGAACCTTAAAAATAATGCGAAATTGTAGCGACGTGATTTCGTAAGGGGTCAATACTTTATCTAAAATTAATTCCTGTTTCTTATGAATTAATCGAAGCCCTTCATTTATACGTTCTAACATATCAATATCACATTCCATTTTGCCCACGAATCTCTTTCACTCCTTTCGAAGAAATTCATCTTTAAATATTAATATTTAAGTAATATAAATATTAATTTACAAAAATAAAAATGTCAACTACTAAAACTTAAATTTTTAATCACTAAAACATTAAACAATTTATTATTACGTATATGCAACCTTTTTGCCTTTGTTTCATCATTTTTTTCTTCCTCGTAATTAAGAGGAAAGTGTGCACTCGTAACGCTTTCCTTGCTCCTCTTCTGTTCTCTCTCTATCAATCTGTAATAAAAAGGAAGAAGTTTGACAATTTAATTTAAATTGTTTAACATTTAAGTTAACAAACAATTGAAAAAGGGGATCAGCATGGTAGAAGAAAAAATAGAACTTGCACAAAGTGTCCAAATGTCACTTATTGCCATTAACAAAAAACTCCGACCAATCGTTGATAAAAATTTACAACCATATAAAATTACAGGCCCACAGTTTCACGTTATGCATATGATTGCAAAAGAGGGATTAACAAGAGTTACACAGCTAGCAGACCTAATGAATGTGAAACCGAGCGCAATTACTGTCTTAATGGATCGCTTAATTGATCGCGACTTAGTTGAACGCGTTCATTCCGAACGAGATCGTCGTGTCGTTATGGTGAGTCTCAGTGAACAAGGAAAAGCGCTTCTTGAAGAAATGACTGAATCACACCGCAAACTGATGAATCACTACTTTACACAATTCTCTATAGAAGAACTGAATACATTCTATCGATTATTTGAGAAGCTAGATGACGTAATCTCAAATACAGAGATTGACTAACATAGAATTTTTAATCCATTTTTTTGAAAACGATTGCGTAGAAAAAAAGACGTTCCCCACACGGAACGTCTTTTTTTACATTAGCGATGGGCAGGAAAATGCGGAAGTACTTCTTCACCTAATTCATTAATAACTTCTTCTGCTGGTCGCTGACTATCGAATAGCGCGAAAAACAAATGATTGACACCAATTTCTTTATAAATACTTAAAAGCTCAATTAACACATTTCGTCCAGCACGGAAGCCTAGGCGGATAGGCGTAATGGATTCATTCGGATCTTCTGACAGATCTAAGTGCATTGGCTGCGTGAATGGCTTAAATTGCCCAGGATGATACTGCTCGACTAGCTCTCGCCACTGTCTAATGGACTCTGCCTGTAAATGCGGCGCACGAGGATAGTACATCCAACCGTCTCCATGCTCTGCAAACCAGTCCATCGGTTGTTGGCTATAACCTGTAATCATCGTTGGAATTTGGGTTGTCGGCTTTGGTACTAAATTGGCACCTTGTATTTGTCCAACACCGGCAGCAATTTGAGGATATTCTTCATAGAGCGCTTGCTGTAGGTATTGAAACGACTCGACAAATCTTGCCCCACGATCAGCGTGTGACACGCCTAGTCCTCTAAAATCAGCGCGGCGATCACCTGATGAAACCCCCATAATAAGACGCTCTGGAAACAATTGATCAATCGTTGCGATCTCTTTTGCAATTCGTAAAGGATGACGTAGTGGTAGCACTACCGCTGAAGTTCCAAGCGCGATCTCTTTTGTTTGGCTTGCTAAATAGGTAAGGTAAATCATCATATCATAGATTTGACCTACCGCCGGATCACCAAACATCGGATCTTCTAGTAATACATCGCGGAACCATAACCCTGTAAACCCATATTTCTCTGCTAATTGAGACAGCTCCACTTGCTTTTCCATCGTCGGAGTAGAAAACTGATAATTTTCTAACGGTATATGAAGCCCTAGTGTGAGCTCTTCCTCTTTGTACATACGACTATAAGCATGATGATTAGAAAATGTGTTCATATGTCTTCCTCCTTCTCTTTGGCAGCACGCTGTAGCAAAGCTGCTGTTGAAGGTCATTATGAAGCATATAAGTTAACGTGAGAAGTACGCACTTTTAAGTTCGGTAGGTACTTTTAAGTGCCATTATTTTGCCTTCATAAAATCATAAGTAGTCCAGCATCGATTCATCTCAATGCCTTTTTCTTCTGCGTACTCGTCTCCCCACTCACACATCGCAAATAGCGTAGCCTGAAGCTTTTTCCTTTGAGAAGTAGTCGAATACTCCACTTTTGGAGGTACTTGCTGATAAACCGTTCGTTCAATTAATCCATGATGCTCAAGCTCACGTAGTTGTTGAGTGAGCATTTTTTGTGTAATTCCTGGTAATGAACGTCTCAATTCGTTAAAACGTTTCACCCCTTCATTCAAGTTCCATAAAATAAGAACCTTCCACTTTCCTCCTATAACATCTATTACTAAATCAATCGCGCATTGATATTCTTTTTCAAGATCCTTCACGACTTTCACCTCTTTGTAGTTTCTAAATGGATACTACCTTACGAAATAGTGCCTACTTGTTTTTTGGAACAATGGTATCTATTATAAACCATATCGAAAATACAGCTCAAATTTAAAGGGAGATGACATCAAAATGAAAGCATTACTTTTACATGATAAAGGACAATGGGCGAATATGACGCTAGAAGAAATCGAGACGCCTACTCCAAAAAGCGGAGAAATTTTAGTCGAGGTCCATGCTGTTGGACTAAATCCTGTTGATTACAAAACAGCAACAGGCGGAAATCCAGCTTGGACATACCCACACATTTTGGCAGTAGACGTTGCAGGAACGGTCGCAGCTCTTGGTGAGGGTGTAACACAATGGAACATCGGAGATCGCGTTGTTTACCACGGCGATTTTACTAAAAATGGTGGATATGCTGAATTTGCGATCACGACTGCTCACAGCGTATCACGAATTCCTGAAAGCATTTCTTACGAGGAAGCAGTATCTCTTCCATGCGCAGGATATACAGCGTATCAAGCTTTGTTCCGCAAGCTTCCTCTTAACAACGTTAAAACGATTATGATTCACGGAGGCGCTGGTGGTGTAGGTGGATTTGGTGTTCAACTAGCTAAGCTTGCAGGCCTAGAGGTGTTCTCAACGGCTTCCTCTCACAACCATGAATACGTAAAATCTCTCGGTGCTGATCACGTTTTTGACTACCGAGAAGAAGATGTAACAGCAAAAGTAATGGAGCTTACAAATGGCCGCGGTGTTGATGCGGTAGTTGATGCAGTAAGTCGTCAAAACGCAACAGATTCACTGGATATGCTTGCTTATATGGGACACATGGTCTACATCGCTGGAGCACCTGATTTCACGAAGATTAAAGGCTTCACGAAAGTCGTTTCTTATCACGAAGTTGCCTTAAATGCAGCACATCAGTCCGATGATCAATTAGCACAAGAAGATCTAGCTAAAATGGGCGACGATATGCTGTCTCTATTAGAGCAAAAGAAAATTAAATCGTTACTTGAAGAAGTTATCACGCTTGAAGAAGTCCCAGCAGCACTCGTACGCTTATCAGAGCGTCACGTCCGCGGGAAAATTGTAGCAAAAGTAAAATAAGCTTTGAAAGAAGGCCCCGCTTAGCGGAGATCATTGAAAAAGTCCTTAAAGGATGGCGTTCATAACGGAGTCGGTTGATTTCCACTCCAGGTCGCTCCGCTTTCCGCGGGGCGTGCGGTGAGCCTCCTCGCTCCTCTGCGGGGTCTCACCTGTCACGCTAATCCCGCAGGAGTCTCGCACCTTCCGTTCCAAACAACCTAGAGCGACTATATCAGATGTAATGGCCAAATTCCCATTTTGAAAGGAATTTGGCCGTTTTTTTGCTTTGTAATGAAGAAAAAGCTGGATAAATCCCTAAAAAGGAATTCATCCAGCTTTTTTGTCTTAGGTTCTACTGATCATCTAAAAAATCCGAAGTTTTTCAGTGACCGTGCTGAACGCCTTCTTTTTTTAAAAGCCAAAAGACGTGGTTCCCCCATCAACGAGCAAGTTTTGACCGGTTACATAACTAGATCCCTTTGCTGCGAAAAAAACAACGGGCGTAACAACTTCGTCAATTGTTCCGATACGACGCATTGGATTACGATTTTCAATCGGACGTCGAAACTGATCATCCTCGAGCGCTTTTGCGTTTAGAGACGTTTTTACAAATCCGGGGCTCACAGCATTAACCGTTATATTATAAGGAGCCAGCTCACTTGCTGTTTGCTTCGTAAAGTGAACGACCGCTGCTTTACTAGGTCCATATGCAGTTGAAAAAGAGAGCGTAATTTCACTAGACATAGACGCAATGTTGATAATTCGACCGTAACGTGCTTCCTTCATTTTACGTGCTACTACTTTGGTCGTTAGAAAAACAGACGTGACGTTCGTTTTCATAATATCCTCCCATTCTTCCTGTTCCAAATGGTCTAATGTTTTTCGAACGGTTGCTCCTGCATTATTCACTAAAACATCTATTTTTCCAAATCTCTTCATCACCTCTTCTGCCATCGTTTCGATTTGCTGTTCATCTGTTACATCACAAACAAGACCGAGCGTCTCATTAGCCGTTTCACTTTGAATATCATTAGCTGCTTGTTGAATAGTTGAAGCAGTTCTTCCAAGCAACACAACCTTTGCTCCTAGAGTGGAAAAAGATCGTGCGAGCGTAAACCCTATGCCCCTACTTGCTCCTGTAATTACTACAACTTGATCTTGAAAATCAAATAACTTCATCTCCTGCTCTCCTCCTCTGTTCCTACCGCATTCCGTCAGTTCATGATTATGATTTTTACTTTCCCCATTTCCACTGGTTTTAAGAAAAAAATTTTAGGGTAGCTTGTATCTTACAACATAAGATTGGACGAACTGTGCTCCTGGTTCAGAAATAGCACGGGCTAATAGTCTAAAAAGGGGGAAAAGAGATGGCTGTACATACTCAAAAACAAAAGGTAGGGTGGAAGACTACTCTTGCTTACGGGTCCGGTGACATTTTTGGTGGTGGCTCCATTGCCATTATCGGTCTCTGGCTCATGTTTTTCTACACAAAATTCGGCGGCTTAACCGCTACACAAGCAGGTTCTATCCTAGCAATTTCTCGTTTTATTGACGCCTTTTTTGATCCTTTAATGGGGTATGTCACCGATAACTTTCATCGAAGCAAATTCGGTAAACGATTTGGGCGAAGAGGATTTTTCTTCTTGCTTGGAATTCCGTTTTCGTTAACCTACTCATTGCTTTGGATCAGTGATTTAGGTTACTGGTATTACCTTTTGACGTATATTCTTTTTGGACTAGTTTTTTCGCTAATTACCGTTCCATATGAAACACTTTCAGCAGAAATGACGCGAGATTTTAACGTTCGCTCACGTCTCACAACTGTACGCCTTATTTTCTCTCAGGGCTCTACATTCGTGGCAGCATGGCTTCCTGGTGTATTAATTGGCATCTACGGAGAAAAATCCCCATTTTCTTTCTTCCTAATGGGTGCAGTCTTCTCCATCATTTTTGCCATCATCATGGTTGGCTTGTATCGTTTCACATTTGAAGAACCCGTGGAAGAAAAGGTGAAAGCACCGCTTCACTTTAAGGAAGATATGAAAAAACTTTTTAAAGGCTTGCTCTCAACCTTTAAAATTAGAACATTCAGATTACATACATTGATGTATGCGGGTGCTTATGCAGCACAGGACATCTTTGGCGCTACATTTGCTTACTACGTTGCCTTTGCTTTAGGAGAAAATACGGTTCTTGCTTCCAAACTATTAAGCACGATGGGCATTATCCAAATGATCTTTATTCCCATTTTTGCTTGGGCTTGCGTGAAGCTTGGCAACGGCTCGGCTTATCAAATTGCTTTAGGTACCGTCTTCGTATCCATACTTGCCTATATAAGCGTGTATTATTTTGCTTCTGCGCACGTTGTGGCCATGCTTTATGTGATCGCGATTTTCATGGGAATTGGCAGAAGCGGAACATATTTCGTTCCGTGGAATATTTATAGCTTTATCCCTGATGTTGATCAAATGTTGACACGCGAACGTCGCGAAGGAATTTTTGCTGGAACGATGACATTTATTCGAAAGCTTGTTCAGTCCATCGCTCTGTTCTTAGTCGGTATTGTTCTTGATGGCTTTGGTTTTGCATCTGGGAATGAAGCTCAACCAGCTCAAGCAATTACAGGGATTATGGTTGTATTCGGAATCGGTACTCTCCTGTTCGTAGTATTCGGCTTCATCGTTTCGCTCCGTTTTAAATTGAACAAACATAGACATGAAGTACTGATTACAGAAATTCAACGTCTTGAGAGCGGTGGCTCCATGCAGGACGTCGATGACCAGACAAGAAAAGTAGTAGAAGAACTGACTGGATGGGAATACGAACGCACGTGGGGAAACAATAATATAGGTGATACCCCTCCCCCAAAACAACCAAAGACAACGTTCGTTAACATCTAGCTGAAAAGGATGAATCGCGAAAAGTGATTCATCCTTTTTAAAGTTGTATAAGTTCAACTTTATTTCGCTTTTCTAATACTATTGAATTCATTCTACTAATATAGCTTTTTCTAATATTATTGCTCTAGACCCACATGATTCTGTAATGGTACGATAGAAAAGCTGATTTTTTAGATATCGTATGAGGTGAAGAAATGACTAAAAGCAGAGAGTCCATCGCGAAAAAAGTAGCTTGGATTAGCGTATGGAGTAACATTGTTTTAACAGTAGGAAAAATAATTATTGGCTACTCGAGTAACAGTGATGCCGTATTTGCTGATGGTATTCATTCAGCAGCAGATGTCTTCGCATCAATTATTGTACTTATTGTTATTCGATTAGCTAATAAACCAGCGGATGATGACCATCCTTACGGCCACGGAAAAGCAGAAGTCATCGTATCAGGGATCGTAGGTATTATTCTTTTTCTCGTTGCCATATACATTGTCTTCGAAGGTGTATCAGGATTTTTCCATCCTATTGAATCACCGACACTTATGGCCATGTGGGTAGCATTGTTCTCATATGTAGCCAAAATTCTTCTATACCAGTATTCATTAAAAACGGCGAAAGCCCAACAAAGTAAAGCTATCGAAGCCATTGCGTTTGATCATAAAGCAGATATTATTGCTTCTATTGCCGCAGCAATGGGTGTTATTGTGTCAATCGTTGGCAAACAGGAGAAAATCCATTTCCTTCTATATGGAGATAAAGTAGCCAGTATTTTCGTTGCCTTTTTGATTTTCCGTATTTCTTGGCAAATGATGAACGAGGCATTTCAGATTTTAATGGAGCGAAACGTGGCGCCAGATCTTTTAGAGGAATTCACTTCGACTATTGAATCATTTCCTGAAGTAAAACGCATTGATCTTATTCGCGCACGTGAGCACGGACACTACATATTAGTAGATGTTCGCATCTCAATTGACCACTTCAAAACGATTAAACAGGGACATGACTTAGGACGAGAAATTAAAAAGGTACTGATGGACAAAAATGATCATATTCAGGAAGTACTTATTCACCTAAATCCCTATTTTCCCGAATAAAAAAAGCGACAGGAGCTAATTCCTGTCGCTTTTCGTTTATTTCTGGTCTGTTTCACTCGTTGTTTTCTCTTTTTCATTTTCTTTATCTGAGGTTGTTGTATCCTCATCGTGATTGTAGTTATATTTCGAGCGATCTACAGGCTTAAATCCTTTTGGTTCGTAGAAACGTAATAAATCTCCGTATACTACTTTGTCTGAAAGATTAAGTCGTTTTTGAGCGATTTCTGAGTAACGTTTTGTCTCGTCGTTCGCTTCAATACGCTCACCTGTTTGCATATTGTAATACTTATCGTTAATAGAAGCAGTCGTCGGACTTACGTAGTCTCCGTTACGGAACGGCACGACCGGCGAATGTTCTTTTGACATTAAGTCTGTACCAAATTGAATGTAATCTTCTGTATCAATTCCTAGTAAGTGTAGGAGTGTTGGAAGAACGTCAATTTCACCACCATACTGATGTTGAATACCACCATTCATACCCGGTACACGAATATAAAGAGGTACTTTTTGCAAGTTCGCATTATCCAGTGGCGTAATTTCTTTACCTAAAATTTGAGACATTGCTTTGTTATGGTTCTCTGAAATACCATAGTGATCACCATATAAAACAATGACAGAGTTGTCATATAGACCAGATTTCTTCAGATAATCAAAGAATCCTTTTACTGACTCATCAAGATAACGCGCTGTTTGGAAGTAACGGTCAACTGATCCATCCCCTGTTGTTGCTGGTCCAATGGTAGCTTCGCTATCTTCAATTGGATAAGGGAAATGGTTAGAAAGCGTAATGAACTTCGTATAGAACGGTTGCTTTAATGACTCTAGCATCGGAATAGACTCTTTAAAGAATGGTTTATCTTTTAGTCCGTAGTTCACAACGTCTTTTGAATTCATGTCATAGTAGCTAGCATCAAAGAAGTGATCAAAACCGATAGATTTGTAGATTTCATCACGATTCCAGAATGTTTTATAGTTACCGTGGAAGACTGCTGATGTATACCCGCGCTGACCTAGAATAGCTGGTGCAGCTTGAAGAGTATTCTGTCCCTTCGTAGAGAAAACAGATCCCTGTGGCAATCCAAACATGGAGTTTTCTAACATAAATTCTGCGTCAGACGTTTTACCCTGACCTGTTTGGTGATAGAAGTTATCAAAGTATAACGTGTTTTGGTCTCTTGTTAATGAGTTTAAAAATGGTGTAACTTCTTGTCCGTTTAACTTGTAGTTAATTAAGAAGTTTTGGAAAGACTCAAGATGAACATAAATCACGTTCATTCCTTTTGCTTTTCCGAAATATGCTTTGTTTGGCTCTGCATAAGTAGCTTTTGTAAAATTACTTACCTCTGTTACGTCATTACTGTCTGCTAGTGCACGCTGTGCTGATGACTTTGTGCTCTGAATTGCATCGTAAATCGTGTAGTTATAAGCACCTAAATACTTCACAATGTAGTTACGGTCAAACGTTCTTGTTAATAATTGTGGACGATCTGATTCAGCTAACGCAAGGTTTGTGCTGAAAAACAAAATCCCTAGCAAGAATACGCCCGTAATTTTTCTACCACTCAAGCGAACAGGCTGTGGTTTCGCAACCTTGAACACAACAAGTGCAAGTAGAATGAAAGTATCTAAGAAATAAAGAGGGTCATATCCAGATAAAAGCTCTAGAATACTACCACCTAAATCCCCAAAGTTCTTTGTCTGTGTAAGCGTTGGAATCGTAATAAAATCGTTAAAGAAACGATAGTACACGACATTCGCATAAAGTAGGATCGACATAAGGAGATTTAAAATAATCATCCAGATGTAAGAACGTCTTCCTTTCGCAAATAACGCAAACCCAAAGAAGAGAATTGCTGAACTAATAGGGTTCATAAAAAGTAAAAACTTTTGCATGTCGTTATCGATACCTAAGTTAAACTCCGCACGATAAGCAGCGTAAGTTTTTAGCCAAAATAGTACGACAGCTAAAAAGAAGAAACCAAGATGCTTATTTAATACATGTTGGTCTCTCGATAGCAGGTTTTTCATTTTCACACCTCTTACTAATTATTAAATTTTCAACGTGGCTTGTAGGATTAAAATTGCCTTATCAATCCTTCTAAGCGGCGACAATCTGTTCTTCACTTAACACACTCTACTTCTATTAAGACGAATAGAACGACTAAAAAGTTTCAAAATGTTAGCACATTAGAGGCAAGACGGTAACAGAAGGTTCATAACGTCCCAAATAAACATTGTACACAGAAACGTGTAAAAAACAAATAAAAATCTTATGAATCTATATTTCTACGGACAACTCTCATTAAATAGTAGCAGATTTTCGTCAAAAAAGCGAAGGTTCTTCCTCGATAAAATTCCTACAAAATTTTACTTTTTTCTATCTCTTCCCTTTTTTACAAACAAATAAGCCTCCAACTATATGGAAGGCTTATTTGTATAAAAAATTGTCCTTAACAATTATTTGTTAGATGCTAAATTCATGCTTCTTTTCTTTGGAGAATTTTGATAAAAATAGGATAACGTAATAACGAGATAGATACACATTGTAATAATTGTTTGGATGATTGACGTTGTAAACAAAATTCCGAAGAAAATAGCAATGATACAAATTAGAGCAAACCAAGTTGTATACGGGAACCATTTTACATGGTATTTTTGCAAATCAACTTCACCCTTACTTCGGGAACGAAGGTGAGCCAGTGTGATGAAGAACCAAATAAATAAAACTGTATAGCTTAATGAGCCCATTAAGTAATTAAAAGTTTGGTCCCCCGCTACAAATGAAATCAAAACGCCTAAATATAAAGCGGCCGTGCACGTAATGACCGCAACAAACGGTACTCGTTTCTTAGAAAGCTTTGAAAATATTTTAGGTACTTTTCCATCTTCAGACTGTGTAAATAATACACGTGAAGATGCATATAACCCTGAATTCATAGACGAGAAAATCGCTAACAAAATGATGGCATTCATAATATCACTTGCGTACGGAATACCAATGCTATCAAATACGATGACAAAAGGACTCTGTGACGACTCGTTTACTTTGTCCCAAGGCATTAAGCTGACGATAATAAGGAACGGAAGAACATAAAACCCAACGATACGTACAAACGTATTTCGAATTGCTTTTGGAATCACTTTTTCCGGATTCTGAGCTTCCGCAAGCGTTACTCCGATCATTTCGGTTCCACCATACGAATATACAACTACAAGCATCGCTGCAATCAATCCTTTTGTGCCATTTGGGAAAAATCCGTCGTGAGCCGTTAAGTTAGCAAATCCTGTTGGTTCATGACCTTGAAACGGAACAAATAGCAGCAGTACACCGAAAATAATGAACAACACAATGACTGCTATCTTAACCGATGCCATCCAGTACTCCGCCTCAGCAAACAGCTTTACAGAAAAAACATTTAAAAGAGTGATAAGGATCGCAATTAATAAAACCAGTAGCCAAGTCGGCACGGAAGGGAACCAGTATTGAATGAACATTGCAGCGACAATTCCTTCTGCTGCAATATTTAGTACCCACATTTTCCAGTAAATCCAATCCAAGAAGTGCGCTGAAAAATCTCCTAAAATAGGTTGTACCAAATCACGAAATGTTCGAGCATTCGGGTTTTTCACAGCCATTTCTGCGAGTCCCTGCATAATAAATAAAAGAATAATTCCACCAATTAAATACGCCACGATAACAGCGGGACCTGCAATGTCAATCGCTGCGCTACTTCCTTTAAACAGCCCTGCTCCAATTGCCCCTCCAAGAGCTAGCATCATGATGTGCCTTGCTTGCAATGTTCGTTTTAGCTGTTGATTACCTTTTTCCATAAGCTTCTCCTTTCACTCTTCACTTTTATAGGGTGTCATATGTTACGTAGATCAATTCGAGATCAATAAAAAAAGGCCAATCGTCTCTTTAATGAAAGAGACGATTGGCCTTCAACCGCGGTACCACTCTTTTTGATCTAATGATGATTAGATCCAGCTTGTATGGCCTGTTAACGAAGGCAAACCGTCAAAACTTAAAAGGATAACATTCCGTTCTGCTTTTCCACTTACAAGCGAGTTCAAAGATTTCTTTGACTGCGTTTCACCACCCCGCAGCTCTCTGGTAACAAAGAAAAAACTTTTACTACTCTTGATCGTCGTGTTTGTTTATATGTTGTAAAACTATTTTATTAATAAGTATTTTCAAAATATATATATTTTTTCCGAACTTGTCAACCACTTTTTTAGAATAGTTAAAATTGGCAGGTAACAAAGAAAGCGATTGCATAAAAACGAAAGCGCGTTCATTCTATTTTATTGATTACATCTAGCAATCATCTCCCTTTCCTTACTAATGCATTCCTTCTTTTTATTCCTGCCTAAAACCGAAAAAAGATGTTGAGAAATAGTTTCACAACTTAAGTTGGATGTGAAACTTTCTGAATATATTGTATATTTAACATCAATGACGATTTTTTACAGAGAGGAGATTGAGTATATGAAAAAAGATGAAAATAAGCTACAGACAAGGCATATTTCAATGATTTCAATTGGTGGAATTATTGGCGCTGGTCTATTTGTTGGAAGTGGTAGCGTCATTAACGCAACGGGACCAGGTGCTATTCTTTCTTATGGAATTGCTGGTTTTCTCGTTGTCCTTCTTATGAGAATGCTCGGAGAAATGGCGGTTACAAATCCGGACAGCGGTTCGTTCTCTACCTATGCGAAAGAAGCAATTGGACCTTGGGCAGGGTATACGGTTGGATGGCTTTACTGGTTTTTTTGGGTTATTGTCGTTGCCATTGAAGCTACGGCTGGTGCAGCAATCGTCCATGAATGGGTCCCCGAGCTTCCTATTTGGCTACTGAGTCTTATTTTAACGTTTTTATTAACCCTTTCAAATTTAGTTTCCGTCAAGTCATTTGGTGAATTTGAGTACTGGTTTTCGATGATTAAAATTTTAGCGATCATTGCTTTTATGGGCATTGGGATTGCCATTATTTGTGGGATTTTCCCTAACGTGCCTTCACCAGGAACGTCGAATTTATTTGGGCATGGTGGCTTTACTCCAAACGGTGGTACGTCCGTCTTTATTGGTGTGATAACCGTGGTGTTTTCATACTTCGGAACCGAAATTGCAGCCATTGCAGCCGGCGAAGCCAAATCTCCTCAGAAGTCCCTCTCCATTGCGATTAACAGCGTGATTTGGCGGATTTTACTATTCTATATTGGATCGATTACCGTGCTCGTCACCCTTCTTCCATGGAATCAAGGAAGTTTGCTAAAAAGCCCTTACGTAACGATGCTAAAAATGGCGAACATTCCTGGTGCAGCAGAAATTATGAATGTTGTCATCTTAGTTGCTGTCCTATCCTGTCTAAACTCAGCTCTTTACACCAATTCAAGAATGATTCATTCATTAGCTAAAAAAGGACAAGCTCCTCGTGCTTTCGCAAAAGTAAATAGCCGTGGTGTTCCTATTAGAGCCGTTTGGATTAGCACGATTGCTTCTTACATATGTGCTATTTTTAGCTTCGTGTCACCTGACAAATTGTTTTTATTCTTAATTAATTCTTCCGGTGCAATTGGTTTAATTGTTTATTTAAGCATCGCCATTTCTCACCTACGACTGCGTAAAAACACACCAAAGAAAAACTTGCCAGCCATGAAAATGTGGCTCTTCCCTTACTTAAACTATTTTACGATTGCTGCTATTGCCATCATCTTGATCTCAATGGCTTTCATTGAATCGTTACGTTCTCAAATCTTCTTAACGCTCCTCGTAACAGGACTTGTTATTTTTTCATACTTTTTTGTACGTAGAACGCCTATCAGTACCCAGCACGTTCCCCCATCAACGGTAGGCGAGAAAATAACAGACTAATTGTTTAGGGCAGCTGATGAGCTGCCCTATTAACATGTTTCCACTAGTAAAAACCATTTAGAACAATGCATTCACGTGTTTTCATTCCTCATTGACAACTTTTTTCAATGCCGTTATTATTTTCACTATACCAACCAGACGGTTTAGTTTAGGAGTGAAGCAAGTGTCAAAACGAAATGAGATCTTAAAAGCAGCTTCAGCGGTCATCGCGTCTCAAGGACTATCGAACCTAACGCTTGATGCAGTAGCAAAAGAAGCGGGCGTAAGTAAAGGTGGTCTTCTTTATCATTTTCCAAGCAAGGATGCGCTCATTGAAGGAATGAGTCGTTTTGCTATTGACGAATTTAATCAGGAAGTAGAAAAGGAGCAAGAGCAAACAAAGTCGTTCATTCAAGCGTATGCTCAAGCAACCCTTAACGACCTAGAGCATCCCCAATCGTTAAATTTGGATACGAGCCTGCTAGCTGCCATTGGAAACAATCATGACTTGCTGCATCCGTGGCAGGAGCAATATGAAAAGTGGGATAAGCAAATCCGAAACGGTGGCGAAAACGTGAATTTATCGCTTATTATTCGCTTTGTTTGCGATGGCTTATGGTTTAGCAAAATGTTCGGCCTTCAGCCTATAGAAAAGGAACGCCAAGATCGTATGATGAAATACTTATTTACTTTGCTAGAAAAGGAGTCGAACGTATGATTAGCTATTTTACGCTAGCGCTTGCGATTGTAGCAGAAGTGTTCGGGTCTTCTATGTTAAAAGCATCAAACGGTTTTTCTCGCGTTCTTCCAATCGTAGGCATTGCAGTGGGCTATGCGATTGCTTTTTATTCTCTTTCAATTGCCCTGAAAGGACTGCCACTCGGGATGGTGTATGCCACATGGTCTGGAGTAGGTACGATTTTGACCGTGTTGACGGGGATTTTATTTTTCCAAGAAACGATCAATCGAAAAGGTGCACTTGGCATTTTTATTTTATTAGTTGGTATTACCTTATTAAATTTCACAAAATAAAGGAGCTCACACTATGAAAGGTGCTTTTTATCTTGCACTTGCCATTGTTGCGGAAACATTTGGTTCAACAATGCTAAAGTATTCAAACGGCTTCACCATTCTTTTCCCTTCTATAGGGGTTGCGATCGGATATCTCATCTCATTTATTTCGCTCAGTCTTGCGCTAAAAAGTATTCCTCTTTCGTCTGCCTATGCCACTTGGTCAGGTGTGGGAACAGCGCTTACGGCTATTCTAGGTGTGATTCTGTTTAATGAACATATGAGTCTAATGAAAGTGCTGGCTCTTATGCTTGTGATCGTCGGCATTGTCATTCTGAATACATCGCAGTCAACGGAAAAACAAACATCCATTTAAAACGAAAAAAAACATAGGCATCGCCTATGTTTTTTTAATCGTCGCTATTTAACACACCTAAAATACGAAGCACGTATAAGAATAGGTTAATAAAGTCTAAATATAAGTTAAGTGCTAAAAGTGGAACCGCCTCTTCAGAAATTCCATGTTGTTTCATTTGATTAAAGTCGTATAAGATATATAAACTAAACACTACCGCACCAATCATTGAAAAGATTAGTACACCCGTGCTTGTCATCGGGCTGAACATCGCAATAATACTTCCAACAATTAATGCGAGCACCGCTACTAATAAGAACGAGCCGAGGAATGATAAATCCTTTTTCGTTTTCGTTCCGATAAAACCAAAAACGATAAACGTTCCTGCTGAAATACCAAACGCCGTTAAAACGATGTTAGCACCTGTTTGTGACAAATAATAGCTAATCGTCGGATAAAGCGTAATTCCTGAAATAAACGTAAATACGTAAACAAACGCATAACCAACCATTTTCTTTTTGCGTAGCCAAAAGGCAGCGATTAACATTCCAATTTCTACAACGGCTAACGGTAACATAAGCGCTGGTGGAACGTATTGTCCTACATATAGACCAACTGTTGCAATTAAAAGTGAGATGATAAACGTTACCAACACTTTTTGAAACAGTGAACGACTTTGTACGTGTAAAGCTTCCATAAACATCCTCCTTTTATCAAGTACATCCATGCATAAAAGGTTATCGAAACCTTCTAATCTCTATTATATACATTTATCCCTTAGTTTTACAGAAAGATCATTTCTTCTTAAAAAATCCATTCAATAGCTGTAAGTGCAAGTCCAATCATAAACCCACAAACTGCTCCATTTACACGAATCCACTGAATGTCCTTCCCAATCTTGTTCTCGACCATGTTAATAAGCGTTTCATTATCAAGCTTATCCAAATTTTCTTGGACAAGGGAACCAATTTTTTCATGATTTTCTTCAATGAGGTTCGTAATCTGCTGATGAACCC
The DNA here is from genome assembly GCF_001274935.1 of Priestia koreensis. GTDB lineage: Bacteria > Bacillota > Bacilli > Bacillales > Bacillaceae_H > Bacillus_AG > Bacillus_AG koreensis. The sequence goes on along the minus strand of NZ_LILC01000011.1, from coordinate 205,563 downwards.
AGTGCTCCATTTTATTCAGACGTTCTTCGTCCTGCTTAAGCTTTTGTAGCATATTCGCAAGGAATGGAAGAACATACGTGTCTGTATAGGCAGGGTCATGAATGAAACGCAATGCTTTTTCTTTGCCATGATTCAGCATGTCTGTAAGTGCTTGGGTCATATTCATATCCATAACGAATTGGTCCTTCAAAGCGTTTACTTCTGAGATCATAGCATCGTTTGTTTTGGCTTTTTCTAGCTCTTCGCAAACTCGGGTTAAAATAGCGTGACGATTCGGATTATCTTCTTCCTTCATGCTACCAAGAATACTAAGTAATAAGCTTTGTAGAATGCCGCCGAGCTTCTCCTCGTTCAAGAAACTTTGAAAAGATTTTAACGCAAACTGTAAAATACCATCAAGCTTAATATTATCAAGCGCCTCTAACGCAATTCTTCCTAAGCGTAGGCTTGTTTCTTCTTTTCTTCCCCATTCTTCCACACGATCAAGTATATAATCGAGCGCTTTTTGATCATATTCCTTGCGAATGACCTGTTCAATAAGACCTTCAATCACACGCTTCATATCAAACGAGTGAAGCGCTTTTCTCAGTTCTTTTTCAACAAGAGGAACGAGCTTTTCTACCTCAATCTTTTGCACGAACTGCTCACTCACAGAAACAATTCCTTTCCGCAACGACTCGGACGTAATTTGTTTTTCTGCAACGGAGATAAATCGATCAGTAAAACGGATCTTTTGAATTTTATCTTGAATGCTTTCTTTTGATAGCCATTCGTCTTTCACAACGCTCACAATCGCATTGGTCATTTTCTTACGGTTTTTAGGTAGAAGTGCGGTATGTGGAATAGGCAGGCCTAACGGATGACGAAACAAGGCTGTTACCGCAAACCAATCGGCCAAACCACCGACAAGACCTGCTTCAAATCCACCTTGAAGAAGTTGTCCCCACCATGCCCCTTGTAGAGGCATCGTCGCCACAAATCCTGCTCCCATAATGCCTAACGAGATACTAGCAAGATGCTTTGATTCATATTTTTTCTCTGATTTCATTTTGTTCATCCTTTTATTAGGTTAATACGGACCTATTTAAATTTTACCTAAAAAGAGACAACCTCTCAACTTTCGTTGTCTCTTCCATTCTTCTAAAGGGATAGTAGCGGGTGCGGATTATGAACGATAAATTCCCCGTCCACTACATCTACTTTAATATCTTTCATATAACGCCAATCAGCTTGGTTCACTAAAACTGTAATACCACTTATCTCTTCTGTTACATCTCCATCTTGAGGAGAAAGAGCGAGACTAAATGAATACTGATATTGGTTGCAGCATTCGCTCTTAATACGAATACGCAAAAAACCTTCTTCTCCTAGCTCTTGGTGAAGCGCCTGAACATAGTTGGCTGCTCGTTCTGTAACTTTCATCATCTGTCATCTCCCTTACCGTTAAGTATATACAATCACTACCCGATAGAAAAGTATTGTCAATTCAACATTGCTTAGAACTTGTCTCATTTTTTGATTTTTTAGAGAATAACCTATTTACAAATTATGCATATTATAATATAGTGAACTTACTTAATGCTTTTAAAGGAGGAATGTATGATGAAAAACATGTTAACGAATATCTCAACTAATTTCATATCACAGCCCTCTATGGAGAAAAGCATATAAGATCCTTTTAATGACTTGTAATGTTGATGATCCGTAGGCTGTGAGCATAAGCCAACGGTTTTTAATTTATATAGGGGATATTTCCCTATACATGGAGACCGGTGAACCGGTCTCTTTTTTTATCATCTACATTCAATCATTGGAGGAATTAATTTGAATTTAACACAATTAGGCTGGAACGAATCATTTAATCAGGACTTTTTATCGTATCAGAAAGAGGGTTACACAGTAGGTCGTGTAGCGCTTGAACATAAACGAATATACCGCGTGCTTACTGAGCACGGTGAGCTCTTATCTGAAATTACGGGAAAAATGCGTCACGATGCGATCGAACGTGAAGACTTCCCAGCAGTTGGTGACTGGGTTGTGATCAGCCCTCGAGTTACTGAACAAAAAGCATCCATTCACGCGGTTCTACCACGAAAAAGCAAGTTCTCTCGTAAAAGAGCTGGTAACACAACAGAAGAACAAATTGTCGCAGCCAACGTCGATACGATCTTCATCGTAAACGCATTAAACACGGATTTTAATTTACGACGAATTGAGCGGTATTTACTGTTGGCCTGGGAAAGCGGCGCAAACCCTGTCATTATTTTAAGCAAAGCCGATCTTTGCGGTGATGTTATGAGCAAAATTGAAGAAGTCGAAAGTATTGCGATGGGTGTACCCATTCACGCTATTAGCGCTGAATCTGGAACAGGGTTAGACGAACTTGCCACCTACCTTCAAGAAGGTAACACCGTCGCTTTATTAGGCTCATCAGGTGTCGGAAAATCCACTTTAACGAATGCACTTTACGGTGAATACAAACAGGAAGTGAACACGATTCGTGAAGATGATGACAAAGGTCGCCATACGACCACTCATCGAGAATTAGTGCTCTTACCAAGCGGAGGCCTTCTCATTGATACACCAGGAATGAGAGAGCTACAGCTATGGGAAGCAGATGAAGGACTCAGCCATAGTTTTTCAGATATTGAAGAGCTGACGACACAATGTCGTTTTCGGGATTGCAAGCATAAAGGAGAGCCAGGATGTGCCATCAAGCAGCACTTGGACGATGGCTCACTGGACGCTAGTCGTTATCAGAGCTATATGAAGCTTCAAAAAGAACTGGCATTTCTCGCTCGAAAAGAAAATCAGCGTGCTGCTCTTGCTGAAAAAGCGAAATGGAAGAAGCTTGCCGGTGACAGAACAAAATTTAATCGAAAATAAGAAGACCCCCGTGTATTCCCTACACGGGGGCTTTTTTTATATCGTAAGCGGAACCTTCACAATGACCTTAAATAAATCGCCGTCAATTTCAATGTTCATTTCACCACCGTGAAGATCAACAATAGATTGGGCAATCGCTAGACCTAGCCCTGAACCTTCGGTGTTACGCGATGCATCAGCTCGCTTAAAGCGTTCAACGAGCTCTGCGGCATCTTCATTTAATTCATATTTTGCCACATTTTTCACAACAAACTCTGCTACGTCTCCTACCTTTTTCAGTGATACATAGACTCTTGTTCCTTCAAGCGCATACTTACTCGCATTAACAATTAAGTTATCGAGAACCCGCCACCACTTTTGTCCATCAACATACGCAAGTAACGGTTCAGTCGGAGTCGTCACTTTTAGTGACAAGCTTGCCTTCTCCATTTGCTCCTGATGCTCTGCAAGGGCCTGCTGAAGCAATTTTGTTAAATCAATTCGCTGCTTTTGTAATTCCAAATTGCCACTTGCCATTTTAGATACTTCAAATAAATCTTCGATGAGCGTTTTTAAGCGCTGTGATTTTCTGTCCAGAACTTCTACGTAATGATGACGATCTTCTTCCGTAAGATCTGGATTTTTCAATAAATCTGTATACGTAATAATCGACGTCAAAGGTGTGCGCAGATCGTGACTCACATTTGTAATCAGTTCGGTTTTTAAGCGTTCGCTCTTTGCTTGTTCCTTCTTTGATACGTGAATGCCCTCTTTCATCTGATTTAACATTGTTGCCTGCTTCGCAAAAATAGAATTCCCCTTCACTTCTACAGGATCATTTAACGTGCCCGTTGCAATTTGACTTGTTGCAACTATGAGCTTATTTAAATAACGAATGCGGTAAAAAATGATAAATAGTGCAGGGAGACCGATCATGAATACACATATGATGTAGACTAAAGCCATCTCTGGTATCGTGAATACTAGCGATGTTCCGACACCCCACATAAATAGAACAAACAGTATGATCGCCACTTGAAAAGCAATTGGTGAATCTGAAAAAGCTTCACGCAACATTTGAAACGGTTTAACAATTAACAACCTCCATGCGCTCATAAAGGCGCTTGTGTCCCATTCTTCTCTCAGATTCTTTCCTTCTTTTAGTTCCTCTATTAGCCACACCGTTTGCAAGATTCCTAAGTAGATCAGTAACGTCCCTAGTGGTAATAGAAACAGAAGTTCTATAAAAATATTGAAGTTCGTACTCATGCTCACAACTGTGCTACTTGTACCTACCGATACTAGTAGCACTAAAAATATGGTAAAAATCCACAGAGCGAGCTTTATATCAATAGACAACCTACGATATGCCTGATGTAGTATATGATTTTGAAACCACTCTTTGCGAAATTTATAGACAAACAGTAAACATACTAAACTAAGAATTCCGCATGCGATGATCACGTAGAAAGACGTTCGCTGACGTTGAAAATCCTGATAGTTTTGCCATTCAGAAAGCTTCTTTTCTGGAACAATAATGGTTCCTTTGTAAAAAACAGCTGGGTCTATATTCATTTGCTTGAAGCCTTTATCCCATTCGTCACCCATACTACTATTTAAAAGCTGTGTAGTAAGATAGCCTTTATCTTTACTGTACGCTTTCTTATAGGCTGCTTGGTCGTTGATGTTTCCGTACTGAACCGTTTTTCCCGTTTTAATATTGGTCAATTCATAAGAATAAGGATACTCATCATGAAGTCGATTTAGTCGCTGATTTAGATTGCTTATATAGATATCAATTTTCTTTTCTTTTTCCGCGCGGATTTGTGACGCCACGTATTTGTCGTCCATTAAGTCATTTCGAATATCGCCTATTTTGCGTTCCCGCTCACTCATAAGCGCCTGCTTCGTAATCTCGTCTTTGTTTTGAATCGCTCGTTCAATTTCACGATTATACTGTTTCTGAGTTGATTGAATTTCTGCCATAACATCGTGCTGCTCTCGATATTCTTTAATATCTTGAGGCTCAATAACAATGTCTCGTTTTAATTCATCCGCACTCCAATTTGCTAGTTCTACCGGTCCTATTTCACGCGTAAATTCTTCGTAATCAAAATCAAATTGATCACTTTTAAAATAAGACTGTGCATATTCGCTTGGTGAACCATGTAAAACTGAAAAAGATGCAATGATAATACTATTCAAAAGCAAGCACCAGATAAGAGCCCCCCACACCTTATTCTTCATTTTTGATATCCTCCCTAAGTCCATATTTCTATTTTTCCATCTTATATCCGATGCCCCATACCACTTTAATATAGCGCGGCTTTTTTGGGTCCACCTCAATTTTCTCCCGAATTTTCCGAATATGAACAGCTACAATATTATCAGCGTTATACGCCTGCTCTTTCCACACTCGTTCATAAATTTCATCAATGGAAAACACTCTTCCAGGATTGAGCATAAATAGCTCCGTAATCTTGTATTCAATCGGAGTGAAACGAATTGATATACCATCTAGCGCTATTTCCTTTGCTAGTTGATTTAGCGTTAGCCCGTCAATTCGAATTTCTTGCTCATGCTCGTTATATGTACCTAGCTGAATATATCTTCTTAGCTGGGATTTAACCCTTGCCATGAGCTCCATCGGATGAAAAGGCTTTGTCACATAATCATCGGCACCGACGGAAAGACCATGAATTTTATCTGACTCTTCTCCCTTGGCACTAAGCATAATAATGGGCACGTTCCCTTTGGATCGTATTTTAAAGGTTGCGGTAATGCCGTCCATCTTCGGCATCATAATATCCAAAACCATCAGATGAACCTCATGCTGATCGAGCAGTTCAATTGCCTCTAAACCATTGGATGCCTTTAACACATGATAACCTTCGTTTTTTAAGTAAATTTCTATTCCATCCGCTATATCTTGATCATCGTCTGCTACGAGAATAGTAAAGGTCGTCATATCATCACCTCATCTCTTAATAATTGTATTGTATCCATCATTTCTGAATATTTTGGGAGGACAAAAATGAAGAATTTCTTAAGAAATAGTACGTTTTTAGCTTACTAGATGACGATAACAATGCGAAAACGACCACTTTTAAAGCGGTCGTCTTTTATATGTATCGTGTGCATGACCCGTTTAGTTATCGCTCTGTCATGTGGGCAACGGTACCTTTTGCAAAAGGTACCCGTTAAAATAAACGTTCCCAATCTACCAAATTATAACACATGAAAACGAGAGACATCAGGTGAAAATAAAAACCAGTCATCCGAAGAATGACTGGCCTTCATTTTATAATTGAAGCTCTCCCATACGTAGAAGCTCCACAACTGCTTGAGAACGTCCCTTAACGCCAAGCTTTTGCATTGCGTTTGAGATATGATTTCGAACTGTTTTTTCGCTGATAAACAGGTCACTAGCAATTTCCTTCGTTGTTTTATCTTGAACTAGCAGCTCAAATACTTCGCGCTCTCTTTTTGTAAGTAACGGCTTTGGTTGAAAATCTTTCTCCTTCAATGTAACCCTCCTTGCCTGATTCAGAGTTGAACTATTGGATGGGTGTTAATTTAGTCAAGATATAGTATGTAAGAAGGAGTAAAGCGGTTCCTAGAATAATAAAAATCATGCCACTTTCATGACATGATTTTTCCTACTTTCCTAATAATGATTTTTCACCCATAAACAATGTCTTCATTTCCTCTGTCCACGCCACGCCTTTTCCGGTATGACGTGATATTTGGACAACCGTTCCTCTTCCCGTAAAGCCCATACGGCCGTGTTCATCGATTGCCATATAGTGAATATCAACAGAGGAGTTACCGATCGTTTCAGCCTTTACGTATACTTTCAGTTTTTCATCAAAGAAGATTTGCTTCAAGTAGTCGCACTGCAGATCTGCCACAACCGGAATCGTGTCGTGAAGCGGATTCGTCCAGTCACTCATAAACCCTAAATGCTTAAAGTATTCGATGCGCGCTTCCTCAAAATATGCAAATGGTACCGTATTATTTAAGTGGCCAAACATGTCTGTTTCTGAAAAGCGTACCTTCACTTCATGAAAGAAAGTAAAGCCTTTCTTCCACTGTTCTAGATCTGTAATGTATTTTTCTTTTCTCAATACGGTCACTCCTTAAAAATGAATGATTGTTCACTCATTATATTTTAATAGAAAAGCGAAATGCTTTTCCTTTATAGATGGAAGGATGCTCTCTCACAAGAGCATCCTCCTTTCCAAAAAAGAAAATATCTCGCTGTGCTTGGTCCAGTGATACTGAATTAAATTTGGTCACTACCGAAGAAGTTACGGAATGACTGAATGGCTGTATCACGGTTTAATGCTGCAATAGATGTTGTTAATGGAATTCCTTTCGGACATGCTTGCACACAGTTTTGTGAGTTACCACAGTTTGCAAGGCCACCATCATCCATAATAGAGTTTAGGCGCTCATGTTTGTTTAGGGCACCTGTTGGATGCGCGTTGAACAAACGAACTTGTGATAGTGGTGCAGGTCCGATGAAGTTTGATTTACTGTTTACGTTCGGGCATGACTCTAGGCAAACACCGCATGTCATACATTTAGAAAGCTCATATGCCCATTGGCGTTTTTTCTCTGGCATACGTGGTCCAGGGCCTAGATCGTACGTACCGTCAATTGGAATCCATGCTTTTACCTTTTTCAAGGAATCAAACATTCTGCTACGATCTACCTGTAGGTCACGAACGACAGGAAATGTTTTCATTGGCTCTAGACGAATCGGCTGCTCTAGCTGATCGACAAGTGCTGTACAAGACTGACGAGGTCGACCGTTGATAACCATCGAACAAGCACCGCATACTTCCTCTAAGCAGTTCATGTCCCACGTAATAGGCGTCGTGTCTTTACCATCGGCATCAACTGGGTTACGACGAATTTCCATCAGCGCTGAAATAACGTTCATATTCGGACGATACGGAATTTCGAACTTCTCTTCATAAGGAGCAGAAGTTGGAGAATCCTGACGTAAAATCGAAAACTTCACTGTTTTTTGAGCAGTTGCTGTTGTACTCATGGATTAACGAACCCCCTCTTTTTGTCCTTTTGACTCACTTTTTTTTCATCTTTTTTCTTCGTGTAATCACGCTTACGTGGTTTAATCAAGGAAACATCTACTTCTTCATAATGGAAAGCTGGTGCCGTTTTATGACCAGTAAATGTTGCCATTGTTGTTTTTAAGAATTCCTCATCGTTACGATCTGGGAATTCAGGCTTGTAGTGAGCACCGCGGCTTTCATTACGGTTATAAGCTCCAAGCGTCATTACGCGAGCAAGCTGTAGCATGTTTTGAAGCTGTCTTGTAAACGATGCCCCTTGGTTGCTCCATTTTGCCGTATCGTTAATGTTAATACGATCATAGCGCTCGATAAGCTCTTGGATCTTTTCATCTGTTTTTAACAGCTTGTCATTGTAACGAACAACCGTTACGTTATCTGTCATCCACTCGCCAAGCTCTTTATGAAGAACATATGCATTTTCGTTTCCGTTCATAGACATAATGTTGTTCCATTTTTCAAGCTCTTTCTTTTCATGCTGTTCAAATAGGCTACTTGATAACGCATCAGTGCTTGTTTCAAGACCACTAATATATTTTACAGCGTTCGGACCTGCAACCATTCCTCCGTAAATAGCAGAAAGAAGAGAGTTTGCTCCTAAGCGGTTCGCACCGTGCTGAGAATAATCACACTCACCTGCTGCGAATAGTCCTGGGATATTTGTCATTTGATCATAATCAACCCATAATCCACCCATTGAATAGTGAACCGCAGGGAAGATTTTCATTGGTACTTTACGCGGATCATCACCCATGAATTTTTCATAGATTTCAATAATCCCGCCTAGTTTAATATCAAGCTCTTTCGGATCTTTATGAGAAAGATCAAGATATACCATGTTCTCACCGTTAATACCAAGCTTCTGCGCCACACACACGTCAAAGATTTCACGAGTCGCGATGTCACGAGGTACAAGGTTTCCGTAAGCTGGGTATTTTTCTTCTAAGAAGTACCATGGTTTACCGTCTTTGTATGTCCAAATACGTCCACCTTCTCCGCGAGCTGACTCACTCATTAAACGAAGCTTGTCATCTCCTGGAATTGCAGTTGGGTGAATTTGAATGAACTCACCGTTTGCATAATGAACGCCTTGCTGATAAACGATTGCTGCCGCTGAACCTGTGTTAATTACTGAGTTCGTTGATTTTCCGAAGACAATCCCTGGTCCACCTGTTGCCATAATTACAGCATCTGCTGGGAATGATTTCACGTCCATTGTTTTTAAATCTTGTGCGACGATCCCACGACAAACGCGTTCGTCATCAAGAATTGCACCAAGGAACTCCCAGCCTTCGTATTTTGTTACTAATCCGTCTACTTCAAAGCGACGAACCTGCTCATCAAGCGCATATAATAACTGCTGACCAGTCGTTGCACCAGCAAATGCTGTACGGTGATGCTGTGTTCCACCGAAACGACGGAAATCTAGCAGACCTTCTGGCGTACGGTTGAACATAACGCCCATACGGTCTAGTAAGTGAATGATTCCTGGTGCTGCTTCACACATTGCTTTTACAGGAGGTTGGTTTGCTAAGAAATCTCCTCCGTATACCGTGTCATCAAAATGTTCCCAAGGTGAATCGCCTTCACCTTTTGTATTAACCGCTCCGTTAATACCCCCTTGCGCACATACAGAATGTGAGCGTTTTACTGGTACGACTGAAAATAAGTCCACTTGTTGACCAGCTTCTGCTATTTTAATCGTTGCCATTAGACCTGCTAATCCGCCACCGACTACAATAATTTTCCCTTTACCCATGGTAAATCTACTCCTTTACCTGCTAGTTAAAATCACGTGAATGCTAAAATCGCTTGAATTCCTACTACTGCTAACGCTACAAAGATAACCATTGTTACATAAGTAGAGATGCGCTGTGCACGTGGAGTAATTGTAAGACCCCATGTTACACCGAATGACCATAATCCGTTAGCAAAGTGGAATACTGTTGATAAAATTCCGACGATATAAAATGCAACCATTGCTGGATTACTGAAAATGTCAGCCATCATATCAAAGTTAACCTCTGAACCTAACGCTGCTTGCACGCGTGTTTGCCATACGTGCCATGTGACGAAAATTAACGTGATTACACCTGTGATTCGTTGTAGCATAAACATCCAGTTACGGAAGTGACTAAACTTTCCTACATTACTTTTTGCTGTAAAGGCAATGTACAATCCATAAATTGCGTGAAAGTATAAAGGCAAAAAGATAATAACAGTTTCTAAAACATATCGGAATGGTAAATGCTCCATGAATTCTGCTGCTTTGTTAAACGACTCAGCGCCGCCTGTTGCGAAATGGTTTACCACTAAATGTTGTAATAGAAAAAGACCAACCGGAAGAACTCCTAAAAGTGAATGTAATCTGCGTAACTGAAATTCCTTGCTTGTTGCCATAAGTTCAAGCCCCCTTTAGAAAATAGACATAGTTGCAAAGGCACAAAGGCAAAGTAAACGTTTCCCCATCCTTCCTTCTCCTTATGTAAAATACTGTGTTTGTAAACCCTTGCATTTTTTATGAAATTGAAATTAATCTGACAAATTAATTTTACTCCTATAGAAAAAGACCGTCAAGGATTGGAAGGTTAATTGTTATATAAAATATGAATTCTATTACACTAAAAATTTAAATCATTTTCCAAAATCATTATTCTAGCAATACTAATATGTGAATAATTGTGCTAATCTATAATTACGAAAATTTTTTAAGATTTTCCAACCACATAAAAAAAACCTCGTATTAAAACTACTTACAGAAACCTATGGCGAAAGACAATTGTAAATGAAACCAAACGTTAATGTGTCAAATGACGAATCATTGAACTTGCGCTATCACAGCATACCGTTTACGGATTATGATGCTTAGGAAAGAAGGGACAAAACATGAGCAACGTACATACTGAAGAAGAACAGACTATTACTCAACAAAAAGAGCACACCGACACACCACCCATCTCAGATAGTATGAGTGTGCCATACTTTGGTTATCAGCTTATCCGCGATGTACTATTACCTGATCTATTAGGGAAAGATACGGAGCAAATTTTATACTGGGCAGGAAAAAATATTGCTCGTAAGCACCCTATAGAAACACCTGAAGAAATCGTGATGTTTTTTATTCGCACCGGTTGGGGGGCTCTTTCTCTTTTAAAACAAGATAAAAATGAGATGGAGCTTGAAATTTCAGGACCAATGGTCGAAAAACGCTTAAAAGAAAATAAAGGCTGTTCCTTCCATTTAGAAGCAGGCTTCATTGCTCAACAAATTCAGCAGCAAAATCAATGTGTGGCAGAAGCCTATTTGACATTGAAAGAGCGCGCTCATAAAGTAATGATTACAGTAAAATGGGATAAAAAAGATAAGTTATAAAAAAGGAAGTCGCTATGACTTCCTTTTTTCTTCTATTATACTTCCACCGTTTCCTCTACTGATAATTCAAACGCTTCGTGAAGTGCTTCGATCGCTTTAATCATGTCGCCATAGGCTACTACAGTTGACACTTTGATTTCAGATGTACTAACCATTTTTACTTCAATGCTCTGGTTTGCTAATACCTCAAACATCTCTGCTGCAACTCCAGGGTTTGAGAACATTCCAGAACCAACGATTGAAACTTTTGCAAGGTCGTTTTCATGTTCAACGTCCTCATAGCCGATACGATCGGCATAGCGTTCTAATACCTCTAGCGTTTGTTTCACGTCTTCTGTTTTAACTGAGAATGATAGTGCATTTTGCCCAGCAGATGTTATGCTTTGAATAATAATATCAACATTGATGTGATAGTTTGCAAGTGTTGTAAAAATTGTCGAAAGTGTCGTTAAACTATTTTTAACTCCCGCTACCGTAATGCGAGAAATATTGTCTTCAAATGCAATCCCTCTAACAACTAAGTTTTGTTCCATTGATGCTTCCTCCTCAACAATCGTTCCGTTTTCTAATTCTAAGCTTGAACGAACCTCTAATGGCAAATGATAGTTCTTCGCAAATTCTACCGCTCGGGGATGAAGAACCCCAGCTCCAAGATTAGCGAGTTCCAGCATTTCATCATACGAAATAGATTTCAGCTTACGTGCTGCTTTTACATAACGAGGGTCTGTTGTATATACGCCCGTTACGTCTGTGTAAATGTCGCATTTTTGTGCTCCTAAAGCCGCCGCTAGCGCAACAGCCGTTGTGTCCGATCCTCCACGCCCAAGCGTCGTGATGTTTCCTTCCGGTGAAAGCCCTTGAAAGCCTGCCACAACGACAATGTTTCCTTTTTCAAGTTGACTGTGGATATTGGCCGTTTTAATATCTGTGATTCGTGCATTGCCGTGCACGCTTTCTGTTTCAATTCCTGCCTGCCAACCTGTATAGGAAACCGCATCATACCCTTTTTGCTGCAGAGCCATTGTAAGCAGGGAAATCGTAATTTGCTCCCCCGTTGTCAGCAACATATCCATTTCTCGTTTGCTAGGCTTTTCGTTTAGTTCCGTCGCTAAACGTACTAATTCATCGGTGGTTTTCCCCATTGCTGAAACGACCACAACGACCTGATTTCCGTTTTCTACTTCCTGCGTCACTCGATTTGCAACATTCTGAATCCGATCGACTGAACCTACTGATGTTCCACCAAATTTTTGAACGATAATTGCCATTTTCTTTCATCCTCTTCATCTAGATTTACTCTTTCATTCCCTAGCAGTTGCGTGAAGAAAAGCTGTATCTGGAGCTAAAAAACAACAAAAAAAGCAATGAGACTATCTCTCATTGCTTGCTGTGCATCATATAGTAAACATTCGTCATATATGCTCGCTTGCGTGAGATAGCTCTCCAAGACTGCTAAGAATCTTGACAGTCCTACGTTTATTCAACGCAAAACCAGCGAAAATTGATATGAGTTCCTTTTCACTTCGGCGGCCTTTCCTTTCAATCACCTTCCTCGGAGCTCATACTCCTCTAGTGACCTACTGATAAAATCCGCACCTCTATCATCACTTCAACGGATTGAAGTGTTGTATGAAATTAGTTATAAGGCTAACAGAAAAATGAAAAACTTGCAAGATTAATCTTTTAATTTTTCAAAAAGAAGCTCGGCCACATTTCGTGGAAGCTGTGCTTCTTGAAGCTCTTCTATAGTCGCTTCTTTCATTTTTTTTACTGAACCAAAATGCTTTAATAAGGCTTTTTTTCGTTTCTCTCCAACACCAGGAATGTCATCCAAAATAGACTGAAAGGAGCTTTTGGAGCGAACTTGTCGGTGAAACGTAATCGCAAATCGATGAACTTCATCTTGAATACGTTGAAGTAGGTAAAACTCTTGACTATTCCTTTCTAAAGCAATCATCTCAACGGGATCTCCGATAATTAAGTTAGCGGTTCTGTGCTTATCATCTTTTACGAGACCCGCCGTAGGAATAGATAAACCTAGCTCATTTTCTAACACATCTTGAACAACTGCGAGCTGTCCTTTCCCTCCATCAACAATAATTAAATCAGGCAAAGGTAGCCCTTCTCTTAGTACTCTAGAGTAGCGCCTTCTCGCGACCTCTCTCATTGAGCCATAATCATCGGGACCTTCCACCGTTTTAATTTTGTACTTTCTGTATTCCTTCTTTTCTGGCTTTCCATCCACAAACACGATCATTGCTGAGACCGGATCTGTTCCTTGAATATTTGAATTATCGAAGGCTTCAATTCGGTATGGTGCTGCAATATTTAGTTTCTCACCTAATCGATCGACCGCCTTAACCGTACGCTCTTCATCTCGTTCAATCAAAAAGAATTTCTCAGTAAGCGCAATCTTCGCATTTTTACATGCTAGATCGACTAATTGCTTTTTCTTCCCTTTTTGTGGCTGATCTACCTCCACCTCTAACAAACGATGAACAAGCTCCGCATCTATCTGGTTCGGAACATACACTTCTTTAGGCTTAAAGTGATTTGGTTGTTCATAAAATTGGCCAATGAATGTCAAAAAGTCCTCTTCTGGTTCATTATAAAAAGGAAACATGGAAACCTCTCGTTCGATCAACTTCCCTTGTCTAACAAAAAACACCTGGACACACATCCACCCTTTATCATAGGAATAGCCAAATACATCACGATCAACAAAATCATTAAACGTTACTTTCTGTTTTTCAATGGTTGCCTCAATATGTGCAATTTGATCTCGATACTCTTTCGCACGTTCGAAATCTAGCTCTTCGGATGCTTTGAGCATTTTTTCCGTCAGCTCTTCTTTTACCGTTTGATGACCACCATTTAAGAAGCGGGCAATGTCATCGATCATTTGCTTGTTTTGTCCCGCTGTTACCTCAAACTGACAAGGTCCTAAACATTGACCAATATGATAATACAGACACACACGATCCGGCATCGTCGAACATTTACGAAGTGGAAAAATGCGATCTAATAATTTCTTTGTTTCATTTGCCGCTTGGGCATTTGGATAGGGACCAAAGTACTTGGCTTTATCTTTTTTTACCTTCCGCGTAATAAATAAGCGAGGATGGCGCTCGTTTGTGATTTTAATAAATGGATATCCCTTATCATCTTTTAGACGCACGTTGTATTTCGGATCATGCTTTTTAATTAAATTCATTTCCAAAATGAGCGCTTCGAGATCGGAAGAGGTAACGATATATTCAAAATCAACAATTTCACTTACGAGACGCTGGGTTTTTCCATCATGCGACCCGATAAAGTAAGAGCGAACTCGATTTTTCAACACCTTCGCCTTGCCCACATAAATGATCGTTCCATTTCGGTCTTTCATCAAATAGCAGCCCGGCTGATCAGGTAAAATGGCTAACTTCTCCTTCAGCTGATTCGACATTTCCATCACCTCTCTCTGAATATCATGAACTATAATGAATGTTTTTAACAAAACCGTATATATGTTCTATAGACTTTCATCATAGCATAACTACGCGTAAAAAATGAACATTCCGCTTGTTTTGTTGCACACAAAAAAAGACATCCTCCTAAGAGAATGTCTTTTGACATTTGCTTATTAAACGTGTTTAGAAATAACTTCTACAAGCGCTTCTTTTGGTTGGAAACCAACTACTTTGTCTACTACTTCTCCATCTTTGAAAAGAAGTAAAGTTGGGATGCTCATTACGCCGAATTTGCTTGCAGTTTCTTGGTTTTCGTCTACGTCGATTTTCGCGATTTTTACTTTGTCGCTCATTTCTCCGTCGATTTCTTCAAGAACTGGAGCGATCATTTTACAAGGTCCGCACCATGGTGCCCAGAAGTCTACTAGTACTAAGCCGTTTTCAGTTTCTGTATTAAAAGTTTGGTCAGTTGCGTGTACAATTGCCATATGAATTCCTCCTATAAACAGTCATTTATCAAATTATATTCACAGTATAGCATCTTGCTATAGGTAATGCTATTTATTTGATTCGCTTGTAATGTGTGCTGAGAACGCTTATTTTATGCAGAAAAGCGGGCAAATGTTACCTGCCCGCTTTTCCATATAAATCAAGAATGAACGTTCAATTTTTTAAATTCTTCTGTTAGCATTGGAATGACTTCGAATAGATCTCCAACGATCCCATAGTCAGCTACTTTAAAGATGTTTGCTTCTGGGTCTTTGTTGATTGCAACGATTACTTTTGAGTTGGACATACCAGCTAAATGCTGAATAGCTCCTGAAATACCGCAAGCGATGTAAAGGTCTGGTGTTACCACTTTTCCTGTTTGCCCAATTTGTAGTGAGTAGTCACAGTAGTCTGCGTCACATGCACCACGTGATGCTCCAACCGCACCACCAAGTACGTCTGCTAGTTCTTGTAGAGGCTTAAAGCCATCTTCACTCTTCACTCCACGTCCACCGGCAATAATGACTTTTGCTTCTGATAAGTCAACGCCTTGTGTAGCTTTGCGAACAACGTCTTTGACGATCGTACGAAGATCTTTAATTTCGACGCTCACGCTTGTTACATCACCTGAGCGAGACTCGTCTTTTGCAAGTGGTGCAATGTTATTTGGACGAATCGTAGCAAAGATGACGCCGTCTGTTACGATTTTCTTTTCAAACGCTTTACCAGAATAGATTGGGCGAGTGAAAACTAAGTTTCCGCCTGCTTCTTCAAGAGAAGTTGCATCTGAAATTAACCCACTGCCTAAGCGCGCCGCTAATTTTGGTGATAGGTCTTTTCCAAGCGCCGTATGACCAAATACAATTCCTTCTGGTTTTTCTTGCTCAATAACTGCTAATAGCGCCTGTGAATAACCATCTGGTGTGTAAGCTGCTAATTTTGCATCTTCTACCGTTACGACACGATCTGCACCGTAGTGAATAAGCTCTTGCCCAAAGCTTTGAACAGCTTCTCCTGCTAATACCGCTACAACTTCTCCGCCTTCTGCTACTGTTTTACCAGCTGCAATCGCTTCAAATGATACGTTACGTAATGCTCCATCACGAACTTCCCCTAGTACTAATACTTTTCTTGCCATTTTTCATACCCCCGTGTTTAGCGTATTAAGTAAGACTGATTAAATCACTTTTGCTTCTGTATGCAGTAAGTTCACTAACTCTTTTACTTGATCCCCTAGATCTCCTGATAAAACTTTTCCTGCTTCTTTTTTAGCTGGTAAAAAGATTTCAAGCGTCTTTGTTTTTGCTTCTACGTCATCTTCTTCTAAATCAAGATCATCAAGCTCTAGCTCTTCAAGAGGCTTTTTCTTCGCCTTCATAATTCCCGGTAAAGATGGGTAGCGCGGCTCGTTTAACCCTTGTTGTGCTGTAATTAAAAGAGGTAGCGTTGTTTCGATTGTCTCAGAATCACCTTCAACGTCACGTACAACCTTTACATCTTTGCCGTTAATTTCAAGACCTGTGATTGTTGTTACATAAGGAATTTCTAACAGCTCAGCAACGCGTGGACCTACTTGGCCTGATCCTCCGTCGATCGCTACATTCCCTGTTAAGATTAGGTCTAGATTTTTGTCTTTTAAAAATTCTGCGATAATTTTAGCGGAAGTGAATTGATCTCCATCTTCAAGATCATCCTCAGTGTTGATCAAAACGGCTTTGTCACAGCCCATTGCAAGCGCTGTGCGAAGTTCTTTTTCAGACTCTTCGCCGCCGACTGTTACAACCGTAATTTCTCCACCTTCAGCATCGCGGACTTGAATTGCCTCTTCAATTGCATACTCATCGTATGGATTGATGATAAATTCAGCACCGTCTTCAGCAATTCTTCCGTTGCTTAACGCAATTTTTTCTTCTGTATCAAATGTTCTTTTTAATAATACGAAAATATTCATGTATACCCCTCCGTTATTAAATATCACCCATCAAAAATGCTGGTTATTCCCCTGTAAACTTCGGTGCTCGTTTTTCAACGAACGCAGCAATACCTTCTTTTGCATCTTGTGATCCAAACACCTGTCCAAATAGCTCCGCTTCTTTTTCTACCCCTTCGTAATAAGAAGCTGGTTTGCTATGTTGAAGCAATTGTAGCGCATATTTCACAGAGATTGGACTTTTCAGCGCTATTTTCGCAGCCAATTTTGTAGCTTCGTCCATTAAAGATTCGTCTGGATATGCGTAATTCGCAAGTCCAAGCTGTGCAGCCTCTACCCCTGAAATTGGCTCACTTGTCAGCATCATTTGTGCTGCTCTCCCTGTGCCAACGTATCGAGGTAGACGCTGTGTACCCGCGAATCCAGGAATAATTCCTAGCTGTAACTCTGGCAAACCGAGCTTCGCCTTTTCACTTACAAGGCGAATGTGACAACTCATTGCAAGTTCCAATCCTCCACCAAGAGCAGCACCATGAATAGCTGCTATAACAGGTTTCGGATACGTTTCAATGTACTCCATTAATTCTTGGCCAAATTTCGCTAACTGTGCATAATCATCTGCGCTTTCAAGCGTAGTAAATTCTTTAATATCTGCACCAGCACAGAAAAATCTTCCTTCTCCGTGTAGGAGAACAACTCGTGTATTAGAATCGTTTTCCGCCTCACGAAGCACGGATGAAAGCTCTTTCAAAACTGCTTGTGACAAAGCATTAGCAGGCTGATGATTAATCGTAATGACTTTGACAAAATCATTTGTAGCTACCTTTAAAAATTCCACTTTATGCACCTCTTTTCTTGCTATTGTAAGGCACGGCGTCTATGATGAAACGCCGAAGCCTTTAATTAATAAATCGTGTACCCCTGGCACTAGCGCCATTAGATCATACTTGTGCTCATTCATGACCCATGTGGTGACAGTTTCGTCGATCGTGCCGAAGATCATTTGTCTCGCTAGGCGACGATCAAAATTATCTCGAAACTCTCCGCCAGCAATGCCTGTCTCTAAGATTGAATCAAGAACTCTTAAATAACCTTTTAACACATCATTAATTTTTAAGCGTAGTTCTTTATTAGATTGACGAAGCTCTAACTGAGTGACAGCTGCTAAGTGGTGATCATCTGATAATAGCTTAAAATGCTTTTCAATCACCATATATAACTTGTCTACAGCTTTTTCCTTTTCTGTGATGTCTTCCTCAATCTTTTCAATAAACTGTCCCATTTTTTCTTGAAATAATGAGATCAGAATATCTTCCTTGTTCTTAAAATAAAGATAAATGGTTCCGTCTGCGACCCCCGCTTGCTTCGCAATCTTGGAAACCTGCGCATTATGATAGCCGTTCTCTGCAATGATGATTACAGCTGCATCAATAATTTGCTTAAACTTCGGTTTATTTCTTTTCAATGCAAACTCTCCTTCAAATATGAATGATCATTCATTCATATTTTCATAATAAAGAATAAAGCCTTTTCTGTCAACATATAAAACGCATACTTTGACAAAAAAGAGCTAGCATTGAAACCGTTAGTTAATTTTTCTCTCTTGCTGCTTTTGTCGTTCTTCATCGACTAACGAACGTCTCAAAATTTTTCCTACTGCTGTTTTTGGAAGCTCTTCTCTGAATTCGTATATTCTTGGCACTTTATACGCGGCTAAATATTGACGAGAGTATTTGTTTAGCTCATCTTCTGTACATACTTCACCGTCTTTTAGTACTACATAAGCTTTCACTGTTTCTCCGCGGTATGGGTCTGGTACCCCTGCGACAACAGCTTCTTTAATTTTCGGATGTTCATACAATATTTCTTCTACTTCACGTGGATAAATATTGTATCCTCCAGCAATAATCATATCTTTCTTGCGATCAACGATATAAAAATAGCCTCGTTCATCCATATACCCTACATCGCCGGTTAACAACCACCCATCACGGAGGACCGCTTCCGTTTCTGCAGGCTGATTCCAATAGCCTTTCATGATCTGAGGACCTTTTACAGCCAGTTCGCCAATTTCTTTTACGCCCGCTTCTTCCCCAGTTTCCATAGAAAAAATTTTAGCATCCGTGTCAGGCCATGGCAAGCCAATACTACCGCTTACTCGCTCTTCCCACACAAAATTCGCATGTGTCACAGGCGATGATTCCGTTAATCCATATCCTTCTACTAGTTTCCCACCCGTCACTTTTTCGAACTGTTCCTGAACCTCTACAGGTAACGGTGCTGAACCACTTATACAAGCATCAATGGATGATAAATCATATTTTTGCAAATCGAGATGATTTAACAGTGCAATGTAGATTGTTGGTGCACCAGGAAATAACGTAGGACGCTGCTTATGAATCGTTTTTAAAACCGATTTTGCATCAAAGCGCGGCATTAAGATCATTTCATATCCTTGGAGAATAGCTAAAATTAATACGGTGGTTAGCCCATACACATGAAAAAACGGCAAAATTCCTAATACCTTCTCTTCCCCATTTTTGCAACGATAGAGCCAGTGTGAGCACATCGTAGCATTAGAGACGAGATTCTTATGTGTTAGCATGACCCCTTTTGGAAAGCCCGTTGTTCCTCCCGTGTATTGAATAATTGCTAAGTCGTTTTCTGCATCAATCTCATACTTCGTAAACGTTTCATTTGTTCTTTTCATAATTTCCGAGAATAAGTGTGTCGTACCACTATGCTCTAGAGAAACTTGAACACTGCTTTGCTTTTTTTGTACGTACGGATACAATACTTTTTTTACAAGCGGCAAGTAATCTTGAATTCTCGTCATGATCACATGCTCAATTTTTGTTAACGCTTTCACTTTTGAGATGCGTGGATATAACATGTCAATCGAAATGATAAACGTAGCGCCTGAGTCATTCATCTGATATTCCAGTTCTCTCTCCATGTACAATGGATTTGTTTGAACTGCTACCCCTCCAGCTAACATGACTCCGTAAAATGAAATGACGGCCTGTGGACAGTTAGGAAGCATGATGGCTACCCGATCTCCTCTTTTTAACCCTATCTCCTGCAAATAGCTTGCGAGTTTGAAAGCCTGCTCTGAAACGTCTTGAAAGGTTATACTCTTTCCAAGAAAGTGAACGGCCTTTTTATCTCGATATAGTTTTGCAGCGTTTAAAAAGCTATCCACGAGATTCGTTCCGCTGTACGTAATTGCGGCTGGAATTTCCGGTGGATATCGATCAAGCCAAGGCTTCACCGCTCTTTCTTCCATCTGCTCATCCCCTTATAACGAAATTTTGGAAAATTCCACATATTTATTATAGTACAATGAAAGGATGTCCTGCAATCTATATAAATTCTCTTTGTTGATAAAGGCCTAGATACCGTCCTCAAACATGTACTCATTCCGAACAAAATAAAAACGAACAGGAAATTCCTGTCCGTTAAAAAAATGCTAAATAAATAACCCCTATTGTTACAAAAAGACCGCATAAAACGAGTAAAACCTTTGCTAATTTCTCCATTTACTTGTCTCCTTATCCGATTCCCTCGCCAATAACAAATGACATTCCAATTGAGATCACCATTGAAATTAATCCAACGGCGCGATTATCGTTGGCAATTTCATCATCGATTCGAAATTTAGGTGTAAGAAATTCAAAGATAAAATAGCTAAGTAAGAGGAGGACAAATCCATATAACCCCCAAGCAAGCATCGATAACAAACTCGTATGATGGGAAATAGAATAGCGGAAAATATTCGCTAAGCCGAAGATTTTCCCTCCGGTAGCCATTGCTACTGCTACATTCCCTTTTTGTATCTCATCCCAGTTGCGATATTTTGTCACCAGCTCAAAAATAGCAAGGAAGACAATCATACTTAGAACGACGACGCTGTAATTGCCCGCAGATTGCACGTACGTATTTTCCCAAAAGTTTTTCATTGAAGCCCCCACTCCCACTACTTAAATTCTACGACGGTTACTCCTGAACCTCCCTCAGAGGCTTCTCCAAATCGCGCTTTCTTCACTGAACGATGATTTTTGAGGTATTCTTGTACACCCTGTCGCAGTGCTCCCGTTCCTTTACCATGAATAATGGATACGCGCGGGTAACCTGCTAGAAGCGCATCATCGATATATTTTTCGACGCGCATCAGAGCATTTTCAAATCGCTCACCGCGTAAATCCAATTCAAGACTAACGTGATAATCTTTTCCTTTTACAGTCGCTAGTGGCTTTGTTTCAACGGGTGCTGGTGAGCTCACGTATTCAAGGTTGCTCTCTTTTACTTTCATTTTCATGATACCCATTTGAACTTGCCATTCTGAATTACTCACTTTTTCAATAAGCGTCCCTTTTTGTCCAAAGCTTACTACTCGTACTTCATCCCCTGGATTCAACGTATTCTGTTTTTTCACAGGTGCTTTTTTCTTCGCAGACTTCTTCAGTGTTGGCACAGCATCATCTAGACGTTTTCGCGCATCAATAAGCTCGTGTTCTTTAATGGATGCTTGCTGATCTCTGCTCATTTGACGAAGCTGCTTAATAATCTCTTCAGCTTCTTCGCGTGCTTTTTCCACCGTTTGAGCTGCTTTTTGTTCGGCTTTTTCATACAGACGGTCACGCTGTTCATTAAACTGAATAATTTGCTGTTGCAACTCTCGATGAAGCTTTTCAGCTTCCTCACGATAATCTTTTGCATCTTCGCGCTCTTGCTCTGCTTGACGCGTGCTATCTTCTAACGACGCAATCATATTTTCGACTTTGTTTGTTTCAGCCCCAATATAACCTTTTGCGCGATCAATGACTTCAGACTGTAGTCCAAGACGCTTCGAAATTTCAAAGGCGTTGCTTCGTCCCGGAACTCCTATTAATAATTTATATGTCGGACTTAACGTTTCAATATTAAATTCAACGCTCGCGTTCACTACACCTTTTCGATTGTATCCGTAAGCTTTTAGCTCTGGATAATGCGTGGTAGCTACGACGCGGGCTCCTCGTTGATACACTTCATCTAAAATTGAGATGGCAAGAGCTGCTCCTTCTTGAGGATCAGTCCCAGCACCAAGCTCATCGAATAGTGCCAAGCTTTTATCATCAACATTTTTCAAGATATCAACGATGTTTACCATATGAGAAGAGAACGTACTTAAGCTTTGCTCAATTGACTGCTCATCACCAATGTCAGCAAAAATGTTTTGGAATACAGTCATCTCTGAGCCGTCTAAAGCAGGGATTTGTAAACCTGACTGTGCCATTAACGTGAATAACCCAATCGTTTTTAGCGTGACGGTTTTCCCCCCCGTATTTGGTCCGGTGATCACAATTGTTGTGTAGTCTTTTCCAAGTTCAATATCGTTTGCTACAACGTTATCTGCTGCGATAAGCGGATGCTTTGCTTTGGCAATTTTAATGTAGCCCTCATCATTCATTTTTGGTTTCGATGCTTTAATTTTATGACTGTAAGCTGCTTTGGCAAACATAAAATCAAGCTCAGCCATTACGTTCACATTTAAACGTAACTCACCCGCTGCTTCTGCTACTTCTCTTGTTAGTTCAATTAAAATACGCTCGATTTCCTGTTTCTCTTGAACGCGCGCTTCTTGAAGTTCATTGTTCAACGTCACAACAGACTGAGGCTCAATAAATAGCGTCGCTCCAGAAGATGATTGGTCATGAACGATCCCGCCGTAGTTCCCTCTGTACTCCTGCTTAACGGGAATAACAAAGCGATCATTACGAATCGTCACGATCGCATCTGACAGCATTTTCTGTGCAGATGACGAGCGGGTCAAGCTATCAAGCTTTTCGCGAATACGTGATTCTGTTGTGCGCAATCGCTGGCGAATGCCACGAAGCTTATCGCTCGCTCCGTCTAATACCGTTCCATTATCATCGATGCTATGCTTAATCGTTTGTTCTAGGTGTGGAAGTGGTGTTAACTGCTCAATTAAAGTCTCTAAAATGGGAAGCTCCATTTCTTCTGCAGAGACAAATTCCTCGATGAACTTCTTCATTTGTCTAGAAGCGTAAATCGTACTTGAAATATCAAGTAGTTCATTCGGACTTAACGTACCACCAATCTCCGCGCGCTTTACGCTAGGTCGTACATCTACAAGTCCACCTAATGGAACATTTCCGCGCAAGCGTAGAACGGTAACTCCTTCGTCTGTTGCTTCTTGAAACGTTACGACTTCTTCAAAGTTTGTGGATGGAATTAAATTCGCCACTTTTTCTCGTCCTAATGAAGAAGCTACATGGTTTGCAAGCTGCTCTTTCACTTTATCAAATTCAAGCACTCTAAAAATACGTGGTTGCACAATACTGTCCTCCTGTAAGCTCTATTCGCGATCATTTCGCTGTAAAAACGCCAGCAATTCTTCTAGGCTGTACGTATTAATAACGTTCTCTGGTCGTACCCAACCTTTTATTGCGCTCGATACACCGACTTTCATATCTTCTAGCATCTCTAGGTTATGGGCATCCGTATTAATCACAAGCTTCACACCTTTTTCCTGCGCTTTTCGCAAGTGCTCAGCTGCTAAATCTAACCGATTGGGATTCGCATTTAATTCTAGCGCCGTGTTTGTTTCCTTCGCTAAATCAATTAACAAATTAACATCCACATCATACCCATCGCGTCGTCCAATTAAGCGACCTGTTGGATGTGCGATAAAATCAACATGTGCACTTTCAAGTGCTGTTTTTAGACGCTCCATAATGGTTTCTCTAGGCTGTGAAAAACTCGAATGAATGGACGCAATGACTAAATCCATTTCCTGCAACATTTCATCATCATAGTCCAACGTTCCATCTGGTAAAATATCCATTTCTACACCAGCTAGAATTGTAAAATCATCGTATTTTTCATTCAATCGATTGATTTCTTCCCTCTGTGAGCGGAGCCTTTCAGGTGTAAGTCCATTTGCTACTTTTAAATACTGAGAATGATCGGTAATGGCCATGTAGCGATATCCTTTACTACGACAAGCCTCAGCCATCTCCTCAATCGAATATCCACCGTCACTCCACGTTGAGTGCATATGGAGGTCTCCCTTTATATCTTCAAGCGTAATAAAACGCTGTGGCTTCATAAATGCCTCTACCTCAGATCCGTCCTCGCGAATTTCAGGTGGAATAAACGCTAGACCAAAGTGAGCATAAAAATCTTCTTCCGATTGGAACGTTAGTACCTCACCTGTTTCAGCAACCTCGACTCCATACTCACTGATTTTTTCGCCACGCTCTTTCGCTAATTGACGCATGCGAACGTTATGATCTTTAGATCCTGTGAAATGATGTAGGGTTGTAGCAAACTCTTCATCTTTTACAAGTCGAAAATCAACGGAAATATCATATTCATACTCTAAAACAACGGAAACCTTCGTATCCCCATTCGAAATGATGCTCTTCACAAGGGGAAGTGAGGTTAACTGCTCGCGCACACTTTCTGGATTCTTAGTCGCAATAATAAAGTCTAAGTCCTTAATCGTTTCACGCATTCTTCGTACGCTTCCTGCCTGTGAATAACGATCCACGTCGCGCATTGATAGGAGATGCTGCTCAATTTCTTTTGCAATTGGGAGCATAAGGGTTAATGGGAGACGATCAGGTCGCTTTCCAAATTCTTCGATCGCCTCTAGGATTTTTTCTTCCGTCTTCTTTCCAAACCCACTAAGCTCTTGTACTTTATGTTGCTCACAAGCTTCCTTCAACGAATCAATATCTTCTACCTGAAGCTGCTGATAAAGCTTGGCGATCTTTTTCCCACCAAGTCCTGGTAGCTTCAGCAATGGAATTAAACCTGCTGGAACTTCTTCTTGAAGCTCTTCTAAAACCGTCGATTTACCCGTCTCTAAAAATTCGTTGATTACCGCTGCTGTCCCTTTCCCTACACCAGAAAGAGCCGTCACATCTTCAATATCTGAGAGACTTCGTTCGTCGTTTTCAAGTGCAGCTGCTGCTTTTCGAAAAGCTGATATTTTGAAAGGGTTGTCCCCTTTTAACTCCATATAAATCGCAATCGTTTCTAATAACTTAATTACTTCTTTTTTATTCATACTAAAACCACCCTTTCTATCGTCCATTTTCTATACTAAAAATGATACAAATTTTTAGGCTATATGTACATTTCTTTCACTAGTGCGCGTAATCAAAATGACTAAAAAATGGTGAACGAAAAGAGGGCGTAACCCAAACGATAGCGTTCAACCATTTGAGTTACCCCCTTTCTCCATCTTTATAGCTGGCCATATTGAGCTAATAAATCATGAATTGTTGCAGATAAAAAAGGCGTATGCTGAATCATTGCTGTTGCGATACCTGACTGCTGAATCGGCTGTTGAATATTTAATACCGGTAACACCGCGCCGATATAGAGTAAAATAAACAACACAACGTAAATCTCCACAAAACCTAATATACCTCCGCCCCACTTATTCAATTGTTTTAAAATAGGTAGTTGCGCAATCGAGTTTAACGTAAACCCAACAATCCGCAATAAAATTTGTGTGCCAAAAAACAGAATAGCAAAGGCAATAATCCGGTAAAATGCACTCTCTACTTGGTCCGTGCCAAGAATGAGCGAAGCAATACCTTGTTGATCTTGCCAATTTGGTAGAGGAATAATAATCTTTAATCGAGGCGCTAAATCATCACTTAGCAAGTAAGCCACGACAAACGAAACAGCGAAGCTAATTAAATGAACCAACTGCAAAATGAGTCCGCGCTTAATTCCGATTAAGAAACCTAGTACCAATAAGATGATTAATACGATGTCTAGCATTTATTGTCCTTCCTTCATCCTACGAATTTCGTTTTCGAGTCTTTCTATATCTTCTTTAAGCTTTATATGTTCATGAATCACATTAACAGCCGTTAATACAGCTAATTTATTTATATCTAATGACGGATTTTTTGACGCAATCTCCCTCATTTTATCATCAACAATAGATGCAACGAGTCTTATGTGGCTTGTGCTTTCAGAGCCAACAATCCGATATTGTTGCCCATAAATATTGACTTCCGTTTTATTTTTATCTCGTTCTAACACCAGAAAGTCCTCCGTTCCACAAAAATCCTAATCCTTATCATAACACGAATTACAATAGAATGGAAAGATATCCTTATTTCCGTTATGATAATAGCACAAGATGAGTATATACGCGCAACTTTATTGGCACATCACACACAAATTTTGTGTGGAAGGACTACAAATCCTAGCCAAACATGACTTATATTAGCAAGCCAATTCGATTGCTTTTCTACTAGATCGATACTAAATAAAGGAGAGATTTTCATGGCCAATGCCGTTTTAAAAGTTCAAGCACCACAATTACGCAAAATACAGTCTCATTATGCCCCTTTCATCACAGATAAAACACCACCAGGAGGCGTTTTTACCGCTAAGCTTCCAAACTGTACGATCACGGCCTACAAATCTGGGAAAGTTTTATTTCAAGGAAACGGTGCCGAACAAGAAGCACAAAGATGGGGAACGACAGAGCCTTCAGCACCTGCTAAAGGTCCGAGCGCTTCTTCACTTCCTGCCGATTTTCATCTTAAATCCGTGATTGGATCAGATGAAGTTGGAACAGGTGACTTTTTTGGCCCCATTACCGTTGTTGCAGCCTACGTGTCAAAAGAGCAAATTCCTCTTTTAAAAGAATTAGGTGTGAGAGATTCGAAAGATTTAAAAGATCCTAAGATTATTGAAATTGCTAGACAGCTCCTTCATGTTGTTCCTTATAGCCTGATCATCCTGCATAATCCGAAATATAATGATTTACAAAGAAGCGGCATGTCACAAGGAAAAATGAAGGCAATTCTACATAACAAAGCCATTCAAAACGTATTAAATAAAATCGCCCCTGAAGAGCCTGAAGCGATTTTAATTGATCAATTTGTTGAGGGACCGACATATTACAAGCACGTAGCTCAGCAAAAAGAAGTAGTGAAAAAGAACGTCTTTTTTAGTACAAAGGGCGAATCCATTCATTTGTCTGTTGCAGCTGCATCCATTATTGCGCGCTATGCTTTTTTACGCGAAATGGATAAGCTCGGAAAAAAAGCCGGTGTCGAACTTCCAAAAGGAGCAGGAAAACACGTCGATATTGCCGCAGCAAAAATCATTCAATCACAAGGTACGGATGTTTTAAAAGACCTAACGAAGCATCACTTTGCGAATACGGAAAAAGCGATTCGTTTGGCACATAAATAAAAAGAGTTCTAGGCTGCGTGCCTAGAACTCTTTTTGAATTAAGAACGAAGAGTTGCATCAAACTGCGCTTCTACCGCCTCAAGTACTTTTGTATGAGCTTTTGTTACTTCTTCATCTGTTAACGTATGCTCTGGGTTGTAATAACGTAGTGAGAACGCAACAGATTTCTTGCCTTCCTCCATACGCTCACCTTCGTATAAGTCAAATACGTTCACTTCTTTTAGAAGCGTTCCGCCCACTTCTTTAATAACGCGTTGAATTTGACCTGCTTGAACCGTGCTATCTACAACGAGCGCGATGTCACGTGTCATAGATGGGAAACGTGGAATAAGTTCGTATTGAACAGGCGCTACATCGACTGTTAGTGCGCGACGTAAATCTAATTCGAATACGTACGTTTCTTTTAACCCAAGCGCTTTAAGAGTGGCTGGGTGTAATTGCCCTACAAATCCAAGCGCTTCTCCGTCAAGCGTGATCGTTGCTGTACGTCCTGGGTGCATGCCTTCTTTCGCACCAGGTTCGTATGCAATACGTTCTTCTAATCCTAGCGCTGTGAATAAACCTTCTAAAATTCCTTTCACAACGTAGAAGTCTACGACCTTTTTCTCTCCCTGCCATTGGTGAATGTGCCACATTCCTGTTACAGCACCAGCTAAACGCTCCTTCTCTTCTGGAAGTTCTCCTTCACCTTTTGATAAGAACACAGAACCTGTTTCATAAATCGCAACAGAATCCATTTGACGGGCGTTGTTATGCTTCACGACTTCTAATAGCTGTGGAGTTAAGCTTTGACGAAGGACACTTCGATCTTCACTCATCGGCATTGCTAGTCGGATCGTTTCTGTTGTTTCTAAAGCAAACTGAGTTGCTTTTTCTTCCGTTGTTAATGAATACGTTGTTGCTTGGTAAAGTCCAGACCCTTCAAGGTAGCGGCGTACTTGACGACGTTTTGCTTGATATTCTGTTAATTTACCTGGGATCGCTTCTCCAACTGGCAATGTTGTTGGAATGTTATCATAGCCGAATAAACGAGCTACTTCTTCAATTAAATCCTCTTCAATGGTAATATCACCGCGACGTGTCGGAACGGTTACAACAAATGTTCCGTTGTCTTCCTTCGCTTCAAATTGAAGACGTTCAAAAATACTTTTCACTTCATTTGCTTCTAGTGATGTTCCTAATACGCTGTTGATGCGCTCAACAGAAACAGACACAACCGCAGGCTCAGCGTTCATCGTATCTACCTCAACTGTACCAGCCACAACTTCACCTGTTGCATAAAGAGCCATTAGTTGTGCAGCGCGGTCTGCAGCCATACGTGTACGGTTTGGATCAATGCCTTTTTCAAAGCGTGCACTCGCTTCACTGCGAAGTCCATGATCTTTTGATGCTAGACGAACCGTTAAACCGTTGAAGTACGCTGATTCAATTAACACGTTTACCGTATCATGTTGAACTTCAGAGTTTTCTCCGCCCATAACACCAGCAAGTGCAACAGGCTCTGTGCCGTTTGTGATAACAAGCTGATCGTGTGTTAACGTGCGCTCTGTACCGTCTAACGTAACAAGTTTTTCGTCATTGTGTGCACGGCGCACGACAATTTCTTTTGATCCTAAACGATCATAGTCAAATGCGTGAAGAGGCTGACCATACTCAAGCAAAATGTAGTTTGTAATATCAACCACATTGTTATGAGGACGGATACCAGCTGCCATTAGACGTGATTGCATCCAAAGTGGAGATGGACCAATTTTCACATTTTTAACAACACGTGCCACGTATAATGGATTGTCTGCTGCTGCGTCTACTTTTACGCTAATGTAGTCGCTTGCTTGTTCACTTGCTTCTGATACGTTTACTTCGGGATAGCATACGTCACGGCTTAGAATCGCAGCTACTTCATGAGCAACTCCAAGCATGCTTAGGCAATCAGAACGGTTTGGCGTTAAGCCAAGCTCTAGCACTTCATCGTTTAAGCCTAATAGATCTAGCGCATCTGCTCCTACTTCTGCATCATTCGGGAACACGAAAATTCCTTCTTGATATTCTTTTGCCACTAGCTTACCTTCAATTCCTAACTCTTGAAGAGAACAAATCATGCCGTTTGATTCTTCACCACGAAGCTTGGCACGCTTGATTTTAAAGTTACCAGGTAGTACTGCCCCAACAGTTGCTACCGCAACCTTTTGGCCTTTGTCAACGTTTGGTGCACCACAGATAATTTGAACAGGCTCCTCAGCGCCAACGTCCACTAAGCATTTATTGAGCTTATCAGCGTTTGGATGCTGTTCGCGCTCAAGTACGTGACCAACAACTACACCTTTAATGCCTTCGTTGCGTACGTCAACACCTTCTACTTCAATCCCACTACGGGTAATTTTTTCAGCTAGCTCTTTAGCTGATACTCCTGATAAATCTACATAGTCTTGTAACCAGCGATATGATACAAACATTCGAATACCCTCCCTTTATGCTCGTTTGAATTGTTTTAAGAAACGTAAATCATCTGTATAGAAATGACGAATATCGTCTACACCGTACTTCAGCATCGCAATACGCTCAGGTCCCATACCGAAAGCAAACCCTTGATATTTCTTTGAATCGTACCCGGCCATTTCAAGTACGTTTGGATGAACCATTCCCGCACCTAAAATTTCGATCCAGCCTGTTTTTTTACATACGTTACATCCGTTTCCTCCACATTTGAAGCATGATACGTCTACTTCAACGGAAGGCTCTGTGAATGGGAAGAAACTTGGACGAAGGCGAATTTCGCGCTCTTCACCAAACATTTTCTTCGCAAATGCTTCAAGCGTTCCTTTTAAATCACTCATGCTAATATTTTCATCAATAACAAGCCCCTCAATTTGAGTGAACTGATGTGAATGCGTCGCATCATCGTCATCGCGGCGATAAACCTTACCTGGACAAATAATACGGATCGGTCCTTTTTCCGCGTTTTTTTCCATCGTACGCGCTTGTACAGGAGATGTATGTGTACGCATTAAAATTTCATCTGTAATATAAAACGAATCCTGCATGTCTCGCGCTGGGTGACCTTTTGGCAAGTTCAGTGCTTCAAAGTTGTAGTAGTCTTGCTCTACTTCTGGACCTTCTACAATGCTGTAGCCCATCCCTAAAAATAGATCTTCCACTTCTTCAACGACCGCTGTTAACGGATGATGATTTCCTGTTTGCACTGGACGACCAGGAAGCGTTACGTCGATTGATTCTGATGATAATTTACGCTCAACTTCCGCTTGCTCTAAAGCAGTCTGCTTTTCTTCAATTTTTGTTGCAATTGCCTCGCGCACTTCATTCGCAAGGGCACCAATCACCGGGCGCTCTTCAGCAGAAAGTTTCCCCATCCCACGCAGAACTTCTGTAATCGGTCCTTTTTTACCTAAATACGCTACGCGAATATCATTTAACGCTTTTAAATCAGCTGCTTCTTCTACTTTTGCAATAGCTTCCGCCTGCAGTTCCTGTAAACGTTCTTTCACTGTTTGTTCCTCCTTTATTTTAGACAAAATAAAAAACTCGCCCCTAAAAAAGGGACGAGTATTAGTCGCGTTACCACCCTAGTTAGCAATGCACATACTGATTGCATTACTCTCTTCGTTACGATTAACGGCTTTGCCGGAACACCTTTACAATTCATTGGTCCAAGTGTCAACTCAGGAGGTGAATTCACTCGCTTCTTCTATAAAGGTACTTTCAGTCACGGCACCTTCTCCCTAAATAGCGAATTGCTAGCTACTAGTCTCCATCAACGTTTTTTCAATATGTAACTATTGTCTTATTATATTGAAAACGGCGGTCCGTTGCAACTACCTTCCGCCTAAATAATACACGAGAATTCCTGCTGCAACCGCTACGTTTAGCGATTCACTTTTTCCATAGATCGGAATATACAAATTTGCATCCGTTTGCTGAAGAAATTCTTCTCTTACTCCGTTCCCCTCATTTCCAACCATTAGAGCGAAGGAGGAAGCGGTTTGCACTTCCTGATAAGGCTTGCCGTTTTGTAAAGACGTTCCGTAAATGGCTACGTTTTGTTCTTTTAACTGAGCAATCACTTCCCCTAGATTTCCTTTTAAAATAGGGAAGTGAAAAATAGCACCCTGTGTGGAACGAATCACCTTACTATTATAAACGTCTACGCTCCCTTCACCGATCACGACGAGCTCGATACCTGCCGCCTCTGCTGTTCGAATGATGGTTCCAAGATTCCCTGGGTCCTGAATCGCGTCTAATAATAACACCTTTTGTACGCTCGGAAGCTCTGTCATCACACTTTGATAACAAATCGCTGCCGCACCTTGCGGGGTTTCGGTATCTGAGATAGCTTTCATTACGTCTGGCTTCACCCAAACGATAGAGACATCATCAACATTCCACGCGGATGGAATTTCGACTTCATCTGAAATGATCACTTCTTTAATATTCTCTTTATGCTTAAGCGCCTCTTCTACAAGGTGAAAGCCTTCAACGATAAATAAACCGGTTTTGTCGCGCTCTTTTTTTGTATGAAGCTTTTTCCAACCTTTTACTTGAGGATTTTTCACTGAATCGATTCGTTTCAACGTACCTTCTCCTTTTAATTCATAACTTTTTTCAACTATTCTACTACTAATTGTACATAGAAATCGGAAAGAAGACAAAAACTATTCATGAAAAGATTACATATGTTGAGGTGATAAGGATGGATTTAAATTTACGAAATGCAATTTTATCAAACGTTAGCGGTAATTCTCCAGAGGAACTAGAAGCAACTATTATGGATGCGATCCAAAGCGGTGAAGAAAAAATGCTTCCTGGACTTGGCGTATTATTCGAAGTTCTATGGAAAAACTCCGATCAGTCAAACAAGCACGACATGCTTACAACAATCGAAAAAGGTCTTCAATAAAAAAATCCCTCACCTCATCAGGTGGGGGATTTTTTTATTAGTTAAACGTTAAATTTTGAACTGTCTCTGCATCTAAACGTTTAATCACTTCGGTAATCAATTTCACCGCGTTCTCGTAATCATCACGGTGTAGCATCGCTGCGTGTGAATGGATATAACGAGTCGCAATCGTGATTGATAAAGCCGGAACACCGTTTGCTGACAGGTGAATAGAACCAGAATCCGTTCCACCACCAGCAATCGCATCAAATTGATACGGAATGTTTAGTTCATCCGCCGTATTTGTGACCAAATCGCGAAGCCCCTTGTGGGATACCATGGACGCATCGTATAAAATGATTTGCGGACCGTCTCCCATTTTGCTTGCTGCTTCCTTGCTTGAAATACCTGGTGTATCACCAGCAATCCCTACATCAACACCGAATGCGATGTCAGGTTGAATAAGGTTAGCGGATGTTTTCGCACCGCGCAATCCAACTTCTTCTTGAACCGTTCCAACACCGTATACAACGTTCGGATGTGCTTCGTCTTTTAAATTTTTCAACACGTCAATGGCAATTGCACAGCCAATGCGGTTGTCCCATGCTTTAGCTAACAGCATTTTTTCGTTGTTCATTACGGTAAATTCGAAATAAGGCACTACTTGGTCCCCAGGACGCACGCCAAATTCCATTGCTTCTTCACGGCTAGAAGCTCCGATATCAATGAACATATCTTTAATATCGACAGGCTTTTTGCGTGCTTCCGGTGGTAGAATATGAGGTGGTTTTGAACCAATGATCCCTGTTACATCGCCTTTAGCCGTAACAATGGTTACGCGCTGTGCTAGCATTACTTGTGACCACCAGCCACCAACGGTTTGAAAACGTAGGAATCCTTTATCGTCGATTTGCGTAATCATGAAGCCAACTTCATCCAAATGACCAGCCACCATAATTTTAGGACCGTTTTCTTGTCCCACTTTTTTCGCGATTAAGCTACCTAATCCATCTGTCGTAATCTCATCGGCAAATGGCTCTATGTATCGTTTCATGACTTCACGTGGCTCACGTTCGTTCCCTGGAATCCCTTTAGCGTCTGTTAAATCTTTTAGCATCGTTAATGTTGCATCTAGTTTACTCATCTTCATCCTCCTTTTTATGCCAATAATTTCATTATACAGAATAATTGATTAAATCCAAACTATATTTCGTTTTCTTAATATCCTTCTTTTTGGCGCTGATAGTTTACTTCGTTTTTTGACATATACGCGTCCTCTACATCTTCGTTCGTGAACCCAAGCATTTCACCAAGCGCTAAGTAATCACCGAACACTTCAACATAGCTTTGTCGATTCGGCTCCGTGCGCAGACCGAGAACCCCGTCGTATACTTTTAAGAATTGCTCTGTAACATCTTCTCCTCGTTCACTGCTTGTAATAACATCCATATCATGAAGACTAAATTCAATTCCAAGTGATAGTAAGAAGTGAATACCATCCACATATTCTTCTAAAATGGTTTCTTTTGGCGAAGCACCTTTTACACTCCAAAATTTAAAGCAGCGTGTTTCATTGGCAAATTCACCTAGCTCAACAAGCAAGGCCAATACTTTACGCTGAATTAAGTTTTCTTCTTTTAGTTGATGCGTTGTTTCTATATGCATATCTAATTCTTTTTGCATCGCAAATAAACGTACTAATTTCATGTGTTCTACACTCCTTTTCTTTCTGAACAAAAAAAGTATAACAAATATCGACTTCTATGAAACCTTTTATGATTTAAACCGTAAATTACACAAGAATGTTTTATAGGAGGGGCGAAAATGTTTGTCGTTCTCTTTCGTTTACTAATTATCGGTGCTTTCTTTTATCTTTTGTACAAGGGCGTATATTATTTATTCAGCCCGAAAAGAAAATTAGATACGGCACACGAAAAGAAAGAATTTTACATGCTTGATGAAAAAGGCAACGCACGTAAAAATTTTCTCCTAACGTATCAAGGTCGACTATTTGAGGGGGAAAAATACGTAGGCACTACTTCTGAGTCATTTGAAGTGATTTCCATTCACATTTCAATCCAAACATCACACCAGCTAGAGGGTCTTTCTCGAATGGACTTTACGCGAATTGAACAAGAAGTTCAGTATATCTATCCCTATGCCAAGATTCAATGGAAGAGCCCTGTAAAAGAATTTATTGCGAGCAGGGTGTAAAAGAAAACGAAAAAGCACTCAACGTGTTGTGAATGCTTTTTCGTTTTCTATATGTCACTTATTGTGTCCGACTCATCCACTCTACGAGAAGGATCAGATCAACTACAGCTAATAGAGGTAATCCCATCTTAAACTGCACGTGCTTCGTTTTATGGCGACAAACGAACATCCCAATCGTTGTCCCGAAAGCTCCGAAAATAATGCTTACGATCCAAATCGTTTTCTCTGAAATCCGCCATTCATGGCGAACCGCTCTTCGTTTATCCGTCCACATTACAAAAAAACCAACTAGATTAATGACAAGCAGATAGATCCACAAGAGTTCCACGTTTTTTCACCTCATAAAATAAAAGAGCTCCTTCATATGAAGGAGCTCTGACGTATTATTTGTCTAGGTTCTTTTTAGCAGCAGATGCTAATTCTGCGAATGCTTTTTCGTCAGCGATTGCTAAGTCAGCAAGCATTTTACGGTTAACTTCAATTCCTGCTAATTTTAAACCGTGCATTAAACGGCTATAAGAAAGACCATTCATGCGAGCAGCCGCATTGATACGTGTGATCCATAATTTACGGAAATCACGTTTCTTTTGACGACGGTCACGGTAAGCATACATTAATGATTTCATTACTTGTTGGTTAGCTACTTTATATAAAGTATGTTTGGAACCGTAATAACCTTTAGCTAATTTTAAAACTTTTTTACGACGCTTACGCGTCACTGTACCGCCTTTTACACGTGGCATAGTTGTTTCCCTCCTGTATTGTATCTATAATAATCCGAACTTATTTTAAGTTTGTTAATAGGTGACGAATGCGTTTGAAGTCACCAGTGCTCACTACAGAAGCTTTGCGTAATTTACGCTTTTGTTTTGTAGATTTGTTAGCGAATAAATGGCTTGTGTAAGCGTGAGAACGTTTAAGTTTTCCACTTCCAGTTCTTTTGAAACGCTTAGCAGCGCCACGGTGAGTTTTCATTTTTGGCATGGGGAGTTCCTCCTCGTATGATTATTTTTCGTTTTTAGGTGCTAAAACTAAGAACATGCTACGTCCTTCCATTTTAGGAGCTGATTCAATTGTTCCTACTTCTGTGCAAGCAGCTGAGAAACGATCAAGAACTCGTTGACCAATCTCTTTATGAGTAATTGCACGACCTTTGAATCGGATCGATGCTTTTACTTTGTCTCCTTTTTCAAGGAACTTAATTGCATTGCGTAGTTTTGTGTTGAAATCATGCTCATCAATTGTCGGACTTAAACGTACTTCTTTTAAGTTAATGACCTTTTGATTTTTACGAGCTTCTCTGTCTTTACGTTGTTGCTCATAACGGAATTTACCGTAGTCCATAATACGACACACAGGTGGTTTCGCGTTAGCTGCAACCATTACAAGATCAAGATTTACTCGAGAAGCGATTTCTAATGCTTCTTGTTTAGATTTAATGCCCAACTGTTCGCCGTTCTGATCGATCAGACGAACTTCACGAGCACGAATACCTTCGTTAACCATCATGTCCTTGCTAATAAGTAGCCACCTCCAAGGTTTTATAAAGGAATATATGATTCGCATCTGGTACGTCGAGGATTTTTTAATCGTTTCATAAAAAAAGATGCGAGTATGTACCACACACCCACATCTTGAAAGTTCAAGTATAAAAAACGATCTCAAAACCTGCTAACTGCTTAGCGCGTCCATCAGGTGAGAAGCGGGTGCTCCTTCTTTTGCATCAACATATATTCAGTTTCCATTAGAGATTATATCAAGTAACATAACATTTGTCAATAATCATGCCGAAATAACAGCAACGAAATAAATTGTAGCAGAATTACGAAAAGTTGACAATACCTTTTCGCATTTTATTTTTTTATAAAAAAAATAAAACGACCTTCTCCCCCTACAAAAAACAGCGCGGCAACGTCACGCGCAAGCTCCCTACTCATCCAAACAAAACCTTCCTCACTATACCTACTCAAAAAAAACTACTCCAAAAAACAGCACGGCAACGCCACGTGCAATATCCTTACCGATCCAAAAAAGACCTTCCTCACTATACCTACTCAAAAAAAGCTACTCCAAAAACAGCACGGCAACGCACGTGCAAAATCCTACTCTTCCAAACAACCTCCGCACCACAGAACTCCCCTCACAAAGGTCTATCTTTTACATAAGGGGATGAGGGCAGCCCGCAAGGGAGGCGCTCATCCCCTTATGCTTAACGAAAAAGACCCTAACAGCTCTACCGTTAGGGTCTTTTTCGTTAAGTGGATACTAAATTATCGTTTAGCCTCTGACTTTAATAGTTGAACAAACTCTTCAAATGACACTGTCTCTGACTTTTGCTCACCATACTTACGAACGTTAACTGCGTTCTCAGCTACCTCATTATCTCCTACTACAAGCATATAAGGCGTTTTTTGCATTTGAGCCTCACGGATTTTATACCCGATTTTCTCTTCGCGCTCATCCATCTCAACGCGGAATCCTTCTAATTGGAGCTGCTCTTGAATTTTCTTCGCATAATCCAAGTGTACCCCCGGTGATACTGGAATCACTTTCGCTTGAACTGGTGCTAACCATGTAGGGAATGCACCTTTGTACTCTTCAATTAAGAAGGCAATAAAGCGTTCCATTGTGGACACAACGCCGCGGTGAATAACAACCGGACGATGCGGCTTACCATCTTCTCCAACATACGTTAAGTCGAAGCGTTCTGGTAATAAGAAGTCAAGTTGAACTGTTGATAACGTTTCATCTTTTCCAAGCGCTGTACGAACCTGTACGTCTAGCTTCGGACCGTAGAATGCTGCTTCGCCTTCTGCTTCGAAGTACTCAATGCCTAGCTCGTCCATTGCGTCTTTTAACATACTTTGTGCTTTTTCCCACATTGCATCGTCATCAAAATATTTCTCTTTATCTGCTGGATCACGGTAAGACAGACGGAATGAATAATCGTCTAATCCGAAATCTTTATATACATCTAAAATTAGACGTACTGTACGAATGAACTCATCTTTGATTTGATCAGGACGAACAAAGATGTGTGCATCATTTAGCGTCATCCCACGAACACGCTGTAGGCCTGAAAGTGCTCCTGACATTTCGTAACGGTGCATTGTTCCAAGCTCAGCAATACGGATTGGTAATTCACGATAGCTGTGAATATCATTTTTGTATACCATCATATGGTGAGGACAGTTCATTGGACGAAGAACAAGCTGCTCGTTGTCCATTTCCATTGCTGGGAACATGTCATCTTGGTAGTGATCCCAGTGACCAGATGTTTTATAAAGCTCTACGCTACCCAATACTGGTGTATAAACGTGCTGATAGCCTAGACGCTCTTCTTTGTCCACGATATAACGTTCAACAACGCGACGAATTGTAGCACCTTTTGGTAACCATAAAGGTAGACCTTGTCCCACTTTTTGAGAGTTTGTGAAAAGTTTTAGCTCTTTTCCTAGTTTACGGTGATCGCGCTCTTTTGCTTCTTCAAGAAGACGTAAATGTTCGTTTAAGTCTTCTTTTGTGAAAAATGCAGTTCCGTAAATACGTTGTAACATTTGGTTGTTACTATCTCCGCGCCAGTACGCACCTGCAACGCTTAATAGCTTAAATTCTTTGATTTTGCCTGTAGACGGGACATGCACACCACGGCAAAGGTCAAAAAACTCACCTTGTTCATAAATCGAAACTGCTTCTCCTGCTGGAATGGCATCGATTAATTCTAGTTTTAAGTCATCGCCGATTTCCTTAAACAAGCGAATCGCTTCTTCTCGTGGCACTTCTTTACGCACGATATCAAGGTTTTCGTTGATGATTTTTTTCATTTCTTTCTCAATCGCAGGTAAATCTTCTGGCGTAATCGCTTCTTCCATATCGATATCATAGTAGAAACCATTCTCGATAACAGGACCTACTCCTAATTTTACGTCTTTGTATAAACGTTTGATTGCTTGAGCCATTAAATGCGCTGTACTATGACGCATTACCTCTAATGATTCAGACGTACCCTGTGTCACAATCTCAATTGCTCCATCTTCTTGGATAGGTGTACGAAGATCAATTAATTCACCGTTTAGCTTCCCAGCAATCGATTTTTTCTTTAATCCTGGGCTAATTGAAAAGGCAATATCTTCTGTTGTAGTGCCTTTTGGAAATTCCTTTACTGCACCATCTGGAAATGTCATTTTTACTACTTCTGACATGTTTATTCACTCCTTTTATAAAATAAAAAAACTCGTCCCCAAAAAAGGGACGAGTTATAATCGCGGTACCACCCTTGTTTCTATTCAAAGCAAATAAGCTTGAATAGCTCAAGTATTTTTAACGGAAACATCCGTCAACAATTACTAAAGTCGAGACTCGTTCACTGCTGAAGTTTAGAGGTGGTAAATATAACTCTCGTGTTAGGAAGTTTGCAGCCATGACTTCCCTCTCTTCAAAACCGTAAAATTATATTCTTGTCCTCGTCTTAACCTATCTCTTATGAGAAATATAAGTAAAATTACTCCATTATTATATGCCGTTTATCATTAGAAATCAACCTCTTCCTGCGCATAATT
Source organism: Priestia koreensis (assembly GCF_001274935.1). Lineage (GTDB taxonomy): Bacteria > Bacillota > Bacilli > Bacillales > Bacillaceae_H > Bacillus_AG > Bacillus_AG koreensis. The sequence goes on along the minus strand of NZ_LILC01000011.1, from coordinate 166,456 downwards.
TGTACACACAGAGAAAAAGTCAGCGAGCGAATAAAGAACGACTCGTTCTTGAAAAATGGTCCTTAACAGTTGAATAGATCCTTCAGTTGGATCATTTGTATACACATAAACAGCAGATGGCGCCATTCCAACAAGAGGAGCCACAACACGTTGATCTATGTATAAAGTCTTTGGAGTAGTCGATGCATGTGCTGAAAAAAACTCTCGCTGCGTGTCGTTTAGTTCTAACAAACTGTGATCATAGAGTTTAAACCGATCGCTTCCTTCATGAACAACATAGACACAGCTCATATAATGCGTCTGCTGACGAATCGTGTGACGGAGCTGTTCAATATACACCTGATATTCCTGTTCTAGCTTGTATTCATCAATACCTACTCCAACATAATATTGCAGACGTTGACAGTATTCCCGGAGACGGAACTGAATAAACGACTCAAATGTAAAATCTCTCTCTTCTGTCAATAATTCCTCTAAAGCCTCTTCTACTAAGCGTTCACGACTCTTAGAAAATTGCTTTTGTGGTATATCTGTACGCTCACCTTCTAGAATAGATTGAACCATATGAAGAATCTGGATCTGCTCCTCATGATCTTCGTAAAAAAACTTACTTTGAATAATCGAGAGTAAAAATTCTTGCTCTTTAAAGGAGATCAAATAACGAATGAAGACCGGTATAACAACTTCACGAAAAAGAGCAGCTTTTGTTTGTTTTGCATCTATAGTTAATAGTTGATGATCAACTAATCGGAAGCAATTTTCATGTACCGAAAGGGTTTCTTGCTGTAAACGCAGCAACTCATAAATCTGTATAGCATCACTTTGATTTTGAAAATACATCTTAATCAACCCTACCCCCCCTTTTTTGATGGACACGCTCAAGTTATATATATGGGGGAATACGCAAAAAAATGAGCAAGTCATGATGATAAAATCACATAACTTGCTCATTTTTTAATAACGACGGTTTTTACCCGTTACTTCTGTTGGTGTCGTAAGCGCCCGAATACGCTCCATAATCCTTGCCGCCTTCAACGCTTCTTGCTCACCACGCTGTGTATACGTGAAATGATGCTCAAGTTGTTTCCAATCTAGATTGGAAGCAAAAAAGGTTGGTAAGTTTTCAAGCATACGAAATTGTAGAATCGTTCCTAGAATATCGTCTCTCATCCAGCTTGTTACGGATTCAGCTCCCAAGTCATCAAGCATGAGAACAGGTGCTTTTTTAACAAACTCTACTTTTTCATTCACAGACTGATCTTGAAACGAACCTTTTAACTCACGTAAAAACTCTGGTACGTACACGATTAGTGAACGTACCTGCTTGTCAGCAAGCTCGTTCGCAATTGCGCCAAGTAAGTATGTTTTCCCAACACCGAAAGGACCATGAATATACAATCCTTTCACTTGTTTTCCCGGCTCATATTCACGAAGAAACTGATGCGCTAGTTTAATCGCTTCAATACGGCCATGCTCCACTTCAATCTCCGCCATAGACGCGCGCAAAATATCCTTTGGCACGTACAGACTTTGAATAAAGGCCTGCTGCTCTTGCATCTGATCTTCACGTACTTTTTTAGGGCAGCGTTCGTACTGTAAGTCAATGGTTTTTCCTTGAATAATGAGCTGTGGATGATACCCTGCAATCATATTAATGCATTGACCAAGTGAGGGACACTGCTCACATTGTTTGCTTTGAGTAGTATACTCATATAATTTTATTAAGCTTCGATCAATCATTTCAGTTGTTACTCGATCTTCATTTTCACGTAGAAATGCTTGAACCCTTGCATCAGCCATCACTTTTTTCTTCATTTCTTGAAATCGCTTTTGAAAGTCCCCTTTATTGGCAAACTCTCGAAGCGAGTCATTTAACGGACGCATCTTCCTCACCTCTTTTCAACCTATGATTTATCTCTTCGGTACTGCTTTAATTCTTCTTCTAACTTGCGTTTTTCCTCTTCAAAGCTTGAGGAAGCCGTGGTTTCATCATTATTTTGCTGTGGCTGCTCTTCTTTTTGTTCGTTTAACCATTTTGGTACCATTTCTTTTCGAACCACTCGTCGTGATGAGGTAGACTTTGCTTGCTTCGCTTCCGGCCAATTTTGATATTGTTTGTGCTCTTGCTTTGCAAGCTCCATCGCTTCACGCACCGTTTTTAAGTTTTTTCTCGCCCAATGACTTGCGATTTTTTCCATATAGGCTTTGGATAATTTCATATCTGTTCGAAGCATGACGTAATAAATTAAAACGTTCACTACACCCGCAGGCAACTTTTGTTTGAACATAACGTCTTCAATCATCTGAAGCTCTGTTTTTGCCGGCTCTGCTCCCCCTGAAAAGTCGACCAACAGCTGTCTTGGAGAGGTAGTTTCGAGCTGTTTTATGAGCTGTTCTTCCTGTGTCGCTGGCTCTTTCTCTTCCATTGTGCGCAGTGCCGGTGGCTGAATCGTGTCTCCTAGACTCGGTAGCGTATCTCCATTTGAGAATTGATAATAGTCCCGCGCCGATTTCCGAAGCTGTTCAATCTCTACTTGATCATTTTCATTCAAGGCTCCAATCACAATGTTTTTCATTTGAAGAGCATCAATTCCGTACAGAAAAGCAAGTTTCTTAATCGCTTCTTTTACTTTCGTTGTGATTGCTCGCTTTGGAATCATCGTATCTGTTAACCCCGCATAAAACAGATCGAAGTTAAATACGTCATCTTGAACGGCCGGAGCCTTTGAGGTCGTGTGGTCGACATATTCTAAGCCCTCATCAGCCAACAGGTCCTGATTGGTTTGATCAAAATTAGGCGATAGCTCATGCTCATGAAGAGACTGAAACACTTCATTAAACGAGCGAGTCACATCGCTAAATTCACCTTGAGGACGCACTCCGTCAGAGAAAGATCGCTTTATTTTATGAAACAAATTTTTCCCTACGCGATTATATAAATAGACGTTTAATACCCCATCGTTAAAAAAACGGTAAGGTGAAAGTGGGGGCTGTAGCTCATAAATGAAGATTCTACTCTCATTTTCTTCTTTTACGTACGTCCGCAGTAGCCCAATTCCTTCTAACTTCAAACGCTCTTGATGGATCTGTCTTAAATTTAATTGCATCAGCACCATTAGATGATGATGCGTTGACTCTTGTCCCCATAATCGGTCTTTCTCAAGCTCACTCCACAAAGTCATGTATAAGCTAAAGCAAAGTGAACCGATCAACGGCTGATAAAGCGTTGTTAAGACGTTACGATCATATTCATGAATGATGCCACTTGCCCTTACTACGTAACGGTCAACTGGTATCATTTCTTTCCAATGTTGTTGATTCATGACTTACTTCCCTACCTTATAAGGTACTACCTCCGTTAAGAGATAAAAAAAGAGCCGAAGACTTAGTTCTGAGCTCTTTTACATACGTTCTTTTTTGATTAATTCTCTCAGTTCATCAATAAATACATTAATGTCTTTAAACTGGCGATAAACGGAGGCGAATCTTACATATGATACTTCATCGATTTTCGCTAGGCGTTCCATCACCATTTCGCCTACTGTATCTGATTGAATTTCAGATACCCCTTGGCTGCGAAGTTCTTTATCAATATCAATGACCGTGTCTTCCAATTGCTTTAACGGAACAGGTCTCTTTTCACACGCCTTGATGAGGCCGCGTAAGATTTTTTCTTTGCTAAATTCTTCTCTCGCTCCATCCTTTTTAACAACAATTAAAGGAATTTCCTCTACTCGCTCAAACGTTGTAAAACGGTATTGGCACTCCTCACATTCTCGTCTTCTGCGAATGGAACGTCCTTCTTCAATTGGTCTAGAGTCTAAGACTCTAGTTCCATTATGATAACATGACGGACATTTCATGGTCTCAGCTCCATTATGGCAACATTTTTGTATAATTTTATATTCCTTTTTTTACATTAACACACATTGTTTGCATGAAAACTTTTGCATATCTATCATCTTATAAAAGATGCTCTTCTAACACAAGTAAAGGAGCGTAAAATTTTTAATTACGGGCTCCCACTCTTGTAGCTCCTGCACGGACAAATACTAACTTCTTGTTCAGTTGTTCATACATGCTTTTAATCATGGCCTTACTGTACCCAAAATCCATTGGCAAAATTTTCGTATCCGTTGTGACAGAAAAATCAATTGCTGTCTCAAATGGACGTAATGAAATAATGGTAATCACCATAAATGCTTTGCGACCTTTTTTAATATTCACACTAATTTCGCCGCGATCTTCGTATGCCGCTACAATTTCGAAGCCTTCTAATTTCTCCATTAACTCTTTGACTGCTTTAAACCCATTTGGGGCAGTTGTCTTATAGTAATGACTTCTCAAACTCTCATCTGGATGATGATCCCCTGTTTCACATTGAGTTGAGAAAACGCTTTTAATATTATCTAGAACCCCCATGCTGACCGCTCCTTCTTTTACCCTTTCTTCTATCATAACAAAAAAGAGGTGTATAATATACACCTCTTGCTCATTCATTTACAATTGTTCATTATAGTGCTTTTACTTGTGCTGGCTTCACTTGTACAGGGCCCATACCACGTGGTAATTCAACTGTTTCACGTGTTTCAGCTCCTAAGCTTTCAGCAATGTGATTAGCCGCAACATTTGGATCTAAATGCCCGCATGTGTATACATCAATACTTGCATATCCATGTTCAGGGAAGCTATGAATAGTTAAGTGAGATTCAGAAATAATAACGACTCCACTTACACCCTGTGGTGCAAATTTATGAAATGCTACCTCACGAACTTCTGCTCCTGATTTTAAAGCAGCATCTACAAATGTTTTTTCAATGAATTCAATATCGTTTAGCTTGTCAAAGTCGCAACCCCATAATTCTGAGATTACATGACGTCCCATAGTTTCCATTTAAATGTTTCCCCCTTTAAGAAATTGTAATGGATTAGATGAAATCCTTTCCCATATGGAATGACATCTACCACGGGGGAAAGTTAGTCCAAAGAGGTCCTAACCCTTTAAGTAGCACATTACCGTAGGTATATAAGAAGTTCACGAAACATAGTATACTTTGTTTAAAATCATTTTGCAACACATGTTTTTTTATTTTTTGGTACAAACGCCCATTTGAAAAGGATGTTTGTTTCTTCTTTTTTAATCGTTACCTACGGAACATTATTCATGTATTATTATGTGTCTATAATTTTTTTACCCTACCTCTCCACCGGAAAACGTCAAAAATAAAACAGGTTGATTGGTAAGGCTTACAAAAACCTACCAATCAACCTGTAATTTAGTTTCATTTTATCCCACTTTTACTTCTGAGGGTTTCATCATTTGAAGTGCCGTATATTTCACTAAATCAACCACTCGTTTTGAGTATCCCCACTCGTTGTCGTACCAAGCGAGTACTTTTAACTTTCTTGATCCTATCATCATAGTCGATAATCCATCAATAATAGCTGAATTTGAATTCGTATTAAAATCGATGGAAACTAATGGCTCAGTTGTATAATCTAAAATTCCTTTTAAAGGGCCATTTGCTGCCCGATTAAAGGCATTGTTTACTTCTTCTACCGTCACATCTGTTTGTAAATCGACAACTAAATCAACTAGTGACACGTTTGGCGTTGGTACGCGAAGCGCCAGACCGTGTAATTTCCCTTTGAGATGCGGTAAAACCAAGCTTAAAGCCTTCGCAGCACCAGTGGTTGTTGGGATAATCGATTCTCCACAAGCACGGGCACGACGCAGGTCTTTATGTGGGTTGTCTAAATTCTTCTGATCATTTGTAAAGGAGTGGATCGTTGTCATTAATCCATTTTCAATTCCAAAATGCTCATCTAATACTTTTACAACAGGTGCTAAGCAATTAGTCGTACAAGAAGCATTTGAAATAACGTGATGCTGATCTACATCCAACGTGTCTTCGTTTACGCCCATCACAATCGTTGCATCTGCTTCTTTTCCAGGAGCAGTCAGAATAACTTTTTTAGCTCCTGCATGTAAATGAAGGGACGCTTTTTCTTTTGAATTAAATTTCCCTGTTGCTTCGATCACGATATCTACGTTCAAATCATTCCATGGTAATAATTCAGGCTCCCGGCAGCTTAACAATTGAATAACTTTCCCGTCTACTAAAAGGGCATCATCATTCGCTCTTACATCTCCGTCAAATTTACCATGAATCGAATCATATTTTATTAAATGAGCAAGTGTTTCAGCTGGATAACTAGCGTTGATTGCCACTAGCTCAATATTGTCTTCTTTAATAAGATTTCTAAACACCATACGACCTATTCTCCCAAAACCACTAATTGCGACTCGCATCTTCATGATGTTCACCACTCCCCTTAATGTTATACTTTTTAACATATACCCTGTTATTAGTATAACACATTTGGAGTTTTTTGCACTAATTAAAATACACCATTTTACCTTCAAAATTTCATTTTGATAAAAGCGCCTAGTCACCATTAAGACAACAAAAAAAGAAGGAGTGCGTTCTCCTTCTTTTTACGTTTATTTATCTAAAAATGCTAATACGCTAAGCAACTGTTGCTTCGTTTCTTCAACACTTCCATTGTTATTAATTACCGCATCCGCAAGCGATACTTTTTCAATCAGCTTCATTTGGGAAGCAATCCGATTCATTGCTTCTTGTTCCGATAAATCATTTCGCTTCATTAGTCGGTCGAGTTGAACAGATTCATCGACATAGACTAGGAGCACTTTATCTACTAAATGAGTCAAGTTGCTTTCAAATAACAGCGGAATATCTAAGACAACGAGCGGCTCATTCGCTTCGATGAGCTTTTCTTTTTGCGACAGCATGGATTGGCGAACCGCCGGATGAACGATACCGTTTAGAATCGTTCTTTTTTGTTCATCAGCAAAGATAATGGAGCCTAGCTTGACGCGATTAAGCGTTTTATCAACAGCGAGAATTTCTTCGCCAAACGCTTCAACAATTTGCTCGTAAGCTTTTTCTCCTGGCTCTACGACTTCTCTAGCGATGACGTCTGCGTCGATTACAGGTATGTTCATTTCTTTTAACATATTAGATACAGTGCTTTTTCCACTAGCAATTCCGCCAGTTAAACCGATAACAAGAGCCATATTTCTTCTCCTTTTTGAATGAAAGTGGGATTATATTTTTAACTAGTTCGGTCTTTCGTTTCAGATTGCTTCGCTTTCCACGGAGCGGGCGCTGAGCCTCCTCGTCGCTTCGCTTCCTGCGGGGTCTCATCTGTCCCGCTAATCCTGTAGGAGTCGGCGCATCTTCCTCTTCAGACCTCTTTTCATCGAATGGGGACGTTTCAAAGAATTCTACCTTCATGTAATGGGTTGGAATCTTCTTCTTCGACTTCAAACTGGATTATATTTTTAACTAGTTCGGCCTTTCGTTTCAGATTGCTTCCTTTCCACGGGGCGGGCGCTGAGCCTCCTCGTCGCTTCGCTTCCTGCGGGGTCTCATCTGTCCCGCTAATCCCGTAGGAGTCGGCGCATCTTCCTCTTCAGACCTCTTTTCATCGAATGGGGACGTTTTGGAGACTTCTTCCTTCATTGCGATGGATTTTCTACACGTACATGTACGAACTTATAGACGTAAAATCCCAAGGATAATGAGTAGCACCCCGGGGAGGAATGAGAAGGATTTCATCCATTTTAAGTGTGAGAAGGCTTTACCAAAATAAATACCTAGACCTAAAAAACAGAAGCTCATGAGTCCAACAATAATGGATAAGTACAGTGGGGAGTACCCGAGTAAGGCAGCACCTATTCCTGCTCCAAAGGCATCTAAGGAAAGGGCCACACCTAGCATGATCGCTTCAATTCCGTTAATGGAACCAGATTGATCAAAGTCGGCGACGGTCGGTTTTTTTAAGATGTTGATGACCACACCGAGTGTTTTAATTTCAAGTTTTAATAGAACCTTTTCTTCTTTTTTATTTTCCACCTGAGAATCAGAGGGATGGAAAAATTGATACAAAACCCATGCCCCGAGAATTAATAAAATGAATCCTCCGAGTTTTTCCGTAAATGCGGGTGATACAAATGTAGCTAACAGGTTTCCTAATAGCATTGAAACAACTAATGAGAGCGCCGAGCAGCAGGAGATAATGATAATTGATTTTAATGGAATTCGTAATTTTCTTAAGCCATACGTCAATCCAACGCTAAAATTATCAAGGCTGACGGCAAAAGCTAATAAAAGTAGTGAGAATAAAACGGTCATGATAAAGCTCCTTCCATATCGTATCAGAGATAGTATATGAAAGAAGCCTATCCTTTGTTATAGTTGCCTATGAAAGTTGCTGACATTTCGGACAAATGTGAGTTCCGCGTCCTGCTACAACCGTCTTTTCAATAGCGGTTCCGCAATTACGGCACGCTTCACCTTTTTTCCCATACACATACAGCTGAAGCTGAAACTGTCCTACCTTCCCTTGCGTGTTCACATACGAACGAACGGTACTTCCGCCTAATTCAATTGCTTCGGCAAGTGTTTTGATGATTTCTTCATGAAGCTTTGTTATTTCGTCATCCGTTAACTGATTGGAAATTTTCTCTGGATGAATAGACGCTCGGAACAATGCTTCATCTACATAGATGTTTCCTAATCCAACCACAATAGTCTGATCAAGCAGTGCGGCTTTTACTTTACGATTGGTTTTCATAAGGCGTTCTTTTAGGAGTGTTGCAGTAAATGCTTCGTCAAATGGCTCAGGTCCAAGAGTTGCAAGAGGCGCTTCTGTTTCTTCCTGTCCTTTTGTAAATAAATGCATCGTACCAAATTTCCGAACATCACGGTAGCGCAACTCAGTACCATCCGTGAATTCAAACATAACGTGGGTATGCTTATCATAAGGCTCTTCTTTCTTTGCTAACGCATATCGACCTTCCATACGCAGGTGAGAAACAATTACGTAATGGTCCAGAAAGATTTTTAAAAACTTTCCTCTTCTCCCTACGTCTTGGATCGTTTCACCGATCAATGCATCCGCAAACTGCTCGATTTCGGCAGGTTTTTTTATAATGTTTGGCCATAAAACCGTTACTGTTTTGATCGTTTTCCCTTTAACTAATTCAATTAACGTGCGTCTTACCGTTTCAACCTCTGGTAATTCAGGCATTTTAATCCCTTCCTTTTCTAAGCTGTCAGTAAAGCAACAACCTAAAAAAAGATTGCTGCTCCCATTTGTTTAGTATCATTACTTCGCATCAAACCATGTTGGTCCGTATGCATAGTCTACTTTTAGTGGTACATCTAGCTGTAGTGCGTTCTCCATTACGTCTGGAACGATTTCTTGTAGCTTTTCAATCTCTTCTTGTGGTGCTTCAAAAATCAATTCATCGTGTACTTGAAGCAACAGACGTGCTTTCATTCCTTCTTTTTCTAAGCGCTCGCTCATTGCGATCATCGCTTTTTTAATAATATCTGCAGCTGTTCCTTGAATCGGTGTATTCATCGCTGTACGTTCAGCAAAGCTTCGCAAGTTGAAATTACGGCTTGTGATCTCTGGGAGGTAACGACGTCGATTTAATAACGTCGTCACATAGCCCTTACTTTTGGCATCGTGAACGATATCCTCCATGTACTCTTTAACGCCTGTGAAACTCTCTAAGTAGCGATCAATGAATTTGCCCGCTTCTTTTCTTGTAATGCCTAAGTTTTGAGAAAGACCATAATCACTAATTCCATACACAATTCCAAAGTTCACGGCTTTTGCTTGTCTTCTCATATTCGACGTTACGTCTTCCTTTTCAACGTGGAAAACATCCATTGCAGTTTTCGTATGAATATCTAAGTCATGTTGAAATGCATCAATTAATTCTTTATCTTGCGCAATGTGAGCGAGAACACGTAGCTCAATTTGCGAATAGTCTGCTGCGAACATGATCCAATCTGGTTCAGACGGAACAAACGCTTGTCTGATTTTTCGTCCTTCTTCTAATCGAATCGGGATGTTTTGAAGATTTGGATCTGTTGAGCTTAAGCGCCCTGTTTGTGTCAGCGTTTGGTTGAATCTTGTATGAACTTTGTCCGTTTCTTCGTAAATAACTTTCTTTAGGCCTTCAATGTACGTAGATTGAAGCTTTCCTAGCTGACGGTAATCCAAGATATATGGAATAATTTCGTGAGCACCCTGCAGCTGCTCAAGTACATCAGCTGACGTTGAGTAACCTGTCTTCGTCTTTTTTACAACCGGTAGCTGTAGCTGTTCAAATAAGACCACACCAAGTTGCTTCGGTGAATTAATGTTAAACTCTGTTCCAGCTAGCTCGTAAATGCGCTGTTCAATTTCTTCTAATCGCTTTTTAATGTCTACGCCCATGTCATTGAGCTTATTGCGATCAACTCTGACACCTTGAGCCTCCATATCAGCTAATACAAGCGAAAGTGGCAGTTCCAATTCCATGAGTAAGTCGAGCTGCTCGTTTTCTTTTAATCCTTCATAAAAAGCATCCTTGAGATGATAAACGGCTACAGCCTTTCGCACAATGTGCTCTGCAAGATCCCCTTCTTCTGGTACTTTGCGTTTCGCGCCTTTTCCATATACGGCTTCATCGGTTTGAACTTGGGAATATCCTTTTGTTCTTGCAACGGTTGATAGATCTTCGTTCGAATCTGCTGGGTTCAGTAAGTAGGACGCCATTAGAATATCAAAATTGATGCCTTTTATATCAATATTTTTCCATTTTAATGCTACGACTGAACGCTTGGCATCAAACACAACTTTCTCTGCTTGTTGATCTTCTAACCACTGAACGAATACGTCCGATTGTAGACCGACAGATGCTGGAATAAAATATTCGCCGCTTTCATTGGCAAGACCAAAGCCAATAATGTCTGAGTGATGGTAGTTTTCATCAAACAATTCCACAATAAGAGCTGAAGGTGAAACGAGCATGTCCTCTGTGACTTCTTCTACAGTGGTAACATCAAGATTCTCCAGCTCTTCGCTTACTGTTTCTCCCTCATAGCCCAGTTTTTCAAGCAGCGTATTAAAGCCAAGCTCTTTAAATAACGCTGTCAAACGATCAACATCGTATCCTTCATAAGCAAGATCTGTTACCGCCATTTCCATTGGCACTTCGCGGAAAATAGTCGCAAGCTCCTTACTCATTAATGCTTGATCTTTAAATTCTTCGAGCTTTTCTTTTAATTTTTTTCCGCTCACTTGGTCAATAGCCGTTAATAATTTTTCAACCGTTTCGTGCTCTTTTAACAGCTTCAGAGCTGTTTTCTCCCCGACGCCTGGAACACCAGGAATATTATCAGAGCTATCGCCCATTAATCCCTTCATGTCAATAATTTGATCAGGTGTAATTCCGTACTTTTCATCAATTGCAGCTGGATCGTATGAATCGACCTCTGTAATTCCTTTTCGAGTAATATCAACCGTCACACGGTCAGAAACAAGCTGCAGTAAATCTTTATCACCCGAGATAACTTTTACCTCAAAGCCGTCCTTTTCTGCTTGAAGTGACAGCGTACCGATAATATCATCGGCTTCGTAGTTTTCGATCTCATAGCGCTTCACTTGGTAAGCATCTAGAAGCTCACGAATAAACGGAAATTGCTCTGAAAGCTCAGGTGGCGTTTTTTGTCTTCCGCCCTTGTATTCTGTAAAGGTTTTATGACGGAACGTTGTTTTTCCAGCATCAAAAGCAACTAGCATATGAGTAGGCTTTTCCTCCTCAATAATTCGCATAAGCATCATTGTGAAGCCATAAACCGCATTTGTATGTATTCCCTTGTCGTTATTAAGCAAAGGCAATGCGAAGAATGCACGATAGGCAATACTATTCCCATCAATTAAAATTAGTTTTTTTGACATAGAAGGTCCTCCACTTAGTTTCATTTGTTCAAGTAATCGTCTATTTTCTATTTTAACAGAATCGGGAAGAGAAAGAAAAAAGGAGCCTCCAATGGATATTGGAAGCTCTCATTTATTTATATTAGTTGCGAAAAATTAGTTTTTATTCACTATATCCCATTAATATACGTGCGTATGGGGAATCCGATGGCAATACAATTACGCTTTTATCGTTAATCGTTTTTGTATACGATTGAAGCGTACGGTATAGATCATAAAACTTTACGTCTTTTGCATAAGACTGATTATAAATTTGAGCGGCTTTTTGTTCTCCGTTACCCCTAATTCCTTCTGCTTGTGCCTGAGCTTTCGCTAGCATTTCTTTTACTTCTTTATCTGTTTCCGCGGTAATTCGATTTTTACTTGCGTCTCCCATTGATAAATATTCCTGCGCTTTCGTTTCGCGCTCAGAAATCATGCGGCGATACACAGACTTTTCATTCTCCTGTGGAAGATCCGTACGTTTAATACGTACGTCTGTTACCGTGACTCCATAATCATCATCCGCTAATAGGTTATTTACTTGTTCTGTAATTTGATCGTTCAGACTTCCTCGGCTCGATTTTTCATCGTCAATGATTTCATCGTATTCAAGCTTACCCAATTCAGAGCGGACGACTGAGAAAATAAATTCACCCATTTTTGTTTCCGCGTTAACAACAGATCGTGCATTAGAAATCAATTTTTTCGGATTATCCACTCGCCAAATAGCGTAATTGTCTACAAGCATCCGTTTCTTATCCTTTGTATTAATCTCTGCTTCCTTAATGTCATAGGTCATTTGATATTTCGGAATAGACGTGATGGACTGAACAAATGGAATTTTAACATGCAATCCTGGTTTTGAAACAATTTTTACTACTTCCCCAAACTGACGCACAACCTTGTATTCATTCTCTTTCACGATAAAGATATTACTCAGTAAAAAGAGAAGAAAGGCAATGACAATGACAAAGATAACACCCTTTTTTATGAGCTGTGGAGTAAGCTTATTGCCGCGTCTGCTTTCCACATCAATTACGTTTGAATTACTCATTGCCATCACTTCCTTCCGCTTTGCTTTCATCGGCTTGATTTTGGTCTATTTTCGGTGTTGCATCACTTTTTGCTGCTTTATCAATCGGCGCAATCGGTAGATACTTCATCGTATTTCCATCATCTTTCATAATATAAATATCTGCGTTCGGAAATACTTTTTCGATTGTTTCCAGAATGAGACGTTTTTTCGTAATGTCAGGTGATTTTTTATATTCCTCGTAAATCGAGTTGAATACGGCAACATCTCCTTTTGCCGTTTCAATACGTGATACTTCATCACCTTTTGCAGCAGAAATTAAGGCATCACGTTCTCCCTCTGCTTCTTTTGTACGCTTGTTGCGATATTTATTCGCTTCATTAATTTTGGTATTCATCGTTTCTCTTGCATCTGTTACGTTTGTAAAGGCTTTTCGCACTTCTTTATTTGGCAATTCTACATCCTGTAGCTTGACGTTCACCACTGAAATGCCGACATTATATTTCTTCATTAACTCTGTTAAAAGTCCACGTACATCTGTCTCAATTTTTGCTTTTCCTGAAGTTAACGCATCGTCAATCTTTGAACTCCCTACAATACTTCGAAGTGAAGCACTTGTTGCATTGTATAAAATCTGCTTTGGATCTTCTGAATTATATAAGTATTTTTCAGGCTCGGTAATTTTCCATTGAACAACCAAGTCCGCTAATACGATGTTTTCGTCTCCTGTTACCATCTTTGTATCTTTTGGATATTCCTCTACCTGTCCGTCCCCTTCTTTGTAACCGAACTGCAAGCTGAAGGTTTCCTTGGATAGCTTTTGTACTTGTTGAATTGGCCACGGCATTTTAAAGTGTAGTCCTGGATCTACGACTCCCTCATCAACAGAACCGAACGTCGCAATTACCGCTTGCTCTGATTCGTCCACCGTATACCATGAAGAGAATCCGATAATACCTAAAATCACTAGGGCAACTCCGCCCCATATAAATTTAGTTATGGTTTTTATCTGTAACATAGGCCCCCACCTTTCGTTTTTGCTTCTACTTGTTTTACGGATCAAAGTCAAAAAGGTTTCATTTTTATTACATATAAGTATGTTAAAACCTTCAATAACATTATTTGTATGAACGGATTTACAAAAAAGAAGCTCACTACAGTGATGGCCCGCCGGGTACCTTAATATAAAAAAAAGACGAAAACAGATGAACTGTTTTCGTCTATCCAAATTGGCTCCTTGGATGAAGGGGTTTCCACTTAAAAGTGTATCAATCTTTTATTAACGAAGCTTAAACAAATTGTAAAATTCATGTAAACAATTTCTCAAGCGGATTGAAATGACTTCGGTAACGTCACGGTAAAGGTTGTACCCTTTTCAATTTCACTCTCTACGTCAATTGTTCCGTGATGAGCCTCTACAAGGTGCTTTACAATCGCTAGTCCTAGACCAGTTCCACCTGAGTTGCGACTTCTTGCCTTGTCTACACGGTAAAACCGCTCAAAAATCCGTGGAATTTCCTCTTCTTCAATGCCTATTCCTGTGTCCTTTATCTGCACTTGAACATGATGGCGCTTTTCTTTAATAGAAATATCTACCTTTCCATCTGTCAACGTGTAGTTAATGGCATTGCTAATTAAATTAATAAAAATTTGTTTTAATCGCGCACTGTCTCCATCCAGAATTCCCTCTGAAGACGTTTTATGTAAGTGCAGGGCAATACCTTTCTCTTGTGCTCGCGGTGATAAAATCATCACCATCTCTTCTAGCATCTGTTTAATGTTAACCGGCGTTGTGTGAATAACATATCCATGTTGCTCCACTTTGGAAAGATCCAATAAATCTTGAATCAAGTTTTGCATGCGCTGACTTTCTTTTAAAATAATGCCTAGGAATTGTTCAGTCAGCTGAGGATCTTCCATCGCTCCATCTAATAACGTTTCACTGAAACCTGTAATAGACGTAATGGGCGTTTTTAATTCATGTGATACATTGGCCACAAAGTCTTTGCGCATCTGCTCAAGTTTTTTTAATTCCGTAATGTCATGGAAGACGAGCACAATTCCTTTCCATTCATCGTTAAAGCCAATAATCGGTGCACCGTACACGTCAAAGTGCTTTCGTTCGATTTTAATTGGAAGCAGTAGCTGCTTTCGAACTTTAATTTCCGTCATAAATATTTCTTCAACAAGAGAAACAAGCTCTCGGTGCTGAAAACAATTGTAATAGAGCTGATGTAAATACTCTGATGGGTCAATTTGAAACTGTTCCTTAAATGCACGGTTAATAAGATTAATATAGCCGCGACTATCAATTAAGATCATGCCACTTCCCATATTTTCAATGAGCGTGCGTAAGCGGTCTTGTTGCATTTCTTGGTTGCTGACCATATCTTGAAGGTTGCGTGCGAGCATATTGATCGCTTGGCTCAGCATTCCCGTCTCATCAATATTATCTTCATATGTACGAGCCTTGTAATTGCCCTTAGCTAGTTCCATCGCCACATTCGTAGCAGACTCAATTGGCTTCGTATATTGTGACATGATTCGTACACCGAGAAGTAAAATGACGATCATCGCCACACCAAGACTACCGACGAGCAGTCCCCAAATTTGTTGATTTACCTCGTTAAGAGAATCAACGGACGTACTAAGCACCACAAAACCAACAAGCTTATCTTTTATGATTAAAGGCGCACCATAATAATAGAGATTATATTCTTCGTTCATCTTATGAAACGGCTTCTTTTTCGTCAGCTGTTCTTTTAGCACTTTTTTCAATACTTTGCTATCCTCAAGCGTTGAAGAATCTTCTATTCGATTCGAATCCACCAGTACCGATCCATCTGTACTAACAATCGTCGTTCGTGCACTAAGCGTAGAACTAACGCTTTCCATCTTCTCCTGTAGGTAAGGGTTTGTGATCCCTTCCTCCTGAACGAAGATTTCCACAAGGTGAGCTTCTTTTTCCATTCGCTCATGAAATGTTTGCAAATAAAAGCTTTTGAATAGTTGACCAAGTAACAAGCCCAGGCCAATTAAAACAATGATGATTAAAATTAATAGTGCAAACAACAGTCGCGAACGGAATTTATTCATCCGACTTAGGCTCTTCCAGCTTGTAACCCATTCCTCGGATTGTTTTTATATAAACTGGCTTTCTCGTATTATGTTCGATTTTTTCACGGAGATGGCTAATATGAACATCGACTATGCGCGTATCCCCAGCAAAGTCATAGTTCCATACTGCGCTCAACAGCTGATCCCGAGTAAGAACACGTCCTTTGTTTTTGGTTAAATACAGCAACAGCTCAAATTCCTTTGGCGTCAGCTCTAGCTGTTCACCTTCGAAGTAAGCTTCATAATGCTCTGGAAGGACCTTTAATCCGCCAATCACAATTTTGTCTCCTTCATTCATGTCTGAAGAATCATTTGCGCTATACTGTGTGCGACGTAAGATGGCTTTCACACGTGCGACTACTTCTCGTGGGCTAAATGGCTTTGTCATATAGTCATCCGCTCCAAGCTCAAGTCCTAACACCTTATCAAATTCATCATCTTTTGCTGTTAGCATTAAGATTGGCACCATCACCTTTTGCTGACGAAGCTTTTTGCATACTTCAATACCGTCCATTTTAGGCAGCATTAAATCAAGAACGATTAAATCTGGATTTTCATCTAAAGCTTTCTGATATCCTTCTTCACCATCCATTGCCGTCACTACATCAAAACCCGATTGTTGTAAATTGTATTGCAGCAATGTTGAGATTGATTGTTCATCGTCTACTACTAATAGCTTCTTGCTCATATATTCCTCCAAAGACCTCTGTATTAGAACCCCTGTTAATCATCCAAAAATATATCTATTTTTTTATTTTTTATACTTTTATCTTTATCATACAATGATTTTTAGAAGTTCACAAAGAGAAATATATGAAGAAGGTCCTTTTAACTAAAAATTTTCGAGCGTTTGCTCATCAATATCGTGAATCGAATACGGTGGACAAACGATAAATTCCGCATCGATGACAAGATCTTTTTCTTCGTTTACTGCCTTAGCAAATACGGTGATGGTGTGATTTGTGTGGTCAACATCCTTTATTTCAAACAAGTATTCAATAAGCTCATAGTGATACACTTGTTTATGAAACGTAACGGTATGATGTAAAATATGGGACCCTGGTCCAGGGATATATTTTGATATAGCCGACATCATCGTTCCAGTAAGCATAATGGCTGGCACGACCGGCTTTTTTAACGGTGTCTGAGAAGCATAATCATGCTGGATATAAAGAGGATTCGCGTCATTTGTCAATCCTAGATATAGCAATAACTCTCGATCTTCAATACGCTCTGTTAAGGATAGCTTTTCGCCCTTGGATAATTCTCCAATCGTTCTTCCAAGCTTTCGTTTTTTGCCTAGTATCATAAAAAAACCCCTTTCTAATTGAAAACGTTTACAACATTATACCGAATTATCTTCTTAATAAAAAGGATGAAAAAAAGGAATTTAGGGCGTCCCCCAAATTCCTTTTTGATTACACGAGTACGTTCATCACGTTCTTGACAGAATCGGCCGATTTGTCTAACTCGCTCTTTTCTTCATTTGTTAGTTGGAGCTCTATCACTTTCTCAATCCCATTTTTACCCAAAATCGTTGGAACGCCTAGGTAAATTCCTTCATAGCCATATTCACCTTCTAAATAAGCGATGGAAGGAAGAATGCGGCGCTGATCTTTTAAGATGGCAGCCGTCATTTCTACTAAGGAAGCAGCCGGTGCATAATATGCGCTTCCGTTGCCTAGAAGGTTCACGATTTCACCGCCACCTTTTCGAGTTCGCTCCACAATTTCTTGTAAGCGCTCCTTCGAAATAAGCGTTTCTAATGGAATTCCACCTGCATAGGAATAGCGAACGAGCGGTACCATGTCATCACCGTGCCCACCTAAAACGAATCCTGTTACATCCTTTATCGAAACGTTCAGCTCTTGCGCTACAAACGTACGGAAACGAGCGGAATCCAGTACACCAGACTGACCAATGACCCGACTTTTCGGTAAACCTGACTCTTTGAACACGGTGTACGTCATCGCATCAACTGGATTTGTTAACACAATGATCGTACAGTCAGGAGAATGTTTCACAATTTCTCTCGTAACAGATTTCATGATTTTTTGGTTGGTTGTGACTAGGTCATCACGGCTCATGCCAGGCTTGCGTGCAATACCTGCTGTAATAACAACGATGTCTGATCCACTAGTATCTGCATAGTCAGAAGTACCGGTGATGTTAGAATCAAATCCTTCTACAGGGCTCGCTTCAAGCATATCCAGTGCCTTCCCCTGTGTAGGACTTTCCAGTTGCGGAATGTCAACTAACACAACGTCAGCTAATTCCTTTTGCGCGATGAGAAATGCTGTTGTTGCACCGGTAAATCCTGCGCCAATTACCGAGACTTTTTTACGTGTCATGACCACGACCTCCTCTATTCGCTAAGCTACTTACTATTAAACTCTTACTGTATCTTCCATGTTAGTGATTAATGCATCACCAAATTCAGAACATTTCACTTCAGTTGCGCCGTCCATTAGACGAGCGAAATCATATGTTACAACTTTAGAAGCAATTGTTTTTTCGATTGAATCCATTACCAATTTCGCTGCTTCATTCCAACCTAAGTGCTCAAGCATTAATACACCTGATAATAAAACAGAAGATGGATTTACTTTGTCTAATCCAGCATATTTCGGTGCAGTACCATGTGTAGCTTCGAAAATAGCATGTCCTGTTTCGTAGTTAATGTTCGCTCCTGGTGCGATACCGATTCCACCAACTTGTGCTGCTAACGCATCAGAGATGTAGTCACCGTTTAAGTTCATTGTTGCCACTACATCAAACTCACGTGGACGCGTTAAGATTTGTTGTAAGAAGATATCAGCAATAGAATCTTTGATGATGATTTTGCCTGCTGCTTCAGCATCAGCTTGCGCTTTGTTCGCTGCATCTTTACCTTCTGTCTCAACTAGGCGGTCATATTGAGCCCATGTGAATACTTTGTCGCCGAATTCCTCTTCAGCAAGCTCATAACCCCAGTTTTTGAAGGCACCTTCAGTAAATTTCATAATGTTACCTTTATGTACAAGCGTAACAGATTTGCGGCCTTCTTTAATAGCATAGTTAATTGCTGCACGTACTAAACGTTTTGTTCCTTCAGCAGAAACTGGTTTGATTCCAAGACCAGAAGTTTCTGGGAAGCGGATTTTGTTCACGCCTAGTTCTGTTTGTAAGAAGTTAAGAAGTTTTTTCACATCTTCAGAACCTTTTGCATATTCAATACCAGCATAGATATCCTCTGTATTTTCACGGAAGATAACCATATCTGTATCTTCAGGACGTTTTACTGGTGAAGGTACTCCTTCAAAGTAACGAACTGGACGTAAGCAAACGAATAGATCTAACTCTTGACGTAGTGCAACGTTTAGAGAACGAATTCCTCCGCCAACTGGAGTTGTTAAAGGTCCTTTAATCGCAATAAAATACTCACGAATTAAATCTAACGTTTCAGCAGGTAACCACTCTCCTGTTTCGTTGAATGCTTTTTCACCTGCTAATACTTCTTTCCAAACGATTTTCTTTTCGCCTTTGTATGCTTTTTCAACCGCTGCTTCAATTACGCGAGAAGCAGATGCCCAGATATCCGGTCCAATTCCGTCCCCTTCAATGAATGGAATAACTGGATTGTTTGGTACGTTTAATACGCCGTTGCTAACCGTGATTTTTTGTCCTTGTGTCAAGATAATGACCTCCTTAGTAGCTTATCAATCTTTTTTATACAGTTTAATAGATGTACTTACTTGTCCACATTTTCCGGTAAAAAGAGCTTAATTTAAAAAGGAACATAAATTCCTTCGTTAAACAAAGCTCCTACAAAATGATGAGGGATTCTTCACTCTCTTTGTCCGTCCTCTTGTGGCCATGTGCTCTGTTTTAGTCACGTTGACTAATTGGAATATACGTTTGTTTATCGGAACCGATGTAATCAGCGCGAGGGCGGATTAAGCGGTTGTTTGAATACTGCTCAAGAATATGAGCGATCCAACCTGATACACGACTCACTGCAAAAATTGGTGTAAATAAATCATGATCAATGCCTAAGCTATGATAGACAGAAGCGGAATAGAAATCCACGTTTGGTGGAAGATCTTTTTCTTTTGTAAACACTTCTTCAATCTTAATAGACATGTCATACCATTTTGTTTCACCTGTTAAGTTTGTAAGCTTCTCAGACATCTTACGCAAATGCTTCGCACGAGGATCTCCTTGGCGATATACGCGATGACCGAATCCCATAATCTTTTCTTTGTTTGCAAGCTTTTCACGCACATATGCTTCTGCATTTTCAGGAGTTTCTACTTCAGTTAGCATTTTCATTACCGCTTCGTTTGCACCACCGTGTAACGGACCTTTTAATGCCCCGATTGCTGCAGTTACGCCTGAATAAATATCAGAAAGCGTTGCCACACACACACGTGCGGTAAATGTAGATGCGTTTAGTTCATGATCTGCATGCAATACTAGCGCCTTATTGAACGCTTCTACTGCCACTGTACTTGGCTCTTCACCTGTTAGCATATATAAGAAATTCGCTGCTAAGCCGAAATCCTTACGTGGTTCTACAGGTTCTAACCCTTTGCGGATACGTGAAAAAGCTGTAACAACAGCAGGTAACTGCGCCTGTAAGCGAATTGCTTTTCGGTTATTTGCTTCTTCGTCCATCACATCTGCTTCTTCGTCGTACATTCCTAACAACGAAACCGCTGTTCGTAGCGCTGCCATTGGATGAACTTTGTCAATTGGATACGTTTTGAAATGATCTAGTACACCTTGTGGTAAACTAGCATTCTCTGACAATAGCTTTGTAAACTCATCTAACTCGGTTTGGTTTGGAAGCTTACCATACCAAAGCAAGTAGATTACTTCTTCAAAAGAAGCGTACTCTGCCAAATCATCAATGTTGTAACCACGATACGTAAGCGTATCATCAATAATAGAACTGACAGAAGATGTAGTTGCTACAACCCCTTCTAGACCTCTTGTAACTGTCATAAACTTCTCTCCTCCTTGAAAAAAAATCCCCTTAAACCATCTCTCTTAAAACTTTTGAAACATACAGAACATCATTATTGAGCGCATGCTCATTCAACAAGTAAAGTTATGGTTAAGCACATCCATTATCCTGACTCTTTGACCGGTTATTGCCAATTAATAGAAAAGAAAATGCTTACATTTATATTTTCTACGAATGGCACATAAAACTCCAGAATAGATGTGCCATTGAATTATACTAAAAGCGCGACAAAAACCGTCAAGTGTATGTAACTGGATGATGCTTTAACCCTATTATAAACAATTATCAGACTTTTGTGAATGAAAACGCTCAATAATTTTTAAAATTATTATTATTATAAAAAAACTTTTAGTGAAATACTTCGACTACTTTCATGACTAAATATGCAATTCCTGCACCGATTAACGGACCTACTGCCACCCCTCTGAATAGGGACACCGCCAAAATAGTCCCAAATACTAGTGCTGTCGTGATGTGAGGATCTGTAGCTAAAAGCTTTAAACCATACTTTGCAATAATAGCGACCGCAATTCCTGCAGCCAAGGCAATCCATGCGTAGGAAGATTTCAACGCCTCTCCCAATTGCTTAAAGCCAATGTCCCCTGTCGCAATTGGAACAAGTACTGCAATGGTAATAACCGTTACGCCTAAATTGATCCCTTTCGATTGCAAATAGGGGAAAACCTTCGTATCTAAATGAACTAACTTAATAACTAATAAGAATCCTACTGCGAGTAAGAGAGATTGATTTTTGGCAACCAATCCAATGACAAACAAAATGACTAAAAATAACACAGACTGTGAAAACATGATGTCTCCTCCTTTTAAATGATATGTTTCACAATAAAAATGATTGCTAAAAAGCTTTTTTAATGCTTTTCCCATTTCGAGTTCACAAGCGCTTAGGGCTTTTCCAAGTTATCTATTATACAGCAACCATTACAGCCAACCAAATCCTACTTAGCTCAAGTGATCAGCAGATTGTTGCTAATATAAAGGAGGGAATATGTTCTAAATGACAAAGTCTGACCCCTTTCTCCCTATATGTTGAGAACTCGTCATCGTTCGGCGAATAGGTCCCATAGAATAACAGGAATTGTCGAACGTAAGCACTGTTAAAAATTGAATAAGCCCTGTAAACTATAAGAAAAGGTTTTGCAAACTATCTAAAACAATGGTTCCTTACCATTTTCTGCTCCTAGACATGTGCACATATTTTCCCTAATAGGAGGCCTGTTACGTGTATAAGCAATATGCAGACAGAGTACTGCGCTCGTTACTTGTGTTAGCTATTATTATATTCGGGTTTTTTGCATGTTATTATGTATCTACCCTTGCGTACCCGTTCATTATCGCCCTCATCATTGCCCTTTTGATCAATCCTCTTGTGAATATACTTCAACACAAATTACACCTACCGCGTTCATTCGCTGTCATTGGGGCGCTGTTATTAATCTTTGGGACCTTTATTGGACTTATTACACTGCTCGTAGCCGAAATTCTATCTGGTACTGAATACTTAGCCATCGCTTTGCCCCCAACTATTGATAAGCTCATCACGTTTGTCGAAAACTTTCTAACTAGCCAAATCATTCCGCTATATAATCATTTAAACTCACTGTTCAACAACTTAAATTCTGGTCAACAAGAAACCATTATTATCAACATTAAAAACATCGGCTCACAGATCGGTTCTACGCTCGTTGGGTTCATTACGTCCTTTCTTCAATCTATCCCAAACCTGATTGCATGGCTTCCAAATGCAGCAACTGTTATTATTTTTTCGTTACTTGCAACTTTTTTTATAAGCAACGATTGGAACCGCCTCCGCTATCTGAGTGGAAAATTAATCCCAACGAAAGCACAAGCGAGCGGAAGAACGGTGTTTTACGACCTCAGACGAGCTTTGTTCGGCTTTTTGAAAGCACAGCTAACACTTATATCCATCACCACAATCATCGTGCTGATCGGCCTATTAATTCTTAAAGTTGAATACGCCATCACGATTTCATTAATTATTGGACTAGTTGATTTGCTTCCTTATCTAGGAACAGGGTTTGTTTTTGTGCCTTGGATTATCTACATGTTCGCTACTCATCAAACATCCTTCGGCATTGGCCTTTTAGTCTTATACGCTGTTGTCATCGTACAGCGACAATTAATGGAACCAAAAATCCTATCTTCAAGCATTGGCCTCGATCCTCTGGCAACGCTCGTGTCTCTTTTTGTAGGATTCAAATTGTTTGGATTTCTCGGTTTAATTATTGGTCCTGTTATTTTAGTTGTAATTAAAACGCTATACACGGCGAACGTTTTTCATGACATCTGGAGCTTTATCAAAGGAAAGCCAAAATCTATACAATAAAAACCATCGCTCGTTAAAAAATTCTCTTTTTAACAAGCGATGGTTTTTTGTTATCTTCGAATGATCGTAAAACGGTTGTTCATAAACATATGCTGTAGCCATCTCACAAGGAACGGCTTTATTAATCTGCGTGTAACAGGGAGCAATAAAAACAAGCCGATAATGTCGGTTAAAAAGCCTGGTGCTAATAAAAGCGTCGCTCCGATCAGAACACATACTCCGTCCATAATAGAATCTCCAGGAACTTGTCCATATGCTAACTGCTGTTTGGCTTTTTGTAATATGGCAAGACCTTGCTTCTTCGCCAAATATGCACCTGTTCCTGCTGTAAATAACATAATAAGAAGCGTTGGAAATAGTCCAATCGTTTTCCCTGCATAAATGAGAAGTGTTATTTCTGTTGCAGGAATAATAATGAGAAATGGAAGTAGATATTTCATACGAATTCCTCCCACAGGGTATAAGTCGGTAAACAAGCTCTTTCATGGTTTACTGCTATTATACCGTTATTTTTTAATTTCATGACTCCTTTTACAAGAGTGTACTATAGGAAGATAAAAAAAGCGACAAGGAGAACCCCTGTCGCTTTTGTCTATTCGTAATGATTAGATGCTTGCATGACCGTTGTAGATAACACCGCGGTTAGCATCTACTGTAATTTCTTGTCCGTCTTTGAATGTTGTTGTTGCATGATCAACACCTACGATAACAGGAACACCAACACTTAAGCCTACTACAGCAGCATGGCTAGTTAAGCCACCTTCTTCTGTAATAACAGCACTAGCTTTTTCAATAGAAGGCATCATGTCGCGATCTGTTCCGATCGTTACAAGGATATCACCTTTTTCCATTTTAGCTTCTGCTTCTTGAGCGTTTTTTGCTACTACTACTTTGCCAGTAGCTGTGCGACGACCAATTCCTTGGCCTTTCGCTAATACGTCACCAACAACGTGTACTTTCATTAAGTTTGTCGCACCAGATTCACCGATTGGAACACCGGCAGTGATCACAACTAGGTCACCATGTGCAACAAGACCCGTTTTCACACCAGCTTCTACAGAATGATCAAGCATTTCATCGATTGAGTTTACATGCTCACCGATTACAGTATTCACACCCCAAACTAGTGCCAAGCTACGTGCTACACGCTCGTTAGCTGCAACAGCGATGATTGGAGATTGTGGACGATATTTTGAGATCATTTTTGCCGTATAGCCGCTTTCAGTTGGAGCTAAGATTGCACTTACACCTAAGTTCATAGCCGTATGAGCAACTGATTGTCCAATTGCATCTGTAATAGCAGATCCAATTTCCTTGCTGCGTTGATCTAAAATATCACGGTAGTTTAATGCTTGCTCAGCGCGAGAAGCGATTGAGTTCATTGTTTGAACAGCTTCTACAGGGTAAGAACCTGCTGCTGTTTCACCAGATAACATGATTGCATCTGTACCATCAAAAATTGCGTTCGCTACGTCACTTGCTTCTGCGCGAGTTGGACGTGGGTTGCGTTGCATAGAATCTAACATTTGAGTAGCAGTGATAACTGGTTTACCAAGTTCGTTACATTTTTTAATTAGTTCCTTTTGTACTAGAGGTACTTCTTCAGCAGGAATTTCTACCCCTAAGTCTCCACGTGCAACCATTAATCCGTCGACAACTTCTAAGATTCCGTCGATGTTGTCTACGCCTTCTTGGTTTTCAATTTTAGCGATGATTTGAATGTGAGTTGCATTATGCTTTTCTAGTAATGCACGGATTTCTAACACGTCAGATGGACGACGTACGAAAGATGCTGCGATGTAGTCGATGTCTTGTTGGATACCGAATACGATGTCGTTTGCATCTTTTTCAGTAATCCCTGGAAGGTTTACACTTACACCAGGTACGTTTACACCTTTTTTGTTTTTCAGTGTACCTGTGTTTAATATGCTTGTTTCGATTTCATTTTTGGCTTCGTCGATTCCTACTACTTCTAGACCAATTAAGCCGTCATCTAAAAGGATTTTTGAACCAACGTGTACGTCTTTGATTAATCCTGGATAAGAAATAGAGAACTTTTCAGTTGTTCCAATTACTTCTTCCATTGCAACCGTAATGTTTGAGCCTTTTACTAACTCAATTGCTCCGTTTTCCATTGTATGTGTACGGATCTCAGGTCCTTTAGTATCTAATAAAATACCGATTGTTTTACCTGTTTTTTGTGCTGCTTCACGGATGTTTACGATACGCGCACCGTGTTCTTCAAAGTCCCCGTGAGAAAAGTTAAGACGACATACGTTAAGGCCTGCGTCTACCAATTCTACTAACTTGTCCACACTTTCACTAGCTGGTCCAATAGTACCTACGATTTTTGTTTTGCGCATTGATTTATCCTCCTTAATTCTTTGGTGCATCTATTTTATCATTGAATTGATAATTCCATTATTTACGAAGCCAACCGTAATATACAACGTTGACTGAAATAACGATTAACGTGATTGGGTATGTACAAGCAAAAATGAATGAATATGTTTCCCAATCAAATTTTACTCTACTTGCTACCCTACTTGCAAATTCATGTTATTACGATACGTTTTTGCCTTATATAAAATAACATGAAGAATGAGTAATGACAATAGACGAGCATCGTCCGAAAAAAATGAAAACGCACCCTCTTTTTTTACATCGAGGGTACGTTTTCCTATTTAACGCTGATGGTATCGTTTTCAGCTGAAAATTGTCCGATTTTTTTGTATTTCAGGTAGCGTTGTGAAACAAGCTCTTCTTGAGATAAATCTTGAAGTTCACTTAAGGATTTTTTTAACACTTCATCCATATTTTCACATTGTTCCTCTAGATTGCGATGAGCGCCGCCCTTTACTTCAGAGATAATGTCGTCGACAATACCCAGTTCTTTTAGATCAGGGGCTGTAATCTTCATGGATTCTGCTGCTTTTTTAGCCAAAGAAGCATCCTTCCATAGAAGAGCCGCTGCGCCCTCTGGTGAAATAACGGAGTATGTGGAGTTTTCAAGCATATGAATATGATTCCCCACACCAAGTGCTAAGGCACCGCCACTTCCACCTTCACCAATCACGACACAAATGACGGGTACAGTTAAGCCAGCCATCTCAAAAATATTTTTTGCGATGGCTTCACTTTGCCCTCTCTCTTCCGCTGCTTTTCCAGGATAAGCTCCTTTTGTATCAATAAAGCAAATGATTGGACGATTAAACTTTTCTGCCTGTTTCATCAAACGTAACGCCTTACGGTATCCTTCTGGATGAGGCATACCGAAGTTACGACGAATATTCTCTTTTGTATCTTTACCACGCTGATGTCCAATAACAGTTACAGGAACACCATGAAACTTAGCAATGCCACCGATAATTGCCGCATCGTCACCATAGTAACGATCCCCGTGACATTCAAAGAAGCCCGTAAACAGCTTTGAAATATAATCCGATGTAGTGGGACGTTCTGGATGGCGAGCGATTTGGACACGATTCCAAGGAGTCAGATGATCATAAATATCCGTTTCCACCTTGCTAAGGCGATTTTCTAATTTATCAATCTCAGATGTTAAATCAACATCTGTGCTTTTCGAAAAATCTTTCAGTTCTTGGATTTTATTTCGAAGCTCTACTATTGGACGCTCAAATTCTAATTCTCCTACCACTCAGAGTCACCGCCTTCCATATGAATATCTAGAATATTGGTTAGTGTTTCTTTTAATTGATGACGATGGACAACCGCATCAAGCTGCCCGTGTTTTAAGAGGAATTCCGACGTTTGGAAATCTTCCGGTAAGTCTTCACGGATCGTTTGCTCAATAATACGTCTACCAGCGAATCCAATCAGCGCGCCTGGCTCAGCGAAGTTGTAGTCACCTAGTGAAGCAAAACTTGCCGATACTCCGCCAGTTGTTGGGTGTGTCATCATTGAGATAATAAGCCCACCCTTATTGCTTAGCATTTTAAGAGCTGCGCTCGTTTTAGCCATCTGCATAAGACTCAATACGCCTTCTTGCATACGAGCTCCACCAGATGCTGTAAAGATAATGAACGGCAGATTTTGCTCAGCGGCTTTTTCAATTGCTCTTGTAATCTTTTCTCCTACAACTGATCCCATGCTTCCCATTCTAAAACGGGCATCCATAACAGCTAGTACTACGCGGAAACCATTAATTTCACCTTCACCTGTTACAACAGCTTCGTTAATATCCGTCTTCTCACGGTCTTTTTCAAGCTTTTCCAGGTAATCAGGAAACTCAAGTGGATTTTGTGACACCATTTCTTTGTCGTACTCCACAAATGTGCCCTCATCTACTAAGCTTTCAATTCTCTCAAAGGAGCTCATCGGATGATGATGCCCACAGTTCAAGCACACCTTTAAGTTTTTATTCAACTCTTTTGCGTACATAATTTTTTTACATTTTTTACATTTCACCATAATGCCTTCTGGTACATCTTGTCTTAGGTTCTCAGATGAAACAGATGCATATTTTTTCTTTTTGACAAATAAATCCTTTAGCGCCAAAGTACACCCTCCTTTATCCTCTTCTAAAATTAATCGTAACGATTAGAAGAATGAAGCTCTTGAGTCTGTATCTGTATACATAAACCGTTGCTGGGTTTTCTCTTACTTTACAAAAAGACAGCAATAATTGTTGTAGAATGATGACATGTCCTATTCGACAATTTCTACATTTATCAGATCATTATAGACATTTTTGTGTATTTGTAAGACATCATCTTCACTAGAAGTAGCCAAAGCTCGAAGAATTCCTTGGATATTCAACTGATTTCCCTCGGAAGATGCTGGCTCATTAAACGCTCGGAAGTAGCCTTCAACGACTCTCCAAATTCGA
Source organism: Priestia koreensis (assembly GCF_001274935.1). GTDB lineage: Bacteria > Bacillota > Bacilli > Bacillales > Bacillaceae_H > Bacillus_AG > Bacillus_AG koreensis. The sequence continues at coordinate 138,234 of NZ_LILC01000011.1, read as the reverse complement.
TACAATAGTCGATTCTCGACACGTTGAAATATCCTATCAAAAGCCTCGCTATATTGCAATCCTTCTGCTTGCATTTTTTGTGCAAATGTTTGAATGTCGGAAGCAGTAAAACGATCAAAAAACGTTTTCAATCCAATTTCTTCAATCCAGTATTTCGTTTCAATTAAATCTTGTTTGGCCTTACTATCTTGCAGAAGAAACGTTGCTAAAATATCGATAAACTGATGCTCACCAATCTCTTTAATAAACGTTCCTTCTCCTCTTCGCGTTTCAATAATTCCAATTAATTCAAGAGCTCGTAACGCTTCCCGTACAGAAGAACGTCCAACGCTCATTTTTTCAGACAGTTCGCGCTCAGAAGGAATTTTATCTCCTGTTTGAAGCTTATCTCGTTCGATCATGTGGCGGATCTCCGTTAAAATCTCCATGTACACTTTCGATTTTTCCGTCGTCACTATTAATATCCACTCACTTTACTCAATAATCGCTAATCGTCGAGTTTTCTCCGCCACTTCTGCTGGATCTACTTTAATTCTTGCCACACCCGTTTCCATTGCTGCCTTCGCTACAGCTGCTGCAACAGCAGGTGCTACACGTGCATCAAACGGAGCCGGAATAACGTAGTCAGCCGTCAATTCTGATTCACCAATTAGATCAGCAATTGCCTCTACAGCCGCCATTTTCATTTTTTCGTTAATGTGCGTCGCACGAACATCTAATGCACCGCGGAAGATACCAGGAAACGCTAGTACGTTGTTTACTTGGTTAGGGAAGTCAGATCGCCCTGTTCCAATGACCATTGCTCCCGCTTCTTTCGCTTCTTCTGGCATAATTTCTGGTACGGGATTTGCCATCGCGAAGATAATTGGATCTTTCTTCATTGATTGAACCATTTCAGACGTTAAAGCACCCTCTACTGAAACACCGATAAAAACATCTGCGTCTTTAATAACGTCAGATAAGGAACCTTCCGTTTTCTCATGATTCGTATATTTTGCAACTTCTTCTTTTACACTATTCATACCGTGTGTACGACCTTCAAAGATAGCACCTTTTGAATCACACATCACGATATTTCGCACGCCGTACGTGTATAGCAATTTAATGATCGCAATACCCGCTGCACCTGCACCGTTAGCCACTACTTTAATATCAGACATTTTTTTGTTTACAAGTTTTAATGCATTTAAAAGACCTGCTACGGTTACAATCGCTGTGCCGTGCTGATCGTCATGGAAAATAGGAATGTTCGTTTCCTTCTTCAGACGCTCTTCAATAACAAAGCAGTTAGGCGCCGCAATGTCTTCTAAGTTCACCCCACCGAAAGTAGGCTCAAGCAGTTTCACCGTCTCTACTATTTTATCGATGTCAGTTGTGTTAAGACAAATTGGAAATGCATCCACACCTGCAAAGCTCTTAAATAGCACTGCTTTTCCTTCCATTACCGGAAGAGCAGCTTCAGGGCCAATATTTCCAAGTCCTAATACAGCTGTTCCATCAGAAACAACGGCAACCATGTTGCCTTTCATCGTGTATTCATACACTTTATTTTTATCCTCATAAATATCTTTACAAGGCTCTGCTACTCCTGGAGAATAAGCGAGGCTCAAGTCTTCAGCATTTCGGACTGGAATCTTCGACTTTGACTCTAATTTTCCTTGGTTGATGCGATGCATATGTAGTGCTTCTTCGCGTAATGACACGCTCGATCACTCCTTACTATATTGGAAAAATACTTTTTTATATTTACTCTATAGTGGTCTGACCACTTTTGACTATTCTACCATATAACAACCTTCGGAAGATGTAAACTATAATTTTTTTATCGCAACGTGATCGCTTCCAAGTTGATTTTTAAGAAGCGTCATTAGCTCGTCATTCACCTCGACCCGATAGTCTCGTGGAAGTTGAACAAGTTTTTTTTCACTTTCGTAATACACCATGACAGGCGTAGAACCTTGTGATGCTACAAGGTGATGTTGAACATCACGCAAAATTCCCTGCTTCTTTTGCTCATCTGTTATTTTCAAATACAAAAGATCTGTCGGTGATAAGGATTCAGCCGCCTCGAGATGCTGAATGACGAGCTGTCGCTTATCATCTCGTTCCTCAATCTTGCCCGCTACGAGTAGCACGCGTCCTTTTTGAATAAGCTCCGCGTATTTTCGGTAAACGCGTGGAAAGACAACGCCTTCTAATTCACCTGTTTCGTCGGTCAGCGTAAGAAAAGCCATCTCTTCACCTTTTTTCGTGCGAATGACTCGGTCATTTGTCAGCATGACTCCTGCGCTTAACGTCGTACCTGAAGGTGCTAGTAGTAATTCATAAATGGGCGTTGTTTCTTGATCTTGGAACACCTCTTTATACAAGGAGACAGGATGACTTGATAAATAAAATCCTAACGTTTCTTTTTCCTGCTCAAGCTTCTGCTGCTGTGTCATCGGTTCTACCGAGACATACTTTGGCTTTAAGTTCAACTCTTCATCAAAGAACAGATCATCACTCACTAATCCCGCATGTTCAATCGCTACATCAATTGAGGCAAGAAGAGTGGCACGCTCTTCGCCAAATTCGTCAAAGCAGCCCGCTAAAATGAGTGATTCAATGACACGTCTGTTAACAATTTTTAGCGATACTCTCATGCAAAAATCGAATAAATCCTGAAACGGTCGTTTTCTTCGCTCTTGAAAAATCTCTTTTAATACCGTTCCCCCGACATGCTTAATAGCGGCTAAACTGTAGCGCAATGATTGGTTTTCAGCATAAAAGTTAAAACGACTTTGATTAATAGAAGGTGGCAAAATCCGAATGTCCCGCTGCTTCGCTTCGTATATATACTGAGATAATTTATCCTCATTCCCAATGGCACTCGTTAAAAGAGCCGAGAAAAAATGCTGAGGGTAGTTCGCTTTTAAATAGGCAAGCTGATAGGCAATCATACTATAGGCCACAGCATGACTTCGGTTGAACCCGTAATCAGCAAAACGAACAATTAAATCATATATATCATTCGCCGTTTGCTCGCTATAACCTTTCTGAAGAGATCCCTCAACAAAATGTGCACGTTGTTCTTGCAAGGTCTGGCGATTTTTTTTACTAACGGCGCGGCGTAACAGATCGGCTTCCCCTAATGTAAAACCTGCCATAAGAGAGGCAATTTGCATAATTTGCTCCTGATACACAATGACTCCATACGTTTTATCAAGTATTCTTTTTAAGTCAGGGTGTGGATATTCCACCGCCTCATTCGAATGCTTTCGCTGTATATAAACTGGAATGTTTTCCATCGGACCCGGACGGTAAAGCGCATTGACCGCCACGATATCTTCTAGACTTGTCGGCTTCAGACGTTTTAGCACGTTACGCATTCCTTCTGATTCGAGCTGAAAAACACCTGTCGTATCGCCTTTTGAAAGGAGACGATATGTTTCAGCATCATCGAGTGCAATATCATCAAGAATGAGATCGTGCCCCGTTTCGTGTTTGACTCCTTTTAAAATATCTTGAATAATCGTAAGGTTCCGCAGACCTAAAAAGTCCATCTTCAGTAGACCGATTGACTCTAGACTTCCCATCGCAAACTGTGTCAAATAAACATCATCGTGCCCATCTTCTACAGGTGTATGATCTGTTAGGGGACGATCGCTTATAATAACTCCCGCCGCATGTGTAGACGTGTGGCGAGGCAGCCCCTCAATGCTTAACGCCGTCTCATACCATTTTTTCCTTGCTTCGGACTGTGCTAAAAACTGTTGAAGCCTGGGAACATCACGGTAAGCGGATTTCAAGGTCGTTCCTACTCGGTTCGGAATAAGCTTTGATAGCTGATTTACTTCTGCTGCCTCTATCCCCAGCGCTTTTCCCACGTCCCGTACTGCGGCCTTTGCTGCTAACGTACCAAACGTAATAATTTGAGCCACGTGATGTTTCCCATATTTCCCTGCCACATATTGAATCATTTCGTCTCGTCGATTGTCAGGAAAATCAATGTCGATATCCGGCATCGTGACACGCTCTGGATTTAAAAATCGTTCAAATAGAAGCTCATGCTCGATCGGATCTACGTTCGTAATATTTAACACATACGCAACTAACGAACCTGCTGCAGATCCACGTCCAGGCCCTGTAATAATTTGCTGACGATGTGCGTAATCCATAAAATCCCACACAATGAGGAAGTAATCGCTAAAACGCATGTTGGTAATAACCGAAAGTTCATACGATAATCGCTCAGAATACGCCTGCGTTACGTTCGCTACTTTCGCTTCAAGCCCTTTTTGACAAAGCATCTCTAAGTAGTCATCTGCACGTTCCCCGTTAGGCGTTGAATATCTAGGTAACAGCATTCGTCCTAAATCCAACGTCACGTTACACTCATTCATAATCCGCACTGTATTATTTATCGCCTCTGGAAGGTCATGAAACAAATCCGCCATTTCCACAGGGCTTTTTAGAAAATGTTCCGTTGTTTCCAGTCGTTTTCGTTCTGGATCATCAATCGTTTTTCCTTCTCCAATTGCTGTTAAACAATCGTAGGCCATATGATCTTCCTGCTCTAAGTAACGAACGTCGTTTGTGGCGACAAGCGGGACATCGTGTTCACTTGCAAAGGAAAGAAGGCGATCATTCAGATCATCCTCTGCACCTCCGTGCCGCTGAACGGAAAGATAAAAATTCTCACGACCAAACGTCTCTATAAAATAAAGCAGCGCCTTTTCGGCTTTCTCTTTTTCTCCACTAAACAAAGACTGCTCAATTTCTCCTCTTTTTCCTGGGGTGATGGCAATTAATCCACTTCGGTAATTGACGAGCCAGCTCTTTTTAACTCCACTAAACTCTGTTGTTTTCGCAGCACTGCTAAGTTTTAATAAATTTCGGTACCCCTGCTCATTTTTAGCAAGAAGCACTAATGGATGTGCCTCTCCTGTAGGATTTTGATCATCCTCTAAAACGGAGGCTGTTAATCCTATAACTGGTTTTAAACCACGCTCTCGACATTTTTGATAAAACGTTATTGCCCCGTACATTACATTTTCGTCTGTAAGGGCTACTGCCTTAAATCCGTTCTTATCCGCTTGATCAACAAGCCTTTCAATTGTCACCGCGCTATTCAATAGACTAAAGGCACTTTGTACCTGAAGATGAACAAACGTCATGTTCATTCCCACCCTTACCACATAAATTTTCTTATTTTCATTATAAATTTTGTGGGACAAACAGACAAATTACATATCTCTTTTAGTTTGTCCATATATATGTAAAGAGACTAGCACATCAATCACCTTCTGCTTATAAAGTAAATCTAGTATGTTAAAAAGAAGGAGTGAACACACGAAGTGAAAGATGACTTTATGTCCTTATTTATTTTAAGTTATTTTATTGCATTAGGCGTTATTATAGGGGGCTCGTTCGTTGGAGCATTTGGAGCTTTTTTAATTAAAAAACCTCCCCTTTATTACATGTACACACTCTCTAGCAATCTACGAATTTGGGCACTCGTTGCTGCTATTGGAGGAACATTTGATACCTTCTACAGTTTTGAACGAGGAATTTTTGAAGGTGCCACAAAAGATGTCGTGAAACAAATTTTATTTATTCTTTCCGCTATGGGAGGCGCCCAGACTGGTGCCCTTATTATTAAATGGTTTACACAGGAGTACATCCATTCATGAGAATGCCAGATGCCAACCAATATAAATCTCCTGGGTGGCAGCGTTTTTTTGCCGGTTTATTTATAGGTGCTCTTATTAGTTGGGGTGTTTTTCTCATGATTTACGGAATTCTCCAAGATCAACAAATTAAAACGATTGTTAAACAAAAAAATCAGATTGAAAATCTTAGTCAAGAAATTGCTCTATGGAAGAACAACATCGAGGAGCTCAATAAAGAAAAAGAACATGATTTAATGGTGCAAGCAATTAAAGTGAAAATTATTAACGGAGAACGTTACAAGCTAGACTCCTACTCTTCTTATTTGATTCAAGAAGGTGTAAAAGAAGAAATTGAACATCTCGTTTCAAAGGATATCTATGATGTATACAAAACGAAAGATTTATTAAAAAAAGCGATTGAAAACAAAAACTATGAAATTAATAAAATGAAGTACACAGTAGAGGTGCATCAGGTTCTGTTTTATACAACGCTTTCCATTGAGCTTAAAATCAAAAGCGCTAAAAATGATATGTAAAAAAGAGCCATTTACACGAATGGCTCTTTTTTACGTTTGTTGCGTTTCCATGCTCTATTCCGCGCACAAAGCTTCCAAATCTTTTAGCATCGGGGTAACCTCATCCCATGAATAGATCGAGGCACCAGCTGCAAGTGGGTGCCCTCCCCCTTTGTATTTGCGTGCAATCTGATTAATAACTGGCCCTTTTGAACGTAGGCGCACACGAATTAAGTTCTCTTCTTCAACGAAGAATACCCACGCTTTCATTCCCTCAATGTTTCCAAGAATACTGACGAGCTGTGATGCTTCACCAGCCGTTACTTCGTAGCGTTTCAGCATATCTTGAGTCACAATCATATGTCCTACTCCTGATGGCTCTAGCACAAAGTGTTGCAAGATGTGCCCCTGTAAATGTGCAAGATTACGCTTTGTTCGGTACAGCTGATCATATAAGTCTTGAATTTTAAAATCATACTCCATTAATTCGCTTGCATATCGCATTGTTTTAGGCTTCGTGCTTGGAAATAAAAAGCGTCCTGTGTCCCCTACCATTCCAGCAAAGATTAGCTGTGCACCTCGATCACTCAAAGTAAGCTGATCTTTATTCTCTAAATAAAATTCGTAGATCATTTCACTCGTTGAGCTAGCCGATGTATCAACTTTCAGCTTATCACCATACGGATCTTCGTTCGGATGATGGTCAATTTTAATTAAATACTTTCCGTTCTTATATCGCTGGTCACAAACGCGCTCTTGATTAGCTGTGTCGCATACAATAACAAGAGCCTCGTCGTATACGTCATCTGGGATTTCATCCATTCGATATAAAAAATGTAACGTAGGTTCTTCTTTTCCTACGGTATAAATATTTTTTTGTGGGAAAGAAGCTTTTAGAATTTCAGCTAATCCACACTGTGAACCGTAAGCGTCCGGATCTGGTCGCACGTGGCGATGAATAATAATCGTATCAAATTCTTTCATAATCGATAATAGTTGATCGTTCATATGTATCTCCCTTAATGTTGAGCTTTTTTCAAACAAGCAATGGCACCAGCCAAATACAAAGCGGCAAGTTTTTCTTTATTTAATCATAAAAAAACCATTTTGTTAAAGAGAAGTTTCTTAAAGTATAGAAGATTCTAGTAATTTTCGCTACAATAAAAGAAAACGCTATTGCTAAAAAATGGAGGAGTGCCATGTTAGTATTTGCGGTCTTAATTATTGCCTCTCTTGGTGTTTATTTGTTTTACAAAGCAAAGTATTTTCAATGTAAAAAACCGATGGAAAAACAGTGGCTGTCAGCCAAATCCAGCATTGCATTAGGTTTCTTTGTTTTTATGTTTGGCGTTAACCAACTTATTACCGCTAGCATGCCTCTTACAATCGGCGTAGGAATTCTCTTTCTCCTTGTCGGCGGTGGAAGCATGTGGGCAGGCATCCGTGCTTATAAATACTATTTGCCACTTGCTCTAAAAGAAGCGGGAAAATGAGAACCACAACCATTTTGCAAGAAAAAAACATAGGAAAAAGCGACCTTAATCAACTAGAGAGGTCGCTTGTTTCTTATGTGCGGTCTAAAAGTTGTGCCATCATCAGCGCCTTTCCGACAAGCACACCCTCATTAAAGACTTCTACATCGATTTTACCTGATTTTCGTCCGAGTTCGAGGAGCTTCGGATGAACTTCAAGCGTACTATCAATTTGCACCGGCTTAATAAAGTAGATCGTCACATTTTCAATGACTAAATCTCCCTTTTTATAAAAACGCAGAACGCGATTTGCTGCTTCCGTTACAACAGTGGTAAAAACCCCATACGAGATCGTCCCCATATAATTCGTCATTTGTGGGGTAACTTCACATTGATAATACGCCTCTCCTTTTGCTTCGGTAATATCAACGAACTGATTGGTCACAATATCATCAATCGTTTCCCCGACCTGCGGCTGACGCTGAATCATTTGCAGTGCCTTTAGTACGTCCTGTCTGCTAATGATCCCCTCTAGTCGGTGGTTGTCATCTACTACAGGTAGTACCTCAATTCCTTCCCATACCATCATATGAGCAGAGGAAGCAACCGACGTCTTTCGGTGAACAACAAGTGGATTTTTTGTCATTACTTTTTCGATTGCGAGTGCAGGGTCAAATCCCATTACGTCTTTTGAAGTTACCATTCCATGTACTTTTAAGTTCTGATCCACAACTGGGAAACGACTGTGCTTTGTTTCCTCATTGCAGTCGTACCATTTACTAATGGTATCTTGCGTATTCAAAAAAACGGTGTCCGATACCGGTGTTAAAATATCTTCAACGAGTACAATCTCCTTCTTAATCAGCTGATCATAAATCGCACGGTTGATCATAGTAGCAACCGTGAACGTATCGTAGGTTGTCGAGATGATTGGAAGCTTATGCTCATCTGCTAATCTCTTCACACGTTCATCTGTATCAAATCCACCTGTAATTAGAACCGCAGCTCCCGTTTCCAATGCAAGCTCATGTGCCTGCGTCCGGTTACCAACAATCAGTAGATTCCCTGCTTCCGTATAGCGCATCATGGCTTCTAGCTTCATTGCCCCAATGACAAATTTATTCAGCGTTTTATGCAAGCCTTCACGTCCACCTAGCACTTGTCCATCCACAATATTGACAACTTCTGCATAAGTTAGCTTTTCAATATTTTCTTTTTTCTTGCGCTCAATTCGTATCGTCCCTACTCGTTCGATCGTTGAGACATATCCTTTGTTCTCCGCATCCTTAATGGCGCGATAAGCCGTACCTTCACTTACTCCAAGCACTTTTGCTACTTGACGAACAGAAATTTTTTCCCCAATCGGTAGCGAGTCAATGTGTTGCAGTATTTGTTCATGCTTTGTAGCCAAAATAGTTCACCCTTTTATTTTCACTTTTGTAGATGTCTTTTCTCTTACGTCCTTCTTTCTCTACTATTACCTATTATAAGGGTGAGAGTAAACCTTTTCAATTTCTGCTGTCCGTACTTTATTGTCCTCGCTGTCTGATTACTCGCTTACCTGTACGTTTCGCTTTCGTTCTAGCAATCTGTGGACGACGGTACAGTAGGGAGGAGACGTTCCCTCCAATCACCAAAAGTGCAAGCAGCATCCATGATAATCCGAAGACTCCTTGTACACTTTCCGTGTTTAGTTGAATTCTCGGTACTGCGTAGTACAGCATAACCCCGCATAAAAGTAGTGACACTTGTTCTTTTTGCTTCACGCCAACTCCTGCCCTTCTCGTAAATTCACCTCTTCTAAAAGCCAATGTTCACAAAGAGATGCTTACTACTATTTATATTCAGCTCTCATACAAAAAAGACACGAGAAGATTCTCCCGTGCCTTTTTACATATGGTATTATAATTCGATTTCTTCTCCTGGAGTAAGAACCCGTCCTTCTGCACTTTTTAAACGTGAGACAAAATCATGTGGATCTTGTTCAATTACTGGGAACGTGTTGTAATGAACAGGAACGACCATTTTCGCTCCGATCCATTCCGCCGCCACAAGTGCGTCGTCTGGTCCCATCGTGAAGTTATCTCCGATTGGTAGAAAAGCTAAATCGATGTTTTCAAATTCCTTTAGTAGCTTCATATCTGAGTAAAGAGACGTATCTGCCGCATGATAAATCGTTTTACCTTCGATTTTTAGTAGAATTCCAGCTGGCATACCCATGTAAATAAGCTGCTGTGACTCTTCATCCGTATAGCTAGAGCTATGGAATGCCTGCGTCAGCTTCACGGTACCAAAATCAAATTTGAATGAACCACCGATATTAAGAGGATGAGTATTTAATCCTTTCCAGCCAAAGTATGTCGCGATTTCAGCTGTTCCAATTACCGTTGCATTACTGCGTTTTGCAATTTCCACCGTGTCACCTACATGATCATTATGACCGTGAGATAAAATGATGTAATCAGCCTCTACCTCGTCAGCCTTTAAATCAGTTGTAGAATTACCGTTAATAAAAGGATCAATTAGAATCGTTTTCCCACCTGTTTGAATTTTGACAACGGAATGACCATGAAACGAAATTTTCATATGTAACGCTCCTTTTTTTAAAAACTTTCATTTTAGGCATATGTACTAAACTACCCATTACGCCTCTTATGTAATCATACAAAAAAGAGGTTAAAATCTCTATTTTTAACCTCTTAGTGATTTCATTAATTCCTGCGCGTAAAAGCTATTGTATCTATGCCTGCTTTAAAAGAGTATGTGCATCTGAATAAACAAGACCGTGCGCATCTGCCACCGCCGCATACGTCACAAATCCCTGAAGCGTGTTAATGCCTTTTAGCAGGGCTTCGTTTTGGACACACGCTTTAACATAACCTTTGTTGGCAATATCAACCGCATACGGAACCGTCACATTCGTCAGCGCCATCGTTGAAGTGCGCGGGACAGCTCCAGGCATATTTGCTACGGCATAATGAAGCACATCATGCTTTGTGTACGTAGGGTTGTCGTGAGTAGTCATACGGTCAGTCGTCTCAAAAATACCACCTTGGTCGATCGCAATATCCACGACAACAGAGCCTGGTTTCATGCTTTTGATCATTTCTTCTGTGACGAGCTTTGGTGCTTTTGCACCTGGAATGAGTACTGCGCCAATGACAAGATCAGATTCTTGAACAGCTTCGGCAATATTCATTGGATTCGACATCAATGTTTTGATCTCTTTTCCAAAAATATCTTCTAATTGACGAAGACGTTCCACATTTAAATCAATAATTGTCACGTCTGCCCCAAGGCCAATCGCAATCTTCGCCGCGTTTGTTCCGGCTACCCCGCCACCAATAATCGTTACCTTTCCTCGCTGTACACCAGAAACTCCGCTTAGCAAAATTCCTTTTCCACCTTTGGGCTTTTCTAAAAACTGTGCGCCAATTTGTGATGACATTCTTCCTGCCACCTCGCTCATCGGTGTTAGGAGTGGCAGTGAGCGGTTAGGAAGCTGAACCGTTTCATAAGCAATGCCTACAACCTTCGCATCCGTGAGCGCTTTTGTAAGAGAAGCTTCCGCTGCTAAATGTAGATATGTAAATAAAATTAACCCTTCTCGGAAATAACCGTATTCTTCAGGAAGCGGCTCTTTTACCTTCATGACCATTTCCTGTCCCCAAGCCTCTTCTGCTCGCTCTACAATCTGAGCCCCTGCCTGTACATATTGGTCATCTAAAAAACCCGATCCAATCCCCGCTCCTTTTTCAACAAATACCTCGTGTCCCTGATTTATAAAGTGAAAAACCCCTGCGGGCGTAATGGCTACACGATTTTCATTGTTTTTGATTTCTTTTGGGACCCCGATCTTCATCAAAATTCCTCCTAAGAAAATGACTTGTATTCGTTCACTTTTATGGAAAGGAAGTGCCTTATACAATAAGTTATTCCCTTTTTGTTCTTATATAACGCTCGCATAAGCTTTTGATGGATAAATTTTCTAAAGGGATTTAACTCAAAACAAAAAGGGCTTTCACAAAAGCCCTCGGTTGCTTCGTTACATTACATTTCTTCTTGCGTATCTTTTGTGCTTTGTGTCGTTTGAGATGGATGTTCTCCACCTACAACACCGCTTGAATAGGCATCCATAATTTGCTGTGACGTTTCTTGGTCACCTTGTTCGTTGTATTCAAATTGATTTTGTGGACGTTTCTTTTCGCTCATGTTCCTCGCTCCTTTATCAAATAATCTTTTGTATGTTCTGCTATTTGTGGATTTTTATACAAAAAAAAGAGAAAGAACGAGCATCGCTCATTCTTTCTCTTTTAAACGAATATAGGTTGCTGAACACAGTCCTTTGCTTTTTGAATCGCTTTTTTGACCTGTTTGAAACCAGTGCCACCTGCGCTATCACGACGACTAACAGCATTGTATGGATCTAATACCTCGTAAATATCTTGTTGGAATAATGAAGACATTTCTTGATATTCTTCAAGAGATAGATCCATTAAATAAATTCCTTTTTGAATACACGTAAGAACCAGCTTCCCTACTACTTCATGAGCCTGTCTAAACGGCATACCTTTTGCTGCTAAATAATCCGCAAGTTCCGTTGCATTGGAGAAGTCTTGCTTTGTTGCTTGAGACATACGTTGTTCCTTAACTGTCATCGTCTCAATCATACCTGCGAAGATAGTGAGGCTGCCTTCTACGGTTGTAACCGTATCAAACATTCCCTCCTTATCTTCTTGCAGGTCTTTGTTATATGCAAGAGGTGTGCCTTTTAATACGGTAAGCAAACCAAACAATTCACCGTACACGCGACCCGTTTTTCCACGAATTAATTCAGCCATATCAGGATTTTTCTTTTGCGGCATGATGCTACTTCCCGTAGCATACGTATCATCCATTTCAATAAACTGAAACTCTTGGCTCGACCAAATAATAAGCTCCTCACAAAAACGTGACAGGTGCATCATTAGCATCGAGCTATTACTTAAAAACTCTAAAATAAAATCACGGTCGCTGACAGCATCCATACTATTTTCGTAAATTCCGGAGAACCCTAACAGTTCAGCCGTGTATTCACGATCGATTGGAAATGTCGTACCTGCTAGTGCACCCGCTCCTAAAGGAGAGAGGTCAATACGCTTTAGTGATTCTTCAAATCGTTCTACGTCACGTTGAAGCATCCAAAAATACGCCAACAAATGATGTGCAAACGAAACAGGTTGGGCACGCTGTAAATGTGTGTATCCTGGGAACACGGTTTCCACGTGCTTTTCCGCTTTGACAATTAGCACATTTTGCAGCTCTTTAATAAGACCTGTAATCGTCTGAACATGCTTCTTCAAATAAAGATGCATGTCTGTCGCCACTTGGTCATTACGGCTACGTCCTGTATGAAGCTTACCGCCTACTGGCCCAATTTCATCAATTAGTAACTTTTCAATGTTAAGATGAATATCTTCATATTGAGCAGAAAACGAAAGTTCTTTTTTCTTCGCTTTATCTAATAAGGTTGTGAGACCTGCTTGAATTTCTCCAGCCTCTTCTTGTGAAAGAATGTTACATTTAGCAAGCATTTTCACGTGAGCTAGGCTTCCCTCAATATCTTCTTCTACTAGCTGTTTATCGAATTCAATGGATGCACCAAATTCGTCGATCCATTGTTCAGGGCGTTTCGTGAAACGCCCTCCCCATAATTTGCTCATAGTGTCACCTTCTCGTTATCCTTCACCGCTTCTGTCTTGTTTACCATGCTGTGAACTTTTGTTGGAAGCCCCCAAAGAGAGATAAAACCAACAGCTGCATTATGATCAAATTCATCATCTTTCGTATACGTCGCAAGTTTTTCATTGTATAACGAGTTTGCTGATTGACGACCTTCTACAATCGCGTGCCCTTTAAATAATTTCACGCGTACAACGCCATTCACATATTGTTGCGTTTCTTCTAAAAATGCAAGTAGTGCTTTTGTTAATGGGGAAAACCATAGACCTTCATAGATAATTTCTGTTAGTTTTTTCTCGATAACCGGTTTGAAATGCGCTACTTCTTTTACAAGCGTTAAGTCTTCTAGTTCCTTGTGAGCTTTAATAAGTGTCATTGCTCCTGGGCATTCGTACACCTCACGTGACTTAATCCCAACTAAACGATTTTCAACGTGATCAATTCTTCCAACGCCGTGTTTCCCAGCCAGTTCGTTTAACGCTAAAATAAGTTGATCCAGAGAATAAAGCTCACCGTTTAACGCAACCGGAATTCCTTTTTCGAATGTGATTTCGACCGTATCAGCCACATCTGGCGCTTTCTCTAATGAAGCTGTTAAATCATAAGCTTCTTCAGGTGGTGCTGCCCATGGATCTTCTAATACCCCACACTCATTGCTTCTTCCCCATAAATTTTGGTCAATTGAGAATGGGCTATCTAAGTTGATTGGAATCGGAATGTTATGCTCTTTTGCATATTCAATTTCCTCTTCACGGGACCATTTCCAGTCACGAACGGGTGCCACTACTTCAAGATCTGGATTTAACGCTTTAATTGATACCTCGAAGCGAACCTGATCGTTCCCTTTCCCTGTGCAGCCGTGCGCCACAGCTACCGCTCCTTCTTTTTCAGCTACTTCTACGAGCTTTTTGGCGATCAGCGGACGTGAAAGTGCAGAAACAAGTGGATATTTCCCTTCATACAACGTGTGTGCTTGAAGAGCTGCTAATGCATAAACATTCGCAAATTCTTCTTTTGCATCAATCACATAAGACTCAATCGCTCCAACTTGCAAAGCCTTTTGTTTTACAAAGTTTAAGTCTTTCCCTTCACCGACATCTAAACAACAAGCAATTACGTCATAACCTTTTTCCTGTAACCACTTCACCGCCACCGATGTATCTAATCCTCCTGAATATGCAAGCACAATCTTAGATTTACTCATTATGCTGTTCCTCCTCTATCTATATAAAAATCTATTTTTATTCATTTAAGTTAATAATAATGTAACAGTAATAACATCTTTTTTCAATACTTATTCATAAAAAAGTATAAATATTTATTTTTTCATACATGTGGATGTTTGAAGCACAGAACCATTTGAACAAAAAAACAATGTAAAGGAGAACTATTTCTACTTCTTCCTCACATACTGCAACATTCGTCTACCTTTTCAACCGCACATCGGACTGGAATGGAAGATGACCGACTCCTACGGGACTAGTGAGTCAGATGAGATCCCGCAGGAACGAAGTGACGAGGAAGCTCAGCGCTCACCCCGTGGAAAGCGAAGCAATCTGAAACGAAGGACCGACCTGCTTTTTCGCATATCTACACATCAGACCGGTATGAGAAGACCAACAACTAGAAGGAGCTTACTCCCATTTGGAACAATAATCCTTATAATAAAACACCTATATAAAAGGCACGATCCTCTTTCACTTTCCTCATTTAACAACAATAGGTCCGAAGTGAAAGATCCGAAGACTCCTACGGGATGAGCGAGTCAGGTGAGATCCCGCAGGAATGGAATGACGAGGAAGCTCAACGCTCGCCCCGTGGAAAGCGAAGCAATCTGAAACGAAGGACCGACCTGCTTTTTCACATACCTGGACCGGAATGGAAGACCAAGCAATTAGAAAGAGCTTACTCCCATTGGAAACAATAGTTCTTATAATAAAACACCCATATAAAAGAAACGATCCTCTTTGACTTTCCTCATTTAACGACACTAGGTCCGAAGTGAAAGATCCGAAGACTCCTACGGGATTAGCGAGTCAGGTGAGATCCCGCAGGAATGGAATGACGAGGAAGCTCAACGCTCGCCCCGTGGAAAGCGAAGCAATCTGAAACGAAGGACCGGACTACTTTTCACATTTCTACACATCAGACCGGAATGAAAGGACGAACAATCAGAAAGAGCTTACTCCCATCGGAAACAATAATCCTTATAATGACACACCAAATAAGAAGAGTAATTCTGTCTTACTTTCCCCATTTAACAACACTAGGTCCGAAGTGAAAGATCCGAAGACTCCTACGGGATTAGCGAGACAGATGAGATCCCGCAGGAATGGAATGACGAGGAAGCTCAACGCTCGCCCCGTGGAAAGCGAAGCAATCTGAAACGAAGGACCGATCTACTTTTCACATAAAAATAGAACTATACTTCCAATTGCGATACACTAAAAGAAAAAATGCAAAAGGATGTGGGAGGATGGGCGATTATTTTACCTATGACAAACGCTTAGGCATTAAAAAACCTGTTTTAACAGTAGAATGGGAGACAATCGACCTTCATACTCAGCAGCAAATCTTGACAGAATGGGAACAAATCCGTGGTCATATTCCGGATCGCATCAAAGAAGTCGAACAGCTCATTAATCAAAAACAAGCACAGCTAGATAACGAAGAAAATTTCGTTCGTTCATGTGAGCTGAATAGCGAAATCGCCGGCCTTGCTTCTATTATCAACGACCTTTGGATTTGGTATCGTACTAACCAAAACATGACCTCATCTAAAAAACATGCATAAAAAAAGCAAAAGTGACGAATCACTTTTGCTTTTGACCATTTTATCGTTGTTTTCGTATTTCTCCTACTACATGTCTAGCCTGAGGTAAAATCAGCTTGTTCATTCCAAGCGTAACCGCTCCTGTTGAACCTGGCAATGAGAACAGCGCCTTCTCACCAATCACACCCGCTACTGCACGACTCATCATCGCAGCTGCACCAATGTCCTCTGTATAACTTAACATACGGAACAATTCCCCAAATCCAACAATCTCCTTTTGAAGAAGGGGCGTGACGCTCTCAATCGTAACGTCTCGAAGTGAAATGCCTGTTCCACCATTTGTAATAATAATATCTACATCTGATCGCAGTGTTGCAGACAGTACCGCCTGCTGAATGTGCTGTTGATCATCAGCCACAATCTCGTATCCTTGAATATGATGACCGGCCTCTTCTAGGAGCGAGATAATTCTCTTACCACTTTTGTCTGTTTCCTCTGTCCTTGTATCACTAATCGTCACAACCCAGCACTGTAATTGCTGTGGGGCCGTTTTGGCATGCTCTTGACTGTTATTCACTGTATGTTTCGTCCTTTCCTTCTAAAAAGCGATATTGATAAAAACGCTTTGCATAATCCGTTGCTTGCTTTGTGAATTGGTAATTCACACCAGCTCCGATAGCCATGCTGATCAGTGGAAGTTTTTGCAAAGATTGACGTTTCGTTAATAAGATTAAGCACGCTTTCCCAATTTGCAGACCAGCCTTTTCAATCCATGTCTTATCAATTACCTGCTCATCACCTTCGTAAAAGAACGGCAGGTCTGTTTCTCTTAATTCTTCTACTAGCATATCCCACCCGCTTCGTTGCCAGCGTTTTGGCAAACTAGCGGCATGGAACACTTTTAGAGAGAGCATTAATTCAAAAGGACTATTCATTTTATAACCGTAAGACATTCCAATGACATGAATAGCATGTAGATTTGTGGCAAGCATGGCGACCAGATCTGTTCCTAACAATACAGGCTTACCCGTTCCGGCTAAAGTACCTTGAATCAGTGATACGAGCCGCTGCTTGCTTACCTGTTGCTCACATATAAAAGATAGCTGATCAATAGACAACGATTGAAGATCTTCTATCTTTTCGATGTCGCTGTTAAATACACGGGCCGTCTCTAAAATGCGCTCTTTTGCATTCGTTTGTAGCTGGGTGCCTTGAATGACCGTCGTCAACTGATAAAGCCATCCATCCATACGCTGTAGATATGTTTGAGCTGTCTCATCAGGAATTTTAGCCAGCATTTTATCTATCCACTCTTCGTATCCTTTTTCCCATTTTGATACTTCGTACCGACTTAACTGCTCCTGCCATTGCATAATGTCCAGCTTTAGTTGTTCTTCACGATTATGTACACTCATTTCTCCACCCCTTCAAATGCTTATTTACTCACATTATAACAAATAACGGACCCAACCATGAAAAGAGTGATAAAATGGCTGTCATAAAAAAAGAACCTAGTCATGTGACTAGGTTCCCCATCTATTTATACTTAGTTGCTTAAACGAACAACGTCGCGTGCAATCATAACTTCTTCGTTTGTTGGGATAACCATAACTTTAACAGGTGAATGAGGATAGCTTAAGAAAGCTTCTTCTCCCATTGTGTTGTTAAGAGATGGATCACAGTATACACCCATGAATTCTAATCCACGAAGGATACGTTCACGCATAACTGCACTATTTTCACCGATACCAGCTGTGAAGATGATCGCATCAACACCACTCATACGAGCTGCATAAGAACCGATGTATTTATGGATACGTCCAGAGAATACTTCTAATGCAACGCGAGCACGGTCATTACCTTCATCTGCTTGCTGAATAAGGTCGCGCAAATCACTTGAAAGACCAGAAATACCTAGAAGACCACTTTCTTTGTTCAATACTTGCAGTACTTCATTTGCGTCTTTTCCTGTTTTTTCCATAATGTAAGGAATTAAAGCAGGGTCAATGTTTCCTGAACGAGTTCCCATTGCAACACCAGCTAATGGTGTGAAGCCCATGGATGTATCAATTGATTTACCGCCTTCAATTGCTGCGATACTTGCACCGTTACCTAAGTGACAAGAAATTAAACGTAATTGCTCAACCGGACGACCTAAAAGCTCTGCTGCACGCTCTGATACATATTTATGAGATGTACCGTGGAAGCCGTATTTACGCATACCGTATTTTTCATAGTACTCATATGGTAGGCTGTATAAGAATGATTGCTCAGGCATCGTTTGATGGAATGCTGTATCAAACACTGCTACTGCTGGGATGCTTGGTAAAATTTCTTGGAATGCTTTGATTCCCACTACGTTCGCAGGGTTGTGAAGTGGTGCTAGATCAGATAGTGCCTCGATCTCTGCTAGCGTTTCATCTGTAACAAGCACAGAATCGTTGAACTTCTCTCCACCGTGAACAACACGATGACCTACACCTGTAATTTCATCATAAGATTTGATAATACCTTCAGAAAGTAGTTTATCTACTAACATTTTTACCGCTACTGCATGATCTGGAATATCTGTAATTTCAGTTTTCTTCTCACCGTTTACGGAAATTGTAAAAATAGAATCCTTTAAACCGATACGCTCAACAAGACCTTTTGTTAGAACATTTTCACTTGGCATTTCAAACAATTGAAATTTAAGTGAAGAACTTCCAGCATTGATGGCCATGATTTTTGACATCTTATGAAACAGCTCCTTTTTTTCGTACGAAAAACTGATTGAATATATTTTTTCACTCTACAATATTCTATGCATTTCGACACATATTCTATCCTCATTCATTTAATCATTCGTACTGTCATATTGCAAGAGCTTCAACGAATTGTAAGCGTTCACGATGAAAATTCATTATTTTCTGAAAGGTTGTTAGCGTTTATTAACGGCAAACCACTGATCAATTTCACCCATCATTTTGCCCATCGCTTCTTTGTTGGTGAACTTCGGAAGATCGACAAGTAGTGCTTGCTTAGGAGCTTCAACATCTGCTCCTTTCTTTTGTAAAATAAAGATGCTTTTAGCGTGACTTTCTTGTTTAAAAATAGAAAGTGGCAATTGAATAAGTCCTTGAATAACCGTTGCTTCTTTCAGAAACTCGTGTAATTTTGGAGCTTCCTCGCTTTCAAATAAGTTATTCGGAACAAGCGCCATCACGTAGCCGCCTTCTTTTACATAGTTTAAGCTTTGCTCAATCAGAAGATGATGTGCGTATGAATGTCCTTCATCTGCTTTCAAGCGATACTCTTTTGCTCCCTCATCATTTGGATAGTATCCAACAGGGAGATCAGCAACAACAAGATCTACAGGATCAATAAACAACGGCTGCAGGCTATCTTGATTGAAGAACTGAATCGGGTGTTTTTGCAGGTTCGCACTGACATAAGCAAGCTTGATTAACAGCTCGTCCACGTCCACACCGTACGCTTGCTCGACTTTATTTTGTCCATTTAGCACCGTTGTTAGAAGGTTCCCGGTTCCGATCACTGGATCTAATACCGTATAAGTGGAGTGATTGTGCATAAACTTACCGACTAAGTAGCTCATGAACATCCCAACTGTATCAGGTGTCATTTGATGATTCGGCTGAATCGCTTCTTTCATCCCTTTTAAAATGGCAAGCTGATATCCTTTACGAATCAATTCAGACTCTGTACGATCTAGGCTAATTTTGTCATATTCTTTTTTAAGTCGTCTTACCGTTACTTCATCTAATTCATCTTGTAGCACATCACCATGAAATAAATTTTCACCTGTTTCTGCGACCGCTTCAAGGTACGAACAATCCAATTCTTTTCTTAAAATGAGCGCTGTTTGATCGATGACTTGAAAGAGAGTCTCGACCTTTGAAAAATCATTCATTTACGTTCCTCCTACTTTTATCTATTTATGCTCGCTCTACCGCGAACTTTATGGTTTATCAGTTAAGTTGTTATCATTTAGTAGTCACTCGTACTCAAGCATATTGTACTTTATCCGAGCACTACATTCTATCACAAAGAAAAGCGTTGCACAAAAAAAGGAGCCTCAAACGTTGTTCAGACCGTTTGAGGCTCCTCGTCAGCAAAAAATGACGCTTATTTTGCAGCTTTTACTGCTTCAATTGCCGCATCATAGTTAGGGTGATTTGTTACTTCATCTAAATACTCTACGTATGTTACTTTGTCGTTTGAATCCACTACGAATACAGAACGAGCTAACAAACGAAGTTCTTGAATAGCTACTCCGTAAGCTTCACCAAATGATAAATCGCGGTGATCAGATACGGTTTGAACGTTCTCAATGCCGTTCGCACCACACCAGCGTTTTTGAGCAAACGGTAAGTCTACGCTCACTGTTAGCACCTTTACGTTATCAAGTTTTGCCGCTTCCTCGTTAAAACGACGAGTTTGTGCATCACAAACCCCTGTGTCAATAGAAGGAACAACGCTGATTAAACGAACAGAACCTTTTGTATCGTCAAGAGTTACCTCAGATAAATCGTTTGCTAATACCGTAAAGTTAGGAGCCGTATCTCCTACTTTTACTTGATTGCCTAATAGTGTTACTGGATTTCCTTTAAATGTAACTGCCATCATTATTTCCTCCCTTAATCGAATATGTACAGTGTAATCTTAATCTATCTTTCAACACCAATGCAATCATTTACCTTCCTAAAGGTCGAATATTTTCTCTTTTTTCCTCCGCACACAAAAAAGCACCAAAAAGGTGCTTTTATAGGTCGTAGCGATGATTTGGATCTACGTGATCACTGTGTGGTTCTGTATGAACGTGATCATTGTGCTTTTTGTCTCGTTTAAATACTTGCTGAATTTTTTCTAATGTTTGAGGAGCCGTATCCAGAATTTTCTCCAAGAGATGTGTACCTTCATTAAGATGAAGCATCTTAATACCAGATGAATTGACGATTAAAAATGCGATTGGCGTGATAGATACTCCACCACCGCTTCCTCCACCGAATGGTAACAGACTTTTATGCTGTTCTCCTTGATGGTTGTGGGATGAACTAGAATCAGATTTGTTCGTTGATCCGTCTGAGAAAAACTCACTTCCACCAGCAGCAAATCCAAAACCAACTTTTGATACGGTTAAGATGACGCTCCCATCAGGTGTTTCAACTGGGTCACCGATAATCGTATTTACGTCAATCATATCTTTTAAGTTTTCCATTGCGGTGGACATAAGTCCTTTAATTGGATGTTCCATTCTATGTACCTCCTAAGATTCAACAGATGACTGTTGTTTGTCCTTGTTGAAAAGCTGAGCGAATAATTCCTTTCGCCCTCCATAAGCACTGCGCCAATACTTGAATACTAGTAAACCTGCTACTATAGCATGCCCGATCCGAAACTTAAATATGCAAGATAAATGCGTTTGCGAACGAAGACGCTGAAAATCTGGTTGAATCGCAATAAAGGGCTGCCCTACTAATCGGAAATATTGGCTCATAAGTGAGATGATACCGCTTTTTGCCGTCCACACGGCTCCGACTAACATGCCTGTATAAGCGGCATCTCCAGCACCGATTGCTGACCGCCAACTAATATCAGTAAGCGTAACTCTCTTCAAAAGCCTTCGAATGATTTTGTGAAATCCAATAATATGACGGAACAGCTCTCGCGTATTGTGAACCGTTTCCTGAATATCATGTATTGAAAACTTTTTCGTTTTGTCGTTTTTTAAATTGCCGTCCGCTGTATCTGTTCCTTTTTTCTCTTCTACTACCAAAGTAGGTGAATCGTCATCCACTTGAATAAGTGGAATTTCGTATTTATATCGTATCAATCCAAACCACGCTGAAAACTTCAGCGTAATACGGTCATCGTCACCTATGTGTTTAATTACAAGAACAATGGTTAGCTTTGTCCAAAATAGAAGGAAAAGAAGCACAACTAGAATTAATAAAACCGACCATATCCATATCAAAACGTTCACCTCTTCTCAACTTTCTATTATTTCCTTAAGAGAAAAAAATAAACAAAAAAAGAAGGAAAAGAATGTTTGTCTTTTCCTTCCCTTCGCTTATGAACGATGAATGACCGTTGTGCCCGCAAAATAATCATGTAGTCCTTGTTTTTGTGGTAAAAACGCAACAAGCAAGTACCCAATTAGCAATATGGTTTTCGCGACATATCGGCCAATCACTTCTCGAAATATAATCGTAGACCATCGCAAGCGATCATCTTTGAGATCAATGACCTGTAGTCCAAAGATCATTTTCCCAAGCGTCTGCCCGAACCACCTCGTCATGAATACAAAATATCCATAAAATACAAGTGCCGATACAAATCCATACAGCGTTAGTAACCCATCATTAGTAGATAAACCCAAGAGATGAAATAGGGGCTTAACGATAATTCTCTCTAAGCTACCAATGACAATTAAATCAACAAGATACGCCCAAAACCTCATCCAAAATCCCGCATATCTGATCATAACCCGCTCCTTTGATACAGTCATGTCAGGTGCTGTGTGAATAGGTTCATTAGTAGAATAATTGTCTGTATAATCCATTTACTCACTCCTATTCTGCATACAGATACATTAAGCGCGGAGAACTTGGATTGCTAAGCAGCTTCAGCATTCCTGTTAGCTCTTGCGTGTTTCCTAGCACTTTTTGTGCGCTCATGGATAAGAAAGAAGATAGACCTAACGAAGAGGACTCATATGAAACAACTTCTGCTCCTTTTAGATGCTCATCTTTTTTCATCCCTTTTACCGTGTCATCAAAATATCCTAATTCATCTACTAGTTTTAACTCTTTTGCCTGTCTTCCGTCATACACACGGCCATCCGCAACCTTTCGTACCTGTTCTTCGGAAAGATTTCGTCCTTTTGAGATTACGTTCACAAATCCACCGTATGCATTATCAACGAGACGTTGCATAATTTGTCTTTCCGCCGCCGTCATCTCACGTGTTGGTGACATAATATCTTTGTAAGGACCGCTTTTAATGGTCTCATTTTTCACACCGAAGTTTTTGGCAAGCTCACCGTAGTTAAGACTTTGCATAATCACACCTAAAGATCCTGTTAGGGTATCAGGTATGGCATAAATCTTATTCGCTGCTGTTGAGATATAATAACCGCCTGATGCTGCCATACTGCCCATTGAAATGTAAACTGGATGCTTTGTCTTCTCTTTGAATTCTTCCAGCTTCTTATGTATTTCAGCACTCTCAACGACGCCTCCGCCAGGTGAGTTCACTTTTACAATAAGCCCTTTTACTTGCGGATCATTTTTCGCTTGATCAATCATTTTTAGGAACTCTTGGTGATTGTACCCTCCACTTTGAAATGGAGAAGATGATTCCCCTGTATCCTGGATGACTCCACTCACTTCGAGAACGACGATCTTCTTCGCGTCATTTCCATCTTTGATGACTTTTTCCGCAAACCCTTCGTCATCCCCCATAACAGATGAAAGACCTTCTCCGACATCGTTAAACAGTACGCTCGTCGTAACGCTTACAAGAATTGAAATTAAGAACAATCCTATCGCAAGTCCTAGGGCTACCCAACGCCTTTTGTTCATGTAAAAACCTCCTGTAATTAACTGAAAAATAGGATAATTCTTTTATTTTTCTGAAAAATTTCGTAGAATACATATATAGTGTATCAAATTCTTTTGAAGAACATGAATGCTTTCTTACTATTATTACGATCAAACAAGGGGGAACTTCCATGACAACAAATCGCCGCAACATTTATTTTTTCCACAAAAAAGATGCTGAAACAATTAATCGTGTTAAGCCCTTACAAGAGCTAGCAGAAAAACATGATTTTACAATCGTTCACACTATGAAAGAAGCAAGCATCATCATTTCAGTAGGCGGAGACGGAGATTTCCTTCAAGCTGTTCGTCAATCAGGGTTCCGTGATGATTGCCTCTATGCTGGGATTACAACAGCTAATCAACTGAGCTTTTATTGCGATTTCCATATTGAGGATACGGATAAGATGGTTGAAGCGGTTAGCAATCGCGAAGTAGAAGTAAGACGCTTTCCAGTCATCCAAACACAAATTGATCAAAACCCACCCGTTTATTCATTGAATGAATGTTCAATACGTTCTTCACTCATTAAAACATTTGAAATGGAAGTATTTATTAACGAGCTCCATTTTGAAACGTTCCGAGGAGACGGCATGATTGTCGCAACCCCAACTGGAAGTACGGCTTACAATAAGTCCGTAAACGGAGCGGTCGTAGATCCACTTCTTCCGTGCTTACAGGTGAGTGAAATTGCGTCTTTAAATAATAATCAATATCGTACGCTAGGATCTTCGTTTATCTTAAGCGACCAGAATACGTTAACACTACGTTTTTCGCCTGATAACCCACATTACCCAACGATTGGACTAGATAACGAGGCCATTAGTTCAAAGCAGGTAGAAAAAATCACCATTTCACTTGCAGATCAGCAAGTAAAAACCGTTAAACTAAAAGACAATTCATTTTGGCAACGCGTGCAACGCACTTTCTTATAATCCGTACTTTAGGAGACGCTCTCTTTTATTGAGAGCGCCTTTTCGTATTGATCGATCAAATCCTATTGTTGAAACATAGTAGTTCCGTCCACTACCGTCATATATACGCCTGCATTTGGAATTTCATCTTCTTCTATGTTGAATAAATCATGATTCAGAACTGTGAAATCTGCTTTGTATCCCGGTGAAACTAATCCAACCTCATTCTCTCTGTTGATCGCGTACGCACTTTCGTATGTAAATAATCGAACGGCTTCAAAAACAGAAAGCTTCTCTTCAGGCATATATACGTTATACGAAGCGGGGCTATTTTTACGTGATACCGCCGCATGAATACCAAGTAGTGGATCCATTGGCTCAATTGGGGCATCTGATCCTCCTGCACAGTGAAACCCTTTTTGAATAAGTGTTTTCCACACATAGCACGATTTCATCCGCTCATGGCCAAGTCTCTCCTCTACCCACGGAAAATCACTTGCTACAAATCGGGGCTGAATATCAAGAATCATCGGAAGAGTTTTCGCTCGTTCAATTAAGTCAGGACGCAAAATCTGAGCATGAATAATTCGATCGCGCTGACCTGCTTTTGGTGGATGCTTTTCTAAACTCGTAATTACGTATTCAAATGCCAAATCACCAATCGCATGGATGGCAACCGTTCGTCCAAATGTTCGTGCTTTTTTTACTAAATCCGATAGCTCGTCTTGGGTGTGAATCGCCACTCCTTGTGTCGTCTCATCATCTTCGTAAGGCTTACTTAACAGAGCAGACCTTCCGCCTAGAGAGCCATCTGCAAAAATTTTCATCGCGCCAATTTCAATAAACGGATCTTCATGGTGATCCGCATACGAAAAAGCATCCTCTGCTACACCATAATGAGCTAATAAGTGCGCACGAAATTTTGTTTTAGACCCATTAATCACTTGTTGAAACGTTTCATATGTACGCAAAAATCCACCATAATAGTTTAAGTCCTCTGAATGAGCTCCCGTCAATCCCTTGCTAAAAGCATCTTGAACCGACAACTGAAGAGCACGCTGCAAATAATTTTCGGAAGGAAGAGGCATTTTGCTCGTCACAAGTTGCTGTGCTTCATCCACTAAGAATCCCGTGATGGTTCCGTCTTCTTCTCTATCTACAATTCCGCCTTGTGGTTCTTTTACATCATTGGTCACTCCTGATAATGTCAGTGCATATGTATTAGCAATCAAGGCATGGCGACAAATACGTTTCATAATAATTGGATGATTGCTTGTGATTGCATCGAGCTCTTTGCGATGAATAATGCGTGGAGTCTTCCACTGATTTTCATCCCATCCTTCGGCAATAATCCATTCGTTATGTGGCGTTGTTTTTACTTTTTCCTCTACTAATTGCAGTACTTCCTCTGCTGATGTGGCAGCGGATAAATCTAGTCGAAGTAACTTTTCCCCGTGCCCGATTAAATGAATGTGACTATCTACAAATCCTGGGTATAACACCTTTCCTTGCAAATTGATTTTCTCATTTATTCGATTTTCGTACTTTTCTTGTAGGGTAGCCACACTACCTGTCTCAAGAATCGTTCCGTCCTCTACTAGTATCGCCTCCACTGTTTCATGTTCATTTACCATTGTATAAATCGTTCCACCAAACCAAAGTGTGGCCACATTCAACATCTCCCTAAAATTTTTTCATTATTCTTATTATAATCAATTAGAGAGAAAATAGAAAAGAGTGAGCTTTCGCTCACTCTCTGTAGCCATGTGTATAATTATTTGTAGCTTCCGCCTAATTGTTGTTGAGCCATTTGAACTAAGCGTTTAGTGATTTCTCCACCAACAGATCCGTTAGCGCGAGCAGTAGCTTCAGCTCCAAGGTTTACCCCGAATTCAGAAGCGATTTCGTATTTCATTTGGTCGATAGCTGCTTGAGAACCAGCAACTACTAATTTGTTTGTGTTTGCCATGTGTGTGTCACCTCCTTGTTGAATATAGATTGTGTCAAAGTTCAAATGTTCATACAAAAATTTTTTGGTAATTTTTTCTTTATGTTTAAACCCTTCTTCTTTTGTCAAATAATGAAGAGTTTTCACTTACAAAAAAGCCATTTCCGGCTCTATTTGAATCGTCTACCAACACAACAAAAAAGACTATCCGTGTTTCCTAGGATAGTCTTTCATTGTCTTATAAAATTATTCAACGATTAAAATAAATCGTTCTCAACGGCAACTGTTTCTTTTTGAGTCATGTCCGTTTCACTTGTAAATTCCAACACTTCTGTATTTCTTACCGCTTCATCAATTAACGGCTCGAAATCGTAAAATGCTTCGTAACGATTTACTTTTTCACGTCTCGGTCTCGTTTTTGGTTGAGCTGGTGTAAAGATCGTACAGCAATCCTCGTATGGACGGATTGAAATGTCATGCGTATCAATTTCTCTTGCGATATTAATAATTTCCGTTTTATCCATTGCGATAAGAGGTCGAATAATTGGCGTATTCGTCACTTCATTAATCGCATACATGCTTTCAACCGTTTGACTCGCTACTTGTCCAAGGCTCTCACCCGTTACAATGGCTAGCGCCTGCTCTTGCTCTCTGATTTTATCCGTGATACGAAGCATCATACGTCTAGTGGATGTCATCGTGTAGTTTTCAGGTACTTGTTTGTGTACAGCTTGCTGAACCTCTGTAAATGGCACAACATGTAAACGAACTTTGTGACCGTATTTAACAAGCTTCTGTGCAAGGTCGATTACTTTTTGTTTGGCACGCTCACTTGTAAACGGAGGACTATGGAAATGAACCGCTTCAATTTCTAAACCGCGCTTCATGGATAAATAACCAGCTACTGGGCTATCGATCCCACCAGAAAGCATAAGCATCGCTTTCCCACCGGAACCAACTGGCAATCCTCCAGCTCCTGGATAGTCAAAGCACATAATGTACGTCGCTTCTGTTCGAACTTCTACTCGCAGATTAATATCCGGTTTTTTTACGTTAACCGTTAAGTTCGTTGTGTTTCGTAAAATGTGACCGCCAACCTCATGATTAATGCCGTTTGTATCAAATTCAAACTGTTTATCTGAGCGTCTTGCAGATACCTTAAATGTTTTTTCCGGTTGATCAAACTCTTCAATTGCCTTTAAAGCCGCTTCTTTAATTTGATCCATTTCTGAGTCCACTTTTAAAGCTAGACTAAAGCTTTGAATCCCAAATACTTCTTGAAGCTTCGGAATCATTGGCTTTGGGTCTTCCCCTTTTAAATGAATGTACATACGATCTCTCGTTTGCTCAATTAGAATAGAGGGGAAATCAGCCAGCACATGTAAAATATGCTTACGTAAACGCGTTAAAAACTGCTTGCGGTTTTGACCTTTTGTCGACACTTCACCGTATCGAATTAAAATATGATTGTACATTATCGTTTCTCCTTCACAACTTCTTTCAATTCTTCTACTGCTTGTAAAATAGCTGTTACTGCCTTTTCAGCATCCTCTTGCGTTGTTTGATAGGAAAGACTGATTCGAATCGCTTGATCGGCATCTTCTCGTTTTTTCCCCATTGCAAGAAGCGTTTTACTTGGACTTTTCTTTTTTGATGAGCATGCAGACGTTGTAGATACATATATACCTTTGTCCTCTAAGGCATGAACAAATACTTCCGCCTTCATTCCATGAAACGTAACATTTAAAATATGAGGAGCACCATGTGACGGGCTATTAATCGTTAAGTGTCTTTGATCAGATAATTGGCCCACTAAAATCTTACGAAGTTTTTTTATACGTTCATTTTTATCGTCCGCATTCTCAAGTGTCATTCGTAGTGCTTTAGCGAGCGCAACAACTCCAGGAACATTTTCGGTACCTGATCGAAAATGTGACTCTTGTTCGCCACCACTTAATAAGGGAGCTAGTTTGATCCCTTCACGTGCGTATAAAACTCCTGTTCCTTTGAGACCATGGAACTTATGGCCCGATAAGGTAAGGAGATCAATAGAAGCCTTTTTAAAATCAAGCGGGACTTTTCCAATCCCCTGGACGTGA
Organism: Priestia koreensis; assembly: GCF_001274935.1. Lineage (GTDB taxonomy): Bacteria > Bacillota > Bacilli > Bacillales > Bacillaceae_H > Bacillus_AG > Bacillus_AG koreensis. The sequence goes on along the minus strand of NZ_LILC01000011.1, from coordinate 109,540 downwards.
TCAACATGAAAAATAGCCTTCGGATATTCATCCAGCATATGACCAATTTCAGCTATCGGCTGAATAACACCTGTTTCATTATTAACATGAATAACAGAGACAAGAATAGTATCCTCACGTAAGGAATTCTTTAATTCCTCCACTGAGATGAGACCTTCTTCGTTCACCGATAGATAGGTCACATCAAATCCCCATTCTTCTAGCTGTTTAAACGGCTGATGAACGGAATCATGTTCAATCTCTGTTGTAATGATATGTTTTCCACGGTTTTGATATTGAAAGGCGACACCTTTAATCGCCATATTATTCCCTTCTGTCCCTCCAGAGGTAAAAACAATCTCTTTTGGTGATACGTTCAAAAGAGTCGCAACTTGTTCACGAGAGCGACTGAGCAATCGCTCCGCTTGTCCGCCTAGTCCGTGTAAGGACGACGGATTTCCGAAATAATCAGTGCTAACTTTCACAAACGAATCGATTACTTCTTTATATGGTTGAGTAGTGGCGCTATTATCAAGATAAATCACTGCATTTACTCCCTTTTTTAAACAGTTAATGTTAATGTCAAGTTATGATACCACAGTTGAAAATGAATGAAAATAACAGCTCCCTAGGTTCTCTTATGTCAGAATATTCTTTTATCCCGTGATTTATTTCGTAATGAATTGACTGAAGATGTAACAAAATAGAGGAAAGAAGAAAGTAATAGGAGGAGCTATGAAACAATATGAACTAACAAAAAAAGAATTGCTTGCTGTAGGCTTAATGCTGTTTGCTCTTTTTTTTGGCGCTGGAAATATGATCTTTCCTCCTGCTCTCGGACAACAGGCAGGAACGAATACTTTCATCGGAATTGGCGGATTTTTGTTAACAGGAGTGGGGCTTCCCCTGTTGGGAATTATCGCTGCTTCGAGGGTAAAAGGTGACTTTTCAGGGGTAGCTAAAAGGGTTCATCCTGTGTTTGGCTTATGCTTTACATTCATCACGTATTTAACCATTGGACCTTTCTTTGGGATTCCTCGTACAGGAACGGTCGCTTTTCAAATTGGTGTTACTCCCTTTTTGAATGAAGCAGCTAAAAGTAGCGGTGTATATCTATTCATTTATACCGTTATTTTTTTCGGCATTACGCTTTGGCTTGCTATGAATCCTTCTAAAATCGTGGATACGGTTGGAAAAATACTAACGCCGCTTCTCCTAGGTGTACTAGCACTGCTCGTCATAAAAAGTCTGATCACTCCAATGGGATCGTTTCAGCCACCACAGCAGGCATATGCGAACGCACCATTTTTCAAAGGCTTTTTAGACGGCTACTTAACAATGGATGCCATTGCCGCCCTAGTATTTGGTATTGTTGTCATTACGAGTATTAAAGACAAAGGAATTACGGAGCCAAAACGAATCGCATCTACTTGTATGAAAGCGGGGGTAATTGCCGCTGTTGGGTTAGCGCTTGTTTACATTTCCCTTGCCTACATAGGAGCATCGAGCGTATCAGCTATAGGTGTTCAAGCAAACGGCGGGGACATTTTAACAAACGTAGCGAAGGTCCTGTTTGGACCCTTTGGCATCATCATTTTGGCTATCGCAATCACGTTCGCGTGCCTCACCACATCAATCGGGCTCTTGACAGCATGCGGCGAATTTCTTTCCAAACAAATAAGAGGTTTGTCATATCGAGTGGCGATTGTGCTGATTTCAATCTTTAGCCTAGTTGTGTCAAATGTAGGACTGACAAAGCTTATTAGCATTTCAACGCCTCTCTTAACGTTTCTTTATCCGATCGCGATTATTTTGATTATCCTTTCACTAGTCGATAAAAATTTTTGGATTTATCAAGAAGTCTACATCGGCTCCGTAACAGCAGGAGCCATAATTAGTTTTTTTGATGCGCTGAATGCAGCAAAAATTCCACTAGGCCCTATTAATCACTTTTTAACCAGCTACGTGCCTCTCTACGAGAACCAAATTGGCTGGCTTATTCCCGCCATTTTGGTGGGGTTCGTTGGCTGGATTATTGGTTATGTCCGACGCCAAACCACTGAGGTGAAATAAAAAAGATCGTTCACCATGTGCGGTGAACGATCTTTTTTATTTCCGTTCGGTTAAAATGCCTTGAATTCGTTGCATAGCTCCTGGCTCTACGCCTTCAATAGCACTAGCAGCTTGTTCGAGAGCTGCATGATACTCATAGTTGCGGAACGATTCTTCCGATTGTCGCAGTGACTGTGCAACAGCAGGATGCGTACTTCTGTAACGATTGCCATATTGAATGACTTTCTCTACAAGAAATACTTCGCCTACCATTTGCTCAGTTTCTTCAAAAAGAGACTGCACGGATTCGACTGCCTGCTGCAATAAGTCATTTACAGCCTCCATCGTCAACGGCTTCTCTTCTAACTTCAGGGATACCTCTTCTAGAAGTTGTCTAGCGACTTCTACGCGCTGTTTATATTCAACGCTTACCCCAGGAAGATTTCCTTGTTGAATAAGTCTTCTTGCTTCAATAAGTTGCTTTTTAAGATCCGTGATTTTTTCTTTTGCATGTATTTCATCTTTTCGTAACGTTTGAAGCGTTTCGACGTACTCTTTTTGAATTTCTTCGAGCTGTTTAAGCTGCTTGGATACCTCTTCTAGCTCTTCCTGAATAATAGTATATGCTAGCTGGTGATCCGCAATTTTGTTCGAAATGGTGTAATAAAGGTTTGTCAGTCTTTTCACTTCACGATCCATACGATGGAAAACTTCCACATCTTTTTCCTGAAGGTGATAGCTTTGCTGAACGAATACCGTTTCTTCACGTAAGCCTCTATTTTTTTCCTGCAATGTTTTTAAGAGATGTGAAATTGAGCTTAATTCACGATTCATCTTGTGGTAAGCCATAACCTCTTGCTCTAGAGAATCGTATAAGTGATCAAGACGATCATTCACATCTGCTAGCTGCACAATGGCTTCCTCAACCTGTAAATCCTCGATGAGCGCCGTGATAGCAATGGTTTGCTCTTGTAAGAGCTGAACAGCTTCTTCAACCTGTAGATGATCGAGCACATATCCTTGTGCCTGCATTTCTCTGTATCCATCTAATAACTCTTGTAATTGGGAAGGCAGCGTTGTCTGACACTCAACCAACAATTTTGGAATTTGTTCTACATACTCATTAAGAACCGTTAGATCCTCATGAATGCCGATTACAATTTCACGAGCATGTAAATAGTTCCCGTTATTCGTTGCTTCTTCAAATTCCACAAAGCGCTCTTTTACATTTTGAAGAACCTTATCCAAATTCTCCTCTGCATTTCCATATGAATGACGATGTGCGAGCACTTTTTTCTTTACGACACGGTGAAGCTCGGTCACTTCTTCAATATCATGACGATTGCTTTGCTCGCTTCCGATAAGGTTTTTTAACTCTTTTAAAATCTCTGAAATGCTTTCTTCGATCTCTAAAAGCGTTTGCTCCGTATGTATAATTAATTGGTTCGCTTTTTTAAAGCGATATTTATCAGCCACTTCTTCCGTTTCCAACAGCAATTCATCGATCTTCGGAAGGTCGGTTGTAACAATATCATCCCAATCATTACGCCAGCGCTCGAACAGCTGCTCCGTCTCACCAATCATATTTAACTCTTTAACCTTCGCAATTTCTTCCGCTACAGGTTTGTTCATCAGTTCCATTTTAAAGGCTTCAAGCCGATCTACTTCTTTGTAAATCTTTTTTCTTGAATAAAATCCATAAATAATTAATCCAATAATGAGGATAATTATCGCTATAGTAAGTTCCATACTAAGCCCCCTTAAACTCCCGGTCCAATGCTACAATTTATTATGTATATGAATGGTTTAAAATACGAAATAAACTTTTTTTGTCAATGTTTTTATGATACCACGATCCTAGCTGTTTTTGATGAAATTTTTATATTTTTTTGCATAAAATCTTGTGATTTTGTCGTTCCTTGCATTTTATTCGACAAAAACCACATGTATAAGCATTTGATCGGTAAAAAGACAGAAAAAATGAGCCTTCCGGAGAAATCAGTTTATATTTTTTTTGACTCGGTGTAGTCTATTATTACACGTATCGCAAGAGGAGGTAAAATGATACCTATGAAAACTGATCAACATATTCATACACCTTATTGTCCACACGGCTCCAAAGACCTATTTGAACGCTATATTGAACAAGCTATTAAGCAAGGATTTCAAATGATTTCATTTACCGAACATGCACCTCTGCCACCTTCTTTTGTTGACCCTACACCTGATCAAGACAGCGGGATGAAACTCGAACACTTAGAAGGTTACATTCATATTATTCAACAGCTTAAGGAATCTTTTAAAAAAGACATTCGCGTTAACGTAGGGTTTGAAGTTGATTTTATTGAGGGGTTTGAGGAGGAAACGAAGGCGTTTCTAGACACATACGGACACGAAATTGATGACAGCATTTTATCCGTTCATTTTCTTCAAAACAATGGAACTTATTACTGCATGGATTACAGCTCTGACGTTTTTTCAGACATGATCAACGTGTTCGGAGGCGTTGAAAACGTCTATAAAGCTTATTACGACACGGTCTATAGATCTGTTCTTTCTTCGCTAGGCGCATACAAACCAAAACGAATCGGTCATATGACGCTTGTCCATAAATTCCAAAAAGCATTTCCATGCCAAAACGAGTTTACATACGAGACCAATCGTATTTTAGATCTCATCCAAAAACAAAACATGCAGCTTGACTACAACGGTGCTGGGTTATATAAGCCGCTTTGCGAAGAACCTTACCCAGCTGATGCCGTCGTAAAAGAAGCAAAAAAAAGAAACATCCCTCTCATCTATGGGTCTGATGCCCATACTGCAAAGGATGTTGGTCAAGGTTATTCATACTTAGAACCAATGCTTTAAGACGACATTTTGACATAGAGACGTCTCTCAGACATAGGCTCAAGAATCACTTGGTGAACCCAATTTTCTAATTCTTTCGTATACTGCTCAATGAAGAAAGTTTCATGAGAAAAAACGTGCAACACTTCTGCTAGGTATTGAGGATGAAGATAAGGCATGCTGAGCATTCCCTTGAGCTGTAAAATAACGTATGGGATGTTTAGCTTTTTAAATGCCTTTTCTTTCATTCCTTGTTCAAACACCATTTTTAAATAATATTTTTCTTTCGTTAGATACGTTGTCATAATCTCACGAATTAACACCGTATCTAGCGAAATCTCACGATAAACGAATCGAGCAATGTGGCGATGTTCATGATGATAGCGAAGAAGGCTTTGAATGAGCTTATACAAGCACTCCGTTGGCCCCTTTTCCTCTAAATCCGTTATAACTGCTTCAACCTCTTGAATATATCCTTCTAAAAAAGTTGTGACGAGGTGCTCTAGCAAACCTTCCTTATTTTCAAAGTAATAAGCAATATTCGCTACGTTTACTTTTGCTTTTTGAGAAATATCACGCACAGAAGTTCCATTAAATCCTTTCGTATTAAAAAGCGCTACGGCTGCATCAATAATTCGATCTTTTGTTTTTGATTGAATGGCCAAGCTTAACACCCCATTTTCGTTTGATAAGCATTCATTTTAATTCCTTCTTCCGTCCCTTTCTTTTACTCAAAAGAAAGAAGATTAGTTATGTTCTCTCAAATTCTAAAAAAGATCGTTTTCGTTTAAGGTGATTTTTTAGAAAAGAAAGAAACAAAACAATTGAAAAGAGGATATAAGTATGCAAAAATGAAACCAATTATCAACAGTTTACTTATGAAATCACACGTGGCAAAAGGAATTTTGTAGAATCTTCTCCTAGAAAAGTCGTTATAAATACACTTTCTTGACTTTCTATGAAATTCCTCTAGTGACTTCTCGACAAAGTTAGTAATAAACTGACTAGTTCTGTCATTTATTTATATTTCACAACGATTACGGAGGGTAACGACCATGTTTAATGTCGAAAACTATAGCGGTAGCAAAGAGAAAGACTATGAGCTTCTGATTAAACAACTAAAAGCACTATTAGAAGGCGAGACAAATCAAGTCGCTAATTTAGCTAATGCATCCGCCTTATTAAATCAGTTTCTTACCGAAACAAACTGGGTTGGGTTTTATCTGAACGATCAAAACGAGTTAGTACTAGGACCATTCCAAGGTCTTCCTGCTTGCGTTCGTATTCCATTTGGACGCGGGGTATGCGGAACAGCTGCACAAACACAAAAAACACAGCTTGTCGCAGACGTTCACCAATTCCCAGGACATATCGCTTGTGATGCAGCTTCTCGTTCTGAAATTGTTGTTCCAATGGTTAAAGAAGGAAACGTGATTGGCGTACTAGATATCGATAGTCCAATTACAGATCGTTTTGACGAAATCGATAAAAAGTACCTTGAGCTATTCGTAGAAGAACTTCTTCCATTTATTTAACACGAAAAGAGGCGCCAGCTAATGAGCTGGCGCCTCTTCTTCTGTTAAACACGACTTTTTTGAACAACGAGCTGATTTTTCCCTTGATTTTTCGCTTGATATAAGGCTTTGTCAGCACGATGGAACAGCTGTTGAGCCGTATCCGGATCTTCCGCTTCATTTTTCCAAAAGGACACGCCGCATGAAATGGTCGTTTTCGGATTCGTCTGCTCTCGTACCTTTTGTAGCAATCGATTGCCAATTAAAATGCCTGCTTCTAATGAAACCGAAGGAAGATAGAGAGCGAGCTCCTCGCCTCCCCACCTTGCTCCAATATCCTTTGCCCGAATGTTCGATTTTATGATATTGGCAATTTGAATAATCACTTGATCGCCTATTTGATGACCGTACGTATCGTTAATTCGTTTGAAGTTATCAATATCAACTAAAATAAACGTTCCATATGGATCTTGAACCATGGAATCCTTAATCTTATCATCCAAATACCCTCGAGAAAATAGCTTCGTCAGGTGATCTGTTACGACTAGCTTTTCCAATTCTTCTCTCAACATCGAATTCGTGAATGCTAGCGTCGAGTGATGAATGAGAGATTGCAACAATTTAAAGTTATCGAAAGAAAAGAAATAAGGCTTCTCATGCAAAACGATGGCTGCACCCGTCACACGTTCATTCTGAATCATCGGCACAGCCATAATGGAACAGAATGGGAGATCTTTATAAGACATTTGTAAGGTCGCATCATTAATGAACAATGCATCATGCTCTACCAAGAACTTTTCGTATATAAAATCAACGTACTGATAAATGCCTGGAGTAAAAAAGAACGAGGTACTTCCAGGTAGCACTTTGCTTTTACGATTTTGGCTAAACAATACAAACCCTACTGCACTTGCATTAAAGAAGCTCGTAATTTGCGTTGACATGTAGTGAATCGTATCAGCCAATCTCAGGTTAGAGTTTAGTTGATGAGACGTTTCATTGATGAGTTTTAAATCTTCAATTACGCGCTTCGACTGTTGATACAACTGAGCATTTTCCAACGCGCTTCCGGCCGTGATACCGAGAAGCGAGATAAACTTTATTTCATCTTCCGGCATATTCACTTTTCCTGCCGCCCTCACTTGTAGAACACCATAAATCCCTTGTTTCCCTATTAGTGGCGCGTTCAACATAGAGTGCGAAACCTCACTGTGAATTTGTACTTTTCCTGATACGTAAGCCTTCATGGCATTCTCATCAAACTGATCACCTTCATAGTGAAGATGTTTAATTGGTAAGTTATGAGGGTTATTAATATCATGAGACAAAAGCAAAAAATAGGTAAAGTGAGGATAAACGGTTTCTAGTGTATGAATAATTTGATACAAAATGTCGCTCATATTCATAGAGGAATGAAACTTATTTGTTACTTGATATAGCTGCTCGTAACGCTGTTCTTGATGAGCTCTGTGCTCTTGATGGTAGAGACGGTTAAGAAACTTTGAACACTCTACCTGAATCTCCTTCCACCAGGAAAGGGAGTAGGTACTCGTTTCTTCTTTTGAAATTATATATAAATAAGTCGGTTTCGCCTTTGTTTCTAAAGAAATAATATATGCGTGCTGATGCTGAAAATCAGTACATAAGATATCTGAGTCCAGCGGATCTCCTTCCACCGACTGCAGCGTCTCTTCCAAACTAACCAAAATGTTATCCAAATGAATAGAACGATCTGTACACTGCTCTACCACATACTGATTTGCACGATAATTTCTAGATATTAATGCTATGCCGGAAAAACCCATTGTCTCACAAAGTATGAGCAGCATCTCATCTATTAATTCAGTTATGTCTGTAGCCTCTTCTTCTCGTGCAAGCAGATCAAATAAAGCAGCACGAAACTTTAATAAGGTATATTCTTTCAAACCTTCCATTTCATCACCTTCATTATTCTCAAACAATGTCATTAACTGGATAAAATTAAGCGCGTTTTTCAAAGGATCGCCTGCCAATCCTCAATTATTTTCAATACGACAGTTTGTTTTATTTAACATAAAATTTGGTTATTATCTCTATTATAAGATAAACTAGCTATATTTTCCTAGTTATAAAATTATTACAGCGTATAAATTCATTTTTTTCTCTTATTTTCTTGACAGTCTACTTCTAAAAGCATATAATTGCGATTGTGTGAAATATTGCAGCCTATACATTATTCTTAGTGTCAGCATTTTATTCCTCTTTTACGAGGTGTATCGTGTAACTCTTAGCTGCTAGGGCGAGGATACATGAAAATAAAATGTGCATTATGCAAGATGTGTCTGGTTTTTATTTTGCATAAAATAAAAACATGTAAGGAGGAGTCTTCATGGCTCGTTATACTGGTCCAAGTTGGAAATTATCTCGTCGTCTTGGTATCTCTTTAAGTGGTACAGGTAAAGAATTAGAAAAGCGTCCTTACGCTCCAGGCCCACATGGCCCTGGTCAACGTAAAAAGCTTTCTGAATACGGTTTACAATTACAAGAAAAACAAAAATTACGTCATATGTATGGTGTAAATGAGCGTCAATTCCGCACTTTATTTGATGCTGCTGGTAAATTAGTTGGTAAACACGGTGAAAACTTCATGATTCTTTTAGAATCTCGTCTTGATAACCTTGTTTATCGTATGGGTCTTGCTCGCACTCGTCGTCAAGCTCGTCAATTAGTTAACCACGGTCACATTTTAGTAGATGGTAAACGTTTAGATATCCCATCTTACCGCGTGAAAGCTGGTCAAGTAATCAGCGTTCGTGAAAAATCTAACAACCTTGACGTAATCAAAGAAGCGATCGAAGTGAACAACTACGTACCTGACTACGTAACATTCGATGCTGATAAATTAGAAGGTACTTTCACTCGTTTACCAGAACGTTCTGAATTACCTGCTGAAATCAACGAAGCTCTAATCGTAGAGTTCTACTCTCGTTAATAAGTTCGTTGACTTTCAAAAAAGCTGGTCGTTTTTTAAACGATCAGCTTTTTTTATACCGTCATTTATCTATTGAGGAACAAAAAAAGATCCTGCATGCTACGAGGCCACTGAAAAAATCCTTAAAGGATTGCGTTCATAACGGAGGTGGTTGATTTCCACTTCAGGTCGCTTCGCTTTCCGCGGGGCGTGCGGTGAGCCTCCTCGCTCCTCTGTGGGGTATCGTTGGCATGCAAATGCAAGGGGCAATGGCCATTTTCACCGTTAACCTAAAAAGAATGAAGAAAAAGCTGGGTCGATTCCGGAAAACGAAATCGACCCAGCTTTTCTGTCTTACGTTCTACTGATCATCTAAAAAATCCGAAGTTTTTCAGTAGCCCTGCATGCTACAGGATCTTTTCATCTTAGTATTGAATAAGCGTGTATTTCTTCTTACCGCGGCGAACAACGGTAAATTGGCTTTCGATACGATCAGCTTCTGATAATACTTTTTGAAGATCTTGAACGCGCTCACCGTTGACGTAGATGGCACCGTTTGTAATATCTTCTCTTGCTTGACGTTTTGATGGTGAAATTTTTGCTTCCACAAGTAAGTCAATTAACCCTACTTCTTCACCGCTGTGTGTGTAAGATGGGACGTCTTTGAAACCTTGTTTGATTTCTTCAGCCGTTAGCTCCGCAATATTTCCGTTAAACAATGCATCTGAAATATGGATCGCTTGATTTAACGCTTCTTCACTATGAACAAGCTTCAACATTTCAGCAGCAAGTGCTTTTTGTGCTTCACGCTTTTCAGGTGCTTCTTGCATTTTCTTATCAAGTGCTTCAATTTCGTCATGCGTTAAGAAAGTGAAGTATTTTAGGTATTTCATCACGTCACGGTCATCTGTGTTAATCCAGAACTGGTAGAACTCGTACGGGCTTGTTTTCTCTGCATCAAGCCAGATTGCGCCACCTTCTGTTTTACCGAATTTCGTACCGTCCGCCTTTGTCACAAGAGGAACCGTTAAACCAAAGGCTTTTGCTTCTGGCTCTGTTTTACGGATTAATTCAAGACCCGCTGTGATATTCCCCCACTGATCACTACCACCAATTTGAAGACGGCAGTTGTGTGTTTGGTATAGATTTAAGAAATCGTATGATTGTAAAATCATGTAGCTGAATTCTGTAAAGGAAATCCCGCTCTCAATACGCGATTGAACAGAATCTTTTGCTAGCATATAGTTAATACCGAAGCTTTTTCCGATATCACGAAGGAACGTGATTACATCTAAAGATCCGATCCAATCGTAGTTGTTCGCAATAACAGCTGCATTCTCAACTTCTTCAAAGTCTAAAAAGCGTGATAGCTGTCCTTTAATACGTTCACTAAATGAAGCCACGACTTCTTGCTCATTTAACGTACGCTCTGCTTTTTTACCACTTGGATCTCCAATTAGCCCCGTTCCCCCACCAACAAGAGCAATCGGTTGGTGACCTGCTTGTTGGAAACGACGTAAAATTAAAATTGGTAGCAAGTGACCAATATGCAAGCTGTCTGCCGTTGGGTCAAACCCACAGTATAAACGTACAGATTCTTTATTTAGTAATTCTGTTAATCCTTTTTCATCTGTTTGCTGATTAATGAGTCCACGGAACTCAAGATCTTGTAAAATATCCAATGAAATCTCTCCTTTAACTTTTTGGGAAATAAAAAAAGCCCCTTCTAAGAAGAAGGGACGAAAAAATCGCGGTACCACCCTAATTGAAGCACCTATGTATAACATGATGCTTCCACTTAACGAATATAACGGTTTGCCCGTCTTTTGCTACTAATTATCTATTCACAAAAGATGCTCGAGGACGTAATTCACTGCTTTCTTTGCACTGATTTGCACCAACCATCAGCTCTCTTAAACAGGGAGAAAACCGCTACTAATTCCTTTCAACGCATTCACATTATTCAACTAAAAATTGATATACGACTATTATCTATCATTTTATCCTAAAATTCAAGTGCTATCCTAACTTTACCCATTTAGTTCCTTTCACATTCATCCAACATGTGATTATCTTACGTACCGTTCAGTAAAAGTGTGCCATCCTTCATGGGAAATAAAAAAGAAAGACTCGCTGTATACGAGTCCCTCTCATCCTAATTAATCTTCCATTGTAGATAAATCACCCGTCGGTAAATCCAACTCCCACGCTTTTAACACACGGCGCATAATTTTACCGCTACGCGTTTTTGGTAGCTTGTCACGGAACTCAATTTCTCTCGGAGCCGCATGAGCTGCTAACCCTTTTTTCACAAAGGAACGAATTTCTTCAATTAATTCCTCGGAAGGCTCATAGCCATCTCTCAGCGCAATAAATGCTTTAATAATTTCACCGCGCACAGGATCTGGCTTGCCAATTACCCCTGCTTCAGCAATTGCCGGATGCTCAACAAGCTTACTCTCCACTTCAAACGGCCCAACGCGTTCACCAGACGTCATGATGACATCATCAATACGCCCTTGGAACCAGAAGTATCCATCTTCGTCCATATAAGCTGAATCCCCTGATACATACCAATCACCAGGCATAAAATAGGATTCATATTTTGCTTCATTGTTCCAAATCGTCCGCATCATAGAAGGCCAGCCTTTTTTAATCGCCAGATTCCCCATGCGATAAGGAGGAAGCTCATTTCCTTGGTCATCCACAATCGCAGCCTTAATCCCTGGAATTGGTTTGCCCATTGAACCAGGCTTGATTTCAATTGCTGGATAGTTACAAATCACCTGTCCACCTGTTTCCGTCATCCACCACGTATCATGAATACGGTTATCAAACACCTTTACGCCCCATCGTACAACTTCTGGATTAAGCGGTTCCCCTACACTCAAAACGTGGCGCAGAGAGCTTAAATCATATTGCTTCACTAGTTCATCTCCTGCCCCCATTAACATGCGGAAGGCAGTAGGCGCACTATACCATACCGTCACACCATAGTCTTCTATGGCTTTGTACCAGTTTTCTGGGCTAAAGCGTCCACCAATAATCACGTTGGAGGCCCCAACAAGCCAAGGGCCGAAAATACCATAAGCAGTTCCCGTTACCCACCCTGGATCTGCCGTACACCAGAAGATATCTTCATCTTTCAAATCTAGCACCCATTTAGCGGTTTGATAGTGCTGAATCATCGCGTTATGAACATGAAGAACCCCTTTTGGCTTTCCTGTCGAACCTGACGTATAATGAAGAATTAGACCATCTTCACGGTTCATCCACTCGATCTCTACACGTTTGCTAGCTTTTTGCAGACGAGACTTAAAGTCAAGGTAGATTCCTTTCTCCTCAATGTCGTCTCCTACTAAAAGAACGTGCTTTAAATGTGGAAGTGATTCAACAGGAACACGTTCTAGAAGTGCTGGCGTCGTGACAAGAACTTTCGCCTCACTATCTTCTAAGCGATCCTTCACTGCACCTTCCATGAACGCTTCAAATAAAGGCCCTACAATCGCCCCTACTTTAATTGCTCCAAGCACGGCAAAGTAAAGCTCAGGAGAACGTGGCATAAAAATAAAAACGCGGTCTCCTTTTTCAACGTCTGCTTGTTTGAACACATTAGCTGCTTTGTCGGAAAAATCCTTCATTTCTTTGTACGTATACTTTTCATTTCGCTCCGCGTCACGGTAATAAAGAGCGACTTTGTTCTTACGATATGAGTTTGCGTGCCTGTCAATTGCTTCATGAGCGACATTTATCTTTCCTGTCTTAGACCACGAAAATTCCTTCTCCACTTCTGACCAGTTAAACGTTTTATACGTTTGTTCATAGTCCTGTAAATTATGTTCCCCTTGTTTTACAGGAAGCGCTTCCAATTTCATCACAAACTCCCCCTTATGTACAAAATTATACTGACTATTATAATATAAAAATAAATTATTCTCAATTTTTAAAACATTTAAGCTAGTAAATAGCGTACTTACTCATTTCGTGAAAACGCTTTACTTTTCGTGTATACTGTAGATATATGTAAAGAACTGATTATTCTAGGCGGTGAATGTGTTGGACCATAAAAAAACCTATAACGCAAAAGAATTAAAAACTCCTGTAGGTACCATCGTTATTGAAGGCCCGATTCCTTCTCACAAATTAGCAGAATATGAGTTTCATGATCAGCTAGTGGCATTTCGCCCTCCTGCTCAACAACGCAAAGCACTGTTAGAAATCGCAGATCTTCCTGAAGGACGTATATTAATTGCTCGTCATTTAAATACAATTGTCGGCTATGTAACCTACCTATATCCTGACCCGCTCGAGCGGTGGTCGGAAGGAAACATGGAAAATTTAATTGAGCTAGGCGCGATTGAAGTCGCTCCTGCTTTTCGAAGCTATTCGATAGGCAAACAGCTGCTTACAGTTTCAATGATGGACGACATGGTGGAAGATTATATTATCATCACTACTGAATACTATTGGCACTGGGATTTAAAAGGATCTGGATTAAACGTATGGGAATATCGAAAGGTTATGGAAAAGATGATGAATGCCGGAGGTCTAACCTGGTTTGCGACCGATGATCCTGAAATAAGCTCGCATCCTGCTAACTGCCTAATGGTTCGAATCGGTAAAAGAGTTCCCGTTGAATCTATTCAACAATTCGATAGGCTTCGCTTTCAAAATCGTTTTATGTACTAAGTATTCTTCATTGACCCAACAGCTATGACACTATTTTAGGAATAGTAAGGAGTCGTTCTAAAGATGATTGTAGAAGAAATGATGAATCAAGATGTCATTACATTAAACCCTAGCGCAACGATTGCAGATGCAATTAATCTCATTCGAACTCATAACATTCGCCATATCCCTATTGTAAATCATGATTTTACCATCGCAGGAATTGTATCAGATCGTGACATTCGAGATGCAAGTCCCTCCATTTTTCAACCGAGCGACTTGGCAAATGATTTACATAAACCTGTTGCTGATCTTATGACCCGAAATGTGATCACCGCTCATCCGTTAGACTTTGTCGAAGAAATAGCAGGCATATTTTACGAGCACAATATCGGCTGTGTTCCAATCGTTAAAGAACACAAATTAGTAGGCATTGTCACAGAAAAAGATATGCTTCACACGCTTATTCAATTAACAGGTGCCCATCAACCAGGCTCTCAAATTGAAGTAAAAGTAGACGATCGCCCAGGAATTTTAGCTGAACTCGCTGCTCTCTTAAAAAATTCGAATATTAATATCCTAAGTATACTTGTCTACCCAAGCCCGACAATCAATGAAAAAATCCTTGTCTTTCGTATTCAAACGCTTAACCCGATGATGGTTGTCACAAAGCTCAAGCAGAATGGTTACAATGTCATTAATTGGCCACAGGTTCCTGGTGCTTCATCATGAAAAAAGAAGCTGTATTTGTTTACTCAAAGGACTTACTAAACTATAAATTCAGTGACAATCATCCTTTTAATCAATTACGAGTCAAACTAACTTACGATCTGCTTCGCATGAGCAAAGAATTGAATGAGCAAGACATCGTGCTACCCCGAGTAGCAACAGATGAAGAACTTAGTCTCATTCACGATCCTAACTATATTCAGGCGGTCAAGCTAGCAAGTGAAGGGAAACTGCCTACAGTAGAGGCAAACAACTATGGATTAGGAACCGAAGATACGCCGATGTTTGCTAATATGCACGAAGCTAGTTCCTATTTAGTAGGTGGGACGCTAGTGGCGGCTGATTACGTTATGTCCGGGCAGGCTAATCATGCTTTAAGTCTTGGTGGTGGTCTTCATCATGGTTTCCGAGGCAAAGCATCCGGCTTTTGTATTTATAATGATAGCGCTGTTGCGATTAAATATATTCAGCAAAAATATAACGCAAAGGTTCTTTACATTGATACGGATGCACATCATGGTGACGGCGTACAGTGGGCTTTTTATGATGATCCTTCTGTTTGCACCTTTTCTATCCATGAAACTGGGCGCTACCTGTTCCCTGGTACAGGAAATGTCAATGAACGGGGATATGGGGAAGGATATAACTATTCGTTTAACATTCCTGTAGATGCGTTTACAGAAGATGAGTCATGGATTGACTCTTACTCTACTGCGCTTCGTGAAGTCACGGAATTCTTTAAACCAGACGTTATTTTAACTCAAAACGGGGCAGATGCTCACTATTATGATCCTCTTACCCATTTGAGTGCGACCACAGCGATCTATCGAGAAATTCCGAAGCTTGCACACGAGCTTGCCCATCAATATTGTGAAGGTCGCTGGATCGCAGTTGGTGGCGGCGGTTATGATATTTGGCGTGTCGTACCTAGAGCATGGTCGTTTATTTGGCTTGAGATGAATAATCGTTTTCTTCAAGGGGATCTACCGAAAGAATGGATTGATAAGTGGTCTTCATATTCTCCTGTTCCCCTTTGTACAACGTGGGATGACCAGCAAGGAATTTATGAGCCCATTCCTCGAAAAGGAGAGATTACTGAAAAAAATCGAAATACCGTTTCAAAGGCTTTGTATGTAATTCGCTCTCAGACTGAAAAAGCTCGCGAGAAATAACTTCTTCGCGAGCTTTTGACAGTAAATTATTCTTTTGTTGATTGGCGGTACTCGATACGGTGTGGCAGTTCAACGATACTGCTCTCAACCGTTTCTTTGTTCATGTACTTTGTTAATAGACGCATCGCTACTGCCCCGATATCATACATTGGCTGTACGACTGTTGATAACGTAGGACGTACCATTGTTGCAAGCTTCGTATTATCAAAGCCTACTACTTCAACATCTTCTGGGATTTTGAATCCGCGATCCTGCGCTCCGTGAATAACTCCTAACGCCATTTCATCTGTTCCAACAAAAATAGCAGTCGGTTTTTCATCTAAAGAAGACAGCTTTTCAAAAGCTTCCATTCCAGAATCGTACGTATAATCGCCTTCAAATACCATTTCTTCATTATAAGGAATTTTATGATCGATAAGTGCTTGTTGATAGCCTTTTAGCTTTCTTTCTTTATTCATTGGCTCTTCTAGCGGTCCTGTTACAAAAGCAACGCGCTCATGGCCCTTTTCAATTAAGGCATGGACAGCATCATATGCTGCTTGTTCATAGTTAATATTTACTGAAGGAATTTGTTCAGACATTTCAATAGAAGCAGCTAACACGATTGGAACCGGGGATTTTTTGAACTCTTCGACGTGCTCATCAGTGATATTCCCACCCATAAAGATGATTCCGTCCACTTGCTTACCGAGCATAGTGTTTAAAAGGTGGAATTCTTTATCTGTGTTTTGATCCGAGTTACTTAAAATAATATTATACTTGTACATTGTGGCAATATCTTCAATGCCACGTGCTAGTTCAGCGTAGAAAATACTTGAAATGTCAGGAATAATAACCCCAACAGTTGTCGTTTTTTTACTAGCTAATCCACGAGCTACCGCATTCGGACGATACCCCAGACGTTCAATTGTTTCTAGCACTTTTTTTCTTGTTGATGGCTTTACGTTCGGATTACCATTAACAACACGTGATACCGTTGCCATTGATACATTCGCTTCTCTTGCTACATCATATATTGTTACGTTCACAACTTAACACTCCTTGTATTCAGCACATTTTCTGTTAGTTTACCCAGAAACCGTTATTTATAATTATGTACAGTCTATAATGTCTGTAACTACTATACGACACTATGTGCACAACCGCAATTAATTTACAGGATTTTTATGCAATGTTCGCTAAAAACACACCCAATAATACAGAATAGCATAATACAAAGCAAAAATCATCATTATTTTTACATTTTTCCAAAAAAAATACCATTTACCTTTGGCATCCCTATTCACAGAAACAGTCTACAAAAAAGCCTCCAAGACAAAAATGTCCGGGAGACTTTTGAATGTTAGGCTCTTACTTTTGAGTCTGCTCTGTTAATGCTCCACTTGTAATATTGCTGTGAGATGCATTCCACTTTGGCTCTCCATTCTCAAATACAAATACCTGAGGAGATTCGTGTTTAATATTAAACGTTTCTGCAATGTGTGCAGAAAGCGGACGCGCTTCTTGCACATGCAGATAATACGTTGGGACTTCCTCATGTTCATGTGCAAACGCCGTATATTCTTCATATGCATGAGCACTAATTGGACAGGTTGTACTATGTTTTAAAAAGGCAAACTGCTTACCTTTTTGGAGAATTTCTTCGAATTCTTCTACCGTTGAGATTTTATGCATGTTGCTCACTCCTTTTATTAGTAATGTGAAGAAAAAGAAGACGTCTCTAAAATAACGATTTAGGAGGCGTCCTCTTCTTCACATGTATTCTTTTAGAATGCAAAGGTGATGAACCTTTTATGCATTCTATTAATGCTTTAAGCCTTGCTCCATTTCATCCAGTGCTTTTTTCGTTTGATCAAGCTCCTGTTGAACGTTATATTCTTTTTCAATTGATTGAGTTTCTACTTCGTCCTCTAATACGTTTAGGCTACTTTCTGGAAGAACTTCTTCTTTTTTACGTATCCCTTTTACTTTGTTGATCACCTGTGCTGATTGGCCAGAGATTGTTTGTGAAAGGCTAACCGTTTTGTCTTTAGCGCTAGAAGCAAGACCTTGTCCCTTTTCCATCGCTGAATTTCGAAGTTTTTCCGTTTTCAAGCGAACAAACGTAGCTTGTTCATTGATGTCTGAGCGAAGCTCTTTTCCAGCTTTAGGAGCTAGTAATAATGCTGTTGCAGCACCTACAACTCCTCCTACGATTGCTCCTACTACAAAATCCTTATTTTTTGTTGTATTTGTATTGTTTTTAGCCATCCTTATTTCCTCCCTTAAGAATATGATCGGCGACGCTGTTCTTCTCTTGGCGGTGTTTCTGACACTGCTGCGTCATTTACTTGCTTTCTGTTTTTAAATCGATCCCAAACGTCCATTGCGACATTGCTCCACTGAACAACCTGAGCCACTGACTCCTTATGTTCTTCTGCTTTTCGTGAAACGGTATTAGATACCCCACGAATAGAACGATTCAATTCTTGAATTGAACCACCGACTCCTTTTACAGAATCCACTACGACGTTCAGTGCTTCAGATTTGCGTTGAATGTCCTCAGCAAGACCATTTGTTTTATGTAATAGCGCTGTGGTCTCTACAGTAATGCCATTCATTTGCTTTTCAAGACCATCTAAGGTTCCGGCCACAGAATTTAGCGTTTTTTGTACAGATCCAAGTGTTCTTGCTACTGATATTACCAAAAATAAGAACGCGATGGCAATAATTGCGACACTTATATACAGGATTAAAATCATAATATACGTCCTCCTTATGCTAGCTCGATTACTTAGTTCTACCCTCTAGTTATTTACAATAAACATCCTTATTTGTATTGCCATTTCGTTAAAAAACTATAAGATAAGCCTCCTCCTATTCGTATATTTTTCGTTTCTAGCATGGATAAGTAAACAAATGAAGCCTTTTGAGTTACAATAAATAGGTATATTTTATATCGTACACTAGGAGGTAGTAAAAATGAAAGACCCTCGCATTGAGAAATTAGCGAAAAATCTAATTAATTACTCCGTTCGTCTACAAAAAGGAGAAAAAGTTTTAATCGAAAACTTCGGCCTACAGCGCGAACTTGTGAATGCACTTGTAAAAGAAGCTTATGCGGCTGGTGGTTTCCCATTTGTATCATTAAAAGATCATTCCGTTGATCGTTCTCTATTAATGGGTGCTCAAAAAGAACACTTTGATATGATCGCTGATTTTGAAGCAAACGTCATGTCGAACATGGATGCATATATTGGTCTTCGCGCAGGAGACAACATTTCTGAACACTCTGATGTGCCCGCAGAAAGCATGAAAGTACACGGAGAAACAGTTGGCAAGAAAGTTCACCGCGACATTCGCGTACCTAAAACAAAATGGGTAGTGCTCCGCTATCCAACAAACTCAATGGCTCAGCTTGCAAAAATGAGCACAGAAGCATTTGAAGACTTCTACTTTAACGTGTGTAACTTAGACTATGCGAAAATGGATAAGGCAATGGATGCTCTTGAGTCCCTCATGAACAGAACGGACAAAGTACGTTTAGTAGGTCCAGGAACTGACCTTACCTTCTCAATCAAAGACATTCCGGCCGTGAAATGTGCGGGTCAAATGAATATTCCTGATGGAGAAGTATATACAGCGCCAGTACGTGACTCTGTGAACGGAACAATTACATACAATACACCTTCACCTTACCAAGGATTTACGTTTGAGAACGTTCAGCTAACCTTCCGTGACGGTAAAATTGTTGAAGCAACGGCAAACGACTCTGAACGTATCAACAAAATCTTTGACACAGACGAAGGCGCTCGCTACATTGGAGAATTCGCTATTGGTGTAAACCCGTATATCCAACATCCTATGCAAGATATTTTATTTGATGAAAAAATTGACGGGAGCTTCCACTTCACGCCTGGTGAATGTTATGAAGATGCGTACAACGGAAACAAATCAAATATCCACTGGGACATGGTAATGATCCAACGCCCTGAATACGGCGGCGGAGAAATCTACTTCGATGACGTACTCATTCGCAAAGACGGCCTATTCGTCGTGCCAGAACTCGAAGGATTAAATCCAGAAAACCTAAAATAAAAAAAGAAGCAGAAGCCATCGTCCTGCTTGGGAGGACGGCTTCTGCGAACGACCTAAGAAGATCTCCATAAGTGAAAGAGGCCAAGCCCGAAAGGGCTGGCCTCTTCCACTTATGCTTTACCAAAAAAAGGACCTGACAGCTCCTCCGTCAGGTCCTTTTTTGGTAAAGTGGATTCAAATTAGATGGATTGATATAAGTTTTCGAACTTTTGAATGTCTCCTGCACCCATGAACACCAATACTGCGCGATCATGATCCTTTAAGTTCTCCACCGTCTCTTCATCAATCAATCGTGCCCCGTCAATACGTTGACGAAGATCTTCAATGCTTAGTTTCCCTTGATGCTCACGAGCAGATCCAAAGATATCACATAAATATACTTGATCAGCACCTTGTAAGCTTGAAGCAAACTCATCTAAAAACGTTTGCGTACGAGTAAACGTATGTGGCTGGAATACTGCTACGACTTCGCGATCAGGATATTTCTGACGCGCAGCTGAAATCGTTGCGTGAATTTCAGTTGGATGATGAGCATAGTCATCAATAATCACCTGTTCGCCGAAAGCTTTTTCACTAAAGCGACGTTTTACTCCTTGATACGTTTTTAAGCGCTCTTGAAGAATTCCAACATTGATCTCCTCATAGTGACATAACGCGATCACTGATAACGCATTTAAGATGTTATGATCGCCGTAGCCAGGAATTTCAAACGTTGCATAAAAATTGTTACGAATGAACACATCAAATTTCGTTCCTGCTGTACTCTTCACGATATTACGAGCCTGGAAGTCGTTTTCTTCGTTCAAGCCGTAATATAAAACAGGTACTTTGGCTTGAATGCGCTGTAAATGCTCATCGTCTCCACAAGCAATGATTCCTTTTTTCACTTGCATCGCCATCTCTTGGAATGCACTGAATACATCTTCTACGTTAGCAAAGTAATCAGGATGATCAAAATCAATGTTTGTCATGATCGCATAGTCAGGCGTATAAGACAAGAAATGTCTACGGTATTCGCATGCTTCAAATACGAAATACTCACTCCCGTCAGTTCCTTGACCTGTTCCATCACCAATAAGGAAAGATGTCGGACGAGCTCCTTGAATCACATGTGATAGCATGCCTGTTGTTGATGTTTTACCGTGTGCTCCCGTTACGGCTACACTTGTATATTGTTTCATAAAATCGCCTAAGAACTTATGATAGCGAATCACAGGAACATCTTGCTCAACCGCTGCTTGAATTTCTTCATGTGTATCTGGGAACGCGTTTCCTGCAATGACAATCATGCCTGGCTCGATATTCTCTTTGTTAAAAGGTAAAACAGTAATGTTCTTTTGTTCTAATGATTTTTGTGTAAAAATTTCTTTTTCGATATCAGAACCTTGAACATGGTAATTCATATCATGTAAAATTTGTGCTAATGCACTCATTCCAGTCCCTTTGATTCCAACAAAATGGTAAACTGTCATATAAAGAAACCTCCAACATTCGTCTATCTGTAAGACAGTATATGACGTTTATCTAGAATTGCTCATTTATCACAGTTCATATAGTCTTCATAATAGGTTTTATAATATTGCATTTCATCATTATAGCACTAACTTGTTTTATGCACCAAGGAATAATCATCCATAAAACAAAGTACTTCCTTATCTACCCTTCGCCTCTTCTAGTCCATGTCCTTGGTGAAGGAGAATAAGAAAGTACGATCTGTACGCTATTATATAAACTATTGAACAATTCTACTCTACGTCTGTCTTCTCAGCATTACTCCATAAGCACTATAACATACTCTTTTAAAAAGAAGAACGCCTTCTTTTAAAAAGATGAACTTTGAATATCTGTTAAATCATCTTCTGTAATTAATACGTCCCTTGGTTTACTGCCTCTTGCCTCTGAAATGATCCCTTGCCCCTCCATCATATCGATTAGTCGTGCAGCACGGTTGTATCCGATACGGAAATGACGCTGCAGGCTAGATGTTGAGGCTCCACCTTGATCTAATACAAACTCACACGCCTCGACGAATAAATCATCTTCGTCTGAAGAAATGGTTTGCTGTTTTTTCAATAAGTCTTCTTGTTGAAATAAATAGTTAGGCTTCATTTGCTTTTTCACATGATCCACAACGCGATCGATTTCTTCATCTGAAATAAAGTTTCCTTGAATACGAACCGTTTTAGACGATCCATTTTCTAGGAATAACATATCTCCCCTACCGAGAAGCTTTTCAGCGCCTCCTGTGTCGATAATCGTACGAGAATCAACTTGAGAAGATACAGAGAACGCGACACGAGTTGGAACGTTTGCCTTAATTAGCCCTGTAATAACGTCTACAGACGGTCGCTGTGTCGCAAGCAACAGGTGAATTCCACACGCACGAGCTTTTTGAGCAATACGGCAGATTGCTTCCTCTACTTCACCTGGTGCCACCATCATCAGATCTGCTAACTCGTCAATGATGATAACAAGATATGGAAGCTCCCCACTTTTCTCACCGTGTTGTTTTACTCGCTCATTGTATTTCGTAATATCTCGGACTCCGCTATGAGCAAAAAGTTCATAGCGTCTTTCCATCTCCTCAACCGCCCATTTAAGTGCAGCCGTTGCAGCCTTTGCATCCGTAATAACCGGGCTTACGAGGTGTGGGATGCCATTATAAGGCGCTAGTTCGACCATTTTGGGGTCAATTAGCATTAGCTTTACTTCGTGTGGCGCTGCTTTATAAAGAAGACTGACGATAATCGTGTTAATACACACACTTTTTCCTGACCCTGTAGCACCTGCAATCAAACCATGAGGCATCTTTTTCAAATCCGTTACAATTGGTTCACCTGAAATGTCTAAGCCTAGTGCGACATTTAACGGAGAGCTATTCTCCGAGAACGCTGAACTTTGCAAAATTTCCTGTACGAGTACAGCTTTACTTTGGCGATTTGGCACTTCAATTCCAATTGTATTTTTTCCTGGAATTGGTGCTTCGATACGAATATCTCTGGCTGCCAAACTCAATTTTATATCATCAGTTAAGTTCGTAATTTTATTTACTTTTACACCTGGCTCAGGATGAACCTCAAAACGTGTCACGGTAGGTCCTTGTGTCACATTGACTACTTTTGCACGCACGTTAAAGTTTTTAAGCGTCATATCTAATAGCTCACGCTGTTCCTCTAACCACTGCTTGTCTTCTTCTACCTTTTCTGGAGGGGTGTTCAACAAGCCCATGCTCGGAAATTCATAAACACCATTCGTTCTTGTTTCGACAAGTGGAGAAGTCAGTTGAGCATCGGGCTGTAATACAGTTTCTTCTGATACTTGGGCTACCTCTTCCCTCTTCACATGCTCTTGAACGGTTTCCTGTCGACGAACCTCTGCGCGTCTTGCATCAGCTTCACGATGCAGAGACATTTGGCGACGATCTTTTTTAAGCATCATTACGTTGTATGGTACAAAACGCTTTCTGCGCGGCTCTTCGGCAGGTTCAGCTGCGTCCTGCATGTCGCTAGCCACTTCCATTGTGGAGGGAGCTTGCTCCCCAACGGAAGAAACGTCGGAACTTACGGCGGTTTCTTCAACCGTAAAGGCTACTTCTCGTTGTGCTTCTACAACTGTTTCTGGCCGCATATGTGCTTGTTCAACAGGCACATTTTCAATCATGCGCTCCTCTTCGTATACAGGCTGTACAGGACGTTCAGGCAGTGACTCAAGACGAACCGGTTCAGCCTGAAGCTCTTCCCCGTCAAACGATTGAACAGTAGATGAGAACTCGTTCATCTCTGGTCGGTTAATATCTTGCTGTTCACGGCGCTCATACGCCGGACGTTCTAAATTCATATGCTCTTCTTCATACACAATTGGTTCTTCTCGATAGACGCGCGGCTGAGGTGCCTGTGCTAACGTTTCTTCTCCCTGCATACTCTTCACTTCTTCTTGTACAGGATGTACGTTGTATACTGGTTCTTGACGCTGTGGCACTGGACGCTCTTTAGAAAAGACTTCCTCCACCTCAGAATGTGAAACGACAGGATTTTGCTGTCTTATTTGATCGACAGTCTCATGAGAAGAAATGCTGTCCTCTCTCACTCCTCGATCGGTAGAAGGCGTAAGCTCAAATTCTATTACGTCATCCTCTGGCACATACGTATCTTCATGACGGGGCTCTTGAGTAACAACTTGACTCTGCTGCGACTGTGATTCAGTCGACTCATGCGCAGGTCGGAAGTTTTTATACACCGTTTCGTTTAACTTTAAGTATTCTCTAACCTGCTCATACGTCAGTTCAGCACGCTTAACAGGGACTACAGGACGAGGAGCACGATAAGGTGAAGCGTAATGCTCCTCCCCTTCTTCACAGTCTAAATAAGAATAGCGTAATGAGGAGGTGAGCTGTTCGGGACGTTGCTTGAATCCATAAATCGGAGAAGGAACCTCCGTTGGTCGGAACGGATGTGAACGTTGTTCCTCTGGGTCTTTCTCTACTTTCATTTCTCGTTTCGGCTGGTGCTCTTTCTGTGGCGGTGCTTCAAACTGCACACGCGGCTTATGTAGCTCTTCTACCTCTACCTTACGCTCTCTTTCTATACTTTCTTTCGGATACTCTCTGCGTTCGGGTAGTTCTGTTACTTTCTCTGCCTTCTCACGCTGAGTGGAGCGAGCATAACTTTGTTGCTCCATTTCCTCATCCGCAATCAACGGGAAGCGAAATTTCCCTTTTGGATACTGATAGGCAATCTTAGCTTGCACGTCTCGCCCCGCCTGCTCCTTTTGTTCCGGTTCTTGAAACTTGAGAGGCGTGCCCGTTTTAACTGGTTTTATATATTGTTCGGCTTTTTGCTTAGGTATATGTTCACTAATTAATTTCGGATTATTTTGTTTGGATGCGGACGACGAAACAGGTACTTCCTTTTCGCGGCCTTCTTCATCGACAATAATTTCTTTCACTTCATATCCTAATAAGTAATCAAATGCTTTTCGGATCCAACTCATATTAAATCACTCTTTCTACCTTTCCTTTGGCAATAACTTATTTTAACATGTATAATTTCGTAAAAATATAGATAAATAAGAGGGATTTTGTAAAACTTTCCTGCTTACATCGCACTTCTTAGTTAAACAATTAGTTTTTGAGCAGTTCTTTATGTCCTTCCAAAAGAGATTTCTTACTTTTGAACCAAATGTTTTACTTATTCCCAGACCTATTTCTTCTTAAACCTTAACAAGCCACTAGTTTACACTAGTGGCTTGTTATTTTATCAAATAATCTTCCAATATTTCAACGAATTTCATGCATATGTAACGGTTGAAATGAAGATGTAAAAGTAACAGCTCCTATTTAACTAGAATAAAGGACGCAATTTCACCCTTATTAGCGTTGAATGAACTCATTACCTACTACATAATCATCAGTCAATACCAAAATTCCTTTTTCTTGAGGCGCGTCTGGTAAAGCTAGCTCTCGCGCCGAGCAAATCATTCCTGAAGAAGGAACACCGCGGAGCTCTGCGTCTTTAATGACTAAACCACTTGGCATAACCGCTCCAACCTTTGCCACTACTACCTTTTGACCTGCATCAACGTTCGGTGCACCACAAACGATTTGTAGTGTTTCTGTTCCTACGTCTACCTTGCAAATATTTAGCTTGTCCGCATTTGGATGCTTTTCTTTTTCTTGTACAAATCCTACAACGAACTTAGGAGACAAATCGACCTCTAATTTTTCATTAAAGCCGTTCTCCTCTAAAATGCGTTGAAGTTTTTCAACTAGCTCCTCAGTTAATTCAACAGAACCGTTCTCTGTAATTGTCATATAGCTAGAAGCGTCAAAAATATTGTACCCAGCCGTTTCGTTCGTTTCACGGTCGAAGACGCGCGCAACATTTCCTTTGCGCTCTGATGTACGCTCTTCTACATTAATATCTTTTATTGCTAAAATTAGCGTATCGCCAATACCTTCTTGATTATAAAACAGATTCATATGTTTACCTTCCTTTTTACTTTTTTCGATTCTTTCCAAGAATAAAGATCGGTTCTAGCTCCCCATTTTCATAGAGAAATGACAATGCCGTTACGGGCACATGACCACTCGCAAAAAAGCTCATTGTCATTTGAGCAAGCACGTCGTATCCAACCTCATTTTGAATATCACCAATGATTAATACATCCTGATGTGGAACAGCTAGCGTCATCGTTCCTGTAATCGTCTCTTCGGAAAACTGCTTTAAAAATTGGTCGTTTAAAATTCGGCTCGCATCATAGCCATCGTTGCTGTTAACGAAGTAAAACGGATTTCCGGCCACCGTATCTTTTTTATACGTCACCTTCAAGGAACGGAGATTAAATCTTGCCATCTCTCTGATCTTTGCTTCTGTCCAATTTTCTTTTTCCATCATTCGCTCATCAATTAATCGGTACGTGCTTCCTAAATCCAAGGCATAATAGATGCGTGTCTCAGCCGTATGATCATCATAAAAAAGAGAAATCTCATCTCTTGTTTCCGTTGGAAATGAAGTAGAGCGGATAACCGGAAAAATATTTTTCTCTTTTCCGGTTAACTTTTGCTCCTCATTCATTACGTGAAGAGCTTCTCTAATATAATACACCATTTCTTCAAGGGCTGCTTCTTGTTTTTCCTCCCACTTGGCGATTAAACCAGGGATGGAAATCGTGATGCCTTTTTTCTGCTCCGCATGCTCTACTCGCAGTGTATCCTTTTCACGATCATAGGAAAAAGACCAATCAGAACCAGATAGTTTTTCTTCCAATAGCTTGCGCATTTTTAAGCTAGTCATTTTCATGGTCATCTTCCCCCTCTACGCTTCAGTCAGCTAATCCATCAATGAATTCTTCAATTTGCTCTTGCGTCTTACGGTCCTTACTTACAAAACGACCTGTTTCCTCACCGTCTTTGTATGCAACAAAACTAGGAATACCAAACACGTTTAGCTCGATGCAAAGATCAATAAATTCATCACGATCGACATAATAGAATTTATAGTCACTGTATTTTTCCATTAGTTCTGGTAGGATTGGATCAATGAATCGGCAATCCGGACACCAGTCAGCTGAGAACATTAAAATATGTTTCCCTGTTTTGATTTCTTCTCTATATTGTTCAACGCTTGTTAGTTTTTCCATTTTTATTCCTCCTAGATAGGCTTTTCTTCTATTATTGCTAATCATATGAAACCATAATCTATAAGGCCATGCAAGATTTTGCTTCTATCTGACAAGGGTAATAAAAGGATTCCCCTTATCCGTTTCACTTACTCACCTTGTCCATAGTCGTATTGCCCGGCTAATAGCTTTACGATATGAACAAACATTTCCTTTCGCCCAATCCAATTGTTTGTAAACACACCGATTGCTCCTTCACGTTTGCTTAGATCATTTGTATGGAGAAGCTCATCCATTACGTGCCCTAATTCCATTCCACCTCGTACTTTTACCGCGAACTCATGAGGTAATAAAATTCTTGCTCCCCCTGCAATGAGTGGGGCGTTTCCTTTCGTAACGAGCGCTCCCCAGTTACATAAAAACATGCCGTAGTCTGTTTCAAGAACGCCTCCTTCAAGGCCAATTCCAATTTCAGCTTTTGCTTTTTCCAATGCATTTGTCGCGCGATTAATTGCACCTTGAATGGTTTCTTCATCCGTAAATGGCTGTGGTGATACTTCCGATGGAACACTAAGAGCGCTAAAAGAGCAGTCTTCCCAACTTCCTAATGCGGTTTGAACTGCCTCTACTTTCGCTGGATTTTTCGTACCAATGGCAATTTTCACTGTTGTTCTCTCCCTCTGGTCATGAAAAAATCGCCTTGAATGCCATTTCAGCAAAACAGCTGAAATGGGCAAGAATGGCGATTTGTCATCTAATTTAGTCACGTAAAATTATGAATTTTGATGAATGGAAGCAAGCGTCGTACGATCAGTTGCTCTTACAAGTCTTGTCACAAGCTCTTTCGCTGCCGCATAGTCATCAATATGAATCATAGATGCATGTGTGTGAATATAACGAGAGCAAATACCAATAACAGCAGAAGGAACTCCTTCATTTGTCGTATGAACACGCCCTGCATCTGTTCCACCTGGGGACACGAAATATTGATATGGAATGTTATTTGTTTCAGCCGTATCTAAAATAAATTCGCGTATTCCTCTGTGCGTAACCATCGTGCGGTCATAAATACGGAGAAGTGCTCCTTTTCCAAGCTGGCCGAATGCCGTTTTGTCTCCGGACATATCATTAGCTGGACTTGCATCAAGCGCATAGAAAATGTCTGGTTTGATCATATTTGCAGCTGTTTGGGCACCGCGAAGACCCACTTCTTCTTGCACAGTTGCTCCGGAATAAAGCGTATTTGGTAACTCTTCACCCTGCACTTCTTTTAAAAGTTCAATTGCAAGTCCACAGCCGTAGCGGTTGTCCCATGCTTTTGCTAAAATTTTCTTTTCGTTTGCCATTGGTGTAAATGGACAAATTGGAATAATTTGCTGACCTGGTTTAATGCCCATACGCTTCACATCTTCAGGATCATCTGCACCGACGTCGATTAACATGTTTTTAATATCCATCGGTTTTGAGCGCTGTGCATCTTCTAATAAATGTGGAGGAATGGACGCAATCACACCGATAATAGGTCCGTTATCCGTGATCACCTGTACGCGCTGTGCTAGAAGTACTTGACTCCACCAGCCACCGAGCGTTTGAAAGCGAATAAGTCCCTTCTCAGTGACAGACGTTACCATAAAGCCGACTTCATCCATGTGTCCTGCTACCATAACGGTAGGACCTTCTGGATTTCCCTTTTTCACGCCAAAAATACTTCCAAGGCGATCTTGTACAATTTCATCTGAATATTTTTCCAGTTCCTGACGCATAAAAGCTCGCACTTGATGTTCGTTACCAGGTGCACCGGGTAATTCAGTCAAGGTTTTAAATAATGCTAACGTATCTTGATTCATGATATGTCCCCTTTATGTATATTGACTTTTCTTCTTTCATTGTACCGAAAACGGAATATTCTTTCCACTTTCCTGGTAATGGAATTGTTTAAAACTTAACAAATTCGCTTCGTTTTTGTATACTTTTTATATTCTCCTTATTTTCAGCTTGTCCCTTATGCTTTATGAAACGAGGATACATCGCTCCCGATACGGAGAGAAATAACCTTTTATTGATGCCTTTTAGCTCTACCATTTATAAAAACGAAAGCGAGTGACCAATATGAAATTGAAACATGTAGTGGCAGGATTCGCGGCTGGTTTTGTGAGCGCATACATCATTGAAAAGAAAAAAGCAGCAATTTCTTCTGGAGAAGCTCTTCAAATTGCGAAAAATGCCTTCAAAAAAAATGGAACCATTGATGGCTCCTGGATTCATACGACAACAAAGTTTTTCGAACAAAATGGTTTAACGTTCGAAGGCTATAACGGAGGAATTATTCGTACCGTTGATAACCTTCAAGAACATTATGAGTTTTTTATTGATAAAAAAAGCGGTGCTATTCTAGATTTAAAAACTGTATCATGATCGCTTTCTTTCAACTTTATCGATCAATTCATTGGCGTCATTCCATTTAACCGCTCGATAATACGCGTCGTGATAAAAACTAAACCACGCGTTATGCTGAATGCCCCTTGGCGTCCACAGTTGTTTTTGAGCAACAGACGTCATTGGGTAATCATCATATGCCATTACCCACAGTATGTTCGCGTGTGCGTGAGTTGCGAGTAAATCGCCCATATGTAATAGTTGCTCTCCACCATCTTCTAGTAAAATCACCGCATGTCCATCACTATGTCCACCTGTA
This sequence comes from Priestia koreensis, assembly GCF_001274935.1. Classification (GTDB taxonomy): domain Bacteria; phylum Bacillota; class Bacilli; order Bacillales; family Bacillaceae_H; genus Bacillus_AG; species Bacillus_AG koreensis. The sequence goes on along the minus strand of NZ_LILC01000011.1, from coordinate 79,741 downwards.
TGGAACATGTTGATGCCTTCTAGCACTTCAATCTCTTCGTTAAAAGTGATCACCTGCTGCTGAATAGCTTCCCAATTTTCTTTCCAATACGTATTACGTGATCGTATGTTTGGATGACGCATTTCGTTCCATTCTACTTCTGATACATAAATTTTCGCTTTTGGAAATACCGACGTATACGCGTCATTTTCTTTCACAGTTAACCCGCTCGCATGATCAAAGTGGAGATGCGTCATTAACACTTTGTCAATATCAAAAGCGCTCAGACCAAGCTTTTGAAGCGCATCTAACACATCAGATTCTTCTGTTACTCCAAAGTTTCGAAGCTGCTTCTCATTTAGCTTTCCTTTTCCGATTCCGGAATCGATCAGGATATTTTTTCCTCTCACTTGAATGAGTAACGGGTCCGTCCGCAATTCGATTTGGTTTTTGTCATTTACCGGATACTTTTTAGACCAAAGTGGCTTTGGCACTACGCCAAACATAGCACCTCCGTCTAAATGATTATTTCCTCCGTTTAGCCAAGTTACTCTAATATCTCCTATTGATAACGTTTCCATTTCTCTTTCCACCCCCATGAAAATTTCCCTTTTATTGTATCATAAAAAAAGATCCCCTACTCTCTACAGAGCTAGGGGATTGTCATCAGTCATTGAGGTACTTTACTTCACAGCGATAAATGCGCTGACCTGCGTTTGAAAATTTCTCTTCATACTCCGTCATTACATTTCCTTCAAAATCACTTTTATGAAGATCTAGACTTACGTATTTCAATAGCAGTCCATACTCTGAAAAGCTTGTTAGAGAGTATTCAAATAACCCTTGATTATCCGTTTTAAAATGAATTTCTCCGCCGTCAACTAAAAGATCTTCATATCGCTTTAAAAACGTTTTGTATGTTAAACGTCGTTTTGCATGACGGTTTTTCGGCCACGGATCAGAAAAGTTCAAATAAACTCGTTCGACGTCGTTCTTTCCAAAAATATCATTTAACGTTGCCGCATCCACATTCAGTAGCTTAAGGTTAGGAAGTTTTTCTTCAATTAGACGATCTAATGCGACTACAATAATGCTCTCAAATAGTTCAATCCCAATATAATTCACATTAGGATTTTGCTTTGCCATTCCGACTAAAAATTGCCCTTTTCCTGTTCCAACTTCAATATGAATCGGGTTATCATTTCCAAATACTTTACTCCAGTTTCCCTTGTGAGACTCTGGATTCGCTACCACGTACTGAGGATTTTCTGCAATACGATCCTTCGCCCATGGTTTATTTCTTAAACGCATATTCACACCTCGTTAATTAAATAATTCGCTAAAAATAATCATAAAAATAACATCGTCCGTTGCTGACTCAGTAAAGGAGGTTCCTCTAATGGACATTGAACGATGCTCGTACAAAGTATTTTCCAATGGGAAAATACTTCAACATTCACGAATAAAGAGATAAGTAAAGCAAAAACTAAAATGATTACATTTGAAAGGATGTGGACGCGATGCCACTAGATTATTCTCATCAAATGGGCGTTTTAAAAGATATTTTATCTGATCACCAACTCGATTGCTGCGGAACAGCTTCCGAATGTGCTCAAGTTGGTCGCCTCATTGAATCTATGTTAGCCAATAGTACCACGAACGAAAGGCTAAAGGATACGTTACATCACATTTACGCGTATACTCAAACCGCGAAGGATTGTCCGGATTTGAATCAACACATACACACAAATCAGCAAAATTTATCTCAATGGGTAAATGACCTCTCTACCCTATCTTAACTTAAAGTAATTGCGCTAAGTATTTCTCCCAATATTGCATATCTTTGTGCTCTTGCTTGCTTTTATGCCATTGAATTTGAAGAATCGTTTGACTAATTACGTACCATTTCATTCGTTTTTGAAGGTTATCTGATAGCTCAATACCATAGGCTTGTAGCCACTCTTCCCAATTTTGTTCAGGAATGTACCAGTATAGAAGCAATCCAAGATCAATGGCTGGGTCTGCTATCATAGCACCGTCCCAGTCTATTAAATACAGTTGCTCCTCTTCATTGAGCATCCAATTATTATGATTAACATCGCAGTGACAAACAACGTAATCGGTAGGATGTACGGCTGCTAGATCTCGTTGCAGATATCGAACAGCCTGCTGAATTAATGGAATCTTCATCAATTCCACGTCAAGACGCGAGTAAATATCCTGAAGCACATGCTCAGGTAATAGCGGCACTTTTCCTAATCGTTTCAGCATATCTAATAATTCTTTCGAATGATGAATCTTACTTAATAAAGCTGTCACTTTTTCAGATGCCATGTCTTTTGGCTTTAGTTCACGACCTTTTAACCAATGTTGAGCCGTGATCACATCACCATTCTCCATCCGTCTTGTCCACACAAGTTTCGGTACAATTCCCTCAGCTGAAAGAACTGCCAAAAAAGGAGAAGAGTTTCGCTTCAGAAAAAGCTTACGCTCACTGTTTTGAGCAAAATAAGCATCTCCCGTGGCACCACCAGCAGGTGTGACTTCCCAGCCGCTTCCTAATATATTTTCCAACCAATTCACCTTCAATTTTAACTCACACATTTCATTTAAGGATTTCGTTTTCACTTAACTTATCTTAGTTTCATATGTCTATCTGATCGTCATTGTTTATTAAATAAAAAAGACGGCTATTGAGCATATCTATATCAATAGCCATCATCTATAGATTTTAGCTCTATTGTACTTTTCGCGTCAAGTAGTTGTCAGGTAATTTATTGATAAAGTGGCGCTTTGTTTATTCTCTACCTAAAATCAAGACGCTAAGAGGTGGAACTTTGTAAGAAGATACCACTTCTTCCTCCTCTCCCTTATCGAAAAAGCATTGATCTTTCAATAAAACACGCCAACGGTTACCGTCAGGAAGCACAAATTCTTGCTCTTTAAGGTCATTATTAAACGCTAGCAAAAGGTCATTCCATTGACTAAATTCTTTTATGTGTGTCAGATGATAAGCAATGACAGCTTCTGATGTCTGCAAAAACCGAACGTGCTGTTGAATGTGAGAACGGCTCGGAAGACGTAGCGCCATTTCTTGCTTTCGAAAGCGTATGAGTTTCTGAATAAATTGAATATTTCCATCAAACTTTTCACGTCTTTGCCAATCAAGCTGATTAATATAATCAGGATCTTTATAGCTATTTTCCACACCAAATTTTGTTCGATAAAATTCTTGTCCGCTATGCAAAAACGGGATTCCCTGGGCAAGCAACACCATTGATGTTGCGAGTGTATGGCGCTTTTGACGAATAATGTCGGTTTCGTAATGGTTGCATTTACTCATTTTGTCCCAAAGCGTGTGATTATCGTGTGACTCAACATAATTAATACTTTGAAACGGTTCTGCAAAAAGATATTTTCCGTATTTTTCATAGGCGACGCTTCCACTCAAGGATTGCTTAACATCGTTTTTACGATGGAGATGTCCAAGTGCATAGCCCCGATCATAAATATTAAATGTACTTCCCTTCACATAATCTCGAAACTGATCATTAAACTGTGCAATTCCAGGAATTTTCTCTGCGTTATAAAGCGTTGCTTTTTGATCATATGGAAGAGGAGTATTAAGGTCCCAGCCTTCACCTAAAAGTAAAATAGTTGGATCCGTCTTGTCTGCCAATGCTCGAATCGCATTCATGGTTTGAATATCCAATATTCCCATTAAATCAAACCGAAATCCATCTACTTGAAATTCGGTAAGCCAATACGAAATAGAGTCGATTATAAACTTTCTCACCATATTTCGTTCTGATGCAAGATCATTTCCAACTCCGGTCCCATTTGATGGCATTCCGTAGTAATCATGTCGAAAGTAATAGCCAGGAACAAGCTTCTCAAACGACGACGTTTCACGAACGTACACGTGGTTGTATACGACGTCCAAAATGACCCGCATCCCGTTTTGGTGAAGAGTGCTAATCAATTTCTTTAATTCATTCACTCGTGTGTAACCATCGCTTGGATTTGACGAATAGCTACCTTCAGGAACATTGAAATACAGCGGATTATACCCCCAATTATACTCTTTTAAAGGGTTCATTTCGTCCACGCCACCGTAATCGTTCACCGGAAGAAGTTCAATGTGGGTAACGCCGAGCTCTTTTAAATAGCTAACACCTGTTGAGTAGCCGTTTGATGTGGTTGTGTTTTCTTCCGTAAATGCATGGTATGTGCCTTTCGCCTTAATTCCACTATGTGGAGAGATCGAAAAATCACGTATATGCGTCTCATAAATAATCGCATCCGTTAGAGCTGCCAGAGCAGGCCTCGGGGCAATTGGTTGTGTTGAACGCGTCAAATTGATAATCATTCCATACTCGCTGTTTGCTGTAAGTGCTCTTGCATAAGGATCAACAGCCTCTGCCCAAGTACCATTTATTCGAACAAGATACGTATAGAGACAACCATCCAAATCTTGAGGCTCACACCACGTCCATACTCCCTTTTCACCTCTCACCATCTCCTTCATTTTCTCTTCTTTCGTTTCAGGATGAAGGAGCTTTACTTTCGCTTCGATTGCACTCGGTGCCCATAGCTTAAATATGGTTTCTGTATCTGTTAACGTAACGCCCAAATCGGAGCCGGTATAGAAAAATAATTGATCAAATTCTGGTGTACGAATAACGGCTCCAATTTGAAGATCTGTTCGTCGAGACCTTGAATCAATAATTTCATACGGCTTTCCAATTTCAATTGGGAGCGTTGTGATACATTCATATTTTTGCATAGTAGGAAGATGAATCGTTCTCGCAATCGGAAGTTGTATCTGTTCATTCCGTTCCATTAAAAAAAACGCGGTTGGCATTTCACCTTCATAAGGTACTAGAATAGTGACTGTATCCATTGTATCCAGATAAGCTTCGTACTCACGTTTGGTGACGTTCATATGCTTCAGTCCTTTAATCGCAATAAAGTTATAAGCAAGTAATGCTTTTTACTTTTACTATTGTATTCTATGTTTACGCTCTCGATTGTTGAAAATCCTCTGTGCGTTTTCATTTGTACTAGTATAAACAACTTTTATACGTTTCTATCACCACTACCCGATAAACAAAAATACCCCTCTTAGTCATGAGGGATACTCTTCTCATATTCGAGTTTCTGCGGTCGTTTGGCTGCTTCTTAACAACGCATTCGCCGCCTTTAGTTGACTATGCTTAAGAGGAGACACTGATTTCCGCGCCTTTTCAAACCATTTATCGTAACTTCTTGCATCTACTAGCTCAACTCCATATGGTGGAGTTGGACAATCGAAATAACCATTTCGACTTAATAAAATACGCTTGATTGGAATATCTAGACCGTTTGCTTCGTAAAGACTTTGCACCACGTTGCCCATTCGATTGAGACTAAGAAGTGGATTAACGATTTTCTTTTGTTTATCCTGAAACAGCTCCGTCCAAAAACGATCTTTCGAGTATTGAAATACGCTCCCCTGCTGTGATTCTATAATTGAAATACACCATGTTTCCATCGGGGTAAGAACGACAATGTCTACTTCAACCGTTGCTTTTCTCACAGCCAAAATAGGCTTATAGAGTATGAGGTATGTGTCAGGAAAACGCTGAAGCAAATAACGGAGCACTGGATCATGGTAAAAGCGGCGATCAACGTTTGAAATTTCAAAAGCAGTAGAGCTTGCCCATTTAATCTGCATCTCCAATAAATTTTCTAAAAACAATATCTTTGCATCCTCAATTGTCTTTGGTTCTGTACTATATACGTGAAGATCTTGATCAACAGATTCGGGATGTAAAAATACATCTTCCTCCTCAAGCTCTTCAACCTCTTCTTTATTTTCTTTTTGAAAATAGCCCTTTATCGATTGAAAAAGTGATGCCTTTGGCTCTTCACTCTCTTCTACCTCTTCATGTGGAAGAGTTAAAAACTTCCCTTCATCAAACAGACTCTTGGCGTGCTTCCAGTTTTGCTGTTTCAATCGAATAAATCGAGATGGATATTCGTAAATATGCTGCTCATAACGTGAAATATAATCTTGTAGCTTTAATAGCTGTGCCATGTTAATCTTCCCCTGATTAATTTTATGTACATTCTTCTCTCCCTCTTATTTATCGGATGTTACCAGTCTATTTTCATGAGTCATAACGATCATCTTCTACACCGTTTATAAAGCGGCGTTATTTCGGAGTGAAAAACTTTCCACCGCTTCGTATTTAGGCTGACGATCCATGTGAATACGATACAAATAGAATGCCTCAACAGAAAAAGATGAAGGAAAAATAGGTTGCTTCTGTTCATATTCGTTGATCGGAAAAGTCTCTTCACCTTGCCACTTTTTCGCAATGGTTATATGCGGCGTATAAGGTCGGTTGTCTGTTTGAAAACCAGAGTCATCGCAAATCTGCCGTACTTTGCTTTGCAACTGATTCAACAGTGGCTCCTGCTCGACTCCAAGCCACAGTATACGAGGAGTCTCATCATTCCCAAATGTGTGTAAATGCTCAGTCGTTAGATCAAAAGACAAAAATTCTTGAGCGACTTCCTGTAAACGATACGTTAAACTCTCAAGCGCTGCCGAATCGGCTTCCCCTAAAAATGAAAGGGTAATATGATAATCCTCAAGGTGCGTCCACTGCTTAAAAGGCAGTTGGCGCATTTGACTCGATTTCCACTCTGTTAATTCCATTTGCAGCTTTGATGGTAGCGGAATCGCAATAAAAAAGTGTGTATGGATAGTCAACGATTTTCACTCATTTCTACAAATAATGATGATGTTCATTCATATGTATTACCCCTATGATAACAGGATTATGAATTATTTTTATTATCATGCACATTTCTTCAGTCTATTACTATAAAAACCCGGCTCTTTTCAAGAGATAGCGTCAGCCATTTCCCTATCCTGTATTCATTGAATCGATGAGAACCTCTAATTGGGGCAAGATATGTTAGTATGGAAGATATACTTTAGGAAAAGGAATGAGCAGAAATGAAAGTCGTACAAAACATGGCCGATTTAATTGGCGAAACGCCCCTCCTTAAATTAAATAAACTTCAGCCTGAAGGAGGCGCTTCTGTTTATTTAAAGCTCGAGTTTTTTAATCCAAGTAAAAGCGTGAAAGACCGCGCAGCTTTTAACATGATTATTGAAGCTGAAAAGGCTGGATTATTGTCAGCACAGTCTACGATTATTGAGCCAACAAGCGGGAACACAGGGATCGGACTGGCAATGAATGCAGCCGCTCGTGGATATAAAGCGATTTTAGTAATGCCAGACACGATGAGCCAGGAGCGTATCAATCTACTAAAAGCATATGGTGCCGACGTGGTGCTAACACCTGGGGATGAAAAAATGCCCGGCGCTATCCGCAAAGCAGAGGAGCTTGCAAAAGAAATTCCTCATTCTTTTGTGCCGATGCAATTTAGTAACGAAGCAAATGCAGATGCTCACCGAAATACTACTGCACTTGAAATCGTTGAAGCAATGAAGGAAATTGGCAAAGACTTGTCCGCTTTCGTCGCAACAGCAGGAACGGGCGGAACAATTACCGGAACAGGAGAAGTATTAAAGGACCATTATCCTGACCTAACGGTGCACGTGGTGGAACCAAAAGGATCTCCTGTCCTAGCTGGAGGAAAACCTGGAAAACACAAATTGGTCGGAACAAGTCCTGGGTTCATTCCGAAAATCTTAAATCAAGATGTTTACAACGAAATTATGCACATCAAAGATGAAGAAGCGTATGACATTACAAGAAGACTCGCCTCTGAGGAAGGTATCTTAGTTGGTCCATCTTCAGGAGCTGCTTGCTTTGCTGCCTTAGAAGTCGCAAAGCGCTTAGGTCCAGATGAAGTTGTGGTATGTATCGCATGCGATACGGGTGAACGCTACTTGTCTACAGACGTATTTTCGTTTTAAGCACTAAAAAGAGAGAAGTCTTGACCGAGTCCACTGAAAAACTTTGGCTTTTTTAGATGATCAGTAGTACGTAACACAGAAAAGCTGGATCCATTCCGTTTTTTGGAATAGATCCAGCTTTTTCTTCATTCTTCTTCCCATGTTTTCCTTCATTAGCTTTCACATCTTTTTAGGTTGAGGGTGAAAATGGCGATTGCCCCTTGCATTTCCATGACAATGAGACCCGTGGATGTGGCGACATCATACCCGTGCCTATGCTTGAATTCGCTATTATTTGCTTCAATTTTAGACCGTTCCTTGGATTTCTCCTTGAAGTATGCTTCCTTTTGAATAAATGGATTTTCTTCTTTATCAAGCAAAAACAGCCAAGCTCCTTTCAAAATGGAAACTTGGCCACTACATCTGATACAGTCGCTCTAGGTTGTTTGGAACGGAAGGTGCGAGACTCCTGCGGGATGAGCGTGACAGGTGAGACCCCGAAGAACGGCGAGGAGGCTCACCGCACGCCCCGCGGAAAGCGAAGCAACCTAGAGTGGAAATCAACCGACTCCGTTATGAACACGACCCTTTACAGACTTTTTCAGTGTCCTCGTCTTGACAGGCTTCTCTCTTTTCTTATTACACGATTTTTCTTTTCATGCGATTACGTAGCTTAATTTCTTGAATTCGTCGATATTTATTTTCTTTCATGCGCTGGTGGATACGTTTTTCTGGATCAATGACGTAAGCAGACACGTCTCCTTTGTAGGATACTTTCTTAAACATCGCACGCAGTTCCTCATCTTTGATACGCCACGTATGACTTGAAGTATTCGCTTTTCGAATGATTAAATAATCGTATTGATCCCCCGCATAAATGCGAAAACCGGCCTCAAGAGCTGCTTTTTGAAACTCGGTATCGGAGCGATTTGGCAGGTGCGGAAATTGCACGCTTTTAAATACCTTTTTTTGGATGAGCATGCTTGAATCAGCAACGTGAGGTACATACTGATTGATTTTTCTAGACCCCGTTGATAGTAGTTCTTTACTTCCTTCTAAATAATAAAAGCATTCTTTTTTCCCTACAATCGCTGCATTGGTCTTTTTCATCACTTTCATTGAGCTATCAATAAAAAACGGTGAATAATAGTCATCGTCATCCAATTTGGCAATCACATCGTACGTTGCTTGATCCACAGCAAAGTTTTTACACTCGCCAACCGTCACGCTCTGAGGAACTTGATATACCTTCACATTCTGATATTGCAAAGCTTTCTTTTTCCATTTTCTAATATCCATCTCATCATTGTTCAGAACAATAATAAGCTCCATATGACCATTCCATCGTTGACGCTGATAATTATCAAATACTTCGTTCATTAAATGATCTCGCATCGTACAGGTGATAATGGAGACACCTTTCATTCCTTATCCTCCTCTCTCTTGGTGTAATAGTTGAGATACCACTTTACAAAATGTCCTACGCCTTCTTGAACCGACGTTTTTGGAACATAGTTAATCACATTTTTTAATGCTTCAATATCAGCATATGTTTCTGGAACATCGCCCGGCTGAAGAGGCAAAAATTTCTTTTTTGCCTTTTTCCCTATCTGTTTTTCAATTTCTTCGATAAAGTCTAGTAGCGAAACTGGAGAATGGTTGCCAATATTAAATACTTGATACGGTGCATAACTTGAACCTGCATGAGGAGCCGTCGCATCCCACTCGTTGTTTGGTTTTGGAGGAGAGTGAAGGAGACGATGAATGCTCTCTACTACGTCGTCCACATACGTAAAATCTCGTCTCATTTGACCATGATTATAAACCTCAATTTCTTGTTCGTTCAAAATCGATTTGGTGAATAAAAAAAGAGCCATATCCGGACGCCCCCATGGACCGTAAACCGTGAAGAATCGCATGCCTGTTGTAGGAATTTGATAGAGGTGACTATAGGTATGAGCTAATAGTTCATTGGACTTTTTCGTTGCTGCATAAAGGCTGATAGGATGATCAACATTGTCACTCACGGAAAACGGAAGGGTTTTATTCGCTCCATATACGGAGCTCGACGAAGCATATATTAGGTGGTCGATTTTATAAGAACGACAGGATTCTAGTATGTTTAAAAAACCTACAATATTCGATTGAACGTAGGCATCAGGATTTTCAATGCTATAGCGTACCCCAGCCTGTGCAGCCAAATTAATGACAACTTGTGGCTTGTAACGATCAAATATGCGAAAGATCCCCTCTTTATCTTCTAGAGAACATTTTATGAAGGTAAAGCCGTCTTGGTTCAACATCTTTAACCGATCTTTCTTTAAAGCAGGGTCATAATAGTCGTTTACATTATCAATTCCGATTACTTCATGTCCTTCTTTTAATAGCCGCTTGGATACATGAAAGCCAATAAATCCAGCAGCACCTGTTACAACGATTTTCAAGCGCATACACCTCAATTTATATATAGTATTAAAGAATGAGCTTCTTTTCTATCGAGCGGTCGTCATAGCAAAATACAGCCCTTTTTCATTAACGTCATGTTTTGCTTCTTCATATACTATTGAGTTTATGCGCAATTGGCGCTAGTCATCTATCTTGAAAAGCTTGTTTTCATGATAAAAATAGGAGCATGTCTATCTAATAACAAGGATTTCAACAAAAAGCAGCTCTTCCTCTGAAAAGCTGCTTCTCTATTTAGATGATCAATTATTCAATTAGGTCCTGATAAGCCAACAGCAAGCAAGAGGAAAAATAAAAGTGTCGTTGTCACCCCTAGACAAAGAACGTTTAAGAAAACGGTAAACCACTTCATACTTTTAACCTTCACAAAAAAGCTCCAAACAAATGTAATTACAAAGCCAAAATCCACAACAGCATAAATCCAAATGGGAATCCATAAATTCATATCCGGTCCCCGTAGAAAAAAAGTAGCAACCCCCATGCCAATTAAGATCATCGTGACAAGCAGTGGAAGCGTCTCTTTTTTATTCACCTCGTATGAACTAGAAATCATAGCCTTCCTCCGTTCTTTGACGTGATTCAAGCTTCCAGATGACAAGAATTAATCCTAGTCCGATGAGCGTCATTATGCTAAAACATCCGTACATTACTGTAATTGAGTAGCGCTCAATGATTATGCCACCAAAAAAGGCGCAAAACCAGCTCCCTAGTCCGTTTCCAACAGCAGAGTACAAGGAAACAGCTGTTACTTTTACTTCATTCGGTGCAATAGATCGAACATACTCTAGAGCAGAAGGAATAAAGAGACCTATTGATATTCCTTGTAAAATCGTCGTTGCGTATACAAGAGCAAGTGGAGGTTCAATAAAGTAAAAGCCCCATCGAACGAAAGAAGTAGCACCCGCTATACATAAGATTTGCATAATACCGAACTTCCGTATGACCAGACTTGAAATTTTCATGAAAGGTGCTTCGCTTCCTGCTGCTAGTAAAAAGGCAATTCCAACGCCCGTTAACGTGCCTCCGATTGTTGTAATATACAACCCAAAATAAAAATTATTGGCAAAAATCGGACCAAATACTAAAAACGTAGTCATTAAAAACAGTACAAACTTCGGAATACGAAAAAGCTTCGCAACGCCACTTCTTACATTTACACGCATCGTTTGACTTTCCTTCGGTAATTGCCACGCAAAAGCAGAAGCAATGAATAGAGAACAAGCAAACACATAAAAAATAATGTGTAGACCAAATTCTTCTGAAAGCCTTCCGACAATTAATACAGCAACCGCAAATCCTACAGCTCCCCATAAACGAATAGAGCCATAATTACCTTTTGTTCGCTGAACATGATTCAAGGAGATACTATCTGATAACGGAACCAATGAGCTTTGAAAAAAGGCAAGCAGCGCTGCGACGAATAAGATCGTTGTATACGCATTCATAAATGAAAAGGCAATGCCCATTGCCGCTGTAAAAATGAGCGTAACGGTTAGGACCACGCGTGATTTTTGTGTGTAATCCGCAAGCACTCCCCACAGCGGCTGTGCGAAAATCATCACAACCGGGCTCATTGAGGTGATCATCCCAATCTGTGTTCCTTTTAAATGAATGATCTCCGTTAAGTAAACGGTCAATAAAGGAGAAAAACTGCCGATCCCAAAGAAAATCATAAAATAATAACTACAAAAAATAAGCTGTGTCACATTTCTCTGTTTCTTAATTACCACTTCCATTCTTGTAAGTCACCTTCTATTCGTTAAGTTAACAAGCTCTGCACATATTAAAGAACCGCTCTCAAGCTGAGAACGGTTCTTTACATTTTACCATATTTCCCATTTGTTGAAAGCGTTTATTTTGCGAGTTCTAAAATGGCCTGAGCATAAATAGCCGTCGCTCTTAGAAGATCTTCAACCACCATATATTCATCTTTTTCATGAGCAAGTTCCTCACGCCCTTCGAACAGCGGACCGAATGCCACCCCTGCATCTAACGCACGTGCGTATGTTCCTCCTCCGATTGCAAGAAGAGTTGCTTCTTCACCTGTTTGCTCTGTATATACGTTTTGGAGCGTTTGAATTAACGGATGGTTTTTATCTACATGATGTGGCTTAGAATCTGAAAAGTTTTGAATTTCCATGTTAAACGAAGCGCTATGTGATTTAATGGAATCCACAATTTTATCAATATCTGCTGTAACAGGATAGCGCGTGTTTAGACCAAGCTTTCCGCCCTCTTCTTGTGAATATCTTAAGATCCCTACGTTAATTGTTAGATCGCCAGTGATATCATCACGGTAAGAAGCCTCTAGTGCTTGTCCTACAGTATCTCCAACAAGATAACGATTTACAAAGTCTACGTATTGTTTACCTTGCTCATCTAATTGAATCGTTTGTAAGAAGGCATTTAGCAATAGACCTGCATTTTTACCCTTTTCAGGTACACTTCCATGTGCCGATACACCCTGTAATTCTAGTGTTAGTTGCTTTTGATCCATACTTGTTTTTCCTTGTAGCTGCTTTCCTTGCAAGAAGCTGTTAAAACGCTCTTGAATATCTTCAGCTCCCTCTTGTACATTTAACATTGCTTTTGCGAAATCTGGAACCATATTGTAACGGCGACCTGATTCTAATGCCGTTAACGTCACGGAACTTGGTGATGCATCTTTTAATGGTGCTTGCACAAGATCAAAATCAGCGATTCCTTTTTCAGCATTGATAATAGGGAAATCTGCGTCTGGCGCAAAGCCCATTTTCGGCATTTCTTCGTGTTTGAAATAATGATCCACACACTGCCAATTGCTTTCTTCGTCTGTTCCGATGATCATACGCACGCGTTTGTTTAATGGAACACCAAGATCTTTGACAATTTTCATCGCATAGTAAGCTGCCATTGTCGGACCCTTATCATCAATCGCTCCGCGAGCATAAATTTTACCGTCTTTGATTTCCCCTCCGTACGGGTCAACAGACCATCCGTCTCCTTCAGGAACGACGTCAATATGACAAAGGATTCCGATCACATCTTCGCCTTGGCCAAGTTCAATATGTCCCGCATAACCATCAACATTTTTAACAGTAAAGCCATCTTGCTCACCTTTATGTAATAAGTGCTTCAACGCTTGTGCAATGCCTTCTCCAAACGGCGCTCCTTCTGAAACAGTGGTTTCATCTAAAACACTTTTAATTTTCAGAAATTCTTGTGTAGATGTTAAAATTTCATTTTCTCTTTTTTGGACTTCTTCAGACCAATTGATATTTGTCATATGGATTACTCCTTTAGCACAGTATTTTCTCGTTCAAATGTATCATATTTCGTATAGAAAACAAACTTCTTGTCCTTCACCTTTCCCCCCTACCAATGAAGGTTTTTTCACAAATAAAGTAAAAAACAGGAAAATATAATTCTAAATTTTCTGTTTTTTATGTATAATGTTAGTAACAGGACGTAAAAGGGGTGATTGTTACAGGGAAATTACATAATTATCTCATTTGTTTGTAAATATTATGTGAATTAAGGTTTTCCACTTTTATTTTTACGTCACTTGTGTGTACAATGGTATTGTAAAAACTTCATACATGTGTTTGACATCTGAGAGTGGAAGTCAGTTATGCCTTGCGAAAAATGTATAAGGAAGTGGTTTTTTGAAGCCTTCAACAAATCGCATGCTAACTCGCATTAAATCTGTTTACATGTTTATTCGTAACAAGGGAACTGTTACCACGCAAGAACTGGTAGATGAATTTGGAATTACACCTAGAACCATTCAAAGAGATTTAAATGTACTAGCGTATAATGACTTGGTTCATAGTCCTACTCGAGGCAAATGGTCCGCTACAGAGAAAAAAGTTCGGATGTCATCATAAAACGTGAAGTGGTTTGTGATGAAGATAACATATGAGAGTGAATGTAAAAGTAGAAATTGAAAATAGAAAGGAACCTTCTTAATCAGGTTCCTTTTTTTTGCGTTTCTTTAGTTATTTCCTTTTAACAGCTTAATTTCTTCTTCATCAAGCTCTCGGTATTCGCCAAGCTCAAGATCTGGATCTAGCTGTAGGGAACCCATTGAAAGTCGTTTTAAGTACGTTACCTTCTTCCCTACCGACTCAAACATTCTCTTTACTTGATGAAATTTACCCTCAACGATTGTAAGCTCAATTTCAGACGTATCACCTGATGATAAAATTGTCAGCTCTGCCGGTTTTGTCAAATAGCCATCATCAAGCGTCACACCCTTCGCAAAAGCCTTCTGATCCTCTTCTGTTACGGGTGCATTAATTGTTGCATAATACGTTTTAGGCACATGCTTTTTCGGTGAAAGCAGCTGATGCGATAGCTGTCCATCGTTTGTTAGTAGCAGGAATCCCTCTGTATCTTTATCTAAGCGACCTACCGGAAACGGCTGAAACACGGCATCTTCAATTTCTAATAAATCAACTACCGTTTGGTGCTGATGGTCTTCAGTAGCAGAAATAACGCCAGGTGGCTTATTCATCATTAAATAGACAAATTCCTTATACACAACCACTTCATCATAAACCGTTACTTCCTGTTCATTTGGGTTCACGTGCTGCTTTGCGTCTTTTACTTTTTCTCCATCTACTTTAATCGCACCGGACTTCAACAGTCCCTTCACTTCTTTCCGGCTGCCATAGCCTACGTTAGCGAGAAGTTTATCAATTCTCATTCTATTACGCCCTCCTTCTTTATTTACGAAAGAAAGCGGCGCAGAACATATCCTTTCTGCACCGCTTTTTCTTTTAATTTATTTACCCTTCACTCAAGAAGCTTTTGATACTTTTTTTCGAAGTAATCTGCGTTGAATCACTCCAACGATACGACTACCCATCACCTTCTCGAGAAGACCTGTGCGATACGTGAGTATTCCATATACCGCTAGTCCAACTGTCGCTCCTGCGATCGTGATGATTCCAGCTGCTATTCTTCCGTCTTCATAGTTCACAGCGAAAGAAAGTAAGAATTCTACGATCCAAACCGATAATCCCATCAAAGCAGCAAAAGCAAACATTAAGACCGTTCGCTTCCAAAATACCGTTGCCTTGTATTCCGCATTGTTTTGAATCATAGCAGATGTGTATACAATGGAGATCACATAGCCTAATGCTGTTGAGACAATCGATCCTGTACCACCTAACCACATAATAAACAGTGAGTTAGTAGAAATTTTTACAATTAAACCAACGATTAAGCTAATAACTGCGTACTTTTGCTTGTTAATACCTTGTAAAATCGCCGCGTTTACGGTGAAGTATGAAAACAATAGCGCAACTGGTGCATACATCATCAGAACAAATCCGCCGTCTTTACTTCCCGTGAACAGGAAATTGTATGCTGGATATGCTAATACAATTAAGCCTACAACAGCTGGAAGTACTAGAAACATGATCGTCTGATACGTTTGGTCAATTTGTTTTTTCAACAAATCATATTGACCACTAGCATATGAACTAGTGATGGTTGGAACAAGTGTTAACCCAAAAGCCGTAGCAAGTGATACTGGAATCATAATGAGTTTTGGAACCCATGATTGAATAATTCCATACATATACTCTGCTTTGTCAGCCTGTCCAGCTGCGACCATTGCCTTGTTGAATGTAAACTGATCGATGTACTGATAAAGAGGAATTGCTAGACCGATAAAAACAAACGGTCCCGCATAAGAAAAGAGCTCTTTAAACATCTGCATAGTCGTCATTTGTGCTGGTTCAACGCTTTGCGCCAACAGCTTATCTAAATTTGGCTTGCGTTTTTTCCAATACCAAAATAAAACGGCTAATCCAGCTAGTGCACCGATAAATGCACCGAATGTCGCAAAACCAACCGCAAGCGCCATGCTGCCATGAAACACTCGCATAACAATATATGTGGACACGAGTAAAAAGACAACGCGTGCTAACTGCTCCACTACTTGGGAAACAGATGTTGGTCCCATTGATTGATGTCCTTGGAAAAATCCACGGATAATACTCATCATTGGCACAATAATCAGCGCGACACTTACCATCCGAATAACCATCGTTACATCTGCAAGAGAGTTATTAAGCTCTTGATTTCCAAGCGTTGCTTTCGCGAGGAAAGGAGCCATAATATACAGAAATGCAAACGTAACAAGTCCCGTTATGAACATCATCTTAATTCCAGCACGGAACATTCGCCTGCTCGTATAGTAGTCTCCAAGCGCATTATATTTTGATACAAATCGCGACACGGCCATTGGAACACCCATCGTCGCAATGCTTAAGTAAATGGCGTATTGATTATAACCATAGCCAAACAATGCCCCACCCACATCACCTACAAGTGCAGCGAATGGAAATAAATAAATCATACCTAAAATTCTTGAAATATACGTGCCTAACGTTAGGACAAACGTTCCACGCAACAGTTTTGATTCAGACATGGATTTGCCTCCAATAATAAAACTTACATATTGATGATAGTGATAACATTGAAAATAAGCAAGTGACAATTTAAAATAAGTAGAATGAAAAGATATTCTAGCCCATTTTATAAGAAAACAATCATTTTGTCAGGTTCAATGAAAATGGGCATTGAAATGAGGTTATGAAGAACGTGAAATATGATGTGGTAGTGATTGGAGGAGGACCTTCTGGATTAATGGCCGCTATTGCTGCGGGTGAGTCTGGTGGGAAAGTCCTTCTATTAGATAAAGGAAATAAGTTGGGACGAAAGCTTGCCATTTCTGGTGGTGGTCGCTGTAACGTGACGAACCGTTTGCCTATTGATGAGCTGATCAAACACATTCCCGGGAACGGACGATTTCTACACAGTGCCTTTTCTGTGTTTAATAATGAAGATATCATTCGTTTTTTCCAAAATCTTGGGATCCAATTAAAAGAAGAAGATCATGGACGAATGTTTCCTGTCACAGACAAAGCTCAGTCAGTGGTAGATGCACTCATTGGTGAATTAAAACGCTTAAAAGTGACGGTGCGCACGAATCTTCCGGTCAAAGAAGTTCGTTATACAGACGAAGCAGTTTCCTGCGTTGTGTTACAGAACGGTGAAGAAATTCAAACGAACAGTGTCGTGATTGCAGTAGGTGGTAAATCCGTTCCACACACCGGGTCAACTGGTGATGGCTATGCGTGGGCAGAAGCTGCCGGTCATACGATTACGGAGCTTTTCCCAACCGAAGTACCGATTGTTTCAAACGAAGCATTCATTAAAGGGAAAGTACTTCAAGGACTTTCCCTGCGCGATGTAGGTGTCAGTGTGCTAAATAAAAAAGGAAAACCTGTTATTACGCACCAAATGGATATGATTTTCACCCATTTTGGGATTTCAGGCCCAGCCTCTCTTCGCTGCAGTCAGTACGTTGTAAAGGAACTGAAAAAGCAAAAGATCTCTCAAGTCATGATGAGCATCGATGCCCTACCAGATCAACGAGAAGACGCTGTTTTCCAACAGATTGTGAAGCTGTTTAAGGAAGAGCCAAAAAAAGCGAGCAAAAATGTGTTAAAGGGCTTCTTACCTGAACGTTATTTGCTCTTTTTACTCGAACAGGCAGACATTGATATGCAAGCGCCTGCGAACCAAATCTCACATGAAAAATTGCGCCATTTTGCAAAGCTATGCAAAAGCTTTACGTTTAACGTTCACGGAACGCTTTCACTAGAGAAGGCATTCGTGACGGGCGGTGGTGTATCGGTCAAAGAAATTCATCCAAAAGAGATGGCTTCAAAATTTATGAACGGTCTTTACTTCTGCGGAGAAATTCTCGATATTCACGGATATACAGGTGGTTATAACATTACCTCTGCCTTAGTGACAGGCCGCTTAGCTGGAATGAACGCAGGACAATATGCAACAACCAACTAAACAAAAAAAGGCATGAAGCTTATTCATGCCTTTTTTCTTCATACATGACAAGTGCTGAAAAACAATAGATTTGTGAACCGTCCATATCCTTCCCTACCGCTACTTGATATTTAATGTCCGTGATGCTTTTGTGAGGAAGAGATTGCAAAAACTCATTTAACACCTCTTCTAAATCCTGCTCATGCTCCTCATCAAAAATTTTCACCCTCATCTTCCCTCAACACCATCCTAAATCACAGTCTTCAACGTACTGAATTGGCTCTTGTGCACAATCGATAAGCTTCAAAATTTGGTTATCTTCATACTCATACCCTTCTATCATGTCATAGACTTTTCCCTCTTCTAAAAATTTCACCGTGCCAATTCTTTCTTTTTGCAGATAGAGTTCTACATAGTCATCCCGAACTTTCGCAATAACCTTGTCTGTGACATTCATGATATGAATCATACTCATGCACATCCCTCCTTTTCTTATGTTTACGACCAGATTTTAAAATTATGATTGTGCTCATTTCTGAACATAAAGGAATAAAAAAAGAGACCTGCTTATAAGCAAGTCCCTTCATCATTCTTATTCTACTTTTCCGTGCCAGTCAAGCATACCACCTACAAGATTTCGAACGTTGTATCCTTGATCTTGTAAATACATGCATACATTCTCGCTACGTTTTCCAGAACGACAAATGAAAATATACTCTTTATCTTTGTCAAAGTAGTCCACGTTCGCTGGAATATCACCCATTTTAATATGCTTTGCACCTGGAATCATTCCGTCTGCCACTTCTTCATCTTCTCGTACGTCTACAAGTAAAACAGGCTCTTTTTTCTCTAGTTTTTCCTCTAGCTCATCTGTTGTAATGACTTTTACTTCTTCCACGCTGATCGTTCCCTTCTTTATATAGACTATGTGCATATTGTAGCAGAATGAGTAAAGCACATTCCACTTCTATCGCCTAAAAAGAAAAAGAAGGCAAGTATTCAGAGTCCACTGAAAAAGTCCTTAAAGGATTGCGTTTATAATGGAATGGGTTGATTTCCACTCCAGGTCGCTTCGATTTCCGGGGGGGCGTGCGGTGAGCCTCCTCGCTGCTCTGCGGGGTCTCACCTGCCACGCTAATCCCGCAGGAGTCTCGCATCTTTCGCTCCAAACAACCTAGAGCAACTGCATCAGATCATAATAGCCAAGTTCCCATTTTAAAAGGAACTTGGGTGTTTTTTTGCTCTATAATGAAGAAAATCTATTTATTCAAAAGGGTGCTCTCAATGATTCCGTTTCATTGAAGTCAACGGAACATACTGAACAAGCACCTTTTTAAAGAGGAGCATACCTCAAGAATAAATCCAAGGAACGGTCTAAAATTGAGAAGAAAAAGCTGGATCAATTCCAGAAAACGGGATCGATCCAGCTTTTTTGTTTTACGTTGTACTGATCATCTAAGAAATTCGAAGTTTTTCAGTGGCCTGAAGTATTCACTCACCTTATTTTTCCTTTATTTTACACCAACCGCATCAAATGCCTGATT
The DNA here is from genome assembly GCF_001274935.1 of Priestia koreensis. GTDB lineage: Bacteria > Bacillota > Bacilli > Bacillales > Bacillaceae_H > Bacillus_AG > Bacillus_AG koreensis. The sequence goes on along the minus strand of NZ_LILC01000011.1, from coordinate 59,995 downwards.
GACTGACTTAACCTCTTGGCTTCCTGAGCCATACAAGTCTGTGGCAGCTTGAACCGTTGCAGAACGAAGCTGGCTAAATGTAGCATTAGCTGTTAAGTACTGCGTTAGCGTTCGGTATAAAATCTTTCCAAGCTTATCAGATCCTACGCCTTGTACGGTGATTCCGTAGTGCGTTCCACCTTGGCTTAACAAGTAAGCTGCTTTGTTGACGATTCCACTATTCGTGTGAACTCCCCCATTGTCCTGTGTGCCCGTATAACGTTTTGAATAATGATCTGGATCTCCGTATTTTGTCGGATCTGACATCGAACGAAGTGCATCTCCTGATATTTTTGGCGTGTACACATCTTCACCAATTTCCCAATCTGGATTATCATTCGCCCAAATTTCTGCTAACGTTCCAAAAATATCAGAAACCGCTTCGTTAATGGCTCCGGATTCGTTTTGATACACGAGTCCCGCCGTATATTCTGTCACCGCATGCGTAAGTTCATGTGCCGTCACATCTAATGCACCGGATAGCGGTACAAAGGTTTGACCGTCCCCATCTCCGTACACCATTTGTGAACCGTTCCAGAACGCATTGTTGTAGCTTCGTCCATAGTGAACCGTTGATTTCAGAGTTGCTCCCTTATTGTCATAGCTATTTCGCCCAAATACATTTTTATAGAAATCATACGTCACTCCTACATAATAGTGAGCATCAACAGCTGGTGCATCATAAGTCGTAAACAATTGATTATCGGCGTCTACCCACAGTGCACCAGGGACTTGCTGACGATTTTTTGCATCATACGTAAAAATCCCATTTCCTCTTGTACTATCCTGCAAATAATAAGAATTAGAAGAGAACGTCGTATTAAGCGTTCTTGTTGCGCCTAAAACTCCCTTTCCACTACCTGTTGTTGCTGTTCCCGTAACCGATGGGCCTTGCTTTGCCTGGTCAAGTTCATTGAACTTTTCAATGATTTTACCATCCCTAGCGTCAACCATGTACGTCCAGTTTCCAGGGGCAGGACTTAAGAAGTTAAAGTTGACCGCGTAAGCTAACTGCGGTGTTCCTCCTTTTGAAACAATTACGAGATTAGAAGTTGGCGCTTTTTCATAACTTGGTGAACTTTTCAGAAGACCCTTCAAATCCTTCTCGGCTTTGTTTTTCGCTTGCGTAGCCGTTATGCTTGCTTTTTTGTTCACGCTTTTACTAGTTTCAAGATTAGGAAGTAGTGTCCCCGACACAGCTGTTAAGGTTCCTTCCTTATTTATATGAGCCGTAATAGTTCCACCATAGACGGGAACTCCTTTATAGGTTTGCTGTAATCGTAAAAAAGTATATCCAAGATCATCTACTCTTTCTTCTTTTACAACGAGGGCTTTTTCAGCCTCCTGATGACCTAGTTTGAATAACCCTTTGTTTTCATTAAAATAGGAGAAAACAAGATTCTTTGGATTTTGTGCTACAAGACCTTTAGCGGTTGCAAGATTACCAGAAACAAATTCAGGTGTGTTCGTTTTAGCATTCCAGTTAATTTTTTCTTTCACATCTGCTGCTAGCGTATGATATGGAAATGAAACAGAACTGCTCAAACCTAAAACCAAACCAATTGTTAATAATCTCTTTTTCACCCTAACCACTCCCTTGATCATGTATAAGTCTTCCTCCAGTAAACGAGGATTACTTCCTAAAATGAACCATCTCTTTCTACTACCTTAACTACCAAAAAAAGCATACATTTTATTTCTAAAGCTTATGTACAACATCAAAGGTGTAAAATCCTCTTCAAAAATCAAATATATAGTAAGGAAAATAATAACATTCCATCTATTAAAATGGTATTGAGAAAAATAGAGATTTTCTCCCTTTCTAACTACTTCAAAAAATATCTTTTAAAACTACTATATAATTCCAAAGAATCAGGACTTTTTTCACTTTAACTTTCTGATTTTTTTGCGACATAATGTTATATAGAGATAAATTAGAAAAAACTTGAGAAAATGGGAGAATTATATACTTCTAACACCTGTATTTTTAATCAATTTTCTCAATATAAAAAAGGGAGTTGGGAATTGATTATGCACCTCCTAGAGGATAATATTAGTATAAACCTTGGAACTTTAATTGCTGCTACTCGTCAGGAGCGAGGGCTTACCCAAGATGAGCTAGCAAAAGGGATCTGTTCAATTCCTTATCTGAGTAAGTTAGAAAATGATAAAATTGAACCAAATCAAGAAATTGTTTCATTGCTTTTGCAACGGCTTGGATTTTCGGTAGATCAGCTCATTCAAGAACAGCAGCAGTTAAATGTGGATATTTTAAAGTGGTATCAGGCAATCCTCGAACGAGATGATGCAAATATCGAAGCTTACCACGACCAACTGACAAAATCTACCAAAAATATTCAAAATATTTCATTAATTCATAACTTTAAGCTAGCAAAGCTTCGTTATTTCTTATACAAACAGGACGCGATCGCCGCTAAAGAATTAATCAAATATTTTACCAAGCTAAAGAGTAAGCTAACGCTCTCACAGTCCTTATATTTTTATTGTTTTTATGGGATTTACTACTGCATTATTAATCAACACGAAAAAGGAATTGAATCATTTAAAGAAGCTGAAAAGATTAGTCAACGCTTACGCTATGAGGAACCTGAGCTCATTTATTTTCTTGCTCTTACATACAGTCATTTGTATAACTCCTCCGTTGCCATTGTATACGGCTTTCGGGCGCTAGACTTATTAAACAACAGCTCGCAATTTCTACGAAGTATTGACTGTCAGCTCATCATTGCGACTAACCTTTATCGAATTGGGCAATATGAGCAAGCCGATCAGTATTTGCAAAACACGCTTAAAATTGCTCATTCATTAAAACTCGATCATGTTCGTACAATTGCCTATCATAACTTAGGAAATCTCTACGTAAAACGCGGAGAATTAGAGAAGGCCCTTGGTTATTATCAGGAGAGTCTATCCATCAATGATCCAAAAGCGGACTCGTCCTTCTACACTACTTATTGTATTGGGGAAATCTACATCGAGCTAGGTCAAATTGAAAAGGCAAAGGACTTAATTGGGCATGCGATGAATAAGCTGAGTCTTTTAAATCCCAAAAGCTCACTTCTTTTAAAATTAGAGCTTCTAAAACTTGAAATACTGGGAAATGACCAGCAAATTGAGCAGTTTCTCGAGCACAGATCATTACCATTATTCCGTGAAAAAAGTGATTGGCGCTATTTAATTGATTGCTATGAAAAATTAGCGAAAATCAATGCCAAGAACTTTCTTTATAAAAAAAGCAGTCATTATTTTCAGCTAGCAAATGACACACGCAAGAAAATAATGTATTAATTTAAAGGGGGAAAAGAAACATGAAAAAATTATTAGCATGTTGCGTATTAACGGCTCTAGGATTTGGAGTAGGTCTAGGAGTAACAGGCGTACATCAATCTGCAAAAGGTGATGACTTATTACCTCCGTACTCTACTGATCCAGTGCACGTAGCAAAAGGTGACGACTTATTACCTCCATATTAATAAAAAGAGGGATTTCCAAATTGGAAATCCCTTTTCTTTATTAGTTTGCTACGATGTTAACAAGTTTGCCTGGAACGGCAATAACCTTGCGAATTGTTTTTCCTTCAATTTGCTGCTGAACACTTTCATCAGACATCGCAATCTCTTGCATCTCTTCACGAGAAGCTTCTGTTGGAATACTTAACTTCGCACGTACCTTTCCATTTACTTGAACAACAATCTCTACTTCGTCTTCTACTAATTTAGCTTCGTCATATGCTGGCCAAGCCGCATATGTGATTGATTCAGCATTGCCCATTTTATCCCAAATCTCTTCTGCCATATGAGGAGCAACTGGTGCTAGAAGCTTCACAACACCTTCTACATATACCTTTGGTAACACATCTGCTTTGTATGCGTCATTAATGAAGACCATAAGCTGAGAAATACCCGTATTGAAACGAAGACCTTCGTAATCTTCCGTTACCTTTTTCACCGTTTGATGATACACTCGTTCTAATGTTGCGTCATTGCTATCTTGAACTTTGTCACTTAGCGTCCCATCTTCGTTAATCAATAAACGCCATACGCGATCTAAGAAACGTCGTGCTCCATCTAAGCCATTTTCTGACCAAGCGATCGATGCTTCAAGAGGTCCCATGAACATTTCGTATAAGCGAAGCGTATCTGCACCGTGACTTTCAACGACCGCATCAGGGTTTACAACATTCCCCTTTGATTTACTCATTTTTTCGTTATTCTCACCTAGGATCATTCCTTGGTTGAATAGCTTTTGGAACGGCTCTTTTGTTGGTACTACGCCGATATCATATAAGAATTTATGCCAGAAACGTGCGTATAACAAGTGAAGAACCGCATGTTCTGCTCCTCCGATATAAATATCGACGGGAAGCCATTCTTGTAGTTTTTCTGGCGATGCTAATTGCTCGCTGTTTTTCGGATCAATGTAGCGTAGGTAATACCAGCAGCTACCTGCCCATTGCGGCATTGTATTCGTTTCACGACGACCTTTTTTCCCTGTTTCAGGATCAACAACATTCAACCAATCTGCAATGTTTGCAAGTGGTGATTCACCTGTGCCTGATGGCTTAATTTCAGTCGTTTGTGGCAACACTAACGGAAGTTCTGATTCTGGAACCGTTGTGGATGTGCCATCTTCCCAATGAATAACAGGAATTGGTTCGCCCCAGTAGCGTTGGCGGCTAAATAACCAATCGCGAAGACGGTATGTTACTTGCTTTTCACCCTTTTTATTTTCCTCTAACCATGCGATCATTTTTGTGATGGCATCTTCTTTATTAAGACCGTTTAAGAAGTCAGAGTTCACATGTTCACCGTCACCAGTGTATGCCTCTTTCTCAACGTCTCCACCTGCTACTACTTCTTTAATCGGTAAATCGAACGTTTGAGCAAACTCGTAGTCGCGCTCATCATGTGCTGGAACCGCCATAATAGCACCTGTTCCATAGCTCATTAATACGTAGTCAGCAATCCAGATTGGCATTTTTTCGCCGCTCACAGGATTGATTGCATAAGCACCCGTAAATGCACCTGTTTTTTCTTTGGCAAGATCTGTGCGCTCAAGATCACTCTTCATTTTTACTTTATTTAAATACGCTTCAACCGCTTCTTTTTGTTCAGCTGTTGTAATGGACTCAACTAATGAATGCTCTGGAGCAAGTACCGCATACGTTGCACCGAAAAGCGTATCTGGGCGTGTTGTGAATACGGTGAACGCCTCACTTGTTCCCTCGATGTTAAACGTTACATGTGCCCCTTCCGAACGACCGATCCAGTTGCGTTGCATATCTTTTAAGCTCTCAGGCCAATCTAATTCTTCAAGATCCTCTAACAGACGATCAGCGTACGCCGTGATTTTTAACATCCACTGTCTCATCGGACGGCGCTCTACTGGGTGACCACCGCGCTCACTTTTTCCGTCAATTACTTCTTCATTCGCAAGTACTGTACCAAGTGCCGGGCACCAGTTTACAGCAACTTCGTCCACATAAGCCAAGCCTTTTTCATAAAGCTTCGTAAAGATCCACTGTGTCCATTTGTAGTAATTCGGGTCTGTCGTATTTACTTCGCGATCCCAATCGTATGAGAACCCTAATGCTTTAATTTGACGACGGAATGTATCAATGTTCAGCTCTGTGAAATCAGCTGGGTCATTACCTGTATCTAATGCATATTGCTCAGCTGGTAAACCGAAGGCATCCCATCCCATTGGATGAAGAACGTTATAGCCTTGCATACGCTTCATACGAGCAAGAATATCTGTTGCCGTATATCCTTCTGGATGACCTACATGCAGGCCTGCTCCGGATGGATAAGGAAACATGTCTAACGCGTAAAAGTTATCTTTCCCTTTATCTTCAGTCGTTTTGAACGTATGATGTTCATCCCAATACTTCTGCCATTTTTTTTCGATGTCTTGATGTTGAAACGTCATTTTATTTCCTCCTTAAAATTCGACAAAATCAACGCAATAAAAAAACCCCTCATCCCTAAAAGGGACGAGAGGATTGTTTATCTTCCCGCGGTACCACCCACATTAGTACAACATATGTACTCACTCAAATCCTTAACGCGGATGGAAACGGCAAATGTTACTGTTGATTCACATTTGCAACTCAAAGGCGAGTTCATGAACGTTCGCTTACTGACTTGCACCGACCGCCAGCTCTCTATGCATACGTTTCGTTCACTACTACTCCTTTTCAAGGTTGTTCAAATTTAGATGTTAATTTTATTTTAAATAATATGAGCTTAAACTGCAAGTTGTTCATATAAAATTTTAGCCGAAAAAAAATCACTCTATACCCCCTGCTAGGTTTTTACCTCCGTTTCCCTTATAGTAGAGGAGAAATTGAAATAAAGGATGGGATAGTTGATGAAATCTATCGTGGTATTAAATGGTAGTGCACGTAAAAACGGTAATACTGAACAATTAGCAGCTCTTGTTACAAAAGATCTTGATGCTTCTGTTATTCACTTAGCAGACTTAAACATCAAGCCTATTGAAGATAAACGTCACACGGAAGAAGGATTTACGCCTGTGGATGATGATTATAATGACGTCATTCAACAAGTACTAAAAGCAGATATTTTAATTTTTTCTACCCCTGTTTATTGGTACGGAATGTCAACAGCAATGAAAACGTTCGTTGATCGCTGGTCACAAAGCTTGCGTGAACCAAATCTATTCTTTAAGGAAGAAATGAGCAAAAAAGAAGCTTATATCGTGACATGTGGAGGAGATCAGCCAAAGATCAAAGCGCTTCCTCTCGTTCAGCAATTTAAGTATACGCTTGATTTCGTCGGAACAACATTCAACGATTACATTATCGGCGAAGGAAATCAACCTGGGGATGTGCTCAACGACAAAGCGGCATGCCAAAAAGCTGCGATTATCAATCAACAGCTCCACACACACTTTTCTAACTAAAAAAAGTATCCTAGCCTTATAAGGTTAGGATACTGATACTACTTCTTGACGAATAGCTTTTTTTAGCTTTCGATCATAAATAGAGGTTGTTACGATTGAAACAACTAAAAAGCCAATTAACACATAGAACATAACGTTAATATTAAACGTATCTACTAAAATCCCACCAAGCAACGGGCCAATCATTCGTCCACCTGTAGCGGTACTGTTTACGATTCCTTGATAAAAACCTTCTCTTCCTTTTGGAGCTAGCGTATTCGCAATGGCCGGAACAGCTGGCCACACGAGCATCTCACCAATAGTTAAAATAATCATCGCAACGAGGAAATGTGTGAACGTCTCCGCTTTTGCCACCATTAAAAAAGAAACGATAAAAATAGATAATCCGATCATGATCTGTACTTTAATTTGCTTCTCTAAAAACTTCAGCGCAGAATTAATAATCGGCTGACCTAGCACAATAAGCGCTCCATTAATAGTCCATAACAAACTGTATTGATCGAGAGAAATATCGAGATGTCTCGTATGAGTGGCAATTGTAGACTGCCATTGTACATATGTTACCCATGCAAGCAAATACCCCACACACAGCGTCATTAATGCATGGAAATTCGCTTTGTTGCGAACCGTACTTTTTTCGGTTAACACACTCGCCTGCTTAATAGATGTGGCACTGATTTGTTTATAAAAGAAAAATGCGACCAAAAAGAACAAAACATACATACCTGCATTTGCAATAAAGATGTATTCAAAGGAGAATGAAGCCACTACGCCACCGAGCGCTGCTCCAATGGCAACTCCTGCATTTTGAGCTATGTAAATAGCATTAAATGACTTTCTTCCACCTTCTGGCCAAACCGTCCCAGCCATCGCATACATAGATGGGAATACTACACCTGAACCGAATCCTACAATTGTAAGAAACACAACGTAGAAGAGCCAATCATGATTAATGACCAACCCAATTAACGCCACAAGCGTAATGATAATTCCTGTTAAGACGGATTTGTATCCGCCAATTTTATCAAACAACGTACCGCCAACTAAGTTTCCAACTACGCTAGCAGCAGAGTTAAGCATTAAGACAATACCTGCTACAGAGAGCGATTTGCCGAGATGTTCATTAATATAAATTGTGTTAAGCGGCCATAAAAAAGAGGCTCCTGTTACGTTCACAAACATACCAAGAACCAACAGCCAAACTGCCTTTGGCATTTTCATACCTTTTCCCCTCCTATTTTATTTTTATCTATTGCGTTAAACACAGCAATACATCTAGTCGTGCTGTGCAATTTTCATTTGTCAGATTTGCTTCCAAACCAACCTAAATTGTAGTTCTTTTAACGACCTTTTTCAATATGGCAACGTGTATTCTTTTTATAAGGAATTTTTAGTTTTTTATAAACTTACAGCACATTCAATTTCTATCCATTTTTTTCTTTTTATAAGAGAAAGATTCTCCCTCACACACTGTCTATTTCGCATAAAAGCTGTTTACTTTATAGTAAAATAATGAAAAAAACCTTAGATACTTTCTCTAAGGTTCTTAGCCACTTTTATTTATGCTTCGATCGTTGTAGAAATAACGGGATTCTTAAAAGAAGACTAATGAGCAGAACGACTATAATCAGGACCGCTGCCGAGCGATCGGCAATTTGTTTTGCATCTTCGACAAGTGCTTCTGACTGGATATACCAGAGGTGAACAGGCAACGTTCCACCTTGAGAAAGTAAATTGAAATCCCACATAAAGCCTGATGATGAGCTCCCGCCCGCTAGCAAAATAATGGCAGATTCTCCAAATGCTCGGCATGCGACCAAGCTGATTCCTGTCATAATGCCATTTAAAGCGGCAGGAAGTAAGACGGTCAGAATCGTTCTAGACTGCGTTCCGCCTAGCGCGTAAGAAGCCTCTCTCAATTCAAATGGTACGGCTGAAACAGCTTCTTCTGTGATTCGAGTTAAAATCGGTAAATTTAAAAAGGCAAGTGTAATCGAGGCCCCTACGATCGTTAATCCAATATCAAAGTATTCCACAAATAAGACAAAACCAAATAGCCCAAATACGATAGATGGAACAGTTGCTAAACTTTCTACCGATATTCGGACAAGGTTTGTGAAGCGATTGTCCGGTGCGTATTCAGATAAAAAAATCCCCCCGAACAAACCAATTGGTATTGAAAAAACGAGGGACAAAACGAGAACATACAAGGAATTGAAAAGAAACGGGCCGATCCCCCCGCCCACATCCATATCCTCAGGCAAATCCACTAAAAATTTGAACGATAGTCCTGATAAGCCCTTATGCAAAATAAAATAAAGCAACGAAATAATGACGACTAACAAGGATAGCGCTACTAGCCATATAAATCCTAATCCAATTCTATTCAACAGTTTTGCACTTGTGTGTTTAGATAATGAAAACGAGGTTGAATTTTTCATGATTTGTACTCCAACTTTCGAATAATAAAAATCAAGACAAGCGAAATAAACAACAAAATGAACGCCATCATGTACAAAGCATAGTTCCAAGTAGAATCAAACTGCACGTTAATAATTTGCATAACGATATTACTTGTAAGAACGGATGTAGGTGTCACAAGGTTGAAGCCGAACTGAGGCGTATTCCCAATCACCATTACAACCGCCATCGTTTCACCGATAGCTCTTGCCATGCCTAATATAATCGCTGTCATAATCCCTTTTTTTGCGACTGGTAAAATAATTTTAAAGATCGTCTGAATTTTCGTCGCCCCGAGCGCATAGCTACCGTCTTTGTATTGAGACGGAACGGCCGTGATCGCATCATCACTAATTCTTGTTATCGTTGGTAATACCATCAGCGCTAACACGAGAGAAGCCGCAAAAAAACCATCGCCAACAAGCGTTCCCGTCACCTCTCGAATAAACGGTACTAAAATAGTTGCTCCCAAATATCCGTAGACAATAGACGGAATACCTACTAATAAATCAAAAACAGGCCGTAATAAATTTCGTAACCACTGCGGTGCCACCTCGGCGAGAAATACTGCCATGAGAACGGAAACAGGTGCAGCAATCACCAAAGCCAAAGCTGTTAAACAAAACGTCCCGATAATAAAAACAGCTGCTCCGTAATGCTCCTGCTCTGGTTGCCAGTTAGAAGACAAAAAAAACTCTTTTATTGATACATCTTTAAAAACTAAAAAGCCTGTTTTGCTAATAAATAGCACAATAGCGAAAAGCGTAACCCCTAAGCAAAGTGCACTTCCCCAGCATAAATATTTAAATAACTTATCACGAGACAATACGTTCTTCTTTTTTAATAACAGCTTAGGTTGACTCACAACCCTGGAAGAGGTTCCTTGTAATTGTTTCTCCATCCCGTTTCTTTTCCTCCTAACGTTCCATTATGAAAGCCAGCCTAATGGCTGGCTCTCTTAAACTACTCGTTTTTGTATCAATCCTTATTTAACAGCACTGATCGGAATAAACTTCATTTTCTTTAACGTTCCTTTTTGAAACTTAGCACCTTGGATATATTTGATGAATGCAGCGTTTTTACCACTTGGCTCACCCTTTGTTAATAAGTATCCATATCCATAGACAGGATATTTTTTACTTAACACATTTGATGTAGATGCAGCTACTCCATTGTAACTAAGCGCTTTAATTCCTGATTTTACATAAGCAAGGTCCGTGTAGCCGATTGCATTTGGATTTTCTTTTACTGACGTGATCATATCTCCATTACTTTTTACTTCTTTATAATGGCTGCCTTTACTCATAAAATCTTTTCCTTTTAATGCTTTATCCTGATAGTTAACGCGAGTACCAGATCCATAGGCACGGTTCACAACAACAATGTCAGCATCTTTTCCGCCAACTTGCTTCCAGTTTTTAATCTTTCCTGAAAAGATTCCTTGAAGCTGTGCAGTTGTTAAATTTTTCACCGAGTTTTTTGCATTTACAACTGTAGCAAACGGAATGACAGCGATTTTGTGAGCTTTTAATCCTTTAAAAGCTTTGAATCCACCAACTGATTTCGTTGCATCCCAGTCACAAGCGCCAATCGTAGCTGATCCTTTTGTGACAGACTGCGGCCCTGCAATTGACGAGGAACCAGAAACTGAAATCGAGACGCTAGGATTTTCTTTTTTGAATCCTTTTGCTGCTTGCTGAGTTAATGGTAATAAAGCAGTCGAGCCAGCGATGACAATTTTATTAGATGCTGCTTCCTTTACAGTTGCGGCATTTGCGCTATAGCTTCCTGCACCTGCTCCGACTAAAAGTGAAGATGCAATTGTAATACCTGCGAATTTTCTAATAAGTTTTTGTGTTAACATTATGATTCTCCTTTTCCCTTTATAGGTATATTATTTTGTAATATCTGCGACACGTTGATTTCGAACAACTGCTACTTTTTCACCTTGATCAGTAGAAAGTGAAAGAAGCAGTTGCTTTTTATCTTTAGAAACCGAAATAGCTGTGATGTCCTCTTTTACAGACACCATTTTATTCAAAGAACTGTTCGCGCTGTTAAAGGTACATACATAATTCCAGCCTTTTTCTTTGATCACTACATAGAGAGCATTCTCTTGGCGCGAAATGAATTGAATACTTTTGCCAGAAAGAACATTCTTGACCTTTCCATTTACCATCAGCTTTAGCGTTGGTAACTTCTTCTCATCTTCAAGGTCAAAGCTCACGTATCCCACATTGCCTTTTGAGTCAAAAAAGGAAAACATTTTATTGTCTTTTGTCGTTGTTAACTTAATAGCTTTCTTTTCAGTTGCATGCAAATCCACTTTGTACAGCTGAGGCTCTGTTCCAGATGTATCAATTGATCCTACGTCAGTTTTATCATCATCCGTATAGCTCGTTTCTGCTTCTTTGGATGCTGTATAAATAACCGTAGACTCATCATTTGATAATCTGAGATCGCTTTTATATTTGAGCTTGTCCTCCAGAAGCTTTGTGATTGCTCCATCAGACACCCTCACCATTGAAATATTTTCATTATCTTTTCCATTGATATAATACAGACGATTTGAATCCTTTGACCACGTCAGCTCTACTTTAATCTCATCATTATCATTCAAGATGCGATCCTTGTAAGAGCTAAGGTCTACTACATGGATGTAGCCATCTTCATCTGTATAAGCGGCCTGTCTACCATTTGGAGAGACCGTTAGTTCATCTTCTTTAAATTCATGAATGACTTTTTTCGTTTGGACATTCATGATTTTAGTGGTCGCTTGCTCTTGATCATGTGTAACGAGAATACTATCTTCGTTCAACCACTGGGCATCAAAAACGCTCCCCCTTACAAAGCCTTCAGATGCTACAAACCATTTGTTATCCGGCTCGACAGATAATTCCCCGCCTAAAGCCTGGACGATATCAGCTGGATGAGCGTAGAAAACATTTTTATACACAAACGGCACGTTAGTCGCTTTAGTAACATGGCCATTTAGTTTTATTTCGTCCTTCAGTGCTTGAAATGTAGCCGTCCACTTTCCTTTTGAGAGCGTTACGGTTTGCGTTTTCGCATCGAACTTCAGTTTCGCTCCTAGAGACGTTGCGACATCCTTCACAGAGAACAGTGTCACTTTATTCATCGTCAGTGCACGAGACTTAGACGTAATTCCGTCTTTCAGATAAGAGACTTGGCTTAATTGAATTGGTTTTTCAACTGAAATGAGATTGGTTTTACCGATGCTATACATATAATTTTTACCTAATGCTTGTACAATCGGCGCTGCCTCAACGTACACGGCTCCTTGAATCATTTTAGGTGCAACAGTCAATTTGCCTTTTTCTCCATTCACATGAAAGGATGGATTTCCGACTGTTAGAAGGATATTTGTTTTGCTCCCATTCACAGTTTTTGTACCCTTTACGGCCTTTGTTTTAGAGTTATAGCTATAGCTAGAGTTCAATACGTTAAATAAGTCCTTCACAGCAACAAGCTGTTTTCCTTGGTAGTCTACTGTATGAAGAGAAGCATTCATTCCGTTCACAATCCAAGATGATTTACTTGGCTGATTTACTTTCTTTGTTACTGCAGCTTCCACTTTTACCAATGGAACAGCAGTAGAGCTAGCAATAACAGAGCCCACTAAAATACTTGTTACGAACCGCTTCATTTCTTTCTCCCCTTTACCATAATCAAATAAGACGTACGCTTACTTTACCGAACTCCCCCTTGCTCAAAAACAGTTAATATGAACTAGATACTTCGTATTATATTTATGTAATATTAAGGAAGTTTTTAAAATATATGGATTTTGTAAATTTTATGTAGGTGAATTGTGGATTTTAAGAATGAAGCATAGAAAAAACTGATATCACGGGGTTTTGAACAAGGAGTTTTTTTATTTCTTTTCTAATTAAAGATCTCTTAACACTAAAAACGGCTCCATTCTAAAAAGAACAGAGCCGTTTTTTCCTTATTTCTTTTGCTTTGAACGAATAGGCTGAGCCTTTTTACTATTCTTTTCCTTCAGCTCTTTCACCGGATCAAAATCTTTCCCCAGCTCCATATCATTACTATTTACACCATTTTTCGTTTTCTGCTCAGGATTATTTTGCTTTGAACGCGTCGCCATAAAAGACCACCCTTTCAATTGAAATTTGTTGAAACTATCCCATTGTTATTTGCTTACACTTTTCTAACAAGTAAGAACTAGCATTAAACCTCTTACCTCGCCACCTTAGAATTACCACAAAAGGTCTACACAAGTGGCAGATGACAATCCTCAAACAGTAAACAACCTCCAAAAACGGGTACCCAGACACCCCAGAACTACCCAAAAAGGTTCACATAAGTGGATCCAAATTAGTGGTAGGTCGTGATGAGCTGATTTTGTAGCTGCTGCACTTGCAGTCTCATGCGATAAAGCTGTTCACGCTGCTGAGCGTTTGCGCTATGAGCAAACTCCTCGAGCTCCTTGTAGGCATTCTCAAGCCCCATTTGTGCTTTTGTGAACTCTGTATCGTTATAGTGCTCTTGGCGCTGTCCTTCTACTAACTGCTCTTGGCCGAAGCGAACTGCATCCTCACACTGCTGCATTAACTTATCAATCGCTTGACGTGTTGTCATGGCTAATCCCTCCATTTTTAAAATCCAATCTCGCACGTGCATGCTTAGTTTGCGCAAATGAGAGAAGTTTAGCATTGCTATTTTATTGAAGAAACACGGACCTCTTAGTGAAATGTATTTGGATATCTGCTCGTTTTTTGATAAAATTTGAAGATGTATGTTCTACATTAATGCAAAACAAAGGAGGTTGCTGACTTGACTCAGACTAACCCATTTTCATATAGCGTTGATCAAAAACGTTATCACACATGGAATTACCATTTGCGCCAGCAATTTGGACATAAAGTATTTAAGGTCGCACTAGATGGAGGTTTTGATTGCCCGAATCGTGACGGCACTGTAGCACACGGAGGTTGTACATTCTGTAGTGCGGCTGGTTCAGGAGATTTTGCTGGAAACCGTGCGGATGATCTCATCACACAATTTAACGAGATCAAAGATAAGATGCACGAAAAGTGGAAAGACGGAAAATACATGGCGTATTTCCAAGCGTTCACGAATACTCATGCACCAGTAGAAGAACTGCGTGAAAAATTTGAAGCCGTTTTAAATTTAGAAGGTGTGGTTGGGCTCTCAATCGCTACAAGACCGGACTGCCTGCCAGACGATGTTGTAGAATATCTGGCTGAATTAAACAAACGTACGTATTTATGGGTAGAGCTTGGCTTGCAGACCGTTCACGAACGAACTGCACTGTTAATTAACCGTGCTCATGATTATCAATGCTATGTTGAAGGTGTTGAAAAGCTTCGCAAGCATGGGATTCGTGTTTGTTCTCATATCATTAACGGACTTCCACTTGAAACGCCTGAAATGATGATGGAAACAGCTCGTGCCGTTTCCAAGTTGGACGTTCAAGGCATTAAAATTCATCTCCTTCACCTTCTAAAAGGTACACCAATGGTGAAGCAGTATGAAAAAGGAATGTTAGAATTTTTATCTCAAGAAGATTACGTAAACCTTGTTTGTGATCAGCTCGAGATCATTCCTCCTGAAATGATCGTTCATCGAATTACCGGTGACGGGCCAATTGATCTCATGGTAGGTCCTATGTGGAGCGTAAACAAATGGGAAGTATTAAATGCAATTGATAGTGAGCTCGCACGTCGCGGAAGCTATCAAGGGAAAAAGTTCTCTCGGGAATTGCTTGTATGAAACTAGAACGCATTCTCCCCTTTGCACGCACTTTGTTACAAAAAGCGATACAAAAAGGCGATATTGCGGTTGATGCAACAATGGGAAATGGACATGATACGGTCTTTTTAGCAGATTTAGTCGGTGAAAAAGGCCATGTCTATGCGTTTGATATTCAAGACACAGCTCTGCAAAGCACACGTAGAAAGATCGAGGAAAGGCAGCTTGAGGACCGTGTGACGCTTCTTCAAAAAAGCCACGATCAAGTGCAAGAGTGTCTTCCAAAAGACGATTTACGAAAGATTACGGGTGCTATTTTTAACTTAGGGTACTTGCCAGGTGGAGACAAAGAAATTGTTACAAAACCAAATTCCACCATTGAAGCCATTCAGCAGCTTCTTATGTTGCTAGCACCTGAGGGAATCATTGTTCTTGTTATTTATCATGGACATCCTGAAGGAGTGATTGAGCGCGACGAAGTACTAACATTTGTTCATACTCTTGATCAGCAGGATGTTCACGTGCTTCAGTACCAATTTTTAAATCAACAAAATAATCCGCCCTTTATTATCGCCATTGAAAAACGGTAAAAAAAAGAGAAATTCCACCAATAGGAATTTCTCTTTTTTTTATTTGGCTTTGCTCAATTTTCGATATAAACGCCCATTCCAATAAAAGAAGTAACTAATTGATCCTCCTTGACGAATAAGCTTTTTCGCATGAGGATAGACGTCTTCTTGCTTACGAACTTTATCATCAGACAGGTAAACACCTAACAGACCTCGATTAATTAACCGATGAAAACGTTCATCTCGAATTCCTCGAAGGTGACGATCCGCTTCACTGACAAAATGTCCAAAGCGATCCATCATTTCTTCTTGGTGATCATAATAGAAGCAAAAATTTAAATCTCCACCCTCTTTATCCTCTTCTTGATCAATAAAGTAATCAAGCAGAATATGGAGGCCTTGCACGTATGGAAAATAGCTTTTCTTTACCTTATAAGCTTCATCACTGCTAAATCCATTTTGAAATCCATATGCGACTAAGCAAAAGATCCCCAAAGTGGAACCAGAGCACGCAGAAAATTCATACCACTCCATTTTAGGCAAAGCTTGCTTATAGTCTTGAAACCACTTCTCAAGGCGTGGCACTCGCTCCTCAACTTTTACGTGTTTGTGTACTTGAAGCGCGCAGTAATAGTCAGCGAGCTCTAGAAGATGCTGAGAGATCGCTTCGTAATTCGGCACTCGCTTTAATACTTGCTGACAGGTTTGAACCAAATCATGCAAATATCCTCCATCATCTTGATCTTCGCGATGACGATAATAATTGTTAAGCGTGGCCTCTGGGTTTAATGCATGTGGCATTGACTCATGTAAAGCCTCAAAATCCAAAGGGTCTAAAGACGTGCTTCTATCGCATAAATTATCTAAATAGTCGCTTATCGTCTGGTATGCCACAATAAACTCAATACAGTCCTTGAGCTGATCTTTTGCTAAAATTGCTAAAATACCTCCACCTTCACAGTGAAAGGTTTTATCGGTGATGCTGTTTAACGCTTGCGTTCGTAGCTCTTCGTTTGGAATGGCTTCAGCCTTTGCTTTCCATACCTCTAATTGCTTATGTACAGCTGGAATAACTTGTCGATATACGGTCCTCATTAATGGTAACGGACGGGAAGGAATCTTCACGATCTAACACCTCAATCATTCACCAGTTGTTTCATTAGATGTGAACATCAACGAAACTTTTGGCATATAGAAAAACTTGATCACGTTCTGGCTCATTAAAAATTTCATGATATAGCTGTGGCCACTCTTTATAAATTTTTTCACTTAAATCTAATTCATCAAACCACTGTTTTACAATTAGCTTTTCAACGATCTTATCATCTCCTCCTTGCATAACTAAAAGAGGGACATCTGGTAACTTTTCAATATTTTTAAATGCTTGATTCATCGCTTCCACTAATTCTCGGTACCAGCGAACAGACACCTTTGTTACGTACAGCGAGTCATTCATATCTGTTTCACGAATATCCGGATTTCTCGTTGCGTCTTCAATTCGAAGATTTGAATCAAATAGCATACCGGGTCTTAGCTTGTTTAAGCCCTTCGATAACACATCCATATAAGAAGGAGGCTGCTCTTTTAACCCTAAGCATGGAGAAGATAACATTGCTCCCCAAATCGGCAGACTGCGCTCCTGTAGCGTGCGAATAACAGCTAATGCACCCATACTGTGTCCTAAAAGAAAAATTGGCAGATCATACCCTTGAGCCTCTTCAACCCATCTTTCAATTTCTTTTACATATTCTTCAAATGAATGAATATGCCCTCGTCGTCTTGTTGTTAATCCTTGGCCAGGTAGATCGCCCATCACAACATTCATTCCAATGGAACGCCACATTTCGATCAACCATCGATAGCGTCCATGATGTTCGGCTGCTCCGTGTACGATGACGACCACGCCTCTAGGATATTCTGCTTCCCATTTCCACATATGTCGCGACTTCCTTTCTTTCTATGTTTACCTAAATAAAAAAAGTTTGTACACTTACATTAGAGGATTTACACTATTTTTTCAACTTTTTCGAGAGGATGATACAAAATGATTTATCCGTACAAAGATGTATTCCCAACGATTGATGAGTCCGTTTTTATTGCAGATTACGTAACAATTAGTGGAGATGTAACGATTGGTGAGCAAAGTAGCATTTGGTTTAATACCGTTATTCGAGGTGACGTTTCACCTACAATTATCGGAAAAAGAGTGAATATTCAAGATCAGTGCACCCTTCACCAAAGTCCTAATAAAACACTGATTTTAGAAGATGACGTGACAATTGGTCACCAAGTGATCTTACATAGTTCTGTCATTCGAAAAAATGCTTTAGTTGGGATGGGCTCCATTATTCTAGATGGTGCTGAAATCGGTGAAGGAGCTTTTATCGGCGCCGGGAGCCTCGTTCCACCTGGAAAGAAAATCCCGCCCCACTCACTTGCCATTGGGAGACCCGCTAAAGTGGTACGAACATTAAATGAAGAAGATTTAAAAGATATGGAGCGCATCCGTCAGAGCTACGTTGAAAAAGGACAATACTACAAAAGTTTGCAAACGAAATAATCGGTAATTATATAGAAGAAATCATTTTATTTAAAAACAACGCGCCTGCTAGAGATCTCTACACATTAATATGCAACATTCTAGCGTATCAATACTTTCATAGGAGGAGTGTTTCGTCACTCTCCTCCTATCTGTATTGATCGTGCCGAGCAGCTTCATCACGAAGAGCATTTATTTACACTTTCTTATTACTACCTTTACATTTTTCTTTTACAATGATAAGAAAGAATTCTTAATAAGGAGTTTTCATCAATGAAAAAGAAAATCATTCAGAAACTCTATGAATTAGAATGCCAATTATTTCGTATGCTTAACCGCCACTTTGACCGCAAATTTCTAAGTCGCTATTTTCGCTTTGTCACACACTTTGGTGGAGCACTTCTAACCATCGCCATCGCTTTGTTGCTTATGATCTTCACATCTGGTTCATTAAAACTTACCGCCTATGCTGGGGGGCTTTCACTAGCTCTTAGTCATGTGCCAGTAGCCATCATGAAAAAACTTTATCCACGAAAGCGTCCATATTTGCAAATAAAAGATACAAAAGTCTTAGAGAATCCGTTAACCGATCATTCCTTTCCTTCAGGACATACGACGGCAATATTCTCTCTCACAACACCGTTCTTTATCTATTTCCCTTTTGCCGTCATTATTCTGCTTCCCTTAGCTTTTAGTGTAGGACTATCACGAATTTTTCTAGGCCTTCATTACCCAACAGACGTTCTTGTAGGAAGCATATTAGGGACTTGTACAGGACTGTTTTGCTTTTCATTTTTTCATTAGTGACTAAAGGAGCTGAGGTTTGTTGCGCATTGCTATTTTCACTGATATATCTCCTAAACATTTGAACACATCCGAAAATCTCGAGCGGTTAATTTCTTACTTTTCTAGACATAACATTTCGTTTCAGCTGTTCTTACCTACTACTCACTCTCTTACATCAGAAAATCAAACACGTACATGCTCGTTTCAGAGTTTTCCTTTAAACGCACATTATCGTTTTTCGTTGCCAAATGCTACTAAAATCCGACGTAGGCTTAACGAATTTCAGCCGGATTTTATCCATGTGCTAACTCCTTTTACTCTTGGCCTATATGGAAGACAATATGCAAAACGAACAAACCTACCTCTCATTGGTTACTATATGCTGAATATACAACCTGATATGGATCATTCAAACGTTCCTTTTCTACGTTCGCTGTTCGATAAGTATGTTCAATGGTTTTATCGCCCATTTCACAAATTGCTTGTTCCTAATTTCTTAACTAAACACACGCTAGAGGGAAATAATTTTCCGAACATCGCCGTCTGTTCAAAAGGCGTCGAGCTTGATGTATTTCATCCTGCTTATGAGCGTTTTGATGTGAAAATTAAATACAATATCAAGCGTCCTTATATTTTGACCTATTCCGGGGAATTAACAGCAGAAGATAATGTAGAAGCAATCTTTACGATTGCTCGCTATTTGCCTCCTCATATTAAACATAAAGTACACTGGCTGGTTGTAGGCGATGGCCCGTTAAAAGAAGTATTTCAGAGAGAAGCCCTAGAGCATATGACGTTTACGGGTTCATTACAAAAAGAAGATCGGGCACGTGTCTATGCAGCGTCTGATTTGATGATTTGCCCATCATCAAAACCGCGTGATGATATGTTATTAGAGGCTTTTGCAACTGCAACGCCTGCCATTGTGTCTGAAGCTCAGCAATCTGATATTGTGAAACACGGAGAAAACGGCTTTTTATGTAATCTAGAAAATCTTGATCAATTTTCTGAGTATATTACACTTTGTTTGGAGCATTCTGATCTTCGGGAACGCTTAGGAACGATGGCTAGGAATCATGCATTAACCAAAGGATGGGATCAAGTATTTGATCATCTAATGGTGCATTATACGCAGCTTATTGAAGAAACAAAGCGCTCCCGTACAATAAACATAGAAAAAGCGCTAAGGAAGGCTCCTTAGCGCTTAGTTTTTGATTAGTTTAATGCCGCTGCTTTTAACGCTTCTGCTTTATCTGTAAGTTCCCAAGGAGCGTCAATGTCTGTACGGCCAAAGTGACCATAAGCAGCTGTTTGACGATAGATTGGGCGACGAAGATCAAGCATTTTAATGATTCCTGCTGGACGTAAGTCAAAGTTATTGCGAACCGCATCAACTAGAACTTCTTCCGTTACTTTACCTGTACCGAATGTATCAATTGAGATTGATACTGGCTGTGCTACACCAATTGCATAAGCTAATTGAACTTCACACTTGTCAGCTAAACCAGCAGCAACGATGTTTTTCGCTACGTAACGTGCCGCATAAGCAGCAGAACGGTCTACTTTTGTAGCGTCCTTACCAGAGAATGCACCGCCACCGTGACGTGCATAACCACCGTAAGTATCAACGATGATTTTACGACCAGTTAAGCCCGCATCACCTTGAGGACCACCGATTACGAAACGCCCAGTTGGGTTAATGAAGTATTTTGTATTTTCGTCAATTAATTCAGTTGGAACAACTGGCTTAATTACGTATTCTTTAAGGTTACGTTGGATTTGCTCTAAGCTCACTTCTGGGTGATGCTGAGTTGAAATAACAATTGTATCGATACGTACAGGGTTGTCATTTTCATCATACTCAACTGTTACCTGAGTTTTGCCGTCTGGACGCAAGTAAGGAAGAATTTCTTCTTTACGTACTTCTGTTAAACGACGAGCTAATTTATGAGCAAGTGAAATCGGAAGAGGCATAAGTTCTTTTGTTTCGTTATTTGCATAACCAAACATTAAACCTTGGTCTCCTGCGCCAATTGCTTCGATTTCTGCATCTGTCATTTGACCTTCACGAGCTTCTAAAGCTTGGTCAACACCCATTGCGATATCAGCAGATTGCTCATCGATTGATGTTAAAACTGCACAAGTTTCAGCATCGAAACCATATTTTGCACGTGTGTAACCAATTTCTTTAATTGTTTCACGGACAATTTTTGGAATGTCTACATATGTAGACGTAGTGATTTCACCACTTACTAATACTAAACCAGTTGTAACAGTTGTTTCACATGCTACACGAGCGTTTGGATCTTTTGCTAAAATGGCATCAAGAATCGAATCAGAAATTTGGTCACAGATTTTATCTGGATGTCCTTCTGTAACAGATTCAGACGTAAACAGACGACGTTTCGTTGACATCAATTTTCCTCCTTAATTATACAACAGATGATACGGTACTCATTTCCCTTATTGTTGTTCAAAAAACGTTAGAAATATAAAAAACCTTTCCCAATCGAGGAAAGGTAGCAAATTTTCACTAAAGCCTTTCACTCTTATCGATCAAGGGCTTTCCCCTTGCATCAGGTTAGCACCTTATCACCAAGTAAAAAAATATAAAGTATGGTGATGGTTGCTGGGTTTCATAGGGCCTGTCCCTCCACCAGCTCGGGATAAGAGAGTATCCGTTCAAGGAACAATATTACATGAAAAGCTCGAATTCTGTCAACCGTATTCAAGGAGAAAAAATGAATAAATTCTTTGTTGAAAATAACGTATTCGTTCCTCGTTTTGCTATGGTTTATTAAACTCGCCTTGTGAACGTTCTTTTATTATAAAATGAAATGGATTGTGTTCATTTTTATCTAGGAGAATATCATTACTTTTCCTTTTCAATGTACATTTTTTTATGAAAAACGAACGATTATCGTTAAATAGTATACAATAATTAAATAAATGTGTTATACTATTTTCGAATTAGCTTGTTTCGTACTATATATATAAGGGTGGTAGAGCTTATGAATACAGTTGATAAGTCCATTAAATTAGCAGAATTACTACAATTAGAAGCTGTACAGCACAATTTATCCGTTCCGCGCTTAGTAGAAAAAGTGTTAGAGCGTCAGGAAGGAACGTTAACTGCCACAGGTGCTGTGCAAGTCCATACAGGAAAATATACGGGAAGATCCCCACAAGATAAATTTATCGTTGATGAAGAAAGCGTAACGAGCAAAATTGACTGGGGAAACGTGAATCAGCCATTTTCCGCTGAATTATTTGATTCTCTCTACAATAAAGTTCTTCGCTACCTAAGCGAACAAGACGAACTGTTCACATTCAACGGTTTCGCTGGAGCTGACGCTCGCTACCGTTTGCCAATACTTGTTGTCAATGAATATGCGTGGCATAACCTGTTTGCCAAACAGCTATTCATTCGACCAACAGAAGAAGAGCTAGCAGAACATGATCCACAGTTTACCATTATTTCTGCTCCAGGATTTAAAGCAGATCCAGCTGTAGACGGGACTCATTCTGAAACATTTATCATTGTATCATTTGAGCGTAAAGTCATTTTAATTGGTGGAACTGAGTATGCAGGAGAAATGAAAAAATCTATTTTCTCTATTATGAACTATTTGCTTCCAGAACAAAACATTTTACCGATGCACTGCTCGGCAAATGTCGGCACTGAGGGCGATGTTGCTTTATTCTTCGGCCTTTCAGGTACTGGGAAGACAACTCTCTCAGCCGATCCAAAACGCCGTTTAATTGGCGATGATGAACACGGTTGGTCAAGCTCAGGCGTCTTCAATATCGAAGGTGGTTGCTATGCAAAATGTGTGAACTTATCTGAAGAAAAAGAGCCGCAAATTTACAATGCCATTCGATTCGGGGCTGTATTAGAAAATGTAGTCGTGAATGAAGATAGTAGATTACCAGATTACGATGATGTTTCACTGACTGAAAACACGCGTGCAGCTTATCCATTGCAAGCAATTGACAACATTGTCGACCCAAGTGTAGCAGGTCATCCGACAACTATCATCTTCTTAACAGCTGATGCGTTTGGTGTGCTTCCTCCAATCAGTCGCTTAACAAAAGAGCAAGCAATGTACCATTTCTTGAGCGGGTATACAAGCAAACTAGCAGGAACTGAAAGAGGCATTACGTCTCCAGTTGCAACATTCTCTACCTGCTTCGGTTCTCCTTTCCTTCCGCGCCGCGCTGGAGAATATGCAAAAATGCTTGGGGAAATGATTGATCAGCACAATGTAAGCGTCTACCTGGTCAATACTGGTTGGACTGGTGGGGAGTACGGAGTTGGTCAACGTATGAAGCTTCAATACACACGATCAATGGTGCAAGCCGCTCTTGAAGGTGAATTACGAAACGCTGAAACTGTTCAGGATCAAATTTTCGGTCTTCAAGTTCCCACTCATGTTCCAGGTGTACCAGACGAAGTTCTTCAGCCAGCAAAAGCGTGGAAAGATCCACAAGCATATGAAGTGAAGGCACAAGAACTTGCGATGAAATTCAAAGACAACTTTAAGCATTTTTCAGAAGGTTTAGATGCGATTAAAAACGCAGGCGGACCGCTAATCTAAATACTTACTTTACACAAACAAAGGCAATAGCGAAAATGATTGGTTCATTTTCGCTATTGCCTTTAATTTGTTGAGTGTAATTTAACTAGTTCATACGTAATAAGCGTTTTATCGCCGGACATTTCGAGCTTTCGAATTAACGCTTGTCCGCTGCTTTCGCTTTGCTTTGTCTTATGGACACTGACCGGAATATCAATCGGATATAAACGATAACCGTCTTTTTCTAGTAAAAAAAGATTTTCTTCTAAACGCGTCTCTTTTCCTTTTGTCACGATCATTGTGTTTAATTCTAATGGCATCCCCATTTTATAATCCTCCTCAAAAACACTTGATTGCATAAAGCATTTCTAACTATTACTCCCTCTTATCTTATCACGTTTTTCATTGTTCTTTCATCCACTGCGTAAGCTCCCTGACCATTTTTCGATTCTCCTGTGGAGGAAAATAATGCGTGTATTGAGGATAATAACGTGTTTGTACACTCTTCCCTGCTTCTACCAACCTTTTCTCTAAACGATAAGAATGTTCAACAGAAACATTTTGGTCCTGTTCACCGTGAATAATGAACACGGGGGAGTTCAGGCTATGAATATCATGAAGCGGCGTACGCCATCGATAGCGCTCTGGATACTTACGAGGCGTACCGCCAATAACCCGCTTCATCATACGGCGCAGATCTTCCCGTTCCTCATAGGTTAGAACCATATCAGAAACTCCTCCCCACACAACGATAGATCGAACCTCAGGAATCAATAGTCCAGTGAGCAGCGCCATCACACCGCCTCTAGAAAACCCAAATAGGTGAATGCGATCTTTTTTTACTTTTGGGTAGTGAGCAAGCAGTTCATAGGCATTCACTGCATCAAAGCGATCATCTCCTGCAAAGTCCTCGTTTCCTTGACCTCCTTGATTGCCGCGATAAAAAGGAGCCATCACCACAAAACCTTCTGATGCAAATTGCACAATTCGTCCAATGCGCACCATTCCTACCCCTTTAATTCCGCCTCTCAAATAAACAAAACCATCGTATGTACCTTCTTCTTTTGGCTCTGCTAACAGTCCTTTTACTCGCAGTCCCTCACTCAGATAAGTCACAAGATAAAGATCAATGCGAGGATTCGGAGATGGATAGCGTTGTTTTTTAATAATTGTTCCATTTTTCATTTCTGTCTCCTCACTTTCTTACTCTTTAGTTTCCCCTTCACTCTTTAAATCACACTCCTAGAGCCATATATCAAACGTCAAACATTTTATTTTAGGCAAATCACACAACTCCATCTATTGTCATACTTTATGAGTGTTCCAAAAATATTTGAAGGAGGTTACACACCAGTGAAACTTTCGAAATTACTTTTAAGCTGTGTACTAATTATCGTCTTACTTATTCCACTTGCAGCCTGTGGTCAAAAAGATAATTTAACAAAGGTTACGGTTGGCGAGGTTACCCATTCACTGTTCTACGCTCCGTTATATGTCGCTTCCTCTGAAGGCTTTTTTAAAGATGAGGGATTGGATGTCAATATAAAACCAACGTGGGGCGGCGACAAGACGATGACAGCTCTTTTATCGGATGGCATAGATATTGGTCTAGTCGGCTCTGAAACGTCAATCTACGTGTACGCACAGGGCACACGTGACCCGATCATTAACTTTGCTCAGCTCACACAAACAGACGGTACGTTTCTCGTCTCACGAAAAGCAGTCGAAAATTTCTCATGGCAGGACTTAAAAGGCAGCACGTTCCTCGGTCAGCGTAAAGGTGGCATGCCACAAATGGTCGGCGAATTCGTACTTAAAAATCACGGAATCGATCCACAAAAAGATTTGAAGCTCATTCAAAACATTGATTTCGCTAATATCGCTAATGCCTTCGCATCTGGAACGGGCGATTATGTACAGCTATTCGAACCAACGGCAAGTATTTTTGAAAAAGAAGGTAAAGGGCATATCGTAGCCTCGTTCGGAAAAGAGTCTGGCCTTGTACCTTACACTTCTTTTATGTCTAAACAAAGCTTTATTAAAAACAATAAAGAAACCGTTGAAAAATTCACTCGTGCGATTTATCGTGCACAGCAGTGGGTAGACTCTCACAGCGCTAAAGAAATTGCCGCCTCCATCAAATCGCAATTTAAAGATACCCCAGCAGATATTAGTGAAACGGTGATTGCTCGTTATAAAGAACAAGGATCTTATGCAACCAATCCAATTCTTGATGAGAAGGAATGGGCGAACTTACAAAATATCATGAAAGAATCCGGCGAGCTTCCAAAAGAAGTGGACTACAAAACGCTTGTCAATACGAAAATCGCTAATTCAGTTAGCAAGTAAGGAGGGCGTGATTTCATGCTGTCAATTAATCAAATTCACCACACCTATCTCACTCGCACCTCCGCCAATACGGTTTTAGAAGACATTAGCTTGTTTATTGAGGAAGGAGAATTCATTTCCTTCCTCGGCCCTAGCGGCTGTGGAAAAACGACGCTTTTATCCATTGTTGCAGGGCTAATTGAACCAACAGAAGGAAACGTGACGATTCACAATAAACCCATTAAAGATGTACGCACACAAATTGGCTACATGCTTCAGCACGATTACCTGTTTCCTTGGAAGACGATTAAGGAAAACGTATTAATGGGATTAAAAATCATGAACAAACGATCAGATGAAGCTGAACAGGAAGCATTAGCCCTTTTACGTATGATGGACCTCGGTGATGTAGAGGAAATGTATCCTCGCCAATTGTCTGGAGGGATGCGTCAACGTGTCGCGCTTGTTCGTACGCTGGCAACCAACCCGTCCATTTTACTTTTAGATGAGCCATTTTCCGCATTAGATTTTCAAACGAAGCTCAAATTAGAAGATCTCGTCTCAAGCACGCTCAAAGATTTTCATAAAACCGCCCTACTCGTTACGCATGATATTGGTGAATCTATTGCGATGAGCGATCACATTTTCTTATTTGCCCCTAACCCAGGGCGTATAGCGAATATCTTTACCGTTCCAGAAGAGTTGCGAACCCTATCCCCTTTAGAAGTCAGGCAACATCATCGGTACAACGAACTGTTTCAAGACATTTGGAAGGAGCTTGATAGCCTTGGAAAAAATGAATACTAGTCTCCTTCATCAGCAATATTTGAAACGCTTAAAAGTCGAGAAGCGCTGGATCTTATTTATTCAGGCGTTAATCTTCATCGCTTTTTTCAGTCTGTGGGAGACAGCTTCTAGACTAGCGTGGATTGATCCTCTGATCTTTAGTTCTCCTGTAAAAATTGGGCATTTATTTCTCGAAAAAATGCAAGACGGCTCGTTACTCGAACACATCGGAGCTACTCTACTCGAAACACTGCTTGGCTTTTTGCTAGGAACTGTCGCCGGTGTCCTTCTCGCAACTCTCCTGTGGTGGTCTCCTAAGATCTCAAAGGTACTAGATCCTTATTTAGTTGTTCTCAATGCGATGCCCAAAATTGCACTAGGACCCATCCTCATCGTGGCCATGGGACCGGGCTTTTTTTCCATCCTTACAATGGGAGCCGTCATTTCAGTCATTATTACAGCCATCGTCGTCTATACCTCATTTCGTGAAGTAGATCCTAACTATTTAAAAGTACTAAAGTCCTTCGGAGCTACGAGAAGACAATGCTTTCAAGAAGCGATCCTCCCCTCTTCCTTTCCAGCTATTATCTCCACCTTCAAAGTAAACGTGGGGCTGTCATGGGTTGGTGTAATCGTTGGAGAATTTCTTGTTTCAGGAAAAGGGCTTGGATATATGATTATATATGGATTTCAAGTATTCAATTTCACGTTGGTGCTCTTAAGCTTGCTGCTCATTGCTTTTTTCGCCACGATCATGTATCAAGCAGTTGCTTTCCTTGAGAAAAAACTAATTAAAGACAATAGCTAAAAGACGAAGGACTCTTTCCCCATTCCTTCGTCTTTTTATGCGTTTGCTTAAAATGATGAAACAAACTGTTTTTGCACAAGATGTTTCATCACATATTGAAGGACGTTATCCTTCATAATAAAGCTAAACTGTGAGTTGTGCTTAATATTACTCGGCAACTCATCTCGTAACACGGGACCTTTTGTTTCTAAATAATGACGATGTGGAATAATTTCATCAATCGTCGCAAAATAAATATTTTTAATAATTTCTTTTTCTCTACCTGCTACCTTGTATTGACCGATATATGTGAGGTTCTTGATCGTCCCTCCTGTTTCTTCTGATACTTCTCGTGCTGCTGCTTCTTCAGGTGTTTCCCCTTCTTCTACTTTTCCACCTGGAAATTCTAATCCTCTTGTTGAATGATTTGTTAATAGCCACTGACTTCCATAGCGGCATACTACCCATACGTGACGAGGAGATTTTGAAAAGGGTAAGCGTTCGAATGATAAAAAGACTTGATTGTGATAAGCATCTTTAAAAGTATACATAGATTCTCCATACTCCATTGTGTTTATTTTCTATCATTTTCTAACAAAATGAAAAAATGAGCAATCCTAAAGAATTACTCATCTATATGAGGTAAGATGTTCATTTCCTTAATGTGTTGTTTGGTCGCATCATCTCCGAGCTTATAGAGCTGTTCATATATCAACGACATTCCTTGATCATACGCATCATTTTGGCGATCAAAGTGATATTGAATATACGGAACGTGAGCACGAAAAAAACCTTGCCAATCTTCATTATCGTTGCCATTGAACAAATCCCGCAAATGAGTAATTTCGTCATCCGTTGCTTGAATAACATAATTCCAATCAAAAGCTGATTTACTAAGTGAAATTTCTCCATACCCTACATTTATATAATACGTTTTTTTATGCGTTGATTCATTCATTTTCGCCACTCCTTCATAGTAAAGACCTACTCTTTGTATCTCACGTTTTGATCTTTTTATGCAGTCTTATTTTTTGAAGCGGCTTTTAATCAACTCAATTCCTTTTTTTAGCGTATCAGGGATTGGGACCCCAATGCTTCTAGCATGCTCGATCATCGACACTACTTCATTACAAATATAAAATAAAATCGTCGCATCGCGAATCATATGGTTTTCCCAAAGAAGCGTATCCAAGAAGTTGGCTACGGCAACTAAAAAGAAAAGGAACATTTTTTTCGCAATGCCTCGAAATCCCACTTTACTTGAAAGTTTTTTTCGAATAGCAGCAATAGCGACTCCCATTACATAGTCCATCACTACGCATGCAACTAGAATCATTAACAGTTCATCCCAGCCACCAAATAAGAAAATGAGGTAAGAACTCACACCAGCCATGAGAATCAGATCTTCTTTCCCCATTTTTTATACTTCCCTTCTCTCAAAAAGCCTTTAGTACATGGTATGAGAAAAGTTAAAAAGTGACTATGCGTTCTCCTATGAAACCAAAATTTAATAGGTTCTGCATATGGAAAAAAGAGTAGAAGCCGTAATGCTTCTACTCTTTTGACTGATGTTTATTTCCCTAAGAACGCATTCAGCATCCAAAGATGTTTTTCTAAATCCTTGTGGATCGCTAATAGCATATCGCCAGTTGTTTCGTCGTTTGCTTTGTCTGCGATGTCCATTCCTTCTTTTAATTCAGAAGTAAGCTTATTGAAATCTTTCGCAAGGGATGCAACCATGTCTGTCGCATTTTCATTCCCCATTGCTTCTTCAATAGACGAAAGCTCTAAAGCTTCTTTCATCGTCGCTACTGGCTTTCCTTCAAGTGCTAACAAACGCTCAGCTAAATCGTCAATGTAAGTCCCAGCAGCCGTATAGAACTCCTCAAATTTCTCATGTAATGTAAAGAACTGTTCGCCCTTTACATACCAGTGGTAATTATGTAACTTCGTGTACAAAACTGTCCAGTTTGCCACTTGTAAATTCAATGCTTCATGTAATTGTTTTTCCATTCTGATTCACTCCTTCTAGTATAGTAGTACCCCATTCGTCTCCTTTAAAACGCCGTCTTAAAATATTTTAATTTTGTGTCTTTTTAAACGATTTGAGGAGCAGACATGATAAAATAAAGGTGCTCTAAGATTAGTTGAAGGAGGAGATTCCTTGTTCACGATTATTTTTATTACCTGTTTTGTCATTGTGGCTATCGTGCTGCTTCTCAGCTTGGTCACAACGTCAAAAGCATATGACTTCAAACACACAGTTGATCCACTCGATGAAAACCCTCATCTAGATTCCACAGATAAAAAAGACACATAAAAAAGGAGCGGAAGTTACCCCGCCCCTTCTTTTATTAACCAAATACTTTTTCTAGATCTTCTTTGCTTTGATCAAGCCAGAAACGCATTAAGCGCTTCGCACCTTCTAGGTCATGAAGCTTCGCTTGACCACATTGCTTTTCATTTGCTGCGGGAATTTCAGTGATTTCAACCGCCGCTTTCATCGTATCTTCAAGCAAATCGATAATTTCACGTACCGTTGGCTCACCGCTTACTACTAAGTAGTATCCTGTTTGGCAACCCATTGGTGAAATATCGATAATATCAAAGTGATCGTATTTATCAGCATACGTACGTAAGTTAAATGCTAATAAATGCTCAAGCGTATGAATCACGTCTGGTTTCATTGCTTGTTTGTTTGGCTGGCAGAAACGAATATCAAATTTATTAACGACACCGTCGCTTCCTACTTTGTGCACACCACAGTGGCGTACGTAAGGTGCTTTTACGGCATTATGATCTAATTCAAAGCTTTCTACTGATGGCATAATGTCAACACTCCTTTTGTATTGTTTGCCCTATTCTCCTCTTCCCGAAAACAATAGGTGCGAAAAGTCATTTTTACAATTTCTCGTTCATGTTTCTATCATACACGTAATTCCGATTTATTTCATCTATTTAATCTGAATTAATTTAATTCGTTGAATTACGAATTCTCTTGAAGTATATTGAAAACTAGAAACTGAAATTCCTAAAGGAACGTGATTTTCTTGCTAAAAAGATTAGTTCTATCACTTATTCGCTTTTATCAGCTTTATTTGTCACCGCTTAAGACCACTGGCTCGTGCAAGTTTTATCCTACTTGCTCTCACTATGGCATCGAGGCCGTGCAACGATTTGGCGCTTTAAAAGGCGGATGGATGACGGTAAAAAGAATTTCGAGATGCCATCCATTTCACCCAGGCGGCTTTGATCCGGTCCCTCTTAAAGAAGAAAAAGAATCAAAATAATTACTTATTGTAGCCGTCTACGATTAAATCAAGCTTCCCTGTTTCTGGATCGATTGCCATTCCATGAACAGGGGTGTTTTTTGGAAATAGCGGATGTTTTCCGATAACATCTACACTGTGACGAACGCTTTCCTCAACGCTCTCAAATCCTTCAAGCCACTTGTGCAAGTCAACTCCAGCATAATCTAATGTATCGATTGTTTCTTGTGTTACGCCTTGACCTTTCATTTTTTCGAGTACCTCTGCTGAATTGATTTTGCTCATTCCGCAATCATGGTGACCGATCACACAAACTTCATCTGCTCCTAGTTCATACACAGCCACTAAAATACTTCTCATAATACTTCCAAATGGATGAGACACAATCGCCCCTGCATTTTTAACAATTTTCACATCACCATTGCGTAAATTTAGTGCATTTGGCAATAGTTCCACTAATCTTGTGTCCATGCATGATAAAATGACCATTTTCTTATTTGGGAATTTAGTTGTTTGAAATTTTTCATATTCCTTTTTGGCTACAAATTCCTCGTTAAACGTTAAAATGTCTTGTAATAAACTCATGTTTTTCTACATCCTTTCAAAAATAAATATACTTGTATTATAAATCATTTTCATATATTATAAAGCATGTTACAAATCGTAATCATTACTATTTATAAAAAGGAGCAAATAAAAGTGGAGAAAAAAATCCCCATTACCGTTTTAAGTGGCTACTTAGGTTCTGGAAAAACAACGTTATTGAATCATATTTTACATAATCGACAAGGCTTAAAAATTGCTGTTATTGTCAACGATATGAGTGAGGTTAATATTGATTCTGAACTCGTTCAAAAAGGTGGATTTTCTCGTACAGAAGAAAAACTCGTTGAAATGCAAAACGGCTGCATTTGTTGCACGCTACGAGGTGATCTCATGAAAGAAGTTGAAAAACTAGTAGACGCTGGTGACATTGACTATATTGTGATTGAATCATCAGGTATTAGCGAACCCATTCCCGTGGCGCAAACATTTACATATGTGGACCAAGAGCTCGGTATTGATTTAACGGCCAAATGCATAGTAGATACGATGGTCACAGTTGTAGACGGAAATCGTTTTTGGGAGGATTTTTCTTCTGGAGAAAGTCTTCTAGATCGTCAGCAAGGAACCGATGAGAATGATACGAGAGAAGTCGTTGATCTTTTAATTGATCAAATTGAATTTGCGAACGTTATTTTGCTCAATAAAGTTGATTTATTAGATCTTGAAGACGCAAAGGAACTTGAAATGACATTGAAACGTTTAAATCCGGATGCACAAATCATCCAGACACAAAACAGCTGTGTAGATCTTCATCGCATTCTTGATACGCGTCTTTTTGACTTTGAAAAGGCAAGCCAAGGTGCTGGTTGGATGAAAGAATTAAACGAAGAGCATATTCCAGAAACAGAAGAGTATGGGATTTCTTCATTTGTTTATCGAAGAAAACGCCCTCTTCATCCTGAACGTTTCATGAAATGGCTCCAGAACTGGCCCGTTGATATTGTTCGAGCAAAAGGTTTTTTTTGGTTAGCAAGCCGTAACGATATGGCAGGACTCCTTTCACAAGCCGGAACATCTATTATGATTCAAGGTGCAGGCGAATGGGTGGCAGCTTATTCAGAAGAAGAAAAACAGCGTACGTTGGCAGAAGAGCCTGAACTACTAAAGAAGTGGGATGCATCCTACGGTGATCGGATGAACGAATTAGTTTTCATCGGAATTGATATGAAGCAAGCCGAAATTGAAGATACACTTGATGCATGCCTTCTGACGGATGAAGAGATGACAATGGAATGGTCAGCGCTCGCAGATCCCCTTCCCCGTTTTACCGTTAGCTCATAAAATTTTTTAGTTTTCAAATCGTAACAATTACGATATAATAAGCAAATGTTTGAGAAAGAGAAAGGAATGAGATACATAAAATGAAACTAAAAGCACTCTTTTTTACGCTTTTGTTAGTAATCGCTGCAGCTCTTGCCGGCTGTAGTTCTGACGGCGCCAAAAAAGATAAAAACGATAAATTAAAAATCTACACCACGATTTTTCCGATTCAAGACTTCACCCAAAAAATTGGTGGCAAATATGTGGATGCACAAAGCGTGCTTCCTCCTGGAGTAGACGCTCATTCATATGAGCCAACATCTAAAACGATGGTAAAAATTGCACAAGGCGATGCCTTTATTTATGCGGCCATCGGTTTAGAAGGCTTTGCTGATTCTGCAAAAGAAACGTTAAAAAATGAAGATGTACAGGTCATTCCAGCAGCAAAAGGTATTAAACTTGCTAAAGGTGCTAATCACGAGCACGAAGGCGAAGCTCACGACGAGCATGGCGAAGGTGATGAGCATGATCATGATCATGGAGATAAAGATCCACACGTTTGGTTAGATCCTATTCGCTCCATCCAAATCGCTGAAAATATTAAGGAAGAGCTTGTGAAACTACAGCCTGCTCATAAAAAAGACTTCGAGAAAAATTTTGATGAACTAAAAACCAAGCTGGAGAAACTGGATCAGGATTACAAAAACACGGTTTCAACAGCTTCTCATAAAGAATTATTAGTTTCACATGCTGCTTATGGTTATTGGGAAGACCGTTATGGCATTCATCAAATTAGCATTGCGGGACTTTCACCTACAAATGAACCGTCCCAAAAGCAGCTGAAAAACATTATAAAAGAAGCTGAAAAACATAAAATTAAGTACATCATTTTTGAAAAGAATGTGAAGCCACGCGTAGCAGACGTTGTAAAAAAAGAAATCGGTGCCGAATCTCTGACACTTAATAACCTTGAGTCCGTGACAAAAGAACAATTAAATGACAAAGAGGATTACTTCTCTCTAATGGAACAAAATTTAGATGTATTGAAAAAAGCGTTAAATAAATAACAGAAAAAGCGTAGATGCCTTTTAGCACCTACGCTTTTTTTATTAATTCAAGTTGTATTTATTTTTAAAGCGCTCTGCGCGTCCGCCTTTATCAGCAAATTTTTGACGACCTGTGTAAAACGGATGTGTATCGGATGTTACCTCTACTTTAAATAACGGATACGTATTTCCATCCTCCCACTGAATCGTTTCATTTGAAGTTTTAGTCGAGCCACTGATAAATTTAAATCCGCTGTTAACGTCCATATATACAACTTTTTGATATTCCGGATGAAGATTTGTTTTCATCATGTATCTCTCCTTTTCGATTAGCTTGTTTCTATTATAAAACGAAATGATTACTATTTTCAACCCTTATGCTCATGTTCAGAAAACTAAAAATCTCATGCATAATTTGTGGAAGAAGATGGACAATAAGGGTCATGAATACTTATTTGGAAAGGTTGATTCTACATGGATCATTTAGTTACCGCACGTTCAATGTTTGGAATTACAATGGCCTTTCATATTATCTTCGCAACGCTTGGCGTTGGAATTCCACTCATGATTTTGTGTTCAGAACTACTTTATCAGAAAACAAAGGATAACGATTATGCCATTATGGCAAAGCGCTGGACTAAAACAATTGCGGTCTTGCTTGGAATTGCGATTCCAACTGGAACGATTGCAGCCGTTCAGCTCTCTTTATTATGGCCTGGTTTCATGGAAGTGATTGGACGAGTTATGTCACTGCCTTTTCAAATTGAGGTGTATGCATTTTTTGTTGAGGCACTCTTTATGTCCATCTATGTATATGCAGCGGACCGCATCTCTCCTATCATGAGGATCGTCAGCATCACGCTCGTTTTAATTGGTGCTCTCGGATCGGCGGTTTTAATTACAAACGTACATGCTTTTGAAGGGACGCCTGCAGGCTTTCGAATCGAGAACGGAAAGATCGTGGATGTCGATCCATGGGCGGCTTTCTTTAATCCAAGCTTTGCAGTTACCGCAGGTCATGTGGCGGTATCAGCATTTATGACAGGTGCCTTCGTCATCGCTTCAGTCGCAGCCATCAAAATGATTCGCTCTCGTAAAAAAAGCGAAGCGGTGTACAAATTTCATCATAAAGCACTCATTCTTGGCCTTGTCGTAGGAGGCATTTTTTCGATTGCCACCGCACTAAACGGACACGCTTCCGCACAGGGTCTTTATGATTATCAGCCTGAAAAGCTAGCCGCAGCTGAAGGGTTATTTGAAACCCAAGATCATGCTCCTCTTGCCGTTGGTGGTTATACGAGTGAAAAAGAACAAAAAGTGAAGTGGGCATTTGAAATTCCTTGGGGACTAAGCTTCTTATCAGACAACCGCTTTGATACGGTTGTGCTCGGACTCAATGACTTTCCAAGAGAGTACTGGCCTCCGTTATTTGTTCATACCCTTTTCAACGGAATGGTAGGAATCGGGTCGCTTTTAATCTTGTTATCAATTGTTGGATTTGCATGGTACAAAATTCTCAAAAAACGCTTGTTCCCACGCTGGCTTTTGTGGATTTTTGGGGTCGCAGGACCTCTTTCCATGCTATCTGTTGAATTCGGATGGGTGTTCGCCTGTACGGGCCGTCAGCCTTGGGTCATTTACCGCATTATGAAAACAGCTGAGGCGGTCACCACCTCGTCTGATCTTCACCTTTTATTTGCCTTCTTCCTTGCGGTGTATTTGATCATGGGCATCGCTGTCGTACTTGTACTGCTGTATTATTTCAAACGTCATCCAGTGTCAAAAGAGCTGGAAGGACAAGTCGAATAGAGAGGTGATCATATGACAAGCGCACTAATTGCAATTATCGTACTGTGGGGATTTATTTTCATTTATGCAGTTATGGCAACAATGGACTTTGGTGCAGGATTTTGGTCGATGATTTATATTAATCGCGAACAAACGAATGCAACGAGCGTTGCCAACCGCTACCTTTCCCCTACTTGGGAAGTAACGAACGTTTTTATTGTGGCGATCGTTGTTGGGTTGTTTAGTTTCTTTCCTGGTGCTGCTTTTACGCTCGGAACCGTTCTACTCATCCCAGGGAGTATTATTTTGTTACTCTTATCTATCCGGAGTAGCTTCCTGGTTTTTTCTCACTATGCCAAAACGTACGAGAAAATTTTAACCTACGTATCCGGAATATCAGGATTTTTAATTCCTGCTTTCCTGATCTGCGTTCTTCCTATCACTCATGGGGGATACATTGACATAATTGATGGTACAAATAAACTTAATTTATCAAGCGTATTTACAAGTCCACACGTGTATTCGTTTATCGGCTTTGCCATTAGCTCTACGCTATTTTTATCTTCACTGCTTTTGGCAGACTACTCAAAGGTTTCGAATGAATTTGAGTCGTACAAAATTTACCGCCGTGACGCTTTAATTACAGGTCCTATTTCATTACTAATGGGCGTGTTTATTATGCTAACGATGCGTTCTGAAGCTTCATGGCTTTATGACAATATGATGAATGTAAAGGGATGGCTAATTGGATCGGTCATTATGTTTTTGCTCACATTTGTGGCGCTGTGGATTCCTTCCACAAGAGGACTCGGTATGCCAAGGCTTGCCGTAATCACAACGATCATTCAGTACTTTTTAGCAAGTTATGCTTATGGAAAAAGTCATTTGCCATACATCGTTTACTCAGATGTTACCATTCATTCCGGATTCACCGATCCAGGTGCATTCAAAGCAGTCTTCATCACGTATATTGTTGGATTCGCTATTCTTTTCCCAGGTTTCTTCTACTTTTGGAAGTTATTTATGAAGGATCGAGATTATTTAAAGAAAAAGATTTACAAATAAATGCTTCTATCAAGTAGATGGATATGATGAAAGATGAACGGTGAAACTACAAAGGTAACGTTATTGTACAAAGGAGGGACAACAAGTGGCTAAGGACGTAATGTGTGAAGTAAACAACTGTCATTATTGGAAGCAGGGAAATAACTGTGGAGCAGAAGCGATTTATGTAGTCAGTCACGCTGGCAATATGGCTTCTGACAGCTATGAAACGGACTGCAAAACCTTCAAACCTCAGGATTTATAAACGAAAAAAGCGCCGCGATTTATCTTTCGCAGCGCTTTTTCTTATAGTTCATCAAATCCGTTTACATCGGATGCCTTTGTATACTGTCTTGATTTTTGTTCGAAGAAATCTGTTTTTCCTAAATCCACCTCTTGGTAAGCGACAATCCAACGAAGTGGATTATCAATCGGTGCCTCTGGAAAAGCCTCGCGTCCAAACCCTAATTGGTTGCAGCGCTTATTGGCCATATACTCAATATACTGTTTAATCTCTTGCATCGTAATGCCTTCAAACTTCTCACCAATGACCGTTTGAGCCCACTCAATCTCTAACCGAGCCGCTTCTCTAAACGTCTCCACCACAAACGATGCAAGCTCTTCTGTACGGTATTCAGGATTTTCGTTAAGCGTTTCTTTAAACACTTTCTCAAATAATCCTACGTGCAGCTGTTCATCGCGATTAATGTAATTGATCATCGTCGACGTTGCGACCATTTTTTGATTACGAGCAAGGTTATAGAAGAACGCAAATCCACTATAGAAGAAGAGTCCTTCTAAAATGACATCGAATACCATGGAACGCAGGAAGTTTTCAATCGTTGGATTTTCAGCAAATGCTTTGTATCCGTTGGTCACAAAATCGTTTCGTTCACGCAGCTTTTCTTCTGTTCTCCAGTACTCAAATACCTCATCTTGCTTTGGCTTTGGTACAAGGCTTGAAAGCACGTAAGAATACGAATGATTGTGAATTACTTCTTGTTGCGCTAGGATAATCATCAGCGCATTGACAGACGAATCTGTGATGTATTCTGCAACTTTTCCTGCGTAATCTGATTGAATGCTATCAAGAAGAGCAAGGAGACCAATAATCTTTAAAAAGCTTTCCTGCTCATCTGCTGTTAGCTGTGGGAACTGCTTGATGTCCTGTCCCATATTAATTTCAAACGGTGTCCAAAAGTTTGCTAGCATTCGCTTATATTTTGGGTACGCCCATGAAAAGCGCACATCGTCCCAATTTAAGATGTTGGAGCTTCTTCCATTAATAATGCCCGTTGAGCGGTTTGGTGCCGTTTCGTCCATTAACGTACGTGTTTGTAAAGTCATGTTCTTCGTCCTTTCTTAGCTATGGCAGCTTTCACATTCTTCAATAACGTCACTCGATGTAGAACGCACATAATAGGTCGTTTTTAAATCTTCCTTCCACGCCGTTAAGTGCATATCTAATAGTTCTTTTGCTTTTACATCATTTCGAACATATAAGTTAAATGAAATGGATTGATCAATATGACGCTGACGCTTCGCATTTTGTTTAATACTCCACTGTTGGTCGATTAAGTAGACTGATTTGTAATACCACGTTGTTTGCGCATTTAAGTCTGGTGCCGTTACAGGAATCTTGTAGTTTTTCTTCTCCTCTGAGTAAAACTTACGGAAGATCGGATCAATGCTTGCTGTAGATCCTGCAATAATTGACGTTGATGAATTGGGCGCTACGGCCATTAAGTATCCATTTCTGACACCATGCTCTTTCACTTTTTGACGCAGTTCCTGCCAGCTACTTGATACATACTCTCGCTTATCAAAATAACTTCCATTATCCCAATCAGATCCTTTAAAGAGCGGATAAGCACCTTTCTCTTTTGCAAGCTCCATACTCGCTTCAATTGTTAAGTAAGCAATCTTCTCATAAAGAGCATCACAGTATTCAACCGCTTCATCGCTTTCCCATACCATTTTCTTCAATGCTAATAAATGACTCCAGCCGAATGTTCCAAGTCCGACTGCACGATACTTTTTGTTCGTAATCTCCGCTTGAAGCACTGGAATATTATTTAAATCGATTACGTTATCAAGCATGCGAACTTGAATAGAAATTAAGCGCTCTAAAACATCCTCTTCTACCGCTTTTGCAAGTGAAATAGACGATAGGTTACAAACAACAAAATCTCCTGGATCTTTCGTAATGACAATTTTGCCGTCCACCGTTACCTCTTCAGTCACAACTGTTGAGCTTGTATTTTGCATAATTTCTGTACATAAATTACTGCAGTAGATCATCCCATTGTGACGATTCGCATTCATACGGTTCGCCGTATCACGGTAAAACATGTATGGTGTTCCTGTTTCTAGCTGTGAAATCATAATGCGTTTAAACACGTCGATTGCCGGAATTACTCGTTTAGATAAAGCTTCGTTTTGGACGCACTCTTCGTACTTTGTTCGGAACGTTCCTGCTCCCTTTTCTTCGTCATAGAAGTCTTCTAGCGAATAGCCCATCACGCGGCGTACTTCATGCGGATCAAATAAATACCAATCTTCCCGGTTCTCGACTTTTTCCATAAACAAATCAGGAATACAAACACCTGTAAATAAGTCATGTGTTCGCTGGCGCTCGTCCCCGTTATTTAAGCGAGCATCTAAAAAGGAGTCGATATCTTTGTGCCAAACGTCTAAGTAAACAGCAATAGCCCCTTGACGCTGTCCTAGCTGATCAACGCTTACTGCTGTATTATTCAACTGTTTCATCCAAGGGATAACTCCTGATGAGACACCTTTAAATCCTTTAATGTCACTACCACGGCTACGAATTTTTCCTAGATAGATTCCGATTCCGCCACCATTTTTCGAAAGGTTCGCTACGTCTGTATTTGAATCATAAATTCCTCGCAGGCTGTCATCGATTGTATCGATGAAGCAGCTTGAAAGCTGGCCGTAGGACTTTCCTGCATTTGATAGCGTAGGAGTTGCCACCGTCATATATAAATTTGATAGAGCCCAATACGCTTCCTTTACTAATGAAAGACGCTTATCCTTCGCCTCCTTCATCATGAGGGTCATCGCAATGATTAAGAATCGATCTTGTGGAAGCTCATAGACATCACCCTCGTGTGATTTCGCTAAGTATCGATCCGCTAATGTTAAAAGTCCAATGTATGTAAAAAGTGAATCTTTCGTTGGATCAATGATGTTAGCTAGCTCATTGATTTCTTCTTTTGTGTACGAGGTAACCAGCTGATTATTGTAAATCCCTTTGTCTGTTAATACTTCAAGTAACTCACCGAAAGAACTATATTTTAGGGACGCATCATAGTTACGTGATTTTGCTGCTTTTGCATAGAGCTGGTCTAAGTAAACAGTAGATGCCACATATGTCCAATCCGGTTCGTCAATTGAGATACGTTCTAGTGAGGCAAGCGTTAGTAGATTGACAAGCTGATCTTGATCCATATTTGGTCGTGCAGCGACCGTTTGTTCAATTTTTTCTTCAAAATCGTCAAAGTATAGATGCGAAAACCTTTCTTTTAAATCATTTATGTATGATGAGACCTCTTCAATTGCAGATGTTTGTAATACGTTCACCATTCATTCCTCCTCCATTTTTTCACCAAATAAAAAAGCTCATCGATTACATTCGATGAGCAGATAGAACGAAGAAGGAAAGAAACCATTTCTTTTCTTATCCTCGCTCTATCTTCTCACCTCCCGAAGAAGATAGATTTCACAAACAAGGCAGGTCTCCTGACTTATGCTTCTTTTTACTTTAAGGCCTTCCCATGATGATTCATCACAGTGGTTTCCCTTATTTCATCAGCACTCACAGTTGCGGGTACAGTTCTGGACTTTGACCAGATTCCCTTTCAAGTCGATACTACGACACCTAGTTCATCGGAAATACAATATATAGTATGTTAGTTGTTATAATTAAACTAAATATAGATTTGAGTTTAATTATAAGTCATAACCCATGAATAAGACAACCATTTTAAAAAATGTTTTGTAAATCTTATTTTTTATGAGCTACTATCTTTTTAGCAATTTTTCTGATATAATCCACGTCCACCTCATAACCAATTCCTGGACGATTCAAAATCGTTATATCACCATTCTCTACCGTTACTTCCGGCATAATAACGTCTTTGTTCCAATAACGAGCAGATGCTGAAATGTCTCCAGGGATATGAAATTGAGGTAGAGTCGCCAATGCTACATTATGAGCCCTTGAAACGCCAGATTCAAGCATTCCGCCTACCCAAAGCCCAATTTCTTTGTCTACGCAGTAGTCATGAATTCGTTTCGCTTCTGTTAGACCGCCGACTCGTCCTACTTTGACATTGATAATTTTTGCGCTTCCAAGTTCAATTGCTTTTCTCGCATCATCAAATGAAACAATGCTCTCATCTAAACAGATAGGCGTTTTGATCGCTTTTTGAAGTATCGCATGATCAATAATATCGTCCGATTGAAGTGGCTGCTCAATCATCATTAAGTTAAAATCATCGAGTCTCTTCAACAGCGAAATATCGTTGAGGGTATACGCAGAATTTGCGTCAGCCATCAGCGGAAGCTCTGGAAACTCTTCTCGAATCACTTTAATGAGCTCATAGTCCATTCCGGGCTTAATCTTAATCTTAAAACGCTTATATCCATCGTGTAGATGCTCTCGTATTTTCTCCTTCATTTTATGGGGCTGATCGATACCCACCACTACGCCTGCTTCTACTTTAGAACGTGTTCCGCCTAAAACATCCCAAAGTGGCTTTTGAAGTCTTTTTGCATATAAATCCCATACGGCGCAATCAAGCCCCGCCTTAGCCATATTGTTACGCTTAATCGGTGCAAAATGCTTTTGTAGATCGCTTGGATGCTCTAGCATTTGATTTAGTACAGATGGGATAAGGAATGTCTCTAGAATATGGGTACACGTCTCAATCGTTTCTTCTGTGTACCATGGCGTCGAAAAAGCTACGACTTCTCCCCACCCGCTCAGTCCATTCTCATCAACAACTTCAATAAGAATAAGTGCTCGATCTTTTACCGTACCATAGCTCGTTGAAAAAGGCGTTAGAAGAGACATTTCAATATGATATAAATTAATTTCTGTAATTACCATACACGCTCACCCTCCTAGTCCAGTAGCGAAAGTAATTCTCGTCTTAACAGCTTATTTGACGCGTTACGCGGTAGGTTTTGTACAAAGTAGACATGCTTTGGAACTTTATACTTTGCTAAATGGGTCAAGCAATGAGCTATAATATCTTTCTCTTCTACATCATCGCTATTAACCACGACAAACGCGACCGGAACTTGACCCCACGTCTCATCTTCAAGACCTGTAACGCCTGCTTCCACAACGGCGTGGTGCTTTACGAGTGCATTTTCAATTTCAGCAGGGTAGATATTTTCCCCACCTGAAATAATTAAATCTGAACGGCGATCTAGCACATAGAGAAACCCTTCTTCATCCATATAACCAATATCACCTGTATGAAGCCAGCCGTCTCGAATCGTGTCCCTAGTTGCATCTGGGCGATTCAAGTAACCACTTGTAACGTTTGGCCCTTTTACGACAATTTCACCAGGGAGATTGTCGTGCTGTTGCTCGTCTGCTTCACTCATGATCATTACTTCTGAAGGAAATAATGCCTTACCCGCAGAACCGATTTTTTGCAAGCTGTCCTCAGGCGATAGCGTCACGATTTGAGAGGATGTTTCCGTCATCCCGTACGTTTGATAAACGGGAATGCTTAAGCTTGAGCACTTTTCTAAAATCGTAACAGGCACTGGCCCTCCTCCTACTAACATACAGCGGAAGGATGCTGGATAAGGTGCTCCATTTTCCTCTTGTAATAGCCTTGAAACCATGGCTGTTACAACCGAGACAATTGTGACACCCTCTTCATGTATCGCTTGGTTCATACGAGTTGCATCGAATTTCTCGTGAAGGATCACCTTCATCCCATAGATCACGCTTCTCATCAAAATTGACAGCCCGCTAATATGAAACAGGGGAACCGCAATAAGCCAACAGTCATCTTCACGAAGACCTAAGTTTAAAGATGAACCAATCGCACTCCACCAATGATTTCCATACGTTTGCTTTACACCCTTCGGCGCTCCTGTCGTTCCCGATGTATACATGATGGTATCCGTATCACCGAGAGAAATTGTTTGAATGGGAACAATAGATGCAGAAGGCATGCGCTGCAATTCCTCAAAAGAATGAACCGTAACTGTACGACCTTTTGCAGATTGCGCAGCCTTGTCAATTAAAGATGAATCAGTAAGCAAATGAGACACCCTTGCATCCTCTAGCTGAAAGGAAACTTCAGAAGGACTGAGCTTTGTGTTTAACATGACCGTAATGGCTCCTACATATTTGAGGGCATGAATCATGACAATCATCTCGACCGAATTCGGTGACAAAATTCCTATATACTGACCTTTTTTCATACCAGCAGCTGTCATTTTCCCTGCTAGTTCTAATGCTTTTTCGTGAAGTTCTTGAAACGTTAGAGCCGTCTCACCCATTTGTATCGCCACACGGTTCGGTGTGAGCTTAGCTCTCTTCCATAAAAAAATAGGCATTTCATGTTCTATTAAACCGTTCATGTTCATTCTCCTTTCCAAAATTTCCTTCACATTAAAAAAACAGCTCGATGAGTAACTCATCA
The DNA here is from genome assembly GCF_001274935.1 of Priestia koreensis. GTDB lineage: Bacteria > Bacillota > Bacilli > Bacillales > Bacillaceae_H > Bacillus_AG > Bacillus_AG koreensis. Next base: position 16,714 of record NZ_LILC01000011.1, on the reverse strand, counting down.
AGCTGTAAGTTTTGTTCGACTTAAGGGAAACGTGGGAACTGTTGGAAGTCTGGATTACGTTTTTCTTTAAACGCATCGCGGCCTTCTTTTGCTTCGTCCGTTGTGTAATAAAGAAGCGTTGCATCTCCAGCTAATTGCTGTAGTCCAGCTAAACCGTCTGAATCTGCATTGAACGCTGCTTTTAAGAAGCGAAGAGCTGTTGGGCTCTTTTCTAACATTTCATTACACCATTGTACTGTTTCCTCTTCAAGTTGCTCTAAAGGTACAACTGTATTAACCAGTCCCATGTCAAGAGCTTCTTGTGCGCTGTATTGACGGCATAGGAACCAAATTTCACGCGCTTTCTTATGACCAACGACACGTGCTAGATAGCCTGAACCGTAACCAGCATCAAAGCTACCTACTTTTGGTCCTGTTTGCCCAAAGATTGCATTGTCTGCTGCGATTGTTAAGTCACATACAAGGTGTAGAACGTGTCCTCCACCGATTGCATATCCTGCTACCATCGCTACGACTGGTTTTGGAATTACGCGAATTAAGCGTTGTAAATCAAGCACGTTTAAGCGTGGAATTTGGTCTTCACCAACATAACCACCATGACCGCGTACTTTTTGGTCTCCACCTGAACAGAATGCTTTGTCTCCAGCACCTGTTAAGACGATTACGCCTACGTTTTTATCATCGCGCGCGTACGCAAATGCGTCGATTAATTCCATTACCGTTTTAGGACGAAATGCGTTGCGCACTTCAGGACGGTTGATGGTAATTTTCGCGATTCCGTTGTAAGTTTCGTATAAAATATCTTCATACTTACGTTCTGCTACCCATTCAATAGCCATTATAATTCCTCCAATTATGTAGTAGTTAAAAACTCTCTTACTATTTTACCAAAAATCTTTGGTTCTTCCACGTGAATTGCATGTCCAACATTTTTAATTACTGTTATTGTGCTATCAGGAAGCTTCTTGTTCATCTCTTTCGCAAGTCGACAAAACTTCTTATCACGCTCTCCTACAAGCAGCAATACAGGCGTATGAATGTCAGAAAGATGTGTCCACCAAGATGGCTGAGAACCAGTTCCCATTCCGAGCAAGCTCTGTGCTAACCCTTGTTCGCTGTTCAATAGCCGCTGTCTTCGAACGGACTGCTGAACAGCCTGTGGAAGCTCTTTTTGTGTGGCAAAAAGCGGGATGTTTTCCCATTTTTCCACAAATGATGCAACCCCATTCATCAAAATACGTTCAGCAAGTTGCTGATCTTTCTTCTGACGCTCATGGCGCTCATCTTCTGTTTTCAGTCCAGGTGAGGAACTTTCTAGCACCAATCTTTTAATAACGGTTGGGTAGAGGACAGCCATAGTTAAGGCTAATCTTCCTCCCATAGAATATCCTACCACGTGAAACTTTGAAAAACCAATCTCTTTCATCAAAGTGACAAGATCTTTAGCCAAGCTTTCGATCTTATAACGACTAATCGTAGCGTCCTGCTCGGTTTCACCATGACCGATAAGATCTACCATGACAAGCTGAAAATGAGAGGACCATTCCGCTACAAACGGCTCCCAATTTTCCTTTGCTCCTGTAAAACCATGCAAGAGGAGAAGAGGAAAACCATTTCCTTTTATCTCCACTGCATACGATAGCCCATTAATGACATATTTCTTCATTATTTTTCACCAAGAAATGACTTATTTATTTCCTGGGTAACACGATTCCACAAATTCCGATGATGAAGCACATTTTCATGTCGCTTTGTCTTAATTTCCACGACTGATACTCCCTGCTCGTTCATCGATTGAGAGAAGGCCTGACGGAAAGCTTCCCACGTATCTGCCTGGACGTATTTCCCGCCATACATTTCGACTGCCTTTTCAAACTCGAGATCGGCTGGTGTGCCAAACAATGCTTCAAAATGCTTTTCTTCTTTGGATTGAGGAAGGAAAGAGAAAATTCCTCCTCCATTATTATTAACTAACACAATCGTTATATTTAGACTGTGCATTTTTGCAGCCAATAAACCATTCAAATCGTGATAAAAAGATAAATCACCAATTAAGAGAACCGTATTCTTTTCCACTAAGCTTGTCCCTAGCGCTGTTGACACAACCCCATCAATTCCATTCGCGCCGCGATTCGCTAAAATTTTAATGTGCTTATCGTTCTCGATAAAGAAGCTATCAACGTCCCGAATTGGCATTGAGTTACCAACAAACAATGTGGATTCGTCTGGTAAAAGCCTGCTTAACTCTAGCACTGCTTTTCCTTCTGAAAGCTCATGCTCACTTTCTAGCTCTTGAAGACCTCTCATTGTTGCCTCGTGAACCGCTAGCCATTTCGAAGACCACTCGTTTGATGCTTCTACAGAAGAAAGATGGGATAGTACGCTTTTACAAAATACTTCTTCATCGCACGAAATCATTTCTGTTGCAAGGAGTGTCGGATCTCTCCACCCCGCTTCTTCATCCACCACAATTAATTCTTTCGGCGTATATTGTTTCATGAACAATAACAATGCCTTTGAAACAGGCATCGCACCAAAACGAATAATTATGTCTGGTTTTAAATCGCCCAAGATCGCTTCGTTACGCAAAAACGTATCATAACTATTAACCATCATCGTTTGATCATGATTACCACTTCTTAGCTGTGACAATGGATCCGCTAGAATAGGAAAGCCTAGCGTTTTAGCAAGCTTCGTTAAGACATTAGCTGATGAAGAATCAGCTAATCCACCACAAACGATGACGCCTTTTTTATAGGTGGCAAGACGTGTTGCAAGGTGTTTGAAAGACTCATCTGAAAGCGTTGAAAGGCTCTTTTGCACCGTCACATAGTGATTTGATATGCGCTTTCCTTGACCCCATAAATTATCTAGGCTCAAATTTGGAAGCAGCGGCTCACGAAGAGGTACGTTTAAGTGGACAGGTCCCTTAGGTCCTGAAAGTGCTGTTCCAACTGCACGAGCAGCGACTGTACGAATGTACTGAAGCATCGCAGGCGTATCTTCTGGAAGTGCAACCTCCGCAAACCATTTCGCAAACTCCCCGAATAGACGAATTTGATCAATAGCTTGAGGTGCTCCAACATCTCGAAGCTCATGAGGACGATCTGCTGTCACTACAATTAGTGGAACGCGCGCATAAAATGCTTCTACTACTGCGGGATAGTAATTCGCTGTTGCTGTTCCTGACGTACAAACGAGTACAACAGGTTTTTGCTTTGCTTTAGCAATTCCTAACGCAAAAAAACCAGCTGAACGTTCATCAATATTAATATGAACGTTCAGTGCTGGGTGATCAGCTGCTAAAATAGCCAAAGGTGTTGATCTTGAGCCTGGACTTACGACAACATCCTGAACATCAAGGCTCGCTAGTTCATCTATAAATGATGCAATATATGCAGTCATTTTATCAGTGTGTGTCATGTGTAGCCCCTCCTAGTGCTGATAGCATTGGGTTGAATTTTATATTCGTTTCTTCGTATTCACTTTCTGGATCTGAGTCTGCTACGATGCCACACCCAGCGAATAAGGATGCTTCATTTTTTTTGACAAGTCCCGAACGGATTCCTACAATAAACTCTCCGTTTCCTTCCACATCCATCCAACCAATAGGTGCAGCGTACCAGCCGCGGTCCAAACGTTCAACGTCTCGAATAAATTCAACAGACGTTCGTTTTGGATAACCACCAAGAGCTGGCGTTGGATGAAGATGCTCCACTAGAGAAAGCAATGTATGGTCCTTCTTCATTTCTCCTTCTACGGGGGTATATAAGTGTTGGATATGCTTTGTTTTATATAGAGCTGGATGAGAAGGTGATTCAATCCACTCGCAATATTCGTTCATCGCTTCCTTGATCATGTGAACCACAACATCATGTTCAATTAGATTCTTCTCATCCGTAAGCAATTCTTTCCCAAGCACTCCATCTTCCTCTTCGTCTTTGCCACGTCGAATGGACCCAGCTAAACACGTAGAATAAACTTTGTCTTTTACTTTTTTCACAAGTCTTTCGGGCGATGCGCCTAAAAAGCAATTTTCTCCTTGCTCAATTGCAAACACATAGCTCGTTGGCTGTTCAGCCATGAGTCGATCTGTAATTTGCTCAAGCTGTAATTCTTGATCAAAGGTCACTCGTAGCTCACGAGCTAACACTACTTTCTCGAATTCGTCTCGTTTAATCGCTGACGTAGCCTTTTGAATCGTTTTTTTCCATTTATCTGGCTCTATTTCATGTCTGTTTACCATGATAGAGGAAGACTTCTCTGGAATCGTCGTGAAGTTAAGGAGCATTTTTTCAGCTTCTTCTACTTCTTTTATATAGTCATGCACTTCTTTATGAGGGTGCACCATTACGTTAGCTGTAAAATATGCTTGGTCATTGACCACTGTATACAGAAAGGCAGGAATAACAAATTTCGCACTCGGAAACTTATTCCACAAATTAGTCGACTGCTTGTTGGGATCAAATGAAAATCCTCCTACAATCAAGGGACCTGTCCCATACGGATATGAAATGCTATGAACAACGGTCTGTTCATTAAAGCGCTTCCATTCTCTCTCAATATCTTGAAAACGTCCGTCGGCATTATCTGTTGTAAAAATGTGAGAAACCCCCACACCTGCGAATGTATATGATCGATCTGGATTACTCCATAAAAATCGGTCTCCGTTGTAGACACGTTTTCCGTTCATTAAAAAAGTCTGGGGGCTCATTTTATGAACGTCTTTCACTATGCTCACTAATTTAGGCATTCCTGTTTCTTTAGCAAAATCACTAGCGTCTTGTAATGTTTTTTGAATAAAACTCTCTGTCATTGCAATCACACTAGATCCCCCTACTCATTGTTTTCATTCTTATCTTTAACCAATTTATTATATATTGTCATAATAAAAAAATCCAGTGAATGGTTTTGGTCTACCTTCTTATTCCACCAGCACTAGCACACATAAACTTATTTTTATTGTTTTGAACTCTTTTCGAACCTATTCAGGTAATTAACAGTTCGTATTGTTTTTTTTTATTACTTTTCGCAAATAATACTGAACAGAAACAAAAAGAAGGGAGAATTTGCTTTGTTAACCAAACAACAGCTTTCTGAATTAAAACAATCATTAGTAGAAATGAAGCATGAAATAGAAGGGCACGACCAACAAGAAAAGCAATTTGGTCTTCTTCGAAGTGATGCCCATGATTCAACAGGTGAGCTTTCAAGCTATGACAATCATCCCGCTGATACAGGTACAGAAACCTTTGAGCGCGGGAAAGATCTAGCGTTAAATGAACTAATTCATGAGCAGCTTGAGGAAATCAATGAGGCGTTAAAAGCGATGGATGATCACACATATGGAAAGTGCCGAACATGCGGAAAAGAAATTAGTGTTGAACGCTTAGAAGCTCTTCCTACAGCTCTTTACTGTAAAGAACATAGCCCAGAACAAAGCGTTTCTAGAGATCGCCCTATTGAAGAAGCATCTCTCCGCCATCCATTTGGACAATACGAATTTGATGAGAAATTTTATGAGCCATATGATTCTGAAGATAGCTGGCAGGATGTTGCTCGCTATGGTACGAGCGAGTCTCCATCTGATTTTGTTGAAGACACAGAAAATTACAGTGAAACATACATTGAAGCGGATGAAGCGTTAAATTACGTAGAAGATTACGAAAGCTTCGCAGCGACTGATATGTATGGAAACCCTCTTCCCCTTTATCCAAACAAAAAGCACGAAATGTATGAAGACATGTTAGATGAAGAAGGGACGATGACGATCTTTGGAGATTTGCCACGTGATGAGAAGGAGCCTTATATAGAGGATTAATGGCCTAAAACAAGGGTATAAACCCATAACAAGGAGCTTCATTATCCATCTAAACGATCTCTCATTTAACCCATGGATAGTTCGCCTCTTCATGGGTTAAATGCATTTACTCCAGAAAGGAAGATGAACATGAAAAAAACGGCGATTTTGGTCTTTCTGATCACTTACCTCTTATTTAGTTTGAGCGGCTTCCTATTCCCTATCGATCAGTCTTGGTATGATGCGCTAGATAAGCCTAGTTGGACCCCTTCCGGAGGCGTCATTGGCATTGTGTGGGGAATTTTATTTGCACTCATCTCTTTTTCAGTAGCCATTGTTTACAATAAGGACAGCTTTTTTAGAGGAGACAAGTTTTTCTGGACCATCCTCATCATCAACTATATTTTGAACCAAGCCTTTAGTTATTTCCAATTTACCCAAAAAGATTTATTTTCGGCTACAATTGATTGCGCTCTGATAGCCATCTCAACGCTCCTCTTAATCATTGCTGCCATGCGCCATTCAAAACTAGCGGGTCTGCTACTTATCCCATATCTTCTCTGGAGCGCATTTGCAACATTCCTTTCATATACCATTTATTCCATGAACGTATAAAGAGGAAATTATACACTTGAAGACGAATTACCATGTTGTAAAGTATAGATGAGGTGATAAGTGTATGAATGCTCATGAGATTGATTATGAAATTCACGGGGACGATATGCAGTTTGTTGAAGTAGAATTAGATCCTGAAGAAAGCGTTGTTGCTGAAGCCGGTGGCATGATGATGATGGATTCCGGTATTGATATGGAAACCATCTTCGGAGACGGTGGAGGCGCAACAAAAGGATTATTCGGAAAGCTGATGGGCGCAGGGAAACGCGTGCTTACCGGTGAAAGCCTATTCATGACCGTTTTCACAAATATTGGTCATGGAAAGAAAAAAGTATCGTTTGCTGCCCCGTATCCAGGAAAAATCATTCCTATGGATTTAGATGAACTAGGCGGGAAAATTGTTTGTCAAAAAGACTCCTTCCTTTGTGCCGCGAAGGGTGTGTCCATTGGAATTGATTTTCAAAAGAAATTAGGAACAGGCTTTTTCGGTGGTGAAGGATTCATCATGCAAAAGCTTGAAGGTGATGGATTAGCCTTCTTGCATGCAGGGGGTACGATTATTCGTAAAGACCTCCAGCCTGGTGAAGTATTAAAAGTAGACACTGGCTGTTTAGTAGCGATGACAAGAGACGTTGATTACAATATTGAATACGTCGGAAAAGTCAAGACGGCTCTCTTCGGTGGTGAAGGTCTATTCTTTGCTACGCTAAAAGGACCCGGATCTGTTTGGGTTCAATCGTTGCCGTTTAGCCGTCTAGCTGAACGCGTACTAGTCAATGCAACCGTTCCTGGAAAAAAACGTGATGAAGGCGGAATTCTAGGTGGATTAGGCGACCTATTCGGAGATCGCTAACAAGAAAAAGGAGGAAAGCCAATTGGCTCCCTCCTTTTTTCATCTCATCATTTCCGCTGCTTTTAACTTCCAAATATCTTCTGAATACTCCTGAATTGTACGGTCACTTGAGAAGTAACCAGAGTGGGCAATATTCAAGCTGCTCATTTGTAACCATTTATCTTCATTTTGATACGTATTATTGACTTGCTCTTGTGCATGCACATAAGATGCAAAGTCTCGTAATACGTAATACTCATCGTTTTGCATTAGCAACGAATCATAGATGGGCTCAAAAATATCAAAGGAATTCGGAAAGAATCCATTTACGAGCTGTTCGAGAACCTGTTTAATTCGATTATCATGATAGTAATAATCAAAGGATCTGTAGCCTCCGCTTTGCTCGTAGTGAAGAACCTCTTCTGCTTTTAAGCCGAACAGATACATGTTTTCTGCCCCTACTTCTTCACAAATTTCCACGTTTGCACCGTCCAATGTCCCGATCGTTAAAGCGCCGTTCATCATAAACTTCATATTGCCTGTGCCAGATGCCTCTTTGCTAGCTGTCGAAATTTGCTCACTAATATCGGAAGCAGGGAAAATATTTTCTGCCAGTGATACACGATAATTCTCCAAAAAGACCACTTTCAGTATGGACGATGTTTTAGGATCGTTGTTCACCTTTTCAGCGACTGAGTTAATCAGTTTAATGATCTTCTTAGCATAGTAGTAACCAGGCGAAGCTTTGGCTCCAAATATAAATGTTCGCGGATGGATGGAATAATTCCCTTCCTCCTTCAGACGATTATATAAGTACATAACGTGTAAAATGTTTAAAAGCTGCCGTTTATAAGCGTGAAGGCGCTTTACATGAACGTCAAAAATAGAATGGTCATCGACTAGAAGCCCTGTTTGCTGATAAATAATATTAGACAGAATGGTCTTTCGCTCCTGCTTTACTTTTTTTAGGCTTTGTTGGAAACTACGATCAAATGAAAAAGGCTTTAACTGAATCAATTGCTCTGGCTCATGGACCCACTTTTGTCCAATCGTTTCTGTAAGAAGCGATGAAAGCTGTGGATTTGCTTTTAACAGCCAGCGGCGGTGAGCGATACCGTTTGTTTTATTATTAAACTTGTCTGGATAGATTTGATAAAAGTCAGCCATTTCTCGTTTCTTTAAAATCTCTGTATGAATCTTCGCTACGCCATTCACCTTATAGCTTCCTACCAACGCTAGATGAGCCATTTTCACTAACCCATGAGCAATAATGGCCATTCGCTCAATACGTTCCCAATCGCCAGGAGACTGCTCCCACAGCTCTTTGCAAAAGCGTTCGTTAATTTCCTCAATAATCATATAGATACGCGGAAGTAGTGGCTTAAAAATTGAAACAGACCACTTTTCAAGCGCCTCTGACAATGTCGTATGATTAGTATACGAAATCGTCTGGCTTGTAATATTCCAAGCGGTATCCCAGTCTAACAGCTCTTCATCTAATAACACACGCATGAGTTCTGGAATGGCTAGAACGGGGTGGGTATCATTAATATGAATGGCTACTTTCTCATGAAGATTGGTTAGCGTCCCATACGTTTTACGGTGATTTTCGATAATGCTTTGTAAACTTGCTGAAACAAGAAAATATTGCTGTTTTAACCTTAAAATCTTGCCATCGTCATGAGTGTCATCTGGATATAAAAATTCAGATACTGCTTCTGTTTCACGCTTGTAATCCATGCTGTTTTTATGCACAGGAAAAGGAGATGGTTCCGCATTCCACAATCGTAGCGTATTCACAACATCTATTTCGTAACCAATAATTGGGATGTCATATGGAACTGCAGCAATCGTTTCACCATTTCGGTGACGATATCTCCAGTAACCATCCTGATCTTGATATGCTTCAATATCACCCCAAAAACGAATTTCAACTGCTTGATCGGATTTTCTCACTTCCCATGCATTTCCGTTTCGCAGCCATTGTTCTGGCAGTTCAATCTGAAAGCCATCCACAATCTTTTGATCAAACAGCCCGTGCTTGTAGCGAATTCCATAGCCGTGACCAGGCAGACCAAGAGAGGCCAATGAATCCAAAAAGCACGCCGCTAGCCTTCCCAATCCTCCGTTTCCAAGCCCTGCATCAGGCTCCATCTCTTCAATATCTTCTAAACAAATTCCGAGTTCCTTTAATCCGGCTTCGACCACTTCTCGAATTCCTAAGTTCGTTAAGTTTTGTCCAAGCAACCGGCCTAGTAAAAATTCAATGGATAAATAGTACACTTGTTTTGAATGAGTTGATCGTTGACGTTCATTAGTGGAAATCCAATTTGAACTAATGTACTCCCTCACCATATTCCCTAACGTATGATATTGATCTTGAATGGTTGATTCTTTAAAACTTTTCCCATAAGTCATCTCAAGCTTTTTCAGAAAAATATGCTGAAAGCTCTTTCGGTTAGAGAACATGATTATCCATTCCTTCCGTTATGTACTGATAAGATCAGCGTATAGCTGATTATAAATGAAAGCTGATTTCGCCCACGTATAGTCTCGATTCATAGCCTCTTCTATAATTGCTTGCCACGCATCTTCTTTTTGATAGAACATGAGCGCGCGCTCAATCGTATGCAACATGTCATGCGCATTAAAGTTTGTAAAACTAAAGCCATTTCCTGTTTTTTCGTACTCATTGTAAGGTTCCACCGTATCATTTAGCCCACCGGTTTCTCTCACAACAGGAATGGTTCCATATTTTAACGCAATTAACTGTCCCAGTCCACATGGCTCAAACTGCGACGGCATGAGAAATAAATCTGATCCTGCATATATGGTATGTGCAAGCTCCTCATTAAAACCCACTACGCAGCGGATTTTTTCCGGGTACTGTCGCTCCATCTCTTGAAAGAAATGCTCAAATTCCTTTTCGCCACTTCCAAGTATAATTAATTGTATGTCATGACTCATTATTTCATGAAAAACGTGTCTGACAAGGTCCAATCCCTTTTGCTTCGTTAGCCTTGTAATCATCGACATAACAGGAATTTTCTCGTCTACATTCAGGCCTAATGACTTTTGAAGCTCTGTCTTATTTACAGTCTTTTTAGTTAGCGATTTGACACTATACTTCTGTGCGATATACGTATCCTCAGTTGGGTTATAAATGGTGTCATCGATACCATTTATAATGCCTACTAAATCTTGATTTCGTCTTCGTAACAATCCATCAAGCTGCTCGCCGTAATAAGGCATCTGAATTTCATCTTTATACGTTGGACTAACGGTCGTAATTTTATCAGCGGAAACCAGTGCTGCTTTCATGAAGCTTACGTTGCCGTAAAATTCAAGCTGACTCGTCGTAAAATAATAATCATCTAAGTTTAGTAATTCATATAAAATTCCCTTTGGAAAAATCCCTTGGAACTGTAAATTATGAATCGTAAAGACCGTTTGAATAGAAGAATAGTACGCATAATCAGCACGAAGTAAAAACGGTACCATTCCTGTATGCCAATCATGGCAATGAATGATGTCAGGTAACTGATCCAAGTGCGGAAGTGCATCAATCACCGCTCGACAAAAGAATGTAAATCGCTCAGCATCATCATAGTGACCATACAAACTGTCACGATTAAAGTAGTACTCATTGTCTACAAATATATACTGCACACCGTCTTGCTCTAATACTTCTAATCCACAATACTGACGACGCCATCCCACTTGGACGTACAGCACTTTTTTAAGCACCATCTTCTCTTTAAACTTTTCAGGTATTAGCCCATATTTTGGCATCATTACAGTCACATTTGTTCCAAGCTGTGCCAACTCTTTTGGAAGTGCTCCTGCTACATCAGCTAATCCACCTGTTTTAATAAAGGGTACGCATTCTGAAACAACAAACAGTACATTCACGAATTCATCAGAGCTCCTTGACGAGTTCCTTTTGCAACGACGTGAGGATTTGTAGCATCACCTTTAATAACTGTATTTGCTTCTACTTTTACGTCCTTATCAAGGATAGCGTACTCGATATGGCTATTTTTATGGACAGTTCCTTTTTGCATCACGATGCTATTCTTAATGACGGCTCCTTTTTCTACGCGCACGCCCCTAAAAATAATACTATTTTCAACATGTCCTTCAATGACACAACCGTTTGCCACGATTGAATTTTTCACATTGGATCCTTTTACGTAACGAGTAGGTGGCTCATCTTTTACTTTTGTTAAGATCGAACGTTCTTTTAAGAATAACCGGCTCCATGTATCTGGTTTCAATAAATTCATGCTCGCAGAGAAATAAGAAGGAATATCTGAAATTCTTGCTACATATCCTGTATGTTCATAAACATGAATCGTTTCATGGCTTTCAATATGCTCGATCATTTCATGAATATCTTTAAAATCATGCTCTGTATCTTGCAATAAGGAAATGAGTCGGCTTTTTTCAAGGACATACATTCCAAGCTTCTCACCTTCGTGTTCGATCGATGTTACTGGAGCTCCTACTTGGACATGGCGTCTAAGTACAGGTTTGAAATCAATGTTACTAATGTTAAAGGTGTTACTAATTAACACATATTTTTGGGTACTTCGCAAAAAGTAATCAATGTGATAACGTAATTGCGAAAATAGTGTTGAGGGTTCAGTTTGAAGCTCGCTCATAATTGGCGGGAAAATGTAAAGACCATCTCGTTTTCGGTCTAAATCCCATTCCTTTCCTGAACCTAAATGGTCCATTAATGAACGATAATGACTGCGTGGAAAAATGGCGACGCTACTAATACCGGAATTCACCATGTTCGATAAGATAAAATCAATTAGACGATATCTTCCTGCAAAAGGAACTGCTCCAACAGAACGGTACGCTGTTAATGGGGTTAAAGTGTTGTGATATGTTGATGCTTCAATGACTCCTAACATTTGCTTGTTCATGATAACCCATCCTCCTATTATGAATTTAATTCTTCGTGTACTGCTCGTTCCTTATTTAATACTTCAATCATCTCATCTGTAACTAAAATAACTTCTTCTGCACCTTTGATTGGTCGAATAATCGCCCCGTCTGGAATGCTCATTCCTGATGGAACAATCGCATTTTCAATGTACACATGCTTTCCGATATGGGCTTCTGGCATGACAACGGTACGGTTGATTTCTGTTCCTTTTCCTATATGTACACCTTGGAAAAGAACCGAATTTTCAACCTTCCCTTCAATGACACACCCTTCATTAATTAACGATTCAATAACGGTTGCCTCTGGCGAAATATATTGTGGTGGATAATTTGGATTTACTGAATAGATTCTCCATGAATAATCAAACAAGTTTAGGTCGGAATTCTCTTTCAACAAATCCATATTTGCTTCCCATAAGCTTTTAACCGTTCCAACATCTTTCCAATAGCCTTTGAAAGGATACGCGACTAGACTTTTCTTCTCATCCAGTAAAAGAGGAATCACATCTTTACCAAAGTCATGACTTGAGTGTGGGTCTCTTGCATCCATTTCAAGATACTCTCTTAACACACTCCATTTAAAAATATAAATACCCATCGATGCTAAATTACTTTTAGGATTTGCTGGCTTTTCATCAAATTCGACGACATTTAAGTTCTCATCCGTATTCATAATACCGAATCGACTTGCTTCATCCCATGGAACTTCAATAACTGAAATCGTCACATCAGCATCTTTTTCAACGTGATGCTCTAGCATTTCCTCGTAATTCATTTTGTAAATGTGATCACCCGACAAAATAAGCACGTACTCAGGATCATACTGTTTAAGATAGTTCATGTTTTCATAAATCGCACTAGCTGTCCCCTTGTACCATCTCACGCCTGAAGACTCTGAATAAGGAGGTAGGACTGTGACCCCTCCATTGCGTTTATCTAAGTCCCACGCACTTCCAATCCCAATGTATGAATGAAGTACAAGCGGCTGATACTGGGTGAGAACGCCCACCGTATCAATACCTGAGTTCGTGCAATTACTTAAAGGGAAGTCAATAATACGGTATTTCCCTCCGAAAGGAACCGCTGGTTTTGCTAGATTAATTGTCAGAGAGCTTAGTCGACTCCCTTTTCCTCCTGCCAATAACATTGCTACGCATTTTTTTTTGACCATTTTTCTTTTTCTCCCCTCTGCTCTTCTTCGCTCGCAGTATATTAATTCCAAACGCCGGAATATTTAATTCAATGTGATACGGTTTTCCGTGATAGGACTCTTCATGAAACTTTAATTCTTTTTTATTTGTAATACCTGATCCACCATAGCTACTATCATCGCTATTTAAAACTTCAATATAGCTTGTCGGGAGTGGTACCCCCACTTTGTAGTCATGATGAACATGCTCAGAAAAATTACAAATGATTACGTACACATCGTCTGGATTTTGCCCTTTTCGAATAAACGAAAAAATTTTTTGAGCACGATTATTTACATCGATCCACTCAAAACCTTCAGGAGAATAATCCACTTCAAACAGCGGTTTACTTCGATTGTAGATTTTCATCAGCTCTTTGAAATAAATGTTCATTTTCGCATGCATATCAAAATCAAGTAACAACCAATCTAGCTGCTCAAGATCTTTCCATTCATCAAATTGACCAAACTCACCTCCCATAAAAAGTAGCTTCTTTCCTGGATGTGAAAAGAAAAAGCCATATAAAAGTCTGAGCTGTGCAAATTTTCTCCAATAATCACCCGGCATTTTATTTAGTAAAGATCGTTTGCCGTGAACAACTTCATCATGTGAGAACGGTAAAATAAATTTCTCATTAAACGCATATAGAAGAGAAAACGTAATTTTATGATGCAAATGCTCTCTTTCATCTACATTTGCCTCCATATAACTTAAAACATCGTTCATCCATCCCATATTCCACTTGTAACTAAATCCTAGACCGCCTTCAGCAGTTGGACCTGTCACATCAGGCCAATCGGTTGAATCCTCAGCAATCATTAAGGCCGTTGGCTCATGAGCGTGAACGGTGTCGTTGAGCTTCCGCAAAAATTGGGCTGCGTACTCATTCCCCACTAACTCATTCGAATTGTTCCAATAAAGCATGTTAGCGACAGCGTCCACTCGAAATCCATCTACGTGGTAATGTTCGAGCCAAAATACAGCATTAGAAATTAAAAAGCTTTGAACTTCAGGTTTCCCTAGATCAAAGTTTGCTGTTCCCCATACATAATTTTCTCGATCTCGATCTCGCGCATATTCATAGGTAGGTAAACCATCAAACATATATAAGCCATGCTCGTCTTTGCAAAAATGACCTGGAACCCAGTCAAGTATTACACCTATGCTGTGCTGGTGACATTGATCAATAAAATACATAAAGTCTTTTGGAGAACCATAACGGCTCGTTGGAGAGAAGTACCCTGTTCCCTGATATCCCCATGATCGATCATATGGATGCTCAATGACTGGTAAAAGCTCTACATGCGAAAACTGATGTTCGACTAAATATGGAATTAATTCTTCTGCCATTTCTACATAAGAATACAAAGTATCGTCTTTATGCTTTCGCCATGATCCCATGTGAAGTTCATAAATAGACAATGGCTTTTCAAACGTTGACTTAACTTTCTTTTTCCGGAACCACGATTGATCATTCCATTTGTATCCAGAAAGATCAGCAACCACCGAAGCAGTATTAGGTCGGAGTTCACTGAAAAAAGCATATGGATCAGCTTTTAAAATGATTTTGCCATTAGACGAATGAATTTCATATTTATACATTGTCCCAGCAGATAATCCTGCTACAAAAAGACTCCATATGCCTTGTTCATTTATTTTTTCAAACTCATAGCCAGCTCCTGACCAATTATTAAAATCACCTACAACTGCGACTTTTTGAGCACTTGGAGCCCAAACAGAAAATCGAACGCCCTGTTGACCGTTTTGTTCTACGAGATGGGCGCCAAAAAGCTCATGGCTTTTAAATAGATTTCCTTCATGGAACAAATGAATATCGTGCTCAGTAGGTTTAATCGTCGATAGCACTCACTTCACCCTCTAACATTCGTTTATAAGCATATTTAATTCGATAATAACCGCTAAAATCCTCTATATATTCTAAATATTATACACAAATAATCATTCATTTCTCGACTGGATGATTATAATCTCTTTTCTATTTTTTTACATGCCTCATATGCTTTACCCTCTTTTTAAAAAAGAAAACCAAAAGAAAAAAATACAAAAAAAAGCAGTTTGCAAATTTGCAAACTGCTTTTTTGGGATGACCCGTACGGGATTCGAACCCGTGTTACCGCCGTGAAAGGGCGGTGTCTTAACCGCTTGACCAACGGGCCATTTAAGACTGGCGGAGAAGGAGGGATTTGAACCCTCGCGCCGCTTACGCGACCTACACCCTTAGCAGGGGCGCCTCTTCAGCCTCTTGAGTACTTCCCCGTATGGCTCCACAGGCAGGACTCGAACCTGCGACCGATCGGTTAACAGCCGATAGCTCTACCACTGAGCTACTGTGGAAAATATGGTGGGCCTAAGTGGACTCGAACCACCGACCTCACGCTTATCAGGCGTGCGCTCTAACCAGCTGAGCTATAGGCCCCTAAATGGAGCGGGTGATGAGAATCGAACTCACGACATCAGCTTGGAAGGCTGAGGTTTTACCATTAAACTACACCCGCTAAATATAAAAATAAATGGGGCGACTGATGGGAATCGAACCCACGAATGCCAGAGCCACAATCTGGTGTGTTAACCACTTCACCACAGCCGCCATCATCTANTTAACCACTTCACCACAGCCGCCATCATCTAAATGGTGGCTTGGGACGGAATCGAACCGCCGACACAAGGATTTTCAGTCCTTTGCTCTACCGACTGAGCTACCAAGCCACTATAGAATATGTTTATTGAATTAAATGGCGGTCCCGACCGGGATCGAACCGGCGATCTCCTGCGTGACAGGCAGGCATGTTAACCGCTACACCACGGGACCATGTTATGTATTAATTGGTTGCGGGGACAGGATTTGAACCTGCGACCTTCGGGTTATGAGCCCGACGAGCTACCAGACTGCTCCACCCCGCGGTAATAAGTAATAAAATTTATGGAGGAGGAAGGGGGATTCGAACCCCCGCGGGCTGTTACACCCCTGTCGGTTTTCAAGACCGATCCCTTCAGCCGGACTTGGGTATTCCTCCGTATAAATGGCTGCTACTGGTGGACCTTGTAGGACTCGAACCTACGACCGGACGGTTATGAGCCGTCTGCTCTAACCAGCTGAGCTAAAGGTCCTTCATAATAAGCTATTTGGTAGCGGCGGAGGGGATCGAACCCCCGACCTCACGGGTATGAACCGTACGCTCTAGCCAGCTGAGCTACACCGCCAAACAGTTTATAATGATAATATATGGTGGAGCCTAGCGGGATCGAACCGCTGACCTCCTGCGTGCAAGGCAGGCGCTCTCCCAGCTGAGCTAAGGCCCC
>NZ_LILC01000037.1 GCF_001274935.1 Priestia koreensis | reverse complement strand
AAGGGTTCACATCATCATATTCCGATGACGTGAACCCTTTTTTCGTTATTTTTGGCTAGTTATGTCCCAGCCTCTTTTTATTTTAAAGGGGGAAATCTGATGCAAAAAGAGATCACGACAAATGTAGAAATTGCTTACGTAACTAACAAAGATGGTCCCACTCTAGGTTATTCCAAGCAATCAGGTGTAAACATTATTGAACAGGATGGAATGTTCTTCAAAGATTTAAATAAGAACGGAAAGATTGATCGATATGAAGACTGGCGATTATCTCCAGAGGAGCGAGCAAAAGATTTAGCTTCCAAAATGACGATTGAGCAAATAGCAGGACTGATGCTATATAGCAAGCACCAATCCATTCCTGCTAGTAGCAAGGGATGGATGTCGAGCACTTATAAAGGGCGTAGTTACGAAGAGTCTGGTGCAAATCCTTGGGACTTAACAGATGAACAATATGACTTCATAAAAAATGATCACTTGAGGCATGTACTGATCACCACAGTAGAAAGTCCAGAGGTAGCTGCAAAATGGAATAACGAAGTGCAAGCTCTCGCAGAAAGTATAGGGCTTGGAATTCCGACAAATAACAGCTCGGATCCTCGCCACGCTTCAGATGCTAGCTCAGAATTTAATGCTGGTTCGGGTGGTGTGATCTCCATGTGGCCTGAGCCGTTAGGACTTGCAGCAACTTTTGATCCAACAATAGCCGAAAAGTTTGGAGACATTGCTTCAAAAGAGTATCGAGCACTAGGTATGACAACCGCTCTTTCACCTCAAATTGATTTAGCTACAGATCCGCGCTGGTTCCGGTTTAACGGGACGTTCGGCGAAGACCCACAGTTGGTAACTGATATGGGACGTGCTTATATTGATGGTTTTCAAAGTTCCTCAAATGAAATGGAAATTGAGGACGGATGGGGATATGAGAGTGTCAATGCAATGGTCAAGCATTGGCCAGGAGGAGGTTCAGGAGAAGGAGGGCGTGATGCCCATTATGGATGCGGAAAATATGCCGTGTATCCAGGGGGGAATTTTAATGAACATCTCAAACCTTTTGTGGAAGGTGCGTTTAAATTAAATGGTAAAACAGCTAAAGCATCAGCCGTCATGCCTTATTACACGATTTCAGTTAATCAGGATGAGACAAACGGAGAAAATGTAGGAAACTCGTACAATACGTTTTTAATTCAGGATTTACTTCGCAGTCAGCATAACTATGATGAAGTTGTGTGCACAGATTGGATGATTACAGCAGACGAAGTTGAGCAGAAGGATTCCTTTTTAAGCGGAAAGCCTTGGGGCGTTGAGCACCTTTCTGTGGCTGAGCGTCACTACAAGTTATTAATGGCAGGAGTGGATCAATTCGGAGGAAACAATGAAAGTGGTCCAATTCTTGAAGCGTATGAAATAGGAGTAGCAGAACATGGAGAATCCTTTATGAGGAAAAGGTTTGAACAATCAGCTGTGAGGCTGTTGAAAAATCTGTTTCGTATTGGATTGTTTGAAAATCCTTATTTAAAACCTGTAGAAAGTAAGCGTGTAGTAGGAAACTCAGAGTTCATGAGAACAGGATATGACGCGCAGCTAAAATCTATTGTGATGCTGAAAAATAAAGAGAGCCTGTTACCTTTGTCTCCTAAAATGAAAGTGTACGTGCCGAAACGCTATGTAGCAAAAGGGAAAGATTGGTTTGGAAACTCCACACCTGAGCGCTATGAAGATCCTGTAAATATAGAGTTGCTTCAACGATATGTTCAAGTAACATCCAATCCTGACGAGGCTGATGTAGCGATCGTGTTCATTCAATCTCCAAAGTCTGGCACTGGCTATAGCGAAGAAGATAAACAAAATGGGGGAAATGGCTATGTACCAATTAGTCTGCAATATAAGCCATACAAAGCGGAACTTGCTAGAGACGTTAGCCTTGCAGGGGATTCTCGAAAAGATGATGTGCTTAACCGAGGCTATCAGGGAAAGACAGTTCGTACGGAAAATGAATCAGATCTAACATTGATTTTGGATACAAAAAAGAAAATGAACGGTAGGCCTGTGATCGTTTCATTGCTCATAAAAAATCCGACTGTGGTTGAGGAGTTTGAGACTGAAGTGGATGGGATTATAGCCCATTTTGGTGTGCAGGATCAAGCCTTGTTTGAGATATTAACAGGAAAAGTGGAGCCATCAGGACTATTACCAATTCAAATGCCCGCAAATATGAATGTAGTGGAGGAACAATTAGAAGATGTTCCTCATGATATGGAATGTCATATTGATAGCGAACGAAATGAATATAACTTTGCGTTTGGTCTGAATTGGTCGGGTGTCATTGAAGATGAACGAACAAGAAGATACAAAAAATAAACGTAGCTGGGGCCTATTGCAGGCGCCAGCTTTTTTGTCTTTTATGCCCCCAAAGAGCAAGCTGAAGCGTTAACGCATCCGAAAAATCTTTTGGGTCATAGCCCGTTTCTCGTTTGATTTTATCTAATCGATAGATAAGCGTATTGCGATGAATAAACAACGACTCAGCCGTTTGTTGGATGTTTAAGTTTTGTTTGAAAAATTCATCCAGCGTTTTTTCATACTTTAACACGATATCGTTCATCGTTCTCTCTAAAAAGCGTTCGAGCCAAAGAGGTTCCATTTTATAGAGAAGGGATTTCGCCTCGAGTTTGGCAAAGGAAATAAAGTCTTGTGTGTCGTCGCTAATTTCTAATGATAATTCGCAGTCGGTAAAAGCTTGATGAAATTGTCGCATGGACTCAAACGGTGTGCTGAAAGCAAAGCGGAAGGTTAAGCCTATTTTGGTTAATTCACGGTACAGCTTTTTTTGCTTGAGAGCTGTTTTTTCGTTTGACCATCCTGAAGAAGCAATAAAAATTCGGTTCACGTTAATAAAGCCGATCAGAACGTTAGAATCTTCAAGAATCGTTTCAATTCGATGAATAAGCTGCTGATTAGTCAGACTTCGATTCGTCATTTGAACGATGTGAACAGAGAACGGAGGCAAAAGGACGAGTTGAAGAAGATTTAATCCTCTTTCAATAGTTGAATAAGAAGGAGATAGCTTTAGTAGCTCTTCAATAACCATTTCCTTTGTTCGTTGCTTCCACTCGAATTGAGAAGCGATAAAGCGTTGCTCAATCATGAGTTCCGTCGTCATTTTTACAAGTCCACCTAGCTCTTCCACATCGCGAGGCTCACCCGTAATCCCAATAACACCAACGATACGCTTTTGAAAGACGATAGGGAGATTAATTCCTGGCTCCGATCCTTTCCATTGGCCCTTTTCTCTTGAAGAAATAATCAATGTTTGACCGCTTTTTACAACGTGAAGAGCTCCTTCGTGAATGCTATCAATTCGTGATGAATTTCCAGAAGCTATGATGATTCCCTGCTCGTCCATGATATTGATATTTCGATTTAGTCGTAATGATGTTTCATTCACGATTGCTTCAGCAATTTCCTTTGATAACATCGTTTTTTCTCCTTTTTTAGTTAATTAATACAAAAAATATGGTTTAAATCGAGATTTTTTCAGTTAAAACAGCCGATGTTTTATCCATTTTAGTTTAGTATAATTAAAACAAATATGAAAGCGTTTTCTTTGTGAGGTGTATTTTATGAAGATTGTCATCGCTACAGATTCATTTAAGGGGAGCATTAGTGCAGTAGAAGCTACAAAAGCAATCGAACGAGGAATTAAAAAATCCTTTCCAGCGGCTGCAACATACCGTGTGCCAATGGCTGATGGGGGAGAGGGGACATTAGATACTCTCGTTGCAGCTACAGATGGAAAAAGAGTTCCTGTCATCGTAAAAGGCCCTTTAGGAAACGAAGTAGAGGCTGAATACGGGGTGCTAGGAAACGGTATGACGTGTGTCATTGAAATGGCCAAAGCATCAGGGCTAATTTTGGTTCCATCACATCAGTTAAATCCTCTTGAAGCAACGACATTTGGAACAGGTCAGCTCATTAAGCAAGCATTAGACGATGGCTATACGTCTTTCGTGTTAGCTATTGGTGGGTCGGCTACGAATGACGGTGGAGCTGGAATGCTTCAAGCGTTGGGGTTAAAGCTTTCGGACCGAGATGGGAACGAACTTCCCTTTGGTGGTGCTGCACTTCAAAAACTTCATTCAATTGATTTTTCAGGTTTTGATGAACGCATTCAAGGTTGTCAGTTTCTTTTAGCCTCTGATGTGGAAAACCCTCTCGTAGGTCCAAATGGTGCGTCCTATGTATTTGGCCCGCAAAAGGGAGCAACAGCTGAACAGGTTGCTTTGCTAGATGATTGTCTTCTACATTGGGCTAATAAAGTGGAGGAAGCAACAGGTGTTCATCTTCATACGTTACCAGGTGCAGGAGCGGCTGGAGGAATTGGGGGAGCTTTTCAAGCCTTTTTCCCGTCCAAAACGATGCGAGGAATTGACGTTGTAATAGAACATACCGGGCTTAAAACGACCCTAGAAGGGGCGGATCTTGTGATTACGGGCGAAGGGCAAGTGGACTTTCAAACGGCTTCAGGGAAAACCCCTATGGGCGTAGCCCAAGCGGCACAGAATCAAGGTATAAATTCAATTATTTTAGCAGGGTCTGTTGGAGTAGGAATCGACGCTTTGTATCAATATGGTGTGATTAGCGTCCACAGTATTGTTAATCGTCCGATGACTTTAAGTGAAGCGATGGAGAACGCAGCAGAGTTACTAGAACAAAGCGCTGAACAAGTGGCAAGAACGTATTTTTATCATTAAAAAGCCGAAGAAAGTAGGTAGAGAAAGATGAAAATTAAGCAAGCCATTGAAAAAGTACCAGGTGGTCTTATGGTTGTTCCGCTTATGCTAGGAGCTTTGTTGAATACGGTGGATCAGCTACATATTCCGGTAATTATGGACGGGTTAAAGTCATTAGGCGTAGCACAAACGCCAGAAGGTAATTACGAGTTTTTGCGTATCGGTGGGTTTTCAGAAGCGCTCTTTAAAAACGGCGCGCTCGTATTAATTGCACTGTTTCTCTTCTGTGCAGGGAGTCAGATGAACTTAAGGGTAGGAGGAGCGGCATTAAAAAAAGGGGTGCTTTTAACGACCTCAAAATACCTGACAGGGCTCGGAATCGGTGTGTTATTCGGCATTTTGTTTGACCCTATGCACGGTGTATTTGGTCTCTCCACCATCGCTATTATCGCTGCGATGACGAATGGAAACGGGGGCATGTATGCCGCACTAACTGGTCAGTACGGTAATCGATCAGACGTCGGAGCTGTAGCCGTTTTATCCCTAAATGATGGCCCGTTCTTTACGCTTATGTCTCTTGGGCTGTTAGGATCAAAATTCCCAGTCATTGCGTTCATTGCAGTGTTATTGCCAATTGCATTAGGGATGATTTTAGGAAATCTTGACCCAGAGATTCGTGACTTCTTAAAACCAGGAGAAATTCTGCCTGTACCGTTCTTTGCATTTGCATTAGGAGCAGGAATGAACTTCGCTAATTTCTTTAATCCGTCAGTCGTGGCAGCTGGATTAACGTTAGGTTTCTTAACGACGATTTTAACAGGGTTCACAGGAATTCTCGTCTTTAAGCTTTTCAGAGAAAAGAGCGTCATTGCACCAGTGGCTGAAGCCTCAACAGCAGGAAATGCAGTTGGAACACCAGCTGCTATTGCCGCAGCAGCAAGCGTTGCCGCAAGTTCAGGGATGATGACAAAAGCGGAGGCCGCGAGCTATGCAGAAATTGCTAACATTGCGACAGCCCAAATTTCAATAGCCGTGTTAACGACCGCTATTCTATGTCCGGTTGTCGTCATTTTAGTCGATAAGTATCAGCGAAAAAGAGGAATTGACGGCAAAAAAGAGAAAGGGTCTTTTACGACTCATCCACAAACCTCAACAGTGACTAAATCATAGAAAGAGGGAGATACAGTTGGAAACTACCTTACTATACGGAAAAGAAGGCTTGACGATACAAGTTCCCAATCATTCGTTTATTACTGAACCATCACATATGTCTGGTGTCCAGGATGAAAGAAAAGCAGTTCAAGAAGCGTTGCGAGATCCGATTGGAACCTTGCCACTTCGTGAAATGGTGAAGTCATCTGATCAAGTAGCGATTGTAATAAGTGATATTACACGTCCAACGCCCAATCACTTATTGGTTCCTCTCCTAATTGAAGAGCTTAACCACGTCCCATTAGAGAATTTTGTCATCATTAATGGAACAGGTACGCATCGTGATCAAACGAGAGAAGAATTCATTCAAATGCTTGGGGAATGGGTTGTGGAGAACATACGGATTGTAAACAACCAGTGTCATAATGACGAACAGCTTGTCAAAGTGGGTGAGAGCACATTCGGCTGCGATGTATATTTAAACAAAGACTACGTGGAATCCGACTTCCGAATTGTGACAGGATTTATTGAACCTCATTTCTTTGCAGGGTTTTCGGGTGGACCTAAAGGAATTATGCCTGGAATTGCAGGAATTGAAACGATTATGACGTTTCACAATGCGCGTATGATTGGAGATGCTAAATCAACGTGGGGGAATATGGTGAACAATCCTGTCCAAGATATGACGCGTGAAATTAACCGAATGTGTACACCCGATTTTATGCTAAATGTCACATTGAATCGAGACAAGAAAATTACCGCCGTATTTGCAGGAGAATTATATGAAGCTCATGACCGGGGCTGTGAATTTGTGAAGGAACACGCTATGATTCGCTGTGACGAACGCTTCGATGTCGTGATTACATCCAACTCAGGCTATCCGCTTGATCAAAACCTTTATCAGGCGGTAAAAGGAATGAGCGCGGCTCATAAAATTGTAAAAAAAGGTGGAACCATTATTATTGCATCGGAATGCTCGGACGGCCTCCCGAGCCACGGGAATTATGCGAGAATCTTTGAATTCGCGAAGACCCCTGAAGAATTACTCGCACTAATTGAAGATCCTAGCTTTAAAATGTTTGATCAATGGCAGGTACAAAAACAAGCGGTGACTCAAGTATGGGCCGACGTTTATGTGCATTCGAAATTAACCGATGAGCAGGTTGAAGGAGCTATGCTGAAGCCAAGTCATAACATTGAAAAAACGTTAGAAGAGCTGAAAGATAAATATGGTGAGAACATGTCAGTCGCTGTTCTTCCCCTCGGCCCTTTAACGATTCCTTACGTCGAAGAATAAAAAGAAGCAGTTCTTCAGTCTACTCTAGGACTGGGGAGCTGCTTTTTTGTTTTGCTGTCGAATAGCTCCTTCCTGGGAGCATGCATTCGAAAGCAAGTAGAAGAATTTAAATCATCATGATCTTATGCCGATGTAATAAGTATGAAGCCAGGCCGTAATCTATAAAAAGTTAAATTTCCTAAAAAAGGAATTATCTATTGTAACGGAAAATGGCTTGTACTATATTAAATAAAAGATCGTTAGAACGCGAACAAAGGGAGTATACTCAAATGAAATCAATTACGAAAATCTATCGGCGAAAATGGTTTTTGCTCTTTGGTTTTGTCATTGTTATTAAATTGCTACTTGAACTAGGCTATTATTATTTAGAGTCATTTCAGATCGTTCCAAAACTACTGTTAGACATTACGATTTTAGTAGGAATTATGGCCATTCCGATCTTTATGCAGCGCGATATGCACAAAACAAATATTGAGTTACAGGCTAACAAACAAAAGCTGAAAAATATTTTTGACACGCTTGATGTAGCGGTTTGGTCACATGACTTACAGACAGACCATCTTTTAATTACATCTGGTATTCAAAAGCTTTATGATTATTCATTGAATGAGTTTTATGAGGATAAGCTGCTGTGGAAAAAAGTCATTCATCCAGAAGACCTTTCCATTATTAACGAACGAGAGAAGCTTCTTGCAAGAGGTGAATCTGTAATTAGTATTTACCGGATTCAACGAAAAGACGGAGAAGTAAGGTGGATTCAGGACCGAGGCATACCGACATTGGACAAAAATGGCCACTTTATTGATTTTACGAGCGTTTTATTCGATATTACAGATCGAAAAGAAAGCGAAGAACGCTATCGAAGCTTAGTAGAAATGTCTCCAGATAT
Source organism: Priestia koreensis (assembly GCF_001274935.1). Classification (GTDB taxonomy): domain Bacteria; phylum Bacillota; class Bacilli; order Bacillales; family Bacillaceae_H; genus Bacillus_AG; species Bacillus_AG koreensis. The sequence continues at coordinate 364,952 of NZ_LILC01000037.1, read as the reverse complement.
GATCGCGGTCGTAAGTAAAGGGAAAATTGACTATGCAAACGGAGCAGGGTGCGAGTTCGCTGGTATTACAACCCCTCAAGAGTTGATTGGACAACCTCTTGAAAATATCTTTCCTGAAGAAGTGCTGAATGAGCTTCGAATAATAGAGGAAAATTCGAATAGCGGTGTATGCAAAAGCTTCGAATTTCAGCTGACTGCTCCAGATGGAATAAAAAGAGATCTAGAAATGTCAGCGGTCCCGACATTATACGAAGGACGATTAGCCAAACAAATTATTGTTCATGACATTACAGATCAGAAAAGGGCCAAGCAAACGATTGAGTTCATGGCTTATTACGATGCACTTACAGGTCTTCCAAATCGTTATATGTTTCGGAAGTACTTAAACGATATGCTGAATAATTCAGAGGAGCAGGCGCTAGCTGTGCTATTCCTAGATTTAGACCGCTTTAAAGTCATTAATGATACGAAAGGTCACAGCATTGGCGATCAGCTACTAAAAAAGGTCGCTAACCGTTTACAGAGAAGAGTTCAACACGTAGGAATGGTTTCACGTCTAGGTGGAGATGAGTTTATCATTCTGTTAGAAGATACAGATCGCATTAAAACGAAGGATCTTGCTAGGCAATTAATCAATGAATTTTCCCCACCTTTAGAGCTGAATGGGCAGGAGTATTTTATCACTCCTAGTATCGGCATTAGTATGTACCCGGAAGATGGTGAGGATGAAGAAACGCTCATTCGACAGGCAGATACAGCAATGTATTTGGCAAAAGATCGAGGGAAAAACAACTTTCAATTTTACCATCCGCAGTTAAACAGTCTTTCACTACGTAAAATGGAGCTTGAAACGGCCTTGCGTAAAGCAATCGAGCAAGAGAGCTTTACGATTCACTATCAACCTCAGGTGGATTTAAAAACAGGAATGATTGTAGGAGTTGAGGCTTTGCTGCGCTGGGTTCATCCTACGCATGGATTTATCTCACCAGGTGAATTTATTCCATTAGCTGAGGAGACCGGATTAATTGTTCCGCTTGGAAAGTGGGTTCTACAAGAGGCATGCAGGCAAAATAAGCAGTGGCGAGATGCCGGCTTATCTGATATTCCAGTCTCGATTAACATTTCAGTGCGTCAAATGCAGGAAGAGGATTTTATCGAGTGCGTAGAGCGAGTTGTTCAAGAGCTAGGGGTTATTCCTTCTTGTGTAGAGCTAGAAATTACGGAGAGTATTATTCAAAATATTGACGAATCCCTCCTTATTTTAAATCAATTAAAAGAACTGGGATTCAAGTTATCAATTGATGATTTTGGAACAGGCTATTCATCGCTTAGTTATTTAAAGCACCTGCCTATCGATAAAATTAAAATTGATAAGTCATTTGTGGATGATATTGTCGAGGATTCTAGCGGAGGAGCGATCGTGAAAACCATTATTGATATGGGAACCAACCTTAATTTCACTGTGATTGCCGAAGGAATTGAGACAGAAGACCAGCAGCAATTTTTAATTCAGAACGGATGTGAGCTTGGTCAAGGATATTTATTTAGCCGACCGCTTCCATTACAGGAAGTAAAAGAGCTTTTGCGACAAGGGATTGTCCATAATAAAATCATTCAGTAAGATAAAACATGAGGCAGCGTATGTAAAATCAGAGAGGAGATTATCTATGATTAGCCTAATTCCGCTAATGATTGAACGGGTAGGAGTTGTGCTGATTGTGGCCTTTCTCTTAGCTCAAATGAAATCATTTCGTAAGGTTATTGATCAAAGCCAAACAGTGAAAGAAAAAATGATTCTTGTCGTTATCTTTGGCTTGTTTGGTGTGATGAGCAATTATACGGGTATTAAAATTCATCCAAACTCCATTACGGAAAATAGCTGGCTCATTGCGATTGAGCCTGATAGTGCCATTGCGAATACAAGAATTATGGGCATTACGATTGGTTCGATGCTAGGAGGACCTGTCGTTGGTGTAGGAATCGGTCTAATTGCCGGCCTTCATCGCTATTTAATGGGCGGTTTTACCGCTACAGCGTGTGCGATCTCAGCTATTTTAGCTGGAGGAATAGCGGGATACGTTGGTATGGTCCGTAAGCGTCGAGGCACAATTACAGCTCCCTTCGCGGTGATGATGGGTATCATCATGGAAATAACTCAAATGGGTCTTATTTTAATTGTGACAAAGCCTTTTGACATCGCGTGGAATTTAGTAAAAGTAATTGGTATTCCGATGATTATTATTAATGGTCTTGGGATGCTGTTGTTTATGATTATTATTCAAAACATTCTACGTGAACGTGAAAAAACAAGAGCACTCCAAACGAGTAAAGCTTTCTACATTGCGGATCAGACCCTTCCATTTTTCCGTAAGGGGTTAAATCCCGAATCATGTCAACGAGTAGCGGAGCTGATGCTAGAGCTAACGGATGCAGATGCGATCGCAATTACAAATGCAGAAGGAGTATTAGCGCATGTTGGGTCAGCTTCTGATCACCATAAGCCTACTCTTGGCTTTTCCACTGAACTAACAAAAAAAGTGTTAAAAGAGGGAACGGTGCTTATGGCAAGGAGCCGGGAGGAGATTCTTTGTCAGAATGAGCGATGTCCACTCCGAGCAGCAGTCGTACTTCCTCTCAGATTGCATGATCGAACAGTCGGAACGTTAAAGCTGTACTTTAATAATCCAAGTCAATTAACGGAGGTGGAAAGAGAGCTAGCGGAGGGGTTGGCAAATCTATTTTCCACTCAGCTCGAGTTAGGAGAAGCAGAGCAGCAAAGTAAATTATTAAAAGATGCTGAAGTAAAAGCACTTCAAGCCCAAATTCACCCGCATTTTCTTTTTAACGCGATTAACACCATTTCCGTTTTATGTCGCACGAATCCTGAAAAAGCAAGAAAGCTTTTGTTAGAGCTTAGCCACTTTTTTCGTAGTAATTTGCAGGGGGCAAGGCAAATGCTGATCTCACTCGAAAAAGAAATCGAGCATGTAAAGGCCTATCTCTCTTTAGAACAGGCGCGCTTTCCAGATCGCTATGAGGTGGATTGGAGTATTGAAGAGGGGCTTGAGAATCAATTGCTGCCTCCGTTCGTTTTGCAGCCTCTTGTGGAAAACAGTATCCGTCATGCCTTTTCAAAAATGAAAAGGGGAGAAGTAAAGGTAGAAGTCTCAGCCGATGATGTTCACTTATGTATTCAGGTTAGAGATAACGGTCATGGCATTTCTGCTGACAAGCTACAGGTACTGGGAAAGGAAACGGTTGTTTCGACACATGGAACAGGTACAGCTCTTGTTAATATTAAAGAGAGACTTTATGGAATTTATGGGAAAGAAGCGACTTTTCGTATTAAAAGTGAGGAAGAGAAGGGAACATCTATTCAGATCAAAATTCCTTTAAAACAAACAGGAGGGTATAGCTCATATGATGAAGGCATTTATAGTTGATGATGAACCTTTGGCACGAGATGAATTAAAATATTTGCTGTTACGAACACGTGAAGTTGATATTGTAGGTGAATCTAGCAGTCTGTTAGATGCAATTGAACAGATTGCCGTATTAAAACCAGACCTTGCCTTTTTAGACATTGAGCTTTCACAGGATAGTGGCTTACAGCTTGCAGCTGAATTGCGTCGTCTCGATCATATACCAGCCATTGTGTTCGCAACTGCCTATGATGAATTTGCTCTGCAAGCTTTTGATTTAGACGCTGTTGATTATATCTTGAAACCTTTCGATGAAGATCGAATTAGGAAAACAGTTCAGAAAATAAGGCATCAAATGCCCCATACTTCTGTAGAATCATCGGCAAAGGTTTTCAAAAGTGCTACAGCTGAACCACTAGTAGGAAAGTTAGCTGTAGCTACTGACGAGAAGATTGTCCTAATTGATGTTCAACATATTCTTTTTGTTGCTACATCAGAAGGCAAGACCGTTATTCAGACAAAGGAAGAATCATTTAAAATTGCTGATACACTTGTGACCATTGAGAAAAAACTGATGAGTGATACGTTTTTGCGTGTTCATAGAAGCTATTTAGTGAATATCCATCAGATTGTTGAAATTGAGCCTTGGTTTAACTCTACCTATAATCTAGTGATGAAAAATGGATTGAAGGTGCCAGTCAGTCGTACGTATGTAAAAGAACTAAGACAACGAATTGGATTTTAACTCTTTTATAAAGCATTTCAACCCCTAAATTATGCATTTCATCTCCTATATCTCGCTACTTTCTATGAAAACGCTAACACTTTTTATTTCATTTGTTATAGTGAGAGCACAGAGAACGACAAGGGGGTAGGGAGAAATGAATGCGATTACAATGGTGATAGGATCGATTTGTATTTTAATGATTGCCTATCGTTTATACGGAACATTTATGGCTGTGAAAGTCTTAAAATTAGATGATTCAAAGAAGACACCTGCACATGAGTTAGAAGACGGGAAGGACTATGTTCCAACGAACCGATGGGTGACATTTGGACATCATTTCGCAGCGATTGCTGCCGCGGGTCCACTTGTTGGTCCAATTTTAGCCGCTCAATTTGGTTATCTTCCAGGTCTTCTATGGCTGTTAATTGGAGCCGTAATTGGTGGAGCCGTACATGACGCGGTTGTATTGTTCGCATCGATGCGTCAGCGAGGAGAGTCACTTGCTGAAGTAGCGAAGAAGGAATTAGGTCCTGTTGCTGGTTTTTGTACGGGTCTTGCGATGTTGTTTATCATTACCATTACAATGGCTGGTTTGTCCATGGTTGTACTTCACGCACTTGAACATAACCCTTGGGGAACGTTCGCGGTTGGAATTACGATTCCGATTGCTATGGGAGTAGGATTATATCATCGTAAAACAGGTAATTTAAAAGGTGCGACAATTGTTGGTTTTATACTCATTATGGTAGCCGTATTTTGCGGGCCATATATTCAAGATACGGTCCTTGGGGAATGGCTAACGCTTGATGTAAAAACGTTATCAATTATTTTACCGATTTATGCCTTTTTTGCAGCGGCATTGCCAGTATGGCTACTGCTTGCGCCGCGTGATTATTTAAGTAGCTTTATGAAAATTGGGGTTTTCGTAGCCTTGATTGCCGGTGTGTTCCTTGTGAATCCAACGCTTCAAATGCCTGCATTAACCGATTTTATCCACGGCGGAGGTCCAGTATTAAATGGTCCAGTGTGGCCATTCATCTCGATTACAATCGCTTGTGGTGCAATTTCAGGATTCCATGCATTCGTTGGATCTGGAACGACACCCAAAATGCTTGATCGCTGGAGTGATATTAAGCCTGTCGGATTCGGTGCTATGCTTGTAGAATGTGTCGTTGGGATCATGGCGCTTGTTGCGGCAACAGCTCTTCATCCTGGAGATTATTTTGCGATTAACTCCACGCCGGAAGTGTTTAAAACGTTAGGAATGGAAACAGTTAATCTTTCAAAGCTAAGCCAGGAGATTGGCCTTGACCTCGAGGGACGTACTGGTGGAGCCGTCACATTGGCAGTAGGAATGACGTACATCTTCACCGATATTTCGTGGTTTGATAAATTAGCTTCATTTTTCTTCCAGTTCGTCATTATGTTTGAAGCATTGTTCATTCTAACAGCGATCGATTCAGGAACACGCGTTGCACGTTATCTGATCCAAGACTTCGGAGGCGCCTTCTATAAGCCTCTAAAACGTGTAGACTGGCTTCCTGGTAACATTTTTGCCAGTGCACTTGCATGTTTGGTGTGGGGATACCTCCTCTTCTCGGGAGATATCGGATCGGTATGGGCGTTGTTTGGGGTATCCAATCAGCTAATGGCGTCAATTGGGTTAATTATCGGCGCAACGGTTATCTTAAAAGTTGCTGATAAGCGCCGTTATATGCTGACGTGCCTTATTCCATTAGCGTATCTATACGTAACGGTTAATTACGCAGGATATTGGATGATCAAGAACGTCTACTTAAATACAGCTGCATCAGGCTACAACGTATTAAATGCTGTTTTATCAATCATTATGCTTGTCTTAGGAATTGTCATTATGATTACAGCTGTACGAAACTGGATTAAAACATGGAATAGTCCAGCTCTTCAGCTTAATAGGAAAACGGCTTAATAAATAATGAAAAGGATAGATAGTGGGTGCACAGGTCCACTATCTCTTTTTTATTTAGATCAGGAGGAATACATAATGGAAATTGGTTTTTTATCTGTATTAAGTTTAGGCTTTATTTTGGGTGTGAAGCATGCAATGGAGCCAGATCATGTGATTGCGGTTTCGACGATCGCTAGTCAAAGTAAGCGATTGTCTGTTTCATCGTTAACTGGTGTTTTTTGGGGGATCGGACATACTTCCACGTTGTTAATCATTGGTATGTTACTTATTTTAATGAAAGGTGGAATACCTGATAATATCTCGATGTCTTTAGAATTTTTAGTGGGGATTATGCTCGTGTATTTTGGGGTTTCATCGTTTCGTTCAGCAAAAAGAAATCAACAATCTGTTCAGCATTCTAACCATCATACGTCGTATAAGAAGTCTGTATTTATGGGATTTATTCATGGTTTAGCGGGAAGTGCCGCAATGGTCTTATTAACAATGAGTACCGTAAATAGTGTTTGGGAAGGCATATTATATATTTTTATTTTTGGTGGTGGAACAATTGTCGGCATGCTGTTATTCACGACCATTCTAGGAGTACCGTTTATTATGAGCTCGAAAAAGGTTCGTTTACATACAGGACTCATAAAAGCGGCTGGAGGTATTAGTATTCTGTTCGGTATCTACTACATGTACAATTTAGGGGTTAGTGAGGGGTTATTTAGCATGTGGTTCTCTGCCTCTCTTAAGTAGGACATGAGAACTACTGATTTTTTTCTCTTCTTATTATAAAAATAAGGAATTTTGAGGAAAAATAAATTTAGCTTATCTAGGTCCCTAAAATTCTGATATAGTATTAATGTATACGCTTTCATTTTTAGCATATATCTTTACAAGTAGTCCCTATTTGAATGAATTACAAGAAATAGTACGGATTTACATTGTCAGCATATCTGACAATAGGATGGAAACAAGTTCCATAGAGTGCTATAACAAGACAAAAAGAAACGTATAGAGGGGAGTTTTGAACGTGAAAAAATATTTACAGCGAATAGGTAGTTCTTTAATGTTGCCAGTAGCTGTTTTACCTGCTGCAGCGATCATGCTTGGAATTGGATATTGGATTGACCATGACGGTTGGGGATCCGGGAATCCAGTAGCAGCGTTCCTCATTAAGGGTGGTGGAGCGATTTTAGACAATTTGGGTATCCTTTTTGCAATTGGTGTAGCCATTGGGATGACCAAAGCAAAGGATGGGGCAGCTGCTCTTAGTGGATTAGTTGCTTACCTAGTGGTTACAACTCTATTATCACCGGGATCTGTTGCCATGCTACAAGGAATCGATGTGACCAAGGTTAATGATGCATTTGTAAAAATTCAAAATCCGTTCATTGGAATCTTATCAGGTATCGTAGCATCGATCATGTATAACCGATTTAGTCATGTGAAATTAATTGATGCATTAGCATTCTTTAGTGGAAAACGATTGGCGCCGATTATGTCTGCTTTTGCGATGTTAATCGTATCACTTATTTTATTATTCATCTGGCCGGTCGTATTTAGTGGATTAGTGTCATTTGGTGAAGCAATTAGTAAGCTAGGAGCTGTTGGAGCAGGTCTATATGGTTTCTTCAACCGTTTACTTATTCCGATGGGACTACATCATGCGTTAAACAACGTATTCTGGTTTGATACAGCTGGAATTGATGATATCGGTAAGTTTTGGAAAGGTACTGGGGTTAAGGGTGTCACAGGAATGTATCAAGCAGGATACTTCCCAGTGATGATGTTTGGCCTTCCGGCAGCTGCCCTTGCGATGTATCATACGGCTAAAACAAAGCGTAAAAAGCAAATTGCCTCCTTAATGCTTGCCGCAGGAGTTGCGGCTTTCTTAACAGGAGTTACAGAGCCAATTGAGTTTTCATTTATGTTTGCGGCACCGCTTTTATATTTAGTTCATGCTGTTTTAACCGGTTTATCACTAGCAATCGCAGCGGCTTTTCACTGGACAGCAGGATTTGGATTCAGTGGAGGACTGATTGACTTTATATTAAGCTCAAGCTTACCACTGGCTAATAAGCCATATATGTTGATTGTTCAAGGGCTTGTATTTGCTGTCATCTATTATTTTGTTTTCCGTTTCCTCATTACAAAGTTCAATCTGCAAACGCCAGGTCGAGAAGATGATGAGGTAGTGGCAGCGATGGCTGAAGCTGCGCCTACAAGCACGGGAACGGATAAGTTTGCTGTGATGGCTGCTCGAATTTATGAGGGGTTAGGCGGAGACGATAATGTTACATCGTTAGATAACTGTGTCACACGCTTGCGCCTTGAAGTAAAAGACATGAGCGTCGTCGATCAAGAAAAGATTAAGTCGACCGGTATTCCTGGAATTAATATCATCGGTCCACATAATATTCAAGTAGTTGTTGGTCCATCCGTTCAGTTCGTTGCGGACGAAATTGCAAAAATTCGTAAATAAGTAAAAACCCCCTTTTCGAAGGGGGTTTTGTTTATTTGGAGAACATTTTTTTAGCTTGATCAAGCGCCATTTTGTTTCCAAGCGCCGAGTAATCCAGCCAAGGTTGATCTGAAACTACATATACGTGGTTTTCTTTTACAGGCTTAAGCCCCTTCCAAATAGGACTTGCTTCTAGCTGCTTAAATGCTGTTTTCGCTTCATCATCGCTATTAACGATCACGAAAATAGCATCTGCGTCATAATCAGGAAGTACTTCTTGAGAAATAACTTCATAAGGTCGATTTGTCTTTAATTTCTCCACCCCATTTGCAGGTGTAAAGCCTAAATCATCAAATAGAATCGGTCCCATTGGGCGATTTTTACTAAAGACTCGAAGTTCTTTACCCGTTACTCGAATAGCCATTGCCTTGCTATTCTTCCCAAGCTCCTGTTCAATAAGTGCTTTTACTTCTTTTCGTTCTTTTTCATAATCAGAAATAAACGTTTTCGCTTCTTTTTCGCGATTCACTGTTTTGGCGATTTTCTTAAGATGATCTCTCCATGTCCCCTTGTCTAAGTCAAAAACATGGGTAGGAGCAATTTTTTCGTATTTAGACGTATCAGTTCCTGAAAACTCCTTATCTGCATAAATAGCAGATGGTTTTAGGGAAAGTAACGTTTCCATATCAGGATCTTTTGCTGATCCAAGTGGCTTTGTGTTTTTTAATTGATCTTGCACATGCGGCAAGAATGTATTTAACGAACCGCCCACAACCGAACCAGCTGGTGTGATACCTAACGCTAATAAATCATTTGTTAAGTGGATGGAGAGAGAAGCAATTCGCTCGTTTCCACCTTTTTTAGAAGTAGATTCTTGTTTATCATCGTCTTTTTTTCCACATGCCGCTAGTGCCAGCACGACGATACTAAGTAAAATTAATAGTTTCTTTTTCATCGCTTCACCTTATAAATAGTTTATTTGGATTTAATAAGTAAATAGAAAAAATAGGGTGCTCCAAGTGCTGAGACAACAACACCTGCCGGAATAGAGTTGGGCTCGAATATCGTTCGTCCTATTGTATCCGCGAGTACTAAAATGACCAGACCAATGAGTCCAGACAAGGGAATGGAGTACTGATAAGATTGCCCAACAAGACGGCGTGCTAGATGAGGAGCAACAAGGCCAATAAAACCAATCCCTCCTGCCATCGCAACACTCGCACAAGATAAGCCAACTGCTACAGCGAGCATAAGAATCCGCTGTTTCTGAACGGAAGAACCGAGACTTGTTGCGACTTCATCTCCCAGTGAGAGAATGTTTAACGTGCGTGACTTTAACCACGTAAAAGGCGCTAACACAACGATCCATGGTAAAAGGGCAAGAACATGCACCCAATCTCTCCCCCATACGTTCCCAACTAACCAACGAGAAGCAAACGTATACGTTTCTTCGTTTAAGCGAAGAGATAAAAACAGGGTAATAGCGCTAAATCCAGCTGCGATCGCAATTCCTACTAGAATCATGCGAATCGGAATCGTTCCTCGATAGCGATCATAGGAAAGTCCTACGATTAAAATCGCTGCTACAACGCCCCCCAAAAACGTAAAGAGAGGAATAAGAAGGGACGCGCTATTTTCAAATGAGTGAAAGTATGTAACAAACACAATCAAACCAAATGCGGCTCCGGCATGTAACCCTAAAATTCCTGGGTCAGCTAATGGATTTCGTGATATTCCTTGCAGAATAGCTCCTGAAATCCCAAGTCCAATTCCCGCTAACATTGTAATGAGAATGCGGGGAAGACGGTAATCAAAAAGAACCGTTGAGCTTGTAAAGTCCCCGTATCCGAATAACGTCTTCGTTACTTCAAGCGGTGATAGTTTCAGTGAACCTGTATTTAGACTGACTAGTACAGCGAAGAGACTTATGAGCACAAACAATGTGTTCATAAGATAAGCTCGCTTTTGGTCACTACGAACAGAGTGTTTCATTTATAGTTCCCTCCCTATCTTTCGAGCAATGTAAAGAAAAAAGGGAACGCCGACAAATGCAACCATAATCCCAATCGCCAATTCACGAGGAGGATTGACCGTTCGAGCCCCTAAGTCCGCTAAAACGAGCAGAATAGCTCCTAATAACGCCGACATAGGAATGATCGTCCCATAATGCTCTCCTACAAGCTTCCTGGCTATATGGGGAATGACCAAGCCAACAAAACCAATCGAACCAACAGCTGATACAGATACACCGGCTAAAATAACGGCTAGTACCATGCCAATGATTCGAATCCGATTCGCATTAATCCCTAAGTTTGTTGCGATATCGTCACCCAACGAAATGATGGAGACCGATCTTCCTAATAAACAGGCCCAAATAATCACCGCAAGAATCACGGGAATTAACACGCGCAGATAGCTCCATTTTATCCCTGCGACGCCTCCTGCATACCAAAAGGCTAAATCTTGACTAAGATCGTAGTAGATGGCAATTCCAGAGCTAAGTGAATGCAAGAATGCTGCCATAACAGCTCCTGAAATGGTAAGGCGAATAGGGGTTAATCCACCTGGAACAGCAGAGCCGATTGCAAAAATGAATACCGTGCTTAATACGGCTCCGATAAAGGAGAAAATCATAAGCGACGAGTAGGGCATACTAGGGAAGAACGCAAAGCAAAGTGTTACGACAAACATTGCTCCTGAATTAATTCCCAATACACCGGTATCAGCAAGAGGGTTTCGTGTGATTCCTTGCATTAACGCACCTGCTACTGCGAAAGCAGCTCCGACAACTGCGGCTCCGAGTACACGAGGAAATCGCAGTTCATGAATAATTTGTTGCTCCGTAATGGTAGAATTATAATGAAATATGGCAGCCCATACTGTATGAACCGTAATTTCTTTTGCTCCAAATGCGATTGCGAAAAACATACATAACGCTACTCCCAGAATCGCTAAAATGAATAAAAATACGGATTTGAGTACATTTGAGCGAGTGTTATTCTTCAGAGAAGGGTTATGCAACATGCTTTGACTCATCCTTTTTTCTTTTAGTGATATCTAGTGATAATAATTCTCATTATCACAATTATAGGTTCCATCTATAGTGAAATCAATCTATTTTAATCGTTTTTCACAGAATTGTTCTAAAATCATTCATTAACTTACTCTTTATGATTATACCGACACTACTAGATCATTTAAAGTATAATAAAACATAGCCTGTAGATTAGATGCTACAGCAAATAAGGAAAATGAGGTTATCTATGAATATAAATGGTTTTCAACAATATAAATTAAGCCCAGAAATTACGGACGCTCTTGAGCGCTTGCATTATACAACGCCAACTGAAGTTCAGGAAAAAGTTCTTCCAGTTGCGTTAGAAGAAAAAGACATCATCGTAAAGTCTCAAACGGGAAGCGGAAAAACGGCTGCATTCGGCATTCCTTTATGTGAGTTAGTGGAGTGGAAAGAAAATAAGCCACAGGCACTTGTTTTAACACCGACAAGAGAGCTAGCGGCTCAAGTTCAAGAGGATATTACGAATATCGGCCGCTTAAAGCGAATTAAAGCTGTAGCGGTTTATGGAAAACAACCTTTCCATCGCCAAAAGCTTGAGTTAAAGCAAAAAACACACATTGTCGTCGGAACGCCAGGGCGTGTCCTAGATCACCTTGAAAAAGGCACATTAACAGTAGATGCACTTCGTTATCTCATTATCGATGAAGCGGATGAGATGCTGAATATGGGTTTCATTGAGCAAGTAGAAGCTATCATCAACAAACTTCCTAGTCAGCGTACGACAATGCTATTTTCTGCCACGCTGCCTCCTGATATTAAAAGCTTGAGCGATCGGTACATGGACCATCCAGAGCGAGTAGAAATCGCTGCGTCAGGCTTAACGGCTGAAAAAATTGAGCATGCTCTCTACGTCACACCGGAAAGAGAAAAATTGTCTTTATTATACGATGTAACAACCGTTGAAAATCCAGATAGTTGCATCATTTTTTGCCGTACGCAAGAGCGCGTGGAAGATTTGTTTGAACGACTAGATCGCGCTGGTTATCCGTGTGATAAGCTTCACGGGGGAATGGTGCAAGAAGATCGATTTGAAGTAATGGAGGATTTCAAACGCGGGACATTTCGCTACCTCGTTGCGACAGATGTAGCAGCAAGAGGAATCGATATCGAGAACATTACGCACGTTATTAACTACGATCTTCCGATGGAAAAGGAAAGCTATGTTCACAGAACGGGTAGAACAGGACGAGCTGGTCATACAGGGAAAGCCATAACGTTTGTGACGCCTTATGAAGAAGAACGATTTGTAAGTAGTATTGAGGAATATATTGGATTTGAAATTCCGCGTCTTGATCCACCTACTTCTGAACAAGTAGATGAAGCTACAGATGCTTTCAAGGAAAAAGTAAGTGAAGTCCCAGATCTAAAAGAAGAAAAGGGAGCAGAGCTAAACGAAGACATTATGAAGCTTTATTTTAATGGCGGTAAAAAGAAGAAGCTTCGAGCGGTTGATTTTGTGGGTACTATTGCTAAGCTTGATGGTGTCGAAGCAAGCGATATAGGGATTATTACCATTCAGGATATTCTAACCTATGTGGAGATTCTAAATGGAAAAGGCCCAACGGTACTAAAACAAATGAAGTATACGACGATTAAAGGAAAACAGTTGAAAGTACATGAAGCTCGAAATTAGAGTGCACGGTTTCTGACCATGAAAAAGGAGAGTCGAATTTCGAGGCAACTGAAAAAGTCCTTAAGTGATTGCGTTCATAACGGAGTGGGTTGATTTCCACTCTAGGTCGCTTCGCTTTCCGCGGGGCGTGCGGTGAGCCTCCTCGTTGCTCTGCGGGGTCTCACCTGTCACGCTAATCCCGCAGGAGTCTCGCATCTTCCGTTCCAAACAACCTAGAGCGACTGCATCAGATAGAACGGCCAAGTTCCCATTTTGAAAGGAACTTGGCCGTTTTTTGCTTGATAATAAAAAAACTCTGTTTATTCAAAAGGATGCTTCCAATGATTCCGTTTAATTGAAGGCAATGGAACATACTGAACACGCACCTTTTCAAAGAGGGGCATACTTTAAGGAGAAATCCGAAGAACGGTCTAAAATTGAAGGAAAGAATAGCGAATTAAAGCATAGATATAGGTCTCGTTGGCATGGAAATGCAAGGGACAGGGACCATTTGCACCATCACCCTAAAAAGAATGAAGAAAAAGCTGGATCTATTCTATTTTATGGAATAGATCCAGCTTTTTTGTCTTATCTTCTACTGATCATCTAAAAATCCGAAGTTTTTCAGTGGACTCTCGAATTCTGACTCTCTTTTCTGTTATGCGCGTAATTTCTCTAAAACAATCTGCGCGTCATAGCCTGCTTTAAAATCAATCAACGTTGCTTCTTTACCTTCGATTGCAGCTACTAAATGATCAGCAAGTGAACTTGTCAGTTTCTCGTTCGGTTCGATCGTTGTAATCGGACTACCAATTTTTCCGCCTTCAAGGTCTGCCCAGTTCAGAAGCGAGAGGGTGCCTTCTGTTCCATATGCTGTAAAGCGAATTTCCTCCTCACCCGCAATATGGCTTAATCCGTCCACGATAAGTGGCGTTTCGTCCTCAAGCTGTAGATGAGCAAGAATGCCGCGCTCACTTGCTGTCGGATCTTCGGGGTATTGTGTATCCACGTTCATCACATTGACGTTACCAAAGATGCGCTGAATTTGCTGAATGTAGTGTACGCCTACTTCTAAAACAAATCCTCCTTGTTCACGGCTTGCAATCCATTCATTTTGTTGCCAAGGTCTTGGCCACTGAGGAAAGCGCAATTTTACTTCTACACGTCTCACATCTCCGACAAAACCATCTTGAATAAGTTGTGCGAAGGTGTTGCTTCCTGCGCTGTAATTTAACGGGAAGTTCATTGCATGAATGATTCCTTTTTCATGTGCGCGTTCATACAAATCACGTGCTTCTTCAATTGAATTGGCTAGAGGCTTTTCGCATAGAATATGAATTCCTTTGCTTATTACATCTAAGGCAATAGCATGATGATACTTAGGAGGAACCGCTACGTATACGAGATCTAAGTCCAGTGACTCTAACATCTCTTTATGAGACTGAAAAGCTTGTACATTCTCAAGCTGTTGCTTAGTCGAAAGCAAGCGCTCCGCGTTTTGATCACAGATGGCTACAATCGTAATAGAAGGGTGTTGCAAAAATCCGTTTACTAAGCGTTGCCCAATAGCACCTAAACCTATAATTCCAATGTTAATCATCGTGTAGACCCCCAATAGTATGTATAGAAGAAATAAGCTAGCGTCTGCTAGCTTATTTCTTCGTATTATGCTTGTTCTTCAAATAATTTTGCGATTTCTACAATTACGTTCGTTGCTTTTAACATCGTATCAACAGAAGCATATTCGTAGCGTCCGTGGAAGTTTTCGCCGCCGGTAAAGATATTAGGCGTTGGTAACCCCATGTAAGAAAGCTGTGAACCATCTGTTCCACCACGGATTGGCGAGATTTTAGGTTCAATCTCTAGGTTTTTCATCGCCTTGTAGGCAATATCTACGATTTCTTTTACAGGTTCGATCTTTTCTTTCATGTTGAAATATTGATCTTTGATTTCTAATGTAACACGTTCTTCTCCATACACTTCTTGAAGTTCTTGCGCTGCTTTTTGCATCACTTCTTTGCGCGCCGCAAACTGATTTTTGTCAAAGTCACGAATGATATATTGAAGCTTCGTTTCTTCGACATCGCCACTCATGGAAAGCAAATGATAAAAGCCTTCGTAGCCTTCAGTCGATTCGGGTGCTTCTTCGACTGGTAGCTTTTGATTAAATTCCATCGCAATTTTTGTGGAGTTAATCATTTTCCCTTTTGCCGTACCTGGATGAATGTTTTTCCCTTTTACTACTAGCGTAGCGCCTGCAGCGTTAAAGCTTTCATATTCTAATTCACCTAATGGGCCACCATCGACTGTGTAAGCAAATTTTGCACCAAAGGCTTGTACATCAAACTTATGAGGCCCACGCCCGATCTCTTCATCTGGTGTGAACGCAACGCGAACCTTCCCATGCTTGATTTCAGGATGCTTAATTAAATAAGCCATCGCCGTCATGATTTCTGTAATGCCGGCCTTGTTATCAGCACCTAATAGCGTTGTGCCATCGGTTGTAATTAGGGTATGGCCTTTGTAGTTATGTAGATTAGGAAAATCGTTTGGTGAAAGGACAATACGTAAATCTTCGTTTAATACAATATCGCTCCCGTCGTAATTTTCAATAACCTGAGGCTTCACATTTTTCCCGGTGAAATCAGTCGCTGTATCAACATGAGCTAAAAATCCGATCGTTGGAACGTCTTTTTCTGTATTAGAAGGTAAAGTTGCCATCACGTAGCCATTGTCATCAATCGTCACTTCGTGCATCCCAATTTCTTTCAATTCTTCTACAAGCATATTGGCAAGAGTTAATTGTCCAGGTGTAGACGGGCAAGTCTCGCTTTCACTATCTGACTGTGTATCAACCTGTACGTAGGTTGACAGGCGTTTAATTAGTTCGTCTTTCATATGTTCCACTCCTTTTGATCATTTACTACCATTTTATCACGCAAAAAGAGCAACAACACGTTTGGTGTTTATGAATAGGTTAAAAAATTTTAATATTCTAATTCTTGTTGGTGTATAGAAGAATTTTATAAAAGAGCGAGGATATTTTGAGAGCTTGTTCTTCAATCTGGTCATAGATGGTAATGCTTGAATAAAAGTGACCGCTTAAGATAAAGACGGACGCTGTTTTAAGAAGGGTTAAATAGTGTGCAAAAATCTGTTGAAACGATTCATTTGGTTGATAAGGATGAATTTCATAAAGGAAGTCAGCAAGGTGATGGGCGTTTAAAAACCAGTCGTGCTCAATTTTTTCAGCTTCTGCGGCATTCTCTTTTGATGATCTTACTAGTTCAATCATCATTTGAAGGTGCTTTTGAAGAAGCTTAGTCAATTGATCACCTTTTTCCTTTCCGCAGTATTCTGCAAATAAAGAGCCCATATCAAGAGCATTCCGGAACAGTCTTGTTGCTGTGAGAGACTCATCAGGAAGGTCAAAAGCGATACTGATCATGACCATTCGTGTCCAAGCCATTTGTCCTGTCCACAATAGGTGTAGCTTTGTTTGAATCTTTTTACTGATTTTGTTTCGATGTGAAGGGGGAATAATAGAAGGAAGAATTGGTTTTGTGAAAGATGCCGTAGATAAAAAGGAATGGCAGGGGCAAAGCCAGCTTGAACGAGCAGAACCGTTTGTGCTCGTAGTTGTGTTCACATAATAAATGGGAATATATGAAACAAAATAGCACATTGGACAATGCAACTCCTTTAAGGAATTTGACTTTCTATACTAAGATAAATACATTGTAAAAATGTTGAACTACTATGTTCATATGAAGAAAGGAAGTTAACTATGCCAGAAGGTCCTGAAATTAGACGAGCAGCCGACCAGGTTGAAAAAGCACTTGTTTCGTTTCCAGTTCACGAATTATCTTTTGCCTTTCCACATCTTCAAGAATACGAGGAGATGTTTGCAGGAGCTCATGTAAAACGTGTCGATACGAAGGGGAAAGCAATGTTGATTCGATTTGATAATGGTTATACGATTTATTCTCATAACCAGCTGTATGGGAAATGGTATGTACGATCAGCTTATCATTATCCAAAAACAAATCGCCAGCTAAGGCTCGCGATTCATAATGAAAAGAAGTCAGCGTTACTTTATAGCGCATCAGATATCGAGGTGCTGCGTGATGAAGAGGTAGATGCTCATCCCTTTATTTCAAAAGTAGGACCTGATATTTTAAGTGAAGATGTAACCACGTTGCAGTTGCTTGAGAGAATGAAATCAAAGCGCTTTTATAAGAGAAAGTGGACATCTCTTTTATTGGATCAAGCATTTGTAGCGGGAATTGGAAACTACTTGCGCAGCGAAATTTTATTTGTGGCTGGGATTCATCCAGACCTCCGTCCGGTAGATTGTACAGAAGAACAGCTTCAAAAAGCAGCAAGCGCGATTATTGAATTAACAAAGCGTTCATATGAGACAGGTGGGATTACCAATGATGTGGCCCTTGCGAATAAGTTAAAAGAAAAAGGTCTTACTCGTGCCAAGTATCGACATTGGGTATTTAATCGAGAAGGTCAAGCCTGCCGCATAGATGGAACTGAAATCATTAAAATCGTTGCTGCTTCAAGAAGATGCTACTATTGTCCAACGTGCCAACCGAAGCGAGGCTGACTGTTATTTGTCAGCCTCTTATTCTTCTGTAGGGAGAGCCCAAACGGAAACACTTCCACCGTTTACTGGAAACGTAGCGAAGCCGTCTTCTTCAATTGTAATCGTATCCTCTCGATTACCGGTAAGATCCTTCCATTCTTCCCCTGCACGATTTTCCCCAACCAACATTCTTTTCTCACCGTTTTCACCATTCGATAGAATGACTGCACACCCTGAGCCTGATATCTCATCGATTCCTCGGCGAACCCAGCCGATTGTGTTTGGATGATCAAAGTAATCATGCTGCTCGCCGTATGCTTTCTCGTAGCGAGCATAAAGCAGAGGATCGATGGCTTCTTTCTTTCCTTCTATCGGCTCGTCCCCGTTAATGCCTAAGTAATCTCCGTAAAATAGGCAAGGATAGCCGTCAGCACGAAGTAAAATGAGGGCATACGCGCTTTGCTTAAACCAGTCGTCTATCCACGATTCTAGGGATTCATTTGGCTGTGAATCATGGTTATCCACAAACGTAACGGCTTGGAGAGGATTCGTTTGGACGAGTGTATCATTGAATATAGTCGTTAAATCAAAATCTCGTCCCATTTTAGAGGCCTCATGAAGATTGTAGTGGAGCATCACATCAAATAAATCGAGCTGATAATCGACGTTATTTAAGAATTCCTCACAAGCCTGCAAATCGTTGTTCCAAAATTCACCGAATATATAAAAAGGGCGGTTAGCTGTGTCTGTTACTTCCTTCACAAATGATTCCACAAAGCGGTGATCGATATGTTTGATCGCATCTAATCTGTATCCGTCGCACCCAAGCGTTTCCTGTAGCCATTTTCCCCATTTAATCATTTCTTCTTTGACTTCTGGGTGTGAGTAATCGATGTTCGCAAACATCAAATAATCATAGTTTCCAAATTCGTCATCCACACGGTTATTCCATGATTTGTTTTCCCCTAAAATGCGAAACACGCCTTTTTTTCCTGTCTTCTGATCAAAGTCTGTTCCGTTAAAGTGATTAAAATTCCAAGTGAAAGAAGAATACTTCTGTTCTCGGTTCGGGAAGGTAAATTTCGTCCAGCCCTCTATATCAAACGGTTCGGAAATTTCCGTTTCTCGGTCGTTAGGATCTACTTCAATGACTTGAAATGTTTCGGTTTCATCGGCAGCGGCCTTATGATTCATTACTACATCCACATACACGTTAATTCCATGATCATGACAGGCTTTAATGGCTTCCTCTAGCTCTTCTTTTGTTCCGTATTTGGTTCGTCGTTCTCCTTTTTGATCAAATTCACCCAAATCGTATAAATCGTAGACAGCATATCCAGTATCTTGCGGAGATTCTGCCTTTGTGATGGGGGGAATCCACACCGAATCAATTCCTCGCTTCTTTAATTCAGGTGCCCACTCTTTTAGGTGGTTCCAGTGCTCTCCATCTGCTTCAATATGCCATTCAAAGAACTGTATCATCGTGTGATTACGTTCCATATTACCCCCTCCTTATTTAAAGGCTATATTCCCATTAATTTTCAAAAAATAACCTAGAGACCCTGCCAAATGAAAAATATTTTTCATCTGACCTTCCAGAACATTGAATTTTTGAAAAAAAGATACGATATATCTAGTAAATACTTAACTTAATAACTAACGGAGGAACAAGATGAACTGGTTTAAAAATCTAAAGCTGGCTCGACGAATGAGTTTACTAATTAGCTTACTAATGCTTATTTCCTTTGGAATAGCTGTAGCATATGAGCTTCAGCTAACATATAAAGGAAACTTAGGGAAAGGACAAGCTTTTGCTGAGCAGGAGGCTGTTGTGAATTCAGGTAAAGTGCAACAGCTCCTAGATTCGGGTAAGCAAACGCTAGATAATCTCAATGTAACCATTAATACGTTAAGGCAAGACAATCAGCTAAGCAGGGAACAAGTTATAGCTTTGTTAGAGGCAAAATTAAAGTCAACGCCTCAGCTTTTGGGACTCTATACGATATGGGAACCAAATGCCTTTGATGGAAAGGACAAGCAGTACGTAAATAAAGAGGGATATGATTCTACGGGGCGTTTGCTTCCTTACGTTGTACGATCAGGAGATAAAATCACGGTTACTCCCCTTCATAATTATGACAAAGAAGGAGAAGGGGACTGGTATTTAGTTCCGAAAGACACAAAGAAACCGCTGTTGCTAGATCCGTATGACTATGATGGTGTAACGATGACTTCGTTAATTGTTCCTATTTTGGACGATAAAGGGCAATTTCTCGGCATTCTCGGAGCCGATTTTGCACTAAATTCGTTACAGGACTTTATTGAAGGCATTAAGCCACTTGGGGGCCATTCTAATTTAATCTCTAGTAATGGTCATTATGTAGAAAACAGTGAAAACGAGAAGAAAAATTTAAAACTTGTCGAATCAAAAAAGATCCGTGATCAATTAAATAAAGGAAAAGTATTGAAAGAGAATGATGATAAATACATTCATATTTATCAACCAATCTCGACTACAGGACTAGATAATACGTATTGGACATTTGAACTAGTTGTTCCGAAATCCGTTATTTTAAAGGACTATTATGATATTCAAAATGCTTCTCTTATTATGATCGTCGTTACGCTACTAGTTGTCATTCTCGTTGTTGTACTAGTTGTACGAAGCGCAACAAAGCCTATTGAACATGCAGTACAAGTAGTAAAAGAGATTGCAGATGGAAATTTGCGTGCAAAGATTGATGCAAAGTATCTTAATAATGACGAAGTAGGACAGCTAGGTAAGTCACTAAATGGAATGGTTGATCAGCTGGCCGTTATTTTTACTGATATTCGTCAAAGCTCTGAGCAGGTGGCGGCTACTTCAGAAGAGCTAACGGCGAGCGCAGAGGAGAATAGCCGTGCAACGGAACAAATTGCTCGTTCTACCCAAGAACTAGCAACGGGTGGGGAGAGACAGGTATCAAGTGCACAGGAGGCGACTGAAATTGTTGGTCGCGTTTCGACGGGAATGAACGAAGCTTCACAATCTATGAAGCAAGTATCTCAGCTAATTGAAAAGGGAAATGAAAGTGCCCAATCTGGAAATAAAATTGTGTTCGAAACCGTCGATAAGATGAATCATGTTCAGGAGAAGATTTTATCTGCTCAAGAGGTGGTTAATTTCCTAGGTAAAAAATCAAAAGAGATTGATCAAATTGTAACGTTTATTACGCAAATTTCGGATCAAACGAATTTGCTGTCACTAAATGCTGCCATTGAAGCCGCTCGTGCAGGAGAGCATGGAAAAGGGTTTGCGGTTGTAGCAAGTGAAGTGAGAAAGCTAGCAGAACAATCGGGAAAAGCTGCGGAGGAAATTCGAGAGCTCATTCAGCATATTCAGTCTGAAACAAAACGAGCTGTTCAGTCAATGAACGATAGCACCTCAGCAATGACAGACGGATTGGCAAATGTGAAGATAAGCGGAGAGTCTTTCAAAGCGCTGGCAGATATTATGATTGAAGTTCAAGCACAATCGGAACAAGTTTCGGAGGTAGTCGCAGATACCAGTCAACAATCGTTGATAATGGTTGAAAATATGAATGAAATGAAGGGAATTTCTGAACAAGCATCTGGAAATACCCATCAGCTTGCTTCATCAGCTGAAGAGCAAAGTGCTTCAATGGAGGAAATTGCTGCGGTAGCGGATTCTCTCAGCACAATGTCACAAAATCTCCAGCAAGCGATTAATAGATTTACCTTCTAAGAAGAGATAAAAAGACATGACGATGATCATGTCTTTTTATTTTCGCCCTTTGGTCTAGTTAATTCAGTTTGAGCATAACATTTTGTGGTAAAAAACCATAGGAAGGAATTATTTGGATGATCCAAAAGGGGGAAACAGAAGACGTGAGTATGACGACGGCCATATTATTTGTGTTAACCGCTATTATTGTGTTAGCTATTTTACTTCCAGCTATTTTTTTATTTGTTTTATGGCGAAGAGACGAAAGACAAGAAGAGCATGCTGTTTTACGAAACTATCCTCTATTAGGAAAGATGCGATACATCTTGGAAAAGATGGGTCCTGAATTACGTCAATATTTGTTTCTAAACAACAATGAGGCAAAACCATTTTCCCGAAATGACTATCAGCAAACGGTGATGTCTGGAAAATACAAGGAGCGGATAATGGGGTTTGGCTCTGAGCGAAATTTTGATGAAGCTGGTTATTTTATTCGAAATTCATTGTTTCCAAAGCAAAAAGGAGAGCTAGCCATTGATAACGAGCCGAAGGTAAAAACGAAGCTCTATAAAATCGACCAAGACAATTTGTTTCGACGTAAAGAACATCGCGAGGATGCGACGGCAGCTCCTTTTTTATTAACGGATGAGAATGCAGTTATTATTGGGGAGCACACGTGCAGGTCTCCATTTATCGTTAAGGGCTTGGTAGGGCAGTCCGCAATGAGTTACGGTGCATTAGGGGACCGTGCTATTACGGCTCTCTCAATTGGCTTACATCGGGCACATGGTGCGTGGATGAACACAGGAGAAGGTGGTCTTTCAGATCATCATTTAAAAGGCGGCGTAGATATTATCTTTCAAATTGGCCCCGGACTTTTTGGTGTCCGAACGAAAGAAGGGGAGTTCTCGTGGGAGGATTTTAAGAAGAAAAGTGACATGAAGGAAATTAAGGCATTCGAATTAAAACTAGCACAAGGAGCAAAGACAAGAGGTGGGCACGTAGATGGAGCAAAGGTAACGCCAGAAATTGCCCGAATCCGGAACGTAGAGGTTGGAAAATCAATTGATAGCCCAAACCGATTTAATGAGTTTCATACACCAAAGGAGATGCTAGATTTTATTCAACAACTACGTGAAGTGGGTGGGAAGCCTGTTGGGATTAAAATTGTCGTAGGGAATACGAATGAATTAGAAGAGCTTATCTCATACATGGCGACAAATGACGTAACACCAGACTTTATTACAGTAGACGGGGGAGAGGGAGGAACGGGAGCATCTTTTCATGAATTGGCAGATGTAGCAGGCGTTCCAATTCGTTCAGCTCTTCCTATCGTTGATGAACTGTTAACTAAATACGATATTCGCCATAAGGTAAAAATCTTTGCCTCAGGAAAGCTACTAACGCCTGATAAAATGGCCATTGCTTTATGTTTGGGAGCAGATCTTATCAATGTAGCGCGTGGTTTTATGTTTTCAGTTGGGTGTATCCAAGCCCAAGTATGTCATACAAATAATTGTCCGGTCGGTGTTGCTACGACCGATCCTAAGTTACAAAAAGCATTAAGTGTCGAAGAGAAATCTTACCGGGTTAGTAACTATGTTTTATCCGTACGTGAAGGGTTATTCAATTTAGCAGCTGCCGCAGGCGTAGACTCGCCAACGAAATTGACGAGAGAACACGTTGTGTATCAAACAGCGAACGGTGAACTATTTCCTGTAAAACCTGCTGTTTCTTCTTAAGAGATCGGTCTTATACGATCTCTTTTTTTGACGGTTTGATAGATGAAAAAGCAATTCGACCTTTACAAGAAGAAAGTGGTATGATTCGATTAGGTGATTGGAAAAGATGAAAAAAGCAAGTAATTATAGATTGGATGGATAATATGCAAAATCAATATACGATGGTAGTAGGGCCGAAACACGCTGAGAAATTCAAAAAAGGATATCCGCTTATTGAAAAAGAAGCTCTTCAAGACGTAGAAGAACTACAAGAAGAAGGAGCAATTCTCCACTTAGTCGATCAAAAAAACCGCTTTATTGGTATTGGATACTACGGGAAGCAAAATAAAGGGTACGGCTGGATGTTAAGTCGAAAAGAAGGAGAAGTAATTGATCAATCTTTCTTTTATAAACGATTAAAGTCTGCGATTGCCAATCGAAAATCCTTTTTCGAGGATGCTAATACAACGGCCTTTCGCGTATTTAATGGTGAAGGCGATGGTGTTGGCGGGGTAACCATTGAATATTTTGATGGCTACTACGTAATCAATTGGTACAGCGAAGGTATTTATCAATTTAAGGACGATATTATTAATGCGCTAAAAGGATTAGTAGACTTCAAAGGCATTTATGAGAAAAAACGCTTTGATACAAAGGGTAAGTACGTAGAAGACGATGATTTTGTGACGGGAGAACGTGGGGAGTTCCCGCTGATCGTAAAAGAGAACGGTGTAAACTTCGCGGTCTATTTAAATGAAGGCGCAATGGTAGGTGTTTTCCTCGATCAGCGAAACGTTCGAAAACAAATTCGTGATGTGTATGCCAAAGGCAAAAATGTTCTTAATATGTTTTCCTACACAGGTGCATTTTCCGTATTTGCAGCAGTCGGTGGAGCAAGTAAGACAACTAGCGTCGATGTAGCAAATCGAAGCCTCGCTAAAACGATTGAGCAATTTAGTTTAAATGGTGTCGACTATGAAGCACAGGATATTATTGTAGATGATGTATTCAAGTATTTTAAATTTGCTGCGAAAAAGAACTTATCGTATGACCTTGTCATTTTAGATCCACCAAGCTTTGCGAAAACAAAAAAGCATACGTTTAGTGCAGCGAAGGATTATAAAAACTTATTAAAAGATACAATTGCGATTACAGAAAATGGTGGGGTAATTGTTGCGTCAACAAACGCAAGTAACTTTGATATGAATCGTTTTAAGACGTTCATTGATGCGGCATTTAAAGAAACGAACGGTAAATATAAAATTTTAGAAGAGCATACGCTTCCTGAAGACTTTAAAACGATCACAGAATTTAAGCAAGGGGATTACTTGAAGGTCGTATTTATTAAAAAGATCAAATGAGAATCAATAAGTACGTTAGCTTAACGGGTTTTTGCTCAAGGCGACAAACAGACCGCCTAATAGAGGAAGGACGTATTACCATTAACGGACGAATCTGTGAGCCGGGTGATGAGGTAGAGGCTTCTGATCTTGTGCTCATCGATCATCAGCCTATTCCTATAAAGGCAGACCCGATTTATTTATTGCTCAACAAGCCTGTTGGGGTTACATGTACGGCAGCGCCACATGTCCAAGGAAATATTATGGACTTTATGAATTTTCCTGAGCGGATTTTCCCTGTTGGTCGTTTGGACAAGGCCTCCCAAGGATTAATTATTATGACGAACGACGGAGACATCGTGAATCGTATTATGCGTTCTGAGCATGATCATGAGAAGGAGTACGTGGTCACGTTAGAGCGCCCCTACGATGATGAATTCTTGAGGAAAATGGGAGAGGGCGTAGCGATCTTAGGAACGATTACGAAGCCGTGCAAAGTAACTCGTGTTGATGAGCATACGTTCACGATTGTTCTTACTCAAGGACTTAACCGGCAAATTCGTCGCATGAGTAAGGAACTTGGTCACAAGGTTATGAGGCTCGAACGGATTCGCATTATGAATCTTCATTTAGACGGTTTGAAGGACGGAGAATGGCGAGAATTCTCAGCGGAAGAACGCAAGGAACTGTTTCGTCTTCTTGGTCAAGAATAAAAGAAACCCCATGGAGTTTTCCATGGGGTTGTTTCTTATAGGCGCTTGAAGCCTTCTTCTGTTAAGTATTCAGCCGCATCTTCATACGTGCTAAACATATTATCAAGGTTAAGGCCAGCGTATATGTTCCACATACCATCTTCTTGTAACAAGATGAGCACTTGGTCACCTTCTCCAACCCATTTCTCTTCTTTCTCATCGCCCACAATGGCAGCTTCAGCTGCGCTCTTTGGAGCCAATGATTGAATAGATCGCTGAATGATCGTACGTAGTTCGTCTGCTGAGAACTCACGAATGTTAGTCATTCCTTTGTCGTTAACGTCGTATCCGCTTAAAAACTCAGCGTAAACAAAGCCATTTCCGTTTGGATGCAAATGATAAACAACGTTCTTTTTATCATACGCACTTTCTTCATATTGAAAATTCACTCGTTTAAGTGAAACATTATTTCGTGTAAGTTCTTCAAATGATTCAATAACTGCTAATTTTTCTTCAAAAGTGAGCATAAAGCCTCCACATAATAAAATATTTGATTGGTTGATTATATCATAAGCTCTTCAAATGCCCAAAGTTCTTTTAAATACGTGTTTCCGAAATCGCCTCTCTTACTCGTTCTAACGATTTCTGGGCTTCCTCTTTGTTTAAAATCATCATATTCACATATAGTGCGTCAATTAGACTGAGCTGTCCTATACGTGAAGCAAGGGCTTCAGAGCGGTATTCTGTTTCTTCTGAGCTTGTAAATAACGCAACGTCTACTTTTTGACTAATAGGAGACTTCGGAAAGCCAGTAATACCGATCGCTTTTGCTCCTGCTTTTTTCGCTACGTTTAAAATATTGATCGTATCCTTATTCGTTCCTGAGTGCGAAATGACAACCGCAACGTCATCGGGACCTAACTGGGAAGCAGACATGATTTGAAAATGGGAATCCGTAAAAGAAAACGCTTTAATTCCTGCCCGCACAAATTTGTGGTAAGCATCCATCGCAATTACTGATGAACCACCTGTACCGTAAAACTCAACGCGATTTGCTTTTAAAAGAAGATGAACTGCTTTTTGAATGGAATCATAATCGAGCATCTGAAGCGTATTTTCAAGGGTCTGAATGTTCGACTTGAAAATTTTTTCCGCCACGGTTTTTTCGTTATCATCTTCTTTAATTTCCTCATGTATTTGTGTGATAGGAGCCATGACTTCAGAAGCAAGTGCGATTTTCATTGCTTGATATCCTTTAAACCCAATACGCTTACAAAAACGGAAAACAGTTGCTTCAGCTACATTTAAATCATCCGCTAACTCATTAATCGTACTATGAATGATGGATTCAGGATTTTTTAAAATGAAATCTGCAACTTGCTTTTCTTTTTCGCTAAATCGTGCATAATGGGACCGTATTTTTCCTAAGCAATTCTGCGTCATAATAACCGTTCTCCTTTGCCTAATTACGTAAATGAAGTATAGCATAAATTGTAATATGAAAAAAAATTTCTTGCAAGCGATTGCAATATGAAAAAATTTTCGTATAATAGAGATAGAGCGAAAATTTTTTTCAGAAGGAGCTTTTTAACATGCAATTAGGAATTATCGGTTTAGGTAAAATGGGATACAACTTATCTCAAAATCTATTAGACAATAAACACGAAGTAGTAGCTTTTGACGTAAATCAAGAAGCAGTAAAAACAATTTCTGACTTAGGCGCAACAGGGGCATCTTCTGTAGCAGATTTAGTTTCTAAGCTATCAAGCCCAAAAGTAGTATGGGTAATGGTTCCAGCTGGCCCTATTACTGAAAATGTTTTAGTAGAATTAAAAGAGTTATTAAATGAGAACGACATCGTAATCGATGGAGGAAACTCTAACTATAAAGAATCTTTACGTCGTGCAGCAGAATTAAAAGAAGCTGGCATTCACTTCCTAGACGTAGGTACAAGTGGTGGTATGGAAGGTGCTCGTAACGGATCTTGCACAATGATCGGTGGAAACAAAGAAGCATTCGCAACAGTAGAGCAAATCTTCAAAGACATTTGCGTAGAGAACGGTTACCTATATGCTGGTGAAAGCGGAAGCGGACACTATCTAAAAATGGTTCATAACGGAATTGAGTACGGCATGATGCAAGCAATCGCTGAAGGCTTTGAAGTATTAGAAAAAAGCCCGTTCGATTATGACTATGAAAAAGTAGCACGCGTTTGGAACAATGGTTCAGTTATTCGTTCATGGTTAATGGAATTAACAGAAAATGCATTCTCAAAAGATGCGAAGCTAGAAGGCATCCGTGGTGTTATGCAATCTTCTGGTGAAGGAAAATGGACAGTAGAAGAAGCATTAGATCTTCAAACAGCGACACCAGTTATTGCACTTTCCTTAATGATGCGTTATCGTTCATTAGAAGATGATACGTTCACAGGTAAAGTTGTAGCAGCACTACGCAACGAATTTGGTGGACATAGCGTCGTTAAAAAATAAGAGGCCTTTTCAACATAGTGTTTTAAAAATAGCCCTAGAACAAAAATAGAGAAGTTCGATTGCTTCTCTATTTTTCGTTCATACCTGAAAAGGCTTTCAAACAAGCAGGATGTTTTTAGGGGGAATAAGATATGAGTCAGAAATACATGATTGGCGTTGACATCGGTACAACAAGCACGAAGTCCGTTCTTTTTCGTAAAGACGGATCAATGGTGGCTAGACACGGGATCGAATATCCGTTGTTTTCTCCAACACCGCTTACAGCAGAACAAGATCCTGAAGAAATTTTTCAAGCTGTTATTCAGACGGTAAAAAAAGTTATTCAAAAGTCAGATGTTTCGTCAGATGATATTTTATTCGTTTCATTTAGCTCTGCGATGCATAGCTTAATTGCAGTGAATGAACAAGGAAAGCCATTGACGAATTGTATTACATGGGCGGACAACAGAAGTGCCCAATGGGCGGAGAAAATTAAGGATGAATGGAACGGTCATGAAATTTACCTTCGTACGGGAACACCAATTCATCCAATGTCACCGTTATCCAAATTAACATGGTTACGTCATGAAAAAACCGACTTATTCGCTTCGGCACATAAATTTATTTCGATTAAGGAATATATTTTCTATAAATTGTTTAATGAATACGTCATTGATTATTCTATTGCTTCTGCGACAGGACTGTTTAATTTGAAAGAACTGAACTGGGATGAAGAGGCTCTTCATGTAGCGGGTGTTACTCCTGATCGTCTCTCTAATCCAGTGCCTACTACTTACAAGATCGAGGGGTTAGATCAAGATTTTGCTGTTGAAATGGGCTTAAACCCTTCCACACCATTCATCGTCGGAGCAAGTGACGGGGTATTATCAAATCTCGGTGTTAATGCTATCGACCCAGGCGTTGTAGCGGTGACAATTGGGACAAGTGGAGCAATTCGCACAGTCACAGATAAACCTGTAACAGATCCAAAAGGACGCATTTTCTGCTATGCGCTGACAGAGGATAAATGGGTAATCGGTGGTCCTGTGAACAACGGGGGAATGATTTTCCGTTGGGTTCGAGATCAATTAGGTGCTTCAGAAGTTGAAGCAGCAAAACGTCTTGGTATGGACCCGTATGACCTTCTAACTGAAATTGCTTCAAGAGTGAAGCCAGGTGCGGACGGACTATTATTCCATCCATACTTAGCTGGTGAACGAGCACCTTTATGGGATGCAAACGCTAGAGGATCTTTCTTTGGTTTAGGCCTGCATCATAAAAAAGAACACCTTATTCGTGCTGTATTAGAAGGGGTTATTTTTAACCTTTACACAGTATTGCTAGCGCTTGAAGAGTTGATTGGTGAGCCAACACAGATTCAGGCAACGGGAGGGTTTGCCCGTTCTGAACTGTGGAGACAGATGATGGCTGACATTTTCAATCAAAAGCTTTCGGTTCCGGAGAGTTTTGAAAGTTCTTGTTTAGGTGCTGTCATTTTAGGTTTGTATGGTTTAGGGGAGATTGATTCATTGGATGTGGTGAAAGAGATGGTTGGAACAACGAATCATCATACGCCAAATCCAGAGAATGTGGAGATTTATAAGGAGTTAGCTCCTATTTTTGTACGTGTTTCTCGCGTGTTGAAGGACGAGTACAGAAGCATCACCGCCTTCCAAAAATCCCACGTATAATTTAGGATCCACTTGAACAAAACCCCCTAACGGAAGAGCTGTTAGGGGGTTTTGTTCAAGCATAAGCGGATGGCGACCTCCCTTACGGGCTGTCACCATCCGCTTATGTGAACCTTTTAGGGCTTTGTGGGTGCTTTCTATCGCCCTGCGTTGCGGGCTGGAGCCTTTTTTTTGAGGGAGAGTTCGGAGGAGTTTTTTTGTGAGAGAAGGGCTTTTGTGGGTGAGTGCTATTGCCCTGCGTGGCGGGCTGGAGCCTTTTTTTGAGGGAGAGTTCGGAGGCGCTTTTTTGAGAGATAAGAGCTTTTGTGGGTAGGTTTCATCGCCCTGCGTGGCGGGCTGGAGCCTTTTTTTAAAGGGAGAGTTCGGAGGAGTTTTTTTAAGAGGGAAGGGCTTTTGTGGGTGAGTGCTATCGCCCTGCGTGGCGGGCTGGAGCCTTTTTTTGAGGGAGATTTCAGAGGCACTTTTTTGAGAGAGAAGGGCTTTGTGAGTAGTAGACATTGCCCTGCGTTGCGGGCTGGGAGGTCCTTTTTTGGGGGCGTAATAAAATAAAAGCACTTCCTTTTTGTAGGAAGTGCTTTTAGTGATGAATTAAAGAATGAAACTTACGATAACGGCTGATAGGAAGCTTACTAGTGTTGCGCCGTAGAGAAGTTTTAGTCCGAATCGTGCTACTGTGTTTCCTTGTTTTTCGCTTAGTCCTTTTACTGCTCCTGCAATAATTCCGATCGAGGAGAAGTTAGCGAAAGATACGAGGAAGATGGAGATGATTCCAACAGTACGACTACTTAGTCCGTTTGCGATGTCTGTTAGGCTCATCATCGCAACAAATTCATTCGTTACGAGTTTTGTTGCCATAATTCCACCGGCTTTGACGATTTCAGATCCTGGAATCCCCATTAGGAAAGCAAATGGAGCGAATATGTAGCCGAGAATTTCTTGGAAGCTAATACCAAACACAAGGTCAAATACGTTGTTAATAGCAGCGATTAGTGCCACGAATCCGATTAGCATTGCACCAACAATAATGGCAACTTTGAATCCGTCTAAGATATACTCTCCGAGCATTTCGAAGAAGCTTTGTTTGTGCTCGTCTTGAATTTCTAGAATATCTTCTTTTTCATCTACTTCGTAAGGGTTAATAATAGAAGAGATAATAAAGCCACCAAATAAATTAATTACGATTGCGGTTACAACATATTTTGGTTCGATCATCGTCATGTATGCACCAACGATTGACATCGAAACCGTAGACATAGCAGAAGCACAAAGCGTATATAGACGGTGTTCAGGAAGTTTGTCTAGTTGCTTTTTTACTGTAATAAATACTTCAGATTGTCCTACCATAGCAGAAGCTACTGC
Organism: Priestia koreensis; assembly: GCF_001274935.1. Classification (GTDB taxonomy): domain Bacteria; phylum Bacillota; class Bacilli; order Bacillales; family Bacillaceae_H; genus Bacillus_AG; species Bacillus_AG koreensis. Next base: position 334,129 of record NZ_LILC01000037.1, on the reverse strand, counting down.
GTTATAGGATTCTAGTTTCCCCATACCATTTACTTTGCTTAATAGTAATCCGATGCCTCTCATGAATAATGGAAGTATTTTGAAATACTGAAAAATTCCGATCAAGACCGAAATGAAGACGATAGGGAGTAATACACTTAAGAAAAAGGGAGCCTGTCCTTTGTTAGCAATCCCTCCGAATACGAAATCCACACCAGAACCAGCGTATGCTAGAAGTTTATCAAAGACAGCTGCAATCGCTTTGATAATAACTAAGCCAAAGCGTGTATTTAATAACACATACGATAAAACGAGTTGAATGCCGATCATTAAAATGATCGGCTTGTACTTAATACGCTTACGATCTTTACTTGCGACCCAAGCTAATGCTAACACGACCAGTAATCCTATAATTGCAATTAAGTATTTCATTTTAGCCTCCAGTACCTTTTATATTTATATACAGTCATTATTAAGAATAATGAGCTTGTCACAAACTTTATCTTTGAGGTTTCTTTTTAAAAGAGAGGATACTATTCTTTTGCCCTTAAGGGACTATTTTCATGTAAGCCTGGTATGTACGTATAGCATAACACGATGAAGGAATTGTTTTTTTATTATAACATCCAATTTGAGGGTCTGATGTCATACATCTACCGAAATGAATATATAATAGTAACTTTTATAAGTCAATATCATTTGAGAAGGACGGTCATAAAAATCAGTTGGATAAATATTGAAATAGTAATTGCATCGAATAAAAATGCATAGTAGTAAATGAAGACAGTGTTAGAGGTTTTAAAAACGCTTCTCAGTTCATCATAAAATAAAAAGGCTGATCACCCATGGGTAATCAGCCTTTTCGATCAAGAAGCTATGTTTTTTGATGAATGAAATGATTGTTTTAACCAATTCTTCCCTTCTACTAGTCGCGTAACTAGCATTGCACAAACAGTGTTTCCTGTAGAGTTTAACAACGTTGCAGGGGCATCAATAATCGTACTAATGACAGCGATAATTGGTAATACTTCTGGTGGGAAACCAAAAACGCTTAAAATCAGCATTTCACCAATCATTCCTCCGCCAGGAATTGCACCCATAACGGCTCCTACCAGGAATGCAACGGCTAAGATACTTAAAATGTTTGTGAAATTTGTCATATCTTTTCCGAATAAAGTGAACAAGAAAACGATTTTTAACACGCCACCGAACACAGAACCGTCTTTATGTGTATTAGCACCTAATGGAATAATCGTTTCTGCAATATCATTCGGTACACCCATCTTTTTAACAGACGTTAAATTTACAGGAATACTTGCAGCGCTAGAGCACGTTGCAATAGCTGTAACAGAAGGCGCTAATGCGTGTTTCCAGAAAACTTTTACGCCTAATTTCCCACCAGCAATAAATGCATAAAGGGTGAAGAAACCAAAGTAATAAATAACGGCTAGGATTAAATATAAGATAAATGCTCTTACATATCCTTCGAGAATTTGAGGGCCAAGTTCACCAATCACAGATGCGAAATAACATCCAAGACCAATTGGTGCGTAATACATTACGACATTGACCATTTTCATCATTACTGTCGATCCAGATGATAAGAAAGCTGCTACAGGTCTCCCTTTTTCCTTTGCTAAAACGGTCGCAAAACCAAATAAAACAGAAAAAACGATGAGCTGTAGCATGTTAGATTTTGAGAACAGCATCGAAAAATCGGAAACAGTAAAGGTGTTAACAAGCTGAGCTAAAAATGATACATCTTCAGACGGCTTAGAAACATCAGTCTTCTCCATTAATTCTTTTAACGCTGATACATCTGTATGAGCTAAAGGGTTCATCACAGAAGTTCCGGCAAAACCGATAACCGCTGCAACAATAGCAGTAACAACAAACACAAGAAAAATACTTCCGATAATTTTTCCGAAACGTTTTACTCCATCCATATTGGCAATAGCTGACGAAATGCTAAAGAAAACGAGTGGAATAATAATCATAAACATAAGATTTAAAAATAAATCCCCAAACGGCTTTACAATGGATGTTTTGGTTCCAAATAAAAGTCCTGCGGCTCCGCCGATGATGATGGAGGCTAGCAATAGAAGGGAAGATCGATAATTTTTAAAGAACGATCCCAAGATGTTCACTACCTTTCCTAACTAGGTTTACGTGCTTAGAAAAGCACAACCTCTTAAGCATAGTGGTTTGGCTGGGATTCGAAAAGCTTTTTTTTTAAAAAAGAAAGGTGTTTCACATGAAACATTTTGGAAGGAACAAAAAATAAGTAGTGTTATCAAGAGGAAGCGGAAAATAAGATTGATTAAGGACATAGAGATGTGGTACTATGGGGAAATAACGTGTCTTTATTTAAAAATAATTATATATATCCTATCTTAAATTATATAGCAAAATAAATTCATTGTCAAGCAGGATAGGATAAAGAAATTCCTAGAGGAGTGTTGAGATGAGAGATGTAACAAATGAGATGAAACTTGAGATGGCACGCATCGAACGTATTAAGTCAGAAATAAGTCATAAGGAGACTCAACTTCTTCAAGGTGCAGGAGGGGTTCAAGAGGACATTCTTCATTTACGCAAAAACTTCTGGGAAGACGTAACGGTAAATACGGATGAGCCAGATGATCTGATCGAGACGCATGCAAGCATTAAGCAACAAGCAGAAATGTTAGCCGAACGTGAACGAAGTCATGGGCAAGCAACGAAGCAGATCAAAACATTGAGTAAGTTGAAGAACTCTCCTTATTTCGGTCGAATTGATTTTGTTGAGGATAGTGAGGAACAAGTAGAGGACATTTATATTGGCATTGCTTCATTAATGGATCGAGACGATCAGGAGTTTCTTATTTATGACTGGAGAGCACCTATTTCGAGCCTTTATTATGATTACTCACCTGGATATGCAGAGTACGAAACACCGACAGAGACGATACATGGGGAAATGGTGTTGAAGCGTCAATATGTCATCAAAGAAGGTAAATTGAAAAACATGTTTGATACAGGAATCACCATAGGAGATCAGATGCTTCAAGAGGTGTTGAGCAATCAGGCAAATCAGCAAATGAAGAGTATTGTGGCTACCATTCAAAAAGAGCAAAACGAAATCATTCGAAATGAGCGCAGTAAAACGCTAATTGTGCAAGGTGTAGCGGGAAGCGGTAAAACATCCGCAGCTTTACAGCGTATTGCCTACCTGCTCTATCGTCATCGTAATTCGCTTCAGTCATCTAACATTATGCTGTTCTCACCTAATTTAATGTTCAATAGCTATGTGGCGACCGTTCTCCCTGAGCTTGGTGAAGATAATATGCAGCAAGACACGTTTCAAAAATACATGGAACGAAAAATCAGCAGAAGAATAGACGTTGAAAGTCCGTTTGAGCAGATGGAGTACGTGCTTACAGAACATCAGCACTCGCATTACAAGCAGAGAATACAAAACATTGACTTAAAATCCAGTATCGCATTCAAGGATATAATAGACCAGTTTATTGAGAACTTATCAAACGCGGGATTGGTATTTCGTCATATAAAATTTCGTGGGGAGCTTCTACTCTCTGCTGAAGAAATCGAACATCATTTTTATTCGCTTGACCGAGCAATTAGCATTCCGAACCGAATGGAACTTGTGGCGGCGTGGTTGAAAAAGAAACTACGACAATTTGAGAAAGAACAAGTGACAAAGGACTGGGTACTAGAGGAAGTGGAGCTTTCCGATAAGGAAACGTATTTAAGAGCTTACCGCAAACTTCAAAACGAACAGCGTTTTGAAAAGGATACATTTGATGATTTTGAGCAAGAGCAAGCCCTTTTAGCAAGAGAATTAGTGAAGAAGAAGTTCAAACCGCTGTATAAGCAGGTCCAAGCGATGCGTTTCGTAAATGAATTTTCTGTGTATCGTCGTCTGAATCAAGTGCTTGAATCAATTGAAGGCTATAAGGAAGTAGGGGAACTTACGCAAGAGTATCTGAACAAAGGGGTTTTACTCTATGAGGACATGACACCGTATCTGTATTTGCAAGACCGGTTGAAAGGAAAATCAATTGACCCTCTCATTAAGCACCTTTTTATTGATGAAGCCCAGGATTATAATGCATTTCAAATGGCTTATTTGCAGTACTTGTTTCCACATGCCAAAATGACTCTGTTAGGTGATTTTAATCAGGCTGTGTATGCTCATTCACGTCATAAAACAAACCTTTTAGAGGAGTTTCATGAAGAAGATCAAGCACGAATTGAACTGACACAGAGCTATCGTTCGACAAGGCAAATTGTTGAATTTACACGATCACTTATTCCGAACGGAGAGGCTATTAAGCCTTTTAACCGAAGTGGGTTATTACCGGTTGTGACAGAAATAGATGAAAAAAATTCTATTTATGAACATCTTAAAGGTAAAATCATGAAACTTAAAAAAGCGAATCATGAAACTATTGCAATTATTTGTAAAACGGAAAAGGAATGCAAAGAAGTAATGGACCTTTTAGGAACCGACTTGAAAATAAAACACATCACACCGAAAACCCAAGATTTTGAAAGAGGGATTCTTGTCCTCCCTATCTATCTTGCAAAGGGAATTGAGTTTGATGCAGTTCTTATTTATAACGGATCAAATAAGAATTATGGGAGCTCCTTTGATCGATATTTACTTTATACGGCTTGTACGAGAGCGATGCATGAATTGTATGTTTTTTCAATCGGGAGAAAAAGCAAATGGATCGAAGCTGTACCAGCTGATTCCTATATTGAAGAGTAATGACAATGGAGGCTCTAATAAGAGCCTCTGTTTTTATAAAGGTGAGAGATCTCTAGCTTTTCCGCTTACGAAACGTTTTGTCAATCCGTAGCTGATAAACGTGAGAACGAACAAAGTGAAGCCAGGTGAGTACTGATCTGGGACGAAAAAGTAGATGAGCGCTCCAATCAATGCATGACCAATGGCTAATTTATTTATGTTTTTTGTTTGAATCGGAATGAGCGTCCTTTTATTGATCCATAAAAACTCAGCCACAATGACCGCAGATAGGGGAACGACGAAAGCCCCGAGCATTGAAATGTATGTTTTGGCTTCGCTAACTAATTGAGGAAGGGTACTTAATGCGATTCCTAACAAGCCAAACAAAATAGCTGCCTTAATTCGTCCAAGTGCAGGAAGGCTATTTAGCAAGCTTAATCCACCGGTATAAGCATTGCTGAGATTAATCGAGATCATGGAGATCATAGAGCAAATAACCATTAAACCAACAACTACTGATGACGTAGTCAGCGTACTTGTCGCAATAAATGGATTTTCGTTTTGGAACAATCCTGCTCCTAGAGTAGCTAGCACAGCTGTCATCATAAACCCTAACACGTTCCCTACGTAAAGCCCCCAGAAGCCGTGTGTTCCTGTTTTAGCATAGCGTGTAATATCTGAAGATGATGTCACACCAGATATGTATTGAATAAAGGCAAGACTTGCATAAAATAAACAGGTTGAAAACGAACACTCATGAGCGCCATGTGTCAATGAAATGGAAGATGCTTGTAAGGAGCGGATGAACAACCATAAAATGACGACTTGACCGATTAGCAGTAAAGGGAAAAATTGCTTTGTTACTTTTTTTACCGCCTCAAAACCAATGAGAGCGAGTATCGCCATGATCGTGCTTAGGATAATGGCTAGCATCGTAAAAGGAACGTGAACATGAAAGTAAGAAAGTAGCATTTTTTGAATGACATAGCTTCCTCCTACAGTTTGAACGCTAAACCAATACAAGGAAGTGATGGTTCGAATAGGAGAAGAAATCCATTGGGCCCCTTTTACGCCTAAAAATGAGCGCATCGCGTACTGAGCAGGAATTCCGTACCTTGCTCCTGGTAAAGATAAATAAGAAACGAGTAAAAATGCCACGGCTGCTCCGATTGTTGTACTAAGAACGGCCGCCAAAATTGATAAATGCCCTTGAAGCACGGCAAGTGCAGGAACTAAAAAGTTGCCTGCGTTCACTGAAAAGGTTGCTTGAATAAATGAATACTCATACCAGCGTGTTTGCTGAAGCTCTTGGGGAATTGATTCTAACCCAAATCTTTCGAAACGAAGCTGTCTCTTTTGTACTTCTGCCATACATCCTCCGCCTTTTTAACGTACGAAAATAAATGATCATATCTATTATAAGAATAAATGTGCAGGATAGAAATGAAATTCTTATTGGGACATGTTGAAATGCAGAAAAACTTTTTCATCATAAAAATCGTTGTTTTTCAAAATACTAAAAGGAGTATTTTGGATCGATGTTTTTTACAAAGGAGAGAGACGATGAAAAAGCCTTTTTATCGAAAGCTAACTATTATGGCTACTGTATGCTTGTTGTTGCAAGTAGGAGCAACAACAAGTAATGGTGCAGAAGTGAACCCGCAATATGAAAATCGTTCAGACATTCCATCTCAATACACGTGGAAATTAGAAGAGATTTATCCTAACCAAAAAGCTTGGGATAAGGACGTAAAAAGCGTAGTATCCCAAGCTGATCAATTCTATCATTACAAGGGAACGCTTAGTAAATCAGCATCGCATCTAAAAAATATTTTAGAGCAGTATAGCACGATTATGAGGAAGCATGACAAGATATATATTTATGCTTCATTAAAACTGCATACGAATTCTTCAAATGCTAAACTTCAGTCGTCCACTGATCAAGCTGATCATATGTCAATGAATGTGATGGAAAAAACGTCGTGGCTCTACACGGATATCTCAAAGCTTCCTATGAAAAAGTTAAAAACTTATATTGATGACCCACAGCTGTCTGCTTATAAGTATGTTTTAGAAGAGATGCTGCGAACAAAAGAACATACGCTACCTGAAAAAATGGAAGAGCTACTACTCAAAACGGCTCCTATTGCTTCTGTTCCTGAGAGCACCTTTACAATGCTTGAAAAAGATATTCCGTTCCCTTCTTTTATGGCAGCTTCAAAAACGGCGCTTCCGCTCAATCGGTTCAATTACAGCACATATATGGAAAGTTCCGATCGCGTAATTCGCGAAAAAGCATTTCAAACGTATTATCATACGCTCAAACAATATCAAGATACATTCGCTCAAACCCTTGGCGGTCAGGTAAAAGCTAGTAATGCATATGCAAAAATTCGCCACTATCCAAATGCGATAGCCGCGAGTCTCGATTCAAATAATATTCCAGTGAGAGTGTACGGAGGATTAATTCAATCTGTTCACAGAGGATTGCCGCTTTTGCATCGCTACATGGCGGTGAAAAAACAACTACTGCACGTTTCTCCCATGCATATGTATGACCTTCGTGCACCATTAAGTAAAAAGGACAATCAATATGTTTCATTTGAAGAAGCCAAAAAGCGAGTAATTGATGGTCTATCAATTTGGGGTGAGGATTATACAGATGTCTTAACAAAGGCATTTAACGAAAGATGGATTGATGTTTATTCCACACAGGACAAGCACGGAGGTGCTTATCAGTGGGGAAGCTACGATACGCATCCATATGTGTTGTTAAATTATCGTGGTACAAACGATGATATTTCGACGATTGCTCATGAATTGGGACATGCGATGCAATCGTATTATACGAAAAAAGCCCAGCCTTATTTAACAGCAGGCTATCCAACCTTTTTAGCTGAAATTGCTTCTACCATGAATGAACAACTGTTGTGGCACGATACGTATAAAAAAGCAAAAACAAAAGAAGAAAAAATTGCGTTATTGTGTGATCGACTTGAAGGTTTTCGAACGACTCTTTTCCGCCAAACGCAATTTGCCGAATTTGAAAAAATCATTCATGAGAAAGACCAGCAGGGTGAGTCTCTAAATGCCGAAGCCATGAGCAAGGTTTATTTAGAACTGAATAAGAAATACTACGGGCCTTCGATCGTATCAGACCCTGAAATTGCCGTTGAATGGGCGAAAATTCCCCATTTATATAACAACTTTTATGTTTACCAATACGCGACCAGTTTCGCCGCATCGATTGATTTAACAGAGCAGATTTTAAAAGAAGGTCGCCCTGCGATTAACCGAATTCACCATCACTTGTTAACGGCAGGAGGTTCTGAAAATCCACTATCTGTTCTTAAAAAATCAGGGGTGGATATGTCTACTGATCAGCCAATACGTGAGGCGATGAAGGCATTTGATGAGACACTAACAGAATTAGAAAACTTATTGAAGTAATAAAAAAGGTGGACACATTGTCCACCTTTTTTACATGATAATCTCACATTCCACTCCGTAATGGTCAGAAACAATCGATTTATTCCGTTCGTTGAAAATGACACGAGACGATCTGACTTCTACAGGTTTCGTTGCAAAGATGATGTCTAAACGCAAATCTTTCTTGTTTTGATCCCATCCGGCAATTTTACCTTCTACAGTAATGCCGGCATCTTTTTCAGAAGCTAAGAGATACGTATCGTGTAAGCCTTGTGATTTTAAATAATCGAATCCTTCATCTTTTGTAAAGGCGTTATTATTAAAGTCACCCATTAAAAAACCAAGCTCTTTATGAGTCTGTACATATGACAGTAATTGATCTGCCTGAAATTGAAATGGTTCGTCCTCGTCTTCCCACCAGCCTAAGTGGCAGGAGTAGAAGGAGAGGGGAACGCCATTGTATGAAATAGTAGCACGTACGATCTTTCGTGTTTTCCAGTAATCATGATTGGTACTTTGCGATACATAAAACGAATCTGATTCCTTAATAGGATGCCTAGTTAAAATGGCTAACCCTTCTTCGAACGTTTCATAACCAATGTGGGGAAAATCCCACACGTATTCGTAATCAGTGACTCCGATTTTTTGAAGCTCATCTAATAGTACGGCGGCGAAGTTATCCTTCTTAAGATGATTATGGAGGGGAGGTGAGTCAATTGATTGACTAACCTCTTGTAAAGCAATCACATCATACTGTTTTTCTTGAATCGTCGTCGCTAGAGTCGAAATCTTTTCCCATTGATTTTCCTCCTGCCAAGAATGACAGTTTAATGTGAGTAATTTCATATTTTACGCTCCTAACAAGTCTTGAATATCGGACTTAATGACATCTGCTTTTGGTCCGTAAATGGCTTGTACACCGTGATCTTTAATGATCAACCCTAGTGCACCGTTTTTCTTCCAGTCTGCCTCGTTCGCTACAGCATTTGGATCTTTTACTGTTACACGAAGGCGAGTCATACATGCATCGACATCTTCAATGTTGTTCTCTCCACCTAGTAATCCGATAATAACAGGTGCTAGAGAATCGTTTCCTACGTTCTTTTTCGTGCTTGAGCTTGTGTCCGCTGTTTCTTCATTTTCTTCCCCGTCTACATAGTTACCGTTACGACCAGGCGTTGGTAAGTTAAACTTTTTGATCATGAAGTTTGCAACTGCAAAGTTTAATCCGAAGAATACAAGACACGCAATCACAAAGTTCACAAGGTCTAACCAAAGACCTGCTTTGATAATCATTGGTGTACGTGTTAATAGCTCAATAAAACCGAATGAATGAACACGAACGTGTACAATGTCTACGATGGCAAATGCTAATCCTGTCATTAGTGCATATACCACATAAAGAACTGGTGCAACGAACATGAACATAAATTCAATTGGCTCTGTTACGCCTGTTAAGAATACAGCTAAAGCAGCTGAGAAGAACATAGATTTATACTTTTTACGTTTGTCTACATCAACATTGCGATACATTGCAAGGGCAATACCGATTAAGGCAGCGCAAGATAAAATCATTTGTCCTACTTTGAAACGAGCAGGTGTTACGTCATGCAGTAATTTTTTATAAGATTCTGTATCTCCTGCAGATAAGAAGTTGTTAAGATCTGCAATCCATGCTAACCAAAGTGGATCTTGTCCTGCAACCGTTGAGCCAGCACCAGATCCTGTTAAAATCTTGTACGTTCCGCCAAGTTCCGTGTAGTTCATCGGAACTGTTAACATATGGTGTAATCCAAAAGGTAACAATAGACGTTCTAATGCTCCGTATACGAAAGGTGCAACAATTGGTGCACTGTCACGAGATGTTGCAATCCATTGTCCGAAATTATTCAGTAGACCTTGAACAAATGGCCATACAATGGAAAGAACAAGAGCTGTAACAACAGATCCCACGATAACAACAAATGGTACAAAGCGCTTTCCGTTGAAGAAAGAAAGAGCATTCGGTAATTTATTATAGTTGTAATATTTATTAAATAACGCGGCCCCTAAGAAACCGGAGATAATTCCTACGAATACCCCCATATTAAGTGCTGGAGCACCTAGAATAGAAGTGAAGTAATCTTTTACGACTAGTTGTTGACCAAACAATGATGAAATCGTTGCTTTTTGATCAACTAGCATGTCAGAAGTTACGCCGAAAATAGCGCCCGTAATGCGGTTGATCAGAACAAAAGCAATTAATGCTGCGAACGCTCCACCTGCGCGTTCTTTAGCCCAAGATCCCCCAATTGCAACGGCAAATAAAATGTGAAGATTGGTAATAACAGCCCACCCGATATCTTCCATTACCCTTGCAATCGTTTGCAAAACTACGATATCTTGCGCGGTCATTCCAAGCAATTTACCAAGTGAAATCATGATTCCAGCAGCAGGCATAACTGCTACTACAACCAATAAAGCTTTTCCAAACTTTTGCCAAAAATCAAATGAAAAAAACTTTTTCATGGTGTATACCTTCCTTTTCCCCTTGTCTATGTGACTAAAAATAGTGTATGCAAACTTTTCATTAATTAGGTAATGCAATCGCTTGCATGATTATCGTAAGTCTTATTGTAATGAAAGTGGTTTCATTGCGCAATAGAAATTTTGAAAAAATTTTCAATAACGTGTAATAAGCGTTGAAAAGTTTTTTTATAAGAATGGAAAGGTGGTGTGATTAGGGCCTAAAATCCTTTGAATAACACAGGGTCTAAAAGGCGGAGAGAAGAAGTCACACTGCATGAATTAGAGTTCGTCGGGTATAGATAAATAAAAATAGGTGCAGGAGGGGAAGAAGATGAAGCCAATTGTAACGGCTGAAGAAATGTACGAGATTGATCAATATACAATACGCAATGTAGGAATATCAGGGGAGAGCCTAATGGAAAGTGCAGGCCTCGTTATTGCTCAGCGGTTGAAAGCAGAAATACCCATAAATGAAAAAGTTGCCGTTCTAGTTGGAAAGGGAAATAACGGGGGAGATGGTCTCGTTATTGGGCGGTTATTACAGGGATATGGTTACCAAGTAGACGTTTGGATAATTTCATCCTCTCAAGATTTGAAAGGTGAAGCCAAGGGTGCACTTCTTCACTATGAGAATGCTGGGTATGTGACCCGTTCTTATCAGGATGAAAAAGACCTCTTCCACGCGCTGTTGCCCCGCTATGATTACGTCATTGATGCGTTATTAGGGATTGGCATAAAAGGAGGCCCCCGCACTCCTTATAAAGAAATCATTGATCAGCTGAATCATCTTCAGTCGATGGTCTACAGTATTGACCTTCCGAGTGGAATTGAGGCCGATGGGGGAGTGGTCGAAACGGCTGTAAAAGCAGATAAAACATTCACTATTCAGGCTCCAAAAACAGGTGCTTACACATTTCCTTCCGCTAATTACTATGGACAAGTTGAGACAGTTGATATTGGGATTCCTAACATCTCTATTGAAAAAAGCTCCCGTCACAAAAGGGAATGGGAAGAAAGAGACGTGGAACGAACCTTTCCGAGCAGAACACGTTCTTCACATAAAGGTTCCTATGGTAGGGGAGGGGTTGTAGGAGGTTCTACAACTATGATTGGTGCGCCCATTCTCTCTTCGGGAGCAGCCCTTCGAACAGGGGTAGGGCTCCTGACCATTTATGTACCTGAATCCATTCGTTCCGTGGTAGCATCTCACATTACAGAAGGAATGTACCGAGGGCTACAAGAGGAGAATGGCTATTTCCTGGGAGATATATCGTTTGATGATGTGAAGCTAGATGCAATAGCTGTAGGACCAGGAATGGGAAGAACGGAAGGCGGAACAAAGGTCGTTCGCTCTGTTCTTCAGCAGGATAGCACGGTCATTGTTGATGCAGACGGTCTTACACATTTGAAGAAGTGTTGGGACTTGCTTCAGTATCGTAAAGCCCCGACTATTATTACACCGCATCCTGGAGAAATGAGTATGCTGATGGATATGACTGTTGATGAAGTGGAACATAATCGCTTTGAGGTATCTCGAGATCTAGCCATTAAACACAACCTTTACGTTGTTTTAAAAGGTCCATTCACGATTGTAACGACACCAACAGGAGAACAGTTTGTGAATACGACCGGAAACCCGGGTCTTGCCAAAGGGGGAACGGGTGATACCCTAATAGGCATGATTTTAGGGTTTGTTCTTCAGCACAAGTCTGTTCAGGAGGCGCTAAACAACGCTGTCTATATGCACGGAAAAGTGGCAGATTTGCTCCTTGAGAAGGGGCATAGTATGGTAGACATTGTAGCAACTGATTTAATTAAGCATTTGCCGAAAGCGTTGAATCAGCTTCTACAACACAAAAAGTAAAGTGGGAAGAGAATAGTGATGATTCGTCATTCTATTCTTTTTTTATTCAATGAGGAGGAAAATGGATGAGACGAACGCTAGAGGCGGTCATTTTTGATTTAGACGGTGTGATTGCGAATACGGTTGAATTTTATTACATCGCCACCAAAAAGATCGCAGACGAAATAGGAGTACCCTTTACGCGGGAAAGGAATCAACAGCTACAAGGACTGAGCAGAGGGAAAACGGTTGAGACCTTAATTTCGGAAAGTGGCAAAACCTTTTCAGACGAACAAAAAAAGACGTGGGCGACACAGAAAAATAAGGATTATCAAGAGCTAATAAGAACGATGAATGCTAGTTCCATTCTCCCAGGAATTCAATCACTTCTCGGCGAATTAAAAAAGTCGTCGATAAAGGTGGGCATTGCTTCTTCTAGTTCTAACGCAAAGCGAGTCATTCAATATTTAGGGATACAGGAGCACCTTGATCATGTAGTAGATATTGAAAAGATCAAAAACGGTAAGCCAGATCCAGAGATTTTCTTGACAGCGGCACAAAATCTGAACGTTTCTCCTGAGAATTGTGTCGGAATTGAAGACGGACAAGCGGGACTTTCTGCCATTAAAACCGCAGGCATGTTTTCAATCGGAGTAGGGGAGCATAAGGAAATGGAGGAGGCCGATTGGCACGTGAAGAGCACCGCTGAAATTACGTTAGATCAAATTCTCCAACGTTTTAATGATAAAATTAATGGTTTTAGCTGATAGATGAAAGGGTAGGGAAAGGGTTGTAAAGAAACTGAAAATTTAAATTATATCAATATACTCTAGAAAGAGGGGAGAGGAAGTGGTAAGTTAAAGTAATGAGGAAAAGAAACCTTTATTTGACTGTCTTTTTTACATTTTTTTACTCTTGATATAGCTTAAGGATAAAAAATGAACATTTTGTGAACGTTTTGTTACAAAAATGTTATCAATTTATGAATTGATGTAAGATGGTATTTGGAAATATCGCTGCATTTGATATTTTTGTTAAAGGGATCATTAACTCATTGCATTACTTTATTATATAGAAGTTTTTTTAACTTCTTATTTTTCTTATGTAAGAAGCAATTATTTTTCGTACAAAATGGGGACTTTTGAACCATGCGATGAGAAAGGAAGGAGGAAGGCGCTAGATGAAAAAATCTAAATGGAAGTTATTATCCCTTTTACCTTTATCACTTGTTTTATTCTTAGGTGGTTGTAGCGGGAAAATGGCTGTATTAGATCCGAAAGGACCGGTAGCCAAAACTCAGTATGATTTGATTGTTTGGTCATTTATCTTAATGTTAGCAATTATTGCCGTAGTATTCATTTTATTTACGGTTATTTTAATTCGTTATCGTGAAAGACCAGATAAACATGATTATGAGCCGCCTGAACAAGAAGGTAACTTATTATTAGAGGTAATTTGGACTGCGATTCCGGTTTTAATCGTTATCGCATTAGCAGTGCCAACTGTTAAAGCCACAATGGCTTTAGAGAAAGCGCCAAAAGCAGTAGCAACACAAAATGCTGAAGATAGTAAAGCTGAAGACAAAAAACCACTTGTTATTCACGTAACATCTGCGGATTGGAAGTGGATCTTTAGTTATCCTGAGCAAAATATTGAGACTGTTAACTACGTTAACATCCCTGAAGACCGTCCTGTTAAGTTCAAACTTACATCCGTAGGTCCTATGAACTCATTCTGGGTACCAGAACTAGGTGGTCAAAAGTATACAATGGCAGGCATGGAAACGAAGCTATACTTATTAGCTGACCATGTTGGGCAATATACTGGTAGAAGTGCGAACTTCTCTGGTGAAGGCTTCACGGATATGACATTTGATGTTGAAGCTGTTACAAAGAAAGACTTCAATGAATGGGTTCAAACAGTTCAATCAAACGAACCTAAGTTAACGAAAAAACAATACTCCAAGCTGATTAAGCCTGGACATGTTGGTCGAAGCACATACTCTAGCACACACTTAGAGTGGATCGATCATGCAAAACAAAATTCTCATATGTCTAACAACATGGATATGAAGGAAGACAACAAAGATGAGAAGAGCGATAAATAATCGAACGTTCTAATATATACAATGTTTCTCATGGAAGGAGGACAACAGCGTGAAGCTTGATGAATTTTTCGTCACTGGCGAACCACTAATTTACGGTGCCGATGTGTCTATCATATTAGCTACTGTAGGTATCTTATTCGTACTAACGTATTTCAAAAAGTGGAAATGGCTTTGGACTGAATGGCTTACTACAGTTGACCATAAGAAACTTGGTGTCATGTATATTATTGCTGCCATTCTTATGCTGTTCCGCGGTGGTGTCGATGCGCTATTAATGCGTGCTCAGTTGACGGTTCCAGACGCTAAGTTTTTAGACGCACAGCACTACAATGAAATTTTTACAACTCATGGTACAATCATGATCTTGTTCATGGCGATGCCATTCTTAATTGGTTTAATCAACGTTGCGGTACCTTTACAAATCGGTGCACGTGACGTAGCGTACCCATACTTGAATGCGCTAAGTTTCTGGACATTCTTTATTGGTGCAATGCTATTTAACATTTCATTCGTTATCGGGGGATCTCCTGATGCAGGTTGGACTAGTTATGCACCACTTGCGCTGAATGAATATAGTCCAGGTCCTGGACAAAACTACTACCTATGGGGATTACAAATTGCAGGTATTGGTACCTTAATGACAGGTATTAACTTCCTTGTAACAATCCTTAAAATGCGTGCACCAGGTATGACATTGATGCGTATGCCAATGTTCACTTGGTCAGTATTAATTACATCTATCATCATTATCTTTGCGTTCCCTGTATTAACAGTAGCGCTTGTATTAATGACATTTGACCGTTTGTTCGGTTCTCACTTCTTTACAGTGGCCGATGGCGGTATGCCGATGATGTGGGCCAACCTCTTCTGGGTTTGGGGACATCCTGAGGTATATATTGTTATCCTACCGGCGTTTGGTATCTTCTCTGAAGTTATCAGTACGTTCTCACGTAAACGTCTATTCGGATACTCAGCGATGGTATGGTCAATGCTTGCCATCTCGATCTTAAGTTTCGTTGTTTGGGTCCATCACTTCTTCACGATGGGTGCAGGAGGAGCAGTTAACTCATTCTTCTCTATCACAACGATGGCGATTTCAATTCCGACAGGGGTTAAAATCTTTAACTGGCTCTTTACGCTTTACAAAGGGCGAATTCGTTTCACAGCTGCAATGATGTGGTCATTAGCGTTTATTCCTAACTTCGTTATCGGTGGGGTTACAGGGGTAATGCTTGCGATGGCAGCAGCTGACTATCAATACCATAACAGTTACTTCCTAATTGCGCATTTCCACTACGTACTAATTGCTGGTACAGTGTTTGCATGTTTTGCTGGTTTACATTACTGGTATCCAAAAATGTTTGGTCACATGCTAAACGAGCGTTTAGGAAAAATTGCTTTCTGGTTATTCATGGTTGGATTTAACGTATGTTTCTTCCCAATGTACTTCTTAGGACTAATGGGAATGACTCGTCGTATGTACACTTACTCAGCATCAACAGGCTGGATGCCATTGAACGTAATTGCATCAATCGGTGCTGTTGGAATGGGTCTTGGATTCCTAGTATTAGTTTATAACATCTACTGGAGTGCACGTCACGGTGAACGTGACCTAACTGGTGACCCTTGGGATGGTCGTACTCTTGAGTGGGCAACTAAAACACCAATCCCACACTATAACTTCGCGATTATTCCTGATGTTAAAGGTTTAGACGCATACTGGTTAGCTAAGAAAGAAGCAAAAGAGCAGAAAAAAGCAGAACAAAAAATTCAGTACAAACCGATTCATATGCCAAGCAACTCTGGTCGTCCATTCGTTATGTCAGTCTTCTTCTTCATTGCAGGATTTGGATTTGTCTTTGACTGGTTGATCATGGGTATCGCAGGTGTAATCGGCGTACTAATCTGCATGGTTCTTCGCTCATTCGAATATGATGAAGGTTACTATGTAAGTGTTGAAGAAATTGAGCGCACTGAAAGCGCAACGAGGGGGGCATAACTATGGCAGATTTAGCACATGAAAAGCATGATGGCCCACTCGAATATGCAACACAAGAAAGTCGCTTAAATATCTTAGGTTTCTGGATCTTCCTTGGAGCAGAGATTGCGTTATTCTCTACACTATTTGCTACTTACTTAGTACTAAATGGTCGTACAGGAAACAGCCCTACTCCTCAAGATTTATTTGAACTAAAAGATGTAATGATCGAAACTTTACTACTTCTAACAAGTAGTTTCACATGTGGTCTTGCCGTTCACGAAATGCGCGGCGGCCGCGTAAAAAGCCTAATCACGTGGTTAATTATCACGTTGCTATTAGGTGCAGGATTCCTATTTATGGAGATCTCAGAGTTCATTCACTACGTTGGTGAAGGGGCAACTCTTCAATCAAGTGGTTTCTGGTCTGGCTTCTTCGTCTTAGTTGGTACCCATGGTGCCCACGTAACGTTAGGTATCTTCTGGATGATCTTTATCATCATTCAATTAACACAACGCGGATTAACGTCTGCAACGGCACGTAAAGTATTCATTGTTGGTCTATACTGGCATTTCCTTGACGTAGTATGGATCTTCATCTTTACGCTAGTTTACTTCAAAGGGATGGTGAACTAACGATGGCAGGTAATAAAAACGCACAAGCGAGCCATCATGGTCATGATGGTTTCCCTTGGAAGCATTTAATCGGGTTTATTATTTCATTAGCACTGACATTTGTAGCGGTTTTTATCGCGTTTGAAACGGATCTTTCAAAAACAGCGATTATGTCAGGAATCATCATCTTGGCTGTACTACAAGCACTTCTTCAGTTAATCATGTTCATGCACGTAACTGAAAGTGAAAGTGGTAAGGTACAAGTGGTAAATATGGCTTTTGCATTCTTCATTGCGATTGCTGTAGTGGCAGGTTCCATTTGGGTAATGTCATTCGGTATGACTGGAATGTAAAAAGGAAGAAGCATCCTCACTACGGTGAGGATGCTTTTTTTTGTCGAAAATAGGCTTATTCGCTTATATAGATATATAGTAACCTTTGATAAGATCAATGATAGAAGAAATTTCAAATTTATATGCTTTTTGGATGAGAATAGACCTATATTGACTCGTGCTTAAAGCGGTGAATAAATACGGGAGAATAAACAGATGAAATATAATATTCAAGCTACACAGCAGACGCCAGCATACATCATCTATTTACTCGATATTAGCGCGTCCATGAATCAGTTGATGGAATCAAAGGGAGAGCATAAAAGAAGAATGGATGTTGTTACAGATGCCTTACATGCTGCCATCCGCCAAATGGTCTTCCGGTCAACAAAGGGAAGTCGGTTAAGTCCAAGATATCGAATTTCAATTTTAGCCTATAGTGATAACGTATTTGACGTACTCGGAGGAGTGAAAGGGATTGATGAAGTGGCACGAATGAAGCCGCTAGAAAACATCCCAACTCAGAGGTTAACGAATACGGCTAAAGCATTTGAGCAAGCAGAAAAAATTCTATTAGAGGAACTTCCTAACTTACAAAATTGTCCCGCCCCTCTTATTTGTCACATGACAGACGGAGCGTTTACCGGTGAGGATCCTACACCGGTAGTGAAGCGAATCATGAATTTACATGTTCCTGATGGAAATGTTTTGGTCGAAAATATTTTTATTTCAGATGAAATTGTTTCTTCACCGGTTGAAAATTCGAAAAAATGGCCCGGTATTATGCCGGCTACTGAGCTCGATGAGGAATACGGAAATAAGCTAAAAATGCTATCTAGCCCATTACCTGAAAGCTACCGTGAAATGATGATGGAAACGGGTTATAAAATTCAGCCCGGAGCACTTATGATGCTTCCTGGTACGAACGCTGATCTTGTTTCCCTTGGATTTCAAATGTCAGCTGCGACACCAGTACGATAGGAAGGAATACGAGATGAACTATAGCAGTAATCCAAATGAAGAAACACCTCCGTCAGAGATCAATGAAACGCTGTATAAAATTAAATATGGATATGCTCGCTCCTATGAATCACAGATTGAAAACGATAAGGGGCAAGATTTTCTCGCATTTCGCTTACACCATCACTGCATATCATTTGTCGTTTGTGATGGTGTTAGTTTATCCTTCTGTGGAGATGTGGCGGCCTCCTTTTTAGGAGAACAGCTATTAGCATGGATGGATCATGCTGAATTTGATCTTCTTCAAAATGAGCATGCAGCGAAAGAAGAACTCCTTCAGTTCCTAACGATGGCCATTGATGAGGGGACAGATGAGGTGAAGAATTATCATCTTTCCGCTGAACTGCCCCCCTTATTAAAAGAGGTGTTGGAAGATAAACGAGAACAGGGTAGTGAAACCATGTTCGTTTGTGGTCGAATTGATTTTAGTGGTGATCAGCCTCATTTGTTTTTAGGTTGGTCAGGGGATTTAAGGATACGGTTTTGGAAGAACAAAAAAGAGGTAGAAGTAATTACTCCTGATCTGCGACAGGTCCATCAACGTTGGTCAACGAAAAAAGGAATTCCATCGGATGATCTACACGTGCTCAGCTTGGATATCTTAAAGACATCCATCAGTGAACTCATGATCTATACAGATGGACTGGCAATTTTAGATCCTTGTAATACCACGCCTTCTTTACGTAAGCTTTACAGGTATATGCAAGAATCTTTTTTATCTCCCGAAAGCGATGATCTCTCTTTTTTTAATATCGTATGGTAAAGGAGGAAAAGCGATTGAGCGATATTGTGATTACATTTATTCATGATGCAGGAGAGAAGGATATTCAATTATCTAACCACCTAGAAGGTCACCAGCTCCTACAGGCTCTATTAGAGTGGAAAGGAATTCAAAATGAATGGGGACATGCTTCCCGTGATGTGGAATATTCGTTTGATGAAAAGCATTGGTTCCGCTTGGATAAAAACCAAAGGCTAGAAGTTGTAGGCATTTGGGACGGAGCATTTTTACGTTTGAGTGAAGGTGCTTCAAATCTATCAACACTTAATGAGATAAAGGAATTAACCACTTATTCACCTGAGGAGGAGAATGAGACTACTCCAGCATCAGACTATGCATGGAAAATCCTTGATTAAAGGAGGGAATGTATGAAGAAATCACCTTTTTTTACTCGGTCACCAAGATTAAAGCTATCGTTACCAACAGGTAAAGTTACGGTTCATCGACCGAAAAGTGAGCCGATACAGCCTGCATTTTCAATTGAGACGATGCTGATTCCAATTTTCCTCACACTTGCTACTATAGGTGTCATGTTTTACTTATCTAAAACGATGAATAGTAACAGTATGTACCCCATTTTTATGATGGCAATGAGCATACCAATGGTGGGATCTTACTTAGCAACGATTATATTGTTTTTTAAGCGTAAAAAGAAACATGACATGGAGATCAAAGAGCATCGAGACGAATACATACATCAAATTAATGACCATCGACAAGAACTACAGCGTATTTACGATCTTCAACGAGTTTTCTTAAGAGAAAACGATCCAAGCATTAAAGAGTGCCTGAAGCGAATAAATAGTAGAAAGAGCTCTCTTTGGGAGCGAACGCCTAATACTGAGGACTTTTTGAACATTCGTATCGGATTAGGAGAAAAGCCGTTTGAGGTTGATTTAGAAGTCCCAACACAGGAAGGGTATGACATTAATCCTCTAATTGAAGAAGCACAACAGCTTCAAGCAGACTTTCATCTGATGCGAGATGTTCCTATATCTGTCCCACTACGAGAAAAGCGCGTCATTGGACTAGTTGGAGATGAAGCAGAGATATTAGAGCTTACTCGTTCCATCATCCTTCAGATCGTTACGCATCATTCTCCTGATGAAGTAAAGCTTATAACAGCTTATCATGCAACAGAACAGCAGCAGTGGGATTGGATGAGGTGGCTTCCACATATTTGGAATGAAAATCGAGATATGAGGTATATTGCTGAGGATAGAGAGATGGCTCAAAGACTGTTTGAACAGCTTTATACAAAGCTAAATATTCGTAAGCTCGAACAGCAAGGAAAAGTGAGCACATCTCCTTCACACACGCCTGAGTATGTTTTCTTTTTGCCCTACTTGGAGATTTTGGAGGACGATGCGCTACTGCCTCTTCTTTTAAAAGAAGGTGAAAAGATAGGTGCATGTACCTTTTTAATGGCTACTCAAAAAGAAATGCTTCCGATGGAGTGTGAAGTCATTATTGAAGTGAGGGAAGGGGAAGCGAAGATATACGAAACGTTCTCAAAATCGCATGATGAGGAAAAAAGTCTTTTTTCAGGTGCAGAAAAAGTGATGGTGGATCATCTGACTTTACAAGAGGCAAATCAGGCTGCTCGCTCGATGGCTCCTTTAAAGGTAAAGAAATCAACAGCAGGTGTTGTGCCGAAAGTTTTAACTTTTCTAGAGATGTATGGCGTACAGCAGGTAGAAGAATTAAATGCTCAGAATCGCTGGAATCGAAATCGTTTTCCATCATCGCTACCCGTACCTATTGGGGTTCGAGAAGGCGGAAAGCCTGTGACGCTCAATATCCACGATAAAATTGAGAAAAAAGGTCATGGTCCACATGGATTAATGGCTGGAACAACAGGATCAGGAAAGAGTGAGGTCATTCAGTCACTTATTTTATCATTAGCAACGACTTATCATCCGCACGACGTAGCATTCATGCTCATTGATTATAAGGGAGGGGGCATGTCGAATACATTCCAAGACCTCCCCCACGTAGTGGCAACCATTACGAATCTTGAGGACGTGAATTTAATTAGTCGAGCAAAGGTTTCACTTCGTGCAGAACTAGAGCGGAGACAAAAAATCTTTAAGCGTACGGGTAATTTTCAGCATATTGATGAGTACTTTTTATCAGAATTTCGTGATAAGGAACCACTGCCACATCTTTTTATCATAATCGACGAGTTTGCACAGCTAAAAAAAGATCAGCCAGAGTTTATGGATGAGCTTGTTAGTATAGCGGCTATCGGTCGTACGCTAGGTGTTCATTTGCTGTTGGCTACTCAGAAGCCAGCAGGTGTCGTGGACGAAAAAATTTGGAGCAACTCTCGCTTTCGAATTTGCCTTCGTGTCCAAGATGAGAGTGACAGTCGCGAAATGATTAAAATACCCAATGCCTCTCATATTACAAATGCAGGCCGAGCTTACCTCCAAGTGGGGAACAACGAAGTATTAGAGTATTTCCAGTCTGCCTGGAGCGGGGCTCCGTATGATCCGACGGCTGATGAAGATGCAGAAGAAGCTGTTGTAGGTGAAGTGCAATTGGATGGATCTGTTGTGTACAAACAAACATTATCCATTCAAAAAACAACGTCTAAAAAGCAAATTCAGGTTCTGATTAACTATTTGAACGAAGAAGCACAAAAAAGCAGCATTAAGCGACTAGCGGGCCCTTGGCTACAGCCTTTACCAAATAGAATTTCGTTCCCCCATTATGGAGGCAAGGCGCAAAGAAAAGAGAAATGGGATCATGTGAAAAAGACTCTGACTGCTTCTGTAGGGCTAGTAGATGATACGTCTAATCAATCACAGTATCCGCTGTTGATGAATTTAAGCGAAGGCCACTTGCTTGTATATGGGATGCCTGGGTCAGGAAAAACATCTTTCATTCAGACGCTCACCATGTCGTTAACGACTGCGTATTCACCAAAAGAGTTGAATATGTACCTTCTGGATTTTGGCCGTCAAATGAGATCCTTCTCTGCGTTTCCACATGTTGGAGACGTTATTTACGAGGAAGAGAAAGAAAAAATAAAGAGGATGTTTGCATTCCTGCTTCGTGAATTAAAAGACCGAAAAGAATTGTTTTCAACCGTTGGAGCGACAACTTTTGAAAGCTACAACCAGTCGAATAACGATCATATTCCAGCCATCGTTCTCTTAATAGATGGTTATAGTAGCCTTAAAAGTCTTTACCCAGAAGAGCATGAACAGCTTGAAATATTTCTACGTGAAGGGGCGGCTTATGGCATGATAATGGTCGTCACTACGAACCAGACAGGCGATATGTATGAACGTTACCGAAATAATTTTGCCTCCGTTGTCACGTTTGAATTAACGGATATGACGGACTATTATTTCGCGGTTGGAAGGCCACATATTCAAACCAGTGATCTGCCAGCAGGCCGAGGGTTTGTAAAAGGAAACAATCCACCGCTGTCGTTCCAGAGCTTTCTTCCTTATCAGGGGGACAGTGAACTAGAAAAGAGCGCATATATTCGACGTGTTGGCAACGAGATGAGTAATGAGTGGAGCGATGATCATGCAAAATCAATTCCAACTCTTCCGAAAGAAGTATACTTAGAAAATTTAGAGAAATCAGCTGATCCTCCGTCACTTGCGATTGCGATTGACGTGGATGACTTACAAACACAGTCTCTTCAACTAAGTGATGGAGAAAACGTATTAATTACAGGAAGAGTTGAGTCAGGAAAAACGTCGCTGCTTCAATCAATTCTTTTGAGAATGTGTGATCAGTTTTCCCCAGATGACATCGATATCTTTCTGATTGATCTAGAGCCAAAAGCAAGTGGATTAAGTGGATATTCAACTCTTCCTCATATAAAGGGGGTTGCAATGGAATTTTCGCAAGTCAGCAGCCTACTTGAAGAGATAGAAACCATTATTAGCCAGCGGAAGCCACATAACATTGGAATAGCTGAGAGTCTTTCTGAAGAAGTCTCCTCACCCGTTATGGTGCTCATTGATGACGCAGAGCACTTTATGCAGGAGATGAGCTTAGATTTTGAAGGAAAAGATCGTCTTGAGCGATTGATTAAAGGGGGACGTCAGAAAAATGTTCATTTCATTATGGCGGGATCTTTGACTGCGATGAACAGTTATATACATGAAGCTTGGTTTATGAACTTTAAAAAGAAGTTTACCGGCTTCTTGTTAGGATCTACGATGAGTAATGATTTGTACTTTTTCAATATTCGACTTCCACATGATGAAACAGATCGAGAACTTCCAGCAGGAGATGGTTTCTTAATTAAAGGGAAGCATACAAAAATTCGTACGGCTTATCCATACGGTCCGACATTAAATAAGAAACAATGGGAAAATCGAATTTTGCACAAGCACGACTATAGCTTTAATGGTTAAAAAGTATGATTTTTAAATTTTTGGGTATTAAGTAATGGTTCTGAAGGTTTAACTTGTTTTTTCAAAAGAAATAAATAATGTGGATTATTAGATATTGAGTGGGGAAGGAGATTGTTATGGCAGGACGTATTTTAGTATCACCAGAGGAGCTTGAAAGAATTGCACAACAGTTTAGAAGCGGCTCTGAGTCTAGTCGTCAGCAAATGGCAAGGCTTCAGCAAGCCCTAATGTCACTAGAAGGAAAGTGGGACGGGCAAACGAAAAAGCGTTTCTTTGATCAATTTGAGCAGTCGAAGCAGCATATGAAAGTTTATACACAGCTATTGGATTCTATTGATCAAGAGCTACGAGGAGTCGCAAGCCGATTCCGAGATGTGGACTCAAAATAAGAACGGATGACTCAAGGAGCTAACCACTTTATGGTTAGCTCTTTTTTGAGTTAGAAAAATTCCTGAAATGGGAATATAAGTATGACATTAGTTTGAAGAAAAAGAACTAAATTTACGTAATTATCCCATTAAAAGGGGTCTATATACCTGTGTTTTATCACCTATTTAATGCTAATCTTGTACATGAGAGATTTTTAAATTTGTATCTACGTAGGATAGGGGTAACTTGGTATGAACTTTCATCCAGAAGCTGGTCAAACCATTCGCTTATTTAAAAACACATACTCTTTTGCCAAACACCCTGCTGTTTTTGGAATGGATATGCCTTATGGCCAGGAAGGTCGCCAAGGAACTGTTTATCAACTCATAAATAGACAGATCTCAGGCCTGCAAAACAAAAAAGCGCTAAAGGTGTTTCGAGATCGATTTAAAAATAAACAGCAGAGTAACATTGCGAAACAAATTGCTTCATTTTCAACAATGTATGGCTTATCTGTATGTGAAAGACATGTGGTGACGAAGGAATGTCACGCTACATTGTTATCACACGAAGAAGACCTAGAGTTTTCACTCATCATGCCATGGATTGATGGTCCCACATGGTCAGATATTCTGCTGGATAATCAGATCCTTTCAGAGGAAACGTGTTTGCATATTTCATGTGCACTCGTATTTACCCTAAAAAGTATGGAAGAGAAAGGTCTCGCTCACTGTGATCTGTCTTCTAGTAATGTCCTCATTCCCTATTTATCACATGAACGATCTTCATCGTTTTCTCATATTGAATTAGTAGACATAGAAGAAATGTATGCTTCTCATTTATCAAAACCTAAAGCTCTTCCTGGAGGGTCATTGGGTTACGCTGCCGATTACATCAAAGAAGGAGTATGGTCTGAGAAGGCTGATCGATTTTCTGGCGCCATTCTTCTTGTCGAAATGCTAACTTGGTTCGATGAGAGTGTGCGAGAGTTAAAAGCAGACGACATTAGTTATTTTAATCCCGAAGAAATTCAGCAATTATCTCATAAATATGAAGTGGTGAAAGCAGCCGTACAGAATATGCTTGGAGATGCAGGAAACCGCCTTTTTGAACAGGTTTGGCGAAGTAACTCTCTAGAAGATTGTCCATCCTTCAAAGATTGGTGGGATATCTTCCCGGAGCATGCAAAGACGCATATTGAAACGAATTATGCGAACGTTGTCGCTCAAAAAAAGATGCCTGTTTCAATTCCATCTTTTAGTTTATCATCCATTTTAGCCATTTCAGCTTCATTTGAATTAATCGGAAAACGAAGAGCAGCTATTGCTGAGTATCAATATCTATTGGAGACGTTCCCTGAACAGCGCGCAATTGTGGAAGAAATTCACTTGCTGTTAAACGGGGAACCGTTAGCCTCTGTTCGACAGAGCTTTGAGTTAGATGATTATTTGGAAGCTGCTCCCCATTTTGAAAAGCTAGGTGAGCTTGAAAAGGCAATGCTTTTTTACGAACGTGCTTGCTCGTTACCATCTTCCGATGAGGTAACGAAAAATGAACTTCGAATAATTATCGATGAGCTAAAACAAAAAGTCGCACAGCAAAAGCAATCTTCAGATTATAAGCTGAACGAGCCGTTTGCTCCATCAGTTCAAACACCGCTCAGTACAGAAACAAACGCTAACCCATCTTCAAACCGTAAATTTTCTTTTATTTCATTGGCAAAAGTGAAATGGATTTTAATTGCAATCGGAATATTGTTTATCGCTTCGACTTCGACTTGGATATATCAGTACGTGGAAAATAAGAAGTGGGAAGAATCCATTCAAAAGGGTGCACAATCGTTTGATGATGGCAACCTTGAAGCAGCAAGAACTTACATACAAGCAGCAATCGAAAAGAAGCCTACGGAAGAACTATATGCAAAAATGGCGACCATTTTAATTAGCGAAGCCAAATACAACAACGCAGCCACTTATTTAAGCAACTTAGTTGCGCGTAATCAAATTTCGGAGAAAAATCAAGAAGCTTACTATTTAATAGGACGTGCGTACTTTTTAACTGATAACTATCAAGCAGCAAGTGCCTATTATGAAAAGGCAAAAGAGGGCAAAAAGAGTCAATACGAACAAGATGTTCTACGTGACCTTGCTGTGAGCTATGGAAAGATGGGGCAGTATGACAAGGCAAATAACATTGTCAATCGCTTGAATTCATCTAAACCCCCAGCCAAAGCGTTCAAATCGAACTTAAAAGGCGAATTGTATATGCTAAAAGGTCAATTGAACTTGGCAAAAGATTCTTTTCGTGAGGCAGTGAAGCTTGATCCTAAAAAAAATCGCTATGTTCAAAACCTAGCGAATACGTATATAGCTATTAATCAGACGAATCAAATTGACGATCAGACAAAAGAGTTTAACTATTCAGAGGCGATACGTTTGATGAGTAGCCTCGTTCAGAGTGAGGTAAGCAACGCTACTAGCTTGGCTTACCTTACACAGCTTGCTCAGTTGTATCAAGGGTTTGGATTATACTACAAGGCAAAAAATAACCCTCTTAGTCAAAAGCAGTTTGAGGCCGCAGTGGATTACTACAAGCAAGCTGATGCTTTAACGTTTAATCAAGATAACCTCGTAAACATGGCTTCTATTTACGATCAACTAAAGCAGTATGATCAATCAAGTAAAATTTATGATCGAATTTTGGTCGAAAATCCTAGTTATGGGCACGGCTATTATTTATATGGTGTTTCAAAGCTTTATCAAAAAAAGTATGAAGATGCCAAAGAGCTTCTAAAGAAATCAGTCCAGTTCAATACGGACCCAATTGAAATAACGGAGGCAAAAAAGAAGCTGACGGAGTTAAAGCAAAAGGGATACGGAACGTAAGGAGGGAGAAAGTTGAGCAAGGAAAAAGAACCTTCTAGCAGTAAAAAAAAGATGAAGATCGTTGTGTCAGGAGCTACAGCAGTGATGATTTTCTCGGCTGGTTTATCTCTCTATCATCATTGGGATCAACCAGCAGCAAGTAATCCAATTAGGTTAACCCACAGTAATAACGATATTTCTTCCGTTATAGCATCAAGTGGAAAGCGTAAAAGTCAGATTCGATTAAATACAGACAGCGATCAGCCTACACCTATCGAACAACCGAAGGACAGAAAGAAACAAAATTTTTCTCTAAAAAACAATATTGATAACAATGTGGTATACATTGTGGACTTATCAGAACCGGATAAAAACCAAACCGTGATGGGCCTAGTTGTAGATCCAGCTAAAAATGCACCACTGCCGGAAATTCCGAAAAAGGAAGTACCTCCAATTTTAAGCACGATCATATTGGATCAGGAGGATGACATTATCGTTCCTCCAAATGCAGATGATGAAAACGAAAATTCTGGTCTAGAACTTCCAGGAGAAGGAACAATCGAGGAAGGAAGTACAGGAGAAGATAACCCTGAAATTCCAACAAACCCTGAGGAACCAGAAATTCCAGGAGAGACAGGAGAACCGACTACTCCAAGTAACCCGAGTAATCCAGGCAATCCAAATGTTCCAACAGATCCTTTTCCAATTCCAAGTGAACCAGAGAAACCAACCTCTGGCTATAAAACGGTGGCATTAATCGTTCCAGAGAGCTTATATACACAAATTAAATATTATACCGCTGCTGATGATACGGCTAGTCTTCAAAATGCCGTGTATTATGGCGGGCAAGTGAAAAAGCAAGATGAAGATTATGCAAAAATCATTGATTTGATCGTTTCATCAGCTGTGAAATTGAAAGATCAAGCTGTTCAAGATCCGTCTAATGGATATACCTACTCCTCGTTGCAACTGATTAATTCATTGCAATTAGAAGATCAAAAAATTCAAGCGCTGCAGGCAGAAATAAGAAAAGAGCTGTATAAACAATTTTTAAATAATGAAATTCAGCTTTATGTAGCGAAATCTACTCCTGCGGTTTCAACAGCGGAAGTGTCGAATTCTGCCGATTCGAGCGAAGTAGCATCAGGTGTTACTGCTGAAAGTCCAGAAGTAGCAAATTCTTCTACCTCTTCTCAAGAGGATAAAGACATCGTATATTATGTCGGGAAGTACAATGAGATCACCGGTGAAAAAATTGAGAAGAGCGACTTCAAGGAAGCGGATAAGAAACTGCTAGAGAGTGCTAAGAAGGAAGCAGAAGTAGATGAGAACACTACAGAAGCGCTAAATAAATACCAAATGGATGCCCGATATTCACCAGAAGTTGCAGAGGAAGCGAAGCAACAGAAAGAAGAACTAGTGAAAAAACAAGTGAAGCCGCTAGAGGAAAGAAAGCCTGGTGATTACGAAGAAATTCCAACTGAAACAGCACTTGAAACGTTGACGAAACTAAAGGATAGTGGACAGTATGTTCAGGTGATTGAGCAAGGTGGTTCGTTAGTATCTAATCTAGATATTGCAACGGTTGTAAATGATGCAAGTAATCTCTTGATGCAACAAACAAACTCAATGGAAGATGAGTTAGATGCTTATACAAGTGCTACAAAGCAAAAGAAAATCGTCGCCCAGTATCAAACACTTGTAGAGGCACCAGGAGTTCCGGCTGAATATGCGAAGGCTTCTGAAGATCGTCTCTATCAGTACCGTCTTATGATTGAGGCGAGAGATACAGCTACAGACGATTTGGCAAAAGCCGTTATCCTAGCTTCAGAAGCAGCTACCAAAGAGAAAGCGATCAGTGAAGGGGCAAGAAGCCTACTAAATAAGCTATCAAGCGACCTTCTAGCTGCTGCAGTTGGATATTCACTAGATAAAGAAGAGCAAGCCTATGAAATTTTAAGTACACGTTCAGTGATTAACAGCGTGTATGCACAAACAGCAACGTCCAGAAAACAGGCCATCTCGTATAGCAAAACAGCAAACGACATGTGGCAAAAGCAAAATGCTAACGGAGCATTGCAATATGCGGGGGAATCAAATCGATTGTACCCAGAACGACATATGAATGATGATCTTCTCCATGAAATTTCAAATTCGCTGCTTGAAAAAGCATCAGGTCGTTCATTCCAAGAACAATTAAAGACGTACAACTTACTGGCTTCTGTTCCGGGACTACCTAACGATATTAATCAAGTAGTCATTACACGTAAAGAGGCAGTTGATCAATATATTCGTGGTAAAGATGAACAGAATTTAGAAAAAGCGGTCTATTATTTGGGTGAATCTTGGGAGAAAGAATGGACGAAAGACCTTGCGGCTGTATTGTTAGATACAAAATCAAACCAGCTGTTTACAGAAGCGAATGAAATGAGAGGCGTTGATTTTGCTTTGGCAGGTCGTTATTACAAAACGCTTGTAAATACTTCGGGTGTATCAGATGAAATTAAACAGGCTTCTAAACAAGCGATGGATGAATTAAAGGTAAACTAAAAGCAAGCCGAAACGGCTTGCTTTTTCATTTACATTGTTACGCCTTGTTTTTTATTGCGATAAGCCCCGTGATTTGTTGGTCCTACATATTGATTTAATGGGAACGAGTGACGGATCGCTTCCGTGATAAATTCCTTCGCTACATGAATTGCTTCACGAACAGTCTTTCCTTTTGCAAGTTCAGCTGTAATAGCAGCTGAATACGTACAACCAGCACCATGCGTATAAGTTGTTTCGATACGTTCTGATTCCAAAATTTCAAATTCCTTGCCATCATAAAGAAGATCGATTGCTTTTTCATGTGCAAGCTTATTTCCGCCTTTAATTAGCACATATTTAGCACCTAGGGCATGAATTTTCTTCGCTGCTTCTTTCATTTGATCAACCGTTGTAATGGCACCTAGTCCACTTAATTGACCTGCTTCAAAAAGATTCGGTGTCACCACTGTTGCACGAGGAACAAGAAGGTCACGAAGACTTTCCGCTGTTTCGGGATGAAGAACTTCATCTTCACCTTTACAAATCATAACAGGGTCAATGACCACGTTTTTAATGCTGTATTCGTCAATTGTTTTCGCTGTTAATTCAATGATATCAACCGCACCAAGCATGCCGGTTTTCATCGCTTGAATCCCTACACCTTTTACAATAGTTTTTAATTGTGGCTCAAGTGTTTTTGCATCTTGAGGGAAAACATCATGTGCCCAATTACGATCTGGGTCCATTGCTACAATGGTTGTTAATGCAGACATACCGTATACGCCTAGCTCTTGAAATGTTTTTAAATCAGCTTGAAGTCCTGCGCCACCGCTGCTATCGGAGCCTGCAACTGTTAGGGCTTTGTATACTGTCATAGAAAATCCTCCTACAATCCTTAATGTGGATTAATTCTGTGTGAACTATCTTACACTATTTATTGTATCGATAATAACAATTTTATTCAATTTACAAAATCGGGAATGCCAATATGAAAAAATGCTCCGTTTCTTCTAGAAGAAACGGAGCATTTGCTAATTATAGAGCTGTTAATTCTTTTTCTAATGCTTTTTCAACCGTTACGTATTCATAGCCAAGATCACGAGCAACAGCTTCGTAAGTGATTACGCCGTTTGCTACGTTTAAACCTAAGCGTAATGAAGGATTTCCAACAATCGCTTTGAGTACGCCTTTGTTTGCGATCTCCATAGCGTAAGGAACCGTTGCATTCGTCAGCGCAATTGTTGAAGTTCGAGGCACTGCACCCGGCATATTTGCTACTGCGTAGTGAACAACTCCGTGCTTCTCATAAGTAGGCTGATCATGTGTCGTAATGTGATCAACGGTTTCAACGATTCCACCTTGGTCAATTGCTACGTCTACGATTACAGAACCTGGCTTCATGGATTTAACCATTTCTTCCGTAACAAGCTTAGGCGCTTTCGCACCTGGGATTAAAACCGCACAGATTAAGAGATCCGCTTCTGCTACAGCATCTGCAATATTTAATGGATTTGAAACCAACGTTTTAATTTGATTACCGAAAATATCATCAATTTGACGTAAACGTTCTAAGCTTAAATCCACTAACGTCACATCTGCACCTAGTCCGATTGCAAGTTTTGCAGCATTTGTCCCTACAACACCACCACCAATGATGGTTACTTTACCACGACTTACTCCAGGAACGCCTGCTAATAAAATACCTTTACCGCCTTTTGGTTTTTCTAAGAATTGTGCGCCGATTTGAGCAGCCATACGTCCAGCTACTTCACTCATCGGTGTTAACAATGGAAGAGCACGTCCTACTTGAACCGTTTCGTAAGCGATCGCAGTTACCCCTTTTTCTGTTAGTGCACGAGCTAGGGCAGGTTCTGCTGCTAAGTGAAGGTACGTGAATAAAATTAAGCCCGGACGGAAGTAATCATATTCGCTTGCAAGAGGTTCTTTAACTTTCATGATCATCTCAGATTGTGCCCAAACGTCTGCTGCCAGAGACACAATCGTTGCCCCAGCTGATGTATAATCTTCGTTTGTGAATCCGCTGCCCATTCCTGCTTCAGATTGAACAAGCACGGTATGGCCATTATTGATTAATGCGTTAACTCCTGCTGGTGTAAGCGCAACGCGGTTTTCATTATTTTTAATCTCTGTAGGTACTCCAATAATCATGTTGTTTCTTCCTCCTTTAAAATCTCTTTAAAAGTTATTATCAGTATAAAATATTAACTGAATTTTTTCTTTATTGGGAAAGAAGAAAAATATAAACGCTTTTTGTGGATTTCTACAAACTCATAATTGGCCTTTTTCAATTTTGATATCGATGTATAACATTATCTTTTGGTTGTAATCTTTTAGATTAATGTCCCCGATTTCTGAAATCCGTTTTAAGCGATAGGAAAGGGTATTAACGTGTACGTTTAGAGCCTTTGCTGTCTCGTTAATATTCATGTCCTTATCAAGAAAGGTTTCAAATGACTCCACTAAATCACTATGATGCTTCTGGTCATAAATCTTTAGTTTTTCAAACGAACTGTTGCGGATATTATCTGCTTTTTTCTTTTCTAGAATAACGTCAAGGAACTGGTAAATACCCAAATGATGATAGCTATAAATGTGTGTGGTTTCATACGGAAACATCTTCTTGATTGTTAACACCTTAAGAGCCTCTTGATAGCTATTTTGAATATTTAAGCATGCTTCGTAAATGTTCCCAAACCCAGCAGAGATTTCGCGAATGCCAAACCGCTCCTTCATTTTTTCTGAGAAGCTGTTCACAAAGCTTGTAAGATCCTCGGAAGGTTGCGGAATAGAATCCAACGAAACAAGCAAAATTAAGTTATTGTAATCAATTGTATAGAGCTGCACCTTAAGGCGCTGTGTCGTTTGTAAAATATACGAAATTTGCTTCTCTGCTTCCTCACCAATTTCTTCAGCAAAGCGAAATACGGTAACGGAAAAGCTACTCGGTGGCGTGATTTGAAGCTGATGAAAGCTTTCTAACATTTCTTTTTCCGATTGAATATGCCCAGTTAGTAGCTTCCATAAAAACTCTTGTGAACGCTCTACCTTCTTGTACTTTCGAATTTGAAGCTGTAAAAGCTTATTTTTAACAGCCTCTGCTGCTTTTTTTAAGAGATCAAGCTCATCAGGAGATAATCGCTTGTTAATTTCAATAGCCCATATAAATCCTAATACTTCTTCATCTTTCCAAATGGAGATAGCAACACGATCACCTAACCCAATTTCATCAATAGTCCGAACTCGAACGGGTTGATTTGTTTGAAGAAGAGCAGGTATAATACCTTCCTTCCAGAGATTGTTAATGACTTTTTCAGGGACTCTTCGTCCGATAATTGTTGCAACACGTGCTGCATCTGTTCGTTCATCATGAGTGCTATAAGCAATTAATCGATGGTTCGCATCTTCGATTGTAATTGGGCAGTGCAAAACCTCGCTAATACGATCAGCAAATTCTTCTAAGCTATCAAAATTTGCTTTAAATGGATCATGTTCTATTTTCCTCACGGGGCATCCCTCATTTTTAAAGTAAATATTTATTTTGTGTTCATTCTTGCTGCGTTTCGGGGTGCTTGGACAAATAATTCTAGTCTCTATTATAAAAGGGGGTTTGCTAATAGGGGGCAAAAGAGAGGATACGATCTTCACTTAAATTTTACAAAAAGATCTGGTCAAAAGAAAGCAAAAAAATCACCTTTTTATCGATCAACAGTCAAGATAAAAAGGTGATTTTATATTGGTTCGTTTTATCATTTAGAAAGCTCAGTCATCGCGCTTAGCAATTAACACAATTTTCCCAGCTTCTAGTTCATTCTCGTATCGAGCAGCTTCGTTTGGGCTGATTCCTAGAGACATGATTTTTGCCTCAATTTCTTCCCAGCGAGAACGAAAGACGTTTGATAGAGCCTCAAAAAATCCCTGTTCCTTCAGACCGACGCTCTGTGTGCTAGTTTCTTTCTTTAGATCCGTTGTTTCGTATTTATCATAAGCAAAAACATATATTTCAGATTGTGTGTATCCTTTGGCATTTAATTCGTGTACAGCTCTTTCTACCTTTTCACTATGATCAACAATCTTTACATCCATGGTAGTAGCCTCCTTAGAAAGTCACCCTTCCCTTGCAACGAGCTTGGGAAAGTGTGAGCAGCTTATTTATTCTCGAATGGAACAACAGATTTGAGGGGAATCTATTGATCAGTTGAGTCTAAATAAAATAAGTCTATACATGTATATAGCGCATTTTTTCAACGATTAAACCTCAGTTAGTAAAATTTCTCGTTTTTGGATCATGGAAGTTTTTCTCCACAGTACCTCTAACTTGAAATGCAAGAATTCTTTGTGTTATCTTCAAGCGAAGAAACAATTTATCCGACTAAAGAAGGGAAGAACACAGATGGCAAAACAACAAATTGGTGTTATCGGTTTAGCTGTAATGGGTAAAAACTTAGCTTTAAACATTGAAAGCAGAGGCTATTCTGTATCTGTATACAACCGCTCTTCTGATAAAACTGAAGAGTTCTTAAAGAATGAAGCAGAGGGTAAAAACTTCAAGGGTACATACAGCATTGAAGAATTTGTTCAATCATTAGAAGTTCCTCGCAAAATTCTTTTAATGGTAAAAGCAGGCCCTGCAACGGATGCAACGATCGAATCACTCAAACCATACCTTGATGAGGGGGACATTGTGATCGACGGGGGGAATACATTCTTCCAAGATACAATTCGCCGTAGTAAAGAACTTGCTGAAGCAGGTCTTAACTTCATTGGTACAGGGGTATCAGGCGGGGAAGAAGGAGCACTTAAAGGACCGTCTATTATGCCTGGTGGTCAAAAAGAAGCGTTTGAGCTTGTTCGCCCAATTTTAGAAGCTATTTCTGCAAAAGTAGATGGCGATGCTTGCTGCACATATATCGGACCAAATGGTGCTGGCCACTATGTAAAAATGGTTCACAATGGAATTGAATATGGTGACATGCAGTTAATTTCCGAGGCTTACTTCATTTTGAAAAATGTATTAGGGCTAGGGGCAGATGAACTGCACGAAGTGTTTGCTGAATGGAATAAAGGGGAGTTAGATAGCTACCTAATTGAAATTACAGCAGATATCTTTACGAAAAAAGACGATGAAACAGGCAAGCCACTTGTCGATGTTATTTTAGATACAGCAGGTCAAAAAGGTACGGGTAAATGGACGAGCCAAAGCTCCCTTGATTTAGGTGTACCATTACCAATTATTACAGAGTCTGTGTTTGCACGCTTTATTTCTGCGATGAAAGAAGAGCGCGTAAAAGCAAGTAAAGTCTTAAGCGGGCCAGAAGTGACTGCCTTTGAAGGCGATAAAAAAGAGCTAATTGAAGCAGTTCGTAAAGCCCTTTACATGAGTAAGATCTGCTCATATGCACAAGGCTTCGCGCAAATGAGAGCAGCATCTGAAGAGTACGATTGGAATCTTCGTTACGGAGACATTGCTATGATCTTCCGCGGTGGCTGTATCATTCGTGCACAGTTCCTACAAAAAATTAAAGAAGCATATGATCGTGACGGTGAGTTAGCAAACTTACTTCTAGATCCATACTTCAAGGAGATCGTAGAAGGGTATCAATCTGCACTTCGTGAAGTGCTAGCAGTTGCGATTAAGCAAGGTATTCCTGTACCAGCATTCTCAAGTGCATTAGCATACTACGATAGCTATCGTACAGAAACTCTACCAGCTAACCTTCTTCAAGCACAGCGTGACTACTTCGGTGCTCATACTTATCAACGTGTAGACAAAGAAGGAATTTTCCATACAGAGTGGATGAAATAAGAACGTAAAAAAAGGCAGCCACCGGTTGCCTTTTTTGTTATGCACGTATTAGTAGTAGTAAAGATAAGAAGTGAGCCATGTCCAAAATATCCCTATAAAAAAAGAAGCTCCTAAAATTGAGGCCCCTGAAAAAGTCCTTAGAGGGTTGCCTTTATAACGGAGTCGGTTGATTTCCACTCCAGGTTGCTTCGCTTTCCGCGGGGCGTGCGGTGAGCCTCCTCGTTGCTCTGCGGGGTCTCACCTGTCACGCTAATCCCGCAGGAGTCTCGCACCTTCCGTTCCAAACAACCTAGAGCGACTCCATCAGATAGAATGGCCAAGTTCCCATTTCGAAAGGAACTTGGCCGTTTTTTGCTTGATAATAAAAAAACTCCATTTATTCAAAAGGGTGCTTCCAATGATTCCGTTTCATTGGAGTCAACGGAACATACGGAACAAGCTCCTTTTCAAAGAAGAGCATACTTTAAGGAGAAATAAAAGGAACGGTCTAAAATTGAAGCGAAGAATAGCGAGTTCAAGTACAGAAACGGGTATGATGTAGCCACATTCTCGGGTCTCGTTGGCATGGAAGTGCAAGGGCCATTTTCACCATTAACCTAAAAAGAATGTGAAAGCTAATGAAGAAAAACAAGGTAAGAAGAATAAAGAAAAAGCTGGGTCCATTCCAGAGAACGGAATGGACCCAGCTTTTTTGTCTTACTTTCTGCTGATCATCTAAAAAGTCCGAAGTTTTTCAGTGACCGCACTGAAATTAAGAGCTTCTTTTCGCATCTATTATTCGGAATCACTGTCTGCTACAGGTTTTACGGACCACCAGTGGAAGCCATTTTCTGCTAACAGCTTGTCAGATTCTTTTGGACCCATTGATCCTGACTCATAGTTCGGGAAGTTTGTTGCTTTTTCTTTGCTCCATGCTTCGGAAATTGTATCAACAAATTTCCAAGATAGAGCTACTTCGTCCCAGTGAGTAAAGTTTGTTGCGTCACCAAGCATGCAGTCATAGATTAAGCGCTCGTATGCCTCTGGTGTGTTCATTTTATCACTAGAGTTGTTGTAGTCTAGCTTAACTGGCGTAGACGTCGCGCCGCCTGTTTCTTTTTTCGCATTTAGATGAAGCGTAATACCTTCATCTGGTTGAATGTGAATAACTAACAGGTTTGGCTGAAGATCTGCACTTTTGTCGCGATATAAGTTCATCGGAAGATCCTTGAACTGAACGACAACCTCTGTTGATTTTTCAGTCATACGTTTACCAGTACGGATGTAGAACGGAACACCAGCCCAGCGGAAGTTATCAATCATCAATTTACCTGCAACAAACGTTGCTGTATTTGATTCAGGATCTACCGCGTTTTCTTCGCGGTATCCAATTACTTCCTCACCGTCCATAACGCCTTTTCCGTATTGTCCGCGTACGAAGTAGTCGTTTACTTCTTCAGCCGTTACAGAACGTAAAGCACGAAGTACTTTTACTTTTTCGCTACGGATTTCATCCGGTGTCAACTTAATTGGTGGCTCCATCGCAAGAAGAGCTACGACCTGCATGATATGGTTTTGAACCATATCTAGAAGAGCACCTGATGACTCATAATAGCGACCGCGATCTTCTACTCCAAGTGTTTCACTAGACGTGATTTGGATATTTGAAATGTATTGATTATTCCACAGAGCCTCAAACATAGAGTTCGCAAAGCGAATAACTTCAATGTTTTGAACCATTTCTTTCCCAAGATAGTGGTCGATACGATAAATTTGATCTTCATCAAATGCATGACGAATTTGTTCATTTAACTCTTCTGCAGAGTCATAGTCATGACCGAATGGTTTTTCAATTACAAGACGGCTCCAGCCTTTTGTAGCTGTTAGTCCTTCTTGTTTTAAGTTAGAAGCGATTGGGCCAAAGAATTCAGGAGCCATCGCTAGATAGAAAATACGATTTCCAGGAACATTGTATTGCTCATCTAATTCACTTAACAGACCATTAAGATTTTGATAAGACTCAATATTTGTTACATCAAACGGTAGATAGTGGAAGTGAGAAGCGAATTTCTCTGCATCTTTACCGAAAGTTGGCAAGTTGCTGATTGATTTTTGAACGTTTCCACGGAATTCTTCGTTTGACCATTCTCTTCGTGCTACGCCGACAACGGCGAAGTCTTCAGAAATTTTGTTTTCTCTATATAGTCGAAAAATGGAAGGGAATAGTTTGCGTTTTGCTAAATCCCCCGTTGCTCCGAAAATGACAATAATTGATTTTGGTGTTTGTTGTGCCATTTGTTTTTAGGACCTCACTTTTATGTAGTAAAGATTATTGCCTGTTGTACAGATCGCTCTTATTAGAACGCAGTTTTCAAGCAATTCTTCAAATAGTATTCCAAATACCACTATAGTTTAACAATAATTTATGGGATCTGTCATAAATGAAGTTTGCAAAATTGACACATTTAACGTAAACGTGAACCTTGAAAGGGTTTACGTCGTTGATATATAAGGATTTATTTTTTTAAAAATTTTTTCTCTGAAAATTTTGTGTAGAGGGACAAAAAGAAGGGAAGTGGCTAAAAAACAAGGGTGGGTTGATTGGTTTAATAAAAATGGGTACGCTACGAGTAAGAATTACATTCGAGGAGGAAGCAGATGTCAATTTTGAAAAATGATTGGGCTCCGTTATTAGAAGATGAATTTCAAAAGCCCTACTATCTAGAGTTACGAAAGTTTTTAGCAGAAGAATATCAAACAGAAACAATTTATCCAGATATGTACGATATTTTTAATGCTCTGCACTATACATCCTATGAGAATACAAAAGTAGTGATTTTAGGACAAGATCCTTATCACGGACCAAATCAGGCGCATGGACTAAGTTTCTCAGTTCAACCAGGCGTAAAAACACCGCCATCTTTAGCAAATATATACAAAGAGCTGCACAGTGAATTTGGGTATGAAATTCCTAATAACGGTTATTTGGTGAAATGGGCCAAACAAGGCGTCCTACTTCTTAATACGGTACTAACCGTACAGCGTGGTGAAGCAAATTCGCATAAAGGAAAAGGGTGGGAGACATTCACAAATCGTGTGATTGAACTTGTTTCTCAGAAGGAAGACCCAATTGTGTTTATGCTGTGGGGAAAGCATGCGCAAGAAAAGAAAGAGCTCATTCAGAGCAACAAGCACTTAATTTTAGAAAGTCCACATCCAAGCCCATTCTCTGCAAATCGAGGCTTCTTTGGAAATCAGCACTTCTTGAAGGCGAATGAGTTTTTAAAGGAGAACGACCGCGAACCAATTGACTGGCAGATTGAAAATATTCAGTAAGAAAACAGTAAAAAGGAGCAGTCAACTGCTCCTTTTTGTATGTAATGTTTATTTTCTCATTCGTTTAAAGACGAATAGTAACACAAGAACAATGACAATAATTAATAGGATTTTCATGGTAATCCTCCTTTTATGCTGATGGTTGAACTGATCTTATCTACGGTTTACCCAAATTATCAGGTGAATACTCACTTCTGTCCTTAATTAGTCATAAAGGCGGACACAATAGTGTCACTTTCTAAAAATGAGTGATAGATGGATTATCAAAATGTCTTTTGTTAAAATGAAGTTGCACTGTAAGATGATACGAAGCGGATCGATATGAGGTGAAAATATGAGTATCTCAATGTTTCAGTTAATAGAGCGAATGGAACAGGAAATAGGGAAGGCAAAGGCATATGCAAGCAGTGAGAGCAAGACGCGTGACTCGCTAATTGCGATTAAGACGCTTTGTGAGCTTGCGCTTGATGATGACACGTCTCCTCGTCATGCAAATTCAGCACCAGTAACTGCACCTGTCAATCCATCTCCTGCTATACAGCCGTCTCCAGCTACGTTTGTTCAGCAAAACCCAATTGCATCTCGTCCGATGAAAACAGACGAAGCAAACGGTGACAGCTTATTTGATTTTTAAGAAAATCTCATCGCAACTACAAAGAGGAGAGAAGATGAATGAAACTATTTCTAATTTTAGGAGCCATTAATGCGATGTTAGCCGTAGGACTTGGGGCTTTCGGTGCGCATGGGTTAGAAGGGAAAATTTCTGCGAAGTACTTAGAAGTTTGGAAAACCGGCGTTCAATATCAAATGTTTCACGCAATGGGGTTGTTTGTGATTGCATTTTTAGCATCCAAATTCCCTCAATCCTCACTGCTAACCGCAGCAGGTTGGACGATGTTTGGTGGGATTGTCTTATTTTCAGGAAGCCTGTACGTTTTAAGTACATCGGGTATTAAAGTTCTAGGAGCGATTACGCCTCTTGGCGGAGTAGCCTTCATTTTATCTTGGATTTTTATCGTGATTGTTGCGGCAAAATCATTGTAATAAAAAAGGTTGAGGAGCGAATGTCCTCAACCTTTTTTATTATCTCGGAGAATAATTGCTTAATGGTTGCTGTCCCTGCATGCCGAATGGATAATTGTATTGAATTGGTTCATTGAACTCGATGTAGTTTAAATACACCATTAGGAGAACGTAGCGTTTACCGGTTTGCGGGTCGCTTAGAATGATATGATCTCTTCCGGCTGCTTCAATAATTCCTTTGAAGACTTTTGCATTCCACTGGTTGTTATTTTCAAACGTCATATATACCGTTGCTTGTTTTCCCTTGTTAAGTCGCAGAATATTTTCAATATAGGATTCTTCGACAGGAAGCATGGTTGAATCCTGCGGCTTTCCACTGCCTCCAGAAGCAATAGGAGGAGGTGATTGAGGATTATAGCCACCTTGCTGTTGACCTTGAGGATACTGTGTGTAATAAGGTGGGTAGCCATAGTTCATGTATGGGTTTTGCGTATAGTTTCCTTGCCCTTGACCTTGCCCTTGATCGTTGCCTTGCTGTTGCTTTTTCATAAAATCCCTCCTTCAAGGAACGTAAAATATTAAAAAATCTGCGGACAATCAGATTGAGATGGTTGATAGAAACAATGCGATTTAAATCGTCCGGCGTTTGACTGGTCATACCATTGGCCTGGACAATTGCCCTGAGGCTTAAAGAACCATAGTGAACTGGAGGCTGGGTGATACTTTCCTCCCTTAATGACCTTTCTGGCAAGAGCAATTTCTGAACCGCGTGCTTTTTGATAAAAATAACCTTTTTGAGTGGCTTCAAAACCTCCAGGTCGCTGGTTGACCATTCGATCAATAGAATTTACGTCTTTGAAATCCAAACATTTAGCCGCCACGCGATTCACTCCAACATTTCCTACCATAAGCATGCCTAATCTTCCTTCACCTTCTGCTTCAGCCCGCATCAGTCTAGCCAAGAGCTTGACGTCTGCCTCGTTGTACGGAATTACAGCCATACTGTCACCTCACTTATTCACTAGTCTATAAATATGATTAATGGTTTTTAAGTATGCGTATATCTTCATGACGTGGCTCTAAATTTCGTTTCTGGTAAATAAGGAATAGCAGGTAAGGAGGAGGATAAAAAAGCGAATGAAACGTTGCTGTGGAATGATCACGAAAGAAAAGAGTGCATAGAAAAAAGCCCCTAATAAGGGGGCTTTTGAAGTTGCTTATACGTGAAGAAATTGTTCAATACGATCTTCAGCTAAAATGTTACCAACGAAGAAGCTACCGAACTCTCCGTAACGTGCACTTACTTCGTCAAAGCGCATTTCATACACTAACTTTTTAAATTGAAGGACATCATCTGCGAATAGTGTAACGCCCCACTCGTAATCATCAAAACCAACAGATCCTGTGATGATTTGTTTTACCTTACCTGCATATTGACGTCCAATCATGCCGTGGCTACGCATTAGATTGCGACGCTCTTCCATCGGAAGCATATACCAGTTATCGTCTCCTTGGCGACGTTTGTCCATTGGATAGAAGCAGACATACTTCGCTTGAGGAAGGGTTGGATATAGACGTGCACGTACATGCGGGTTTTCATAAGGATCTTCATCAGAAGGTAAGTAGTTACTTAGCTCGACAACAGATACATATGAATACATTGGAATCGTATATTCAGCAAGCGCTGTTTTATTGAACTCGTTCTCAATTTCATTTAGTTCTTCCATCGTTGGACGTAGCAACATAAGCATGAAATCTGCTTTTTGTCCTGTAATAGAATAGATAGCATGGCTACCTTGGCCATCTGTTTGAGTCTTGTTCCATTTTTCTACTAGCCCTAAAAATTCATGAATCGCTGCTTGACGCTCTTCCTCAGAAAGCTTCTTCCAAGCAGTCCAGTTTACTGATCTAAAATCATGAAGGCTATACCAGCCGTCTAGTGTTTGTGCTGCTTCTGCCA
The DNA here is from genome assembly GCF_001274935.1 of Priestia koreensis. Lineage (GTDB taxonomy): Bacteria > Bacillota > Bacilli > Bacillales > Bacillaceae_H > Bacillus_AG > Bacillus_AG koreensis. The sequence goes on along the minus strand of NZ_LILC01000037.1, from coordinate 292,516 downwards.
TTCTAATTCCCTCCTAAATAAAACGATAAATACTATCTTTACTATATCATAGCTTATCCCTCTTTCTTAAATGAAAAACATTCTCATATGTGACTAAAAGGTGAAAAGTGGGTACATATTAAAAAAGCATCCGGGGAAGATATATTTTTGAAAATTCATAATTAATGAACTTGTTTATGAAAGCGCATCCCTTTTATGGCATCCCTTTTACAATGCGACGAAGTGAAGTATCCTAATAACAGACAAGTTTTTTTACATACCAAAGGAGGGCTTATTGTGAGTGATTTATTCGCAGGCTTAAAAAGTAAGATTTCCGGTAAGAACATCCGTATCGTATTTCCAGAAGGATTAGATGAGCGCATCATTGGGGCGGTAGGACGTCTTGCAAGTGAAGGCATTATGTCCCCAATCTTAGTTGGAGACAAAGCAGAAATTGAAGCAAAAGCAGCAAGCATGAATGTTAGTTTAACAAATGCTGAAATTCTTGATCCAAAATCATACCCAGAGTTTGAAGCAATGGTCGCTTCATTCGTTGAACGCCGTAAAGGAAAAGCAACAGAAGAAGATGCTCGTCGTATCTTACTTGATGAGAACTACTTCGGTACAATGCTTGTACACATGGGCAAAGCACACGGTCTTGTAAGTGGAGCTGCTCATTCAACAGCTGACACAGTTCGTCCAGCACTTCAAATTATCAAAACTCGCCAAGGAATTAAGAAAACTTCTGGTGTGTTCATCATGGTTCGTGGAGATGAAAAATATGTATTCGCTGACTGTGCGATTAACATTGCTCCAGATAGCCAAGATCTAGCTGAAATTGCCATTGAAAGTGCTCGTACAGCACAAATGTTTGATATCGATCCACGCGTTGCAATGCTAAGCTTCTCAACAAAAGGATCTGCTAAATCGCCTGAAACAGAAAAAGTAGCAAATGCGGTTGAAATTGCAAAAGAAATGGCACCAAGCTTAACGCTTGATGGCGAATTCCAATTTGACGCTGCTTTTGTTCCATCTGTAGCAGAGAAAAAAGCACCAGGTTCTGTAATCAAAGGTGATGCGAACGTATTCGTATTCCCAAGCCTTGAAGCAGGTAACATTGGGTACAAAATTGCACAACGCTTAGGTAACTTTGAAGCAGTAGGTCCAATCCTACAAGGCTTAAATATGCCTGTAAATGATCTTTCTCGTGGATGTAACGAAGAAGACGTATACAAACTTGCATTAATTACAGCTGCTCAAGCAGAATAATTCTATAAAAAAGCCGTTCGAATTCGAACGGCTTTTTCTTATGATTCATTTTCGACGGGCAAGAATTTTTCGTTTCGGTCAATCATTCGCTGTAAGTGATAATCAAATAAAACGGATTCCTCTTCTGATAAAGAAGCAGGTACTAATGATCCACCTAATTCTTTCAATGCCGTCAGTAAAGAGAGCATTAAAGATGAAACCGTTACTTCTTCTCCTAACAACTCCGTAAGAGATGCCATCGTTTCTGGTACGATAACAGGATAGGTGAACTTTGTTTCTGCCTCTTTAAGACCTTCTTCATAAAATTTCTGAATAAGCTTGGCCCTTTGTGCACCGTTTCCTGTCGCACAAAGATAGATTTGCACAGCAACTCCGCCTCGTATGCGACGCTGTGAAATGCCGGCAAATTTTTGGTCATTAATACTGAGGTCATAGCTTCCCGGACAGTAAGATCCAACAATCTCTTTTGCTTCGATTTTTACATTATAAGAAGCGAAAATGACCTGAATTAATTCCCACATAGCATCATAGCCACGGTTAATATCAATTCCTTTTTCAGTATCCCGGAAAATAAGCGAAACGTTCAGCACGCCTTCATCTAATACAACTGCTAGTCCCCCGGAATTACGGACAATTACACGATAGCCTTGTTCTTCTAGATAGCGAATGCCGTCCTCAAGATGGGGAAGACGGGTATCTTGAATACCTAATACGATCGTTTGATGATGAACCCATGAGCGCATTGTGGCAGGAGAATCTCCCGAACCAACAGATGTGCAAAGCGTATCGTCCATTGCAAAAGAATGAAGAGCATCAAACTGTGGTCCGAGACTCGATTGATCTATAATTCGCCATTTTGGCTGCGCTAGTAAGGATAGACTTGTACTCATGTATAAAACTCCCTCTTTTCATGACTTGCTTTTGAGTAGCAGTCATGGACTAAACCTTTGATATTATACCATAATATAGCGGAATGACTTTTAGACAAATACAAAAGGATCGTGCCTCTCATACTAAAAGAGAGGCACGATCCTTTCCGATCTTCAAACCTATTCAGCTAATTTTTCAAGGTTGCCATTTCGGTCCATTTTGAACTTTGTTGTCGCGCGGTCTTCTTCCTCAAACAGAACAAAATTACGGGCACGATTCATGATCTTCATTAATGTTTCGTAGTCTTCTTGAATAGTAGTTGTGTCTGCTTCGAGCTCTTCTACACGTTTTACTAGTTCTTTATTTTTCATACGAAGCTCTTCGTTCTCACGCATGAGCTGGTGATTTTGGTTTTTAAAGATCTCTGAATTTAAATTTTGAGACCGCATGGATTGTAAGAAAAGAATGACTTGATCCAAAGAGAGACCTGATGAAGGTTTACTGACAGTAGCTGTAGGCGCGACTGTGACAGCAGGTAGTTCCACTTTTGGAGCAATCTCTTCCTCCACATGGTCCTCAGCTGGTACTGGGAATGTTGCTGAGACGGTGGATTGAATCATTTCTTCTTCTAGACTATCTAAGTCATCAATGTGATCTAATTGATTTAGTAGCGAAACAGGAGGATTGTACAACAGCTTTTTCTTGCCGTTTGTCTGTCCTAATGCACGCATACGCTGTTTGCGTTGTTTCTTAGCTAGCTGTAGTGCTTTTTCGTACTGATGACGAACGACAGCGTTCCAACGGAATCCACAGGCAGCAGATGTGCGGTTAAGCTGGTCACCCACTTCCTCAAAAGCATTTAGCTGTGTACTTCCTTCTCGAACATGACGGAGAACGGTTTCAGCTAGTAATAAATCATTTTCTTCTGTCCATGCATCTTGTCTTTCTTTCATACTCTTCAACTCCCTACTATTTGTTGTTTCCTAATGTTAGTCAGTGTTTGGTACTATCAGCATGGACAATTCTGTTGCGGTTTATACCATTATTCTAGCAGTATGGTAATTTTTAAGATTATCCCAATAACATTCCTCTCAGTATAGGTTGCATTGAATTATAAATAACTGTAAAATACCCTTTAGGCCAAGCAGAATTATTCAGTCTGTAGCGAAAGGATTGTAAGAAATGGCAAATGAATTTCGTATTTGTGATGATTGTCAGGCAACGAATATTAAAACGTTAACGCCTCGACTTAAGAAGATAGATGAATGTGCCGAGATTAAAGTCGGCTGTCAGTCATATTGTGGACCAGGACGTAAAAAGTCATTTGCGTTCGTCAATAATCGTCCTGTTGCAGCACCAACAGAAGATGAATTGATTGAAAAAATTAATAAGAAATTGAATAAAAATTAAAAATCGCCTTTGTCTTGCACAGGGTGATTTTTTCATTCTTTTAACGATTGATGTAGGAGAAAACAGGGAAAATGTTGAATTATGTAACAGAGAACAAGTACCAAAAAACTCCTTTTACATCAACCGCTTAAAAAGCATATGGATGTATAGAGAAACGTACTTTGGAGCAGCGAAACTCTTAACAAAAGAGATGCTTATCACATCGAGGGCAAGGGCCCTACACTCACTTATGAAGTAGATTCAGATTAGATAAACAAGTGAAGACAGAGAGGTATATAGATGACCTATCCTAATGGAAAACTAAGTGAAGAAAAAGTATTTAAAGATCCTGTTCATCGCTATGTACATGTTCGGGACAAGCTTATTTGGGATTTAATTGGAACGTCCGAATTTCAACGTCTTCGTCGTATCCGCCAGTTAGGAACTACTTATTTAACGTTCCACGGGGCAGAGCACAGTCGATTTAATCACTCTCTAGGTGTCTATGAAATTATTCGTCGAATTATTGATGATGTCTTTAGAGAAAGAGAGCATTGGAATCAGGATGAGCGCTTATTGTGTTTATGTGCAGCGCTTTTACATGATTTAGGGCACGGACCTTTTTCACATTCGTTTGAAAAGGTATTTCACCTTGATCATGAAGATTTTACACAGGCTATTATTCTCGGAGATACTGAAGTGAACCATGTGCTACGTCGAATGGGTGATGATTTCCCCAAAAAAGTAGCAGAGGTTATTGCAAAAACGTATGAAAACAAGCTAGTCGTTAGTTTGATTTCAAGTCAAATTGATGCCGATCGAATGGATTACCTGCAGCGAGACGCCTACTACACAGGGGTAAGCTACGGGCACTTTGATATGGAGCGAATTCTGCGCGTCATGAGACCGAGGGAAGATCAAGTGGTCATTAAGCATAGCGGCATGCATGCGGTAGAGGACTACATTATGAGTCGCTACCAAATGTATTGGCAGATTTATTTCCACCCCGTTACAAGGAGTGCAGAAGTGATCCTCACAAAAATCTTGCATCGTGCGAAATATCTTCATCAAGAATATTACTCTTTCAAACAAGAACCTGTTCACTTTTATTCGTTGTTTGAAGAAGAGATTTCTCTGCGTGATTATTTGCGTCTAGACGAGTCAGTCATTATGTTTTATTTCCAAGCATGGCAGGATGAAGAGGATACGATTTTAGCAGAATTGTGTCGTCGTTTTTTAGACCGAAATCTATTTAAATACATTGAATTTAACCCGAATTCACAGATGAAGATGTGGATGGAGCTTACGCGTTTATTTGAAAAGGCAGGAATTGATCCCGATTATTATTTAGTCGTGGATTCATCTAGTGATCTTCCATACGATTTTTATCGTCCTGGCGAAGAAGAGGAGCGTCTTCCGATTCACTTGCTAATGCCAAACGGAGAACTGCGCGAGCTTTCAAGAGAATCTGAAATTGTAGAGTCGATCTCAGGGAAAAAGAGAACCGATCATAAATTGTATTTTCCACAAGATTTAATTCGTAATTTGCCAGATAGCTGCAAAGAAAAAGAAAAAATTCTTCAATTACTAGAGCAAGTAGACCATTAAGGGGTAGCTCGCTTTTTGTAAATATGAGACGGCTGATTGAAGAAAATAAGGTGTGTATGTATAGGAGTTGAAGGGGCTTTGTTAAATGAGCATGCAAAAATTATAAAAGCATTTTCTTCGGTAGGGGAGGTAGTCGGGAGAAAAAAGCTTCAGAAAATGATCTTTATTGCAAAAAAGCTGGAATTCCCGTTTTACGAGAAATATAACTTTCATTTTTTTGGACCTTATTCCGAGGAGTTAACCCTACGAGTAGAAGAGCTTTGCAATTTAGGATTTATTAATGAAGTAAAGGAAAAAAAGGGCGGATACATGCAGTATCGTTATGCATTAACGGACTCAGGTGAAGAGTTTTTAAGCCATTTTGAACTAGACCTTCCATGTTTAGGGGAATGCATGAGTGATATGAACGAACAGAACTCACGCTTTTTAGAGCTTGTATCGACGGTATTGTATTTTGAAAACTTATCGAAAGAAGAAGTGCAGGAAAAGGTGTTTACGTTAAAAAGTAAGCAACGTTATACAGTGGAAGAAGTCGAAAAAGCCTACGAGTATATTGAGGGATTAAAGCAACGAAAGCGAAATGATTAATCATTTCGCTTTCTCACTATTATTGATCACTTAAGCGTTTACCAGCTACTCCGTAGTGGTTTTTAGACATTTCTTCAATAAAAACCGTTACCTTTTCCTTGGATGCACCTGTTGTTTCTGACACTGCTTCTGTTACTTTTTCAACGAGCGCTCTTTTTTGATCCTCTGTACGACCTTCTAGCATTTTAACCGTTACATATGGCATCTTTTGTTCCTCCTTTAGAAAACGTTTTCGATACTAGTGTACTGCTTTTCAGGCTTATCGTGCAACTGTCTAGGATAGGAGTGACATCCATGCATATAGCGGTTCTAGTGAACAGAATAGGTCGATATAGTATACTGAAGATAATAGAACGCAAAGGCACTGCAGAATTGACTTCATGGCTTTGCGTAAAATAGACAAAAAGGAGAAACGGAGTGGAACAATTTTTAGCCTTTCCGATTGAACAAATTCCATTTGTAGTGATTTCGCTGTTGATCGCTTTCACGGTTCATGAATTTGCACACGCATACGTTGCGTATAAATTTGGCGATCCAACAGCCAAAAATCAAGGCAGATTGACGCTTTCCCCGTTGGCTCACCTGGATCCTTTGGGTACATTGTTTTTAATCATAGGAGGATTTGGTTGGGCACGACCAGTACCAGTGAATCGTTTTTATTTTAAACGCCCTAGACTTGCTGGAGTTCTTGTGTCGATTGCAGGCCCGATTAGTAACTTTATTCTAGCATTTATTGGGGTTGCTGTATGGTATATTTGTCTAAGATTAGGAGTAGACAGTGTCAGTCATGAGTTTGTATTTCGCTTCTTTAATATGTTCATGACCATCAATCTATTGCTGTTTCTCTTTAACTTACTGCCGTTTCCACCGCTAGATGGTTATCGAGTAATTGAAGATCTTGTGCCGAACCCTGTTCGAGCAAGAATGACACAATACGAACCATGGGGGATTTTCCTCTTTTTGGTCATCGTGATTACGCCACTCGATCAGTTTGTCATTAGTCCGATTTACAATGTCGGAATCCCATTTTTAGCAAATCTAATTGATATGATTTTACGACCGATTATTGGTTTTTAAGGAGGATGTAAGATGGAAGAACAACCTAAGAAAAAGAAACTAGGATTTAATATCATCAAAAATGACCCAACAGATGGCCACGGAGGCTTCGGTGTAGGGGCATTGAGCCTTGATAATATTTCACCTGTATTCGTCTGTCCAGAGGACGGAGAAGCATTTGTTGATATTGGCGCTATGCATGCAAGAAGCGCTGTTGAGCGAGGTATTAAGTTTTTACCGAATCGTGAAGATGCACCTGAAGGGAAACTTTATTGGCTCGTTTGGGTAACGATTGATCGTCGTGCAGAGGGACCTTATTACGCAGGTGCGACGGCATGTGAGATGACCGTTAATCGTGAAGCCCGTCGTGGGTATAAATCATTGCCAGAGCACGTAAACAAAATGGATAAATCAATGAAACGACATATCATGGTCGATCATATGGATGAAAAGTCTAAGCATCTGTTACGCGACTTCCTAAAATCTCATAATGAGGAGCTTTGGGAACGTTCAAGCGATGAATTAAAAGCAGGTTTAGAATAAAGCAAAACGCCGCTTGTCATTTTTGACAAGCGGCGTTTTTTTATCTCACCCAATCCCATAAGGAATTATACCAATGCTTTTGTGGAGCAGGTTTTACTTTCTTTACTTTTTTGTGGTGCAGATGCTCTGTACAGTACTCAGTAGGTTCTGTTCCTTTTACGTAATAAGTAAGGCGAGCCACAGGGCAGGTTGATGTAGCTAGCTTTCCATTATCAGGGTTTACAAGTACACCAACGACTCCTTTTGGCGTAGAAAAACTAGAAGCTCCTTGATTTCGAAGAGCCTTCTCCATAAAAGTCGCCCAAATTTCTTTCGTATATTTACGTTCAGGTGGTGACGTCATTTCTCGATTATCATCATAGCCAGACCAAACGGCTGTAGTGAGCTCTGGAGATGAGCCGATCATCCAGCTGTCTGTCAGCGTTGTACCAGACTTTCCAGAGTAATCGTGGGAAAGCTGTTTTAAAATCGGTGTGCCTGTTACAGACGTATAATCATTTAACTTTGGATCAAACATGCCTGTCATCAACTGATTCGTGACAAAAGCAACTTTAGGATCTAACAGCTGCTTTTGTTGAATGGGTTCCTCATAGACCGTTTGTCCATCGTACGTTTCGATTCGTTGAATGAAGGATGGCTTCACTTCTTTTCCACCGTTTGCTAGAATTCCGTAGGCGTTAGCCATTTCAACTTGCTTCACTCCCGACGTACCTAGGGCAAGTGAAGGAACCTCTTTAAGAGGAGTGGAGATGCCTAGAAGTTTGGCAGTCTCAATCAACTTTTTTTCCCCAATGAACATATCGGTTTTTACAGCATACACGTTGTCTGAAAGAGCAATTGCCTGAGCAAGCGTAATTGGGCCATCGGCATAATAATTGTTGTAGTTGCTCGGTGTGTATTTGGATACGCCATCTGCCATCGTGAAAGTGGTTGGCTCGCTCTTCATTTCCGTTGAAGGCGTGAATCCTTCTTTTAATGCTGCATAATACAGAAAGGGCTTCATCGTCGATCCAGGCTGTCGAACAGCCTGCGTGGCGCGATTAAAAGAGCTTTGTTCATAGTCACGCCCACCCACAAGAGCTTGCACTTGTCCATTATTCGGGTTGATGGCAGTGAGTGCAATTTGAATATCGGAATAATCCGCAACCGTGCTCCGAACGGTTTCTTCCGCAATCTTTTGTAAGGAAGGGTTGAGGGTTGTATATACCTTTAACCCTTTCGTTTTAATCATATCAGGATCAATCTTTAATTCATTAATAAGCTGCGCTTTAGCACTATCTACAAAGTAAGGAGCAAGCTGTTCTTTTTCAATATATGGTTTTGTACCGAAGCTGAGTGCCACGGTTTGAGCAGATAACGCTTCTTTTTGGCTAATTTTGTGATTGCGAACCATAGCGCGTAAAATTAGCTTTTGTCGTGATTTAGCATTCTCCAAATGATCCATCGGCGAATAGTAGGTAGGACCTTTTGGGATTCCAGCTAGGATCGATGCTTCTGCAAGTGTTAAATCTTTCGCTGATTTACCAAAGTAAAAACGTGATGCGGCTTCTACTCCATAAGCTCCGTGCCCGTAGTAAATGGTGTTTAAATAACCTTCTAAAATTTGCGCCTTCGTATAGTTTGTTTCCAGTCGCACAGTATAAAGCGCTTCAACAATTTTACGCTCCCATGTTTTGTCATGACCAAGAAACAGATTTCGCGCATACTGTTGCGTAATTGTACTTGCACCTTGTACTTTTGCGCCCGCCTTAATATCAGCGACAATCGCACCACCAATTCGCTTTCCATCAAAGCCATGATGTTGGTAAAAGTGCTGATCTTCAATCGATACTGTCGCAGCGGTTAAGAACGGAGAAATATCTTTCAAAGGCACCCAGTAACGTTTCTCTCCGTGACTCATTTCTCCAATGACGCTCCCATCCTGTGCATAGAACGTAACAGTTTGCGGAACAGATAGAGGTGGAGGTCCAGCTACTTTTGCGTAGGTGAATAGGAGACCGAAGCCAATGAGAAAAAGAACACATGCTAATAAAGCCAACAGAATGCCCATTCGGATATATTTTCTCGCTTTTTTCAAACGCTCTATGAAAATGATCTCCATCTTTCACCCTCCCGTACTCTTTTAGCAATCAGTATGAGGTGAAAAACGATTTTTTAAACGTCTCTCTATAAAATAGAGAGCGAAATCTAGCAATGAATAGCATCCGTTTTCAATCCGGCTAAAATTTTTCTTGCAATTTTGCTAGATTCCTCTATACTGATTTCGTGTTTGTATTACTTGTGTTAGGGAAACCTATCCTTGAATTCACTCTAAGAATAGAAAGGAAGTTGAAGAGATGGAATTATGGTTTACTGAGAAACAAACAAAGAATTTTGGAATTACGGCGAAAATTAAACGCACGTTACATACAGAGCAAACAGATTTTCAAAAGTTAGATATGATTGAAACAGAAGAGTTCGGTAACATGTTAGTACTAGACGGCATGGTTATGACAACTGAAAAAGATGAATTCGTTTATCACGAAATGGTTGCACATGTACCGTTATTTACACATCCAAACCCAGAAAACGTATTAGTTGTTGGCGGAGGAGATGGCGGAGTAATTCGTGAAGTACTAAAACATCCAAGCGTGAAAAAAGCAACGCTTGTTGAAATCGACGGTAAAGTAATCGAGTACTCTAAAAAGTTCTTGCCAAGCATTGCTGGCGCTCTTGAAGATCCTCGTGTTGAAGTAAAAGTAGACGATGGCTTCATGCACATTGCTGAAAGCGAAAACGTGTACGATGTTATCATGGTTGATTCTACTGAACCAGTAGGACCAGCTGTTAACTTATTCACAAAAGGCTTCTATGCTGGAATTTCAAAAGCATTAAAAGAAGACGGTGTATTTGTTGCTCAAACAGACAACCCTTGGTTCACACCAGAACTAATCACAAACGTTCAACGTGACGTTCGTGAAATCTTCCCAATTACACGTTTATACGTGGCGAACATTCCGACGTATCCAAGTGGTCTTTGGACGTTCACAATCGGTTCTAAGAAGCACGATCCACTTGAAGTAAGTGAAGATCGCTTCCATGACATGGATACAAAATACTATACAAAAGATATTCACAAAGCAGCATTTGCTTTACCGAAATTTGTAGCAGACCTAGTAAAATAATCGATCGATAAGAAAAGAGAGGGGGTTCCAACGTACCGTAACTTTTGGAACTCCCTTTTTTCAAGTGTATATTATTAAATTAAACCTTGAAATGGAGGAACAACCATGCGTTTTGATGAAGCTTATTCTGGAAATGTATTTATTAAAAGTCACCCGAACTTTGATGAAAGTAAAGCCGTTCTTTACGGAATGCCAATGGACTGGACGGTTAGCTATCGTCCTGGGTCTCGTTTCGGCCCAACTCGTATTCGTGAAGTATCAATCGGTTTAGAAGAATACAGTGCCTATCTAGATCGTGAACTAGAGGACGTAAAATATTTTGATGCTGGTGATATCCCGCTTCCGTTCGGTAACCCGCAACGTAGCATTGAAATGATTGAAGAATTCGTGGATAAAGTACTAGCAGAAGACAAGTTCCCAATGGGAATGGGCGGAGAGCATTTAGTATCTTGGCCTGTTTTTAAAGCAATGTATAAAAAATATCCGGATCTAGCGATTATCCATATGGATGCCCACACGGATCTTCGTGAAGAGTATGAAGGAGAGCCTCTTTCTCACTCAACGCCAATTCGTAAAGCAGCAGAGCTAATCGGACCGAAAAACGTCTATTCATTTGGTATTCGTTCAGGTATGAAGGAAGAATTCCAATGGGCGAAAGAAGTTGGCATGCATATCTCAAAATTTGAGGTGCTTGAGCCATTGAAAGAAATTCTACCAACGCTTGCAGGCCGTCCTGTGTACGTAACAATTGATATTGACGTACTAGATCCTGCACATGCTCCTGGAACAGGAACAGTGGATTGCGGCGGTATTACATCAAGAGAATTATTGGCATCGATTCATGCGATTGCAAATTCTGATCTAAACGTTGTGGGAGCAGATTTAGTAGAAGTAGCGCCAATCTATGACGTGTCAGAGCAAACGGCAAATACAGCAAGTAAGCTTATCCGTGAAATGATTTTAGGATGGGTAAAATAAGAAGAAGCGAGTGATCAGCTCGCTTCTTTTTTTGTTTATTCAAACGTTCCTTTTATGATCGCTTCTCCGTCTCGAACCATGCATACGCCTTTCGCAAACACACTCTGAATATGGAGCGATTCTTTGTCTACTAGAACAAGGTCTGCGTCTCGACCAACCTCAATTTGACCTTTCGATGAAAGCTTTAATACAGCCGCTGGTGTAGACGTAATCACTTGAAGGGCCGTTTCAATCGGTACATTTTCTTGTAAAATAGCGTCTCGCACTTCTTCATACAAGGAAGACACTCGGCCAATTTTTAATCCAACTAAATTACCATCTGAATCGAATTCCGGTAAACTACCTTGAGCATCAGAGGTGAAGGTAATGTGCTCGATTGGTACACCGCTCTCAAGCATTCGTTTCAATCCTGTGCTGCACTGTACCTCACCACCTTCTAGAAAGCTTGGAACAGTGCTTGTTGTAAAGTCGACATATCCGCCTTTTTTTGCAAACTGGATTCCGGCTTCGAATAAGTATGGATTCCGATTAATGTGAGTAGGTTGGAACGTTTTAACAGGAATATCATGCTGCTCGATGACTTGTTCTAGTAATCGTAGTTTTGAGTGACTATCTCCCAAATGAACGTTCACAATACCAGCTTTTCCTGACAGCATTCCACCAATTCGTGCTGCTGACGCAATCTTCGCCATTTCTTCTACCGTAGGCTGTGAAGAGCGATGGTCGCTAATAGCAATTTCACCAGCCCCGATTACGCGATCGATTAAAATTAAGTCATCTTCAATTTTCCCTGTTAGCGTTTTGACAGGTACTTGATAGCTTCCTGTGTGTACATAACACGTGATTCCTTCTTCTTCTAATCCTCTTGCTTTGGCAATTAAAGCAGGCATCGTACGAGTCGTTCCGTCCGTCCCAATTACACCTACGATCGTGGTAACACCAGCTAGCGTAGCATCTGTAAGCTGAAGCTCAGGCGTACGCGTTTTGTAGCTTCCTTCACCACCACCACCTGTGATATGTACGTGGCCATCAATAAAACCAGGAAATAAAAGCTTTCCTTCGCCGTCAATTGTATCAGTAAGGAGGTGATCAGGTACTTGGATAACATCATCTATGTAACCGATTTTTCCTCCTGTAAGTAGCACATCTTTTTTTCCTACATATTGCGGCGCATAAATCTCTATGTTTTTAATAAGTACTAGCATGGTAAAAACTCTCCTCCGTCACTTAATTATTAATAAATAAAATTTATAAATATTCATTATGATGACATTAAATACATGTAAATACAATGAGGAAATGCTCGTTTTTCTTTTAAAATAAAAATTTACTATACTATGTTCGCAACGAAGAGTTTGTGGCAACAATAGTAGCAGAGAATGGAATTCATTTATACATATAAGAAGAAGCCATCGTTTTTCCTTCCTCCTGATGTTGAATTCTCCTAGCAGAATGTTTATACTATTTAAGTTATAAAGTAAAAAATCAGTCGTCAGCTCATAGGTTGTACGATACGAGATTGTTTCTTATATTTAATCATAAAAAGTATGGAATAGTAGGGAAGTGTAATCAATATGAAAAATCCCTCAGCTGTAGATAAACGCGAGGTTCAAGTTCATGTCGTCACGGATATTCGTGATGGACAACGAAAAGAAACCAATTCCTTTAAAGCAAGTGGTCATCTCCATGAAAAAGATGGTGTGATGTACTTAACATATGAAGAAAAGCTAGAAGACGGGAATGTTTCAACGATTGTAAAAGTAAAGCCTGATGAAGTCATTCTTATGCGTTCAGGGCTATTTAAAATGAGACAGGTGTTTCGAAAGCAGGAGCAAGTAGAAGGAAGCTATGCCAGTCCATATGGGCCATTACAAATGAGTACGCTCACGTATAACATTGAGAATAAAAAGATGAATACAAAAGGTCGCCTCTTTCTTTCTTATGACTTGTATCTACAAGGTGAAAAGGCAGGAAGATATGCGCTAACGATCACATTTAAGGAGGAGCAACATTCATGAATATTGTTGAACAAGTAAAAGATCGCTTAAAAGAAGAAGTCAAACAAGCGGTTCTTAAAGCAGAATTAGCACAAGAAGAGCAAATCCCAGAAGTCGTATTAGAAACACCAAAGGACAAAGCACACGGTGATTACTCCACAAATATGGCAATGCAGTTAGCGCGCGTAGCGAAAAAGGCACCAAGAATGATTGCTGAAGCTATCATTGAAAACTTTGATAAATCAAAAGCATCCATTGAAAAGATTGAAATTGCAGGTCCTGGTTTTATCAACTTTTACATGGATAACAGCTATTTAACAGACGTTATTCCAACCGTATTAAACGCTGGCGCAGCTTACGGTGAATCAGATGCTGGAAAAGGTGAAAAAATTCAGGTTGAGTTCGTTTCTGCGAACCCAACAGGTGACCTTCACTTAGGACATGCTCGCGGGGCAGCAGTCGGTGATTCATTATGTAACGTTCTTGCTAAAGCAGGTTATGACGTTTCTCGTGAATATTATATCAATGATGCAGGGAATCAAATTAACAACTTAGCTCTTTCTGTTGAAGCACGTTATATGCAAGCACTAGGCATGGAAAAAGAAATGCCAGCAGACGGCTATCACGGTCAAGATATTGTTGGAATTGGTAAAGAATTAGCAGAAGAGTACGGTGATAAATACGTAAACGTAGATGAAGAAGAGCGCTTTAACTTCTTCCGTGATTACGGTTTAAAATATGAAATGAAAAAGCTTCAACAGGACTTAGAAGAGTTCCGTGTTAAATTTGACGTTTGGTATTCAGAAACATCTCTATACAAAAACGGAAAAATTGAAGATGCGTTAGAAACGCTACGTGAGCAAGGCCACATCTATGAAGAAGACGGCGCAACATGGTTCCGTTCCACAACATTTGGTGACGACAAAGATCGCGTATTAATTAAGCAAGATGGGTCATTCACATACTTAACGCCAGATATTGCGTACCACCAAGATAAAATCAAGCGTGGGTTCGGCAAGCTAATTAACATCTGGGGTGCGGATCACCACGGATATATTCCGCGTATGAAAGCGGCTATTCAAGCATTAGGATACGGGAAAGATACGTTGGAAGTTGAAATTATTCAGCTTGTTCACTTATTCAAAGACGGCGAAAAGATGAAAATGAGTAAACGTACGGGTAAAGCTGTTACAATGCGTGATTTAACTGAAGAAGTTGGATTGGACGCAACACGTTACTTCTTTGCGATGAGAAGTGGCGATACGCACCTAGACTTCGATTTAGATTTAGCGGTATCTCAATCAAACGAAAACCCTGTATATTATGCACAGTATGCTCATGCGCGTATTTGCAGTATTCTTCGCCAAGGTGAAGAATCTGGAATCGTATTAGATGACAAAGCAGATCTATCTCATATTTCATCTGAAAAAGAGATGGATTTACTTAAAAAAGTTGGGGAATTCCCAGAAGCGGTAGCGGAAGCAGCAACAAAACGTATTCCACACCGCATCACAAATTATATCTTTGATCTTTCTTCGACATTCCACAGCTTCTACAACGCTGAAAAAGTATTAGATGCTGAAAATGCGGAAAGAAGTAAAGCACGCCTTGAACTAGTAAAGGCTGTTCAAATTACGCTTCAAAATGCTTTAGCGCTAATCGGCGTTTCTGCTCCAGAAAAAATGTAATCATGAAGAACCTATCCGGTCGTCGGATAGGTTCTTTTCTATTGGTTATTTCCACTGAATCGTTGCGCCACCGATCCGCTTAACTCCGCGAATAGATGCAATATCTTCGACAAGCTTTAAGAGGGACTGATCTTTTCGCTTTGCCTCAATCATGACATCAAAATCACGTCCCAGTTCCCTAGCCATTCGAAAAAAGGGCTCCACAAACTCTAATGATACGTAGTCTGCATGGCTTCGAAAGGCATTTTCCGATTTTGGTGAGGAGATATGTACTTTAGGATTTAAATTCATATGTGACCACGTATCGAACACAGGAGCTAGTAAGTTTTCAAGCTCTTCTTCACCTGGATTTGCTTGATGGTGATGATAATCAAACATAAGTGGAATTTGCTGGTGCTGACAGATCGTTAATGTTTCATCCGTTGTATACGTTTTGTCATCATTTTCGAGCGTCATTCGCTTTTTTATTTCGTTTGGAAGCTGCTTAATATTTTGATGAAATCGCTCTACGGCTTTGGTCTTATCTCCGTAAGCGCCCCCGACGTGGATATTGATAACCGATTCCTCTTCAAGACCCATCGCCTTTAACACATTGTAATGATATTGCATATCAGAGACGGCATTTTCGGTGACGTGCTTTTTGTCACTAGTAAACAGCGTAAATTGATTGGGGTGAAAGCTAACCCGTAGTTTATGTTCTTTAATGAGACGACCTAAGTCCCGCCACTCTTCCTCGAAAATCGACTCATAATCCCACTTTGCTTCCGGATGTGTAGCAAGAGGAACAAGGGAAGAGGAGAGGCGATATAGTGGGATTTCTTGCGCAATGTTATAAAAAATGGCGCGCTTTGTGTTCCAAATATTTTCACGGGTAACGGAAATTAGTTTTTCTAGCCGCTCTTCTTTCGGCAGCTTCTGCCATCTTGTGAACGTTAGCGTTCGAGCAGGGGATGCTTCCCAAAGAGATAGAGCGTGTGAAACATATCCGAATCGAACGAGCATTATTGTCACTCTCCTTTATAAGAAAGGGGAAACCCACGTTGCCACCATTTCTTTTCCTTTTTCAAATAGTGTTCGCTTTTCAATATGATAAAGCTCCAGTGGCGTACATTCATCCACGTTTTGAAAGAACGTATCTCGTGCGTATTTTACAAATGAGGCAGTTGATATAAAGCAATTAATTTCACTGTTTAAGAACATGCTTCTCTTATCAAAATTACCTGTTCCAATATCACAAACACTCTCGTCTACGATCACGGCTTTAGCATGGTAAAAGCCATAGTAATATTGATGAATGTGGCATCCTGCTTCTAAAAGAGCAGGGATATAAGCAAATGCGGCATCTTTTACGAATTTATGATCAGGCTTCATTGGCATAAGGATATGAACGCTTACTCCTCTTTTTAAGGCATCCAAAAGGGCTTGAAACAGTCGCTGGCTCGGTACAAAATAAGGTGTGCCAATGCAAAGCTCTTTTTGTGCGCGTTCAACAAGCGATAAAAAGTCTGATTCTAGAGATTTTCCTTCTGAAGACATAATGCGTATTTCAAGATCTCCTTCAGGAAGGGAACAAAAGTAATCGGAGCAGTCCAATAAATCCTCTGAGGTAGCTCGCTTCCAGTCCAAAAGAAATTGCATTTCTAAGTCCTCTACTGCTTTTCCCTTCATCTTCAGGTGATAATCCTTCCAGTTGCCGAGCACGGGATTCAATCCTAAATATTCCTGTCCAATATTAAATCCTCCGATGTAACCAATTTTTCCGTCCACAATCGTAACTTTTCGATGATTGCGGGCATTTAATGTGTAAA
Organism: Priestia koreensis; assembly: GCF_001274935.1. Lineage (GTDB taxonomy): Bacteria > Bacillota > Bacilli > Bacillales > Bacillaceae_H > Bacillus_AG > Bacillus_AG koreensis. The sequence goes on along the minus strand of NZ_LILC01000037.1, from coordinate 275,579 downwards.
ACAAATACGGAAATTTAGGTAAATGACTATAAGAGAAATGAACGCCACTTGCTTTTAACGAGCGAATAGATTTCAACGTCATCTTTGCACTTCCAATCCAATCCACTAGAAGACGAACCTCAACATTCTGCTTTGCCTTTTTTTCCAGAAGTGCAAAGAATTTTTTACTAATATCATCGTCTTGAACGACATAAAAAAGAATATGGACAAATGACGTGGCTTTTTCAATTTCTGCAAAATAATCCTCATATAAATGATTGCCGTTCGTAAAGAGTTGGAGGGAACCTGTTCGACTAGGATATTTTGGTTCGGGAATGGATTGTAACATTGCTCGTTTTCCTGCAGCAAAATCAATAGCGAGCCATGCGATGAAGATAATGAGTAATAAAATCACGATTAATGTCGCTAGCAACGTCCACACCTCCTTTTTCTTTAGTGTGACCGTAAGATCAAATATTATTTCATGATTATAATTTGATATTATCTATTGACTGAATGCTCATTCAATTTTACAATGTATGTAATATACTATTCAGAAAATTTCTATGATTCAACAAGGGATGAAGAGATTTTTTAGCAGGAGAGGGGATACAAAACAATGAAAGGTTTATTGTGGGCAAATTTAATACTATTTTTATTTGTAACCGCTTACGCCGTCTCGCTTTTTGTCTATTTAATTCGGACGCGCATGGCCTACATCAAGCTAGGAAAGAAAGTGGAGTTTGATGGCCGTGTCAAAGAACGTTTAGATAAAATCTGGGTGAACGTATTTGGACAAAAAAAGCTATTGAAGGATAAGAAGAGTGGGGCCATCCACGTCATGTTCTTCTACGGATTTATTCTTGTTCAGTTTGGCGCAATTGATTTTATTTGGAAGGGGCTAAAGCCGGGTTCACATCTACCGCTAGGACCTGTTTATCCAATTTTTACGTTCTTCCAAGAAATCGTATCGCTTGTGATTTTGGTTGCCGTTGTGTGGGCGTTCCATCGACGTTATGTTGAAAAGCTTGTTCGACTAAAAAGGGGTTTTAAGTCAGGGCTTGTTCTATTATTTATCGGTGGATTAATGCTTTCTGTTTTAATTGGGAATGGGGTATCAATCGTTTGGTTTGACGAAGAATTTTCTTGGTTTGAACCAGTTGCATCTGTTATTTCGGTCGTGTTAAGTGGAATAGGAGAGCATCCATCAATCGTGATCTTTTACATTGCATGGTGGATTCACTTAATTTTCTTGCTTTCGTTTTTGGTGTACGTGCCACAATCAAAGCATGCTCACTTAATTGCAGGACCTGTGAACGTGTTCTATAACCGCTTATCAAATCCTGGTAAGTTAGAAAAAATTGATTTTGAAGATGAAACACAAGAAAGCTTTGGGGTAGGGAAGATTGAAGATTTTACACAGCATCAGCTTATTGATATGTACGCATGTGTAGAATGTGGACGCTGTACGAATATGTGTCCGGCAACGGGAACAGGAAAGATGCTGTCACCGATGGATTTAATTATCAAAATGCGTGATCATCTAACGGAAAAAGGTGCAGCGATTACGTCGAAAGCTCCTTGGGTTCCAACGTATGCTTTTTCAAATACAAAAGGAAATCAATTAGCAATGTCAGCTTCAGGATTGGGTGCTACAGAGTCTGCTGCGACGCTCGAATACAATCCTTCCTTAATCGGAGATGTCATCACAGAAGAAGAGATCTGGGCTTGTACAACTTGTCGAAACTGTGAAGATCAATGTCCAGTTATGAACGAACATGTGGATAAAATTATTGATTTGCGCCGTTACCTGGTCCTAACGGAAGGGAAAATGGAGCCAGATGCACAGCGTGCAATGACAAATATCGAACGCCAAGGAAATCCTTGGGGTCTAAACCGTAAAGAAAGAGAAACGTGGCGTGATGAGCATGAATTTGTTCGCATTCCAACAGTAAAAGAATTAAGTAAGGCTGGGGAGGAATTTGAGTACCTGTTCTGGGTAGGATCAATGGGTTCTTACGATAATCGTAGCCAAAAAATTTCACTTGCTTTTGCAAAGCTGTTAAATGAAGCGGGTGTGAAGTTCGCGATTCTAGGGAACAAGGAGAAAAACTCTGGAGATACGCCTCGTCGTCTTGGAAATGAGTTCTTATATCAAGAGATGGTAACAAAGAATATCGAGGAGTTTGAAAAAGCAGGTGTGAAGAAGATTGTTACAATCGACCCGCATGCTTATAACACATTTAAAAATGAGTATCCTGACTTTGGATTAGAAGCCGAAGTTTATCATCATACAGAGGTTTTAGCACAGCTAGTAGAAGAGGGTCGATTAAAGCCAACTCACGAGTTATCTGAAACGGTAACATTCCATGATTCTTGCTATTTAGGACGTTACAATGAAGTGTACGATGCGCCTCGTAATATTTTAAAATCCATTCCAGGCGTGAACCTAGTTGAAATGGAACGTAATCGTGAAAAAGGAATGTGCTGTGGTGCTGGTGGAGGCTTAATGTGGATGGAAGAAACCGCTGGAAGCCGTATCAACGTCGCTCGTACTGAGCAAGCAATGATGGTTAATCCAACTGTTATCAGCTCTGGATGTCCGTACTGCTTAACGATGTTAAGTGACGGTACGAAAGCGAAGGAAGTAGAAGACCGTGTTGGCACATATGACGTGGCAGAACTTCTAGAACAATCCGTATTTGGCAAAAAGAAAGAAGTAGCTTCTTAAAATAGTAGACGGTAAAAGTGATGGAGGCTCAACAAGCATTTTATGTTGAGTCTTTCATCACGATTAGCCATTCAATGACCATAACAAGGGGGAACTATGATGACTAAAACAGTGATTTTAAGTGGCGTACGTACACCTGTAGGGAAATTGGGAGGAGCACTAAGTACATTAAAAGCTTCTGAGTTAGGCGGCATATCAATTAAGGAAGCGCTTACTCGTGCGCAGTTAGAAGGAAAAGATGTACAGCAAGTCATTATGGGAAGCGTGCTACAAGGAGGACAAGGACAAATTCCTTCTCGTCAGGCTGCTCATCATGCGGGTTTACCGTTTGAGGTTGGCACAGAAACCATTAACAAAGTGTGTGCTTCTGGATTGCGAAGCGTCACACTCGCAGATCAAATTATTCGTTCAGGAGACGAGGAAGTAATCGTCGCTGGTGGAATGGAATCGATGAGTAACGCTCCTTACATTCTTCCGAAAGCACGCTTTGGTTTCCGTATGGGAGATGGACTTGCAAAAGATTTAATGACTCATGACGGGTTAACATGTAGCTTCACAGGTGTGGCAATGGGGGAATACGGAAGTCAGTCAGCTGATGAGATGGAGATCTCAAGAGAGGAACAGGATCGCTGGGCATTACGTAGCCACGAGAGAGCAATTAAAGCCCAAGAAAATGGTAGCTGGGGAGAAGAGATTGTCCCTGTGTCTATTCCGCAGCGAAAAGGAGATCCACTCGTTGTCTCAACTGATGAGGCGCCGAGAAAAGATACATCCTTTGAACGCCTTTCTGCTTTAAAGCCAATTTTTGATCAAGCAGGAACAATTACAGCAGGGAATGCACCAGGTGTTAATGACGGAGCAGCAGCACTTGTCTTAATGAGCGAGGAACGTGCACAAAAAGAAGGACGAACACCACTTGCAACGATTTTAGGTCACACATCAATGGCGACAGAGCCGAAGGATTTCCCGAAAACACCGGGTCTTGTTATTAACAAACTGCTTGAAAAGACGGGTAAGAGCGTAGATGATATTGACCTGTTTGAAATTAATGAGGCATTTGCGGCGGTAGCTCTTATTAGTGCAAAGCTATCCAACATTGACGAAGAAAAAATTAATGTAAATGGCGGAGCGGTTGCGATGGGACATCCAATCGGCGCAAGCGGAGCACGTATTATTGTTTCACTTATTCATGAACTGAAAAGACGCGGTGGCGGAATCGGCGTTGCATCTATCTGTAGTGGTGGCGGCCAAGGTGATGCCATTATGATCGAAGTACATTAAAAAAGTGGGGGAATAGGGATGAATATTCAAACGGTAATGATCACGGGTGCTGGACAAATGGGGTCTGGTATTGCACAAGTATTTGCGATGGCAGAGTATGATGTTATTTTACATGATATTGCGCAAGAAGCTGTTGAACGAGGAATGAAAGGCATTCAGCGTAACCTTGAGAAACAAGTCGATAAAGGAAAGCTCTCTTCTGAGGAGCTACATAATATCGTGGACCGTTTTACGCTCACAACAAATTTACAAGAAGCAGAGCGCGCGGATCTGATCATTGAAGCAGCGGTTGAAAACATGGAAGTAAAGAAAAGCATTTTCGCACGATTAGATGTTATTGCGAAAGAGGACGCAATTTTGGCAACGAACACGTCATCATTGCCAATCACGGAGATTGCCGCAGTGACAAAATCGACCGAGCGCTTGATCGGAATGCACTTTATGAATCCAGTTCCTGTGATGAAGCTTGTGGAGATCATTCGCGGCTTAGCAACTTCTCAAGAGACGTATGATGCAGTTCATGAGGTCGTAAAAACTCTAAATAAAGTACCGGTCGAAGTGAACGATTTCCCAGGTTTCGTCTCCAACCGTATTTTAATGCCAATGATCAACGAAGCCATTTTTACGCTTTACGAAGGAATTGCGACAAAAGAAGCCATTGATGAAGTAATGAAGCTTGGCATGAATCATCCAATGGGACCTCTTACACTAGCTGATTTTATCGGACTAGATACGTGTTTATACATTATGGAAACGTTGCATGAAGGGTTTGGGGATGACAAATATCGTCCGTGTCCGCTTCTTAGAAAATATGTAAAAGCAGGATGGCTTGGCAAGAAGACAGGTAGAGGCTTCTATACGTACTCATAAGGGGGAGCACGATGAGCTTAACTTTCACGGCTGAACAAAAAATGCTACAAAAAATGATCAGAGACTTTTCTCAAAAGGAAGTAGAGCCTTTTATTACGAGGATGGAACAAGGAGAGTTTCCATCTGAAATCTTAGCAAAGATGGGTGAGCTAGGATTAATGGGAATTCCGATTCCAGACGAATATGGCGGGGCAGGACTGGATTTTATCAGCTATATTTTAGCGATACATGAATTATCAAAAGTGAGTGCGACACTCGGTGTTATTTTATCTGTTCATACATCTGTCGGAACCAATCCGATCTTATATTTTGGAACGGAAGAACAAAAACAGCGCTACATTCCAAAGCTCGCTTCAGGCAACTATCTAGGTGCTTTTTGTATTACAGAGCCACAGGCTGGGTCAGATGCTGCGGGGTTAAAAACACGAGCAGAAAAGAAAGGGAACGAATATATCCTGAATGGCTCTAAAATGTTTATTACAAACGGCGGAGAGGCGGATACGTATATCGTGTTTGCTAAGACAGATGCAGATAAAGGCACAAGAGGAATCTCAGCTTTTATCGTTGAAAAATCGATGCCCGGATTTATCGTTGGAAAAGATGAACACAAAATGGGGTTGAACGGATCTAGAACGGTACAGCTTCATTTTGATCAAATGAGAGTGCCTGAAGAGAATCTACTTGGAAAAGAAGGCGAAGGTTTTACCATTGCTATGGCAAACTTGGATGTCGGCCGTATAGGGATTGCCGCCCAATCACTAGGTATTGCCGAAGCTGCTCTTGAAGCGGCAACGGATTATGCCAATACGCGTGTTCAGTTTGGAAAACCAATCGTCCGTCAACAGGGCGTTGGGTTTAAATTAGCTGATATGGCGACACAGGTAGAAGCAGCAAAGCTTCTTGTCTATCAGGCTGCTTATCTTCGTGCCAATGGTCTTCCGTGTGGGAAACAAGCATCGATGGCAAAATTATTTGCTTCTACAACAGCGATGAATGTGTCTACAGAGGCGATTCAAGTGTTCGGAGGATACGGGTATACAAAAGAATACCCCGTAGAGCGATATTTCAGAGATGCAAAGGTTTGTGAGATTTATGAAGGAACGAGTGAAATTCAACGTATCGTCATCAGCAAGCATTTATAAACAAAGGGGAGCTGGGAGAAATGTTTTTTAAACTATCTGAAGAGCATGAAATGATTCGTAAAATGGTTCGTGACTTTGCTAAAAATGAAGTAGCACCTACAGCAGCAGAACGTGATGAAGAAGAGCGCTTTGATCGCGCAATCTTTGATAAAATGGCAGACCTTGGACTTACAGGTATTCCGTGGCCTGAAGAGTACGGTGGAATTGGAAGCGATTACTTAGCTTATTGTATCGCAGTTGAGGAGTTATCAAGAGTATGTGCATCAACAAGTGTAACGCTTTCTGCTCACACATCATTAGCAGGTTGGCCAATTTACAAGTTTGGTAACGAAGAGCAAAAACAAAAGTACTTAAAACCAATGGCACAAGGAAAAAGTATCGGCGGTTACGGGTTAACAGAGCCAGGATCTGGATCTGATGCGGGCGGTATGAGAACAACGGCGAAAAAAGACGGGGACGACTACATTTTAGACGGATCAAAAATCTTTATTACGAACGGTGGCATTGCGGATTTTTACGTTGTGTTTGCTTTAACGGATCCAAATCAAAAGCAGCGCGGTACGAGTGCCTTTATCGTTGAAAAAGATATGCCAGGTTTTTCAGTTGGAAAAAAAGAAAGCAAGCTCGGAATTCGTTCCTCACCGACAACAGAGATTGTTTTTGAAGAATGCCGTGTGCCAAAGGAAAACATGTTAGGTGAAGAAGGTGACGGCTTTAAAATTGCAATGATGACGCTAGACGGAGGTCGAAACGGAATCGCTGCACAGGCTGTTGGGATTGCACAAGGAGCATTAGATGCGGCTGTTGCCTATGCGAAAGAGCGCGAACAATTTGGAAAGCCAATCGCACTTCAGCAAGGAATCGGCTTTAAATTAGCTGATATGGCGACACAAGTTGAAGCAGCGCGTCTATTAACCTATCAAGCAGCATGGCTTGAATCAGAAGGCTTACCGTATGGAAAAGAATCAGCAATGTCGAAGCTTTTTGCTGGAGATGCAGCAATGAAAGTGACAACAGAAGCGGTTCAGGTATTTGGTGGTTATGGATATACAAAAGACTATCCGGTAGAGCGTTTTATGCGTGATGCAAAAATTACTCAAATCTATGAAGGCACTCAAGAGATCCAGCGCTTAGTTATTTCACGCTACTTAACTAAATAACTAGGAGATGAATTATGACAAGGAAACGAGAAGTACATGCATCTGTGAAGGATCAGCGTCTTATTGAAAAAAGGCGTGACCAAATGGTTAAGGGAGCTGTGACCCTTATTAAGAAGAAAGGCTTCCACCGCACCACTACACGAGAAATTGCGAAATCATCGGGGTTCAGCATTGGAACTCTGTACGAATATATTAAAACAAAAGAAGACGTTTTGTATTTAGTATGTGACAGTATTTATGATCAAGTAAGAGGTCGTTTAGAAAAAGTGATCTGCAAAGAGAATTATTCCATCGACAACTTGAAGCAAGCAATTGAAAACTATTTTAAAGTTGTGGATGAAATGCAGGACGAAGTACTTGTCATGTATCAGGAGGTTAAGTCCTTATCAAAGGATGCCTTACCTTACGTATTAAAAAAAGAAGTCGAAATGGTCACGATTTTTGAAGAGATTATTGCAGGATGCGTTAAAAACGGATACATGGACTTGGAAGAAAAAGAAGTTGAGCTGTTGGCACACCATATTTTTGTCCAAGGTCAGATGTGGGCATTTAGAAGGTGGAGTCTGCAAAAGTTGTATTCACTAGAAGAATATACGACTATGCAAACGAAGTTTTTACTGCAAGGTTTTTCAATCGAACGTCAAATTTAAGGGGGGCATCTCGTTGAGTAATGCAACGCTAAAACAACCGATACGTTTTGTTACTGCTTCTAGTCTGTTTGATGGACATGATGCATCAATTAATATTATGCGCCGAATCCTTCAAGCGAGTGGTGCCGAGGTTATTCATCTCGGTCATAACCGCTCCGTTGAAGATATCGTAAATGCAGCGATTCAAGAGGATGTACAAGGAATTGCGATTTCATCTTATCAAGGCGGACACGTAGAATTCTTTAAATATATGCATGACCTTTTACAAGAAAAAGGAGCGCCTCATATTCGCATTTACGGAGGTGGCGGTGGGGTTATCATTCCAAAAGAGATTGATGAGCTTCATCGTTATGGGATTGCGCGAATTTTTTCACCTGAAGACGGCAGGCAGCTAGGCCTTCAAGGTATGATTGATCGAATGATTGAAGAGTGTAACTTTTCAACGTTAACGGATATGCCGCAGGACCTGAATAGCTTAACACCGGCTAGTCACCGCGATATCGCAAAGCTTATTACGTTAGCTGAAAATCAACATGCTAGTACGGAAGAGCTTGCGGTTGGTCTTGAACAAATTAAAGAAAAAGCCCGCGATCAAAAGAACAGCGTTCCTGTTATCGGTATTACAGGAACAGGGGGAGCAGGTAAAAGCTCACTGACAGATGAGTTATTGCGTCGCTTCTTATACGATGTAGATGGACTGAACGTGGCGATTATTTCGATTGACCCAACGAAGCAAAAAACAGGTGGGGCACTTCTTGGAGATCGTATTCGCATGAATGCTGTCTCAACTTCTAGAGTGTATATGAGAAGCTTGGCGACAAGAAGCTCAGGAAATGAGTTATCTGTTGCGATTCAGGATGTGATTTCGATTGTCAAAGCAGCAGGCTTTGATATCGTGGTCGTTGAAACGAGTGGAATTGGTCAGGCGGATGCTCAAATTAAAGATGTGTGTGATATGGCTTTATACGTAATGACGAGTGAATTCGGTGCACCTTCACAGCTTGAGAAAATTGAGATGATCGACTATGCGGATCTTGTGGTCATTAATAAGTTTGAGAAAAAAGGCTCGGAGGACGCAAAAAGACAGGTTCAAAAGCAGTATCAGCGCAATCATACGCTGTTTGAACAAGGCATTGAAGAAATGCCTGTATACGGAACAATGGCAAGTCAATTTAATGACGCGGGTGTTAATACGCTGTTCGTTGAAATTATTGATCGAATGAATAAAAAGTGGAACTTAAATTGGCAGACGGCTCTTCAACGTACGGATAAAGTGGAAAAACAAAATATGATTATCCCGCCGAACCGTCAGCATTATTTGCGAGAAATATCGGATGCCGTTCGTCACTATCACGAGCACGCGGATGTGCAGGCAAATGCCGCACGAAAACTTTTCCAACTTGAAGGCGCTCTTGAGGAAGTCAAAGATCAGCCATCAGTGGTAGAAGCACTTGAGGAAGTAAAAGAAGGGTATCAAGAGAAGCTCACGCCAGCTTCTGCGAAAATTTTAAAGGGCTGGCACGATCTAAAATCACAGTATGAAAAAGAGGAGTTCGTCACAAAAGTTCGTGACAAAGAAATCGTAACGAAGCTTAAGACGAGAACGCTGTCCGGTCTACTGCTACCGAAAGTGGCGCTTCCTCCTTTCAAAGATTACGGTGAAATTTTAAGGTGGGTATATAAAGAAAACGTACCAGGATCGTTCCCTTACACGGCTGGGGTATTCCCATTTAAGCGTGAAGGCGAAGATCCGAAGCGCCAGTTTGCCGGGGAAGGAACGCCTGAGAGAACAAATCGTCGCTTCCATTATTTATCAAAAGATGATGATGCAAAACGATTAAGTACAGCCTTTGACTCAGTTACGTTATACGGAGAAGATCCTGCTGTTCGCCCAGATATTTTCGGTAAGATTGGCGAAAGTGGTGTAAGTGTGTGTACGCTTGATGACATGAAAAAGCTCTACAGCGGATTTGATCTCTGCCATCCGTCCACATCTGTATCAATGACGATCAACGGACCAGCTCCGATTATTTTAGCCATGTTCATGAATACGGCAATCGATCAGCAAGTGGTGAAGAAGGAAGAGGAGTTAGGCCGCATTTTAACACCTGAAGAGTATCATGAAGTTCGTTCTCAAACATTGAACGTTGTAAGGGGAACGGTTCAAGCAGATATTTTAAAAGAAGATCAGGGGCAAAATACGTGCATTTTCTCTACGGAATTTGCGCTTAAAATGATGGGCGATATTCAGGAGTACTTTATTGACAATAAAGTACGCAACTATTACTCTGTATCCATTTCTGGCTATCATATTGCAGAAGCAGGCGCAAACCCTATTTCCCAGCTTGCCTTTACGTTAGCGAATGGGTTTACGTATGTTGAATATTATTTAAGTCGTGGCATGAACATCGATGATTTTGCACCGAATCTTTCATTCTTCTTCAGTAATGGGCTAGATTCTGAGTACACGGTAATCGGACGTGTGGCGAGACGGATCTGGGCAGTAGTCATGAAAAACAAGTACGGAGCAAACGAACGTAGCCAAAAGCTGAAATATCATGTTCAAACGTCTGGGCGCTCTCTTCACGCGCAAGAAATTGATTTTAATGATATTCGTACAACGCTTCAAGCGTTAATGGCACTTCATGATAACTGTAATTCGCTTCATACAAATGCGTATGATGAGGCCATTACGACACCGACTGAAGAATCTGTTCGACGTGCAATGGCGATTCAGCTAATCATTACGAAAGAGCATGGTCTAACAAAGAACGAAAATCCACTTCAAGGATCATTCATTATCGAGGAATTAACGGATTTAGTAGAAGAAGCAGTACTTCAAGAGTTTGAAAGAATGAATGACCGTGGCGGTGTATTAGGTTCGATGGAAATGCAGTATCAGCGTGGAAAAATTCAAGATGAATCAATGGATTATGAGATGAAAAAACATACAGGTGAACTTCCAATTATCGGTGTTAATACGTACATGAATCCAAATCCACCTTCTGCTGAAGAAATGAATGAAATTCAGATTGCGCGTGCGTCTAACGAAGAAAAGCAGTATCAAATTGATCAGCTTCATCTGTTCCATAAAGCACATGAGGAGAAGACTGAACGTTCTCTTCAACGATTAAAAGAAGCTGCTCGTCTAAATCACAATATTTTTGCGGAGCTAATGGAGACGGTAAAGGTAGCAAGCCTTGGTCAAATTACACGTGCTTTATATGAAGTAGGCGGACAGTATCGTCGCAATATGTAATAGTAAGCTTTGATAAACACGATGAGAAAGTAGACAGTGGAAACAGCCTTGTAAACGGGGCTGTTTTCGTTTTCCTATAAATGGGCATTTGACTTCAAAGAAGATTATCGTAAAATAAATGATGCACAAAAAGCAAATGCTGTGATATTCTAGTAGCATTTGCAGTGAACCAAAGATTTTTTTAGAAAGAGTGCAAGGAACACTAGCATAAATGTAATGAATTTGTTTATAATGAATGGTATGTATTTGGTAATGATCCATTAGATTTTGTCCTAATTACTACAAATTCTTATAGATTTTAAATCTTAGTTCCGATTATTACATAGGAAAGGGTGTGCCCAGTTTGAGTCTAGCACAATACTCAAAAGAAGAGATTAAAGAAATGTCCATGATTGAATTGGCTTATGATATTCTAGCAGAAAGAACAGATCGCACAGCTATTTCATTCAAAGAAATCCTAGATCAAATTATTGACTATTTGGAGCTTACACAAGATCAAGTGAAAGCAACAATTGCTCAATTTTATACAGATTTAAATATTGATGGCCGTTTTGTATCAGTTGGTGAAAATCGTTGGGGATTAAGAGATTGGTACCCGTTTGACCAAGTTGAAGATGACACGATCCAAGTTGCAAAACCGAAAAAGAAAAAAGGTAAAAAAGCACCTGTTAAAGATGAGTTCGATGAGTTCGAGGATGCAGAAGAATTGGATGAAATCGAAGAAGAAGAATTAGACTACGATGACGATGATGATGACGAAGAAGAGTTAGAAGTTATCGATGGTGACGCATTTGAAGGAGAAGATATCGTAGAAGATGATGATGAAGAATACGATATTGAAGAAGAAGAATTAGACGAAGAGTTTGATGAAGAAGAAGAGGAAGACGATTCAGAAGAGAAATAAGAATCATAATCGGTCTTGACTTTTTAAATCAGAGTAGGTAGAATTTTTTTTGGGCTCTTAAATTAATGCTTACAATGATTGGTGTTATATAAATGGATTGCTCCCACTACCTGATCCAGGTGTGGGAGCAATTTTGTTTTTAAGGCCATATAGTGAAATTTTATATGATTTTAAGCTCTCTTTTCTTTCCACATCAATCATTAGAAGGTCGCGAACTCCTGATGGTTGACGTTTTATTTTATAGGGTTTTTTGAATTTATTACGCTAGATGAATGAATTCGAACTGTTTATGTACAAACTTCTAATATGATTACTAATCCAGAGGGGGAAATAAGATGACAAAGTATATCTTTGTAACAGGAGGCGTTGTCTCTTCTTTAGGGAAGGGTATTACAGCAGCTTCACTAGGACGTTTATTAAAAAACCGTGGGTTGAGCGTCACAATTCAAAAATTTGATCCATATATCAACGTAGACCCAGGAACAATGAGTCCATACCAACATGGTGAGGTTTTCGTAACAGATGATGGTGCTGAAACTGATTTAGATTTAGGTCACTACGAGCGCTTTATCGATATTAACTTAGGTAAGCATAGTAATGTCACAACGGGTAAAATCTATTCAACAGTTCTTCAAAAAGAGCGCCGCGGCGACTATTTAGGTGGAACAGTTCAGGTTATCCCACACATTACAAATGAAATCAAAGAGCGCGTTTTCCGTGCAGGAAAAGAAACGAATGCTGACGTTGTTATCACAGAAATCGGTGGTACAGTTGGTGACATTGAATCACTACCATTCTTAGAGGCAATTCGCCAAATTAAGAGTGATATCGGTCGCGATAACGTAATGTATATTCACTGTACATTAATTCCTTACCTAAAAGCAGCAGGCGAAATGAAAACAAAACCGACTCAACATAGCGTAAAAGAGCTTCGTAGCTTAGGAATCCAGCCAAATGTAATCGTTGTTCGTACTGAAATGCCGATTTCTCAAGACATGAAAGACAAAATCGCGCTATTCTGTGACATCGATACAAAAGCTGTAATTGAAGCGTCAGATGCTGAAACTCTATACGAAGTTCCATTAATGCTTCAAGAGCAAAAGCTTGATCAAATTACATGTGAACACTTAAAATTACCGTTCAATCCAGCTGATATGGATGAGTGGAATGAGCTTGTTCAAAAAGTGAAAAACCTATCAAAAACAACAACAATTGCACTAGTAGGGAAATACGTAGAGCTACAAGATGCTTACATCTCTGTTGTAGAAGCTCTTCGTCATGCTGGTTACTCATTCGATGCAGACGTAAAAGTGAAATGGGTAAACTCTGAGCATGTAACGCCTGAAAACGTGAAAGAACTAGTTGGAGACGTTGATGGTATTTTAGTTCCAGGTGGATTCGGTGATCGCGGAATCGAAGGTAAAATCGTTGCGACTCAATATGCACGTGAAAACAAGGTTCCATTCTTAGGTATTTGCCTAGGTATGCAATTAGCAACAGTTGAATTTGCACGTAACGTACTTGGCCTAGAAGGTGCTCACTCTGCTGAGATTGCACCAGGTACAAAATATCCGATTATCGACTTACTTCCTGAACAAAAAGACGTAGAAGACCTAGGTGGTACACTTCGTCTTGGACTATATCCTTCTAAGCTAACAGAAGGTACATTAGCTTACGAAGCATATCAAGATGAAGTTGTGTACGAGCGTCATCGTCATCGCTACGAGTTCAACAATGAGTATCGTCAAGCGATGGAAAAACAAGGGTTTATTTTCTCAGGGACAAGTCCAGATGGACGCCTTGTGGAAATCATTGAGCTAGCAGATCATCCTTGGTTCTTAGCTTCTCAATTCCACCCAGAATTTACGTCTCGCCCAACACGTCCACAGCCTCTATTCAAAGAGTTTGTTCGTGCTTCAATCGAGCTAGGTTCAGAAAAATAATAAGCAAAAGCCGGGCACTCGCTGCCCGGCTTTTATTATTCATATTCACTTATAATTTCTTTCATCGTTAGAGAAACGGCATAATACGCATACAGGCTTGTCATCACTGCAGGGAAACCGTAGCGATTTCCTTCCTCGTCAGGGATGAGCGGCTTCGTTAATTTTGTATCAATATGCACATCTACGACTTGATCAAGTGTTTCATCTTCAGAAGCTCTGAGCGCTGACATGCCAACTAGAGGGATTGATTTTTCTGCTAGTTTTTTTGCAATAATGATGGACTCCTGGTCATCTGAAAAACGCGAAACAAGCAGCACGCGATCAGCTGGCGTAACGTTATCTAGATTTTCCATCGTTAAGAGCGGTTTAGCTCCTTGCAAGGGCTCTTCACTTTCAAGTGCTTCAAACATAACGCTTTTCATTTCTCTTGCGCCGTACACATACACATTTCCGTCACCTACGATGGCCTGAGATAAAAGGCGAGCGGCATCTTCTATATTAAATTCCTCTTTTTCCTCAATGCGTTTAAAATACCCGCTGAGCTGAGTTGTAAATATTTTAAGCATGTGAATAATCACCTTTCTGTTCTTAGACAATTTTCTTCTGATAGTCATTATAAAGCAAACATAGGAGATAGTAAAAATAGACTTCTTACCAGATGGAAATTGAAGGCCATTTCTTTTTAAAGAAAGATGCTCTCTAAAAAACTACACTGACGAAAGTTCGTTCATCTAGACGAATAAATGGAAAATATAATACGATGTGAGAAAAGAAGGTTTTTTTCATTTTTAGTCGAACTAAACGAGTTAGAGATGCATAATGGGAAAATATGAAGAGGTGGGATTGCATTGAAAGAGAAAATTTTAGTGGTAGATGACCAGTATGGGATTCGAATTTTGTTAACAGAGGTTCTTCAGAAGGAAGGATACCAATCATTTCAGGCAGCAAATGGATTTCAAGCGATTGAGATTACACAAAGAGAATCACCTGACTTAGTATTATTGGATATGAAAATTCCTGGAATGGATGGAATTGAAATTTTAAAGCGTTTGAAGGAAATTGATCCTGCGATTAAGGTCATTATTATGACGGCTTATGGTGAGTTGGACATGATTCAGGAGGCCAAAGACCTAGGTGCGTTAACGCATTTTGCGAAGCCGTTTGACATTGATGAAATTCGCCAAGCAATTAAAAAATACATTCCGGTCAAAATGTAAAAACGAGACGTTTACGTAAACAATTTTCGTTATCTGGTTTAAAAATGTTGCTGTTTTTTGCATTAGTTGGTATCCTATGTACTGTGAAACTATTTAGTGAGCCAATTGGTTGATTAAATATATTAGTCATATTACATGAAAACACTCATCCATGCGCATACTAGTTTAGGTCAAGCACTTAAAAAAAGTAGCGTCAATGGCTTATGTTAAGGAGGATTCCACGATGCCTTTAGTATCAATGACAGAAATGCTTAACAAAGCAAAAGCAGAAGGCTATGCAGTAGGTCAGTTCAACTTAAATAACCTTGAGTTCACTCAAGCGATTCTTCAAGCAGCTGAAGAAGAAAAATCTCCAGTAATCCTAGGGGTTTCTGAAGGTGCAGCTCGTTACATGGGCGGCTTCAAAACAGTTGTGAAAATGGTAGAAGGTCTTATCGAAGACTTCAAAATCACAGTTCCAGTGGCTATTCACTTAGACCACGGTTCAAGCTTTGACAAATGTAAAGAAGCAATCGATGCAGGTTTCACATCTGTAATGATTGATGCTTCTCACCACCCATTCGAAGAGAACGTTGAAACTACTTCTAAAGTAGTAGAATACGCTCACTCTAAAGGTGTTTCAGTTGAGGCTGAATTAGGAACAGTTGGTGGACAAGAAGATGATGTAGTAGCAGAAGGCGTAATCTACGCTGACGCTAAAGAGTGCGAAGAGCTTGTTAAACGCACTGGCATCGACTGCCTTGCTCCAGCATTAGGATCTGTTCACGGTCCTTACAAAGGTGAACCAAACCTTGGATTCGCTGAAATGGAAGAAATCGGTAAAGCTACTGGTCTTCCATTAGTATTACACGGTGGTACTGGTATCCCAACAAAAGATATCCAAAAATCTGTTTCTTTAGGAACAGCTAAAATCAACGTTAATACTGAAAACCAAATCGCATCTGCTAAAGCTGTACGTGAAGTATTAGCTGCAGACGCTGAAGTATACGATCCACGTAAATACCTAGGACCAGCTCGCGAAGCAATTAAAGCGACTGTAATCGGTAAAATGCGTGAATTCGGTTCTTCAAACAAAGCTTAATAGACATTAACCGAAACCGCCTAGCATTTATGTTTGGCGGTTTTGTTCTATTTACTCATCTTTTTTAAAAGATAACACCCTATTGTCAAACGTTTTATTTCCTCACTAGAAAGTTTCACTAACCAATGACAACAAAACGTTTTTGACAGAGGGAACCTTCTCGACTATACGTTTCATTTGAAGCTTTGAGCTTGATATGAGCCGGATAATCCCTGTAATCAATCGTTTAGTGTTAATATATTCCTTAGGGGAAGATCTTATTGTAGATAATTGCTGTTTCACCTTACTGTTTAAAAGGTAAAACATAGATATCATTCATTTTAGGGAGGATTTAGGATGAAATTTTTTATCGACACAGCCAATTTAGACGAAATTAAAGAAGCACATGCATTAGGGGTTTTAGCAGGTGTAACAACAAATCCAAGTTTAGTAGCAAAAGAGAAAATCTCTTTTGAAGATCGTTTAAAAGAAATTACAGATTTAGTTCCTGGATCTGTAAGTGCTGAGGTTATTTCATTAGAAGCCGAAGGAATGATTGAAGAAGGTAAGAAACTAGCAGAGATTGCACCGAACATTACGGTAAAAGTTCCAATGACACCAGACGGATTAAAAGCAGTTAAAACATTCTCTGAGCTAGGAATCAAAACGAATGTAACGCTTATTTTCTCTGCGAATCAGGCTCTTTTAGCTGCACGTGCAGGCGCTACATACGTATCACCTTTCTTAGGAAGATTAGATGATATTGGTCAAGACGGCCTGGACTTAATCTCTCAAATTGCAGAGATCTTTTTAGTTCATAACATTGAAACAGAAATTATTGCGGCTTCTATTAGACACCCTCTGCATATCACTGAAGCAGCATTAAGAGGCGCTCATATTGCCACTGTACCTTATAAAGTCATTATGCAACTTTTCCATCATCCATTAACAGAAGCGGGTATTCAAAAGTTTTTAGAAGACTGGGAAAAACGTACGGTATAAGTTAATCGAATGTAGCACTTTTAGCGTGGTTTAAAGATGAATAGAGCATTTCGATAGTGTATAAAAAGACGCCCTTGTTGTTCATACTCTCACATTGAGCTTGAACAACGAGGCGTCTTTTTCATATATGTTGGCTATTTTTTGAAAAAAATCGACTTTTTGTACATGAAATTTTCTTTTTCGTGTAAACTATTAGATAATAAAGAAAACTAGCCATACATCTCAGAATGTTAACTGGTATAAAATTCCTTATGGTAGTTAAAAGAGGCGCTTACGACAATAATCATCTTCGCTAGAAGGGAGACGCAAATGGAAAAGCTAAAAATACAAGGTGGAGTACCATTAAACGGGACTATACGAGTAAGTGGAGCTAAAAACAGTGCTGTTGCTCTGATTCCCGCTACAATTCTAGCTAATTCTCCTGTAACGATTGAAGGATTGCCAGATATATCTGATGTGCAAATTTTATCAGATTTGATTGAAGAAATAGGTGGACAAGTATCATTTGAGAGTGGAGAACTAACCGTTGATCCATCGAAAATGGTTGCCATGCCGTTGCCGAGTGGAAAGGTTAAAAAGCTTCGCGCGTCCTATTATCTCATGGGGGCCATGCTAGGTCGCTTTAATAAAGCTGTTGTGGGTCTTCCTGGTGGATGTCATTTAGGACCACGCCCAATCGATCAGCATATTAAAGGTTTTGAAGCACTTGGGGCTCAAGTAACGAATGAGCAAGGTGCTATTTACTTGCGTGCTGATGAGCTACGAGGGGCACGGATTTATTTGGATGTTGTGAGCGTGGGTGCGACGATCAATATCATGTTAGCGGCTGTGAGGGCTAAAGGCCAAACGATTATTGAAAATGCCGCCAAAGAACCAGAAATTATTGATGTGGCAACGTTACTTACCAACATGGGCGCTCGCATTAAAGGAGCGGGTACGAACGTTATTCGTATCGATGGGGTAGATGAGCTACGAGGTTGTCGCCACTCAATTATTCCGGATCGTATTGAAGCAGGGACATTCATGATTATGGCAGCTGGAGCGGGAGAAAGGGTTGTAATTGATAATGTGATACCTCAGCACATTGAATCGATTATTGCCAAAATGAGAGAAATGGGCGTGAAGATTGAAACAAGCTCAGATCAAATTTTAGTCATGGGAAATCGTGATTTTAAGGCTGTGGATATTAAGACTCTTGTCTATCCAGGATTTCCAACCGACCTACAACAGCCATTTACCTCCCTTTTAACAAGGGCTACAGGTACAAGCGTTGTAACGGATACGATTTATGGTGCAAGGTTCAAGCATATTGACGAATTGCGTAGAATGAATGCGACCATTAAAGTAGAAGGAAGATCAGCCATTATTAATGGTCCTACTCAGCTTCAGGGAGCCAAGGTGAAGGCTTCTGACCTGCGTGCAGGGGCTGCTCTAGTCACAGCGGGATTAATGGCCAAAGGAATTACAGAAGTGACGGGTCTTGAGCACATTGATCGTGGGTATAGTCACTTAGTAGACAAGCTCTCAGGTCTTGGCGCTGTCATTTGGCGTGAACGTATGACCGATAGTGAAATTGAACAATTTCAAAATTCCTAAACGGTAAACAAGCGGTGGTAATTCGTTATCATCGCTTCTACCTAGTACGTGCTAATTTTTGACGTTCCTGAATGAAAACAACGGGTGGTAAAAATTATCATGCTGATTAAATCGTGATTTTGTGGTAGCGTATTCATTGTATCGTGGTGGAAAATAAAATGTGAAACACAGCAGGGGGACGTAGATCATGGAACGAAGCTTATCGATGGAATTAGTTCGAGTAACGGAAGCAGCAGCACTAGCATCTGCAAGATGGATGGGTCGCGGGAAAAAAGATGAAGCTGATGATGCAGCGACATCAGCTATGCGTGATGTATTTGATACCATTCCGATGAAAGGGACGGTTGTGATTGGTGAGGGAGAAATGGACGAGGCGCCGATGCTATACATTGGTGAAAAGCTAGGGAACGGCTATGGTCCTCGTGTTGACGTTGCAGTTGATCCGCTTGAGGGGACAAATATTGTCGCTTCAGGAGGGTGGAACGCCTTAGCGGTTTTAGCGATTGCCGATCACGGCAATTTGTTACATGCTCCTGACATGTATATGGATAAAATCGCTGTAGGTCCAGAGGCGGTAGGAACAATCGATATTAATGCACCGGTCATTGATAACCTACGTGCGGTTGCGAAAGCGAAAAATAAGGACGTAGAGGACATTGTGGCAACGGTTTTAAATCGTCCACGTCATGAGCATATTATTGCTCAAATTCGCGAAGCTGGTGCACGCATCAAGTTGATTAACGATGGAGACGTAGCGGGTGCAATCAATACAGCATTTGATCATACCGGCGTTGACATTCTATTTGGCTCAGGTGGAGCGCCTGAGGGTGTAATTGCAGCCGTGGCTCTGAAATGCTTAGGTGGTGAGCTGCAAGGTAAGCTTCTTCCGCAAACGGATGAGGAATTGCAGCGCTGCAAAGAGATGGGGATCGCGGATATCACGCGTGTCTTTTATATGGAGGATCTCGTAAAAGGAGATGACGCCATCTTTGCCGCTACAGGTGTAACGGACGGGGAGTTATTAAAAGGCGTGCAGTTTAAAGGTTCTGTTGGAACGACTCATTCCCTTGTTATGCGCGCAAAATCTGGGACAGTCCGGTTTGTCGATGGACGTCACAGCTTAAAGAAAAAACCGAATTTGGTTATTAAACCTTCGTAATAAAATAAAACAGGCTTTGGAAGTTTGGTCACTTCTTTTTAGAGCGGAATTCCGCTCTAAAAAGAAGTCTTCATTTACCCACACTAGCCTATAGAAAGGCGTCTTCATAGAGCATTTTCATAGAACGATCCTTTACGTATTCCTCCTTTCTATTAACACTTTTATCCATTCTTTAATGTTTTTCACGCTCTTGTCTTTTTTTATAGCTTGTCTTTTTGGATTCATCCGGTTTATAATGTTTTTCGATGTTATTGATACTTATGTAAAGCGCTTCAATAATTGACATAAAAAGCTATTGATTAAAAAGATAGAAAAGGGTTAGAATATAAATTGCTATACAACTGATAGAGTATCTACTTATATTACTTCAAGACTACCTTCTCCATCTTCACAAATATGAATTCCATCCATATCGTTTCTTAACGTTAAGTAAAATTCCATATGGTAGGAAAAGAACTATATAAAGCGTGGTGCTGTAATGAGTTTAACATTATCCAATTTAGAAAACATGAAGTTAAAAGAGCTATACGAACATGCTCGTGAGTATAAAATTTCGTATTATAGTAAATTAACAAAAAAAGAACTTATTTTTGCCATTTTAAAAGCGCAAGCAGAGCAAGATGGACTGTTATTTATGGAAGGTGTACTGGAAATTATCCAGTCAGAGGGCTTTGGTTTCCTTCGTCCAATTAACTATTCACCTAGCTCCGAAGATATTTATATTTCTGCTTCACAAATTCGTCGCTTCGATTTGCGAAACGGAGATAAGGTATCTGGTAAAGTTCGTCCTCCAAAAGAAAATGAGCGTTACTATGGTTTGTTACATGTAGAAGCAGTAAATGGAGATGATCCTGAATCTGCGAAGGAACGTGTTCATTTTCCTGGGTTAACACCTATTTATCCTAATCGTCACATGGTTTTAGAGACGGAACCAAGAAATCTTTCTACTCGTATTATCGATGTTATTGCGCCAATTGGATTTGGACAACGTGGTTTAATCGTTGCTCCTCCAAAAGCGGGTAAAACGATTCTATTAAAAGAGATTGCCAATAGCATTACAACCAATCATCCAGAAGCAGAATTAATCGTGTTGCTTATTGACGAACGTCCGGAAGAAGTAACAGATATTGAACGTTCTGTTGAAGGAGATGTTGTCAGCTCTACGTTTGATGAAGTGCCAGAAAACCACATCAAAGTAGCGGAGCTTGTGCTTGAGCGTGCGATGCGTTTAGTTGAACATAAAAAAGACGTGATCATCCTTATGGATAGCATCACTCGTCTAGCTCGTGCCTATAACTTGGTCATTCCACCAAGTGGACGTACGTTATCAGGGGGGATTGACCCTGCTGCATTCCACCGTCCAAAACGTTTCTTCGGTGCTGCTCGTAACATTGAAGAGGGTGGAAGCTTAACAATCCTTGCAACGGCTCTTGTAGACACAGGTTCTCGTATGGATGACGTGATTTATGAGGAGTTCAAAGGAACAGGTAACATGGAGCTTCACCTTGATCGTTCACTTGCTGAAAAACGTATCTTCCCAGCGATTGATATTCGTCGTTCCGGAACACGTAAAGAAGAGCTTCTTATTCCGAAAGAGCATCTTGACCATCTGTGGGCAATTCGCAAAACGATGGCTGATGCGCCAGACTTTGCGGAAAAATTCCTTCGTCGTTTACGTCAAACGAAAACAAATGATGAATTCTTCCGTATTTTAGATGAAGAACGAAAAGCGGTGGCGGCGAGCAAGCGTTAATGGTAGTATGTGTATATCGGCTTTTTTCATGCGAATGAAATTGTATGAAAGAGATGGTTGCAAAAGAACCCATCCCTTGTTATAATTTCATCATGTGTGTATTAGCTAAGTGTATGTGAAGGTGAAAAGATCGTTGTAGTTTTCATATATGCTTTCAATATAACTCTGTTTCAAAAGATTCAGGGCGGAAGGAGATGAAATCATGAAATCAGGAATTCATCCAAACTACAAAAAAGTTATGGTGAAATGCGCTTGCGGTAACGAATTCGAAACGGGTTCTGTGAAAGAGGAATTACGCGTTGAGGTATGTTCTGAATGCCATCCATTCTACACAGGTCGTCAAAAATTCGCGGATGCTGGTGGTCGCGTTGATAAATTTAACAAGAAATACGGTATCAAGTAATAATCCGTATATCAGAAAAACAGGCAAGGGTACTAGTCGCTTGCCTGTTTTTTACTTCTTTACGTTAACTAGTATGGATGTTGGATTTGAGGAAACGCTAACCGAACAAAGGAAAAGAGATCGAAGGATTCTAACGGACAGTGAGCCTCTGCAGAAGAGACTTAGTGTCCGTTAGAGTAAACCGATATAGTGTTTGCTCAATTGGAACTATGAGGAAGGGAGAGTCCCGCAGCATGTATGTGATGAAACAAAGCGGTTGGGTTGAGGTAATTTGTGGGAGTATGTTTTCGGGCAAATCAGAAGAATTAATTCGTCGAGTGCGCCGAACGCAATTCGCCAAACAAAAAGCGCAGGTATTCAAACCAGCGATTGATAATCGATATAGTGAAGAGTCTGTCGTTTCTCATAACGGTACATCAGTATTAGCATATCCTGTTGAATCTTCTCTAGCGATTTTAGAACGCACGGAAACTGACACCGAGGTTGTCGCAATCGATGAAGTTCAATTCTTTGATGAGAATATTGTGGAAGTGGTAGAAGAATTAGCCGCTCAAGGGAAACGTGTGATTGTAGCAGGACTAGACCAAGACTTCAAAGGCGAGCCATTTGGACATGTTCCAGCACTTATGGCGCTCGCTGAAACAGTTACAAAGCTTCAAGCTGTTTGTGCAGCATGCGGATCACCCGCAAGCCGTACACAGCGTTTAATCAATGGACAACCTGCTTCTTATGATGATCCGATTATCTTAGTAGGAGCTTCAGAATCGTATGAGCCACGATGCCGTCACTGTCACGTGGTGAAAAACAAGCCTTCTGAGGGAAAAAAGCTAGTCGTTGAAAATGGAATGAGTAATTAATAGGTGTTTTAAGCCAACATAGGTAGTTTCATGCTGTAGTACATACGTGCATTGAGCTACCTTTTTATTTTTGGAAAATGGGGTGGAATACGTCCATGTCAAAGGGAAAATGCTTTTGACCTCCCCCCTGACCTTATACTATAATTAGAATGTTATGGACAAAAAATGAGGTGAATGGTGTGTTTGATCGTTTACAAGCAGTAGAAGCTCGCTATGAGAAATTGAATGAACTTCTCAGCGATCCTGGAATCGTGAGTAATCCATCTAAATTAAGAGAATATTCGAAAGAACAGTCTGATATACAAGAAACTGTCGATACGTACAGAGAATATAAGGAAATTTCTGAGCAATATGCTGAAGCAAAGTCAATGCTAGAAGAAGGCTTAGATGCTGAAATGCGTGACATGGTGAAAGAAGAAATTTCTGAGCTTGAAGAACAAAAAGAACAGCTCGAGGAACGTTTACATATCCTATTAATTCCGAAAGATCCGAATGACGATAAAAACGTAATTATGGAGATTCGCGGAGCAGCAGGCGGGGACGAAGCAGCGTTATTTGCTGGTGACTTGTATCGTATGTACTCGCGTTATGCAGAAGCTCAAGGCTGGAAAACGGAAGTGATGGAAGCAAACTCGACGGGAGTGGGCGGATATAAAGAGATTATCTTTATGATTACGGGTAAAGGTGCCTTTTCAAAATTGAAGTTTGAAAATGGAGCTCATCGTGTACAACGTGTTCCTGAAACAGAATCTGGTGGACGTATTCATACTTCTACTTCGACAGTAGCCGTTCTTCCTGAGGCAGAGGAAGTGGAAGTTCAAATTCATGAGAAAGATATTCGTGTGGACACGTTCGCATCAAGTGGCCCAGGAGGACAAAGTGTTAATACGACAATGTCGGCTGTACGCTTAACGCATCTTCCAACAAACACCGTCGTATCCTGCCAGGATGAAAAATCCCAAATCAAAAACAAAGAAAAAGCGATGAAGGTCCTTCGTGCGCGTGTATACGATAAATTCCAACGTGAGGCACAGGCGGAATATGATCAAACGCGTAAACAAGCTGTTGGAACGGGAGATCGTTCTGAGCGTATTCGTACGTATAATTTCCCACAAAACCGTGTAACGGACCACCGTATTGGTTTAACAATTCAAAAGCTTGATCAAATTCTTCAAGGGAAACTTGACGAAGTTGTCGAAGCATTGATTTTAGAAGATCAAGCTCAACGAATGGAGCAAGCTTAATCATGGAAGCTTCATTTGTAAAAATATTTGAAGCCCTCAACTGGGCTTCTTCTTTTTTGAAGGCACACGGGCGCGACGAAAATGCAGGGGAACTGCTACTGAAGCATCATTTGAAGATGAGCCGCTCACAGCTATTAGCTTCTCTTCACGATGAGATCGATCCGCTTATAAGAGAGCAATTTTTAGCCGATCTTTCCAAACACACGAACGGAATCCCTGTTCAATACTTAATTGGATACGAAGAATTTTATGGCCGCGTATTTTCCGTGAATAAGGAAGTGTTAATTCCTCGGCCGGAAACAGAAGAGTTGGTGTACGGTGTTATTGAAAGAGCCAAAAACAAATTTCAGCATCCATCGATTGTCGATATTGGAACGGGAAGCGGCGCAATTGCGATTAGTCTAGCTCTTGAAATACCACAAGCTAAAGTGAGTGCCGTTGATATCGCAAAGGCTTCATTAGAAGTCGCAGAAAAAAATGCGCGCGATTTAGGCGCAGCGGTTCGCTTTTACGAAGGTGATTTATTGCAACCAATTATTCAACGCGGAGAAAAGGTTGATA
This sequence comes from Priestia koreensis, assembly GCF_001274935.1. Taxonomy (GTDB): domain Bacteria; phylum Bacillota; class Bacilli; order Bacillales; family Bacillaceae_H; genus Bacillus_AG; species Bacillus_AG koreensis. The sequence continues at coordinate 250,808 of NZ_LILC01000037.1, read as the reverse complement.
TTGTTGTATCAAACCCTCCTTACATTCCTGATCTTGAGGTGGAAACATTGTCAACGGTCGTGAAGGACCATGAGCCACTGCGCGCGCTCGCGGGTGGTCAGGACGGTTTAGACTTTTATCGACGTTTTATGAATGAGCTTCCTCAGGTGTTAAATTCAAATGGAATCGTTGCGTTTGAGGTGGGGGCAGGTCAAGCGGAAGTCGTGGCGGAAATGCTGCGTGCTACATTTACAAAAGCTGATGTGCGCGTTGTATATGATATCAATCAAAAAGATCGAATGGTATTTGCAGAGCTTCATTAAGTTCTGCGAAATACTATTTTTAAAAGAAATTAAAAGATTTCCATATTCGTGGAAATTGCTAGTTTAGTATAGTCGTGTTTTGGTCATACTGCTCTTATAAGGGGTGGATGAACAAATGAAAAAACACGTGATTATATTTTTTCTTTTACTATTAGTAGGAGCGAATTTTAATTTATTATATAGCAGTCAGCCAGTTCAAGCAGAAGAGCCGGTCGTTATTCCGGACGAAGCTATTCGATTACGTATTTTAGCAAACAGTGACGACGAAAATGATCAGCGCGTAAAGCGATTAATTCGCGATCAAGTCAATATTGAAATTACAAAATGGGTACAAGACCTGACATCTATTGAAGAAGCACGTAAGGTCATTAAAAGTCATTTGCCAGAAATACAGGCAATAGCAGAGCGTGTATTAAAAGAGCAACAGGTAAAGCAGTCTGTTCATGTAAAGTTCGGTACAGTTCGTTTTCCAACAAAGTTGTATGGACAGTTTTTATATCCTGCAGGTAAGTATGAAGCAATTTTAGTCACACTTGGAAAAGGTGAAGGAGCAAACTGGTGGTGCGTTCTATTTCCTCCTTTATGCTTTCTTGATTTCTCAAATGGCGCAGCTGTGCAAGATCCTTCAGGTGAATATAAGCCGTCGAATGTGAAAGATGATGCTCATCCAACTGAGAGTACTGTGACAGAAGCAAGTGATGCGGGCCAGTCCTTTGCTAGTAAAACAGAAGAGGATGTTCAACAACCGGAAGAAAAGGAAGTTGAAAAGCCTGTAAAACACAAGGTTAAGAAGACTTCGTTTGTTGATACGAAAGAGCCAGAAGATCCAAAAGAAGTCAAAGTGAAATTTTTTGTTGTCGAATGGGTATCAAAAATGTGGCCATAAACTCTAGTACTAGTTCTATTTGTCACCTTTCTTCATAGATTAAAAACTAGAAGGAAAGATGAGGGGGAGAACAATGCCAGAAACGATTCGTCACGCCACAAAACAAGACATTCAGCTGATTGAACAGTTTTTGCAAAGAGCGGTAGTTGGAAAAACGAACGTAAAAGAAGCGATTGATCGTTTTATCATTATGGAAAACGATCGTGGGGAGCTGTTAGCGACGATTTCCTTTCAGCCATGCGGGGAAGATGCGCTTTTACGTTCCTTAGTGATGTCTAGTGATGCCACGCAGCAAGGAATTATTCATTTATTCAGTGCAATGGTTGAATTTATTCACAGCAAGAACATGAGAGATATTTACCTCGTTACAAGTACGGGTTCGGCAATTCCATTTTTTAAGCTCTTTCACTTTGCTGAAGTCGAAAGTAACGATGTGGCTGTGGATATTAAAGAAAAGATAAAAGTAGAGGGTTCACCGACTGGGGATATCTTTTATTATATGAAGTATTCTGTATAAAAAGATAATATCCACAAAGTTATCCACTATATTTTGAATATTATCCACAATTTGTGGATATTTTTTCTTTTTCTTGGGATAATTTTGTCCTTTTAGTCAAATTGTATTACAATCAGTAGAAGTTACAGGTATTGTGAGTCGTAATATCTTAGTAGGTAGGAGCTGGAAATGTTGAAAACAAAATTGTGGATTGTGGATAAATCTGAAACGAAGCATGAAAGTTATCCACAATTAGTAGAAGCATCAATGTTACTCAAACAGGGAGAAGTTGTGGCTTTTCCTACGGAAACTGTATATGGTCTAGGGGCTGATGCGACGTCGGATCAGGCTGTGGATAAAATTTTCTCAGCGAAAGGCCGACCAAGCGACAATCCGCTCATTGTCCACATTGCCGAACAGTCTCAGCTAGATGATTTTATTGAGGAAGTTCCAGATCATGCGTTACGTTTAATGGAAGCTTTTTGGCCAGGACCGTTGACCATTATTTTAAAGAAGAAAGAAGGATTGTCGGATAAGGTAACTGCGGGGCTTTCAACCGTAGGGGTACGTATGCCTGATCATCCGATTGCTCTTGCGCTTATTAAAGAGGCAAATCTGCCAATCGCAGCACCAAGTGCGAACCTTTCTGGAAAGCCAAGCCCGACTACTGCTCAGCACGTCATCCAAGATTTGGACGGTCGAGTCAGCGGAATTGTCGATGGAGGAGCGACGGGAGTAGGTGTAGAATCCACCGTGGTGGATTGCACAACGGAAATACCCGTCATTTTCAGACCAGGTGGCGTAACAAGGGAACAGTTAGAAAGCGTAGTAGGTGAGGTATTAGTTGATCCTGCTTTATTGAAAGAAGGAGAGGCACCGAAATCTCCGGGGATGAAGTACACGCATTACGCGCCTGATGCACCGCTATTAATCGTAGATGGAAGTAAGGAATTTCTGCAAAAGAAAATAAATGAGTATCAGCAGTCTGGTAAAAAGGTAGGAGTACTCACAACTGATGAAAACAAAGCCTATTATCAGGCAGATCAAATTATTTGTTGCGGAAAGCGTGAGGATCTGGCAACGGTTGCCCATGATCTTTATCACGTTCTGCGCTCATTTAATGAATATGATGTTGATACAATTTTAAGCGAAAGCTTCCCGGTAGAGGGAGTCGGACAAGCTATTATGAACCGACTAATCAAAGCTGCGGGTCACCATGTCATAAGCGAATAACAGTATTAAAGTCCTTTCCGTGGTGGGAAGGACTTTTTTAAAACTTTTCTTCTAAACCTTTTTCGGAATGCATAAAGTGAAATAGGCACGTCCGAGGGGGTTTATAATAATTATGTCGTCACTTATTAATGAAATTTTAACTTTATTAATTATGGCTTTTGCTTTAGGAATGGATGCTTTTTCCGTTGGATTAGGCATGGGTTTAATTAAACTGCGCACGCGACAAATCTTTTTAATTGGGGTCACGATTGGTTTTTTTCATATCTGGATGCCTCTAGTTGGAATGATCATCGGACGCGTTCTTTCTGACAAGTTCGGGATGTTTGCTACATATGCAGGTGGAATTCTTCTCTTTTTGCTGGGTGGACAAATGATTTATGCTTCCTTTAAAAAAGGGGAAGAGTCACTGATCAAGCCTGTCGGATTCGGTCTGATTGTCTTTGCGTTAAGTGTTAGCTTAGATAGTTTTTCTGTAGGTCTTAGCTTAGGAATCTTTGGTGCGAGAACAGCGCTAACCATTGCCTTGTTTGGAATTATGAGCATGGTATTAACATGGACTGGCTTGCTTCTAGGAAGACGCGTTCAAGGTTGGTTAGGTTCGTATAGCGAAGCACTCGGTGGAAGTATTCTATTAGCATTTGGAATTAAACTTTTGTTGCCCTTTTAAGTGAAGCATCAAGATGTTTACCTCGTGAAGTTTCAGTTATAATAGAAGATATAGTAGAAGGTGTCCTAGAGAGTAATTATGACTCTTTTACGACACCTTTTTATTTTCTGTTACTTTTTTACTACTTTTGTTTTATAATTATTTCCAAAGGAGGATTTTTTGTGAAAAAAATTCTATTTGTTTGTACAGGTAATACGTGCAGAAGCCCAATGGCGGAAGCACTATTAAAAGCAAAAAAACTTCCTAATGTTGAAGTGAAATCAGCTGGGGTATTTGCAGCCAATGGCAGTTCAGCATCTACTCAAGCAACGGAAGCCCTTTTAGAAAAAGGAATTAGTCATCAGCACTCCTCACAAGTGTTAGATCTTGAATTGATCAATTGGGCAACGCATATTCTGACAATGGGAGAAAGTCACAAGCAAATGGTTGTGGCTCAATCACCGAGAGCGATTGAAAAAACGTTTACGTTAAAAGAATATGTTCAAGGAATAAAAGAGGATATTGCAGATCCTTTTGGTGGAAGCTTATCAATCTATCGTTATACGCTAGAAGAGCTCAACGAACTAATCGATAAGTTAGGAGAAAAAATCATATAAATCGAGGGGTCATTATGGAGGAGAAAAGAAAATATAAGTTTAGTTTGCGATTGCGGTTAGTATTATTTACGTCAATACTTGCTTTTATTACGTATTCCACTAGTGTGTTCTTTCTATATATCGTTTATCCTTTTGTGGATCAATGGTTCAGTGAAAAGGCATTTACAATCGGAACACTTTGTCTTGGAATGATGTGGTCGGCGTTGCTAGCCTATGTCGCAGCTGGATTTATTATTAAGCCACTACAGGAAGTAGAGCGTGTAGCACTAAAAGCGGCTCAAGGTATCATTAATGAAGACGTGAAGGTTTCAAAGGTTGATGATGAAATTCGTTCGTTAGGATTAGCATTTAACGCCATGCTTTCGAACCTGCGTGAAATGGTTGGAAAGATTAACGATAACTTTGAGACGACCAATCATACGGTTCTACATATTTCGAACTCTGTAGAGGATGCTTCCCTTCAGGCCGAAACGATTAATCGTACGATAAATGAAATATCAAAAGGCGCAGAGTCTTCTGCCGTGGCTATTCAAGAAACGTCTGACTCGGTTGGTCGTGTCATCTCTCTTGCTGAAGAAGTGAGAGAAAAAGCACACTTGTCTAAGACGCTGTCTCAACTAATGGTAGGGACGCTTGATCAAAATAAAGTTGCCACACAATCACTAATTGACGGAGTGCGTCTCCTAGCAGATAACAATCAGCAGTCGCTAGAGTCCGTGCATCGTCTAGAAACAAACGCAAAGCAAGTCGAGAACATCATCGGCTTAGTGGGTGATATTGCTGGACAAACAAATTTACTTGCGCTGAACGCATCCATTGAAGCAGCAAGAGCAGGTGAGCATGGCAAAGGATTTGCAGTTGTCGCAGATGAAGTTCGAAAACTTGCAGATGAAAGCGCGAAAGCTGTTCAAGGTATCACAGAACTCATTCATAGCATTCAGCATGAAGTAAAAACGGTTGTACATCAAATTACTGATCAAGTACAAGCAGCAAATAAAGAAGCTCATAAAGGAAGCGAAACGACAAAGGGCTTTGAAGAAATGACGAACTCCGTGCTACAGGTGGCAGGTGCGGTTGATCATATTACCGAAATGGTCGATAAGCAGATGCACACGATTCAGGAAACATCAGAGCAGTCACAGGAAGTAGCAGCAATTGCGGAGGAAACATCGGCAGGAGCTGAAGAAGTAAGCGCAGCAACCGAAGAACAAACAACGCTCATTCAACAAATCGATTCTGTTACGAAGAGTCTTGCAGAGCAAGCTGCTCAATTAAACAGTACCATTCAACGATTTAAACTTTGACCAGATAGTCTACGCTATTTGGTTTTTTTTGTTTTGGTGTACAATAATGGAAACAGCGTTAAATGAAAAAGGAGATGACTACGTTGCAGGAGAACCTTCAAAACGAACTGCAGACTATTTTAACTGATTTTCAATCGCAGGCATCATTGCAAACCAACGATCTTTTCGTTGTTGGTTGCAGTACGAGTGAAGTAATTGGCCAACGGATTGGAACATCGGGAACTTTTGAAGTTGCTACATCGATTTATAATGCTCTCCACCAATTTAAAGAAGAAACAGGAATACAGCTTGCTTTTCAATGCTGTGAGCACCTAAATCGTGCTTTAGTTGTAGAGAGAGAGGTAGCACATCGAAAAAACTTGGAAGTGGTTCATGCTATTCCAGCACATCAGGCCGGTGGAGCCATGGCAACTTACGCATATAAGCAGTTCAGTGATCCGGTGTTGGTCGAGCACATAACGGCGGATGCGGGAATTGATATAGGTGACACCTTTATTGGGATGCATATTAAGCATGTAGCCGTACCTGTACGTTGCTCTAGCAAAAGCTTAGGAAGTGCCCACGTAACGTTAGCGAAGTCGAGACCAAAGTTAATCGGTGGTGCACGTGCAGTTTATGAATAAAAAGTATATCATTATAGCTTTTTATTGTGTTTAATGTTCGTGAATTACGGAGTTTAAAAAGAAAAATAAACTAATTTTGTTCGGGCTATTCCCTGAAAGAAAAATCATGTTAAAATGAGAACATGTTTAAATATCATTACTTTTAAAAGTGTGTGGAGGGGTAAGTAAATGGAGAAACTGGCACAGCAAGACCCGCAAATTTACAAAGCAATACAACAAGAACTTGGTAGACAACGTTCAAAAATCGAGTTAATTGCTTCTGAGAATTTCGTTAGTCAAGCAGTAATGGAAGCTCAAGGTTCTGTATTAACAAATAAGTATGCAGAAGGATACCCTGGTAAACGTTACTACGGCGGCTGCGAATATGTCGACGTAGCAGAGGACATTGCACGTGATCGAGCAAAAGAAATCTTTGGGGCAGAGCATGCAAATGTTCAGCCGCATTCAGGTGCACAAGCAAATATGGCTGTTTATTTCACCATTTTAGAGCCGGGTGATACGGTTTTAGGTATGAATCTTTCTCATGGAGGACACTTAACTCACGGTAGCCCAGTTAACTTCAGCGGCGTTCAATACAACTTCGTTGAGTATGGTGTTGACCGCGATGCGCAAGTAATCGATTATGAAGATGTTCGCGCCAAAGCGAAAGAGCATCAGCCAAAACTAATTGTTGCGGGAGCAAGTGCTTATCCACGCACTATTGATTTTGCAAAATTCCGTGAGATTGCAGACGAAGTTGGCGCATATTTAATGGTAGATATGGCACATATCGCAGGACTAGTTGCGACTGGTCTTCATCCAAACCCTGTACCATATGCAGATTTCGTTACAACAACGACACATAAAACACTTCGTGGACCTCGTGGTGGGATGATTTTATGTAAAGAAGAGTTCGCGAAGAAAATTGATAAATCGATTTTCCCTGGTATTCAAGGTGGACCACTCATGCATGTGATCGCAGCAAAAGCAGTAGCGTTCGGTGAGGCACTGCAAGACGATTTCAAATCATATGCGAAGCAAATTGTTGATAATGCACAGCGTCTAGCTGAGGCACTTCAAGCTCAAGGCTTAACACTTGTTTCTGGTGGAACGGACAACCACCTAATTCTTATTGACGTACGTTCTCTTAATTTAACAGGGAAAGTAGCTGAACGAGCATTAGATGATGTAGGGATTACAGCAAACAAAAATACGATTCCTTATGATCCGGAAAGCCCATTCGTAACGAGCGGTGTCCGCATCGGTACAGCTGCTGTTACAAGCCGAGGATTCGGTTTAAGCGAGATGGATGAGATTGCCGAAATTATCGCGTTGACGCTTAAGAACGTAGAGGACGAGGCGAAGTTAGAGGAAGCTAAGTCTCGCGTTGAGCAATTAACAAGCAAATTCCCAATGTATCCACACCTATAATTTTGATCCACTTTCCCATCAGGGCCTCACGGAAGAGCTGTGAGGTCCTGATGGGAAAGCATAAGCGAATAGCGCCCTCCCTTGCGGGTTGGCGCTATTCGCTTATGTAGATCTTTGTTTGTAGTTCAGGGGGCTGGTAGGGCGTTGGTTCGGTTGTTCTTTTTTGAGGTTTTGTGTGAGGCGAGGAAGGGTTGTTAGGTTTCTGTTGAGTAAAAGCGAATAGCGCCCTCCCTTGCGGGTTGGCGCTATTCGCTTATGTAGACCTTTGTTTGTAGTTCAGGGGGCTGGTAGGGCTCTCATTTAGGGTTTCTTTCAGAACATCTCAAATGTGAAAATTAAATCACAATTGTTTAACAAATGATGGTGTTATAATGTTCGCTCTTGAACTCGGTTTGCTTTTTCTGTAAAATAGACGCAATGCATAATTTTAAATTGGAAAGCCAGCGAGAACGTACCATTCAGGAAGATGAATGGTATTTTCATGTGTCTGGGTGCTAAAAAAGGAGAGATTACTATGGGCAAAGTGTATGTATTTGATCATCCGCTTATTCAACACAAGTTAACGTACATTCGTGATAAACAAACAGGTACAAAGGAGTTTCGTGAACTAGTTGATGAAGTGGCAAGCTTAATGGCATTTGAGATTACTCGTGATATGCCACTTGAGTCAGTGGAAATCGACACACCGGTTTGTAGAACAGAATCAAAGATATTGTCAGGCAAAAAGCTCGGAATCGTTCCTATTTTACGTGCTGGAATTGGAATGGTTGACGGTATTCTAAAACTTATTCCTGCGGCAAAAGTAGGCCATGTTGGTTTATACCGCGATCCAGAAACATTACAACCAATTGAATATTATGTAAAGCTTCCAAATGATGTGGAAGAACGTGATTTCATCGTTGTTGATCCAATGTTAGCGACAGGTGGTTCAGCTGTAGAGGCAATTAACTCTCTTAAAAAGCGCGGCGCTAAGAACATTAAGTTTATGTGCCTAATCGCAGCACCAGAGGGTGTAGAGGTAGTGAAAGAGGCTCATCCAGATGTTGATATTTATATTGCGGCTTTAGATGAAAAATTAGATGACCATGGTTACATCGTTCCTGGACTTGGAGATGCTGGGGACCGTTTATTTGGTACAAAATAAGCGAAAGCTAATCATTAGCATGAGACAAATTAGTAATCAGAAAATCTGACAGGCTTGGAGTGAACACTCATGAAAAAACCAATTAACGTAATGACTATTTTCGGTACAAGACCTGAAGCAATTAAAATGGCACCGCTTGTACTTGAATTAAAAAAACGTCCTGAAGAATTTAACACGATCGTAACGGTTACCGCTCAGCATCGTGAAATGCTTGATCAGGTTTTAAATATTTTTGATGTCACACCAGATTATGATTTAAACATTATGAAAGATCGCCAAACTCTTATGGATGTTACCACAAGAGCGTTAGAAGGCTTAAATGACGTGATGAGCAAAGCGAAGCCAGACATCGTATTAGTTCATGGTGATACAACAACGACATTTGTTGCAAGCTTAGCTGCTTTTTATAATCAAATTGAAGTAGGGCATGTTGAAGCTGGCCTGCGTACGTGGAATAAGTATTCTCCTTATCCAGAAGAAATGAACAGACAGTTAACAGGAGTGTTAGCAGACCTTCATTTTGCACCAACTGATAAGTCAGCAAATAACCTAACTACTGAAAATAAACCAGAGGCTTCTATTTTTGTAACAGGTAACACGGCAATCGATGCATTAAAAACGACGGTTAAAGATGACTACCATCATCCAGTTCTTGAGCAAGTAGGAGATGATCGCCTTATTCTTCTCACAGCTCACCGTCGTGAGAACTTAGGTGAACCAATGCGCAATATGTTCCGTGCGGTAAAACGCATTGTGGACGAGCATGATGATATTCAAGTTGTCTACCCAGTTCACTTGAATCCAGTTGTACGTGAGCTAGCTGATGAAGTGCTTGGGCAAGATCCACGTATTCATCTAATTGAGCCGTTAGACGTTATTGACTTCCATAACTTTGCTTCTCGTGCCCACATTATCTTAACGGATTCAGGCGGTGTTCAGGAAGAAGCTCCTTCTCTTGGTGTACCAGTGCTCGTTCTTCGTGATACTACGGAGCGTCCTGAAGGAATTGAAGCAGGAACACTTAAGTTAGCAGGAACAGAAGAAGCAACGATTTATAACTTAGCAAAAGAATTGTTAACAAATAAAGAAGTATACGATGCGATGTCGAAGGCTTCCAATCCATATGGTGACGGTTTAGCTTCGAAGCGTATCGGTGATGCAATTAGCTATCATTTCAAACAACGTGAAGACAAGCCCGAATCGTTTCGTCCATAATAAGTCATAAAGCAAAAGCATCTCCGTTAAAAACAGGAGATGCTTTTTGTTATTCCAGAATATCTTATTTCGTTAGGTGCAAACGATTTCTCTAAGAACGGAAATATAGTTAATAAATAGAGAGCCTACTAGGTTCGATGAATAGATCGACAGAATTGGGTAAGAATGAAAATAAAATATGACATAATTTGAAGAGATTTGACGAATTCTGATGATCACTCTTTCACGTAAGAACATTTTTTGCTCAAGAACATTATGAATGTTTACTCATTCAATGATGATAGATTATGGAAAAACCCTGACATTGCTTGGATTTGTATCCGCTTTCTTAAATTAATATTCTGTATCTTTATGTACGTTATTTTCATACTATTTATTTAACAATGTTAATTTGTGAACATTTGATGACAGTTGCCTTGTATTACCCTATAAACGCATTGACATTAAATAGTAGCTATTGTATGCTTACAGGGGAAAGTAATGGTAAGGTTTTCAATGCGATAAAATCACCATATTTTTTCATTTTTGCAGCCAGCTTTTTTCCTTTTCTGGCACTATGTTCTAATTAAATGTGAATGTTATACGAGTATCATATTAATCGTTGCATTGGCAATGGAAAAGTTAGAAAATAGAAAACATTGCTAAAAGGGAGAATATTTTCATGAGTCAAAATAAGCAGCAGTCTTTTCAGGCAATGGCCTTAATGACGGGAATCCTTTCTCAGTTAGTAGGCGCTATCTTAATCGGTCTTTTCTTAGGAAAGTGGATTGATAGCAGGTTGCACACATTTCCGCTATTTCTCGTAATCGGATTATTGCTTGGTCTTGGAACCGGTATATATGCAATGATTCACCTCATTAAAAAATTTCACTCAGGAGATTCTTAATTCATGATTACTGTCCAACAACTAGTTACGCGTCAGAAAAAGTATATGTTCTACTTACTTGCGCTGTTTGTGCTAGGGTGGGGGTTTACTTCTTATCAAAGAGAATTCCTCGGATTAATTCTAGGAACCATTGTGAGCTTTTTCAGCTTACGACTAGTAGCCTTTAAGATTGATAAGCTATTGGATCGGGTGATAGAGGGCGAGAAGGTAAAAGCGAGACCAAAAGTAGTGAGTACTTATACTCGATTGGCATTATTTGGACTGTTGATTTTATTAGCGATTCGATATGAAAATATGATGGAAGTTTGGGGCCTAGCTGTGGGATTATTGACAGGTTATTTTGTCATGATCATAGATTATGTCTACATTCAGTATATTTCTAACAGGGAAGAGAGGTGAATTACTGTTGGAACACGGTGAAATCACAAAAACCTTTTTTGGATTAACCTTTACTTTATCCAACGTCGTTATGACGACGATTACGGCGTTAATCGTTTTTATAATCGCGATGGTTGCAACGCGTAGCTTAGCAATTCGACCTACTGGAAAACAAAATTTTATGGAATGGGTCGTTGACTTCGCGAAAGGCATCATCAACAGTACGATGGATTGGCAAACTGGCGGCAGGTTCTTAACACTAGGAATAACACTCCTAATGTATATTTTCGTAGCCAACATGCTTGGTTTACCGTTTATGATTAATGTAGGCCACAATGCAGTGTGGAAATCTCCTACATCAGATCCTACAATCACGTTAACCCTAGCGGTTATGGTTGTTATTCTTACTCATTACTACGGTATTAAGATGCGAGGAACAGGGGCTTATGTTAAGAGTTTCTTCCAACCAATGCCTTTTTTATTCCCTTTAAAAATTATTGAAGAATTTGCGAATACCTTAACGTTAGGTTTGCGTCTTTACGGGAATATCTATGCGGGGGAGATCTTGTTAACTTTACTCGCAGGACTAGGGACAGGCAGTGTACTTGGAGGCGTCCTTGGAGCAGTTCCGATGATTTTATGGCAAGGATTTAGTATTTTCGTTGGTTCGATCCAGGCATTTATCTTCACAATGTTAACAATGGTTTATATGGCTCACAAAGTAAGCCACGACCATTAATATATTAACCATATTTTCAAAGTATAAACTCATATTTTTTTAACCATAAAGGGAGGATATTTAAATGAATTTAATCGCAGCTGCAATTGCAATTGGTTTAGCAGCACTAGGTGCTGGTATTGGTAACGGTTTGATCGTATCTCGTACAGTTGAGGGAGTTGCTCGTCAACCAGAACTACGTAGTACACTTCAAACAATCATGTTCATCGGGGTAGCATTAGTTGAGGCATTACCTATCATCGGTGTAGTTATCGCGTTCATCGTATTAGGTAAGTAATAAAAAGGGAGTTACTCCCGTACATAAATGGCGAAGATCGTTCGTGAAGACCTTCTTCGCCATTGCTTTATGAAGAAGGAGTATTTCGTTTTTTCGTAGTTTGTAAAATGTAAAAGTTTTGAAAGGAGTGAATCCTTGTGTTGATACTAGGACAAGTCGAGGGAGTTGCTTGGGGTAACGTTGCTTACCAATTAGTTATTTTCCTAATCTTATTGCTTTTACTTCGCAAGTTCGCTTTTGGTCCTTTAATGGGGATCATGAAAAAGCGTGAAGAATACATTTCAAATGAAATCTTATCAGCTGAAAAAAGCAACGCGGAAGCAAAGAAGCTTGCTGAAGAGCAACGTGAACTATTAAAACAGTCTCGTCAAGAGATTCAAGTTATGATGGATAACGCACGCAAATCTGCTGAAGATAAAAAAGAAGAAATTATTATTGCTGCACGTTCTGAAGCTGAGAGATTAAAAGAGTCTGCTAAGCTTGAGATTGTACAAGAGAAAGAGCAAGCAATGACGGCATTACGCCAACAAGTAGCTTCATTATCTGTTCTTATTGCGTCTAAAGTAATCGAAAAAGAACTTTCTGAGCAAGATCAAGAAAAGTTAATTCAGGATTACATTAAAGAAGTAGGCGATGCACAATGAGTAATCAAGTAGTTGCAAAACGCTACGCATTAGCCCTTTTTGAATTGGCTAAAGAACAGAATAAAATTGATGCAATTGAAGCAGAGCTTTTAGTTGTAAAAGAAGTAATGGAGAATAACCCTAAGTTTTTAGAGGTATTAACACATCCAAAGCTTTCACCAGCACAAAAAAAAGTGTTGGTAGGGGATGCATTCTCAACGCTACTTCCAGAAGTTCAAAACACATTGTTCTTATTGCTTGAACGCAATCGTATCACAATTACGGTTGAAATGGTTCAGCACTACGTTGAGCTAGCGAACGAAGCACGTAATATGGCAGAAGCAACTGCTTACTCTGTTAAGCCATTAACAGATGATGAAAAAGCAGCGCTATCTAGCACATTTTCGAAAAAAGTTGGCAAACAATCGTTACGAATTACAAACGTTATTGATCCAAGCTTGCTTGGTGGCGTGAAAATTCGCATTGGTAACCGAATTTATGACGGTAGCTTGAATGGCAAATTAGAGCGCATTCAACGTGAACTAGTTTTTAATAAAGCATAGATCGTAGATAGGGGTGAAATTGATGAGCAACATCAAAGCTGAAGAAATTAGCGCACTGATAAAAAAGCAAATTGAAAATTATCAGTCTGAAATTAAAGTAAGTGATGTCGGTACTGTAATCCAAGTAGGTGATGGTATCGCACGTGTACACGGCCTTGACAACGTTATGGCTGGTGAGCTTGTCGAATTTTCAAACGGTGTAATGGGTATGGCACAAAACCTAGAGTCAAATAACGTAGGTATCGTTATTTTAGGGCCTTACCGCGATATCCGTGAAGGAGACGAAGTTCGACGCACAGGACGTATCATGGAAGTACCAGTAGGGGAGGAGCTAATTGGTCGTGTTGTTAACCCATTAGGTCAACCAGTTGATGGACTAGGTCCAATCGCAACGACAAAAACTCGTCCAATTGAAAGTCCAGCACCAGGTGTAATGGACCGTAAATCTGTACACGAGCCTCTACAAACAGGTATCAAAGCGATCGATGCACTTGTACCAATCGGTCGTGGACAACGTGAATTAATCATCGGAGACCGTCAAACAGGTAAAACATCTGTAGCGATTGACTCCATTCTAAACCAAAAAGACCAAGACATGGTGTGTATCTATGTTGCGATCGGTCAAAAAGAATCTACTGTACGTAATGCGGTAGAAACATTGCGTAAGCACGGAGCTCTTGATTACACAATCGTTGTAACAGCTTCTGCTTCTCAACCAGCTCCAATGTTATTCTTAGCACCATATGCTGGGGTAACAATGGGTGAAGAATTCATGTATAACGGCAAACACGTATTAGTCGTATATGATGATTTATCGAAACAAGCAGCTGCATACCGTGAGCTGTCTCTATTACTACGTCGTCCTCCAGGTCGTGAAGCATATCCAGGGGATGTATTCTACCTTCACTCTCGTTTATTAGAGCGTGCAGCGAAGTTATCTGATGCGAAAGGTGCAGGTTCATTAACAGCATTACCTTTCGTTGAAACGCAAGCAGGCGATATCTCTGCTTATATCCCAACAAACGTAATCTCCATCACTGATGGACAAATCTTCTTACAATCAGACTTGTTCTTCTCTGGTGTACGTCCAGCGATCAACGCTGGTTTATCAGTATCACGTGTTGGAGGATCTGCACAAATTAAAGCGATGAAATCAGTAGCGGGTACGCTTCGTCTTGACTTAGCATCTTTCCGTGAGCTTGAAGCATTCGCTCAATTCGGTTCAGACCTTGATAAAGCAACACAATCAAAATTAAACCGTGGTGCTCGTACAGTAGAAGTACTAAAACAAGATCTAAACAAACCATTAAAAGTTGAAAAGCAAGTAGCCATTCTATTTGCTTTAACAAGAGGTCATTTAGACAGCATTCCTGTTCAAGATATCACTCGCTTTGAGGATGAGTTCTTAACATGGATGGACCAAAATGCGAAGGAACTACTAGACACAATTAGAACGACTGGTAAGCTTCCTGAAGAATCAGCATTAAGTCAAGCAATCGAAGAATTTAAAAAGACATTTATCGTTTCTGAATAATGAGATGAAGCAGGGCATTATGCCCTGCACCATTTGATAGATCAAAAATGTTCGAGGGTAAAAAGGTGGTGAGAACCTTTGGCATCATTACGCGATATTAAAACGAGAATTACGTCTACAAAGAAAACAAGCCAAATTACAAAAGCCATGCAAATGGTATCTGCTTCAAAGCTTAACCGTGCTGAGCAAAATGCAAAAGCATTTGTTCCGTATATGGAGAAGATTCAAGAAGTGGTGGCAAACATTGCGCTTGGAAGTACTGATGCTCGTCATCCAATGCTACAAGCACGTTCGGTTAAGAAAACGGGTTACTTAGTAATCACGTCTGACCGTGGTCTAGCTGGAGCATATAACAGTAACGTACTGAGACTTGTTTATCGTAATATTCAAGAACGTCATCAATCAGCAGATGAATATGAGATTATTGCAATTGGGCGTATGGGGGCTAGCTTCTTCAAAAACCGAGGAATCCCAGTTCTCCATGAGATTACGGCTCTTCCGGATCAGCCTGCATTCTCTGATATTCAAACGATTGCTAGCCAAGCAGTTAAGCTGTTTTCTGATGAAACGTTAGATGAGCTATACATGTATTACAATCACTTTGTAAATACCATGACACAAGAAGTAACGGAAACGAAATTGTTACCATTAACAGACATCGTAAGCGAGAAGAAGCTAACTTCTTATGAATTTGAGCCAGACCAAGAAGAAATTCTAGAAGTCCTTTTACCTCAATATGCGGAAAGTCTAATTTATGGTGCATTACTTGATGGAAAAGCTAGTGAACATGCCGCTCGTATGACAGCGATGAAGAGTGCGACTGATAATGCAAATGAGCTTATCCGTAGCCTTACGCTTTCATATAACCGTGCACGTCAAGCAGCCATCACACAAGAGATTACCGAAATTACAGCTGGAGCAGCTGCACTCGAATAGACAATTTCAATCAAGAGTTGTGTATAGCAAGTTAGGAGGGAAAGTTGATGACAAAAGGACGTGTTACTCAAGTTATGGGTCCTGTCGTAGACGTAAAGTTCGATAGTGGCCATCTTCCTGAGATTTATAATGCCCTTAAAATTAAACATAACGCTCAAGATGCGAGCGACAATAGTATTGATGTTACCCTAGAAGTAGCAATTCACTTAGGTGATGACACAGTACGTGCAATTGCCATGGCTTCTACAGATGGATTAATGCGTGGAATGGACGTTGAAGATACAGGTGCACCTATTTCTGTACCTGTAGGTGACGTAACATTAGGACGCGTATTTAACGTATTAGGTGATTCAATTGACTTAGATGGTGAATTAGAAGCAGGTATCCGCCGCGACGCTATTCATCGTCAAGCACCAACGTACGATCAATTATCAACACAAGTTGAAATTCTTGAAACAGGAATTAAAGTTGTAGACTTATTAGCACCGTACATTAAAGGTGGTAAAATCGGTCTCTTCGGTGGTGCCGGTGTAGGTAAAACGGTTCTAATCCAAGAATTAATCAACAACATCGCACAAGAACATGGTGGTATTTCCGTATTCGCAGGTGTAGGAGAGCGTACACGTGAAGGAAATGACTTATACCATGAGATGAGCGATTCAGGCGTTATCAAGAAAACGGCAATGGTATTCGGACAAATGAATGAGCCACCTGGTGCACGTATGCGTGTAGCATTAACTGGTTTAACAATGGCAGAATACTTCCGTGATGAGCAAGGACAAGACGTACTGTTCTTCATCGATAACATCTTCCGTTTCACACAAGCAGGTTCTGAGGTATCAGCCCTATTAGGACGTATGCCATCAGCGGTAGGTTACCAACCAACGCTTGCAACTGAAATGGGTCAATTACAAGAGCGTATTACATCTACAAATGTAGGTTCTGTAACGTCGATCCAAGCGATCTATGTACCAGCCGATGACTATACAGATCCAGCGCCAGCAACGACTTTCGCTCACTTAGATGCAACAACAAACTTAGAGCGTAAATTAACAGAAATGGGTATCTATCCTGCGGTAGATCCATTAGCTTCTACTTCACGTGCATTGTCTCCAGAAATCGTCGGAGAAGAGCATTACGGTGTTGCACGTCAAGTACAGCAAACATTACAACGTTACAAAGAACTTCAAGATATTATCGCGATCCTAGGTATGGATGAGCTTTCTGACGAAGATAAGCTTATTGTACAACGTGCTCGTCGTATTCAGTTCTTCTTATCTCAAAACTTCCACGTAGCGGAGCAGTTCACAGGTCAAAAAGGTTCTTATGTACCTGTAAAAGAAACGATCCGTGGATTCAAAGATATTCTATCTGGTAAGTATGATCATCTTCCTGAAGATGCGTTCCGCTTAGTAGGTCGAATCGAAGAAGTAATTGAAAATGCGAAGAACATGGGAGTAGAAGTTTAATTTAAGGGACATAGGAGGTTATTAAATGAAGACAATCCATGTCAGTGTAGTGACTCCTGATGGCCCAGTGTATAATGCCGATGTGGAAATGGTAAGTGCCAGAGCTCAGAGCGGTGAGCTTGGTATTTTACCTGGACACGTTCCTTTAGTTGCTCCATTAAAAATCGGAGCAGTTCGTTTGAAAAAAGGTGGCAGTACGGAGCTTGTAGCAGTTAGCGGAGGCTTCCTTGAAGTAAGACCTGACAACGTAACAATATTAGCTCAAGCTGCTGAAAAAGCAGATCAAATTGATATTGTACGTGCTGAAGAAGCTAAAAAGCGTGCCGAGAGTCGCTTAGGCGCTCAAAAGGATCATGTTGATTTCAAACGTGCGGAGCTGGCATTAAATCGTGCCATCAATCGTATTGAAGTTAGCCAAAGAAAAATGTAATAACGTAAAACCTCTAGACTCATTTCTAGAGGTTTTTTTGTGCCTTTAGATGTGGAAAAGTTGTTAAAAAATTGAACCTTTTGTCGTGTTTTACCTAAAGAAACAACTATTTTTTTATGGAAGAGTTTCTAACAAAAAAACATGGGGTATAAAAAGAACAAAGCTGAGACATCGTATTAAATAAGGGGTGATAAAAAATGATCTGGACTATTATCGGTATTTTATTATTAATTTGGCTAGTAGGTGTTCTATTTGATTTCTCAGGCGGAGGACTTATTCACATCCTCCTTGTGATCGCTTTAATCGTATTAATCGTAAAATTACTAAGAAGAGCTTAGATGCAGGTCTCGTTCATTTTGAACGAGACCTTTTTATGTAGTTTTCTTACTAGAAAACCCTTCTGTGAGGGTAAAATGACGCTAATTACAAAGAAATACGTAATGTTAAACACCTATTTCATCATCCTCATTCAGTATTTTCCTTAAATGAGTCAATGTGGTAGAATCGGCTGAAATAGGGGTGATTGCAATGACACAGGTAAGAATGATCAACCTAATTGGATGGATATTAATTTTATTTCTGTCCATAAGTAAGCTGTTTTTCTCAGACAGGCTGTCATTTATAACTTCTGGTATAGGCGGATTAATTTGTTTCGTAATTGGTTTAGTTCTAGCATTGTATCATGCAAAACTTCAGCTATAGCTCTTTTTCATTTTGTAAAAGGACTCCGTTCATACACGCGGAGTCTTTTTAATTTGCGTAATGTTAATAAGGGTTTCTTATAGTCAGGAATGAAAGCTGAGGGGAGATGAGGGAAAACAAACGTATTTTATAGGATGGACACGCATAGATATAAAAGGAATGTACATTGAAAACTTCATCGTTGGTGATGTAAAAACGGAGGGCTAATCGACAAATTTTAGAGATTTTGGTACAATGATAGCGGTTACATTTTTAGAAAATTCCTTCAATTTAGGAGGTGTGAAGACGGACATGCAGCACGTATATGCGAATAATTATATGATTGTATGCATCTTTTTAGCCTTAGGTCTTTTGCTTCCCATTGTAGCATTGACAATAGGGAAAGTACTTCGGCCTCACGCACCTACAGCAGGGAAACAGACAACTTATGAGAGTGGTATCGAACCGTTTCACGATGCGAGAGTACAATTCAATGTGAGGTATTATATTTTTGCCTTATTATTTGTAATCTTCGATGTTGAAACGGTCTTTTTGTATCCTTGGGCAGTTGCTTTTGATCAGCTAGGATTGTTTGCCTTAATTGAGATGCTAATCTTTGTGGTTATTTTACTTATTGGACTTCTATATGCTTGGAAGAAGAAGGTGTTGAAATGGATTTAACTATGCAAACAATAGCTAAAGAAGAGTTAGAGGAAATGAAACGAAATATTTTTCTTACCACTCTCGAACAGTTAAAAGCATGGGCAAGAAGTAATTCTCTTTGGCCTTTAACATTTGGCCTGGCCTGCTGTGCAATTGAAATGATGGGCGTTGGATCGTCTCATTATGATTTAGATCGCTTTGGCTCATTTTTTCGAACCTCCCCTAGACAATCGGACGTTATGATTATCTCTGGAACCGTTACGAAAAAAATGGCACCGATTGTGAAACGACTTTACGATCAGATGCCCGAACCTAAATGGGTGATTGCGATGGGGTCTTGTGCAACAGCTGGAGGACCATACGTAAATTCCTATGCAGTAGTAAAAGGGGTGGATCAAATCATCCCGGTAGATGTGTATATTCCAGGTTGTCCACCAAATCCAGCGGCGCTCATTTACGGAATCAATAAGCTGAAAGAGAAAATTAGGTATGAAGCGAAGACAGGAAAGAGGGTGATGTAGGTGAGCGGAAAACAACCATCACTCGAGGAACAAAAAAAAGAAGCGGCTCTTAAAGCAAAGGAGCAGGCAAAAGAAAAGCTAGAAGCGATGAAAAAAGAAAAAGCACCTGAATCAGAAAGCGAAGGAACAGAGGAAGACGCACTAGCCCTGGCGAAGAAAAAGGCCGCCGCAGCCGCAAAGGCAAAAGCACAGGCTCTCGCGAAGCAGAAGGAAAAAGCAGCGGAGTCGGAAAGTGAAGGAACAGAGGAAGACGCACTAGCTTTGGCAAAGAAAAAGGCCGCAGCAGCCGCAAAGGCAAAAGCACAGGCTCTCGCGAAGCAGAAGGAAAAAACAGCGGAGTCGGAAAGTGAAGGAACAGAGGAAGACGCACTAGCCCTAGCGAAGAAAAAGGCCGCAGCAGCCGCAAAGGCAAAAGCACAGGCTCTCGCGAAGCAGAAGGAAAAAACAGTGGAGTCAGAAAGTGAAGGAACAGAGGAAGACGCGCTAGCTTTGGCGAAGAAAAAGGCCGCGGCGGCAGCGAAAGCAAAAGCTTTAGCGAAGCAAAAAAGTGATGGCACCACGTCCACCAGTGATGATAAAGATAGCGAAAAAGCGAAGGCAATTGCGGCAGCAAAGGCAAAGGCAGCTGCAGCGGCAAAGGCGAGAGCCAGCGTACTAAAAAAAGAGGAAGAGCATCAGCAAGAGTTACCACCATCCCCCCATCAACCACTGTTAGATCAATACGTAGAACATATTTCAAAACACCTTACACCTACAGCCATTGAAGATTCCTACATTAATCGTTTATCAAAAGATGTACCTACTATCGTCGCAAAATTAGATGCTTATTATGAAGTGGCACAGCTGTTTAAAACACATGAAGAGCTTAAGTTTGATTACGTTTCTGAGTTGCATGGAACGGACTTTTCAACGCACTTCGAAGTGTACGTCTACTTGTATTCCTATACGCATAAAAAGCCTGTAGCCCTAAAGGTGAAGGTTGATCGTGAGCGTCCGGAAGTGCCGTCTTTACAGCCGCTTTGGCCTGGTGCAGACTGGCCTGAGCGAGAAGCGTATGATTTATTAGGCATTACGTTTATCGGCCATCCTAATTTGAAGCGTATTATGATGCCAGATGATTGGGTTGGGTATCCGCTACGTAAAGATTATGAGCCGTTTGATGTGGAGGTGTAAGTCATGATACGAACAGAGGAAATGCTGCTTAACGTTGGTCCTCAGCATCCGAGTACTCACGGGGTGTTCCGTCTCGTTATTAAAATTGACGGGGAGATTATTACGGAAGCAACCCCTGTCATTGGCTATCTTCATAGAGGAACAGAGAAAATTGCTGAGAACCTGCAATATACACAAATTATTCCTTATACAGACCGCATGGATTACCTATCGGCGATGACGAACAATTACGTCATTTGTCACGCAGTCGAGACAATGATGAACATTACTTTACCAGATCGAGCTGAATATTTGCGTGTACTTGCAATGGAATTAGGAAGGGTAGCGAGTCATCTCGTATGGTGGGGTACATATTTGCTTGATATTGGGGCCGTTAGTCCATTCCTATATGCCTTCCGTGAAAGAGAGGTCATTATCAATCTTTTAAATGAGCTCAGCGGTGCACGTTTAACGTTTAACTACATGAGAGTAGGAG
This sequence comes from Priestia koreensis, assembly GCF_001274935.1. Classification (GTDB taxonomy): domain Bacteria; phylum Bacillota; class Bacilli; order Bacillales; family Bacillaceae_H; genus Bacillus_AG; species Bacillus_AG koreensis. The sequence goes on along the minus strand of NZ_LILC01000037.1, from coordinate 229,584 downwards.
GCGTGAAGTGGGATGCACCAGAGGGATGGATTGAGAAAGTCCGTGAGTTTGTTCCCTACATGCGTAAACAGCTAGAAGGCTACCATGACCTCGTAACAGGAAACGAAATTTTCCTTAATCGTGTGAAAGGAGTAGGAATTTACAGTGCACAAGAGGCACTTGATTACTCATTAAGCGGTGCAAACCTGCGCTGTACGGGAGTGAATTGGGATCTCCGAAAAGATGAACCTTACTCTATTTACGATCGGTTCACCTTTCATGTACCTGTCCATACCGAGGGAGATGCGTTTGCACGTTACAAATGCCGCATTGAAGAAATAGAGGAGTCATTAAAAATCATTGAGCAGGCCGTTGAGCAATTTCCTGCTGAGGGCCCGATTATGGCAAAGGTGCCGAAGATTGTAAAGCCGCCTAAAGGCGAAGCGTTTGTACGAATCGAGTCACCTCGTGGCGAGATAGGTTGCTATATTGCGAGTGAAGGAAAAAAAGAGCCGTATCGCTTAAAGTTTCGCAGACCTTCTTTTTACAACTTGCAAATACTTCCGAAGCTTTTAAAAGGCAAAAATATTGCCAACCTCATTACCATTTTAGGCGCTATTGATATTGTGCTAGGAGAGGTGGACGGGTAATGATTAATCACCTATTAGAATCAACGCCCAGCTTGACGAATTTTGCCATTTTTTTTGGGTTAGCAACAGCCTTTCTTTTCGTTGTATTAGGATTCGTCACGTATGCCATTTTAGCAGAACGAAAGGTCATGGGCTTTATGCAAGGACGGTACGGTCCGAATCAGGTTGGTGGACGGTGGGGGCTTTTGCAGACAGTAGCCGACGTGCTTAAGCTTTTGCTAAAAGAAGATACCATTCCTAAATTAGCGGATCGGCCGTTGTTTATTATCGCCCCTGTCATTGCATTTGCCCCTGCCTTTATGGTTTTGGCGACAATCCCGTTCACAGATAAGCTACAGTTTGCTGATATTGGAGTGGGACTGCTTTACTACATTGCCATTTCAGGACTTACCACAATTGGAATTGTAGCAGGATCATGGGCTTCCAATAATAAGTATGCGCTTCTTGGCGGAATGAGGGCAGCCGCACAGATGATTTCGTACGAGGTCCCGCTCGTTATGTCTGTTCTTGGAGTCGTTTTATTAACAGGGAGTTTGAATTTGAATGACATCGTCCGGGCACAGGATGATGTATGGTTTATTTTCCTTCAGCCAATTGCATTCATCGTCTTCCTAATTGCATCCGTCGCAGAATTAAATCGTACGCCATTTGACCTTCCAGAAGCGGAATCAGAGCTTGTCGCAGGGTTCCACGTTGAGTATTCAGGATTTCGTTGGGCGTTCTTTATGCTCGCTGAATATGTGTATTTCTTCGCAATGGCAGCTCTTACGACTGTTCTTTTTCTTGGCGGATGGCATCCAGTTGCGTTTCTAGGATTCATACCAGGAGCCGTTTGGTTTGCGATTAAATTTAGCTGTATCGTTTTCTTACTCATTTGGTTTCGCATTACCTTTCCAAGACTTCGAGCAGACCAGCTCATGGAGTTTGGTTGGAAAGTTCTCTTACCTGTCGCACTAGCAAATATCTTCTTAACCGCGCTAATCAAGGTGCTTTGGTTTTAATGAATAAAAAGGGGTGAGTCATGATGTTTGGTTTAGTAAAAGGCTTAAAATACACCTTAGGAAACCTAACGAAAAAGAAAGTCACCTATGATTATCCCAATGAGCCCATTCCAATGCCAGATCGCTTTCGAGGCATTCAGAAGTTTTATCCGGAAAAGTGTATTGTGTGTAATCAGTGTGCGAATATTTGTCCAACAGACTGTATTCAGCTAACCGGAAAGAAGCATCCAGACCCGACGAAAAAAGGGAAAATCATTGATACGTATGATATTAATTTTGAGATCTGTATTTTATGTGATTTATGTACGGAGGTTTGTCCAACAGAAGCAATTGTGATGACAAATAACTTTGAGTTAGCAGAGTATAGTCGGGATCACCTTTTTAAAAATCTTCAGTGGTTGGATGAAAACGATGAAAATGTAAGACGGGAGAACAAAGTGTAATGTGGTCGGGGGAATACATTGCTTTTCTCGCCCTTGCAACGATTGCTATTTCCGGTGGTATTTTGATGCTTAACCTCACAAAAGTTATTCATATGCTTCTTTCACTCGTGTTTACCTTTTTAAGTATTGCAGGCCTCTATGTGTTGCTATCTGCTGAATTTATCGCAGCGGTTCAAGTACTGATTTACTCTGGTGCCGTCACCATTATTATGTTATTCGGTATCATGCTAACAAAGCATAATGATCAGACGCTCGACTTAACGGGCGGTTGGCGACGATTCGGCGTGTTTCTTGGCGTACTTGCTTTTGGACTTATTATGTTTATGGGGATTAAAAACTTATCACCAGCCGTACAGAACGTAGCGCTTGAGAATGAAAATACAAAGCAAATCGGTTTAGCTTTATACTCCAAGTTTATTATCCCATTTGAGTTAACATCAATCGTTTTACTGGTTGCATTAATCGGTGCTATTATTCTCGCAAAACGAGATGAAGATGAGGGTGATAACCATGAATGAAGTATCATTATCTGCTTATTTAATTCTCGCGCTCATTCTATTTTGTATTGGTCTATACGGTGCCCTGACAAAACGAAATACCGTGATCGTCTTAATTTCGATTGAGCTAATGCTGAATGCAGCCAATCTTAATTTCGTTGCGTTCAGTAAATACGGTGTGACGCCTAACATAACGGGTCAGGTGTTTTCGCTCTTTACAATTACGATAGCGGCAGCTGAAGCGGCGGTAGGGTTAGCCATTCTTATTTCCTTATATCGCAACCGAAAAACGATCAATATTGATGAGATCGATTCAATGAAGCGTTAAAAAATAAACGAAAGATAAAAGGGGGATGGCTTACGCATGATGGAAAATGCTTGGCTCATACCGCTGTTTCCACTCATCTCCTTTATCGTGTTGCTTTTGTTTGGTCGAGTCTGGAGAGAACGGAGTCCTTATGTAGGAATTATTTTGGTATTTCTATCATTTGTACTGTCGCTACTTGTGTTAGTAGATCGATTAAAAGAGGCAACCTATAAAGCTGAGGGAACGTGGCTTCATGTTGGCAGTACATCGATTACGATGGGATTTGAAGTGAATCAGTTAAACGCGTTGATGCTTGTCATCGTGTCACTTGTAAGTTTGCTTGTACATCTTTATTCCAAAGGATATATGAAGAAAGATGCGCGAATTGGCACCTTTTTCTCTTACCTAGGATTGTTTACCTTTGCGATGCTTGGACTAGTGCTTGCTCCAAATTTACTACAGCTGTATATTTTCTGGGAGCTTGTAGGGGTGGGCTCATTCTTATTAATTGGCTTCTATTTCTACAAAGAAGAAGCAAAGGCAGCTGCTAAAAAAGCGTTTATCATGACGAGAATCGGAGACGTTGGCTTATTTATTGGCATGATGCTTCTGTTTTGGCAAGTAGGGAGCTTTGAATACGATAAAATTTTTCAAGCGGTGCAAAACGGCACGCTTTCCTCTAGCTACATTACGCTAACAAGCATCCTCATTTTTATTGGTGCCATTGGAAAGTCAGGTCAGCTTCCGCTACATTCATGGTTACCAGATGCGATGGAGGGTCCAACGCCTGTATCAGCATTAATTCATGCTGCGACCATGGTAGCAGCAGGTGTGTATCTTGTAGCTAGTCTGTTTCCCCTGTTTTCTGCGAGTGAAACGGCTATGATGGTTGTGGCAACTGTTGGAGGAGTAACGGCTTTATTTGCGGCTACCATTGGCCTTGTGCAGACGGATATTAAGAGGGTGCTTGCGTATTCAACGATGAGTCAGCTTGGGTATATGATGCTTGCATTAGGAGTAGGAGGGTATGTTGCAGGTGTTTTTCATCTCACCACCCATGCATTTTTTAAAGCACTTCTGTTCCTTGCTGCAGGAAGCGTCATTCACGCCGTTCATACGCAAAATATTGAAGAGATGGGAGGACTGTGGGGCAAGCTTCGAAAAACGGGTGTCCTGTTCCTGATCGGTACGATGGCGATTAGCGGTGTTCCTCTCTTATCAGGATTTTTTAGTAAAGAAGAGATCATCGGAGCAGCATGGTCTAGCGGACATTATGTACTGTTCGCGCTTGCACTGTTTACAGCGTTTTTAACCTCTTTTTACATGTTTCGCCTTTTCTTTATGGTGTTTACAGGAGAAGCAAACAAACGTCATAAAGATGTTCATGACTCGCCAATGATTATGATTGTACCGATGGGCGTTCTTGCTGTACTAGCAGTGGTAGCAGGATACGTAAATGTCCCGCGGGATTTCCTTGCTGAATGGTTAACAAAAGGTGCACCAGGACTAGTAAGTGAAGGGCATGCGCCTCTTTGGTTAATGATTACGGCAACGATTATATCCCTTGCTGGCATTTACCTAGCGTACCTCATGTACGGTAAGAAAAGTATTTCGAGAGACACATTCTCATCGTCCGCTCCATTCATCTACAAGCTTTTAAAGGAAAAGTATTATATGGATGAGCTTTATCAGAAAACCATTATTGCTCTTGTTCATCTCATACGTCGTATTGGAAAAGCAATTGACCAGTACATCGTAAACGGAGTGATTGTACTGATCATCAATGTGATTCAAGGGATCGGATCAGCAGGATCAACGGTGCAAAATGGCCAAATACAGCGCTATAGTTTCGTAGCGATCATTGGTCTCGTACTTCTACTAGTAATCGTTGCCGTGACAGGAGGGTATTTATAATGAGTACGTTCTTGCTGAGTCTTATCATTTTTTCACCTTTAATCGGAATGCTCCTACTCTTTTTTATACCGAAAAACCGTGAAGTGTTAATTAAAGCAGTAGGAGTGAGTTCAACGATCTTTACCTGTCTTCTTATGGTCCTACTATATATTCAGTCATCTGGGGGAAATAGCTATGATTCGTTTTCACAAAAGGCGACATGGTTTCGTTTCGGAGACCCGGAGCTGTACGGAAAATATTTTTCCGTTTCGTACGAAGTAGGCATTAATGGCTTTTCATTCCTCATGATCGCACTTACCGCATTTTTATGTCTGCTCGCTTCTATTGCATCTTTTAAAATTAAACATAACTGGAAAGGCTATTTCCTTTTATTTCTTACGCTCCAAATTGGTATGATGGGCGTATTTGCGGCAGAAAACCTTGTCCTTTTTTTCATCTTTTTCGAAGTAACGCTCATTCCGATGTTTTTCTTAATTGGTCGGTGGGGCTTATTCGAGAAAGAAAAAGCCTCCTATTATTTTCTCATTTACAACGGAATTGGATCAGCGATTTTATTAGTCGTCTTTGTTCTTTTGTTCGCGAAAACAGGCACGGCTAATATTGATCAGCTACAGGGGATTTTACAATCAACCGATGCTTTTTCGAACAAAGAAAAGCTAACGTTACTCATAGCACTATTAATTGCATTCGGTATCAAGTTACCGATTTTTCCACTGCATACTTGGGTGTTGAAGGTTCATACCCAAGCTCCCGTTCCGATCGTTATGGTTCATGCAGGTGTGCTACTGAAAATAGGTGCGTTCGGTTTGATTCGTTTCGGAATGGGATTCTTTCCTGATCAGTTCGCCCATATGTCGTTTCTTATCGCGCTCCTCGGAGTCATTAACTTGCTGTTTGGTGCCTTTTTAGCTCTGAAGCAGGATGATTTAAGACTTGTATTAGCTTATTCAAGTCTTTCACATATGGGGATCATCCTCATGGGATTAGGAGCAGGAAACGAATCAGGAATACAAGGGGCTGTTTTCCAAGTCATTTCTCACGGGTTAATTGCTGCCTTTTTGTTCTTCTTGATTGGTGTTTTATACGAGCGTACAGGTACGACGACACTCTCAAAGCTCGGCGGATTGGCGAAAAATATGCCGATTGCATCGGGATTTCTACTAGCAGGCGGGCTCGCTTCTCTTGGATTGCCTGGAATGTCAGGGTTCATTAGCGAATTCATGGCCTTTATGGGATTGTTTCAACACGCACCTTATCTAGCCGGCATTGCGACGCTCGGGATGATTTTAACAGCTGTGTATGTGTTAAAGGCCGTGTTAAGCATAACGTTCGGAAATGAAGTGAAGTCAGTAGAGGGGAAAGACCTTAATCGTCTAGAGTGGGCACCTGCACTGCTGTTTATCTTCCTTATTATCGGGATTGGTGTTTATCCGTCCCTGTTAACGAATATGATTCAACCGGTACTTGATACCATGGTATGGGGGTGAACGGAAGTGGATATGGATACGTTACTGAGCTACCAGTGGTCAGCAATGATGCCAGAATTTATCATTTTAGGTGTCGCAACTTTGATATCGTTGCTTGATTTATTTGTTGGAAAAAGAATTAAGCATAGCTGGCTTGGTTATTTGGCTGCTGCTGGCGTAATCGGATCATTTGTGTCACTGTGCTTGTTGCGAAAGGGACTACCCGTTACGATTCTATACGATACCTTTCGTTTAGATAGCTTTGCGGTCACCTTTAAATTTCTATTACTCATTGGTGCGTTCTTTACGCTACTGATTGCCATCCATGAACGTTCTGATGAAATTAAACATCGAGGAGAGTTCTATTATCTCTTTTTAACGGCTCTGTTAGGAGCAATGATGATGGCATCTAGCGGGGATTTGATCACGCTGTTCGTTGGACTTGAGCTTCTCTCTATCTCCTCCTATATATTAGCAGGAATAAAAAAGAGTTCACTCCGTTCAAACGAAGCGGCCTTAAAATACGTCATCACCGGCGGCATTGCATCGGCTATTGCGCTATTTGGACTAAGTTATATATACGGAATAACAGGTTCAACAAATTTACTTACCATCTCAGAAGTGCTAGGCGAAAATCAAAGCTATGAGTTTATTGCGGTGTTAGCTTTCTTGCTTGTACTGGTAGGATTGACGTTTAAAATTGCATCGGCTCCTTTTCACATGTGGGCTCCGGATGTTTACGAGGGATCACCAACTTCTGTAACAGCCTTTCTTAGTATCGTATCCAAAACAGCTGGTTTTGTTCTCATTTTACGCGTCTTTCTCAGCGTGTTTGCGAATGTACCAATGCTACAAAAAAGCGTCACCTTCTTGTACGGGATGCAGGATTATCTTTTTATCGTAGCCGGTGTCACGATCGTGATCGGAAATGTAGTAGCACTGAGACAAAAAAATATGAAGCGTTTATTTGCCTACTCTAGTATTGCGCATGCGGGCTATGTATTAGTAGCTTTTGCCGTTTTATCACCCTTTATGATGGATGCCATCTGGTTTTACCTGCTTGCCTATCTTTTTATGACGGTCGGAGCGTTTACGGTAATTCATATTATTCAACAGCAGCAGGGGAACGATGGGATTACCTCCTTCGCTGGTTTATACAAAACATCACCTTACTTAGCAATCGTCATGAGTGGTTTTCTGCTTTCGCTAGCAGGGATTCCGGGAACGGCTGGATTTATCGGTAAGTTCAATATCTTTCTCGGAGCGCTTGCCACGTCTCCTACACATTACGTCATTGTATCACTCATGATCATAGCAACCGTTATCTCCTATTACTACTACTTTGGCATCTTCACACAAATGTTTTTTCGCTCGGCTGAACAGGAGCGAACCTATAGGGTTCCAAGGGTACTTCTCTTTTCGACATTCCTTTGCCTGGGCGCTACGATCATACTTGGAATCTTTCCAAATGTTGCGTATCAGTTTTTCTTTAATGAAGTGCATCAATTCAAAGATTTTTTCAATTAGAAAGTGGATAATTTTAGTTGAAGTTTGAAGCAAATAGAACAATGTGGTTTAATATAGAAGGAACCAAGTGTCGCCCAATGTCTGTAGCTGCTTGTTAACAGACAAAGGGCGATTTTATTTCAAAAGGGGGGATCCTATTGTTTGCAGGATCTGGACCGCAAGCACTCATTACCCTTATTTCACATTTGTTTTTTATTGCTCTCACATGGTACGCATTGCAAGGTTTTCAAATTGAGCGTGCAATGAAACCGAATCGAGTAGCGCAAGCGCGATTATTGATGATTTTTCTCACCATCGCGATTGGATCAAGCGTAAGTAATTTCTTTTTGGATTATTTATTTTGGTCGCAGCAACTTCCCAACGTGTTTTCACCTTAACTCGCTGTGTAAAGAAGGAATATAAGCCAAATTTCACCTTTAAAAAACGTGTAAGTACAAAAAAATATCCCTATATGTCTAAACATGACGAGTTTTTTCGAGTATTTATCGTCCTATTCTGGAAAAAATGAAGAATAGGAGAGGACGTGACGGGGATGAATAAAAAAATTAGTGTCTTTTTGGCTATTTTCTTTCTTGGATTCTTCATTTATTATGGGAGTTATGTGAGTCAAGCTAAAGGTAATAACGATGTACCTGTTATGCAAATCGCACAGACTTTATTGGACAAAGATGTTGCTGTTACATCATGGTCCTTATATACGAAAGAAGAGGTTCCATCAGTTATTTCTAAAGAAACGTTCGTCAAAAAAATTAATGAATTAAAATTTTCATTAAAAGGTTTCAAATGGGAATTGAAAAGGGAAAGAGATGTGTGGAAAGCAGTTGGATTGCATTACAACAAAGATTCTGAAATGATGGAAGAAGTTCAATTGGTTTCGACCCTTAAAAACAAAACATCGGATTCGTATATATTATATCATGTGGCAGGAAAAGCTTGGGATAAGCACCAGTGGAATTTAGGCTATGATGAATTTCAAAAAAGCTATCATAAAATTTTCACATTTAATCCCAAAATTTTCTCTTGTGTAAAAGGGCAGTTCAATGATAAGATGAAAAGTGTTTTGTCTTTAGGTAAGGATGAGCTGTTGGAAGCTTTTAAGGCCAAAACAGTGGAATCGTTGGTTGAGGAGACATTTGTCTCGGTGTCCGCATATACTGGAATGTGGAAAGAAGTATTGCCAACCAAAAACAACAAGATGAATTTACAAATAGCATTGCGAAAGACTGGATTGGGCGGTAAGACAACCGTAGTTGTTGGCACACCCATTATTACGTCTGAATATTAATATAGAGAAAATGGACGCGGAGGGGAATACCTTGGAAAAAATCATCGTCCGCGGCGGAAAAAGGCTGAACGGCACTGTTAAGGTAGAAGGAGCAAAAAATGCCGTATTACCTATTATCGCTGCAACATTATTAGCTAGTGATGGAAAAACAATTCTAAATGATGTACCTGCACTCTCCGATGTATTTACGATCAGTGAGGTATTACGTCACCTTAATGCAGAGGTAGATTTCGAAGGAAATCGCGTAATTGTAGATGCATCTAGAGAACTTAAAACGGATGCACCGTTTGAATATGTACGAAAAATGCGCGCATCTGTACTTGTAATGGGTTCTTTATTGGCTCGTACAGGGAAAGCTCGTGTTGCATTGCCAGGAGGATGTGCAATTGGTTCTCGACCAATTGACCAGCATTTAAAAGGCTTTGAAGCAATGGGCGTAAAAGTAAAAGTAGGAAATGGATTTATTGATGCAGAAGTAGAAGGAAAGTTACAAGGTGCGAAAATCTACCTGGACTTCCCAAGTGTAGGTGCTACTGAAAACATCATGATGGCAGCAACATTAGCAGAAGGAACAACAATCCTTGAGAACTGTGCAAAAGAACCAGAAATCGTAGACTTAGCTAACTTGTTAAATGCAATGGGAGCAAAGGTACGTGGCGCTGGAACTGGTACGATTCGTATCGAGGGAGTTTCTAAATTATATGGTGCTACACATGCAATTATTCCAGACCGTATTGAAGCTGGAACATTTATGGTTGCCGCTGCGATTACAGGCGGGAACGTATTGGTAAGAGGAGCTCTTATGGAGCACCTAAGTTCACTTGTTGCGAAAATGGAAGAAATGGGCGTGCAAATCACCGAAGAGGGAGACGGCCTACGTGTTATTGGTCCAGATAAGTTAAAGCCAATTGACATTAAAACAATGCCACATCCGGGCTTCCCGACAGATATGCAGTCACAAATGATGTCTCTTTTACTAGCAGCTGAAGGAACAAGCATGATCACAGAAACAGTATTCGAAAACCGTTTCATGCATGTGGAAGAATTCAGACGCATGAATGCAGATATTAAAATTGAAGGGCGTTCAGTAATCATTAACGGACCTTCTAAGCTTCAAGGTGCAGAAGTCTCTGCTACAGACCTTCGTGCAGCAGCAGCGTTAGTTTTAGCTGGTCTGATCGCAGATGGTTTCACTCGTGTAACAGAACTTAAGCACTTAGATCGTGGCTATGTTGATTTCCACGGCAAGTTATTAGGATTGGGTGCAGACATTGAACGTGTAAACGATCAAGCAACACAAGAACCTGCCCAACAATCTGTTTCAGATATGAACGTATAAAAAAAAGTGACCCTATAATGGGTCTCTTTTTTTTGTCGTTTTATGGTGAAAAAACAGGTGCATGTCTTAGTCTCGTCCCTTCTAATTCTCTTTCTGTTTTCCCTATTCATAAAAAATTACAGTCATAAATGGTTGTCCACCTCCATAAAAATGAAGTAGAAGAGGTTAAATTCATGAAGTGGAGGCTCAATCATTGATGAAACGTTTAAAGCCTGTCGTCGTAATTATCGCCATACTATCCTTCGTTATTTTATGTATTCCGACAGTATTAGTCATTCCATTTACGGATCAAACCGGAGGGAAATTAGGAGAGGATTCTCACCATACACAAAAGACGCTGCAAGCACTCGCCGCAGAGCCAGCGGTAGATGTGGCGGTGTACCGAGCAAAAAAGCAGGAGGTTGAAGAGGTCCCTCTTGAAGATTATGTCGTCGGAGTGGTGGCATCCGAAATGAAAGCGGATTTTGAGATGGAGGCTTTAAAAGCACAAAGCCTCGCTGCTCGTACGTATATTGTTAGAAAGCTAGTAAATGGATCAGAGCTTAAAATGAAAAAAGGTTCCAAAGAGTTTGATGCACGTGATACAACGGCTGATCAAGTATATGCTAGTCCAGAGGAACTAAAGATACGTTGGGGTTCAGATTACGATCAAAACATGAAGAAAATCACGGAAGCGGTAGAGGCTACAAGAGGGCAAGTAATCGTCTATAATAATGCTCCTATTGATGCGGTGTTTTATTCAACGAGCAATGGACGTACAGAAGATGCAAAAGTGGTCTGGGGATCGTCTCTTCCTTATCTACAGAGCATCGATAACCCATGGGATAAAGACTCGCCAAAATTCACAGCGCAAACGTCGATGACCGTGTCAGACTTTGAGCAAAAGATTTATGCCGCTACTAATAAGAAAGTGTCGATTGAGAACGATCTTGGAAAAGTGGTATCACGTACTCCTGGTGGGCGCGTAGATAAGTTACAGCTAGACGGCAAGACGTTTAAAGGCACGGACATTCGTAGCGCTCTTGGTTTAAAATCAACAGACTTTACGTGGGTACGAAAAGGCAATGAGCTTTTAATTACAACAAAAGGGAATGGTCATGGCATTGGTATGAGTCAGTACGGTGCCGATGGAATGGCGAAAGCCGGAAAATCGTATATGGACATTATTCATTTTTACTACAAGAATGTGCAGATTGCGGAGGCTTCAAAATATCTATCTACTCTAACCGCCAAAAAATAATAAAGGTGTAAAAAGCGTACTCATTGTGAGTGCGCTTTTTTTCTTTTTACCCCTTCATTTAATAGGTCTTCCTATTTCTTTGCATAAAATCGTTCTCTCTTGCAGAAAATAATCGAAAAAATTTTTAGACGATGTATATATTTAGTAGATTCTGTTCAAAATGGTTGCTGAGGTGATATTAATGAGAGAGGAAGAAAATAAACGTATGACAAAACCTTCCAAAGTTCAAAAATTATTTAGAAAACGTTGGGTATTTCCAGCTGTATACTTATTCAGCGCAGCAATCATCATCACAGCTGTATTATGGTTCCAAGGAAATGCAGCCGATCAAGATAAGCAAAAAGCAGGGAATGCTCCACAGCATGGACAACACGATTCAGTTGAAGTAAGCAATGCAGTCGAAAAGCTAGTTATGCCTGTTGTAAAAGAGAATAGCGTAGAAGTGAAAACACCATTCTATAGCAGCACAGCATCTGAGAAAGAACAGCAAGCAGCTCTTGTCTTTTATAATAATACGTACCATCAAAATACAGGAATTGATGTTGTTGCGAAAGATGGTAAAACATTTGATGTAACAGCAGCAGCTAGTGGGACGGTTACGAAGGCAGTGAAAGATCCAATCTTAGGTTATACGGTAGAAATCGATCACCAAAATGGTTTAGTGACATTCTACCAATCGTTATCTGATGTAAAAGTTCAAGCTGGCGATACAGTGAAGCAAGGTCAAGTCATCGCAAAAGCTGGTGAGAGTACTTACAATGCAGAAGCAAAAACGCATCTTCATTTTGAAGTACGCAAAGACGGCGTAGCGATTAACCCAACTGATTCATTCAGCAAGCAGTTGGCTACAATTAAAGCAGAGGTAGTATCTGAAACAACACCTGAGGGTGGAAATTCAAATACAACTGAGCAAGGTACAGAAGAAGGAACAAAGTCTACGGACGAGCAGTCTAAAAAGCAGCCTTCAACTGGCACTGAGTCAAAGGATCAAACAAACACAACAGATGATGGATCATCATCTGATGAAGACCAATCAACTGGTCAATAATAGGAGAGTCGCTTTGTCGGAAGAGTATTCCGGTAAAGCGGCTTTTTTGTGTTAGATTGGTTGATTTTCGTTAGAGCAACCAGTCCGTCTCGTCGCTATGATTCTTAGTGTATTTAATGGTCATAAGCTATTAGTGCTTTGTCTCAATCATTTGTGTCTCTTAAAAGAGGAATTTTTAAAAGCGACCAGTTCGTCTCTTCGCTACAGATTGCTTCGCTTTCCACGGGGCGAGCGTTGAGCTTCCTCGTCGCTACGCATCCTGCGGGATCTCAGCTGACTCGCTAGTCCCGTAGGAGTCTTCGCATCTTTCGCTCCGATCCTTAGTGTTTGAAAAGGTTAGGTCAAAAGGGTGCTCGCCTGAACGTCTCTTTATAGTAGTAATGATTTGTTAGAGCGACGGGTTCGTCTCTTCGCTACAGATTGCTTCGCTTTCCACGGGGCGAGCGTTGAGCTTCCTCGTCACTCCGTTCCTGCGGGATCTCATCTGACTCGCTAATCCCGTAGGAGTCTTCGCATCTTTCGCTCCGATCCTTAGTGTTTAGAAACAGACTTGTCAAATGAGTGGCTTTGTAATAGTGGTACTTGTTTAGAACGACAGGTCGGTCCCTTCACTACAGATTGCTCCCTTTCCGCAGGGCAGGCGGTGAGCTTCCTCGTCGCTGCGCATCCTGCGGGATCTCACCTGACCTGCTAGTCCTGCAGGAGTGGAGCATCTTACGTTCCGGGCCCAATGTTCAGACGATGAGGACGGTTGAGATGAATACGTCATTTTGATGACGAAGTCTGCTTTGGAGTAGCTGATCTTTTTAAAAGCGATAGGTCGGTCCCGCCGCTACAGATTGCTTCGCTTTCCACGGGGCGAGCGCTGAGCTTCCTCGTCGCTGCGCGTCCTGCGGGATCTCATCTGACTCGCTAGTCCCGTAGGAGTCTTCGCATTTTTCGCTATGATCCTTAGTGTTTAGAAACAGACTTGTCAAATGAGTGGCTTTGTAATAGTGGTACTTATTTAGAACGACAGGTCGGCCCCTTCACTACAGATTGCTCCCTTTCCGCAGGGCAGGCGTTGAGCTTCCTCGTCGCTGCGCATCCTGCGGGATCTCACCTGACCTGCTAGTCCTGCAGGAGTGGAGCATCTTACGTTCCGGGCCCGATGTTCAGACGATGAGGACGGTTGAGATGAATAGGTCATTTTGATGACGAAGTCTGCTTTGAAGTGGCTGATCTTTTTAAAAGCGATAGCTCTGTCCCTCCACTACAGATTGCTTCGCTTTCCACGGGGCGAGCGCTGAGCTTCCTCGTCGCTGCGGGATCTCAGCTGACTCGCTAGTTCCGTAGGAGTCTTCGCATCTTTCGCTCCGATCCTTAGTGTTTAGAAAAAGTCTTGTTAAAAATAGGTCTCTTTTACATTGGTCGTTCTTCGTTAGAGCGATCAGTGCGTTATTTTACTATAGATTCCTTCTATTCTCTTGTTGTATGAAAGTTGTTGTTTAATTGGTGTGTGTGATTTTATTTGGTGTAGATTTATCCTGGTCTTCTCAGGATAGGGGTGAATATTTGCTCGAAAAAGGTCTATTTTTCTTTAAATGGGGTTAAAAACGCAAAAAAGTAAAAAAAATCTGATAAAATCCTTGTCCCGCTTGACATTTATAGCATATATCCTCAACCAAGCTAATAAACTGTTACAAACCTAACAAAGAGAATGTATGAGGTGAGGGATCGTCATATGACATCGGAGACCCGACTATCATGTAGTGAGGAGTTGTTACAGGATTATCCTTCTTCGTGTTGTCAGAGCGAATCTCATTTCACGCTTCTCACATCCAATTTGGGGAGGTCGAGTGGTGTGCATGATTACATCAAAGAGAGAACTATCAAGATTGGAAAGTATATTGTAGAAACTCGAAAAACTGTACGCGTTATTGCGAAGGAGTTTGGCGTTTCGAAGAGTACTGTCCATAAAGACTTAACGGAAAGACTACCAGAAATTAATCCTGAATTAGCAAACGAAGTGAAAGAGATTCTTGATTATCATAAATCAATCAGGCATTTGCGTGGCGGTGAAGCCACAAAGTTAAAGTACAAAAAAGAAGAGTTACAAGAGGAACCAGCCAAGTGAATATAGATCGATCATAAAAGCTCAAATGTGAGAAGAGTATTTTCACGTTTGGGCTTTTAGTTTGTGTCGTTTTTTAAAACAGAATAAACGAGTGTTCCTCACTGACTAGGGAATTATGCGTTTGAGGGGGATTTTTGGTTGCAACCACTGCTAAACTAGCTAGTAGCTGTTAGTGCAAATTGTCTAAAGTGATCTATCACAATCATATTCGCTTCCTAAAAGCAACATTCGTTAGAAATATTTTTCCGTAAAATTCTACATGTATAACCAAATTATGATAAAATATTTAATTAGGAAAAAAAGACAGAGGTCATAGGAAAAATGGCGCTTGAAAGGAGCAATTAACGGATGTTGGCAAAAGATATCGGCATCGATCTTGGCACGGCGAACGTATTAATTCATGTGAAGGGGAAAGGGATTGTACTCAATGAACCTTCTGTGGTTGCGATAAACAAAAATAATGGCAAAGTTTTAGCGGTTGGTGAAGAAGCGAGACGTATGGTTGGACGTACTCCGAGTCATATTGTTGCGATGAGACCTTTAAAAGATGGCGTAATTGCCGATTTTAATATTACAGAGGCAATGCTTAAATACTTCATTAATAAACTAAATGTAAAAGGCTTTTTATCAAAGCCTCGCATTCTGATTTGTTGTCCAACGAATATTACATCAGTGGAGCAAAAAGCAATTCGTGAAGCTGCTGAAAAAAGCGGGGGCAAAAAGATTTATCTTGAAGAAGAGCCTAAGGTAGCCGCAATTGGAGCTGGAATGGATATTTTCCAACCAAGCGGAAACATGGTCGTAGATATCGGCGGGGGAACGACGGATGTAGCAGTTCTTTCAATGGGTGATATCGTAACGGCAAGCTCAATAAAAATGGCAGGCGATCGTTTCGATCAAGAAATTTTAAGCTACATTAAACGTGAATACAAGCTTTTAATCGGGGAACGTACAGCAGAGGATATTAAAATCCAAATTGGTACCGTATTCCCAGGTTCTCGTAATGAAGAAATGGACATTCGCGGACGTGATATGGTATCTGGGTTGCCTCGTACAGTAACGGTAAGATCTCAGGAAGTGGAAGAAGCGCTTCGTGAGTACGTAACGGTCATTGTGCAAGCATCTAAAAGTGTCCTAGAGCAAACACCACCAGAACTTTCTGCAGATATAATAGATCGTGGAGTCATTTTAACAGGTGGCGGTGCATTGTTGCACGGGATGGACCAGCTTCTTGCGGAAGAACTGAAAGTGCCTGTGTTCATTGCTGAAAGTCCAATGGATTGCGTGGCAATTGGAACAGGTATCATGCTTGATAATATGGATAAGCTACCGCGCCGTCAGTTCAATTAACTAAGCTTGTAACACGTAAAACTGTATTCAATGATCAAATGCCGATTGATTTAACTTGCTTCTATCCAATCGAAGTTTTGAGGTGACTAAGTGATGTTTAAAGGTTTTTATACAGCTTCATCCGCTATGATTGCTCAGCAACGCCGTACAGACCTATTAACGAATAATTTGGCTAATGCCAACACGCCTGGTTTCAAAGCTGATCAAGCATCACTGCGAGCTTTTCCTGATATGCTTTTACAGCGTATGAACAACCATAGCTTTTCAAAAGAGAACGGTGATTCAGCTACTCCGAGGGAGACGCTTGGATCAATTAATACAGGTGTCTATATGCAGGAGAACATGCCGAATTTTCTTCAAGGAGATCTTCGTGAAACAAAGCAACCAACAGACTTTGCTATTTTAGACGGAACTCTTCCTGCGGATGAAAAGACAGGACGTAAAGGTACGCTCTTTTTCACCGTTCAAGGAGAAGACGGAAAGCCTCGCTATACACGTGATGGGAAGTTTACATTGGACGGACAGGGCTTTTTAACAACCAATCAAGGCAACTACGTATTAGATGAAAACGGGGCTAAAATTCAGCTGCAAAGCGCGAATTTTCAAGTGGGAAACGACGGAATGATTACGGAAAATAATCAGCAGGTTGCACGTGTGGGCCTTGCCTATGCACAGGATCCGATGGCGCTTGAGAAAGAGGGAAATGGTTATTATCATATGACAAATAATCAAGCTCTTCCATCTGCTTTAACAGCCAATGGCGTTTCGTTTCAAGTCCATCAAGGCTTTATTGAAGGTTCAAACGTAGATATGTCTCAAACGATGACAGAGCTTCTGACTACCTATCGTTCATTTGAAGCCAACCAAAAGATTTTACAAGCATACGACCGCAGTATGGATCGAGCTGTAAATGAAGTAGGACGATTACGTTGACGCATATCAACATAAAACTACGTAGAACAAAGGAGAATGATTGTGAATCGTTCAATGATTAATGCGTCCAATACGATGGGACAGCTTCAGTATCAGATTGATGTCATCGGTGACAATTTAGCGAACGTCAATACAAACGGTTTTAAAAGCAGGGACGTTAGCTTTAGTGACCTTCTTTATCAGCAGTTTGACAATCAGCCTGATCAGCAGAAGGAGCAGGGACGCCTAACGCCTTATGGAATTCGTCAAGGTTCCGGTGCGAAACTATCTCAAACCTATCTGCAAATGAATCAGGGCTCCTTCATTCAAACAAATCGTGCTCTAGACGCAGCTCTTCAGAAAGAGGATCAATTCTTTCAAGTGCGTGTCAATCAAGACGGTCAGCAGGTAACGCAGTACACAAGAGACGGTGCGTTTTACATTTCACCGAATGGCACACAGTCTATGCTAGTGGATCGAGATGGGAATTCAGTGTTAGACGCAGCAGGAAATCCCATTGCGTTTCCACAAGATGCAACAGACGTTCAAATCACAGCATCGGGCGCTGTGGAGGTTACAACACCGGCAGGAAAGCAGTCTATTGACTTAGGAATCGTTCAAGTGAACAAACCACAGCTCTTAGAAGCAAAGGGAAACAATCACTTTCAGCTTCCAAATCTAGGAGCGATGAATGTCACAATGGCTGATGTACTTACTCCTCTAGCACCAGGAGCGAATCGTAATGATATCCTTCAAACGAAGGCGCTAGAACAGTCCAACGTAGACGTGAGTCAGCAAATGACAAACTTAACGATGGCACAAAAAGCGTACCAATTCAATGCACGAGCGATCTCTATGTCTGATCAGATGATGGGACTTGTGAATACAATACGATCATAAAGGAAAGAGGGCGATCTGTGATTGTCCTCTTTTCTATTTAGGTTGCATTTGTGTTTTGACGAGAGATTCAGTATAGTAAAATGGTTATGATCTAAATTATTTGTAAAATATTAGAAGGAGTGTGTGGACATGCTTGATATTCAAGAAATCAAAGATATTATTCCTCATCGTTATCCATTTTTATTAGTTGACCGTATTTTAGAAGTGGAAGAAGGTCAAAAAGCAGTTGGAATTAAGAATGTATCAGCGAACGAGGAGTTTTTCAATGGGCATTTCCCTGACTTCCCGGTTATGCCAGGCGTACTAATTGTTGAAGCGCTTGCTCAGGTAGGAGCAGTTGCGATGCTTAAAAAAGAAGAAAACCGTGGACGTCTTGCTTTCTTTGCAGGAATTGATAACTGCCGCTTTAAGCGCCAAGTAAAACCAGGGGATCAGCTACGTTTAGAGGTTGAAATGACGCGCGTACGTGCATCAATTGGTAAAGGGAGAGGAATTGCAACCGTGGACGGAGAAATAGCGTGTGAAGTTGACATTACGTTTGCTTTAGGAGACAAAGCTTAAGATAGTTTCGTCTACATTTTGATCGATGCTTAGGACTCTACCGAATGCTTATGGCCTTTTCTAGTAGTAATGATAAGTATAAAAGTAATGTACGAACGATAGCACAAAAATGACTAACGACAAGAGATGGAAGTCCTCATGACTTCCATCTCTTGTCGTTAAATGAATTTATTGCTAGAATAATAAAGGTTAGTGTGACTTATCTGATTTTTCAAATGCTTGCTAGCGCTTTGAAGGCGGACAAAGAATTGCTTGGCAGGAAAGAAAAAGGAATAAGTGAAAAAAAGTTTGGAGGCTATAATCATTGATGCTAAAAAATCTACCACAAGGAACGAAAATTAGTATTACTCGTTCTATTCATATTGCATTTGAACAGTACATGAATAACATTCAATGGAATGAAACTCAGTTTGATATGAACGACTTCATCAAGCAATGGAAACAGTATATTGAGCAAAACGCATCTTGGTTTAAGAATTTAGACGCTGAGACGAAGGCAGATCCTATATTTCACGAAGAATTAGCAGTAAAGATCAATGAAACGATTGAAAAGATCTTAGCTGAGGAGCCGACAGAAGAACAAATTCAACAGCTTGAAGAGCTTACGAAATCGACAGGAAAAGAGATTGATTACTCTTCTAAGCTTGAGGCACGTTATCTAATTGATACGTTATCTAATTAATTGATGATAGATTAGGGTGATTAGCACATTTGCTAATCACCTTTTTATATGAGGTAAAAAAGGCGAACAAAAAAAGGTAAAAAGAACTAAAAGGAACGTTTGTTCGATAAAATGATAGATTTTATTAAATAGAGGTGATAAGATAAAATCAACAGTCGCAAGAATAATTTTCCACTTTTTCACGAAAGGGGATGATGACTATTTCAGTGTTTGAGAGTCTTAATTTACTCGTGCAATCGAATATGATGGTTCTCGCAATGCTGACATTTATCGTATCGCTCATCATGATGTTCAAGAAAAAACAGTAGCTAGACATAAGCTACTGCTTCACAATGGTTTCTTTCATTTGCGACTGTGATCAGGTGTGGCAGCACCTGATTTTCTTTCTTTTATTGTAAAGAAAAGTGAAAAGATGGGCAAGCATTTAGTTGCTTTTTAAAGAGGCTGTATGTTTAATAAACTCGCAAAGAGATGGAATGAAGGTTTCTTGTTGTGTGGAGGGAAGAGAAATAAGCAGCTCGATCAGCTGATGAAAAGCAGGATACTGTTCCATGAGCTCTCGTAACTCTTTCACTTCATGTTCAAAAAGCGATGTGGCACCATAGAAGTGATTCGCATCCTTTAAGATACTTTTCCTGGAGCTTTTACAGCCTTTGTAACCAACAAAGCTGTCGATGCTACTATCAAATAAATCACAAATCATCATAATATCTTCGATAGAAGGAAGCTGTTTGTCTGTTTCCCACTTGGTAATTTTGGAACGAGAGGTGTTTAATTTTAATGCGAGCTCATCTTGTGACAATCCCCGTCTTTTACGTCCTCGTCGGACATTTTTGGCAATTACATTCATTAACATCATCCATTTCGTTTCAAAAATTTGATCGATTATAGCACGTTTCGAAAAATGTGCGAAAAAGTCACTTCTTATAAAAAAGGAAAACAATATGATGAATAAATATAACCTTCTCTTGAGACTGTGTTACGAAACAGGTGAAACCGTAAGATTCAGTAAGGAACCCCGCTGTATAAACAAGTAAGTATCTAAAATAGTAGAAAGAAACCCGCTGTAGTGATAATAAATCCCATTTGTCGAGATTTATGAATAAAAGGGCATTTTGTCACATTTTGGTTAAAAATGAGATATTGAAATTTATGGAAAATGCATTATTATTACAATTAGATAATAAAAAGGAGGATTGCATATTGACGAAATATTATTTAAGCAGAAGACAGCGTAGTTATAATCAGTTGGAAAGATCCCACACCGATCATTTTTTGTTAGGTAAACAGCGCGAGGTATACGTATTTCAGCCTTTAGGAAAAGACCAACGACGTCATGATTCCAAAAAAAGGACACCTGTTTGTAATCGCTAATCTCTGCTATTTTGAATGTGGAATGGTTTTGTAATGAATTCTCTCTTTAAAATGCTCAAGCAATTGCTCTCCCTCTAACCCTCGACTGATTAAGTCTTCTAGAATCGTTTCAGCAATGCTTAGCTTACGTGCAAGCAAGATCCCATCCAACAAAATGCTCACAGTATGTTCAAATACAGTGATTTTAGCAACGCTCACTTTAAATGTAGCAGGATCATTACTAGACTTTGTAATCGTAGCCTGAATGGTAAATGGTTGTTTTTCTTGATCTAATTCCTGAAAAAGCTCCACGTATTTACTCTCAACTAACGCCTCAATTGTCCAGTGATTTTCTCCATCCTCTTGATTAATAATTAATCCATCTAAAAGCTCGATAGGATGGCGGTTTTCATTTTCTTCTCCTACTACGACAGTTAGCGCTACTAATTTAAATGTCTTCATTTTTTGTTCCTCCTCACACCGTAAGATCATAATCAAATTTTATTTCATTATAGCATAAGATGTCGAAAGATTAATATTATTTAACCTATTATCCATGTTGCGAAAGGAATGGTCTCAATGATTAATCAAACGACCCTCGTTGGAAGACTCACAAAGGATCCTCAGCTAAAAAATACATCAGATGGTACAGCATATTCCCAAATCACCTTGGCAGTTAATCGTAATTTTCGTAATCAAGCAGGCGATTTTCATACAGATTTTGTCACCCTTACCTTATGGCGAAAAAATGCAGAAAACACGGTGATTTATTGCCGGAAGGGATCGGTAATCGGGGTAGTAGGACGAGTACAAACAAGAAGCTATGAAAACCAGCAACAGCGTGTATACACAACGGAAATTGTTGCGGAAAGTGTAAAGTTTCTGAGCGGGAAAGCTCAGGAAACATCGTCATCTCAGGAACAAGCTTTTTTATAAAATTTGCAGGAATGAAAGGAGGTGATGGAAACCCTAGCTACTAACTTTCTACTAAACAGAGGAAATTTACGCTCCTCTAAAAACCGTTCATGCAGCAAATGCATGAACGGTGCAGCACCCTCGTCCACATCCCCAAGAAAGAAAATAGGTTTACCCTCTCATTCATTTTTTATACCTTCAATCCTAAGCCGGCATCTGCCGGCTCTTTTTTTTTGCAATAAAAGTCAAAAATTACATAACCACCTATTTAAAATGATCGTTTTTTACTTCACATAAAAAGCACTTAGGATCCATCCCAAGTGCTTTTACTTGTGTATATTAGTTATTGTTAAAATGCTTCGCCCCTAAGTAACGAGGTGCCCAGTAGCTGTTATCAAGGCTTGAAATCGTGACGCCTGTAGAAGATCCAGCATGAAGGAATTGACGGTTACCAAGGTAAATTCCAAGATGTGACGGACCAGCTTTATAGGTCGTAAAGAAAACAATGTCTCCAGGCTGTGGATCGCTAACAGAAGTAGACATTCTCCAGTAATCTGCCGTTGTAAGACGCTTAACAGAAATTTGCTTATTTAATACGTAATTGATCATTCCACTGCAGTCAAATCCAGACGTAGTGTTACCGCCCCATTTATACGGAATTCCCATTAACGTTTTGGCATCACTAATCATCTTCGCAACGTCAATGCCGTTATCGCTTGGAGGAGCAGACGGTGAATCACTAGCGCTGCTTGCTTTATGAAGAGTTAGCACTTGGTTAACGAAAATAGCATCTGATGTTAAGTTGTTCCATGCTTTTAGATTTGCGACTGATACATTAAATAAGCGTGAGATTTTCGATAAGCTATCTCCACCTTTTACAGTATATGTATTAGTTTGGCTACCTGTACTTGGCGTGCTAGGAGCAGGTGCTGGCTGCGGCTTTGTTTCAACAGGTGCTGTAGGTGTACTGCTTGTCCCAGAAATTTTTAACGTTTGTCCAGCATAAATTTGATCACTATCCAAATTATTTAGCTTTTTCAAGTCTATTATAGACAGCTTGAATTTAGTGGAAATTTTCCAAAGACTATCTCCGCTCTCTACTTTATAAGTAGAGACAATAGCTGAGGCGGATGGCTTGTTTGACGTAGGTTTGGCCGGTGAAGACACAGGCGCGCTTTTACCTGGAATGTATAGGGTTTGTCCAATACGAATTGTGTCAGAGGTTAGCTTATTGAGTGATTTTAATTCAGTGGTCGTTAAATTGTACTTTTTTGATAATCCCCATAGAGAATCACCGGATTGTACCTTAATTTCATCTGCTGAAGCGTGCGAGTGAAATAGAAATGCGCTTCCGATTGCTGCAAAGGCAGTCATTGATAAGACTTTCTTTTTCATATTCATCCTCCTGAATTCAGAATTTTCAAATATATGTAAGTGTGACAATAGTATACTATTTGGTTATTCTACTTTTTTCTTATTACTTTACTATAATATGACAATTAAATACTGAAAGTAAATAGTTTATTGGAATTATATGTTCAATTATGCATTCTAAAGATCTATATATGATCTTTTTGAACACGCTTCGTGTGATTTTTTTAGTTATTTTGTCTTATTTTGTAGATTTATTGCAGTTTCCACATGCTGTCATATAGTAGTGGTAGTCCTAGCTTTTTATACATATCGTCTGAATTAAGAAGATGTTAACAAGGCATGAGGCAAAAGGTGAACTTTAGAGTGTATGTCTTATCAAAGTGTAAAAAGTGCCTATTAAAAGTCGATGAATAGCATATAATTTTTCTATAATAGAAATGAGGGGGGAGAGCATAGTGAACATACGTAAAGCCATTATACCAGCAGCAGGACTCGGCACCCGATTTTTACCAGCCACAAAAGCCCAGCCAAAAGAGATGCTTCCGATCGTTGATAAGCCAACCATTCAGTATATTGTGGAAGAGGCTGTGAAATCTGGAATCGAAGACATTATGATTATAAGTGGACGGGGAAAGCGAGCAATCGAAGATCATTTTGATAAATCCTATGAGCTTGAAGAGGAGCTTAGTAAGCGTGAAAAGTGGGACATGTTAGAAGGTATTCAGCGTATTTCAAACTTAGCCAATATCCATTACATACGCCAAAGAGAGCCTAAGGGCCTGGGAGATGCAATCTACCGTGCAAAAACGTTCGTTGGAGATGAGCCATTTGCGGTATTGCTTGGGGACGATATAATCGATTCAGATGTACCCGTACTGTCGCAGTTAATGGATGTGTACCAGACATATGAATGCCCTGTGATTGGCGTACAGGCTGTACCAGAGGGGGACGTAAGCAAGTATGGAATTCTCCATCCACGAGAGTATGAAAGTGGGCAAACGGTTATACCAATTCAATCACTAGTAGAGAAACCAAGCGTTCAAGAAGCGCCTTCTAATCTCGCCATTATGGGCCGATACATTTTAACGCCTAATATTTTCAACATTTTAGCATCATTGGCTCCTGGGGCTGGAGGAGAAATTCAGCTCACAGATGCGCTCTCTCAGTTAAGCGAGCAGCAGGAAATGGTAGGCTATCTTTTTGAAGGAAATCGATATGACGTAGGAGATAAAATAGGCTTTTTAAAGGCTAACCTTGATTATGCCCTTCGACGAGAAGAATTAAGAGAACCACTTTTAGCATACATAAGAGAATTGGTACAAAATCAGTAAAAGGGTAGAACCGAACCAACATAGTTCGGTTCTACCCTTTTTTATGATGCATTCGAGCACATAATTTTTTTGTGGGGATAGGAATTAGTGCGAATTACTATATTTTTATAAGTAATTAGAACTATTTTTTCTGTTTATACCTAAAAAGGGACTAATTACCTCGAATATTATTAATAATTTCTATAATTAGTCGAAGTTACTAATGATTCTATTATATGGTTAATAGTATCATTATTTAATATATACTAGTTTATGGCAGTTGTATTCTGAAAGGAGAGGAAGAATTGAAGAACAAAAGCACCATTGTTTTGGCCATCTTGGTTTTATTGATCAGCGCTTTTACGATTCCAGTAAAGGCTGCCACAACGTTCAGCGATGTGAGTAGCAGTTACCGAGCTGCAAAGGAAATTTATTATTTAGCAGAGGGAAATATTATCACAGGGTCTAATGGATCTTTTCATCCAAACAGCGACATTACAAGAGCAGAAGCAGTTTCCATTATTGGACGAGCTGTTGGGTTAAACGGCACGCAAAGGGAAACTCGTTTCGTGGACGTTCCCTCAACAAGCTTCGCATCAGGTTATATTCAATCTGCCTTTGAAAAAGGATTTGCAAATGGATATAGCGGTGGCTACTTTAAGCCTGGTCAACACGTAACGCGAGGAGAAATGGCCCTATTTATCAGCAAGGCCTTTGGTTATCATGCAACGACAACAGATGCAGCGATTAATGAATTGTTGTCTCGACATATTTCAGAAGGAATGGCAAATGGAGACTTCGGCGGCAAAGAACTTATTAAACGAGCCGACTTTGCGGTTTTTGTTGCGCGCGCGATTAATGATGAGCTTCGCCCTAACTACAAGCCGGTCTATCTGCAAGAGGGAACAGTGACAGCAAGTTCTCTACTTGTTCGAAAAGGGCCTTCTACGATCTACGGTTCAATAGGTTCCTTTACTCAAAATACAAAACTTAATGTATCACATACAGTTGGAAATTGGATTCAAGTTACGAATACAGCAAAGACTGTAACAGGTTTTGTGAGTAAGCAATATGTGACTCTAACAGATGTGGACGTTCCAGAAGTACCTACAACGCCACCGCCGACTAAAAATCCATTAGCGGGACAAACCATTGTTATTGACCCTGGTCATGGTGGGACAGATCCAGGTGCTTTAGGTAGTGGATTACGAGAAAAAGACGTGGTGCTGGATACTGGCCTAAAAGTTCGTAACATCCTGAAGAGAATGGGAATTTCTTATTACATGACGCGTGAAACAGATGTGTTCATCGTTCTGCAAGATCGTCCTGTACTGGCACAAAGTCACGGCGGAGATACGTTTGTTAGCATTCACGCCAACAAATTTAACGGCGCAGCAAACGGTACTGAAACATATTATTACGGAGCTGCAGCGACTGCAACGAATCCGTACATCACAAAAAGTAAATTGCTAGCACAAAGCATTCAAAAACGGTTACTGACAGAATGGCAGCTGAATGATCGAAAAGTCAAAACGGCTAATTATTACGTGTTGAAATACAATTCAATGCCATCTAGTCTAGCAGAGCTAGGGTTCATCGATAACCCGACGGATGCCAAAAAGCTAGGATCAAGCGTTTGGCGAGAACGTGCTGCTGAAGCCATTGTGCTAGGAATTTTAGATTACTATAAAGCGAGCGGTTATAACGTATCATCACTATATGATAAAGTTCGCCCATAGGTCTATTCCTTATTTTTGAAAAATATAAACATCATCTAAAAGAGAGCTTTTTGGCTCTCTTTTTATTGATTTTATACGGCTAATTAAGGACCAGAGACGTGTATATTTAGCAAATTTACCCTCTCATTTTTTTCTCATAGGGATATTTAATCAAGTAGAGAATCTAGAATTGTTTTTATCTTTTGGTTACATTAAGATAAAGAGGAAAATAGTAGTTTAGTAAAATGATAGGGAGAAATGTCCATAATGAAAAAAATGACGACCATTGTTGCACTTAGCTTCACTCTTTTGGTTTCTCCATTTTCTTTTACCTCATCTTCTGCAGATACGGTAAAAGAGCGCGTGCTTGTTTCCTTTAAAGGAGACATTGATCAAAAGCTTCTTAACCAAGTAGGAGCAGAGGACGTGCATAATTTTGATGAGCTTCATGTTTCTTCTATTAACGTGCCATCAAATCTTGTTCCCGTCCTGCAGGCTGATTCGAATGTCAGTGAAGTAACGGAAGAAAAGACCTACGAAACACAAGGTTATAGCACAGCTCCGCAGCAGGTGCTATGGTCCAACAAGGCGGTTCAGGCGCCAACAGCAAAAAGCCTCGGATATACAGGGAAGGGTGTAAAAATTGCTATTATAGATACTGGTATTGATCGTAACCACCCTGATCTGAAGGTTGCTGGAGGAGCATGCTTTAACGAGGATGCTTACGGAACCCGCTATTGTCCAAATGGCTATCAGGATGACGAAGGCCATGGAACTCATGTAGCTGGGATTATTGCAGCGCAAAATAACTCTGTTGGAATAGTCGGTGTTGCACCAAATGCAGCAATCTATGCTGTAAAATCATTGAATTCTGAAGGAGAAGGAACAACGACGTCTATTTTAGCGGGCATTAACTGGGCAATCCAAAATAAAATGGATGTTATTAACCTAAGCCTAACAGCTGATGAAGATGATTCAATGTTGCATAAAGCAGTCGATAAAGCCTATAACAATGGCATTCTCGTTGTGGCAGCAGCAGGAAATACAGGAAAAGCATCTGGACAGGGCGATACGGTTCAGTTCCCTGCTCGGTACAGCAGTGTCATTGCTGTATCATCTGTAAATAGTCAATTCAAACGAGTTCCTAGTTCTTCAAATGGCGATAAAGTTGAAGTAACGGCACCCGGAGATGATATCTACAGCACCGTCCCGTTATCAGTTGATTGGGACGGTAAGCGCGATGGCTACACGTGGATGACAGGTACGTCAATGGCAGCTCCGTTTGTGGTAGGTGTCCTCGCTCTTTATAAAGAGAAGTATCCGACTAAAACAGGTGCAGAGCTTCGTGACATGCTAGATTCAACGGCTTTTGATTTAGGAGCAAAGGGAAAGGATCAATATTTTGGATATGGTCTTGCCATGTTTAAAAATAGTCAATCCGTTTCCACACCGTCAGCAGCCGTAAGCACGGGGAAAGCAGCCTTTACGCTACCAGCGCTTCCTTCTGGAGCAAGCTACAACATTTACCGTGACGGACAGCTTTTAAAATCAAACGTAACAAACCCTTCCATTGAAGATTACGGCGTAAAAGGAACGTATTCCTACGAGGCAGCGGTTGTAACCGGAGGTCTTGAGCGAGACTGGACATCAACTATTTCGGCGATGATCACAGAGCCTTCTTATTTAGATGTACAAAAGCAGGATCGCTTTGCCTCCTCAATTGGTTATCTAAGTCATGATCATATTGTTAGTGGCTTCCAAGACGGTCGCTTTGGCGTACAGCTTTATCTAAAACGCTCTGAGGCAGTTGTGATGGCTGCACGTGCTATTGGTTTAAATGGCACACCTAGAGCTACAAAATTTAGCGACGTAGCGAAAACAAGCTTCGGTTCAGGGTATATTCAGTCTGCGGCTGAAAAAGGAATTATCTCAGGGTTTGGAGATGGAACATTCCAGCCGCAACAGCTTGTTACGCGCGCGGAAATGGCCATTCTTTTAGCAAGAGCCTATGATTTAAAATATATGACGACAAGTTCTTACAAGGATGTTTCAAGTAGCATGGCTGCCGCAAGTTCGATCAAAAAACTTGCTTACTACCATATTACAGAAGGCTATCCGGATCGTACTTTCCGTCCGTATAATCAAATTATTCGCGGCGATTTTGCCATTTTCTTAGCAAATGCAGAAAAGCTAGGAAAATAAGCCAAGAGAACAAAAGAGCGCTGATCTCAATGAGATCAGCGCTCTTTTTATTTCTCTCAAGGCGTCTATCAAACGAAACGTAAGGAACAAAATAATAGAGTTTGCATATGATAGTAGTTGATTAACATCCAAAAGCTCCTATTAATTACTTTAGAACTATTAATAAATGCCTGTTTACTCCGATAAATAACAATATTTGATAACTTAATAGATGATTTTGTCTATAAATGTAGAATTATATGGAATTAGAAAATAGATTAGTTATCAAAACATTGTGTAGCGGTAATTAAAGGAGGAAACAGGAAGATGAAGAAACTCGTAAGCAGCCTTCTAATAGGAGCCATATTAGTAGGAGGAACGCCTCTCATGACAGCACAAGCAGCTGATGATGGCATTACAGGTATTGCTCTGGAGAATGAAGTTCGCGATTTAATTGCGAGAGGGATTTTACAAGGAACTAATGGTGACTACAAGCTAAATGCAATCGTAACACGCGGAGAATTTGCTGCGTTTATTTCTCGCGCGCTTAAATTACCTGATGGAACGGGTAATTTTACAGATGTTCCAGCGAGCGTAGCGTTAGCAAAAGGAATTTACAGTGCATATAGTGCTGGTCTTGTGAGTGGGTATAAGGACGGCTTGTTCCATCCAAGTGAGCCAATTACTCGTGAGCAGGCCGCTGCAATTATTAAAAAAGCACTTGATTATAAGCAAGTAATGGCACCTTCAACACCTGCTTCTTTTTCAGATTTAACAACCGCTAGTCCGTCCTTCCAAGCCTCTATTTTACAGGTTGCAGGTTATGGAATTATTAAAGGAAATGCTAATCCTGACGGGACGTACGCCTTTTCCCCAACCAAACAAGCAACGCGTGCTGAGGCAGCTGCCTTTATTTCACGAATGCTGAAACTCGTTGAAGCACAAGAAGTACCAAAACTTTCGAGCTTAGGTCTTGCATACGCAAAACCGACGACAGCTGATCACGTCCTAAAAATCTATCCAACCTCAGTTTTAAGCGGTGACTATATTACGTACGTGAGTGCTGATACAGAGATGCGCTATTTATCCTCTGGAGCAGATTATGTTCAAGTGGCTATTAATGATGTGGTAGGCTACGTGAGCGCTACTCAAGTCCAGCTAATCGATCAAAAAGACGCCATTGCAAAATCGTATTACCAGGCTTCAGGCGGTAAGCTTGTGCATCGCCTTTATAACGTTACAAGCGACACCTATGTAGGCTACGAATACGGCCCTGCACCGGCACAGCTAGAGTCCGGAAAGAAATACTATAGTCCAAACGGCTATTCGTTTTACGATGAAGCAGGTACATTCATTGGCAACTTCTATCAATATTTTAACTACCTGCCAATTCGCAGTAAAACAAACTATACGGCGGAAGAATTAAATAACTATGTTCAAAAGAATTTCCCAGCCAAATCGGGAGTAAACACAATTGGGACGTTAGGGGAGTACTTTAAAAAGGCCGAAGCAGCTTACAACGTCAATGCCCTTTACCTAATGGCACATGCTTTAACGGAAAGCACAAATCTAACTCGTCCGAACGGTGTAAGTCAAATTGCGGATGAGAAAAAGAACATTTACGGAATTAATGCAACAGATCGCGATCCAAGCGGAGATGCAAAGGTATTTAAAAGCTATGAAGATTGCATTAACACGTATGCGAGAGAATATATGAACAATCGCTATGCGGATCCAGCGAACAAATATTTCAACGGGTCGGTATCTGGAAACAAGTCAGTAGGGTTTAACGTAATGTATGCCTCTGATCCGTTCTGGGGTCAAAAAGTATCTGGGCATATGTACCGCGCGGATCGCTTTTTAGGTGGAAAAGATTACGGCGTGTATAACATTGGGCTAACGGTTAAATCAGGCGTGTATGTCCGTGAAGGGGCAACGGTGGATTCGAACTTCCTCTATAAATACCCTGATTTAGGAACGCCTTTCATTATCCTTGGAAACTCACCGCAACCTGACGGATATAGCTGGTATAACATCGTATCTGATGACATTCGTTATAGCAGTGCTTATACAAGAGCAGATAACATTCAACAAATGACGTATGTGCCGAAGAATTACTAAGAATATGAGATGGAAAAGAACGGTTCTTTCACAAGAGCTGTTCTTTTTTTGTGTGAATGCTTTCATGCATTAATGGGGTGGGGGACAGACCCTTTCGACAAAGATTTCGACAAAGTTACCATAAAAAGGGGATTGCCAGTTAGAAGAATAGTATAATAATAGATGTTTCGCCGTAAGAGCTGTTCTATGACCATGAAATATTCATAATCCTGAGCATGCAGGTGGAATAGAAGAGCTTTTATGAAAATGGTTTGTAAGCAAAGATAGGATAAAAGTAGTGTAGTAAAAGGGGGAGAACAAATGAAGAAAATAGCAAGTAGTATGGCCATTGGGGCTATGCTGTTAAGCGGTGCACCTGTCATAAAGGATGTACAAGCCTCCACAGTTGTGAGCGCAAGCAGTGCGCTTCAAATGGAAGTGCAGGACTTAATTAACAGAGGAATTTTAAAAGGAGTTAACGGAGATTATAAGCTTTCAGAGCATGTGACAAGAGGACAGTTTGTCGCGTTTATTGCGCGTGCGCTTGATCTACCTAAAGGTGAAGGGAATTTCTCTGACGTTCCACAGAACTCTGCGTTAGCAAAAGATATCTACAGCGCCTATAGTTCAGGCATAGCAAGTGGTTATACAGCGACGACGTTTGAACCTGATAAGGACATCACGCGCGAGCAAGCCGCTTATATGGTAAAAAAAGCGCTGGATTTCAAGGGAGTTCCTAAAGCAAAAACAGCGTTTGCCTTTTCGGATATGGGACAGGTAAGAGAGGCGTTTCGTCCATCTATTTTGCAGGTTGCGGCGTATGGAATTATCCGTGGTAATTCAAATGGAGACGGTACCTATGCATTTTCGCCGAAAGAACTCGCAACACGTGCTCAATCAGCTGCGTTCGTTTCACGCATGCTAAATCTCATTGAACATCAAACACCAGAAGCACCAGCAGAAAGCGGGATTGCTTATGCCAACACGGGTGGACAAGCTCTTAAAATTTATAAAGACGAAAATACGAACGCATCCGTGTTTTTGACAAGCGTAGCCGATCAGACAGAACTTTCGTATGAGTTAGTGAAAGGCAATGATACCGTTGTAAAAATAGAAGTAAACGGTGCAGTAGGATATGCAAAACGCTCTGAATTAAAGCTTACGACAGCTGACAAAGTAAAGCTTAATTATTATAAAGCAGAAAACGGTGTTCTATACCACTATACATACACGGCAGGATCAGGTATTTCACACAGAATTGAGTATGGAGCGGTTCCGTCAGCATTAAAAGAAGGCGTCGTATACTATAGCCCGAACGGTCACGATTTTTATACGAAGG
Source organism: Priestia koreensis (assembly GCF_001274935.1). Taxonomy (GTDB): domain Bacteria; phylum Bacillota; class Bacilli; order Bacillales; family Bacillaceae_H; genus Bacillus_AG; species Bacillus_AG koreensis. Next base: position 198,077 of record NZ_LILC01000037.1, on the reverse strand, counting down.
ACGGTAAAGCGGTAACAACGTCTTATCAGTATTTCAATCAATTATCTGTTCGAACGACAAGTGCTTACACGGCTGAAGAGCTGAACAGCTATGTGAAAAAATATATGGACCCAAGCAATCCCTTAGCTAATCTCGGTGCAGCGTTTAAAGAAGCAGAAGCCACCTATCATATTAACGCTCTGTATTTGCTTTCTCATGCGATTCATGAAAGCACGGCTTCCGGCTCAAAAGCGATGAATGCAACAGCGCTCCAAAAGAAAAACTTATTTGGTATCGGCGCTTTTGACGGAGAAGCGGAAAAAGGAATGCACACATTCGCTACGTTTGAAGAAGGTATTCAATACTATGCGGCGTTGCTGAACGGAAGCTACTTAAGCTACAAGCCGGGCAATAACTTCTTTGCAGGAGCGCAACCAGGAAACAAAGCCGTTGGACTTAATGCACACTATGCGACAGATCCGTTCTGGGGAGAGAAAATTGCAGGATGGATGTTTGAAGTAGACAGCGCCCTCGGCAAAAAGGATTTCGGACGTTATCAAACTGGTGTAACGAAAGAACCTGGTGCTAACTTCCGCGTAGCACCTACGACATCTCAAAGCATTGCATACGAATATCAAACAGTAGGTACGCCGTTTACTGTTATCGGAAAAACGACAGCACCTGATGCGGGTGGTCACTACTGGCATGAAATTCAGTCAGACGTGATGGGTGTAGAAAAAGTATATTTGCGTGATGATATTGGCGTAGTCGTTCCTTATGCAGGAATGAAGTAAGATAAATGAAACAACATAAAAAGGCGCTCCCGTTTTTGACGGAAGCGCCTCTTCTTTAATGCTTTAACGGAGTGGGGGTCTGTCCCCATTCGACAAATTAGTAAAAATATACCAATTAACCCTTCTTAGCCAAAGCCTTCAAATAAATCTGCTCGTACTTTTCAGCCGCAGCAACGTGCGAGTACTCAGCTTCGATTTTAGCGCGGGCGTTTTTCGCTAGCTCCGCACCTTTTTCAGGATTTTCAAGGAGGAAATTCATCGCATCCGATAGCTCTTCTACGTTTTTCTCTTCTACTAATAGACCATCACGCTCAGGTTCAACGATTTCTTTTAGTCCACCAACCGCACAGGCAATTAACGGTGAACCAGATCCCATTGCTTCAAGAGCAGAGATTGACGTCGCTTCCTCAACCCCAGCAGAGTGAACGCTTGGTACAAGAACGATATCGCAAAGCGCATAGTACTCTTTTACTTTCTCGTGTGCGACTGCACCGAGAAGAGTAACCGAGTTTTGTAAGCCTTTTTCAGAGACGATACGTTCGATTTCTGTACGTGCTTCACCGCTTCCCGCATAGATCAGCTTCACGTTTGGATGTTTTTCTAACACAGCCGGAAGTGATAGGGCAGGGTAGATAACGCCGTTTTTACGTGTAAGACGACGCGGAACAAACATGATCGGATCTTCAACAGAAAGTCCATTTTGTTTGCGTAGCTCTGCTTTTCGTTCTTTTTCGGGACGGAAGCCGTGAATATCGATGAAGTTACGGATTGCCGTACCTTCTACACCGGATACATCTTTTACATAATCAAGTAGACGTTGGTCTACCGTGATTACTTCAAGGGTTTCGCGGTATGATTTGATCTCCATTTCCTGCATGAATTTCGCTTCTGCGCTTCCTTCATCCATCGAGCCTTTACTGATCGATTCAAAAGCCATATATCCATGAACAGTCGAAACCGTCGGTAGACCTGCATCAAGTGCAGCAAGCGTTGTGAATGGATCTTGTGCGTGAACTAAATCATAGTTCTCATGCGCGCGTTTCTTCATTAAGTTCGTTAGCATTTTTTGACGCTGTTTATGACTGTAGACAATCCCTTTTCCTTTTTTTAGCTTGTTCAATACGAAGCTTGGTCCTTGAGCAGAAAGCTTGCGAACAGCCGGAGGAATATCGGAAAATGAAAGAACGTCAACTTTATGACCTCGTGCTTCCAGACCTGCTTTTAATGTCGTCACATGGGTGGATAGTCCGCCAGCATGAGGGTAATCATACGCCGTTGCGATTAAAATTTTCATGCGTACTCATCCTCCTTTTATTTTGTGTATACGAATTTTTCTTTTAATAGATCTAGGTTGCGCATCGCTTCTGCACGGAGTTGAGCCGCGTTTGCTTGCACGACTTGTGAATGCTCTTCACGATTGTCCAACAGCGTAAGTGCGTTTTGTGTGAGTTTCGCGCTGTCGATTTCTTCTAGAACAGCTGAGTAATCCCACATGCCGCTGCGTTTTAGTAAGCTTTCTACTTTTTTATCGTAGCTGAACCCGATATGTGGTACACCTGTTAACGTCGAGAAGATTAGAGCGTGAAGTCGCATTCCAATCGTCATTTGACATTGACCGATAAAGTTCAAGTATTGATTCGGAGTAAAGTCCGTTCCAAGGATGTGACATTTATCTGCATGTTTCATATGCTTCATCACGTCACGGCTTGCTTTATCGTCATGATGACCTTCCATCGGAACAAATACAGGCGTAATGCCGCGTTGTTCGATTAGTTCGTCTAAAATTTCTGCCATTTGTTCAAATTGCTTTACCTTTTCAAACCAAGGTCGAACGGATACCGCTACAAGGTTGTCCTTACGCTCTAACTGCGGAAGGCTGTCCATGCATGACGTATCCTCTTTGCGATGAAACGCAAATACGATATCAGATGTTACGATCGTCTCAGGCTTTGTTACGCCTAATTTGTGAAGTAAGTCTTTTGAATACTGATCACGAACCGTAACAAAGTCCGCCATGTTTGCGAACATCTTCATGAGCGTTTTGCCCCACTTTGAGTTAACCGGTCCAATTCCTTGAGAGAAGAACATGACCTTTGTTCCACAAAGCTTTGCTAAAAAGACAATAAGTAAATAATAAGGAAGCGGGCCGAAAAGGAACTTCGTTGGATACGTATCCTGAAGTAATCCGCCACCACCGCTGATGAGTAAGTTCGCTTGACGAAGCGCACGTACTTTTCCTTTAAAGTCTTGCTTCCAGCCGCGGAAGATACTTTTTACGTTATGCGTTTTAGCTGTTTCTTCTGGTGATAATGAAAACACCGTAATGTCCGGTGAGTCTAATTCCTGACGCAGATTATCGATAATTGCTTCTAAAATTGCTTCATCGCCTGTGTTTCCTAAACCATAAAATCCTGAGATAACAACTTTCAAAGAAGTGAATCCTCCTTAATTTTCATAGTTCATAGCTATTGCTTCTGTACACCCTTATATTCTTCGCAAAAGACGAATGATTTATGGGTAATAAGAAAGCGGGTAAAAGAAAACAAGACTCCCGTGTGAGAGTCGACCAAAAAGGCGCATCATTTCATGGTTGCATTAAAGCGGTTTCCTGCTTTATACTTCACTCCATGAGTGATGCAAAACTACCGTATATTTTAGCACCTTCCTCCAATTTATTCAATGTAAATGGTGCACACTCTATCACAATTTGTTATACTATGTTAGGAATTGCCGAACTAAAGCATACTAACAACAAACATACCTGAAAAACGAAAAGAGAGGTCTTATCAGATGAAAAAGATCTGTGTAATTGGTTTAGGATATATAGGTTTACCGACAGCTGCTATTTTTGCCAAAGCTGGGTACGAAATTGTTGGTGTAGATGTAAACCAAAAGGTAGTAGATTCCCTTAATAAAGGTGAAATTCATATTGAAGAAGTAGGCTTACCAGAGCTTGTAAAAGAAGTTGTGAAAAGTGGAAACTTACGCGCTTCTCTAGAGCCTGAGAAAGCAGATGTATATATTATTGCGGTACCAACGCCAATTCATGAAGACTTCACGGCTGACGTGGATTACGTTGTATCAGCAACAAAACGTGTTGCTCCTTACTTAGAAAAAGGAAACGTTGTAATCGTTGAGTCTACGATTCCTCCACGTACAATGGATGATGTAGTAGCACCGATCATTCGTGAGCACGGCATTGACCCTGAACACGATGTAGCGATTGCACACTGCCCAGAGCGCGTTCTACCTGGCCGTATTTTAATCGAGCTAATCGAAAATACGCGTATCGTTGGTGGATTAACGGAAGAAGCTGCAACAAAAGCAGCAGACGTATACCGCGCAGTTGTAACAGGTGATGTGATTGAAACGAAAGCTGTTACAGCAGAAATGTCGAAATTAATGGAAAATACGTTCCGTGACGTGAACATTGCCTTAGCGAATGAGCTAGTAAAAATTTCTAGTCGTCTAAACGTGAACGCACATGAAGTTATTGAGCTTGCGAACAAGCATCCGCGTGTAAATCTTCATCACCCTGGACCAGGTGTTGGTGGACATTGCTTAGCGGTTGACCCTTATTTCATTATTGAAAAAGCGCAGGCAGAATCACCGCTGATTCAAATTTCACGTCAAATCAACAACTCAATGCCAGACTTCGTTTATGATCAAGTAAACCGTCTAACAGCTGAGTTACCAACGCCGAAGATTGCGGTATTTGGTTTAACGTACAAAGGAAACATTGATGACGTGCGTGAAAGTCCAGCGATTGAAATCTATGAAAAGCTTGCAAGCAATCCTCGCTTTAACGTAGTGGCACATGACCCACACGTACGCGAAGAACAAGTGAAATTCCCACTTGTATCGTTTGAAGAAGCGGTTCAAGATGCAAACCTTGTGCTTGTCCTAACGGATCATAATGAATTCAAGCAAATGGATACAGCAGAGCTAGTAAAACGTATGGCAACACCAGTTGTTTTTGATACGAAAAACTGTGCACACATTGATAACGATTCAATCATGCACTATCGTATCGGTGACTTAACGAACTTACAGGCTATTCAAGCATAATAATTAATCGTAATTTGACAGAAGGCTGTCCTGAATTAAATAGCCATTCCACTTCATATTGGTGAGGTGAACGGCCCGATTTGGGACAGCCTCTGTTACAGCTACGAAAGACGGATAAAGGAAGAGTGTCTCATGCAGAAAGAAACGTATTTAGGGGTAGACGTATCACCTTTAAATTATGAGGAAATTATCGCTGATCTTCGTGGTCGCATGGCAAAAGGTGAGAAATCAACCATTATTGCCGTTAATCCAGAAAAAATGATTAAAGCAGAAACCGACGCTGACTTAAAACAGCTTATTAACGAATCGACGTATCAAATTCCAGATGGTATTGGAGTTCTACTCGCATCTAAATTAAAAAAGGGCGGTATTCGCTCACGCGTAACCGGTGTTGATATGATGGACCGTCTTCTTCGTTTTGCGGCTGAAGAGGGGAAACGCGTCTTTTTTTATGGAGCAAAAGAGGAAGTCGTTCGCGCGGCAAAAGAAAACATTGAAAAGAAATATCCCACTATTCAAATAGTTGGCTATGAAAATGGTTATGAGAAGGACAATGATAAAATTGTTCGTCATATTCAAGAAGTGAACGCTGATCTTGTGTTTGTAGCGATGGGGAGTCCTCGTCAGGAGCACTGGATTCGCGAGAACATGCATCATGTTCCGGCAACCGTGTTTCAAGGAGTAGGGGGAAGCTTTGATGTGTATGCAGGTCATGTGAAACGTGCACCTGAATTCTTCCAAAAGCTTGGCCTGGAATGGTTTTATCGTTTAATTACACAGCCTAGTCGCTTTAAGCGTCAACTGGCACTTCCACGTTTTTTATTGAAAATTCTCTTTTCTAAATAAATGCTTGTTTGGAAAGTGAACTAATACTTAACTTTTATGCAAGAAAGGATTCAATTCATGAATGTAAATTGGAGAGACTTTTGGTTTTTGTATGTTGCTGTGATTTTATTAGCAGTCGCATTAGTCGTTCCACATAGCATCGTGGGGTATGCCGTTACGCTTGTCTTCATGGCACTAACGCTATTCTCACCGAAAAATGGACTAATGCTCTTATTAATCTACTTCCCAACGCGATCATTTTTAATGCAGGTGAACCCAAGTTTAAAAATCATGGGTGATGCGATCATCGTGATTGCGTTCCTACGAGTGTTAATTGATTCTCGTAGAGATGTAAAATCCATCTTCAAACTGCACGTGTTTGAGTGGGCCTTTATTTTATTCTGTGCAGTCGGTGCTGTTGCAGGACTCATTACAGGCGTTAGCCTTGGAGCAATCGTGTTCCAGCTACGCGCATTTCTTGTAACGTTTATTTTATTCTATGTCGTAAGACGCCTAGATGTAAAAAAAGAAGACGTACTGAAATTTTTATGGACAACCTTCATCATTGCGGTTGTACTATGTATTCACGGAATCGTGGAGAAAATCTCCGATCGTTCGATGCTAATGCCGCAATTCTGGGTTGATCGCATGCTTTCTCCTAATAACCGTTCCCGTATCTACGGTTTAATAAACAACCCGAACATGCTAGCGGTATTCCTATCGATCTCATTTATGCTGACGCTGTATTTAAAACGTCTCGTTGTGAGAGCGTCAACAAAGGGAATTCTAAACGTCGGAATGATTCTGATGCTTGGCATTACCATCTTAACGTATTCACGAGGTACGTGGATTGGACTAATTATTGCACTTGTGGTGTACATGATCCTGACTCGTAACTGGAGAGTGCTCGTCCAAACCGTTATTTTAGGTGTTTTCGCCACGGCAATTGTGTACTATCCAGTCGTAAAAGCTGCCGATGCCTATCACTCTCAAAAAGAGATGGAAAACCTACCTCCAGACCAGCAGCCTGAGGATAACGGAGATGATTTGGAGCCTGGTGACAACGGGGAAGATCAAGGCAACGATAAAGAACATTCAGCTGCATCAGATCGTCTCAATAAAACGTTCAGCAGTGAAACGTTAGAGCAAAGTAGCCAAACAGGTCGCTTGTTCATCGTGAAAAAAGGCTTTGAAGTGTTCAAAGACCATCCAATTATCGGAACTGGATTTGCAACGTACGGTGATTCAGCTGCGAAAAGCAATCCATCACCGATTTATAAAGACTATGATATTACAGTGAACATTTATGCGGACAACCAGTACATTGTCGTGATCACGGAAACAGGGATCATCGGCGTCGTTCTGTTTGCGGTATTCTTACTTGGTATGGTCGTTTATCTATGGAAGAAACGTCATGATACAGTCATGGCTGCACCAGTTCTAGCCGTGTTATTCGGTATTTTATTCTGCGGATTGATCTACAACATCTGGGAGGATAAGACGTTTACAGCTTACTTCTTCATGATGCTCGGAGCAGTCGCAACTGGAATTGAAATGAGAAGGAAGAGTTTGCTATGAGAGTTTTACACTTAATTAGCGGAGGGGAAACGGGTGGTTCAAAAAACCACCTTATTTCCTTATTACGACATATTGGAACGGAAGATGTATTCCTAGGCGTGTTTCAGGAGGGGCTTCTTTCAGAGGAAGCACGCCAGGCAGGAGTTCCTGTTACGGTATTCAAGCAAAAGTCACGCTATGACTTTTCAATTTTAACGTCAATTCGTCGATTTATGAAAGAGAATCGAATTGATATTATTCATACGCACGGGCCACGCGCCAATACGTTCACGTTTCTGCTTCGCAAAACAATGAAGTTCACATGGATTACGACGATTCACAGTGATCCACGTCAGGACTTCATTAAGGGCGGCGTGAAAGGGAAGATTTTCACGAAGATTAACATGGCGGTTATCAAGTCCATTGATCATTTCTTCGCGGTGTCCGAGCGATTTAAAGATATGATCGTAGGGTTTGGTGTGAATTCGTCTAAAATCACCACGATCTACAACGGCATTGAGTTTGATCTTCCATTGGAGAATAAGCTTACGCGTCAGGAAGTCGGCCTTGCTGAGACGGATTTCGTTGTAACGATGGTTGCGCGTCTTCATCCAATCAAGGGTCATAAAGAGACGTTTGAGGCGATTTGTCAGCTAAAGGATGAGATTCCAAATGTGAAGCTCTTATCAGTTGGGAATGGGCCGATGGAGGATGAGCTGAAGTCACTTGTAAAAGAGAAGAGCTTAGAGCATCATGTTCTCTTTGCAGGATTCCAAAAGGATGTTCATTCGTTCTTGTCGCTATCGGATGTGAAGCTACTTGCGTCGTATAGCGAGAGTTTCCCGCTTGTAATCTTAGAGTCAGCGAGAGCACACGTGCCGGTTATTTCGACAGATGTGGGCGGCGTGAAGGATATGATTTCTGATTCATCGCTTGGTTGGATCATTCCAACGAAGGATGCCGGAGCGATTGCCGGAGCGATCAGAGAAGCGTTCCACGAGAAGGCAACAGGTGAGCTTTCTCAAAAAGGGATGAATCTATATAAGAAAGCATCAGCGAATTATTCTGTGAAGCAGTTAGCTGATGCAACAATCAAAACGTACCAGGGTCTTTTATAAGACTTTGGTGCGTTTTTTTTATCGATTCGGATCTTCGTTACAGACTGCTTCGCTTTCCGCGGGGCGAGCGCTGAGCTTCCTCGTCACTTCGTTCCTGCGGGATCTCACCTGACTCGCTAGTCCTGCAGGAGTCTCCGCATCTTTCACTACGATCCTTAGTTCGTTGGAGTTGTGCAGTTAGCGGTCATACTGTTTCTCCGAAGCTTCATCATGTTTTCTTTTAACTGCTAGAGTAACTTAAATGATAAGAGCGGATCTTCGTTACAGATTGCTTCGCTTTCCGTGGGGTGGGCGCTGAGCTTCCTCATCACTTCGTTTCCTGCGGGATCTCACCTGACTCGCTAGTCCTGCAGGAGTCTCCGCATCTTTCACTACGATCCTTAGTTCGTTGGAGTTGTGCAGTTAGCGGTCATACTGTTTCTCCGAAGCTTCATCATGTTTTCTTTTAACTACTAGAGTAACTTAAATGATAAGAGCGGCTCTCCGTTACAGATCGCTTCGCTTTCCATGGGGCGGGCGCTGAGCTTCCTCGTCACTTCGTTTCCTGCGGGATCTCAGCTTACCCACTAGTCCCACAGGAGTCTTCGCATCTTTCACTGCGATCCTTAGATTGGAGTTGAGATGTTCTAAATGGCTTCCCACACACTTTTCTCTATTTACTTAAAGTAGTTCATTTAAATGTGATCAGCTTTATATAAATTCTCCCCAGGTGTCCCAGGTGTGTACACACAGCAAATGGACTCAACCCTTCAATTCTAATTCCTAGCAAAATGGTCTATATCTTTAATTTTCACCCTGTTTAATTCCTTATATGTTAAATTTTAGTTAAGTAAACGTAGGGAGTGATTTATAAATGAGTGAGTTTCCAGTATTAGAGACGGAACGTTTGGTTATGAGGAGAGTTACTTCAGCAGATTTTGCAGATATGTTTTTGTATTTGTCTGATGAGAAGGTAATGAGGCATGTGGGTCTACCTGCTTTTCAGACGATTGAAGAGGTTCGTGACGAGGTAGATTGGTATGAGTCAATTTATCGCGAGGAAACAGGTATACGGTTTGGAATTAGTTTGAAGGAGAGCAACAAGGTAATTGGTAGCTGCGGGTTTTTGAATCGTGAGGCAAAGCATTTTCGTGCGGATATTGGTTATGAGCTGAGCAGTCATTATTGGGGAACGGGGATTGCGATTGAAGCAATGATGGCTGTCATTCAATATGGATTTCAGCATCTTCAGTTAGAGAGAATTCAGGCACTTATTGAACCTGATAATATCCCATCTCAGAGACTAGTAGAGAAAAGGGGCTTTATAAAAGAGGGGCTGCTCCGTCATTACGAATATGGAGCAGGGAAGTTTGATGATTTATATATGTACTCTTTGTTAAAAGGTGATCAATCTTCTTAATAGAAGGGCCAAGTATTGCTACTTTAGTGCTCGATCCTTTTTAAAGTGCAGAAAAACAGAAAAAAAGCTAAAGAACAGAGATCATTAACCGATATCAATAAAAGAACAAGCGGTTACGCACATGTAACTAGAACCATTTTCATAACTACTCAGTATGGCACATATACACTTACCACATGATGAAAGTGATTCTGACTGACAACACGGTATTCACGAAATAATCATTAAGCAATTTGTTATTTTTTTGAGAAAATAATAGTTCTATCATAATAAGGATTTATGAACTAATTTTTTATAAAAAATTAACAAAAAAGTCTTCCAATATTTACTTTATGTGTGTATAATCATATTTGTTTCTGTTTTTTACCATATAAGGTTAAATGTTACTTGGTAAAAAAGTATATATTTTTACATATTTCATCTTTTTATGCATTTTAATGTAAAAAATAGTTGAAATATTATTCTTTTTTGGTAGAATTATCTACGAAGCTTTTATTCTACTTTTTTGAATAGTTGGTCAAAATAGTTCATAAGTAACTTAAGGCAAACTTTTATATGATTCTTAATACATAATGAAATGGAAAATGTATGAGAAAAAAGTAGAGTGTGAGGCAATAATTAACCATCGTTATCAATCGTTGGACCAACCTTCGATTCATAATAATAAACTTTGTACAAAACGGGGAGGATTTATTACATGGCTTACCAACCTAAGTCTTATCGTAAATTTATCGCAACTGCTGCTACTGCTACTATGGTCGCTGGTGCTGTTGCTCCATTAGCATCATTTGCTGCAACTGATGCTTCAGGAATCTATAAGGATGCTGTAAACTATCTTATCGAAAAAGGTATTGCTAGCGGTATTGATAAAGATACATTCGGTGTTCAATTAAAAATTAAACGTGGCGACGCTGCGATCATGGTAGCTAATGCTCTAGACGTTTATGGAAAAGAAGCTAAAGACGCTGGCTTCAAAGATATCAACGATCGTGTAGCAAAAGCTGTTAATCCACTTAAAGAAGCTGGAATTATTAGTGGTAAAACTGCTACTGAATTTAAGCCTGATGCTAACATCACTCGTGGTGAAATGGCAATCATCGTAGCAAAAGCTTATGGCTTAAAAGCTGTTGCAGATGTTAAAAATCCATTTAAAGATGCAACAGGTATCTATACAGATGCTGTATTAGCACTTTACTCAAACAAAGTAGCTAGTGGTACAACTGCTGACATGTTTGGAACAACGTCAGAAATTACTCGTGGCCAATTTGCCATTTTCTTATACAATGTTGAAAGATTACCAGAAGATCCAGATACTGAAGCTCCTGTAATTACTTTAACAGGTGATGCAAAAGTAGCGGTTGACTTTGGTTCATCATATGTTGATGCTGGGGTAACTGTTAAGGATAATAAAGATAAACAAGTAGATGTAAAAACTGAAATTAAAGATGCTGCAGGTAAAGTAATTACCAATATCGATACTAAAGTGACAGGTACTTATACAATTACTTATACTGCTAAAGACAGTGCTGGTAATGAAGCAAAACCAGTAGTACGTGAAGTAACTGTTAAAGCACCTTTAGTTGCTGAAGTGCAATCTGCATCTGCAATCAACGCAAAAGAAATCAAAGTTACTTTCAATAAAGAAGTAAACGAAGCATCTGCAATTAACGAAGGAAACTACACACTAAAACTAAATGGTACAACATTAGTTGCATCTGCATTGGTAGGTACTTCAGGTGAAAAAGGAACATTATCTGAAGACGGTAGAAGTGTAACATTCCAATTAGTAACGCCTCTGGCTAATGCCGATAAATATGCTGTTCATGTAAGTGATGGTGTAGTAACAACAGACTATCAAAAAATTAACAAATACATTGGAAATGAACAAACATTCTCTGATAATGTGGCACCAACGCTTTTAGGAGCTAAAGTTGTAGCTGGAAGCGGTTCTAATAAAAAAGTACAATTAACTTTCAGTGAGCCTGTAGCCCCAACTGCTAGCGGTTTCTCAGTGAAAGTTGATGGAGTAACTGTTCCTGGAAACTTTACTGCTTCAAGCGTGACAGGCGTTTACACTTTAACAAGTGCTGATATTAGTGCTACAAATGATTATTTCTCTAATGGAGATCACGAAGTAGTAGTATACAATGCGACTGATGTGTTAGCTCTAAACCCTAATGTTACGTCTGTAAGTACTACTAAATATACTGTATCAGCTGACGTTACTGCTCCAGTAGTATCAAAAGTTGAAGCTGTAAACAGCCGTTCATTCCGCGTTGTGTTCAGCGAAGCTTTATCTGTACCACCAACAGTTACAGTTAAAAAAGGAAACTATACATTCCCAGTTGGTACTGGAGCAGGTCAAGTTGAAGTTGCAGAAGATCCAAACGTACTGAATTCTTATATCGTTTCTGTAAAAGAAGATGTCAGCGGTGCGCTGAATCCGTTGTATGCTGGTAGTGAAACTTCTTCTTCTCTAAGTGTTAATGTTAAAAATTATAAAGATAATGCTAACTTGTTAGGGCAACCTGTTGATACTTCTGTAACTTTATCAGCAGATACTTTAACACCAGCTGTAACAAATACAAACTTAAATTCTATCACAGGTTCAACTTTAAATCTGAAGTTTAATGGACCTTTGGATGGTACTGCTACTGATAACTCTAAGATCATTGTTCGAGACAAAGATGGCGTAGTGTTAAATGGAGCAAGCGTAAGTGTAGATGGTACTAATAAATCCATCTTACACATAAACTTAGCTACTTCTACACCTTCTTATTCTGTTGCAAATGAGCCTTATTCTGTAGAATTTAAAGCAGGAGCTGTAAAATTTGCAAAAGATACTGCAGCAGGTTCTTATTCTGTAAACACTAACGTTAATACAGCTTTCCTTACAAGCGTTGTATCAACTAGTAATTCAACACCTGTTGTTGAAAAAACAGCAGCAATTATTACGACTAATACTGTAGCTTTAGACGGAAAAATCACTATCAATTATGGTGAAAACATGGATTCAAGTGCTAAAGATTTAACTAACTATAAAATTGATGGTGTTGCTCTTCCAAGTGGAACGACTATAGATTTTGTAGGCGGAAAACAGATAGTAGTAATTACTTTACCTACTGGAACTTATAGCAAAACACAAGATGCAAAATTAACTATTAGTACTAACGTTAAAAATGCAGTAGGTAGTCGTGTTGTAGTGAATGCTCAAACAAAAGCACCTGTTGAAAAGTTGTTAACATTTACAGACAATGTTTCACCTGAATTAACATCTGCTATCTATGAAAAAGCTACATCTACATCCACTACTACTAGAAAAATCAAGCTGACATTTAGTGAAAATCTTGATGCAATAACTAGTGACGCTGCAACTATTGCAGACTTTAAAGTAGTAGTTAATGGTAACACAGCTACTATTAGCAATCTTGCAAAAGATTCTACAAATGCTAAGTTTGTCTATGTAACTTTGGCTGACGATGTAAATATTGCTCAAAATTCTACTATCAGCGTAGTTCCTGAAGGGCCAAGCAATGCTGTAATCAATGTAAAAGACGTTGCAGGCAACAAATTAAAAGTTGGTTCTGTGGTTGCTAGTACTTCTGAAGTAGATACTACACCAGTTGTAGTAACTCCTTAATTTAGAAACCAAATTAAACATACGTAGCATAAAGTTTTAATAAATTCCTTCTAGGGCAAAAAGAATTTCAATTGAAATTCTTTTTGCCTGGAAGGTTTTTTTGTAATGTATTTTAGATAAAAGTAGATTATACAAATAGTTCGGTATAGAATTAACGTAAGAAATTATCAGAAATGAATTTTTGTTAAATAATTGTTATATGGTTTCAAAGTAGAAGTGAATTATTCTTTGTTTCTTAGAAATATAGTAAGCAACTATCAGTGTTTGCAGAGAAGTGGATTACAACATCCACTTCTTTTTTTGTTTAGTCTCATAGTATGTACTAGGTTAGTGAGGTGCAAAATAAGTAGTTTGTAACCGAAATCCCACACAAAGACCTAAAGAAAACGACCTATTTAGAAAGAGATGGCAGGAGCGTATAATGATGGGGTATGGAAAAAAGAGTCATAAATGAAGATTGATCTTTGATGAAAAGAGAGGTTTTTTGTATTGAAAAATGCCGTATATGAAGCTGATACGCTTTTGGAGGCAGCGGAGAAGCGCGTAGATTCATATAAAAAGCTACAGGCGCAAATCCAAACCTTGAAAAAAGCGTTTGAGGGCGTAGCAAACTTAGAGAATGATTTTAAGGGCAAAGGTGCTGACAATATCAAGTCCTTTTATAAAGGGCATGAAGATATTGCAAATCAGTGGCTGAACTTAATCCACACCCAGATCGCCTTTTTTAAAACGGTAAAAACAAAGATTGCAAAAGCAGATCTTCCGAAAGGGACGTTTGTGGATGTGTCGTTTCTTACTCAAAATCTAGATGCTGGTGAGAAGCAATCACGCAGCATGGTGGATGAGCAGAAAAGCAGCCTAGAGAAAATTTTAGCTAGCATTGATGATATTGTGTCTCTCCGTCCTTTTTCAACAAAAGTGTTTGAAAAGGACATGGATGAAGCAAAGAAGGAACGAACTCACACCGTTGATGACGTAGAGTCATTAGATCAAGAGCTTCTCAGTGACTATAAGTTGCTAGAGCTGTTGTATCAGGCGGTTAACGCGGGCATTCAGTCGTTGATGAATGCCACAGAACGTAGCGGAGAATCTTCGCCTATATATTTTAATGAAAAAGCATACCATAGTAGTCGTGCGTATCAAGTTCAAAAAGAAACGAATGAATTTGCGACTGCTTATGTGAAGGAGAAGAAGCTTGAGCGACAAGCATACCGCGAGCAGGTAAGAGCCAAGCATCAAGCAGAGGTTCAAAAAGCAAATCGATTACATACTAAAAAAGAAGAAAAAAATATTTTTCAGCGCTCGTGGGACGGAGTAGTATCCGGAGCAGGAGATGCGATTAAGGATACGGTTGAAGGAACTGTTTCAATGGTGAAGCATCCCATTAAAACGGCTCAAGGAATTGGCTATGCAGCAACGCATTTAGATGAGGTGGCTGTTGCTACTGGCAAACAAATTGCAAAGTCATGGAACGAAGAGATGGTACACGGGAATGCTCAGCAGCGTTCACACTGGATTGCTTTTATGGGAACAGAAATTGGAGTCGGATTATTGGGCGGAAAAGGCATTGATAAGCTTTCAAAAGTGTCAAGAGCGTCTAAGTTTGCGAAGGGGACGAAAGAATTTGCCAAAAAGCACGCAAAGGCTCTAAATAGTAAAACAACGTCCCTACTCGAGTCTTATCGCAATATGAGCTGGTTCTCAAATGATGAGGCAAGTCAGCTTGCATTTGAATACGGATCAGGCGGACCTCTTCATGTAAATGAGCCGGACGTACAATTTTTCCGCAATCATGGCGGTTCGAATGCAAATGCAAAACCAGAGCGTTTTAAACATATATTTGAAGCAGAAGAATGGGGAATAGAGAACTATAAAGAGTGGGAAAATCAGCTTACTCAGCAAGAAAAAGATGGTATTCGTGACTATACGGGTAGTCAGTACTACGAGGATATGAACAATTATTTGCGCGGAAAAGACGACTTCGTTAGCGAGGATGTTCGCATTAAAATTAGCGCGGTTCATAATGCATTGATGCGGGCAGAGACACCAGAGCCATTAACGGTTTATCGTGGTACGAATATAGATGCCCTTGAAAGTATGTTACCAGCAAATAACTTTAATGAATTTGATTTCTATGAATTACTAGGTCAAACGTTCAAAGAAGAGGGATTTTTAAGCACATCTGCTACGAGTAGCTCCGCATTTGAGAAAATGGTTAACTGGACCATCAATGTACCCGAGGGTGCAAACGGTGCCTATATTGGACATATGAGTAGGCATCAGATGGAGGCAGAAATTCTATTTGATCTTGGGCACGAGCTAATTATTCGAGAGATTTCAGATGGTCCTGATATTGATGGTAAAATATATATTAAAGCAGATTTAGTAAAAAAATAATAAAAAGTAGGTGACGTAATTGACTAGAAGTTCATTACTAGAACGTTGGGATGCGGATGACCGCAGTTATTTAGCATTACGTATAAAGAGACGGTTGATTCCAGCGATTATGGGTGGAGTAATTGCAGATGCGATCGGTGTTCCGGTTGAATTTATGGGACGAGGCGGATTCAACATTACAGGAATAACAGGCTACGGAACGTACAACCAGCCACCTGGAACATGGTCTGATGACACCACGATGACATTTTGTTTAATGGAAAACTTAATGGAAGAACAAGACCTTGAAGGGCTGATGCGCAAGTTTGCTGATTGGCGTGACCATGGATATATGACGCCGCATGGCCACATGTTTGATATTGGGCGAACAACTGAACAGTCCGTTGACCGATTTTTATCGGGCTTTTCTGCCGATCAGTGGGGTGGAGGATTAGAAAGTGACAATGGAAACGGTGCATTGATGAGAATTTCCCCTCTTGTGTTTCTGTTATTCAAAGAATTTAATTTCGATAATCGTCTAAAGCTTGTAGAAGAAATTGCTCATGTGACGCATAGACATCCTCGATCTACTTTAGGATGTGTGTTTTATATCGAATTTCTCCTAGGTTTGTTTAATAACAATAAGCCGTTAAAGGCTTATAAGCAAGCAGCAGAGATATGCCTAAACTATTTAAAAGGTACCAAATACGAAAAAGAGTTTCCTGCCTACGAACGCGTGTTGAATTTAAGTATTCCAGATTTATCAAAAGACGAGATCGTGTCAGATGGTTATGTGGTTCATTCATTAGAAGCAGCGCTATGGAGCTTTTTAAAGCATGATAACTATCGAGACATTGTGTTAGAAGCAGTTAATCTAGGTGGAGATACGGATACGATTGGATTAATAGCTGGAACGATGGCAGGCATGTGCTATCATAAGGAAGGACTTCCAGAAGAATGGCTAAATGAAATCGTCAAAAAAGATGAACTGCTGGACATCTGCAAGCGCTATTTTGATTTTTGTACAGAAAAAGCAATTGCCAAAGTGGAGGCAGAAGGCGGATTTTAAGAGTAGAAAAGAGAGACCTGCGGCAACAGGTCTCTCTTTTTAGTGACTTACATTCCCATATTCTAATAAGTTTCATTGTCAACAGCGCTTATTTAGTCTTTGTGTGGTTAAATTTAATGGATGAAGCGAATCAAAAACAACCCCGCAGCATCACAAATGAAGCTGCGGGGTCATTTATTTAAACGGAGGCGTTTTTTTAGGAACGAATGGAGAAGAAGAGAGTGGGAGAGTAAGAGAGCCTATTTTCTCTTCTAAGTAGCAGAAAGTCATGCTTTGGCTTTTCATTGCGTCCACTTGCTGATCGTAGGAGGAGATTATTTTTGTCATTTGGTCATCAACGTTTTCTAATAAAGCAAGGTGCTGAGATGTTTGTTCGCGTGCTTTTTCTAAAATGGCATTAACAATTTCCCCCGTTGCTTTATCTTCAACCGAAATCTTCTCAATTTTTTTTTCAAGCTCATGATCAATCTTTGCGATTTCGTCTGTAATCGCTTGGAAAATCTTTGCTTTTCCTGTTAAATCTTCTTTAGGTAAAATGCGATCATAGAAACGGATCGATTTACTTTCAGATAACTCCATTTGTCATTTACCTCCTGCATATAAGTCAAACAACATACTGACGTCATGGTCTTTCACAAATAGCTTCTCAATTCCAGAGCGGGTCGACTCTAAAAATTTATTGCTTTCCGTTACAGTTTTATTGAGCTCATCAATAATATGTGAAATATCGAGACCTGTTAACGGCTGTAAATTATCGTGTACCTGGGCACTTTCTACTCGAATAGGGTATATGGAGAAAATATGTCTCATTAATAAATCCATATGAGCACTTGGGTTCCCTTCGATATCATTAATCTCCGTCATTATTTTTTGCTTTTGCTGTGCAGAGTCTTCCGTCACTTCCTGCTGAAAAGCATTGCTATACTTTGTGATTAGCGTGCTTTTTTCTGCTAGAGACGCCTGTCCTTCTTGGTACATGCGAACCGCTGCTGAAATGTTAATCTTAATTTCTTGATTTTTTCCAGACATTAAGATCATATCTCCGCCAATATAGGCCTTGTTTTCTCCTATTGCGAGCGCATTTAATATTTCGTTAATACTGTGGCCTTTCCCAATGATGTCCATTGCAGGGCCAAGCGCCTTATTTAAATTCTCAAAGCTCTTCGCTAATTTCTTCGCATCATTAAACAATCGAATTCCAGACCCAATGTCTCCGCCTAAAACTGACGTTTCATACCCAGAAGCCGCAAGATCCCTGGTGGCCTGCATGTCACTGATCGACTGCTCCATATCATCTAAAATGTCTTGAATATTGTTCATTTCCTCTACGGCAACCTTTTTTTGATCAGCGGAAATGTAATTCCCTTTATACAAATCATCGAAAATGGCATCGGAATTGCTTGTGACTTTTTTTACTTTATCTAAAAGGGGAGGGAACTTTTCGTTTACGTCTTCGATCATATCGTCAATTTCTTTGCTATCTGTAAAATAGGTTTTAATCCCTCCCCAGATGCCATCGCTTTCTTGGAATTTAGTTACGAGGTCCATGTTGACACCTGTTAGCTCTTGAATAATCTCATTATTGCTTGCATTCTTTGCGTACATATCAGCGTATTCAATGGCTATTTTCTGAAGGTCTGCAACCTCGCTATCAGGCATTTTCCCCATTAGCGACTGAAGACCGGGATGTTCGGCGTCCGTATCGATTACGGTTACGTCACCGAGTGTAAAAAAACCACGTGTGTTACTACTGATCGCATTTAACGGATCATCGGACGAAATTAATTGATGGACGTTGGCTCCTTTTTTTCCGTAATACGAGAGGGCAAAAGATTCTAGTTGAGCAGGGTTAACATCGTATACTTTTCTTTCGTCGCCGTAATCGATGTTAAACTCCTTGTTTACCTTGGCGCGAAACGTGGCGTCCGTGTTGTACTGTTGATAGTAATTGGTTTGCGCTCCATTTGCGCTATAAATCTCATCAAACGTATCAAACATAAGCTGTGACACGGTGTTGTTGTTGTGTGCGAGTGAATGTGATAGCCCAATCATTGTCGCATCCGTGTCCATCTTTGATTCCTTCATAAATTTTTCTTTTGCTTCTTGGGCGAATATATCCGTATTTTTGGCTTGACTATTTTCTTTTCCCGCTTGCATAGCACGAATATTGTAGGTCCAATCATCAAGCTGTGCTGAACCTTGAGAAATCACGTATATTTCATTAGTGTTTTTTTCTTTGGAGTAAAAATGGATGGCTGTACCATCATAAGAAGAGGGGATATCACTATTTACTTTCTTCAAGTCGGAAGAACGCACAACCTGAACAGACACGGGTAGCTTCTCGCCGGTTTCCTCCATATAAATGCGCTGTACTTCCGCACTAAATTGTTCATTGCTCATGTTTTGATACTGTAAATTTGTTAATCGAAGCCGCAATTCATTCGTATCTAGTACTTGGTTGTCACTCATTTGCTTTGCTACTTTCTTTACTGAACTTTACAGAAGCGAAAATGTGTAATGCTTGTTTCTTCGCGTCTTCATTAGCCTCACATTTCGTTGCACGATCACATTCGACAGAATAGATGGCCTCAATACCACCTTTTCCTGTAGTAGGATGAATATAGGCCCCGTATCCGTATGCGTCCCGGTCAATTGTGAAAGGTGCCCAATGAATGATAGCAGCATTAGTTTTTTCCTCTTGAAAGGGCTCCTTCATATCAGCCTGGCTCTTTAAAAATTTTAAGGAATAGCTAATTCCTTTCTCAGTGTTAGATGTTTCTGCGTTGTAACTCACACTTAAAGAGGCATTCGGAAGATCTTTGTTTTTAATTCCCGCTAAAAAAGACTCTGTTTTGCTTTTCTCATTTGAATAGCCTTCTTCAGAAATAGATCCGTCTTTCGGAAATAACATCGTATAGCGCCCAGTTTTTGAGTCAAACGTATAGTATCCCTTTTCAGATTCATCTGTAGATTTCATAAACTCCCTCGTAAATGAATGTTGAAGAGCTTTGTCTTTTGGTAAGTCTTCTGCCTTCAACTCACTAGGCTTTTTCTCCATTGGTTCATTTCCACCATTGCTCACTTGGCATCCTCCTAACAGTAGACCGCTTACTAAACAAAAGAATAGATGTTTTTTTCGTTTAAACATAGGTTGCCTCCAATGTTATTCATTCTGACTGCACACTCAATATTCTTCTTTGTGTACAGCGCTCACATCAATTGTAAAATGTTTTTCCGTTTTTTTACATAAGTCAATTTTCGTGAAAGGCAACATAGTTTGAGACCATTTGCTCATGCAATACCCTTTTTTTACAAATTAATAAACGTTAATTTAGTTATTTTTCTTTTATTAGGCGTGTGAGGACATGAAGTAGACATTCGAGTAGAAAAATTAAAATATGTCCTTTAAAAGGTAGAACAGCCATTTATGGTCCAACCCTTATTGTATAGTCATAATTGTGCTACATGATTAAGATACATAATTTGGATTTTCTTTAAAACGTACAAACCATGTACAACTCAAACCTTGAAGAAGTTCGTAATGATGCAAGGATGGGTATGAAATGTTGTTAAAACGATAAAGAAGAGGCGAAAGTCAGACTAATTCATTTTGTTTTTACATGTTTAAACAACGTTTATTTAAATAAAAGGAGTGATGGTATGAGAGAAAAACCAAATATTGAACGGATCATATTTTTATTAAAACAGGTTTGGGAGAAGTTCCCTGAGATGAGATTTCATCAGCTTGTATCAAACCTGCAGCACATGTATTCAGCGCAGAATGATGAGTATGGACGCAGAAGGGTTATTCAGCGGGAGGACTCTGGATATGAATTTGAATCAAGTTATTTAGATTTCTTTTATTTAAGTGACAAGGACTGGGAGTGTTTTTTACTGTCGATGTTAACCGACGCAGAGCAGGAGGACCTAGAAGAACATACAGATTTCAAGTGAGTAAGTATCTTTTCATAGGATAAGTTGGTAATTGTGTGGTTATTTTTATCGGTGACTAATGACCTAATTATTGCGCGGTTTTTAGGTAAAAGTTTTCTTTATGTCTTTTAAGTATTATAATAGACTGGTATTATTTCAAAAATATACAAAAATAGACAGATCTATTAATGAGGTGCTAGTGAGTGGAAGTACAACGAGAGCAAGCTTCTGCTGAGAAACGTTCGAAGAAAACGAATGTTATTGTCACGATAGTAGTTGCATTATTTGTCGTGGCAGCAGTTGGTGGAGTGATTGCGGCAAATGTAATGAATGATAAGTTAAAGTGGGTAACAATTGCGAAACCGGCTCCAGATAAGCTGAATACGGTAAAAGGGGAAATCGTGCCAAGCGATGCTCAAACCATTTACCAGGATTCATCGAAGGGTCGAATTCAACAAGTATTTGTTAATGAGGGACAAGTTGTACAGAAAGGCGCTCAACTGTTCCAATATGAACAGTCAAATATTGATTTGCAGCTAGCAAAAAAGGCTGTTGATCAAAAGGTAGCTGAGGCAAATCGTGATGAAGCACAGAAAATCATCGATTCTCTTACTGAACAGGTTAACCGCTTGGAAGCTGACAGCGATAAAAAGCCAGGACTTGAGCGTACGATTTCACAGCAAGAGGCGAACAAGCAGCTTGCGGACCTACAGCTAGAAAAAATTAAGCTTGATCAAGATCAGCTTAATAAGAAAAAACAAGATTCAATCGTGTATAGCACGATGGACGGAGTCGTTGGAAACATTGACGCAGATCGCGCTCAGTATACATACACAGCTCCAGGGTCAGACAAAGAGGATGCGCCTGTGATGACGATTTATTCAAACAGCACGTATCAAATGGAAGGTACCATCACGGAAAAGCAAAAGAGCGAAATGGCTGTAAACCAAGAGGTTCGCATCAAAGCAGATGTTGTATCCAATCAGTCTTGGAAAGGTCACATCTTATCTGTTAGTGATTACCCAACTCATCAAGGCAAAAAAGTAGTCTATGCTTTTAAAGCACAGCTAGACGATTCAGAAAAGCTTTACCCTGGATATCATGTAACAGCAAAAGTGGATTTACCTTCTCAAATGGAGATTACGATTCCACGCAGCAGCGTCATGAAAAAAGGTAAAACAACTTACGTGTACGTGGCTAAAAAAGGTAAAGTGCAAAAGCAAGAAGTGAGCGTTGAATCAAAAGACAAAGAGACGTATACAGTCTTGACGGGTCTAGAACATGGCGATCGCTACTTAACAAATCCATCTTCTGACGTTCATCCGGGAATGAAAATTAAAAAAGATTAACAAAAAGGACGCTATTTAGGCGTCTTTTTTTCGTTTTAAGGGAAAAGACTAGCAGATTTTAATCTCCTAGAAAGTGGATAAATCTACCCATTTCGGAAAAAACCATCATTTCTTATACTAAGAGGTGGAACAAATGAGAGGACGTGAGGAAGGTTGTCAGAAAGGAAAGCGACACGGGTTCAGAGACCGGGTGAAGACGAAGGAAGCTGTTTAGGAATGCTTTTTCGGGTCTTTCTTTTAGTAACGTTATTCTTTATCAATTTACCTATTGGGTTTGGTGCTCTTTGGGAGCTCCTCACCATTTTTGGAGATGGAACGTTCGTAGCGTTTTTAGGAAAGGCCTGTCTATTTTGGGTGATTATCTACGTCGCAGGATTCATCGTGGAACAAGGGAACGTAGAAGAGCCGGATTCAACTGATGTTCGAGCGGATGCTGGTTTACTGGACAGTTATCTCATTGATTTTTTGTTCGCGCTACCCAGTTTTACATATGCTACAGTGAATCGTATTTTCCGATTTGTGTTTCGCAAGAAGAAATAAGAGGACATTCCCTGCGAATGTCTTTTTTTGTGTAAAGAAATGACAAATGTCACCCTTACTTCATGACAGAGTTTACTGAGCAGTAGCACGATTTTTGCGTACACTTAACGTATAGAGAAGACGGAGGTGCGACGGAATGACAGAGGTTGTGAAGGTAGACGGTATTTCAAAGCGTTTTGGTGAGAAGGAAGCGGTGAGTGACGTGTCATTTTCGATTCAAAGAGGTGAGGTAGTGGCCTTGCTTGGACCAAACGGAGCTGGAAAAACAACGATGATCTCCATGATTTTAGGACTTATGAAGCCGACAGGTGGGAACTTGCATTTGTTCAATCAGCAGCCAATGAATAAAAGCGTTCGAGAGCAGGTTGGCACCATGCTTCAGGAAGTGAGCGTTCCGCTTGGATTGAAGGTAAAAGAGATTTTAGAAATGGTTCGCCACTATTATAAAAATCCGCTATCAATGAACGAGCTGATTGCGTATACGGGGTTATCCGATAAAGATCTCAAAACACGGGCTGAGAAGCTATCGGGTGGTCAAAAGCGTCGTTTAAACTTCGCACTAGCGCTTGCCGGGAATCCAAGCTTGCTTATTTTTGATGAACCGACGGTCGGAATGGACATTGAGTCTAGAAAGCGATTTTGGGATACGATTAAGCTTCTGGCCCATCAAGGAAAAACCATTTTGTTTACGACTCATTACTTGCAAGAAGCTGATGATGTTGCGGAGCGAATTTTGCTTTTTCATAACGGACGAATTGCAGCGGACGGCACACCTTCCTCCATTAAAGCACGTTTAACAAAGCAGTTTGTTTCCTTCTGCTATGAGGGACCTACAGATGTATTAGATCGTTTGTACCCGAATCAATGGACGTTTCGTAATGGCCGAATTTTTGTCGAAACGCTTGATACAGATGAAGTTCTGTTTACGTTATTTCAGAAAAATCTTCACGTGAATCAAATCGAGATTGAACGAGGAAAGCTAGAAGATGCATTTCGTGAACTTACAGCGAAGGAGGTTGGATAAATGAGTATGTTAGCTATGCAGTGCAAATCAGAAATTATCCGTATTTTACGAAATCGATATTACGTGTTTTGGTCCTTATGTATGCCGCTTATCTTCTATTATATCTTTACAAACGTCGTCAACACGAATCCTTCTAATCAAGGAGAATGGAATGCCCATTATCTCATGTCTATGACCTCCTTTAGCGTAATGGGTTCTGCGATTATGACATTAGGAATTCGAATGGTGCAGGAACGTACGACGGGTTGGTCTGTTTATATCCGAACAACGCCGCTTTCCGATACTGTTTACTTTATCGCACAGATGGTTGGCCAAACGGTTATTCACTGTTTTTCAGTATTGGTTATTTTTATCGTAGGCGGACTTGTCAATCACATTGAATTATCACTCACGCAATGGCTATTTAGCGGTCTTTGGATTATTTTCGCATCCATTCCGTTTTTAGGGCTTGGTACGTTAATTGGCTCAATGAAGCGGGTCGAAACGGCTTCTGGGATTAGTAACGTCATTTATATGGTGCTTGCGGTATGCGGGGGAATGTGGATGCCTGTTGAGATTATGCCAAAAGTGATGCAAAGCGTAGCCCACTGGCTTCCGTCGTTTAATTATGGAAATGGGGCGTGGAATATTGTGCAAGGTCATGCTCCTGAATGGAAAAGTTTGTTTATATTAATGGGATATTTTGTTGTATTCATGCTACTATCTAAATATATTCGTAGAAATCAAGAAGTGGTGTGATCAATGAATGCGAAGACGATTTGAACTATTTCCAAAGCGGTACGGATTTTTTCCCTATATCTTTTTAGCTTATTTATTACTTCCAATTCTCTCCCTCACAACGCAGCATGGGTGGAAGCAGGTGATCGGCTATACACTAGTGGCGCTATTTTTAGTTACTTACCGCCAGCTCTATTTTGCGCCGAAGGGAAGAGCTTTTGCAAGCTGGCTTGGTATTCAAATGGGCATTATCTTTATTTTGAGCGTTGCTTATGATCCAAACAGTATTTTTCTGGGGTTTTTCCCCGCTAATTTTGTTGGTTGGTATGACGAAAAAACCAATTTTAAACGCGGTCTCTTCTTTTTGGTGCTCACCGTAACGGTTCCTTTACTGTATTATGTTTTAAAACATCACAGCTTTCCGTTCTTTTATACGCTGCCGTTTCTGTTGGTTATGTTTTTCTTTCCGCTCGGTATTCGTTCCATGAATCGGCGAATGGCGCTTGAACAAGAACTAGATCAGGCAAAAGAGCAAATCGAAGCGCTCATTAAGAAAGAGGAACGCGTCCGGATCGCACGTGATCTTCATGATACGTTAGGTCATACGTTATCACTCATTACATTAAAAAGTCAGCTTGTATCGCGCTTAATTTCGGTGGATGCGGATAAGGCAAAATTAGAAGTAAAAGAGATTGAAGAAACGTCTCGAACGGCACTTAACCAAGTTCGAGAGCTTGTAACAACGATGCGAGCGGTAAAGGTAGAAGAAGAGCTCGCTGAAGTCGAGCGAATGCTGTCAGCAGCGAATATCTCCTACCATTACGAAGGAACAGAGATAACGGCTTCACCGCTTCTTCAAAACATTATGAGCATGTGCTTAAAAGAAGCAGTCACAAACGTCGTCAAGCATAGTCGTGCAACAAACTGCTGGATTACGGTCGTGCAAATGCCATCTGTGTTGCAAATGAAGGTGAAAGATGACGGCGAAGGAGTAAGCAGTTCATTTGGGAACGGGTTAAAAGGAATGAATGAGCGTTTGTCCTTTGTTGGTGGGGAAATGATGCTGAGCGCTGAGAAAGAAACTGTATTAACCGTGACGATCCCATTAGTAGAGAGAAGTCAGCAGGAAGGTGAGAGAAGATGATTCGTATTTTTATTGCAGAGGATCAGCGCATGCTGTTAAGCGCGCTAGGTTCTTTACTGGAATTTGAGGAGGATATGACGGTTATCGGTCAGGCAATGAATGGGGAAGAAGCGGTGACAAACATCCTCACTCTTCAACCAGATATTTGCTTAATGGACATTGAAATGCCCGTAAAAAGCGGGCTAGACGTAGTAGAAGAGTTAAAAGATCGAGGTGCCTCGTGCAAGGTAATTATTCTTACTACTTTTGCCCGTCCAGGTTATTTTGAACGGGCCGTGAAAGCCGGAGTGGACGGCTATTTATTAAAGGACGGTTCCATCGAAGATTTAGCGGGAGCCATTCGGAAAATTATCAACGGTGGAAAGCTTTTTAGTCCTGATTTAATGCTCGATGTGCTTCGTGATGAAAACCCACTGACAGATCGTGAGCGTGATATTTTGCGCCTCGCCTCACAAGGAAAAACAACGAAGGAAATGACAAAAGAGCTATACCTATCCTACGGCACTCTTCGAAACTACATATCAGACATTATTCAAAAACTCGATGCTAAAAACCGAATGGACGCCGTTAGTATTGCGACAAAGAAAGGCTGGATTTAATCAAACGTTTGTTCGAAAAATATATTGACATTTTTTACAATTAATAGTAATGTATTCCTGTTTGTTCTAACTGATAAAGTAAGCACTAAATTGTTTTCAACTAGAGTAAAGGGGAATAGTGGGATGAAAAAAACGTTGAGTTTATTACTATTGATGATTTTAATTTTCGGAGTAGTCGGAGTGCAGAACACTGTTGAAGCAACTACAGTTCCTGCCGTGTTCAAGCAGAAGTTTCCGCGAGAACAAGTAGATCAAATTAAAAATGTTGATTTAGATAACGATCGTAAAAATGAAACAATCATTTTATCTAAGCAAGGGAATCTTTTTATTATTAAAAACAAAAATGTACAATGGATGGCTCGTCAAATTATAAGTGAAGAAGACTTTCCTCCTCCACAAATTCTAACGTTTAAACCTTCGAAGAATGAAGTACACGTAGTAGCTATGTATTATTATGGACCTTCTAATACTCAAGCGTATGTGTATCGTCTATCTAAAGGAAAAGCAAAAAATGTTTTGAATATCATGGGAGATCAAGCAGTTAAGATATCTGGATATAATATTATCCAAAAATGGAAAAAGTACCGAGACGGTGGCGGTTGGGACATGGTTGTGACTACATACAGCTGGAACACGAAACAGTTGAAGTATGTTTCGAAAGGAATAAAACCATAAGATAAACCTAGCTCTTAAAAAGGGCTAGGTTTTATTTTATAATTTGTCTTTACAGCACATCAATTGGTTTTGGAGGTATGTATGCAGAAATTCGGAGAAAAAGCCTATCTACTTATTATGGTTACGGTTTTGTTGTCGATTGGAATTAATCTTTTTATCGATAGCTACACCGTTCATATTGTTCTAAATAGCATTACGATTGTGATTGTGATTGTGTTAGCAATTTTCGTTTATAGGTATGACCGGGAGCAGAAGCGTAAATAATGGATAAGGGTGCACGAAGGGTGTGCAAAACTCTTATGAAAGAAGGCTGTTTACGTGAAAAAGCCATTATTAATTTTATTCGTTGCGGTTATGGGAATGGGTCTCTTTGAAATTTATTCGTTTTATTATGATGATCATGAAGGAGTGCCATCTACAGCTCAATCGATTTCGCATGATGAGATGAAGAAAGAGGCTGTACAAAAGGTTGAAGCATTCTTTAAAAAGAAGGAAAACGTAAAGATCAAAGTAACGGACGTAACGGTTTCAGATGAAGGAGATAGCGATATTTTCGTGGACGGTCATGTGAGCGGAGATTCTAAAATTGCGGTGAATGCGGTCGTGAATGCAGCAAAAGGCTACGAAATCGATGCATGGGGCATTGGACAACAAAGGAAGTAAGCGCTATTGCTTACTTCCTTTGTTGTCGTTATAGAGGGGTAGGATAATGGAAAAGGTCGTTCCTTTATTTAACGTACTATAAATCGAAATATGGCCCTTATGAATATCAACAATTCGCTTTGTAATCGCAAGACCAAGTCCGCTTCCTCCGTCACTACCCCTCGTTTGATCTCCTCTCGCAAACTCGTGGAAAATGCTTGATAAAAACTTCTCTTCAATGCCAATCCCATTGTCTTGAATGACAAGACGAAGATCCGTCCCAATTTTATGGAGGGAAATGCGTAGCTCTGTGCCCCGTGGGTTGTACTTTAGCGCATTAGAAATCAGGTTCCCAACCGCTCTCGACATCTCTTTTGTATCAAATTCCGCATACACAGGTGATTCAGGGAGAATGATATCGAGCTCAAACTGCTTTTCATCTATTTCTCCGTAGTAGGAAATAATGAGGTTTTCTAAAAACATGCCCATATCCTGAATTTGCAAGCGCAGGGGAACATCAATCGTATTAAGCTTCGTGAGATAAAACAGCTCATCGACTAGCCCATTAAGACGCGTTGATTTGCTATGGATATACTCAAGGTACGTTCGCTTTTTTTCTTCGTCCAAATCCTTCTCCACTAGCGCCTTACTAAATCCCAAAATCGACGTCATCGGTGTCTTAATATCATGAGAAATGTCCCGTAGCAAGCGATACTTCTGCTCTTCCATAAGCTTTTTCTCTTCTTCAATGGATTCTAGTTTTTCTACGAGGAAGTTAAAGGCTTTTTGAATTTGCATCGCTTCCTTGTATGCTTTAAAGTTCAGGCGTACAGAATAGTCGTGCTTAGTCATCTGATCAATTCCGTGCTGAATTAAAATGAGCGGCTTGGCCACTTTACGCTTCGAATAGAAGATATAAAGCGTATTACAAATAAAGAAAAACAAGAGGGAAATCACGGCGCCTTTAATCGCACTATTTTTCATTTTGTCTGCAATTTCACCCGCCATAAAGTTCGGAACTTTGACGATACCGATATATTCTTTTCCGTCTGTTCCCTTGAAGGCCTTCATTCCGATCTCGTAGTCTGGATCAGGAGAAGAGGTCCCAGGAAGGTAGGGTTCAAAATACATCATGTCATAGGTCTTATTGTGATCTTGTTTGTCACCAATTACGTAGACAATGCGGTTGTTATGGACAATTTCGACCCATCCTCCGCGCTGTACGACAGAATCGGCTTCAATGTGTTTGTAGTCAGGACGTATAATCTTTTGGGCAATGTCTGATGACCATTGATCATCAAGATAATCCTTGCTGTCGAGAATCATGACGGTAAAGAAAATAATGATCGTAATAATGGAAATTACGCTCAATACGAGATAGTTAATCACAAAAAAGGTGGAAAGATTTCGCCTAAACTTCATGATTCACCTTAAACGTATAGCCAAGTCCTCGGATCGTTTTTAAATAGTAAGGATTTCGGCTATCCTGTTCGATTTTGTCTCGCAGCTTGCTAATATGAACCATGATCGTGTTGTCATCCCCCATGTAATCTTCGCGCCAAATTCGCTCAAATAAATGACGCTTCGTAAATACTTGATTAGGGTGCTCCATAAAAAGCTTTAACAAGCGATATTCTGTTGAAGTAAGCATAACCTCTTCCTCATGCACAAAGAGGGTACAGCTTACGGTATTTAGCGTAAGCGGGCCAATTTTAAGATCGGTATCTAACGCCTTGAAATGATTGAGTTCTGTTGACCGACGGAGCTGAGACTGCACGCGTGCCACAAGCTCTAGAGGATCAAACGGCTTTGTAATGTAGTCATCGGCACCGATGTTTAGACCTAAAATTTTATCGTAGCTTTCGTTTTTGGCGGAGATAATTAAAATCGGAATATGATGGTGCTCACGAACTTTTTGAATCAGCTGATAGCCATTTAGCTCTGGCATCATAATATCGGCAATCAACAAATCAATATGTTGATTTTGAATAATGGTTAACGCTTCTTTTCCGTTATAGGCTTTCATAATTTGAAAGTCTGATTGAGTTAAATAAAGCTCAATTAATTCAACAATTTCCTTCTCATCATCTACGACAAGTATAGTTGGTGACATCGAATCTTCCTCACTGTAACTAATTTTACTGTTTCTTCCTTAATTATAACAAAAGCTGATAGAGGTTTGGCTCTATCAGCTCGTTTCGTTAATTAATCTCTTTTTTACGGAATACCCATACGCTAAGTGCGATGAAAGCTGCACAGTAGACAACATATAAAACAATAGTAAGACCTGGAGTGAAGCCATCAGGAGCCTGGCCACCGCCGATATTTTTATCCGAATCATACATACTAGGATCTAGATGAGCAAAAATGATGTATTTATAAAAATCATATTTTGCAAGCATGAATGTAATAGTTGTGCCAATGAAGCTACCAACAATCGGAATAACGATCGCTAAGCTTGGTGCTTTTAATAGAACTGAAATGAAGATCGCAACTGTGACGAAGAAAATAACAGATGGGAGGCCATAACCAACCATTTTACTTACTTCGACAAAGGTTAAATCGTTTCCACCTGGGGTAATCATACCTACAAGATAAGATAACAGGGAAAGAATGACGCTAAGACCGATAATAACGAAGATCACCATGCAGAGCTTTGAAAGTAGTACGCTGGCTCTAGAAACGGGCTTTACAAGCAAATGTTTCATAGTGGAATCTTTGAATTCATTGGACATGACGGCTGCGCCAATGACAATCGCATAAAACTGAACAACAGAAAGCACGATTCCGACTGTTAAAGAGGTATACGGCATTTCTTTAAAGAAAGTGTTGTGTCGAAACAACACGCTTAAAAGACCAATTAAAAGAATAAATGCGGCCATGATAATCGCAAACACGCGATTGCTTTTGCGTTTGCTAATTTTAATCCATTCGTTGATGAGTAAATTTTTAAACATTAGTTTGATCCTTTCGCAGTTAATGTTAAGAAGTGGTCCTCTAAGCTCACAGCTTTGCGCTTCATCTCATACATATCAACGCGGTTTTCTGCTAACTTATACACGACATTTGGTACTTGTTCTTGCTCTACGAGGAGTTCAATCGCGTTTTCAGTGCTTTGTACCACTTGGAAGGATGATAGAACGTCTAGCGCTTTTCCAACATTGCTCACTTCAATTAGTAAGCTCACCATTTTGCTTGGTTCTGTTGAGTCATCCTTAATTTTAATAACATCGACAAGCTTTCCTTTATCTAAAACGATCGCTTCTTCGCAGATCATTTCAATTTCTTGAAGCAAGTGACTTGAAACAAGAATCGTCGTATTTTCATCACGTGCAACTTGTTTCAGATTATCACGAAGCTGGCGAATCCCTGCAGGATCAAGTCCGTTTGTTGGTTCATCAAGAATTAAAATAGAAGGCTCATGTAAAAGAGCTTGCGCAATACCAAGGCGCTGTCTCATCCCAAGAGAGTAAGTCTTTACTTTGTTATGAATCGCATGTTCTAGGTCAACAAGCTTAATAATTTCTTTCATACGAGTAGAAGAAATAGACTTGAGGCTTAGGCGAGCGGATTGCTGAAGGTTTTCATAGCCGCTTAAATATCCGTAAGCAGAAGGGTTCTCAACAATAACTCCAAGGTGAGAGAGCGCTTTTTGAGGTGATTTTTTAATATCATATCCATTGATGAATACTTCACCTTCTGTAATGGAAATCAGTCCTGTAATCATTCGGATCGTTGTCGTTTTACCAGCACCGTTTGGTCCTAGGAATCCATAGATTTTTCCTGGATCTAACTCAAATGATAGATGGTCAACGAGCGTAGCGTTTTTAATTCGTTTCGTTAGGTTTTGCACCTTTAAGGGTGACGTTGTATTCACATACATTCTCCTCTACAACTTTTCTAGGTATGTTACTAGGATAAAAAAAGGAACTTTAAGGAAAATAAAGATAACCTTAAAATAAACTTAAATGTGATTGAGAAGCTAGCCGCTTAGCAAGGGAATTGTTGAACGGAGCCTATTTATTTTATAAATGTTGCATTTTCTCTGTAATTGTATATAATAGAATTAACAATTAACAAATTGTTAAAAGTTAGAGAGGTTAAATAATGACAAATGAAGATGCATTAAAGAAATATGATGTGAAGAAGTACCGCACCCCAGACGGCTATACGTCTGATATTGCGATATTTACGATTATGACAAAAGAAGCAGAGTCTTATAAAAAACCGGTGATGGAACTAAAGCTGATGTTGATTAAGCGAGCGGCGACAAACGCAGAGGGCCATCCAAACATTGAAGGAGATAAGTGGGCACTGCCTGGGGGATTTGTGCAGGCGAATGAAACGGCTCTTCAAGCAGCGAAGCGAGAGCTCCAAGAAGAAACAGGCGTACAGGGAGTTCACGTGAAACATTTCGGTGTATATGACCGTCCTGGCCGCGATCCACGGGGCTGGATTATTACAAATGCCCATTATGCGATCGTGCCAGAGCGTCATTTGATGCACCGTCAGGCCAATGACGATGCATCCGAGGTAGAGCTTTTTACATTAGAAGAGATCAACCATTTAGCGCTAGCGTTTGACCATGAGGACATTATCAAACATGCTGTCCAGGCCATTACGGCTGACCTGTTACAAACAACGGCTGCCAAAAACTTTTTGCCACCAACCTTTACGTATTCAGAGCTTCAAGCCGTTTTACGTACAGTGACGAATGATCCGGTGATTACGAGTGATCCGGCGTTTTCGCGAAAAATTAAAAGCCTGCCGTTTATTGAAAAGCTAGACGGACAAACGACAACACGAACGTCTAAGCAACCGACACAGCTTTTCCGTTTTGTTGAGATGGAGGATATTATTAAACCGATTTATTCAGTGAAATATTAACGAGTTCACACAAGGGGGAATTCAGGTGAGAAGAGCGTTATTGAGCATTGATTATACAAATGATTTTGTGGCAGACAACGGGGCATTAACGTGTGGGAAGCCCGCACAGGACATTGAGAGTGAAATCGTAAGAGTAACAAAAGAAGCGATTGAAAATGGTGATTTTGTCGTATTTGCAATTGATGCGCACAAAGCGGGAGATCTCTATCACCCTGAAACAAAATTATATCCGCCCCATAATATTATGGGCACAGATGGTAGAAAACTATATGGAACGCTTCACAACGTGTACGAACAATATAAGGAACGCGAAAACGTCTATTGGATGGATAAAACGAGATACAGCGCTCTCGCTGGAACAGATCTGCTGCTTCAGCTTCGGGCGAGAGGCATCGAGGAAGTTCATATTACGGGCGTTACAACCGATATTTGCTGCCTTCATACGTGCGTTGATTTATATAATGAACATTATCCGCTTGTTATTCACGAAAAAGCGGTCGCAAGCTTTAATCCAGACGGCCATGTTTGGGCGCTTGGTCACTTTAAAAATTGCTTAGGAGCTAAAATTGTTTAACAAATTAGTTACTTCATGAAATGGGGGATCGTAATGACAACCTTTTATCAAGACGACAGCTTGTCACTTCATACGGACTTATATCAAATTAACATGGCAGAAACCTACTGGGAAGATGGAACACATGAACGAAACGCGGTGTTTGAAGTATTCTTTCGCAAACTGCCATTCGGAAACGGGTATGCGGTATTCGCAGGACTAGAGCACGTTGTGGAATACCTTCAGGATTTTCGCTTCACAGAGAGCGACTTAGACTATCTTCGAAATGAGCTTGGGTACGGAGATGATTTTCTTTCTTATTTAAAAGATCTTCGTTTTACAGGAAACGTTCGGGCGATGAAAGAAGGCGAGCTTGTTTTTGGAAATGAGCCGATCCTACGCGTTGAGGCACCGCTTATTCAAGCACAGCTTGTAGAAACGGCTATTTTAAATATCATTAACTATCAAACATTAATCGCGACGAAGGCCTCTCGAATTAAGCAGGTAGTCGGTGACCAAGTGGCAATGGAGTTTGGTACGAGACGCGCGCATGAACTTGATGCATCCATTTGGGGAACGCGCGCAGCGTTTATCGGCGGGTTTGAAGCAACGTCAAACGTTCGTGCAGGGAAAAAATTCGGCATTCCAGTAGCGGGTACGCATGCTCATTCGCTCGTGCAGGCTTATCGCGATGAGTATATCGCTTTTCATAAATATGCGCGTCGTCACAAGGACTGCGTGTTCCTAGTTGATACGTACGATACGATTCGTTCAGGTATTCCGACAGCTATTAAGGTCGCGAAGGAACTAGGCGATAAAATTAACTTTGTCGGCATTCGCCTTGATAGCGGTGACTTGGCGTATCTGTCTAAAAAAGCGCGCAAAATGCTTGATGATGCAGGATTTACAAAAACGAAAATTATCGCATCAAACGATCTTGATGAACACACGATCTCACATCTAAAATCTCAAGGTGCTCAAATTGATGTATGGGGCATTGGCACAAAGCTAATTACTGCATACGACCAGCCAGCACTAGGTGCGGTGTATAAGCTCGTTTCCATTGAAGATGAAAAGGGCGAGATGGTCGATACCATTAAAATTAGCGCTAATCCCGAAAAGGTCTCAACGCCAGGACTGAAGCGAGTGTATCGCATCATTAACACGATTAACGGAAAGTCAGAAGGCGACTACATCGCGCTCGACTGGGAAAAGCCAGCGGAAGAAGAGAAAATCAAAATGTTCCATCCCGTTCATACGTACATTAGTAAGTTCGTGTCTGAGTTTGAAGCGCGCGAGCTTCACCACGATATTTTTCAGAACGGCGAACTGATCTATGAATTACCTGAATTAAAAGCCATTCAGGCATTTAAAAAGGAAAACCTCGTTGTGCTGTGGGATGAATACAAACGTGCGTTGAATCCGGAATCCTATCCGGTTGATCTTAGCCTTGCATGCTGGGAAAATAAAATGAAGCGAATTGAAGAAGTAAAGCAAAAGGCAGGAGTGGAGCGCCATGGCTAGAATCGGGATTTACGGTAGTAGCTTTGACCCTGTGACGAATGTTCATCTTTGGACAGCAAGCACCATTGCGCACCGCTGTAAACTCGATCGAATTATTTTCTTGCCATGCTCGAATCGTCGAAAAGATAAGCGAATGAAGACGGAAGATCATCACCGCTGGGAGATGCTGCAGCTTGCGATTCAAGGAAACGATAAGTTTGTAGCAGACGATTACGAAATGAAGCAGGAAGCATGGAATGTGTATACGTATTACACGATGAATTATTTTAAGAGCATGTACCCAAATGACGAAGTGTTTTTCATTATGGGGGCAGATCTTTTAGTTGATATTGCGAGTGGAAAATGGGGATACGAAGAACCGCTTGTGACGGAGAATCGGTTTATCGTTATGGCAAGAGACGGAGTTGATATGCTAAAGACCATCTCAAGTTCACCGCTACTTCGGAATGCCGATGACGGGAACCACTTTCATCTAGTAGATAAGGGACTCGCAATGGAAATAAGCTCTTCGTACATCCGAGACGAATTCGGAAAAGGCGGGGAGCCTAGGTATTTGCTTCCTGAGGCTTGCTATGAGTACATTAAGAAGCACAACTTATATCGTTGAAAAGGCAGAAGCGCTTATCGTGGCGCTCCTGCTTTTTTTAGTTCCACATCATGTCTGCCTTGCATTTTTAATGACGGTTATTCTCATGGAATACATCTGTTTTTTTAGAAATGACAAGTGGAAAGAAAGGAAACTCTTTTTGCGAACCGAGTGAAAAGGTAACGTTTATATCTTCAAACCTGCTTACTTTAAACCGATAAAACACATAGAGAACAATTATGTCAAAGGGAGAGTTCGCAGATATTATGAATCATGTTGCTCATTTGCATAGTTATTACAATAATTGGTTAGTTGGACTTTCCTTCTTTATTGCATTAGTGGCTTCGTACACATCGTTTGAATTGGCCAACCGTGTAAAGGCCTCGGAGGAAAAACTCAAAAACTTCTGGATTTTTAATGGCTCGTTTGCATTAGGAATTGGAATATGGTCGATGCACTTTGTCGGAATGCTGGCGTTTGAACTCGAAATGGCCGCATCTTACTATAATTTATTTCTTGTTGCTTTATCTGTGGTCTGGTCAATTGCGGGCTGCTACGGTGGTTTATTTTTTGTGCACTTTACCAATCGGTCCTATAAGCATCTATTAACAGCCAGTCTGTTAATGGGAACGGGTATTAGCGGCATGCATTATACAGGAATGGCAGCTATGGAGCCGATGAAGATTCATTATGACGCAACATTTGTAATCCTTTCCGTTGTCATTGCGCTCGTGGCATCTGTTGCCGCGCTTTGGCTGGCCTTTTATTCACGGTTCAACAATCAGAAAAATATCCAGGGGAAGATTGGATTTTCGCTGATGATGGCACTAGCGATTACAGGGATGCATTATACAGGCATGAAGGCCGCAACATTTTACATGCCGATGAACGGTGATAAATCTGCTTTCTCGTATCAAATTAATTCGGTTGTGTTCGCTTGTATCATTACGGGAGTTGCTTTATTGATGTTCGGAACGCTATCCTTCCTCAGTTACTTTGATCGCCGGGCGAATCAACAGCAGCTGATGAAAAACGCCATTTTCGAATCAGCGTTGGATGCCATTGTGGTAACGAATGAGCAGGGAGAAGTTTTGAATATTAACGAAGAGGCGGTAACTCTGTTAGGAGTTATGAAAGAAGAAAATATCGGAAAAAATGTGGCCAGTATTTTTCCGATGGTTGAAAATCTATTGTCGATGGTGAAGCGACGTCATCAGCTAGAGGTTATATCATCAACGGGTGAAACGAAGATCATTGAGCTGACTGTCACAAAGGTAGTGGCGGACCGAGATTTGGAATACATTCTGTATATTCGTGATATTACGGAGGATCAAAAATTCGCGCAAATGCTTAAAGAAACAAATGATCGTTATGAAAGCCTGTTTTATGAATCTCCTCTCGCGATCGTCATCCATCGGTATAGTCAAATTACATCAGCCAATCAAGAAGCGCTTAATATCATCGGCGCCTCAAGCTTTGAGCAATTAAAAGCCCTCTCCATTTCTCATTTTCTTCGTAAAGACGATTGGGATGCCTTGGCGAAGGATGTGGATGATTTATTAAAAGGAACCTTTCAGCGTGAGTTTACAGGACAAGAGGTTCAAGTAATGACCTTAAATCAAGAAGAAAAGTGGGTCACAGCCAAATCGACGGTCATCCAATTAAATGGTGAAAAGTATATTCAGACCGTTATTCGTGACGTGACAGAGCAACGAAAGGCAAAACAGGCCCTTCAGCAGCTCACTTTTTACGATAGCTTAACAGGACTTCCGAATAAAGGATTGTTTGAAACGCTAGCAAAGGCGGCGATTCATAAAGCTAAAAACGATGACCAGTCCTGTGCGATTTTATGTATCGATTTGGATCGCTTTAAATATACAAATGAGAAGCATGGACATCAAATAGGAGACCGCATTTTAAAGGAATTATCTCGTCGTTTTCAAGCGATTATGAATACACAGGATCTATTAACGCGCTTTGGTGGCGATGAATTTCTTATGCTCGTTCGTCGAAATGAAGAAGAGGACATCAGAAACATGGCGGGGCGTATTTTATCAACCGTATCCGTACCGTTTAAAATCGAAGGATCTGATATTTATTTAAATACGAGTATTGGTGGAAGCTTTTTATCAGAGAGTAGCTCTGCGTTAAATACGTTAATTCGTCAGGCCGATCTCGCTGTTGACGAAGCGAAGAAAAACGGTCGAAATGCCATTGAATATTACCAAGAAAGTATGCAGGCGTATACAACAAGACGAATGGTTATCGAATCAGGCCTTCGTACCGCGATTCAAAATAACGAATTTGAGCTTTACTATCAGCCGAAAATCGACCTTGAAACAGGCCGATTAACCGGTGTGGAAGCACTCATTCGCTGGCACCATCCAACGCTAGGTCTTGTCTCTCCGGGTGAATTTATCTCTGTTGCCGAAGAGACGGGGTTAATTGTTCCGCTAAGTACATGGACGCTTCGTGAGGCGTGTGTACAAAACAAACGCTGGCATGATAAGGGCTATTATACGATGAAGGTGGGCGTTAATATTTCTAGCATTGACTTTGCGAGGGAATCATTTGTTGAGGCGGTTCTTGAAACGCTGCGTGAAAATGATATTTGTCCAAGCAGCGTAGAGCTTGAAATTACGGAGAGTGTGGCCATTCAAAACGTAGATGATGTAATTGAAAAGCTTCAGACGCTCAAGGATATTGGTGTTCATATTTCGATCGATGACTTTGGCTCAGGCTATTCATCGTTTAGCTACTTAAAAAAGCTACCGATCAACACGCTCAAAATCGACCGCTCCTTTATCATTGGATTAAGTACTAGTGTCAAAGAGCAAGCGATTGTACGCGCGATCATTACGCTAGCTAAAAGCTTAGATCTCTCAGTCATCGCTGAAGGAGTCGAGCTCCCAGAACAAGTCGACATCTTAAAACAAGAAAAATGCGATGCCGTCCAAGGCTACTACTATAGCCGACCACTTCCCGTTCAAGAATTTGAACAGTGGTATGAGCAAACCTATCAGTCTCATGTGGCTAATTAAAGAAAAAGCTGTTATTCGCCAAGAATAACAGCTTTTTTGGATTAATAACCTTTTCTCTTTGCGATGTATCCACCTACATAAGCAAAAATGTAGGAGAAGATAAAGGCTCTGATGAAGGAGCCGAAGATGCTGAAGCCAACAAAACTGTTTAAAGGATCATCGTGCTTAGAATCTTCAAGGTTAAAGTTCATTTGTGTTAAATATGCCATAAATCCTATTAAAATCGCATAAATGATGCTGTAAATAGCAAGGTTTTGAAGAGACCCTTGTCTAGCTGTCTTCATTTTGTAACCTGACCAAATAAATAGGGCAATTGGCAATAAGAAAACGAAGTATAAATAGAACGGGGTTTCAATAAAGTCTCCCAATAACTCTGCTAATTCATCGCCCTTTAGTCCGCCAAAAATGGAAAAAGTTAATGAAGTATCTTTCGTAAGCAAGTTATCAATGTGTAAAGGTACAAGGTGAGCAAGATTCAACAATATACTACCTGCTTGAGTTCCTGCTGCCGCAACTAACAATGCTGATTGATCACTTAGATAGTCGACGGGTAGGAAATCAATGAAATCACTAAGGTTATCTTTGAGAACGAGTACAGCAATCATCATAATGACACTCATGATCACGATTCCTCTCACAAACGTAGAGAAAGCTTGATGGATGACTTCGCCAAATGGAACAGTA
Source organism: Priestia koreensis (assembly GCF_001274935.1). Taxonomy (GTDB): domain Bacteria; phylum Bacillota; class Bacilli; order Bacillales; family Bacillaceae_H; genus Bacillus_AG; species Bacillus_AG koreensis. The sequence goes on along the minus strand of NZ_LILC01000037.1, from coordinate 159,354 downwards.
TCGCTTAATTGTTTCGTAAATTGACGGTAATTAATGGAGAACAGCATTCCTATAAAAGTAAGAACCGTTCCGACCGTAAGACCAATAAATAGACTCTTAATAAACGAATAAGAGGCGTGAATATCCAGCTTCAAATGGAAAGCATCTTTGGCCATATTTACGTCATAGCTAAAGCCACTAAACAACGAGAAAAGAGCTAAAATAATACCATAAATTCCACCAATAGATAGTGCTAAATAAAGGCGCTCCATCACAGATGAGTGCGGTTGTTTTCGACCTGCAAATAGCCCTCCAACAAATAGAGCCAACATAGGAATTAGTATGTAAATGACAAAGGTAAACGAGATATGTAATTTTCCTTCGTATGTATTGTTCTCCTCTGAATAAGGATCAGTAGCATCAGATGATAAGTGATAAGTAGGAGTGATTAAGTGTGAATTCATTACCATATCACTAAAACCAAATAGTTGATCAGGTTTGGGCATATCATCATCGATGCGGTCCCCTGTATAGGTAGCTGTTTGGATTCCCCCTGCGGACAACCTATCTTCAAATAGGTCCGTAAATGTACTGCCCGCATATTGATAAGCAAAAATGTTAAGCACAAGCATGAAAGCAAACGCAATAACCGCTGGAATAAGCGCTTTTTTTAAGTATGATACTTGAAAACGTGGGCGAACAAAAGCACGTTCGTGTATTTGATCATCTTTTGTTGTTGTTTCACGAATCGGTTCATTGGATGCATCATAGGTTAAGGCAGACGCCCCGCATGCACCGCAGTAGTTTTGCTGTTCCCCTGTTTTTTCGCCACAGCTTGGACAAAAAGTAGATTGATTTTTCTTTACGTTCAGTCTAGGGATGCTCTCTATGAGAGAAGCACCATCGTGTCCACAATAGTTGCTTCCTTCAGTGCTCGAAGCACCACAAATTTTACAATACATAGATCGTTTAAGTCTCCTTTAGATTAAAATTTAGTTCCGCAGCAATTACAAAACTGCGTATTGGCAGGAACAGATTGGTCGCAAGTGCGGCAAACTTTCGTATCGAGTTCTTCACTACTAGGGATGACAACCTGTGTTCCACATGAACCACAGAACTTGTCGTTTGCTGTTACTGCAGAGCCACACCCTGTACAGCTCATTGAATCGCTGTTTGCTTGGTTTAAGCTCGTAATCATTTGCTGAGCACCATAGATTCGTTGATCAAGCTCAATTAGTAAGTTGAAACGTTCTTTTAGCTCTTCGTTTTGAATGTCACCGTTACGTACTTTTCGATAGACCTCTTCTCCAGCTTGGATTAATAAAAGAGCACGCTTTGAAGAAGCCTCTTGAATAATCTTTTTCTGCTGGCTAATCTCTTGTACCGTTTGTAGCTTTTGTTTTCCTTGTTGCAGGCTATCTTGAATTTTATTTAAACCCCCGCCAAGTTTGCTTTGTAAGTCGTTCATTTTCTGTCACCTCTGTAAAAATATAGTCAAACATAACAAATTTACCATAATAATATTTATATAGATATAGAAAAAATACAATTTTAATCAATTAATTAATCTATATTTCTTATTTCTGCTTATTTTGTGTAAGGGAAAAATACCGAGATATATTGTATGTTTTTACAATATGTATTACTATATTAATGCTTAACAACCATATATTAGATTAATTTCTAAAAAACTTATAAATTATTTTGATATAAAATAAAATGTTCGGTGGCAGAGAGATGAGATACGTTCACATGTGCTTTTTTACATGATGAATCAATACATACTAAAATTTTTGAATGAAATAGGGAGTGCAAACAAGAATGACGCATTGTAAAAGTTGTGGTAAAGAAGTTGAGAGAAATAGAGCTTTTTGTACACATTGTGGTGTAACGGTTGAAAAAGAGGCTCATCATGATCGTGGCAATAAAGGGGCGGAAAAAAAGAGATCTGCTGCTAAGTCATTAAAAAAGGGTCCTAAGATCGCTGTGGCTGCTTGTGTTGTAGTAATAGGTCTAGGGTTTGGAGGATACAAATATGTAGAGGCGAAAAATAGCCCTGACAAGATTGCAGATCAATTCATTTCTGCCGTCAACCAGGACGATCCGAGTCGAGTGGTGGCACTTTTAAATAACTCAAAGGCTGATCATGATATTAGTGATCAAGAGGCGAAAAGCTTTATTAAGTATTTAAAAAACAATCCTGATGTTTGGAATGAAACGTCTAAGCATCTTCGCATGGAAGCGCAAAACTATGCGGATGGAGCGAATGTAAGCGGAAGTGATAACGATCTGGCATCCTTAACGTCGTTGGATAAGAAATGGATCGTATTTAATCAATACGGGATCAATACGAAGTCAGTGTACATTAAAGCGACATCAAATGAGAGTCAAACGGAGCTTTACATTGACGGCAAAAAGGTAAAAACGCTCAAAAAAGACAAGGAGCAAACGTTTGGCCCGTATTTACCAAGTGATCATGTTGTAAAAGGCGTGTATAAGGGCGAATATACAGATGTATCCGATAAGCAGGACCTTAGCATGGATGATCTGGAAGAAAATAATTTAGCTGTTGATCTAGATGTCACTGGAACACATATTGCGGTCAGCACCAATGATGAGGATGCAGTACTTTATATCAACGGAAAAAGCACAGGTAAAAAGCTGAAAAACGTTGATGAACTAGGACCCGTACCAACAGATGGTTCAATGGAGCTTCAAGCTGTCTTACCAGGCGGAAAGAAAAAAGATAAAAGCGATGTGTTTACGATTGAAGACGAAGAGGAAGCATATCTCTATATCGAATCAGCGGAAGAAGAGGCAGATCCATCGTTAGCAGAAAGTGCTGACGAAGAAGCTATTGCTGAAGATGATTCGGTTGAGCAGAACGATCATGATGCAATCATGGCTGCGGAGGATGCTGCAGGAGACATTCAGAATTCGATCGAGCAGCACTACAATTATATTAGTGATGGAAATTATTCAGCGGCCTATGAGTTGTTTTCATCAGATCGTCAAGGTAAAGTGAAATATGAGTCATGGGCCGCTGGTTTGAAAAATACGATTAAAGATGATGCGACCATTATCAACGTTAATCCGATTGATGACAGCCATGCATCCGCGACGTTCTCGATGACTTCTTATGACAACCAAACAGATGGTTCAACGCTTGTACAAACATGGAGTGGTACTTGGTATTTGGTGAAAGAAGGCTACGACTGGAAGCTTAATGACTACGATATTAAAAAGCAAGGTGCGCATAAAGAATAATGACTAAAAAACAACTAGTACTTTTATCTGCAATTATTACGATCATTTTAGCGTTAGTGGCAGGAACGTGGCTATGGAAAACGGTGCAAAAGCCTGAACAAAACGTGGCGACACAAAATGCTGAAACGAAAAAACAAGAAAAGCCGACGAAGGAAGAAACAAAGCAAAAACGGGCGGTACGACAAGAAGTGAATCAATTACCGACGGTCGATGACAAGGTCAAAAAGCTAGTTAGCTCAATGTCACTTGAAGAAAAAGTCGGCCAAATTATGATGGTTGGGTTCTATGGGACGGAACCGAGCTCGTCCGTCACGGACATGATCGAAAACAAGCATATTGGCAATATTATTTTATTTAGTCGCAACATGCAGTCACCAAAGCAAGTGGCTACTCTAAACAATGAGCTGCAGCGACTCGCTCAAAAACAGCCCTATCAATTGCCGTTTATGATTGGCGTGGACCAAGAGGGAGGCGATATTCTTCGTATGCAAGAGAAGGTATCACCGATTCCTTCTCAGCAAGCACTTGGCGACGTGGCAACGGCTCAGCAAGTGTATGACGTTGCGAAGCTTAATGCAACTGAGCTTCAAGCGATGGGCTTCAACACCAACTTTGCCCCTGTACTCGACATATCTGATACGGACAAACGCTCCTTTGGAAGCGATGCGAAAAAAACGTATGAGTACGGAAAGCAGGTTGTAAAAGGACTAAATGATACCAACATCACCGGTGTTGTTAAGCACTTTCCTGGAAACGGCCGCACCAATGTCGATCCCCATAAGGATACGTCAGCAGTCGGGGCCAATCAGCAGGATCTAGAGGGTTCCGACATCTATCCGTTTAAGCAAATGATTAATGAAGTCGATCCTGATGATTTCTTTGTCCTTGTGACACATGTTAAATATCCGGCGTATGATGCGAAAAAACCAGCGAGTTTGTCACCTGTCATCATGCAAACGCTATTGCGTGATAAGCTCGGTTATAAAGGTATTGTTGTTACGGATGATTTGGAAATGGGCGCCGTTAACAAATATTACACGTACAAAGATATGGGGAAAGAAGCGCTAGCAGCGGGTGCTGATTTATTACTCGTTTGTCATGAATATGACCATCAGCTAGACGTATACAACGGAATCGTCGAGGGCATAAAATCTGGTGAAATTCCGGAAAGTCGTCTAAACGAAGCCGTAACGCGCGTCTTGACGCACAAAATGAAAAAACTTCCGACCTTCACTTTTGTGGATGAATCCAAAGCAAACGACATCGTTGGAAGTGCTGAGCATAAGAACGTAATTGAGAATATTTTAGGAAAGTAATACAGGGGAGTCTAGTCATGTGACTAGGCTCTTTTTGTTATTTATAAAAGGAAAATGAGTGCAAATGAAGAAACATAACGATAAAGGAGGTGAAGACAATCTCAAGAAAACCTCGAATTTGGTATCCGGGTTCTATTTATCATGTGACGTGTCGAGGAAATCGACGCGAAGCAATCTTTTATCGAGAGGAGGATTATGAATACTTTCTAAACTTAGTTGACGATACAAAGCGCAAGTGGCCCTTTCAGCTACATGCATACTGTCTCATGACCAATCATGTTCATTTACTTGTGCAAACCGATCATCATCCTCAATACATGATGAAAATGCTTGAATCGCAGTATGCGGTTTACTTCAATAAAAAATACCGCTACGAGGGCCATCTGTTTCAAGGACGCTACAAAAGCGAAATTATTACAGACCGAAACTATTTTCTAACCGTTAGCCGCTACATTCACCTTAATCCTGTCAAAGCAAAAATGGTTGCTCGTCCATACGAATATCCTTGGAGCAGCTATGCCTCTTACATTTATCCTACCGACTGCCTTCGAGTTACGACAGACCGACTATTGTCCTGCCTCCCTCATCCACCGCGTGCATTCTACCAATATTATGTAGAAGAAAGTAAAAAAGATGTAGAAAGTTATCTTAAACAAACGTTTGATTAAAAAGTTTTTCGACAAAATTTTTAGTGTGTGTGAGCTGTGTTTGATGGTGTTATTACTGGATTCACGGCTCACTTTAACACATTAACGTTATGGGGGACAGACCCCTTAAATAGTTCTTACGTCATTCGACAAAAGTTATAATTATATGGTAAAACTTATATTAGATGTAATTTACTATAATAATAGAAACATATTGGGAGGGTCTTTTTTTGCGTTTGAAAAGGCAAGGTTGGGTTTGGTTAGGTTGTGCTGTTGTGTCGTTTCAAGCATGTTTTGTAGGATTAGCGCCGGAAGCTCAGGCAGCGGTTCCGTCAAACATGCAGGTGTCTCCAGGGGTTACTTATACCCAGAAACAAAGTACTATTAATTCCTACCCTCAAACGGTTCGCGCGTTGGAAATCAACACGCAGGATACGTATACAGGAATTGATGTGAGTGTACCATCACCGCTAAATAAAGTAGTAACGACGTCCAAACAAGCGATTGCGGATAGTCGGGATGGACATCGTGTTGTTGGAGCAGTTAACGGTGGCTTTTTTGATATGGTTGGTTCACGCCTGCCGATGTATTTGATTTCGTATAATAATCAAATCGTCAATTCAGGTATTATCGCAAGCAGCAAGCAGGATTATGTGAATATTCCGGTTGCGTTTGGGATGACGAAGGACAATAAACCGCAAATTGATTCGTTTAATCTTCAGATGGCATATACGCACAACGGAACGAAATATGATATTACAGGTATTAATAAAATCCGAAATTATGATGATCTCATTTTATATACGCCTGAGTACGGAACGGCGACAAATTCCAATAAGTTTGGATTAGAGGTTGTGTTAACAGGCGCTTCTAAAAACAAAAACTTGTCATTCGGTGACACGATTACAGCAACTGTGCAAAAACAGCTTGTTTACGGAGAGGCAGCTGCTATTCCAGCAGATGGGCTTGTTTTATCAGCAAACGGTACAAGCATGCCGCAGCTGAAGAACTTAAAGCCTGGAGACAACGTATCCATCTCTTTAGGAATTGATGATAAGTGGAAAAACTCGAAGTTTATGCTTGCGAGTGGTCCGATGCTTGTGAATAACGGTAAAGTGGATGTTAGCATGGATTTAACGAGTGACCGTGCCACACAGCGTACTGCACGTACGGCTGTTGCGATTGATAAAACGATGACAAAGGTGTTCTTTGTAACGGTTGATTCAAGACAGACCGATAGTAAGGGTATGTCTATGAAAGAGTTTGCGCAATATTTGGTTAATATGGGTGCATACAAGGCGCTCAACTTTGACGGGGGTGGCTCAACAGCAATGGCTGTTCGTAACAACGGCGATTTAAATGCGGCGCTTGTTAACAAACCATCTGATGGTCATGAGCGCGCTGTTTCGACGACGCTTCAAGTCATTTCGTCTGCACCGGTTGGGCAGCCGAGCATTTTATCAGCAAACGTGAGCGCTTCTGCAAAGGTAGCGGTTGGAGCATCTGTAAATGCGAAGCTTAATTACGTATTAGATCAGTACTACAGCCCGCTAAGCATTGATAATACGAAGTTCTCCGTTGTATCAAATGCATGGGGAACAGGTAGCGGTCAGATGTTTACGGCGCAAAAAGCGGGTTCCGGGTATATAACGGTTGCCTACGGAAACGCGACAAAGAATTTGCCAATCACCATTGTTGATCAGGTAGACAAACTAGCTGTTTCGCCTGCTTCTATTACGATGACAACGCCTAAAAATCAAACGCTGAGTGTAAAAGCGTTTGATGAAGGTGGGAAAGAAATTATCTTTAACCCACAAACGATTACATGGAACGTATCAAACAATCTTGGAACAGTTTCAAAAGACGGTGTTTTCCAACCGAGTGGTACGGAAGGAAGCGGCGAGATTACCGCAGCATACGGCAATACGGTGACAAAAATTCCAGTTACTATTGGAACGCCTGCACGACCAAACAAGCCGGTTGTGCTCGACGCGTTTGAATCTATAGCAGGGTGGACAACACAAAACACTCGTGCGGCGTCAACGCTGTCTCTTAGCACATCACCGTCTCCAAATATGGAAGGAAAGAGTGCCGCTCATTTACACTATGATTTCGATGCCGCTCAAAACGGGACAGCTGCTTCCTATCTTGTACCAGCAGCACCTTTAAAAATAGAGCAGGCACCACAGCAGCTTGGCATGTGGGTATATGGCGATGGCAATAAACATTGGCTTCGTGGATCGCTTAGTGATCAGAGTGGGCAAACCTATACGGTGAACTTTACGGAAGCTGGCGGACTGGATTGGAAGGGATGGAAGTATGTAAAAGCTTCCGTGCCAACAAGCATTATAGGACCCGTTCAACTGCAGCAGCTATATGTAACGGAACCAGAAGCCTCTAAACAAGGCAGCGGAGATCTTTACTTTGATAAATTAAAAGCAATCTACGATACAGATGATGAGCCTGTTATGCGCGACATTCCAGCCTCTCATCCGTATGCGACAGCTATTCAATATTTAACGAGTCAAAACGTCATTGCCGGATACGATGATGGAGAGTTTAAGCCATCTAAAAATCTAACACGTCTTGACGCGGCACTTTTACTTGTTCGTGCATTAAATCTTGATGTGACAAACGTAGGCGACGTAGAGTATACGGACGTTCCAAAAACGTATCGTTTCTATCCATACATCGCCGCGATTACAAAAGCGGGCGTCATGAACGGAAAAGCAAACAGTCTATTCGATCCAAACAGTAACCTTAAACGTGCTGAAATGGCCGTTATTTTACAAAAAGCGTTTAAGCTTAGTGGAACAACGACCAATACATTCAGCGACGTACGACCAGGAAGCTTTGGAGAAAGTGCCATTCAGGCTTTAATCGCCTCTGATATTACGATTGGATACACGGACGGCACATTTAGACCAGGAGAATCAGTTACAAGAGGACAGTATAGCTTATTTTTATATCGTGCTCTTGTTCAGCATTAAGAGTGAAGAAAGACGTGGCGAGCAGCTACGTCTTTTTTTTATCGGAAAATGCTGTCGAAAACATTTTTAAGATCTTTTATAAAAAAATGAATCTTTTTGTTAACTTTCTACGTCATATAGTGGACAGATTCTAATTTACATATTTTCCTAACTTCTCTGTTTTGGAGTCTTACACTATTTGTGGTCATAGGGGGAAAATGAAATGAAGCGTTTTGTAAAACAGTGGGTTGCCTTAGGTGTTACAACAAGTTTAGTTGGAGGAAGCCTTATGCCAGGTGTTTCAACGGCCGTAGAAAAAGAAAAGCTGTTGGCCCCGAAAAAAGTTAGCATTTCCGCTCTTAAAAAACAGGCAGAGAAGCTAGGGTTAAATACAACAAAAGATCAGACTCCTTTTAGCACCGATACAATTGTTGTTAAATACGATCGACCGCTGTCAGCTGCTGATCACGCGCGTGCTGGTGCAATGGTCATCAAACAAATATCGAGTTTAAAATATGCCATTGTGAAAATTAAGAAAAAAGGCGATATCAATAACGTATTAAAAGCGTATCAAAAAAATTCGAAGGTGCTCTCAGTAAGTCCGAGCGTTAATTATCAGCCGCTTACAGGTTCTGCAGACCTAAAAGTGAATAAACAATATTATCTTTCATTATTAGAAATCGCGAAGGCGCAAAAATTAGCAGGAGCAAATAAAGTAAAAGTAGCGGTGATTGATTCAGGTGTGGACTCTAATCACCCTGAATTAAAAGAGGCCTTGCTTCCTGGATACAATGCGGTAAATCCAATGAATCCAGCGTCCCCACATTTTCACGGTACGCATGTGGCGGGAATTATTGCAGGGGAAAAAGAGAATGGTGTAGGTGGTTATGGTGTTAATCCAAACGCAAGTATTCTTCCAATTACCGTTATGGATAATGGATTTGGATCAGATTATCTGGTTGCAGAAGGTGTTTTATATGCTGTGGAGCATGGTGCAAAGGTTATTAATATAAGCCTCGGCTCACCTTACTCGTCACCTCTTCTCCAAGAAGCAATTAAAACAGCTATTGATAAAAATGTCACAGTAGTAGCAGCGGCAGGAAATGATGGAATAGCGCATAGAGATTATCCAGCGTCTTACGAAGGGGTCATTAGCGTAGGATCTACAAATAAAAACAATCAGTTATCCTCGTACTCCAACTATGGTTCCTCAGTGGATTTAGTTGCTCCAGGTGAGGACATTTATTCATCTATTTATTATGAAGGAAAATCAGGGTTCGCTAATTTAAGCGGCACGTCTATGTCATCACCAGTTGTCGCAGGTGCGGCGTCATTATTACTCTCTAAATACCCAAATTTAACTCCAGCACAAGTTGAGTACGTATTAGAGCATACGGCAAAGGATTTAGGTGCAAAGGGTTATGATACAAAGTTCGGAAACGGACTTGTGAATCCCGTTGGAGCTCTACAGTATGACATGAAGAAAATCCCGGCTTCTGTTCAAAATCCGAAAACAGAGCAACAAATTTTAGCAGCGGCGCAGCAGGTTGAATTAAAAGATGAGCTTATACAAGAAGGAGCTCTTACAAAACCAAACGAAGAACAGTGGATGAAGTTTGATGTCAAAAAAGGAGAGTATATTCAAACCTCGCTGTTGGGATCAGATAACTATGATTACAAATATAAGCTTCACCTTTATTCAAAGGACGGTAATGATGTAAAAGAAGTGGATCAAGTACAGGATGGAAAACAGGAAGGGAAATTGTATAAAGTTCCTGCGGATGGAATTTTAGCGATCGGTGTGAAGGATACAAACGGAAACTACGATAACTCCGGAGCTAAAAAATCAACGTATAAGCTGTCGCTAAAGCGCTTAGAAGCAGTGCCAGAAGATCATATTTCCCTTGCGAATCCACTTGAAATAGGTGCACTTCCGTATCAATCAGGGAATCAACAGCTAACGTTTAGTGGAGAGAAAGGAGACAATGATTTCTTTAAGTTAAAAGTAGACGAGCCTCAAGTAGTAAAAGTAAAGCTATCAGCTGTAGCGGGCGTAAATTCAAGTATTCAGGTGTACGGATCGGATGATTTAATGGTGCAAACAGATGAAAATACCCCGCCCGTTCCCATTGATGAAAGTAAATTAGACGACGAGGCTATGCCAATGTTTGTAGCAAATGTGAATGGTACTAGCGAAGGGGAAACGTTGGCTTTTAAAGCGATTCCAGGTCAGGACTACTATGTTCGCATAACGAATAAAGCACCTTCTTTCTTTGGAATAGAAGACTTCGCCATGAATTTTGATCTAATGTTTGGAGGAGAAGATCCTGAGGAATCTGCGCTTCCATACCAGCTGTCGATAGAAGGAAAAGTTCTTCCAGAAGATGAAGATGGACTACCGGTTCATCGTGATCTACCAGAGGATGGGGTCGAAAAAGGAAAGCTTACGGTTAAAGAGTATGCAAAGAAAAAAGAGGAAGTCATCAAAGGAATTACGGCCGATAGTTCGGATGACGCTAAAGAAGCAGAAAATGAAGAAGAACAGTTTCTTAAAGATCTTCAAGCAGGAGCGCAGCCTCATAAGCTAGGTGAAACAAATGCTAAGGGCTATATCCAAAGCTTAGAAGACGAAGACTGGTTTGCGATTACACCGGAGCGTACTGCTATTTATGATTTTACATTTAATAAAGATGAAAACGTTCCGATGTTTGAAATTTATCGACTTGCTCAGTATGAGGAAGATGGGAAGAAGATTGAAATGCTAGAGCCTGTTACAGCAAATTTAGACTACTTTTCACCTTTCCGACGCGTAAATGAACGTATTAGCGTAGGCCTGCGTAAGGGTGAGAAATACTTTGCCGTAGCCCGAACGCCTTTTGAAAACCAAACGTTATCATTTGATCCATACGAGCTGTCTTCAAAGCTCGTAGTAGACAACCCTGAAGATAAGTATGAAGACAATGATGCTCCTGAAAAAGCGAAGACAATACCTGAAGGAACGATTACAGGGAACTTTGCGTTACCAAATGACGTAGATTTTTATTATGTAAGTGCTAAACAAACAGGTATAAACGGTGTGTTCTATAAGCAGCAGGAGCTCACAAAAGAGCTAGCCGATAAGTACCCATCAAGCCTTTTAAATGAGGCATATGGCATTCCAGTAATAATTGAAGATACGAATAATAATCGCAAGATTGATGATACGGAGTTAGATAAAGTTCGTTTTGTGGAGAAAATGAGCCTTAATAACTCTATTTACGGATCGTTCCCAACAAAAAAGGGGAAAAATTATTTTGTTGGTCTTTTACCTTTTGTTAACAGCTCCACCCAAGCAAGCGTCATTCCATATGATTTTACAGTCAGAAACGTTTTGACGAAAGATGAGGATGCAGGCTCAGTGGTGAGAAATAATGTTCCATCCAAGCCGCTCGAATTAAAACCGGAAGCTCCTGGTTTATGGACAGCAAAAGGGCATTTGAATGCAGGTATTACGCACGGGGATAAAGACTGGTACGTCCTTAATCTTAAAAAAGCAGCAAAAGGAACGATGACGTTTGAATTTGGAGGGGAAATTGATGGCGTCATATCCTTGTATAAAGATGGAAAGCTGCTTTCTACATCTAATCATTATGTAGATGGGGATGCTGAAATTATGCCGTTTAACTTAGGAAAAGGAAAATACCACATTGAAGTAAAAGACGTAAACGGAAATTCAACCATCAATCCTTACAAGCTAAGCGTGAAGTTTCAATAATCATGAACATCCCCCTACGTAACATGCAGTAGGGGGATGCTTAATTAAGATAGAACAGACAGCAAGTTTGATTTTTCTGCTATAACAATTGCAGGGTGCTTTTCTGCTTCTAGTTTGTAAAGAAGAGGGAGAAAATCTCGTTCAGGCATGCTGACACACCCAGCCGTATGGGTGGTCGTTTGATTTGTTAGATGAATAAAAATAGCGCTTCCTTTGCCTGGAATGATCGGATCTTCGTTATAGTTTACAACAATTCCATACTTATAAAGAGGATGGTTCATCCGCTCAAACGATTCCCATCGTTTTTCAGGATTGCCGTTTTCGTGTACCCACGTATTGTAATCAGGTGATTCCACGTCATCTACCCAATAATCGTGGGGCGTTGTTTGACGATAAGGAATATGTAAGTCTGTCACCTCATGATGACCAAATGCGGTTCCAAGAGAAAACCCACCGATTGGTGACTTTCCATCGCCTTCTTGCTTTTGCGTGGTCATTCCGTGTTTCCCAATCAAAACGGAGATAGGCTTCATCACGCGTTTCCAGCTTCCATCTCGCTTTTCAAGAAATACAAGCGTTGCGTTAGACGTATGATCACTCTCAGCTGTTACGATTAAAAGCTGTTCTGCTTTCTGGAGGACCGGTAGAGTAGAGTTATTAATCTGTTTCTCCAGCTTTTTCTGCTGGCGAACATGCTTAGACAAGAATAAGCTTGTCACAACAGACAAAAAGCTGCCAAGTAATGCTCCGATAATCCACTTCTTTTTCATCAATTGCACCTCGTTTATGTCGTAGTATACGTTCTTATTTTACCTTACGATCCGAACATTTTGTTAACATTTGTTCACCTTATGTGCTAGGCATATAGTTAGAATACAACGAGTGAAATCAGTCGTTTAATTCTAGTATCTTCTAATTAATGGTGAGTAAATACCTATATATACTTTCTTGGTAAAATATTAAAATGGAGGTATAACATGAGAATAGGAGAGTTTAAAAACCATGAAAAAACTAGGTGTTACAGCCGCTTTGACCGTGATGCTTTCAAGTCAAATGATGATGTCCGCACATGCAGATACACTATTTAAAGATATTCAAAATTCAGGAATGAAAACGCAGATTGAAGCCCTAGCAAAAGCAGGAGCTATTTCAGGCTATAGCGACGGAACGTTTCATCCGAAAGAAAATGTGACGCGTCTACAGTTCGCGAAAATGCTTTCTCTGGCGATGAACTATCACTTAGACGCTGGAGCTGCAAAAAACTTTAAAGACGTTCCAACGGCTTATAAACCGTATGTAGGAGCTCTTTTAGATGAAGGTGTTACAGCAGGTGTAACGGCTACAACGTATAATTCAAATGCATATATTACGCGCCAAGACATGGCTACAATGTTTGTTCGTGCAATGGGATTAGAAGATTATGCAATGCTGTTTGATTTTGATTCAAAATTCAAAGACTACAACGTCATTGCAGGGCGTTCACAGGCGCAAGTTGCTTTTCTAGAAAACATTGGCTTCTTGTCGGGATCAAATGGGAAATTTAATCCGGGTGGTCCGTCTACAAGGGAAGCGGTCGCGAAATTTATTTATCAAATGAAATTTGAAGAGAATAAGTTTATGGAGCGCGCGCTCAATTTATTTGCACAAAACTTCTACTATGATGTTGTCAAAGTAGATTTAATTAATAGCGATGAAATTCAGCTTTATTACAAAGATGGAACGTCTGAAATGTGGGACGTATCGTTTATGCTAGAGGATATTGCTTCGACTAGCACATATGATAGCTTTGCGGCACTTGATGGAAGTGATTGGGTAACCTTTAATTCTTCTGATAAAAAAGAAATTGCAGGATTTATCGTGGAATATTGGGACAGTGCGTATAGCTACTTTAATTACTACGGAAAAGGGGACTACGACCAAGTCGCTTCTCAAGTAATTCAGAAGTTGAATACGTTCTACAGCACATCTGCTAATCGCAACACGGATGTTATAACGGCTGCTGAAAAAGTAGGTATTCAAAATGGGATCATAAAAGAAATTACAACTTCTAGTATTAGTAAAGCTAGTAAAGCGAAAATATCGGCTGCTTCCGTACACATGGAGAAACCGATGCACCAAGCGTCTATTCGTCGCCCGAAATAAAGAATAGTAAAAGCCCTCATGAGTCATTCGTGAGGGCTTTTTGTTATTCACAAAAAGATGATTAAAACCCTTTATTTTACATAAAGTAATTAGGTATATATGTTCAATACTTTTTAATTATATTTTTTATATATTGTGGTTTAATTAGAATATTTTTCTTCTATTAATTAATTTAGGTAAAATATATAATATTTTCATATTTTTTATTTGTAGAAATTGGTTCATGTGTTACAATACTTAATGTAATACAAACTCCTGTTTTGTTTTACATTTTGGCAAGCGAAGGTTGGTTTGTAGGCCAAGAAAGATGCTTTATGGATTCCATAGAGCATCTTTTTTGCTTTTTTATCCAAATTCTGTGTAAAAAATAGAGATTTTACTAATGAAATAGTAATAGTTCAATAGATTTAAGTCAAATGAAGAAAAAAAGGAAGAAGAAGACGTAGGTCTATTTGCATTATTTTTGAGCACAGTAAAAAGCGGCTGATCCAATGATCAACCGCTTTTTGTTTATTCTTCGTTTTGGATGGGCATAACTCTCCAGCGTGAGAAGTCGAGTTCGTCTTTTTTAATTAATTCATGAGGGAAAATAAATGTCCAAGGCTTCGTTGTATTTGCTTTTACTTCGAAGTCATCAAACTGAAAGCTTCCTTGTGCAATAATCTCACCACTTGCATCCTCCATTTGAAGAGGAAGGTGCTGAATTTGCATATTGCGGTCGCTACCGTTTCGGATTAACACCGTTACGTGCAGATCACGCTCTTCGTTTTGACCTGCTTGGAGGCCGTAGAAGTTTACTTCACCTTCTTGAGGTGGCTCTAGAGACTCAACGATTTGATGAAGCTTGTCCTGTTCGCTTTGTGGAAGAGAAGTCTTCCAGCTTTCAGGTAAGTCTAACTGATGCTTCACGGCTTTCTTAAGCTCGAATGCAAGCTTCCAGCCCTCTAGCGGGATTTCCTTTGCCAACAAGCTACCAGGCTCAAACAAAAATGCTGCTGGACGACTGCTGTTTTCTGGGATTTCACCAAGGTTTGATAGGTCGAATGCTTTTCTTGCTAGTACATCACCATTAGGTCCAACAAGTAAAAGTGTTGTTTCTTCAAACTTGATTGCCTTTGGAAGTGAATTTCGAATAAACGCCATAACTTGTATAAAGTTATCCTCAGGCTTTAAATCAATCCCTGATAGTGAAATTTGATTTGGCTTCAGCGGAGGAAGCTCATTGTTTAAATATTGGTACACATATTTATCTTCAGAATCCAAATTCCAAGAAGGATCAAATGATAAAGCTGTGTATACATCTTCGTCAGGAGCAGCTGTTAGCGGCTGCTCATTTAATAGGTCAGCTGAGGAGACTACGCTTTCTTGTCCAGTTGCTGCTACTTTTTCTTTGTTTTTACGCCATTTTTTTAGAAAAGATGCCATCGTTATTTCTCCTTTCAATTCCGTTCATTATTTTTCAACTAGAATATGTTCTACAAGTCCTGCGCACTGCAGGGAAACGCTCTTTTCATACTGCTTGTACATCATCGTAAATATAGCGAGCGCCTCATTTTGATAAAGGCGAATTGGATCTTCCTGTTGATATTGTCGCAACCCAATTCCTTCTTTTAAACGGGTCATGTCTTCTAAGTGACGTGTCCACGCATGATCTAAGAAAATGAGCATCGTTTGTCGTAGAGAAGATTGTACGCTTTCGTCTTCTTTATAAGGCTGAATTGCTTCAATATAAGCATCTAATGCTTCCTGAATGGTTTGTTCTATTTGATAGCGTTCATCGACTGATTCAGGTAGGGTGCATTTTGGAAAAGCAATCACTTGATTGATCTGCTCTTCTAGCTCCTTCAGCGGCCAAGAATCTGGATTTACTTCCTCAGAACAGTGAGCGTCTAGTTCTTCTTGAACCGCATGTTGAATCATCGGAATTACAAGCTCAACGCTATTTTTACCTTCTAATAGGTTGTTGCGGAGCTGATAAACGACATTACGCTGTTCGTTGATAACATCGTCAAGCTTTAAGTTGTATTCACGCATAGAGAAGTTGAAGCCCTCGACGATACGCTGAATTCGATCGGCGAAGTCGTTAATTTTATTGTTTAATACAATACCTTCTTCAGTTGTTTTTACAGAAGGAACAAGCTTCTCTAATTCCTCTGAGGCGAATCGGCGGAACATGTCATCTTCAAGTGAAATAAAGAACTGACTAGATCCAGGGTCTCCTTGACGACCTGCACGACCTTTTAATTGATCATCGATTCGTCTGCTTTCGTGACGCTCAGTACCTAAAACGTGAAGTCCACCTAATTCATATACTTTGTCACCGAGTAAAATATCTGTCCCGCGACCCGCCATATTCGTTGCGATTGTTACCATGCCTTTTTGGCCAGCTTTTGAGATAAGCTCGACTTCTTGCTCGACATTTTTCGCATTTAAGAGAGTGAACGGAATTTTCGCGTTTTCCAAATACTCCGCAACCTTCTCTGATTGTAGGATGGACGTTGTACCGATTAAGACCGGCTGTCCTTTGGCATGGCGCTCTTTTACTTCCTTGGCTACGGCTGTGTACTTGTCATGAGTGGTTTTGAATACTTTGTCACCCATATCTTCACGAATTTTCGGTTTATTCGTTGGGATTTGAATAGCTAGCATGCCGTAAATTTGTCTAAACTCTTTTTCCTCTGTACGAGCTGTTCCGGTCATCCCTGACAGGTTCGGGTACATACGGAAGTAGTTTTGAATGGTAATGGAAGCTTGTGTTTTGTTTTCTTCTGTTAGCTCTAGGCCTTCTTTGGCTTCAATTGCCTGATGAAGTCCATCACTTAAGCTACGGCCTTCCATAATACGACCTGTAAACATATCGACAAGGGCAATTTTTCCGTCTTTTACGATATAGTCAACATCGCGTTCAAAAATAACGTGAGCACGTACAGCTTGAATCATATAGTGATAAAGCGTTTGGTGCTCCAAATCGTATAGATTGTCGATGCCAAATGCACGCTCCACTTTTTCAATTCCTTCATCTGTTAAGCTCGTTGCCTTCGTCTCAGGATCAAACGTGTAGTCAACTTCGACTTTGAAACGTTTTGCAACGCCTGCTGCGATACGATGCAAGCTAATACTAGCGTTCATTTTACCGGCAATGATCAGAGGAGTTTTCGCTTCATCAATTAGTACACTATCCACTTCATCGATGATCGCAAAATGATAGGGACGCTGAATTCGTTGAGAGAGGTCTCCGATCATATTGTCACGAAGATAATCAAAGCCGAATTCTGTTCCTACACCATACGTAATATCCGCCGTGTAAGCAGCTTTCTTTTCCTCAGGTTCCATTTGGGGAACGTTCAATCCTACTGTTAATCCAAGGAATTGATGAATTTGGCCAATTTTTTCACAGTCACGTCTTGCGAGATAGTCATTGACGGTGATCACATGAACGCCTTTTCCTTCTAACGCACGAAGATAACTAGGAAGAGACGCGACAAGCGTTTTTCCTTCTCCCGTTGCCATCTCGGCAATATTTCCTTCCGTTAGAACAAGGCCGCCGATCAGCTGTACGTCGTAGTGACGCATGCCATGAATACGTTTTGCTGCTTCACGTACCACTGCAAAAGCTTCGACTTTAATATCATCAATGGTTTGGCCATTTTGTAATTTTTCTTTAAATGTGATGGTTTTTGCTTGTAATTCTTGATCAGATAAAGCTTCCATCGTAGTCTCTAGAGCATTAATTTGCTCGACTAATTTCCAATATGGTTTCAAACGACGATCGTTCGTATCTTTCCATGATTTTCTAAATAAAGATAACATATTCTCGTTGCTCTCCTTCATTAATTTCCTAACTTAGTATATCATGTAAAATCATATAAAAAAATGGCAATTAATTCTACTATTATGGTATATTAGTTAAAATATAACAACGTTAGATAAAAAACGTCAGCATCTTTAAAAAAGATGTTTGTTTTTAGGTAAAAAAGGGGGTATAAACTAGTACGTACATCATCTTTTTTGAGCCGCTTTAATCCTTCCTGTTTCTATCATTCTACAAAAATTACAAAAAAGATATTTTAACGATATGTACATATGTGATATAATCCATTCTGTGAAATTCTAACTTTTTTAACAGTATGTTTTTCGTGAGCTTTAAAAAAATATTGAAATTTAATGATGCAATTTATCCTGGAATGGTTATTCTAAATAATAAGGAGGGTCTAT
The DNA here is from genome assembly GCF_001274935.1 of Priestia koreensis. Taxonomy (GTDB): domain Bacteria; phylum Bacillota; class Bacilli; order Bacillales; family Bacillaceae_H; genus Bacillus_AG; species Bacillus_AG koreensis. The sequence continues at coordinate 141,065 of NZ_LILC01000037.1, read as the reverse complement.
ATGGATTATATGACCTTGTTGATTTGCTTTATAGCCTCCGTACTCGTAACGCCTCTTGTCAAAAAGCTCGCCTTTAAAATAGGAGCAACAGACAAACCGAACAATCGAAAAGTACATCAAAAAATCATGCCTCGTTTAGGCGGATTAGCGATATATATCAGTTTTTTAATTGGTTACTTTATCCTGACTCCAAATAGCCAATATGTGAAGGTAGATGCGATGTTAATCGGTAGTACCATCATCATCATTACCGGTGTGCTAGACGACATGATCGAGCTTTCAGCGAAGATCAAATTATTAGGTCAAGTGCTAGCAGCTGGGATCGTTGTTGTATATGGCGGCGTACAAGTGGATTTTGTTAACTTGCCTTTTGGCGGTACACTTGAATTTGGTTTTCTAAGCATTCCATTAACGATGCTTTGGATTATCGGAATTACAAATGCCATTAACTTAATTGACGGTTTAGATGGATTAGCAGCAGGTGTGTCATCAATCGTACTCATTACCATTTCTGGTATGGCGATTATGAAAGGTGACATGTTCGTTGCAAGTATGGGAATGATCGTTCTTGGTGGAACATTAGGATTCCTAGTGTACAACTTCCACCCGGCGAAAATTTTCATGGGAGATACCGGTGCTCTTTTCTTAGGGTATATGATCTCCGTCTTGTCACTGCTAGGGTTCAAAAACGTTACGATTATTTCTTTCATCGTTCCTGTTATTGTGCTTGGTGTACCGATTTCTGATACATTCTTTGCCATTATTCGACGCGTAGTGAATAAAAAACCACTATCTGCACCGGATAAATCACACTTACATCATTGTTTATTAAATCTTGGATATAGTCATCGCCAAACTGTGCTAATCATTTACGGCATGAGCGCAATATTTGGTTTAGCTGCTGTTATCTTCTCGAAAGTAACGATGTGGGGTTCATTCTTAGTATTAGCTATTTTAACCCTCGCCATCGAAATTATTGTAGAAAAGATCGGACTCGTTGGGAAGAACTATCGTCCAATATTGAATATGGTACGTGTGTTCAAGTTGCGAAATTGAAAAAGGCCCCAGAGCTTAGCTCTGGGGCTTTTTTGTATGACGTCAATAAAACAGCAAGCGACTTTTTGCCGCTTGCTGTGTGTTAATTTTGTTGTTGCTCAGGCTCAGTAGTGGATGTTTGAACCTCCAAATGCTTGCTTAGCGTATCTGAAATGTCGTTTACGGATTCATCATTTAGCTTGTAATAGTAAATGCCGTTGATTGTATCATCGTCACCTTTAATCGTGAAGTTCTCAATGTTAATATTGGAGCCTTCTGCTGCGTAATCATAGAACGATAATAATTCACCAAACGTTAAGTTCGTCTTCATGTTGTTTCCAACTGCTTCAATGAGATCTCCGTATTTCCCGATGGAGCTGATGTTTGCGGCTTTTGAGATCATGGCTTTCATAATTTCCTGTTGACGCTGCCCGCGGTAGATATCACTGTCTTGTTTGCGGGTACGGGCAACAGCAAGCGCTTCTTCACCGTTTAACACTTGTGTTCCTTTTTTCAACACGATGGCGTTATGCTTATCGTGTGAGTTTTTCTCGACCATATCATACGGAACATCAAATTCAATGCCGTCAAGGGCGGACACAATTTCAATAAATGCTTTAAAGTTGATTTTTACATAGTAGTCAACCGGTACGTGAAACAGGTTTTCGACTGTATCAATCGTTCCAGCGGTTCCACCTGAGACGTATGCGTGATTGATCTTCGTGCGACGATCCTCTTTTGGAATGTACACGCGAGAGTCACGCGGGATACTAACCATTTTAACGGATTTATCTTTTTTATTAAATGTTGCCAAAATTAAGGCATCTGTTCTCGTATTGTTCCCGAACTTTCGAGAGTCGCTATCATCGACACCCATAAACAAAATAGAGAAGTTGTCTTTCTTCGGGTCAACTTGCTTATCACGAAGAGGTGATTTGTGTCGGTCACCGACTGCTTCAAATGAGTCGTTCACGACGGATTTTGCTTTGGCAAACAAATAGGAGCCATAAGCAGTGGCACTTAAACCAACAAGTAGGATTGGTAATGCAAACAGAAGAAACAGTCTCTTTCTGCGCTTTCGCTTGTTTACTTTCTTCTGATATCGCTTAAATTCAGGCATACAAGTTCTCCTTTATACAATTTTCGGTAGTTTGACCTTTTACAAAATATACAGAATTGCATGTCGCGCGCTTTTACTCCCAAACATCTCTTTGTTTTGTCGTTTGAAAGATATTACGCGGTTTTGAATAAGTGACAGAGAAAAGCATCTTCAAACTTAATCGGCTACAAACCCCACTTTTTTTAAAAAAGTGGGGAGCAGCGCAGAGCATTTTACCACAGAGTGGTTTAAGTATGTATGAAAAAGATTTTCTTTTTTCATCGCTTTATTTTTATGATATCGTCTCTATTCATTCATTGTCAAAAATCTTTACAGAAGCACTGCACGTCGCGATGCTAAATTACATTGTACATAATTTTTTCATATTCGTAAATCATTCATTTTACGTCTTGTTCAAGGTAGGTTTGCGTGCCTTCTTCAATAGTTGCTTGGCCGTTTGTTAGGTCTGTCATCCAAGCTGTGAATGCCTCTGTTTCAGCTTCTTCGACATAGGTTTCAATCTCGACTGCGTCTGCATAGTGAATCTCTTTTACGTCATAAACAGAGGAACGAAGCTCGTTTTCAAGCTTGCCAAGCCACGTATAATCGACTTTTGTATGCATAACCCGCATGAGCGTGCGTTTAACGATGCCAATGGCCTGAAGACCTTCAGAAACAGAGCCACCGTACGCACGAACGAGTCCACCTCCGCCGAGCTTAATGCCACCAAAATAACGTGTTACAACGACAACAGTATCCTTTAATCCTTTCTTTTTCAGCACTTCTAGCATCGGTACGCCAGCCGTGCCGCTCGGTTCACCGTCATCGTTCGCTTTTTGGAACTGGTCGTTCTCTCCAATTAAGTAGGCAGAACAGTTATGCGTGGCGTCACGATGCTTTTTCTTGATCTCTTGAATAAATTCCTGTGCCTCTTGTTCAGTAGTTGCCCGTTTTGTATGACAAATAAAACGTGATTTTTGAATAATGATTTCATGTTCTCCGTATTCTTTTACGGTATAATAGTGAGGTAACATTAGGAAAGCCTCCTTCAATTTGTGAGTTATATTTTGGGAAATGTGGGTATATAGTAGATGTCAAATTCTCTATTCTGACAGACATCCGTATTTTAAACAAGAGGTTGTTCTCTCTGGAACGCACACTGGTTTAGCCTCAGAATGTTGAACAGGATAGTGAATCGGTTTCGCAATGTTATGTCGATTTTTAACGAATCCTGTAACCTTTCTTTATTATAAAGCGTCTATTATACATGCTGCAAATAACGACATCAGCGCTGAGTTCATTTTTCATGCTAGTTGGGGAAGCGATTTGTACATGATAAGGTAAAGGAAACCTTTTTTTCAAAAAATAGTGGATCTATCCTTATAAAGACAGCTCTTCACACGAAAGGTATAAGGACACTCTGTGTGTATACCACTGAATGAGTTTTCAGCAAGCAACCTTGCATGAGGTGACAGTATGGCAAAAAAACGATTAACAGGCGAATCGCTTGATTTAATTTTAGACAATATTATTCAAACCGTAGATGACAGCAAAGGTGAAATCTACTTAATTGCAGAAGATGCAAGACAAGAGTATGAACGAATTAAGAAGGAACTAGATGATCTAAAACAGCAGGTATTATCAACGATTGCTGAAGGAGAGAAGTTAGAGCTCCACGCAAGACTTGCTCGTAGACGTCTGTCTGAAGTAAGTCGTCATTTTAAAATCTACTCTGAGCCTGAAGTGCGCGACGCGTATGAAAAGGCACATGAGCTACAAACGAAGCTTTTAATGAATCAGCAGAATGAGCAACAGCTGAGACAGCGTCGGGATGAGTTAGAAAGACGATTAAAAGCGCTATCTGAAACGATTCAGCGTGCCGATCATCTCGCTGGTCAAATTACGGTCGTATTAAATTACCTAAACAGTGATTTGAAGCAGGTCGGAGAGATCGTTGAGGACGCGATTGAAAAAGAATATTTCGGATTCCGCATTATTGAAGCACAGGAAGAAGAGAGAAAACGACTTTCTCGTGAAATTCATGATGGTCCCGCTCAGATGTTGGCGAACGTTATGCTTCGCTCAGAGCTCGTAGAACGTGTATATCGCGAACGAAGCCCTGAGGAAGCCCTACAGGAAATTCGGGATTTGCGAAAAATGGTAAGATCTGCTCTTTATGAAGTGCGTCGAATCATATATGATTTAAGACCGATGGCACTTGATGATTTAGGCCTAATTCCCACATTACGCAAATATCTAGCCACAATTGAGGAGTACAACAACGGAAATCCGCGAATAACGTTTATTTCCATTGGACAAGAAGTCCGAATTCCTTCAAAATTGGAGGTAGCATTATTTCGCCTTGTCCAAGAATCTGTGACTAATGCACTAAAGCATGCAGAAGCTTCGGAAATACAGGTTAAGATTGAAATTTCCAAAAACCATGTTATTCTTTTAGTGAAGGACGATGGAAAAGGATTTAAAATCGAACAAAAGAAGGAAGATTCCTTCGGATTAATCGGAATGAAAGAACGAGTTGATTTATTAGATGGAAAAATCAATATCAACTCTCGTGAAGGCAAAGGCACAACCATTTTAATTCAGGTGGCCTTGTCACAAACATTAGAATGAAAATGAGTAGTTAAATACATGAGGTGTAGGTTGTGTTGGGGAGGAGTAACGCATGAAAACGAATATTGTTATAATTGATGATCATCAATTATTCCGTGAAGGTGTAAAACGAATTCTAGATTTTGAACAGGATTTTGAAGTCGTAGCAGAAGGTGACGACGGTTCAGAAGCTCTTCAATTAGTAGCAGAGCATAACCCTGATGTAGTCATTATGGATATTAATATGCCATCTGTGAACGGTGTAGAAGCAACAAAGCAATTAGTAGAAGATAACCCAGAAACAAAGGTTATTATCTTATCAATCCACGATGATGAAACATACGTGACGCACGCTCTTCAAACGGGAGCACGCGGTTACCTATTAAAAGAAATGGATGCAGATGCACTGATCGAAGCAGTCAAGGTTGTCGCAGAGGGTGGTTCTTATTTACATCCGAAAGTAACGCATAGTCTTGTAAAAGAATATCGTCGTTTAGCACAACAAGGCCAGTCTTCAGCAGTTGGGTTCGAGGAAGTTGAAATTCGTCGCCCACTACATCTATTAACTCGTCGTGAGTGTGAAGTTCTTCAATTACTAGCAGACGGTAAAAGTAACCGTGGTATCGGAGAATCATTATACATTAGTGAAAAAACGGTTAAAAACCATGTAAGTAACATTCTTCAAAAAATGAACGTAAACGATCGTACGCAGGCTGTAGTAGTAGCGATTAAAAACGGTTGGGTAGAAGTTCGATAAAAATAGGAAAAGCCGGGCTCTGTTGAGTCTGGCTTTTTTTGTCTAGTTATCTATTACCCCCATGGATGCAGAATACGCGTGAAAAACGGCCTATCCTAAAAATCCGCACTTTTTACCCACCTACTTATGCACGAATTTCCAATTCTCTCATATAATTTTTTCAAAACCATCCGATAGTAAAAAGGACGAATTCGAACGAACCTGGAGTGTGGTAGCAGTGCAAATTCAACCGAACTTTGGTAATTACGGGCTTCCATCTGGAAAAGGGGACCCTCTCATTGGAGTAGGAGACACCGTAAAAGTAAACATCCAGAAAGTACTTAGTGATAATGAAGCCATCGTCTCGCTAAATGGACAGGCTGTGAAAATAACCATTGATGGAGATCTTAAAAATCAAACAAACGTTTATTTAAAAATAAGGGATATCCCAGCAGAAGGGCAGTGGAAGGGAACGATCGTAGAAGCGCCAGCTGAAAAGTCTTTTCCCTCAAACCTGCTTCAGAACGTACTTGAAGGAGGTACCTCAAAGGACGTTCAGCAGCTCCTTTCGACGTTAAAAAAGGCGGGCTATCCAATAAATGAAACAACGCTTCGGAAGGTAGCGGTATTACTATCTCAAACGAACGGGACGCCAAAAGAAAAAATAGAAGCAATTGGTATGATGCTTGATAAAAAATACCCGCTTGAAAGTCGATTTTTCCAACCGATTATGGCTGCGCTTTTTGGGAAAGAGACGCCAAAGATCATGAATCCTTCCGTGCCATTACCTGAACTAGAGAGTTTAGTAGCGGACGTGATTCAACAAGCTGAACTAGGCAAAAAGGAACGTGTTACTCAGCAGGAAGAAGGAAGTCCAGCTGCCCCCATGAGCGAAAAAACCTCCGAGGGGAAAGACATTCATGAACGGATGATGAGCACGAAACCAAAAGAAGAGCCTGTGGCATTTGATCAAAAAGATACCCCGCGTTCGATCAAAACAGAAACGTTGCCAAAAGCACAATCAGAACGCCTTTTTTTGCATACTAGTAAGAATGAAGTGGAACCTACGCTTTCTTTTACGAGAGCTCCAGCAACAGCTGTCTCTAAGGTACCTGAACCTCAAAGGTCATTTCAGCAGCAGCCAAGAGCGGAACAAGTGATCAAGCAAAGCGCTCAGCGGATGAAAACAGCGTCCATCGAACAAAGTCATGGCGAAGAAGAGAGCAAAATCCTAGAAAAAGAGTCGGCTCCTTTAATGGTAAGAGGAGAGGTTATCGCTCCTACTAAATTGGCAAACATGAGAGATCCAGAGAGTGCCGATTATTTTGCACCGCGGGATCTAACACTGCAGGAGCCACTTGAAACAGAAGTAAGTAACAAAGGTGATGAAACGTCAGAGACAGACAGTGACTTAGGAGAAATGAAGGATCAGAAACCGAAGACTTCAGCGCCACAGGAGTCACTTAAAATAGAAGTAGCGAATACGCGTGACGAAACCCAAGAGACAAGCAATGATTTAGGAGAACTGATGGACTTGGCACCAGAAACAATGTTAGATTCTACGCCAAAGCTTTCATCGGAAACAAAGAATGTCATTGTAACGTTTATTTCAAAGGAGCTTCAAGAGGCAACAAAGCAGTTTTCGAGTATGAAGCGCTCCGTTGAGGGGAGTCTTCAGCATATTGAACAGAAACTGCCAAGTGCACCACCAGAGCAGGCGAAAAAATGGCTCGATACGACGATTAAAAAGCTTGATCAAACACTTATAAAGAGTGACTTTATGCTTTATGCGGATATGAAGACAGAAAAGAATGTGTTAGAAGCGAGCACGCTTTTGCAGCAAGCGAAAAAGCAAATTTCTCTTGGAAACACAGCTGAGGCAAGCAAAATCGTACAGCAAGTAAAACAGCTCATCACATCAGCTGACTATAAGCCTTCTCAAGTCAAAATGGTGCACCTCGTGCAAGAACGACTGCTAACAAAAAATGAAAGTCATCGACCTTCTCTTACTCAAGATTCCGCGACTCCGCGACAAGTGTATGAAACTCTTCGGAAAACGGGTCTTCAAGACGAACGTGAGCTTTGGCAACGTGCGGTTTTAAAGCAAGGAAGTGCAGTACAGCAGAGCGTAAAGCAGGCATTGCTTTCAAGTACTTCTGAAGCTAGTGGAAAAGCAGTCACACAAGCTGAACAGGCGGTTCAGCATATTACGGGTCAGCAGCTTTTAAGTAAGCAGGATCAGGGTGGAAACATGCAGAGCTTGTTTTTTCAACTACCGGTTTTACTGCAAGCAGAAGCACAGGATATGAAAATTTTTATTCAATCGCAAAAAAATGAAGGGACAATTGACTGGCAAAATTGTAGTATGTATGTAGAGTTTGAAACAGCGAAGCTTGGTCGAATGGGTATTTTATTAACGATTCAAGACAGAGATGCTACGCTTACCTTAAAGCATGATCAACCAGATCTACTCGAAAAAGCAACCGGGTTAGCTGAGCAAATGAAAAAGGGGCTCGGATACTTAGGGCTCCGCATTACAAGCGTTCAGCAGCAAGCGTTTCAATCAGTAGATGGGGATGTAACGAAAGAACAATCGACTTCTGTTCGTGAAACGAAGGAAGGGTTTGATTATCTCATATGAATTATTCAAAAAATGGACAGTCGCAAAACAAATCGGTGGATGATTCATTAGCCGCAGAAGCAGCGTCTAAGCAAGTGCTTCGATTTGCGGAAGAACACAAAGTGGCCATTCAGCGCGATCCGCTCTTGATGAAGGAGTTACTACAAGTCGATCTAGGAGAGCGTGTCCCGCCCCAGCTTTACGCGGTAATCGCCGAGCTGTTTGCGTTTATTCACCAGGTGGAAAACAGTGACGAGAAAACGGAGTGAGTGATGATATGGAAGTTCAGCGCGTAAATCGACCTTCTCTTCAAGCCTCAAAGCTTCAAGGGAAGGAGCTAACGGATTCCGTTGGTTTTACAGAGGTATTAGGGAAGAAAAAACAGGAAGTAACGTACGAGCGCCTGCAGCGTATGATGGAAGACCTGAACGCACAAGGCGAGGTGCTTGCCAAAAATCATACGGTGGACGCACTGCGTAAATATAAGAAGCTTGTGAAGGAGTTTATGGACGAAGCGGTCAACAATGGTCTTGAGTTGAATCAACAACGAGATTTTAATCATCAGGGCGCTTTTTCTACTTATAAAACCGTTCGAGCCGTTGATCAAAAGCTAACAGAGCTGACCAATGAGGTGCTGAATAAGGAAAAAGATCATTTAGCCATCCTGCAAAAGATCGGTGAGGTACAGGGGCTACTTGTAAATATTTATACGTGAGAAAGTGGCGGCCGCTCACTTTCTTTTTTTATGGAGTCGATTCGCTTAGGGAGGAATAATGCAAAGGCTAGGGAAATATTGTACAATAGGAAAAGTGATTACAAGGACAAGACAAGCATGAGAATGTGAGTCTGACTGAAATAAAGATCTTTTTACAAAAATAAAAGGATGGAATAAACCAATGAAAACAGCCATTATTACAGATAGTACAGCCTATATTTCGAAAGAAGAACGTGAAAAATGGAATATCCGCATGATCCCATTGAGCGTCATCATCAATGGCGAAACCTATCGTGAAGACATAGATTTAGAAGCAGAGGAATTTTTTGAATTAGTTCGTGAACATAAAGCTCTTCCGACTACGTCCCAGCCACCGATCGGCCAATTTGTTGAGCTGTTCGAAGAGTTATCAAAAGACTATGACGCTGCGATTGTGATTACACTTTCAAGCGGCATCAGCGGTACATATCAAAACGTTGTCGCAGCAGGCAATATGGTAGAGGGCATTGACGTACGTGCCTTTGATTCTGAGATCAGCTGTATGGTACAAGGTTTTTACGCAATTGAAGGGGCAAAAATGGCGCGAGAAGAGCGTGATGTAAACGACATTATGGCTCGTCTTGATGAAATGATGCCATCTGTTCGTGCCTACTTTATGGTCGATGACCTCGGACACTTACAGCGCGGCGGTCGTTTGTCAGCAACGCAGGCAATCATGGGAAGCCTTCTACAAATCAAACCACTTCTTCACTTCGTCGATAAAAAAATCGTTCCGTTTGAAAAAATCCGCACGCGTAAAAAAGCGCTAAAGCGTATTTACGATCTGCTTGGTGAAGACGTGAAAGCAAAAGGTCCGATTCGCGCCGTCATTATTCACGCTAATCGTCCACACGAAGCAGAGGAAATTCTACAAGATCTACAGCAGCAATTCCCAACCGTCGAATTCAGCACCTCCTATTTCGGAGCTGTCATCGGTACACACCTAGGAGAAGGTGCAGTCGGAATTGGCTGGTATGAAAAATAAGTGACGAAACCATCTCGCATCGTGCGGGGTGGTTTTTTTAGTTGATAGATAAAAAGAGTGGGATGAGCGTGGTGTTTGGAGGAGGGGAATTTAGGATTTATCGAATGAAAAAGTGACTAGATCGATCAAATTTGGGGGTCTATCGGTCGAATGCGTGAGTCAATCGATCAAATTTGAAAGCCTATCGGTCGAATGCGTGAATGAATCGATCAAAATAGCGTATGTATCGATCAAATTGGAAAGCCTATCGGTCGAATGCGTGAATGAATCGATCAAATTTGAGAATCTATCGATCAAAATAGCATATGTATCGATCAAATCGGTAATCTCGGCAGTGACAGCGATAAATTACTGCTACTGCCTCAACTTGTCGTATAATAGAACCGAACGACAAGTAAAAGGAGTGATGCTTTGTGCGATTCGCACTTATAAATGATAAGCTTGTGCCCGAACCTCTTGTTGAAAAACAGTCTACGCTTCGATCCATTTCACAAATTCCTCATTGGAACACCCCAGCTTACAATCCTCATTTTTCATACTCACCTGAGCTTCAACACATTCTCGCTGGTAAGCAGCTTTTACTTGAAGAACTATCATTTTCTACGAATCAACTACACGAACACTACCAAAACGGATGCATATTCTATCGTAAGGGGATCGAAAATGATAGGTGCGAGCGCTGCGGGAATAGTAGCTCCTTTGGGCAGTTTCCGTGTGCGAGATGCAAACAAGATTGCCGTTATTGCAGGGTATGTTTGATGATGGGACGAGTAAGTGAATGCACGCCACTTGTTAGCTGGTCAGGGCCATTACCAGCAGCACAGACACCACCTGTTATGACGTGGTCCGGTACATTATCTCCACCACAGCAGGACGCCTCACAGCGAGTCATTGAAAGCATGACTAAGCGCGAGGAGCTGCTCGTTTGGGCGGTGTGCGGGGCAGGGAAAACGGAGGTGCTGTTTCCAGGAATTGAAGCCGCTTTGAAGCAAAATTTACGCGTATGCCTCGCAAGTCCACGAACAGATGTCATCATTGAACTAAAGCCTCGCTTACAGGCTGCCTTCTCACAAACGGACGTGATTGCCCTCTACGGCGGTAGCTCAGATTGCTTAAAAACCGCTCCCCTTGTGTTATCAACCACTCACCAATTACTTCGATACTATAAAAACTTTGATCTGATTATTTTAGATGAAGTCGATGCTTTTCCTTATACAACAGAACCCATGCTTCATTATGCGGTAAAGCAGGCGAGAAAGGACGATTCAGCGCTTGTGTATTTAACAGCCACTCCGAGTCTTCTTTGGCAAAAGGAAGTAGAACGAGGCAAACGGAATGCGGTGATGATTCCAGCGCGCTATCACCGTCACGCCATCCCGGTCCCCACCTTTCAGTGGTGTGGAAATTGGCGAAAAGCATTGAAGAAAAACAGGCTTGTCTCCGTGCTTGTAAAATGGCTGCAACAACGAATAAACGAGCAAAAACAGGTGTTTCTTTTTCTTCCTCAAATTAGCCTTATGGAGACCGTTGTTACATGTATCAAAACCTTCTGCTCATCCGTCGAAGGCGTTCATTCTGAGGACCCAAATCGTAAAGAGAAGGTGGCTCGTTTTCGAAAAGGTGAGATTCTTATTCTTGTAACGACAACAATCCTCGAGCGGGGAGTCACCGTTCCAAACATAGATGTTGCCGTATTAGGAGCTGAGGACGGTATTTTTACCGAAAGCGCGCTCGTACAAATTGGAGGACGTGTGGGACGAAGCGCCTCGTTTCCAACAGGGACGATTACATTCTTTCATTACGGAAAAACGCTGGAGATGAAGCGAGCCGTTCACCATATCAAAGCAATGAATAAGCTTGCGAAAGGACGCGGACTAATTGATGACTAGCTGCCTTATCTGTCATGACGTCATGCGTAACGTTCCTACGTGGCGTTTTCTCATTCAACGAGCAGAAAATGAACAGATATGTGCGGACTGCGCGGAGAAATTTGAGCTTATTAGTGGTGATACGTGTAGATGCGGACGATCACTTCTTCTTTTAGAAGCAGCGTATCAAGAAAACGGTCAGTGTCTAGACTGCAAGCGCTGGGAAGAAGGAGGAGATGCTCTGACGAAAAACGTGTCTCTTTATACGTACAATGAATGGATGAAAGACGTTATGGCAACCTTCAAATTTCGCGGTGATTATGAGCTTCGGGAGGCGTTTCGCGTAAAATGGATGAACGTGTATCAGCAATCATTTTTACCTTCTCATCTTGTCGTTCCCATCCCATTAAGCGCAAAACGATTATACGAACGAGGCTTTAATCAAGCAGAGGCGTTAGGAGAGCTGTTAGGAATCAAGACGCAAAACGCGTTAACACGCCTTCATAGTGAAAAGCAGTCAAAGCGGTCTAGAAATCAACGCCTGCAAAGTGAGCAAATTTTCTCGGTGCTCACTCCTGAAGTGGTACAAGGGACGTCTATTGTATTGATCGATGACATTTATACGACGGGAACAACGGTGAGGCTTGCGGCGCGGAGCTTACTTGAGGCCGGGGCAACAGAAGTAGCATCTTATACGCTTGCTCGCGGTTAGAAAATCTTTTTATAAAATGCTAAAGGTACAAGGCCAAAAGAACGATATAAAAAGGAGACGAGGAGAAAGGGAGAACGATTTATGAGTGAAGTTGCGAACTGCCCATCATGTAATCAGTTATTTATGAAGACTGCCTTTCGCAGTATGTGTGATTCGTGTCGTAAGGAAGAGGACCGTCAGTTTGATCTTGTGTATAGCTTTATGCGCAAGCGTGAAAACCGGATGGCAACTTCCCACCAAATCACAGATGCGACAGGAGTAACAGAGGAAATGATTTTTCGTTTTGTGAAACAAGGGAGACTGCAAATCACGAAGTTTCCGAATCTTGGCTACCCGTGTGATCAATGCGGCGCATTAATTTCACAAGGAAAAATCTGTGACGGCTGCCGAAATAGTCTACAGCGCGATTTAACATCTCTAGCGGATCAAGAAAAAAAGGAAGAATCACGACGCTCCAATCGAGGCGCTTATCATACGAAAAATTTTAACGAGTCATAAAATTTAAGAAAAAAGAGGAGGAGATAAAGCGATTTACTTGGAATAAAATAGGGTATTAGCATTTCTAGATCGCTAGACCTGTATCCTTAGATATAAGGAAGAAAATATAAGCAGGATAAAGGAAATAAGCGGTCGACGTATAATACACTATTAATAGGTGCAACGGCTTATCTTTGGCTCGATTTGTTAACTTTATGTGAAGATAACCGATATTATAGACAAGTAAATCGAAACGGAAAAACGAGGTGAAAGGAATGAAGATTAATCCATTAGGAACATCAGGTATTAATCCATATAAAAAGCAAATTGACAAGTTAGCACAAATTGAGAAAGCAGCAGGCAAACGAGATGAAGTACAAATTTCAACTCAGGCAAAAGAGCTGCAGCAAACAAATCAAGTCGTTACGGAGCGCCAGAAAAAAATTGATGAGCTGAAGCAACAGATCCAAAACGGCACGTATCAAATTGATGCGAAGGAAATCGCAAAAGGATTAGTTGATTTTTATAAAAAGTAAAAGTGAGCTGACAACGTATGGTTCAAATGCTAAGCACCATTTTAGAAAAAGAGCTTCTCTGTCATAAAAGCCTTTTGTCGCTTGCAGAACGGAAAACAGAGATCATTAAAAAGAATGATATTCAGTCGTTAAACGATATTATGACACAGGAACAGGCACATATTGCTGCAATTAATCAGTTAGAGCAAACGAGACAGCAGATGGTACGACAAGCTCTGGCAAACAGCAGTAACGATGCGCCTGTTTTGTCTGATGTGATCAATCGTGCAGATGAGCCTGAAAAAAGCAAGCTGCAATCTCTGCAAACGCAGCTTTTAACGGTCATGACGGATTTGAAGCACCGAAATCATCTCAATCAGCATATGGTTTATCAATCGCTGCAATTTATTAACGTTTCACTGGATCTTGTGCAGCCGCAGCAACCGAGCATGAACTACAGCAAGAAAAGTGTGTTGCAAAATGCGACGTACAATCGATCCATGTTTAATTCAAAAGCCTAACGAGAAATGGAGGAATCACCATGACTTCAACCTTTCATGGTCTGGAAGTAGCGAAGCGGGGCATGAGCACACAGCAAGCCGCTCTTTACACAACAGGACAAAACATCGCCAATGCAAACACCCCAGGATATAGCCGCCAGCGCGTCAACTTCGAACAAACAGAACCATACCCAGCCCCATCCATGAACCGCCCCGAAATTCCAGGCCAGATGGGTACCGGCGTAAAAGCAGGCAGCATTCAGCGCGTCCGCGAAAATTTCTTAGACCTTCAGTATCGTGATGAACAGAATAAGGTGGGGTATTGGACGGCAAGAGCCGATGCTGTCACGAAGATGGAAGACATTTTAAATGAGCCATCTGATAGTGGACTCGCAAATACAATGGATAAGTTTTGGAAAAGCCTGCAGGTTCTCAGCACAAGTCCTGAAAACTCAGGTGCAAGGTCTGTTGTCTTATCGAACGGGAAAGCTGTCGCAGAGACGTTTCAATATTTAAGCAATTCGTTAAGCGCGATTCAAAAAGATTTATCCAGCCAAGCGAGCGTGACGGTAAAAGAGATCAATTCCATTGCAAAGCAACTTGGTGATATTAATAAACAAATTAAAGAAATTGAGCCTCACGGTTATCTTCCAAATGATCTTTATGATGAGCGAGATCGCTTAATTGACCAATTAACAGGGCTTGTTGACGTGAAGGTTGAAATGAAGCCAAGCACTCAGCCAGGCGTACCAAGCAACGCATCTAAAATGGCTGAAGGAATTGCTAATATTATTCTCGTTGACGGTGCAGGTGTGGAGCATTATTTAGTGGAAGGGACAAAAGGAAATGCGCTTTCCTTTCCAACTGTCCCACCTAACAGTGGATTAGTAGATGTTCCCCCTGAAACAGGTGTCACAAAGATGGCTATTGTGAATCAGGATGGGACTGCACTTACAAATGAGGACGGCACGGCAGCTTCTACAGCTACATTGGATTTTAATGATAAATTCCCATCAGGAAAGCTTCGTGGAATTATTGAGAGCTTTGGTTATTCAGACGGAACAACGTCAAAGGGATTGTATCCAGAAGCACTAGATAAGCTTGACCAAATGGCTTATTCGTTTGGACAGCTTTTTAACGCCGTTCATCAAACGGGCTATGAGTTAAATGGTACAGATCCATCAGGTAAGGACTTCTTTTCAGGTGTTGGGGCGCAAAAGGATGCCGCGAAAAACATCGGTGTGAACTTGAGTCAAGGTTCCGAAATTGCCGTTTCAACTGAACCAGGAACGGCTGGGAACGGTAGCAATGCTATTAACTTAAGTAACGTAAAGAGCTATCAGCTTAATCAGTCCACGATTACTCTCGTCGGGACGACTACTACAATTGATCTGACAGCGATGAATTTGCCTATTAAGAATGGTACGATTCAATCCTTTTATGAAGCGATCATTGGACAAGTAGGTGTAGACGGTCAGCAGGCAAATCGTATGCTTGATAATTCAGATAAGCTCCGTCAATCGGTTGACGAGCGTCGTCAATCAGTGAGTGCGGTGTCACTTGATGAAGAAATGACAAACATGATTCAGTTTCAGCATGCATACAACGCGGCGGCAAGAAACATTACCGTCGTAGATGAAATGCTTGATAAAATTATTAACGGTATGGGACTCGTTGGAAGGTAGGTATAGATAATGCGCGTAACACAAGGAATGCTTTCGACAAACATGCTTCGTAACCTGAGCTCGAGCTATCAGCGTATGGATAAATACCAAGATCAGCTTTCAACTGGTAAGAAAATTAATCGCCCATCTGATGATCCAGTTATCGCGATGAAGGGAATTACGTATCGTACATCACTCGCTGAAACGGAGCAATATAAAGCGAACTTTTCAGAAGCGTACAACTGGATTGAAAACTCGGATGCAGCGTTAGATAAAGCAACACAAGCGATGCAGCGTATTCGTGAGCTTGTCGTACAGGCAAGTAATGATACGTACGATAGCTCACAGCGTGGAAATATTGCCGCTGAGATTGATCAGCTTAAAGGTCATCTTGTAACAATTGCAAATACGCAGGTTGGCGATAAATATATTTTTAATGGCACAAAAACACTTGAAGCTCCTATTAAAGAAGACGGTACGCGAAATGGCCTAGGCGGAAATGAAGTGAAAATCGAGCTGTCAAAAGGGATCTATATGCCGGTAAGTATAGATACGAATGCGGTTTTTACACATGATACAGCTAATCCTGAAAACGGGCTTTTTAGTATGCTAGATAAGCTTAGTGCAGATTTGAAGGATGGAACGAAGACGAATACGGATATTAATAAATTTCTGACTTCTCTTGATACACATATTGATAAAACGCTTAACACACGTGCCGAGCTCGGCGCACGTCAAAACCGGCTTGAGATGATGGAGGATCGTGTGGATGAGCAGGAAGTGATTGCTCAGCGCATCGTGTCTGATAATGAGGATGCAGATATTGAGCGCGTGATTACAGATTTGAAGACGCAAGAGAGCGTGCACCGTGCTGCGTTAGGGGTAGGGTCACGAATCATCCAACCAAGCCTAATGGATTTCCTCCGGTGATGTATATTGATGCTAGAAGACACCCCCTCACTATAGTGCAGTGAGGGGGTGTCTTCTAGACCTAAGCGTAAGTGGTCCCCCTTTCGGGGTTGACCACTTACGCTTAGGTAAACCTTTTTCTTTGGGTGAGTTCAGGGAGTCTGGTGTTGCGGTGGTGGTGAGCATACCTCTTTACGAATTTTATAGCTTGTGTGGAGAGCTTTTTTAATGTACACGTAAAAAATTATTATATAGAGGGGAGTGGTAGTGATGATTTTTCCTCAGATTCGGTTGGAGTCGACTCGGGGGCAGATTGGGTTGCAGATTAATCAGCCGGTGCAGGAGATCCAGCAGCCACAGGCTGATCTTTCGATTGAGCAGCCTGCCGCTGAGATGACGATTGATCGTCGGCCTTCAAAGCTTACAATTGATCAGACGAGAGCGCGTGAGGATGTTGATTTAAAAAGTATTAGCAGGCGCATTGAAGAGGCTGCGGATCGTGGTAAGCAGGATTTGCTTGATGGAATTGCGCGCGTATCAAGTCAGGGAGATCAGTTGATGCATATAGAGGACGGAGGAAACGCGATTCCTGATATTGCAGAAGCAAACGGACTGCCGCCTTTTTATGAGTTTAATATTGGCTTTATTCCGTCTGCTGGAAGTGTAGAGATTGGGTATGATCCTGGTGACGTAAATATTCAGTGGCAAACACATAAACCAAACATTCAGGTGAATATAAATAAACCGATTCATCATTACACTCCTGGTACAACAGCCGTTAGTATGAAGCAGTATCCAAATGTGAAAGTAGACTTTGAAAATTTATATTATAAAGGCATTAACTACGAACAAAAAATATAAGGTTGTGACAGAATGACAATAGAAACAAGGTATCATGGAAAAATAGACGTGGATCAACATCAAATTATTACATTCTCACAGGGCATTCCAGGATTTGAAGAGGAAAAATCATTTGTGCTCCTTTCATTAAATGAAGACGAGATATTTTATGCCCTGCAGTCAACGGAAAGCGCAGGACTTGCGTTTATTGTGGTGAATCCGTTCCATTTTATAAAAGACTATGACTTTACGCTTGATGAAAGCTATTTAACACAGCTGGATATTAAAGAGGAAAAAGAAGTCGAGGTGTACGCCATTTTAACAGTAAAAGAAAACTTTGAGGACACGACCGCAAATCTTCAAGCGCCTATTATTTTGAATACAAGAAACAAGCAGGGAAAACAAATTATCTTAACGAATACCAACTATCAAACAAGACATCCGCTGTTCAAAACAAATGCGAAATAAAGGAGGAGAGGGTGATGCTCGTACTCACAAGAAAGCTCAACGAATCAATTAAAATCGGCGATGATATTGAAATTACCGTTCTTGCGGTTGGTGATCAAGTGAAGATCGGAATCAATGCGCCAAAGCACATTGAAATCCACCGAAAAGAAATTTTTGACCTCATTCAGCAAGAAAACAAGCAGGCAGCAGAAGGAACAATTGATTTTTTGAAAAATTTTAAAAAAGAATAGCTCCTCCTATTAAAGGTTTGTAGAACGGGTCGATATTAATAATGTCAACCAGCTTATCCCAAAGGCGGCCGACTTTTGAACAAGCTGGTTCCCAATTTAAAATCCACAAGGACGTGGATCACAAACCTTTCAAGGAGGATTTTTATAATGAGAATCAATCACAATATCGCGGCTCTTAACACTTATCGCCAATTAAACAGTGCTACTAGTGCACAATCAAGTTCAATGGAGAAATTATCTTCAGGTCTTCGTATTAACCGTGCTGGTGACGATGCTGCAGGTCTTTCTATTTCGGAAAAAATGCGAGGTCAAATCCGTGGATTGGATCAAGCCTCTCGTAATGCGCAAGATGGTATTTCTTTAATTCAAACTGCAGAAGGTGCATTGAATGAAACACATTCTATGCTTCAGCGTATGCGCGAATTAGCTGTACAAGCTTCTAATGATACAAATACTACTGAAGATAGAACAGCAATCCAAAAAGAGGCAAATCAATTGGCAAAAGATATCAATCGTATTGCTAAGGATACTCAATTCAATGGTCAAGATTTACTTACTGGAGCAGGTGGACCTAATACAGATGGAACATTTGCATTTCAAGTGGGAGCTAATAAGGACCAACAAATTACATTAACAGTAGGTGACATGACTGGTGGTACTGGCTTAAAGATTGCTAAAGGAGACACTGAGACAGATGATGCGATTGATATTAGTTCAACAGCGGCAGTTGCAACAGCAGCAATTTCTACTATTAACGATGCTATTAAAACTGTTTCTGCAGAGAGATCTAATTTAGGTTCTTATCAAAATCGCCTAGATTACGCAATCAACAATCTTAACACTTCTTCTGAGAATTTAACAGCTGCAGAATCACGTGTTCGTGACGTAGATTATGCTTTAGCTGCGTAAGCAGTAACAAGCACAGTCGTCCTAGCTGGTAACGGCTAGAGATCATAATTGGGTGAATTGCTGGAAACCCCTTAGAGCTTTCTTCCCCACAGCGGAGTTGGAAACGACAGACGCGATGGGTTTAAGAAGAAGAGAGATTGGGCAATCAGCAGCCGAGCTCCTGTTCCGAAAGGATGGAGAAGGTTCAACGACTAGGATAGACCATCTAAAAGCTAAAGCTCAAGATGATGAAATCCATAGGTGAAGCAGTAGATCATCACTACTGTGAATCCGAAGTGCCCAACCCCTACCGAATACGGAGGGTGAAGATATAGTCTAGTCATTTATGAAAGTAAATGTTCGCACGATGGCGAAAGAAATGATGAACCAAACAAAGAACTCGATTCTTTCTCAAGCAGCACAAGCAATGTTGGCTCAATCAAATCAACTTCCACAAGGAGTTTTACAACTTCTTCGATAAGTTCCATTTGAAGGGCGTCTAGTTTGGTAACGAGCTAGAGAATGACTGGGTGAATTGCTGGGACTTCCTAAAGCTTTATCCACCACAGCGTAATGAGAAATCGTAAGCGCGATGGTTTGAAAAGGGTAAGGATATGACAATGGATAATCAGCAGCCAAGCTCCTGTGAGGAAACTCAGGAGAAGGTTCAACGACTAGAGAAGACGGTCTAAGGCAAAAAGCTATGGCTATGAATCTCGTAGGGCAGCAAAAGCTGTTCGAAGTGCCCAGCCCCTGTGACAAGCAGGGTGAAGATATAGTCTATTCTATGATCGAAAGACATAGTCGCAAAGCAAGCGAACCAACAACCACAAGGTGTACTTCAATTACTACGTTAATCACGTACAAAGAGGATCGACTTCAAAGTCGACCCTCTTTTTTTAATTCGCTAGTTTTATACACAATTGACCAGTACGAGCGATTTAGATGTTTCCCTATTTTTTCTATTGTATATCCTGCTACTTTTAAGGAAATAAGTGCTTGTATTTCTTGTTCCGTATAGTTTGCATGACGGTTTGATTGTGAAGAAAGAACGGTATAGTTCGGATAGATCGTAGTAAGTTTTTCTGTCTCCATCTTTAGGCGCCAATTCCAATTTGTTTTGTAGTACATAGTTGGACAAGGACTAGCTATTTTTTCAGTTATCTTCAGAAGTTTATAGTTATCATCGCATTTTGTTAAATAAAGAATGTGACCGTATCCATCAGGACGTCGCTTAATGGTGAAATTAAGATTAAAAGCTGAATTTAAATGCTGTTTTAATAGTTGTAATTGGGATAGGGTGTAACATTGAAGGTAAAGAGAAATAGTAGGCGTTAAATAAATGCATTTTTTTCTATGGTTAATACTCTTTGTAATGGAGAGAGTACCATCATCCATGTACAAAAAAGTTAGAAACTCAGGCTCAGTACATAGATAAAGCAGCTCGAGAGGAATGTTCTTTTCTCCGTTTTCGTTATAAAAATAAGGATAGAGGTTGGTAAACAGCTCCATAGAAGGCGACCTTAATGTCTGGCTTTTTGGCGTGAGATAAAAAATATTTGGAAGAAAAGTTGCCTTCCATTGTCGGTATGCTTCTTGCTGTTGTCCGTAATGTTCTCTGTAGCTATTATTTTTTCTGCGACTATGGGGATAGATTTTTGTAATTTCCCCGTCTCCAATAATGCTTGCGATTAACATGTTTTGCTGAATAGGTGTGAGAGATAATAATTCTTTCATAGATACCTCTTGAAAATAGATCATACGTTCTTATTTTTATATTCCCCAAAAACTTGTTTAAACCTCCCCAAAATACCCCTATACTAAATTAAAAAGCAAAAGGAGAAACGGGATGAACTTAACGACTCTCAAAAAATCATTGAAAGAATTAGATCAAAAAGAGCTTATTGGATTGGTCGCTGATTTGTACAAGTTGAATCCAGAGGTTAAAGGCTATCTTTCTAGCAGATTTGCTGGAGATGATGAGGTTGCCCTTTTGTATGAGAAGGCTAAAAAGGTTGTTCAGAATGAGTTTCTTCCGGACCGAGGGCTTGGGAAGCTGCGCTTAAGTAAAGCAAAGGAAGCGATCACTAGCTTTTCGAAGATGACGGGTGATGAGTTTAGAACGCTTGATTTAATGTTGTTTTATGTGGAAATGGGGACAGAGTTTACTAGTTTGTACGGTGACATTCAAGAGAGCTTTTACAACAACATGAATGGAATGTTTGATCGGGTGGCAGGGCAGTGCAATGAAAATGAGGAGTGGTACGATCATCTTAAAGATCGTTTGGAGAATGTTCTCGATAATGCATCTTATGTTTAATGGGGATATTTGGATGAATTTTGTGATAGTCATGTCTCCGTTCAATGGGCGTGGGACGAAGAATAATGGAAGAGCTACATCTCATTTCTGTTAAGGCATGCACCTCTTAAACAAACGTTTGTTTAAATTTTACATGCTGTATTCAGAGATACAGTCAGGAACATTTAAATTTAGAACAGAAAAGACAAATCCCTTCAACGGTTTGTCTTTTTTAAATGCATCTCTAATAAGAGCTGCTAAACACAAGTAAAGTACCTCTATTGTCCTATTTCTCTCTTCTTGAAACAATCTTATACTTAGAAAAGTATTCTTTTCCTTATTTTAGGAGTAAGTAATTGGCGTTAGCGGGTAACTTATAACGAAGAAGGTGATTGAAATGAAACCTAAATTCTTTTTAATTGAGATGTATCCAACCGTATCATTTAAAGAAGAGGAAGCGCTCCGTCGTTTATTAGATGTACTCGAGTCTCACGAATCCTTCAAACCTACTCATTGGGGAAATAGTGAAACAATAAAGGTCGAATATAACCGTGAAGAACTAATACAAAAGGTGATTGAGGAAGGTAACGTATCTGAGATCTATCTACATCGTAATAAATCGGTGAGTTATACGTTTAACGTTAAGGTTAACAGTAGTCCACGTTCTTTTTTAGACATGGATTTTTCAAAATCAATTCCCGAAAAATTGTGGGCTAATTTCTTTACGTTATCCGATCAATTGGCAGAGATTGCGAAGCCCCGCTTTGGTTTGGCGCATCCATTTTGGCCTGCCGCACATCCTTGTAACACAGAACGTGAGCGCGTACATAAATGGATGAACATATGTGCTCAGCCTGTTCCGGTTCGTTTTCTATCAAACGGCCCATTGGGATTAGGGATGAGAACGTACATTGGCAGTGAGATTTTAGATTTAGTTGATGCTAAGTCAATGCAGGAAATTCCTGCCTTTCTTTCTACGTTAGAGTGGGGAGGAGTAAAAATAGATCTAGTGGAAGACCCGTTAGATGTTAATTTGGATATGTTGTTGGATCGTTGGCTTGCGGCGATGGACCATCTGAAGAAAGCTAATTTCATCGCTACTCCTAACTTCGAGGAAAATCGAAGAAGAATTTCTTTCTCACCAAGCCCAGGCTGGAAAAGGTATTTGACTAAATAAGGAGTGGTAAATGATATGAGTGAAAAAGAGAATCGACGTGCAGTCGTGATGAGAAAACTAAACGAAGCCCAATTAAATCAAGAAGTCGTTGCTAAGCTCGATATGAGCGAACTCGATCTGACGTTTTCAGATTTTTCGGAGGTGATGGCAGAGCGTGTGATTGGGGATCTTGTCAAGATGAGAGCTTCTTCCCTTATTAGCGCCTCTTTTTTTGATAGTGAATTTGCGAAGGCCGATTTTAGAAGCTGTAATTTGGAACATATTCATATGGTTGATTGCCGGATGTATGAGGCGAACTTTACACAAGCCATTCTGAACGGTGCAACGATTACGATCAGTATTTGCTTTGACGCTTGCTTTGATGACACGGAATTTTCGAATGGTGAAGTGGTTGGCAGTTCATTTAACGACGGGACGTTTCGCCGTGCGATCTTCAAGCATACCGATGCCGAGCAAGCCGATTTTAGCGGAGTCGATTTTAGTGACGCTCATTTAAGTGAAAGTAAGTTTGAAAAATCTCGCTTTTGTCATGCCAACCTGTCGAACGTTCATGCAGAAGGAGCAAATTTTACACAAGCCGATTTTACAGGGGCGAATCTATCAGGCGGTATTTTTAGTGGGGCGGATTTTACAGGCGCAAACCTTGAAAATACCGTTTGGACAGGCGCTAGGATTGATGGTGCGATTTTTGATGTGGGAGTGAAGGAGAAGATCCAGCTTCTTCTTTGATTTCAAATGTCGGATCTTTTCAGTAGTACGTAAAACATTTCAGAAGGTGAAACGATGATCGTACCAGAGGAGTTTAATGAGAAATGGGATGTTAGTAAGGATGGTCCACTGATTAAATGTAATGCCGACGATTTAATGAGCACAAATTTTTCGGATAATGTGAAGACGTTTTTGACTGTAGGAGGGTTACCAGAATCTCCACCACCATACCTAGAGTTCACTTCTTTAAAATCTTGTATAAGACCGATCACAAGCGTATTTAATCTATCAGAAGCGTTTCGAAAATATTGGCTTTTGGGATCAACTAGTGCCGGAGATACGATATGTATCGTTGAGAAGCAAGAACATATCGTGGTTCTTTATCATAGTGATCGTGATCAAGAGGTATTTATTAATTCTTCGATTAACCAATTTGCAGAGTGTTTATTAGCATATGTAAAAATGATAGACAAAGCAATAGAATTAAACGGTGAGGATGCTTTTATTGATCATGATATACCAGAATCTGTGATTAGTTGGTTAAAAGAGACGTTAAGAAGCATTGACGCTACGTGTATAGAAGAGGAAGGTTTTTGGCTTACTGAGATTGAGAACTTGTGTGAATCAAGAGGGCATTTTATTTAAAATAAGTTATTGAGCTACATAAAGAAACGAGGAGTATTGATGAGGAATAGATATCATCATTTAGAGGAGTTAGAAGATTTTTTAGCTGGAACATTTCATCAAGATATCAGTTCATCTCAACAGGCTTTGGATGAGTTTATAAGTGAAGTTACAAAAGAGTGTCTGTTATCTACCATAAAGGACTGTGAGGAGCTTTTGAATAGTGATGTGACAAATCAAGAGAAAGAGGACTTTATTCAACAACATGCAGAAGTTTATTTTCCGGAGATTGAATTAACTCCTCTACAGTGGCTATATAAAATTACAGAGCAAATGCAAGAAGCAGTCAGAACGAAATGAAAATATGTTGTAAGAGAATAATCTAGTAACCAATCAATTCTTTACTATTTTTCCGCAAAACTACTAATCGCAAAATTAACTCCTCTGCATACTATAAACTACAAGTAATAAGTACTATTTAGTCCTCATATATTGTTCTTTGTAGCTGAGTTAAAAGGAGGAGTTCCTCTGTTAGTAGTGGGTCGTAAGCCAGGAGAGTATGTGGTCATTGATGACTGCATCATTGTAAAAGTGGTCAAGAGTGATAGCGGACAGCTCAGATTAGCCATTGAAGCGCCAAAGGATATTTCCATTGTGCGCGGAGAAATCTACGAAAAACGCGATTCCTCCTCTTCATAAGACACTCATGGACGAGTGAATGACTGTACCTAAAATGGTTTTTAGGTACACCATTCAGTCGTCTTTTTTATTTGTGTAATCCTTGCCAGTAAAGAAGAGGCGCCACTTTACATTAGGTGAAAACGGAAGTTCACCTTATATTCCAGGGAGGAAAAGACACCATGAGAATTAACCACAATATTGCGGCGTTAAATACGTACCGCCAATTATCAACGGCTGCAGGTGCACAGTCCAAATCAATGGAGAAATTGGCATCTGGCCTTCGTATTAACCGTGCTGGAGACGATGCAGCCGGTCTAGCGATTTCTGAAAAAATGCGTGCTCAAGTACGTGGATTAGACCAAGCTTCTCGTAACGCACAGGACGGTATTTCCATGATTCAAACAGCTGAAGGCGGTTTAAACGAAGTACACTCCATCCTACAGCGTATGCGTGAGCTATCTGACCAATCCGCTAACGGAACGAATACAACGGAAGACCGCAAAGCGCTTCAAGATGAAATCAAACAATTAAAAGAAGAAATCGATCGTATTGGAAACACAACTGAATTCAATACGCAGAAATTATTAGACGGTACTCAAAAGAGCGCAGGATCTGTTGTCGGATCTAACTCTACCATCAGCTCTGTTGTTGGAAAACTAGCCGCTGGTAAAATGACAGCTGCGCAAAACCTAGCTGCTGATAACTCCACGTTAACATTTGGAAAAGATACCCTTGAAATCGACGGTCATCATATTGATGTTGACT
The DNA here is from genome assembly GCF_001274935.1 of Priestia koreensis. Classification (GTDB taxonomy): domain Bacteria; phylum Bacillota; class Bacilli; order Bacillales; family Bacillaceae_H; genus Bacillus_AG; species Bacillus_AG koreensis. The sequence continues at coordinate 115,901 of NZ_LILC01000037.1, read as the reverse complement.
GGGGTACGCTGTTAACTCAAGCTCAAAAAGACAGCTTAAAGCGTGATATGAGCAGTGACTCTACGGCTACACAAGAAGCAACTGCTGACCTTTTAACAAATACGTTAAACACAGCTATTGATAACTACAATGCAACAAACGCTGCTGGTGCAACGGTTCAACACGTGAACGGCTACCTTTCTTCAGGTGAAATTGTGTTAGAAAGCGGAAGCAAAGGAACAAGCTCTGGCGTATCTCTATTCACAAGCAGCGCAGCAACTGGCGTTGGCGCACTTGTTCTTTCTAATACCGCTGGAGATATTTCTGGAGGAGCTGGTACGTACGCAGCGAACTTAGGAACGAGTACGTACAACGGTTCAACTGTTGCAAACGCCACAAAATTTGACTTCACGATTAACGGCATTAACATTCAAACAGCCGCTACTGGTGCAGCGATCACTAACGGCACGACTTCTATGAGCGCTGCTGCTTCTACACTACAAACAGCGATTAATGCTGGTATCACTTCATACAACACAACTCAAGGTAAAACAGCTGGCCAAGAAGGGTTCTTACAAGCTGTTGCGGTTACTGTAACAGAAGATGGCCGCTTCAAAATTTCAAGCGAGAGCGGAACGGTTTCCTTCTGGGATCGTGACGGTCAAACAACAGTGAAAGATCTTGGGCTAGATCAAGCTTCTACTTCTGCGAGCGGAAATGGCGGCTTAACGTTCCAAATCGGTTCGAACCGTGGTCAAACCATCAACTTTGGTATTAACGATATGCGTACAGCTGCATTAGGCTTATCAGGACTTGATATTTCCACATCTGCTGGTGCTTCTGCTGGTTTAACGTCTTTAGATACAGCGATCAAAAACGTATCTTCTGAGCGTGCAAAACTAGGAGCTGTTCAAAACCGTTTAGAGCATACCATCAACAACTTGAACACATCCTCTGAAAACTTAACGGCTGCGGAATCTCGTATCCGTGACGTGGATTATGCTTTGGCCGCCTAGGCAAAAGCACAGTCGTCCTGACTGGTAACGGTCAGCGATTATAACCGGGTGAATTGCTGGAAACCCCTTAGAGCGTTTTTCCCCACAGCGAAGTTGGAAACGACAGGTGCGACGGGTAAAAAGAAGAGCGATTGGGCAATCAGCAGCCAAGCTCCTGTTCCGAAAGGATGGAGAAGGTTCAACGACTAGGATAGACCATCTAAAAGCAAAGCTTATGATGATGAAATCCTTAGGTGCGGCGCCTGCCAATCCGAAGTGCCCGGCCCCTATCTTTTAAAGAAGGGTGAAGAGATAGTCTAGTCATTTATGAAAGTAAATGTTCGCACGATGGCGAAAGAAATGATGGAACAAACGAAAAATGGTATTTTGTCTCAAGCAGCACAAGCAATGCTAGCTCAATCTAATCAGCTGCCGCAAGGAGTACTTCAACTCCTCAGGTAGTAATGACAAGGGCGTCTGGTTTGGTAACGAGCCAGATCATCACTGGGTGAATTGCTGGGAGTTCCTAAAGCTTTATCTACCACAACGTGACGGGAAACGGTGAGCGTGAAGGTGTAAAAAAGATGAAGATGACACAATGGATGATCAGCAGCCAAGCTCCTGTGAGGAAACTCAGGAGAAGGTTCAACGACTAGAGTATACGGTCTAAGGCAATATGCTATGACTATGAATCTCGTAGGACCGAAATATGTGTCCGAAGCGCCCAGCCCCTATGATTTAGGGTGAAGAGATAGTCTATTTCGTACTCGAAAGATGCGATCGCAAAGCAAGCGAACCAACAGCCACAAGGCGTTTTACAATTACTACGTTAATTTAAAGAAAGTATTGAAGGAGGGGGAAGCGGTTTTTAGCTTCTTCCTTTTTTTATCACTGCTTGAAAAAGGAGAAAACAGTTCTCTTACTCTAAATTTCTAACAAAACTAGGAAGATACTAGAGTCAAACATGGTTCATTGGTCATATTTTAGTGCATGAATATTTCTTTTTGAAAGAAATATTTGGAATTATATTACTTTTAACGGCGAGTTCCTACTAAAATTCTTTTTTAGTCGACCGATATATATGATAAATAAGTTGTTTGGTGGAGGAATATAACGTGATTGAAAAAGCGACTTCATCGGCATCTAAGTATCTCAACCAAGACGTGAAAAATTTTGTAGATAAAGAAATGATAAAAGATAAGGTTCAACCGAAGGAAACAGAGGAAAAGCAACCATCAAAAGAGCGGGTAACAGAGGTAGTTGAGGCAATGAATAATTTCGTTCAGCCTACGCACACGTCTCTAAAATTTGAGTTGCATGAAGAATCCAAAGAGTATTACGTAAAAGTAATTGATGACAAAACACAAGAAACCGTACGCGAAATTCCGTCGAAGCGCATTCTCGATATGCATGCGGAAATGACGAAATTTTTAGGTGTGTTATTCGATAAGAAAATTTAAAGGCGGTGGAGCAAATGGTCACCCGTATTAGCGGTTTGGCAAGTGGAATGGACATTGACCAGATGGTTAGTGACATGATGAAAGCACAGAAGATTCCACTCGATAAAATGAAGCAGCAAAAGCAGTGGACAGAATGGCAGCGAGATTCCTATCGTGATGTCAACACAAAGCTAAATGAACTGTTAACAATGGCAAAAGACATGAACTACCAAAAAACGTATGTTTCCAAGAAGACGACAAGCTCAAATGAAGGGGCAGTTTCTGCGACGGCGTCTCCTAGTTCTTCTATGGGAACGTATTCAATTAAGGTAAATCAAATTGCGACTGCGGCGATTAATACGAGTCAGAAAGCATTATCTTCTCCAGATTCGACAAAGAAAATTGATCCTAACAAAACGTTTGCTGAGCAGCAGGATGTTTCTGGCGGCACAAGCTCATTTAACGCAGTTGTTAAGGATGGATCTTTTAAGCTAACGACGTACGGAGAAGGTGGAGTAGCGAAAGACGTTACAATACCTGTCTTAACGACTGATACCCTAAACGGCATACTAAAAAAGATCAATGACTCCGGTGCGGGCATCCGAGCATTTTATGATTCTGCTTCTGATAAGGTCGTGATGGAGCGAACTGAAACAGGTAATTTCAACAAGGTTACCACTGAACCACCTGTTGTTGACAATTTTTTTGGAGCGGAGATTGGTTTTGATCAGTCCAACGATTTTCTGAAAAATGTATTGCAAATGAAATTAACAACTGATCCAGCTGGGACGACCTTGACTGAAAAAGGCGGTACCAACGCAGAGTTTATCTATAACAACGCATTAAAAGTCGAAAGCACATCCAACCAATACACAATCAACGGCATTCAGCTGAACTTAAAGAACGTGACGGCAGGGAATGAAACCATCAGCGTCCAAACTGATACCGACGCCACGTTTGACAGCATCGTCAAATTCGTAAACAAGTACAACGAAATCATTGAGTCAGTTAATAAAAAGCTTGATGAGAAGCGCTATCGTGATTACGCGCCGCTGTCTGATGATCAGAAAAAGGACATGAAGGACAAGGATATTGAGCTTTGGGAAGAAAAATCAAAGAGCGGGCTGCTGCGCGGTGATAGTTCTCTAAGCTCTGGTTTGAATACGATGCGGACAGATTTTTATGCGCCGCTTGCAGGAGCGCTTCAAGGGTTCGCTCAGCTTAGTGATTTAGGGATTACGACGTCCTCTAACTACCTTGATAAAGGAAAACTTATCATTAACGATGAATCAAAGCTTCGTAGCAAGATTGCGGAAAATCCGGATGCCATTTATAAGCTCTTCGCAGAAAATGGGGACGGCAAAACGAAAAGTACGATGGGAATTGCGGATCGTCTTGTTCAAACGATTACAAGTACCATTGGCAAAGTAGAAGAAAAAGCAGGGAAAACATCATGGACGAACCAAAAGTTCTCCCTCGGTCGAACGCTCGATACGATGAACAAGCAAATCGACAGCTTCCAGGATCGCCTTACGCAAATGGAAAACCGATACTACAGTCAGTTTACGGCAATGGAAAAAGCAATTCAGCGAGCGAATCAGCAAAGCGCTTATATTACGCAGCAATTTAGCGGTTAAAAAACGGAGGTATACTCAAAATGGCAGTGAATAATCCTTATCAGGCATATCAGCAAAACAGTGTGAATACAGCCTCACCGGGAGAGTTAACGCTTATGCTTTATAACGGCTGCTTGAAATTTATTAAATTAGGCAAGCAGGCGATTGAGCAAAAGGATATTGAAGCAAAAAATACGAATTTATTGAAGGCGCAGAAAATTATCCAGGAGTTTATGGTGACGCTGAACACTGATGTCACAATTAGTGGAGATATGATGGTGATGTATGATTATATGAATCGCCGCCTGATGGAAGCCAACATGAAAAACGATGTGGCAATTTTAGATGAAGTAGAGGGCTACGTAACCGAGTTTCGTGATACGTGGAAGCAGGTTATTCAGCTTAATCGCCAGCAAACCCATAGACAGGGTGGCCAGGCATAATGGAAAATGAATAGGACTTGACCCAGATGTGGTCAAGTCCTATTCGCTTTTATAAAACAACGACAGAAAGAGTAGTGGTGGAAATGAGTTCTTCACTTGATAATTTGTATGACCTGACGAAATCGTTATACGATCACCTTCAGACGCCTGTTATGGAATCAGAGCGAGAAGGGTATATTGAAAAGATTGATGGGTTGCTTGAGCAACGAGAAGAGATTCTATCAGCCCTTCAACCTCCGAATACAGCAGAAGAAAAAGAACGTGCGCTACGCATTATCCAGATGAATGAAGTAATAGACGAAAAGCTTAAAGAGATAAAGCATGCTATAATGGGAGATATTCGGGGGCTTCGCATGAAAAAGAAGCAGGCGAATCACTATGCCAACCCATATGCCAATTTGTCCTCAATGGACGGAACGTTTTATGATAAAAAGAAATGAGGAACACAGATGAAATTAGCAGATAGCCAAGTACGTGCGGTGAAAGAATATTTAGCTCTTCTTGAAACGGTTGAAGAAGGCTTAGATTATGTAGAAGAAAGTTTTACGGACTATGAAAAAACGGAAGGCGATGTCGTGTTAAGCGACATCATCACGGCCTTTATGGAGCTTGAAGAGACACACGTTCGTTTCCGCGATCTTTTTGCGAAAGATCCAGTTCTAGTCGAGAGCTTTAATGAATTTAAAGACGTGCTGATCGAGTGCCTAAAGCTTGAAGATAAGATGGAAGATCAAAATGCCAAACAGCAGATCGTGAAAGAATCACTCTCACCTGTTTATCGTGCTTGGATGAAAGGTGTCTATGAGCCGCTCTCACAGCACCTCGTTCACTAAGATTTTCGTGCCTTTTCCCTTACGGAGAAGGCATTTTTTATGTTTTTATTCATACACTTTGATTAAGTTAACGAAATATTCAATAAATTTTGTGGTTTAAGGAGGGAATATGTCGGGTAATGTAGAAATGTAACAGTATACCTTGGATGATAAAGGAGGAGTCCATTTATGTTATACAACATTCGTGGCGAAAATATTGAAGTAACTCCAGCAATTAAGGACTATGTAGAGAAAAAGATTAGCAAACTCGAACGATACTTTAACGACACTCCAAAATCTGAAGTATATGTCAATTTGAAAGTCTATAACAACGACCAAAAAATTGAAGTAACAATTCCAATGAGTGATTTAGTGTTACGTGCCGAAGAAACAAACACCGATTTATATGCAGCCATCGATTTGGTCGTAGATAAATTAGAGAGACAAATTCGTAAGCATAAAACAAAACTAAATCGCCGCGTTCGCGAAAAAGGCGGCGCTAAGCACGTATTTGCAAACTTAGAAGGCGAAGCGACAGCAGTAGCAGTCCAAGAGGACGAGGACGATCTTGAATTAGTTCGTAACAAGCGATTCGACCTAAAGCCCATGGACAATGAAGAAGCTATTTTACAAATGAATATGCTTGGTCATAGCTTCTTTGTATTTACGAATGCAGAGACAAACTCAACGAACGTCGTGTACCGTCGTAAAGATGGTCGCTACGGTTTAATTGAACCTAACTAACTGAATATAAAAATGCAAGGTAGGAAGCGTAGCCAATCTGGCTACGCTTTTTGCCTTTTCAGATAAATAAAATGGGGGAAAATTGTATAAAGTGCTGAGTTGTTATAATATAGAAGGTATGAATATCATGTTATTCTAGTTCAAAATGTATTACAATAATATGTATCGAGCTAGAAGAAAAATAAGTGCAGGAAATGTGCCTCTAGTCCTAAGGAAATGATCGGTGGTTAAGATAGGTTCGTTCATAAAAAATGATCCAACTAGCTTTCCTATACGTTGAGACAAAAGAGAGGATGATCATCGTAAAAACAGACGATGAAGACAGACGAATCCACTTATAGTATTACCCAAACTTTGAAACCATTAACTATAGTCTTATAAATAAATTCTTTGAATTAAAGAGGAGCGTTTTAAGATGCTTGGAATTTTTAAGAAAGTTATCGATGGCAACCAGCGCCATGTTAATCGTTTAGCGAAAAGAGCGGAGCAAATCGAAGCGTTAAGTTCACAGATTGGTGCGCTTAGTGATGATCAAATTCGTGAAAAAACAGCTGACTTTCAGCAACGTTATCAAAACGGTGAATCGCTCGACTCGATGCTTGTTGAGGCATTTGCGGTTGTTCGTGAAGCAGCCAAGCGTGTATTAGGGCTTTTCCCATACAAGGTTCAGCTTATGGGGGGGATTTCTCTACACGAAGGAAATATCTCTGAAATGAAAACCGGTGAAGGTAAAACGTTAACGGCAACGATGCCTGTTTACTTAAATGCGATCACAGGAAAAGGCGTTCACGTTGTAACGGTCAATGAATACCTTGCAAGTCGTGATGCTGGCGAGATGGGACGTTTATATGAATTTTTAGGCTTAACGGTAGGCTTGAACTTAAACAGCCTGTCTCGTGAAGAAAAGCAAGAAGCGTATTATGCAGATATTACGTACAGCACAAACAATGAGCTTGGGTTTGATTACCTTCGCGACAACATGGTGCTGTACAAAGAGCAAATGGTACAGCGTCCACTTCACTTTGCTGTAATTGATGAAGTTGACTCCATTTTAATTGATGAGGCGCGTACACCACTTATCATTTCGGGTTCTGCGCAAAAGTCAGCGGCGCTTTATATTCAAGCGAATGCGTTTGTTCGTACGTTAAAACAAGAGGAAGACTACACGTTTGATGTGAAAACGAAGAGCGTTCAGTTAACAGAAGACGGAATGTCAAAAGCAGAACGTGCTTTTGGAATCGAAAACTTATTTGATATCGCACATGTTGGGTTAAACCATCATATTAACCAAGCCTTAAAAGCGCATGTGACGATGCATAATGATATTGATTACGTAGTCGATGATGGGAAAGTTGTCATCGTTGACCAATTTACAGGTCGTCTAATGAAAGGTCGTCGCTTTAGTGACGGGTTGCATCAAGCGATTGAAGCAAAAGAAGGCGTGGAAATCGAAAACGAAAGCATGACGCTTGCGACGATTACGTTCCAGAACTACTTCCGTATGTATGAAAAGCTTTCTGGTATGACAGGGACAGCGAAAACAGAGGAAGAAGAGTTCCGTAATATTTACAACATGCACGTTATCGTGATCCCAACGAACCGTGATATCGCCCGTGATGATCGCGCTGACTTGATTTACAAGTCGATGGAAGGGAAATTCCTTGCGGTAGCTGAAGACATCGCAGAGCGCTATGCAAAAGGACAGCCTGTTCTTGTTGGTACGGTTGCGATTGAAACATCTGAGCTATTATCGAATATTCTAAAACGCAAGCGTATTCCACATCACGTGTTAAATGCGAAGCAGCATGAGCGTGAGGCGGAAATCATTGAAAATGCTGGTCAAATTGGGGCGGTTACGATCGCAACAAACATGGCCGGTCGTGGTACAGATATCAAGCTTGGTGAAGGCGTAAAAGAATTAGGCGGTCTTGCGGTAATCGGTACAGAACGTCATGAGAGTCGTCGTATTGATAACCAGCTTCGTGGTCGTTCAGGACGTCAAGGGGACCCAGGGGTATCACAATTCTATCTTTCAATGGAAGATGAATTAATGCGCCGCTTCGGTTCCGATAACATGCGTGCCATGATGGAGCGTCTTGGCATGGATGATACACAGCCAATTCAAAGTAAAATCGTGACACGTGCGGTTGAATCTGCGCAAAAACGCGTTGAGGGGAATAACTTTGATGCACGTAAACAGCTTCTTCAATATGACGATGTTCTTCGTCAGCAACGTGAGGTTATTTACAAACAGCGCTTTGATGTATTAGACTCAGATAATCTGCGTGAAATCGTCGAGCAAATGATTCTTGCAACGATTCGTCGTGTGGTCGAAGTGAACACGCCGCGTGAAGAGCTTGATGAAGACTGGAACTTAAAAGCCGTAATTGATTATCTACATGGTAATCTGTTAGAAGAAGGCGACGTAACGGAAGAACAGCTTCGTGGTCAAGATCCACAGGAGATGATCGAGCTCATCTTTGCGAAAGTGAAAGAACGCTACGACGAAAAGGAAGCGCTTCTTCCTGATGAAGAAATGCGTGAATTTGAAAAAGTTGTGGTGCTTCGTTCTGTCGATTCAAAATGGATGGATCACATCGATGCGATGGATCAGCTTCGTCAAGGTATCCACCTTCGCGCTTACGGCCAAACAGATCCACTTCGTGAATACCAATTTGAAGGATTTGCGATGTTTGAGAACATGGTCGCAGCCATTGAAGAAGAGGTATCCAAATACATTATGAAGGCTGAAATTCGTCAAAACCTTGAGCGCCAAGAGGTAGCAAAAGGTCAGGCGGCTGTTCACAATTCAGATGACAGTGCTCCTGCGAAGAAAAAGCCAAAAGTAAAGCATTTAGACGTAGGTCGTAACGATCCGTGTATTTGTGGAAGCGGCAAGAAATACAAAAACTGCTGTGGAAAAGAGCAGGCATAAGTTCAATTATGAATCCTTTTTAGGATGAAATAAATGAAAGCACTGGTGAAATCGCCCCTTCATGGATATCCTGTAGATATGGAGATTCTGAGTGGGCGATTTCGTGCGGTTGCTTTCAGACAAACAATGAAAATAATAACAGAGGTGTCGAATATGGATTTAGTAGAAATTAGACAAGAGCTTGAGAAAACAGCTAAGAGATTAGCGGACTTTAGGGGGTCTCTTTGACCTCGATAACAAGAAAGCCCGTATTACAGAACTAGATGAGCGCATGTCTGATCCAGAATTCTGGAACGATCAGCAGGCAGCACAAGTGGTTATTAATGAAGCGAATGCGTTAAAAGAGCAGGTTAATGAGTTTACAAACTTAAGTGACTCACATGAAAACCTTCAAGTATCTTACGAGCTTGTGAAAGAAGAGTATGATGAAGAGCTTGCGGCAGAGCTTGAAACAGAAATTAAAGAGCTTTCTGCTGGGGTAAATGACTTTGAGCTTCAGCTTTTACTAAGTGCACCTCATGATAAAAACAATGCCATCCTAGAGCTTCACCCAGGTGCTGGTGGAACGGAGTCACAGGACTGGGGTTCAATGCTTCTTCGTATGTATACGAGATGGGCAGAGAAAAAAGGCTTTAAAGTGGAAACGATGGATTACCTACCTGGTGATGAGGCTGGAATTAAGAGCGTTACGCTTCTTATTAAAGGTCACAATGCGTACGGCTACTTAAAAGCTGAAAAAGGCGTACACCGTCTTGTGCGTATTTCACCGTTTGATTCATCAGGGCGCCGTCATACGTCCTTCGTTTCATGTGAAGTAATGCCAGAGCTAAACGATGACATCGAAATCGATATTCGTACAGAAGATCTTAAAATTGATACGTACCGTGCGAGCGGCGCCGGTGGTCAGCATATCAATACAACCGATTCAGCGGTTCGTATTACGCATGTACCGACCAATACGGTTGTAACGTGTCAATCAGAACGTTCACAGATTAAAAACCGTGAGCAAGCAATGAAAATGTTAAAAGCGAAGCTCTATCAATTAGAAATTGAAAAGCAACAAAATGAGCTTGCAGAAATCCGCGGTGAGCAAAAAGAAATCGGTTGGGGAAGCCAAATTCGTTCATACGTATTCCACCCATATTCTTTAGTAAAAGACCACCGTACAAACACAGAGATCGGGAACGTAAACAGCGTAATGGACGGAGAGCTTGATCCGTTTATTGATGCTTACCTACGTTCACAGCTATAAGAGCAAAACGGGACGTGTAGATCGACCCGTTTTGTAGAAGCCCATGCATCGTTACGATGCGTGGGCTTCGTTACTTTTTAGGGTTCTTTCTTACGCTACAGAATTAATGAAGTAATTGGATGGAGGAGCACGTACGTGAAGAAAAAGGGAGAAAGGCTTTACTCAACAAGAATGGAGCAACTGTTTGAGATTTTGTACATACTGGTCGGGTCAGCGCTTGTTGCGATCGCATTTAATCTGTTTTTACTGCCTAACCGAGTAGCATCTGGTGGAGTAAGTGGGATTAGTACGATTATAGACGCCACGTTAGGGTGGGAGCCTGCTTATGTGCAGTGGGCATTAAATATTCCGCTGTTTATTGCGGGGGTTATCTTTTTAGGAAGACAGTTTGGAGCTAAAACGTTAATTGGAACGATGTTTTTACCGTTTGTTGTATATGTCACAAAGCACATGGAGCCTGCCACACATGATCCGCTGCTAGGAGCGTTATTTGGCGGAGTAGGAGTAGGACTTGGTCTTGGAATTGTGTTTCGAGGAAAAGCGTCAACGGGTGGAACGGATCTTGCCGCTCAAATCATTCACAAATTCACAGGGCTTTCTCTTGGACTGTGCGTAGCGCTGATTGACGGTGTCATCGTCTTAACGGCGGCGATTGTTTTTGACCTGGAGCGTGGGCTGTATGCGTTGATTGGTCTTTATGTAACAAGTAAAACGATCGATCTCGTTCAAGTTGGGGTAAGACGTTCTAAAATGGCGCTCATCATTACCCAAAAGGAAGAAGATGTGCGAAAAGCAGTGCTGAATGAAATTGATCGCGGCGTCACGAGATTATCGGCAATGGGTGGCTATACCGATACCGAGCGTCCTGTATTAATGGTGGTCATTGATCAAACAGAATTCACAAAATTGAAACAAATGATCAAAGCAATTGATCCAACAGCCTTTGTCATTATTACAGATGCCTCTGATGTATTGGGAGAGGGTTTCAAACAGGCGTAACTAGGATATAATGAGAGAATAATTTTCCAATCATCAAGGGAGGAGAACCGATGAAAAAAAGAATAGCGGTATTGTTTTTAGGAACGTCGCTTGCGCTAGCAGCATGTGGCGGCGGAAGTGATGATAAAGGCGGCGAGTCGACGCAGAGCGCTGAGACGATTGCCAAACAAAATTGTTCAACGTGTCACGGTGGTAATTTAGAAGGTGCAGGCGGACCGAGTCTTCAAAAAATCGGCAGCAAGTACTCAAAGGATGAAATTCGTGACATTATTGCAAACGGAAAAGGAGCCATGCCTCAAAACGTGATTGAAGGCGAAGATGCTGATAAAGTAGCAGAATGGCTATCAAAGAAAAAATAAAATGGCAAGGGGAACAGACCCCTTGTCTTTTTTTGTCGAAAAGTTAACAGTAAAGAAATCAAATTACTTGGTAAAATGACGTCAAAATACCTAGGTGAAACTGTTAAAAAAACCTATAAATTCATACTTTTGGTATACTTGAAATGAAATTGTAATATTTTTGGGGCTTATCATGTAATTTTTAGATGTTATAATGAGGGGGCATGTCGAAGGGGGAGCCCCGACAACAGGAGTTTTCGACATTTTAAAGGTGAAGAACATTGAGTTTACGAGAGTAAGAGAGGTAAGAAAAATAAAAACCGTTAGTTAAGGTGATAAATATGATTGAAATGAAGGATGTACATAAGACGTACCCAAATGGTGTAAAAGCAATTAATGGGATCGACGTTAAAATTCATCAAGGTGAGTTTGCTTACATAGTAGGACCAAGTGGTGCCGGTAAGTCAACGTTCATCAAAATGATGTACCGTGAAGAAAAGCCGAGTACAGGCACGATCAATGTAAATGGCGTGAACGTGGCAAAGCTAAAAAGTAGTCGCGTACCGATTTTCCGTCGTAATATTGGCGTTGTCTTTCAGGATTTTAAATTGCTACCAAAGCTTACTGTTTATGAAAATGTAGCGTTCGCTTTAGAAGCAATTGAAGAGCATCCTGAAAAAATTAAAGCACGTGTGTTAGAAGTGCTTGATCTTGTTGGACTGAAACATAAAATTCGTTCACTTCCAGATGAGTTGTCAGGTGGGGAGCAGCAGCGTGTGTCGATCGCTCGTTCAATCGTCAATAAACCAAAAGTGGTTATTGCTGATGAGCCGACAGGAAACCTAGACCCAGAAACATCATGGGAGATTATGGACATTTTTGATCGAATTAATAAAACGGGAACAACGATTTTAATGGCTACACATAACCGTGAAATTGTAAATACAATTCGTAAACGCGTCATTGCTGTAGAGAATGGAAAGATTGTTCGCGATGAAGTAAGAGGTGATTACGGTTATGAAAGCTAGGACATTAGGGCGCCATTTTCGTGAAGGTGGAAAAAGCTTAGGTCGTAACAGCTGGATGACCTTTGCATCTGCAAGTGCTGTAACGGTAACGTTACTCCTTGTAGGGATTTTTCTTGTTTTACTACTAAATTTAAATAACTTTGCTTCTTCTATTGAAGACGATGTTGAAATGAAGCTCTACATCGATCCATCTACGTCACAGGCTGACATTCAGGCAATGCAAAGTAAGATTAAAGAAAATCGATATGTCGAAAGCGTAACATTTTCTTCAAAAGCAGAAGAATTAAAAAAGCTTATTAAGAGCTTTGGGGACGATGGAAGTGCGTTTAAGCTGTTCGAACAGGATAATCCACTTAGCGATGTTTACATCGTGAAGACAAAAGAACCAAAGTACGTTGAAAAGACCGCGACTCAAATGAACGAGCTGCCGCACATCACAAAGGTCCAATACGGACAAGAAGAAGTGAAAAAATTGTTTAAGGTATTGAAGGTGGCACGTAATATCGGTGCTGCTTTAATCATTGCGCTTGTATTAATGGCGATGTTTTTAATTTCAAATACGATTAAAATTACCATCTTTGCTCGAAAAGATGAAATTGAGATTATGAGATTAGTAGGAGCCACAAACTCGTTCATTCGCTGGCCGCTGTTTTTAGAAGGGCTGTTCATCGGATTAATTGGTTCGGTCATCCCAATCATTCTTATATCCGTGTCGTACAGCTTCTTATATGACAGCATCAAGCCGAAGGTCATTCAATCCCTTCCGTTTGTTCAGCTATTACCAACCTTCCCGTTTGTTCTGCAAGTATCAGCTGTGCTAGCTGTAATCGGTGCATGTATCGGGGTTTGGGGAAGCTTAATTTCAGTTCGTAAATTCTTGTACAAATAAGTAACATAATGCTAGATTGACCGAACGTCATTCGTTCGGCTTACATATGAAGACCACAAATTCCTAGATGTTTTACGTCTAGGAATTTGTATGACTAAGTCATCAAGAAACGGAAATTGGGGGAGAAGAAGACATGAAAAGTCGAAAACTAGCTGTTACAACAGCTGTTGCGATTGGTTTAAGTGGCGTATTCACCTTTTCTGGTACAAACGCGTATGCAGCCGGTCAGGATTTACAAAACAAAATCAATGATGTTCAAGGAAAGCGATCAAATCTTCAAAAAGACCTTAAAACACACCAAGACCAAATTAAGAGCCTTCAAAATCAACAAAGCAAGCTTGATAAAGAAATTGAGAGACTTGATAAATCAGTCGAAGAAACAAGTGATAAAGTTCGTGCGAAACGAGTAGAGCTAAAGGAAACACAAGACAAAATTAATCAATTAAAAAAAGAAGTTAAAATTTTAACAGAGCGAATCAACAAGCGAACAGAGCTGTTAAAAGATCGTGCGCGCTCCTTTCAGCAAAACGGGGGAAGCATGGATTACTTGGGCGTTCTATTAGGCGCACAAAGCTTTTCAGATTTTATTAGCCGTATGAATGCGGTTGGAACAATCGTTCAAGCGGACAAAGATCTTTTAGAGCAGCATGAAAAAGATAAGAAGGACCGTGAGCAAAAGGAAGCTGAAGTTCAAAAGGAGCTAGAAGAGGTTCAAGCAACGCTAACAGACCTTGATCATCTTCGCAAAAAGCTTCAAAGTGAAATGGATGAGAAAAACAAACTGATGTCTTCACTAAAAGTAAGTGAAGTTCATGAGCATACCGAAACGCTCTCCCTTCAAGACCAAGACAAGCTTCTAGCTGATCAGGAAACGGCATACAAAAATCAGCTTGCGGCATGGGAGAAAAAAGAAGCAGAGCGTAAGCGTGAGGAAGCGAAAAAGCAAGCAGCAGCCGAATTAGCGAAAAAAGAAGCTCTAAAGCAGCATAAAGCAGCAGCGCGTACGCCTCAAGCGGTAGAAAAAGTTGAGGAAGCACCAGCACCGGCAGCACCAACGCCAGCGACATCAGCAGGGAACTTTACAAGTCCAGCAGCAGGTCCTGTCACATCAGAATTTGGTGGACGCTGGGGAACGCACCATGACGGCGTAGATATTGGGAAGCGTGCAAGTGAAGTACCAATTCTAGCAGCGGCAGATGGCCAGGTTGTTCGTGCGTATCATTCTAGCTCTTACGGCAACTGCGTCTTTATTGTTCACTCTATTAATGGAAAAATGTATACAACCGTTTATGCACATATGGAAAAATATTTAGTCTCTGTTGGACAATCTGTATCAAAAGGACAGCAGATCGGATATATGGGAAGCACCGGACATTCAACGGGTCCTCATTTACACTTTGAGCTTCACGAAGGACCGTGGAATATGAGCAAATCAAATGCGGTAGACCCACGACGTTACATTAACTTTTAATCATCTATAAAAAAAGCCGACTGGGAATTTTTCCTAAAAAGTCGGCTTTTTTCTATAATATTTATACAACGTTCTTCTTTTTATTACATACTTTTGCTAGAATCTACTATAATAAAAAGAGATGAGTCAGCCTTGAGGAGGATTGAGCATAATTGAATAAAAAAGTCGTGGCCTTATTAATGGCACTTTCTCTTGCCGTTGGTGCAGGCGGTACATACGCAGGCATGGAAATTGCGGACAAGAATGAACAAGCTACGGTACCTGCGATGAGCAGTAAAGTAGTAAGCTCAGATTCGGATGAAAAGAGCACAAGCACAAACGAAAGCAAAGAGTTTGCAAAGATTAAGCAAGTGTACGACATGATTTCAAATCAATACTACAAAGACGTTGATGAAGACAAGTTATTAAACGGAGCCATTCAAGGAATGGTTGACACGTTAGATGATCCTTATTCCGTTTACATGGATAAAAAGACGTCTCAGCAGTTCACACAGTCACTTGATTCCTCATTTGAAGGAATTGGTGCAGAGGTAAGTATGACGGATGGAAAAGTAACAATTGTTGCTCCATTTAAAGGATCTCCTGCTGAAAAAGCAGGCTTGAAGCCAAATGACAAAATTTTAAGCATTGATGGGAAAACAACAGAAGGACTTGATCTTTCTCAAGCCGTATTAAAGATTCGTGGTAAAAAGGGATCTACGGTTGCGCTTGAAATTCAGCGCGCAGGTGCAAAAGATCCTCTTAAAATCGATGTAATCCGTGATGAAATTCCAATTGAAACCGTTCATGGTTCTGTTAAGAAGGACAATGATAAGCAAATTGGTTATCTAGAAATTACGTCATTCTCAGAAGATACGGCGAAAGAATTTACGACACAGCTTAACAAATTAGAGAAAAAAGGTATCGATGGGTTAGTTATTGATGTTCGTGGTAATCCAGGTGGATACTTACAAAGCGTAGAAGATATTTTAAAACAGCTTGTAACGGGCAAAAAGCCATACGTTCAAATTCAAGAGCGTGACGGTGATAAGCAACGCTTCTTCTCTGAGTTGAAAAAACAGAAGGACTATCCAATTGCGACACTAATCGACCGTGGCAGTGCGTCCGCTTCTGAAATTCTAGCAGGTGCACTAAAAGAAGCAGGTGGCTATCCGCTTGTAGGTGAAAAATCATTCGGAAAAGGTACGGTTCAGCAGGCTGTTCCGATGAAGGATGGAAGCAGCTTAAAGCTTACGTTCTTCAAATGGTTAACACCGGACGGGAACTGGATTCATAAAAAAGGAATTCAGCCAACGGTAAAAGTAAATCAGCCTGACTATTATTATGCCACACCAATTCAAATTGAAAAGCCATTAAAAGTGGACACAACAAGCGCACAGGTGAAAAGTGCACAGCAAATGCTGAAAGGGCTTGGCTACGATCCGAAGCGTTCGGACGGTTATTTCAGTAAAGATACCGAAAGTGCCGTGAAATCATTCCAGCAGAAGAATAAGCTGAGTGTGACAGGCGAAATTGATACAAAAACAGCAGAATCAATTGAAACAAAGCTTCTTGAGCAAATTCGCTCTGAAAAATCCGATAAACAGCTTCAAGCAGCACTAGACCTTGTTGCGAAGTAAGTCGATAAAAAAGCTCTCAAACCAAGTCGTTTGGGAGCTTTTTATATGCGCTCATTTTCACGTGAAACATTTTGGGAGGATGGTTTGTTTACTTCTGAAAAGGGAAAGAGTGCAGGGGAGTGGCACAGAGATTTCAAAAATAGGATAAATCAAGCTCTTATGTTCATTGTGTATTTTTGATAGAATAGGATTACGTGTAACTTTCATTTGTGAAGGTGGAAACAGAAAGCGTACATACATCAAAGATCCATACGTTTTACCCGTTTTGATATAGAGATAGTAGGTGGTGACTAAGGGTGGAGATTGTTTTAGAATTACTCAAAGGCTTCGGTCGATTATTTATGCATCCGTTAACGTACTTTTTTATCTTGGTTGCATTCTTTATTGGCTTGTCCCGAGTAAAAAGAGAGAGAAAGAATTTTCATGTACGTGTATTTGACTTTGTTTTAGAGCTAAAGCATTTATTTGTCCCAGGAGTTGTAATTGGCCTTATTTTATCCGTGGCCTCTGTATTACTTGGTACATATTTATCCATCGGAACGATTGTGCTAATGGCGATTTTTACAGTGCTATTGAGTGGCCCTTGGACGTTTAGATGGTTATCTCCTGTTTACATTGTAGGATTAACGATGATTGTATCCCTACTTATTCCGGAGCATACAGGTCTAACAGGTGTACTTGGAAAGTGGGCGAATGAGGCCCGTCAAGCCGATTTGCCATCGTTAATGGTTTTATTAGCTCTGTTAATGCTCGCAGAAGGCTACTTAATTTGGCAATGGGGCAACAGGGGGACATCGCCTGCCATTGTCACGAGCAAACGCGGACAAGATGTGGGAGCTCATTTTTCACAAAAGCTTTGGGTAGTCCCATTATTTGTCCTTATTCCAGGTAGCGGATTACAAGAACTTTTTTCATGGTGGCCAGTCTTAGACGTCCATCATCAATCGTTTAGCTTTTTCTTTGTTCCGTTTAGCATTGGATTCTTCCAGCGTGTCCAAGGGATGCTTCCCGTTCATTCTATTTCCATGACTGGGAAAAGAGTGTTTTTTGTCGGGATCTTCATTGCACTAGCATCGATTGCGGTATTTTTCTATCCCGCTGCATCTGTTTTCATCGCAGGGTTTGCGATTCTAGTGCGCGAATTTATCACTATTCGTCAGCGTCTGCGCGATGACAGCTCGTCCTTTTTCTTTTCTAAACGTGAGCGTGGTTTAGTCGTATTATCGACGATTCCGAAATCACCGGCAGAAAAAATGGGGCTTGGTGTGGGGGAAGTGATTATGAAGGTGAATGGGATCGCCATTTCAAACGTGCAAGAATTTTACGAGGCGCTTCAAACAAATCGGGCTTATTGTAAGTTAGAAGTCGCAGACGTACACGGTGAGGTGCGTTTTGCTCAGCGTGCTCTGTATGACGGAGAGCATCACGAATTAGGCATTTTGTTTGTGCAAGATTATAAAAAACGTAAGCCAGCGGTCGTATAAGGAAACGCAAAAAGCGATGGGGAATTATCTCCATCGCTTTTTATGTGATGCAAAATAGAATGACTTTCTTCTATTATATATAAATAACCATTTCTTCCATGAAAAAAGCGTGCCTCATAGGGGCACGCTTTTTTTCTAGCAAATGAAACTTTACAGCCACTCATTTGCCCATTGGCTTACAGGACCAAGAATACTTCCAAGCTCAGTACCTTTTTTCGTTAATATATATTCAATACGGACAGGGCGTTCAGGAATAACATGTCGAATGACAATACCCTCATCTTCTAGCTCCTTCATCCTTTCTGTAAGCATGCGTTTACTCAAGGATGGAATGCTTGTATGAATTTCGCTGAAACGTTTGGGACCACTCATTAGTACATAAATAATTAAACCATTCCATCTTTTACCGATAATGTCGAAAGTTTTTTGCACTTTTGGACATAATTTTTGGAAATCATTCAATTTAATAGCACCTTCTTATTAGTATAGATGGTTACAATTAATAACCTATATATTCTTTATTATAGAGTAACATTTTTGTTATGAAAAGGCTATCTTTTTTTCTTTTTGAAATATTCTTTACATTGAAAGCGTTCCATTGTAAAGATTGAAAAATAAATTCACAAAATCGACAAACTTCTGTTGACGAATTGACATATTAGGTTTAAGATTGGTTACGTTAAGTTACCTAGTGACGTGAAAAGTTACCTAGGATAAAAAACATACTAATCATTTTAGAAAGAAGGTTCGAATTAGGATGGATATACTTTTGGCCATTCTTCCTGCTATCTTCTGGGGAAGCATCGTCTTATTTAATGTTAAATTAGGCGGTGGCGCATATAGCCAGCTTTTAGGGACTACATTAGGAGCCTTGATCTTTTCGATCGTTATCTATTTCGTAGTCGACCCTGTCTTAACGCCTAAGATCTTTATTGTAGGTATTGTATCTGGCTTATTCTGGGCAGTAGGACAAGGAAACCAGTTAAAAACGATTGAGTATATTGGTGTTTCAAAAACAATGCCAATCTCAACGGGTATGCAATTAGTATCAACAGCACTTTTCGGTGTTATTGTTTTTCATGAGTGGTCTACAACAACCACTGTTATATTAGGAGTTTGTGCTCTTATCTTTATCGTTATCGGTATCGTATTAACTTCACTTGAAAGTGAAAAGAACCCTGAAAAATCAGGTGAGTTCAAAAAAGGTATTCTTACGTTAATCGTTTCTACAATCGGGTATTTAGTATACGTAGTAATTGCTCGTTTATTTGATGTAGATGGTTGGTCAGCTCTACTTCCACAAGCAATTGGAATGTTAATTGGTGGACTGATTCTTAGTGCGAAGCACAAACCATTCAACAAATATGCAATTCGCAACATCATCCCAGGTTTAATTTGGGCAGCAGGTAATATGTTCTTATTTATTTCTCAACCAAAAGTAGGGGTAGCAACAAGCTTCTCACTATCTCAAATGGGGATTGTTATCTCAACACTTGGCGGTATTTTCTTACTTGGTGAAAAGAAATCAAAACGCCAAATGGTATCTATTACAATCGGGATTATTTTAATCATTCTAGGTGGCGTATTCTTAGGAATGGCCAAAGGATAAATTTCCATTGCCTAGCTCATAATAAAAATATGATTGATTACAACAGGAGGTAATTTGTTATGTATACAGATTTAAAAGGTAAAGTAGTCGTAATTACAGGTGGTTCAACAGGTCTTGGACGTGCAATGGCAGTTCGTTTTGGTAAAGAAGAAGCAAAAGTAGTTATTAACTACTACAATAACGAAGAAGAAGCACAAGATGCTAAAAAAGAAGTTGAACAAGCTGGTGGAGAAGCAATCATCGTACAAGGTGACGTTACAAAAGAAGCAGACGTTATAAATCTTGTTCAAACAGCAATCAAAGAATTCGGTCAACTAGACGTTATGATCAATAACGCTGGTGTTGAAAACCCAGTTCCTTCTCATGAATTACAATTAGACAACTGGAACAAAGTAATCGACACAAACTTAACAGGTGCTTTCCTAGGTAGCCGTGAGGCACTTAAATACTTCGTAGAAAACGACGTAAAAGGTAACATCATCAACATGTCTAGTGTTCATGAAATGATTCCTTGGCCATTATTTGTTCACTATGCAGCAAGTAAAGGTGGAATCAAGTTAATGACTGAAACATTAGCTCTTGAATATGCGCCAAAAGGTATCCGCGTTAACAACATCGGACCTGGTGCAATGAATACACCAATCAATGCAGAGAAATTTGCTGATCCTGTACAACGCGCTGACGTTGAAAGCATGATCCCAATGGGTTACATCGGTAAACCAGAAGAGGTAGCAGCTGTAGCAGCATGGTTAGCATCTTCTGAAGCAAGCTATGTAACTGGTATTACATTATTCGCTGATGGCGGTATGACTAAATATCCTTCTTTCCAAGCAGGAAGAGGCTGAGCCGTTACGCTTCAAAGACCTTTAGCTATTTGGCTAAAGGTCTTTTTTTGTTGCCTGAAATAGGTATAAATTCTCATTTATTGAGAAATATTCATAATTTACATTAAATTAAATAAACTTTCAAATTTAGCTGTTATAATCCTCTTGTAAAAGGAAATCCTTTTTCACAAATTTGAGAGGAGCATGTCAGCATGCAAAGAAAATATGGACGTTTAGGGTACGCAGCTTTAACGGTGTTAACGGCTTTATCAGTTTCATTTCCTTCTTCATCTCAACCAGCTTTAGCAGAAAGCGCAACAGATCCGGCACCGTCGATCAGTGCCAAAGTGGTCAACGCTAATAACGGCAAGAAAGTTTTATTTGATAACACACATGGCCAAACAGCAGGAACGGCCGACTGGGTAATTGACGGCGGTTTTTCAGACTTTGGAAACGGTCTAGCGAACAATGGATTTGATGTGAAAGAGCTTCGTAAAACGACGCCGATTACCTATAGTGATTTAAGTGCTTATAGCGTATTCGTTATTCCAGAGGCGAATATTCCATATAAAGCTTCTGAGCAGGCAGCACTTCTTCAATATGTTCAAAACGGTGGAAGCATCTTTTTTATCGCTGATCATTACAATGCGGATCGTAATAAAAACCGCTGGGATTCTTCCGAAGTTTTTAATGGCTACCGACGAGGAGCATGGACAAACCCTGCGAAAGGTATGAGCACGGAGGAAGCATCTTCTGCTGCAATGCAAGGCGTGACAAGTTCAGATTGGTTAGGAACAAACTTTGGCGTTCGTTTCCGTTACAATGCGCTAGGGGATATTACGGCAAATGATATCGTAGCACCTTCACAATCATTTGGCATTACGCAAGGTGTTTCAACAGCTGCTATGCATGCCGGATCAACGCTTGCGATTATGGATCCAACAAAAGCAAAAGGAATTGTCTATTTACCACAAACGACAACTAAATGGGGAAATGCGGTTGATCAAGGCGTTTATAATGGTGGTGGACGAGCTGAAGGACCATTTGCAGCCGTTTCAAAAGTGGGAGCAGGAAAAGCCGCGTTCATTGGAGATTCTTCTCCTGTAGAGGATGCAACACCAAAATACAAGCGTGAGGATACAGGATCAACAAAAACAACGTATGATGGATTCAAAGAACAGAACGATGCGACACTTCTTGTGAACATGGTGACTTGGTTATCGAAACAAGAAAGCTATACAGCACTAAATCAAGTATCAGGCCTACAATTAGATCCAAAAACATCACTTTTATCATTTGAAGACCCAAGTCAATCCACAGAACCACAGGTAGAGCCGTGGTCAGCACCAACAGCAGGCTACAAATGGTACGATACGTCTACTTTTGCTTCTGGTTCTTACGGATACAAGGGCGGAGGAACAACACAGCCTCCGGCTACAGCAGGCTATTCGTTTGATCATCAAGCCGTTTTACCAACGACAGGAACGTTCCAAATTCGTGTGAAAGTTACAGGTATGGCAGCTAATACGACGTATAGCACGCTGAATTTAGGTATCTATAATGGATCAGGAAGCCAAATTGCAAAAGTTCAGAACGCAGACGGCAGCTGGCCATCTGCATATGGTTATAGCAGTAACTTCTCCGTTACAACAGATGCTTCTGGAAACGGCCAAAAGGTTGTCAATGTTCAATTGAATTCAAGTTCAACTGGCAGTGCTAATATTCGATTGCGCGAAGGCAGTACAAATAAATATACGGAAGCTGTAACCGTTGGAAACGTAGCGGTAGAACCTCTTCCATAAAAATCGCTTAAACAAGCAAGTGCGTTCTTCGCACTTGCTTGTTTTGTGTTAAAATAAGGAAAAAGGGATGGGGACCTATGCTGATCAAGTTAATTGTAGCGCTGATAGTACCGTGGTTTCTGGTCATTCTTTTTGCCAGAGTAACCTATAATTTGTACGTATCCACCGCTTTGACAGCGATGTTAATTGTTATTTCTATTTATAAAGGGTACGCTAATTATCCGCTTATCGTAGCCATTGATACGCTGTCACTGCTCCTTGGCGTTCTCCAAGCTCGGAACATGATTCAACGAATGCAAAAGAGCGTGTAAGAATAGGTGTTAATCTTTTAAGAAAAAAGGGAAAGCTGAACAGATAGGGATCTATTTGTTCGGCTTTTTGTTTGGAAAAGTTGAGGAAAAAGGAAAATTGCAGGGAAAAAAGTTATACGAATATAAGTTCGTATTTTTGGTTTTTTTAAGAAGCAATGTGGTACAATGAAAATATATTTTGGTTGGATTGGAGGCTTTTGAGTGAACGATTCGCTTGAATTTGAACTAGTGTCAGCTTATTCACCTCAAGGTGATCAGCCGAAAGCAATTCAAAAGATTGTTGAAGGAATTCAACAAGGAAAAAAACATCAAGTATTGCTAGGTGCAACGGGAACGGGGAAAACGTTCACCGTATCAAACGTCATTAAAGAAATTAACAAACCAACGCTAGTGATTGCTCATAACAAAACGCTAGCTGGTCAATTATATAGTGAGTTTAAGGAATTTTTCCCAAACAATGCGGTGGAGTATTTTGTCAGCTACTATGACTATTACCAGCCCGAGGCTTACGTGCCTCAAACAGATACATTTATTGAAAAGGACGCAAGCATCAACGATGAAATTGATAAGCTTCGTCACTCTGCAACGTCCTCATTATTTGAACGCAACGACGTCATTATTATCGCCAGCGTTTCCTGTATTTACGGTTTAGGTTCGCCAGAAGAATATAATGAGTTGGTTGTGTCTCTTCGCGTTGGCATGGAACGAGAGCGAAATCAGCTTCTTCGCCAGCTTGTTGATGTTCAGTATGAGCGAAACGATATCGATTTTAAACGCGGAACGTTTCGTGTTCGAGGAGACGTAGTCGAAATTTTCCCAGCTTCACGCGATGAACGCTGCATTCGAGTGGAGTTTTTCGGTGATGAAATTGATCGTATTAGTGAAGTGGATTCACTAACAGGAGAAATCCTTGGTGAACGTGAACACGTCGCAATCTTCCCAGCATCTCACTTCGTTACCCGCGAAGAAAAGATGAAGGTAGCAATTGATAATATTGAAAAAGAGCTTGAAGAACGATTGGCGTACCTGCGTGAAAATAACAAGCTTTTAGAAGCACAGCGTTTAGAGCAACGTACAAGGTATGATCTTGAAATGATGAGAGAAATGGGCTTTTGTTCAGGAATTGAGAACTACTCCAGACATCTCACGCTTCGCCCGCCAGGCTCCACTCCATATACGCTTCTTGATTATTTTCCAGAGGATTTCTTACTGGTAATTGACGAGTCACATGTAACGCTTCCGCAAGTACGTGGAATGTACAACGGTGACCAAGCACGTAAAGGGGTATTAATTGACCATGGCTTCCGTCTTCCATCTGCGCTAGATAACAGACCGCTCATGTTCGATGAATTTGAAAAGCATGTGAAGCAGGCAGTTTATGTATCCGCAACGCCAGGACCTTATGAAAGTGAAAAGGCACCGGAAGTCATTGAGCAAATCATTCGTCCTACGGGATTACTAGATCCAACGATCGACGTGCGTCCGATTAAAGGTCAGATTGACGACCTTATTGGAGAAATACATGAGCGTATCAAAAAAGATGAACGAACGCTTATTACGACGCTAACGAAAAAAATGTCTGAGGATTTAACGACCTATTTAAAGGAAATCGGGATCAAGGTTCAATACCTTCATTCTGAAGTGAAAACGCTCGACCGGATTGAGACCATTCGAGAACTTCGCCTAGGCAAATATGATGTTCTGGTCGGTATTAACCTACTTCGTGAAGGATTAGATATTCCGGAAGTTTCGCTTGTTGCGATTTTAGATGCCGATAAGGAAGGGTTTTTACGTTCAGAACGCTCGCTCATTCAGACGATTGGCCGTGCTGCCCGTAACTCAAACGGTCACGTTATTATGTATGCTGACAAGGTTACGAATTCCATGGAAATTGCTCTTCGAGAAACGAAGCGTCGCCGTGAAATTCAAATTGCGTACAACGAAGAGCATGGCATTACGCCACAAACGATTAAAAAGGCTGTTCGTGCTTCCATTCGCGCTACACAAGTCGCAGAAGAGGAAGAAACATACGAAGCTGCGTTACCAGAAGTATCGAAAATGAGCAAAAAAGAACGTGAAAAGCTCATTGCAAGTATGGAAGCAGAGATGAAAGAAGCAGCGAAAGCATTGAACTTTGAACGTGCGGCAGAACTGCGCGATTTACTTTTAGAGCTAAAAGCGGAAGGATGACATAGATATGGCAAAGGATAAGCTAATCGTCAAAGGTGCGAGGGCTCATAATCTAAAAAATATTGATGTCGATATTCCTCGTGACAAACTCGTCGTTATGACGGGTTTATCAGGATCAGGAAAATCATCTCTTGCCTTTGATACGATTTATGCAGAGGGACAGCGACGATATGTAGAGTCGCTGTCTGCTTATGCAAGACAATTTTTAGGACAAATGGATAAGCCAGATGTTGATACGATTGAAGGGCTATCGCCCGCAATTTCAATTGATCAAAAGACAACGAGTCGTAACCCTCGTTCGACGGTTGGAACGGTAACGGAGATTTACGATTATTTACGTCTTTTATTTGCTCGTGTCGGTCATCCGGTCTGTCCGAATCATGGGATCGAAATTACGTCCCAAACGATTGAGCAAATGGTTGACCGAATTTTAGAATATCCGGAACGAACGAAAATTCAAGTGCTAGCACCGATGATATCTGGCCGAAAAGGTACCCATGTAAAAGTATTTGAAGATATTAAAAAGCAAGGATACGTTCGTCTTCGTGTAGACGGAGAGATGCGTGAAGTGTCTGAGGATATTGAACTTGAGAAGAACAAAAAACACTCAATCGAGGTCGTGGTGGACCGAATCGTTGTAAAAGAAGGCGTTGAGGCACGATTATCTGATTCATTAGAATCAGCTCTTCGCTTAGGAGACGGCCGTGTAACGATTGATGTTAATGGGGAAGAAGAGCTGTTATTTAGCGAGCATCACGCATGTCCGATTTGTGGGTTCTCCATTGGAGAGCTAGAGCCGCGCATGTTCTCCTTTAACAGTCCATTTGGTGCATGTCCAAGCTGTGACGGTCTCGGCTCAAAGCTAGAGGTAGATGAAGAGCTGATTATTCCTGATTACGATTTAACTCTGAAACAAGATGCGATTGCACCATGGGCGCCAACAAGCTCACAGTACTATCCGCAGCTGTTAGAGGCAGTTTGTCATCATTATGGCATTGATATGAATACGCCAGTACGAGATTTGCCAAAGCATCAGCTAGACAAAATTTTATATGGAAGTGACCGCGAAAAAATCTACTTCCGCTATGAAAATGACTTTGGACAAGTACGCGAAAATCATATTCAATTTGAAGGCGTTGTGCGCAACGTGGAGCGTCGTTACAAGGAAACGAGCTCTGACTTCATTCGTGAGCAAATGGAAAAATACATGGCACAGCAGCCGTGTCCGAAATGTAAAGGACATCGTCTAAAAGAGGAAACGCTAGCAGTTAAGATCGATGACAAGCATATTGGCGAAGTAACGACTTTTTCTGTGAAGGAAGCATTTGATTTCTTTGAAGGTCTTTCTCTTTCTGAAAAGGAAATGCAAATTGCGAAACTCATCCTTCGTGAAATTAGCGAACGTCTAGGGTTCTTAAATAACGTAGGGTTGGATTATTTAACGATGAACCGCTCAGCTGGAACGCTTTCAGGTGGAGAGGCACAGCGTATCCGTCTTGCAACTCAGATTGGCTCTCGCTTAACAGGTGTTTTATATATTCTTGATGAACCTTCAATCGGTCTGCATCAGCGTGATAACGACCGCTTAATTTCAACGCTTCAAAATATGCGTGACATCGGGAATACGCTCATCGTCGTTGAGCATGATGAGGATACGATGATGGCGGCGGATTACCTGATTGATGTTGGCCCTGGAGCTGGTGTTCACGGCGGGACGATCGTGTCACAAGGAACGCCAAAAGAAGTAATGGAAGATGAGAATTCACTAACGGGACAATATTTATCTGGCCGAAAGTTCATTCCGCTTCCGACTGAGCGTCGCAAGGTTGATAAAGGACGTATGATTGAGATCGTAGGAGCAAAAGAGAACAACTTGAAGAACGTAAAAGTGAAGCTTCCGCTCGGGACATTTAATGCGGTAACTGGTGTGTCTGGATCAGGAAAAAGTACGTTGATCAATGAAATTCTTCATAAATCATTGGCGCAAAAACTTCATAAAGCGAAAAGTAAGCCTGGAGCGCATAAGGAAATTAAGGGAATTGAGCAGTTGGATAAGGTTATTGACATCGATCAGTCGCCAATTGGTCGTACCCCGCGTTCAAATCCAGCAACATATACAGGCGTATTTGATGACATTCGTGACGTATTCGCACAGACAAACGAGGCACGTGTACGTGGTTATAAAAAAGGTCGCTTCAGCTTTAACGTAAAAGGTGGTCGCTGTGAGGCTTGCCGCGGAGATGGAATCATCAAGATTGAAATGCATTTCTTACCTGATGTATACGTGCCGTGTGAAGTTTGTCATGGCAAACGCTACAACCGTGAAACGCTAGAAGTAAAATATAAAGATAAAAGCATTTCAGACGTGTTAGATATGACGGTAGAAGATGCGCTTCATTTCTTCGAGAACATCCCGAAAATTAAGCGCAAGCTTCAAACAATTTTAGATGTAGGTCTTGGCTATATTACGCTTGGACAGCCTGCGACGACACTTTCTGGAGGGGAAGCACAGCGTGTGAAGCTTGCTTCTGAGCTTCATCGACGCTCAACAGGCCGCACGCTTTACATTCTAGATGAGCCGACAACAGGTCTGCATGTTGATGATATTGCGCGTCTATTGAAGGTTTTACAACGCCTAGTGGACAATGGAGATACAGTTCTTGTTATTGAACATAATCTCGATGTCATCAAAGCAGCAGATTATCTGATCGACTTAGGCCCTGAAGGCGGAGATAAAGGTGGCGAGATTGTCGCAACCGGAACACCTGAAGAGGTAGCTGAAGTGAAAGAATCATATACTGGTCATTACTTAAAGCCGATTTTAGAGCGTGAACGTGAGCGTATGAAAAAGAGGCTTGAGGAAATGGAAGCAGTGAAATAAGCCAAAAACGAGCAGAAGAGGTTCTTCTGCTCGTTTTTTTATTTATTGAGTGACATACGAAGAAAGGTTGCGATGAGAGAAAAGCGGGAAAACAATTCGTGTTTAAAGTACAACTAACATGTTCTGATTTCACGCGGAATAGAGTTAAAAAGGATCAATAATTTTGAAACTTCTTCGCTGATTAATCGTATAACCTATAAAGGAGTTGATAAAGTGGAGGTTCGCAAAATTCTTTCCGCTTTGTGTTATTTTAGTATCTTTTTTGCACCATTTTTATTGCCGGTTGTGGTGTATTTTATCACCAACGAATACGAGGTAAAAAGGGATGCGAAAGCTGCATTGCTTTCTCACGTATTCCCGGTTGTACTTATTCCTGTATTTACCCTTCTCTATTTTTATAGCATAGATTCAGATTCAACTGCTTTTTATGGTTTCCTTCTATTAGTCGTAATTTCTGCCATTATTATCTTTATTGTGATTGTCTGGAACATTGTAAAGGGTATTAAAGCACTGCTGAATTAAAAATGACTTGGTTCATATAAATGTGAAAAAGGAGAGAGAAGCATGGACAAAAAGAAGCAAATTTTACAAATGGTTGAGGATGGAAAGCTATCGGTTGATGAAGCACTCGTTCTGTTGAATTCATTAGAAAATGAAAGTTCAACCGGTCAGCAAGTATCAAGCAGCAAAGATGTGTCCACCGTTGTCTTAGATAAGGAACCAAAGGCTTTCTATAAGGAAAAAGTAGTTACTCCGCCGTTAAAGGAGAAGCTGATGGGATTTGTTAATCAAACGTTGAAAAAGGTAAAGGATGTCGATCTTGATTTCAACTTTGGTCCTTCAGTTGACGTTCAGCATATTTTTCAGCACGCAGAAGCGTACCTGTCAGAGCTCGATATTGACGTAGCGAACGGGAGCGTAACGCTTATCCCGTGGCAAAGCCAAGACGTGCGAATTGAGTGTGAGGCAAAGGTTTATAAGGCGACAAGTCAGGATGAGGCACGCAAAATGTTTTTACAGGACGTGGTCTTTTCGATCGAAAACGGCAAGCTGCGATTTACGATTCAAAAGAAGCAAATGAAAGTGGCAGCCAAAATTTATGTTCCGGAATTTACCTATGACCGGATTAAAGTCCGCATGTTTAATGGACCAATTGAAGGGGCAAAACTTATGGTAAAGGATTTAAAAGCAAAAACAGCGAACGGCGGCGTGGCGTTCTCAGAGCTCAGAGGAGAATCTGTTGAACTTGAAACGGCCAACGGACATATTTTGCTGAAGGATTCTTACATGTTAAAATGCGAAGCTGAAACAATTAACGGCTCCATTGACATTGCAGGAGATTATGAGCGTACGGATATTCAAACGTTTAATGGAAGCATCAAATATTATCTTAGCGGAGATCGAGGGAAAAAAGCCTATTTTAAATCAACCACTGGATCGATCGATGTTGTCATTCCAGATTCGCTTGATCTAGAAGGAACGCTTCGATCTAACTTAGGAAACTTTAACTGCCTAGTTGAAAACCTTGAGATCTTAGATGAAAAAAGTGAGACTGTTCAAAAATCGCTTCAATTTAAAACGCACTTAGGAAGTTCTTCTCCAATGAAAATTGTGGCAGAATCAAAAACAGGCTCTATTACGTTAAAGCCAAGTAAGGGGTGAGAGTATTGAGGAAGTTATATCGTTCACAAACAGATCGAAAGCTAGCCGGCGTGCTAGGAGGAATTGCTGAATACACAGGAATTGATTCGTCACTTCTTCGTATTTTGTTCGTACTCGGCATTTTATTTAGCGTTGGATCTCTTCCATTAATTTATTTAGTTTGGATATTTGTTGTACCAAATGAAGAGGTGAAGTAACATGTTTGTACGTTGGATTACAAGCATTTTGGTGAATGCAGTTGTACTGATCGTCATTGCCGGTTATTTTGATGAATCGTTTCATCTTTCAGGTATAGGTGCTGCGATTATCGCGAGTATCATTTTGTCTTTCTTAAACCTAATCGTAAAACCAATTTTGGTGCTTTTGACGTTACCCGTTACCGTTTTAACACTTGGTTTATTTTTATTTGTAATCAACGCGATTACGCTGATGATTACGCAAGGAATTATGGGAAGCTCATTTGACATTGACGGATTCGGCATGGGCTTACTAGCCGCCGTTATTATGTCGATTTTAACGACGCTTATTTATAAATTTGTTATTGATCCGCTTCAAGAGAAAAGAAAGTAAGCAAAACATTCAGCTTAGGAGAGCTGAATGTTTTTTTGTGCTTCTCTCACAAATAATGCTAAAATAAAATGGTACTTTTACACAAAGAGGATGAACAGAAATGGCACTCCTTTTAAAAGTATGAACTCTGTTCGAAAAATTGACTAAACATCCATCCGCAACAGAGGGTTAAATAGAAGGAAGCTTACATCATAAAGGAGGTTTTCGAATGGCGAAAGTTCGTACGAAAGATATTATTGAAAAATTCAATCTTAAATTAATTAGTGGGGAAGAGGGGATTGATCGCCCGATTCCAACGAGTGACATTTCTCGTCCGGGCCTTGAAATTGCTGGGTATTTTGCTTACTATCCTGCTGAGCGTGTGCAGCTTTTGGGGAAAACGGAGCTGACATTCTTTGAACGATTAGATGATGAGCAAAAAGTGATCCGAATGGAAAAGCTTTGTACAGATATCACACCAGCAATTATTGTATCTCGAGATTTAGAAGTGCCGAAAGAATTAATTGAAGCATCTGAACGTGAATCAGTACCGGTTTTGCAATCAACGATGAAAACAACTCGTTTATCGAGTCATGTAACAAACTTTCTAGAAACAAAGTTAGCCCCAACTACAGCTGTTCATGGCGTATTAGTTGATGTGTACGGAGTGGGTGTATTAATCACGGGGAAAAGCGGCGTCGGAAAAAGTGAAACCGCTCTAGAACTTGTGAAGCGAGGTCATCGTCTTGTAGCGGATGATTGTGTAGAGATTCGCCAAGAGGACACGGACACATTAGTCGGAAATGCGCCTGGATTAATTGAGCATTTGCTTGAAATTCGCGGACTAGGAATCATTAATGTGATGACGCTATTTGGTGCAGGGTCCGTTCGTAGCTACAAACGTATCTCTCTTATTATTGATCTTGAACTATGGGATCAAAATAAACAGTACGATCGTTTAGGATTAGATGAAGAAAAAATGAAAATTATTGATACAGAAGTAACGAAGCTAACGGTACCTGTACGACCAGGACGAAATTTAGCCGTTATTATTGAAGTAGCATCTATGAATTTCCGTCTAAAACGCATGGGAATTAATGCTGCGGAGCAATTTTCTGATCGTTTGACAACAGTAATCGATGATGTTGACCACGTCGATCATGATGAACGATAAAGAAGTGTTCTTATATAAAAGGTGATGAATTGTATAAATCAATTCATCACCACACATGATGATAAAAGGAGGCGATTTACTTGGAATCAACGATTCAACCGCTCGATCGTGCGTTCCTTCACCTAGGTCCAATCACCGTTTACTGGTATGGAGTCATTATTGGTGTGGGTGTATTGCTTGGACTTTTTATTGCCATGCGTGAAAGTCAAAAGCGTGGGCTGCCAAAAGAAATGTTTATCGATTTAATTTTATTTGCTGTGCCAATTGCTATTATTTGTGCTCGTATTTACTATGTCTCGTTTAAGTGGAACTATTACTCTCAGCATCTAAATGAAATCCCGAAAATATGGCAGGGTGGAATTGCTATTCACGGAGGCTTAATTGGTGCGGTCATTACAGCAATTGTGTTCTCCCGTATTCGCAACGTATCATTTTGGCGTTTAGCTGATATCGCAGCGCCGAGTATTATTTTAGGACAAGGGATTGGTCGCTGGGGGAACTTCATGAACCAAGAAGCGTTTGGTAATCCTGTTTCACGTGCATTTCTTGAAAACCTCCATTTACCTGACTTTATCATTAATCAGATGTACATTAACGGCATGTATCGCCATCCGACGTTTTTATATGAGTCGCTGTGGGATTTAGCTGGATTTGTGATTTTAATTCTGCTTCGCCGTGCGCCTTTAAGAAGAGGAGAGCTTTTCTTATCGTACCTGATTTGGTACTCCATCGGGCGTTATTTTGTAGAAGGGATGCGTACGGATAGCTTAATGCTTCCCGATTCCTTGCGTATCGCTCAAGTTGTGTCGCTCATCTTAATTGCTGTGGCTATTATCTTAATCATCGTTCGCCGGGTGACGGGAATGAGTAAGAAAAAATACACGGAAGAATAGTGTGAAAAAAGAGGCAATAATAAAAGAGAGGATGCTCAGTAGACACGATATTTCGACGCACCTATTTGATGAACTAGCATCCTTTTTTCCTTTACTTGTGAAGGGAACTACATATGAAAAAAGCTGATAGATAGAAAGGAACATAAGCATGAGTGTAAATACCATTCTTTTTGATTTAGACGGAACGTTAATTGATACAAATGAATTAATTATTTCATCCTTTTTACACACGTTAAATCATTACTATCCAGGTGAGTATGATCGTGAAGCCGTGCTTCCTTTTATGGGGCCTACTCTTCATGAATCGTTTTCAGGACTAAATCCAGAACGAACGGAAGAGATGATTGAAACGTATCGTGAGTACAATCACGCAAATCATGACCGCTTAGTAACAGAATTTGAAGGCGTACTAGAAACGGTTCAATGGTTAAAAGATAACGGATATAAAATGGGGATCGTGACGACAAAAATTCGTCGTACGGTTATGATGGGGCTGAAGCTCACAAAGCTTGATGCATTTTTTGATGTCATTGTCGCAATTGATGATGTCGAGCATGCGAAACCACATCCCGAGCCGGTTGAAAAAGCCATGAAATTGTTAGATGCAAAGCCAGAAGAAACGATAATGGTAGGAGACAACTACCATGATATTCTAGCAGGAAAAAATGCTGGTACGCAGACGGCTGGCGTTGCTTGGAGTGCGAAGGGAAGAGAGCACATTGCCTCATTCGAGCCGACCTATTTATTTGATGATATGCGGGACTTGATTGAAATTTTAGGAGCAGACAAGAAGTGAGAAACACGACCCGCTATCCTGTGGAAGGTCCTAACTCACTGTGGCACGTCTATAAAACCGTGCCGTTTTGGAAGGTTGTTAAAAACTTTGTGGTCATTCAGCTTGCCCGCTACACGCCCTTTCTAGGGATGAAAAACTGGCTATACCGTACCTTTTTACGAATGGATGTGGGCGAGCAAACATCCTTTGCGCTTATGGTGATGCTGGATGTGATGTTTCCAGAAAAAATTAGCGTTGGGCGTAACACGGTGATTGGCTACAACACGACCATTCTTGCTCATGAGTATTTGGTCAGGGAGTATCGTCTTGGTGACGTTGAAATCGGAGATGAGGTAATGATCGGAGCAAACTCGACCATTTTACCAGGGGTGAAAATTGGCAGTGGAGCAATTGTTTCGGCTGGAACATTGGTTCACAAAGATGTGCCAGAGGGATGCTTTGTAGGAGGTAATCCGATGCGTTTAATTTACACAAAAGAAGAGTTAGAAGCCCATATGAATCAGCAGGATGCGGATGTGAAACCACAGCTTAGAAAATACTAAGCTGTGGTTTTTTTTCTATTGTAGAACGGGAAATAGATATCTGAAAAATCACTTCTTTTTGGTTGACGATCAATCGGAAGGGGTGTAAACTACAAATAACTTTAATTTGTTATTTCGATAATACGTTACCAAGCTAAAGTATTATCTATCATAAACTCGGAGATTAATTTTAAAAGGATGTGTCGATGTGTCAAAGTTATTTATGTTTGAAAAGCCTCTCGGAATGCGTGATACGCTCCCAAATTTATTTGAATATAAAAAATCCGTACGAGAGCAGGTGGCTTCCGAAATTAGCAGCTGGGGTTATCAATATATGGCAACACCAACCCTTGAGTATTATGAAACGGTTGGCAGTGCTTCCTCTATTTTAGATCAACAGCTTTTTAAATTATTGGATAAAGATGGGCATACGCTCGTGTTACGCCCTGATATGACGGCCCCAATCGCACGTGTCGCAGCATCCAAGCTGCACAAAAATATTCCGCTACGTCTTGCTTATGAAGCGAACGTATATCGCGCACAGCAACGTGAGGGCGGTCGCCCAGCTGAGTTTGAACAAATCGGTGTGGAGCTGATTGGTGATCCGTCTCTTAGCAGCGATGCCGAAGTCATTAGTTTAATGATTGGGGCATTAAAGCGAGCAGGATTAGCGTCCTTTAAAGTAGCGATTGGGCATATCGGTTATGTGAATGCATTGTTCCTTGAGATCGTGGGGAACGAAGAACGAGCGAACGTACTGAGACGTTTTCTCTATGAAAAGGATTATGTAGGATACCGTAACCACGTTCGAAAGCTCGGATTATCCTCTATCGATAAAGAGAGACTTCTACAATTACTAAATTTACGCGGTGGCGAAATGAAAATTGTCGAAGCAATGGATTTAGTGGAGAGTGAAGAAGGCAAAAAAGCTGCCTCTGAGCTACAGCGTTTATGGAGCATGTTAGATGCGTATGGAGTAACGGAAGAAATTAAAATTGATTTTAATCTTGTGAGTCATATGAGCTATTACACGGGAATTTTATTTGAAGTTTATGCGGAAAACGTTGGTTTTCAAATCGGAAACGGTGGTCGTTATGATCAGCTGCTAGCAAAATTTGATACGCCGATGGCAGCGACGGGATTTGGCATTCAGCTTGATCGCCTTTTAGAAGCATTAGGGAAAGACGCATTTCAGCAAAAAGAGCGAGCGTGTATTTTATATAGCCAAGAGCGCTTAACAGAAGCGCTAGCTCTCGCAACGGAGAAGCGTCAGCGCGGAGAGATGATCGTTATGCAAGAAGTCAGCGGTGTAGATGATATTGATACATTTACAAAGGCATTTGAAGATGTCAGCTATTTAATTGGACGAAACGGCAAGGAGGATCAATCATGAGCGAAGTGTTAACCATTGCGATGCCCAAGGGAAGAATTTTTGAAGAAGCAGCTGATTTGCTACGAAAAGCAAACTTTCAGCTGCCACAGGAATTCGATGACTCAAGAAAACTTATCGTAGACGTTCCCGAAGAAAACATTCGCTTTATCCTTGCCAAGCCAATGGATGTTGCGACGTATGTTGAGTACGGCGTAGCAGACTTAGGGATTGCAGGAAAAGATGTTTTATTAGAAGAAGAGAGAGATGTCTACGAAGTCCTCGACTTGAAAATTAGTAAATGTCACTTAGCTGTAGCAGGATTAGCGAACGGACAGGCGTCTGAAGTAGCGAAAAAGGTAGCAACAAAATATCCAAACGTAGCATCCACGTATTTCCGTCAGCAGGGGGAGCAGGTCGAAATTATTCCGCTTAACGGATCAATTGAGCTAGGGCCTATCATTGGTCTTGCTGATCGCATCGTAGATATTGTTTCCACGGGACGAACCCTTATCGAAAATGGACTCGTTGAGCTTGAGCATATCGAGGATATTACGTCTCGCCTAATTGTAAATCCAGTGAGCTATCGTTTAAAAGATGAACGAATTGATGATATGGTTAATCGCTTAACAACAGTTGTTGAGAACATGTGACGGAGGTGTAACGAATGAAAATTGAGAAAATATCAAGTTCAGTAAGCTTAAAGAGATCGATTGATCAAGGAAATGAGCAGCAGCGAGAAGCTGTTTTATCAATCCTAGAAACGGTGAAGCGAGAAGGAGATGCTGCGCTTCGGGCGTATACGGAAAAATTTGATTCAGTGACGATACCTACGCTTCTTGTTAGCGACGAGGAAAAGAAAGCGGCGTACGAAGAAGTGGACGAGCAAATGCTTGCCATTATTCGCGAGGCAGCGGATAACATTCGTGATTATCACGTTCGTATGGTACAGCAATCATGGATGGTGACAAAAGAAGACGGAACAATGCTAGGACAGAAGGTGACCCCTCTTGATGCAGTAGGAGTCTACGTACCAGGTGGGTTAGCTGCTTATCCTTCCTCAGTCTTAATGAACGTGATTCCTGCGCAAGTAGCAGGTGTAGAGAGAATCGTGATGGTATCACCCCCGCAAAAAAATGGAAAACTACCTGCTGGAGTGATTGTAGCAGCTGCAGAGCTCGGGGTAGAAGAGATTTACAAAGTAGGGGGCGCACAGGCTATTGCGGCTCTTGCATACGGAACAGAAACCATTCAGCCGGTAGATAAAATCGTTGGCCCCGGAAACATTTTTGTCGCATTAGCGAAACGAGAAGTGTTTGGGTTAGTCGACATTGATTCGATTGCCGGCCCGAGTGAAATTGTCGTATTGGCTGACGAAACGGCTTATGCCAATGAAGTAGCAGCTGATTTGTTATCACAAGCAGAGCACGATGCACGAGCTTCAAGTGTTCTTGTCACGCCTTCGATGGAACTAGCAGAAGCTGTCGCACTTGAAGTAGAAGAACAGACGAGCCGCTTGCCGCGTAAAGAGATCGTGGAGGCATCCATTCGTGACTACGGCGCTATATACGTAACGAAAACGATGGCTGAAGCAATTGATGCCGTAAACAGCTTAGCACCTGAACATTTAGAAGTAGTAACCGAAAATCCAATGGAGATTTTAGGTCGTATCAAACATGCAGGCGCGATCTTCTTAGGTCGCTATAGCTCTGAACCGGTCGGTGATTATTTTGCCGGGCCAAACCACGTACTACCAACAAACGGTACGGCGAAGTTCTCAAGTCCGCTATCTGTTGATACATTTGTCAAAAAATCAAGCATCATTTCTTATAGCCAAAAAGCATTAGAAGAGAATGCTCATAAAATTGCCGCGTTTGCTCGCTTAGAAGGATTAGAAGCCCATGCACGAGCGGTTGAGTCACGTTTTAAAAAAGATACGAACTGAAGGGAGAACGAACAGAATGAGAGAGGCACGTATTGCACGCAAAACAAACGAAACGAATATTGATTTAACACTGGCAATCGACGGAGAGGGTCAAGCAGAGCTTGAAACAGGGGTGCCTTTTTTAGATCATATGCTTGATTTGTTCACAAAACACGGTCAGTTTAACTTGAATTTGGATGCAAAAGGCGATGTAGAGATTGACGATCATCACACAACAGAAGATATCGGAATTTGTTTAGGTCAGGCATTAAAAGAGGCGCTAGGAGACAAGAAAGGAATCAAGCGCTATGGAAATGCATTTGTACCAATGGATGATGCTCTTGCGCAAGTGGTTGTAGACTTAAGCAACCGTCCACATTTTGAAATTCGTGGTGATATTCCCGCAAGTCGAGTCGGAACGTTTGATACAGAGCTTGTTCATGAGTTTCTATGGAAGTTTGCGTTAGAGGCACGCATGAACCTACACGTCATTATTCACTATGGTCGCAATACGCACCACATTATTGAAGCCGTCTTTAAAGCAATGGCACGAGCATTAGACGAAGCAACAACGGTTGATCCGCGCATCAAAGGAGTTCCATCAACGAAAGGAATGTTGTAAATGATCGGGATTATTGACTATGGAATGGGGAATTTATATAGCGTGAGCAAAGCGCTCGAGCGCCTAGAGTACGACTATTTTATTTCAGAAAATCCTGAAGAGCTTCAAAAAGCAAAGGGTTATATTCTTCCTGGCGTTGGTTCCTTCAAAGATGCGATGGAAGCCTTGAACAACCAGGGATTAACGAGTTTCATTCAATCTGAAGTAAAGGCAGGGAAACCGATCCTAGGCATTTGCTTAGGCATGCAGCTTTTATATGAAGAAAGCGATGAAAATGGACTAACGTCTGGATTGGGATTATTAGCAGGGCGAATTGCTAGATTCAAAGGTGTGACAGAATCCGGTGAGCGCTATAAGGTTCCTCATATGGGGTGGAATGTACTAGACTTTCAACAGTCTTCACCACTTTTAAAGCAAGTATACCAAGGTCACGTATATTTTGTGCATTCGTATTATGCGACTGGTACACAACAAGAAGAAGTGATTGCGACAAGCTCCTATGACGTTGATGTTCCAGCTGTAGTTGGAAAAGATCACGTATTCGGCACGCAGTTTCATCCCGAGAAAAGTAGCCATCTAGGAATGGGCATTTTACGCAATTACGCAAACTTTGTTGAGAAAGGAGGAAATCGTGATGAGTAATTTTACGATTTATCCAGCGATTGATATGCGCGGCGGAAAGTGTGTGCGCTTGTTACAAGGAGATTATGATCAAGAAACGGTTTATGGTGATTCACCGGTTGATATGGCAAAGCTGTTTGCTGATGAGGGAGCAGAATGGATTCACATGGTCGATTTAGACGGAGCAAAGGCGAAAAAACGAGTAAATGATGAATACGTGCTAAAAGTAAAAGAGACGCTTCCAGTCAAGGTTCAAATTGGCGGAGGCATTCGTACGGAAGAGGACGTGGCTTATTACTTAAACGCAGGTATTGACCGAGTCATTTTAGGAAGTGCGGCCATTGCGGATCCTGCGTTTGTGAAAAAGATGCTTGCTACATACGGGGAGAAAATTGCAATCGGCATTGACGCAAGGGACGGATATGTCGCAACAGAAGGCTGGACAGAAACGTCTACCATTAAAGCGACAGATCTAGGGAAAGAACTTGCGGCAGCCGGTGCGGAGACGTTTATTTTTACCGATATTGCAACGGACGGCATGTTATCAGGTCCAAACGTTACAGGAATTGTGGAGATGGCGGAAGCGACAGGAAAGCAAGTTATTGCTTCTGGTGGAATTAGTGGACTAGCTGACTTAACTGCTCTTAAAGAATATAGCGGTAAAGGTGTAGCTGGATCGATTGTCGGTAAGGCTCTTTACACAAATAAGTTTACGGTAAAAGAAGCGCTTCAAGAGGTGAAGGCATGATTACGAAACGAATTATTCCATGTTTAGATGTAAAAGAAGGACGCGTTGTGAAGGGAATTCAGTTTGTTGAGCTACGAGACGCAGGTGATCCTGTTGAGTTAGCCAAGTTTTATGATGAAGAAGGAGCAGATGAGCTCGTCTTTTTAGATATTTCAGCTTCTCATGAAGGACGTAAAACGATGGTTCACGTCGTCGAAGAGGTAGCAAGTCAGCTTGCCATTCCTTTCACAGTAGGTGGAGGAATTAATGAAGTAGACGATATGAAGCGCATGCTTCGTGCAGGTGCCGATAAGGTTTCACTCAACACAGCTGCTGTGCTAAACCCATCTTTAATCACAGAAGGAGCAGATTTCTTCGGCTCACAGTGTATTGTCGTTGCCATTGATGCAAAGTATGATCCCGAATTAGGATCGTGGCGTGTGTATACGCATGGCGGTCGTAACGCAACGGAGTGGGAAGTTGTGGAGTGGGCAAAAGAAGTGGTGAAGCGCGGCGCAGGTGAAATCCTTCTGACAAGTATGGATCAAGACGGTGCTAAAAATGGCTTTAACCTTCCTCTTACAAAAGCAGTAAGCGAAGCGGTAAGCGTTCCTGTTATTGCATCAGGTGGAGCAGGAAACGGCCAGCATTTTGTGGATGCTTTCCAAGAAGGTCATGCTGATGCGGCGCTTGCTGCTTCGATCTTCCATTACAAAGAAACATCTGTAAAAGAAATTAAAGCCTATGCCAAACAACAAGGAGTGTCAGTGCGATGAACATAGAAGCTATTAAATTTGATGCACAAGGATTAGTACCAGCAATCGTACAAGATGCGGGCAGTAAGGAGGTGTTAACGCTTGCTTATATGAATAAAGAGTCATTAGAAAAATCCGTTGAGACAGGTGAGACCTGGTTTTATAGCCGCTCCCGCCAAGAGCTTTGGCACAAAGGCGCAACGTCTGGTAATACGCAAAAGATTGTTAGCATGTCCTATGACTGCGATGCAGATTCCATTTTAGTGAGAGTAAATCCAGACGGACCCGCTTGTCATACGGGAGCCTACAGCTGTTTTAATGAGACAATAACAGGTGTTCAGTCAACGCCTTCTGCAGATCGATTTGAAATTCTTAGTACGTTAGAGACCGTAATCGCAGAACGCGAGGCGGAAATGCCAGAGGGCGCTTATACGACATACCTTTTTGAAAAAGGTGTCGATAAAATTCTTAAAAAAGTAGGCGAAGAAGCGTCAGAAGTGATCATTGCAGCGAAAAACCGTGATCCTGAGGAGCTAAAGTGGGAGGTTGCGGACTTATTTTATCACGTGCTTGTCCTGCTCCGTGAACAAAAATTGCCTCTTGATGAAGTTATCGCTGTTTTAAATAAACGTCATAAATAAGAAAAAGGGTAGAGCATCAGCGCATTTTTGGCGCTATGA
Organism: Priestia koreensis; assembly: GCF_001274935.1. GTDB lineage: Bacteria > Bacillota > Bacilli > Bacillales > Bacillaceae_H > Bacillus_AG > Bacillus_AG koreensis. The sequence goes on along the minus strand of NZ_LILC01000037.1, from coordinate 75,948 downwards.
GCTCTGCCCTAATTTTTTGAAATTCTCTACAATGTGTGTCATTCGCATTGGTAAATATGGTATACTACCAACGTCAAAATTATTGATTGTGGAGGACTGAATGGGAAAAGACTCTAATATAAAAACAGAAAAAGCACAGGTCGTGTTATTTAAGCAAGCCGGTGACTTTTACTATAAAAAAGGTGTAAAGGCCTACCAAAATCACGACTTAGTGAAAGCGAAAAAGTATTTTCAACGTGCCCATCGTCTGAAGCCTGATGATACATCCATTATGCTTGAGTATTCTGTCGTCCTAACGGAGTTAGGGGAATACCAACAGTCTAACCAACTCTTACTTGATATAGATGTAGAAAATGATACCGTAGAGTGTCACTACTTAATTGCAAATAATTATGCTCATCTTGGATTGTTTCAGGAGTCTGCAAAATACGCACAGCGTTACCTAGAAGCAGATCCGGAGGGGGAATTTAAGGAAGAAACGGAAGAATTATTGGATTTATTGTCCATTGAGGTCGAAGATGATGATGTAGAATCGGCTTATGAAGATGATTTAATTATTAAGCAAGAAGAGGCAAAGCGTCTTTTAGAACAAGCGAAGTTCGAAGAAGCGATCACCGTGCTAAATGGTGTTATTGAAGACTACCCTGAATTTTGGTCGGCATATAATAATTTAGCGCTTGCTCATTTTTATTTAGATCATCTAGAAGAAGCAATGAGTATTCTAGAAATGGTATTAGAGAAAAATCCGGGTAATATTCATGCTTTATGTAATCAGCTTATCTTCCATTACTACTGTCAGCAAACGGAGGAAATGAATGCATTGGCTGAACAACTAGCACCGATTACTCCAATGATCGTTGAGCACCGGTACAAACTAGGTGCGACATTTGCGTTAATAGGGAAATATGAGTACGCGTATCGTTGCCTTCGCTTGCTTTACAAGCATGGGTACGAGGGAGATGCTTCTTTTTATTATTGGCTTTCAAGCGCTGCTTATTTTACAGGGAACGAAAAGTTCGCGAAAAGCATCTGGAAGCGTGTATTAGAAGAGATGCCGGATAAAGAGGGGCTAGAGCCTTGGAATCGAGTTGATGCGAAAATTCAACTAGACCCAGTGGCGTTAAAGCAACAAATTCATGAGAATCTTTCAAGCGACAAGCAATCAGAGCAGTTATGTGGCTTGTTTTTAACGTCTTTTTTAAACGATGATTTAAGTCATCTTCTCTCGCCTTATGAGGCTGAGATGAAAGACGATCAGTTGTTAATCAGTGTGTACAAGGAGCTTATGACACGAGGGACTCACCCAGGTGCTGAAGTTGTTCAGTATCTAGGCCTTACGGAAAATGAAGATAGTTATTTTCTGTTGTCATTTTGGTCACACTTGTATGTAAAGGCATTTAAAAAGGAAATACCGATCGTAAATGCAAAAGGTTGGGCAGCAGCGATTAACTATATGTGGCGTAAATACGTGAAAGAGAAAAAAGTGTCACAAGCAGAAGTCGCTGACTCTTATGGGATGTCGACGTCCACGATCGGAAAATATGTTAAAGTCGTGAATAGCTTGCTTGAATGAGCAAAAAAATAGACGTTAGTACCAATTCTTTATACCATATAATTGTAGTTAAATTTAAATGTTCTAGCTGAAAATGCTTACCGTCATTTTGAATACAATGAAGGAAGCAAATGCTTTTGATGCAATAAAGATCTTATAGTGATGTTAAAAGGAGTGTACATTCAATGACAGAAGAAAAAATTTATGATGTCATTATTATCGGCGCAGGTCCTGCAGGGATGACTGCCGCTGTATATACATCTCGTGCCAATTTATCAACTTTAATGATTGAGCGGGGAGTACCTGGTGGCCAAATGGCAAACACAGAAGAAGTAGAAAATTATCCAGGATATGATCATATTTTAGGACCAGATTTATCAAACAAAATGTTTGAACATGCGAAGAAATTTGGGGCTGAGTATGCGTATGGTGATATTAAAGAAATCGTAGACGGAAAAGAATTTAAAACAGTTCGTGCTGGAAGCAAAGAATACAAAACCCGCGCGGTTATTATCTCAACAGGTGCTGAGTATAAAAAGATTGGTGTTCCTGGCGAGAAAGAACTAGGTGGACGCGGCGTATCTTACTGTGCAGTGTGTGACGGTGCGTTCTTCAAAAACCGTGAGCTTGTGGTCATCGGTGGTGGAGACTCAGCGGTAGAAGAAGGCGTGTACTTAACTCGCTTTGCTTCAAAAGTAACAATCGTTCACCGTCGTGATGAGCTTCGTGCCCAAAAAATTCTTCAACAACGTGCGTTTGACAACGAAAAAGTGGATTTCATTTGGAATCATACGATCAAAGAAATTCACGAACAAGATGGAAAAGTAGGAAGCGTAACGCTTGTTAGCACAGAAAACGGAGAAGAAAAAGAATTTAAAGCAGACGGCGTGTTCGTTTACATCGGAATGGTGCCACTTACAAAACCGTTTGAAGGCTTAAACATTACGAATGACGAAGGCTACATTGAAACAAATGAATTGATGGAAACACGCGTACCAGGGATTTTTGCAGCTGGAGACGTTCGTGAGAAATCACTTCGCCAAATCGTAACTGCAACAGGTGACGGAAGCATTGCCGCACAAGCAGCACAGCATTATGTAGAAGAGTTAATGGAAGAATTAAAAGTAGCAAAATAAACGTAATTATGTTTTAATTCTCCTGTAACACGGATGAAATATAGATGGGGTATTATAAAGATAGTAATTGACCCCCTTTTATAAAATATATGTCTTTGAGTACAGGTGCGCCTGTGCTCCTTTTTTTTGCGTTTAAATGGGAATTTTTTAGAGGAAACGAAGAATCCAGAGATTGAATCCGATGTAAACTCATACAATACAATAGAACGTATTCAACAAGTCGGTGGGCGATGAGCTCGTGTAGAGAATAAAAGGGACAGGCACGAAATCCCCTTTACTTAGTTCTCGTTCATTGTAGCGAGTTGTTTATTCGTAGTATAATAAATGATAAACGTGTATATTCGTGAGGTGAATAAGATGCAAAGGGTCACAAACTGTGTATTAGTAAAAGATAACAAAGTGTTATTACTTCAAAAGCCCCGACGCAACTGGTGGGTGGCTCCAGGCGGGAAAATGGAGCAAGGGGAGTCTGTTAAAGATACCGTGGTGCGGGAGTATCGTGAAGAAACGGGAATTTACTTAAAAAATCCGACGGTAAAGGGAATTTTCACGTTTACCATGAAAGAAAACGATCAAGTCGTTTCGGAATGGATGATGTTTACTTTTTTTGCTACAGATTTTGATGGGACAAATGTGCTAGAATCTGAAGAAGGTAAGCTCTCATGGCATGAGATCGAGGATGTTAGTGAGCTTCCGATGGCCCCAGGGGATTATCATATTATTGATTATGTGGCAAAGGGAAGCGGCGTTATCTATGGAAACTTTACGTATACAACAGACTTTGAGCTGCTAGCCTATCGAATAGATCCAACTTAATAGGATGTAAATACGCTTATTCTTACCGTAAGAGGGCATAAAGCCGTTAGCGGTATAGAAAACTGAAACCGCCTTAGTTATAAGGAAGGTTTCGTTTATTAGGGGGAGACAAGAATGAGTGTTGGTGCTGTAAACGATATTAAATTAGTCATTATAACGGGTATGTCAGGTGCCGGGAAAACAGTTGCAATTCAAAGCTTAGAGGACCTAGGTTATTTTTGCGTAGATAACCTTCCTCCAACACTGCTACCTAAATTTTTAGAGTTAATGAAAGAGTCCGGAAGTAAAATGAATCAAGTAGCGCTTGTAATGGATTTAAGAGGCCGTGATTTCTTTGAGAGTTTGTTAGCAGCATTGGATAATCTTGCGGAGACGACGTGGATTTCACCGCAAATTTTATTTTTAGATGCCAAAGATTCAGTCCTCGTCTCTCGTTACAAAGAAACGAGACGATCTCATCCTCTTTCACCAACAGGTCTGCCATTAGAAGGCATTGAAAATGAACGAGAGCTTTTAGAGGATTTGAAAGGACGCTCACAGCTAATTCTTGATACGTCCGACTTGAAGCCACGTGAGCTTCGAGAGAAAATCTTAAAGCAGTTTTCTTCTAATGCAGGCGAAGTCTTTTCAGTGAATGTGATGTCGTTCGGCTTTAAATACGGACTGCCTATCGATGCTGATTTAGTGTTTGACGTGCGTTTTTTACCTAACCCACACTATATAGATCACATGCGTCCTAAAACGGGATTAGAGGAAGAAGTGTCTTCCTATGTTTTAAAATGGAACGAGACACAAAAGTTTATCGAAAAAACAATCGATCTGTTAGCATTTATGCTACCACATTATAAGCGAGAAGGAAAAAGTCAGCTTGTAGTGGCAATCGGTTGTACAGGAGGTCAACATCGCTCTGTCACGCTCGCAGAACATATTGGCCATCACTTTGAGACAGAATACAATACTCATATTTCACATCGAGATATCGAGAGGAGAAAGGAAACGAAGCGATGACTGCCGGTAGTGAGCGCGTAATACCCAAAGTAGTAGTCATTGGCGGTGGCACTGGATTGTCGGTGCTGTTGAGAGGGTTAAAAAATTACCCGATTGATATCACCGCCATTGTAACGGTCGCAGATGACGGGGGAAGCTCAGGAAGACTTCGTGATGAGCTGGAAATTCCAGCTCCCGGAGACATTCGAAATGTACTGACTGCATTATCAGATGTAGAGCCTCTTGTAGAAGAGTTATTTCAACATCGTTTTGAAACGGGAAATGAGCTAACTGGTCATTCTGTGGGGAATTTATTTTTAGCAGCCATGACCTCCATCACAGGAGACTTTATGCATGCCATTCGTGAAATGAGTAAAGTACTGAACGTGCGTGGTAAGGTCATTCCGTCCGCAAATCGAAGCGTGGTTTTACATGCTGAAATGGAGGATGGAACGATTATAACAGGTGAGTCAAAAATTCCAGAAGCGAATAAGCAGATTAAGCGAGTATTTTTATCTCCTCCTGACATCAAACCTCTAGCTGAGACGTTGAAGGCGATTCGTCGTGCTGACCTCATTGTTTTTGGTCCCGGAAGCTTGTATACAAGCATTCTCCCTAATTTACTTGTTCCAAAAATCGGAGAAGAACTTTGTAAATCCGATGCAAAGAAGGTGTACGTGTGCAATATTATGACACAGGCAGGAGAAACGTCTAATTACACGGCAGCTGATCATATTAAAGCACTGTATGATCATTTGCCAGAACCGTTTTTAACGAGTGTAATCGTCAATAGTGCTCCTGTACCAAACATCGTGAAGCGCAAATATGAGGAAGAGAACGCTACGCCAGTAGAGCTTGATGAAGAGGAACTGAAAAAGTTGGGGCTAGAAGTAATCGCGGAACATATCGTTCAATATGATGGACACATTATCCGCCATGACACAAAAAAAGTAGCTCTACTGCTACTCGATTTATTAGGAGAGAAATATAATCCTAGTTATGACGATTTCATAACAGAGTGACAAGCGTACGATTCTTAGTACGGGAACGGAGGTGGGAAGTTGTCTTTTGCTTCAGAAACAAAAAAGGAACTAACAAACTTAGAGTCGAAGGATTGCTGTGCGAAAGCGGAACTATCAGCGCTGATTCGGATGAACGGTTCTCTCTCTTTTTCTAACCGAAAAGTAGTGGTGGACGTTCAAACGGAAAATGCAGCTATTGCACGTCGTATCTATGTATTGCTAAAAAAAAGCTATGACGTTTCAGTTGAATTACTCGTTCGGAAGAAAATGAGACTGAAAAAGAACAATGTCTATATCGTTCGATTAATGGAAAAAGCGCGCGTGATTCTTGAAGATTTACGAATCGTGAATCAGGATTTCACGTTTATCCATGATATTTCAGAGGATTTGGTTAAAAAGAAATGCTGCAAGCGTTCTTACCTAAGAGGAGCATTTTTAGCAGGAGGTTCTATTAACAATCCCGAAACATCTTCATATCATGTCGAGATCTTTTCGTTATATGAAGATCACAATACGGCGTTATGTGAGCTGATGAATACGTTTCAATTGAACAGCAAAACGCTAGAGCGTAAAAAAGGCTTTATTACGTATTTAAAGGAAGCAGAAAAGATTACTGAATTTCTCAGTATTATTGGTGCGCATAGTGCCCTGCTACGATTTGAAGATGTTCGAATTGTGAGGGACATGAGAAACTCGGTTAATCGTCTTGTAAATTGCGAAACAGCTAACCTGAACAAAACGATTGGAGCGGCCCTCCGACAGGTTGAAAACATTGAATATATTCAAGGGACCGTGGGGCTAGACGTACTTCCTGATAAGCTTCGAGAAATTGCGCGTTTGCGTGTTGAATATCAAGACGTAACGTTGAAAGAACTTGGAGAAATGCTTTCAGGAGGTCCGATCAGTAAATCAGGGATTAATCATCGTCTTCGTAAAATCGATGAAATTGCCGATCGTTTACGAGCAGGTCAAACGATTTCATAAATACGATGCTTAAGACAACAAATAAAAGGGATAAATTTTGTATAGATCAAATATGCATTTTGTTGAGAGGGTTTATCTCATTTGCAGGGAATCTATATAAAAAAGAAGAGTGAAAAAAGGAGGAATGAAGCAATGGTCGAAAAAAAGGTAGAAGTTCTATTAAAAACAGGCTTACAAGCAAGACCGGCTGCACTATTCGTACAAGAAGCAAATCGTTTTTCATCAGACGTTTTTTTAGAGAAGGAAGGTAAAAAAGTAAACGCCAAGAGCATTATGGGGTTAATGAGCTTAGCTGTTTATTCAGGCTCTGAAATTACGTTAATTGCTGACGGAGCAGACGAAGAAGAAGCAATTGAAGCACTTGTAAACTACGTGAAAAAAGAAAGCTAAACAAAAAAGTGCATTCCAGAGAATGCACTTTTTTTTATGGAATTATACTGTTTGTGTAGGATCGCTTGTCATGATGCGGTCGATTAATCCATATTCTACTGCACGTTCAGCCGTCATGAAGTTATCACGGTCTGTATCACGGCCAATAACCTCAATTGGTTGACCTGTACGCTCAGATAGGATTTGGTTTAGTTTTTCGCGTAGGAATAAAATGCGTTTTGCCGCAATTTCAATTTCCGTTGCTTGACCTTGTGCTCCACCTAATGGTTGGTGAATCATTACTTCACTGTTTGGTAAAGCAAAGCGTTTGCCTTTTTCACCAGCAGCAAGCAAGAAAGCACCCATTGAAGCAGCCATACCGATGCAGATTGTTGAAACCTTTGGCTTAATAAATTGCATCGTGTCATAGATTGCCATACCAGCTGTAATAGAACCACCTGGGCTGTTAATGTATAAAGAGATGTCTTTTTCTGGATCTTCAGCAGCCAAGAATAAAAGCTGAGAAACAATTGAATTTGCTACGTTATCATCAATAGCGCTACCAAGCATGATAATACGATCTTTTAATAAACGAGAGTAGATGTCGTATGCACGTTCACCACGGTTGGTTTGTTCAATAACTGTAGGAATTAAATTCATGTAAATTCCTCCTCTAAATAAAAATTTTGTTATGTATCCTTAATAATACACATAAGGTCAGGGAAGGTCAAACGAAAGGATTTCCCTTTAAACATATTCCATATGATTTTATGATATTCCTTTTCTTACGCGTACATAATTTCAATTTTTCCCCCAACAATTGAAATTTAAACCCGGCTTCCCAGAAAGCTAGGAGCAGCTATTTCTATTGTAAGGAAGGGATATAAAGAATAATAGCACTCTGCGTCAAATTCTGTCGAGAAGCTTGATGAATGAAGGCTTTTGAAGTCAAATTTGGGCAATATAGCTTGAAAAATGTTATGGGATTACCTATAATTAAGAGTAGAGTGAATTTTTGCCCTCGTAGTGTAGTGGATAGCACAAGAGATTCCGGTTCTCTTAGGGTGGGTTCGAATCCTGTCGAGGGCGTACCGAGTCGTTGTTACATTCGTAGCAACGACTTTTTTTATTCCTTAATTTTGAAAAACACTGTAAAAAACATGAAAATAAACGATAACTAGAAGAGAGAGAGCAATAAGAAAAAAGTACCTTTTTTCAAAAAAAAGCTCGAGCTTCCCTGTACAGCTAGCGAGAGAGACGCAAATAAGACTTTAGAATCTCTTGCTTAATTCCCTGCTATGATTTACAACAGTTATAGAAGGAAAAGAACAACTTAGGAGGAAAAATAATGAAATCTGTAAGCAAAATGCTCATGCTCAGTGCTGCACTCGCTTTCGTTCTTTCCGCTTGTGGAACGACTAATGAGGGATCAGACAAAACGACAACTTCGGATAAAAAAGAAGAAAGCGTAGTGAAGAATGATTCAACGGATACAAAAAAGACGGAAGAAAAGTCTGAAACAACAGATGCAACATCTGATACAGAAGCAAGTACGGAGGGAAAAGACTCAGCAGATGATTCGACTGCTAAGGATAGCGCTACTTCTTCAAAAACAGATGACTCTACTTCTACAAAGACAGACGACTCTTCTGCATCATCAACAGATGAGGTAGAAAAAGAGGATGGTTCGACGACGTCTACAGAAGACAACGCAACAGAAGAAAAAGAGGATCAAGCAACATCTAGCGATACGACTGTTCGTGTGCCAGAGAAGAAATTAACGGTTGAAGAAAATGGACAAGCTGTACAAAAAGATGCGATGTTGAAAGAAAGCACAAATCAACCGTATTCACTATACGTTCTTGAAAACTACGATTTGCTAGAGGAAGAGCCAGGAAAAGATAGCATTGCTAATATTAAAGACTCTCATTCTTTCATGCGTGTAGAGGTACTGCCAAGCGATGTTACACTTGAGCAAGCTGAAGCGAATATGAAAGAAAGCGCAGAAGCAATTAGTTCCGAAGCGAAAAAGATTACGGATGATGCCCAAAAGCCAGCATTCAAAGACGCAACATGGTACGAAGCATCAACGGGAGAAGACAACGTGAAAATGATCCTTATTCAGGGGAAAAGCCCGTTATTATTAAGCATCTACACATCTTCTGCAAATGATGAACTACCGGCATATTTAGAAATGGCTAAAACCATTCAAATCAAATAAGAAAAAGCAGTCCTCCAACGTGAGGGCTGCTTTTTTATGTAAAAAGTCCAGCCTGCCGAGGCTGGACAAAAATCAATAGTAGATACGACGCTTGTTCGTATGGTGCAAGTATAACAAATCCATTTAAAATGAAAAGTGAAAATTTTTGGTAGTCAGCTTCCTTTACAAGAATGTTTTCGAATGTAACGTTTTATAGTAAAATATAAGTATTAATGTAAGCGTTTTAATATAGATGTGCTGAAAAAGGTTACATTCCACGTTGTGGCATCAGAGGGGGAGAGACACATGGAAGTAGGTTTATTTCAAACCCAATCATTGCGTGTGGTGATGAGCAAGGAGCTTTCACAGGCTATATCACTGCTTCAATATTCATATACAGAGATCCTAACGTTTCTACAAGAACAAGCAATGCAAAATCCGCTAATGGATTTTCAAGAGCTTGGTTCGACGTTTTTAAAAAGTGATCGTGATTCGACGAAATCGTCCATCGAATTTGATCAATTAAGAGATGACTATGAATCGTTACAGGAGCATTTAATTTCTCAGCTTCATTTTCTTCCTGTTTCCTCTGAAGAGGAGCTTATTATTACATATCTTATTTATAGTTTAAATGAGTACGGATATCTCGATGAGGAGATTGAGTATGTCAGTGAAGTTCTAGGAAAGGAACGAGAACTGGTCAAAAGCAGTCTTAAAATCCTTCAGCAACTAGAGCCTAGTGGAGTTGGAGCGCGGAGTTTATCTGAGTGTTTGTGGATTCAACTAAAGAGAAAGCATCAGGAAACGCCGCTCGCGCTTCAGTTGCTTAAAGACCACTTTGAGGCGTTTGCGCTAAAAAAATGGGAAAAGCTTAGTCGAGAACTGCACGTGACTACCAAAGATATTCAAGGCGTTAACGACCAAATTATTCATTTGAATCCGCGACCTGGACTGCAATATTCAAATGAACGTCATCGTTATATCACACCGGACTTTATCGTAAAAAAAGTAGCCGATCGCTATGATGTTCAAATGAACGCCGAAACAGATTTTACGATTCGCTTAAATCAACAGTATATGAACGTATTAGCTGAAAGCAGAAGTACGGAAGCGAAGGCTTATTTAGAAGACAAGCAGCGGGAATTGCAGTGGATTATGAAAAGCTTACATACAAGAAAGAGAACGTTGCAGCTTATTATGGAGGGGCTCTTAGTAGAGCAGGAGGCGTTCTTCTCGAATGGAATGGCTTATATGAAACCACTGACAATGAAGCAGCTTGCTGACAAGATAGGTGTCCACGAATCAACTATTAGTAGAGCGATCCGTAATAAATACGTCGAAACATCGTTTGGAACTCATGAAATGAATGTTTTTTTCAATAGTCGAGTATCAGACGAGGGAAGATCATCCTCGTCAGCGCAGATAAAAGAGGCCATTCAAGCACTTATTACGAATGAAAATAGACAAAAGCCGTTATCAGATCAACAGCTTACGAAATTGCTGAAGGAAGCATATAACATGTCGGTTTCTCGAAGAACGGTAGCAAAGTACCGAGATGAACTTCATATTTTACCGTCTTCACAGCGAAAAGTGTATGTTTGTTAGAGGGGGATGAAAAGGTGGAAGTAGTCGTCTATACAAAAGAAACATGCTCGCTATGCGAGAAAGCGATTGATTTATTAGAAGAATTGAAAAAAGAATATCGGTTCACTTATACATTGGTTGATATCTACCAAGATGACGCTCTTTTAGAGAAGTATCAAATCATGATTCCAGTGGTGGAAATAAACGGAGAAGAGGTAGATTTTGGGATAATTAGCGCTGAAAAAATAAGAAAGCGTTTACTTTTAAAATAACGTGATGTATTAGTTGAATAACGTCTTCACTCCTGTTAAAATAAGTCTCGTAACAGGGTGAATTTTTTTTGCAGTAGGTGGGACATAATATGTCTATACGGGACAAAAAATGTCCAACTCTATTTGTACCTTAAGGGGAATTGTTAATGTATTCGCTTTTAAACATTCAACAAAAATTAGTGCCTGAGCTTCTATCGGTCATGCAGAAGCGATATCAAATTTTGCAGTACATACGGTTCATGCAACCAATCGGAAGAAGAAACTTGGCTAGCAGTTTGGAAGTAACCGAACGTGTGCTAAGAAGCGAAGTAACTTTTCTGAATGAGCAAAATTTAATTGATATTAAAACATCTGGTATGACGCTAACGACAGAAGGCGAAATGCTCCTTTCACAATTAGAAGATATTATGAAAGAAGTTTCAGGACAGCGTTTATTGGAAACAACAATACAGAAAGCACTTGGTATTTCTCGTGTCATTGTGGTCTCTGGTGATAGTGATCAGTCACCTTGGGTCAAAAAAGAAATGGGAAGAGCATGTGCCGGATGTATAAAAGAGCGTCTCATTGGCAAAAAAAATATCGTTGCTGTTACAGGTGGAACAACGCTCGCTTCTGTAGCGGAGATGATGATTCCAGACCGAAAAGATCGTGATACGCTGTTTGTCCCCGCACGCGGTGGACTAGGAGAGCATGTAGAAAATCAAGCAAACACGATTTGTGCGAAAATGGCTGACAAGTTCTCATCGAACTATCGCCTGCTACATATTCCAGATCAGCTAAGCGACGAGGCATATCGCTCAATTATAACTGAACCTTCTATTCGGGAGACGATTCGCATGATTAAATCAGCCGACATGGTTGTGCATGGAATTGGGGACGCAATGACAATGGCAGCACGCCGTCAAACGTCTGATTCAGATTTAACTAAAATTGAGGAAGGTCACGCGGTAGGCGAGGCATTTGGTTATTATTTTGACCAAGAAGGCAATATTGTTCACAAAGTAAAAACAGTTGGCATACAACTAGACGATTTACAGAATAATAAGTGTGTTATTGCCGTAGCCGGTGGATCATCAAAAGCAAAAGCGATCCGAGCGTTTATGAAACAAGCACATGATTCGATATTAATTACCGATGAAGGTGCCGCAAAACAGTTAGTAGGGGATATTATCCCTGATATATAAAAATTACTCACTTTTCAAGGAGGAAATTATCATGGCAGTAAAAATTGGTATTAATGGTTTTGGCCGTATCGGTCGTAACGTATTCCGTGCAGCATTAAAAAATCCTAACGTGGACGTAGTAGCGGTTAATGACTTAACAGATGCTAACATGTTAGCTCATCTTTTAAAATATGATTCTGTTCACGGCAAATTAGATGCTGAGGTTTCTGTAGACGGAAACAATCTAATCGTTGATGGAAAAACAATTCAAGTATCTGCTGAGCGCGACCCAGCTAAATTAGCTTGGGCTGACCGTGGAGTAGAAGTAGTAGTAGAATCTACTGGTTTCTTCACTAAACGTGCAGACGCTGCAAAACACTTAGAAGCTGGTGCTAAAAAAGTTATCATCTCTGCTCCTGCAACTGATGAAGACATCACAATCGTTATGGGTGTAAACCATGATAAATACGATGCAGCAAGCCACGATGTAATTTCTAACGCTTCTTGTACTACAAACTGCTTAGCGCCATTTGCTAAAGTATTAAACGATAAATTCGGTATCAAACGTGGTATGATGACAACTGTTCACTCTTACACAAACGACCAACAAATCTTAGACTTACCTCATAAAGATTACCGTCGTGCTCGTGCAGCAGCTGAAAACATCATCCCAACAACTACTGGTGCTGCTAAAGCAGTATCTCTAGTATTACCTGAACTAAAAGGTAAATTAAACGGTGGAGCTATGCGTGTTCCAACTCCAAACGTTTCTCTAGTAGACTTAGTTGCTGAACTAGACAAAAACGTAACAGTTGAAGAAGTAAACGCAGCTCTTAAAGAAGCAGCTGAAGGTGATCTTAAAGGAATCCTTGGTTACAGCGAAGAGCCACTAGTATCTGGTGACTACAACGGTAACGCTAACTCTTCTACTATCGATGCATTATCTACAATGGTAATGGAAGATAGCATGGTTAAAGTTATCTCTTGGTATGACAACGAAAGTGGTTACTCTAACCGCGTTGTTGACCTAGTTGACTACATCGCTTCTAAAGGACTTTAATTCTTAACAGAGAAGCATACATCTAAGAGCACATCGTGCCACAACAAGAATATGCTTCGTGATAAAAGACAGTTCGGCACCGTTGTTTAGCAGCGGTGTCGAAGAATGTCGGTTATCATTGGATTTGATGAACGAGAACCTTTATAATGGAACGTGATTAGGGGGAGTGGGGCTTATACCCCTACTTTCCCTTGTTTTATTTAGACGATTGTTTACAGGAGCACCACTTCATAAACAAAGTCTGCCAATACATTGAACATAAGGGAGGCCTTTTGACGATGAACAAGAAAACAGTTCGTGACATCGATTTAAAAGGAAAGCGAGTATTCTGCCGCGTTGACTTCAACGTGCCAATGAAAGATGGGAAAGTAACAGATGATACTCGTATCCGTGCTGCTTTACCTACTATCAACTATTTAGTAGAACAAGGAGCAAAAGTTATTTTAGCTAGCCATCTTGGTCGTCCGAAAGGTCAAGTAGTGGAAGAGCTACGCTTAAATGCAGTAGCTGAACGCTTACAACAACATCTAGGAAAAGACGTAGCAAAAGCAGACGAAGCTTTTGGTGAAAACGTACAAAAACAAATCGCTGACATGAACGAAGGCGACGTTTTAGTACTTGAAAACGTACGCTTCTACCCTGGTGAAGAGAAAAACGATGCAGAATTAGCAAAATCATTTGCTGAACTAGCAGATGTATATGTAAATGATGCATTCGGTGCTGCTCACCGTGCGCATGCTTCTACTGAAGGGATTGCACATCACCTTCCAGCAGTAGCGGGTATCTTAATGGAAAAAGAGCTTGACGTACTTGGAAAAGCTTTATCAAATCCAGAGCGCCCATTCACAGCAATCATTGGTGGAGCGAAAGTAAAAGACAAAATCGGTGTAATCGATCATTTATTAGATAAAGTCGATAACCTAATCATCGGTGGCGGACTTGCTTATACGTTCATCAAAGCTCGTGGTTATGAAGTAGGTAAATCTCTTCTTGAAGAAGATAAAATTGACCTTGCAAAATCATTCATGGAGAAAGCAAAAGCAAACAACGTAAACTTCTACATGCCGGTAGATGTTGTTGTTGGTGACGATTTCTCAAACGATGCAAATACACAAATCGTACCGATCGAAAACATTCCAAGTGATTGGGAAGGTTTAGATGCAGGTCCTAAAACGCGTGAAATTTATGCAGACGTAATCAAAAACTCTAAGCTTGTAATCTGGAATGGACCGATGGGTGTATTCGAACTTGATACATTCGCAAACGGTACAAAAGCAGTAGCAGAAGCTTTAGCAGAATCAACTGATACATATTCTGTTATCGGTGGTGGAGACTCTGCAGCGGCAGCTGAGAAATTCAAATTAGCTGACAAAATGAACCATATTTCTACAGGTGGCGGTGCTTCCCTAGAATTTATGGAAGGTAAAGAATTACCAGGCGTTGTAGCTCTAAACGACAAGTAAGAAGTGCATTATAACCCGAATGCTTAATTCTCTAAAAGAGCGGAGAGAGGTCATGGTGTTATTACCATCAAATGCTTGAGCCAACCGGTTTTCCGGGAAGTATCGTGATGAATAAAAAAGCCATGACCCACACTCTCTTTTAACCAGATGTAATATGCCGATTACGAAGGGGAGAAGTTGGGTAGGAAGGTGATAAAAGACGAGCCAATACAGGAAACTGTAGTCTTTTAACATGCAAAACAGAGCAAGTCTTGACTATCAAACTGAAAAAGGATGATAACTATGCGTAAGCCAATTATTGCAGGTAACTGGAAAATGAACAAAGTTCTTTCAGAAGCGACAAGCTTCGTGGAAGAAGTAAAAGGATCTGTACCTGGATCTGAAAAAGTAGATGCAGTAGTATGTGCGCCTGCGCTATTTTTAGACCGCTTAGTAGAAGCAACTAAAGGAACTGACCTTAAAGTCGGTGCTCAAAACATGCACTTTGAACAAAGTGGTGCATTCACAGGGGAAGTTAGCCCTGTAGCATTACAAGATCTAGGCGTACAATACGTAATCCTTGGTCATTCAGAGCGTCGTGAAATGTTCGCTGAAACGGACGAAACGGTTAACAAAAAAACGTTAGCAGCTTTCGCTCACAACCTGGTACCAATCGTGTGCTGTGGTGAAACAGACGAGCAGTATGAAAACAACGAAACAAAAACAGTTGTAGCTCAACAAGTAAAAGAAGCTTTCAAAGGCTTAACTGACGAGCAAGCAAAACAAACGGTTATCGCTTATGAGCCAATCTGGGCAATCGGTACAGGCAAATCTTCTACATCTGCAGATGCAAACGAAGTTTGTGGATATATCCGTAGCGTAGTGGCTGAGCAATTCTCACAAGATGTTGCTGATGCAGTACGTATCCAATACGGTGGTAGTGTAAAACCAGCTAACATTAAAGAATATCTTTCTCAACCTGACATCGATGGTGCTTTAGTAGGTGGCGCAAGTCTTGAAGCGCAATCTTTCCTACAACTTTTGGAGGCAGGTAACAATGAGTAATAAACCAGTTGCTTTAATCATCTTAGATGGTTTTGGACTTCGTGGCGAAGAGCATGGTAATGCGGTCGCTCAAGCGAAAAAACCAAACTTTGATCGCTTGTGGAATGAATATCCACATGCAACGTTAACAGCATCAGGCGAAGCAGTTGGACTTCCTGAGGGACAAATGGGTAACTCAGAAGTTGGACATTTGAATATCGGTGCAGGCCGCATCGTATATCAAAGCTTAACACGTGTGAATGTAGCAATCCGTGAGGGCGAGTTCTTTGAAAACGAAACGTTCCTAAACGCGGTTAACCACGTAAAAGAAAAAGGTACAAACCTTCATGTGTTTGGTCTACTTTCTGATGGTGGTGTGCATAGTCACATTGAACACTTATATGCATTACTTCGTCTTGCGAAAAAAGAAGGCGTGAAACAAGTATACATTCACGGTTTCCTTGATGGTCGCGATGTAGCACCTCAATCAGCAGAGAAGTATTTAAACGAATTGAACGAAAAAATCAAAGAATACGGTATTGGTAAATTAGCGACGCTTTCAGGTCGTTACTACTCAATGGACCGTGACAAGCGTTGGGAACGCGTTGAGAAAGCTTACCGAGCTATGGTATATGGCGAAGGTCCAGCTTACGAAAACGAGTACGAACTTGTAGAAGACTCTTACAAAAATGGCATCTATGACGAATTCGTTTTACCTTCTGTGATCCAAGAGGATGGTAAACCAGTGGCCACTATTCAAGATGACGATGCGGTAATTTTCTACAACTTCCGTCCAGACCGCGCGATTCAAATTTCAAACACGTTCACGAACGAAGATTTCCGTTCATTTGATCGTGGAGAAAAACACCCAAAAAACCTTCACTTCGTGTGCTTTACGCACTTTAGTGAAACAGTAGACGGGTACGTTGCGTTCAAACCAGTTGGAATGGATAACACATTGGGTGAAGTGCTATCACAAAACAACTTAAGACAGCTTCGTATCGCTGAAACTGAAAAGTATCCTCACGTAACGTTCTTTATGAGCGGTGGTCGTGAAGCAGAATTCCCAGGAGAAACACGTATTCTAATTGATTCTCCGAAGGTAGCAACGTATGACTTACAACCAGAAATGAGTGCTTACGAAGTAACGGACGCGTTACTAGAGCAAATCGCTGGTGACAAGCAAGATGCTATTCTGTTGAACTTTGCAAACCCTGATATGGTTGGACACTCAGGCATGCTTGAGCCAACAATCAAGGCAATTGAAACGGTAGACGAATGTCTTGGAAAAGTTGTTGATGCAATTACAGAAAAAGGCGGCACAGTGATTATCACGGCTGACCATGGTAATGCAGACATCATTACAACAGACGAAGGCAATCCGCATACAGCTCACACAACGAATCCGGTTCCTGTAATCGTAACGAAAAAAGGAATTGAGCTTCGTGATGGTGGAATCCTAGGTGACTTAGCACCAACAATGCTGACACTACTAGGCGTAGAACAACCAAAAGAAATGACAGGCAAAACGTTAATCAAATAAATTTTCTAGATGAAAAGGAGAATGTAACATGTCAATTATCGTTGATATTTATGGTCGTGAAGTATTAGATTCTCGTGGTAACCCAACTGTAGAGGTAGAAGTATACACTGAGTCAGGCGCAATGGGTCGCGCATTAGTTCCAAGTGGTGCTTCAACTGGTGAATACGAAGCAGTTGAATTACGTGATGGTGACAAAGATCGTTACCTTGGTAAAGGTGTTTTAAAAGCAGTTGAAAACGTAAACGAAAAAATCGCTCCAGCAATCATCGGTTACGATGTATTCGATCAAGTTGCAATTGACAAAGCGTTAATTGAACTTGACGGAACTGAAAACAAAGGTGAATTAGGTGCTAACGCAATCCTTGGTGTTTCTATGGCAGTAGCTCGTGCAGCAGCTGACTACTATGACATGCCTTTATACCAATATCTTGGTGGCGTAAATGCTAAAACTCTTCCAGTACCAATGATGAACATCATCAACGGTGGAGCTCATGCTGATAACAACGTTGACATTCAAGAATTCATGGTAATGCCTGTTGGTGCAGCTAACTTCAAAGAAGCTCTACGTATGGGCGCTGAAATCTTCCACAGCTTAAAATCTGTACTTAAAGGTAAAGGTTACAATACAGCTGTAGGTGACGAAGGTGGTTTCGCTCCAAACCTTGGTTCTAATGAAGAAGCTCTTCAAACAATCATTGAAGCAATCGAAAAAGCTGGTTACAAACCAGGTGAAGAAGTTATGCTTGCAATGGACGTTGCATCTTCTGAAATCTACAACAAAGAAGACGGTAAATACCATCTTGCTGGTGAAGGCAAATCTCTTACTTCTGAAGAAATGGTTGCTTTCTACGAAGATCTTGTTGCTAAATACCCAATCATCTCTATTGAAGATGGTTTAGACGAAAACGACTGGGATGGCCACAAATTACTAACTGAACGTATTGGTAACAAAGTTCAATTAGTTGGTGACGATCTATTCGTAACAAACACTAAAAAATTAGCTGAAGGTATTGAAAAAGGAATCTCTAACTCAATCCTTATCAAAGTTAACCAAATCGGTACATTAACTGAAACATTTGATGCAATCGAAATGGCAAAACGCGCTGGTTACACTGCAGTTATCTCTCACCGTTCTGGTGAAACTGAAGACAGCACAATTGCTGACATCGCAGTTGCATTAAACGCTGGTCAAATCAAAACTGGTGCTCCTTCACGTACTGACCGTGTTGCGAAATACAACCAATTACTTCGTATCGAAGACCAACTTGGTGAAGTTTCTAAATACGATGGTCTTAAATCTTTCTACAACTTAAAAAAATAAGTTGTCTGACTGAATAGAAAAAAGCTGTCCCTCTGGGGCAGCTTTTTTTGTTTATAAAAAACCAGGCACAGCTAGCACCTGGTTTTTCATTACATGCTCATTTTTAAAATTTCACGCACGTCGTCTTTGTTTAAGATTTTATAAGAGCCGACTTGATCCTTCATGAATGATTTTTCAACAAGCTCATCTAGGCGTGAATCGTCAATGTCGTAATCAGCTAAGCGGTTCGGGGCACCGAGAGAATTCCAGAAGCTACGAAGTGCATCTGCTCCTTCGTGCGCCACCTCTAAGTCTGTTTTGCCTTCTGCTGATACGCCAAGAACATTTACAGCGAGCATTTTCATACGCGTTGGATCAAACTCTGCGCAATATTTCATCCAGTTAGGGAATACGATTGCTAATCCACCACCGTGAGGGATGTCATAAAGAGCTGATAGCGCATGCTCAATTTGATGTGAACCCCAGTCACCGCCGTCTGTTCCGTTAGAGAATGTATCATTAAAAGCAGTTGTCCCGGCATACATAATCGTTTCACGTAAAGAGAAGTTCTCTAAATCATTCACGAGTTCTTTTCCTGCGTTCATAACGGTTTTTAAGAATGATTCCATGAACCCATCAATCATTGGCGTATTATCAATACGATGGAAGTACTGCTCTAAAGCATGAGACATCATATCGACAACTCCGTAAATGGTTTGATCAAGAGGCACTGAGAATGTATAAGTCGGATCTAGAATGGAGAAGGTTGGATAGACAAGTGGGCTTCCCCAACCGCGCTTTTCGTTTTCCTCCCAGTTGCTAATGACTGAAATACTGTTCATTTCGGATCCTGTTGCAGCGAGTGTTAGTACCGTCCCAAACGGTAGGGCAGAAGTAGCCGTTGCTTTGCGTGTAATGATATCCCACACGTTACCTTCATAAGTAGCACCGATTGAAATGGCTTTCGTGCAGTCAATTACGCTTCCTCCACCCATAGCAAGAATAAGATCAATCTTCTCTGTTTTGCAAATCTCAATGCCTTTATGAACAGTCGTCAAACGAGGGTTTGGCTCAACCCCTGTTAGTTCAAAGATTTCAGCGTTCACTTGTTTTAACTGATTGATAACAGCATCATAAACACCGTTTCGTTTGATACTACCGCCACCGTACACGAGCAGTACGCGTTTATTTTCACCTACTTCATTTGAAAGCTGTGTGATTTGGTCTTTTCCAAACCATAGTCGAGTAGGGTTATGTTGTAAAAATGGAATCATGTTGGTCATCTCCTATATACGTTGTTTTTTGGCATTTTCTTTTAAAATTCCGACGTGATCTTCTAGGTTTTGCTTAATGGTGGAAAGCAAAGCAATTTGCTCGTTTACATCGGAAAGCTTTTGCTCGTACATATCAATAATAGAGGAACAGGGCTCTTCGTATAAAAGAGGCTTGTCTTCCAGACACTTTAAAATAATGGCTACCTGCTCAAGATTAAGCCCTAAGCTTAAATAAAGCTGGATCTGTTTTACACGCTCGACCATTGACTCATCGAAATCACGATAGCCATTTTTAAGACGGGTTGATACGAGTAGATGCTGCTGTTCATAATGTCGTAGTGACCGCTCGCTAACCCCTGTTTTTTCAGCTAGGACACCAATTCTCATGCGTTTTCCTCTCCTTACAATTGATACGTTCACAAAAACATCTCTCTTAGTATAAACATTAACACTAACGTCAATGTCAAGGATTCCGTTTCCTTTACATAGGGAAGGGAAATCAGACACAATTTTTTGTTAATTTTATGTATATTAAATGAAGTTATCTTGTACATGCCATCCTTTTATGGTACATTTAAAACAATTGGTAAGGTGCGTACTCAGGAGGTGTAGACACATGCTGCATACAGTTTTAGTAACATTATTAGTGATCGTTTCAATTGCCCTTATTGTAGTTGTATTATTACAAACAGGTAAAAGTACGGGGCTTTCAGGTGCCATTTCTGGTGGAGCAGAGCAGTTATTCGGTAAACAAAAAGCACGCGGGATTGATCTTGTGCTACATCGCGTAACAATTGTTCTGGCGGTTTTATTTTTCGGGCTAGCAATCGCAGTTACTTACTTTAAATTGTAAGACGAGCTCACCTTTTGGGCTGGTCTTTTTTTATTGGTTGGATGCAGGGGAGTAAGAAGGGGAAAGTCGTTAAATTCCTCTTCATGAATTTGTCACTTTATTTTTATTCGTTACGGGCAAATGATATAATAACCCAATAGGATTGTGCATTAAACAAACGTTTGATTGAAGTCGGGCAACGCCTTGATATTTCTAGACGGAAGACAATTTAAACAAACGTTTATTTAGATAGGAATGACTCAGTTCATTAATGCATGAATGATGCATATCATCATAAAATACACATAGCTAAAAGTAAGAAAGGAAGTACAAAAATCATGAAATTAGTTGCACCGAAACCTTTTACTTTTAAGGGTGGAGATCGAGCGGTTTTATTACTACATGGATTTACAGGAAATTCTGCTGATGTTCGCATGCTAGGAAGATTTTTAGAAACGAAAGGCTATACGTGTCATGCCCCAATCTACAGCGGCCATGGCGTATCACCAGAAGAGTTGGTTCATACGGGTCCAAAAGATTGGTGGAAGGATGTACAAGATGCCTATCAATCACTGCGTGACGAAGGCTATGAAGATATCGCAGCTGTGGGTCTTTCGCTAGGTGGCGTATTTTCATTGAAATTGGGTTACACTGTACCTATAAAGGGTATTGTGACCATGTGTGCGCCTATGTACATTAAGAGCGAAGAAGTGATGTATGAAGGTGTTTTGGAATACGCTAGAGAATATAAAAAGCGTGAAGGAAAAACTTCTGAACAAATTGAAGAGGAAATGAAGAAGTTTGAAGAAACACCAATGACGACGCTAAAAGAGCTACAAAACCTTATTGGCGATGTGCGTGATTCTGTGGACATGATTTATGCTCCGACGTTTGTGGTACAAGCCCGCAACGATCACATGATTAATACGGACAGTGCGAATATTATTTATAACGGTGTTGAGTCACCGGTCAAAAACATCAAGTGGTATGAGGAATCTGGTCATGCCATCACGTTTGGTAAAGAACGTGATCAGCTCCATGAAGATGTATATCAATTTTTAGAGAGTTTAGATTGGTAACAGCGAATGAATGTATGATGCTCCGACATAAAATAAATCTGCGGAGCATCCTTTTTACATAGAGTCAGATTCCAATTTAAAGGAGGGAACAGCATGGAACAGGAAATGCAGCAACACATTGATCGTCTGCTTGCTTATATGAAAGAAGAGTCATACAAGCCGCTTACGGTAAAAGAATTGGAAGAAGTATTTGGTATTGAAGATTCGTCTACGTTCAAATTGTTTGTCAAAGCATTAGTAGAGATGGAAGACCAAGGTCTTATTATTCGTACGCGAAGCAATCGCTATGGTCTACCAGAAAAAATGAATTTACTGCGCGGTAAGTTTATTGGACATGCAAAAGGATTTGCTTTCGTTGATCCAGAGGATACAGAGCTAGACGACATTTTTATTCCACCGAATGAAACAGGGAACGCCATGCACGGTGATATCGTTCTTGCACGTGTCGCAACAAAATCAAGCGGTTCAAGACAAGAAGGTACCATTGTTAAAATCATTGAGCGTGGAACGAAGGAGATCGTCGGAACGTATACGGAAAGCCGTAATTTTGGTTTCGTAATTGCCGATGATAAAAAAATCGTGAGCGATATCTTTATTCCGAAAAAGGCAAAGAACGGAGCAATTGACGGACATAAAGTAATCGTACGCCTTACCTCTTATCCAGAGGGTCGTATGAGTGCAGAAGGTGAAGTTATTGAAATTCTTGGTCATAAAAATGACCCAGGAGTGGATATCATTTCAGTGATTCACAAGCACGGTTTGCCAACGGCTTTCCCAGAGAACGTCTTGCAGCAGGCTAACGATACGCCAGAAACGATTAACGAAGATGAAATCAAAAATCGTCGTGATTTACGTGACCAAATGATCGTTACGATCGATGGCGCAGATGCGAAAGATTTAGATGATGCTGTTACGGTGACAAAGCTTGATAACGGTCATTATAAATTAGGTGTCCACATTGCTGACGTTAGTTACTACGTAACAGAAGATAGCGCGATTGACGTAGAAGCTCAAGATCGCGGAACGAGTGTTTACTTAGTAGACCGCGTTATTCCAATGATTCCACATCGTCTTTCAAATGGGATTTGTTCATTAAATCCTCAAGTCGATCGCTTAACGCTTTCTTGTGAGATGGAAATCAACAGTCATGGTGAAGTGGTCAAACACGAAATCTTCCAAAGCGTCATCAAAACAACGGAGCGTATGACATATTCAGACGTGAAGAAAATCTTAGATGACAAAGATCCAGAACTTCTTGAAAGATACGAACCGCTCGTTCCAATGTTTGAACTTATGGGTGAACTTGCAGGCGTTCTACGTAAAAAGCGTATGGATCGCGGTGCCATTGACTTTGACTTTAAAGAAGCAAAAGTATTGGTTGATGAAGAAGGGAAGCCAAGTGACGTAGTACTACGTGAACGTTCGGTAGCAGAGCGCTTGATTGAAGAGTTCATGCTAGTTGCCAATGAAACGGTAGCAGAGCACTTCCATTGGATGAAGATCCCGTTCATTTATCGTATCCATGAAGAGCCAAACGAAGAAAAACTAACGCGTTTCTTCGAGTTTGTCGCAAACTTTGGTTATACGATCAAAGGAAAAGGAAACGATGTTCATCCACGTGCGTTACAGGAGCTTTTAGAAGAAGTTCACGGCAATCCAGAAGAGATGGTTGTATCAACTGTTATGCTTCGTTCAATGAAGCAAGCTCGTTATGCGCCAGACAGCTTAGGTCACTTCGGGCTATCAACGGAGTTCTATACGCACTTCACGTCTCCAATCCGTCGTTATCCAGATTTAATTGTACACAGACTTATTCGTACGTACTTAATTGAAGGAAAAGTTGATGAAAATACGCGCGCGAAATGGGCAGAGCTGCTTCCTGAAATTGCGGAGCATTCGTCAAACATGGAACGTCGTGCAGTTGATGCAGAGCGTGAAACAGATGACATGAAGAAAGCAGAATACATGGCTGACAAAGTTGGCGAAGTATTTGACGGTATTATTAGCTCCGTAACAAACTTCGGTGTGTTCGTGGAGTTAGAAAATACGGTTGAAGGTCTTATTCATGTAAGTGACTTAACAGACGATTACTACCGCTATGATGATCGTCAATACGCTATGATCGGTGAACGCACAGGTAATATTCTTCGTATTGGTGATGAAATTACGGTACGTGTAGTCGATGTGAATAAAGAAGAGCGTTCAGTTGATTTTGTTGTAGAAGGTATGAAGGGCTCTCAGCGCCGTGAGCGTAAAGCACGTCCAACGGTGATTAAAGGGAAACAGGATGGACGCAAAAAGCCGACGAAAAAACAAGGCGGCGAACGTTCAACAAGAAGAAAACCGTCTTCACCTTCAGCTTCAGCCTCATCATCATCTGATAAGAAGCCGAAGAAAAAGCGCAAGTTCTACGAAGGCGTTGCAAAGCCGGCGAAAAAGAAAAAGCGCAAAAAACAATAGTAGGAGAAAGGAGCCTTAGGGCTCCAATCTCCCGCTAAGTTTGATGTAGATAGAGAGGGATTGTTATGCCAAAGGGAGCAGGAAAAGTAATAGCTCAAAATAAAAAAGCAAACCATGATTACTTTATTGAGGAAACATTTGAAACAGGGATTGTGCTACAAGGGACAGAAATTAAATCCATTCGTGCTGGTCGCGTGAACTTAAAAGATTCATACGCACGTGTCCACAACGGGGAATTGTTTCTATACAGCATGCACGTAAGTCCGTATGAACAAGGAAACCGCTATAATCATGACCCACTGCGCACGCGTAAGTTACTGATGCATCGCCGTGAAATCAACAAGCTAATTGGCTATACGAAAGAGACAGGTTACTCGCTCGTACCGCTAAAAGTGTACTTGAAAAACGGATTTGCGAAAGTTTTACTTGGTGTCGGGAAGGGTAAAAAGAAATATGACAAGCGTGAAGATCTGAAGAAGAAGGAAGCGAAGCGTGACATTGAGCGTGCGTTCCGTGATCGTCAGAAAGTGTAACTTACAAAAAGTTACATTTGCATGATTTTGTGTTTGTGCTATAATAATAACTGTAGTTGCCAGTTACCGCAGTTATTTTAAGCTCATTGTAGCTACCTGCTATGACAAGACGTTGTAGCTTTTCCGAATAACTCCTTTCTTATATGGGGACGTTACGGATTCGACAGGGATAGTTCGAGCTTAAGCCGCGAGTCGAGGGGATCGGCCTCGTCAAAACGTCAAAGCCAATAATAACTGGCAAATCAAACAACAATTTCGCTTTAGCTGCCTAATAGTAGCTTAGCGGTTCCTCCCTCCATCGCCCATGTGGTAGGGTAAGGGACTCACTTTAAGTGGGCTACGCCGGAGTTCGCCGTCTGAGGACGAAGGAAGAGATTAATCAGACTAGCGACTCGGACGCCTGTCGGTAGGCAGAAGAGATCGCGAATTACGAATATGCCGACTACACTCGTAGACGCTTAAGTGCCGATATTTTTGGACGTGGGTTCGACTCCCACCGTCTCCACCAATACATACTGTTGGTGGTTTTTTATTTTTATCAAACAAATGATTGAAGCGAAAAGTCAGTGCCCCTAGGCGCTGACTTTTATTTTTGGTTTTATTCTCACAAATCAGACTGCAAAACAAGTTACAATACAAAAAAGCCGCAAATTAATTGCGGCTTTTTGCATTATTTATAAAATTTTACACGTGTATCTAGCGGTTGGAATTCTTTTTCGCCTGGTTCAGCAGCAGGGTTTCCGAAAGGCATTTGAGCGATAAGCTTCCATTCTGCTGGAATGTTCCACTCTGCTTTTACTTGCTCGTCAATTAGTGGATTGTAATGCTGTAATGAAGCGCCTAAGCCTTCAGCTTCTAATCCTGTCCATACAACAAGTTGGTGCATACCAGATGATTGGTTAGACCAAACAGGGAAGTTGTCAGCATATAGAGCAAATTGTTCTTGAAGAGCTCTTACAACTGACTCGTCTTCAAAGAATAACACTGTGCCATAGCCAGCTTTGAATGAATCCATTTTTTGCTGTGTTCCAGAGAAGTCTCCGTCACCTACAACTACTTTTAATGTGTCTGTTGTTAAGTCCCAAAGCTTATCATGTGCAGCACCTGTTAAGACCACAACACGTGCACTTTGTGAGTTAAATGAAGATGGAGTGTGCTTAACCGCAAATTCAACAATTTCTTTAATACGCTCATCTGATACTTTTACATCTTTGTTAATTGCATAATAAGAACGGCGTGATTGTAACGCTTCATATAAATCGATTGTCATTTGTTATTCCTCCCAATTGTCCTTTGTTTCGAATTAAAATATTTCAAACTCAAGATAATTATAATTAGGGTAGTTGTAATTGTCAAACTATTTCATTTGTTATTTTGTAAAAACTGGGTTGAGCAAAAAAAGAAGTTCTACGTGGGGCATTTTTGCAATATATCCTAGTAATAGGGAACATGTACCCTATTGTTCGAAGCAAAAAACCTATGACAAGGGGGTTGAATGAGGATGTTATCCGTCATTCTTCAAGTAATCTTAGGTATTGGCTTTGTAATGTTTGGTCTAATGAAATTTGGTTCCAAGCAAATGGTGGAGGGGTTCAAACAGTATGGTTATCCAAGCTGGTTCCGCATCTTTACAGGACTTGTTGAGGTCGTGTCTGCCGGATTATTAGTAGCAGGGATATGGAAAGAAGCTCTTGCAGCGTGGGGTGGTTTGTTAGTTGTTGTGACTATGATTGGAGCGGTCTTCACACATATAAAGATAAAAGACAGCTTCAAAAGCATGGTCATGCCACTTGTTTTGCTCATAATCGGAGCCGTTGTTCTATATCTTCAATGGAATCATTTATTTTAATTGTGAAAAGCCTACCCGTGAGAACGGGCAGGCTTTTGTTTAGTTAGCGTTGATATGAATTGATACGGCTTGCTGATTCACCGTGAGGGTAGGTTCTGTTTTTAAATCGGTCAACATTAAATTTTTTAACAATAAATTTTCTTTTAAGACATAATCAAATTGCGAAAGAATGTTCTTCATCTCATCGGTCACCCCGAGCGTCAAATCAATTCGTAAGTTAACTGGCAAATCAAGCTTTTTACGTTGATCCTGAACGGCCCGCACGACTTCCCGCACCATTCCTTCATGAACCAATTCATCTGTCAGTGTGATCGTGAGTAAAACCGTTAATTCATTTGTAGCGGCAACGGCCATTCCGTTTGGTGCTACTTGCGAAATGATCACATCTTCTTTTGTAAGGTGAAGTATTTGATCGTGTAACAGAACTTCTAGCTGTTCTCTCTCCAACAATTCTTTTGCTACCGTATCAGTCTGGCTCGTTAGCCAGCGGTTTACCTCATTGACAAGCTTTCCAAACTTCGGTCCAGCACTTTTAAAATCAAGCTTCACTTCATATGTTAGAAGGTTCTCTTGAGGTGATGACACCTTGATTTGTTTGATGTTCAGCTCTTCTTTAATGACGTCCTCGTAATTTTCCCACGGTACATCCGCATCAGACACAATCGTTAGCGCTTGAAGTGGTTGCTTTACTTTAAGTGAGTGATTGTTACGTATACTCCGCCCAAGCTCTACAACTTGTAAGACAGCGCTCATTTCCTCCTCAAGCTTTACGTTGATGAGCTTATCGTTAAGCGTAGGATAATCAGCTACGTGCACACTTTCTCCTGTAAGATTTTCATGAACTTCATCTGTCATAAACGGTGCAAAAGGTGCCATCATTTTACTAAGTGTTAACAGAACTTCGCGAAGCGTTGCGTAGGCAGCCGCTTTTTCTGTCGTCATATCCTTTGCCCAAAAGCGCTCTCTAGAACGACGAACATACCAGTTGCTTAGCTCCTCGATAAAGGCGGCAATCTCACGGGCAGCACCTGTAAATTCGTAGTTCTCTAGACCATGTGTAACGTTTTGTAGCGTACTGTGAAGCCTTGAAAGAATCCATTCATCGAGTTTTGTTCTTTTCGTATGCTGATGTTGAGCAGGATCGTATCCGTCGAGTTTTGCATATAGAACGTAAAAGCTGTATACGTTCATGAGCGTATCAATAACTTTTGACTTCGCTTCTTGTACGACGCGCTTAGAGAACTTCTTTGGATTCCACGGTGCACTGTCAGCTAGAAGTGCCCATCTAAGTGCATCGGCTCCGAATGTATCTACAAGCTCTAGTGGATCAAGTGCGTTGCCTTTACTCTTAGACATTTTTTGTCCATTTTCATCTAACACATGACCGAGAGAGAGAACTCGTTTATAAGGTGCTTTCCCTGTAAAGAGCGTTGACACGGCGAGGAGGCTATAAAACCATCCACGTGTTTGGTCAATCCCTTCTGCGACAACATCGGCGGGAAATTGATTTTGGAATTGATCACTGTTTTCAAATGGGTAGTGATATTGTGCAAATGGCATTGCGCCGCTATCAAACCATACGTCAATGACTTCTGACGTGCGCTTCATATTACCCTGACAAGAAGGGCACGTAAGATCAATTTTATCTACATATGGTTTGTGTAATTCAACGTCGTCTTCTACAGTGCTCGTTGCATAGCGCTGCAATTCTTTCATGCTTTTCGGAGCAAGCTGATGGTTACATTGCTCACATTCCCATACGTTCAGCGGAGTTCCCCAGTATCGCTTTCGACTGATGTTCCAATCAACAATGTTATCTAAAAAGTTTCCAAAACGTCCGTACTTGATATGATCTGGATGCCAAGTAACGTCGTGGTTATTCTCGATTAACTGACCCTTGATCGCGGTCATTTGGATAAACCAGCTCTCTGTCGCATAGTAGAGGAGAGGGGAGTCACATCGCCAGCAGAATGGATAGCTATGCTCGTATTTTTCTTTGTGATAAAGAAGCCCTTGATCAGCCAAGTAACGAACAACATCTACATCGCAATCCTTTACAAACCGTCCTTCAAACATCGGAACATCAGCCGTATAATGTCCTTTTTCATCTACAACATTAACAAAAGAAAAGCCATGTTCTTTGATTACGCGGTAATCATCCTCCCCATAAGCAGGTGCGATATGAACGACACCTGTTCCGCTTGCCTCTGTAACATAGTCAGCAGTGAGCACTTTATGACCATTAGAGACAGTCACTGTTTGAAACGGAGGCTCATAGGACACGCCGACAAACTCATTTCCTTTATGCTCTGATAAAAGCGTAAAGTCACCTTTTAATACCTCATTAACGAGTGACTTTGCGACTACATATGTTTCCGCTTGCTGCTGTACGCGAACATAGGTGATCTCTGGATGAACAGCTAGCGCAACGTTTGCTGGTAATGTCCACGGCGTAGTCGTCCACCCGAGGAAAAACTCTCCGTCACGATCGGTCCGCTTAAATTTGACCGTTGCTGTTAAGTCTTTTACATCTTTATAGCCCTGTGCAACCTCGTGTGAACTCAGTGATGTTTGACAGCTAGGGCAGTATGGTGACACGCGATGCCCCTTATAAAGCAGTCCTTTTTCGTGTATAGTTCCAAGCACGTGCCATACGCTTTCGATATATGAATTATCAAGTGTAACGTATGGGTCATCCATGTCGACCCAGTAGCCGATCTTCTCCGTAAACGATCGCCACTGTTTCTCATACGTAAACACACTTTCCTTACATTTTTGAATAAATGCTTCTACGCCATACTCTTCGATTTCGTGTTTGCCTGAGATTCCAAGCTGTTTTTCAACCCCAAGCTCGACAGGGAGCCCGTGCGTATCCCAACCAGCCTTTCGCAACACGTGATAGCCAGACATTGTTTTATATCGTGCTACCACGTCTTTAATCGTTCTACCTAAAGCATGCCCAACGTGTGGAAGACCGTTAGCTGTCGGTGGTCCCTCATAGAAAACGAATGATGGTTTATCCTTTCGATTTTCAACGGATCGCTGAAATACATTCTGCTCAGACCAGCGCTTTTGGGTGCGCTGTTCGCGTTCAACGGCTGTTTCTTTTGCATTCACTTCTTTCATGTGATACCACTCCTTCATAATGAATGAAAAGCACACAAAAAAGACCCGTCCCTCTAAACAAGGGACGGGTCTAACCCGCGGTACCACCCTGGATTCTATTGACCGTTCATCAATAGCACTCAGCAACGTACAATCATACGCGTTCTTTTTAACGGTAGACTACCGTCCAGGCTTACTTACTGTTCAGCCTGGCTTCTCAGAGAGGATATTCGGCTACACCCTGAGCACCGGTTCTCAGCAAAACACCGGCTCTCTGTGGAACAGCTTGTAGCGTACTAGTTCTCATCAACGAATTTTGTGTGCTTTATTGGTAGTTATTGTATGCGACTTAATTTTGAATGTCAATATTTTGAAGAGGAAGCTTCCCCCTAATTTTAGTTAATAAACTCGAAATGAGAGGGGGAGTTGATGTATAATGGTATGCAGGACTTGCGTGTAAAACGCAAAATATACTTTATTTATGATGAAATGAGATAGATTCAAAAAAAGAAAGAGAGTGTTCAATATGGGTCGTAAGTGGAACAATATTAAAGAAAAGAAAGCGTCAAAGGATGCTAATACTAGCCGTATCTACGCAAAATTTGGTCGTGAAATTTACGTTGCTGCCAAGCAAGGTGAACCAGATCCAGAATCTAACCAAGCATTACGAGTAGTACTTGAGCGTGCTAAAACATATAACGTACCAAGAGCAATTATTGACCGTGCCATTGAAAAAGCAAAAGGCGGCGCAGAAGAAAACTATGACGAGCTTCGCTACGAAGGCTTCGGACCAAACGGTTCAATGGTAATCGTTGATGCCCTAACAAATAACGTAAACCGCACAGCATCTGACGTTCGTGCAGCGTTCGGTAAAAACGGTGGGAACATGGGTGTGAGTGGATCGGTTGCTTACATGTTCGACGCAACAGCTGTTATCGGGGTAGAAGGTAAATCTGGTGACGAAGTGCTAGAACTACTAATGGAAGCAGACGTAGATGCGCGTGACATTCTTGAAGAAGAAGACGCAGCCATCGTATATGCAGATCCAGAACAATTCCATGCTGTTCAAGAAGCATTCAAAACAGCTGGTGTAACAGAATTCTCAGTAGCAGAAATCATTATGTTAGCGCAAAATGACGTTGAGCTACCAGAAGACGCACAAGCACAGTTTGAAAAAATGATTGATGCGTTAGAAGAATTAGACGATGTTCAACAGGTGTACCACAACGTTGACTTAGGTGAATAAGAGAGAAGCAGACCTTTTGGGGTCTGCTTTTTTTATTGGTAGACCGTGGTGCTGAGCACATGACCAGGAAAAAATCCGATAAGGGGTAGAAATCGACCGATAGGAGCGGAAAACCGATCGATAGAAAAGCAAAAGTGATCGATAGAAGAGAAAACCCAGTTAAATGGGAGAAGAAAGGAGTGCCAATTCAGTAAAAAGACCGATAGCGGGGAGAAAATGATCGATAGAAGCCGAAAACCGATCGATAGAAAAGCAAAAGTGATCGATAGAAGAGAAAACCCAGTTAAATGCGAGAAGAAAGAAGTGCCAATTCAGTAAAAAGACCGATAGCGAGGAGAAATTGACCGATAGGAGCGGAAAACCGATCGATAGAAAAGCAAAATTGATCGATAGAACAGAAAAACCGATCGATAGAAAAGAAAAATCAGTTAAAAACGAGTTACTCAATCATAAAAAAATTCGTTTTACTTAAATTATAGGGATAAGAGGGAAGAGACGAGTGATTACTGTTGAAAATCATCTCAGAATAGCAGGGAATTCTCTCTTTTAAACCGAACATATGAATGACTAAATAAAAGGAGGAATGTAATGATTGCGAAGGAACGCACAATTCCATTAAAGCTTCAAAAGTTAGAGGCCTTACTGAGACGTCTTCCACATCAGCACGCAAAAAGAGACAGTATCGCTGAAAAGTTATATCGTTTAAAAGCGGGTTATAGAGGAGAGAGGGAGATTGATTATCCCCTTAGCTTTTTACCAGAAGATACTTACTGGATCTTGCATGATTTGCGTCTTTTCGATGGTAGCCATTATTTTCAGATTGATACGTTAGTGATCTCACAGCGATTCGCCCTCATTTTAGAAGTGAAGAACTTTAAAGGTGTACTCGTCTTAGAAGAAAGCTTTCAGCAGATGATTCGCATCATTGATGAGAAGAAAGAGGGCTTTCCTAATCCAGTTTTTCAGCTTGAACGACAGAAAAATCAACTTAAAAAATGGTTTGCGTTTCATCATATTGCCCCCATTCCTATTGAAGGCCTAGTAGTTATTAGCCGACCACAAACGATTTTACAATCCACACCGAATCACCCTCACATACACACGATGATCCACGCAGAAAAAATTCCATTCATAGTAAGAGAAATGTCTCAGCTTCACTCAAAAAAGAAATGGTCTAAAAATCAAGTATATGAAGCAATAAAATTAACCTTAAACGAGCATGCGCCCCTCGACATCGATATTTTAGAACAGGAAGAGATTTTACCGATCGAGCTCATAAAGGGTGTTCAATGTCCTTTTTGTGATGAGCTTTCAATGAAGAGAGGGTGGGGAAGATGGGACTGTCTGTTATGTTATAAAACATCAAAGACGGCCCATTATGCTGCTCTCAATGATTATAAGCTCTTAATTAGTCACACCATTTCCAATCAACAAGCGCGCAACTTCCTATGCATCGAGTCTCCGATAGTCACTAGAAAGCTTTTGCTTACTTCTCCAGCACGGGAAGGTACGAATCGCCACCGTATTTATCATCTAACGTAAAAAGCATTTCCAACAGGAAATGCTTTTTATCGCTTATTCAAAATGTTCTTAGGTGAAGCAAGTTGTTTCGCTTCACTTAATTCCGTTTGAAGACCTTTTATATAAGCAGAAAATGAGGAGCTAGGAACGATGAGTAGGTTAATCATGACGCCGATAAAAGCACCAATCGCTGTTTCAACAATTCGTCCATATCCATACCCTGAAGAAGACATAAAAGCAAGTACCATCGTGGCCGTCACGCCAATTTGAGAGACAATTTCTTTATGGATGTTGAGCGCGGTTGATACAGCCATACCGACTAAAATGCTAATAAAGACGGTAAAACCTGATATCGGTAGGATGTGGGCGATGGCTACACTAATTGTAACCCCACCAATGACTCCGGCCATTCGGAAGAGGGCCTTTTGAATAGAGTTTTGAATAGTTGTATTTGTAATTAAGACAGCCGCCAACGGTGCTAAAAATGGGAAAAGGTCAGGGAAAACGAGCTTTGAAACCCACCATGCGATACCGGCAGCAAGCGCCGTTTTAAAAACTTGTAAGGTAATGCCCATTTTCGAGAGAAAGGCAGCTGTTTCTTTTGTTATACGCTTCATGTTGAAGCTCCTTTCTTTCAAATCTAAACAAAGGAAACCGGACGTGCAAAGGGCAAGTCCGGTTCACTAATCAATTGTCAATAAAGGTCTATTATACACAATCAGCTCTTATAGTCCTAAGGAAATATATTTCATTTCGAGGAAGTCTTCAATACCGTGACGGCTTCCTTCACGACCTAGTCCGCTTTCTTTGAATCCACCAAACGGTGCTTGAGCAGCAGAAGGGCCACCATCATTTAAACCAATGATTCCATATTCAAGTGCTTCGACAATATGGATGGCTTCTTTAATATCTTCCGTGAAAACGTAAGCTGCTAATCCATATGGGCTGTTGTTTGCACGACGAATCGCATCATCAACATCTGTAAACGTTGTGATTGGTGCAAGTGGTCCAAACGTTTCTTCATACATACAAAGCATATCGTCTGTTGCATTTTTAATAACAGTTGGTTCAATAAAGAATCCTTTTTGGTCTGTTAGTGCATGTCCACCAGTCAGGATTTCGCCGCCTTTTTGAACAGCGTCTTCAATTTGCGCTTTCACTTTATCAACTGCGCTTTTATTGATTAACGGTCCAATATCTGTGCTCTCATCTAAACCATTACCAACACGAAGCTCCGCTACTTTTGCGGTGAATTTTGTAGTGAATTCTTCTGCGACAGATTCTTCAACAAAGATGCGGTTTGTACATACGCATGTTTGACCACCATTTCGGAATTTTGAT
Source organism: Priestia koreensis (assembly GCF_001274935.1). Classification (GTDB taxonomy): domain Bacteria; phylum Bacillota; class Bacilli; order Bacillales; family Bacillaceae_H; genus Bacillus_AG; species Bacillus_AG koreensis. Next base: position 42,234 of record NZ_LILC01000037.1, on the reverse strand, counting down.
GCCACTGCTTGTTCAACTGCTTTTTCCATGTCAGCACGCTTTGTAATAATAAGCGGAGCATGTCCACCTAGTTCTAGTGATAATTTTTTTACTGTTTCAGAAGCACCGCTCATGAGAATTTTTCCGACACGTGTAGATCCTGTAAAGGTAAGCTTGCGGACGCGTCCGTCATTTTGCCACACTTCTGAAATAGGTGCAGCTTCACCTGTTACAACATTCACGACCCCTTTTGGAATACCTGCTTCTTCAGCTAACTGCGCTAGTCGTAGTGCTGTAAAAGGTGTCTCTTCAGATGGTTTTAGTACGACTGTACAACCAGCAGCTAAAGCCGGAGCTAGTTTTCGTGTGATCATCGCAGCAGGGAAATTCCAAGGTGTAATAGCTGCGACAACCCCAATAGGTTGTTTTTGAACGAACAATCGTTTGTTTGGAGAAGAAGCTGGAATCGTTTCACCGTAAATACGTTTTCCTTCTTCAGCAAACCAAGAAATGAAGCTATTGGAGTAAGCAATTTCTCCTCGTGCTTCTTTTAATGATTTTCCTTGCTCTGTTGTCATAATTTCAGCTAGCTCATCTATGTTTTCTTCAATTAATTGAAACCATTTCATTAGTAAGCGACCGCGATCTTCTGCCGTTCGTTTTGACCATGTTGTGAAGGCTTCAGAAGCAGCATCAACTGCCATTTGTGCTTCTTTTGCGCCTCCGTTTGGAATAGAACCGATTTTTTCCTCTGTTGCAGGATTTGTGACATCCATTGTTTTTTCAGTTGAAATCCATTCACCGTTAATAAGCATTTTATTTAAAAACATCGTTCAATTCCTCCTTGTAACCGTATGGTTCACTTGTGTGTTGCGTTTGATTCATACATAGACTATCATGTATCTAAAATGTTGAGAACTTCCCTTAAGTAGTAGGGGTATAACAAAAGGTTATGGGTGATAAAGATGAGAACAGAATGGCTTGAGTCTTTTTGGATAACCGCAGATACACGTAGCTTGTCAAAAGCAAGCGAGCAACTGCATATGTCGCAGCCGGCCTTGAGTAAGCAAATGCGTAAATTAGAAGAGGAACTTGGTGCTTCATTATTCAAGCGTACTTCTAGCGGTGTGGAGCTCACGAAGGCAGGAGAGATACTGTATAAAGAAGTTCAGCCGCTGCTTCAAAAGCTACAAAGCATCCAGCGCGAAATCGTTTTGACGGAAGAATGGACATCCGTAACGGTAGGGACGTGGCCGAGTATTGCGAGCTCTTATTTACCGTACAAGCTTGCAGAGGCAAAGACCGAGCGGAAAATAAACGTTAAAATATCATACAGTTACCATGATATTTTTGACTATTTGAAGTCAGGGGAAGTGGATGCGGCATTAATTGATGATCAATTTATCTCACATACGTATTGGTCAAAGCCGTTGTTTACCGAAGACTTTTATTTGTTTTTGAATTCGGATCATCCGCTAGCAAAGAAAGAAGAGGTCTCTTTTTCGGAGTTTGAGAATGAACCGCTCGTTTTACTTCCGGAAGGCTGTGATGTACGTTCCTCTATTGAAAGAGCATATAGTGAAAAAGGAAAAGACCTTCCTATTTCAACGGAGATAGATTTTGGGCAAAGTATTATTGGGTTTATTCATGCTAATTTAGGAATGTCTATTTTACCAAAGATTTTTATTGATCACGCCCGAGGATCTCATGTCAAAGCGTTGAAAATTAAGGGAATTGATTTAAGTAGACAAATTTCACTCGTCGCTCATAACGATAAATTAGGCAAGCAGCTCTATGCCTTGCTGTTTCAATAGACTACACAAATAAACGAGACAGTCCTTTTTGCAGACCATCTCGTTTATTTGTACACTCTTTTTTGCTGTTTGTAGTACCAGAAGAGTCCGATTCCTAGACTTAACAAGGCGAGGAAGATAATAAGTGGGTAGTGAATGTAACTAGACATCTGCTCCCAGCCGCGACCAAGTTCCCTTCCGATAAGCAAGAACACAAGCACCCAGCACATAGCACCGCTATATGCATAAATGATGAATTTCTTTCCGTCCATTTTCGAAATGCCAGCTAAATACGCTGTAATATATCTTACACCAGGAATAAAATATCCAACGAATAGTACGACAGGTCCCCAGCGATTAAAGTAGGTATGAGCTTTTTCAATCCGCTTCTCATTTAACCCCACTTTTGGTCCAATTTTTTGTAAGAAGGACATGCCCAACAATCTACCGATCCAATAGCTAATGGAAATTCCGATAAATGTCCCAAATACTGCGCTTATATAGGCATATAAGAAAAACATGTTCCCACGGTGAATTTGATAGCCTACAAATACTAAAATCACTTCATCAGGAATAGGGAGCCCAATCATGCCTCCTACAAAGAGAGCAATGATTCCCCAATATCCATAGTGAGAGATCATATATCCCATTTCATGTTCCATTTGACATTCTCACCACATTTCTGCTTTGGTTTTTAAATTACATGTGCCTAAGATCCTTTTCGTCATCACTATACATATGATGAAAATTGCTTTATATGTATATGTTAAAACGCAAAGGAATCTTCTAATTCGTAGTGAAAAGGGCATTGCTAGGCGCCCTTTTAAAGGAAAAAGGGGAATTCGTCTAGACTAAGTACATACATATTTAAGAGCCTTCTACTAAAAAGGCCTGCGAAACTTTTGGGGATGACAGTATGTTTGGTGAATGACTGGTATCTAAACATTTTACGATCGTTTGATCATAGCGATCGTTTACCAAGACGTATTAAGGTTGAATCACGCCGAATTACATCAAATATTTCTAGAAAACAGGCGAAAGAATTTAAGTCCATTCATATACAGGATAACAAATATAGGAATTATATAATAGTAATTTACAAATATTAATGAAAATGAATCGTCTTATTCACCTATTCAACCCCCAAGTTTTACAAAAAAGGCAGCGGTCTAAATAGGTGAAACTTCACGTTTAGAGGGCTGCCTTTTTGCTTAGCTATGGACTTGTTCAGAGTGTTCTTTTACATAACGGTTGTGTGGATGATCTTTGCATTCTTGACTACAAGAACGAATATGCTCATGTTCACAGTCTTCACATAAAAGAAGATGTTTATTACAATCAGGATTTCCGCATTTTACATAGCGCTCTTCAGGATTTCCACAGTAGTAGCATTTTCCAACGACTGTAGATTCTTCTGTACGATTTACCGGTACCGAAATACGCTCGTCGAATACGTAGCACTTTCCGTCCCATAAGCGACCTTGTACATTTTCATCGTAGCCATAGGTGATGATTCCACCTTCAAGTTGAGACACATCTTGGAAACCTTCTTTTAGAAGAAACCCAGAGAATTTCTCACAGCGAATGCCACCTGTACAATACGTTAACACTTTTTTGTCTTTTTGGTCACTTAGATTGTCACGAATCCAGTCAGGAAGATCACGGAACGTTTCAACGTCTGGACGAATGGCATTTTTAAAGTGTCCAAGATCATACTCATATGTGTTTCGCGCATCAATAATGATGACGTCGTCTTCTTGCATCGCTTTGTAAAACTCCTCAGGAGGAAGATGGTTCCCTGTAAGTTCATTCGGATTTACATCATCTTCTAAGCTTAAGTTTACAATTTCACGCTTGACTTTAATTTTCATTTTTTTGAACGCATGCTCATCAGATTTCTCGATTTTGAAAATCATATCAGCGAAACGTGCATCAGATTTTAAAGCCGCCATGTAGGCTTCTGTTTGAGCCACAGTACCAGAAACGGTCCCGTTGATTCCTTCATTTGCCACAAGAATACGTCCTTTTAAGCCGATTTCTTCACAAAGCGCCATGTGCTCTTCTTTGAAAAGAGTCGGATCTTCAATGGGCGTATATTTATAATAAAGTAATACTTGATATTCCATGTGTTTACACCTCTATTTAAATAATCAATCTCTATCATATCAAAAAAGGACATTAGATAAAAAGAACATTATTTGACAAAGCATCTTTTCAATAGATTCCCTTCTTGTTACAATCAAGTTATTTGAAAATGAACCATAAGGGATTACCAACTAGAGAAACGAGAGGGACATCATGAAGAGCTGGATGAAAGAAATTATTTATATCATTATTGGATCTTTTCTGTTTGCTTTTGGCATTAACTATTTTGCTTTGCCAAATGAATTAGCTGAAGGTGGCGTTACCGGGATCACGATGATCACGTACTATCTTTTTAAGTGGTCACCAGGAACCGTAAGCTTTATCTTGAATTCAATTTTACTCATGATCGGATACAGACTATTACAGAAGAGAATCATTATTTATACAATTATCTCCATTGTGACCACTTCGCTCAGCTTATATGCAACGGAACATCTGCAATTACCGCTTGATGACACGTTATTGGCGGCAATTTTTGCAGGAGTAATAATCGGAGTGGGACTAGGGTTAGTATTTCGTGCTGGTGGAACGACAGGAGGTTCGACCGTATTAGCCCGTATGATGACACAGTATTTTGGATGGAGCATGAGCAAAGGAATGCTGTTTTTTGATTTAATCGTAGTCGTAAGCGCATCGTTTGTGATTGGTCTTGAAAACATGATGTATACGATTATCTCCATTTATATAAGCACAAAAGTGATCGATTATATTATGGAAGGAATGGATTCAAGAAAAGCAGTGACGGTCATTTCTTCACAAGCGCTTGAAATTGCCGATAAGATTAATAAGGACGTTAACCGAGGAGTGACGGTTTTTTCGGCTCAGGGTGGTTATACGAAAGAGGCAAGAGAAATTTTATATATTGTTATCAACAAGCAAGAGCTGTTTGAAGTGAAGAAAGTGATTCATCACATTGATCAAAAAGCGTTTGTTGTGATTCACGATGTACGTGATGTATTTGGAGAAGGGTTTACGCTACCTCGTTCATGAGGAGCGTTAGCCCTTTTCGTTTATCGTACTTTATTCAATAGAAATGGTTTACTCGGTCAGTCCTTAAGACCTATAATCGAGTTATAGATTTAGAAAAGGTAGGAATAAATGTGAAACGTTACCACAATCGTTTTTTAGAAAATATAAAAAATCAGCTCGTTCGGTGGGATGAAGTTTCTCATATTTCTCACCAGGACGTCTATCGTTTTTTACATTCCATTCAAGGGACAAGCGGAATATTAGGCTTGCAAGACATTTCCAATAAAGCGGCTGTGCTTGTGCACTCACTACAAGAGGAAAGCGAACGTGTTTGGACATCTGATGAAGTAAAAAAGTACTGTTTAGAGCTGCTACACCTTTGCTACACGTTTGAAGTCGATTCAGCGATTGAAGATCAGCCGAATGGAGAGATACAGACACGAATTAATAAAAATGCTCCCGTTATTTTAGTAGTAGATGACGATACCTCCTTCTTAATGGTTGCAAAAAAAGCGTTAGAGGATGAAGGATGGCAAGTAGTACCTAAAACAGATATAAAACGAGCGGTCCAAAGTTTTTATGAAATTCAACCTGATTGTATTTTGGTAGATGTTTATATGAAAAATGAAACGGGGTTTGAACTGCTCAATTTTTTTGAAGAGCAGTCAAAAAACAGTTTTATTCCGACGATGATGATCAGCATGGATCATTCCAAATCGACGCGAGTCATGGCGTACGAAAAAGGTGCAGATGATTTTTTAACGAAAGATATGGAGATGGACGAACTTATTATTCGAATTAAGCGTCAGTTGACGAGGAAAAAGAAAGTTGATCAGTTACTGCTAGTGGATGAGTTGACAAAGGTTTACAACCGCAAGTTTTTGACGCAAATGTACCCAACTCTTCTCGCTAACCATACGCTACACGAAGGTAGAGCGTGCTTGGCTGTGGTAGACTTAGATCATTTTAAAAATGTGAATGACAGCTTCGGACATATTGTAGGAGACAAAGTACTCCAAACGTTTGCTCAATTTTTAAGTCGCCATCTGCGAAAAGAGGATTTCATTTGTCGATACGGAGGCGAAGAGTTTGTCCTACTTTTTTCGAATATTTCCATTAGTGAGGCAGAGAGGGTCATGAATACTCTTCGCGATCAGTTTTCAATGCTGTTATTTGATGGAGAGGCAGAGCAATTTTCCTGTACATTTTCAGCAGGGCTAGTGGAAATAAAGGACGTTTCGGTTGATATTGATCAATGGGTTGACCTAGCCGACGATGCCCTTTACGAGGCAAAGGAAAGCGGACGAAATCGAGTAAAAGTTCATCAAGGTTCATCTACTATTGGTTCACAGCGCACTGATCTCAGAATTGCTGTCGTAGATGATGATCCGATTGCGCGGGTCGTAGTGAAAAATACGATTACTAGTTTAATAGAAGAAATGAATGTTCGGTGTAGCGTTGAAACGTTTGGTGATGGACAAGATTTCGTTGATTCAAGCTTTCACCAAGACCCTGCACCATGTATCGTTATTCTAGACGGAGTAATGCCGGGACTGGACGGATTAGAGGTACTCAAACATATTCGTTCTCTACAAAGCTCTGATCAATATAAAGTAATTATGCTCACATCAAGACAGACACCTGATGATATTGCAAAAGCGCTTCATCTAGGAGCAGATGATTATATGATTAAACCTTTTTATAATCAAGAATTAATAGATCGTGTAGAAAAATGGATTTTAAGAAGTTCGTATCGGAAGGCGTGACGAAAATGGCAAATATTTTATTGGTAGAAGATGAGGAAGTACTACGTATGTTGGTAGTTGATGTATTGGAAGATGAAGATCATTGCATCGATGAAGCAATTGATGGGGATGAAGCAATCGATTTACTCCAGAAAAATGAATATGATTTAGTGTTATTAGATTATATGATGCCTGGTAAAACAGGACTAGAGGTAGTACAACATATTCGAAAAATGAATCGTAATCAAGATGTGAAAATTATGATGCTTTCTGCTAAAAGTCAGCAGGCAGATAAAGAACGTGTATTAAATGCAGGAGCAAATTACTTCATGGCTAAGCCTTATAGTCCAATTGATTTGGTAAAGAGAGTCGAGGAGATTGTAGGTGAGTAACGTAAGCACTTATTTTAGTAACAGCTTGTCTCGTAAATTTTCCCTTGTGATGATGATCTTTATTTGTATCTTTGTCATTGGATCGGGTTCGTTAGTTGGTTATCAGCGTTACATGATCAATCACTATGCCGATAATCAGGAGGATTTGCGAGCGAAAAGGAAAGTTGTGCAAGAAATTGGTACAGCGTTTAATGAAGCATTTTTCGATTCAAGGGGGTACATCGCTTTTGACCGAAAAGATTTAAAAGAAAATGCCCTTCGGCAAGAGGCAGTCATCAATCAGCTACAAGAAAAACTGAAGCCATACGTAAAAAGTAATCGTGATAAGCAATATTTCAATGAAATGAACAGCTTTAGGCAATATTATTTCAAAGACCTGCTCCTCAAGGGTTTTCAGTATCATGAGCGCAACGAACGGGACCAGCTCATTAATCTATCCAAATCAGGTGGAACAAAAAGCGTCGTGACCTTTCAGCGTGATTGGTCGGATTTTACGAGTCAGATTAACAAAGATCTTGAGAATGATTTTTTACAACAAGTAAGCAAGCAATCTCAAATGGAGTTCGCTTTTATTATCTTTATTTTAATTATTTTATTTGCGATTGCTTGCATTATCCGCTTGGCAGTTAATCAAATGGGAAAACCACTGAGTACGCTAGCATCAGCCGCTGAACAGCTAGCAGCGGATGAGGAAGTCGCTATGTTGTTAGATACGAATCGCAAAGACGAAATAGGGAAGTTATCAAGTGCGTTTCAACGAATGGTTCATACGATTCATGAAAAAGAGCAGTATTTAATTGCTCAAAACGATGAGCTCTTAGCACAACAAGAGGAACTTCAAGCACAGCAAACAGAGCTTGAGGAGTTATTAGATCTCACTGAAAAACGTGAGCAAATGCTGAATCGACGAAATCAGCTTATTAACGGCCTTTCGAATTCGCTAGATAAGCAGGAAGTGTTAGAGAGCATCGTGCTTTCAATGTCTCAACTTCTTGGGGCTGACCGAGGAATTGTGTCACTATTTAATAAAGAACGAAGCTATGCGAGTATCGGTGTTTCAGCAGAAGGAGCAAAACAATTTTTAGACCATCTGTACAATGGGTTAAACGAAAAATTATTCAAGCGAAAAAGAGCGTACACCATTAAACGAGAGATTGCTCCTTCTGAAAAAGGATTTCACACTGAAGTAGGGTACAGCTATGATGTGTATATCCCTATTCTGTCTTCAAAAGATGAGGTAGAAGCGGTGATGGTATTTAATCGTTTTAGCCATGAGTTTTCAGCAGCGGAAGTGGCTGAATATGAAGGACTAGGAAAGCAAATCGCCATTTCATTAGAAAAAATTACGATGTATGAGCGAGCAGAAAATGACCGCTCAACGTTTCAAAGTATTTTAAATAATGTTCAAGAAGGTATCCAGCTCGTGAATAATGAAGGAGATATCATCACGCTCAATACGAAAATGACTGAGATTTTAACGTGCTCAAGTCAGACGAAGGCAACTGCGTGGCAGGATAACTTGCTTCACCTTGTAAAAGATGCTGACGGTTTGGCACATTATTTTGCCATTGCGTTTAATGAGTCTGATGAAGTGTACACCTATCAGCTAAAAGAAGAAATGCAGGTCATTCAAGTATACGCAACGCCTCTTTACAATGGGAGAGAAAAAATTGGCACGATACTCGTTCATCGGGATATTACGAAAGAGTATGAAATTGATCAAATCAAATCGGAGTTTGTGAGCACGGTTAGTCATGAACTTCGCACACCGCTCTCAAGTATTTTAGGGTTTTCGGAACTGATGCTATCTAAAGAGCTGAAGCCCGAGAGACAGAAAAAATATGTTCAAACAATCTACCAGGAAGCACAGCGTCTAACAGCGTTGATTAATGACTTTTTAGATGTGCAGAGGATGGAATCTGGAAAGCAAACGTATGACAAACGATATGGCGATGTGATGCCAGTCATTCAAAGAGTAATTGATCTACAAAAAATAAATGTGAAAGATCATACGTTCCACCTGCAACGAGAGACAGATCAGACCACTATTTTAATGGACGAAGATAAAATCGGGCAGGTGCTGATGAATCTGATTAGCAATGCGGTGAAATATTCTCCAAATGGAAAAGACATTACGGTAAGAGTGTATGAGCAATCAAGCAAGCTTTGTGTAGATATCATCGATCAGGGACTAGGTATACCAAAAGATGCACTTGATAAGTTATTTACGAAGTTTTACCGAGTAGATAATTCCGATCGCCGTAGAATTGGAGGGACGGGTCTTGGTCTTTCTATTGTCAAAGAAATCGTTAAAGCTCACCAAGGAGAAGTAGAGGTTCAGTCTACGCTCAAAGAAGGAAGTACTTTCACCGTTAAGTTACCGTCGGTGCAACAGGCCGACCAGGAGATAGAAGAGCAGGTATTACTTACGAAAAGCGCTCATGCGCATGTCATGATTATTGAGGATGATATGAGCTTGGCAACATTGCTAGAGGCCGAGCTTCAAGATAGTAACTTCGCCGTGAAGCATTACAAATCAGGAAGAGAAGCAATGCGTGCGCTTGAGGAGCAAAAACCGGATGCCATTGTGTTAGATATTATGCTGAATGAAAAAGATTTAACGGGTTGGGACGTATTAACGTACTTAAAACAAAGCGCTCGTCTAAAGGATATTCCAATTGTCGTATCATCCGCATTAGAGGAAAAAGAGAAGGGGATGTCGTTAGGAGCAAGTAGCTACCTAGTAAAACCATATCGACCGAGCCAATTATCAAAGCTAATTCTTCAAATTCTTTTAACACAAGAGAAAACAGGTGAGATTTTAATTCCTTCAGAAGAGAAGAGCGAGTAATAACCAAAAAGAGTTTCCGCAAAAACGGAAACTCTTCTTTCATTTACTTTGCAAAAAGTACTTTTCGATATCATCAAGCATTAAATTAGCAGCGATTACGCCACCGGCTGTGTTCCAAATGGAGTCATCTACTTCACGTACGTTGCCTTTTTGAGACACGTTCAGCTTTTTAAATAATGGATCGTTCAGCCAATCTTTTTGTAGTTTTGAGACTTCTTTATTCGCTGGGTCATAAGTAAAGTAGAACAGCACGTCACCGTCCATTGCAGGGATACGCTCTTTTGTCGCGTTCATTTCTGCAAAATCTGGTTTGTCCTGTGATGCTGGGCGTGCAAATCCTAATTGATCAAGAATGACTCCAGAGAAGCTATCTTTGTGATAAATACGAACATCACCAGCTGTGAAGCGTACAATCGATACTTTTTGTTGAAGTTTATCCCCAAGTTTTCCTTTTAAGTCCTGAATGCGTTGATTGAAATCAGCAATCACTTTGTTGCCTTTTTCTTCTTTATTAACGGCCTTTGCATAAAGCTTGAAGTTTTCTTTCCAATCGCCACGAAGCTCATCTGAGAAGACAGTTGGGGCAATTGCATTGAGCTGATCGTAGATCTTTTCTTGACGCTGTTTGTTCCCGATAATTAAATCTGGTTTTAATGAAGCAATCGTTTCTAAGCTTGGCTCACTTTCTGTACCTACGCTTTTCACATCTTTCATGTCTTTCTTAATATGGTCATACCAAGGGTTACCCGCCCATGACTGAACGGCTCCAACAGGTGTTATGCCCATTGAAAGTAAAGCCTCTGTTCCTTCATTTGTTAAGACGACAATACGTTTCGGGTTTTCTTTTATTTTAGAGATGCCCATGGCATGTTTTATTGTATAGGTGGAAGCGCTCTTTGAGTCATCTTTGCTTTCGGATTTGTTGTCACTGCTATTATTGCCACAAGCGGCTAGCACGACGAGTAAAAGAGCAGTAAAAACAGCTAGTAGTGTAGAATATGTACGTTTCATCTTAAACCCCCATAATTGATAATGATTTTCAATAACAATTAAAGAATAATGGATAAATGAGTAAAAAGTCAATAACTAATTGAAAATGATTTTCAAACTCATTGACAGAGTGCGAGCGTTACCATAAAATTTTAATTGAGAATAAATCTTAATCAACACGTTTGAACGTGACCTATAAAAAGAGAAAAAAGCTACATAGGGAGAGATAGGAGTTTAAAGCATGTTGCTACAAACAAGAAATGCACGAATTGTAGGATTAGTGGGGGGGCTTTTGTTACTCATTGTTTGTGCCGTTGCAAGCATCGTAATGGGATATACGCACACAAGTTTAAAAATGGCCTATGATGCGTTTCAACATAATAATGGATCAACGGAGCATCTTGTCATTCAGAATGTTCGTCTGCCACGAGCTCTCATCGCGGCAACAGTAGGAGCAAGCCTTGGGATAGCAGGGGCCTTAATGCAAGCATTAACGAAAAATCCGCTTGCTTCACCAGATATTATGGGAGTGAATGCAGGAGCAAGCTTCTTTATTGTGGTGGGCTTCATGCTGTTTTCACTCAATTCATTACAAGCGTTTGCTTGGGTAGCGTTTCTAGGAGCGGCGGTCGCTGCAATGATCGTATATCTATTAGGAGCGTCAGGAGCAGAAGGTCTAACACCAATTCGCCTAACGCTAGCAGGAGCAGCGATTGCAGCGATGTTTTCCTCGCTGACACAAGGACTTCTGGTCCTCGATGAAACGTCATTAGAACAAGTACTATTTTGGCTTGCAGGTTCTGTACAGGGACGCAAGTTATCCATTCTATGGTCGGTGTTCCCTTATATCGCAGTTGCAATTGTGATGTCCTTTTTCATCGCTCAAAAAATTAATATTTTAACAATGGGAGACGGGGTAGCAAAAGGATTAGGACAGCGTACAGGTACACTAAAAGTTGTCACCGCTCTTATTATTGTGGTTTTGTCAGGTGGTGCTGTGGCCATTGCAGGTCCTATTACCTTTATTGGTATTATCATTCCTCATATCGTCCGCTTCTTGGTTGGTCACGACTATCGCTGGATCTTGCCTTATTGTGCAGTCGTTGGAGGGATTTTTCTTCTAATCGCAGACATAGGCGCAAGATACGTCATTATGCCTGAAGAAGTTCCGGTAGGAGTGATGACGGCGATTGTAGGGACACCATTTTTCATCTACATCGCACGTAAAGGAGGACGACAATCATGAACAAATTTAAAGCAGTGAGGGTGGGACGATTCTCTACGCTCATTCATCAAAAGGTCATCCTTACGATTGCGGTCTTTTTCTTTCTTTTGCTCGTTGTTTTTCTTTTAAGTACGGGAATGGGGGAAACGTTTTTCAACCCGTGGATTGTAGCAAAGACGGTGTTAGGGTACGGAGATTCCTTTCATGAGCTAGTCATTAACTCTTTTCGACTTCCTCGTATTGTCATGGCTCTTTTAGTTGGGATGAGCCTTGGTGTTGCAGGAGCCATTCTACAAGGTCTGGTTCGCAACCCGCTAGCAGCTCCAGATATGATGGGCATTACAGGAGGAGCATCTGTTGGAGTCGTGCTGTTTTTATCCCTATTTAGTAATAAAAGCAACTCATTAACTGTCAGCATTGAGTGGATGCCGGTGAGTGCGTTTCTTGGCGCATTACTGGTTACACTAATCTTATATATGTTATCTTGGAAAAAGGGAGTTTCTCCTCTTACACTTGTTCTTGTAGGCGTGGGGTTATGGGCGATAACAAAAGCCTTTACGACTTTATTTATGGTACTAGGGCCTATTTATCAAGCAAGCCAAGCAAATATTTGGATTACAGGAACGGTGTACGGAGCGAATTGGCGTAATATCGCTGTGCTTGCTCCCATCACATTTGTACTACTAATAATTAGTTTTGTGTTGAGTCGCATTATTAATATACACGAGCTTGGAGAAGATTTAGCTCAAAATGCAGGAAGTAAGGTGCAAAAGCATCGTTTACTTCTGCTTATTTTGTGCACGGGGTTGGTCGGCAGTGCTGTTGCCTTTGCGGGCGGTATCGGGTTTGTCGGACTAATGGCTCCACATATCGCGAGGCGTTTAGTCGGTTCCTCTTTTGGTGCATTGCTACCATTAACCGCTTTGATTGGTGCTCTTCTTGTTATCATCGCTGATACGATTGGAAGAACAGCGTTTCTACCTGTTGAGGTCCCAGCAGGTGTCTTTACGGCAGCGATCGGCGCACCGTATTTTATTTTTCTACTATTTCGCTCGAAAAAATAAATGAAAGATATCACGAAAGGAGAACGGATGAGATGAGTGCATTAGAAACAAATTCCCTTACTCTGTCATATGGTGAGACCGTTATTATAAATGAATTAGACTTACAAATTCCAAAAGGTGAGGTAAGTGTGTTTATCGGAAGTAATGGGTGCGGGAAATCAACGTTACTTCGCTCATTGGCTCGGCTATTAAAACCGAAGCAGGGCTCCATTATTCTTGAGGGAGAAAAAATTTCATCTCTTCCAACAAAGGAGATTGCCAAGCAATTGGCTATTTTACCGCAGGGCCCGGTTGCACCTGAAGGCTTGACTGTGTTGCAGCTTGTCAAGCAAGGTCGTTATCCGTATCAAACGTGGTTCCGCCAATGGTCAGAGGAAGATGAAGAGAAAGTCTACGAAGCACTTGCAGCTACTCGCATGCTTGAACTTGCTGACAGACCTGTTGACTCGTTATCTGGCGGGCAGCGTCAGCGCGCATGGATTGCCATGACCCTTGCACAAGACACAGACGTTATTTTATTGGATGAACCAACTACGTATTTAGATATGACGCATCAAATTGAAATTTTAGATTTGTTGTTTGAATTGAATGAAAAGGAAAACCGTACAATTGTAATGGTGCTGCATGATTTAAATTTAGCGTGTCGTTACGCTCATAATTTAGTTGCAATTCAAAATCAGCAGGTTTATGCGCAGGGAAAACCAGAAGAGGTCGTTACAAAAGCGCTTGTAAAGGATGTATTTGAGATGGACTGCGAAGTATCATTTGATCCTATTTTTGGGACACCTCTTTGTATTCCACATGGGAAAGGTCGTTATGTCCAGCAAAAAGTGAGCGTGTGACATGATACAGTCTCTAAACAAAGATCAGCTCCAGTCTTTGAGTAAATTTCGTTTGGTGAGTGAGTGTACTGACGCCCTCATTAAGGTTTCAGGAACAAGTCTTGTAAAAACAGAAAAGTTAAAAGTTGTACTGATGTCCTTGCAGGAATATCTGGCGCTACCTTCCTTAAAAGTAGCCGCTTCGATCTTTGTGAAGCGGTACAGTTTTTTTATCCTGATGCACTTTTATGCATTAAGCGTGTGGAGGAAGCGATTACGATTAAGTGCTGAAGACATTGAGCTAGAGGTGGGAAATGAACGAGAACGTTTGTGGATTCCATCCTTTTATGCTTCGGCGGTTTTATATGAAATGGTACCACAAGCTAACCATCTTTCTTCACTTGAAGCAATCATTGAAACTCATATTGCACCGATCTTCCATCAGTTACAGTCGTTAACAAACATACCTCAAAAAGTGATGTGGGAAAACCTCTACGTGTACGTCAAATGGATGTATGAGCAGCTGTTAAAAGATGACACTTTAGCTTCTATTCATAAGTCCATACAAGCAGATTACGATTATTTAATGGATGAAGCACAAGGTGCGTCCTTTGGAACAGTTCACAATCCTTTTAAGCAGTTTCATTCTCTGCAGGGAAAGCGACAAACGTGTTGTTATTCCTATTGCATGGAGAAAAAGAAATATTGTAGCAATTGTCCCATTCTAAACGATCAAAAGGAGGAGAAAAGAAATGAATCAAACGTTTCTCGAGCAATTTGATGGTTTAATTGAGAAATATACGGAGCTTATGGTAGGGGAAAATAGCAAGGAGCTACAGGAAAAAATCAAAATATGGGCACTCTATACCCATATTGCTAAATCCATGCCGCCTCTAGCCAAGCATTGGAATGAGACCTATCCAGATGGAAAAGATGAGCTTCGTAAGCTTATTCATGAAATTAAAGAACTGAATGAATCGCATCGTGCAAAAAAAGAATAGAGTAAAAAACGTCATCCCCATGCAATCATTTTGAGGGGATGACGTTTTAATGTATTAATGATGAGGGAATTGGTTTGTATAGCCTGAAAACTGCTCGTACGTCTGCTGAAGCTGTTGCTGGTCCGCTGCCTCTACGCCGTACCATCCCTTTTTAAACATGAGGTTGTATAGCTCGCGCTGACAGTTTTGTGTTTCAGTGAAAATCCCTAATACTTCGTGGTAAAGAGCATCATGGCTAAATTCATTTAGAGCTGTGCAATAAGAAGCGGTCATGTACTTTTCAGTTGCCAAAAGATCATTGATATAGTCACGGTCATTCATTTCAGGTGTTTTAGGTACTTGTGTTTCTGGGTTTTTAATTTTTTTTTGATTCATATGTATCTCTCCTTATTGAAGGGGCATTTGAGAAGCTTTTTGTCCATTTTCTAGATAGTGAAGAATTTGTCCGTAGTGACGCTGATGCATTTGTGCGACTTTTTGAAGTGCAGCTGCAATTTCTTGGTCTTGACACTCTTTTGCAAAATGGTTTGCTTTTTTGATCGAAAGCAGGTTCCAAGACATCATGTCAGACAAGTAAAAAGCGTCTTTAGATGAAATCACTTGAGGTGGTGTAGACATCATTCCTTGTTGATTCATCTTTTCTGATGACATATTTTCTTGTTGCATTTGAAGACCTCCCACATAAAATAATTATCATGAGATAGTGTATGGCAAAGCTTCTTACCTTATTCAGTCAAAATACGACAAAATCTTCAAAATAATATATTCAAATAATGAAAAAAATGCTAAAATTATAATAATAGAAGTATCTATTTATTGAGGATATGCGCATCACGCAGGGGGACAGGAGGAATCGCAATGGAGCAAGCAATGAGAGATTTCTTTTTATTTTTATCAAAGAATAGAGCGCTTACAAAAATGGCGAAAAGGTATGGACTTCGCTTCGGGGCAGCCCGATTTGTTGCAGGAGAAACAATTGATCTTGCATCAAATGTCATTCAGAGCTTAAATGCAAAGGGACTTGATGTGACCATCGATTATTTAGGGGAATTTGTGGATAATGAGGCAGAAGCAAATGAAATGGCAGATCAGTCTATTGAAGCAATTAAAGCCATTGGAAGACAGAACTTAACCGCACAGCTTTCACTTAAAATGACGTCCATGGGGTTAGATATTTCGGATGAGGTTGTACTACGAAATATGCGACGTATACTAGAAGCTGCTACTGAAAACGGGGTATTTGTTACGATTGATATGGAAGATTACAGTCGTTGTGGGAAGACGATCGAAATCTTTAAACAATTGAAATCAGAGTATGACAATATCGGAACCGTTATTCAGGCTTATTTATACCGTACGGAACAGGATATTGCTGATTTGAATGCGTACAAACCAAATCTCCGTCTTGTTAAAGGAGCTTATAAAGAGTCACCATCTGTTGCGTTTCCAGAGAAAAAAGATGTGGATGAGAACTTCAAAAAAATCATCCGTCAGCATTTAGAAAATGGAAACTATGCGGCGATAGCCACGCACGATGATGCGATTATTGACTACACAAAACAAGTCGTCAAAGAACTGGGAATTTCAAACGATCAGTTCGAATTCCAAATGCTTTACGGTATTCGTACAGAGCGCCAGGAGCAGCTTGTAAAAGAAGGGTACAAAATGAGAGTTTATGTACCATACGGAACAGATTGGTACGGATATTTCATGAGACGTTTAGCAGAACGTCCAGCGAATGTAGCTTTCGTGTTAAAAGGAATGGTAAAAAAATAAATAGTGAGGTGAGGAGGAGAAGGCTTTTTTTGCCTGTTTCCTCCTTACTTTTTTAGTCTTGTTGCATATTATGTTTAGTGTACTGCTGATTTTGAGAGGTCTTTTTCCCACCTCTGTCACGTTCGCTACCAGGTCCAGCGTTCCCTTTTACGCTTGCAGCGCTAACGCCAGCTTTAGAAGGATTTTTATCTAAGTGTGCCATGTTTTCACCCCGCTCTCCTCAATACGAGCCTAAATTTTTCAAAAGAATCTTCGTCGCTTAGACCGACTAAAAACGAAGAGGATTCATCCTTAACGTAACCATCTTTTTAGAAAACATGAAAAGAACGTAGTAAATATATTGCGAAAATTTTCTAAATGTTTTATATTATTAATAGAGATGGGAATCATCAAATATTTTTTTAAGTAAAAAATGAATGAATGTTCATTCGTTAAAAGGGGGAGTTGTGATGAACCTTCGTATCAAGAAGGCAGCAGTTCTTGGATCTGGGGTGATGGGAGCAGGTATTGCAGCACATCTAGCTAATGTAGGAATCCCGACATTGTTATTGGACATCGTTCCAAAACAAGTCACACCACAGGAAGAGAAGAAGGGTTTAACGCTAGAAGATAAGGTAGTTCGAAATCGTATTAGTAGTGATGCGGTAAAGCGTTTATTAAAACAAAAACCAGCACCACTTACCTCTAAACAAAATCTGGCATTGATTCAACCAGGGAACTTAGAAGATGATTTACATCTATTAAGTGACTGTGACTGGGTAATTGAAGTTGTTGTTGAAAACCTTGAAGTAAAGCAGCAGCTATTTTCAAAAATAGACGCTGTTCGTAAGCCAGGTAGTATTATTAGTTCAAATACATCTGGTATTTCTGTCCATGCGATGGCAGAAGGGCGCTCGGAAGATTTCAAAGCAAACTTCCTAGGGACACACTTTTTCAACCCGCCACGCTATTTAAAACTATTAGAAGTCATTCCAACTAAAGATACAAAAGATGAAGTCGTTTCATTTATGAAAACCTTCGGTGAAGATGTATTAGGAAAAGGTGTTGTATTAGCAAAAGATACGCCAAACTTTATTGCCAACCGAATTGGGACATATGGTTTACTGATTACCGTGCAAGAAATGTTAAACAAAGGATACAGCGTTGGAGAAGTAGATTCCGTAACGGGACCACTAATCGGTCGTCCAAAGAGTGCGACATTCCGCACGCTTGATGTTGTAGGACTAGATACCTTCGTTCACGTAGCGAAAAACGTGTATGACAAAGTGGATGGAAAAGAAAAAGAAGCGTTTGATGTTCCAGCGTTTATGAAAGAAATGCTGGAAAAAGGCTGGCTTGGAAGTAAGTCTGGTCAAGGATTCTTCTTAAAACAAGGAAAAGAGATTGTTGAGTTAAATCCTCATACGCTTGAATACGAAGAGCGCAAAAAATTAAAAACAGCTTCAACTGAAATGAGCAAGCAGGCGAAGGGCTTACAAAACAAAATGAAAGCGCTTATATATGCGGATGATCGTGCCGGAACATTGCTTTGGAACATCATCAGCCCTGTCCTTTTATATTCCGCACAGCTGACAAAAGAAATTGCTGACGACATCGTGGCAATTGATCAAGCGATGAAGTGGGGATTCGGTTGGGAACTTGGCCCGTTTGAAACATGGGATGCAATTGGGTTACAGCGCTCAGTTGAAAAAATGAAAGAAGAAGGCCATGACGTTCCAGCATGGATTCATAACATGTTGGAAGCAGGCTTTACAGAGTTTTATAAAAAAGTAGATGGAAAAACACTTTACTTCGACAACGGTGAATACAAGCCGGTTCAAGAAAACAAAAAGGTCATTCATCTACAAACGTTAAAAAATGAAAACAAAGTTATTAAGAAAAACAGTGGCGCAAGCTTAATTGATTTGGGAGACGGCATTGCGGGACTTCAATTTACTTCACCGAATAATGCAATTGGGATGGATATTATCCAGATGATCAACTATGCGGTGGATGAAGTAGAAAAGAACTACAAAGGACTTGTAATTGGAAATCAGGCGAAAAACTTCTGTGTTGGTGCAAACCTTGCACTTATTCTCATGGAAGCACAAGACGATAACTTCTTTGAAATCGAAATGGTCGTAAAGAACTTCCAAAACGCGATGATGAAGTTAAAGTATTCAAATCGTCCTGTTGTTGCAGCACCATTCGGGATGACGCTTGGTGGCGGAACGGAAATTTGTTTACCATCCTCGAAAATTCAAGCATCTAGCGAAACATACATGGGGCTTGTAGAGGTAGGAGTCGGTCTGATCCCAGGCGGAGGCGGTAACAAAGAGCTATACATTAAGCAGTTAAGCGGTCTTCCAAACGGTGTGGAAGTAGACTTGCAGAAAGTAGCAAACAAAGTCTTCGAAACGATTGCGACAGCAAAAGTATCCACGTCCGCAGCAGAAGCGCGTGATTTAAACTTCTTAAATCGCTTTGACGGCATCAGCATTAACGGTGACCACTTGTTACACGATGCGAAGCAGTCAGCTATTTCGCTGTATGACAATGGCTACCAAGCGCCGGTTCGTAAAAACATTCCAGTTGTCGGTGAAACAGGTTACGCAACGCTGTTACTTGGTGCACAAACAATGAAGTATTCCGGTTATATTTCGGATCATGACTATAAAATCGCTGACAAGCTAGCATATGTTTTAGCTGGTGGAACAGTCCCTTATGGAACAGAAGTCGATGAGCAATATTTATTAGATCTTGAGCGAGAAGCATTCCTTAGTTTAGTAGGGGAAGCAAAATCTCAACAGCGTATGCAGCACATGTTAGTAAAAGGCAAACCATTACGTAACTAAGGGGGAGGATAGCATGAGAGAAGCGGTCATTGTTGCTGGTGCTAGAACACCAGTCGGAAAATCAAAAAAAGGATCATTAGCAACTGTTCGTCCTGACGATCTAGGGGCTATCGCAGTAAAAGAAACACTAAAAAGAGCAGGGAACTATGATGGGCCAATTGATGATCTTATTATCGGATGTGCAATGCCTGAAGCAGAGCAAGGCTTGAATATGGCGCGCAACATTGGAGCTTTAGCTGGTCTTCCTTACACAGTTCCAGCGATTACAGTTAATCGCTACTGTTCATCAGGCTTACAAAGTATTGCTTACGGTGCAGAGCGCATTATGCTTGGGCATGCGAAAACGGTTATTGCCGGTGGCGCAGAATCTATGAGTCTAGTTCCGATGATGGGTCACACGACTCGTCCGAATTTGAAGCTTGCACAAGAAGCGCCAGAATACTACATGGGAATGGGTCATACAGCAGAGCAAGTAGCTGTAAAATATGGCATCTCTCGTGAAGATCAAGATGCGTTTGCTGTTCGAAGCCATGAAAAAGCAGCAAGAGCAATTAGAGAAGGCAAGTTCAGAGATGAGATTGTACCTGTTGAGGTTACACAACGATTTGTTGATGGAAATAACAAGCTGCGTGAAAAATCGTTCCTGTTCTCTGAAGATGAAGGAGTACGTGAAGGAACAACAGTTGATGTGCTTGGAAGACTGCGCCCAGCCTTTTCTATTAAAGGTTCTGTAACGGCAGGGAATGCTTCACAAACAAGTGATGGCGGTGCAGCGGTTTTATTAATGGACCGCGAGCAGGCAGAGGCTGAGGGGTTAAAGCCACTTGCGAGATTCCGTTCGTTTGCAGTAGGCGGCGTACCACCTGAAGTAATGGGTGTAGGCCCAGTCGTGGCAATTCCAAAAGC
Organism: Priestia koreensis; assembly: GCF_001274935.1. Lineage (GTDB taxonomy): Bacteria > Bacillota > Bacilli > Bacillales > Bacillaceae_H > Bacillus_AG > Bacillus_AG koreensis. The sequence continues at coordinate 21,743 of NZ_LILC01000037.1, read as the reverse complement.
GTTGCAATTAGCTGGTCTACAAGTGTCTGATATTGACTTGTTTGAACTAAACGAAGCTTTTGCTTCTCAATCTATTCAAGTTATTCGTGAATTAGGGTTAGACGAAGAACGTATTAACGTGAACGGTGGCGCAATCGCACTAGGTCATCCACTTGGATGTACGGGTACAAAATTGACGCTGAGCTTAATTCATGAGATGAAGCGTCGTCAGGCTCAGTTTGGTGTCGTTACAATGTGTATCGGTGGCGGAATGGGCGCTGCTGGGGTATTTGAACTGTTATAAGAATGAGGGAGCGAATAGCTCCTTCTTCAAAAATAGGTAGTGAATTTTAAAATGAGATCAGGGGGAGAAACCATGGCAAACAAAGTGGAAAAAGAAATCAAAGGTGGAAGCTTTTTAATTGAAGATGTAACATTTGATCAAATGTATACTCCAGAGGATTTCAGTGAAGAGCATAAAATGATTGCGAAAACGACAGAAGATTATGTTGTTAACGAAGTAGTGCCAAACGTAGAGTACTTAGAAAAACATGAATTCGATCGTTCTGTGAAGCTACTGAAAAAAGCCGGAGACCTAGGTTTATTAGGCGTAGACGTACCAGAAGAATACGGCGGATTAGGTTTAGATAAAGTAAGCTCAGCTTTAATTGCTGAAAAAATGTCTAGAGCGGGCGGATTCTCGATTACACACGGAGCACACGTAGGAATTGGTTCATTACCAATCGTTCTTTTCGGAAACGAAGAGCAAAAGCAAAAGTACCTTCCTCTTTTAGCAACAGGTGAGAAAATTGCTGCCTACGCATTAACAGAGCCAGGTTCAGGTTCTGATGCATTAGGTGCTCGTACGACTGCTCACTTAAACGCTGAGGGCACACACTACGTATTAAATGGTGAAAAGCAATGGATCACAAATGCAGGATTCGCTGACGTATTCGTTGTGTATGCAAAAATCGACGGCGACAAATTCTCTGCTTTCATCGTAGAGCGTGAGTATGGTGGCGTTTCAACAGGGGCAGAAGAAAAGAAAATGGGTATTAAGAGTTCTTCTACACGTACCTTAATTTTAGAAGATGCGCTTGTGCCGAAAGAAAACCTATTAGGTGAAGTTGGCAAAGGGCATGTTATTGCCTTTAACATTTTAAACATCGGTCGTTACAAATTAGGAGTAGGTGCAGTTGGAGGAAGTAAACGTGCGCTTGAGCTTAGTGCACAATATGCAAATCAACGCCAACAGTTTAAAACACCAATCGCGAAGTTCTCATTAATTCAAGAGAAGTTAGCAACAATGGCAACAAAATTGTATGCATCTGAAAGCTCTGTGTACCGTACAGTGGGATTATTTGAATCTCGTATGGGTGGGTTCACAGAAGAAGAAGCAAAAGACGGTCGTTCAGTAGCAGCTGCGATTGCTGAATATGCAATTGAGTGCTCACTAAACAAAGTATTCGCGACAGAAGCACATGATCATATCGTTGATGAAGGCGTTCAAATCCACGGTGGTTATGGCTTCATGAGCGAATACGAAATTGAGCGTATGTACCGCGATTCTCGTATCAACCGTATTTTTGAAGGAACAAACGAAATTAACCGTTTATTAGTTCCAGGCACGTTCCTTCGTAAAGCATTAAAAGGTGAGCTTCCATTATTACAAAAAGCGCAAGCTCTTCAAGAGGAACTTATGATGCTTATGCCGGAAGAAGTGGGCGATGAAGTATTAGCGCAAGAGAAATACCTTGTACGCAACGCGAAGAAAATCGCGCTTATGATGGCTGGATTAGCAGCACAAAAATACGGTAAAGAATTAGACAAAGAGCAAGAGGTACTTGTGAACCTTGCTGACATGATCAGCAATGCGTACGCAATGGAATCTGTTGTCCTTCGTACAGAAAAAGCAATTGATCGCACAGGTTTAGAGAAAAACCAATTAAAAGTAAATTACACAGCAGTATTCTGTCAAGAAGCGTTTAATGAGATTGAAGCTCATGCAAAAGAAACACTTGTAGCAGTAGAAAAAGGCGATACGCTTCGTATGATGATGTCAGCTCTTCGTAAGCTAACACGTTATACACCAATCAACGTAATTGCGAAAAAACGTGAAATTGCAAGTGTAATTCTTGAAGCAGAAAAATACCTTGTTTGATCATTAATCTATAAGTAAAGCTTGGAAGTAAGAGGCCGTTTGGTCTCTTATTTCTTTCTGTGTATTTGCACCCATTTCCAAATTAATTATGTGAAAATATGTGTTAGAATTAGCGAAATGAATTTGGAGTATGTTAAAATACGAAAAAAGTGAACAATAGATGGGGTGCAGGTAATGACAGTTAAATTTTATTCTTATCCAAAATGTAGCACATGTCGTAAAGCGAAAAAATGGCTTGATGATCATGAAGTAGCGTACGAAGAAATTCATATCATTGAAAATCCTCCTTCGAAAGAGGAATTAAAAGCTATTTATGAAACAAGTGGATTTGAAATTAAAAAATTGTTTAACACAAGTGGTATGAAATATCGAGAACTGGGACTAAAAGATAAAGTAAGCACAGCTTCTGATGACGAGCTTCTAGATCTATTAGCATCAGATGGAATGCTAATTAAGCGTCCGCTTTTAACAGACGGAAAGAACGTAACCGTCGGCTTTAAAGAAGAGCAGTTTGAACAGGTTTGGGCATAAAAAAGGCTTCTTTGGGAAAAGAGAATCTGGTGTAAAAAAATAACGGTTCTGTCAGCTTTACATAGAAAAAAGCAGTCGTTTCATGTACACTAAAGACGAGGTATGTTCTCTTGTTCATATGCTAAAGCTGGTGATGGCTTTACATAGGCAGAAGATGAAATTTATACATAACAATATGGAGGGATTTATCATGAGTACGCCAAAAGAATTACGCTATTCTGAAGAGCACGAATGGGTAAAAACAGAGGATAATTTGGTACGTGTAGGAATTACACATTTCGCACAGGCTGAACTTGGTGACATCGTATTTGTTGAACTTCCAGAAGTAGGTGCTACTGTTCAAGTAAACGAGCCGTTTGGCAGCGTTGAATCTGTAAAAACAGTATCTGAGCTTTACGCACCAATTAGCGGTAAGGTAGTAGAAGTGAATGAAGAACTTAACGACAATCCTGAGTTTGTAAACGAATCTCCATATGAACAAGCATGGATGATTGTACTTGAACCATCTGATGCAAGCGAAGTAGACAAGCTTATGAATGCTGACGACTACAAAAAAATGATCAACGAAGACTGATTTTTGCTTAGCAAAAATTTGACTTGAATGATGAGAAACAAGTAGGACACTCTATTACTAACGAACTTAGTAAAGGAGTGTCTTTTTCGTATGAAAGAAGAGCAAAAAGATCAGGTAACGAATGAAACAAATAAAGCCGTATATGAGGATTCAGCAGCTGAGCAACAAAACGATGCGGCTATTCGTCGTCATGCAGAGAAGGTCGCAAAAGGCGAAACGAACCAATACGTAGATTGTGATGGAGAAGGCGGCTGGTGCTAACTCTTTCGCGTGTTTAAGTAACACAAAAAAGTGGTAGAGCAACTTATGGGGCGCTTAAGCCTTCGTAAGTTGCTCTTTTTACAAAGTTCTGAATGGATACATTTACAAAAATTTAAAAAGACACATTTTACAAAAAACAGGGGAACTGCGATCTTTTAACGAATATTGTATAGTATAGAGGCATACTCTATTACACACTTAATAAGTACAGGTGATGACGATGGCATTAGAAGACAATGGGAAAGTCATAATTGTAGAAGGAAAGTCGGATAAAAAACGAATCCAAAGCATCATTAAAGAGCCTATTGAAATTATTTGTACGAATGGCACGATTAGTATCGCAAAGCTTGATGAAATCATTGATGCGACGTTTGATCGTGAAGTGTTTATTTTGGTGGACTCCGATGACGCAGGTGACAAGCTACGAAAACAATTTCGCCGAGAATTACCTGAAGCAGAGCATTTGTATGTGGATCGTATGTATCGTGAGGTTGCGGCAGCCCCTAAAAATCATATTGCCTCTGTGTTAATTAGTGCGAATATTGATGTATGTGCCGAATATTTAACATATAAGTAAGGATGAGTTTTCATGCAAGAATGGACAGAACAGCAAGCTGAGTTACAGCTAGCGAAAAAAGGAATGCAGGTCATTTTCTTTTATACCCCGATGTGTGGGACATGCCAAGTTTCGAAGAAGATGTTAGAAGTAGCAGCAGAGCTAGTGCCGCAGCTCGAAATTGGCATGTGTAATTTAAATTACATGCCGAAAATGGCAGAACGGTTTGAAATTGAGAGCGTTCCTTGTTTAATCGCAGTGGAAAATGATCGTATTTACAAAAAGATTTATGCGTTCCGCTCAATTGAGTATTTACTGGGCGAGCTGCGAGAGATAGCGTGAAGGGAGAGAAGTCAAATTCTCTCTTTTTTTGTCGAATAAAATATGTGGAATTATTAGTTTTAATATACTATAATTCTATAAAAATAGTAGGAATTAAATAATCAACATGAATGCTTATCATGAGTGGTGGAGGGATTGGCCCTATGAAGCCCGGCAACCGGTACGTACACACGGTGCTAATTCCAACAGAGTTTATTCTGGTAGATGAGAACAGGTAGTAAAAGCCTCTCTTTTCTATGAAGAGAGGCTTTTTATCAATGAATCTGACTAAAGGAGTGTTGATGATGGGAGAGGGAACAAATAAGTATCGTCTGGAAACAATAGGGGTGCACGGGGGATTACAACCAGATCCACTAACAGGTGCAAGGGCTTTGCCGATTTATATGTCTAATGCATATCAGTTTAAAGACACGGATCACGCAGCTAATTTGTTTGCGCTACAAGAGCCTGGCTACATTTATACACGAATCCATAACCCTACCGTATCCGTATTTGAAGAAAGAGTCGCTCAGCTAGAAGGTGGAGTAGGGAGTCTAGCCGTATCTAGCGGCATGGCGGCCATTACGACGGCTATTTTAAATATTGCAGGAAGTGGCGATGAGATTGTCTCGTCTTCATCTCTTTACGGAGGTACATATAACTTATTTGATACGACACTCCCTCGCTATGGAATCAAGACAACATTTGTCGATCAGAGCAATCCTGAGAACTTTAGACAAGCGATTACGCCTCACACAAAAGCTATTTATGCTGAAACTATTGGCAACCCAAGCTTAAGCGTGTTGGACATCGAGGCTGTCGCAACTATTGCTCATGAGGCAGGCATTCCACTTATTATCGACAATACCTTTGCTACTCCATATCTATGCCGTCCAATTGAGCACGGAGCGGATATTGTTGTTCACTCTGCGACGAAATGGTTGTTGGGAAATGGAACAACTCTAGGCGGGGTCATCGTAGACGGAGGAAAGTTTGATTGGAATTCACCGAAGTTTCCTGGTTTTATAACGCCTGATGCTAGCTACCATGATCTTGTATATGCAGAGGCAATTGGTACAGCTGCTTACATCGTAAAAGCACGTGTACAATTGCTCCGTGATTTAGGCGTATCCATTAGTCCGTTTAATGCGTATCAATTTAGCCTAGGTCTTGAAACATTGCACGTAAGAATGAAGGAGCATATTGCGAATACAAGAAAAGTTGTACAATATTTAGAAAATCATCCTGCTGTTGACTGGGTGCTTTATCCGGAAGTTCCGTCACATCCTCAAGTAAAAGAAGCATCAAAATATTTACCAAAAGGTGCAGGTGCTGTAGTTGTTTTTGGTATAGCAGGTGGTCGAGAGTCTGGGAAAAAACTCATTAATTCTGTTAAATTATGGTCGCATGTGGCGAATGTAGGAGATTCAAAAAGTTTGATTATCCATCCTGCTAGCACAACTCATCAGCAGCTTACGGCTGATCAATTAAAAGAGGCAGGAGTAAGCGAGGACCTCATTCGTTTATCTATTGGAATAGAGCATATTGATGATATTTTAAATGATTTAGAGCAAGCAATCGAAGTCGCAACTGGGCAAAAGTCTGCTTCACTAACCTTTTAATTTTGCAAAAAGATGATGTGAAAATAATGTTGACACCTTTTTCAGTACGTGCTAAAATCACAATCGTATCCAATAAAACGAAATTTGTCGAAAATTTAAATAGATAACTCTTATCGTGAGAGGTGGAGGGACTGGGCCCTGTGAAACCCGGCAACCGTCAGTGAAGACTGAAATGGTGCCAATTCCTACAAAGCATGCAAGTATGGTGCTTTGAAAGATGAGAGGAAGGTCAAAAGCCTTTCTGCTCATTTATGCAGAAAGGCTTTTTTGTTTTAGATAAGAGTCCTCGTTTCGATAGGTTTTTAAGAGGAAGGTGAATAGTCAACATGATTACACTTCAAGGTGTGAAAAAAATATATCAAAGTGGTCAAGGAACCGTTCGAGCTGTTGATGGCGTGGATCTACGCGTACAGCAGGGAGAAATCTTTGGCATTATTGGCTATAGTGGTGCCGGAAAAAGTACGTTAATTCGGTTGCTAAACGGTCTAGAGAAGCCAACAGAGGGAACGGTGGAAGTTGCAGGAAACAATATTGGACAAATAAAAGGCGGAAAATTAAGAAAAGCGCGCCAAGAAATCAGCATGATATTCCAACATTTCAATCTTCTTTGGTCTCGTACAGTAAGAGAGAATATTTCATTTCCGCTAGAAATTGCGAAAGTACCAAAGCAGGAGCGTTTAAAACGAGTTGATGAGCTGATCAAGCTAGTGGGATTAGAAGGCAGAGAAAATGCGTATCCTTCACAACTCAGCGGTGGTCAAAAGCAGCGCGTCGGAATTGCAAGAGCACTCGCAAACAATCCTAAAGTGTTGCTGTGTGACGAAGCAACGTCAGCACTAGATCCTCAAACGACCGATTCAATTTTAGAACTGCTCGTTGATATTAACAAAAACTTAGGACTTACCATTGTACTTATTACGCACGAAATGCACGTTATTCGTAAAATTTGTCATCGTGTTGCGGTAATGGAAGATGGAAAAGTAGCTGAAGAAGGCAACGTATTAGATGTTTTCAAAAGACCTCAAGCTCAAATTACCAAAACATTCGTGAAACAAGTAACAGAGGCAGATGAGAGCTTTGAAGCAATTGAGAATGTACGAGAACAATATCCAGATGGACATATTATTCAGCTGACCTTTATCGGTCAAGGAGCTGAGCAACCGCTCATTACGAGTGTTATCAAAGAATTTGATATTACCGTCAACATTCTACAGGGGAAAGTATCTTACACGCAGGGCGGCTCGTACGGAACACTCGTGATTCACCTTGGTGGATGCGAGAGTGAAGTAGAGAAGGCCATTGAGTTTGTGAAACAGCAGCAGGTAGAAGTAGAGGTGATTACAAATGTTTGAGAAGTATTTTCCGAATGTAGAGGCGAGCGAGATTATCCTAGCTACCAAGGAAACATTGTTCATGACCGCTATTTCTGTCGTAGCTACTTTAATTTTAGGGATTTTATTAGGGATGCTGTTGTTTTTAACATCCAAGGGTCAGCTTTGGCAAAATAAAGCGATCAATGCAGTTGTGGCAGCGATTGTGAATATTTTCCGTTCCATACCGTTCCTTATTTTGATTATCTTATTAATTCCGTTCACGATTTTCCTTGTAAACGACATGTTAGGTGCAAAGGCAGCACTGCCAGCACTAATTATCGGTTCTGCTCCCTTTTATGCACGTTTAGTAGAAATTGGATTACGTGAGATTGATAAAGGTGTTATTGAAGCAGCAAGGTCTATGGGAGCTACCACATGGACAATCATCTGGAAGGTATTACTTCCAGAAGCACTTCCAGCACTAATTTCTGGTATTACAGTAACGGCTATTGCGTTAGTTGGATATACAGCTATGGCCGGAGTAGTAGGTGCAGGGGGACTGGGAAACCTAGCTTACCTACAAGGATTCCAACGAAATAATAATGACGTAACATTAGTAGCGACTATTTTAATTTTAGCTATTGTATTTATCATCCAGTTCATTGGAGATATTATTACAGCAAAAATCGATAAGAGATAACATATTAAAAGGAGATCAACTAATATGAAAAAGTGGATAACAGGTTTAGCAGCATCTTCATTACTGGTACTAGGATTAGCTGGATGCGGAACGAGCAACGACAGCGCATCTTCTGATAACGACAAATTAGTAGTTAGTGCATCAAACGTTCCTCACGCAGAGATTTTAGAGGAAGCAAAACCAATTTTAAAGAAAAAAGGCATTGATTTAGAAATCGAGGTTGCACAAGATTATATCATTCCAAATAAGGCACTTGCTACAAAGCGCGTGGACGCGAATTATTTTCAACACGTTCCTTACTTGAATTCCGTATTAAAGGATAACCCAAGCTATAAATTTGTAAGTGCCGGTGCTATTCATGTCGAGCCAATCGGAATTTATTCTAAAAAATATAAAAGCTTAAAAGACCTTCCGCAAGGTGGAACGGTTGTAATGCGTGATGCTGTTTCAGAACAAGGGCGTATTCTTTCCATCTTTGAACAACAGGGCGTAATTAAGCTTAAAAAGGGTGTCGACAAAGTAGATGCTCAAATTAAAGATATTGTGGATAATCCGAAAAAGCTAAAGTTTAAAGCGAATGTTGAAGCAGGCCTATTGCCACAAGTGTACAAAAATGATCAAGGCGATGCAGTTGTCATCAATGCCAACTACGCGCTTGATGCAGGATTAGATCCAGTAAAAGATCCAATTGCCGTTGAATCAACAAAAGACAACCCGTATGCGAATATCATCACTGTTCGTAAAGGCGACGAAAATAAGAAGAAAATTAAAGAATTAGTCGCTGTTTTACAATCAAAAGAAATTAAAGATTTCATTAAAGAGAAATACAAAGGTGCTGTACTTCCAGTATCAAAATAATAGGTTAGTCATTAAAAGAGTGTTGCATAAGCAACGCTCTTTTTTTAGTTTATTCCACATCAATTTTCCCACAAGGAGCGAATAATCATATTTGTGTCCAGGACATACTAAAGCAAGAACAACGATCATGATGGGAGATGAATGCTACATATGGAAAATCAACAGCCAACGAGCTCGACAGAACAAGCGTTACACGCATATAAAATTGGAGTTGGTCATTTTGCTGAAAAAATGCCTGACGTAACAAAGACGTTTAATGCGTTTACCGAAGCGTGCTTTAAAGAAGGAGAGCTTTCCAAAAAGGAAAAACAGCTGATTGCGCTTGGCATTAGCTTAGTAGCTCAAGATGAGTACTGTATGATTTATCATACAAAAGGGTGCCTAGATCAAGGGGCAACTGAAAAAGAAATTTTAGAAGCCTGTGGCGTAGCGGCAGCATTTGGTGGGGGAGCGGCTATGAGTCAAGCCGTTACGCTCGTTCACGAATGTATCCACGAGTTAGATCATCGCACGCATTAATTTTTACATGAGCAAAATAGACCTTCTTCCATTTCAGGAGGAAGGTCTATTTTAATAAGTAGAAACTCATTCATTTTTACATAGAAACGAGTCATGAATTAACTAGGGAAGATCTGGTCCAAAAGGTTGCTATAACATTTCATTTGTTATAAGATTGTAATGAGAATAAATTGAGAATTAATAAAAATTATATAGGTATATAATTTGAATATACGTATAGAATTGGATGGAGGTTTTATCATGGCAGCATCAACATTAACGATCAAAGATCTTCATGTAGCAATCGACGGCAAAGAGATCTTAAAAGGTGTAAATTTAGAAATTAAGGGTGGAGAAATCCACGCAATCATGGGCCCTAACGGAACAGGTAAATCTACTTTATCTTCTGCAATTATGGGACATCCAAAATATGAAGTTACACAAGGTAGCATCTTATTTGACGGTGAAGACGTATTAGAAATGGAAGTAGACGAGCGTGCACGCGTAGGTCTATTCCTTGCTATGCAATACCCAAGTGAAATCAGCGGTGTAACAAACGCAGACTTCTTACGTTCTTCTATTAACGCACGTCGTGAAGAGGGCGATGAAATTTCTCTTATGAAATTTATCCGTCAGCTTGACAAAAACATGGAGTTCCTAGAAATGGATCCAGATATGGCTCAACGTTACCTAAACGAAGGCTTCTCCGGTGGGGAGAAAAAACGTAACGAAATTCTTCAATTAATGATGATCCAACCGAAAATTGCAATTCTTGACGAAATCGATTCTGGTTTAGATATCGATGCGTTAAAAGTTGTTTCAAAAGGGATCAACGAAATGCGCGGAGAAGACTTTGGTTGCTTGATCATCACTCACTACCAACGTCTACTTAACTACATCACACCTGACCATGTACACGTAATGATGCAAGGTCGTGTCGTAAAATCTGGTGGTGCTGAATTAGCACAACGTCTAGAAGCAGAAGGTTACGACTGGATTAAACAAGAACTAGGTATTGAAGACGAAACAGTAGGCGAAGAAGCGTAAGCGATAGGAGGATTCAAATGACTATTGACACTAAACTACCGGTAGATCAGGAGTACGTCAGCAGCTTCTCTAAAGAAGCGAACGAACCAAGCTGGCTTCTAGACCTTCGCTTACAGGCTCTTGCGAAGGCAGAAGATCTTTCACTACCAAGAGCAGATAAAACAAACATTACTAAGTGGAATTTTACTTCTTTCTCAAACCATGCGACAAAAGCAGCGGCTGTTAGCTCTATTGATGAGCTTTCTGAGGAAGTAAAGGCACTTATCGATACAGAAAATGCAAAAAATCTTTACGTACAGCGCAATGAATCACCTGCATATGCAGCGGTTTCTGATACGTTAAAAGAGCAAGGCGTGATCTTCACTGATATCCAAACAGCTGCAAGAGAACACGGCGAGCTTCTACAAAAGTACTTCATGAAAGACGGAGTAAAAGTAGATGAAAATCGTCTAACAGCTCTACATGCTGCACTAGTAAACGGTGGGGTATTCATCTATGTACCGAAAAATGTTGAAGTAGCAGAACCACTTCAATCTGTATTTGTACATGAAGATGCAAACGCAGCATTATTCAACCACGTTATTGTCGTAGCAGATGACAACAGTTCTGTAACATATGTAGAAAACTATATTTCTACAAGTGGTGCAAACGAAGCGGTTGTAAACATCGTTGCCGAAGTATTTGCAAACACAAATGCAAAAGTAACGTTTGGTGCAGTAGATTACCTTTCAGAAGGATCAACTGTTTACGTAAATCGTCGCGGTGTAGCAGGGCGTGATGGTCGTATTGAATGGGCACTAGGTTTAATGAACGAAGGAAACACAGTGTCTGAAAATACAACGTACCTAATGGGTGACGGCTCTTATGGAGATACTAAAACAGTAACAGTTGGACGTGGAGAGCAAAAACAAAACTTCACTACTCAAGTTGTTCATTTTGGTAAACACTCAGAAGGTTATATTTTAAAACATGGCGTAATGAAAGACAGTGCTTCTTCAATCTTTAACGGGATCGGTAAAATTGAACACGGTGCTTCTAAAGCAAACGCTGAACAAGAATCTCGCGTATTAATGCTTAGCGAAAAAGCACGTGGAGATGCGAACCCAATTCTATTAATTGATGAAGACGATGTAACAGCAGGTCATGCTGCTTCTGTAGGTCGCGTAGATCCTGTTCAACTATACTATCTAATGAGCCGTGGTATTCCACGTGTTGAAGCTGAACGTCTAGTAATTCATGGATTCCTAGCACCAGTTGTTAATGCTCTTCCAATTGAAACAGTTAAGAAGCAGCTAGTAGAAGTTATTGAAAGGAAAGTTCGTTGATGGATATGAAAAATATCCGTCAGCACTTCCCTATCCTAGATCAGCAAGTTAATGGGAATCCACTTGTTTATCTAGACAGTGCTGCAACTTCTCAAAAGCCAACGGCTGTTATTGAGGCAATTGAACAGTATTACCGTGGTTACAACTCAAACGTTCACCGCGGTGTTCATACGTTAGGAACAAGAGCAACGGATGGCTATGAAGGCGCTCGTGAAAAGGTTCGTAAGTTTATTAATGCAAAGTCGACGGAAGAGGTTATTTTCACGCGTGGAACAACTACTTCTCTTAACACGATTGCAGCAAGCTACGGGCGAGCGAATCTTTCAGAAGGCGATGAAATTGTCATTACGCATATGGAACACCATAGTAATATCATTCCATGGCAACAAGTAGCGAAGCAAACAGGCGCAACGCTAAAATATATTGATTTAACAGAGGATGGTCGCTTGGATCTTGAAGAAGTGAAAAAGACCATTACATCAAATACAAAGATCGTTTCAATCATGCAAGTATCAAACGTGCTAGGAACGATCAACCGGATTAAAGAAATCACCAAAATTGCCCATGACAATGGTGCGATTATGGTCGTAGATGGTGCACAAAGTACGCCTCATATGAAGGTAGACGTACAGGATCTAGACTGCGACTTCTTTGTCTTCTCAGGTCACAAAATGTGTGGCCCGACAGGTATCGGGGTACTGTACGGTAAAAAGGCACTTCTAGAAAACATGGAGCCAGTTGAATTTGGCGGGGAAATGATTGACTTTGTTAACCTATACGATTCAACGTGGAAAGAGCTTCCGTGGAAATTTGAAGGCGGCACGCCGATCATTGCAGGCGCAATTGGTCTAGGTGCAGCCATTGATTTCCTAGAAGAAGTTGGTTTAGAAAATATTGAGGCGCATGAGCATAAGCTTGCCCAATATGCGCTTGGTCGTATGTCTGAAGTTGACGGTGTTACCATTTATGGTCCAACAGAGCGCGCAGGCCTTGTAACGTTTAATCTTGACGAAGTCCATCCTCATGATGTGGCAACGGTATTAGACGCTGAAGGAATTGCAGTTCGTGCCGGTCATCACTGTGCACAACCATTAATGCGCTACCTAAATGTTTCAGCAACGGCGCGCGCAAGCTTCTACCTGTATAACACAGAAGAAGATGTGGATAAGTTTGTATCATCGCTTGTCAAAACAAAGGAGTATTTCACTAATGTCTTTTAATAACAACCTTGATGTGTTGTATCGTCAGGTGATTATGGATCATTATAAAAATCCACGTAATCGCGGCGTATTAGAAGAAGATACGGTGACGATCAACATGAACAATCCAACGTGTGGCGATCGTATTCAACTTTCGTTTAAAGTCGAGGAAGGCAAAGTATCTGATGTGAAATTTGAAGGTGAAGGTTGCTCGATTTCAATGGCATCTGCATCTATGATGACACAAGCAGTGAAAGGCAAGCCGATCGAAGAAGCTCTTCACATGTCTCAGATTTTCTCCGACATGATGCAAGGGAAAGAATATGATGATAGTATAGAGTTAGAGGACATTGAAGCACTGCAAGGTGTCTCAAAGTTCCCAGCACGTATTAAATGTGCCACATTAGCTTGGAAAGCAATGGAAAAAGGATTGCGTGATAAAGATCAGTCAGATTCGAACTAAATAATAAATCCCAAATCCATTTCGAGGGGGTAATTTAATCATGGCAAAGAAAATGCCAGAAATCGGTGATTATAAGTACGGTTTTGCCGATAAAGATGTATCCATTTTCCGCTCAAAGCGCGGATTAACAAAAGAAATCGTTGAGGAAATCTCTCGCATGAAGTCTGAGCCTCAATGGATGCTCGATTTCCGTTTGAAATCTCTAGAGCATTTTTATAAAATGCCGATGCCACAATGGGGCGGCGACTTAGGAAGCCTGAACTTTGATGAAATTACGTACTACGTAAAACCATCTGAGAAATCAGAGCGCTCTTGGGATGAAGTACCTGAAGAAATCAAACAAACGTTTGACAAATTAGGTATTCCTGAAGCGGAGCAAAAATACCTTGCAGGTGTGTCTGCTCAGTATGAGTCTGAGGTTGTATACCACAACATGAAAGAAGACCTTGAAGCACAAGGGATCGTTTTCAAAGATACGGACACTGCTCTTAAAGAAAACGAAGACATTTTCCGTGAGCACTTCGGTAAAGTAATTCCTCCAACAGACAATAAATTTGCTGCGCTTAACTCAGCTGTTTGGTCTGGTGGATCATTCATCTACGTGCCAAAAGGCATTAAAGTTGATACGCCTTTACAAGCATACTTCCGTATTAACTCTGAAAACATGGGTCAATTCGAACGTACGCTAATCATTGTAGACGAAGGCGCACACGTACACTACGTAGAAGGTTGTACGGCACCTGTTTATACAACTAACTCTCTTCACAGTGCAGTTGTAGAAATCATGATCAAAAAAGATGCGTACTGCCGCTACACAACGATTCAAAACTGGGCAAACAACGTGTTTAACCTTGTAACAAAACGTGCTGTAGCAGAAGAAAATGCAACAATGGAATGGATTGATGGTAACATCGGTTCTAAATTAACAATGAAATACCCAGCGGTTATCCTAAAAGGTGAAGGCGCACGTGGTATGACATTATCCATTGCTCTTGCAGGTAAAGGGCAGCACCAAGATGCTGGAGCTAAGATGATTCACTTAGCGCCAAACACATCTTCAACAATCGTATCAAAATCAATTTCTAAGCACGGTGGTAAAGTAACGTACCGCGGTATCGTTCACTTCGGACGTAAAGCGGAAGGTGCTCGTGCAAACATTGAATGTGATACGTTAATCATGGATAATAAGTCTACTTCTGATACAATTCCGTACAATGAGATCTTAAACGATAACATCTCACTTGAGCACGAAGCGAAAGTATCAAAAGTATCTGAAGAACAATTATTCTACTTAATGAGCCGCGGTATTTCAGAGCAAGAAGCAACTGAAATGATCGTAATGGGCTTCATTGAGCCATTCACAAAAGAACTTCCAATGGAATACGCAGTTGAAATGAACCGTCTAATCAAATTTGAAATGGAAGGTTCAATCGGTTAATTCCATTTACGAGCTCGCCTGTTACTTACGCAGGCGGGCTTTTTTAGTACCATCCTTTTTGAACAGCCTGTTGGCTTCCTACATTTCCTTCCTATTCCGATTTGTATTAAAATAAAAGTAATAAAGAGGAGGGATGACATGATTTATATTGGCGTAACAGGATGGGGGGATCATGATGTTTTATATGAAGCTGGGGTTCCTTCTCGTGACAAGCTAGGTATTTATGCAGGACATTTTCCGATCGTTGAAGTCGATGCATCGTTTTATGCCGTGCAGCCAAAATCAAACGCTGAAAAATGGGTGTCAGAGACGCCTGATGATTTTCGTTTCGTCGTGAAAGCCTATCAGGGAATGACGGGGCATCAGCGAGGAGAAGAGTATTATGAATCAAAAGAAGAGATGTTTGATGCGTTTATTGATTCTCTAACGCCCTACGTTGAGGCAAATAAGCTAGGAATGGTTTTGTTTCAAACACCGCCTTGGTTTGATTGTCGTAAGGAGAACGTTGATTACTTACGCTACAGCAGAGAGAAGCTGAGAGATTTTCCTGTTGCCCTAGAGTTTCGCAACCGTACGTGGTTTGAGCCTTCATTTTACGAAAAGACGCTGTCTTTTATGAAGCAAGAAAATTGGATTCACGGTATTTGTGATGAGCCTCAGGCAGGGGAAGGATCCATCCCAACGGTTCTACACCCAACGAACAAGGATAAAACGCTTATTCGTTTTCATGGTCGTAATGTTCATGGATGGAACAAGCCGCCAGAGGGGAATTGGCGCAAGGTTCGATTTTTGTATCGCTACAATGAAAAAGAGCTACTAGAGTGGAAAGAAAAGCTTGAACAGCTGCAAAAACAGACAAAGGATATTTATCTGCTGTTTAACAATAACTCAGGTGGAGATGCCGTTGACAATGCGAAGCAGCTCATTGCAATGCTTGGCCTAGAATATGATGGACTTGCACCGAAGCAGCTTGGCTTATTTGATGAATTGTTTTAAGGGATAAAGGGGTGGAGAAATGGAATCATATATTTTTATCTTACTGTTATTTTTAATGGGGTTTATTTTTCTGTTACTAGGACTGAAGAGGCAAAGCAAAATTATGCTCGGAGGTTCTCTCGTCTGCTTTTTAGCAGGCTTTGCGTTTACATATATTGCTTTTAGTACGTATACACCAAATGCTATGTTAGGAGCCTAGTAATCATATCATTATCGATTGGTGTCTTGGTAGTGGACTAATCGTAATCGGTAGCCTAGTGAGCTTAGGCGGCAGATCGCTAATGGTTCCCGCTATGATCATGCTGTTTGTTTTCCTACATGTAGCTGTTATCAAGTCCGTTCTGATGGTCTTTTTGTTCTCGATTACACATATTAGCCTAGGAAACGTTGATTGGCTGCTCGCTTCATTTCTCGTTCCAGGTGCTTAGACTTAAGCAAACCTTGGTTCATTAATTCCAAAGGAAAAAATAAAACAGTCGTTTCTTTACTGCGAATTATTTTATTAGCCGTCGGAATTCGGATGGTATACGAAAGTATTGTCGGATAAAACATACACTTTCTACTCTCTCTTTTCATACTGTAATGTGTGTATGAAAAGGAGCTGATTTCAATGATGTCATTAGAACCAATTACGATTGATGGATATACATTTAAGGCGATCACGGTCTTACTTCCTAAAACCACGCTGTTAGCTGTTGCGTCAGATAAAGGGTATATTATGTGTGGCGCGTTGGATGTCGGATTATTGAACGAAAAGTTGAAGGATCGTGGCATTATCGCCGGAAGAGCTGTTGGGGTACGTACAATTGAACAGCTATTATATGCGCCGTTAGAATCTGTGACAGTAGAGGCAGAAAAGCTCGGAATTCATGTCGGAATGTCTGGAACAGATGCGCTACTAAAGATGATATAAAAAAAGGTGATCACCCGTCAGAGAGCGGATGGTCACCTTTTTCATAGTCTAGGCCGTCCCCTTTTCGCATACATATCAAGTGAGGAGGGGATGATGGTTGCCTAAAATTCGAATAAAAAGACAGCGCAGAGGACCATTACCTTTTCGTTATGTCTTGCTGTTAACGGTCGTGTTTTTTATTTTTTCTACGATGCTCAGCATCTGGGTCATTAACAGAGGCATTGAACCGACGTTAATGGCTTACGCAGAATCGCAAACGAACCGAATTGCTACCCTCGTTGTCAATAAAGCGATTAATAAGAAGCTAGCAGATGATTTAGATACAAAGGGTCTTATTGAAATAGATCGTGATTCAAAAGGCGAAACAGGTATTTACAGTATCAACGAATCAGTATCAAATCGTGTATGGGCAGAAGTGACAAGACTTCTAGAAGAGAACTTAAAAGCAGCTGAAAAGGGACATTTAGATTCCATTGAGCTTCCGGCAGACGTAGAGCTTGAACAAGATAAAAAAATGAAAAGCCAGGGAATTATTTATCGCGTTCCGCTTGGTCGAGCAACGGATAACGCCCTATTAGGAAACTTAGGCCCGATGATTCCAGTCAAATTTCACGTTATTGGTGATGCCAGAACAGACATTCAACGGCGCATTAAGGAATTTGGAATTAACAATGCCTTATTTGAAGTGTACATTCATGTAAAAGTAAACGTTCAAGTAATTATTCCTTTTGCCACAAAGGAAACGACGATTACGACGGATATTCCGTTAGCAACAGCTCTTCTTAAGGGTGACGTACCCGATTATTATAATAACGGTCGAGGAGACGGTACATCTATTCAGGTGCCATCATCTAGTAAGTCTGACAAATAAGGAAGCACGCCATGTGCTTCCTTATTTATATTGAAATCAAGCTTTTGGTCAGAAAATCTGACAACATTTTTTGACATTTTACAAAAATATCCTTATACTAATTTGTAGAATAAAGACAGAAAATAAAGAAAATTAAAACAAAAAAAGAAGAGGGGGAATAGGGATGGAAAATCGTCCGCAGTGGGGATCAAGGGCAGGCTTTATTTTAGCGGCTGCCGGATCAGCAATAGGGTTAGGAAACATATGGAGGTTTCCGTCAACGGCGTTTCAAAACGGTGGAGGAGCTTTCTTTTTACCGTATCTATTTGCGTTATTGACCGCAGGGATTCCGCTGTTAATTATGGAATTTACAATTGGTCATAAGTTTAGAGGCTCAGCACCTTTGAGTTACGCACGATTGAATCGAAAGTTAGAATGGCTTGGATGGTGGCAGGTAGCTATCTCGTTTATCATCTCAATTTACTACGCGGCAATTGTCGCATGGGCGATGTCTTATACTGTTTTTGCCTTTAAGTTAGGCTGGGGGGAAAATACAGAGAGCTTTTTATATAATGACTATCTACATATTGCAAAAACGCCTGGAGAGATTGGGAGTTTAGTACCTGGAGTGTTGATCCCACTCATTATTGTCTGGGTCATTACACTAGGTGTTTTATTTAAAGGAGTAAAAAAGGGAATTGAAGTAGCGAATAAAATTTTCTTACCGACATTGATTGTTATTTTTATGGTCATTGTAATTAGAGCGTTGACGTTAGACGGAGCCGTAGAAGGGCTGAATGCCTTCTTCAAACCGAACTGGGACATGCTGACTGAAGGGAAAGTATGGGTCGCAGCGTATGGCCAAATCTTCTTTAGTTTGTCTATTGCATTTGCAATTATGGTGACCTATTCAAGCTATCTTCCAAAAAAATCGGATATTACGAATAACGCGTTTATCACCGGCTTTGGAAACTCTGCATTTGAATTACTAGCCGGTATTGGTGTATTTAGCGTGTTAGGGTTTATGGCCCAGCAGCAGGGCGTTGGCGTAGATGAAGTCGTAAAGGGTGGAGTAGGACTAGCGTTTGTTGTCTTTCCACAAATTATTAATCAGTTCCCAGCCTTTAACGAGTTGTTTGGGGTCCTCTTTTTCCTCTCGCTCATTTTAGCAGGCTTAACGTCGCTGATTTCAATCGTAGAAACGTTCGTAGCAGGTGTACAAGATAAGTTTAATGTGTCTCGCACAAAGTCAATTATGATCGGTGGAGGGCTAGCAGCCGTTTTATCACTGTTATTTGCGACACAAAGCGGACTGTTCTTCTTAGATGTTGTCGATTATTTTATTAATAATTTTGGTGTGGCGCTTGCTGGTCTGGTGGAAGTAATCGTAGTTGCTTGGGTACTAAGAGAATTAAATAGCCTACAAAAGCATGCCAACTCAGTGTCAGATATTATTATCGGGAGCTGGTGGAAGGTTTGTTTAGGTGTTGTTACCCCACTTGTACTCGGGTATATGATGTTTGATAACATTCGTACAAACATCAAAACCAACTATGAAGGCTATGAAACATCCTTTATTGTCACATACGGATGGATGGCTACGTTGCTAGCCATTTTACTTGGAATCGTGTTCTCAATATCCAAGTGGAAAAAGAATTCATTATCCCTTCCGACTGATAGCAAGGAGGTTTCAAGCTAATGGATACAAGCTCAATTATCATGATGATTATTGGAATGGGTATTATTTGGGGTGGGCTTGCTTTAAGCATTATTCACGCAATTAGAAAGGCAAAGGAAGCCAAACGTACTTCACTGAAATAACATGAAAAGCCGCTCTATTAGCGGCTTTTTTTACTTTTAAACAAACGTTTGTTTAGATCATTATTTCTTTGTTTGACGCTTTACTCGGTCTTGACGCTCCCATGAACGGAGGCGTGGATAAGGATCAAACGACCACTCGTTTAAGCCATTATCTTTGTACATACCGTAATGAAGGTGAGGAGGGAATTTTCCCGCTGTTCCTGGTGGGCCGTATCCAGAGCTGCCTACTCCACCGATGAGCATCCCCGGCTCAACAATTTGTCCTACCTTTAATCCTTTCGCAAATCCGCTTAAATGGGCGAGGTAGTGATAAGTATTGTTAATATCACGAATGCCAATTCGCCATCCACCATATTTGTTCCATCCCATAATTTCTAATACGCCGTAACAGGTAGAACGAACAGGAACACCATAGTCTGCAAAAATGTCTGTTCCCTCATGGATTCTTCGTCCACCCCATCCTCTCGCATCACCCCACGTACTGCGGTAGCTGTAGTTTGAACGTAGGGGAACAGGGAAGGAGCTACCTTCAAGATCTAGTCGACCGAAATGCTGATACATTCTGGCATTTTCCACCACGACATCAACAGCTTTGCTTCGCTGATAGTAATTCCATAAGCCAATTTCAATATGTTCCTTCGTAACCCCGTAGGTTTGAAGATATTCTGCAACTGTATAAATGACATCCTCATCATCCGTTAAAAGTGCTTTTCCGTCACCATTTCCATCTCTTCCGATGCCTCCTAGGAGCTCTATCGTTAATGGATTAGTGTCCGATGTGTCTTTGTTTAAGCTGCCAATCCATCGCTGAGGTTCGATGTAAATACCTAATACTCCTAACTCTTTTGGAATATCACGTCGTGCTCTGCGTACGCTTCGTTCGTATTGATCAATTCCCGCGAAGTAGTACCACGGAATATGCGTAATACTTTCCATGTGGGTATATAATTCCATTCGCTTTTGGTACGTTTGTTCATTTGACGTTGTTTTAGTAGCATAGCTTTCAGGTGCTTGAGAAAGAGTAATGAAAAGCAATAGGAAGCAAATAAGGGCTTTTTTCAAGAAATTTTCCTCCCTTCTATTTCAAAAAGTCGTATTCATAGTTTGTGGAGGATGAAAACTTTTCATAATACTTAATTAATGGAAAAAGGAAGGAGGTCTTGTTTTGTCAAGTAAATATATCTCTGAATAATAATTATTGGAAGCGCAAGGGTTGTCGAACCCAACTTTTATATGATAAAGTGACATAGAACTACTTTTTCAATACAGGGTGTATATAACTATAGATTTGCGTAATATTCTGTAAAACGATGGAGTTGGTATAAATGGCAACAAAAGAGGAACATGTTCGCAAGCCCGAATGGCTGAAAATTAAGTTAAATACAAACGAAAACTACACGGATCTTAAAAAAATGATGCGTGAAAAAAATCTTCATACAGTATGTGAAGAAGCAAAATGTCCTAATATTCATGAATGTTGGGCTGTTCGTCGCACAGCAACCTTTATGATTCTAGGAGACGTATGTACTCGTGCGTGCCGTTTCTGTGCAGTAAAAACAGGACTACCTACAGAGCTAGACTTGCAAGAGCCAGAGCGCGTAGCAGAATCTGTTCGTATCATGAACTTAAAGCATGCGGTTATTACAGCCGTTGCGCGTGATGACTTAAAAGATGGAGGAGCTGGCGTATTTGCTGAAACAGTACGTGCTATCCGTCGTGCAAACCCATTAACATCCATTGAAGTACTTCCTTCTGACATGGGTGGAGTAGAAGAAAACCTTAAAACACTTATGGATGCTCGTCCAGACATCCTAAACCATAACATTGAAACAGTACGTCGTCTTACTCCAAGAGTTCGTGCTCGTGCTACATATGATCGTACGTTAGAGTTTTTACGTCGTGCAAAAGAAATGCAGCCAGATATCCCAACAAAGTCTAGTATTATGATTGGGCTTGGGGAAACAAAAGAAGAGATCATCGACGTAATGGATGATCTGCGTGCAAACAATGTAGACATTATGGCAATTGGCCAATATCTACAGCCGACAAGAAAGCATTTGAAAGTACAAAAATATTACCATCCAAATGAGTTTGAAGAACTGAAAGAGATCGCGTTATCAAAAGGCTTCAGCCACGTTGAAGCAGGTCCTTTAGTGCGCTCTTCTTACCATGCCGATGAGCAAGTAAACAGCGCAACAAAAGCAAAGCGCGGCGAATAAAGTTCGTTTTATTTGGAGAAAAGGAGGCTGGGACAAAACCCCTCCTCTGAGATGAAAAAAGCGGTGAGAGTTTACGAGAAGTAAACTCTCACCGCTTT
>NZ_LILC01000023.1 GCF_001274935.1 Priestia koreensis | reverse complement strand
ATTCTAAGAATCTCAAGATGCCTCAAAGGCGAGTATTCAGAGTAGGATCTGGAATTTAGATAGTGGTGGGGTTAAGGATACAAATAAAGCTACTTCTAAACATAGCAACAGGAATATAAAAGATATAGACGCTTATGATGATATTGAAAACTTCTTAGGTAAAGGAAAACAAATAGATATCAATCCTTTTACTGGAAAAAAAGACATGGATAGAATATTTGTGACACAAAAGGATGGTTCTGTCCGTGCTTTTAGGATTGGTGACCATGAAATGAGAAGTCCTAATAATCACCATTACCATTTAGAGCAATGGGATAAAAATGGTAACTTCATTAGACCAGACCAATCTGTAAAAATTAATAATTCAAAGAAGAGGTGACCAAATGCTAGAGGAAATTGATGGTGCCAAAGTAATTAAATATACAGAGACTGATGAATTTGGTTTTATTGAATATGAAGATGGAGAAAAAAAAGACATCCTAACACTAGCAATATGTAATTATGATAATAAAGAAGAATATTATTTGTTTGCATGTGATAAGCAATTCAATGTATTAGGAGATACTCTGCATGGTTCGGTTGAGGAAGCAATGGACTTTGCTAAAAGATACTATGAAAAAGAAATGATAGATTGGAAGTAATTAACAAATAACAAACCCTTGATTGGCTATACGCCTTTCAAGGTTCTTTTTTGTGGGGCTACCCAGTACCGAACAAACGACCTTTTGCACAGAGAGTACACATAACCCGTGTACTCTCTGTACAATATTTTTATGAATTATCTTGTCCGTAAAATTTGTCTGAAAATATGTCCTATTTAATACTTTTTACTTTTCGTAATGTTGATAAATTTAATATTGAAGACGCATATGTCAAACCAAAGCATTTATCAACACCTAAAGGTAATGGAGCTAAGTTTTTAGGGAATTCTAAAGGTGCTGCCGAGCAAATATTGAAGGATTCAATGAAAAGTAGAACAGTCCAGTCAATAACAGATAATGGATTAACTAAAATGGGAAAACAGAGTTATTCAGTAATAATTGACGCTGGAAAAACTATAGGAACACAGGGAAAAAACTTAATTAAAGTTGTATGATCAGAAGATGGAGGCATGTTATCAGCTTATCCAATAAAATAGAAAGGTGAGATTATTATGAATGTTTTAAAAGGATTTTTGCAGGCAGAAATTAATACACAGGAATTATATAAAGATATAATGTCTTTTATAACTTCATATCATATCAGATGTGGAGAATTTGAAGGAAACGAATATATAATAAAAAAAATGGATCAAACAAATTTTATTTTATTTCCGGAATATATAGATGCAGATGGTGAAAGAGAAATACACGGAGCAATATCAGTTTATAGAAATACAAGTAATTGATGTAAATTAGTAGTATCTAAGAAATGATTACAGTTCGAAAACGTAATCTCATTGAAAAGAGTAACCCTCATTAGTAAACTTTCATGAGTGTACCCCATAGGGTGAATTTTCGAATAATCCTATTTAACTAATTAAAAGCAAGAAAAAATAATAGCGTGTTTGAAAATATATACTTCATGAGGGTAGTACCATCATGGAGTTTTATTTTAATACAAGGCTAGGAAGAAAAGTGTGAGAATTTGGCGAGATAACATTTTACAGGGCAAGGGTACTTATACTTATACATGGAATGGCTAACAAACTAACAAGAATTACAAAGCTTGTGGGGGTAACAATGGGTAACGTGTAAGACTGTTTCTTATACTGCTTTGGCATATAAATTAATCTAAGGAGTGGAAAAGTAGTATGAAAGAATTTGAGGATGAATTTAGTGAATTACAAGCAGATATGATATCCATATGTATGGAATATGCTGAAGATCGAGCTGATAAAGTCTATGTTTATGCTTCATGTGAGGAAAGTATTTTTTCGAGCAAGTTCTTTTATTTAGTTAACAATAAGTATGTAAAGCCTCATAAAATGAATGATGCATTGGAGGACGGTGATGAAAGATACGATGTGTCAACAGAGCGCCAGTTTATGGTTTTAGATATACTAAATGAAGATATCGAAAAAATTAAAGTATTGTGTAAAGAATATGAAAGAGACATGCCAACAGAGATGAAATTAATTTATGATGTTAAGAGTGGAAACTTCAAAGCTGAATACAAGTATGAATTAGTTTATACGCATGATGAGATTAAAACGGCAACTCATATTTTTAATGATTGGTTTGAGGAAGTAGAAAATAATAATCTTTAGATTGTTTGTAGTTAAAGATATGCTTGAATTTGTGAATGATGCTTGAAGGTTATACCATCCTGAAGTTATATAACTATGTTCTAAGGAAATTAAACATGCCTGTTGCTATGAAAATAGGTTTAGAAATGAATTGATTTATATAGTTAACTAAAAAACACTTGCATAATGAGAAGGGATTTTTCAACTATTTGGATGCCAATGGAATTCCATATAAAGTGGAGAAAAAGGAACCATATCCTTCTGTCTCGGGTGTATACGATGTGTATTACAAGATAGGAAAACAAGAACGTGGTGTATATACAAGTGAATTTAAAGCATCAACTCATAAAAAGACAGTTTACGATGAAAATGTGTTTACTGATGAACAAATGTATAAATATTGTCAAGTGGCAATGGATAACGGTACTGAATATTTAACTAGAGGTGGGCAACAGGTAATACAAGGCACATCAAATGGATTAAAATTCGAAGGATGTAAAAATCCAACTACAGGAGAAATAGAAAGTGTATACCTTAGGAGGGGTTGCATGTTAATAGACAAGCAGCCAGTCATCCAAGATTTTTTTTCTTTTTTGAAGAGTGATTTACTCTATGTACTAGAGTGTTTATCCAGGGGAGAGCCGTGGCAAGATCATATGATGGGATATGAACTTCCAGAGCATTCTGAGGAGATTGAATTTAAAGAAGGCATAATGATATTCATTAACACAGCATCATATAAAGAAATTATTATGAACAGTTCTGATTTCTATGGTTGTTTGAAAGAAATCTGTATGGAATTTGTTGGTGAAAATCAAGAACAGAAAATCCAAGTGTATGTACTTATGGACAAGATAAAGACTGTTTTAAATTTGTGAAATTTTCACACTGAGTTGATTAAACCTATCAACCTACCAAAATACATGAAAAATAGGGAAGTCTACTTGAAACAAACTCTGAGAGCACCGGATTTTATGAATTTCCGTCAAAGAAATAGATGAACCAGATTTTAAGAGGGGAATTGTAACCTTTTAATCCTTGATTGGCTATATTGTCACTCCCGAGAAGAACAGAATGGACCAAATGAACAATAATTGTTTAAGAATCAAGACTTTATGAAGTGCTATTTTAACGCTAATGTAATAAGAACGAGAATAGGCGAGATGACATTTTACTTATATGGGACCACTTATGGATGTCAGAGGGATGAAACACACGAGGTTAAACAAGTTAAAGGGTTTAAACGTTACGTTTGCTATGTGGTAAAAAAGATATCATACTGTCAATACTAAACTAACTTATAAAACTTGCAAATATTTATAAACTTAAAGCACTTGATTGTCTATAACAGGCGACAAGTGCTATTTTATACTTTCCAAATCCTTATTTCTTTGTGTTTTGTTCAGTGCAAGCGAAGTCTATCAGCTCACAAAAAGGGCCGATGCTGAGGATGTCGCGTATGTGAAGAAAAAGAAAGCCGAGCGCAAAGCGCACGCTGACCGTGTTAAAGCCAAAAAAGAGGCGGCCCTTGAGAAAAAGCGCTTAGCGGAAGAGGCGAAGTTAAAAGAGACATTAGGGGTTCTTGCGCCGGGTGTGGATGCGATGAATGCGATTGCAAATAAGTGGAATGATCCCACAAAAACCATCTCAAAAAAATGGGATGACGCATGGTATGATATCTATGAATGGCGAGACAACACAAAGAAGGATTTTCAAGAGGGCTGGAAGAGTCTTCAATATGGTACGGGTGATGCAGTAGAAGAAACCTGGAATGACCTTAAGCATACGGTTCTGCATCCAGTGGACACGTACAACGCAGTCAAAAAAACGATTGAAGTCATTGCACATGATCCTCTTGCTTCCGGTCAAGCTGTGTGGGAAGAAGTTAGCCAAAATTTCCGGGAAAAGGTGATCAAAGGTGATGCCAATGACCGCGTTGAGTACATCACACATGCTCTAACCGGCCTTGGAATCTCAGCTGTTGGTGGAAAAGGCTTAGACAAAGTCGTCAAAGGACTAAAAGCGACCAAATCAGGGGATAGTGAGTCCTCTCATTCGTCTAAAAACCGCCTACATCAGCACGTCCAATCCATTTCGCATCGCACACAATATGAACTAGAGCGGATCTTGCAATCACCATTCGCCTACGCTGGAAATACACGACCGATTAGCGGTACCAAAGACTTGATTGAACAAGTGGATAAGAAATCGGTGATGGTTGAGTCTAGGGGTGAGGGTACGGGTAAGAATGATTATGTGGAAGAAACAGGTCGCCTTGGTGGTAAACACTATAGTGAAAAAGACTTGAGACTTTTAGGCAATTATCTTGAAAAAAGAGGAGTAAAACTCAAGGTTGGAGATGAGTTTTTGCCACAGGAAAAGGAGGAGGCTTTAACTATAATACTGGGGAACTGGTATTGAAAAGTAACCCCACACTATATGAAGTTTGGCATGAATTGTCACACTATATTCAATATAAACAAATCGGGAAAGAGGCTTATTCAAATTTGCCTCGTACTAGCGGACCAGTTCCAATGAATGATTTAACAAAATTCAATGCTCCTGAGCAATTTGTTTATGATATGTTATCAAATAACCCAAAAAGATGGAATTCCTTAAACGAAGCTGAGCAACTACATGCTAACTGGTATATAACACAATATGGAGGTATTCGATAATGAAGTTATCGAGAGAAAGAGCAGAACAACTGGCGCTTGAATATGTAAATAAAGATAGGAATGAAAACTTCAAATTAGAACTAATAGGTGTGGGAATATCTAGAATTTATCCGAAATATTGGGCTGCTACTTTTGAAGTTAGAACTTCACAAGGGGATATTTTAGAGGGGCCTTTACTTATACTTGTGGATGATGATTTAGAAAAAGCAATGAGTTTAGAAGAGGCTGTCGAATCTCACATAGCTAATAGAGATAAGTAAAGTAGCCTTTCAGAACCAAATTGAATGAACCTTGATTGGCTAAATGCCTTTCAAGGTTTTTTACTTTAATATTATAATAAATCAGCTGATATTTGTATGAGATAATAAGAAAAATTAAGTAAGTTATCTAAGGGTACGGGTAATAGTAGTGCCGACATTCCGCCAACCTTCAAGTAAGAGAAATTTGCTAGTTCCTATGAATCAAAGGGTTAATCAGACGTTTGCACAGGTTAATCCGAGGGTTGAATTTGAAGGAATCAGAGGAGAATCTTTATGTACACTTAAACCACCACCAGATCCAAAATTGAAACGTATATTCGATGAGGCGGGTATTGAAGGTATCCAATATAAAAATGGAGTTCCTGATTTTTCGCCAGTATTAAAAGCACAGTTGGAAATCGATCATATGTTAGGTGGGAATGGAAAGCGAGGAACAGATGTTAGAAGGGCTAATTTTGCTCAAGTAAATTAAAAGCTAGCAGACGAGCTTAATAATTCTCCTGAGATGGCTCACGAATTTGGAATGCAATCTGCTGAAATTAAAGCCAGGGATATAGAAAGATATGAAAAAAAATACAAATTAACATGGCACGAATTGAATGATGTTAAAACAATACAGCTTGTACCATCAGTGATCAACAGTAAATTTGGACACATCGGTGGAGTAGGAGAGATAAACGCAGGAGCCTTTGGGCCCGAGGGGTTTGCCAATAAATAAAAAAGGAGAATTTAATAATGAAAATAAATGATGTGGTTTTTGGTGAGCTTGAATATAATTATGGATGGGTTAAGTACACTACCATTGAATTTTGTGGAAAAGAAGCTGAAATAGCATTAATGGTTAAAGGTGAAGAAGACGGTAAGTTTGATGAAGAACAATATAGTGCTTATACCTCATTAGTGCAAAATTGGGAACGATTACAGCAAGGTTTTTTACAAGCAATAGTAGACTCTTACAAACTAGAGCGTCAAGAACTAGGGTATGACATTGAAGTTAATGAAAAT
This sequence comes from Priestia koreensis, assembly GCF_001274935.1. Taxonomy (GTDB): domain Bacteria; phylum Bacillota; class Bacilli; order Bacillales; family Bacillaceae_H; genus Bacillus_AG; species Bacillus_AG koreensis. The sequence continues at coordinate 394,330 of NZ_LILC01000023.1, read as the reverse complement.
TATCCGCAAATCGAAACAACTAATCAATTACTTGAGATGATAACTTTAGTTGGAATTGTTGTTCCGTATGGAGATATTAATGAAGATCGAGATATTGGGATAACCTTCGATTGTACATGGGACACAGAAAATGGGCTAGGGCTTCGTCTATTAAATGAAAAAGTAGCTGAAGTGGGTTACCAAGATGTTGCAATTTGAAATAAGCTGTTAAAAAGTAAAAACTCATAATGGTTGTACCGTCAGGGAGTACTGAGCGTAATGATAGAATAGAAAAACGGAGTACGAGCTTAGGCGAGATGACAATTTATTTACAAGGACCACTATGGATGGCATAAGCAACAAACACACGAGGTTAAACAAGCTAAAGGGTTTGAACCTTACACTTTCCATGTGGTAAAAAAGATATCATACTATCAATACTAAACTAACTTATAAAACTTGCAACTATTAATAAACGTAGAAATTTTATAAACCTAAAGCACTTAATTGTAAATTAAAGGAAATAAGTGCTTTTTTGTGTTTTAGCGTAGAAGTAAGTTGGTATAAGGGTTGTATTCTTTTTTTTAGTCGTCGTAAAAGTACGTTTTAAAGGGTTTACGTTACGAACATGTTATCCGGACCGTATAAAAGCCAAAAAAGAGGCATCCATTGAGAAAAACCGGTTAGCGGAAGAGGCGAAAAGAAGAGAAGAGAAGAGTTAGGGTTCTTTGCGCCGTTTGCGGATGCATGGGATGATTAAGCACAAAACAGCCTACAAATTACCGATAGTGCAAGAAAAAAGAAGTAGTTTAATAGGGTGGTAACATGGTTGATTTTTTTATTTATAAGAAAATACCATAACCAAGCATAAGGTTCAAAATGGACTGCACAGATAAAAATCGGAAATTAACAGCTAAAATTAGATGGAACATGGACAAAAAATCAATCTTTAAATGGGGTTCATATTCCGATAGAAGGGAAAAAATATGGATATGAATGAAATTAAGAATCTACCTGATAGAATACCAACTGAAACACTAATATCAATGTTTCAAAATGTATTAGATCAATTTAGAAATAATAAAATTCCAAAAAATATTTTTTTATTAATGCTTAGTCAACTAACAGACAGGCAAGTTATGACATACGAGTTATTAAGAAGTGATATAAGAAATGATATTGATAGAACTCTCTCTAAATTATGGAATACAGATTCCTATGATGAAGTAGATATTATTCTTTCTATTGTAGTAAATCTCGGTCTGGAAATTTGCTTCAATAAAATAAAAGAATCACTGGAACAGTATAAGGATATAGATACATCAATCCTAGATGAAATACAGGAAACAATAGATGAAGTAGGTGAGAATATCTCTAATCCGTATGATAGTTTGGAAAAATTTAAATAGTCTGTTGCGCTTTTTGAAAAAATGAAATAGAAGCAGTATTGGTTAATGTTAATGAAGTATTTAGTTACTTAAATGAAATCATGGAGTTAACAAAGTTTTTAGTTGGATATGGAGATTTTATTCTAGTTGCAGAAGATGAAATTCAGCCGGGTGGTAAAAAGAGTGGGCCTGCCACGATACTTACAGATCCTAATACGGGAACGAAATTTCGTATTCATGCAACACCAGGAGAAGGTACACTGTATTTCAAGGTGCAAAATAATGGTGGAAACTATTTAAACCAAACGGGTGGTTTCCCTTCAAATGCGACTAAAAAAGAATTAGGAACTCGTGAAAAAATGGTTGAAATGCTTAAACTACTAGGTGAAGAAGCAGCATCAATGAAATAAAGATATTTTAGGAGGTTTCGATGGATAATAAAGAAAAAGTAATAAAAATCTATGATTTAATTAAGAATGGTGATATAGAACAAGCAAAAGAGATAATTATTACTAACAAAAGTTTACTTAATTTTGTAACACCTTTTGGAACGTGGCTACATGTTGCGACTAGAGCTGGTGAACTGGATATGATAAAATTTCTAGTTAAATCTGGTATGGATATTAACATAAACGAAGGTGTACCAAAGTCAGCGCCTATTGCACATGCGGCTAGTGAAGGTGAAATTAATATTGTAGAGTACTTATTTGATAAGGGTGCAATATTAGATGTTGGTGACCCGAATAGGAATCCTTTATTCTCAGCGATTTATGGTGGGCATCTTGATGTTGTAAAGTATCTTATTCAGAATGGTATTGACATTACTGTTAAGTATACAGGAGATACTATGAAAGATATGGGAGCTTATGAATTTGCTATTGAAAGAGGACAAGTAGAAATTGCTGAATATTTGAAGCAGAAGATGGATGAAAAAGAATAAAAAAACAAATTTTCCCCATTTTCCTTATGTTCCAAGAAAATAAATATTAAGTAGGTGAGATACTTGAGTAATTTGTTGTATCATGCATATTTGCCTGAAAATCACAAACATCATGTTTCTCTGGAAGAAATCATGAGTGGTGGCATTAAATATTCTACTAAGTCAAATAATAGATATAGTAATGGTGGCAGAGTGAAATTTGAGATAACAGAACTATTAAGACCTTCCAATACACCTGATTGGCTTAACTTTAAAGAAGCAATAGGTGTTGATATAACCAATCGTTTTTCCAAATCGTTTTGCTTTCCTATATTTACGGGTAAAATCCTAGTATTTGATGGTGATATTTCCCTTTCGATCTATGACCAAGCATTCTATGAGGATTTTAAAGACTTTGATGAGGAAGCTTTAAATTTTGATACTGGAGAAACTATTGAATATTGGATTAAACAATACTGGAAAAGTATGATGACACTTGAAGACTATTTGATAAAGAAACCCTATTCAAAGCCACAAGTGTTACTTTTTGAATCTGTACCAAAAGAAATTATTCAAGTATGTGAAGAGTAGACTTGTAAACCTTAATTGGCTATAGCCTTTCAAGGTTTTTTTGACATTTAAATTAAAAACTCATGATGGTAAGGAAAAGCATTGGCAGGTTCATGATAAAAGAATAAAAGACTACCATACATACTACTCGATCTATATTTGCATAAGAGAATGACAAAGTTCGTCGCGACAAAAAATGGGTAAAATAAAATGGAGTCAATATACTACCTTGACTTATAAAATTTGGATCGTATTTTAATAGTGCAGCTGTAGACATAACAAGGATAGATGGTAAAAAACTAAAATAACATTTGGTTATAATGGAGCTAGAAAAGGACAATTCAATCAAAGTGTAATGGTTTTCGTCAATATAACTTTTGAATAAATAGGGAGGATACTTATGCAGAATTTATCGGATGCATGGGATGATTTATCAGGTGGTGTTCAGAATGGAAAGATTCAAACAATGATGACAACTTCTTCAAAAAACTTTTTAAAACTGCAATAATAAGGGTATAGGGAGGTAATTATGCCTAGAGCTAGAATTAATGAAATGAAATATCATGGATATGAGAGGCTCTACTTATTGGAGTTGAAAGAATCAAATAGTAAAGTCTGGGCGTATGGTTTAGAACATGATAATTATGTTGAGAGTGGATTTGAAATTATGGAAAAAACAATTGAAAAAGAATGTGATTTTTCAATAGAGTGGGTTAATAAAATTAAGGTAGCTAGCTTTGATGATGACGAAATTATCCAAGGTAAACTAGGCTCATCTCACACAGTTTGCAATGTTACTATTTCAAAAGTAATAGACTTAGACTTATTTGAATTTTTTAGTGAAAGATTAGGAACAGTTGTCGTAGAGCTTGAAAATGACGTTGATTTCTTGGAAGTTGAAAGTAAAGTTTCATTTACAGGAAACCTGCGTGTGGATTTTATTTAAATTCTATCTACCAGATGAATGATTATATAGGTGGTTGTCTTATGACAACCGCTTTTTTATTGTTAGAGTTTAAGATTACAACATAGAGTGCGGATGAAGCTCTTTTATCTTCTAAAGGGAGATTTATAGATTTAAAATTAGAGTCTGATTATGCTAAATATCTTACACGTAAAGCAAAAGAGGGAAAACCTCAAAGAGATAGGATAGGATGGAAAGAAGCAAGAGATTATTGGTTAAATGATTCTCCTATGTCACGGGGTAATACATTTAATAAAAAATCGGTTTTCAAAGATTGGTATTCTTGAATGAAGTACATTTAAGTGATGGGAAGCGATTAGATTCTTATGATCCTGTAAAAGGAGAAATAATATCTAGAAAAGCTGCAAGTTTAGAAGATATAGATTGATCTGCATTTGAAAGTTACTTAAAAGAAATTTGTGTTATTGGTGGAAATGGATTGAATTATAGACAAAGAAAACAGATTAGATTAGAAGCTATAGAGAAAGGTTTAATATTAGATGTTCCGTTTGAAGATGGAACAAAATACCATAATTTTTCTAAAGTGAAGGGAGTAATAGAAAAGATTGACTATCTACCAGAGGAATTTTGGAGGGGGACGGATAGAGAACAGTTTAATTGGGTAGATAGTAGAATTGAAGGCGGAAGGCCTAAGGGAATGACGTGGCATCATTCTGAAATTGATGGAAAGATGGAGTTGGTTCCATTTGGTATTCACAATATTATAAATCGTAAAGATGGACGAAGCTCTCGACATTGGGCACATATAGGTAAGAGACGGGGAGGAATTAATAATGAGAATAGATGAAAAAACTAGTATTAAACCTTTTCCGAGTGATGAAAGAATAGCTTGGTTCGAACAATCATATAGTATTAAATTACCACAGTCATATATTGATTTTTTAAAAAGGTATAATGGGTCTACACCTATTACTAATGTATTGAAGTTTGATAGGCAGGAATATGTAATAGAAAGGTTTTTATGTTTATTGGATAATCCCAAAGAACATTTAGAAGATGGATGGTATGACTTAACATCTGTTTTAACGCAATTAGATGGTAGGCTTATTGATGATGAAGAATTAATTGGTATGAATGTTATACCAATAGCTGCTATGTTTGCTGGGGATTTTATTTGTTTAGATTTTAGAAATAGTGTGGATCCTGAAATTGTTATCTGGGATCATGAAGAATCGGAAGAATTAGAGCCAGTAACGACAGTGGTTGCGAGTGATTTTGAAGAATTTCTAGCTATGTTATCATGACAACTAAATAGAATTAGTTATAAGGTATTATTTGTCGTGAGACACAAAAGGTGTCATACCGTTTTAACGACGTAATAAAATGTACAAATTTAGAACCAACCATGAAAGCGTAGAAAATTAATGAACATCAAGCACTTGATTGTCAATGATGGCAACGAGTGCTTTTTGCGTTTTAACGCAGAAGTAAGTTGGTATACGTATAATTTTATAAGTGTATTAAGTGCTAAATTTTATAGACTGTAATTGGCTTTGTAAAGTGTACGATGCTACTAGAGAAAAACTATTGTAAAATTAAGGGTTATATTCTTTATTTGACAATCAAAATGAAACCCCGCCGGCAAACAACCGTCGATCTGTCCATCCACCTAAACCAGTCGTAGAGAAGGTTTCAAAAGCGCAGCTAGAGAGTGTGAAGAAAAAAAGCGCGCAGTATAAGGTTGATGGGAATCGAAAGGTTGAGCGGATTGATAAGGGTACGGTTACTAAGGATGTAGACAAAAGCGATTATGGAGCTTATTTGAAAAAATATAGGAGATCCTCAAAAGATATGTATGATCAGCGTGCGCATCATATTGTATTTAAAAGGGAAATGGAAAAGCCTAAAATAAATTAGTTGAAAAAAGGAACATGATATTGACCTGATTTTAAAACTTAAAAATATTATTTGGTCTCCTAATAGCTGGTATTAAAGCGCTTAGAAATGTTTTTGATCACCTAAAAAAAGCAGGGGATGCTAGTGGAGAGAGATGATATATTGGAAATGCTTAATAAACTTGGAGATATTGTCAAAAGGAGGAAGTAATTAAGATGGATAGTAAGCAGGTTGCAAAAGAAATCCGATCATCTATAAAAAATGGCAATGTTGAAAAGGCGGCTGAATTAATTGGTTCTAATATAGAACTTTTAAATATGATGACACCTTTTGGGACATGGCTTCACGTTGCTGCTTCTAGAGGGAAGTTGGATGTAGTAAAAAAACTAGTAGAACTTGGGTCAAATATAAATACGTTAGGTGGCATGTATGGGGGTGGAGCATTAAACGAAGCTGCTTCTGAAGGGCATATTGATATAGTAAGATATTTATTGTCATATGGAGCCAATATGGACACAAATGAGCCGGAAAGGAATCCATTGTTTGGTGCAATTAGTAACGGGCATGTGAATATTGCGAGACTGTTAATTGAGAGTGGGATAGATACAAACGTTAAATATAGTGGCGAATCCATGAAAGATATCGATGCATTAACCTTTGCAAGGGAACAGGGTCAACTAGAAATTGTAAAGTTATTAGAGAACCAAAGAGAATTGAGGACTACTATAACCGAAGTAAATGATAATAATCAAGATGATCATGATGAAATTTTAGAGCATGTGACTAAATACTTTGGAACTATCCAAGATACGATAATTGAGATTGTTCCTGGTAATAAAGTTTCAGTTAATATCCATATAATTTCTCCATCAATGAATAAAGATTTTGTAACTCTGGTAACTACAGGTATGAGTGATGTATCTATGGGTTATTCAAATGAAGAAAGCGAGTTCAAATATGCAGAATTGTTATTGAAATTGCCTTCGAGTTGGGTAGTTGGGAAAGAGAATATGGAGGACAAAAACTATTATTGGCCTCTTGAATGGTTAAGGAAAGTAGCTCATATTCCACATATCTATGATGGATGGCTTGCTGAAGGGGTTATTCTTCCCAATGGAGAACCCCCACAGCCATTTGCATTGAATACAAAATTGTCATGTATAATGGTATGTCATCCTAGAGAATTCGGACTAGATAACGTTCAAGTTGAGCAAGGAGATATCACTATTTATACACTTGTTCCTATTTATGAAGAAGAAAGAAATCTGGCGTTAGAAAAGGGTTATGAGTACCTGCTTAAAAAAATGAATGAGAAAGGTATCTCAGATGTTTTAGATATAAACAGGATAAATGTTGGTTTATAGTAAGAATGATAGATATTATTTAACGTAATAATGCGACGTTAGACAGACTGATTATAGTCAGATAACACTGTAATTATTCTGTTTTTTTTGTTCATTTAACTTAGTGCTTGCTTGTTTTACTAGAGTAGCAGCATGCTTTTTTGATGTTAGAACGAAAAGTGAAAAGAAAATTATAAGTTTATAAGTCTACTCAGGGTACGTGTGAAACTCCTAAAGGTTATTATCAAGATGTAAATAGGAAATTAAACCAGTTGATGGGGGGTACGCAAGTAGTAAAGAAGTGGGTTTACCTGAACCAAGTGGCATAACAAAACGCTCCAAAACGGGTAAAGAAGTAATGGAAAGAATGCAAAATGAAATTCCACCAAAAATCAGTACAACACGTGATGGTGAAATAGAATTTATGGCAAGTGATAATAAATGGTATCCAATAGATCAAGTAGAGATGGCTCGTTTAACAGGTGCAGTTTCGTGGTGGAAAAGTACAGGAAGATATTATGGAGCGAAGTCCCCAGAAGTTAGAGAATGGATGTTAGACTTCAATAAATATGTATTAGATCATTATAGGTTAAATCGATCCGCAGGTGCAAAGTTAGATGAAACCTACTTGTCACCAAATAAATGATTATTGGGAGGGATTTATATTGGAACTCAACGATCAAGTGTATGATCGAATTGTGAAATTGTGTAACGAGGGAAATGCTTTTATTGAAAAAGGGCAAGATGATAAGGCAATAGAGAGTTATATAGCTGCTCTGGATTTGGTTCCGTTGTCAAAGACTGATTGGGAAACAAGTACATGGATTTATACAGCATTAGGAGATACTTATTTTTTAAATCGTGAGTATGAGAAAGCAAAAAGTAATTTATATCATGCACTAAATTGTCCGGATGGTATTTCAAATCCATTTATTTTACTGAGACTTGGAGAGAGTTTATTTGAGTGTGGAGAGCTTAATAAGGCTAAAGAGTATTTGTTAAGAGCTTATATTTTAGAAGGGTATAAACTCTATTATGATGAGGATGAAAAGTATTTTGAATTGATTAAGGATATGATTTGAGGAGGATAAATATGGCTATTTTACAATCACCTATAAAAGAAGAATTTGAAAGTCTATTGGAAAAAAGTAATGAACAATTTAATGACGGTAACTATAATGATTCTATTGTGTTATTAGAAGAGGTATGGGATATAATACCTAATCCTAAAGGTATTTATTGTGAAGAGAGTTGCCATTTAGTTAAGGATATTATCTCTACTTGTTTTATGGTAAATGATTTAAAAAAAGCAAAGGAGTGGGCATATAACATATTTTTAACTGGATTTGCACGTATAGATTCCGGTGACAAGGAATTTATTGCAGGGAAAGTTGCTTTTGAATCCGATGATTTAGAAACCGCAAAAGAATTTTTTAGCATTGCCAATACAAAATCAGAAGGTAGATGTTTTGTGAATCCGAAGAATACTAAGTATCTTAAATTTTTGAAAAGTTAAATGCTTAGCTCCGTAAAAGGAATTTAAAGATAGATTTAGTGAATTATAAAGGTTACAGCATTTACATACAGGAGTGACAAAGTATGGTCTGTAATTAATTTTACAAACAAGTGCTTCGAATTTTATCACTCATGTAGTACATTCGGGTAAAAAATTAAAATCAGCTGGTATGGTGATGCCAACCTGTCCATATTGTAATTTTATTACTGAAGGATTTGAATTTAGTTCAGAGGTGAAAAAGATTGGAAAGTCAAATTGATATATCAAGTAAAGAATATGTTATAGAACATGGAACTGACTTTGACGGAAATTTATGGTTTACATCTTATAGTGATGAAGTTTTAGATAACCCAGAAGACGAGAACGGTAAACCTTTTACCGGTTTAGCTTACGAATTATATGACAATGGTAATTTGATATATTATGCAAATTATATAAAGGGTTTTATCGAGGGTGAGTTAATAGAATTCTATAAAAATGGAAATTTAAAATCAGTGAAAAATTTGATTCATGGACAAAGTAATGGTGCGGAAAAAATCTGGTATGAAAGTGGAGAATTAAAATTTGAAGGAAAATATAAATTTGGGATAGCTCTCTATTATACAGAATGGGATGAAGAAGGTCGTATCACAAAGCAAAAAATTTCCCCTACAGAAACAGATTTAAAATTGATTAAATCCGTTTCTAAAAATGAGGAGTTATAATATGGAATATAGTGGAATGGCTTCAGTATGGTTTGGAGTTTCTAAATCGTTTGAAAATCTTAAGGAGTATGTTGATATAGAATATACGGAAGATGGAGATTCAATAGACTCAAAGTTTGGCACAAACTTTGAATTTGGTTATTATGATGAAGATAACATTGAAATTTGTTTTTATGAAAATCCTAAAAATAATGTAGACGATATTTTAAATGATTTTTCTTATAGCGAACTAATTATTCCTAAAATAAAAGAGTTAATAAATGGCGATAAATTAGCATACAGTATTAATTCTGTTATTGTACTCTATGATTTTCAATACAATGAAGCGAAAAGTGGAGATGAATCCGAAAATATAGAAATTAAATTTATTGGTACTGTACCATACAAATAGCTCATCTAAGTTCGGTAGCTTAAACGTACTATTTGTCATGAAATACAAACGATTTCATGTCCTCAGTATTAAAATTGTACGTACAAATTTAAAGCGACTAGTGACTTGAAAACTTAGAAAACATGTGAACTTGAAGCACTTTATTGTCGACTAAAGGCAACGAGTGCTTTTTACTTTAAGGTTTAGGGTATGAGTAAAGGTACTCGAACTTAAAAATGAAACCGACCAATGAAAGAACTGCAGCATATAAAAAAACTATGACAAAAGCAGTTAGATAGTTACCCCTTTATAGCAGGAACCCTAATAAACTAAGAAATTTTTTAGGGAAAGTAGTAGATGGTTATACAGGAATTACTACTCATTATACATTTACATCTAAGAAAAAGAGGGGGAACTCATAAAGTCAAGTATGATAAAGAGGGTTACACCGTTTTTAAATTCAAAATATAAAGAATTTTGATTAGAGTCATATATATAGATCCTGAATTAGCACCGTTTAAATATCTCTCGCGAAAATTATATGACGATATAATGAAAGATCCAAACCCAGCAAAATAATTCAGTCAAACAGAGATTGAGTTATTCAAGTTAGGGAAGAAGGCAAAATCAATCACATTACATCATTAAGAGGCTAGTAAAATGCAACTTGCTGATTACGACGAACATCAGGTTGCGGGTCATACAGATGGTAGCGTAATTTGGGATAGTAGAGATGACGGCTGAACAGGTAAACAGAAGAATATTGTTTTGGGGATGATAAAATGAGCAGAGTAACTTGGTTATTTACGGACGGAGCGATAGCTGAGCAAGTAATTATTGCTGTGGAAAATTCATTTGGTATCAGATTTCCAGATGATTACCGTGAATGCATCAAAAAAATAACGGCGGTTATCCTGATCCAAATATTTATGATATTGATAATGATGAGGGTGGAGCAGTCTTTGATTGTCTATTAAGTTTTACAAGCAAAGATGCAAATATAGAAATTGTTTCTTGCATTCTTGGTGGTCATGATTGTAAGGCAGCACTACTAGAAAAAGAACTTCCTGATGCAGAAGTAAGTTATAGTGTTGAGTATGAGGACGAACCTTCAAGAGATCGGGGAAATGCTGAATCAGCTAAAGGGCTTAAAAGTCAAAGGAGTGAAAGTATGGATTTTGACATCCGAGAGATACGAGAATATTATGACTCAGAAACAAGAGACTATGATTTTAATGACTTAGTTAATTTAGGGATAAGTGTTGAAAATGCTGATTTTATGATCAATATTGGAGTACCAAAAGAATTTGGCGATTTTACATTCTATGATTTCCCGAACTTCGGAAAAATAGTAATTAAAGAAGGGGAATTTATCAAAGTAGGTCATTGTGCGCCGAATGAATATGGACTTTACTTAAAAGAAGGGAGCGATGAGCTTTTCATTAGTTCTTCCTTACACGATCCTTTCATTTATACACTTAATCAGAACTTAAGAACGTTCTTCTTGTTTCATTTGATTAGGCAGGAACTATCAATGGAAATGAAAAAAGAAGGTGTATTTACTTCATATGACTACGCTGTTGAGTTAAGGAAGGTGTATGAGCAAATTGACCCCATAGCAATGGAGGAAGTAGAAGGATATTGGTCACATTTGATAGAAGACTATGAAACCCTATGAATTGCGTGATAGAGTCTAGAGTTATCCTTTAGAAGCTGCTAGTGTATGGTTCAACCGTAATATTTCAGTGATAATATCACGGTTTACCTTGTTTTTAGGATGAAAGCGTTAGGTAAATGACGTCAGAAGGAGTAAAGTATGAAAATAGAAATACTCAATGATTCCTACTATACAGGATTTGAGGGCGAGCCTAAATATTCACTATTTCTGACCTTGAATGAAATATGCCTTTCAAGTTTTTTTAGTATCAAATAAATGGTTACCATTCAATTACATATAGACACATTATTCATGTATAAAAAGACAAAGGAAGATGGGGTGTAAGTGGAAAATTTAGAGATTATATTTACTGATTTTAATAAGGGGAAAATTGATAAATTAATTTATGAAGAGCTTAAATTATCTACATTAAAACTTAAATCATCACATTTTTATGATAATATTTCAGAAAAAGATTTGGATTTTTCTGAAGTGAAAAACATAGAAGAAGTTTTATCACCGAAAGGTACAGGAAATATATTTTTAGAGGAATTGAAGTTAGGTATCTTATTAAAAAATGTAGTAATAGTTTTCTCATTTGATGAACAATATGGTGACATCGTATTTAACTTTCCTAAAAACGAAATATTAACGGATGAGACACACGATCATAAGTTAAGGTTGAAACAGTTGGTCTATTTTCTAGTGAACTTGAAAAAAAATTATGATATTCCAAAAATTATAATTGGTTATGAACCTGCAACTGATAAAGATACTTTGTTGATAGAAATTAATAAGGTAGCTAATTATGATGAAGAAATAGAAAAAATACTTTCTTAGATTTTTTAGTTCAGTGATAGAGTACCTAAATGTCGGCCTATAGCGTGAATAAGCTGAAGAGGTAGAGTAGGTGAATTAATATGAATAAATACAAAGAATTTATTAAAACAATGAAACGCGAACATTTAAATAACGCGGCAGTTATTGATGTTTTAAACATATATGTAAATGGACATAATTTCGTAAAACGTTTAGAAGATTTTAATAATAAAAAGGGGGAGCGTCGAGAATATAACGGAGTAATTTATTCAGATGAATATGAAAAAGATGATGAATCTTATTTTGGACAAAATAAGGTCTTATTTTATTCTGGGGATAGCGATGATGACTGTGATATTGTGAGCTATAGTGAATTATACCAATATCTGCGTGCTGCATGTAAATTTTACATAGAGAAAAACTTTGAAAAGAAAGAGATCATTGAAGAACTGTTGATGAAGCTTAAAAACACATATGCTTATTGAGTAAGTAATAGTAAAAGCGTTTCTGAATTAATCCAGAAACGCTTTTTTTCTTGCGAATGATAAAAAATGGCTAGACAAATTACAAAAACAGCTTGAACATTATGGTAAACATACGTCATATATACTTCATCATAAACAGCCTATAGATAGAGGTTGAGAAATATACAATCTTAATCATTTAATTATTACTTCACCAAAGAAGAAAAATGTGTCCTAGAGAAGGTATGATTTTCTTATGAGATAATAAAAAATGCATTGTACATAAAGATAAATCACTAATGAAAGCAAAATAATAGCAGATGAGTAGGAGCGCGTGAAGGTAATAAAATAGTTAATAAAGGGATGAAGGACGTAAGACTAACTGGCAGCAGGACAGAACAAGACATAAGAAAGTAATAGAAATTTAAGTTATATGACTGATTAGCAATTAGTTGTGTTTACTAATAAATTAGGAGACGGATAGCAATGAGTTTTGAAACAGAATTAAATGAGTTATATAAAGAAATTGCACAGCAGGTTGATGATATGATTCCAACTGAATGGAATAATGTTTATTTTAATGGTGAAGTGAAGGAGGGAGAAGGAGGAGTTTTTTTCTTTTTTACGCCCAAAGGTGAGGACCAACATATCTTTTCACATTACAAAAATATATAGTATAGATAAGAGAGCTTATAATAAAGAACTACATAAATTGTTTCAACTCACTACCCAACTTCAAAAAGTTTTTACTAATTATCACCAAGATCCCTGGTTTTCAGTGACATTCATCTTAAATGATACCGGTAAATTAAATGTCCATTTTGATTATACAAATTGGCATGATAGTGAATTTGGGCCAACAGATAGAATTAAGTATTTTGAGTATAAATACATAAGTCAAAACAAAGAACAGCTAGATTTAATGGAGAGAATGAAGAAATTTGAAGAGAAGAGTATTTGAAGTAGGAAGAAAATAGCTACTTTTGAGTGATTTACCTGCAACTTTAATTGGTTAAATGCCTTTCAAGATTTTTTGGTAGAACTGAATGAGATGATAAAGTATCTAAAATTCTCTGTTTTAGTAAATAGAGGAGGAAAGTGAATGTACGAAAAAGTAGATGCAGAATTGTCTGAAAATGGCACAGATAATTATTTTTATGATGATGAATTTATGTATGTGCAAGAATTGATGAGTGAGTTTACTACTATTGATTGGGAGAATTTAATTCGAGGATTAAAAGATAGAGATGATAACTATAAAATTAGATTAGCCTACTGTATAGAAGAAGATAACGGAGTATATGGATTTAATTTATTATTAGATTTACTTAATGAGAGTGATGAAGTGGCTGAATATGCAATAGATTCTTTACGTTCTTTTGATGGTGAAGAGTATAAAAAAATAATTGCTTCTAATAAGCAAATAAAGGAAAAAGTAGAGGAATTACTGAAAAATGCTAGTTTACCTATTGAAAGGATTTTAAAAACATTTTTACAACAAAACAAATTATAAACTTTCGTAAATATTATTAAACTTAAATTAAAGATAGGAATATAAAAAATATTGAGAAAAATAAAAATTAACACAGCACGAATTGAATGATGTTAAAACAATACAACTTGTACAATCAGTAAAACTAGATATGTAAAAAATGTTGATAGTGAATACTTGTTTAGTAAAGGTAAACAAATTGGTAAAGAAGGATATAGACAACATTTTTGTGCAGCAATTAGATGAAACTTTATGTACAGTAGGAATAGGGGGGAATTATGGAGAATATAGCAATCAATAATTTACCAAAAGAAGTTAAAGTATGCTTTGTTTTAGCAGTTGCTGAGAGAATATTTTCTGTAATTCGCAAGGATGATGAACGATATTCAGATGGAAGAGAAGCTTTGGATAGATGTTGGTTATGGGTTGAATCACATGCTGTTACTGGAGATGCACTATATGAGCTTATTGATCGCGCAGACTTTACGGGGATTTCAGAATTTGCCGAGGAGGAACTAGATTTGAATGTGGCTAAAGTGTGGTCGTTATTAGTTGATGCGGTCGCTTATACTTCTTGGGAAGCCTATAAAAATGAGAACGCAAAATATTTACCGCAGTCATTAGAAAGTATCTCAATCAATAGTATTTCAATTTTCTTACATAGCGCAGTGGAAACCAGCTTTATTACGGTAGAAGAAATTGAACAAATGGCAGCCGTTATGACTAATTATCGGAGTGAAAATACTGAAATCCCAACAAGACGAGAAGATTTTATCAATATATTTTAAGTGGGGATTGAATGCCATAAATGAAAAACACCTGATCAGAAAAAGGAGTTATTTAATAGAAAAAAGAAAAAATGATTATAAATAACTTTTATATTCTACACCGTATAACTAATCTATTGCCCACTTCTAGGCCACTATTTAGAAAAATCCTGCACAATTTTCTTTCATAACGACATCCTTATCATTAAATTTTTATATGTCGTATACCTTAATTTGCTCTTGCTTTGCAGCTTTTTTAATACTGAAAATAAGATTATTCCAGGGCATGGCTGCTTGTATAACGAATGAAGACTAATCTAATTGAAAAGATTAACATCTAAAGATATCTTTAAGCGATTGACAGGAAACCAGTTCATAAGACATGAGAGAAGGCGGTGTATGAATGACACAAGAAAATGAAGGAAAACAAGATACGCTCATGTTGGATGTGAGTGTCGTTCAAAATTCAACGGAACTTTATCGTTTGTTAAAAGAATACCTTGAATTACCCTGTTTCTATGGAATGAACTGGGATGCAATTACTGGACTAATTGAATTACCTGAAACTTTGATTTTTAGAGGGTGGAGAAACATTGAAGAAAAATTACCAAGAGATTCGCACATCTTTATTAACCTCTTAAATGATTTTAACGAACAATATCCACATCGGAAATATAAAGTCGTTTATCAGTAATATGTGGAGTGCAAATTAAAGTCATTGATGTTGGGAGGATGAATACAGTGACGAGGATTCATGATGAATTGTTTGGAGAACTTGAATATGAAAAAAAATTTTGGCGAGGCGAAATGACTATTAAAATGTTTAATGTGGAGAGAAAAATATGGTTGAGTGTTGATGGACATGAAGACGCTGATTTTTCAAATGTACAAAGAGATGCTTTTCGTAATTTTGTTCAAAGTATGAACTATATTATAAGCGAGGCCGAGAAGGAAGTTTATGCGTACTATAATGAGAATGTCGATGAATATAGAGAAATATTAGAAGAGGAATTACAAGAAAATAAAATTGCTCCTAAGATAGATTTTTTAACTAGATTAGCAGAATTAGTAAAGCCTACTGAATTAATTGTAAGAAGAGTAAGGAAGAATGGTAAGAGAAGATTGGGGTTATTGTGCGATGTGTCTTGGGAAATGGAGGATGGATTGGGTATAAAAATTGAAGATGAAGTTGTAGAAGAGGTAGGATATCAAGATATAGTTCTATAAATGTATAAAAAAATGGAGGGGGGAAATCAAAGCTAGTACTTGATTCAGAATCTAAGTATCAAGTGCTTTTTTTCATATCATGGAATTAGTTGAGCACCGCGAAAAATAGTTGGTAATAGAACTAGTTAATTAGAAGCGACTTAATTAACTAGTTAAATGAAGGAAAAAAACAAGTACAGATTAGTGATACAACATAAGTGAGGAGGTTACGGAAATGAATTTTGAAACTGAACTAAATGAACTGTATAGACAGATCGTTCAACAAATTGATGATATAATCCCAATTAAATGGAGCAATCTTTATTTGAATAGTGAAGTAAAGGATAAAAATGGCGGTGTCTTCTTCTTTTTTACGCCTATTGACAGCAATGAATCAGTGTATTCTCATGATATCCCATATATGTATCTAATAGAGGAAAGTGTCTATGACAAGGAACTTCATAAATTGTTTGAATTAACAGCTAAATTGCAGCAGATATTTATTGATAATGACCAACAACCTTGGTTTTCTGTGACACTATTACTTAATTCAGTAGGAAAACTAACAATCCATTTTGATTATACAAATTGGTACGAAAGTGAATTTGGTCCAACAGATCGAATTGACTATTTTGAGTATAAATACATAAGTAAAAACAAAGAACAACTAGATTTAATGGAGAGAATGAAGAAATTTGAAGAACAGAAAAAACCGAACTAACCGAATCTAAACGATGAAGTGATGATGAGAAAGGTGAAAATAATGTTCAACATTAGTTTTAAAATATTTGAAAATGATGGGGCAGTGGAAAAGGAGATCAATGGGGCAGATGGGTATTTCCAATTTGAAATTTGTGATGAAACCTACGGTATATTAATCACTGAAAATATTGATGAGTTTTCAGTTTCTATTTATTGGTGGTTGAATTATTTTTTAGAAGCAGTATTGATTTTGAAAACTGAAAATTATGTTTTAATCAGTGATATTGAAAAGCCTAAGATTTGGATTGAACTGTTAAAAGAAAAAAGTTTAGTGAACATGAGTAAAGTTACGGCTGATAAACCTGAAGGAAGTGGAGCAATCGAAACAAAGGAAATGCCAAATTTAATCCACCAGTATTGGAAAGATAAACGAATTAGTTATGAGATCCTTAAAACGGAAGTAGTAAATAAAACTAAGTTATACATTGAAGAGTTAAAGGTATTAAACAATGAACTAAATAAAGATATTTTGCATTTGGAAAGTTTAATAGTAGAAGTTGAAAAATAAATTCTTTCATAGCTGTAGTCATGCAGGAACAGCGCAAATGTGTTGGCCAGTACCTTATCCATGGAATACGGAATGTGAAGGTTTACTAGTGTGGATGAATATTTCTTCACTACCGATACCAGTGGAGTTTTGTCCCAACGGTCCTTTAGCTTTAGGAGCTAAAACATATTTTGGTGGTCGTATATTGGACATGTTTGGTAAAGATTTATTGTTAAATAGTCCAGGTGTTGTATCAGAATTGTCTTGGGGCGGTATTTGCATAGATCTTTTAAAGGATCCTTTGAGTGCTGATAGTGATACATTGCTTGATAATTGGTTACACTCAAAAATATTTAGAGACGGCTCAAGTAATAGCTATACCGAGTTTTGATGAGGATCGGATTGGTGTATCTTATTCTCCAAATGTCGTTTGGGAAAACGATCTTAAAAGGTAAACCAAAGGAAGAGATAAGGGAATTATGTTCTAATGGGCTGTAAGGAGTAATAGCAAAGGA
This sequence comes from Priestia koreensis, assembly GCF_001274935.1. Lineage (GTDB taxonomy): Bacteria > Bacillota > Bacilli > Bacillales > Bacillaceae_H > Bacillus_AG > Bacillus_AG koreensis. The sequence continues at coordinate 376,551 of NZ_LILC01000023.1, read as the reverse complement.
TGAGGTGTTATATTGTCTTCTAACAAACTAGGAGAACCTGTTTTTCAATTCTTGGCTGGAAATTTTCATCAAGATATTGACTCACCAGAACAGGCTCTATAACAACTGTTAACAGAGGGAAGTAAAGAGTATTTGGAATCTGCTATTGTCTTTTTAACAGATTTTATTGACGGTGAATGTTCAGAGATAGAAAAGAATGAATACATTCAGTCTTGTGCAGATGGCGTGTATTTTCCCGCTGGTTTAGAACCAATTCAGTGGTTATGTCAGGTTATTGAGCAAATAAGAAAATCTCTTCACACAAAATAATATCATGATAAAACTTTTCAAGTTTTTAATCTAGCTCTAATTAAAGCACACACTATTATTAGACAAATGTACAAGTAATAAGGGGGCATAAGCTGAAATAATTTCATTGAATAAATGCTTATGGTCACTTTTCCAATGACTTTAAGTCAGCGAAAAGTGAAGGATGACAGATGACTTGTTGAATCATTAATTAAAATAACTAATGACCGAGTAGAAGAATAAGTATAAGAACGTTTGTGAAATTTGTGCAGGGAGAAATAATTTTTGGGTGCGTATGTGCTGTTATTAAAAGAATATGAGAATGATGAGATTGTCATCTACAGTTTTGGACCAAATGAAAACATGATGGGTAAAATACAACTAAATAAAGTAAGTAAGAAATTTTCTGATTTAGAGCCTATCGCACATCCAAATATTCCAGCTAAGTTTTATTATGATCGAGCTTCTCGAAGACTGGCGGTATGTCTGCTTAGAGAAGGTAGGGATTTTCCAGAAAGAACAGCTTTTGAGTCATAAAAACGAACTTTGAATTGAGAATAATGAACCAACAGGCTGGTTTGTTTAAGAATTGAGCGCTTATAATAGTACCGTGTAGTTCTCTGAGCGGTAACAAAAGATATAATGTGGAAAATTAGGCTTACCTAAGAAAATAGACGGATGCAAAGCACTTGATCGCCTGAAGTAGGCAGAGGTGCTTTTTATTTTAAGGTGTCCGCAGAGCGTAGGAGTAATACTTTAAAAGTTAGAGTCAATGGCATTAGAGCTATTGGCTTTTTTCTATGGTTATCATGGAAAATATAGTTAGAGAAAATAATTCACCAACATTAGATACTATTCTTACATAATATTTAAAAGGTATAAATTCGTTGTTTCGATGTCTAAAAAAGCTTAAAAAACTTCTTCAGCACATTCACAGCATCTAAAGCGTTTACATTTTGTATAAGTTTTGTTTATATTTAGTACAGGACGAACGTCCCCTAAAAAAAACCTACGAGGAGTGGAAAAATGAAAAAAATCTTTTCAGTAATGGCGGCAATGGTTTTATTATTGGTATTCGGAACAGGGGCTGGTGCTTCTGCGGCCGGAAATGATGCAATGGTTCGAATCGTTCATGCTTCTCCGGACGCTCCGGCAGTTGATGTTGTGGTTGACGGGAAAACAGTTGTTGAAGGCGCTGCATTTAAAGCTGCTACAGACTACATGATGCTTCCAGCGGGAGAACATAAAGTTGAAGTCTTTGCGGCAGGAACAGTTGCTGACGGTAAGCCCGTTATCTCATCTAATTTAACCGTGGAAGCTGGTATGGCTTATACGGTAGCAGCCATTAACAAACTTGATTCTCTTGAACTAAAAGTATTAAACGACGATTTAAATGTAACAAAAGGAAAGTCAAAAGTTCGCGTTGCACATTTTTCACCAGATGCACCTGCAGTTGATGTAGCCGTTAAAGGTGGGGATGTCCTTTTCCCTGGAGCAGAATTTAAAGGAGTAACACAGTACTTAGAAGTAGATCCTGGATCTTATGATCTTGAAGTAAGAGGTGCGGGAACAAAAGACGTGGTTCTTGATCTTGCAGGAACAGAGCTAAAGGCGAATATGTCTTATACTGTCATTGCAGTCGGACTTGCAAAAGGCGAACCAGCTCTTGAAGCATTAGTACTAGCTGACCCAGCTATGATGCCTTCTGAAATGCCGAAGACGGGAATGGGTGGAACAGCTGACACTCAATCACACAACTACCTACCAGTAGCAGCGGCAGCAATCCTTGGATTAGGTGCTCTGATGGCATATGGAATTAAGAAAAAAGCAAGCAGTCATTAAAATGGCAGCTCTTGTTCTCTTATTGGCAGGATGTTCTCAGGCTAGTAAGGAGCCAGTATCTGATGTAAACGATACCAAGGTCGAACAAGCTTCTGCTGTTTCGATGGCATCTGATCAAGCACCTACAAACTTGAAACCAATGAAGCAGGCTGAAGCAAAAGGGGTTAAACCGGTTCGAATTAGTATCCCGTCTTTAGGTATACGCGCTGATGTTGAATCCGTAGGGCTTACTTCACATGGTAAAATGGAGCTCCCCTCTGATGACAAACGGACTGCATGGTATGAAAACGGGGCTCAGCCAGGGGAACAGGGTAATGCTGTTATAGCTGGACATGTTGACAACAAGACAGGACCATCCGTATTTTTTGATTTGAAAAGGATCAAGCCTGGAGACAAGATTATTGTTTCCGGAAAAAGTGGTGAAGAGCTTACGTTTATTGTTCAGGAGAAGAAATCCTATCCGTATGATGATGCACCCATTCCTGCGATATTTGGTTTTAGTCAACAAAGAAAGCTCAATTTAATTACTTGTACCGGTGATTTTGACCGTAAAAAGAAAACGCATTTGAAGCGTCTTGTGGTAACGGGGGTTTTAACAGAAGAAAGATAAAACCCCGCAGCATGATGTTGAGAAACTGATAGTGCATCAAGAAAACCCCCGAACGGAGAAATTAGTTCGGGGGTTTTAATGTTCTACAGACAGGTTACACCGGAATAGTTAATCCATTCTCGATGTCATTAACCATACGCTATCATAGATGTGATAGACGCACTTTTCCCGAGGTAGAACTGATAAATCACTGGTGGAACAAACAGATATAAAAGGGTGATAATGAGTTAATCTATAATTTGTAGCAAACGCTTGTTTAAGAGATTGATAAATAAGTAAACATTTATATGGATTGAGGTTGAAGATTGTTAAGTGAATTAAGTGGTGAATGTAAGCTAATTGTAAATACAAAGTAAGACATAAGAATATATTTTTTTAGACTCTATACTACGCATAACATGGATATGAGCATTTTTTTAGATTTTTATGAATTAATGGATCAAAGAGTAGAAGGAAGAATTGATCGAATGAGTAATGTATTTTTAATGTTTGGTGAACAGGGGATAAATGAAAGTTTGAAAGGTATCCATTTTTATAATTACCTTATAACTCGTAGACACAGTTGATTGTCTGTATCAACGTAAATAGAGCCATTCCTCAATGGCCCTTATTGTTCACGTGTTGTTAGTCTAGTAGAGGAACTACGGGTAATTTTTCGTATTTAAACAGAACGAGTTTGGCTGTAACCTGAACTTCTTTCGTTTTTTTATATCCAAATTTCTCATAAAAATAGTGATTTCGAAAGCTTAAATAAGGGGTATACAAAGTCCATAATTTCACATCGGAAAATTTCGCCTCTAGAAATTGAAGAGTAGCCGTACCAGCTCCTTTGTTTTGATGAGAAGGAGAAATGAACACCTTGCTAATATGCATCCGCTCATCGTTACCTCTTACATCCATTGCACCAATTATCGTATCATCGTCTAAAATCGTAAAGTGATGGTATTTTCTAATGTTTTCCGCTAGTTTTTCATCTGTTTCACAAGCAGGATTTGTTTCCACATCCTCGTATTTTTCTAAGTCTTCTTGAAAAGAGGCTTTTTGGATGGGAAGCAAGCATTCTATATCTTCTAAAGTTGATCTTCGAAACGTTAACGCCATCTTCTCTCCTCCTAAATTATTGTTAATTATATCATTATATGTTATTTGGAAGAATATTCAATATTACGGATTGAAAATACCTACTTGATGCTAATGGTCTGAGCGCTAATAAACTAACGAAAGGGGGAAGAGAATAGTGAATAGAAAATATGAGCTACAGGAACGCAAAGAAGATATTGATCATTTAATGTCTATCTATTTTGATTTTATAAATGGAACATATTTAGAAGTGGCATTAAAATGCTTTGCTGCAAGAGAAGGCTATGGACAAGAAATCATATTTGCCTTTTTTCATTCCGATTTAGATGACTTTGATTCGGCACATTTACCTAGACCTTTAGATGACAAACATGTTTTGATTGAGCTAGGTTATCCAGCCGTGGAGATAGAACAGCTGGCTTTTTTAGATTTTAAAACGTTTTATCATTACCTGGAGGAAAACGTCAAAAAAGAAGTGGAAATAAATCCGGAAAAAACACGGCTAAACGACTTATTAGCTGAAGTAAAGTGTAGCTTGTATGATCGTGCTTTTTAAAGAAGTGAATAAAAAAGGTAAGAAATACGGTGGAAATTATGAAATTGGTTAATACATGTCTTTCAAATCATGAATTAAGTGTGCAGGAGATAAAAGCAGTCTGTGACCTATTCAAAGAGCACTATGATGAGAAAATAGAAGTAAGTCGTTATAAATATGAAGACCGGAACTATTATGAAACAGATTTTGATTTGGTTGAGGTAGATTTTTATAAGGAGCGTATTCATACGAGCATTCAAACATTAATTACGATTCATGAACAGGCTATTGCTTTAATAGATCAGCCTATAGAAATAATTGTTGCGAATGATGATACAGACACAGAGATTTGATTATTTGATGAGATTGGAGAAACACAAAATATCAGTTCAAAAAACAACAATATCCATCTTTACTGTAATAGTAAACTAATTTTGTGTTTTTCTGTAATAGATGTAAATAGTTAATTTAATTGCATTTATTGCAAAAATATATATCAAAAGTCTTGTTGTAAATGATAGCAATTACTAAAAGTCGTATTGACTCTTTGAATAATTTGTATATCTTGTAATTATTAGGTTATGGTTGGAATGTAAATATTTAGGTTTTTTCGGTTGTTAAAAGGGTAGTTTAGATAGTAGAATTGCCGGAAAAAGATTTGGTTCATAGATATATTTTTCTTAATTCATGCCAAATTAGCACCTGCTGCATGCGGAAAGATTTAGTGGCTTTTTTTTTATAGTTATTACACAAAGTAGTTCACAATTTGGAAAGTTTTATGCTAGAGAACAAGTGCTTAACAATTAAATGCACAAATAAGCATTTTTAGTAAAAAAGTCATTTTGAAAATTAGGGAATATAAGGAAAAAATGCTTATTCATCTTTTTTTTATACGTGTTACCCTAATAGTTATAGATAAAGAAAATAGCCGTAACTTGTTATTCAATGAGGAAATTATAACTAGGGCATATAATAAAAGGGTAGACAAGACGAATGTAAAGTAGGTGTAAATAGGTGACTGAGCAATACATAGCGTATTTGCAATCGCAAGTAGATATTAAGAGGAAGTATATAGAAAAGTTGAATATTTGTAAGACCGAACTAATTGAAATTAAATCGGATTATGGAGAAATGGCTGATGAATGTATGGACCCAGCATTATCAGCGTCCACATGGCATGGTACATTAGCTACTCAATTTGACAATATTAGAAGAGATGGCTTTCAGGCTGCTTATATAGAACTTACAGGAGAGAAAGTGAGTGAGCTTATTACCTCAATTTCTCAAAAAATAACTGAAATACAGCAAGAGATTGCAAGTTTGCAAGCAAGCATTATGCATGCTCAGCAAGAATTAAATGAGCAAAAAGAATTAGAGAAATTGAATGTTTCAAAAGGAGTTTCCAAATTATGAGCAAAGAAATTAAAGTTAATTATGCCATCGTTGAAAAATCTATTAGCGAGTTAGAAGCAGCCGGCCAAGAATTTACAGCTAAATACCCTTTTCACATTGGAAATGGAAACACAATGGATCTGGTTAATAAAATTAACTCAATTAATGCAGATTTGCAAACGATTGTATCAACCTATCAGACACTTTTAGTACAACATGCAAAATTAACGTCACAAGCAATCGACAAAATGAAAGAGGCAGACCAACGTCTTTCTACAGATATGAGGGCGGAATAAATACAAGGGAGAGGTACAAGGTAGGGATGAAAACGTTACAAAACGAATCACTTATTAGCGGAATTGAGGCTACACTAAAAACTATTAAATTAAGTCGTATACAACTAAAGACAGTTGCTAAAAGTATTCAAGCCATTATAGGATTAGAAGATGAGTTGAAAGGTAGCGGAGGTAACTCGATTCGAGCCTTCTACCAAGAATGTCACGGAACATTTCTTGTAATGTATGAAGCGCTTTTAGCTACTTATGAATCGAACTTAACTGAACTGAAGTCTGCAGTTAAAGGCTTTGAGTCGGATGAAAGTGGAGTCGTTGTAGAAGGATTCTTACACACTGATCTTCAAAACGGTCTAAAAAAAATGGATCAGAAAATAGATGCTTTTGCTGAAGAAGTTAGTACCTCTATTGCTAAAATAAGCGAAATTCTTTCTTTAAGCGTACCTGATCAAACAGAATTTCACTCTGAAATGAATGCTTGCGTGAAAAAAATAACGAAAACGATTGAAGACTTACATACGCTAGATAGTGAACAAACGAACGCGTTGGGTGGAACAAGTAATGATGCAACAGCTCTCCTTAAGCACATTAACGTACTTAAAAATGGATTTACGGGCGGGTCTTCAACGATTACAACCTATCTCACTAAAACTAAGAAGCAAGAAGACAAGCAAGAATCTGAGCCTATTAGTGGTGCAAAAAATGAATTGAGAAATCAACTAATGGAAACAGATGCTATGAAAAAGCTTAAAGATACAAAAGCGTTTTTAGAGGATATACCTTTAAGCGATAATGATATGGTTAGTCTAGATCTCTTAGCACCTATTGGATCTATTGGAAATTCAATGGGCCTTAGTATGGATATGAAGGATATGAAGGAAGCTTGGCAACAAAAGAATATGGGTGTAAGGGTAAAAAAATCAACCTACATAAACCCAAGAACTGACAAAAAAACAGTTTCGTATAAAATTAAACAGGGGAGACACTTGGAGATTAAAGGGAAAAAGTATGACAAGACTTATATTGATAGTCAAAGAAAGAGAGGCACTCTTAAAAATTTGAAAGTTGCTCAGTATGTTGATGCTCTTGAAGGAGCAAAGGCAAGTTTAAAAACGGGTCCTGCTTGGCTTACAGTAGGTGTAACTACGGGCTTGGATATGAAAGAAAATATTCAAAATGGAGAATCTGCTGAGCGAATTGTTGGAGATGCAGTTGTTGATATTGGTATGGGTGCAGCTGGGATGGCAATTGCTGGCGCAGCTACTGCGCTGGCAGTGGGAACTGTAGGTGCACCATTATTAGTAGGAGCAGGAGTAGGGTTTGTCGCAGCCACAGCTTTTACTTATTTTACTGAAGGGTTAAAAGCAAAAGTGGGGAAAGAAAAGAAAAGTCTTTCTGATTTGGCCAAAGACGGAGTGTGTAAAGGCTTAAAAACAATTAGCAGTTGGTGGAAATAATAAGAGGTGATATAGAAGATGAAATTGAATCCCAATGCAGACCGCAAAGATATTCCACGTCATTTATTAGGACAGCTCATATATGACAATACATTTATGCGGTTTAAATTTACAACATTCTTTGTCACGTTTGTTCTCATTGGCTTATTGACCCTAGGGCCATTAGTATTATTTCAAAACAAAGTGACTCTTTACATTGTGTCCTCACTAGTAGGACTTTTAGTCATTCTCAATTTTCGTGTCCTGCTAACGAGAGAAGAGAATTTTAAGTATTTGACGACATTGTATTTAGGGTTTGCCGGTTTTGTAGGAGCCATGGCCTATTTTATAACGTCGCTTCAAATAGCTAAAACAGCAGGTGTTTCATCAGTCATTTATTATATAGTTGCAGCGTTTTTCTTTTTAGTGAGCTGGTATGTGTTTATCTATATTCAATCTAAAAACTATAAAATAGAGCCGCCTGTTACAAAAAAAAATAAGGCATCTCTTCCAGTTGGGCCATGGATTTTTTTTGGAGGACCTTTAGGATATGTAGTTGTACAATTTTTACTAGCGGGCAACCAGTATTTTTTGCAATTGTTCATGACATTTATGTATCAATTTTTAGCTATATTCTTTGTTTATATGGGTGCGAAATTTTTATCTCAGTGTTGGTTTATGTTACAAAACCGACATTTAGTAAAACGCTTAAATAATGAAAGAAAAAACAAAAAAATGGCAAAGAGGCGCACGAAAAATGTCTAATCTATTATTACCAAATGGTTCCGTTGTACTGCTAAAAGGCGGGGAAAAAAAACTTGTCATTTACGGCAGAAAGCAAATGTCTCTTGAGGGAGATGATGAAATTTTTGATTATCTCGCTGTGCCTTTTCCAGAGGGATTTATTAATCAGGAATATACGTATGTGTTTAATGAAGAAGCTATTGAACACATTATTTTTAAGGGATATGAGGACGAGGATGAGCGAAATTTCCAAGAGTTTTTAGAAGGTGTCAATCAAGAAAAAACACAATAATGGTTTAACAAAAAAGAGTAAGTCCTGCAGGACTTACTCTTCTTTGTTAGGACATCGTGTTATTGCTAAATAAATCATTAGAGAGGTAAGCGCATGACATAAGATTCAAACATATAATTGAACGATATTTTACATGACACCATACTTTTGTTGTCTATAGCAGTGGGGTAAAGTTAATGCGAAGCAAACGCTCTTAATTTCTTTTCAATTAAAATGATAGGCAGTATTAATACAATAATTCCAAGGATTGCATTAAGCAGCGACGTTGCATTTGATGAATAGGGTGAGAGAAGTGCAACTAATATATTGACGAACAGTAATAAAACACCGAGTTGAAGAGAATACGTCCCCAACAATTTTTGGGAGTAGTTCCAGCTTTCTTGAGAAGATTGAGAGCGAGGAGATCTGTATCCGTACAAAGAATTAATATTCTGTGGTGGTTTGAACGTGAAAATTACCCCCACTGTAATCATAAGGATTGGGATAATAAAATCAGTCGCCAAAGATAAAATCATTACATTACCTCCGTCTGTTTTAATATCGATTCAGCCTTATTTATGGAAAGACCGAATCGATTGACTCTTCTTTATATCCATCGTAATAAATTAGAGCTGGTTCTTCTATTATGCCACAAAAAAATGAGTAAGGGATTTTCCGTTAACATTTAATAGGAAAATTTTAAGTGACTTTCACTATAAAGAGTCGGCCGAGTTCTTAATAAGTTAGTCCTTAACAGAATGAGTTCCAGAGGGAGAAGAAGATAATGACAAAAAATGAGATGCGAAATCTGTTGCACAACATTTTAGAACTAGAATCAAAAAAATTGGATATGCCTTCAGTAAGTGATTGGATAAGAATTGAAAAAAAGTTTAATCACCGGTTTTCAAGGGAGTTCCGATTTTTCATTGAATTAATGGCGGAGTATGATTTTCCTGGTGAAATTTTAAATGTTTCTAGTGGTCGAACTAACGGAAATGATTTCATCGAATGTACGTACGATATTGAAAGACGGCACGGAGAGTGGGAGGAGGGGCTCATTCCTTTTTATAGCATCGGAAACGGTGACTTCTTTTGCCTTCTGACAAATGAAGAGGTCAACGAGGTGGTTTATTATTATTCACATGAAAACAGCGGTATTGAAAAAGAAGCAGATGACTTTCAAGAGTGGTTAATTCAACTACCATTCTTTTTGAGGTAAGAAGTCCGTTAAATTCCTTTTTGTAGCAAACATTACAGGGAGTAACACCTTCCGTAGATCATCTTATATTGACTCGTAAATCCTAAAATATCCTCTTTATATGATATGAATAGAAACTTGGACGTCAGTCCAAGTTTCGATCAAGCAATGCCCCTGTTTGTTCTGCGATCACTTTAGTCGGAATATGCATGCCGTTTTTAAACCACCATTCTACTGTTCCGACCATTGCTGAAGAGAAGAATTGAATTGCAATTTCAGGACTTAGCCCGTGATTCGCTCCTTTTGTTGTATCCACTTCAGGGCCAAATTCTTGAACGACCAAGTCTAAAAAGCGACTACGAAAATAGTGAGCGCCTTTGCTTTCTAGCATAGTCGAAAAGAATAGATGATGTTCCTCAAAATAGTCAAACCAAATGTAATTCCCTTCCTGAAACGTTAAATCAGCTGCTGAATGGCATAGGTCTCTCAGATTGTCCATATGTTCTTCAATCATCTTATCCAATAAATCATATTTGTCCATATAGTGAAGATAAATGGTTCCTCGATTTACATTTGCTCGGTCCGCAATGTCTTGAATCGTAATATCATCAAAACGTTTATCAATCATTAATTCAGTTACTGCCTTTTTAATAGCCTCTTGGCTTTTTAGTATCCTACGGTCTACTTTCGCCATGTTAAAACCTCACTTTTTTCAAAAGATATTCAACAACATATAGCAATTTGTTGAGTAATCAACGAATTGCGTTGCATTGATTATTGAGTATCACTTCTTTTTCTTTATAATTATAAACAGATGTTGATTAATGAATCAATGTTGATTAATGAATCAATGTTGATTTTAGACAAGGACATGCTATGTCGAAGCAATAGAAAAAGTACGTGTAACAGGAGGAATGCTGATGAGCCGTATTGATAAGAGTAAAGAAAAATACACGGAGCTGTTTGGGTATGGAATGCCGACTACACAAGTTACAGATCCAGAATTTCAAGACATTCTAAACCACTTTATTTTCGGAGAAGTGTTTTATGAAGGTAACTTAGAAGACAAGGCGCGTGAATTAATTACCTTGGTGGTTCTAACGACCAATCAGACGATTCCTCAATTAAAAGCGCATGTACAAGTAGCATTAAATGTCGGACTGACGCCTGTGGAAATTAAAGAGGCTGTTTATCAGTGCGCTCCGTATATTGGGTTTCCTAAAACGTTGCATGCTATTACGGCAGTGAACGAAATCTTTGAAGAAAATCAGATTTCGTTACCGGTAGAGAGTCCAAAAACAGTAAATGAACAGAATCGTCTACAAAAGGGTCTTGCTAAGCAAATAGAGATTTTTGGGGACGTTATTCAAACGATGCAAAAGAATGCTCCGAAAAATCAAAAGCATATACAAGAGTATCTATCAGCTTTTTGCTTTGGAGATTTTTATACGCGCAGTGGGCTAGATGTAAAAATGCGAGAGTTGTTAACATTGTGTATCATTAGCGCGTTAGGAGGTGCGGAAAGTCAAGTGAAGTCACATGTACAGGGGAATCTTAACGTGGGAAATGATAAAGAAACGTTAATTGCAGCAATGACTCACTGTCTGCCGTATATGGGTTTCCCTCGAACATTAAATGCATTAGCTTGCATTAATGACATCATTCCTGAAAATTAAGGGAAGATGATAGGGTTGATTCACAGGTTCTAGTGTAAGGAAAGAACAAAATGATAAGAAAATAGATAAGACAATTGATCATATGGAAAATGATCTAAAGGAGAGGAAAACATGTTTAATCAAACTCATACGTTCTCAAATAGTGTAAAAATTCCACTCGTAGGTCTTGGAACGTGGCTTCTTGATGATGACCAGGCAGCACAGGCTGTTCGTGATGCAGTATCTGCTGGGTACCGTCATATTGATACGGCTCAGGCTTATATGAATGAAGCAGGAATCGGAGAAGGAATTCGTTCTTGTGGGATCGCAAGAGAGGAACTTTTCATTACGACAAAGGTTGTGGCAGAAGCAAAAACGTATGACGAAGCCGCGAAGTCAATTGAGGAATCGTTAACAAAATTGGGAATGGACTATATTGATCTTCTCATTATTCATAGCCCACAGCCTTGGGTGGAGTTTCGTGAAGAAAAACGCTATGACAAAGAAAATCAAGCGGTATGGAAAGCGATGGAGGATGCTTATAAAGAAGGAAAAGTAAAGGCAATTGGTCTGTCTAATTTCCTTCAAGATGATATTGAGAACATTCTAGAAAGCTGTGAAATCAAGCCGATGGTCAATCAAATATTGGCACATGTTAGCAATACGCCAATAGATGTAATTGAATTTTGCCAAGAAAAAGACATCCTTGTAGAGGCTTATTCACCGATTGCCCATGGTGCGGTTCTTAATAACAAGGAAGTGAAGGTAATCGCTGATAAGTACGGGGTATCTGTTGCGCAGCTTTGCCTACGCTATGATATCCAGCTTGGTCTTGTCGTCATTCCGAAGACAGCCAATCCAGAACACATGAAAAACAATTTAGAGATTGATTTTGAGATTAGCGAGGAAGATATGGAGACGCTGAAAAATGTAGAACAAATTCAAGATTACGGTGAACACAGCTACTTCCCTGTATTCGGCGGAAAGTTAACGTAATAATTTGAGTTGAAAAACAACTCATCTTAATTGTTAGAGGAGGGACAAAAATGGCAAAACATGAAGAGATAAAAAACGGTGTGATTTTTCCAACGGGAGAAAAAAATGAGGTGTATTCACAGTTTTTTGTTGGACAAAGCTATCTGAAAACGTTAATTTCAGATCCTAAAGTAAACGTTGGGGTTGGTAATGTGACATTTGAACCTGGCTGTCGAAACAATTGGCATATTCATCGCGATGGCTTTCAGCTTTTATTAGTCACAGGCGGTGAAGGATGGTACCAGGAAGAAGGGAAACCTGCGCAGTTTTTAACAGCTGGAGATGTGGTCGTCACTCATGACGGTGTGAAACATTGGCACGGTGCAGCAAAAGACAGCTGGTTTGAACACATTGCGATCACATCAGGAACACCAGAATGGCTAGAGGCAGTAACAGACGAGGAATATAACAACGTAAAATAAATAGGATTAAATCAAAAGACTTATTGATCTATATATAATAGGATCATTAAAGACTTTTAAATAATATGGTGAATGGTCGCAATGACAAATGAGGTTTAATAGTATCTTTTTAAGGTGTATCAACAGAAAAGTTGATACGCCTATTTTTTCGCTTTAGCAATACATTTAAAGGTGTTATTACGATTTGACATATATAGCTTTTATTCGTTTTATGACTACATTACATTTCCGTGGGTTTAGTAGGAAACACTAAAATGAGGTGTTGTCTGTGAAGACTTGTATCAGTTTTCTAATTGGATTCCTTCTTTTGCTTCCCGGTAGTATTACAGCCGCAGAAAATGATGGATATGAGATGGTTAGCCGTAATAGTGAAGAAAATATCACTCTTTACAGCAAGAAATTGGAGGGACTATACAGAGGATTAAAAATAAATTTTAAAGGTGGTATCTACACAAATCCTTTCTGGAATAACGAAACAAATCCCACTTATGCGCCGCAAATTTATTATACCGACATTAACCATGATCACAAGAAAGAGCTAATAATTATCTTAACTACAGGATATGGAACGGGTGTCCTGTTGGAAGAGATCCATGTGTTTCATATCATTAACAACGAGTTATTTGAGGTTCTTGTTGATAATCCTTTAGCCGTTGTTTATAAGAATGTAAGAACGAAGCTATCAAATGTAGAAGCGGAGATCCGTACAAGAGAAAAGAACTATAAAGTAGATATAGCGCCTGTTGAAAGTAAACATGGAAACCTATTTGACGATGTAGCCTTCGGAAGTATTGTAGATTATGAAGTAATCCACAATACTCTCATGGTTAGACTAAGTGGTCAAATATCAGATGCGGGTTTTCTTGGAGATATTGTCATGGGGTATGCGTACAAAAATAATATGTATCAAGTACAAACAATTCAATTTTATCACAGCATTAAACAAAATCCTTTTTACGGCCCTCTGTAATGGTAAATTGGAAGAAAAGGCTATTATCTATACGCAATATTAAGCAACCAAAGAACGGTTTACTAATAGGTGACAGTTCAGTGTACATTGCTGCTGTATTTCCAATTCACTTGAGGTGATAAATTGAAAACCCTTATTCGTGTATTCGTTATTCTAACTTTGTTGTACCATTATCCGGAGTTAACGGTTGCTAAAGAGATTAAGTATAATCATGACAGTAAAACGATCTCTGAAATAAAGAAAGAAGTAGACTTTACGGTTTTGACTCCTGTCAATATTCCAAATGATTGGACGTTAGATATTAAGACATCACCTTGGATAATGCTTCATTATATGGATAGCAAGGATACCGAGTTGATGGTCGCTATTCATCTCAGAAGGGTATTTCCGCTATGTTAAAAAGATTTTCCTTATGCTCAACAGGTAGATATTAACGGACACAAAGGTTATTTTCAGGGATGGGAAGATAGCGGTAAAGTAGATAAGAACGGAAATAAAATTACTGGCGGTTTACTTCATTGGACGCAAGGCGGAACTTATGTAGAGATGAACAGTTCAAGATTATCGAAGGAACGAATGTTAGAAATCGCAAGGTCAATGAAATAGCGTTGTAAAAACCTACTTTAAAGACTAAAAAAAAGCAAGGGAGAACCAATTCCATTGCTTTTTTTGTCTGCTGATTTATTGCTGATCGGAAACGTCTGTTCACCAGTGACCGTGTGGATTAATAGGGGAGCCTAGACGAGACTCCCGTAAAAAAATGAAATGCATGACTTATTTAGCAAGTTGTGTGATCGGACGATTCATGTAATTTCTGAGCCAAACAAAAATAATGCTTACGACTAACGATAAAATCCCTACTAGTACAACGTATTGAGTCCCTAACACTGAAATGAACGCTCCCCCTACAGCTGTTCCAATCGTTGTTCCTAAGTTAACGGAAGATAAAAATAATCCATTTGCAAAATCAGGGGCTTCTGGAGCTGCGGATGAAATCCAATATTGATTAATATTTGCACCAATCCCTGCGAAAATCCCCCAGACGAGTGTCATAATTGCCATCAGCCATGTAAATTGGCCAATAAAGAATAGAAGGAGATAAACCACTCCTAGTGCAAAAGGAAAAATAAAGACGGTTTTAATCGGTTTTTTGGCAAGTAGCTTCCCACCAACAATGTTTCCAATCATATTTGCGCCACCAAATAGAACTAATATGAAGCTAATGATGTTTCCGGAGATATGGGTTACGGTTTTAAGATACTCAGCAAGATAGCTATACACCCCGAATATGGCTGAATTAAATAAAAGGACCGCAATAATGGAGAGCCAAACAATGGGCTTTTTCAATACACGTAATTGCGCTCCATAAGACAGCTTTTCTTTGACAGGTATCGAAGGGAAAAGTGCCCATGTCGCGATAAATACGATCGCATTGACAATCGCGAAAAATGCCATGGATGCTTGAAATGAAATAGTACTTGCAAGAAAACTTGCGATTGGAACCCCAAGTACCATACCCGCAGACACCCCGATAAACACTTTTGAGATGGCCTTTGAAGCATCCTTTTTATGAACGGAATTTGCAGCCATTGTAAGTGCGGCTGAAAAATAAATAGGGTGAAAAATAGCTGGAACGATACGAGCGATTATGGCAACGGTAAAGTTTGCTGTAACTATTGAGACGATATTACTTACGACGAAAATGCCGAGTACAACTAGCATGGCTTTTTTACGATTGATTCCTGAGAACAACAGTGGCATCGTCGGTCCAGCGATCGACACAGTAAGCGCAAAGAGACTGACGAGCCGGCCAGCTTTTGATACGCTAATGTGAAAATGATCCGCAATGTAGGGAAGTATTCCAACAACCCCCATCTCGGTGTTGATGATACCGAAAGCTCCTAAAGTTAATACGAATAGGAGTAACGTATTTTTCTTAGACATAAATGGATGACCTTCTTTCTAAAATGTTTAAATTTCTCGCTGTGTGAAGGTGTAAATAGAATGGATTTGTAATTATTACGTGAACGTTAAATGTCATTGTTCAAACGTGAGATCACCTGAGTGCAAGGAAGGAGCATTCGTATTAATTCCAACCACCTTCGTTGTCCCCTATTTTAATGGCGATTTTTATATATAGAAAATACTTATATCTTATATCTTGAAATGCTTGATAAGCATTTCTTTGTTATGTACACTAACTATAATAAAGAGGAGGGACTTGTATGGAGCTTCGAGTGTTGAGGTATTTTCTTACTGTTGCTAGAGAGGGAAATATTACGAAGGCGGCTAATTTTTTACATGTTACGCAGCCCACTTTATCGAGACAGTTAAAAGATTTGGAAGAAGAGCTTGGAAAAAAACTCTTTGTTCGTAGCAGTCATAGCGTCATTCTCACAGAGGAGGGTATTATTCTTCGAAAGAGAGCAGAAGAAATTCTGAATATGGTGGATAAGCTAGAGGGTGAATTTAGTTCAATGGAAGAAACGTTGAGCGGCGATGTCTATATAGGGGGTGGCGAAACGGAGGCGATGAAGCTGATTGCGAAGGTGGCAAAAGATTTGCAGCTACGTTATCCAAAGATACGCTACCATTTGTATAGTGGAAATGAAGAAGACATCACTGAACGACTTGATAAAGGATTGCTTGACTTTGGTCTTTTAATTCAGCCAGCGGATCTTTCCAAATACAATTATATAAATGTACCTGCCAAAGACGTATGGGGCGTGGTGATGAGAAAAGACAGCCCTCTTGCCGAGAAAGAAACTATTGAAGCAACGGATTTACTAGAGCTACCACTTATCTGCTCACGGCAGGCGATGAAGCAGACGTTTTCAAAAAATGAATTCGCCGATTGGTTTGGGGAGGATTTTCATAAATTAAATATCGTGACGACATATAATCTCGCATTTAATGCGTCTCTCATGGTTGAAGAAGGAATAGGCTATGCGATTACACTTGATAAAATCGTAAACACATCGGAAAGTAGTAGACTATGTTTTAGACCGTTACATCCACGTCTCGAATCAGGGCTAAACATCGTTTGGAAAAAGCATCAGCTTTTTTCCGCAGCGGCGAATGCTTTTTTACAAGAAATGAGAGGAGAATTTTCTTAACGTGAATAAGCTTTTGAACGGGACGGTTACGGGAAAGCTTTAAACAATTTCTTCAAAGCTATGGTTCAGGAGGAGTGGGGGAAGTAATCGTGTTAGGGTTAAGGGAGGCGGAATTGGTTTCAACACCATCGTTTGTTGAGCAGTCTTTAAGATTTAGGACCATTCTTCCGAAGGGATATGAGAATTTTGTTGTCATTGGAATAGATGGTGCGGGGAATCCAGTAGGTTTTAGTGATTCTGATGGAGGTATCATTTCATTCGATTTTGATTTTGGCGGAGACAAGTGGATTGCTAGCAGTTTTGAAGAGTATATAGAAAAGGCGCTTAAGGGAGAGATTGGAATTCAGTTTTAAGGATGAATTCAGATCAGGAGGATTATATCTATGGATTTACCAATGAAGAAAAGAGTCTTACCGCAATGAGCGCCAAGACTCTTTTGGTGAAATTATATTACGCTTGAACGCCGTTTTGCGTATTGAATGCCACATTTGCCTCAGCTTCAATAAAGGTTAGAAGTTCCACAAGATCTGTTAGTCTTTGTTTGTTGTCATTGTAGTGACGGATAGGCTGCCGTTTTTTAATACTAATGGCTTCCTGAATAAGTTCATGGAATTGTTCAGGCAGGACATCAAGTCCATATAATCCAGCACCAATTTTACTAGTGATATCTTTCTCCTTCAGCGTGTAAAGCTGACGAAGCATGCCGAGTGAACACCATTCCACGGCTTCATCAAGTTGTTTTGTTACGCTCTCTTCATGAGCAACTGCCTCTATAAAAGCTAGCTGCTGTTTTAGCTTTTCAACGGTACCTTTCCAATACGTATTTAGGTTATTTATCACATATGGAAGAACGTGATCCATTTCAATTTTAAAGTCAATTAGTTGCGCAGATCCATAGACGTGAATGCCTCGGTTTGTTACCATCCACCACGTAACAGGATTAAGGTCTGAACCAAATCCATTTGTATGCAATTCCTTATTAAAATACGTGAGTAAAAAAGATCTCTCATCTTCTAACATGCCAATCTCACTTTTTAAAATATATGCCCCCATAATATCCGTATCAGGAAGGATGACTTCTACTTCTTTATGCGCTTCTAAAATCAGTTCTCTACCTTGTGCGCAAGGCTGTTCTTTTAAAATGGCGATAAAATCAATGTCGCTAGAGCCTTCAATAAAAGCTCCTAGTGCAACAGATCCGTATAAATAAATCCCTTCTACTTCAATATTTCGCTTATGTAGTGCCTCCGTTAGCAAATCAATCGTTTTCTTTACAACTTTCGGTATCATATACTTCTCCCTTTCTAGTCCCTTGTTGTCTTTGTTCATTCCAATTATTGGTTATATTTGGTGTTTTTTCAAGCGGAATTTGTTTTACACACGCAGAGCTTGTTACCAAAGAAGTTTTGGTAGCTACATTTATAAATTGTATAATTGTCTTTATTTAAGGTTTTTTAACAGGAGAATTTACGGTGCAAAACAGCTCGTTTGTAATAGAGCTGTGCTCAGTAAGCTTCACAGGAATTATCGCCTTTATGCTGTCAGCAGGAATCTTACTTAAGAGAGATATGCTCGTTTAGTAGGTAGACAGAAGTAACCATTACCCTTAACGTAAAACAAGTAGGAAAGCCTTGGTCTGAAAGACTGAGGTTTTTGTTTTTCGCTTTATAACCGTCTGAACCTTAGCGGAAATGGTATAGTTATAAAAAAGCTATCGTGAGCAAAGGAGAGATTTCGTTGCCGGTCATTATTCATCGAATTTACATTGATGCTCCTACCTGGCTTTGCTTTGATTTAGCGCGAAATGTTGATATTCATATGGAAACGACAAGTGAGACAGGAGAACGAGCTGTGGCTGGGAAAACGGAAGGGCTGATGGAAAAAGGAGATACGGTTACGTGGGAAGCGAAGCATCTTGGTGTAAGACAACGGTTGACCGCTCAAATTGTGGAAATGGAGCGCCCTACGATGTTTACGGATGTCATGGTAAAAGGAGCGTTTCAATCCTTTACGCACGTTCATAAGTTTCATGAGCATGATAATGGAACAATGATGACGGATACCTTTTCTTATAAATCTCCTTTTGGCCTTTTAGGTGTATGTGCCGATCTCCTTTTTCTTAAGCGATATATGCGACGATTCATCGTGCAACGAGCACAAGAGCTGAAGCGAATTGCAGAAGAATACAAAACACAAAGATAAAAGGTATGGTGAACATGCAATGAACAATCATTCTGAAAGGCAGCTACGTGCGATTCAAGATGAGTATCGAGAAAAAATCTCCTTACATAATACGTTTGAAAAACAACAACTAGCGCTAGTAGCAGGTGTTGATATTGCGTATTGGACTAACGGAGAAACAGATTATGGTGTGTGCTGTATACAGGTTCTTGATTATCAAACGAAAAAAGTTGTTGAAGCGGTAGAATATGTAGGGGAGGTAACGTTTCCTTATATACCAGGCTACCTAGCATTTCGAGAGCTACCGCTCATTAAAGAGGCGATAAAAAAGCTAACGAGCGCTCCAGACCTTTATATGTTTGATGGCAACGGCTATTTGCATCATCGAAATATGGGGATTGCCACACATGCATCCTTTGAACTTGAAAAGCCAACGATTGGCGTCGCAAAGACGTATTTTAAAGTTGGAAACGTTGATTTTATAATGCCGGAAAATAAAAAAGGAGCGTATACCGATATTGTTGTGGATGGCACCATCTACGGCCGAGCTCTTCGGACACGTGTGGATGTAAAGCCTGTGTTTCTTTCATGTGGAAACTGGATCGATCTCGATACGGCTACAGAAATTACGATGTATTTGGTGGAAAAAGAAAGCCGTCTGCCTGTCACCACACGGTATGCAGATCTTGCAACATATGAAGCGAGAAGAATGTATAATAACAGCGAAGGAAAGTAGAAGGGCTACTTGATAAAGGTCTAAATGCAAGCGATCTAATTTTAGGTGGGCAACGAAAAGAAAAAAATGGTAAAATGATAGAAGAGATATATGCTGTTATAACGGTCTACACACTGCTTGACCATGTGAAGGCAAGTCATACCTTTAGTTTAGCGTATATATCATAGATGATAAGAGTAGTCCACGATATGATATATAAAATTGGGGTGGTAATATTGACGATAACAATACAGGAACTACACTTATACAGTAACTTTAATGAACTAGCAACCGATATATTAAGTTTGGCCAAAGAAATTTTGCCTGACCGTTTATTATACCTTAGTGCATTTACCGAAAATGAACAGGTTGTGCTGCAGCTCTCCGAGGAAAATGATTATATTGGCATTGAGGAAGGTATGTCTCTTAATCTTCAGGACACGGTTTGCTGTCGCATTGATTTTCAAAGCGGAATGCCTTTAATATTTGAAGACATTAGTAAAGAGCCTTGCTTAAATGATCTTAGAGAAATATTGACGGACGTTAATATTAATTCGTACCTTGGTATTCCAATAGTGCTTCGAAACGGGCGAATATTTGGTACACTTTGCGCCGTTCATCAAGACGCCAAAACGTTTAATGAAAAAAGCATCAAAATGGTGGAACGAATTGCTAAGATGTTTTCTTACTATTTAGAGTTAGAGAGCGTGGCTTATCGTGATCATTTGACAGGATTATATAATCGTCGTTTTCTAGACAAAATGTTTCGGGAAAATGCTTCGTTCGCAGGGTCTATTCTTTTTCTTGATTTAGACGGCTTTAAAAAAGTAAACGATGTATATGGACACGAAGAAGGGGATAGCGTTTTAAAAGAAGTAGGTGATCGAATTCTCTCAATTATTGACGTGAAGAAACTACCGGCAACGGCGGTTCGTCTCGGAGGAGATGAGTTTATTCTGCACATTTCAAAGCACCTGACCAATGGGGAACTGGCTGATTTAGCCGATTATATACTTCTTCAGCTGTCAGCTTGGGATGATCGTCTTCAAGATGTGAATTTATCTGTGAGTGTGGGCATTGTTCCGTATGAGGCTGGTGGTTCTAATTTGGATAGCTTGTTAAAAAAAGCAGACGATGCGTTATATGAAGCAAAGAACAGTGGCAAAAACACGTATTGCTTTTGGTAGCCTGCTCATTATTAAAAAGCATGAGAAAAAACGCTGTGCGAAACGTTCGCACAGCGTTTTTTCTTTATAATCGGGGATCAACGGGATCGGACTCCATTGCTAACGTACCAAGAACACACTCGTGAACGCGTTCTGTCGTTTCTTCATCCACAAAACGTCGAACGCCTTCTAAACCAAGAGAAAATTCCATTAGCGCAAGTTTTTGCTTTTTGGATACGCTCCGCTCTTTTAATCGTTTTAGATTCTCAGGTAGCAGGTAGTCCATTCCATAAATGATGTTTAAGTATTTCTGTCCGCGTACTTTAATCGCAGGCTGAATCACCTTTCCTTTGACGGAGGTGAGAAACGTTTCTGGTTTAATGACAATTCCTTCATGTCCGTCACTTGTGATGTCCTCCCACCATTTAATAACTTCCTCTTCGCTGTCTTCATCTGAAATGATCATAAAATCAGTTTGGACAAACAAATCCACCATTTGAGAAAATGCTTGATTCATTTTCATGTGCCACGTGTGGGGTTTATGAAAGAAGGTGCTGTTGCTGTGTGCAAGCACATGAAATGGTGCAATCTGTATACGATTAATATCCTCAACGTCCCAGCAATATTTTTGAAAGACATCTTTAAATTGTTCAGCGTGGTCAAGTTTCTGTTCGTACTCGTCCACCCATGACTCAAGTTCAGGTGTAGCTTGGAGGGTGTTTTTAAGTTTTGCTAGCAGCATGCTTCTGTCTAATAGAGCGTGTTCTGCTACATGTGCATACTGATTATTAATAAGCTCTTTTGCTTTCAAATTCCAAGGCATAATTTCCGCATCTAGAAGGACGTATTCTGTATCATATTTTTCAAAATAACCGTGCTCACGAAGACTTTGGTTTATTTGTAAAAGGACATTTTTCTCCGTGTCCGCTTTGAAAAATCGTCTTCCTGTTCGCGTATAAATGGTTCCTAATGTTTCCCGACCGATATGTTTTTTTGCAGCCTCTGGATCTTTAAAAAGAAGCAGTATTCCGCGACTCCCCATATGCTTTTTCTCAGCGACCATAGTTGTTATACCAAGCTTTCGGTAATACTCAATCGCTTCCTTTGGATGCTCTAGATAATCAGGCAAAGGAGAAGGAGTAGGCGTAGGACTCATCGTAGGTGGGATGTACACCAGTTCTTCAATTGGCACTGTGAAATGAGACACCGTGTCGAGCGCTGGGATAATATGCTCTTTTGGAATGCGAACGTCGTTTGAATCTCGCGTTGAAACAGAATAGCCGTTTAAGAACTTCGCAATGTTCGGTGGATTTAAGCGCTGTGCTGCAAGTTCCTTTAATGGATTTTGCTCGCTGTTTGAGTAATCTTTTTTCGCCTGTACTGCTACAAATTCTTGTTCCGGATAGCGAAGCGCTGTTAGTTCTCCACCGAATACGACGCCTTGGTCGATATTTACCGTATTGTGTACAGTCAGCGGTTTCTTTTTCGGATCGTGTCCCCATACGATAAGAGTTGATGTCGCGTGATGAGTGGACCAATCTTTTCGAATTGGTTTTCCGCTTTCATGAAATCCATCCGACTCGCCGTAACGACAGAAATCGGAAATAATTTGCGATTGTTTTCCGATAAATTCATCTTTAATTCCTGCGTGTGTACAGACAAGGGTCGCCACCCCGTTTTTCGTTAAGATGTAATGAGAAGGAGTATTCATCAGCATTTCTTTTAAATTCTGTTTTAAATTCGCTGTTTCCTCGTTACCAGATTCTTGTTGAAACTGCTGAAGTTCCTTTTCAACCCGTTCATCGCCATGACTTAACATAACGTTGCGACCGTCAAGCCAGCGAGCAATCTTCCAACCGTGGTTGCTATCAATCATGTAGCCAAGCCCTTTTTTAATGTGACGACTGAAAAACGTCATCGTTTGAAGTGATTTTGGTCCACGGCTCATAATATCACCGAGTGATAAAAACTTGCGGCCTTCTGGATGAATAAAGTAGGATTCCTCATTTTTTTGATACCCAAGCTTTTCTAAAAGTTCAATCATTTCATCATAGCACCCGTGGATGTCTCCGATAATATCAATACCGTTTGACGCATCAATTTCCAGAGGATTACGTTTCTCTCGAACAAATGTGAAGTTCTTGTCGTTTGAAAGAACATACACAGAGCGATAGCCTTCTTTTTTCATAAAACGTTTTTCACGCTTGAATACTTGATACTGTTGCTTGATGCGACGTTTGCCTCTTGGGTTGTCCCGATTTTGATCACGCGCTAATAACGTATCTTGATCAACGTCTAATACGATAGCGACGACAGGAACATGGTGGCGTCTTCCCATCTCAATATATTTTTTTCGGTCATCGGGATGAAGGTGTGTAGCATCAACAAATGTAACTTTGTTAAGCTTACATCTTGCTTCAATTAGTGAGTCCATCAGCGTAAATGCTGCTTTTGAAATTTGCTGATAGTGATCGTAAAGTACATCTGCCTCGTCTTTTGGTCTGTTTGTCCAATCCATGAATTCAATATCGCTTGTCAGAACCCGAAACGTATCAGAGCTTACCACTTCTGATGAAAGAATTTGCTGTTTCTGAATGAGTTCTTGTATAAGCGTGGACTTTCCACTATTAGAAGGACCAACGAATAATATAATTCCTGAATAGGGGATATAGAGATTCATCGTTATTGCTCCTTTCTGGTGAATATACACATTTGTGTTGGGGTTCCGTATTCGTCGTGTTTGGTGCCGATGCCATTAAATGCAAGCTGGTAGTTATTCTGATGATTTTGGGTATCACACCACTGTGTAAACTCATCGCGTGACCACTCAAACCGGTGATCATCATGGCGGTAATCTTTGCCGAGATTGTACACAGAATTGTAGTCTGCATTTGGCGTCGTAACGATGAGCGTACGTGGTTGATAGTGATGGAGAATTGTATCCATCACTTTTGGTAGGCGATGCTCATCAATATGCTCAATAACTTCGCATAAAATCATCACATCTTTTTTCATGAATCGCTCATCGTAGTAAAAAAGGGAACCTGTGATGGAAGTAGGAAGTAGAAACCCTTCTTCAGCAGAAGCTTTTTCAAATCGATGTCGTGCTTGAAGAATAGACCGCTGTGAAGGCTCTACTGCGAGAATTTCCTTCACCCCCTCTACAAATCCAAGCTGAACCGACAATTTTCCTTCACCAGATCCAAAGTCGACGATATGCTGGTGAGCTTCTAACGATTGAATAACCTGAATAATTTTCTCATAGCGCTGGTCATTTAAACGAATAGAGGTGCTTACAGGCGGTAACTCCTCTGATGAAGATGTTGTGTTTTCTACTAAACGAATCATTTCTTTGAACCGAAGCCCACGTTCGAAGATGAAATTTCGTTCCGGATGCTTGTCTAACCATCCTTCTCCATACCGTGTGATTTTTTCCACTTCTTTTTCATCAATAAAATAGTGCTTATAGTTATCCAATACGGGAATTAAGACAAACAGCTGACGAAGCCCATTTTGCAACGTGACAAATCCCTCTAAGGTAATAGACCGTGCAGCGCTTTGTTTTGTCATTGAAAAGCGATAATCATTTGAACCGTATGTAACAGATACGGAATAGCCCAGCGGTTCAAATAGGTTTTTGATTTGCTCGTCTGACAGATCAGAAGCTAAAGGACCAAATTCAAACTGAAAGGCAAATTGATGATCCACCCATTTCTGATATTCTTCCTTCGGTTTGCCGTTTAGTGCCGTTCCAAGAGAAGTTCGTAAAAGCGTGCAAAAAATACTGCTAACAGCAAATTCGCGGTCGTTAATATAAGAAGTAATGTCGTATATTTCAGAACGATTTCTCGATAATTCAATTGAATCAGGCGTGACAAAAAACGTCACGTCCAATTTTTCTTGCGTACATGCTGTGTAAAACATTCGGACGAGGTGTCCGTTATGCATGCGTTCATACAGGTTGTTTGGATTTTTAGCCAATAAATATGAAATGGCATCTGCGTTTTCCCCGCTTGCTTTAATAGTAAGTTGCATAAAGACCCTTCTTTCATAAGTGAGTATAAAAGTGGATGTATGTCCAAATTTTCAAAATTCATGATATGTTAATAGATTACCATATATTGTAGAGATTACTTGTTTTAAAAGGGATTTTACGTAAAGAAGCATGAGCGCTCATCAAAATGTAGATTCAATCATCCGTCCAAATTGCTTTTGGATTTGTTAACGTAATATACTGCCACAGAAGGCCATGCGTGAAATTTGTAGGGGTAATCTATCCATGCTAACAATCGTTTCATTTTCATCACCTTTTAATAAAAATCTAATATTTTCCAATTAATAGTATGATAGATGCTTATGAAAGTAAATAGAGAGCGCGCATCTTTTGTAAAAGAGGAGAGAACGGAATACAAGGAGAACTAATAGGGAGACTAGGAGGTTACAATATTTCTAACATTCACGCAAAATTAGACGATTTGTACTATGCTCAAGAAGAAGGAATTGATTACACTCTAAAAAAATATGGACTAGATGCCATTGTGTTTCCTGCTTATCTAAACTCGACAATTAGTGCAAAGGCAGGTTATCCGTCGATCGCCGTTCCTGCTGGTTATCAGGCGTCTGAACGGCCATTTGGCATTACGTTTGCTGGTGGAGCGTTTTCAGAAAAGAAGTTGATTCAGCTTGCGTATGCTTTTGAGCAAAAAACGAAGCACCGAAAAAGCCCACGTTTTTAGCGTAGGCTGCCAGCGATGCACATGAGACCTTAACTACTTATGATATATGTGTTGACACTCCCATATTTTGCTTGATAACCTTTTCATATAGTGAACAAAACAAAGGGGATGAGAACAATGAAAGTAAGGACGATTGAGCAGGCGAAAGAGTTTGATCAACATGATTCGCTACGTCGTTTTCGAGAAGAGTTTTACATAAAGGAGAATTCCATTTATATGGATGGAAATTCACTTGGATTATTATCAAAGCGTGCTGAAAAAACGCTTTTAGCCTCTTTAAATGACTGGAAAGAACATGGAATTGATGGGTGGATGCAGGGGAGTTATCCGTGGTTCTCGTTATCAGAAACGCTAGGTGAGAAAATGGCTCCCTTAGTCGGGGCATTACCTGACGAAGTGATCGTTACAGGATCTACAACGGTCAATCTTCATCAAATTCTAGCTACCTTTTATCAGCCAAGAGGTGATCGAACAAAGATCTTAGCCGATGAGCTGACGTTTCCGTCTGACATTTATGCCATTCAAAGTCATCTTCAAACGCACGGCTATGAGCCAACAGAACACCTCGTACAGGTAAAAAGCCGAGACGGTCGTTTTTTAGAAGAGGACGATATTATTGAAGAAATGACAACTGAAATCGCACTTGTTATTTTGCCAACTGTTTTATACCGAAGTGGTCAAGTGTTAGATATAAAACGGTTAACAGAAGAGGCGCATAAAAGAGGCATTCTGATTGGTTTTGACGGCTGCCATTCTGTCGGTGCCGTTCCGCATTCTTTTAGTGAATGGGATGTCGATTTTGCTTATTGGTGCAATTATAAACATTTAAATGGAGGTCCTGGTGCAGTGGGGTCTTTATATGTGAACAAACGTCATTTCGGAACGTCGCCTGGTCTTGCGGGGTGGTTTGGATCACGAAAAGACAAGCAGTTTGATATGGAGCATATGCTGACACCAGCTGAGCATGCAGGCGCTTATCAAATCGGTACACCGCACGTATTAAGCGTAGCTCCGCTAATTGGATCGCTTGAGATCTTTGCAGAAGCAGGAATTGAAAATATCCGTCAAAAATCACTTCATATGACGCAATATTTAATGAGCCTGCTTGAACAAGAGCTTTCAGGATTTGAGTTTTATATTGGAAGTCCGCGCGAAGAATCTCGCTTAGGTGGTCATGTGAGTTTGGAGCATAAAGAGGCGGCTCGCATTTGTAAGGCTCTAAAGGAGAATGGCATTATACCGGATTTTCGTGCACCCAATATTATTCGACTAGCACCTATAGCCCTATACACAACCTACGAAGACGTGTGGAACGTGGTTCAGACGTTAAAAAGAATTATGACAGAAAAGCAGTATGAAAAATTTAAAAATGAGCGAGAAGTTGTGGCTTAATAAAATTAAAGGGGAAATAAGCTGATGACAAACGGGGAACAGAAAAGGTCAATGGAAGTAAAAAACCGAATTCAATCTGATTTTCAGCAGAACATGTCGTACGGAGATTATCTTCACCTGGATGAAATTTTAAGCAGTCAACACCGTCTCTCAGATCATCACGATGAAATGCTATTTATTATCATTCATCAATCTTCTGAACTGTGGATGAAGCTTATTTTACACGAGCTAAGTGCCGCGACTGCTTGTATCAAACAAAACAATCTTGAACCTTCTTTTAAAATGCTATCGCGCGTGTCACGTATTCAGCAGCAGCTGATTCAATCATGGAGCATTTTATCGACGTTAACGCCAGCAGAATATATGGAGTTTCGTGATAAACTCGGACAGTCATCAGGATTTCAGTCCTATCAAAACCGCTTAATTGAATTTGCGTTAGGAAATAAAAATGAGCACATGCTTGCTGTGTATAAACATGATCAGCCGCTGTATGAAAAAATGCAGGAAGCTCTTCGTGAGCCGAGTCTATACGACGCATCGATCCATGCGCTGGTGAAGCGAGGATTAAAAGTAGATGATGCCGCGCTAAGCCGTGATTATGCTAAAATGTATGAACCAAATGAAAGTGTCGAAGAAGCGTGGCTGACGGTTTACCGAGATGTTGAAAAATATTGGGATTTGTATGAGCTGGCTGAAAAATTAGTGGATGTTGGTCATCAGCAGCAAATATGGCGCTTTAATCATATGAGTACGGTTGAGCGTATTATCGGCCACAAGCAGGGAACGGGAGGATCATCAGGCGTCATGTACTTGAAACGCGCGCTTGATCAACACTTTTTCCCTGAACTATGGAATTTACGGACGAAAATTTAAGCACACAAAAGAGGGAGTACGAACAGTACTCTCTCTTAGTGTAGTTGCTGTTTTTCTTCGTTTCGACGGGACATCCTTACCGACCACACAACTCCACCTACGATGCCTGTCACTGGTGCTATATACGTAAGTAATCCAAACGCAAGAGCCATCCCAAATCCTCCAGCTACGCCACTTGACGGATCACTGTCATTTGGTTGGGAAACGAGGATGATAAACAAGAGAACCAACGGAATGACAACAGTCAGAACGCTTGTTACGAGAAATCCTGCAATGAAGTGAAGCATTTTTTTCATTCAATCTAACCTCCTTAGTAGCTACTCTCCGTTTTGAAGGGCCATGAATAAAAGTCCACCAACAAGCCCAACGACAATACCTAAAGCCCCGAAGCCAAACAATCCGTATACGATTGCGAAACCGAGTCCGTCTGCATCAGAAGGTTCATCGATGGAAGTTGAGAGAAACCAAATGACTAACAAGACAAAAGGAATTAAAAAAGTCATAAGGCCTGATACGAGAAAACCTCTCACAAAGTTGTTCATGCTTTTTCTCCTTTTTGTTTGTGATGAGTATCTTGAAGAGTATATACAAGATGCTATTATACAAATAATGTAAAATTTAAGATATCCTGCAAAAGACATAAATAAATGCGATGAAGAATAGTTAAAAATAATCAATAAAATGATGGGGAATTGTAACACTACACACTCTATTAGTTCTTGTCATTGTCATTTCAATTTTAGATGTGTTGGGAGAGTTATGGATAGGCATCAAAGTATCCCTTTTCATGATTTTCTATTCATACTTTAGCATTTTCTATATTTTCGTAGGATCTAAATATTTACATAAGTATTGGTTTATGACAAAAAATATTGAACTCGTAAAAAGGCTCAATGGGGGCAAAAGAATGCAACCTAAAAATAACCGTACCAAAAATGGTTAAGGTATTTTGCTCAAACGATTTACTCGTTTTTTAAAAGAAGGGGACAGCAAATGTTTCTAAGAAAGCGGAACAATATGAAAGGGCACCTACCATCCAAGGGAGGTGCCCTTCATTCATCCTTTTAATAATACAGATGCATAATAAGCGTCAATAATCGCTTCATCAGAATGAGGAATCGCTTCACCCTTCACAAGCTGAGCGCCGTTTATACAGCCGCTTGTTAAGAGAATAATGTCATTTTCTTCACCAAGAGATAGCGATGTTAGGACACCTTCTCTGCGAGTAGGAGCGCGATGGATGTTCGGGTGATGTGGATCAGAGAATCCTGCTATCACGTTGTCGACGATGATGTTTGGATCATGAAACCCTGGGTGATCCACCGTTACCACAATTTCATCAGCCTGTCCTTCTGCTACTCGAGCCATTTTTGGCATTTTATTAAAATCACGTATCCCAATTCCCGCAATCATTAGAATGAGTCGATTATGAGGAAGCTTTTTCACCTCGTGTAGGAGGCGTGTTAGTGCCACGGGCGTATGCGCGTAGTCTAAAATTACGCGCTGATTATTCGGCCCTTGAATAACTTGAAAGCGACCTTCGGGACTTTCAAGATTTGGGAGCACGTCCAAAATGTTTTCAATATGGTACCCGAGGAGAAGAGCCGTTCCGATGGCAGACAGGACGTTTGCGATGTTGTAATCTCCGTACACAGGAGCAAATACCTCATAGCGATTTCCTTTGAAATGTAAATCAAATGCTGTACCAGCGCTTGTCGTTGTTAGATATCGAGCTTGAAGCATAGCGGGAACGCCCTCTGAAATGCTGTAGGTGACCATACGTCCTGTGAACGTCTGCAATAAATCATCGCCCATTCCTTCATCTTCAACGTTGACAACCGCGCTCTTAGCCTGTTGAAACAATCTCATTTTCGACTGCTTGTAATGCTCCATTGTTTTATGGTATTCCAAGTGTTCTTCAGAAAAATTCGTATGAATGGCTACATCAAACGTCATGCCTTCTACGCGCTGTTGATCAAGGGCGATGGACGACACTTCCATAACGGCAGCCTGATCATGTAGAGAGAGAAGATCATGAAAAATGTGATGCAAATCTGTCGACTCAGGAGTAGTCGGTGTGCTTTTAGCGTATACGAGCTTTTGCTTAGACGACCAAATGCCGGTTGTTCCAATTGATCCTGTTGGCAAATGAAGAAGTGTTAGGAGAGACCTGACGTATGCAGCAACGGTGGTTTTGCCGTTCGTCCCCGTAACACCGATCGTTTTTAACTTATCATCTGAATTTCCATAGAAATATTTTGAAAAATGTGCCATAAAAAAGCGCACATTGTCTACGACTAGAAACGTACAATGTGGAAATCGTTTACTGAGCTGTTTTAATTGATAAGAGCTTGTCCCAACAACGGTAACGGCTCCCTTTTTCACAGCATCTGAAATATATTCATGACCATCATGGTTTTCACCTTTAATACTGAAGAATATACCGTCTTTTTGGACGAGACGAGAGTCATATGCTAAATGTGTAATGTATTGGGTTGTTGGTCCAAAAATTTCGTTAAATGGTAAATCTAGTTGTTCAAAATAAATATTCATACGCACCCTCACGTTTTAAATTTTTAAAAAAGGTAACACGTTTATCGAATAAAGGTAAATAGTAATGACCGTCTCAATGTGTTGGTAAATACAAGAAACGTCCAGTTTTCTTTTTATATTTACTATCTCAACTTTTTTGTCCTCATATTCATATACTCTTTTTTTGTTAAGATGAAACCTTTTTTAACAATTAATTAACTTCCATCTTTTCGAAAAAATAGATGATGGATAAAAATGGTTATGTAAAGTGCATAAATAATCAAATAATTTCAGGGAAGAATTGTTCGAAAAGTCTTAAAAATATTCCTTATTATGGTTAATATCTAGATTATTGGAACCTTTTGCTAAAAAGATAAAGGTTATCTTTTTACTCGGAAAAACATCTTTTCTATACTTAAAAGCGGAATGAACGTTCATTCCGCTTTTTTGAAAAGAGGTGAAGAGATGGGAGCGACATCCACAAAGCAAAGCGCTATATTTTCAGCTTCACTCGTTTTGTTTGCAGAAAGAGGGTTTGATGCAACAACGATTCCAATGATTGCAGAGGGTGCAAACGTTGGTGCTGGAACCATTTATCGCTATTTTAAAAACAAAGAGAGCTTAGTCAATGAGCTATTTCAAAAGTATGTAAAGGAATTCCTTGTTTGTATAGAAAAAGGCCTTTTGGTTCATCGCAAAGATTTTAGGGAAGGGTTTCATCATATATTTAGGGGAATGATTCAATTTACCGTTGAAAATCCCCGTGCACTGCGCTTCATTAAAACGCATAGCCAAGGTGCATTTCTAGATGAAAAAAGCTTGAAAGAATATGAAAAACTAGTCGATCTAGTGTGTGATTTTTTTCGAGAAGGTCAACAAGAGGGGGCTATTCGTACCCTACACGTGAACGCTCTCATTGCCATTTTATTTGGAAGCTTCATGGAAGTACATTCTCTGGTTGAAAGTCAGCATATTATCTTAAGCAAAGAGTTGCTAGATGAGCTTGAGGAAAGTCTTTGGGCAGCTATTAAACAATGTTAATAAGAAAAGAGAGTGATTGAAATGTCATTAAAACAAATTCCACAGCCAGAAACATTTGGCGAACTAAAAAACTTACCACTGCTTAATACCGAAAAACCAATTCAGTCACTAATGAAAATTGCACAGGAAATGGGCGAAATCTTCTTATTTGAAGGTCCAGGACGTACGACACGCTATGTGTCTAGCCATCGTTTAGTGAAGGAAGTATCAGATGAATCCCGTTTTGATAAAAACTTAAGTCAAGCGCTTAAAAACGTACGTGATTTTACAGGTGACGGATTATTTACGAGCTGGACGCATGAAAAGAATTGGAAAAAAGCACATAACATCCTTCTGCCGAGTTTCAGCCAGCAGGCGATGAAAGGCTATCACAATATGATGGTGGATATTGCCGTGCAGCTTGTTCAGAAGTGGGAGCGCCTAAATGCTGATGAGCACATTGAAGTTCCAGAAGATATGACGCGCCTAACGCTTGATACGATTGGACTTTGTGGATTTAATTATCGCTTTAATAGCTTTTATCGTGATCAGCCGCATCCGTTTATTACAAGCATGGTACGCGCATTAGATGAGTCTATGACGCGCCTTAATCGTGTTAACCCTGACGACCCGATGTACGACGAGCGTAAAGAGCAGTTTCAGAAAGATATTAAATACATGAACGATCTTGTGGATAAAATTATCGCAGATCGCAAAGAAAGCGGCGAAGAAGCGGACGATTTACTCACACATATGCTAAACGGAAAAGATCCGGAAACAGGAGAACCGCTAGATGATGAAAATATTCGTTATCAAATTATTACGTTCTTAATTGCTGGTCATGAAACAACAAGCGGATTGCTATCATTTACACTATACTACCTAGTGAAAAATCCAGCGATTCTTAAAAAAGCAGCCGATGAAGCAGCGCGCGTTCTCGTTGATTCTGTGCCATCCTATAAGCAGGTGAAGCAGTTAAAATACATTGGTATGGTTCTTAATGAAGGATTACGTTTATGGCCAACAGCACCTGCATTCTCGCTATATGCAAAAGAAGATACGGTAATTGGTGGAGAATATGAGCTGAAAAAAGATGATGAAATTATGGTTCATCTTCCGCAGCTTCACCGCGATCCAGCAATTTGGGGTGATGATGTAGAAGATTTCCGTCCGGAACGTTTTGAAAATCCAAGTGCTATTCCGCAACATGCGTTCAAACCGTTTGGTAATGGGCAGCGTGCATGTATTGGTCAACAGTTTGCCCTGCATGAAGCAACGCTTGTACTTGGGATGATCTTAAAACACTTTGATTTTGAGGATCATACGAACTATGAGCTGGATATTAAAGAAACGCTGACGCTCAAGCCAGAAGGATTTGTTGTAAAAGCAAAATCGAAGAAAATTCCGCTTGGTGGCATTCCAACCGCTAAACCAGAAGCACCAAAAGCAAAGCGTCAAAAAGCTGAAGATGCTCACAACACGCCGCTACTTCTATTGTACGGTTCAAATATGGGAACAGCAGAAGGCACGGCCCGTGACTTGGCAGATATTGCGATGAGCAAAGGCTTTGCTCCGACGGTTGCTCCGTTAGATGCATATGCAGGGAATCTTCCAACAGAGGGCGCTGTCCTTATTGTGTCTGCTTCGTATAATGGACATCCACCGGATAACGCGAGAAACTTTGTCGAATGGTTATCTCATGCCTCAACTATAGAGGGCGTTCGCTATGCGGTGTTCGGTTGTGGAGATAAAAACTGGGCAACAACATATCAGAAAGTACCTGCGTTTATTGATGAAACGCTTGAACAATTAGGTGCACATCGTCTTACAGATCGTGGTGAGGCAGATGCAAGCGATGATTTTGAAGGCGCATATGAGGAGTGGAAAGAGCATCTTTGGCATGATTTGGCAGATGCATTTGGTTTAGAAATGCCAGAAGAAGAGGTGAAAACGTCATCACTAACGCTAGAATATATTGATGGCAGCTTACAAATGCCGTTAGCCAAACAGCATCATGCGTTTAATGCTACAGTAGTGACTAATAAAGAGTTGCAACAGCCTTGTAGTGCGAGAAGTACACGTCATGTAGAAGTACAGCTACCTGAAGGCGTAACGTATCAAGAGGGAGATCATCTTGGAATCATTCCGAAAAATTACCCAGAGCTTGTAAATCGCGTGCTTACTCGTTTTGCTTTAGATGGATCTAGCCTTATTCGTTTACAGGCAGAGGAAGAAAAGCTTTCACACCTACCGCTTAATCGTACGGTAACGATTGAAGAGCTTCTTCAGTTTGTTGAGCTTCAAGAGCCGGTGACGCGCCAACAGCTCCGTGCTATGGCTGCTAAAACCGTTTGTCCACCTCATAAGGTAGAACTTGAAGCACTTTTAGAAAAAGAAGTGTACAAAGAACAAGTGCTTCAAAAACGTTTAACAATGCTTGAGCTATTGGAGAAGTATCCGGCGTGTGAAATGGAGTTTGGTGAGGTAATTGAATTGTTGCCAGCATTACGTCCGCGCTACTACTCAATTTCTTCCTCTCCGAAGAAATCAGAAGGGCAACCAAGCATAACAGTTAGTGTAGTAAAAGGAGACTCTTGGAGTGGAAACGGTACGTACCAAGGAATTGCGACGACCTATTTATCACAGCTTCGAGAAGGGGATTCGATTACGTGTTTTGTATCTACACCACAATCAGGATTCTCCTTACCAAGGGACTCAAAAACGCCCGTTATTATGGTAGGACCAGGTACTGGAGTAGCACCATTTAGAGGATTTGTACAAGCGAGAGAATCCTTAAAAGAAAATGGGAAAGCGTTAGGAGAAGCACATCTTTACTTTGGTTGCCGTTCTCTCAATGAAGATTATCTCTATCAGGAGGAATTAGAACATGCGGAGAAAAACGGCATTGTCACACTTCATACCGCTTTTTCACGTATGAGCGATCAGCCTAAAACATATGTACAGCATTTAATGGAGCACGACATTAAACATTTAATCTCCTTGCTGGATGATGGTGCACATTTCTATATCTGCGGTGACGGCAGCCAAATGGCTCCTGACGTAGAACGTACGTTAATGAGTGGTTATCAAACCGTTCATAATGTGAATGTAGAAGAAGCGAGAAAATGGTTGCAATCTCTAGAAGAGAGTGGCCGATATGCGAAAGACGTTTGGGCAGGATAACAACTATTAATTTTCTACAAAACTAGAAGCCTTCTCCTTCAATAGGAGAGGGCTTCTTTCATAACAGCTTTTCATAACAAACGCACTCGTGTACGCGTTTGAACTGTCCCATAACTTCTTCTTTTTGATTTCCTGCGTAATGAGCAAAGGCTTGGATCGGATATAGGTTCTTGTATATACTTTGTATGGATTGATCCATTTCTGCTTGTTTGTCTATGAACACGTGCAAATAGGAATCTACTAATGCAAAGTGCTGGTTTTCATACCATTTCCGTACCCACTCATCATCCCTAGTCCACGCTTCTAAGCGATTTAACTCATGCGTTTTAGCCAGCTCTTCTCCCTTGTCCAAAAGGCGTGTGGCAATTCCTTGTCGCTGAAAGTCAGGATGAACGGCAATGTGCCAAATCATTCCCCCTAACCCCGATCCTCTTGAACAAACGCTACGTTCTGTTATTTCGTACTCAATATCTAATAACCCAACAATCTGCCCATCCACTTCTGCGACTAGTTCGATGGAAGGATTCTCATAGCGTTCTTTTTCACGAAGCACATGGTCAAAATAAGCGGTATGTAAAAAAGATAGAACTCTGCATCGTAGCCAGCTCTCTTCATCTTTTAACTCATAAGGTCTAATAATCATCTCGTTTCCTCCTATGGTTATTTATTCCAATATATAAAAGAAGAAGGATGCTTGTCCATAGAAATGAAGAGGGTCGATGTAAAATCACCTTGTATGAGTTGACTGGTTAGAAAAGAATAGCATTAAATGAAGAAAGAGCGTGATGAACCGAAACGTTTAAAAATGAGAAAACCGTGGAAAACATATACTATCCTTAAAGGAGGAGATAGAAATGAGAACGATGAAAAAAGGAACTAAGTGGTTGGCTGCGACGGTGTTAGCTGGTTCGGCGCTAGGCGCAGGAGCAGTTGCAGGGGCGCAAACAACTCACAATGCTCCGACAAAAACGGTCTCTTCTACAACTCAATCAGAGGCCATCCAGAAGCTACATGACATTTATAAGTCTTCTGCAAAGGGTGCATTTCCAAAGGATGCGAAAAGCTTTACCCTCGGTACGGCTACAAAGGCGATCGTCCACAAAGCATGGGGTACACCAGAGAAAACGTCTAACGGGTACGATCTTTATCCAGCTAATATGGGACACCCTGGCTATGCCATTTCCTATGATGCCAAGGGGTATATTAAAGAGGTCCGGTACTTAGGGCGTAATGTTGAAGCTGATCAAGACATTAATGGCATTACGACCGCGACTCTTGTAAAAGAGCTCGGAAAACCAGAAAAAATCCTGACGATTCCAAAAACAAAGGAAAAAGATTACGTCTATCAAACCGGAAAGTACGAGCTTCGATTTATTGTGGGAACAAATGGAAAAGTCGACCACGTTAACTTAACATACGGTAACACGGCAGTGTCCGAGCAATCCGATGCGGTGAAAAAGCTGCACGCGATTTATGGTTCAGCCTATAAAGGAACGTTCCCGAATGATGCCCAGCAGTTTAAAGTGGGCGTAACAGCGAAATCAACAGTCTACAAAGCATGGGGAGCTCCTTACAAGGCTGAAAACGGTTATGACGTATACCCAGCAAATATGGGACACCCTGGCTATGCATTTTCTTATGATACAAAAGGACACATTAAAGAAATTCGCTATTTAGGACGTAACATCGAAGCTGACAAAGACATTAACGGCGTGACGAGCAAGGACCTAATGAAGGAACTCGGCAAACCTAAGCAAGTCATCATGTTAAAAGAAACAAAAGAGACAAAGTACGTCTATACAAACGGTAAATACGAAATCGACTTTATCGTTGGAAAAGATGGAAAGGTCGATCATGTGAATCTAAAGAATGCACAATAATGAAAGACACCAGAGAGCAACGACGACCATACTCGTTGCTCTTTTTTTCTGTGACATTCACAAGGAATTTTGAAATTTATAGCGAAATTTGAATGGGGGAGGTGACAATGTGGGACAGGTAGCAATCATCAACGAGGTTTTTCAAAATGATTTAACAGGAGAAGAAGTGCATGGACTAACCGTCATGGTCGAGGGACAGGTAAAAGAGATATTTGATCACCTTCTTTCAATCGATCCGACATATACACGCTATGACGAGGTTATGAGGGACGTGCTTTTTGAGGGTCTCAAGCAATTACTTCAGGGAAGAACACAATAAGAGGAGTGATACATAATGACCAATATTTACTGTGTGGGACGAAACTATGCTTTGCATGCCAAGGAGCTTCAAAATGATATTCCAACGGCTCCATTTTTATTTTTAAAACCTACGCACGCGCTTGTTTGTGGAGATGACCGGGAGATTGTCCTCCCAGGGGGGAAAGGAGATCTACACTATGAAGCAGAGCTTGTTATACATATAGGAAAAGAATATGAAAAAGGAATGACGGTCGATGAGGTAGTGGATCAAATGACCATAGGGATCGATTTTACCCTCCGAGACGTACAGACGGAGTGTAAGAAACAAGGAAAGCCTTGGCTACAGGCAAAAGGCTTCAAAAACTCTGCCCTCGTAGGATCATTCATTCCGTTTCCGGGGGAAGAAGAATGTAAGAAGACATTCTTCTCCCTTGAAAAAAACGACCAAACGGTTCAAAACGGCTGTATAAAAAACATGATTTTTACCCTTCAAGAGATCATTGACTTTACGGGGCTTCATTATGGAATTGGAAGAGGGGATCTAATTTTTACTGGCACACCAGAAGGCGTAGGGGCAGTGCAGAACGGAGATACGCTCCGTCTATTTTGGGGAGATCAGGAGCTTGGAAGCAGTCACGTACGAGTAAAAGGCGAATAAAAAAAGATTCCGACCGTTCGTCTGTCGGAATCTTTTTTTGTTATCTAAAAATACGATCTACTTTTTGAATGTCCGCTGGTGATAATTTTACATCTAATGTTTTTAGGTTATTTTCCACTTGAGCTGCACGTTTTGCACCCGGAATAATGGCATCAATTGCTGGCTGCTCTAAGTACCATGCAAGGACAAGGTGTGCGACTTCTACATGGTTTGCCTCCGCAATTTCACGAAGCGCGTCCACTTTTTCAAGATTTTTTTCGAAATTCTCTTTCTTAAATAAATCCATATCTTTTCGTAAATCGTCAAATGTGGTCTCTTTCGTATATTTTCCCGCTAAAAGCCCAGCTGCGAGCGGGAAATATGGAACAAATGAGATGTTATTTTCTGCAGCATATGGAAGGATATCACGCTCAGCATCACGTTGGAATAGGTTGTATTCACCTTGATACACATCAACATATCCATCTTTATTTGCCTCTTTTAGTTGGTCGATCGAGAAATTGGATACGCCGATTGCTTTAATTTTTCCTTGATCTTTTAGTTCCTTCAGTGCACCGACTGCTTCGTCCTTCGGTGTGTCCTCATCTGGGAAATGAATATAGTACAAATCAATATAATCGGTTTGAAGTCGTTTTAAGCTATCTTCGACAGACTGCTTTAAGTAAGCAGGGGAGTTGTCGATCACGACATTATTTCCGACAAATTTGTGTGCTCCTTTTGTTGCAATTACAATGTCACTACGACTGCCTGTCTCTTTTAGT
Source organism: Priestia koreensis (assembly GCF_001274935.1). Classification (GTDB taxonomy): domain Bacteria; phylum Bacillota; class Bacilli; order Bacillales; family Bacillaceae_H; genus Bacillus_AG; species Bacillus_AG koreensis. The sequence continues at coordinate 338,267 of NZ_LILC01000023.1, read as the reverse complement.
ACTTCACCAATCAGTTCTTCAGAACGTTTCGGACCGTAGATGAAGGCCGTATCTAAGAAGTTAATGCCTTTTGAAATAGCTGTGCGAACAAGGTCTTTTCCAACTTCTTCATCCAAATTTGGATAGAGGTTGTGTCCTCCTACTGCGTTTGTCCCTAATCCAATGGGATTGACGTGTAAATCAGTTTGACCAATTCGTACTTTCTTTACCAATTGCATCCACTCCTTTAAGTTTATGTACTTTTTATCATATCAAACAAGAGGAGTGAAAGAAAACTGATTGACCTTGCACTCAGGAAAAATAGGGAAATGGTTTGAAGAAAGACTAATTATCTTCCTATTAAATTTATGCTGAGGGTGAATTCCGTTCATTGGTCGTTTCGTTTCATGGAGATATGCAAAATGAATGCTTTCGTTTTTTCTCCTCAATAAAAATGGGACCGATAGTATAAGATAGTAAAGATTTATGAGCAGGTGGCATCTTCTTATTCAAAGATACTACCTGCTCTAAACTATTTACCTTCATCGTCATCATGAGGGAATTTAGAACGGGTGTTAGACTCACGAGCTGTTTGTAAAGAATGTGAAGATTTCTTTTGAGGTCGATCTAATAAAATAGCCGCTACGATACTAACTGCAACTAGCAAAAGTAACCACGTCAACACGATCTCCTCCTTCTTACATATATATGTAAATCATTTGGTATTTCTACATGTATTTCCTTTTTCTCTCTACTTAAAACAAGAAATGAACAGATAGAGGTTGACGAATTCATTTTCTCGTTTTATACTGTAGAAAGTCCAAACGCTTTAGTTCGCTAATGTGTTATCGAGAAAAAGTTAAAATTATGAAAAAATTGATGATAAACATTGTTTAGGAACGTATTGAAGGGAGAAATTGAGTATGAAACGAAACAAGTTAGGGCTGTGGCTATTAACCGCTCTCGTTGTCGGAAATATGGTTGGCTCAGGAATTTTTATGCTGCCTCGCTCGTTATCCGCTGCTGCTAGTCCGGCTGGAGTTTTGCTAGGATGGGCTGTGACAGGAGCAGGAGTACTAATGCTTGCGCTTGTATTTGGAAACTTGGCGATTCGAAAACCAGAGTTAAGCGGTGGTCCACAAATTTATGCAAAAGCATTGTTTAAGAAAAGTCGTACGTTATCCGTATTAGCTGGGTTTATGTCTTCATGGGGCTATTGGATTGGAAACATCGCAGGTTATGTTGCGGTTATTACAACGTTCGCTAGCTATTTATCCATCTTTTTCCCAGTGATGAACAGTAAAAATGTTTTGTTCACTGTAGGTGCCTTTGAATTAAAGGCAGGAAACGCTGTAACATTTGTTATTTGCTCGGTTCTTTTATGGGGAACACACGCGTTAATTCTCCGCGGTATTGAAAGTGCAGGTAAATTTAACTTTGTTGCGACAGTTGCAAAAGTAATCGGATTTTTCTTATTTATTGTTATTGCGCTATTTGCTTTTCAACAATCCAACATCGGCCCGTTTGTTGATACAAGAACAAGCGGTGGTGAGACAGTTGGTCTTTTAGGACAAGTAAACAGCGCAGCCGTTGCAACACTTTGGGCATTTATCGGGATTGAATCAGCAGTTGTATTCGCCTCACGTGCGAAAAAAGAAGGCGATGTAAAAAAAGCTACGATTTTAGGTCTCGTTATTTCATTAATTATTTACATCGGAATCAGTATTTTAACGATGGGGCTTCTAACGCAAAGTGAATTACAACAGTCACAAAACCCACTCGTTGACGCTATTTCGAGTATTTTAGGATCAACTGGCGGTAATGTTCTTGCAATCGTCGGTTTGATTAGCTTAATTGGTTCAACGGTTGGATGGGTATTATTAAGCTCGGAAGTTCCGTATCAAGCAGCAAAGCAAAATGTATTTTTCACCTCATTTACTAAAGTGAATGAAAAAGGAATGCCGACGGTGGCTCTTTGGATATCAAATGCCATTGCACAGGTTCTACTACTGTCAACGGTTTCTAACTCAATTGCGAGCGCCTTTGATTTCATTATCTACGTGGCTACGTTAGCTTATCTTGTGCCTTACTTAATCTCGTCTGTTTATCAACTGAAGCTAGGCTTAACGGGTGAGACATATGAGAACGGAAAGGGACGCGCGTTGGATATTGTCGTAGCAGTATTAGCTACCGTCTACTCAGCTTGGGTAGTAGTGGCAGGTACGGCAGATATTAAAACGTTCTTGCTAGGAGTTGCAATGATCGTCAGTGGCATCATTTTTTATCCGTTCTTGCTTCGATCGTTAAAAGGAAAAAAAGAAGAAAAAGATATAAAGCAATCTGCATAAAAAAACGCGGCCATAACGGTCGCGTTTTTTTAATTGGTTTCAGGTCATTTACAAAAAACATCAAACTTTTAATGTTCTTTTACGAATTCTCCACAGAATCTTAACAATTTCGCGCTTAAATAAGAATAGTGAATAAAACACAAATTGATAGGGGGACGTAAGAAGAATGAAAAAGAAATGGATGAGCAAAAAAAGTGCGACGGTTGCATTGGCGCTTGCTTTAACGATTCCAGCAATGACACCAGCGGCTGCAGCGGAGAGTAAACACTTGTCAATTGATTCGGTTCAATTTAATGGCATGGATACACCAAAGACGATTAATCAAATGGTTGATACATATACAACGGCATCGGTATCTGTGAAATACAGTGATGGACGCACAAAGACTTTTCCTCTTTCGTACAATCGCTTATTCAAATCAGAAGATAAAATTGCAACAAATAAAGGAGAGCTTATCGCAGCAGGAACACCGATTGATATGAACGGCAATCCGATTATCGATAAAGGTGTTCCGGGAAACAAACACTTTGTATCAGATGCACCGGATTCCAACAGCTTTTTAAAGCCGATCAACGGCAATTTATATATGGTGACACACTATGAATATGACACGTTTGATGCTGCCGGAAAGTCAGCATATGGATTGGTTCCCGCTTCAATGTCACTCACAAAGTTTTCACAGAACGAAAAAACAGGCGAATTGAAGCCGGAAAAAGTAACAAAAATTGATTTTTCAGATGTCAACGGTCTTTGGATTGCGTGTAACGGATCTGTTTCTCCTTGGAACACTCACTTAGGGTCTGAAGAATATGAGCCGGATGCGCGAACATTTGAGACGGACGCATCCTCATCTGCACGTACATGGACGGAGAGTTTTGCTAATTTGTATTTTGGTGACAAAGCAAAAGCGAACCCGTATTTTTATGGTTACATTCCTGAAATTGAAGTAAAAGAGGACGGAACAACAAAGGTACAAAAGCATTACAGCACAGGGCGATTCTCACATGAATTAATGAAGGTAATGCCTGATGAGCGCACGGCCTTTTTCGGAGATGATGGTTCTTATACAACGATGTTTATGTATGTGGCTGATAAGAAACGAGATTTATCAGCGGGAACTCTATACGCAGCGAAGTTTCATCAAACAAGTAAAGAAAACGGCGGATCTGGGAATTTAGAGTGGATTAAGTTAGGACATGCAACCGATAATGAAGTGAAAAAGATGATTGACGGTGGTGTGAAATTCAGCGACATTTTTGAAACATCTGATGCACCAAAAGATGGCTTTAAAGCTATTAAACAATATTCCTATGGTAAAACGGAATACTTAAAAGTGAAGCCAGGTATGGAAAAAGCAGCGGCCTTTTTAGAATCACGTCGTTATGCTGCGATGCTTGGTGCCACGTCAGAGTTTAATAAAATGGAAGGCGTAACGCTAAACGAGAAGGATAAGAAGGTTTACGTAGCGATTTCAGATTCTTCAAAAGGAATGGAACAGGATACAAAAGGGCAGGATCCGACCGATGATATTCAATTACCAAAGCGCTCGTCAGGAGTGACGTATCAACTTGATCTATCAGGAAATCATCTTGATCTTAACGGAGATAAGATCAATAGTGATTATGTGGCAGGGGCTATGTCAGGCCTAATTACGGGAGAGGATCTTCCAAAGCCAGACGGATATGGCAATACAGCGAGTACAGACAAGGTAGCAAGCGGAGATAACTTAAGTTATTCAGAGGATATGCGAACATTATTTATTGGTGAAGACAGCAGTCAGCATACCAATAACTTCGTGTGGGCGTATAACATTGATACGAAAAAGCTTTCGCGTATTTTATCGGTCCCAGCAGGATCTGAATCAACTGGGCTTTTATCAACCGGTGATCGAAACGGATTTAGCTATTTAATGAGTAACTTTCAGCATCCAGGTGACGAATTAGAAACGAAAAATATTACGGCTGTCGATAAAGCAGCACTGGAAAAGGAAATCTCAGAAAAAATTGGGATTGCTCAAACAGGAGGAATTGGTTATATTTCTGGTTTGCCATCGTTTACGAAGCTGCCATCTGCTTATCAGTTTAAAGACGTACCAAAAGGTCACTGGGCATACCCATACGTTTCCGATTTACAGTTAAGTAATATTGCATACGGTGAAACCGAACAGTCCTATGCACCCGCTCACCATGTTACGCGTGCACAATTTGCATCACTCTTAACACGTACGTTAAACCTGACGGCAAAGAGCACTGTACCGTTTAAAGATGTGACGAATAAGCAAGCAGCAACAGAAATTGCCGCTGCGTATGAAGCAGGAATTGTGAAAGGGAAATCTTCAAATCGTTTTGAACCGACTGCACCTATTACTCGACAAGAAATGGCTCAAATGGTGATGAACGCGTATGAAGTAAAAACAGGAAACAAAATTCCACATGCGTCGTCAACAAACTTTACAGATAATGGTCATATTACAAAATCATTTGTTTCTGCTGTTCAAGCGGCCTCAGATCTCCATTTCGTAGATGGCTATAAAGACGGAAGCTTTTTACCAAAAGATATCGTCACGCGTGCGCAAGCAGCTAAGGTAGTCGACCTGCTTTTAAACAGCAAATAAGAAGGATGAAAAGAAGCTCTGCGGGGCTTCTTTTTTATGTTGGGTTATTTTAAAAGGAAATGGTTATTTCTGCATCTTGTTCTTTTCATTTCGAGAAAAGTCACCTATAATAAAATAAAGTGTTGCAAAAATACACATTATTTAAAAAATATTTATGTTTCTATTAAGTTAGATATAAATTGCAACATAACTAAAGGGGGATACCGATTGTGAAGGATAAATGTAAGCGCTTAAAAGATATTTTACGTGAAATGGAACGGGTCGTTGTAGCATTTTCAGGGGGAGTGGACAGCACATTTTTGTTAAAAGTGGCTTATGACGTGCTTGGGAAGGACAATGTATTAGCCGTTACAGCTAATTCAGAGACGTATCCACAACGTGAGTTAGAAGAGGCAAAAATATTAGCAGACTGGATCGGTGTTCAGCATCAAGTTATTGAGACGTCAGAGCTTTCGATTCCTGGATACACAGAAAATGATCAAAATCGCTGCTACTTCTGCAAAAATAGCTTATTTGAACACGTTGTTCCAATTATGAAAGAAAAGGGATATCATAACGTCATTTATGGACTAATCGCAGATGATATGAATGAGCACCGTCCCGGGATGCGTGCTGCACAAGAACACGGTGTACGAGGTCCGCTGCAGGAAGCACAGTTGTTCAAAGATGAAATTCGAGCACTCTCAAAAGAATTAGAGATCCCAACTTGGAACAAACCATCTTTTGCATGCTTATCATCACGAATTGCCTATGGTGAAGAGATTACGCAGGAAAAGCTTACGAAGGTTGAAAAATCGGAAGAGTATCTACGAAACTTAGGTGTCCGCCAAGTACGTGTTCGCACTCATGAAGAGATTGCGAGAATAGAGGTAGAGCCAACTGATATGTCGCTTGTGTTAGCTAATCATGATGACATTATGAATCAGCTTCAGCAGTTCGGCTATAAATTTGTGACGCTGGATCTTCAGGGATACAAGAGTGGTAGCATGAATAAAGTACTGTCGATTTAATGACACGAGACAATTATAGAATAATGGAGATGAGAACATGGGAAACGAGCAGCTAGATCAGATTTTAAATGAAGTGAAAAATGGTTCTGTCAGTATAGAGGAAGCAAAAAAACAAATTCGTGCTTTTGATGATATGGGGTTTGCCAAAGTCGATTCAACGCGTGAAAAGCGCACAGGTTTTCCAGAAGTTATTTATGGAGAAGGAAAGACGGCAGAGCAAATCATTCGAATTATTCAGTCGTTAAAGGGATCAACAAATCGTGTGTTAGCTACCCGAATCGATCAAATGAAAGCGCTACAAGTGATGGAGTCTGTAAATGATCTTGTATACAGTGAGACGGCCAGAACACTTTTTTGGAAGCATGAAGACGAGCCTGATGTTTTATACAACGGGTATATTGCGGTCGTATGTGCGGGAACGTCAGACTTACCGGTTGCAGAAGAGGCTGCGCTAACAGCAGAAGCGTTTGGAGCATCTGTGAAGCGTATTTATGATGTAGGAGTAGCCGGAATTCATCGCTTGTTTCATAACTTAGAAGATATCGAGAATGCGACGGTTACAATTGCGGTTGCAGGGATGGAAGGTGCGCTTGCAAGTGTGGTAGGAGGACTTGTTAGTAACCCTGTAGTAGCCGTTCCTACTAGTATAGGTTACGGTGCTAATTTCCAAGGATTGTCCGCTCTATTGTCGATGTTAAATGCGTGCTCACCGGGAATTAGCGTTGTAAATATTGACAATGGATTCGGCGCGGGATACTATGCCACGCTTATACATAAAAATATTCATTTAGGAGCGGAGAAAATATGAAAACATTATATATCGATTGTTTTTCAGGAATCAGTGGGGATATGACCATTGGTGCATTGATCGACTTAGGGGCTGATCCATCAGTTTTGAAAGCGGAACTTTCTAAGTTAAAGCTAGATTCAGAGTATGACCTTTCATGGAAAAAGGTAGTTAAAAATGGAATCTCCTCTACAAAATTTGACGTTCATCTAAAAGAACTGCACGACCATCATAGCCACGACCATGAGCATAGACACGAAGGTCACAGTCATGATCACGAACACAGACACGAAGGTCACAGTCATGATCACGAACACAGTCACGAAGGTCACAGTCATAGTCATGATCATGAACACAGTCACGAAGGTCACAGTCATAGTCATGATCACGAACATAGTCACGAAGGTCACAGTCATAGTCATGATCACAAACACGGTCACGAAGGTCACAGTCATAGTCATGATCACAGACATTATGCAGACATCGTGCAAATTATTCAAGAGGCAGGGTTTAACGAAAATGTAGAGAAGCTTGCGCTTACGATTTTTGAGAAAATTGGACGTGCAGAGGCTAAAATTCATCAAATTCCGTTTGAAAGCGTGCATTTTCATGAGGTGGGGGCTATTGATTCAATTGTGGATATTGTCGGCACTTGTATCTTAATGGATCAACTTCAAGTATCGAAGGTCATTTCGTCTCCGGTTCCAGTAGGAAGTGGGCAAATGAGAATGGCGCATGGTATTTATCCGGTTCCAGCTCCTGCTGCCCTCGAAATCTTGAAAGGCATCCCGCTACGTGCCACAGATCAAGTAGGGGAGTTAACGACCCCAACTGGTGCTGCAATTGTGGCTACGTTAGTAGACGCATATGGGACAATGCCTTCTTTTAAAGTGACAGACATTGGTTACGGAGCAGGAACGAAGACGTTTGTGCATCATCCTAACGTACTTCGTCTTATCCTTGGGGAAATAGAGGAGTGAGAAGCCATGTCCTTTTCACATAAAGAGGAGCATGTGGATTACGACATGTTGAAGCTAGAAGTGAACTTGGATGATATATCAGGTGAGTGGCTTGGATACGTTATGGATCAGCTATTTGAGGCAGGAGCAAACGATGTTTTTTATACGCCGATCTATATGAAAAAGAATCGTCCAGGTGTGATGCTTCAGGTGTTGTGCAGTACGCAATTTTTAGAGGAGATTGAACGCATTGTCTTTCAAGAGACGACTACGCTTGGTGTTCGCTATTATGGGGTAAACGTTCATCGTCTAGAACGTAGCTTTTATTCGGTTAACACACCGTGGGGAGAGGTAGCGGTAAAAAAGGGAACGTACAAAGGAAAAGTCGTGCAACACGCTCCTGAATACGAGGACTGCAACAATATTGCTCGGACTCACCGTGTCCCACTAAAGCACGTCTATCAAGAGGTGTGGAAGCAAATTCAAAATTGAACAATGATGGCAATAAAGGTGGATGGGATATGATTAAAGCATTAGTAATTGCCCCGTATCAAGGGATGATGGAGCTGCTGAAGGAAGTAAGTCGAGAGGTAGAAGGGGTTGAAATTCAGGCTGAACTAGGTAATCTGCAAACAGGTGTTCAAATTGCTGCACGAGCAGAACGTCAGGGAATTGATGTAATTATTAGTCGTGGGGGAACGGCATCGATGATTCAAAGCGCTGTTCATGTACCCGTGATTGATATTCAAGTATCTGGGTACGATGTGCTTCGCATTTTAACACTCGTTAAAAGCTTTTCTGGAAAGTCAGCGATTGTCGGTTTTCCAAATATTTCTCAAGGTGCAGCAACGATTTGCAAGCTGCTAGATTTTGATATTGAGACGGTAACAATTCATCATGACCAGGATGTAACAGAGAAGCTTTTGGCACTAAAAGAGAAAAATGTGGAGGTTGTCATTGGTGATGTTGTCACCGTTGAATACGCAAAAAAGTTAGGTATGACAGGTGTTTTGATCACTTCAGGTCGTGAGGCGCTCATGAGCGCCTTTGACGAGGCGAAGCGTGTATACAAGGTGTTTCAGGCTTTGAATAAAGATGTTTCGCTATACCGATCTATTTTAGAGTTTGATGAGCGAGCGATTGCGATCATGAATCAACAAGGTGAGCTGGTCTATTGTAATAGAGTGTTTAATAATCAGGTGGGGGAGAAGATAGCAACCCTCAATGAAATGAATGAAGTCGTCCACCGAACAATAGCAAGTCAGCATGTGGAGGAAGCGTTATTGTTTATTGAAGGTGAATTGTGGAACGTGGTTTCTCGTCTTGATGGAGAAAACGTTTTGTTATATCTTGAACATTACACGCCTACACTTGACGATAATCAGCAACGGTATGAACAGGCAATTGATGTTCGCCAGACTCTTCCTCCTATGGTGTTGAGCGGGAAGAGCGGCGCAATTGAAACTGTTCACAAATTGGTCCAGGAGCACGCACAGCATCCGGAACCGATTTGGATCAGTGGAGAACCTGGTGTTGGAAAACAGGTTGTCGCTCAGCAAATTTATTCATTGTCAAAACGACAGCCGTTTGTGATTATTCGCGGAAAGCAGATGAGCAACGATTTGTTAAGGGCTCTCGTGAGTCAAGCCTTTTTGGCACAATATAAAGATGCCGTAGTCTTTCTGAAAGATATTGATTATCTTGACTTGGTGGTTCAACGGAATTTCTATGAATATATCTGTGGTCAAAAGAACCGAGGGTCTATTAAGTGGATAGTGTCTACTACCGGGGATATTGAAAGTCAAATAAAAAAAGGATTGTTTTTAGAAGAGTTGTATCGTGAGCTTGGAACAATTCGTATCAACGTACCTCCATTGCGACATAGACCGGAGGACATTGAGCATTTGATTCAATTTTTTATTTCCGACTCTTATGCTACGTTTGGAAACGAAGTGGTAGGAGTTCGAAAAGATGCACTAGATCTTTTCGTTTCCTACGAATGGCCAGGAAATGTTCGTCAATTAAAAAAAGTGATTGAACAGCTCATTGCTCAATCTTCAGGCTATTATGTAGAAAGAGAAGATGTAGCAAGCGTACTGCGAAGCCAGCACGCCTATACTCAAAGAGACTTTGAGCACCATATAAAAATTGATGGAACATTGGAAGAGATCGAAAAAGAGATTATTTCAAAAGTGCTAGAGGAAGAAAATTTTAATCAGTCTAAGGCAGCAAAGAGATTGGGAATTAATCGTTCCACGCTGTGGCGCAAGCTAAAATGAAGCTTGCGTTTTTTTTTGAGGATCTTTTTCGTTTTAAAAGTGTTGCATTATGAAACTATTTTTCTGATTTTACTAATAATCATGTTAAAGATATTGCTAAATAAAACATATTAACTTAACATACTAAATGTAAGCGTTTTATTCGTGTTGGAAAATGAAACAAAACAAAATAAAAACAAGTGTGAAAGGAGGGGGAAAATTGAAAAAGTTAGCGGTTATCGCAGATGATCTAACAGGTGCCAATGATACAGGCGTACAGTTTGCAACGAAATCGAAGCGAACGGTGGTTTTCTTTTCAAAAGGAGACGAGTCGTTGCAACATTTAACAGGGGATGTACTGGTTTTTAATTCAGATAGTCGAGCCGTTTCGCCAACAAAAGCCCATCAAATCGTAAAAGCATTGGCGCATGAAGTCAAACAGGCAGGAATATCAACTGTTTTCAAAAAAATCGATTCAACGCTCCGAGGGAATATTGGAGCAGAGATTGACGCCATTTTAGATGTATTTGCTTTTGAAGTAGCCCTCGTTGTCCCCGCTTTTCCAAAAGGAAAGCGTACAACCAAAATGGGAAGACAATATGTAAACAATGTACCCGTTGAGGAGACAGAACTGGCTCAAGACCCAAGCTCTCCCGTCTTGAATAGTGATATTAAAGAAGCCATTAATGAACAAAGTTTGCGAAAGGTGGACGTTATAACGTTACGAGATGTCAGACAGGGGAATTTACGATTAATCAGTAAAATGAAGACGTCTATGCAGCAAAAACATGCGCGGATTTTAGTCATTGATGCAGAAACGGAAGAAGATCTAGCAACAATTGTCAAAGCTTCAGAAGATCTGGATGGACCATTTCTATGGGTAGGAACAGCTGGAATTGCCGGTCACTTAGAAGGAGACGGGGAGCTTGTTCAGAGGCAACCGAGCTTTAAAAGCGATGCCCCGTGTTTATTAGTGGCAGGCAGTGTTAAGACCATTACGCATCAACAGATACACAAACTAAAGCAACACATAGGCATCCAAGAAGTAATCATCTCTCCTGAGAAGCTTTTACATAATGAGAGTAAAGAAAAGGAAATTCAGCGTGTGATTCAAGAGAGTTCTCGCTTCCTTGCATGTGAGAGTGTCATTGTATCGACCAACATTGAAGTCAAAGTCATGCAGGAAATTGATAAAGCGAAGGAAAAGATGAAGCTTACAAATATAGAAGTAGGTGCACGTATTGCGGAGGCAATGGGAGAAGTCGCGAAATCATTAATCGAGAAATTTTCGCTTAGTGGGGTCATTTTAACCGGAGGCGATATCGCAACATCTACGTGTACAAAGCTTGAAGGAACGGGAATTGAGGTAAGTGGAGAGGTAGAATCTGGTATGCCATACGGACGTTTACTAGGGGGGAAATACGACGGCTTACCACTTGTAACCAAATCAGGGGGATTTGGTAGTGAAGAAGCATTTATAAAAGCTATTCAGTTGCTAAAAGGAACAGTTGAAACCGCTTAAAATGATAGCGTATTCTTTTTGTCAATAGCTAAATTTAACAGGGAAGATGGGGGATTTTTTATGGGTTCATCAAAATGGATGAGAATTATTCCGGTAGCTTTTGTGATGTATATGCTGGCGTACGTCGATCGAATTAACGTGGGGATATTAATGCCTTACATGCAGGAAGATCTACACTTCAATGCATCAGCAGCAGGAGATATTGCAGGCATATTCTTCATAGGATATTTAATTTTTCAAATTCCAGGAGGGATTTTGGCAGCCAAATGGTCAGCGAGAAAAGTCATCTTTATTCTCATGATTTTGTGGGGTGTTTGTGCGACATTGGCAGGCTTTGTGCAAACAGAAGGGCAGCTTAAGCTCGTTCGTTTTGCGTTAGGAGTAGCAGAAGGAGGCGTTTGGCCAGCGGTGCTTGTTCTTCTAGCAAACTGGTTCACAATTAAAGAACGCGCGCGTGCTAATGCGTTTTGGATGGCGTGTTTACCCGTGTCAGCAATGTTAATGGCACCTCTCTCAGGTGTATTACTGAAATATTTCGAATGGAAGACGGTCTTAATTCTTCAAGGACTACCACCTATTCTTTGGGCATTTGTCTGGTATGCACTTGTAAAAGATAAACCATCAGATGCAACGTGGATGAAATCAAAAGAGAAAGAAACGTTGCTGTTAGACTTAGAGAAAGAGCAAAGAGGAAACGTCGAGTCAGAAGGGTATCTCGCTGCGTTTAAAAACAAAACGGTTTGGGGCTTAGTAGTAATGTATTTTCTGTGGATGACAGGATTCTACGGATATACGCTTTGGGTGCCAAGTGTAGTCGGAACGATCTCAAAAGATTCGGTTACGGTAGGCTGGTTAACGGCCATTCCATTTACATTTGCTTTAATCGGAATGTTGTTAAATTCGTACTGGTCTGACAAACGAATGAATCGTATTCAGCACGTAGCAATTCCGTTAATTATTGCAGCTATTTCGATGGTAGCCGGGCAATTTGTTTCATCACCTGTTCTACAGCTCGTTTTACTGTCTATTACGGCAATCGGTGTATATGCGCCTTATGGTCCGCTATGGGCGATTCCAACGGCGATTATTCCAGCAGGCGTAGTCGGAGCGGCACTTGGACTTCAAAACGCGATTGGGAATTTAGGGGGATATAACGGACCAAAATTCTTTGGTGTATTAAAGGATGCAACAGGCAATTACCATGCAGGATTTTACTTCCTAGCAACGGCATTGGTCTTAGCAGCGGTTATGACATACGTATTAGGTAAAAATCTAAACACTGAAAAACCAACAGCCGTACCCGCAAAGAAAAATCACTCAGCTTAAATCAAAAAGGAGGAAAAGAAAATGTCGACGAAAACGAATCTTCCCCGTATTGCTATTACAATGGGAGACCCCTCAGGAGTGGGACCTGAAATTATTGCAAAAGCCCTTCAAGATCAGGAAGTATATCACCACTGTGAGCCGTTTGTGATTGGAGACGCTAAACGACTTGAACAAGCATTTGCCATTACAAACAGCTCCTTAACATGCAAAGTCATTACAGACGTAGATGAAGCTTCTTTTCAATACGGTGAGATCGATGTGATGGATTTAAACCTTGTATCGGATTCTCTTCCGTGGGGAGAGGTTTCTGCAGAAGCAGGAAATGCTGCTTTTCATTATCTAGAAAAGGCTATTCATCTAGCAAATAAAGAAGAAATTCAAGGGATTTGTACGGCGCCCTTAAATAAGGAGGCCCTCCACAAAGCAGGTCATATGTATCCAGGCCACACAGAGATTCTAGCAGAGCTTACAAATACAAAAGATTTTGCTATGATGCTGGCTGCCCCAGGTCTTCGAGTTATTCACGTAACAACACACGTCGGTTTAATTGATGCTATTCATAAAATTACGCCTGAGCGTCAGTATACGGTCATTAAGCTTGCGCATGAAACGCTACAAAAAGCAGGAATTTCTTCTCCCCGTATTGCTGTGTGTGGCATTAATCCCCATGCCGGTGAAAATGGTTTGTTTGGAAATGGCGAAGAGGAAGAAAAAATTGTTCCAGCGGTTAAAAAAGCACAAGAAGAAGGAATTGATGTAGTGGGACCACTACCAGCAGATACGCTCTTTTTCCGAGCGCGTCGCGGGGACTTTGATATTGTGGTTGCGCAGTATCATGATCAGGGACACGGACCTATTAAAGTGTTAGGTTTAGAAGCCGGAGTGAATATTACAGTCGGATTACCAACGATTCGTACAAGCGTGGATCATGGCACGGCCTTTGACATTGCAGGAAAAAACATTGCCGATGAACTATCTTTGAAAGAAGCAATACGTATGGCAATTGATCTTGCACCACGTCTATAAAATTTAATAGATAAAGAGATTGATTCACTCAATCTCTTTATTTGTCATAAGGAGAGAGAAATAATGTCGTTACCGAAATTTGCGAAAATTAGACAGAGGTTTAGCGCAACGAGTATTACAGATATTGCAACGTGTATAGAGGAAGAGTTTCAAAAACAAAATGCCACACAGAAGATTCAGCCTGGAATGGAAATCGCGATTACAGTAGGAAGTCGTGGGATCGCAAACATTCCACTAATCGTCAAATGTGTAGCAGATGAAATCAAAAAGAGGGAAGCTGTTCCGTTCATTATCCCTGCTATGGGTAGTCATGGGGGAGCTACAGCAGAAGGACAAGTCGAGGTATTGGAGGGGTTAGGTGTAACAGAAGAGTCAACGGGCTGTGAAATTCGCTCTTCTATGGACGTTGTTGAAGTAGGCGAAACGTCAGCTGGTATCCCGGTTTATGTTGATAAGTATGCGTATGAAGCAGATGGAATTATTGTGATGGGACGTGTTAAGCCGCATACAGATTTCAAAAGTGAAATCGAGAGCGGTGTGTTAAAAATGGCTTCTATTGGCATGGGGAAACATAAGCAGGCTCTTGCTCTACATACATATGGTATCCACGGAATCCGGGACATGATGCCTGAAGTTGGGAAAGTAGCTATGGCGAATTCAAAGACATTATATGGGGTTGGAATTGTCGAAAATGCACATGAAGAAACGGCCATTATTCAAATGATGGATCCGCTGCACATCGAAGAAGAAGAGAAAATGTTATTAAAAAAAGCGTTTGAACTTATGCCGAGTCTACCTATGAAAGAATTGGATCTGCTCATCGTAGACGAAATTGGGAAAAACTATAGTGGGACAGGAATGGACACAAACATTATTGGACGTATTCGGGTGCTTGGAGTGAAGGAGCCTGAAAGTCCTTCTATTAAATACGTTCTCGCTTCTAATTTAAGTGATGCAAGCCACGGTAATGCACTAGGTATTGGGCTAGCAGATTTAACGACAAAACGTCTATTTAATAAGCTAGATTTAAAGAAAATGAATGAAAACGTGGTGACAAGTACGTTTTTAGATCGGGCGAAAATTCCGATTGTACTCGATAATGATCGTGAAGCAATTGCTGCTGCTCTCCGTGCTAACTGGGGTGTTGAGGATGAAGAGGCGAGAATTGCGCGGATTCCAAATACGCTTCACATCGGTGAGATGTATGTATCCCAAAAAGTATATGAAGAACTGAAGGATCACGAAAACATTGAGATTATAGAGGAGCTTATGGAACTATCGTTTGATTCAGACGGGTATTTAAGCTGACATAAAGAAAAGCATCGCACAACTGCGATGCTTTTCTTTATGAAGCAGATTGCTGTAAAGGTGGCGTTTGAACCGTTGCGTCATGACTACTAGCAATACGATGTTTAAAATAACTAATGATATAGGAAGTAACCGCAATAGACAGGATAGAGAGTAGTCCACTAACGAGCCCTACTGAGTATGCGCCGATTAGGACGACGATCACATCAAATGCAAAGTTTATTTTTCCAGGGTCCCACCCCCACTTTTTTTGACAGAACAGTGCTAAGATATTTGCACCACCAAGGGAAGCTTTGTTCAAAAACAAATACGCTAATCCGAATCCAATTAGAATTCCACCTGCGATAGCGCCCGGAAATGATAAAATTGTAAAAGACGGTAAAAAGTGATCTAAGCTCGTCATAATAGAAAGAAGCGTGACGGCTAAGATAGTAGATAACGTGAATTTCCATCCCATTCGCACAAAAGAAAAGATGTAGAAGGGAATATTAATGAGAAAAAACCAAGTTCCAAACGAAAAATGAGTAAGGTAGGACAGATTTAGTGATAATCCTGCTGTTCCACCTGTCACAACATGAGAATGCTTCAAAAATATAACACCAATACTTGTGACAAGACATCCAATAACAATCGCAAAAATTCGTTTCATATTTGACTTCCTTTCGTAAAGAAGAAAAGGCGTATTTGAAGAGCCAGTTCGCTAGGAGGAATTTAGTTAAATGAATCCATATATATATGATAAAATAGAAAAAACGACTTTTATATGGAAAAATGAATCTATTTCTTCATATTTACCTTTATTATGCATAAAATTAGGTTTCTATATATTCATTTTGTAAGGAGTGGAACGATGGATCGAATAGATATTGATTTATTGGAATTGTTGCAGGTTAATAGTCGTATGACAGTGAGTGAATTATCCAAGAAATTAGCACTGAGCCGACCGAGTGTTACCGAACGTCTACATCGACTTCAGGAAAAGGGAATTATCGAAGAATTCACAGCGCGCGTATCTCCGGCAGCAATCGGTCGAGAAACGCTGCTAATTATTCAAGTAACGGAGCTGAAAGTTTCTCATCATGAATTTGAGAATACAATGATGCAAGATTTAGATATTATTGAATGCCACCGTGTAACAGGGGAAGTGAGCTATGTAATGAAAGCAGCAGTGACGGGCATGGGAGGACTGCGTGTTTTGGTCGATCGCCTCATTCCGTATGGAAACATTAACACGTCGATCATCCTAACTTCGCCTGTCCCCTACCGGCATCTCGTACCGAAAGTCGAAATCGAATAGTATCGGATCTGAATTGACTAATTTATTTTAAATATTCTAAATATTGTAATAAAATCTAACAATTCACTAGACAAGCAAAGAATTCTCTTTTATGATTGAAAGTATAAATTTGGTAATGGATTAAAGGAGGGGCATACAATTCATTGTCAAATAAATGATAAGGAGGAGATATTTTGCTTGATCAGCCGGTCATTGCCACTATGCTCATCTTAGGAGTAATCGTTATTGGGGAAGTGATTTCAATTTTAACAAGAGCACGAATTCCGATGCTCTTAGTCTTTTTAATTTTGTATCTAGGGCTATTGTGGACGGGCATTTTTCCAAAGGACCTAGCTGAAAAATCAAATTTTGCAACAGTTGGAGTCATTTTAACAGCTCCTCTTGTTGTACATATGGGAACGTTAATTCCTTTGAAAGTAATGAAAAAGCAGTTTAAGGCCGTTCTCATTGCATTATCAGGAGTGGTCGTTTCAGGAGGACTCATTTTACTTGTTGTTTCAGTCGTATTTAATTACAAAACGGCCGTTGCGGGTGTTGGGCCACTAACGGGGGGACTTGTTGCTTTTATTCTTACTTCTACTAAGTTAAAAGAGCTTGGACTAGTCAGCTTAATTACGATTCCGGTACTCGTTATGGCGTTTCAAGGTTTGATTGGAATGCCGCTTGCGTCAAACTTTTTACGAAAATATGCCTTTAAGCTAAGAGACGCAATTGACAATAGTCAGTACGTAGCAGCGACTGTCGACGCTTCTGCGATAGAAGAGCCAATTGTGGAAGTGACAAAGAAAGAATCCCGCTTTAACTCCCCTGTCATTTTATTATTTAAGCTATTTATCGGAGGGGCTCTTGCAATCGTTTTGGAACATTTTACAACAATTAGCTACAGTTTATGGTGCTTAATCATTGGAATCATCGGAACAAGATTTCATTTCTATGAAGAAAGCATGATGGAAAAAGCGAATGCCTTTAGTGTTGGAATGCTTGGAATGGTATTTAGTGTTGTGCTTACGATGGGGAGTATTACACCGCAAATGTTGGTGGAGTATTTTCCACAAATTTTATTAATTTTACTTATTGGCGCATTCGGTATTATTGCCGGTGGATGGATCAGCTCAAAATTGTTAGGGTGGCATCCATATAAAGGAATTCCAGTTGCGCTGACCGCTATGTTTGGTTTTCCAGGAGACTACATATTGTGTGATGAAGTAAGCAGAAGCGTAGGACGAAATAAAAAAGAACAAAAGCTTATTTTTGATGAGCTGTTATCATCGATGCTAGTAGGTGGGTTTACCACCGTCACGATCGCTTCCGTCATTTTAGCAAGTATTTTAATGAGAACGATCTGATTTTAAAAGACTGAAAAATCTGAAAGGTTGTGGAGACATGGAAGCATTGTATAAAAAATTAGATGAGGTATACGAGGAGATCGTTTCAATAAGAAGACATTTGCATCAATATCCGGAGTTATCTTTTCAGGAAGTAGAGACACCAAAATACATTGCTGCGTTTCACGAAGAATTGGGGAATGAAGTTCATACAGGTGTCGGTGGAAGAGGCGTTGTTGCTTACTTAAAAGGAGGAAAGCCAGGACCAACCGTTGCTTTGCGAGCAGATTTTGATGCGCTGCCTATTCAAGAAGAAAATGATGTTCCGTACGCATCCAACATTCCAGGTGTGATGCATGCATGTGGTCACGATGGACACACTGCTTCTTTATTAGGGCTTGCCAAGGCGCTAAAGGAGATCAAGCAAGAGCTTCCAGGAACGATTGTGTTCATTCACCAGCATGCGGAAGAAAAGCCACCAGGTGGTGCGATTGCCATGATTGAAGATGGTTGTTTAGAAGGTGTTGACGTTGTATTTGGTACACACTTGGCTTCGGTAGCACCAGTAGGCTGCATAGGATACCGAGTTGGGCCTGCAATGGCAGCAGCAGATACGTTTGAAATTCGTATCCAAGGTCAAGGTGGGCATGGTGCTCAACCTCATATGGCTAAGGATAGCATCGTAGCTGGAGCGCAAATTGTGATGGCTCTTCAGCAAATTGTGAGTCGAAAGGTGAACCCATTAGAGCCTGCAGTAGTCACAATAGGCTCTTTTGATGCTAAAAACGCACCTAATATTATCGCAGATAAAGTGGTGTTAGAGGGTACGGTACGAACATTTAATGAAGAAGTACGTACTCTTATTCAAAAGGAAATTGAAGAAATCGTTTCAGGAGTATGTAAAGCAAGTGATATGACGTATGAATTTATTTACCACAAAGGATACCCAGCGCTTGTTAACCATCAAGTGGAAATGGATTTTATTAAAGAACTTGCGGGAGAAGTTCCAGGCGTTGAAATGATTGTAGAGCAACCTGCTCAAATGGGTGGAGAAGACTTCGCTTATTATCTTCAACATGTGAAAGGAGCCTTTTTCATTACGGGGGCGGAATTAAAAGGACGTGAGCAAACGTACCCACATCATCATCCGAAATTTGATATTGATGAGAGAGGACTATTAATTGCTGCGAAGGTGCTAGGAAAGGCAGCTGTTACGTACTTATTTGAGAATCAAACGTCCAAACCAACAGAAGCCGTACGCTAAACAAAAAAGACAGGTGTTTGTTACCTGTCTTTTTTGTTTTTATAAGCATAGTAATACATATGTTGCAAGCATTTGTGCTAGACTGTTAACAGCTTACTACATTGAAAAAAGAAGGGCTGAGAGCAAAATGACGCAAACAAATACAGCATTTCGCGATGCACTTGTAAAATCATTACGAGGAGAAAGGGGTCACCTTCCAACGATCAATGCCATCACTGATCTTACAGTCGATCTTGCTTCACATACACGAGAAGAAATTCCGTATTCTATTTATCAGCTTGTGAAGCATATGAGCTACTGGCAAGATTTCTTGTTAGCGTTTGCTAAAGGAGAAACGCCTGAACGACCAAAAAGTGCGAGTGAGAGCTGGCCTAAAGAGGCATCTCCTGCAGATGAAGAAGAGTGGAAAGCAACGATTCAGCACTTTTGTGATGGAATTGATGAAGCGTGTGAGTTAGCGGAAACGCTAGCGATTGACCAGCCGCTTGCCGTATGGCCAAGTGAAACACCTGGTGGCCTACTGCGTAACATCGCTTCTCATAATAGCTATCACTTAGGAGAAATTGTTCTCATGAGACGTTTAAACAAAGCATGGCCACCACCAACAGGCGGCTATCCAGCGTAATATAAAAAGAGCTAGAAAGGTTTTGTACCTTTCTAGCTCTTTTTTTCATTCTTTGCGTTTCACACCTAATAAATCTAAGAAGAACATGAAGATGGGAACACCAAGAATGAGGCCCCAAATTCCTAAAAAATGCTCCGAGAAAATGAGAATAATAAACGTATAGAAAATCGGTAAATTCGTTTTAGCAGACATTAATTTTGGATTCAATACATAGCTTTCCAACGCATGAAGGACGGCAATCATAACGAGAACGGAAACGACCTTGATCGGTCCTCCGATTGTATAAGCAATCGTGCAGAGCGGAATGAGTGATACAAATACCCCTGCTACTGGAATGAGGCCAAGCAAGAAAATCATAATTCCTAGTCCAACGAGCTGTGGGAATCCTAAAATCCATAGTGCAATGACAGACAAAATGGAATTGATCAGCGCAATTAAAAATTGAACTTCAATGACAGCTCCGAAAGAACCAATAAATTTTTGTCCAAAATACTCTACTTCACTAAAGAACCAGCCAAGCTTACTATGTTTGAACTTTGACGTGAAGTTAATAATGCGCGATTTTTCTAAAAGGAAAAACAAGCTGAGTAAAATCGCAAGAAGCACTTGCAAGCTAATCGTCCAAATATTTGTTAAGTACTGATAGACAAAATCTAGATTTTTTTGAATGTCTTCAGGAGACACAATTTTCTTGGAACCATCTACGATAAACGTTACGACAGGATTAGTAGGTGGGTTTTTATAGAACTTCATAATATGAGATACAAGCTCATGAATTTGTGTATTAATAACTGGTATGTATAGGTAGATCGTTAATCCAAAAGCAAAAATAATGAGAATGTATAATGCGAGTACAACAACTGAAGGGCTAATCGGTACAAATTTCCGCAGATGACGTGTAATAAACTGCTGAAGTTTGCCCATTAAAAAGGTAAGTAAAAACGTAAAGAGTACCAAATGAAGCAAGCTTCTAATAAGGAACAAAATAAAAACAAGCAGAACGAGTGTTAAGATTCGTATGAACCCTTTGTTCTGTGTTAAGTTTCGAAAGATTGACATATATTTCCTCTCTCCAATCCACCTATGTGACGCTTTTTACAATAAGACGACGTACGTATTCAATCAAACGATGATCAGTCAGCACGATATCATTTGTTTAGTATATGTTAAAAGACCTTGTCTATATGTTAGACGGAAATGCCTTCTAACAAAGTATGAATTGCTTCTTTATATAAGGTGAGGGCTTGCTCCGTACTTAGCTTGTACGCGAATAAACCGATTCCTGAAAGCAGTCCTTCTAAAATCATACTTAAGATAAGTAAATCTCTTTGCTTAAACTCATTGTTTTGCATGCCTTCTTCTAAAATCTGCTCATATAGCCTCAAGTGGTGCTTCATTAAAGCATCAACTTGATTTCGTACCTCCACTTTTACGAAGGAACTCGTCCAAAATTCTTCCATCGCTTTTGTGAGAGGGTGTTTGAAATCATGAAGTACAGTATGTTCGGCTAGGCCATACAGCTTATCCGTGCAAGTACGGAAAGAAGATACCTTGCTTTCCCACTGTTCTTGCCAATGCGTGTGCCAATCGTTCAACAAGTTTAAAAATAGGTTTTCTTTGTTGCCAAAATGGTAGTAAATATTTCCTTTGCTGACTCCTGTAGATGACACAATATCTTCAATTGATGTAGATGCGTAGCCACGTTCGCTAAAGAGGATGGTTGCTTTATCGAGAATGAGCTTTTTTGTTTGCTCACTGGCCTGTTGCTTCTTATTCATTCATTGCACCTCATTCTAAACTGAACGTTCGGTTTGTAAAAATTATAAGCCTTTTTTCCGCTTTCTGCAATCATTTTATATGGAATAAGCACTGAAATTGCGGTCTTTTCAATCTTTATGAGTGATAAAGGGAAAATAAGTAAAAAAACCTATATTGATCAATGAGACAATAAAATAAAAGTAGAATGAAGATCTAATATCCTTCTTTTATCACCTGTTCTTTCTGGTTAAAACGACTTGAAGTAGGATGTTAGTTGCAGCTTAATAGAATGGTAGCGATGACACTGCGGTCTCTTGCAACTTCATAATATGGTAGACTTGTATAAAAGTGGTAAAAAACCATTTTAACTTGTTCTATGAGCATGATTAATTTCAAAGGAGAGTATGCGTATGAAGAAAAAGATGAAGGTCATCGCCTCTATTACATTAGCAACAGGGGTAATTACAGGTACAGCAAGCTCTGTTTTTGCTTCCACAAAAGCAGTTGATCCTCACTATAAAACTCCTACTTATTTAATTGAAACATGGAAGGCTCCCGACTATTTAAAGCAGTTAACGAGTAAAAAGGAACTCGTATATCACTACCTATCAAGCAAACGCCAAGAATTTAAGATTACGAGCAGTGCTAAAAACTCATTTAAGATACTAAAGGAAGAATTTGATCAAAAAACAAAAACTCGACATTTTCGTTTAGTCCAAACCTATTCGAATGTACCGGTTTATGGCACGAGTCAAACTGTATCGTTAGATCAAGAGAACAACGTGAAGTCATTTATGGGAGCGGTTGTTCCAGAGAGTGAGCAGCGTTCTGTAAAGACGAAGCCGTCACTTACAGCTACGAAGGCCGTAAAGATAGCGAAGCTCGATATTGAAAAACAAATAGGTAAGGTAGAGCATTACGATGGAGACATTGAACACGAATTATACATCTATCCATATAAAGGAAAGGACTATTTGGCCTATGCGATAAAAGCTTCTACTGTTGATCCAGAGCCAAGCTACTGGCACTATTTTGTTGACGCTCATACAGGGAAGATTATTAATAAATTTAACGCCATTGATCAAGTGCAAGGAACAGGCAAGAACTTGACAGGTGAAGTGAAAACATTTGAAGTGGCAAAAAAGAACGGATACTACTATCTAGCAGATGAGACGCGTGGAAATGGAATTAACACGGTCGATGCGAAGCATGTCAATTACATACTGTTTTCGTTATTATCTCAATTATTTGGAGTGACGGGATTAGAAATTCGTGAAAAGTCTCCCACGTTTACAGATCCAACGGCAGTCGATGCCCATGTGAATGCGGAAACGGTTTATGACTATTATAAAAAGACGTTTGGACTCAATTCGTACGATGGAAAAGGCGCAAAAATCATTTCGTCTGTTCATGTGGGAAAAGAGTGGAACAACGCAGCATGGAACGGAAAACAGATGATTTATGGTGACGGAGACGGGGAAACATTCCGTCCGTTCTCAGGGGCACTTGATGTGATTGCTCATGAATTGACGCATGCTGTAACAGAAAAAACAGCGAACTTAGACTATCAAGGAGAATCTGGAGCGCTTAACGAATCCATGTCTGATATTATGGGCGCAATGGTCGATCGAGATGACTGGGAAATCGGTGAAGACATATACGTGCAAGGTGAGAAAGCGCAGGGCCTGCGTTCGTTAAAAGATCCAGCGTCTATCCCCAATCCTCTAAATCCGAAAGAGGGTTATCCTGATCACTATAGTAAGCGATACACAGGAGAAGAAGACAACGGGGGCGTGCACATTAATTCTAGTATTAACAACAAAGCAGCTTACTTGATTTCTGAAGGTGGCACTCATTATGGAGTAACCACACAGGGAATAGGAAGAGAAGAAACCGAGCAAATCTATTATCGAGCGCTTACGAAATACCTAACGGCCACTTCTAATTTTAGTGCGATGCGTCAGGCGGCTATTCAAGCTGCTCGTGATCTATATGGAAAAGATTCAAAAGAAGTAAAAGCGGTTGAAGATGCCTATCAAGCGGTAGGCGTTCAGTAATTTTACAAAAAAGCCGATCAAAGTAAGTACTAAATCTATTAGATTTAATCGATAAAAATAGTCTTTTTGTACGCCTTTTGATCTATCACCACCTCTATTGCCATTGTATATATTATACAGTGGCTCTTTTTATGGCTGCAAAACGATAGAGAAGAAGCTAGAGGGGGTACATTTATGTTTTTTTGTTGGTGTAAAGCACTTTTTCATAGATTCGAAAAACTACTATTTTCAAACCGATTTGGCGATTTTATTGAGGAACGTACGCAAAAGGCGGTTGAAGATGTTGTCTATTCAGAATCATTTAAAACGTATTTACTAGATGTGATAAAAGCTTCACAATCTTCACCATTTAAAGAAATTGCCGAGCAATACTTAGGTGATCGTGTAGAGGTTGTGACAACAGGTGGTGGAATACAAGGCGTCGTAAAAGAGGTTGGAGACGATTACCTATTATTAGAAGAGTCCGCTACTTCTGTATTAATTGTTCCATTTACGAGTGTACTAACCATTCAAGAGGCGAATGAATAAGGAGGGAAACAAAATGATAGAAGATACGTTACGTAGTTATGTTGGATTTTCCGTAGAAGTTGTGACGCCGCTTGATTTGGTAAAAGGGACATTGCTAGCGGTGACGAGTAGTACGATCGTTGTGCAAACACCAGGGGATGACTACGGACCGCCGAAAAATGTCAACGTACTATTGCCGGTTATTTCATACGTTCGTGTGTTAACAGACGGAGGAGTCTGAACCATGAATCTATCCGTTATCATCCCAGCCTGTAATGAAGAAGATACGTTACCGCTTATCTTAGATGAGGTGCAAAAATTACATCCTTTAGAAATCATTGTTGTGGTAAATGGATCAACGGATAATACGAAACAAGTAGCAGAAAAGTATGGCTGCAAGGTCATTGAATATGCAGAAAAGCTAGGGTTAAATATTGGAAGATCCATGGGAGCAAAAGCAGCGATAGGAGAGGTGCTTCTTTTTTTGGACGGTGATATTCCTGTTCCACATAAAGAATTATTGCCATTTATTGAAGCGATTGATGAAGGGCACGATATTGCGCTAAATGATTTATCGTGGACGTTAAAGAGAAAAGTGAGGCCTCACCCAGTTGCTGTAGCAAAATATGCACTAAACCTATTTATGAAACAAGAGCAGATGAGTGTACAAGCGTTGACCGCCGTTCCTTTTGCTATGAAGCGCACAGCGGCCGAAACGCTAGGCTATGCGTTGCATGCTGAGCCCCCGCTGGCTCAAGTTGAAGCAATATTAGCAGGAATGTCTATTGTGGCTCCTGCTGTAGTGGATGTTATTTACACAAACAAGGCGAGAGAAGCGCATCAAGAGAAAATTGAGAACTCTCCTTTTCCACTATCCACAAGTGAAATTATTGGCGATCATATGTTAGCCATTCATCATCTAATCGAGAAGAAGGGAGTACGTGGCGGGCTTACGGACGCGGAGCGAAATCGATTATATCCAAAAGTTTATTTACCGAAGCGGCCAGAGAAAATAGCGTGCAGCGCCATTATTCCCGTTGGCGAGGAGAAAGAAACGATAGAAGCTGTCATTACGGAAGTGAAAAAAGCTGGGGTTGAAGAAATTATCGTCATTGCAAACGGATCAGATGATGAAACGGTGCAAATAGCTAAAAGTCAAAACGTCGTTGTCATTGAATTTTCGGAAGCGCTTGGACACAATATTCCCCGGGCTATCGGAGCGATGTGTAGCAGTGGAGACGTCTGCTTATTTATTGACGGTGATATCGTCATTCAATCGGAAGATCTTCTGCCTTATATAAAAGCGGCTGAGCAGGGAGTGGACGTTGCGTTAAACGATCTGTCCTGCTTGCTTGATCAAGTGTATCCACTTCATTCAGTTAGCGCAGCAAAATATTTTTTAAATATTGCGCTGAAGCGTCCCGATTTGACCATTAATACGTTGACTGCCGTTCCTCATGCCATTCGGCGAGAGGCATTAGAAAAGATTGGCTATGATTCCCTTATGGTTCCTCCACTTGCGCACGTATTGGCAATTAAAAATGGGTGTAAGGTAGAACAAGTACATTTTGTAGATGTAGCTCGAACCAATCGTATTCGCCGTGATCACATAAAGGTCAACGGCATAGCAAAATCAACTGAGCGTATTTTAGGCGATCATATAGAAGCACTCGCACTGCTACTAGAATTAACCGATCACAGAGGGGGATTTCCTCGAAAACCTCGTCGTTTGGATTTGCTTGAGGAATTTCTTAACGAAAACAACACTAATCAAGAAAATCTTACGAATGAATGAGTCTGTTAATTAAAGGCTGATTCTTTTTTTCTTTAAAAAGAGGGGAAGTATTTTTTGAAAAAGGAGATGGTAGCATGAAAAGCGTAGCGATTTTACTAGTAACAGAGAGAAGTGTACACCCAAATTTGCTACCGGTCATTCAACATCTAGCCCCTGTGGAAATGTGGTGTATCAGCCACAGTGAACAGCAGTCTCCAAAGGAATGTCACTGGTCTCCAACAGTAGAAGCAGCGATTCATTTGATTAATGCAGAGGTCCTCCTATTTTTAAATGGAGATGGTAGCTATTCTCTTCGGGAGCTTTCTCTCTTTCTCAATAGCATTTGCTATGGTCAATGTGATATAACATGTAATCGCCTAAAAAGCGCTACATCTCTAGATGTGTGGGCAAGCGTATACTATGAATGGACGTCACTTCCTTTTCTACCTATTTCTCCATATTTGGATTTTCCGGTAGCCTGTACGAGAGAACTTGCTCAAACTGTCGCAGATCGAATAATAGATAATCCCCTTTCTGTCTTTCGTCAGGTAGTCGCTTTAAATTACCGTATTCACCATTATCATCACGTTTCGTATGAGAAGCCATTTATCCCAGCTTTTTATAGTGCTTTCGGATCTATGCTTACGTATGAAGAAAAACGAAAGCTCACCCACCTGCTTGCTTTTTTACAGGAGAGGCTTTATAAGAAAGGGAAACGGGGGGGCTATTCTGATGGTGGGCGCCTGTTGCAGGTTCATGAGCAAGGGGCATACTCTGTAAGAGAAGGAATCTATAAAAAGGGTGAATCATATTATGGCGATCAAAAGCTGTCCGTCATTATTCCTGTAAAAAATGAACAAGGAACGATTCAACAAGTGATAAGGGAAGTAAAAAAGCTTTGTCCATACGAAATTATTGTCGTTGTTAACGGTTCAACAGACCAAACTTATTCCTTAGCGGCTAAGGAAGAGGTCACCGTTGTCAAGTATGAGCACGCACTCGGGCATGACGTAGGAAGAAGTATAGGCATTAAGTATGCAACAGGTGACATCCTTCTATTTGTAGACGGAGATTTTTTAGTATTGGCACAGGATTTATTTCCATTTGTGAAGGCTGTTGAGTCCGGCGTAGACATGGCTCTTAATGATTTAAAGCTGTCTTCTAATGTTAGTCATCCTGTGACATCTATTAAACAGATATTTAACTTGTTTATTAATCACAAGCATTTGGGAATTTCCTCTCTCACGGCTGTTCCTCATGCGATGAATCGTCGTATTCTTAAGTATTGTCGGGAAGAGGACTTTATGGTACCCCCGCTTGCACAGGCGATAGCAGCGAAAAATGGATTTCACATTGAAGCAGTTCATTCGGTCGATATTAATCCGTTGAATCGAATTCGTCCTGGGGAAAATCAAGTAGCAGACGGCTTAGCAAGGACCGGTGAGCTCATCATAGGGGATTATATAGAAGCTTTTCATCATCTCCTTACAGAGGGATGGGATCAATCTAGCACTCACTTCTATCGAAAAAGATATTTCTAAATATTTCGTTTAGTAGTATGATAAAACGTATATGTATAAGGAAAAGTGAGGATGCTAGATGGTGCTTCTTGGAACGCTTGTAAACGGATTAGGAATTGTCTTAGGGACGCTCCTTGGCAATTTGTGCCGAAGGATTCCTGAGAGTATGAAAGCAACGGTCATGCAGGCAATTGGTCTTGCAATTGTTGTGTTAGGTGTACAGATGGGATTAAAAAGCAATCAATTTTTGCTCGTTATTTTAAGCTTAGTACTCGGTGGAGTGATTGGAGAATGGCTTAAGATTGAAGAAAACCTTACCAAACTAGGGGCATGGATTGAGCGTAAAGTAGGCGCTAAAAACGGGGAAAGTAAAATAGCAGAGGGGTTCGTAACGGCGACGTTAATTTTCGTCGTTGGAGCGATGGCCATTATAGGTGCACTAGATAGCGGGATTCGAGGTAATCATAATGTACTGTATACAAAAGCTGTAATGGATGGATTTATTTCGCTACTTTTAAGTACGACACTCGGTCTTGGCGTCATTTTTTCCGCTATTCCAGTTGTTCTCTATCAAGGAACTATTGCATTATTTGCCGCTCAGATTAACCAAATGATTTCTCCTACCCTTATGACTGAATTAATTGCGGAAATGACGGCAACAGGAGGCGTCATGATTTTAGGAATTGGATTGAATTTGATGGGGATCACCAAAGTGAAAGTTGCAAATTTACTTCCGGCTATTCTTCTAACCATTGTTCTAACTGTTGCGCTTCAAACATGGATGTAGAAGACCTCATTTTAGAGGTCTTTTTTATTTTGTGGTTTAGGCTGATTGCAAAGAGGGAAAGGTTCGGTAACAGGTGGTGCGACGTAGCATATTTAAAATGGACAATGCATAGGCATTATAGTAACTTATCATTCGATAAGTTTGAAACGTAGGGGAGAATGAACATGGTCAAGGGAAAGCGCTCTAGCCAGTCGGGAGCAGAAAATGGAATTGAAACACGAAAAGTAATTATTAAAACAGCACGCGCACTGTTTATGGAGTACGGATATCGTGCGGTATCGACTAGGAAAATTGCAGAGTCTTGTGGCATCACGCAACCTGCGCTTTATCATCACTTTCCTAATAAACAGTCAATTTATTTAGAAATGCTTCGTAACGACCTCTTAGAAATGAAAACATCGTTGCAACATATCGTTCAAAGCTGTGATGAAATGAAAGAATCGTTAGCACGCATTATTTATTTCTTACTTGAGCGATATCCGTTTAATTTGCATCAGCTTTTTCATGATATTGAGCATGAGGTAGCTGAGGAACATCATGAGACCATTCAAGAATGGTGGCGTAGCGCTTGTCAGCGTCCGATTGCTTCTTTGTTTGAGGAAGGGATTAAAAAGGGAGCGATCTATTCGGAAGGAAATAATAAAATAGACGCCGAACGTTACTCATTTCTGTTAATGAATGTGCTTGGCCAAAGAGATCAGAGGCCGTGCAGCCGGAAAGAGTTAAGCGAGCGAGCCACATTTTTGGCTACCTTTATTCTCTACGGTGTATCATCAGAATCGCGACCAACACCAAATAACGAGAGTTAACAGCTCTCCATGTATATAGCTTATCAAACGATAAGGAACATGTATTTATTTTTTACATAGTAGGAGACATGAAAATGCCGAATATCAATTTCTCATATTTTATTAATCAGGAATTAACCACCATTGAAAACGGAACTCCTTTTCCACTTCGTTTTACATTTACGGACGGTGGAATGTGCGTAGAATGCTCATGGCGAATTAGAAGAAAAGGGAGAATTATGGTAGGACATCATGACTTTCATCACGCACGCTCAAGGAAAGAAGCGCTTCAGCAGTTAAAAGACTTGTTGGTCGCTCAGCGAATAAAAGGTGTTTCGTTGCATGAAGAATTTGACCTTTTATGTGTCCAGTTTTCAAACGATTGCGTCCTAGAAGTTTTTCAAGATAGCTACTGCTTTGAAGGGTGGGAGCTCTTTGGAGCGAATGATTTTTCTGTCATAGGTCTTCCAGGAGGAGGGTATGAAGCATATCGAGGTGAGCATCTGTGTGAAGACTAACGTAAAAAGTTCAAAATCAGTGATTCTGAACTTTTTAGAGGCTGTCACAATGTAAATAACCACATGAGAAACAATACGATGGCGATCATGAGCCAAATAAATGAAATCTTTTTTTTTTTGCCGTGTTTTTGTTCCCCATTAATAAGGTAATCACAGCTCCTATTACTAAGAGAATAAGAGTCATCACGATTTTATTATCCACTGAAATCACTCCTATCACTATGCGAATACGACTTTGAAAATGACGTAAAAGCGATATCCCGTAATGGCTACCATAACGGCAAGCGTGGCAATGAGAGCGTACCGGAGTTTATACAAAAAATAAAACTTGTACTCACGGGGATTTTGCCATTTTTTTATATCCTCTTTGATACGGAAGATTAAGATGCCGACGAGAGGAAGCACCACAAAAAATACGATGGTCAACAATAAAAGTTGATCAAAAAAGTGCATGTGTTGGCTTGATAAAATCGAGCGGAAAAACTGCGCGATGGTTACTAAAAAAACGACCGCGAGCGAACAATTATTAATAAATAAATCGGTTCGCTTTTTTCCTTTCTTTATATCTTGCTTTAACGAAAATGGAATGATTACTAGTAGGATGAGAGAAGCTACTAACCACCAAATACTGTGCATGCTGATTTCTCCTTTTTTAATGGTTTATACAACTGGTTATATATGTAAGTTTTGCTAAGTATACGTTCTTAATTTGTAAAAGGTTTCATTTTTATAAATTGAGAAATGAAAAAGACGATTGAAATAGTGCAGCGTTATGATAGATTAAGGATATACGTAAGGAAAGGGTGAGAAATGATGAAGAAGCAAATAAAAGTTGTAGGGGCCGTCACGGTAAATGGCGAGGGCGATATTCTATGTGCGCTCCGCTCGGCGGAGATGAGCCTTCCAAACTTATGGGAGTTTCCCGGGGGGAAGATTGAACAAGGAGAAACGCCTGAACAATCTCTTATGCGTGAGATAAAAGAAGAGCTCGGATGCACGGTTGAGGTGCAGGAGATGATTGAGGATGTTGTGCATGAATATCCGGCAGTAATTGTTCAATTACTTACATATCGAACGAAGATTATCGAAGGAACGCCACAAGCAAAAGAGCATGCAGAGCTAAAGTGGGTTTCTCCTAGTGAATTAGAACGGTTAGAGTGGGCACCGGCAGATGTTCCGACGATTCATAAGTTGCTCGGTCGTGGCTAATTCTTTCTTCACTCTTCCTTGTCATACTGTCTGAATGCAGGCCACATGTGATACAATGTGTACATGCGGCTCTCTGAAATTAGCGAGCGAATGGAAGTAGGAGTTGAAGGTTGTTGAAGGAAAAGGAAACACTGAAAAAAGCAGTCAAGAAGATGACCGCTGTCGCCATTATTTACATGGTCATACATATTGCGTTATTGCTTATAACAAGCGTGATGCTTAAAACGACGGGCAATATTGTTTACTACCAGGTTAGAGAAGTAGGAAGCTTGATTCTAAACGCAGGATGGCTCGTGCTCCTCATTTATCTGAAAGAAAAAATATTCGCCGTGTACTGGAAATCAACGTCACCTGTCTTTAGAGGGATCTGGTGGGTTGTTTTTGTCCTATTTGCGTTCAAAACGGTGTCGTTATTTGTTCAATGGCTACGTTAAAATAGACGAAATTCTCTTAAGGAGAGTTTCGTCTATTTTTTATGGGGATTTGCAATCAGAGATTAAGCCTGTAGCAGTGAAGCAAAAGGTGAGTGGAAAGTAATAATGGTCTTGACTGATTTCAATGTGCCTCCGTGTTCACATAAAAAAACTCCAATGGAAATCATTGGAGTTTTTTTGCTTATCTAAATTGAGCAATCTTTTCGAATGGAAGGCGGTATGAAGGGTAACCTTCTTTTGTACCTTTCCCAATTGAAAGAAGCATAACCGGTGCATGGCGTTCTTTATCAATACCAAATACGTCAGCGATTTGATCTTTTTCGTAACCACCAATTGGATTTGTTTCATATCCATGTGCACGAGCAACAAGCATTAATTGCATTGTTACAAGACCAGCGTCAATTAGAGCTGTTTCTAAATTTACTTGGTGAGGCATGTTGTCGTAATATGCTTTAATTTTACCAAGCTGCATATCTTTTACGTCTTGTGGCATATAGCCATGTGCGACCATTTGCTCGTAGATATGATCCACGTTTTCGTCTGCTTTAAGATCACCAAAGATAGCGATCACTGCTGCAGATGTTTCAACTTGTTCTTGGTTGAAGCGTGCAAGTGGAGCAAGCTTTGCTTTTGCCTCTGGGCTGTCGATAATAAGAAAGCGCCATGGTTGCATGTTAACAGAAGAAGGAGCAAGCGTTGCTTCCATGATGATTTCTTCCATTTCCTCACGGCTGATTTTTACTTTTGGATCGTATACTTTTACAGAACGACGTCCTTTTACTACTTCATTAAAGTCATTTGACGGTTTGTTGATATTCATAAATTAATCTCTCCTTCATGTGTACTAAGATGACTATCAAACATTGAGGTGATAAGAAGGTCAAGACTCAATTTGAGATACATTGTCTATTATGCGATCTAACATGGATAAAAGGGTAGAACGCTCATCGTTACTAAAATCTTGCAACATGTTTTCTAAAAATCGAGCTCGCTCACTTCGGTAAGAAAGAATCTGTTGACGACCTTTAGTCGTTAGTCTGACAAACGTAACGCGGTTGTCGTCTGGATTTTTTCTCCTTGAAATCATTTCAATTCCCTCAAGGTGTTTTAAGTGTCTGGTGATGGCTGCACTATCAATTTTAACGTCTTTTTGGAGGGCTGATTGACTAATTTCATCGACTTCATATAAGTGATGAAGCAAATCAAGTCGCGATTGTCCCATTCCCGTACAACGTTCAAATTTCTGAGTGACTTGTTTATTTAATTCATAAAAATGATATAAAATCGCCATTTCTTTAGAGCATGTATGGGACAACAATACCTCTCCTTTTAACTATCTAAAAGTTGATGAGTTAATAATTGACCTATCAATGATTGATCTATCAACTAATATAAAGAAGTGGCTGAAAAATGTCAAGGATAAGAATAAAAGACAGAACATTTCGTTTTTTAAAAAGCTATCTCAGTGGATAACACGTACGATTATTTTACTCAGGACGCAAGTCGTGTATACTTGTAATGAACTGTTAAAAGGACGGAGCTGACACGAATGAATACAACAATCGCAGATATTGCTAGGAGTGCGGGTGTGGCAAAAAGTACGGTTTCCCGCTACCTCAATGGAGGATCTGTAAGTGCAAAAACGAAAAAGAAAATTGAGCGAGTGATCTCAGAAACAGGCTATATCCCTAATTCGTTTGCACAAAGCTTGAAAGCGAAACGAACGAGTATGATCGGAACGATTGTGCCAAGACTAGACTCCTACGCCACTTCAAGAACGTTAATGGGGATCGATGAAGGACTGCGTGAGATGAATTATCAAATGCTGATTGCAAATACCAATCTTAATCTTGAACGAGAAATCGAGAGCATCTATGACTTTTCAAGGCGAAAAGTAGCAGGAATTATGTTGCTTGCTACTCAAATTACGCCTCTTCATTTGAAGGCCTTTCAAGAAGTTGATTTGCCTCTTTTGCTCATTGGACAGCACTACGAAGGTATCCATAGTTTGGTTCATAACGATTATGAGGCAGGGATGAAGGTTGGACAATACATTGCTGAGATGGGACACCGAAAGATTGCCTTCTTAGGGGTATCGGAAAAAGACATTGCGGTCGGACAAGTACGCAAAGCAGGTTTTCAACGAGCGTTTCTTGAAGTTGAGAATACGGACATTCGTTTTTTTGAAACGGGCTTTAGTATGCAGAACGCTTTCGAGCTCACATCACGTATTATGGAGGAATTTTCGCCTACTGTTATTGTAGGAGCAACCGATAACATTGCTCTCGGTGCTTTAAAAGCTGCGAATGAGAGGGGATTGCGTGTGCCAGATGAATTATCCATCACAGGGTTTGGAGGATATGAGGTAACGAGTATTATGCATCCGTCTTTAACAACGATGAAGTACTTTTACAAAGATGCAGGGAAAGAAGCGGCAATGCACATGATTCGATTAGTAAATGAGAAGGAAGTGCCTTTACTCACATATTCTCATTATCAATTACTCGAGCGTGATAGCGTCTTGAATGTGATGATTAAGAAATAAAACAAGCGCGCAGGGGAATCCTTTACGCGCTTGTTTCTATTTAATCCCTAACTAAACGTTTAGCTAAGGTACCATGTAAGGAGAAGTGAGGCAGAGTTAATGCCCGAGTTGTTTTAATTCCATTTGGCGCATTTCATCCGTAAGAGCAGGCATTTTTTTAATTTCTTCGCGTAGACGCATTTTCTCTCCCTCGCTAAAAGTAAGGAAAAACGTTCGATTATAATGTGATAACCACCAAACAATGATCTCTTCACTAAGCTCTTGAATGAGCGGTTCGCTTAATTGACGCGCTCTAATCGTGTAGTAGAGACAATCTCGTTTCAACGAGTGTTTAAAAAGCAATAAGAGTCGTTTTTTACGTACCACAGAAAAAGTATTAATGAACAAGTCCCAAAGCTGATGTGATAGCTCCTCGTTTAAAAACGGAATTAGCTGTTTCGCTCCTTCCTTTGAAACGCTAGGAGAAGGATCAAGAAGCGCCTGTATGAATACGGTTTGATTAGAAGAATGTAGTCTACCGATTGAACGAACGGCTGCTTTTCGTACCTTTACTTTAGGGTGCAGAAGAAACGGTTCAATGAGTGGTATGCATGACGCTGCTCCGATTTCACCAAGACCTAAAATGGCGGAAGGGGACGTTTCTTCATACGGCCGTTGCGACAAATAGCTTGCATAAAAAGTGTGGAAATCTTCTCGATTAAATACCGATCGTAAATAAAATCGCGCATATTCCCGGATAGAAGCGTGACGATCGAGCAAAGCGTGTTCTAAATATGCTTTTGCTTGATCTGGAAAGCGTTCCATAATGGCATGCAACGTTTTTCTCCGAAGAGGCATATACCTATGCACAGAAAGTGACTTGATCCGTGTATAAACAAATGATTGGTCATAATGGTTAAGAATCGTTTCACCTGCTCCAAGGGCAATAAGAGCATCGGTGTTTTGTAATGCACGTGTTAAAAACTCGGTATCATATTGGTGGTGCTGAAGAAAAAAACGAAAACAAAAGCGTCTCGTGAACAGATCTTCATGATAGGTGCCGTTGTGCACGGCTGTTTGGCATGACGCTGATTGCAGCAATAATTCAATTTCGTCAATAATCATTTTATCTGTTACATTTGGGTAATTGCGAAGGTGCTCCACCAAATAAATAGCATCCACAAAATACGGAGATAATTCAGTCTGTAAGTTGTTGCGTAATCCTTGCAGAGCCCGTTTTTTCGTTATCGAAATATGATCATTCAGTCTCAGCAACAAAAACGGAATGGCTTGTCCCTGTGGCTGAGCGCTAAGTATTTTAACCGCTTCTTCACGCACGTATCCGTTTCGATGAAAGCTACAAAGCCCCAAAATTGTCGCATCGACTGGGTTATCTATCTGAAAAGTCAGTAAGTGAGAGGGAAGAAGATGATCCCATGTTTGCGACCATTTATGATAGAAGTTCATTTCTTTTATAAGTTGTTCAAGTTCAATCCATTGCTTACAAGCGCTTTGCGCAAGAATGTAATGGATGGTACGTTTAGTCACTTCTGCAATAGCAGCGTTTTGATGAAAAACAAACGGAAGCAAAAAAGGAATAACTCTCACGTTATCTTCATGCTGTAGGTGTTGAATTAACTCAACTTTATCATGGTTATGCTTAAAGAAGATCGAATGTTTCTGATAGAGTTGGTTAATAATCTGGTGAGCTTCTTCCGATAATGGTTTCAAATTCAGCGCCTCCTTAGCTAGTCAAAAACCAATTCATATGAACAAAACCCGAGCGACGTATCGCTCGGGTTTCAAGGTAATGGAGACTATCGGGATCGAACCGACGACCTCTTGCATGCCATGCAAGCGCTCTCCCAGCTGAGCTAAGCCCCCGTAAAAGAAATATCTTCCTATATTTTATGCGGTGAAAGAGAATTCTGTCAATAAAAAAATGAAGAAATCAGCGCTGGAAAAGGACTACCCCGCTTATTTCTTCACGTGCTGTCGATATTGTTGAATGTAATACTTCATCTTTTCTAATAAGAAAATAGTGATCGGTATAATGCATAAGTAAAACAAAAAAGAATAAAACAAATGCCACCCGGTATAAACAAAAACACGAAACCATACGGATATCCCCTCAAAAATAGTTGAAAAAAGGGTAGCAAGCCCGATAAACAAAAGCGTGTGCCAGTTTTTCTGACGCCATATGTCATATATATAATAGACTAAGTAACCAAATAGAGGATAAACGAAAAGTTGTAACACAACATCAAACCACTCGTACTTTTCACGGTCTTGAAAGTCGTATAGATTTTTCTTATATGCGCCCCCTAATACGTGGTCAGCAACAATTGCAACTGCTGCTATGTAAAGAAGGAGCAGAGCCGTAATAATAGGTGGAAATCGCTTTGGAAGCCAAATAAATAAAGCGGCAACGATTAGTAATGAAACAAGAATGAACCATTCGTTTTGATCGAATTGAATTGGCGGATATAAAATCATAGCGATGATTGCTTTTCTTTATGAAGTAAGGAATAAAATAGTGGTTGTACAGATAGGGTCACACAAAAGATGAAGGTCCAAATACCAAAGGTCCATTGTATACGCCACCCCGTTGCATAAAAAAGATGAAGGTGGTAGTGCAAAATATCACATATACTAATTGTTATAATGCCAATCATGCTCAAGCCAACTTTTTGCCATACGCGCGTATGAGCAACAGCTAAGTTAATAAATGTAACGATCATAAGAGGAAATAAAAACGCTTTACTAATTGAAACAGCTGCAAATAAAGGGATTGTGCGCGCGTGTTGAATGAGCTGAAGATTTTCGCCAGAAATATCAAGCCAAATATGAATGAACAGTAGTGAAACTAACCAGCATCCAGCTATTTCGAAGATAGTTAGCTGTTGTCTTAAGTAGAGAATAACTCCGAATAGGAGTAGTAGAGAAGCCACAAATAAGATCGCCACGCATATCATCCTTTATCAATCGGTAATAATTAAAGCTTTTCCTATTTTTTTCATTTAATTCTACCTACTAAGTACCTGCAGGTAAAAAATAATAATGTAAAAAAATGTAATATTACCCATGTGTATCGCTAATCACGAGCGTATAATGAAGATAATCTTACGTAAAGGAGGGTATTCGCCTTGAAAAGAAAAATGGTCACGCTTACAATTTTTTCTTCGTTATTCTTTTCAACTACGATGATGACAGATCAACCAAAAGCATATGCAGAGGAACGTACATCCATTCTTCCTGGCTCAGAAGACACCCAGGTATCTTATTTTGACGGAATAAACGGAAACTGGCTGACTACGAAAAACCCAATTCAGTATAAGGCAGCTACTTTATACGGAAATATTGGCCTTGTTCCATATAACTGGGGACAGCAGTCAGATAGGAGTGGATGGTATGAAGTGTACAAGCCAGCACCAATCAAAGGTACACAAATCTCTGGAAGGTTTGAAGATGCAAAGTTTATCATACGAATCCCAGAAGATTGGAATGGGAAACTAGTCGTTTCTGGTATTCCAGCCACAAGAAATGAAACATCCACTGATCTTTTATTCAGTGATTATGTACTAGAAAAAGGCTATGCATTTGCTGCTATTGACAAAGGCACGCAGGGAGAAGAAGATCCAACCGATCCACTAGCCAAAGTCAAAAATGCACTTGCAAATGACGATGATTCCGTGGCTGAATGGAATGAACGTTTTCGACAGGTTACAAAGGCCGCTCAGAATTACCTCAAAGACCATCACCCGTCTCAATTAATTGCAGCTAGAGACCAATCAAACACCGCTTCTCACCTCATCAACAAGGATCATCACATCCCTACTTATGCAATCGGCATTTCAAACGGAGGATATGTGGTACGCTATGCTCTAGAGCACGATAAGCTTAAGATTACAGGGGAGCCTCGCTTATTTGACGGAGGTGTCGATTGGGAGGGGGTGCTTTGGACAGAAAAAGAACCCAACTTAATTAGTTCGTTGACTACGGTTGTAAATTCGGCAGGAGACGCTCTTTATGGAAGTGGAAAGAACAAAGAAAAAGCGCTTAAAAATATGTACAAAGCGGGTCTTCCGAAAGGATCAGAAGCCCTTTGGCCATACCACGACCAGGTGTATTGGTTTGTCACACTCAATATTTACCGTGATCATTTTGATCCCAGTGCTCCAAACCGATTAAATTGGCGTGATTATTTGAACTTTACGCCATCAGGGCAACGAGATCGTACGTACGATTGGATTTTTAAAGATTATCGCTATGAGCAAAGAAAACGATTGATGCGTGACAACATCCAAAAGGTTGCGAATACAGGGGATATTGATGTTCCGTTAATTAGTTTCACTGGTACAATGGATGCTCTCATCTTTCCAGATGTCCATGCAAAAGGGTATGAAAAACTAGTGAAAAGAGCGGGTAAACAGGATCTGCACCGGCTGTATATGATTGAAGGTGGCAATCATGTCGATAGTTTAGTTTGGAATCCATCCGCAGATGCAACTAAGAAGCTGCAGCCACTGCTTCCTTACGCACATCAGTCGTTTGATTTGTTAATAGACTGGGTGGAAAACAAGAAGCCCGCACCAAAAAGCCACGATGTCAAAAGGCCCCAAAATGCTCTGCGCGTAAGAGATTTAAAAACGGGTAAAGAAATCAACCCATACTGACAGGTAAGAGGGAGATGCCACGCTTGCATCTCCCTTTTTTATTATGATGACAGGAAGTCACGATTTGAAGCAAGAGGAGGTTGCTCAAGCCATCCTTTTTCAATTGCGATTTTCGTTCCTTCTCCTGCAAATCTTGCCGTTTCAAGAGAGAGGCGGGCAAACATAAGAGAAAGATCTTTTCGAGCAATTTGCGATAGAGCAGAACCGTAATTCGCGAGACCACTCGCACTTGCGAGTCCTGTGTGATAAAGCATTAGCTTTTCAGAAAACGGTGGAATTCGAGACTCTGTTACTTCTGGGTCCCAAAGCTGTGGGGAAGGCAAGTCCTCATCTGTTAACGTATGAATAAAGAGGTCAATGTGTTTATGCGCAATTTTACGACCTCGAACGAGATATGTGCGCAAATCGACCGAGGTGGAAGCTTGGCTGAATCCGATCATAAGCGACTTTCCAAGCATATTTGTATCCAAGTTAATATAAATAGACTTAATTTCTTGCGCAGTTACCGGACGATTTTTACCACGGATTTTACCCAAAAAAGATGGATGATGAACGAAATGAATTTCTTTTGGAATGGGAATGCTCGGCGTCCGGATTACGATCCCTTTTTCCAATAGATATTCAATCGCTTGATTAAATACGTTTGTGTATTCCTCGATGTTTTGAATAAAAAATTCCCGCAGATCTCTTCGGTGAGAGCCAAACAGTGCCTCCGTGTACAAAATGATCGATCCTCGTGCCATTTCTTTCATGTAGAAGAGATAAAACTTATCTGAAAACATTCGAGGCGCATCTAGAAAAACATCCTGCTCACTAAATCCCGCAGGAGCAATCATTCCTTCTTGTTCGAACAGCTTTTGATAGCGAACGAGCCTCTCATCTAATCGTTTTTTGTTCGCCTCAAGCAGTGTTCGAGCATTTGAGTCTTCTACAGTTGATAGAAAACTCGTCATCACACAATGTAACATCGTTTCCCCGATATACCCAGACCACAATCCACTTACTTCTCCAGCGGTTAAGGTTACAATACGTCCGTCGTTATTCATGTTCGCACCTCATTACAAAAGTTATGCTTCTTAGTGTCATCATGTAGGAGAAAAATATGTGTGAAAGTTAGTGAGGTCTGTTCCGGTGAATAAAAGAAGAAAATGATGTGATGTCCAAACCAAAGCCTTTTCGAGCGATACACTAGTAAAAAGGAGATGAAATAGTATGAAGCCCTTTATTACCATTAATGGATTTTGTGTTCAAACGATTAGTCAGAATGCGAACATTAATTTTGGTGCGACACGACAAGAAAGTCATACCGCAAATAACATTTTAATTGGAAATGCTTTTTCAGTTGGGAATTATTCGCCCGTCTATCAGCGCGTATGCAATCGTGTTTCACAGCGAAACGTTCAAAATCAGACAGAAACTGGCCAGGCAGTTAACGACAACAACTCAATTTAGATGTAGCTAGGCTAATTTGATTTTGTTCATCATATATGTGTAAAGAGATCGGTGAGTATGCTCAACGACGAATATCGAAATTGCTTGAAGGGTACAGAAACAATAGAAACACTTAAAGGAGTGACAAGATGAAAAAAGGAACGGGTCTTTTTATTGCAAACGTTGTGGTCTTTTTAGCTGTGTTAATCGTTAATTACACGATGGCAGTCGGACAAAATATTGGCGGAATAAGTGGGGAAATTAATTATCTATTCAAACCTGCCCCGTACGCCTTTTCCATTTGGGGTCTTATTTATCTTCTGCTTGCTGTGTGGATTATTCGTGCCTTTTTTACAACAGGCGAAGAAAGAGATGTGTATCAGAAGATTGGCTTATGGTTTCCACTTAACTTACTTTTAAATGCGCTATGGGTCATTGTATTTGGTAAGGGGCATATTGTTCTATCCGTATTTGTTATTATTGCCCTTCTACTTACACTTATCGTGATTTATACCATCATTCAAAACTCAGTTGTACGCAAAATTTTGCTTCGTACCCCAATTTCCATTTACCTCGGATGGGTTTCAGTGGCAACGATTGTTAATATATTTACGGTTTTGACTTACAAAAATGTGGAATCACTGCTAGGGCTTGATCAGCTCACATGGACCTTGATCATGCTTGTGATTGGGGGTTTGCTGGCCATTTACTTTACGTTCAAAAACAAGGACATCGCGTATCCGCTTGTTGTTGTTTGGGCGTATATTGCCATTATTGTGGAACAAAAAGACATGCCGTCAATTGTCGTAACAGCATGGATTACGATTGCAGCCATTGCCGTTGCCATTTTAATTGAGTGTGTACGAAAAATAAAGCGTTGATCGAGAAGCCATCAGGCGGGTGATCTGTTGGCTTTTTTCTATACCATTATTTGAAAGCGTTAACAATTAGGTATTTAGAACTATTTACACATAAAATTATATTTTATAAATTATAAATAATTAAT
This sequence comes from Priestia koreensis, assembly GCF_001274935.1. Classification (GTDB taxonomy): domain Bacteria; phylum Bacillota; class Bacilli; order Bacillales; family Bacillaceae_H; genus Bacillus_AG; species Bacillus_AG koreensis. The sequence goes on along the minus strand of NZ_LILC01000023.1, from coordinate 297,630 downwards.
GAAACAAAATTTTAAAAGGTGTATAATTATTATCAGAAATATCTGTATAATTAGAAAGAGAGAATGAAAAAAGAGGGGGAACAAGCATGGCGGGGAAAGATTATCAAAAGCTCGCACGACAAGTTCTTGAACATGTTGGGGGAGCTAGTAACGTTGCTGAATACGCACATTGTATGACGAGGCTTCGCATTAAGCCAAAAGACGAATCAATGGTCGATCAAGCAGCGCTCCGGAAAATTGAGGGTGTAATGGGAGTTGTACAAGAGGATACGGTCCAAGTGATTGTCGGACCAGGGGTGGTAAATGACGTTTACCATCAATTTGATCAAATCGTAAAAGCAGGCGGTGGGTCAGGCGTCGATTTAAAAGCGCGGGCTACCGATAAGAAAGCTGAAATTTCAAAGAAAAATGCAACACCCTTTAAACTATTATTACGACGTATTGCAAGCATTTTTATTCCGCTTATTCCGGTTTTAGTTGCGTCTGGACTTATTAGTGGTATTACAAAAGCACTTATTCAAGCAGAAGCTATATCCGATAAATCAACTCTAGCAATGTTATTGACCGTTATTGGATCAGGTCTCTTTGGTTATTTAGGTATTTTAGTAGGGATGAACGCTGCAAAGGAATTTGGAGGATCACCAGCACTTGGTGCGATGGCCGGAATTTTGATCATCAACCCGGCCATTGCAGACATTAAATTATTCGGTGAAAATCTGTACCCGGGTCGCGGAGGACTCATTGGTGTATTAATGGCCGCTATTTTTATGGCGTTTATTGAAAAAAGGATTCGTCGTTTCGTCCCGAGTGTAGTCGATATTATCGTGACGCCAACGATTACTCTATTAGTGACGGGAATTGTCACATACGTTGTGTTTATGCCTGTTGGAGGATTTATTTCCGAAGGAATTACAAAAGGGTTGCTAGCAATTTTGGATACAGGAGGCGTAGGAGCGGGCTTTGTATTAGGAGCTACATTCCTCCCACTCGTTGTAACCGGATTGCATCAGGGGCTAACACCTGTTCACTTAGAACTCATTAACTCGATCGGAAACGACCCGCTTCTTCCGATTCTTGCAATGGGTGGTGCAGGACAGGTTGGAGCAGCCTTTGCCATCTACATGAAAACGAAAAAGAAAAAGCTAAAGCGTGCGATTTTTGGATCACTTCCTTCTGGTGTATTAGGGATCGGGGAGCCGCTTATCTTTGGCGTAACGCTTCCACTTGGTCGCCCGTTCTTAACGGCCTGTCTTGGGGCTGGAGTAGGTGGCGCATTTCAAGCTTATTACCATGTTGCTACTAGCGTTGTCGGAGTATCCGGTCTTCCATTAGCCTTTATCGTAATGCCAACACAAGTATTGCTCTATATTGCAGGTCTTGTCATTGCTTATTTTGCGGGCTTTGCGTTTACGTATTTCTTTGGATTTAAAGATGAAATGGCGAGTGAGTTTGATTGATTGGCATCTCCTTTTACTTGCAAGATCCATATGCACATAAGCGATTAAAAGAGGCAGGTGAAAGCGGTATTCGTACTGCTTTCACCTCGCTTCATATTCCAGAGGAGACGGGCGACTTAGCAAAAAAAGCGAAAGAACTGTTATCACTAGCGTGCGAGTTAGGAATTAATGTCTATGCAGACACGTCCCAATCCACGCCTTCGAAGTTGGGGCTAGAGAGTTTTCAAGACTTGTTGAAGCTAGGAGTGAAGGGGATTCGACTTGATGATGGATTCGATCATGAGACGACGCTATCACTAGCAAAGCACTTTAAACTTGCGCTAAATGCCAGCACGATGACAAAGCAAGAGCTAGAGGATCTGTTGAAGTTAGGGATTTCGCCTAAACAACTCCTTGCATGGCATAACTTTTATCCAAGACGTGAGACGGGGTTAGATGAGGCGTTTTTTGTGAATCAAAATCAATTTTTACGTGATGCTGGGGTTCGAGTTGCCGCGTTTGTCCCTGGAGATGGGGAAAAGAGAGGACCATTATTTGAAGGTCTTCCGACACTCGAGAATCACCGAGGGGCGAAACCTTTGAACAGTGGGATAGACTTGAAGTACATGGGTGTAGATGATGTGTACATCGGAGACCCAGGGGTAAAACAAGAAACGCTAAAAGCACTGGTGGCCTACGATGAGACCCAAACGCTTTTCTTACGTATACAATCGTCGTATTTACGAGAAGGCCGCTATCAGCTCCGCTTTGATCAAGCGCGTGACGTATGGAGATTTTTGGACACACGTCAAACTGAACGGGTAGATGCCCATCATACAACTGAACGTCCTGTTGGAAGCATTACGATGGACAACCACCGTTACGGGCGCTATCAGGGAGAGATTCAGCTTGTTCGTTCACCGCTTCCATCTGATGAACGAGTCAACGTGATTGGAAAAATAGTAGAGGAAGATATTCCGCTGCTGCATTATGTAAAGCCTGGCCAAACCATTCAATTATACAACTAACCAATAAGACGTGCCCAAACGGGTACGTCTTATTTAATAGGCATAGTCAGATGAATATCAAGCGGTTCTTTTAAAAACAATGCGGGATCTACGTGCTTTGCAATGGTGAAGCCGTAGCGGAAGTAAAATCCGAGCGCTGAATTTGTTTCAGTGGCTGATACATAAAGCTGCATCGCCCCTTTTTCCTTTGCACGAAAAACAACGTGATCGATCAAGCGTTGTGCCACTTTTTGTCGTCTATACCCATTGCTAACATAGAGAAAAGCCATCTGGAGCGTTTTCTCGTGCATAGGAAGCCACTCGCCCCCTAACACCGCAACGCCTATTAAACGATCTTGATCAATAGCACCAACAAGGTGGCCGTTATTTTTAATAATAGGAGAAAGAGTGTGGATAATCTCAGAAATCCCCTCAGGTGACCAATTTGGAATCACTTTTTTTCGTTCTTCTTTTGCTAACGTTTCATTTTTATACGTATAAATGGCCTCAATTTCTTCTGTTCGGTCAATTTCTTTAATGCGCGGAAGCCATGAGAGGTCGAGCTCTTTAACTGTTATCATCTCGTTCTTCTCCTTTGTTATCCATAACTTTATCCTACTATGTTCGCTCATCAATGTGCGAAATCCTGTAAAAAGATGTTTAATCAAAATAACCTAGTGGAACAATTCAACTAGTCAGAAACCACGAAGGAGGCATTTTATATGCTACAACATAAACTTTATATTAACGGTGAGTACGTAGAATCAGAATCAAACGAATTTATTGATGTATTAAACCCTGCTACGGAAGAAGTAATTGCACGCATTCCGTCTTCGACGGAAGGAGACGCAGATCGTGCCGTGCAGGCAGCATATGAGGCACAGAAGGAATGGGAGAAAGTACCTTCCAATGAGCGCGGGAAAATTGTCCGCAAGTTAGGTGATAAGATTAATGAACGAAAAGATACGTTTATAAAGCTTCTTATTGAAGAACAGGGAAAAAGCTATGAGCAGGCAACCGGCGAAGTAGAAACAGCGATTGATTATTTCTACTACATGTCAGAATGGGCACGACGAATTGAAGGTGAAATTCTACCAAGTGACCGTCCAAATGAGAACATCTTCATCTACAAGCGTCCCATCGGAGTCGTGGGTGGTATCGTCCCGTGGAATTTCCCCGTATTTATTCTAGCGAGAAAGGTTGCTACGGCTCTAATTGCTGGTTGTACGATCGTATTAAAACCAAGTCAGCAAACGCCAAACACGGCCGCTGAATTTACAAAAATTGTGGACGAGATGGACGAACTTCCAAAAGGCGTATACAACTACATTACTGGAAAAGGCTCGACGATCGGAAACGCCCTTGCTACACATCCAAAAGTCGCGATTGTTACGATGACAGGAAGCGTTGGTGCTGGTGTGAAGGTGATGGAAGCGGCCGCTAAGAACATTACGAAAGTAAATCTAGAGCTTGGCGGAAAAGCGCCGGCTATCGTAACGGCAAACGCTGATGTCGATTTGGCGGTAGAAAGCATTAAGCAGTCTCGTCTTACAAATGCAGGGCAGGCATGCACAAACGCTGAGCGAGTATATGTTCATGAGAGCGTGGCAGAGGAATTTATTAAAAAAATTACGGAAGCAATGAAAAATACAAAGCTTGGCAATCCACTCCAAGATAAGGAAGCCGACATGGGACCACTTGTGAGTGAAGACCGTCTGAACACGGTACACGAAATGGTGGAAAAGGCCGTGAAGGAAGGCGCAGAGATTGCAACCGGTGGTAAGCGCGCTTCGATGGAAAAAGGCTTCTTTTATGAGCCAACGGTACTGCTGAACGTAAAGCAGAACATGGATATTATTCAAGAGGAGATTTTTGGACCTGTTTTACCAATCATGACCTACAGCAATCTAGACGAAGCAATCGAACTAGCAAATGATTCTGATTTTGGTCTTTCATCATCTATCTACACAGAAAACGTTCATGAGGCAATGCGTGCTGCGAACGAATTGAAATACGGAGAGACGTTTATCAACCGTGAAAACTTTGAGGCTATTCAAGGCTATCATGCAGGACTTCGTAAGTCGGGTCTTGGCGGCGCTGATGGAAAGCACGGACTTGAAGATTTTCTTGCAACGCACGTCGTGTATATGCAATACAAACAAGATTACAAGTAAAAAAAGGGCGCGGGAGGGCGTCTTTTTTATGTAGCGGTCTTTTCATAATTTTTTCTGCTTCGCACACGAGTTTTCTGTTGTTTACACATATACATACTATATAAAGATGATTTAAATAAAATATAAAAGGATGTGTATGAAATGGAGGTTCAGGTTAGCTATCACATTATCTCACATTCGTGTGGAATCATAACGGTTGCTTTGTGCGTGAATAATAAGATTGCTCATATATTAGCGGGAAAAGACGCTGTTATTCAGCAAAAGCTTAAAAAACTATTTGACTAAAGTCTCATTTTCCCTGTCCCGTTCTGAACTATTTTACAATTAAATGAGGATAGTGATACATTAATAATAGAAAAGACAGAGCTTTCAAAATGGGGACAAGGGGAAAAAGAAAAATGCCAAAAAAGATAAAAATGAGATGCGAAACGTTCTATCGATTAACTAATCTAGGGGTAGATTATCGACATATTGATAGTGAGAAAGATTTAAATCTTTTGAGTCGAGTTATGTATGACAGCTATAAAGAGAAGGAAGAAGAAGAGCTACAAGACACGAAAAGTGAACTTCAACAGACGTTTGAAGGTCGATATGGAAAGTGGCTACCTCAATGCTCATATGTGATTGAGAATGAAGGTCTACCAGTCTCTGCTACCATTATTACGCTGTTTGAAGGGGCACCTCTTGTTGCCTATACGTTCACTCATCCTACATACAGCAACAAGGGGTACTCAACCTTTTTATTACAAAAAAGTATTAATCGTCTCTTTGAACAGGGCTACAGCTACGTATACTTGGTGGTTGGGAAAGATAATCATTCTGCTAGACACCTTTACGGGAAAATTGGATTTACAGAAATGACATAACGAGTTTGGGATTAGCCGTGTCCACTTTTTATTTTTCACATACCCTATAAAGAGCAATGACTCATACGTAAAGACTGATAGAATCATTGTTCAATAGGAGGTGGATCCGTTATTGAAAAAGGTAATGTTAGATCCAGGGCACGGAGGAAAGGATTCTGGTGCAGTAGGAAATAGTCTGAAGGAAAAGGAAATCGTATTAGCAATTAGCCAATATGCGAAACGGTTTCTTGAAACGCAGTACCAAGGTGTAGAGGTGCGTCTGACAAGAGCAGACGATCGCTTTATTCCATTAAATGAACGTGCACAGCTCGCAAACGATTGGGGAGCTGACGTGTTTGTTTCCATCCACATCAATGCAGGTGGAGGAAGCGGCTTTGAAACCTTTCGCTCAAAATCTGCAAATGACCTCACGGTGACCCTGCAGAATACGCTCCACAATGAAATTTTAAAGAGTATGAATATAGTAAGTCCCATCAAAGATCGAGGCCGACAGCAGGCAAATTTTCTCGTCCTTCGTCAAACGGCTATGCCAGCAGTATTAACGGAAAACTTGTTTATTGATAGCGGAGATAGTCGTCAGTTAAAAGATCAAGCTTTCTTAAAAGCGACAGGAGAAGCGCACGCAAAAGCTATTGCTACTTTTTTGAAATTGACTGCCGTGCCTTCAAAAGGAGGGACCGAGGTGAGCCCGCAAAAAGGCTATAGTACAGAACTAGCAAAGGCGGTAGAGTGGGCTAAAAAAGAAGGGATTTCGGATGGTCAGCGGGTAAATGAACCCGCGACACGCGGTGAAATTCTTATCATGCTGTACCGAGCTCTAGCGAATAAGTAAAGTAGAAACAAAGAGTAAACGCACTGACATGGGATTCCATGTCTTTTTTGTGATTTCATAATAAAATGTTGCAGTTAAATGATAATGAGACGATGTGGATGTGTGGTATTGATAAATGCGTGAATAGTCCCTATATTCATACTTGAGTATACTTCTTAAGTATGATACTTTTAAGATAATTATCTTATCGTAGAAAATTCTAAATATTCAGTTAAAAAATCTCTTTCAATTAAACTATTTGAAAGTGGGGGAATTCAGTGAGAGAGAACAAAGGTAAATGGGGAGTGGTAGTAGCAGCTATGTCCATTCACCTTTCAATTGGTTCAATTTATGCCTGGAGTGTGTTCACAAAGCCAATCATGCAGGAATTGAAATGGGGTTTGACGGAAGTGAGTCTTGCGTTTAGCTTAGCGATTCTTTTTTTAGGTTTGTCTGCCTCTTTTTCGGGTCATTTGATCGCGCGAATTGGGTCAAAAAGAGCACTGTTATTATCTACCATGCTCTTTACAAACGGAATGATTGGAACCGGACTAGCAATTAACTTAGAGTCGTTGCCACTTGTGTATTTGTTTTTCGGTTTTTTAGGCGGTATCGGTCTTGGGATCGGGTATATTACCCCCATTTCGCTTGTCATTCAGCTCTTTCCTACTAAAAGAGGCCTTCCTTCAGGTGTGGCAATTATGGGGTTTGGTTTGGCTGCTGTTATTGCGAGTCCCGTCATGCAAACGTTGATTTTACGCATCGGAATCGCTAATACGTTCTTTTTTATGGGTATCGTGTATTTTATCATTATGTTCACAGCGAGTATGTACATATCTTCACCGAAAAAACTAGAAATAGAAAGTGGGAAAGACGTTCAGCGAGAGGAATTTCCTAGACAACTTATTCAAACAAAACGCTTTTATTATTTGTGGATCCTTTTATTTTTAAACATTCTATGTGGGATTGCGATTTTATCTATTTTTTCTCCGCTGACACAAGAGAAGTTCCATATTAGCGCCGGAGAGGCTGCATCACTAATCGGTGTGATTAGTTTATTTAATGGATTTGGCCGTTTGTTATGGTCTTCCCTATCCGATTACATTGGAAGGCCGAATACATATGTATGTTTGTTCATCACACAGTTTATTGTCTTTGTATTTCTTTTAATCGGGGTAGGATCACCGTTTTTTTACATATTGGTTTCAATCGTGATGGTTTGTTATGGTGGGGGTTTTGCAAGTCTACCTGCTTACATAAGCGATATATTTGGGATAAAGCAAACCGGAATCGTACATGGATACATGCTGACAGCGTGGGCAGCGGCAGGTTTGATCGGACCGATTCTCACTTCATGGCTTAGGGAGACGACAGGTGGATATACGGTCAGTTTATTCTTTTTTAGCGTTTTTATGGGAGTTGCCATGATTCTAGCTCTTCTTTTAAAAAGAGATTTAAAGCGAAGGGAAAAGAAGCAAGATCAAACTCTTTCTTCAACGGTAAATTTATAGTTTGGATAAAATTAATAAAAGCCTCCTGATAACCAGGAGGCTTTTATTAATTTTTGCTAGCCGGCAAAAGTTCACCGTCCGTACTGAAGTGAGCATTATAAGATAGGCGAGATAGCTTTTGAAAAATGTACTGATTGTATGCTTGATCCTGTAATCGTGGCTGTCCATTTGAAATATTGGCAGGTACAACGCTCGAAGTGACTTTTCCGTTATCGATCGTCATGTTCACAATCATTGTTTCCCTTCCTTTTGCGACAGAAGATTTTGTGAAAACAAAGTTGCCTAAGCTATAGTAGATCGGTGAACCTTTGTAAAGTTCAGCACCCATTAAGCAGTGACTGTGTGAGCCGATCACCGCACTGACTCCGGCGTCAATGAATTGCTTTCCTAACGTTCGGGCGTATTCTTGTGGGTAGTCAGCTAGCTCACGGTTCCAGTGAATCATTACAATGGTATAGTCCGCTTTTTTTACCGCTTTTTTCACATAGGACATCATTGGTTCAGTGTTGTAAGCTTCGGCAATTCCAGGTTGATCAGGTTTTGCAAACCAAGATCCCTCAGGAAGAACGTGACTCAGACCAAGAATGGCAATGGTCTTTCCATTCTTTTTAATATAATGAGCAGAGAACGCTTCTTTTTCATCCATACCAGCCCCAGTGTGACCGATTTTTTGCTCATCCAAATTGGTAATCGTGTCTTCGAGCGCATCCACGCCATAATCAAGCGTATGGTTGTTTGCGAGCGTTACGACGTCGACTCCTGCGTTTTTAACGCCTTGAAGTGTTTTAGGTTTGGCACGAAACGTAAATTGCTTTCCGGCCGGATTCCCACGAGTTGAAACAGATGTTTCAAGGTTAATGGCTGCAATGTCTGCTTTTTGGAGAATAGGTGCTACCTGCTGAAATGGATAATCGACCCCGTACTGATCAATGGCTTGACCAACATCTTTATCGAGTAGCACGTCTCCTGTGAATGCAAACGTAATTGGATCGTGCGGAGTAGGTTGACTAGGCTTAGGCTTCTTTACTATTGTACTTTGCTTCGTGGGCTGTTGTTTTACAGGTTTGCTAGACTGTTCACCTGCTGCTGGTTTTGATGTAGATTGAACAGAATACACCACGGTTATGACGATGAGTGCAACTAATATAGTTAGGAAACCTATGAATATCCGCTTATGTTTTGTTTCTCTCTTTTTTCGTTTCATGTCATTTCGTGTAGAACGCTTCATGCAAAAACCCCCCTTTCGACATGTATAATTACTAGTATTTGACTAATAAGGTCGAAATTCCTGCATAAAACATTTTTTTCTAGATGGTTAACTTCTAATGAGAGGGATACACTGCTTAATGTCCTATGTGGCATGACCCACTTTTTTAAAAGTATGGAACTATTACGCTGTAAAAAAATGAATTCCCTTTCAAAATAGGTAGATTTCTTCAAAATATCGCGAAAATCAAAAAATACACAATTAACATTTAACAAAAACGAACTTTTGTGTTAAATTATTTTGTATAGTTCGTAAATTGGTAACCTAACAGAAGAAGGAGCGAGATTATGACGGCCACTATTATTAAAGGAAAAGAAGTAGCGGTAGAAATTCGCGCTGCGCTAAAAGAAGAAGTTCAGCAACTTAGAGATCAGCAGATTATCCCAGGACTATCTGTCATTTTAGTAGGAGAAAATCCGGCTTCGCAGTCATACGTGAAAGCGAAAGCGCGTGCGTGTGAAGAAATTGGAGTTGCTTCTGAAGTGTTAAAGAGAGAGGTTTCTATCACTCAGGAAGAATTGTTAGCGGATATTCAGGCACTGAATGAAAATCCGAATGTTCATGGTATTTTAGTTCAATTACCTTTACCGAAACATATTGATGAAAAGGCCGTCCTAAATGCGATTGATCCTAAGAAAGATGTAGATGGATTTCATCCGATAAGCGTTGGGAACATGGTCATTGGGGATGAGTGCTATTTACCCTGTACACCTCATGGCATCATTGAACTGATTAAGCGCTCTGGTGAAACGATAGAAGGAAAGCATGCGGTAGTAGTAGGAAGAAGTAATATTGTCGGAAAACCAGTTGCAATGCTTCTTCTTCAAGAACATGCGACGGTAACGATTGCTCATTCTCGCACAAAGAATTTATCGGTTTTACTTAAAGAGGCGGATATTATTGTAGCCGCGGTTGGGAAACCTCGACTCGTGACAGCAGAGGACGTAAAAGAAGGCGCGATTGTGATTGATGTTGGAAATACATCAGAAAACGGCAAGCTCGTTGGAGATGTTGATTTTGATAGCGTAAAAGAAGTGGCAGGTTATCTTACACCTGTACCAGGCGGTGTGGGTCCCATGACGATTACCATGCTTCTGAAAAATACGGTTGAGGCGGCAAAGGTCATCCATCACGTAAGTAAATAATAAACAAGACCAGAGGACGCGTTCTCTGGTCTTGTTTGTTCACAGGAAATTTTTATGCGGACGAAGATAGCGCCTTACTTCTGCGAGGAGCTTTTTTTGCAGCGAAGGAATGGGTAGCGCAGCGGCAATGTCTTTTGCTACCGGATAAATGCCAAACTCATTAAAGCGAACGCGTAAAACCCCTTCAAATAAGATTTGCTCATGAATAAGATCAGTCATTTTGCTTTTTATAAACGCTTGTTTTGTTTGCTTGTCTACTTCAATTACTTCCTGTATACGAAAGGTGCATTTAAACTGTTCATCCATTCTATACGTCTCTCCTTGTTTAGCTTCATGTATATTATTTACCCTTATCATGGAGTAGAATAGTCGAAAAAGTAATAAAAATGGTTTTTTTTGCAAAAAAATATTTGTCGAATCGAGAAAAATTTAGGATAATGACAGTATGGGAAAATATGAGAGAGGGCGAACTGGAAGTGAAAGAATAGGGGGCTTTTTTTTACATGGAGGTTTTTGTTGCACGACAGCCAATATTTAGCTTATCAAAAGACGTAGTCGCTTACGAATTATTGTATCGACAAAGCCAGGAAAATCGTTTTTTAGGAATTGATGGTGATAAGGCGACAGCCGATGTACTGGTTAATTCTTTCTTAAATATTGGAATCGAGAAGTTATCAGAAGGAAAGCCGTGTTTTATTAATTTTACCGATAAATTACTTGTCCAACGGTTTCCAATTTATTTTAATCCTAATCATATTGTTATTGAAATTCTAGAAACGGTAAAGCCAACGGAAGAAATTATCGCTACCTGCAAGGAGCTTAAGCAACTAGGGTATCGTATTGCGCTCGATGACTATGACTTTCTAGAAAATAATATAGATTCTTACAAGCTTCTGCCCTATGCAGACATTATTAAAGTGGATTTTTTAAATACAACGATCGCCCAACGTGAGCGGATGTTTGAATCGATTCGTGCCTATCCTATTAAGTGGTTGGCGGAGAAAATAGAAGACAAAGAGACGTTTGAGCAGGCGGTAAGGGAAGGGTTTACCTATTTTCAAGGCTATCTTTTAAGTAAACCAAAGGTCATTAAGGCGCACGATGTTCCAGCATATTTTCGGACTTATTATGAGCTCATTCATCATTTATCAAAAAAAGAGCCTCAAATCGACCATATTTCGCAAATTATCGAGCAAGATCTCTCACTATCGTATAAATTGCTGAAGCTTATCAATTCACCTGCTTATCGAAGGCGCTCGGCCATCAAATCGATTCGTCATGCAATTGTTCTTTTAGGGTTAAATGAGCTACAAAAATGGGTGTATGTACTCATGATTCGCGAACAGCAAAGTATGACAAAAGAGATTCCAGAGGAAATCTTCAAAATATGCTTAACACGAGCTAAAATGTGTGAATCCATCGCGGATAAAATTGGTCAGAAGCATAATGGGTCCAGTTTTTTCCTAGCAGGGATGTTTTCGCTTATGGATGTTATTCTCCAAATTCCGATGGAGCAGGTTCTTCTCGATTTACCGATCTTAGAAGAGCTAAAGCATGCGCTTCGGGGAGGAGATAATCTCTTAAAACAAGTACTAGACTTAAGTTTGTCTATTGAACAAGCGCTGTGGACGCAGTTGAGTAACCATGCATCAAAACTATCTATAGAAGAAAGCGACGTTTTTCACGCCTATGTAGAGTCTATTGAATGGGCAAATGCTCTTTTTGAATTGAAAATTGTATCATAAAGCGTCACCCTTATAGGCGAGTCGACATAAACTAGAAGCGAATCAGGAATTAGAGAGGAGCTTTTATCGGTATGTCCTATGAGCAAGAGCGAGAGTATCAAACACCTTATATGGTTTCGGTTATTGATGCGTACGTGTATCAAACCCTTCAGTCTGTTATTGGTAAAGAAGTGGTCATTGAAACAACAAGAGGTAGTGTACGAGGAAAAGTAAAAGACGTAAAGCCTGATCATGTTGTAGTAGAAGCGAAAGCAACGCCATTTTTCATCAGAATTCAGCAAATCGTCTGGATTATGCCTAACTAAAAAAAACAGAATCTAGTTGGTTGTTGGAAGCACGTGGAATTTAGTCAAGAGGAAGGTGAGTAGTTGTCACCTTCTTTTTTTTGTTCGTTATCGGGTCAGGGGAAAAGGATTCGACAATGAGAATAGTTGAAAAGCGTGAATAGATGAATAGTACAATCTAATGCTTGAATACAACTAGGGATAAGGAGGGGTTGTAATGTTTAAGCGAATGGATCGGTTATTAATTGAATTGCCGAAGTCGGATTATCCAGATCCAAACGGTGCTGCGGCTGTTCAAGAACTTCTAGGTGGAAAGTTTGGGGAAATGTCGACCTTAAACAACTACATGTTTCAATCGTTTAACTTTCGACAAAAAAAGAAATACCGTCCTTTTTATGAGCTAGTGGCAAGCATTACCGCTGAAGAATTTGGTCATGTCGAATTAGTTACAAACGCTATTAACTTAATGCTAGAAGGAACAACGTTTAACGGCGATCCCAATCTCACCCCAATGCAAGAAGCTGTTGATAAGCGCAATACGCATCATTTTATCGTAAATGCTCAAACGGCTATTCCCGCAAATTCAATGGGGAAATCGTGGAGCGGTGACAATGTTTTTAATAGTGGCAATCTAGTGCTCGACCTTCTTCATAATTTCTTCCTTGAATGTGGTGCCCGCACTCACAAAATGCGTGTGTATGAGATGACGGACAATCCTGTTGCAAGAGAAATGATTGGGTACCTGCTTGTGCGGGGAGGCGTCCACGTTGTGGCATATGCAAGAGCGCTTGAAATGGCTACAGGAGTCGATGTGACGAAGATGCTTCCGGTTCCTGATTTGAGTAATGCCAAATTTGACGCAACGCGAAAATTTGAATCTGTTGGCACACATCGGAAATTGTATACGTTTAGCGATGAGGATTATAAAAGCCTCGGGCAGATTTGGAAAGGGCCGCATCCTGAAGACGGCAAACCGCTTGAAGTCATCCAAGGTACGCCACCAGGAGCACCTATCCCAGATTTAAATGAAGTGCCAGAAGAATTTGCTCCTGGCGTCAACCCAGAAGATTATCAAAAGATTGTCAAGAGGTTAATGGACGGAGCCGGATTATAAAAAAATTCCTTTTTATCACGAGTAACTTTTAGATGGCTACATATACTAGTAGAAATAGCTTCATCTATTTGCTTGATCAAAAGGAGGCGATTTATAGAAATGGAAAAAGCCCTTCAACAAGAAGCCAATGATAGCCTGAAAACATTTGCTGTAGGTCGTTTAAAGCAATTCGGTTACCGAGTAGCAATTTCAACCGTTGTAGCAAGCGGTATTTACGTACTAAGTTTATTAGTTGCGAAATAAAGCATTTAAATGAAATGAACGATTCTTTAACAAAACCTTCATTATCGTGAAGGTTTTTATTCATTTAGTGATGGTTTTTGAATGTTTTGTAGAATAAATGATGAATTTTTGGATGTTTTTGAATGAAAATGATTTTTTTTGATTGATTTGTAGATTTGTATATGGTACATTATACATACGTTAAAGAAATGAAAGCGTTTTAGAAGAAGGTGAAAAGGTGCTTACACCAGAGAGACATCAGCTCATTTTAGACGCATTAAAAGAAAAAGGTGTCATTAAGCTTCAAGAGATATTAGAACTGACAGATGCCTCTGAATCAACAATCAGACGTGATCTCAGTCATTTAGAAGAACGAAAATTATTAAAGCGCGTACATGGCGGTGCTTCCCTATTACAAAACAAAAGTGCAGAGCCGAGCGTTATTGAGAAATCATCCAAAAACACTCATGAAAAAAAGAAAATAGCTGAATATGCTGCAGGCCTTGTGAAAAACGGCGATTGCATATACATTGACGCAGGAACGACAACGTTCGAAATGATTCCATTTTTGCTTCATAAGAACGTGGTAATTGTAACGAATGGACTGCCACATCTGCAGGCACTCATGGAGCAGCAGCATCCTCTCTACTTAATAGGAGGGTCAGTCAAGCAAAAGACGGGTGCTCTCATTGGGCAAGGTGCTCTTGTCAGTCTTCAGCAGTATCGATTTGATAAATGCTTTATGGGCGTGAATGGGATTCATCCGGTATACGGATATACAACACCGGATCCTGAAGAGGCCTTAATTAAGAAAATGGCGATTGATTTATCGCAAAATGCATACATTCTTTCAGATGATTCAAAGTTCATGGAAGTAAGCTTTGCTAAAGTGGCGGATTTATCAGAAGCAGCTATCATCACGAATGCCACAAGTGAAGACTATACGATCCAAGCGAAACTAGAAGAGAAAACAGAAGTAAAGGTTGTGTCACCATGATATATACATGCACATTAAATCCATCCGTTGATTATGTCGTATACGTAGAAAATTTTGAGTTAGGCGGATTAAACAGAACGACTTCCGATGTGAAATCACCAGGAGGAAAAGGGATTAACGTATCTCGTGTCTTGAAACGATTGGGCTCTACAAGTAAAGCGCTAGGCTTTGTTGGTGGCTTTACGGGACGCTATGTTCAAGACTATCTACAAAATGAAGGAATTGAAACCGGATTCATTCAGGCAGAAGGCGATACGCGTATTAACATCAAGCTAAAAACAGGAGACGAAACCGAAATAAACGGACAAGGTTCCATGATTTCAGCTGACAATATTCAAGCTTTGTATGAGCAAATTGAACAGATGCAACGAGGCGACCTTCTCGTTTTAGCTGGAAGTATTCCTGCATCTCTTCCAAAAAACTTTTATGAAGAGCTGACTAAAAAGGCCGTAGAGAAAAATGTAGAAGTAGTGGTTGATACAAGTGGCAAAGCACTGCTAGATTTAGTGCCACACAAGCCGTTTCTTATTAAACCAAATCACCATGAGCTAGGTGAATTGTTTAATGTTGATATTCAAACAGTGAATGAGGCAATTCCATACGGTCAAAAATTAGTGGACATGGGTGCAAAAAATGTCGTGATTTCGATGGCAGGAGACGGAGCCTTGCTTATTAACGAAGCGGGTGTTTACCAAGCCAATGCACCAAAAGGAACGGTGAAAAATTCAGTCGGTGCTGGGGACTCATTGGTTGGAGGGTTTTTAGCTTCCTACTCACAAGATCAGGATTTGATGAAGGCTTTTCACCAAGGTGTGGCGTCAGGTAGTGCAACGGCATTCTCAGTTGGTCTTTGCACAGCAGAACATGTAGAAAAATTAAAAAAAGAGATAGAGATTACACAAAGAGGTTGAGGGGGAGATACGGATGAAGATTACTGAACTACTAAAAAGAGATACGATCATACTTGATTTGCACAGTACATCTAAATCTGATGTGATCGACGAATTAGTGGGTAAGCTTGGAGAAGCAGGAAGATTAGTCGATCGTGATCAGTATAAAGAGGCAATCTTAGGTCGTGAAGCGCAAAGTACAACGGGAATTGGTGAGGGGATTGCCATTCCACATGCGAAAACAGCGGCTGTTAAAACGCCTGCGATTGCGTTTGGTCGCTCTAAAGAAGGTATTGATTATGAATCGCTTGACGGACAGCCGGCTCACTTATTTTTCATGATTGCAGCAAGCGAAGGAGCGAATAATGCCCATCTAGAAACGCTCTCTCGTCTTTCTATGCTATTGATGGATGCAGATTTCCGTCAAACGCTGTTAAACGCTACGAGCGTTGACGAAGTAATCGCCGCTATTGATGCGAAAGAAAGCGAAAATGCGGAAGAAGAAGAGGAAGAAGTGCACGAAGCAGGGACGATCCTCGCTGTAACAGCTTGTCCAACAGGAATCGCGCATACGTACATGGCGGCAGATAGTCTAAAGGCAAAAGCAAAAGAGCTTGGACTACAAGTAAAAGTAGAAACAAACGGGTCAAGCGGAATTAAAAATGCGCTCACACAGGATGAAATTGAAAACGCTCCCGCAATTATCGTCGCAGCAGATAAACAGGTTGAAATGCAGCGTTTTGCAGGAAAAAAAGTCATTATTGTTCCAGTAGCAGAAGCGATTCGTAAGCCGCAACAATTGTTAGAGCAAGCTTCAAAAGGTGATGCGCCTATCTACCATAGCGATAAAAAAGCAGAAGGCGAAAGCACAGGTGCCAAGGAGCGTAAAGGGTTCTATAAGCATCTTATGAATGGTGTATCAAACATGCTTCCATTTGTTGTTGGGGGCGGGATTTTAATTGCGATTTCGTTCATCTTCTCACTCGTATTAGAAAAGAAATTTCCTGATAATGAAACGATCAAAACGATTGGTGAAACGTTAAGTATTATTGGCGGAGATAACGCCTTCAAGCTAATGGTACCTGTTCTTGCTGGGTTTATCGCAATGAGTATTGCTGATCGTCCTGGTCTTGCACCTGGTATGGTTGGGGGACTCATGGCTGTTACGGGAGGATCTGGATTCTTAGGCGGATTAATTGCCGGGTTCTTAGCAGGTTACATTGTAGTTGGATTGAAAAAAGTATTTAGCAAGCTTCCACAAGCATTAGATGGTATTAAACCAGTTCTACTCTATCCTGTATTTGGGATTTTACTAACGGGCTTAGTGATGCTGTTTGTTGTTAACGGTCCAGTTAAAGCCATTAATGACGGTTTAAATCATTGGTTAGGTAACATGGGAACTGGAAACCTTGTTTTACTTGGCTTAATTTTAGGCGGTATGATGGCCATCGATATGGGTGGTCCAATCAATAAAGCAGCTTTCACATTTGGGATTGCTATGATCGATGGTGGAAATTTTGCACCACACGCGGCGATCATGGCAGGAGGAATGGTTCCACCACTAGGTCTTGCTATTGCTACTACGCTATTCCGCAACAAGTTCACAAAAGCAGAGCGTGAAGCAGGTAAAACGTGTTATGTTATGGGATTATCATTCATTACAGAAGGAGCGATTCCTTTTGCAGCAGCAGATCCAGCCCGTGTTATTCCGGCATCGGTGATCGGTGCAGCAGTAGCTGGGGCGCTTGCAATGATGTTCCATATTCAATTACCAGCTCCACACGGTGGAATTTTCGTAGTGCCCATTGTAAGAGGAAACTGGTTGCTATACTTACTAGCAATCGTAATCGGTTCAATCGTGACGGCACTAATCGTCGGTCTATTGAAAAAACCAGTGAAAGCAGAATAATAAAAAATACCCTCTTTGAGCAGTAAGAAGCGCTTAAAGAGGGTATTTTAGTATAGAAATGACGTAAAGAATCGTTTTTGGAAAAATAAGATATTTTAGCACACAACCGCATTCAAGTGTGTTATGATAGGAAAATCAATTATTGAGAAGCTAAATAGATAAGGAAGTGTACGTCACATGAAAGTTGCAAAATTTGGAGGAAGCTCTGTTGCCAGTGCTGAAAAATTTCAGCAAGTCGCAAAAATTATCGGTGCTGACCCGAAACGAAAAATCATCGTTGTATCAGCACCAGGAAAACGATTCAATGAAGATACAAAAATGACGGATTTGCTCATTCAGTTAACAGGTGCTGTGGTATCTGGCCGTACATATGAAAAAGAAATGAAGCTTGTGTTAAATCGATATGAAGAGATCGCCTCACAGCTTTCCCTGAAACATACGCTAATTGAACAAATTGAGTCTTCACTCAACGGCCTAATCCAAGAGTATCAGCATGATTCATTACGTCTTGCAGATGCGTTAAAAGCGAGCGGAGAGGATAACAATGCGAAGCTAATGGCCGCGTATTTAAATGCGCTCGGAAAAGAAGCACATTACGTAAGCCCGAAGGATGCCGGGATTTTGGTGACTGATCAGCCTGGAATGGCACGTGTTCTTCCAGAGTCTTACGCGTTGCTAGAAAAACTTCGCGAGCGTTCGGGTATTTTAGTTGTTCCAGGATTCTTTGGCTATTCAAAACAAGGAAATATCGTCACGTTCCCAAGAGGTGGTTCTGATATTACCGGTTCCATCGTAGCAGCGGGCGTTCAAGCAGAACTGTATGAGAATTTTACAGATGTCGATTCTATTTATTGTGTAAATCCAACGATTGTTCCGAATCCGAAGGAAATCAAGGACTTAACCTATCGTGAAATGCGCGAGCTTGCTTATTCAGGATTTTCTGTTTTTCATGATGAAGCACTACAGCCGGTCGTAAAGGCTGGCATCGCGGTTTGCGTGAAAAATACAAACAACCCTGCGGCAAGAGGGACGTACATTGTCTCAGAGCGTAATTACAATGATATGCCTGTCGTCGGAATTGCAAGCGATAAAGGGTTCTGTAATATTCACGTGAGTAAGTATTTAATGAATAGAGAAGTTGGGTTTGGTCGTAAGCTTCTCGAGATTTTAGAAGATGAGCACATCTCATATGAGCACACCCCTTCAGGAATCGATAACATCTCTGTGATCATGCGAGAGAATCAGTGGACAAAGGAAGTGGAAGAACGGGTGATTGCTCGTATTCAAGCAGAGCTTGAAGTCGATGATATTACCGTCGAGCGTGATTTGGCGCTTGTGATGGTCGTTGGAGAAGGAATGAACAGCACGGTTGGTGTGGCCGCGAAAGCGACAAACGCATTCGCACGTGCCGGTGTAAACATCGAGATGATTAATCAGGGCTCATCTGAAGTGAGCATGATGTTCGGTGTAAAGTCAGCTTCCCATGACAAAGCGGTCCGAGCACTTTATGAAGTATATTTTAATGAAATTTTTTCGATTTCCTATTCAAACCTACACTAAATTACGAAAGCCCAAAGCGCATGCTATACGCTTTGGGCTTTTTTATTTACAATAATTATATTATGTAAACTTTAAGTAAGCACGTCTAAAATAGAAACAAATGTGAAAAAATGGGAGGGAGAAGATGAAAAAGGAGGAGTCCAAATGAAAATGAAATGGACGATTTTAGCTGCAGCCATCGTGATGTCGTTGGCCGGCTGTACAACGGAGAACAGCACACCAAAGGAAAAAGCAGAACATGTTAATGAAGCGACTGTTGCTCCCGTACAGGTAGAGATTAAAAGTGCAAAAGGAGACCGTGTTGGTGAAGCAACGTTAACACAGGAACAAAACGGCGTGCGAATCAAGCTGTTGGTACAAGGGTTAACACCAGGGAAGCACGGAATTCATGTGCATGAAATTGGGAAATGTCTGGCACCGGATTTTCAATCAGCAGGAGGACATTTTAATCCGTTCAAACGAGAGCATGGATTTAATAACCCAAAAGGCCCTCATTCAGGCGATTTAATGAATGTTGATGTTCGTGCAGATGGGAAGGGCGAATACGAAACGATCGCGCCGCTGTTTACATTAGAAGAAGGAAAGGAAAATTCGCTGTTTGATCTTGATGGCAGTTCGCTAGTGATTCATGCGGCTGCAGATGATTATACGAGCAACCCCGCTGGTAATTCAGGAGATCGTATTGCATGTGGAGTTATTCAGAAATAACATATATGTAAAAACAACTTGTCAATATATTCAGAATATTATATAATGAATGTAGACATATATTCCATAATTATCCTATAAAATGTAATGTCGTAATTGAAGACACGACTATTGATTGAAAAAGTCCTAGCAACTATATTGCCATTGTTGTGGGACTTTTTTTGTTTGAAAGGGGGTCATTACTGTGCTTGTGTGGGTGGAGCAGTTTTTGCAAGTCTTAGCTATAGCTGCCACAATTTTTACCACACTAACTGTTGGATTTAAAAACATAAAAGATTTACGTATCAAACAAAAAAACAAAAAAAGAAAAAGACGATTCTTGTAAAAGAAATCGCCTACGAAAAAAATCTTCTATCTACAGTATAATACATTTCACGAAAAAAGAAACGGTGTTTTTAAACATTTAGAGAAAAAATCGTGACAAAAGTATTATACAGGGGGATGGGGTAATAGGGATATATGTTGCGCTTTTAATGATTAAACTCAGGAGAAGGGAGCAAAAACAATGGCAAAAGTAGGTCTGATTCCTTATACTGTACAAGCATTAATGGATAGCGCAAAAGAGGTTCCACCTGGAGTAAAAATGATTGAGGCACCGCAGCTCTGGTCGAAAGGAATTCGTGGAAATGGAATTGTAGTCGCTGTAATTGATACAGGATGTGACATGGATCACCCAGAGCTTCAATCAGTCATTATAGACGGATATAACTTTACACCAGACCATAACGGCGATACGAAAAATTACGACGATAACAATGGTCATGGCACACATGTGTGTGGAACAATCGCGGCAGTGGAAAACAATGAAGGAGTCATAGGGGTATCGCCTAACGTCCAGCTGTTAGTGTTAAAAGTATTAACAGGAAAAGGCTCTGGTCAAACGGATTGGATTGTAAAAGCGATTGATTACGCCGTTAATTGGAAAGGTCCAAACGGTGAAAAGGTACGAATTATTTCGATGTCTCTTGGAGGTCCATCAGACGACCTGGAGCTGCATGAATCGATTATCAATGCGATCGAGAAAAACGTATTAGTCGTTTGTGCAGCAGGGAACGAAGGGGATGGGGATGAGCGAACGGATGAATTTTCATATCCAGGTGCTTACCAAGAAGTGGTAGAAGTAGGATCTGTCAGCCTTGAGGGGAAAATTTCACCGTTTAGTAACTCAAACGACAGCGTCGATCTTGTTGGTCCAGGCGAAAAAATTCTGTCCACCTATTTGAATGGTCAGTATGCCGTGTTATCTGGGACGTCGATGGCCACTCCGCATATTGCCGGTGCAGCAGCTCTCGTCTTACAAGAGGAAGAGAAACAAAAGGGACAAGCTCTCACTGAGGCTGAGTTGTTTCAGGCGCTAATCAAACGTACGGTTACGCTAAATTTCAATCGGAACTTGCAAGGAAGTGGTCTTGTGAAGCTTGTGTCATACGGTAGCAAGAAGGACGAGGCCGTGACGGTAACGGGAAGTAAAAACTAGAAATGTAGTTTCGATGATCGATGAGCATGTAACTAGGAGGGTAAGAAACTCCTAGTTACATGCTTTTTCGTGTGAGCCGATTGAAAGCATAGTAAAAATTGTGGATAAAAAGGGGACACTATACAATAGGAAAAAAAGCGGAGGTGGTCAATATGAAACAGTCCGTCATTATTGTTGGAGGCGGAATTGGAGGGCTAACAGCTGGTGCTCTACTAATTAAGGCAGGATACGAGGTGACGATCTTAGAGGCATCGAGAGAATGGGGAGGCTGTGCAGGGAAATTTCAGCGCGGTGATTTTCGTTTTCCTGTTGGAGCCACGCTTGGGATGGGGTTTGAAAAGGGAGGTATTCATGAGCGGATCTGTCGGTTTTTGGGCATTGAGATCATGACGAAACGACTCGATGAAGTAATGATCGTTCATACCCCTACAAGGTCTATTTCGTTTCAAAGCGACCGTCAGCAACACGTGCAGGAGCTTCAGCGCTTATTTCCACATGTAAAAGAAAAAATAGCCGCATTTTATGAAGATGTACGGGGCATTGCAAAAAAAATACGTGCGCTCATGGAGCATTTACCGATTTTACCACCTTCAACGTTTCGTGAATGGAGAAGGCTTGTACAATCGTTAAGTCCCTCATCACTTGCGCTTCTACCACTCTTTTCGCAAACTCTCAAAGACTTACTTAATAAGCACGGTCTTTTAGAGGAGGTAGACTTTGTTCATTTTCTTGACGGGCAAATTATTGATAGCATGCAAACAACAAGCGACGACTGTTCCTTACTTCTTGGATGCATGGCCATTGATATTTATCATGAGGGGGCTTTTTATGTAGAAGGGGGCTTGTATCAGCTAGCGGAGAAGCTCGTTTCATACAGTAAGGAGCACGGTGGAACGCTTTATTTAGGGAGGAAGGTGACGCAGATCGAACAAGGTAGCGTATGGAAGGTAACGGATCATAGAGGGCGTGTGTACGAAGCAGAGCACGTTGTGTGTAATGTTCCAATTCAAAATTTAACGCAGCTGTTTTCGGCCGAGGAGATGAAAAAGATGCCTCCAAAAATCCAGCATCGTCAAGATACGAGACAATGGGGAGCTTTCACACTGTACCTAGCATTAAAAGAAGACGTGATTCCAGATGACATGCCATTGTTTCAGCAGGTAATTACATCGAGTGAGGGGGAAATGACAAACGGGGAACACCTTTTTTTATCTCTGTCAGATAAAGAGGATCGTAACCGCGCACCTACAGGGTATCGAACACTGACGGTATCTACGCATATTCCCCTTGATGACTGGAAAAATCCGGCTACATATGATGAGCAAAAAAAGCAGCTGAACGAAAAAATGAAAAGGGGCATTCGAACCGTCATTCCTCGTCTAGAAGAAGGCGTTATTCATGAAATTCCAGGCGCTCCGCGGGCATGGGAACGGTTTGTTCAACGCTCTGGTGTGGGGGGATTTCCACAAACCAACGAGTATGCTCTTTTTCAAGCTATCTCTCACCGTACGAAGCTAGATGGATTGTGGCTATGTGGAGATACGGTTTTTCCGGGAGCAGGAACGATCGGTGTATCCGTTAGCGGCTATCACGTGTACGAATCCATTAGTAAACGACTGGATTTGTTAAAAAGAGGAATGTGGAGAAGCAAGTAGTGAATATAGTATAGCGTGAAGCAAATCAGCAGGGAGTCGTTTCCTGCTGATTTGTTTATGTTCAGAGAAAATGCTCTATTTTTACTACTAGAGACATATAAAAATAGAAGAGAGAGGGAGGGGAGATAGGCGATGAGTCATCGTGAACAAATCAACGTACTTATTTTTTCAGACCCTGGTGTAGATGATGCATTTGCGCTTGTTTACGCCATGCTAAATCCGACTTTTAATATCGTGGGCATTGTGAGTGGGTATGGAAACGTAACAAAAAACGAGGCGGTTGCGAACACCGCTTATTTATTGACTGTTGCAAATCGAAAGGACATTCCGATTGTTGCAGGTGTGACGGGACCGCTATCTGGAGAATATAGCGAGTTTTATCCACAAATACATGGCGAAAACGGAATTGGACTATTGAAAATACCAAAAAATTTTCATGCACAGGCCTACAACTTTGATACGATTGGGAAAATCATTGATGCATACGCGCATAACCTCACCATCATTAACATTGGTCGCCTAACGGATTTAGCGATTTGCTTTATTCTTCATGGCGATGAATTTATGAAAAAAGTAAACGCTTTTTACGTCATGGGAGGAGCTTTTTTAGTGCCAGGAAACGTGACACCAGAAGCAGAAGCGAACTTTCACTCGGATCCTATTGCCGCTAATTTAGTGCTAGAACGTGCTCATCCAATCTATTTATGTCCTCTCAATATTACCAACCGCTCTATTATCAGGCCTGCTGTGATGAAGCAGATTATTGACCAATGCGAGAATCCATGTAAAACGATTTTTCACGATATGTACACCTTCTATTTTAAAGCATATGAAAAACTTTCACCTGGTATCCAAGGAGCCCCACTTCATGATGTGTTGTGTGTGAGCGCGGTGGCTAATCCACGTATGATTCAATACGTAAAAAGAGCAGTAACGATTCAGTCATTCGGACCAACAAAAGGAGAAAGCAGCGCAGACTTTCGAGCCAAACCTACTCAAGTAGAGGATGAGAAAAAGGAATTTATTGGGCTGGATTTTGATGAAACGGTGTTTATAGAGGATTTTGTAAAAACGATGACGCGTAAAATGGATCATTAATCGTATCGAAAGGAGGGGAATACGGTGATTGAGCTAAATGGTCATACGCTATCAATGAATGACGCAAGGCGTGTGCTTTTTCAGAAAGAGTTGGTTTCAGTCCATGAAGATGCGTGGGAAAACGTCAAGAAGAGCCGTCTAGCCGTGCAAAATATTGTTGAACTAGATCAAGTCGTATATGGCGTCACGACAGGGTTTGGAAAGCTGAGTGATGTATCGATTCCATCGAAGCAGGTAGAAAAGTTACAGCTCTACTTAATTCGTAGTCATGCTTGTGGGGTCGGAGAGCCATTTCCTGAAATCGTGTCACGAGCGATGCTATTATTACGGGCGAATACGCTTATTAAAGGATATTCAGGCGTGCGCGCGGAGCTTATTGAATGTTTACTTCAATGCCTAAACGCGTCGATTCATCCTGTTATTCCACAGCAAGGATCACTCGGAGCAAGTGGTGACCTTGCTCCTTTGGCGCATCTCGCGCTTATGCTTGTTGGGGAAGGAAAGGTATATACGAGCAAGGGAATTCGACCTGCTGAGGAGGCTCTTAAAGAAGCCGGGATTACGCCACTGATCTTGCAAGCGAAGGAGGGACTGGCTCTTATTAATGGCACGCAGGCTATGACAGCTATGGGACTAGTTGTCTATTTAGAAGCAGAGAAGCTCATGCGTCAGCTAGACGGAATTGCGTGTATGACATTAGAAGGGTTACGTGCAATTACGGACGCTTTTGATGAAGACATTCACATAGCAAGGGGGTACGTCGAGCAGATCGAGACGGCAGAACGGATTCGCACGATTTTAATAGACTCAAAGCTAACCACAAGGCAAGGAGAGCTTCGGGTTCAGGATGCGTATTCGCTTCGTTGTATTCCGCAGGTGCACGGGGCGACAAAGCAAGTCATGAGTTATGTGAAAGAGAAGCTGCTTGTGGAAATGAATGCGGCTACTGACAATCCTCTTATTTTTTCCGATGCTCATAAGGTATTATCGGGAGGGAATTTTCACGGACAGCCCATTGCTTTTGCAATGGATTTTCTAGGAATTGGATTATCAGAACTCGCCAATATTTCAGAGCGCCGAATTGAACGACTTGTAAATCCTCAGCTCAATGATTTACCGCCATTTTTAAGTCCATCGCCTGGTCTACAGTCAGGTGCGATGATTATGCAGTATGTCGCAGCCGCTCTTGTATCTGAAAACAAAGTGTTAGCACATCCCGCAAGCGTCGACTCGATCCCCTCCTCTGCGAATCAAGAAGATCATGTGAGTATGGGAACCATCGGTGCTCGAAAAGCGCACGCTATTTTAATAAATGTACGACGAGTAGCGGCCATTGAAGCGATCTGTGCCATGCAAGCGGTGGAATACAGAGGGATTCATAAAATGAGTTCCGTCACGAGAGACTTTTACGAAAAAATGCGCAAGGTTGTCCCATCTATTCAAGAAGATCGCCCCTTTTCAGAAGATATTGAGCGGCTAAATGATTGGCTAATAGACGATGAACCATTATGGAAGTGAGGGAAAATGACGATGAAACAAATTCAAGCGGCACGAGGCACGAGTTTGACATGCAAGGGCTGGGAGCAGGAGGCAGTACTCCGAATGCTGATGAATAATTTAGATCCTGAAGTAGCGGAGCATCCAGAGGAACTAGTTGTGTACGGTGGAATTGGAAAAGCAGCACGAAACTGGGAGTCATACGAAGCGATTGTCAGGCAGCTGCAGCTTCTTGATCATGATGAAACGCTCCTTATTCAGTCTGGAAAACCAGTAGGCGTAATGAAAACGCATGAGGAAGCACCGCGTGTCCTTCTGTCAAATTCTGTTTTAGTTCCTAAATGGGCGAACTGGGAGAGTTTTCGTGACTTAGAGCAAAAAGGACTTATGATGTACGGTCAAATGACTGCAGGAAGCTGGATTTATATCGGGACGCAGGGGATTTTACAAGGAACATACGAAACATTCTCATCGCTTGCAGCACGGCATTTTCAAGGGTCTTTGAAGGGTACTTTAACGGTCACGGCGGGCCTTGGGGGAATGGGTGGAGCACAGCCTTTAGCGGTTACGATGAACGGCGGAGTCGTTATTGCTGTAGACGTAGATGAATCAAGAATCGAAAAACGTATGGCGACTCGTTACTGTGATAAACAAACATCGTCGATTGAAGAAGCTATTTTATGGGCAAAAGAGGCAAAAGCTGCGGGAAAAGCTTTTTCCATTGCGCTGAAGGGACATGCTACAGACGTATTGGAGTATTTACATGCGCATAACGTGGAAGTGGATGTAGTGACGGATCAAACGTCTGCTCATGATCCTCTATATGGATATATTCCGGATCAGATGACGATTGAGGAAGCGGCACAGCTACGAAAAACGAATCCGAATGACTATACAAAAGCAAGTAAAAAAAGTATGGCTCGTCACGTTCAGGCAATGCTTGCTCTTCGTGACAAAGGAGCCGTTGTTTTCGATTATGGGAATAACTTGCGGCAAGTAGCCAAGGATGAAGGAGTAGAAGAAGCGTTCTCATTTCCTGGATTTGTCCCTGCTTACATTCGTCCTCTCTTTTGCGAAGGGAAAGGGCCTTTTCGCTGGGTGGCCCTATCAGGTGATCCAACCGATATTTATCGAACCGATCAGCTCGTAAAAGAATTGTTTCCAGACCGAGCAGATTTGCACCGGTGGATCGACCTCGCACAGGAAAAGGTCGCGTTCCAGGGCCTACCGGCAAGAATTTGCTGGCTTGGATACGGAGAGCGTGAGAAATTTGGATTGGCTCTAAATGATCTAGTCCGAAAAGGGGAGCTTAAAGCACCAATCGTTATTGGTCGCGATCACTTAGACTGTGGATCTGTCGCTTCCCCTAACCGTGAGACGGAAGCGATGAAGGACGGAAGTGATGCGGTAGGAGATTGGGCAATTTTAAACGCGCTCCTGAATACAGCAGCAGGAGCAAGCTGGGTTTCCTTTCATCACGGAGGAGGCGTCGGAATGGGATATTCTCTTCATGCAGGCATGGTTGTTGTAGCAGACGGGACGGACCGAGCGGAGCGAAGATTAAAACGTGTGTTAACGACGGACCCAGGAATGGGCATTCTTCGCCACGCTGATGCGGGGTATGAACAAGCGAAGAGTGAAGCGGAAAAACATGGGATTACGATTCCGCTTATGGAGAGAGAGCAATGAGATCGTTTGACTTGATCATTACAAACATCGGTCAATTGCTTACGATGGATTATGGGATAGAAGCACCTCTTCAGGGTAAGAAAATGAACCAATTAATGGTGCAAACAAACATGGAAATCGGGATTGTGGATGGACGTGTGGCATCTATTCGAGAGTGGGAAAATGACGGCTCTTGGACGGCCAAAACAGTGATTGATGCAAGCGGAAAGCTTGTTACACCGGGGTTGATTGATTCGCACACCCATCTTGTATTTGGTGGCTCAAGAGAACATGAGATGGAGTGGAAGCGTCAAGGGGTATCTTATTTGGATATTTTGGAGCGAGGTGGGGGGATTCTATCAACGGTCGAGGCAACAAGAGCGTTAGATGAAGAGGCTTTGTTTGAAAAAGCAGCAAAGCACTTGGATCAGTTCTTACAGTACGGTGTGACAACATTAGAAGCGAAAAGCGGCTACGGACTAAACATCGAAACGGAAATGAAGCAGCTTCGTACGGCAAAAAACCTCCACGATGCACATCCAATTGACATTGTTTCCACTTTTTTAGGTGCGCATGCTGTCCCGAAGGAGTACAAACAAAATCCGGACGATTTCTTACAAGAGATGCTTCTATCACTGGATCTTATTCAGCTAGAAGGGCTTGCTGACTTTGTAGATATATTCTGTGAAACGGGCGTGTTCTCAATTGAACAATCAAGAGCTTATTTAACAGAGGCTAAGAAAAGAGGCTTTCGCCTGAAAATTCATGCAGATGAAATCGATCCATTAGGGGGAGCAGAGCTCGCTGCTGAGCTCGGAGCCACTAGCGCAGATCATTTAGTCGGAACGACTCGCACAGGAATCGAGCAGTTAGCTTCTCAAAATGTTATTGCGTGCCTGCTACCAGGTACCTCCTTTTATCTTGGAAAAGAAAAAGGAGCGAGTGCAAGAGACATGATCGATGCGGGAGTAGCTGTCGCGCTTGCAACGGATTTTAATCCAGGCAGCTGTCCTACTGAAAATATTCAGCTTATTATGACGCTTGCATCGCTTCAATTAAAAATGACCGCTGCTGAAATTTGGAATGCTGTGACGGTAAACGGAGCCTATGCGATTGGCAAAGGAGAAGAGTTAGGAACAATTAGAAAGGGAAAGCAGGCGGATATTGTCATTTGGAATGCCTCTAATTATCACTATATTCCTTATCACTACGGAGTCAATCATGTTCATTCCGTTATTAAAAAAGGTCAGTTAGTATGGGAGAATAGCCGATGATTCATTTAACACAACCGGGGACTTTGTTTCAAGATCAGTATGTAACACGAGCAAGTGAGCTACTACAAAAATGGCAGGGAGAAGGCGTTCATTCTTATGGGCTAATTGGCGTTCCATTAGCCAAAACGTCGATTAGTCATTCAGGTGCTCATCTGGCGCCTGCGGCTTTTCGTCAATCTTTAAGCGGTTTTACAACATATGCAACAGAATCGGGATGTGATTTGCAGCGGGAGAGGATCATCGACTTTGGTGATATCGCTATGCACGCAACGGACGTTATAGAATCACACAAGAGAATTAAAGACACCCTCTACGAACTATTGCAGAAAAACGAGAAGCTGTTTCCAATTATCATTGGTGGTGACCATTCTGTAAGTTATCCCGCTATCGCTGCATTTCAACAGGCACGAGGAAAGACGGCCGTTATTCAATTTGATGCGCACTGCGATGTAAGAAATCTCCATGATGGTGGTGTAACGAACGGGACCCCTTTTCGCAAGCTCCTTGAAGAAAAACACATTGAAGGAGATTATCTGTATCAAGTAGGAATACGCAATTTTGTTAATAGCGAGGCATATATTCATTATGTGAAACAGGCCGGTGTGCGAATGGTAACGATGGAACACGTTACGGCAGTAGGCATTCAAAATGTGATGCAGAACATTTTACACGAGGTTGAACAAAAAGCAGATCATTTATACGTATCGTTAGACATGGATGTGCTTGATCAAGCCTATGCACCGGGATGTCCAGCAGCAGCCCCGGGGGGTATGTCATCTTCTGTATTAATAGAAGCATTAAGCTTGATTACGCGCTCTCCTCTGTTTTCAGGTATTGATCTAGTCGAAGTAGATCCCACCGTCGATTTTCGGTCGATGACCAGCAAACTGTCCGCTTACATGGTTCTCTCCGTTTTAGAAAAACGAATAAGATAAAGAAGCAGATATTTTCTGCTTCTTTTTTTGTGAAGCGCTAACAAAATAGGAAAAAAGACCGAAATATACAGAGGGAATTTACTTTATACACCGGAGGAACTTATGAAGCTACTTAAATACTTATCCATACGAAAAAAGATGACGGTATTGTTAATCATTGCCTCATTAGCACTTCTCATGAGCAGTGTTATTACGTTTACATCGTTAAAAAAAGTTATTGATAACTCTGAAGTGATGTACAACCAGCGAATGAAAGCAAACGACTGGATTAGTGAGATTCGCTACAGCATTCGGGCATCAGAAGGGTATTCATTAGAAGTGATGCTATCAAATGATGAGTCAGAGGAGGCTGGCCTGCGAGATAGTATTGCCCGTTTGAAATCGACATCAGGCGTCTACATAAAAAAATATGCAGAGCTTCCGCTGTCAAAAAAAGAGCGTACTATGCTAATCAGCACGCAAAAAACATTCGAACATTATCGCATTGAGCGAACAAAAGCACTGTCACTTGCGTTTGATGGGAAAAACGACGAAGCTTACAGCTACTATAAAAATAATGTAGTACCAACGCGAAATGCCGTTTATCAATCACTTGATATTATTGCAAACAGCAACAAAGATAAAATGGAAGAACTTAATAAAAAGAGTAAAGACGATGCATCAAGGGGAATTATGATTTTGGTTATTTCCACTCTAGTTGCACTTGTATTGATTATCAGTGTAGGAATGATAATTGTACGTACGATCACAAAACCGCTAAAAGAGATTCAAGGACTTATGGCTCAGGCTGGGCAAGGTGATCTAACGGTCCGAAGCACACATAAAGGAAAAGATGAGCTAGCGAAATTAACGGAAGACTTTAACGCGATGCTGACAGGATTAGGATCTATTTTAATTACGGTCCATGAGAGCGCCGTTAGCCTTACTCATACGTCAGAACAATTGTCTGAAAAGAGCGATCACACTAGACAAGCCGCTGTTAATTTAACTGAAAACATTGAAGAGCTTGAAGAAGGCGCTATTACGCAGCGCACAAGTACAAATGAAAGTGCACGAGCAATGGAAGAGATGGCAATTGGAATTAACCGCATTGCTGAGTCTGCTTCTACAGTTTCAGAGTCGGCTGTGAAAGTGTCAAAAGACGCGAAGAGTGGAAATGAACTGGTGCAGAACACGATTGAACAAATGGTTTCTTTGCAGCATTCCGTTGAAGAAACATCGGGTGTAGTGAAGCGCCTAGGCGAACAGTCTGCACAAATTAGCCAAATTGTGGACATTATTACGTCGATTGCGGAGCAAACGAATTTGCTATCGTTAAATGCCGCGATTGAAGCAGCACGAGCAGGTGAACATGGAAGAGGGTTTGCCGTTGTTGCAGATGAAGTGAGGAAATTAGCCGAAGAATCCAAGCGCTCGGCTGAGCAAATTACGACCTTTATTCAGCGCATTCAGCAGGATACGGAAGAAGCCGTTAAAATGATGACAAAAGGATCAGCAGATACAACAGCGGGAATGAAGGCTGTAAGTCAAACGGGCGAATCATTTAAGCTGATTGTTGAGCAAGTTGAACGAGTTGCCGAGCAAATTGAAGAAGTATCCGCTATTTCAGAAGAGATGGCGGCGAGTTCAGAAGAGATTTCGGCTTCAGTTGTAGAGATGGATACCATTGCAGACGTATCGTTGGCAAATGCCTCTGAGATCAAAAATTTAACGAATACGCAGCTTGGATCAATTGATAATATTTCAAGCTCGGCTGTATCTCTTCGCCAAATGGCGCAGGATTTAAAAATGATTACTGAATTATTTAAGTTTTAACTACTGACCCCGCACATTCATGTGGGGTCTTTTTTGGATAATAAGAGAACTTTTTCATCGGGTAGTAGCCAAGTGAAGTACGCATTATATATATAGAGGGGAAACCTCAAGAAAATGATTATAGCGGAGGCATAAAGCGATGACAAAACGCAACCACAAATCAAAAGCAGGTATGCAAAATAAAAAAAGTTTGACTGAATTTTCAAGTGAGATCAGCGCCAATAAAAAAGAGACAAAAATTGAAAAATCTCGTCCATAATTAATAGAAAAACGGAAGAGAACGACGTCTCTCCCGTTTTTCCTTACATAGCTAGCTTACCAAAACTTCCACCATTTTGCTTTCTTTTCCGTTGCAGCGGCCGTTTGACGGAAGGTTTGAACAAAGTCATTAAACATTCTTTCACGAGAGGCAATGTCTTGCCTAAATTCCTTACGTTCTTTGTCCATTTGTTCGTAATAATAAATTCGCTCTTCATGAATCGAGTCTAACAGATCGTGAAGCTCTGTTTCAGACTGCTTTTGTGTTTTCGACATGCTTTCCACTAAAAATTTCACTTGATTCATCGCCACGGTAGAGGAACTGGAAAAACGGTCGAGAATATAACGAACTTCTTTTGAATTTTCTTCGCTTGATTTTGAAATGTAATCAATCAAGTCTTTGAGCTCTTGCGATTGATCATCAGACAACTCACTCATTTCTTGAACAAGCTGTTTTACCTCATCCAAATCTTTATGTGAAGCGTCCGTTAATTTATTGAGAAGGGAACGCATTTCTTCTTTTTGCCCTTCTTGCGATGAATGAATTTCGTTGACCGTTTTTTGCAGAACTTCTGTTTTTTGTTCCGTCGTTTCTGATATATTTTCAAGCATATACGACATTTCTTCAAAGTTTGATTCCTGAGAGCGAATCAGTTTTTTTGAAATCCCTTTCATTTCGTCAGCCGTCCGTTCGGATGATTCGGCAATAAAGCTTCCCACGGTTTCCATCATTTCATAGGTTTGTTCCGTTCCTTTTGTAATTTCATTGCGAACGTCACCGAGAATTTCATTGCGAACTTCGTTGC
This sequence comes from Priestia koreensis, assembly GCF_001274935.1. Taxonomy (GTDB): domain Bacteria; phylum Bacillota; class Bacilli; order Bacillales; family Bacillaceae_H; genus Bacillus_AG; species Bacillus_AG koreensis. Next base: position 265,501 of record NZ_LILC01000023.1, on the reverse strand, counting down.
GAATTTCGTTTCGAACCTCTTGAATAAGCTCTTCTTTAAAGGAGTGAAACGCCTCAAATACATCTTTGAAATTTTGAACGGTTTGAATCAGTTCTGCCTGGACGATGTCTGTCGGAACCGAAGCTTCAACTCGCTTTGTTTCTTGTTCGACCATTTCTTCCTCATGAAGCGATGAAACGACTTCACAAGATGGTTCTTCCTGCATGACTTCTTCAGCCGCTGCTGATTCTAAAATAGTGTCTACGTCCACTTTGTCTATATTCACAAGTGGTGAAGGAGAAGGGGGTTCTGTATAAGCTTCTTCACACTTTTCTATTTGTTCCTCCTTTTTTATTCCCTTTGCTTTTCTGACGTATGACTGAATTTCCTCTTTGGAATATTTCTTTGAGTAAAGTTCTTTTAACTCTTTTAAAAATAATAGTTCAGCATCTGTATAAAAACGCGCGCCTTGCTTCGTGCGGGGGATAAGTAAAAGTCCTTCTAAGTCCTTTTCCCATTGTTTGATAATACGAGGCGGAACCTTGATTTTTTTAGCTGCTTCTTTCATCGTATATGCTTGCATAATATGAATGACTGCCTCCTTTTTTGCGTCTCCCTTTGGTCATACATGTGCTGAATTTATGTAGATTCGCTAGTTATTTACATGGTTATTCCGCATGAATAAGCACTTTTTCCTGCAAGGTGACAAAGGTTGTCAAAACTAGACGTAATTAGCCGCCTTTTTTCTTAAAATCGATAAATTCCGCCAAAAAAAATTGCGTATCTCTGAAGCAGCATAAACTTTTAAACGTATGTAATAAAGCGTATAGTAAAGAAAAAGAGCTGTGAAAGAAGGAATAAATCATGACGATAAAAGTAATAGTGTTTGATTTAGATGGAACGTTGTATGAAGACACGCATCATTTTGAATATTTTGCTAAGAAACTTAGCACACGTTTAAATAACGCCGATGGATTTATGAACCAATATTATGAGGCTGTAGAAGAGAAGCACACGCTAAAGGTAGGTACGGTCTATGATCGGGAAAATGATCGCATTTTAATTCAAAAAGAGGGGCGTGTTTTAGAAGCTTTTCAGTGGGACGGAACGCCGCTTTTACCTGTTGAAGAATATTATCCGAACGCCATTACGTTTGATTTTAAAACGATGCAGAGTATTGGCGATCTATGGGGGGTTCCGATTGCAATTGGACGACATTTTGGGCTTTCGTCTGTCGAAATCAACGAAGCTTTTTTAGAAACGAGACGCTATATGATGAGCGATGAATTCGTCATGTCTCCAGTAAGGGGTCTAGCAAATACCCTAGAAGAATTAGCTAAGACGAAAAAGCTTGTGCTGATGACGAATAGCCCACAGGTAGACAGTGAGCGAATTGTGGAAAAGCTAGGACTTAAGGGGTTGTTTACATACGCTATTTTTGAAGCGAAAAAGCCTGTTAAAACAGAAGAACGTCTTCGAACCATTGCGTCACATTTTGGAGTAGAAACAGAAGAAATGATGAGTGTAGGAGATAACTGGATCAATGAAATCAATCCGGCACGGAAGCTTGGATGCAGCACAATTTTTATTGATGTTCATCAAATTGGAGATGCAAGAAGTGCAGATATGGTCGTGCATCAAGTATCAGAATTAGTAACATCTCTGCAGTTAATATAGGAAAAGGCCCCTTTGCTTTATGCGAAGGGGCCTTGCTGTATTTTGTATAAGAGTATAGAGATTAAAGTACTCCCCACTCAACCGTAACTCAAGTGTTCCAAGACCCGCACTTAGCAGGTGGGTGCTCTCATAGAAGCATTTAACGTCCTTCTGGCCAGAAGGCATGTTATCCGCGACTAAATGTTGAACTCCCTTAGAACAATCAAAGGTTTGAAACAGTATGAGTATACGGGAATCGCAGGTAAGTCGCCTATTTAGTAGGCGAGTATTAATATATCACCCTTTTCGGTGAAAGTAAAGCATCAAGTTTTGTTGTTTAATTTTTTGATCGATAAATCTGCAAATGATGGAGGAAATAAACGAAAAAGGGCGAAATAAGAAACAAGACATTAAAAGAATTGGAAAAAAGCAGGTAAAGAAGACGTTCGAAATCCAATAAGCGGTTGTGAGGGAATGTAAATGAATATGCAACAACAGATTAAAGTATATGAAATTCTATATCAAGTATGGTCAAAGGAATCGAGCTCTAAATGGACGAAAGAAAATCCTGCTAAAGGTCAGTGTGGTGTGACGTCACTAGTAGTTCAAGATTTATTTGGCGGTGACATCTATAAAACAGACGTAAGGGGAAGCTGGCATTTTTATAACATGATTGAGGGAAAACGATATGATTTTACAGCTTCTCAATTCCTTGAGCTGCCACTTTACGAGGATCAACCTTCTTCGAGAAATGAAGCATTCGAAGACACGAATCATGAACAGTACACATATTTAAAGGAGCAAGTAATGCAATTTTTATAGCTATTTTAGCAAAAGAACCTTTCTTTTTCGATGAAAGGGTCTTTTTTTCTTGCGATTTCGTTTTACAGTTGCTACACTAAAAACTAACGATCGTTAGTTAGTTTTGTGAGGAGGATGACAAAATGGGTGCAAAAGAAATTAAACATGAAGCAGCTTTTCTATTTGCAGAGCGTGGATATGATGGAACATCAATGTCAGACATTGCAAAGCGTGTCGGGATTAAAACACCATCGATCTATACACACTTTAAAGGGAAAGATGACTTGTTTCTGTCTATTCTAGAAGAGTCTGCGATGAGCGAATTAGTCTATGTACGCCAAACCTTTCAGCAGGAGCATCCGTTCAAACAGATGATTAAAGATTTATTTTACAGCTATGTTCATCGTTATCGTGAAGATGTGATGCTACGCTTTTGGATTCGCACAAGTTTTTTTCCACCTCATGAGCTAGAAAAGAAAGTCGTAAGTAAATTCAATCATTACTTAGATAAACTAGAAAACGAATTAAAAGAAACATTCCAAGAGGCCATTATCGATAAAAAAATCAATGATATTGATCCAGAGCGCACGGCGACCGTTTTCGTAGCGTTGCTTGATAGTGTCTTTATTGAACTGTTATACGGTGGATACGAAAGCGTTAATCGTCGTGTACATGCGCTTTGGACCTTCTTTTGGGAGAGTTTACAGACGAAGGAGTGAGTCCTTATGAATAAGTATTGGCTTTTAGTCATTGCGGCATCTTTCTGTGAGGTTGGATGGGTGGTTGGATTAAAGCACGCAACTAACATAGGAGAGTGGATGGCGACTATCTTGGCCATTGCCGTAACGTTTTGGGCCCTTACGTATGCATCAAGCGTCTTGCCGACAAGCACGGTATATGCGGTATTTGTTGGGCTAGGAACGGCTGGGACAGTCGTTGCTGAAATGTTGTTTTTTGGGGAAGTAGTAAATTGGCTGAAGATTTGTCTAATAGCAACTCTGCTTATCGGTGTCATCGGTTTAAAAGTGGTGACAAAAGAAGAGGAGGCGACGGCATAGTATGTCTTGGATCGCGCTCGTAATCGCTGGATTCTGCGAAGTAGCAGGCGTATTTACAATGGCAAAGTTGAACGAAACGAAAAATAAGTTGTACTTAGTGTGGCTAATTTTAGGCTTTGCGGTCAGCTTTTCTCTTTTAACCTATGCAATGAATACAATTGCGATGGGAACAGCATATGCCGTATGGACTGGAATAGGGACGGCTGGAAGTACGATTATCGGGATGCTTTTTTTACATGAGCCCCGAAATGTGAGTCGTGTTTTTTTTACAGCCCTTGTCCTCGCATCCGTAGTTGGCTTAAAATTAATTGCGTAAAAAATGCCTTCAAGAGCGCTCTTGAAGGCATTTTTTTATAGTTCATACGGTTCAGGTAGGGGTTGTTGACTACTTTCCTCGTTATTGCCTACACGCTCATTAATCCTTTTTTTGATCAGTTCGTATTGAGAAATAAGATTGAACTGATTTTTCTTTTTTGTTTCACATGTTAAAAATGTTGTTTCACCATCGCGGCTCGTAAAGAAAATCGTCAGTCGTCCAAAATAGTAGTTGGTAGTAGCTCCATCAGACGTTTCTTCTTTTTCAATGAGCTTATCAAACGTAGCTTTTTCCACGCGAACAAGAGGAATGATGGCAACATCGTTGATCACGATGCGGTCATTGTGCAGAGCTATTTTTGATAGAATGGTTGGCGAAATACGCTCATCGCCATCGATGTGCCCATAAACTTTTAGTGAGTTTTGAGCAAGCTCATATGTGTCGTTTGCTGCTGTTTTTTTCGAAAATAGGATAAGAATAACGACCAACAGGAATATACCTACAAGGATGAACGGAAGAGTCAATATCAATACACCTCAATATATTTTAGGATCCACTTGTTTGGTCGGCCCTAACGGAAAGGCTGTTAGGGCCGACCAGACAAGCATAAGCGACTGTCGCCCTCCCTTACGGGCTGCCGCCAGTCGCATATGCAAACCTTTTTGGGGGAGTGCAGGGATGTCTGGATTGCCTGGCGGATCGTGCGTTTTAGTAGGCAGGGGGAGGGCAAGTTAGTTTAGTGATGAATTGGCTGGTAAATGGACGCCCTGCGAGGCGGGCTGTTTTTTGAGTACCTGTAAACCTTTTGTGGCGAGTACAGGTAGAGTGAGACATGTTATAGAGCAAGCAAGTTGGTAACGGGCACCCTGCACGGCGGGCTATTTTTGAGCACCTTTAGACCTTTTAGCGTGAGTATAGGTAGGTTGTAAATGGGCTGTGGTTTAGGCTCAATATTTGGTTTAGATACGTATACAATTCGCCTCGGTTGGAGGGAATTCCTGTTTTAAAACGTAGGTCTAATACACTATTTTTACAATATTCCATCTTTTTCGTCAAGCTTTCGACTTTTAAAGTAGAAAAAACAAATAATGTGTAGGAAAGCCGGTTTTTGTGTCAAAACATTTTTGTGCTTTTCAGCACATTTGTGTGTTGTTATATACTCAAATTTGAGTATAATAAACGATGTAATTATATTTTAAAATCAAAACGTAACGAAGGGAGTGTTAGTATGGTTAAAAACGAAAATCATTTGCGTTTTGTCGTTGCAGGCTTGCTTTTAGGTATTTTAATGTCCGCAATGGATAATACGATCGTTGCGACTGCGCTCGGAACAATTGTCGCTGATTTGCACGGAGCGGATCAGTTCGTATGGGTCACTTCTGCTTATATGGTTGCGGTTATGGCAGGGATGCCGATTTTCGGGAAATTGTCTGATATGTATGGACGCAAACGTTTTTTCCTTTTCGGTTTATCCATCTTTTTACTCGGTTCCATTTTGTGTGGAACCGCTCAAAGTATCGTGCAATTAAGCATTTATCGTGCCATTCAGGGAATTGGTGGGGGTGCGCTTATGCCGATTGCGTTTACCATCGTTTTTGATATTTTCCCACCTGAAAAGCGCGGTAAAATGACGGGACTTCTTGGTGCAGTGTTTGGATCTGCTAGTGTGTTTGGACCTCTTCTTGGAGCATACATTACAGAATATATTAACTGGCACTGGATTTTCTACGTGAACGTTCCAATCGGTGCACTTTCTTTATTTTTCATCGTGCGCTTTTATCATGAGACAGCGAAGACAACGAAGCAAAACATCGACTGGTGGGGCGCTATTACGCTCGTCATTGGAGTAGTAAGCGTGATGTTTGCGCTTGAGCTTGGCGGAAAAAAATATGATTGGTCTTCGTGGCAAATTATTACACTGTTTGCGGTATTTGCGGTGTTTATCATTGGATTTTTTGTTGCAGAAACAAAGGCGAAAGATCCAATTATCTCGTTTTGGATGTTTAAGCGCCGTTTGTTTGCTACATCTCAAGTTCTTGCTTTTTTATACGGCGCCACGTTTATTATTCTAACGGTCTTTATTCCGATTTTCGTTCAGGCTGTATACGGTGGTTCTGCTACAAATGCAGGACTCATTTTAACACCGATGACACTTGGATCAGTGGTTGGTAGTGCAATTGGTGGGATCTTTCAAACGAAAACGAGCTTTCGAAAGCTTATGTCAATCTCCATTATTGCGTACATCATTGGGATGTTCTCGTTAAGTACGTTAACGCCCGATACGGCTCGCTGGATGTTGACGATCTTTATGATTTTAGTCGGATTTGGAGTTGGGTTTTCATTCTCGCTTCTTCCAACAGCGTCAACGCATAAAATGGAACCGCAGTATCGCGGCTCTGCGAACTCAACGAACGCGTTTTTCCGTTCACTTGGAATGACGCTTGGAGTAACCATTTTTGGCTCAATTCAAGGCAATACGCTTGCTGATAAGCTTAAAGAGACGTTTGCTGGCATGGGAGGCGCAGCGGGCAATTCGTTTAGTAGCGCGAATTCACAATCGCTGTTTGAGCCTGCCACACGTGCTAAAATTCCGGCACCTATTCTTGATAAAATTGTGGATGCGATGTCTTATTCTATTACACATTCATTCGCACTTGCTGTTATTCCATTGCTAGTTGCAGCGGTTGCTGTTGCAATGATGGGGAATAGTCGTATTGAAATTAATCAAACAAAAGAAGCATCTACATCAAAGTAGGATGGAACAGAGCACCGGTCCTATGCCGGTGCTTTTGGCTTTTCTGGCAATGAGCCAAATTTTGAAAAAAGGTGATAACGTTATGAGCATCCCTTTGGTTATTCTCGGGTTATTAATGGAAGGAGATAAGCATCCTTATCAAATCCAGCAAATCGTAAATGAGCGCCAAATGAAGTATTACATAAAGATGGCGCACGGCTCACTTTATTATGCGTTTGATCAGCTAGAAAAGAAAGAATATGTTGAAATTGTGGATGTTATTAAAGATACAAATCGCCCTGACAAAACGATCTATCGAATTACAGAAGCGGGGAAAAAAGAGTTTGAACAGCTGTTGATGAAACAGCTAGAAAAAAAAGAGCATATGCAGCGCCCGATCTATGCAGCTCTTACATTCACGTCTTATGCCGATAGCGAGGATGTTTTACACGTGTTGGAAAAAAAGCGTGAAGAGGCGTCAAGTTTGCTTAAAAAAATGGAATGGCTGTATGCGCGTAAAGAAAAGGAAGAGGAAATTGCGAAGCTCTACATTGTTATACGGGTTATTATGCATTTGAAAGCTGAAATAACATGGTTGGAGCATTTAATAGAAGAAACGAAGCAAGGACGTCTTCAGCATAAAGATCTACCGATGCTTTCAACGAGCCTTTTTGGAGAAAATAGCTAAACAAGACATCGTTCTACTGAGGACGATGTCTTGTTGCTGTTAATAATAAACAAGGACCAAGGATGGGCAAAAAGCAGAGAAAGCTTTTGTAACCTTCTTTTCGTATGAACCAGAAAATATAAAAGGAGGCAACAGTCAGAACAAAAAAGTCCACGGTCATAATGCTGATGAATTGTGACGATTGAAAAGCCTCGGTATACTCGTTAATAGAACCCTTGATGAAGCCATATCCATACAAAAGACACGTTCCGATTAAAAGAGCAAAAGAAAATAGTCTAGATGACAAAAGTGATCTTAATGGGGTAAAAGCACGTTTCGTTACTAGGCGACTTCGGGAACGTAAAAAGAGGTAAGGAAGTATAGCAAAGGCCCCAAGGCCAAATGATAGGAGAACAAAGGGCCATGCAGGAATGACGCGGTCGTCCACTCTTAACAATAAGAGTGCAAATAGAATCGGAAAGATCCCTAAACTAGAAAACATCATGATAACAAGGGGATCGATCATTTGAAATTGTCCTGAAACAAGATCGCGAAAGATCCAATCTGTACTGATCCCTTCTCCTGGTGCGAAAAAAATAGCATAAAGAACAAATAATAGCCAGATCCAAATCATTGAATGTGCTCCTTTTTTCGTTTCTCAATCGGTGTTTTATTCCCTATTTACGGAAAAAGAAACGAATTTTACCGAAATGACCGTTTTTTCTTTACATAAAAGGCTCAAATTAGTTAGAATGAGTCTAATAAATCCATGTTCTAAATAATTGATAAAAAGATGGATCTAATCAGTTCCATAATGCAAAAACGCCGTATTTAGAAGATAGGTGGACAATTAGTTTTAAATTCGGATGAAATTGGGAAACTAACAGCAAAAGGAGGAAGTATGATGGCTGATGAATTTGTGAATGATCAAGACGCTACGAATGAAAAAGCGAACAATGTAAAAGAAGGAAGTAAGATTGAAGTAAAAAAAGGTCAATGGAAGGGACGAAAAGGAGAGGTGTTTATCGTTCGCGATAACTCTGTGCTTGTGGACCTAGGTATTGACTCTGAAACAAATGAACCTATTCGTACGGTTGTTAATCACCGCAATTATAAAGTTATCAAAGAATAAGTTTATGACATACAAAAGCGAGGCCAAAAGCGACAGTTCATTTTGGCCTCGCTTTTGCTTTCTTCATAGAGTAAAGGGTCTCTTCATTGAGAAGGAGACGTTTTTTTAGTAAAATGTAGGGATGAAAGTAAGTTTTTAAAGAGAGAAAGGAATTCATATATGTCATTTGATTATACTACACTACAATTTCCGCAAAAAATTAGAGAGTTAATTGAACAACGTAAGCAAACTAGTTCTACTGAGGATCAGCTTTTAGTCGGACAAGGTGGCTACACGCCATCAGATGAGTCCATCTTAATAGATGCTGTTATTGCGTTATCGTTAGGGAAAAACGTTCTTTTGAAAGGTCCAACAGGATCAGGGAAAACGAAGCTAGCTGAAACGTTATCCGCTATCTTTGCACAGCCTATGCATAGCATTAACTGCTCGGTTGATCTAGATGCAGAGGCATTGCTAGGATTCAAAACGATTCAAGATTTGAACGGAAAAACATCCATTGAATTCGTGGCTGGACCGGTTATTCAAGCGATGAATAAAGGTCACCTTCTATACATTGATGAAATTAATATGGCAAAGCCTGAAACGCTTCCTGTTCTAAATGGAGTACTTGACTATCGTAAAATGATTACGAACCCGTTCACAGGAGAGGTTGTAAAAGCTCAATCTGGATTTGGTGTCATTGCAGCTATTAATGAAGGGTACGTGGGGACAGTTCCATTAAATGAAGCACTAAAAAACCGCTTTGTCGTTATTGACGTACCTTATGTACAAAGTGAGGCGTTAACAGAAGTATTAATAGTACAGTCACAGCTAGAAGATCAGAAGCTGATTGCAAAATTTGTGTCATTGTCTGCGGACTTAATTACACAAGTTCGTAATGGTCAAGTATCAGAAGAGGCAGCATCTGTACGTGCTTTGTTGGATACGTGTGATTTAGCTGTGTACCTGCCACCGCTACGTGCCATTCAACGAGGCATTATTGAGAAGCTAGAGGATGATCGCGAGAAAGCGGCTGTTCAAAATATTGCTGAAACGATTTTTGAGTAAGGTGTACTCACATGAAGTTTATTAAATTTAATGATAAAAATGTTGATTCCTTCTTGTTTATGGAGTTAGCAGATTTAACAAAAACCTTAACCAAGGATGAAGAAATGGAGATTGAATATCGCGTTTCTTCGTACTACGATCCACTACAAAAAAAGATTTACTTAAGTCATTTTTGGGATAACCGTCCCCGTATGGATATGGTAAACGGGTTGAAAAGTGACGTCTTTTTGCGTAGCATAGGCACAGCAAAGCACACGGACTTTCAGGTAGTTCGTGCATTTGTGACGGCTATTCGTAAAATGGAGAATCGAAGTTTTGCAAAGCAGTTGTTTATGCTTTTAGAAGATATTCGTCTCGAGGAGCTGTGTAAGCACGAGCGACCTGGTACGAAAAAAACGTTTGGAACGAGACGAGCCGTTTATCGTAAATATTTTGAGAGTCAAATGAACGTGAACCTCGTCAAAGGTGTATACACGGATGCCTTTTTCAGTGCGTGTTATTTAATGCTCACAACGGAAAATCCGTTTGAGGAAATTCCATCGATCACCGAGTCTCTAGATCTTGCTACGCCGTTCATCCGAAGTGAAATTTCAAAAGCGTATGAAGCAAAGTCAACGAGCGAGATTGCAACCATTTGTCTAGAGGTTATGGATGTACTAGAGGATATCGTTGAAAAAGACATGCTCAATCATTATTTCCATTTAGCAGAGCTTGACTATGAACAACTTGAGCAAGGCCTGACAATGGACGACTTGAAGCGCAAACCAAAGCTTGCGAATGATGATGTATTAGAAACGGATAAAGACGGTGACGAGGATATCCATGATGAAACGATGCCAACATGGCACCAGGAGACAAGTGAAGCGACAAAAAGCTTCTTGCAATTTGATCTCGAACAAGGATCAAAAACGGATCTAATGGGTGAGGGCGTTCGTGAAGGTGATGATGGTGATCAGGCACTAGGCATGATACAAGGGTCATCACAGCAAACGTCAAGAAACGATTATTCTAAGCTTGAGGCCATGGAATCTAGAAAAGGCGAGGAGAAGTCAGGTAAAGACAACGAATTTGGACGAGAAAACCGGTTTGCTTTTCCCGTCTTTAAAGATCCAATTCCTTCTACGTACGAACAAGTTAGAGCATATGAAGAAAATAAAAAGAGCATTAGTCTTTATCAGAAAAAGCTAAAGCAAATGATTGAAAAAACGCTCGAACATAAAAAAATTCTACCGAGAACCGATTTGCAGTTTGGTCGTTTAAATAAAAAGCTGCTTCGATTATGGACAGATGACAATCCGCGCCTATTTTTAAAGAAGAATCAGCCTTCTTCGAAGATTGATGCCGTTTTTTCACTGCTTGTGGATTGCTCGGCATCCATGTTTGATAAAATGAACGAAACGAAGCTAGGCATTACGCTGTTTCATGAAGCGTTAAAATCGGTTCAAGTTCCTCATCAAATCGTTGGATTTTGGGAGGATACGAACGATGCAACGGAAACAAGTCAGCCGAACTATTTTAATACCGTGATCGATTTCACGTCGTCTTTAAAGCGTTCAAGCGGGCCTGAAATTATGCAGCTAGAGCCAGAAGAGGATAATCGTGATGGATACGCGATTCGTCATATGACAAAACGATTGCTACAGCGCTCGGAGGAACAAAAGTTTTTACTCGTCTTTTCAGACGGAGAGCCGGCAGCAAATGGCTATGAGCAAAACGGTATTATTGATACACATGAAGCCGTTCTTGAAGCACGTAAGAGAGGCATTGAAGTTATTAACGTGTTTTTATCCAACGGAGAAATCGATGAGGCACAGCAAAAAACGATTCAGAATATGTATGGACGCTATAGCATTCTTGTGCCAAACATTGAAGAATTGCCAGACGTGTTGTTTCCATTACTGAAAAAGCTTCTTCATAAAAGTATTTAACGAAACTGGTCTGCCTGTTTAGGTGGATCAGTTTTTTTGCGATAAAAAAGCCTAGATGAAGCTACTCATCTAGGTTCAAAAGGGGTTGCTACGAAACGTAAAGGAGTCTTATGGAGCTCGCTTTGTGTAGAGACGATAAAGCAAGTCAAAATAAGTACATGTTTAGTATAAGGTTGAAAGACGTTACGTGCGTGTAAACTTTTTAAACGTTTTGTCTAGCGCATGTAAAGGCACTAGGCACGCTGATAATGTGATAGAGCGAGAAGTGGATAAATGTGCTCATAGCTATGATAGCGAATGTAGAATTGTCCTGGAAGCCCGATACCTGTAGGATAATAAATAGCTTCTTTTTTGTGTGCGTCTTTTAATAGAAAGTGAACGCCTTTTTGTATGGCTTCATCTTCTTTCGGTAATAGCGCAAGAAGAGCATCGAGAGCCCAAGCCGTTTGTGACACGGTACTAAATGATAGAGGAATGTATTTTTTCATCTCTGCACTTTGACACGATTCGCCCCATCCTCCGTCATCGTTCTGAATGCTCTTCAGCCAGCTTGCGGCTCTTTGCATCGACTTCTGTGTTGGTTCTACTCCGACAGCCCGTAGACCAGTCACAGCTCCCCACGTTCCGTAAATATAGCACGTGCCCCATCTTCCATACCAAGAGCCGTTCTTCTCTTGCTGTGAAAGCAACCACTGCACGGCACGTTTTGCAGTTGGATGATGTTGCTTCATATCTGTAAACGTACCAAAGTACTCTAGTACTCTTCCTGTTAAATCCGCTGTTGCAGGGTCTGTCGCCGCATCTTTTGCATTATCAAGAGGCAAATGTGTAAGAACACTAGAGTCCGTGTTTTTCTCAAAGGCCGCAAAGCCGCCGTCGCGATTTTGCATCGATAGAAGCCAAGCGTTTCCTTTTGTCCAGTTGAGAAGAAAGGACCCTTTCGAAGAAGTTCGTGTCAAGGCACGCAGTACAGCAGACGTATCGTCTAAGTCTGGATTTAACGTATTGCTATCTGAAAATCCCCAACCTCCAGGTGGAATATGTGAGTTATGCACGGACCAATCCCCATAAGCGTCGTGCTGCCTTCTGACCAAATAGTGATTTGCAGCCGTAATCATTGGATCATGATATTCAACGCCCGCCTCTTGTAAAGCATAAGTGAGCAGTGATGTATCCCATACAGTGGACGTTGAATTTTCAATATACAACTCATTTTCTTGTAAGGACTTTGCGTGCTCGAGAATCCCTTTTAGCGCGTGACGGATAACAGGCGTTCGTTTGTCATAGCCAAGTGCTAGGAGCGCATAAATCATAAAAACAGTCGAACTTACGTAGCTGTACAGCGTTCCGTCGCGCTCAATTCGCTGTAGCATATAGTTTTCCGCTTCTTTATATCCTTTTTCATGAATGTAAACAGGCAGGGCGGCTATTTTTTTCATTTCGTTTGTAAGAAGCTGAACAAAAGATCGATCTTCACCTACTAACCAATCATCTTCTTCGTAAGTGCGAAAAAAGGATGATATGCGTGGAGAGGACAAGGAAAACTTTTTGTTTGCTGCGATCATCATTGGAACGAAGTGGATACGCGCGTAGGCACTCAAATCAAAAAAGTTAACAGGTGCGTAAGAAGGGATTAGTAGAAAGCTCATGGGAATATAAAAAAAGGAAGGCCATTTGTATAGACCGTTTACAGCTAACATCCACTTAGTCATAAAGTGAGCCTTCGCGATACCACCATTTTGCTCAATGAATTTTTTTGCTTTTTTCATATGTTTGTCTGATTCTTGTTCATCACCCGCATATAAAAGAGCGGTGTAAGCTAAGACTGTGCTAGTTAGATGCCCTTTTTCATCAGGAGCTGTATTCCAATAGCCGTTTGGATGCTGGCGATTTCGTATGTAGGTAGCTAGCTGCTTAATAACTTTTTCTTCTTTTACTTGCAACGTTCGCAAAAGTATAATGACAAATGCATTTGTCATTATACTGCCTTCAAAGCAAAACCGCCATGTTCCGTCTGATTGCTGCCATTTACGAAGCTCTGCAATTCGTTTTTGTATATTTTGTTGGACAGTTGTTGTTGAAATCATTTCTTTCACCTCTTTCTACACTGTATTCAAAAATGAAGTGGTTATGAAGGCAAGAAATTTGCGTCATCGAGAAAGATTGAGGACAATGAAAGCAGGAGGAGAGGATAGAACATGAAAGAAATCCAAATTGATGTAATACAAGGAAAAGGGAGTTATTATGACCTTGGCCTCCTTGAAGGAACCCATCATCGAGATACACCTCTTTATGAAAATCACCGGAAGAGACGGAAGCGTTCCTTACGTAGCTACGAGACAAAAATGAATGAGGCAAAAGCTTACTACGATAGATTCGGGCCAGGAATTTGGGACGAGCTACGTGGTCTTGCTGATGGGCTAGGATGGACGCTTGAAGAGACGGTTCATGAATATAGTGGTTATCAGGCAGAATGGAAAAAATCCGGGTGCTCTGCAATGATGCAGGATGGATTTTATGCACGAAATTATGATTATCATCCAAAAACCTATGAAGGACGCTTTCTTTTGTGGAAGCCTGAAGATGGCTATGCAAGCGTAGGATTTGGGACAAGAATGATCGGACGTATGGACGGAATGAATGAAAAGGGGCTCGTAATTGGCTATCATTTCGTGAACAGACGTCGTCAAACAGACGGATTTATTTGCTGTGCCATTGCACGTTTTGTTCTCGATACGTGTGCAACCACAGAGGAAGCCATTGATGTTATCTCACGTGTCCCTCATCGTCAAGCATTCAATTATTCCGTGTACGATCGAGAAGGGAAAGGCGCGATTGTGGAGGCTTCGGGACGAGGAGTACACGTGACGAGGGGAGCTGCTTTAGGGTGTGCCAATCATTTTGATTACATGACAGAGGAAAATCGTCATCATCTCGTAGAGTCTAAAGAGCGGATGGCTCATATTGACGAACAGATTGGACGTTCACTTACTCCATATGAAGCGTATGAGCGATTCAATCAAAAAGAGTACGGGATTTTTAAGGAAGACTACAAAAATTCAGCGGGGACGCTTCATACGGTTGTCTATGTTCCCGAAACGCTGCAAGTACTCATTGGAGCAGGGAGAAATGCAAAGCCATTGTCTCTATCTTTTTCAAACTGGCTGAATGATTCGCCATTTCTTGTCAAAAAAATAAAAGGAACGTTTGCAACAGATGAAACGTTTCCATTCGAAGAGCCATTACGTTTTTAAGCGTAGTGGCTTTTACTTTGAAAAATTTCCTCGGCGACACTAGGTCAAGAGCAGTGAGCATGCCATGTGGAATTCATATGATGTAGTTACAACAGTGGATTAAAGGGAGGGAAGTTATGAGGAGAGACAGGGAGTCAAAACGAACGGTATTAAATGTATTAAAACAGATTTCAAAAAGCTTTCATACAAGTTTTGTGATTACAGACCCCTCCTTGCCAGACAACCCCATCATTTTTGCCAATCAGTGCTTCGAAGAGCTTACAGGCTATGAAAGAAACGAGTATCTTTATCAGAATTGTCGACTTCTTCAGGGGAGAAAAACAAATTCACGCGTAAGAGCTCAGATCAAACAAGCTATCGCTGAACAGCATTCCGGTATATTTGAAGTGCTAAATTATAAAAAAGATGGATCAGTTTTTTGGAACGAATTGTTTATTAATCCCATTTTAAATGACCAGGGGCACCCCTTGTACATTATTGCTATTCAACACGATATTACGAAACGAAAGCAAACTGAGATGATGGTTGAGGTGCAAAACAAGGTGTTAAGGGAAATTGAAGCGGGGATGTCGTTAAAAGAAGGCTTGATTTGCATTAAGGAGGTCGCCAACTTATTTTTGCACGACTGCGGAGAGTGTATCATTGCTGTAGAAGATGACCACACGCCTCTCTCGTTGACAACAGTAGGAGAAGATGAAGCTGGATTAGAGCCCCTCCTTTCCTCTCAAAACCCACAGAATGTCATACTAAATACGATACGTTCTGTCTCCTCGTTAATTTCAGTCATGTTTCATTTTGATTCCTCCTACATGCCAACAGATGCAGATCACGCCTTTTTAGAGCTCCTTTCTTCTGGCGTAAAAAATGCCGTTGAAAAATCGCAAAAGCAGCAAAGTATTCAACAACTCGTGTATTATGATCAGCTCACAGGTCTTCCAAACTTAGATTATTTCAAAAAAATTGGGAGCGAACTGATCGGGGAAGCAAAGGAGAGGAACACAAAAATTTTCGTTTTGCTGCTAGACGTGGATCATTTTAAATTAATTAACGATCACTTTGGTCACGAAATGGGCGATTTTATTTTAAAAGAGTTAACAAAGAGGCTTCAGCAGTGCACGGCAGGACACTATGAACTGGCGCGTTTTGGCGGAGATGAATTTGTCATGGTAGGAGAGTTTGAGTCTGAGGCACATGTTCTTGAGCTGCTTCAATGCATATTTCGGGAAACAGAATCACCCTTTTTACTTGATGAGAAGGAGTACTACGGATCATCAAGCGTTGGGGTAAGCGTATTTCCGATGGACGGAGGAGAAATAGGAGAGCTTTTGAAAAATGCGGACATTGCCATGTACATGGCTAAGAGAAAGGATAATGAAAAGTATGCGTTTTTTCAGCGACAGCATGGGGTAATCGCAGCTGAAAACTTCTCACTTGTTCGAGATCTTCACAATGCCATCATTAATCAGGAGTTTGTCGTCTATTATCAACCAAAAGTGAACATGATCACACGGAAAATTATTGGTTTTGAAGCGCTCGTAAGATGGATTCATCCAGAAAAGGGGATCATCTCACCTGACCGATTTATACCACTGGCCGAACGGCACGGCAAAATCATTGAAATTGAACACTTAGTGCTAGAACAAGTATGTAGGGATCAAAAAGCATGGCTAGATAGAGGATATGACCTGCGTAAAATAGCGGTCAATATTTCCGCTACCCAATTTTTTCGTTCCAATTTTTTAGAGGTCTTTCAGTCGATTTTACAGCGGTCTGGCATTAAAGCGAGCTGGCTGGAGCTTGAAGTAACCGAAAGAATTGCTATGACGGATATTCAGAAATTAATTCCGATTTTAAAAGAGCTTCAAACGATGGGAGTCTCTCTTTATATTGATGATTTTGGTACGGGATATTCGTCTCTACGCTATCTTCAGCAACTGCCGCTTTCAGGCCTGAAGATTGATCGATCGTTTATTTCCGACATCAACAGCAACAGCGGGAATTTGTCTATCGTGCGCTCTATTATCCAACTAGCAGTGAATTTAGGATTAACGATTGTCGCAGAAGGGGTTGAAACGACTGAAGAGCAACACGTTCTTATTCAATGTGGATGTATAGAAGCACAAGGATATTACTACGGGAAGCCAATATCAGCAGCTGAGATAGATAATCTCCTGAAGACGTAAAAAAAGAGAAGCGAGGTTGCTTCTCTTTTTTTATCAGGCGTTTCCGTCATTCCACTCAATTTCACCGCTTTTTTCATCGTAATCAACCGTTACGTTGAAGTCATGTTTGGAATAAAAATGAACGAGGCGCTCGACGTGATCCCAATCTCGTTTGGCAATATCACCTGTAATAAAGGGAATGTTTTTATCTCGAGCAATTTCTTTTAAGAAGTTCATGCAAATCGATCCGTACCCTTGATTAGCAGGGCCTTTAATATCGCCGATATGAATCGTATCTTCTTCTTTATATTGTGCCAAGATGGAAAAGTCCCATGTACCTCTATAAGCACGCTCACAGTCATTCACCATAAGCTTACAAATGTTTCCGTCATCAACCGCAGAAACAATGACCCATTTGTCATCCTTTGTTTGATCAATTCCAACAATTTCTGCGTCTTTTGCGATTTCCTTCATGTTTTCTTGCATACGAAAAAGCTGGAATTCTAGTTTTTCAAATTCCTCTTTAATTTCTTCAGGTTCACGAACATCTTCTTCAAAAGCTGATTTTATCATAGCCATAGCGATCAGTCTCCTTTCATATGGTGGCGATTTATCGTTTGCATAAGAGAGGGCAATATATATCCGTTCATTTCACACAGTTGTCTATTCTACTAAAAAAATAAAAATCATGCAAACAAAGCACTTTCCATTTGAGCAAACAAACGTTTCGAGGTACTATGGAGGATGTGAGTAAACGGAAAGAAAGAGTGACTTTATGAAAACGAACGGAGTATGTTATACTCATTTACAGCGAAAAAATCAGTATGAAAAAGAGATGAAAGCTTGCATTGAGCAAACGGTAGAATTGTTGCAGCGTCATACAACGAATGAACGAAAACCGGGGATGCTGCTTGGGAAAATCCAAAGCGGAAAAACGCGCACATTTATTGGGATTACGGGATTAGCCTTTGACAACGGATATGATGCAGTAATTGTGCTAACAAAAGGCACAAAAGCTCTTGCTCAGCAAACATATGAACGATTAAAAGAAGAATACAAAACGCTCTCAGAAGCAGACTGCGTTCAGGTGTTTGACATTATGAAGATTCCAACAAACCTTATTGCTTATGAGCTAGAGCAAAAATTAGTGTTTGTCGTGAAAAAGGAAATTCATAATATGAAACGACTTCATGACGCGCTGTTGCGCTATCCACAGCTCAAAGATCGCAATGTGCTTATTATTGATGATGAAGCAGATTATGCAAGCCTTGGGTTCACGAAGACGCAGCAGGAGACAACTGAAATTAAAGCCATTGCAGGACAAATTGATGAACTGAGAAAGGAAGTTAAAAACAGCGCTTTTCTCCAAGTGACGGCTACACCGTATTCGCTCTACCTACAGCCGGATGAATTGAAGGTGTCTGAGACGTCCCCTGTTTTTATGCCTATTAAACCAGCTTTTACGGTGTTAGTCCCAATCCCATCTACCTACATTGGAAGCGAGTATTACTTTGAAAACGAAGCGGTGCGAAAAAGCTTATTTGTACCTATTGATGAAAGGGAGCTTATGGCGTTAAAAAAGCCTGATCGTCGCCGTTTGAAGCTCGAAGAAGTACTAACGAGCAAAAGCATTGAAACATTGCGAAGGTCTGTGCTTTCTTTTCTAGTAGGAGGAGTTGTTCGCAGACTCCAACAGCGTAAAGAAGGAAAGACGTTGGAAAAATATAGCTTTATTATTCATACACAGCAGGCAAAAGCCTCTCATGACTGGCAGGAGAATGTTGTCCTCACATTAAAAGAAAGGCTAGGACAGCTTGCGGTTGATCAGCCAGTTGCTTTGCAGCAGATGCTTGAGAAGTGCTATGAGGAGATGGAGACAGCGCTTGAGAGTCCCCCGCCTAAGCAGGACGTCGTATACGAAGCGCTTTTTATGCTTCAAAAAGACTATCTTTTGGTTACGACAGTAAACTCTGAAAAGGAAATGAACCAGCTGTTAGATGAGCAGGGGCAGCTCAAGCTTCGCGCACCGCTGAATATTTTCATTGGCGGACAGATTTTAGACCGTGGCATCACAATTCGAAATTTAATTGGTTTTTACTATGGACGAAATCCGCGTAGCTTTCAACAGGATACCGTTTTACAGCATTCTCGAATGTTCGGTTACCGATCTCCGCAAGATCTCTCCGTCACGAAATTTTATACGACGGAAGAAATATACGAAGTTATGGAAAAAATTCACGATTTTGATACGGGGCTGCGTACGGCTTTTGAACAAGGTGGGCAAAACCAAGGCGTTGTCTTTATTGAACAAGACTTTTCAAGTAGATTGATTCCTTGTTCACCTAATAAGCTGCTATTGTCGCAAACAACGACGTTGAAGCCGCTTAAGCGAATGCTTCCGATCGGATTTCAGACGGGATATAAAACATACATCGCAAAAACTGTGAAGGATCTTGATCGCCGTATTAAAAGCAAATGGATAGAGAAGAAACCGTTTTTGATCGACATCGAAGAAGCCATTGACTACGTTCGACTAATCAAGCAGACCTTTGATCAACAAGAAGGAAAACAGTGGGATGAAGACGCATTTATTGCAAGCATGTCTTTTTTGTCTCGCTACACGAATTCTAAGCATAAAGGAAAAGTCTGGTGCGTCGTTCGATCAGGACGAAATATGAGCCGAGTACGGGCAAATGGCCGAGTTGAGGATGCGCCTGATACGACGGCAAATGGAAATAGTGAATTAACCGTCGCGAAGAAGCTTGCGCAACGAATTCCTGTCCTCATATTACTCCGGCAAAATGGTCGGGAAGAAAACGGCTGGAGAGGTTGTCCGTTTTGGTGGCCTGTTCTCGTCACGCCTAAAAACACAAAAACAGTCGTATTTTCTCGGGATCTTACAAAAAGCTAGGTCGTCTAAAAGGCATCTAGCTTTTTGTCTGAATTAAAACCTTTACAAGCCTGACCAAAAAAAGGGATAATAACGGTAATAGGCATACACAAAGAATGGGGGAGAGGTATATGTTAAGAGATGAAGAAAAAGAAGGCGTTTACAAAGCGATTGAGAACCGTCGGGACGTGCGAAGTTTTTTATCGACACCTATTCCTGACGAGAAACTACAAAAGTTGTTAGAAGCAGCACATCATGCTCCCTCTGTTGGATTTATGCAGCCGTGGAACTTTATTATTGTGACAAACGAAGAGACAAAAGAAAAGCTGGCATGGGCAGCCGATAAAGAAAAGCGAGCGCTTGCCATTCATTATGAAGACAAGCAAGAAAAAGAAAGTAAGTTTTTGTCTTTAAAGGTACAAGGATTAAAAGAAGCTCCGGTTACGATCTGTATTACGTGTGATCCAACAAAAGGGGGCTCACATGTGTTAGGCAGAAACTCCATTCCAGAGACGGATATTTTATCAACCGCTTGTGCCATTCAAAATATGTGGCTCGCTGCCTATGCAGAAGGACTTGCGATGGGCTGGGTTAGCTTTTACAAGAAAAATGACGTTCGCGATATTTTAGGCATTCCGCCACATGTGGAGCCCATCGCCCTGTTATCGATTGGCTATACGGAGGATTATCCAGAAAAGCCGATCTTAGAGAGCGCGAACTGGGAAAAGAGACGGATGCTTGATAGTTTGATTTTTAATGAAAAATGGGATGTAAATCAGCACAGCTAAGGGGTTAGAGAAAAGCCATTGCCTTTATACGGCGACGGCTTTTCTCTTTTTAATGCTCTTTTTTAAAACTTTTTTTAAAAAAAGTGATCCAAATAAAAATCTCCTCCGTTAGGTAATCAAACAGTGAAATTCGAGGAGGAAAAAACACATGAAAAAATCATTTTTAGCCGTACCATTAAGCGTATCACTTTTACTTCCAACAGCTGCATATGCAGCGGATATGAATCACAGCGGTAATCATCAGCAGATGACAACAAAAGAAAATACGAAGATGATGAAACCGACAGTTAGTTCACCGGCAGCCGACCTACGCGCGACGCTAGATGAATTATTATCAGAACATTCTTACTTAGCGGTTGTTGCGATGCAAAAAGGAATTGACGGTGCACCAGACTTTGAACAAGCAGCAGGTGCATTAAATGAAAATACAAACAGCCTCTCAAAAGCGATTGCGTCTGTATACGGTGAAGCAGCAGGAAATCAATTTAAAGAAATCTGGGGCAGTCATATCGGCTATTTCGTTGATTATGTAAAAGCAACAGGGGCAAAAGATGAAGCAGCAAAACAAATGGCCATTAAAAACTTGGATCAATACCGTGTCAAACAAGCTGACTTTTTGGATAAAGCAACAGAGGGGCGCTTAAAAGCAGCTGAACTTCGCGAAGGGCTGAATATGCACGTTCACGAGCTTTTATCAGCATTTGACAACTACGTAAAAGGTGATTACACAACAACATACAAAAGCGTACGCGAGTCTATCAATCATATGTACGGAGTGGGAAAAAGCTTCTCTTGGGCAATTACAGATCAGTTTCCTCAAAAATTTAACAATACAAAAGTAGATACAGCGGCAGTAGATTTACGTGAAAACCTAAATAGCCTTCTGTCTGAGCATGCGGCACTTGCTGTGCTAGCGATGCAAAAAGGAATTGACGGCGCGAAGGATTTTGAAGCAGCAGCAGGAGCATTAAATCAAAATACGGATGATCTTTCAAAAGCGATCGCGTCTGTATATGGTCAAGCAGCAGGAGATCAATTTAAAACGATTTGGAGCAGTCATATCGGCTACTTCGTTGACTATGTAAAAGCAACGGGAACAAAAGATGAGGCAGCAAAACAAATGGCGATGAAACAGCTAGATCAGTACCGCGTAGAGCAAGCGAAATTTTTAGATGATGCAACAGGTGGACGTCTAAAAGCGGCCGACCTTGAATCAGGACTTAAAGTGCACGTGGACGAATTGCTAAAAGCATTTAACACGTATACAGAAAAAGACTACGCTACAACATACCCAACGATCCATGAGGCATATGAGCATATGTTCATGGTAGGAGAAGGGTTATCTGGTGCAATTGTCGATCAGTTCCCTCAAAAGTTCCAAAGTCAAATGCCAACTCAAATGCCGAAAACAGGTATGGGTGGAACAGCCGAGTCTGGCATGAGCAATTCAATGATTGCATGGGGAGCGGTAGCATTTGTGCTCGCCGGTGCGTTTGCGACAATTATCGTACGCCGTAATCGTCAACAGGGATAAGGAAAGAGGGAAAAAGCGATGGATGAATTCCATCGCTTTTTTATGTGGACAAACAGCGTATTTCCATGCATTTGGTGTATAATGGTAGTATACATAAGCAGTAAAGGAGAGGTACATATGACATTTTCAGCAGATAAAACGATTGAACTTATTGAGAAATTGGTTTCCATTCCAAGTCCTTCAGGCTACACAGAAGAGGTGATTACATACGTAGAATCTCTTTTAAAAGAACTCAACGTAGAAACAAAGCGTAATCGAAAAGGTGGATTAATTGCTACCATCCCAGGCCAGAATCAAGAGCAACATCGTATGCTTACAGCGCACGTCGATACGTTAGGGGCAATTGTGAAAGAAATTAAAGCAAGTGGACGACTCGTCATCGACTTAATCGGGGGATTTCTTTACAACTCCATTGAGGGAGAGTATTGCCAAATTGCTACGTCAGCTGGAAAGGTGTATACGGGAACAATTTTGATGCATCAAACATCTGTTCATGTATACAAAGATGCTGGAAAAGCAGAGCGCAATCAAGCGAATATGGAAGTAAGAATTGATGAAGTCGTTAAAAGTGCAGAGGACGTTCGTAAGCTTGGAATTGAAGTAGGAGATTTTGTTTCATTCGATCCTCGTGTACAGGTAACGGAAAGTGGATTTGTAAAGTCCCGCCATCTAGATGATAAAGCAAGCGTTGCTATTTTATTAGAAGTGATTCGCCAAGTAAAAGAGGAAGAATTGCAGCTACCATATACGACGCATTTTTTAATCTCAAATAATGAAGAAATCGGCTATGGAGGAAACTCAAACATTTCGCCTGAGACGGTCGAATATTTAGCCGTTGATATGGGGGCGATTGGAGACGGTCAGGCAACAGATGAATACACGGTTTCTATTTGTGTGAAAGATTCAACTGGACCATATCATTACGGTCTTCGTCAGCATTTGGTTAGTCTTGCGAAGGAAAATAACGTTGAGTATAAGCTAGATATTTATCCACATTACGGTTCAGATGCATCTGCGGCGATCCGAGCAGGACATGACATCGTCCACGGCTTAATTGGTCCTGGAATTGATTCTTCTCACGCATTTGAACGCACACATAAAACGTCGATCGAGCATACAACAGCATTGATCTATCATTATATTCAATCAAAAATGGTGCTGTAAGCAATATAGCAATGACGTCTTAAAGGAGATTTTCCAACTCGTTCTCAATGAGTAAAGGAGGAATCGTGCACAATGAAAAAGCTCAGCGTGTATGTGCTAACGTTCGTATCCGTCATTTTATTTGTGAGTGGGTGCAGTCAGAGTGAGACAGAAAAATCAACGGTCTTCAAATACAAAGATTCGTATGTTGGCAATAACAGTGCAGTTATTAACATCACCAAGCAATTAAAGCATGGAAAAGAACTAAAAGAAATTTCTCTTCAAACGCAGAAGAAGCCTTATGGGGTTACGCTCGATTATAAGAAAATGAGTGAGAACGTCACCGAGAAGGAGCTAAAAGATACCGCTATATCGAATGCCACTTTTCTATTTGCGCTTATTAAAAATGTTGATACGGTTACATTTAAGTTTCCAAATCAAGATTTAACAGTTTCAAGAGCAAAACTAGAAGATTGGTACGACGTAACTTTGGGAGACTACAAAAAGGAAGAGGAATTAAGAAAACTGATCAAAAAGCAGTTAAAATCAGATCAGGAAATGGATGCTGTTTTTTCATAAACGAGCTGACCGCGCTAATAGACTTGGCGCGGTCTTACATGTGGAATAGTTGACTTCTTCCGCGTTTTCAATGAAAATGAGTTCAATAAGAACAGAGAGATAGGATGAAGAGATTGAACGTATTAAACACCTTGTGGAATTTGTTTCTAACCTCAGGACTTCAGTTGCTTTCGCTGCTAGGCGTTATCATAGGAGTCGGTTTTTTACTAGGATTTTTACAAAACTATTCTCGATCCTTTATCGCAAGCGCATTTGGGAATAGAGGCTTTTTGCTAACGGCCTGGATTGGGACGCCTATTCACGAATTTGGGCATGCGGTGATGTGTATCGTTTTTCGTCATGATATTACGGACGTGCAGTGGTTCCCAAAACGTGCTACGGACGGTCATTTAGGATATGTGAGTCATCAATATAATCCTCACAGTCTTTATCAGCGAGTAGGAAACTTTTTTATTGGTGTGGCACCTGTGCTAATCGGTATTGCCGTTTTAGTGGGAGGCCTTTACTTGCTTGTCCCACCTTCCTATGACACGCTCATTCACTATGTGCAAACCGATGTAAAAGCAGAGGGATTTACAGTAGCAATGTTCCAAAAAGCACTACTTGCAGGCGTTGTATTGTTGAAGAGCTTGTGGAGTATGGACTATCTGATAAGCGTCAAATTTTGGCTGTTTTTATTTCTCGCTATTTGTATTTCGACGCATATTGCGTTAAGTACAGCTGATATAAAAGGTGCGACAGACGGTGTCATCGCCATTTTTATTTTACTTATCGTGCTCAATGCGATTTCGATCTGGACACCGTTGCAGGCAAATAAAGTGATTGATGTGCTAATTAGCTATAATGCGTATGTGCTCGCTTTTTCTAGTATTGCGCTGCTGTTTTCCGTCCTAACGTGCGTGATAAGCTTTAGTATTAGTCGAGTGAGATTTTGGTCGTAAAAAAAGGAAAACGAAGCAAATCGTTTTCCTTTTTTATAGGTTGCGAAATTTTTTTGAACGACTTTACTCTTTTCCTGAGGTAAGTTCTGTTCTTGTGTTCTGTTTCGTATTAAAGTGTGATAAGTTAAAATAGTCTAAATATTTAAAGATACATTGTAGCAAAGTACCAGCAGGAGATGATTTCAATGGTCGATGCCATATCGTTACTAAAAGAGTTAGTTAAAATTGATAGTTCAACAAAAGAACTGGCAAATGAAGCGGTACATTTTTGTGAGAAGTGGCTCGCTTCATTTGATATAAATGCCACCGTTTTAGAGAACAACGGGTTTCTTATGCTCGTAGCAGAGATCGGAAGCGGTGAGCGCACGCTGATTTTAAATGGCCACGTAGATGTTGTACCAGGAAATGAGGATCAGTTTGAGCCATATGTGGAAGGAAACAAGCTATACGGAAGGGGCTCCGCGGATATGAAGGCAGGTCTCGCGGCTATGATGGGGGCATTTGTAGAGCTAAAGAATGATTCCTTACCATGTAAGGTGCAGCTTCAAATTGTTTCCGATGAGGAAACGGGGGGCTTAAACTGCGCACAGTTTTTAAGTGATCAAGGATATCTTGGTGATTTTGTTATTTGCGGTGAACCGACTCAGCTTAATATTGGACTGCAAGCAAAGGGAATTGTACAAGTTGATGTAACGATTAAAGGAAGCGCTGCTCACGGAAGTCGTCCGTGGGAAGGAGATAACGCCATTCAAAAGGCACTTCGCGTTTATGAAGAGATCTTGAGCTTGCCTTTTACGAAAGAATCTTCACCCATGTATGAGAGGCCTTCTGTGAATCTAGCAAAAATTAGCGGCGGTGATGCTTATAACCGCGTACCAGATATGTGTGTGATATCTGTAGACATTCGCTTTCTTCCGGAACAAACGAAGGAGCGCGTGTTGGCTGAGCTAAACACCATTTCAGATATTGCAAGCATACACGTGCATTCGGATGGTGATCCAATTGCAACGAAAGAAGACGACCCATACGTCCAAAAACTATATTCGATTGTCAACAAAACCTCTCATGAAGCCATTCTGTTTGGTCAGCACGGCTCAGCGGACGGCCGCTTTTACTCTCGTTTTGGCATACCAGCAGTTGAGTTTGGTCCAAGAGGTGCCCATTGGCATGGCGAAAAAGAGTACGTTGAAATCGACTCCGTTTATCTTTATCAGGATATCTTAAAAAAGTTGGCTCACTTATTTTAAGAAAAGCGCTTGCTTAAGGGCGCTTTTTTTTGTATTTTATGTTAAAATATTCCAGTTAAGGGGGATAACGATGACAATAAGTATAGAAATTGAAAAAGAGATTACGAGTAAACTTAATGGTTCTACTAGTACTGCTGAAAGAGTTGCGCGTTTGTTCTCATGGATTTGCAACGAGTTTCAGTGGGTTGAAACAGATTATGTAGACCGGAGCTTTGAAGAGATTATGCAGCGAAAGGCAGGTAACTGCGCCGAGCAAGCGAAAGTGGTAGAAACGTTACTATCTTACATAGGTATTAAAACAAGGTGGGTGCTTGAGATCAACGCTCAACCGGACTATATAGAAAGACAACAGTTCGCCGAGCAACTTGTTGCCGAGCAGGGAAACTTCTATTCCATTTTCGGTTTAAATCATAACGACCACCGTTGGATTGAATACTATGATGCGGATCAGAGGGACTGGTGTCCACTAGATACGTCGTTTGCTATTTTAGGGATTGAATCGTTTATGGAAAAGCGGCTGGGCTTTTATCATCAGTCCATACCCTCTACAGAAGGAATTATTCCGTTTTGCTTGTTTGCTTTAGATGCCAACCATCAGCCGTTAGAAGAACGATCCAGTGAGTATCTCATAAAGAAATTTCCGTTTTCTTTTAAGGAGAATTCAAGTTCGACAGCGATCTGGAAAGAGTGGGAAGCATTAATTAACGAACTAACGTTACTTGGTATGAAGACTTACAAACAGGAGGTTAATTTTCATCTTCATCAAGATCAGGTGAAGAGATTTGTACAAGTATATGAAGAAATCAAACAGCTTCAGGTTGCTCAAAAAGTGGAGACGATTCAAAAGTAGGTCGTTCGGTTCACATAATGCAAGATAGACGATCATGACGCATCTGTTTTCTGAAAATCGACGGGTGAATTAGCGAATTACGGCAGGTAATTCGCTTTTTTATTGGCTATTTTCTCAATACAGTATAGCAATACGGGGTGATACACTTTAACTATACGCACGGAAGATATGAGGGAATGAGCTTATGAACAAAAAAGCGCAAATGACGATTGGTTGTGTTCTGCTTGTCATTGCTGTTGGAGCGTCAGCGCTTGCTATTTCTTATCTCTATCACCCTATTTTATATGTAATAGGGGGAAAAGTGGTGCGCACCAACGATTGGCAACATATCAAGCACTTATACATAACCAATGATCAAGAGGAAGAAAAGATGCTAGAGATGAGGAGTTTAGAGGATCTCGTCGTAACAAAAGGAAAAGAGATGAACATCAAAGCCAACCCGCGAGAAATTCAAACGCAGCTAGAGCAACTGGGGAAAACAAGTACTGAGCGAGCGAAAGCCTTGAAAGATTTGAACATGTCAGAGGAAGAAAGCGTTCAAAGCATTCGACGTTCGACTATAGGCTTTAAAGTGAAAAAAGCCATTACTGAAAACGTCAAGGTGTCAGAACAGGAAATGCAACAGTTTTATACTGATCATCAGCAGGCATTTATGGTACCAGTGTTTCGAACAGTTACGTATATGCAGTCCGATCATCCATTACCGAATGTAAATAAAAATACGATGAAGTCTTTGAACCCTTCTTCTCGTATGAAGGTGGTTCGACAAGAGCTTGTTTCATTTGAGCAAATGAAAGGTGAAGTGGGGGAAACGATTGCGCGTAACATGTTTCGTGCTCCACTTCATGAACTCCAGGGACCTATTAAAGAAGGTCCTCTATATTATTGGATACTAGTAGAAAATGAAACAAAAGAAGAAGTGCAAGCTTATCCACAGGTAAAACCAAAAATCTATTCCACGCTCTTAATGGAAAAACAAAATCGATATTTTCAACGCTGGTTAGAGAAGCAAAAGGAAGTACAGGACTACCAGATTTATCCTGAACATCTTGCCGCGACAAAGTGGAACGGATTCTGGGAGGACTTTTTTATGAATATACGCTTACTTGTTAAATAAGAAGAGGGGGAACGAGAATGAAAAAAAGATATGTCAGCACTGTTTTACTTTCGATGAGCCTATTGTTTAGCACACCTGCTTTTGCGGCAAAAGGAGAAGTAGCGGATGAAGCAAACTGGGATGTGGCTCCTGCACCTTCTAACTATAATCCAGCGTTAAAAGAAAAGTTAGATAAGCAAGGAAAAACAAATGGCGTTTCAACTCTTGCATCAAATCCTGTAATAGTCATTGATCCAGGGCACGGAGGAAGTGATTCCGGTGCGGTTGGCAACGGGCTTCAAGAGAAAAATCTTACGCTTGATATTGCGACTCGTGCTAAAAATTATGTCGTGGCAAATTATCCTGCCACTGTTTATATGACAAGAAGCTCAGATGCCACGGTATCATTAGAAGACCGCGCATCTTATGCGAATAACCTAGGAGCTAGTTTTTTTGTTTCGATGCATATTAACAGTGCAACGGCAACAAGTGCAAATGGACTTGAAACATATAATTATTACGGTAGCACAAACGGAGCGCAGCTAGCAACGAGCGCCTACAACAAGCTTAAAACGTCCTATTCATCGCTTCGAGGTGTCAAGGAAGCAGGTTTTTATGTTCTTAAGTATACGAATATGCCTGCAATGCTAGGGGAAACAGGTTTTATTTCTAATAGCACGGACGCTGCTAATCTCGGAAGTGCATTGTTCCGTCAAAACCTTGCCACCCAGTATGCGCAGGGAATGCACGAATATTGGTGGGGATTTTAATGAAAAAAGGTGACGTCCAAAACGGAGCGTCACCTTTTTTGTTAGAAAAACGTTAAACCGATGCCGAAGATTATACCTGACACAAGAAGAGTCGTGACACAGTAGCCCATAATATCACGTGCCCCTAAGCCTGCGATGGCTAAAGCAGGGAGCGCCCAAAATGGCTGTGCCATGTTCATCCATGCTTCTCCATAGGCAATGGCCATTGCTGCTACGCCGGGATCGACGTGTAGTTTCGCTGCCGCCTCCATAATAAACGGGCCTTGAACGACCCAGTGTCCGCCACCTGAAGGGACAAAAAAGTTGATAACTCCCGAGCTAAGAAAAGCGAAAAACGGGAATGTAAATGGATTTGAAACGGATATAAAGGCATTTGTCAGCATGCCTCCAAGCCCAGAAAGCTCCATCATTCCTTGAATACCAGCATAGAACGGAAATTGAATCATAATACCTGCCGTACCTTTAGCCGCATTTGCCACGGCATTCATGTATGAAAGTGGCGTTCGGTGAAGAAGAAGGCCTGTTGTAAAGAACAAAAGATTGACGGTGTTAATATCAACTTTCGCACCGTTTTGTACGAAATAATACACTAGGTAAGAATAGCCTAAAAGGGCAATTAAGATACTTAATATCTGACTATTTTCCATACGAACAGCAAACGTTTTTTTCTCCGTGTCCGATTTCGTTGCTAACACAGTAGAAGCCGTTTCTTCTTCTGCTAAAAGGCGTGGATCAATTTCAACCACGTCTTTTCCCGTTGGCATCATGAGCCTAGTCATAATAGGTAATACAATTAAAAGACCCAACGTAATAAATAAATTAAAGCCTGTGAAAATAGTTTGCGAGAGTGGAATAATACCTGTCATTTTCTCTAACGGATTCCCAGGGGTAGCGGCAACGAGTGGGACAGAACCTGAAAGACCGCCGTGCCATGTTAAAAATCCAATGTACGCACAGGCAATTAAGAAGCGATAATCAGATCCTGGCACGCGCTTGGCAACTTCACGTGCAAAAAGAGCACCAACAATTAGACCAAACCCCCAGTTAATAAAACAAGCAATCCCAGAGCCAAGCGTAACCAATAGTACACCTTGGGCAGGAGTATTGGCTAAATTTGCGAGCTTAACAAGCCATCTTTTCACAAGGGGAGAACTTGCTAGTGCATGCCCCGTTACGAGCACTAAACTCATTTGCATGGCAAAAGCAAGCAAGTTCCAAAAGCCGCTTCCCCAAAATTCAACCATTTCAATCGGACCATGGGACGTAAAGATGATTCCAGATGCAAATAAAATGAGCGTGAGAATGAGCGCAAAGACGAATGGATCTGGTAAAAAACGTTGAACAATTGCTGTGAAGAAATTGGATAACGCTTTCATTTTAAACCTCCTAAAGGAAATGTATTATGTAGGAGAAGGTCTTGGTGCGTTAATGCGCTAATAATATACAAAATTATACAAAAAATCCCCTAGATGAATAGGGGAAAAGGTCGGATTGTCGATTAATAAACCTCTTTTACGATCTATGCTTTTCGATATAGGTGTCGATTTCACCTTCGGGTACTTCGCCTTCGATTCCTAAGTAGAAATGGCGGATGGGTTTTAAGTCCTGATCAAGTTCATACACAAGTGGAATGCCTGTTGGAATGTTTAAGTTCGCAATGCCGTCTGGTGAAATGTGATCGAGATATTGCATCAGACCTCTCAGCGTATTACCGTGAGCCGAAATTAGTACTTTCTTTCCTTCTTTAATACTTGGAGCAATCGTTTCATGCCAATATTTAAGCATTCGTGCTTCGGTATCTTTTAAGTTTTCAGTAAGTGGGTACTCTCCGTCCTGTAATTCTGCATAACGTGGGTCATCGGCTTCATAGCGATCATCGCTTTTTTCTAATGGAGGCGGCTTAACATCCATAGATCTTCTCCACTGATGAACCTGATCTTCTCCATATTTTTTGGCTGTCTCTTCTTTGTTAAGACCTTGCAACGATCCGTAATGACGCTCGTTCAATCGCCACGATTTATATACGGGAATCCATTCTAAGTTCATTTCATGCAGCACAATCCAAAGCGTCCGAATCGATCGCTTTAAAACAGAGGTATAAGCTAAATTGAACTGGTAACCATGTTTACGCAAAATTTTCCCTGCTTCGCGCGCCTCCTGAAGGCCACTATCTGATAAATCAACGTCTGTCCACCCCGTAAATTTATTTTCTAAATTCCAAACGCTTTTTCCGTGTCGAATCAATACTAAAGTATACATCGCTTCGCCCTCGCATTTTTTCTATTTTTTGATACTATTCCCCGATTCGGTATCTTTTTATCATCGTGTACAAGGATTTTTAAAGCCGAGATGTCAGGAGAGCTATCAAATAACCTATAAATAGTGACATTATGGCTACAAAAGAGAAGGAAACAGCAAAAAAGATTTTACATTATGTCCGATGGAGGAATAGCTTCCGTGCGCTATAATGAATCAAGCTACTGAGTTTGAGAAATACACGGCTTAAAAAATCAGAAAATTTAAAAAATAAAGGAGTGAACATCACCAAAATCTATTTCAATTTTAGTCAAGAGATGGATGAAAAGAGGAGGTTTACGATGAAAACACAGGTGGAGAAACAGGGAATAGTGACGTTAACAGATGAGGTTGCGGCAGAGCTCAGTACAAGTTCACTGTGGAATGAAGACTTGCGTCCGACCACTTTTGCTGAACATTCATGGAAGGGAATTAACTTTGCGACGCTGTGGATTGGGATGTGTTTATGTATTCCAGCTTATACGATGGCAAGTGGAATGATTACGCTTGGAATGAATTGGTGGCAGGCCATTGGCACCATCTTTATAGGAAACGTTATTGTCCTTATTCCGATCTTGTTAAACTCGCATGCCGGAACAAAATTTGGTATTCCTTATCCGGTTTTTGCACGGCTTTGGTTTGGAGATAAGGGCGCTCATATTCCCGCGATGGCAAGAGCTATTGTGGCAGCAGGATGGTTTGGAATTAACACATGGATCGGAACCGGGGCCATTGACACCCTTTTGGCGGCTTCTTTTTCCGGATGGGCTAACTTACCTGGACATACAGCCATCATCTTTGCGCTATTTTGGCTCTTAAATGTAGGGGTAGCATACAAAGGACCTCAGGCTATTAAAGTTTTAGGCGCCATTTCAGCACCGGTAGTAGGAGTATCAGCAATTATTTTACTTATATGGGCGTTTACTCGATCCGGTGGCTGGGGGCCGATTTTAGAAACACCATCAAAATTTGAAACAACGGGCGCTTTTTTGAAAGTGTTCTTTCCAGCATTGACAGGCGTTATTGCGTTTTGGGCGACTCTTGCCCTCAACATCCCTGATTTTTGTCGATATGCCAGAAATCAAAAATCGCAGATGGTGGCACAAACGTTGTCTCTTCCACTGACAATGAGTATTTTTTCATTCATTGGCATTGCCGTGTCGTCTGCAACCATCGTTATTTTTGGCGAAGCGCTATGGGACCCTGTTCAGCTCATTGCAAAGTTCCCTCCGTTTGTAATCTTTTTAGGAACCGTTGTAATTGTACTTTCTTCTCTTACGATTAACGTAGGAGCCAACGTAGTAGCGCCTGCTCGTGCAATTGAGAACTTGAACCCAAGACGGATTACGTTTGCGATGGGGGCATTAATTACAGGACTTTTTGCAATCTTGCTACAGCCTTGGTACATTATGTCCAATTTCGGTAACTATATATTTGGGTGGTTAGGAACGTATGGAGCGTTACTAGGACCAATTGATGGAATTGCGATTGCTGATTACTGGCTTGTTCGAAAGCGACAAATGTCGCTAAAAGAATTGTATGATCCGAATGGACGCTACAGCTATTCGAGTGGCTATAATAAAAACGGTATTTACGCCTTAATTATTGGTGTACTTATTCCTGCTTTAGGACTCGTTGTTGCACCTCTACATTTTCTTTGGGAAAATGCATGGACCGTCGGGTTATTCATCTCAATCATTGCCTATACGTATTTAATGAGAGAAGATAAAAGCGTGTTAAAAGCAGGGGAATATGAGCAGATTACTTCTGTCGACACTGCGGTACCACCGAGCAACGATCAGTCGTCTCAGCCAGGAATCTCTCAATAACAGCAAAAAGGATCGCCTTTCTACTAGAGAAGGGCGATCCTTTTTGCTGTTTTATTTCTTTTTAATGTGATTCTGTTCATCTTTTTTGTTCCTATTTGGAAAGCGGCTAAACACCCACCGTAGAATAAGATAAATAAGAACTAATAGAATAAAACTAACTACTAATGACTGATCTTTTAAAAAGGGAAAGACTAACCCTACAATAAAAATATATAAAATACCGAAAGTAAGACTTCGTGACATATTTTCTCTCCTTCAATAAAGCGACGTTCAATTTAAGCAACTTTGTTTAGTATAACACGTGAAAAGAGGAAGTTTAAAAGGTGGGGGCTTAAATTCATTACAATTTCTTGAACATCACCGGATTAAGTAGCCAAGAAATCGTTGAAAACAGCAGGTTTTTCACTATTCTAAGCCGTATCTCTTAAAATAGTGAAAAAACCCCATGTAAATATCAAAGAATGTCAAAGAAGCATTGCTTTTAAAAAATAGTTATGGTAGTATCAAGATGTACTTATTAAAGACATTATATCGGTAGTTAGTATTCGCATGTTATGAGGGGTTATATTTCCAATGACATGTAATCCGTGATAGCATGCGAATCTTTCTTTAATGCTTTATAGTTAGTAAGTATAAATCTTAATGTATATTTTTCGGAGGTAGAAACATGAACACAGGTACAGTAAAATGGTTTAACGCAGAAAAAGGTTTTGGATTCATCGAAGTTGAAGGTGGAGAAGACGTATTCGTACATTTCTCAGCTATCACTGGTGAAGGTTTCAAAACTCTTGAAGAAGGTCAAAAAGTAAGCTTTGACATCACTCAAGGTAACCGTGGCGACCAAGCTGCTAACGTAGTAAAACTTTAATTTGATATTTAAAAAGGCTACTAACCAAATGGTTAGTAGCCTTTTTTTATTGTTTAATATTGAAACATGTGCAGTGATAATGGAGGTAAGGTTACACACTAGAGGCGGATTTTTGTGCTCAATAGTTCTGTAGCTTGATGCTGAGACATCCCTTTTACAAGACCTAATTCACTTATCAATACTTTTCGGGCATTTTCAAGCATGTGTTTTTCACTAGAGTTTAACGCTTTGGATTTATGAAGGTGAGAGAGGTCGCGAACTACTTCAGCGCAAGACTGCATATCGCCTGTTTTCATTTTTTCCAAATTTGTTTGGTAGCGTTGTTTCCATGAAGGTAATGTAACGCAATCGGCGTCATCAAAAATTGCCATTACTTGGTCAAGTCGTTGAATATCGACAACGGAACGAATTCCGGCAGTTTCAATTTTCTTTTTTGGAATCATGACCTGCATATCATTCACAGGCATTCTGATAATGTAATATTGCTGTATTTCACCTAATATTTCACGGTCTTCGATTGCTTCAATCGTCCCAGCGCCATGCATGGGGTAAAAAATATGATCACCAATTTGAAACAAATAAGCCACCTCCAATTAATCTATACTTAACCATATCATAAAAAATAAATAATATCAAAATTAATTATAATAACATTTTATAACTTTGAAAGTCAACAGATAGAAGGCGGTAGAATGCAATTCGGAATTAAAATGTAAATATTCAGAATATTATTTGTATATTTTTGATAAACATTGTATGATATTGGTGTAGTACATACCAACCGGTTAGTTAGTTTGGAGGAGTGATAAAATGAATTTTTCGTATTCACAAAAGGTCATTCAGCTACAGGAAAAGTTAACAACATTTATGGAAGAGCATGTGTATCCAAATGAAGCTCGCATCGAGGAATCGTTAAATGAACAATCGACCAGATGGTCTATACCGCCTCTCATGGAAGAGCTAAAAGAGAAGGCCAAACAACAAGGGTTATGGAATTTGTTTTTACCTCATAGTGAACTTGGAGCAGGATTAACAAATGTAGAATATGCGCCTTTATGCGAAATTATGGGACGATCAATGATTGCTCCTGAAATATTTAACTGCAATGCGCCTGACACAGGTAATATGGAGGTTCTTGAACGGTACGGGACCCCGCAGCAAAAAGAAGAATGGTTAATGCCGCTTTTACGCGGAGAAATACGCTCCTGTTTTTCGATGACCGAGCCAGATGTTGCGTCAAGTGATGCGACGAATATTCAGGCCAGTATTGTTCGAGATGGTGATGAATACGTTATTAATGGCCGTAAGTGGTGGTCATCAGGAGCAGGAGATCCGCGATGTAAAATTGCGATTGTGATGGGGAAAACAGATTCCTCAGCGCCTCGCCACGAGCAGCAGGCAATGATTCTCGTTCCGCTTGATACACAAGGAGTAACAATTGAGCGAATGCTTCCTGTTTTTGGTTATGATCATGCGCCACATGGTCATGCAGAAATTACGTATGATAATGTTCGTGTACCGGCTTCAAATATCATTTGGGATGAAGGAAAAGGATTCGCGATTGCGCAGGGACGTCTAGGACCAGGGCGCATTCACCACTGTATGAGACTCATTGGATCAGCAGAACGTGCGCTTGAAGAATTATGTAAGCGTGTACAAAAAAGGGTTGCGTTCGGGAAACCACTATCCAAACAGGGTGTTGTACTCGAATGGATTGCCGACTCACGCATTGAAATTGAACAAGCAAGATTATTAACTTTAAAGGCTGCTGCGATGATGGATACGGTCGGAAATAAAGAAGCGAAAGCAGAAATTGCCATGATCAAAGTCGTAGCGCCAAACATGGCGCTTCGCGTATTAGACCGCGTCATTCAAGCATTTGGTGCCGCTGGTATGAGTGAAGATGTACCGTTCGCTGCTCATTGGGCAAACGCGCGTACCCTGCGTCTTGCGGATGGACCTGATGAAGTTCATCGCGCGCAAATCGCGCGATTAGAATTAAAAAAACACGATGTACAGCTACAGCGTGTCTGAATGGGGGAATAAGGGATGCACGTGCAGTCATTATTTGATTTAAAGGGAAAAACAGCTGTTGTCACAGGCGGAGGTCGTGGAATTGGGGCTCAAATGGCTCAGGCACTGGCAGAAGCAGGTGCAAACGTAGTCGTATGTTCACGAAAAATTGAGGCCTGTCAGCAAGTAGCAGAAGAGCTAGGAAAAACGGGCGTAGAGGCGATGGCGATTCGCTGTGACGTTTCGAATCCAGAAGAAGTGAACGAAGCCGTCACAGAAATCGTCGCTAAATTTGGGAGCATTGATATATTGGTGAACAATAGCGGTGCTACGTGGGGAGCTCCTGTAGCGGACATGCCCCTCCAAGCATGGGAGAAAGTCATGAGCGTAAACGTAACGGGAACCTTTTTAATGAGTCAAGCAGTAGGAAAGCATATGTTAAAACAAAAGTCAGGAAAAATTATTAACATTGCTTCTATTGCAGGTCTTTCGGGAACAGATCCGCGCTACATGGATACGATTGCTTACAATACGAGCAAAGGAGCTGTTATTACTTTTACGAAAGATTTAGCGGTTAAATGGGGAGAAGCAAACATTCAAGTGAATGCCATTGCGCCAGGATTTTTCCCAACCAAAATGTCTCATGTCATCATGGAACATGGAAAAGATTATTTTCTTAATATGACGCCACTGAAACGTTTTGGTGGAGACGATGATTTAAAAGGTGCAGCGGTCTTTCTTGCTTCAAAGGCTTCTGATTTTATCACCGGTCATACGCTTGTGGTGGACGGAGGTACGCATGCGCTTTAAGTACTCTTTCAATTAATAGTCATATGATATACTGGTAGACAAATGACTAGATGAGTGAGGCTATCAGAATGAAAGACAGAATTTTCGAAAAGAGTATCCTATTATTTGGAGAGAAAGGGTTTAAAGAAACGTCCATTCAAGATATTGTAGACGCGCTAGAAGTAACAAAAGGAACGTTTTATTACTATTTCACAAGCAAAGAAGAAGTGCTGATGGAAATTCATCTTCACTATATTAATAAATTGTTAGAGAAGCAGAAGGAAATTTTGCAAGATTCATCGAAACAATGGAAAACAAAGCTTTATGATCTCGTGTATATTACGATTCAAGGCATTGAAAGAGAAGGCTTGAGCGCCAAAGTGTTTTTTCGCGAAATGAAGCATCTTAAGCACGAAAATTTAGAAAAAATTGTTCAAAAACGAGACGAGTTTCGACTTCATTTTCAAACGGTTCTTGAAGAAGGCGTAAGAGCAGGTGAGTTTAAACAGGATCTTGACGTATCCGTCACGGCGCTAGCCATTCTCGGAATGACCAACTGGAGCTATTTTTGGTTTGAACCGGGCGGTCGCTTAAACGAGGAGGGCGTTTCGACAGTCTTTCTAAAGCTCATATTAGAAGGAATTGAGAGTAGCATTCCTTCATAAAGAAGGAATGCATAACTTTCACATACTAACTGGTTAGTTAAAAGAAGGGATGGGAGAAGATGAGTACAATCGAACGTATTTGTGTAGTAGGAGCAGGACAAATGGGGCATCAAATTGGGATGCTTTGCGCGCTTGGTGGCTATGAAACGATTATTCAAGATGTAAATGAAAGCGCTTTAGAAAAGGCGGAGGCAAGCTTGCAAACCATTATGAACAAATGGGTATTAAAAAACAAGTTATCTGAAGATGAAAAAGCAGCGGCTTTTTCCCGCCTTTCATTTCAGACGAGCCTTGAAAAAGCCGTGAAGCAAGCTGACTTTGTGATTGAAGCGGTGGTGGAGAAGCTAGATGTGAAGAGAGAAGTGTTCCAAAAGCTTGATGAGCTAGCGCCCTCGCATGCTATTCTTGCCTCCAATAGCTCAACGATTGTGAACTCCCTTATTGCAGAGGCAACGACACGACCTGATAAGGTGGTAAATATGCATTTCTTTTTCCCACCACTAGTCATGGATTGCGTCGAAGTCGTAAAAAGTGAACAAACGTCTGATGAAACGGCTGCAAAAACAATGGAAGTGTCGAAAAACATTAACCGCACAGCCGTGTTGTTACAAAAAGAAATATCGGGATTCATCGCCAACCGCATTTTAGGTGCTCTGCAACGTGAAGCCGTGTATTTATATGAAAATGGCTATGCAAGCTTTGAGGATATTGATACGATCTGTCGAAAAGCACTCAATCATCCAATCGGACCGTTTGAGCTAATGGATTTATCGGGAATCGATGTCGGCTATTTCGTTATGGAGCAGCGCTATGCAGAGACGAATGATCCATTAGACAAGCCTGCTGCGTGTATTGAAGAAAAAGTAAAAGCGGGCGAACTTGGCCGGAAAACAGGAAAAGGCTGGTATGAATACAAGAAAGAAGGAGTGAAAAACTAATGGGTTTATTAGTGAAAGTAGAAGTTGAAAATCGTTTAGGAATTGTGACGATTCAAAATCCACCGCTAAACGTAATGAGCAAGCAGGTAATTGAGGAGTTAGATCAGGCGTTCAAAGAACTTGAGACAAATGAAGAAGTAGTAGCAGTATTATTAACGGGACAAGGACAAAAAGCGTTCGTCGCAGGAGCAGATATTAAGGAGTTTCCACAGTTAATGGGACATCCGCATGCACGGGCTTCGTTCGAAGAAACGCATGCGGTATTAAATCGAATTGATGACTTTCCTAAGCCAACGATCGTTGCGCTGAACGGAATGGCATTTGGCGGTGGGCTAGAACTTGCTTTGACATGTGATATGCGTATTGCAGAGGAGCACGCCTTGCTTTGCGTTCCTGAAGTAAAACTAGGACTGTTCCCAGGAGCAGGTGGAACACAGCGTCTCCCTCGTGTAGTTGGAGAGGAAAAGGCAAAGGAAATGATGTATACGGGTGAGCCAATTACGGCAAAAGAAGCGCTACGAGTAGGGTTGGTTAATTATGTGGTAGGAAGCGGTGAAGCGGTTGACAAAGCAAAAGTATTGGCGAGTAAAATCACGCGTCATTCCTTACAGTCTCTATCACGTATCAAAAAGGCTGTAGACGATGGCCTTGGCGTACCGTTAAAAGAAGGCTTACAGCGTGAAGTGGAACTGTTTGAAGAGGTGTTTCAAACAGATGATATTAAAGAAGGCGTCTCAGCATTTATTGAAAAGCGTCAACCGGTGTTCTCTCACAAATAAGGAGGGTATGTATGAAGCATCTCACGTCGATTACGACTAGATTACAAGAAACAGATGCGCTAGGTCATATCAATAATATCAGCTACTTCATTTATTTTGAGGAAGCACGCATCGATTTTTTTAAAACGCTTGGATTTGCAGATTCTGCTTCAAATTGGCACTATATCTTGGCTTCAACACAGTGTAATTTTCGAGGTCAGACGTACTTTGATGAAAGAATTACGGTAGAAACGACCGTGAAAAACATTGGAAATACCAGCATGAATCTTCACCACGTCATTCGAAGGGAAAAGACGGGTGAAGTACTTGCTGATGGACAGGCCATTGTTGTGTATTTCAACTTTATTCATCAAAAAAGCGAACGCATTCCAGAAGGATTAAGACAAATGCTTGCCCGGTACGATTATGAGGACGAACCGTTAGAAAAGGGTGTGTAAGAATGGCGCAGATTATTCCCGTACGAAAAGGTGAGGAATTAGATACGAAAAAGTTGGAACAATTTTTACAAGAAAATGTATCTCTTCCTTCTTCTGATCACCTAGTGATTGAGCAATTCGGAACAGGGGCTTCGAATTTAACATATACGTTGAAAATAGGAGAGTGGGAAGCTGTTCTTCGCCGTCCTCCGCTAGGTCCTGTTGCACCTAAGGCTCATGACATGGAGAGAGAATATCGAATTTTACATTCCCTTCATTCGCTTTTTCCATACGTTCCAAA
Source organism: Priestia koreensis (assembly GCF_001274935.1). Classification (GTDB taxonomy): domain Bacteria; phylum Bacillota; class Bacilli; order Bacillales; family Bacillaceae_H; genus Bacillus_AG; species Bacillus_AG koreensis. Next base: position 226,036 of record NZ_LILC01000023.1, on the reverse strand, counting down.
GCCCTATATATTCTCAGATAATTCTTCGATTGTAGGAGCGCCATTTTTTATCATGGAACGCAAGTATGGCGTAACGCTTGATACCGAATTTCCCGCTACCGTTGAGGAGAGCATTCGTATTAATCAACACGTATCTGAATTAATGGTCGATACGCTTGTTTCCTTACATGAAGTGGATTATAAAAAAACAGAGCTTGTGAATATAAGCAAACCAGACGGCTTCATGGAAAGACAGGTTCATGGTTGGATTCAGCGCTACGAGCGATCAAAAACCGATGAGATTAACGAGGTAGATATGCTCGTAAAATGGCTTGCATCACGTATTCCCGTTAACACCGAGGCGACTGTTATTCATTATGATTACAAGTTAAATAACGTGCTGTTTACACCAGACTTAAATGAAATGACGGGCGTATTCGATTGGGAAATGGCGACCGTTGGAGATCCGCTTGCAGACTTAGGCGTGGTACTTGGCTATTGGATGGAGGACAGTGACCCACCGATGCTCAAAAAAGGGTTCGGTAAACCGCCTGTAACGGTAAGAGACGGCTTTTACTCACGAAGTGAATTTATTGAACGCTATGCAAAGAAAAGCAACCGGGACGTGTCAAATATTTCCTACTATGAAACGTTTGCTTACTTTAAGCTTGCGGTCATTTGTCAGCAAATCTATTACCGCTATAAAAAAGGGCAGACAAATGACAAGCGGTTTGAGCACTTTGGAACCTTTGTCCGCACATTAATTGGACATGCGTTAGAAACGAGTATACGAAAATGAGGAAACATCTATGAAAATACACGTGCTATTAAAAAAAGAAGAAATTAACCCGATTATGACGGAAGGAAAAGTGGTGGTGGTGCTAGATATATTACTAGCAACCTCCACCATTACAGCAGTGTTAGCGGAGGGAGCAACGTATGTTATTCCTGTTCTCAATGAGCGAGAGGCGAAAGAAACATTTGTGTCTTATCCAAATGCTCTATTAGTAGGGGAATACGAAGGAAAGACGATTGAAGGCTTTTTGGACCCCAACCCAACCCTCTTGAAAAAGAAGGTAAGTGGACAAGGAATCATTTTATCGACAACAAATGGGACGGTAGCAGTCCGAAAAAGTCGTCATGCCAAATGTGTGTATGTAGCGTCTCTGTTAAACGGAGAAGAAGTAGCGAAAAAAATCGCCACGCTCCATTCCGAGGATACAGTTCTTGTTGTATGTTCAGGCTCTTCTGACCATTTTTGCTTGGAGGATTTTTTAGGGGCTGGTTACATAGTGAAATCACTGAACATGTTGTGCGAAAGCGCGGAACTAACAGATGCTGCTCTTGCTTCACTACTATTTTATGAAGAAATGAAGGAACAAAAGGAAACCATTTTATCTCGCTCAAGAGTGGGACAGATGCTAATGAATTATGGCTTTGAAGAGGAAATTCATGAAATTGCTGAACTTAATAAGTACCCCATCGTGCCGATATTCGATGGAGAAAAAATTATTGCGGCAAAGGAGAGAATGAAATGAAGACGAAGTCAAATGTAGCAGGTGGTCATTTTTTATATGCAGGAACAGAATCCACAGGTATTTTTACTCCAGAAGATTTTACGGATGAGCACAAAATGATTGCTCAAACGGCCAAACAATTTATTGAAAAAGAAGTAGATCCTCATAAAGAACAAATCGAAGCGCAAAATATTGATCTCATTGTATCGCTGCTACGAAAGGGAGGAGACCTTGGTCTTCTGGCGCACAGCATACCAGAAGAATACGGAGGTCTTGGCTTAGACAAGATTAGCAAAGGTCTCGTCGGTGAAGTGATTGGCCGTACGAGCGGATATGGTGTTGCTCACTCCAACCATACATGCATTGCCACATTGCCTATTACCTACTTTGGAACCCCTGAACAAAAGAAAGCCTATTTGCCAAAGCTTGCAAGCGGCGAATATCTAGGTGCTTATTGCCTCACAGAGCCTAGTGCAGGATCAGATGCGCTAGCAACCAAAACAACCGCTGTTTTAAATGAAGAAGGAACTCACTATGTATTAAATGGAACGAAAATTTATATTACGAATGCGGTATTTTCAGATACGTTCATCGTGTATGGAAAAGTAGACGGAAAACACTTTACCGCATTTATCGTAGAGAAAAATTTCCCCGGACTATCGCTCGGCCCTGAAGAAAAGAAGATGGGAATTAAAGGATCATCGACACGCTCTGTCATTCTAGAAGACTGTCTCGTTCCGGTCGAGAACGTACTTGGGGAAATTGGAAAGGGACATCATATTGCACTGAATGTGCTGAACTTAGGACGCTTTAATCTAGGATCGGCCTGTATGGGGGCATCCAAGTATGCGTTAGAAACAGCCCTCAAATTTACGACAGAACGTCAGCAGTTTGGTCAATCGATTGCAGACTTTGCGGCTACAAAGGAAAAGGTGGCGAAGATGGCAACGCGTATTTATGCAGCGGAGTCACTGCAATATCGTACAGCAGGACTACTAGAGGATGTGTTAGGTGGTTTGTATACGACCGATGATCAAAAGCAAGTTGCCAAGGCGCTCAGTGAATACGCGATTGAATGCTCGGTGTGTAAAGTATACGGATCTGAAACGCTTGATTATGTAGTAGATGAAGCACTTCAATTGCACGGCGGGGCAGGGTTTATAAATGAGTATCCGGTTGAACAAATGTACCGTGATTCTCGTATTAACCGCATCTTTGAAGGAACGAATGAAATTAATCGTCTTTTACTGCCCACACATCTCTTCCGAAAAGTTCAAAAAGGTGAGCTTCAGTTAGAGAGCGTCATCCAAGAAGCATTTAATCATTTGCGTGAAGAAGCAGGGAATGACTCAGAAATGCCAATGAAAGATAAGATCGCACTACTGCGAGACGTTTTCTTAATTTGTGCAGGATTAGCTCATCAAACGCTTGGAGAGCGTCTGGTGCAAGAGCAGGAAGTATTAATGAATCTATCAAATATGGCGATTGCGCTTTATGCGGTTGAATCGGCATGGTTGCGTATGGAAAAAGACCCTTCATCTGAATTAAAGGCAGCTTTAACGACAGCACTGATGGAACAAACCATATTAGAAGTAGATGGGTTATCAAGACGTCTTGTGAATGATTTGGCGAAAGGAAAGGATAAGAAAGAGTTACTCCGTCTTTTCCGTGAAACGATTGGTAAAATAGAGCTTCAAGATATGATTACGGTAAATCGTAACATTGCTGCGGCTCAATATGAAGCGAACCACTACAAGTGCTAAGGGGGAAGAAACATGCGCTTTGACAACAAAGTAACGGTTATTACAGGAGCGGGCAGTGGTATTGGTCGAGCCACGGCGGTTGAGTTAGGAAAGCAGGGAGCGAAAGTTGTGCTAGTGGGGCGTACAAAGGAAAAATTAGAGGAGACAGCGGCCCTTCTAGAAGGAAACGGAGACGTTTTTCCAGCAGATGTAACGTCAGAGTCTGATGTGGAAAATTTAGCTTCTTATGTGAAAGAAACCTATGGACATTTGGATATTCTGATTAACAACGCTGGAGGCTCCGCACAAGGGAAAATTTTGAACCTATCAAGCAGTGAGTGGGACTATGTGCAAGATATCAATCTGAAAAGCGTGTTTCTCGTCTCCAAGATGCTTGGAAATGTAATGGCGGATCGACAAAGATCAGAGAACGATCGAGCGATTGTAAACGTCTCCTCCTTATCGGGTCATAAAGCAGGAGCTCACATCCCACACTATAGTGCAGCAAAGGCAGCAGTGATGAATTTTACACGAGCACTCGCCTTCGAACTGGCACCGTATAAAATTCGCGTGAATTCTGTTTCGCCTGGTTTCGTGGAAACGCCGCTTACAGAAGACGGTCTGCAAAACGAACGCTTTAAATCATCGATTGAAAGAAATACTGCCCTACAGCGCGTTGGAAAGCCTGAGGAAATTGCAAAAGTCATTGCCTTTGCAGCATCCACAGACGCTTCCTATATGACAGGAACTGATTTATTAGTAGATGGTGGCTGGTTAATTGTTTAAGTCCAATTTTTAAAAGGAGTGTTTCCTATATGGTAAACCATTTTGCGTATTGGCCAAAACGACTTTCAACATCGCTTAGTATTCCTGAGACAACATTGTATGATAATTTAGTAGTCGCTGCAAAGCGTTATCCACATAACGAAGCCGTCTACTATTACGGTGCTTCTTATACGTATCAGCAGCTTCTTGAGGAAGTTGATAAAGTGGCAGGGTTTCTTCAACATACGCTGCACGTAAAAAAAGGGGACCGTGTTCTCCTCTATATGCAAAACTCTCCCCAATTTGTCATTAGCTATTTTGCTATTTTACGAGCTAATGCGGTTGTAGTGCCTATTAATACGATGAATACGACAGAAGAGCTCGCGTTTTATATGACGGACTGTAGCATGAAGCATGCGATTGTCGGACAAGAGCTCTGGCCACGGGTGAAACCGTTTCTTCATTCACATCTTGAGGCAGCGATTGTGGGTGCCTATTCGCACTATTTGCCTGAGAAACCAGATTTTGAAGATCTCCCAAAAGAAGTGGCGATGGCAGCTATTCCATTCAATGAGAAAGGCGTCTATACATGGGGAAATGTTCTTCAAGCAGGGTGCTTACCAAAAAAAGATGAGGGTTCACCGGATGATTTAGCTGTTCTCCCATATACATCGGGAACAACAGGTCTTCCCAAAGGATGTATGCATACGCATCGCACCGTACAAGCGAACGTAATTGGAGGCTATCACTGGATTAACATTACGTCAAATTCACTCAGTTTGCAGACGTTGCCGCTTTTTCATGTGACAGGAATGACAAACAGTATGCTTGTTCCCATCTATGCAGGGGCGTCGATGGTCATTATGACCCGCTGGAACCGTGAATATGCTAAGCAAATTATTCAAACCAACAACGTTACGCATTGGGTGACCATTAGTACGATGCTCATTGATTTTCTTTCAAATAAGCAACTGCTAAAAGAAGATTTAAGATCGCTTGTGAACATTACAGGAGGAGGAGCTCCTTTACCTGAGGCGGTAGGTCAAAAGCTCTTCCAGCTGACGGGCATTCAGTTTTTAGAGGGCTACGGATTATCCGAAACCATTGCGCAAACCCATCTTAATCCTCCTGATCATACGAAGTTACAGTGTTTAGGTATACCGGTATTTGATGTGGATGCTCGTGTAATTGATCCTATTTCCTTAAAAGAGTTAGGCGATAACGAGGAAGGTGAGATTATCGTACGGGGTCCTCAAGTATTTAAAGGGTACTACAACCGTCCTGATGAAACCAAATACTCGTTCATCGAATTAGACGGAAAGTCCTTCTTTCGAACCGGCGATATCGGTAGGCAAGATCAGGAAGGGTATTATTTTATGGTTGACCGAGTGAAACGAATGATTAATGCCTCCGGATTTAAGGTATGGCCATCTGAAGTGGAAAATACGCTCTATAAACATCCCGCAATTCAGCAGGCATGTGTGATCGGGGCTCCTGATGCGCACCGCGGCGAAACTGTAAAGGCGTTTGTTATTTTGCAGGAGGAAGCGAAAGGAAACGTGACAGAAGACGACATCATTGAATGGGCGAAGAATCAAATGGCGGCATATAAATACCCACGCATTGTTGAATTTAGAGATGCGCTCCCAACCACTTCAAGCGGGAAAATCCTATGGCGACAGCTGCAGGAAGAAGAAACGAAAGATGAAGTGACGTATTAACATAGAAAAAACAGAGGGATATCCCTCTGTTTTTTCTTATGCATGCAAGAACTTTACACACACTGGCTCCGGAACCGGAACGGATTGGAGAAGAGTTAGTTTTCCACTCTCTGCATCACGAGAAAATAAAACCAGGTTATTTGACTCTTGGTTAGATGCCACCACGAAGTTTTCAGATGGATCTAAGACGAAGTCACGTGGCCAGTTTCCTTCTGTTGACGTATGTTCAACGAAGTCAAGCTGTCCGCTTGCTTGATTAATCCAAAATAGAGCAATGCTGTTATGCCCACGGTTTCCTGCATAAAGGTAGCGACCATCAGAAGAGATATGAATAGCGCTTCCTTGGTTATTTTCCGTAAATCCTTCTGGTAGGGTGGAGAGGTACTGAATTTCTTCAAAGCTACCATTTTTTTCATTGTAAGCAAGGACAATAACTTCAGAGCTTAACTCTGTCATCACATACGCCCATTTTCGATTTGGATGGAAGACAAGGTGTCTTGGTCCGCTTCCTGCTTTTACTGTTAAGCTATGAACTTGTGTAAGCTTTCCATCATTGAGTTTGTACGTCAGAATTTTATCAATTCCAAGATCGACTGCTACAACAAACTTCTGATCAGGGGTAAATCCTGCATAGTGTGTATGTGCTTTCTCCTGGCGTTCAGGATCAAGACCTGACCCTTCGTGTCTGACAACAGAAATGGCTTCTTCTAATGAACGATCCTGTTGATCAACGATAAAAGTTTCAACAGATCCACGATGGTAATTCGTCGCAAGCACGGTTGCAAACTTTTTATCTACGCTTACATGACAAGGTGGGGGACCTTCAAGCAAGCGATGATTTAAATACGAAAGGTTCCCTGTTTCAGGATTCACTTCGAATGAAGCAACTCCGCCTAGGTCCCCGTCTTTTTTGACAGAATACAGAGACTTATTGTCTTTTGTAATTGCTAAGTATGTAGGGTTTTCAATTTCTGCAGCTAGAGCTGTTTGACTTAAACGTTTTTCAGCTGTATCTAGTGAAAAAGTATAAATTCCTTCACTATCACCTCTCGTATAAGTACCAACGTAGCCAATAAATGTGTTTTTTGCCATGTACAGATGCTCCTTTTTCGGGTTATATCGCTCTCATTATAGCATAATTGCATTCATCTACATAAAGGACAGACTTTCCTCGCTCGTCCCTTTAGATAATAGTTTACCTCTTTTACAACCGGGTAAACTAAATACATCATATTTAGGAGGAATACGAACATGTTCGAAGAAGTGACTGAAACCATTGCCATTCCAAGGCTCGGGGATAAAGCACCTAGCTTTGAAGCCGTAACAACCAAAGGTAAACTAATGCTCGAAGACTATCGTGGAAAGTGGCTTATTTTATTCTCTCATCCAAGCTCCTTCTCACCGGTGTGTGCAACGGAGCTCGTTGGTTTCCAAGAGATTTATCCTCTTTTAAAAGATTATGGCGTCGAAATATTAGGTTTAAGCGTCGATAGTTTATCTGCTCATCTTGCTTGGCTTCGGGGCATTGAAGAAAGCTTTAATACAAGCATAGAATATCCCATCATCGCGGATAAGGATCAGAGCGTGGCAACAAAATATGGAATGATTATGCCTGGTGAGAGTCACACTGAAACCTCTCGTGCAGTGTTCATTCTTGATCAAGAACATGTGATCCGTTCAATCATGTACTATCCCATCAGCACGGGACGAAATATGAAAGAGCTGGTTCGCCTTGTACAGGCGCTACAAACCGCACAAATGCATGACGTTTATACGCCTGCTAATTGGGAGCCTGGTGATAAAGTATTAGTCGCGCCACCTAAAACACAAGATGACATGGGAGGATCGAGTGAGGAAGGCGTCGAGCAAATCGATTGGTACGTAGGGAAAAAGATACTATGAGTTAGGGCAGCTTAAGAGCTGTCTTTTTTGTTCTCTTCCCCATTAATTATGGCAACTCCAAGAGCAAGATGATCCCACAAAATTTGCTCCACTTCTGCTGCTACTTTCCCTGAGCACTCAACAATTAAAATAACTTCTGTTGGTTTTGAAGAGCGCTCGCCTTTCAAGGGCTTAAAGAGCTTAAAATATCCCCATTTTATTGCTAAGCCGATTACAAATCCTGTGGCGGCCCCAATCAGTCCCCAATAAATAGGCCCCCATGCCAGCTTGAATCCTATACTTGCCCCAATTACGCTAAGAGCGGTTGCTAATCCCATCGCTAGATCAATGAGAGAGACACCGTCAGCATAGTGGATCGTATCGAATATCTTCCGTTCACTTTTTCGAGTGTTGAGAGGCACGGCGAAAATGTTGTGTGAGTTAACACCTCGTTCTTCAAGTGATGCAATCGCTAGCTCCAAAAAACTAGAATGTTCGAAAGTAGAAAAAATTTGCATGTGCTTACTCCTTTTTTCGTGATGTTTGAATCTTGAAAGAGGAGCATTGATAGTTCGCTCTTAAATAATGACGCTGCTCAATTTCAAACAGTTTGTTGTTTTCAATCGTATTCATGTATGCATCAAATACAGCAAAGCCATAGAGTGATGGAAAGAAAAGAAGCCATTCGCCACGAATTGCGTCCGTTGAGCGCTGAATATCGCCTTGAAAAAGCAAAATAATGGCTTCTAAGGCATGCGAATAATAAAAGAATACAACAGACCATACAATGACGAAAAAAGCCGTTACGATTCGATGTACATATAGCTGTCCCAATCCTGGGGCAAAAAGTGACCACATGAAGGCAACCAGAGGGGATCGTTTATCTAAATAGTTAATTTCCATTGCGCCAATTTTAAAAGGTGAAAACTTATTATCCTCATGCTGAGCCAATACATAAATGCGGTTTAAGTCTACGGTTGTACGGTAACTATCCCATATGGCAAAAATATAGACCGGAATATAAATAAGTAGCCAGCGCGTATCCAATATGTCTTTCGCTAATTGTATTTTTCCTTCAAATGAATAAATCATTGAAAAATTAATGTTGGATTGTGTGTTAACGACGACCTCCCAAATAAACAGTGAAAATCCTCGGAGATATTTTGATAAAAGCAAATGCCCAAAACCAGGAAAGGCTGCTGACCACCATGCCACAACATACGGATTTCGTAGGTGAATTTGAGTAGTACCGAGTAGGCTTACATAGGCGGTTGTGCGTCTAGTTTTTCGTTGATTGTTCATAAAAAACGTCCTTTAATAAAGTAAGAATCGTGTTTATTATCTTCTTCTATTCTCATTTTATTCCATTGGGCTTTTGGGCTTTAGGATTAGCACATAACAAGTTTAACAAGTTGTTCAGTAGGAAAAAGTGATACTATTCAGGAATAAAAATGAGAAAATAAATGTAGATCGCGTACATAGAAAAGGAGACGAGAAAATGGAATATCGGGTTGAACGAGATACGTTAGGTGAAATAAATGTACCAAAGGAAAAATTGTGGGGAGCACAGACGCAGCGGAGTAAAGAAAATTTTCCGATCGGTCATGAAACGATGCCGCTTGAAGTAATTCAAGCCTTTGCGCTTTTGAAAAAAGGTGCTGCGATTAGCAATCAAAAACTTCATAAGCTGTCAAATGAAAAAGCAGAAGCGATTACAGAGGCAGCAGACGAAGTATTAGAAGGAAAGTGGAACGAACACTTCCCGCTTGTTGTATGGCAAACAGGAAGCGGGACCCAGTCAAATATGAACATGAATGAGGTGCTTGCTAATCGAGGGAATCAGCTTCTAGAGGAAAGGGGGAGCAGTGAACGACTTCATCCAAATGATGATGTTAACATGTCTCAAAGCTCAAACGATACGTTTCCGACTGCTCTTCACGTAGCAGGTGTTCTGGCGATTGAAAACAAACTTCTTCCGTCGCTACAAGTCCTGTCAAAAACATTTGAAGAAAAGATGAATGCGTTTCAAGATATTATCAAAATAGGACGCACACATCTGCAGGATGCCACGCCGTTAACACTTGGACAGGAAGTAAGCGGCTGGCATCACATGCTGATTAAAAGCGAGAGCATGATTCAAGAGAGCGTTCAGTACATGAAGGAACTAGCGATTGGCGGAACAGCCGTCGGTACAGGAATTAACGCCCATCCTAAGTTTGGTGATTTAGTCGCAGAAGAGATTAGTGGATTCACAAATAAGCCGTTTACGTCTGCTAGTAATAAATTTCACGCGCTCACGAGTCATGATCAAGTTGTGTATGCACACGGAGCTCTAAAGGCATTAGCTGCGGACCTCATGAAAATAGCGAACGACGTCAGATGGCTAGCAAGCGGCCCGAGAAGTGGAATTGGGGAAATCACGATTCCAGCCAATGAGCCGGGAAGTAGCATTATGCCTGGTAAGGTAAATCCAACCCAAAGTGAAGCACTTACGATGGTAGCGGCGCAGGTTTTAGGAAACGATGTGACGATTGGGATTGCGGCAAGCCAAGGAAACTTTGAGTTAAACGTGTTTAAGCCCGTCATTATTTATAACTTTTTACAGTCCGTTCAATTATTAAGCGATGCGATGCACACGTTTAATGACAAATGTGCGGTTGGAATTCAGGCGAATTATGAGACGATCGACCATAATGTAAAAAACTCTCTTATGCTTGTAACAGCTCTCAATTCACAAATTGGCTATGAGAATGCGGCTAAAATTGCCAAGTTGGCTCATCAGGAAGGAACAACGTTAAAAGAAGCAACGTTAAAACTTGGGCTGCTCTCAGAGGAAGAGTTTGACTCATATGTAGATCCTAAAAAAATGATTTCACCACAGGAATAGAAGAGAAAAATAAAAAACGCAGAGCTTTCTGCGTTTTTCTTATGCTCTGGCATTCAGTTTTGTTCGTCGTATTAGCTGGTTAATAACTTCAGAGAACACAATTCCAATTGCAATGGAACCTGAAATCATAAATGCTTTGGCAGCTAATCCGATTGCCATATTGTAATCATTTTGTACGAAGTTTCGCATGGCATCATAAGCCAATCCTCCAGGTACAAGCGGGATAATTCCTGCAACGGTAAAAATGATAATCGGTGTTTTGTAGTATTTAGCAAAAAGCTGACTAATAACAGCGATAAAGAATGAAGCAGTAACAGTGCTAATGACTGGGTCCATACCATAGGAAGTCATCGAAAAATAAACAACCCAGCCAATCATCCCAACAAAACCGCATTTAATGAGTGACTCTTTTGGAACATTAAATAAAATAACGAAAGCTGCTGAAGCAATAAAACTCGTAATGAGCTGTTCAACTATGCTCATGCGATTCCTCCTCTCACGTCTTTAAAAAACGGTAAAAATAGCTGCAATACCTGCACCAATGGCAAATGCCGTTAAAAAAGCTTCTGCTCCTTTAGATAGGCCTGATATTAAGTGTCCAGCCATTAAATCACGTACAGCATTTGTAATTAAAAGCCCAGGTACTAATGGCATGACAGAAGAAATAATGATTTTATCCAACTGACTACCGATTCCCACATAGACAAATAAAAACGAAATGACGCCGAGTATAAGGGATGCCGCAAACTCGGAGATAAATTTAATCGGAATTAAGCGCTGCAGTGATACAGAGGTGATAAATCCACAGCCTCCTGCAATCATCGCAGGTGCAAAATCAATCCAAGAGCCTTGGAACATAATTAAAAAACAGCCGCTTGAAATGGCTGCAGCAAGTATTTGAAGAACGAAAGGAAAGGGCATCGTAGAAGATTGAATTTCTTCGAGGGCCTCGTAGGCATCTTCGAGTTCGATTTCACCACGACTAATTCGTCTTGAAATACTGTTGACCAGCGTCACCTTTTTTAAGTCGGTCGTGCGCTCTGAGATCCGAATGAGTTTTGTTTTCGTTGGTTCTTTCGTTTCAATGGAGAACATGATGCCAGTAGGCGTCACATAGCTATGCGATTTCGGAATTCCGAATGAAGCAGCGATACGCTCCATTGTATCTTCTACGCGATATGTTTCGGCGCCACTTTCTAGCATAATCTTACCTGCTAAAAGGCTCACATCCATGATGTCGTATCTGTTTAATTTTTCTTGCATCGCATTCGCTCCAAACGTCTAAAACTATGTTTCATCTTCCAGCATTCAGTGTATAAAAAAATAGGTGGTAGATGCAATAGAAAATTTTATATGTAAGCGCTATAAAAGTGATTTTTTTAAAATGCCATTATTGTGACATCTTTAATACTAACATACCCTTCGTGTAATTCTTCATAACATCGTTTTAATTTTGATACAATAAGGGTATATGAAAAGCAATGTCCAACGATTAGGAGGAGTGCAAATGATCATTGTATACATAAGTATCGCCGTTGTCGTTTTGGCGATTATTTACTTAGGAATTGTGGCGGTCAAATCATTAAAAGAACTGAAACCGACTTTAAATCATTTAAATGAAACATCTGCTCGTATGCAGGCGAAGGTGGACGCCATCAAAAATGAAACGAATCAGCTAAGCGTGACGACATCAAAAATTCAGCAGGATGTGGCGTATAAGAAAGAAACGTTTCAAGGTATCATCACGTCTTCAAAAGAGACGCCAAAGCTTATGAAGAAAATTTGGACTAACGGAAAGCCAGCTCCTCAAGGAGAGCCTTTCTATCACCAAATTGACCGTGTTGTGGATAAGGTGCTACAAATTGGAAAGCGTCGAAAAGCGAAAATGAGATAAGAGCATGATACATCTCGTATCTTTTCTTCGCGCAAGGGATGTACGTTTCCTCATTGTGAGCCTAACCTGATGCCTACACATAGATGAAAGACCATACAATTCGTATGGTCTTTCATTCTTTACGCTCCTTTATTCACTTGATTGTCTACTGCTTTTGCTGGGCTAAATAAGAATCGCCACACAGAATTGCTTGTAAATTTCTTTGCCTGCTTGAACAGTGGGTTGAAAATAACGAGTGCAAGAACATTTGCGCTAAGCCCCCAGAACCCTTCATAAATACCAAGCGAATGGCCGGTTGAATACACCGTGAATGTCGTCGCTACTCCGACAATCAATCCGATAATCGTCGCTTCTCTCGTCTGTTTTTTCCAAAACAAGCTGATGACAATGGCAGGGAAGATCTGAACCATACCAGAAACGCCTAATAACTGTAGCGTAACGAGCGCCGTCGGGAAAAGAAGTCCAAATAATAGTGCAAGACCGATTACGACAAATACCATTGAACGCGTAATCATTGTTAAACGTTTTCCCTGAACGGAAGGATTAATTAGATCACGGTAAATATTATTAGCAAATAGGTTGGATGCTCCGACTGCCATAATGGAACACGGAATAAGGGAAGCGAGTGCGATCGTTGCGAACGCTAAACCTTGCATCACGCCGCCATAAGACGTTTGAATAAGCGTTAAAAGAGCAAAACGTGGGTCAGTTCCTTTTGGTAGCACCAAGAAGGCGATAAACCCTAAAAAGATAACTAAAATTAAGACGATGTTATAAAGAGGTAAAAAGATCGCATTTTTTCTCAACGTGTTCGCATTTTTTGCTGTGAACACGCCTGTTGCTGCATGTGCCCACATAAATAGCGCAAGTGATGAAACAAGAGCGGCACTAATAAACCACGGAATCCCTTTTGGTCCATCTGTTGGGATGGTTAACAGCTGTGGTGCTTTTGTACTTAGCGTGTCCATCATCGAACCCCAGCTGCCAAAATGTATGATCGGAAGGGAGACAACCATAAATAGCATAATCACCCAAACTAAAATGTCTTTAATAATAGCCGTATAAGTCGGTCCTTTAATACCACTAAAGAATGTATAGAGTGCAACAAGTAAGAAGGAGATGATAACAACGACTTGTACGTTTATGTAACCCGTTCCAGCTGCGCGCAGTGTATCTTGAATTCCGTTCAGTTGAAGGCAAATATATGGAATAAGCATTAAAACGCCTACAATTGCGATCAGAGCCGAAAGAAGTTTACTATCAAAACGTTCTCGTGCATAATCTGCGAGCGTAGTCAATTTAAAATTGTTTGCTACGTTCCAAAGCTTCGGTAAAAAGAAATACGAAATAGCAAAAGCCAAAACAGAGTACGGAATAGCGAAGAAAGCCAGACTACCACCTGTATACGCGGTGCTTGTTAGTCCTAAAAAGGTGTACGCTGTATACAAATCAGCCCCAACTAAGAGCCAAACGAGAAGCCCTCCAAAACGTCTTCCGCCGACCGACCACTCTTCAACAGAACTCCGAGACGCTTTGTCCCGTCCTGCCAAAAAGCCAATGGCGATGACAACTAATATAATTCCTGATGTGATCAGCAGTGCTGTTAAATTTCCCTTCATGATTCAAACCTTCCTTCCTTTTGATGAACTTTATAAATTCCCCATGTACAAACGGGTGTAAGAATGATCCAAGCAAATAACCAAAAGTGAAGAAGCGGAAGGCCGAGGATAATGGGATGAATTCGATTCATAATGGGTAGTAACCCAAGCTGCAGAGCAAAAGGTAGGATAAATAGTAAGAAAATTAAAACTTTTTTATTCATATACGTTCCTCCTGATGTGAAATAGAATAACTAGATTCATAATGTTTATTATCATAGCAACATTGTTCAACAAAAACAATACAAAATAACGAAAAAGTCTGATTAATTTAAATAATTTGTAAATGTTAGCGTTTACAGTCCTTGTTAGGTCTATTGTCTTGTTTGAACGGAATCGTTGGACCTATTTTGTTTGATTAGTTCGAATTTTCTTGAAATAAATTATTTTATTGGATATTATTTACATATACCAGTTGTGAACCAAAACATGCGAATGCTTCTTTAAAACACTGCATTGTGACAACATATTTAATCTTCAAAATCGCAGAAATAGTCATTTTTCCTCCAGGTTATGCAACATATCTCAATAAAATAAGGTGTTGGTTCATATCTGGTTTTAATCGAAAGGGGATATGAGATGAAAAAGGTTGTCATTTTTTTGCTCATTTTGTGTATGGGAACAATGGTTGGTTGTTCGAGCAAATCATCTAGCTCAGGCGGAAAAAAAGAGATTACGGTTATGATGTTTGAAGGTGGATTTGGATCTGATTGGGTAAAGAAAAGCGCGGATGAATATATGAAGCTACATAAAGACGTAAAAATTAAGATCGAAGCAAGTCCAGACATTCACCAGCAGCTACAGCCGAAGTTTTTATCTGGAGATGTACCAGATCTGTTCAATCCAGGACCTTCCTTTGATGTTCAAGGGATTATCGCAAGTGGCGAAGTGCTGTCTTTGAATAAGGCTTTAGAGAGTAAGGCCTATAATAAAAAAGAAAAATGGTTGGATACGTTTAATCAAAATCAATTTCAAGTAAAGATGGATGACAACTATTATGGCATTCCGTCTGTCTTCTCACCGGGTTATGTATGGTGGTATGATCAAAAGCTGTTTGATGATAACGGCTGGGAGCTTCCTAAGACGTGGGAAGATTTGTACAAACTAAGCGCTGAGGCAAAAAAGAAAAACATTTCTGTCTTCTCCCTTCAAGGTAAATCAGCGGGCTACTATTTCTACGGCATCTATCTACCTTTAGTGGAGCGAATTGGCGGAATAAAAGCCATAGAAGGTGCGTTTAACTTGGAAAAGGGCGCATGGGCGTCAGAACCATTTCTAAAGGCAGCCGAGGAAAGTGTCAAAATGATGAAAGAAGGGCTTATACTAGATGGCTCGATGGCTCTTTCACATACGGAGGCACAAACGTTATTCTTTCAGCGAAAAGCGCTTTTTGCTATGGCAGGAACGTGGCTTGAAGGGGAAATGAAAGATGTGATTCCAGATGACTTTAAGCTTCGCGCCATTAATCATCCGGTCTGGGCAGATGGTCCTGCAGATGAGCAGGGATACGCTCCAATTTCAACCGGGTGGGGTGGAGCATGGTACATTCCAAAGAAAGCGAAAAATCAACGTGAAGCCATTCAGTTCTTAAAATATCTTTCTAGTAAAGATCAAGTAAATGAAATGGTTAAATCAAGAGGGCTAGCAAGTGTTGTAAAGGGAACGGAAGAAGCGATTCAATCGGAATCTCTGAAAAGTGCATTGGCGATTACGGAGAAAAATAAAACCTATGCACCGACAGCAATCAATGATTCATATCCTGAGTTCGCAAAAAACATTACAAATGCCTACCAGAGCTTATTGTTAGGCGAAATGAGTCCGAAAAAGTTCATCGAGTATATGGAAAAGAAAGCAGAAGAAGTGAAAAAGGATGATTCGATCCGTAAGCTAAAATACGATTTTTAATGAAGAAGGGCTCTTTGGAAACAAAGGGCCTTTGTTTTAGAAAGGGGATTGTTATGGCGAGAAAGCGAGAACGAATGATGGTTATTGTCTTTTTGATTCCAGCGCTCGTTTTGTACGGTCTGTTTGTTTTGTATCCCGTTTTGAATGCGTTTGTAACGAGCTTATACAACTGGCGGGGAATAGGGGAAAAAACGTTCATTGGCCTACAAAACTATCAAAAAATGATGCATGATGAAAACTTTATTAATGCGATTTGGAATACGGGTAAATATGTACTTCTTCAGCTTCCATTAATGCTGGTCATAGCCGTGGTGCTTGCGATGCTAATGGCGTATTCCATAAAGCGTACAAAGTGGGTGGCGTTTTATCGCTCCATATTGTTTTTTCCATACATTTTACCATCTGTGGCAATCGCGATGCTCTGGTCAGCGGCTTTTAACCCCATAAGCGGATTGTTAAACTTACTATTAGAGGCAATAGGGTTAGATGCTCTAAAAGCGGAATGGTTAGGACAGGCGCGCACAGCCTTCGGGTCTATCGTATGGGTGAACATTTGGCATACGGTCGGATTTTATACCATCCTATTATTCGTCGGGGTACTAAATATTTCACAAGAGGTCATTGAAGCGGCTGAAGTGGACGGAGCAAATCGCTTTCAGACAAGCGTGTTTGTCATTTTGCCGATGCTAAAGGACGTGTTGATGGTCGCGGTGATCTTTATTTTAATTAACACGCTTAAAATCTTTGAAATGCCGCAGCTTTTAACGGCAGGTGGACCGAATCGCTCGACTGAACCACTATCGCTTTATATGTTTCAACAGGCATTCTCAAACTACAACTTTGGTTATGCATCCGCTCTTGGCGTTGTGTTCTTTACTCTGATTTTAGGGGCGACTGTTCTTCTCATGCGACTTTCGAAAGGAGAGAGAGCATGAAACGATCAAAAACGATGCACGTTGTCATGATACTTGTCACGCTTCTTATTGCTATTCCTATTTTATGGGTCTTTCTCAATTCCTTTAAAACATCCAAGCAAATTCTCACCGACCCGTGGAGCCTACCGGAGTCTATTACACTAAAAAATTATTTAAACGCGTGGGGAGAAGGAGGACTTGGCGTTGGATTTATAAACAGCGCGTGGATTACGCTTTTAACGGTTTTTTTAATCGTGCTTATTTCTTCTATGTCTGCGTATGTACTTGCTAAAAAAATGTTTCGATTGAAGCGCGTCATTTACCTGCTCTTTTTAATGGGGCTGATGCTGCCGACTTTTCTAGCGATGACACCTTTATTTCTTTTGTTAAATGACATGAACTTGCTCAATACATATGCAGGATTAATTATGGTGTACGTGGCGTTTTCACTGCCGTTTACCATTTTTATGCTAACAGCCTTTTTCAGACAAATCCCTTCTAGTCTAGAGGAAGCAGCGATCATTGATGGCTGTGGGCCGTTTATGGTGTTTTGGCGCATTGTGATTCCGCTTGCTAAGCCTGGGCTTATTTCTGCAGCTATTTTTAACTTCGTCGGCATATGGAATGAATACGTGCTAGCGCTCATCCTTATTAGCGACGATGAATCAAAAACGCTCCCCCTAAAGATGGCGAACCTTATGATGGTTCAGCAATATCGAACGGACTATGGGTCGCTCTACGCAGGAATTATTTTGTCCATTATTCCGGTCATGCTGTTTTATTTGTTCTTTCAGCGACAGTTAATTGAAGGGTCTGTCGCAGGGGGGATTAAGGAGTAAAGAAGAAATCGGTTAATTGGGGAGATGACCAATCCCATTTTTTATTTTGATTGAATAGGTAGGAAACAAACAAGGTGTCAAATATATTTGACACCTTGTTTGTTTTGTCTTAAAATGGGGGTGTAAAACATATTTTACATTATTTTGAATGTAAGGGTGCGGTTCGTATGCAAAACCGAATAAAAGAATACCGTGAGCAGAAAGGGATTTCACAAGGTCAGTTAGCTGATTTATGTAGCGTAAGTAGACAAACGATCAACGCAATAGAAAATAATAAATATGATCCAAGTTTGCAATTGGCTTTTGACTTAGCAGAAAGCTTAGGAGTGAAAGTGGATACTTTGTTTTTAAATGAGGAGAGATGAAGGTTGAGTACGCGGAAAATCAGTGCAATGATTATCGGAATCGCTACTTTAGTAGTGATCGGCTATGCCGTTTTTAAGTTTTTAACAGGAAAAGAAGTTGGTTTTAATGAAGTCGTAACAATTGGAGCGCTGTTAATGATTTTTTTACCCACTATTACGTGGGGCAGTAAGGAAGAAAAAGACGGTATCTTACAAGAAGAAGAGCTGGGACAAAGAATTACGGAAAAAAGCTCGAAAATTAGTTATTTTACGCTTCTGTGCTTTATTTGGATTGCTGTGGCGGCAGATAAATTGATCAATGGTACAATCAATGTCTTTCTATTGGCGATATTAGGTTTAGCGATGTTCACTTTACCACTGGTTGAATTTTTGGTAGCGAAAAAGTATCAGTAGTACATACAACTAGAATCCATCTCATTAATGCTATAAACGATTGTTTTATCGTAAAAAGGTAGGCGTCGATGATGACGCCTACCTTTTTATTTTGCTGCAAGCTGATCTGCAAATTCTTTTGCGTATTCTGGTAAATCAGGTGGGCGACGGCTTGAGATGATATGTCCATCTGTAATGACCGGAACGTCGTGCCAAATAGCGCCAGCGTTTTCCATGTCATCTTTAATACCCGGTGTGCTTGTAACGTTCACCCCGTTTAAAATACGAGCAGAAATGAGTACCCAGCCAGCGTGGCAAATTTGGCCAATCGGCTTTTTGTACTCATCCATATGTTTGACCATGTTCAGTACGGATTCGTAGCGTCTTAGTTTATCAGGAGACCACCCTCCAGGAACTAGAATCGCGTCATAGTCAGCAGGGTTAATTTCATCGAATGAACGATCAGATGTGATCGGTACGCCGTATTTCCCTTTGTACACGGTGTTCGCTTTTTCTCCAACGATATGAACAGTTGCACCTTCCTCACGCATGCGTAGAACAGGATACCATAGTTCAAGATCTTCAAATTCGTCGCTTACTAGTTGAATGATTTTTTTTGATTGTAATCGCATATGTACACCTCCAACGACAGTATATCATTAGAGAGGGAAGAAAGAAAAAAGAGAGGCTTTTTTATTGTAGTATTCAAGCAAGTATGGTTTAATTATTAAATCGTAATTATTACGATTTAATAGAAGGAGGAATATCAACATGGCCAAAAAATCCAAGGTTATCAAACAACAAAAACGAGAAGAGCTCGTGTTAAAATACGCGGAAATTCGCAAAGAATTAAAAGCGAAAGGAGATTATGAGGCGCTCCGTCAGCTACCTCGTGATTCATCGCCAACGCGTTCGGATAGCCGCTGTAAGGTAACTGGAAGACCTCGAGGGTATATGCGTAAATTTGATTTGTCGCGAATTGCCTTTCGTGAATTAGCACATAAAGGTCAGCTACCTGGAGTAAAAAAAGCAAGCTGGTAAAATAAAAAGCGCTCATCGCGAGCGCTTTTTTTTATTTCATATCCTGTAACATGTTATGACGCTGTTCAGGTGTAACAACTGAACAACCGGACTGACATGATTTATTTAACTCGCACGCGGCGCATTTCCCTTGACGACTGCGTTTGACAAAACGAACGATCATAAAAGTCGCATATGCAAAGATCACAATTCCTAATAGAATACTAGCAAGCATGTTTTATCCTCCTAACCCTACCAAACGTCCAATTTGGTAGACAGCAAGTGATAAGATGTACGCAACAATTAGTGCGTACACAATCGAGAAGGCTGTCCATTTTTTAGAGCCTGTCTCTTTTTGAATAACCGCTACCGTTGCTAAACACGGTGTATACAGCAGGATGAATACTAAGAAGCTGTATGCAGA
This sequence comes from Priestia koreensis, assembly GCF_001274935.1. Classification (GTDB taxonomy): domain Bacteria; phylum Bacillota; class Bacilli; order Bacillales; family Bacillaceae_H; genus Bacillus_AG; species Bacillus_AG koreensis. Next base: position 206,153 of record NZ_LILC01000023.1, on the reverse strand, counting down.
AAGCGGTGTGAAAAAGTGCGGAAGCAGCGTTTGTAGCGATTGACCATCTGGGACGAAATAGAGGATGTTCATCGTTGAAACAACTACCTCTTTTGCTAAGAAGCCAGTAATAAGAGCAGATGCTGCCTGCCACGTGCCGAAGCCTAGAGGTGAGAAAATCGGAGCGAATACGCCCGATACAATCGCCATAAAGCTTTCATCAATTGGAACATTTGCTCCGTGTGGCCCTAAGTAAGAAAGAAGCCAAATGAAGACACTCCCACCGAAAATAAATGTTCCAGCTTTGCGAACAAAGCCTTTTCCCTTGTCCCACGTACTGCGAAGCAACTGTTTCCACTGCGGGATATTGTAAGGGGGCATCTCCATCACAAAATAAGAGCCTTCGTTTTTTAATACCCATGAAAATAGCTTTGCTAAAATAATGGCTACTACAATGCCTAGTACATACAAGGATAACACAATCGCTGCCTGGTGGTCTTTAAAGAAAGCTGCCACAAACAAGCTGTAGACAGATAGCCTTGCCGAGCATGACATTAAAGGCGTAAGTAAAATCGTAATAAGTCGTTCTTTCGGCTGCTCAACCGTTCTTGCCGCCATAATGCCTGGAACATTACAGCCGAAGCCGATGATTAATGGAATAAACGCTTTTCCGTTTAATCCAATGGATTCCATTAAGCGATCCATTACAAGTGCGACACGTGCCATGTATCCTGAATCTTCAATGAGCGAAATAAAGAAAAATAAAATGAAGATTTGTGGTACAAACACAAGCACGCCGCCAACACCGGCAATGATCCCTTGCGTGACGACCGCTCGAATAAAGTCCGTTGCGTTTATTGCGTTTAACAACGAGTCAGCCCAATTGGATAGAGGACCGGCGAAAAAAGCATCGAGCTGATCAGAAATAGGCGTGCCTAACCAGTCAAAAGTGAGCTTGAAAATTAAAAATAAAACGAGTAAGAAAAAAGGAATGCCTAGCACCTTATGAGTTGCGACACGGTCAATATATTCTGTTAAGGGCAATACCTTTTTTTCTACTGGCTTCAACGTTGCTTCCTGTAAGAGCTGCTCAATAAACTGCTGACGATTGTGATGAATAAGGTCAGCAAGGAACGTTCCTTGCTCTGTTATCTGCTCAAAAGCGGACTGCCTGATGGAAGCAAGTTCTGGATACCGCGATTCAATATAAAGCTCGACAGATTCGTTATTAGAAAAGTATTGCAGAGATAGCCAGCGTGAGAAAGAGCTTGGCTGATCAATCATAATTTCTTGTGCGCGTTCAATATGTTCTTCAATTAGCTGATCATACGGCAAGAAAAAGCTATGAGCCTTCGGTGTATAAGATGCAAGATACTGGTTGATTTCTTCACAGCCTACACCTTTTCGTGCGACCGCTGTAAATACTTTCGTCTGTAGACGCGTTTCCAATACATCCGTATCCAGTTCGACACCTTGTCTTTTTGCAAGATCGACCATATTTAACACCATGATTAGCGGCTTGCCAAACTCTAATAGTTCAATAGTTAAATGGAGATTTCGCTCTAAATGTGATGCATTGACAATATTTAAAATATACGAAAACGATTCTTCTAAAAGAAAGTTTGTTGCGACTTCTTCATCTTTTGTTAATGGATTCAGTGAATAGATGCCTGGTAAGTCAACAAGCGGTTGCCCGGTTGACTTTAGCATTCCGACCTTTTTTTCAATCGTCACGCCGCTCCAATTGCCTACGTATTCATATGACCCTGTAAGTTGATTGAACAATGACGTTTTTCCCGTATTAGGGTTTCCGAATAAGGCTGCCTGCATTAAGCTAACTCTCCTTCAATGTAACCGGTATCTTTTCTGCGTAGTCCAATGAGCTGACCAGAGGCTTCAATCATACACGGCCCCCCAAACGGACAGTAGCGGCGAACGCATACGCATTGACCTTCAGAAATGCCCATATCTTTTAAACGTCGCTTTGTTACCGGATGTAAATTTGATAAACGTTGAATTTTAAAGCTTACATTTGGTTTAATTTCGCTAAGTTTCATCATTTATGTAAGTCACCCTTCGACATTGATAATCATTATCATTAAATTCATCCTAACGTAGAAAAGACATTTTGTAAACCGTCTTTTTAGGTGGTGAGCACATTTATGTTATAGGCACAGATCGTTCAATAGAAACGTAGGGACGTTTTTGTTGCCAATGAACATGGACTTGCTGATCAAAGAATGAGCTGAGCGTGCTAGAAGTAAGCAATTGTTTAGTTTCCCCGTGATTGTACAGTTGGCCGCTTTTTAAAAGTAGGGCATGTTTAAAGCAGGGAAGAATTTCCTCTGTGTGATGGGTCACATAGAGCAATGTCGGACCGTCGGATCGCTCACAAAGACCCTCGATAAGTGAGAGTAGCTGTTCGCGTGCAAATAAATCGAGGCCTGTACAAGGCTCATCTAGGATAAGTAGATCAGGGTTCGACATGAGTGCACGTGCGATAAGAATCTTTTGTTTTTCACCTTGAGAGCAGGCGCCGTAAGAGCGGTTCGCAAGATGTAGGCAGCCTACACGTTCAAGAAGAGCAATAGACGAATCGATATCTTCCTGTGTGATGTCTTCGTATAATCCGATGGATGCATACTTTCCGCTTATCACAATTTCTTGGGCGAGTTCTGTAGGGTGAATTCTCTCTTGAAAAGCGGAGCTGACCCAACCGATCGATTTTCGCAGTTCAGGAAGATTAGTTGATCCGAACGGATGTCCTAACACACGAACTTTTCCTCTAGATGGCCAAATGTAACCGTTAATCATATTTAACAGCGTGGTTTTACCTGATCCATTTAATCCAAGGAGAGCACAGTGCTCGTTTTCCATGATTGTAAAAGAGAGGTCTTGAAGAATAAGGTGAGTTCCTCTTTGGTATGTAACGTGTTCTAGTTCAATAATCGGTTTCAAATCAATCACTCCTAAGATCTGAATAATTTTTATTATCAGTCTATTATACAAGTAAGTGGGGGAGACATCAAAAAAGGAAGGTACCTTATGGCACCTTCCTTTTAGTTATTTAGTGTTTTGAAGAGCATCGTAGCCTTCTTCACCTGTGCGAATTTTGATCGCGTTTGTTAATTCATATATAAAAATTTTCCCATCCCCAGGTTTGCCTGTATTGCATACTTTCCGAACCGTATCAACAACATCTTGAACGGGTACTTTACAAACAACGGTTTCTACTTTAATTCGTTCATACATCGTGTTTTGTCGTTTGACACCGCGATATACTTCAGGAAGACCTTGCTGCAAGCCGCATCCAAGAACGTTTGAAACGGTAATCCCACTTACACCAATCTTTGCTAGCTCACTCTTTAACTCTTCAAATTTACTAGGACGAGTGATAATCTCAATTTTCGTTAACACATCAGCCATTTAAATCACCCCTTTTACATACTTGCATCATGGTATGCTCTTTCCCCGTGTAATGTAATATCTAATCCTAATGATTCTTCTTCATCTGTAGCGCGAATGTTTGTAATAAAGCTGACCACTTTAATGATGATGAACGTGACGACTCCAACGAAGAGGTACGTCGCAACAATGGCAACTAATTGTTTTAGAAGGAGACTAGGATCACCATAGAACAACCCGTCTGCGCCACCTGAGTTAACCGATGTGGTGGCGAATAAACCAGTGGCAATTCCGCCCCATGTTCCGCCGATACCATGTAAACCAAAAGCGTCAAGCGCATCGTCATAGCCAAGCTTAATTTTTAACCAGAATACGCCCCAGTAGCAAATAGCGCCGCCGATTAAACCAATTAGGAGAGAAGCAAAAGGTGTAACGAATCCGCATGCAGGTGTAATAGCAACTAGACCAGCAATTGCACCAGATACAGCTCCTAAAAGCGTTGGTTTTTTCGTAATGAGCCATTCGACTCCAAGCCAGCCGATAATCCCAGTTGCTGCTGCAGAACTTGTGTTAATAAATACGGTCATGGCTACATCATTTAGTGTTAACGTACTTCCTACGTTAAAGCCGAACCAACCGAACCAAATAAGCATACCACCTAAAAGCGTAAGCGGAAGGTTATGCGGAGCTGCTGCAGCCGTATTTTTTCTTGTGCCAAGTACGATTGCTAAAACAAGACCAGCCACACCGGATGAAATATGAACGACGTTTCCGCCAGCGAAATCTAACGTACCAAGTTCACGTAACCATCCTCCGACACCCCATACCCAGTGAGCAACAGGTGCGTACACAAGTAGTGACCATAAGATAGTAAAAAGAATAAAAGCGCCAAATTTCATACGTTCTGCAAATGCTCCAGAAATCAGGGCTGTTGTTAGTACAGCGAAGGTTAATTGAAACATCATATACAAGTTATGCGGAATAGTTTCACTATAGTCACCGTTTGGCTTAAAGCCTACATCTTTTAAGCCGACCCAATCAAAACCGCCAATAAAGGCGTTTCCGCTTGGATTGAACGCGAGTGAATATCCAACTAACACCCATAGCACAGAGACAACAGCGATTGATCCCATGCTGTACATGGCTGTACTAAGGACATTTTTGCTTCGCACCATACCTCCGTAAAATAGTGCGACTCCTGGAGTCATAAGCCAAACAATTAAAGTAGCGAAAAACATAAATACTGAATCACCCATATGCATCATCAATTCCCCCTCATAGTATGTGTGTAATTATGACTATCTTATGTTAGTTTTTATAACATGTTGTGTTATATTTTGTATCATATGCCACTTGTGGAGAAATTTCAATCACTTTTTTTAAGAATTCTGTAAATTTATTCAAGTAAAGTGAAAAAGGGAGGGAAGATTAAGGAGATAAAATTCCTTATATGAAAGTAAAGAAAGCGCTATCTTATAATAGGAAGAAACGCATAAATTTTTTTTGAAAAGAGCCGGTATTGAAAGGTGATTAGATGAAAGCTAACCTTGTGCTGAAGCCTATAACTCTGTATAATCAAAAACTGTGTTGAAAAAGGGGAGCTGCTAATTTGATAGGGATTGGCAGATGAAGGTGTGAAAAGTACATAGGGGATGGGGAGACTATTACATCAGGAGGTCACAGATGAAACAAGTACGTTTACCATCAATGTTTGAAATTGTATGTGTACTGACTCTGTTTTTACTGATCGTGTTTTCATTCACGTCTTATTTCGATCTCCCTATTCAACTGGCCTTATTTATCTCATGGTTTTTAGCCATTATTTTAGGCTTGCGATTAGGGTACCGTTATCAAGATTTGCAGGGCATGATTACAAAAGGAATCTCAAACGGTCTAGAGGCCATTTTAATCTTAGTTTCCGTCGGTGCGTTAATCGGAACGTGGATTGCTGGAGGAGTGGTACCAACTCTTATTTATTACGGATTTGAATTCATTCATCCGAGCATTTTCCTGCTTGCTACGTTAGTGATTTGTTCGATTACTTCTCTTGCGACTGGAACGTCATGGGGGACGGTTGGAACAGCTGGTATTGCGATGATGGCGATCGGACAAGGATTAGGAATTCCACTTCCGCTCGTTGCAGGTGCGGTGCTTTCTGGTGCCTATTTTGGTGACAAGCTTTCACCGCTGTCAGACAGTACGGTGCTTGCTGCTTCAATGTCGAAAGTTGACGTTATTTCGCACGTTCGAGCAATGCTTTATTTGGATATTCCAGCCTATATTATTACGGCCTTACTCTTTACTGGAGTAGGATTCAAGTATGGTAGCAAACATGTAGACTTAGATAAAGTTTCATATCTTCAAGGGCAGTTGACGAGCACGTTTGATATTCACGTTTGGATGTTAATTCCTGCTGTATTTGTCATTGTCATGCTCGCGCTTAAAATGCCGTCGATGCCGACGATTGCAGCCGGATCGCTTCTTGGTGTGCTGTGGGCCGTTTGGTTTCAAGATATGTCCTTTGTCAAAGCGCTTGGTACGGCTTACAATGGTTTTTCCATTGATACAGGTGTTAAGTTTATGGACGATCTGTTAAATCGTGGCGGTATTGAAGGAATGCTTGGCTCTGTAGCTGTCATTATCTTCGGACTCGGCTTTGGTGGACTGTTGGAGCATTTAGGCGTGCTCAAAGTCATTGTCTCGAAGTTTCAGCACAAACTACATTCTGCTGGTAACGTAACGCTCTCAACGCTTATTGTAGCGCTACTAGGTAATATTTTCGGGTGTGCGATGTATGTATCGATTATCTTAACCCCTAAAATTATGGAGGACAGCTACGATAAGCTTCGTATCGACCGCCGGGTTCTCGCACGTAATGCAGAGGTTGGTGGTACGCTAACTTCTGGAATGGTTCCGTGGTCTGATAATGGCATTTTCATGGCTGGTATTTTAGGTGTCTCAACGCTATCTTATTTGCCGTTTATGTGGTTAAGCTTTGTATCAATTCTTCTTGCGATCATATATGGCTACGCGGGGAAATTCATTTGGTATACGGATAAACCGGCTGAAAACACGCAGGTTTCATAAAAAAAAGACCGCATTTTTGCGGTCTTTTTTATGTTCCTTGTACGCGGAGATCACCGATACTGTGCTCCATATGCTGATCAATAAGGGAGAGAAGTTCATCGCTATCTCCGTTTTCAATCGCTTGTACCATATGTTCATGTTCGGCAAACCGCGTATTATCCGGGGAATCGATGTGGTAAAAGGTATCAAGTAAAAAAAGATACACGTTCATCTGATTAAGCATCTGCTCCATATAGCGGATCAGGAATTTATTTTCACTTTTTTTCGCTAGAAATAGATGAAATTGCTTATTGATTCTGACGTAATCGTGTAGATCTTTTTGTTCGTACGCCTTTTTTTCTTCGTCTAAAAGCTTGTGGAGTTCAGTGAAATCCTCTTCTTGCACCTTCGGTAAACCATATTTAACCGAAAGATATTCAAGCTCTTTGCGAAGATCGAAGAATGCTAAAATTTCTTGAATGGTTGGCTGTACGACAAATGCACCTCGGTTTGGAATCATTTCAATTAATCCCTCTGCCTCAAGTCGTTTAAAAGCGAGACGTATGGGAGTACGGCTAACTTCGAGTTCTTTTGCAATCGCTTGTTCCGTTAACTGCGTGCCAGGTGCAATGCTTCGAGATAACAAACTGTTTTTTAAATGCTGATACACGCGACGTTCAATCGTGTCTCGTTCACTCACAATGATCACCTCTTAATTCAAATAAATTTGATAAAATATGTAGAAGAATAAACTATTTTTAACAATCATGCATTAGAGAGCTACTTTGTGTGAGGAGATGTCTTCAAGGTGGGAGGGTAACACTTATATAGCCTGAAAGGCATAAAGACCTTGAGTAAGTGTAGTATATCACAAATTAAAATGCACATGAATGAAATTACCTATAAGAGCTCGGATAAGGCTTAAAAATAAAAATTACCCGCTACCTAAGCTTGGCGACGGGTAATTTTTTATTCACGGTATAGATTAGTGATTTTCCATGTAGTGCCCGTATAATGCAGATCGGCTGCGTACGAGACTGTTTGATTATTAGCAAGCTTAACCGAAAAATGACTTGTCTTTTGATCAAGCAAATTCGGGTTAGAATCTACATACTGAAAACTAAAATCTTTGATGTGAAGCTGTTGAAGTGCTTTTGCGTCTGAGCTTTCATCACTTTCAAAAAATCCGGAAAGGTTTTTCTGTGGCTGATCTCGTATCGTTTTTAAAACGGTAATAATTAGCTTTTCAGCGCTCATCGGCTCACTTGCTGTTCCATCGCGTGTGATGATCATCTCATGATAACCAGATAGCTGAATCGTATTACGAGATAAATAGGTAAGTTTCATCGCGCCGAGTGATTTCCCTGTGGATGTAAATATGTCTAGGCTTACGACGGGTTGTGCATTAGCGGATTGTGTGGCTTTTCCGATTTTATACAGACCGTCTAATCGATCATGCCGGCTGCTAGAATAGAAGGTGAATGTGCCATTATACCCCAACTGCTTTTCCTCTTGAAAGGTTACATCCGTCCACGTCCCGTTATTGGCTGACCATTCACCGCGGAAATCACGCTTTGGACTAATAGACTTTTCGTCGTTAGAAGAAGCGGATGAAGTTAAAGTCGGCAAGATTGAGTGTAGCTTTTGATCCGACGCAAAAACAGAAAATTTTTCTGCTAAACTCGTCTTCAGAGACGATGGGAAGGAGTAATAAATATACATCCAAAGTGAGAGGTTAAGGGCGAATAGCAAAAGAATCGATAGATTTGTTTTTTTACTCATGGTTGTAGTCTCCTCTCTATCTTTGAGTTTTTTGTCAGCGCTCAAGTTCGAAGTATAATCAATACTAGTTATCGGCTGTATTTCGTAAAAATACATAGATTACGATAAAATAATGGAGAAAAGAAAGGGGAAAATGACGATGAATTTACTAGATCAAGCAATCGAGTTTGCGGCTGTCGCTCATGACGGTCAATATCGAAAAGGAACGCATATTCCTTATATTATGCATCCAGTGGCTGTAGGATTCGCGTTGCAGCGGTTAGGATGTGAAGAACCTGTTGTGATTGCAGCTATTTTGCACGATACGGTTGAAGATACGGAGGTAGAGCTTATCGATATTGAAACACGCTTTGGCACTGAAGTAGCACGGCTTGTTCAAGGAGTAAGTGAAGAGGATAAGGGATTAACGTGGGAAGTTCGGAAGCAGCATACAATTGAGGCATTAAGTGAAGCAGATGAAGGCGTAGCGTTAATTACGATCGCTGATAAAATTCATAACCTTCGTTGCATCTTAGAAGAATTCAGGGAAAAGGGAGAGCGGGTATGGGAGAAATTTAACCGCGGGAAGGCGTTACAAGAATGGTATCACCGGTCGATTTATGAAGCCACCTCAACTCTTCAAACAAAAGCGGTTCAACAGCTTAGAAGTGAATACAAGCAGTGCATAGACGTCATTTTTCACGCCAAATAAGCTCTGCGTACAGAGCTTATTTGGCGATGGTCTATTTTTGTACATTTGTTTGAATGGAAAGCGTACTTCCGCTTCCATTTACCGTTGTTTGTGCTTGATCGAAGCTAATGATTTCCACAACAATCGGAATTCCAAGTGACAACAGTGCTGTTGGGATCGTTACATAAAAAGGGGTAAGATTCACGTTGGAATTAACGGCCAAGAGTTGATTGACGTAAATGTTGTAATAGCCATCCTGTGGAATTGGAAATCCAGAGCTTGGAACGGGATTGCCTTGTGCGTCTTTAAACGATGTATAAGGAATTTGACTAGATAAAAGACTAACGACGGTAGCCGTATATTTGTAGGATTTGACGTTCACGTTCGTCTTACCAGATGATTGAACGGTTCCAGAAGCGCTAGACTGTGCTTCAATAAACATTTTAATTAATTTTGGAGGCAATTCAAATTCCCCCTTCATCATAGAGGTTTAGGTTTCAATCGTCGTGTCCACTTGAAGATTTGCAAGGTCAGCCGTCGAAGTAGAGGTTGTACTGCTAAAATCAGCAAATTCCACAACAACCGGTACGCCTACGGTTAGAAGAGCTCCGTTTACGGTTAGGGTGCTATTGCTTAGCGTTGTAAGTCCGTCTTGTTGCAGAACGCTGTTAATGTACACGTTGTAATAGCTTTCTGCATCAAGTGTAGGGAAGGCGGTCACCGCATTTCCGTTATCGTCGACAAATTGTGTGGCGGGAATGGATGTATCGGTTGTTAATAGATTTCCAGCAATCACGGTGGCATAGTAGCGAGTTACGTCGGGTGTGACGGTTGTATCGGTTGTAACATCGACGCTTCCGACAACGCTAGAAGTAGCTTGTATGAAAAGCTTAATTAATTGTGCAGGCATACGAGAATCTTCCTTTCGTTGATAAAATGACTGCTTGTCAAGTTGGTCTGAGCAACGCATGAAAACGACTGCTCATCTCTTTATCATATGCGTTTTTCGTTGGTGTGGTTCGTTACCACGCCTCAAAAATAGTAATGTATTCAACGATGATCGGACTATTTACAAGTGGCGGATCATCAACAAATAGCAGTTCTCCCTCTTTGAGAGAATAGGTAGGAGGGGGCTGAATCATGCCGTTTACATACACATTAACAAGTGTGCATTGATTGGGATTAAGAATGGCGCTAGAACGGTCAATTAGTGATGCTTCTTGATCTGTATAGAACCGTTTTACACCATCTGAAAAAGCAATATACATTTCGCTGAATCCGTATGCTTTGTTGATGCGTGCAGTTGGCGCAAGTACGATGCGTTGAAAGATCACCGGATGATGTAGAGGTGGTGGATCAAGTGCGTAGATGGTGAGGAGAGAGTCAGCTTGGTAGATAGAAGAAGGTTGAATACAACCATTCACATACAGCTGCTGAAGCAAAGCACGTTCAAAAGGAAAGTCGAGATGAAAAAGAGAATCGCATCCATTACCAGCAGTAAAGAAGAATTGCTGTTGAATAGGAACGAGATCGTTCATTAAGGTCGATGAGTAAAACGAATGAAATTGTAAAATGACGGGCACACCTTTTAAAGGGATATCCTCTGTCAGAAGAGTTACTACACCTTTGTTATATGCATACGAATGTGGAGGCTGTAGCACACCGTTTACGTACAAATTGGCATAGCTGACCTCACTCGGATCGGGAATGGATACGGAGTTATAGAGTGCTAGCGCATTCTCATCAGTAAATGAGGCCGTGAGTCCATCTGCAACACATACAAAATAGCTTGTTTGTCCTTGGATTTTCTTTTTATGTAGAGGAACCAAGGGAAGAGAAACGCTCTGAGATAGGCAGAAGGGACGACAAGATGTCTCGTTCTGGATCATCCCGCTAGCCTCCCAGTAAAACCCTCCTTTAGACAAATCGGAAATCGTCAATGAAGATACATGAAATGAATCCAAAGATACGGTGCACATCTCGTTAGGCACATCGTCGAAAAGATCAGAGCATGAGCGAGAGGAAAAAATTTGCCGACCAACTTCGTCACCGCTGTGAGTAATGAGAAGAAGAAAGTAAATGCGGGCAGAAAGAGAATACGAATGCTGATTGTCACCGCAACAAATACTTAACCAGTTCTCATCAAACGATGAGGTATAGCAACCATCTTCATCGACGAGATAAACGGCGAAGGTAAACGAATCAACAGTGAGTGTATCAAGAGGAATCATGGCATTTTACCTTCTTTCTGCAGACATTTTAGTCCTTCTTATTAGCCCGTAGACGTCGTATATGGGTACTAAGAGTGCATATTTTACTATATGCCTCAAACATGTACTTTATCCAAATAAAAAGTGTTAATGATGGGGAGATAGTGAACATTTGGGGAGAAAAAGTTTCACGTCGTTAGGAAAAATGGTATTGACACTGAAAAAAGTTCTTGCTATATTACAAGAGTATTACGCGATGAATTCAAATTATTTGTCGTTATGATATCAACAGCTAATTGAATAAACTTCTCATATATCCTTAGGAATTGGCCTAAGAGTTTCTACCCAGCAACCGTAATTGCCGGACTATGAGTGAAATACACATATAGCAAACTTTTTATTGTACGATAATAAGTTTGCGCCAATTGCCATAGGCAATCGGCCCATCAATGAAAGTCTAGATGGATATATTTCACTTTTACGTCTCGCAAAAGGTAGAAATATAACTCATCTAGGCTTTTTCTATTTTCAGAGGTCAGACGTCAGATATACAACGTCTAAATAGAGGAGCGTAATATACACATACATTTTGGAGGGGTACAACATGAAAAAGAGATGGGCTTTAGCATTACCAGTCGTTTTAGCAGCAGGAACAGTACTAGGAGCGTGTGGAAAAGGAGCAGGATCGAATTCATCTGATTTTCACATCGGGATGGTGACCGACCAGGGCGGGATTGATGATAAATCATTCAATCAGTCTGCATGGGAAGGGATCGAGAAGTACGGAAAGGATCATGATATGAAAAAAGGGACGGACTTTAAATACATTCAGTCTACGTCTCAATCAGAATTTGAGCCGAACCTATCTAAATTTGTTGATGCAGATTATGATTTGACGTATGGAATTGGGTTTTATCTAGAAGATGCCATTCAGCAAATGGCGGAAGAAAATCCAAAATCACGATTTGCTCTAGTCGATAGTTTACTGCTTGATAAAAATTCAAAGCCCGTCTTTTTAGATAACGTTGTAAATATTACGTTCCGTGAAGAACAAGGTTCCTTCTTAATGGGAGTTATTGCAGCGAAGCAAACGAAAACGAATAAAGTTGGTTTTGTAGGTGGCGCCAATTCTCCATTAATTAAAAAATTCGAAAATGGCTTCAAAGCCGGCGTTAAAGCGGCAAATCCAAAAGTAGAAGTATATTCACAGTACGCAGGAAGCTTTAACGAAGCAGACAAAGGATCAACGATTGCTTCTGCTATGTATGACAAAGGTGCAGATGTCATTTATACAGCAGCCGGTGGAACAGGAAACGGTGTGTTCACAGAAGCGAAAAATCGCAAGAAAAAAGGTCAAGACGTTTGGGTTATTGGGGTAGACCGTGATCAGTATCAAGAAGGAATGCCAGAAAACGTAACGCTTACATCGATGGTGAAACGTGTCGACGTGGCAACATACGATATTTCAAAACGTACGGAGAAGGGGAACTTCCCTGGCGGAAAAGAAATCGTATACGGATTAAAAGAAAATGCAATTGGACTCTCTCCAACGAAGAAAAATTTATCAAAAGAAGAATTAGCAGCTGTAGATGAGTGGAAGAAAAAAATTAGTGACGGCGAAGTGAACGTTCCAAAAACAGACGATGAGTTTGCCTCTTTTTCTGTTAAGTAAAGGAGGAATGAAAAGGTTGTCTACGAGAAGATTCATATCTCTTAGACAATCTTTCTTTTTTAGTCGGGTTATTTCATCTATTCATAGAAAGAGGGATACGAGTGGATTACATCATTGAAATGCTGAATATTCGAAAAGAATTCCCTGGCATCGTCGCAAACGATAATATTACGCTTCAAGTAAAAAAAGGAGAGGTTCATGCGCTTCTAGGCGAAAATGGTGCTGGGAAATCAACTCTTATGAACGTGCTCTTTGGTCTTTATCAACCAGAAAAAGGCCAAATTAAAGTAAAGAATCAAGAAGTAAAGATTACCGATCCGAACGTAGCAAATCGTTTAGGTATCGGGATGGTTCATCAGCATTTTATGCTCGTTCAAAATTTCACGGTCACAGAAAATATTATTCTAGGAAGCGAACCGACAAAAAATGGTCGCTTACATACGGAGCATGCGGCCCAAAAAATCGAAGAGCTTTCGCGCCAGTATGGGTTATCGGTCGATCCATACGCCAAAATTGAAGACATTTCGGTTGGCATGCAGCAGCGGGTAGAAATCCTAAAAACGCTGTATAGAGGGGCAGAGATTTTAATCTTTGACGAGCCAACGGCAGCACTTACACCACAAGAAATTGAGGAACTCACTCAAATTATGAAACGGCTCGTGCAAGAAGGGAAATCGATTATTTTAATCACCCACAAGCTAAAAGAAATTATGTCCATTTGTGACCGCTGTACCGTCATTCGAAAAGGCGTGGGAATTGGAACAGTTACTATTTCTGAAACCAACTCTGACGAACTAGCTTCTCTTATGGTCGGTCGAGAAGTTCAGTTTAAAACAAAAAAGGAAAAAGCGAGACCGGGAGAAGCTGTGCTACAAATTCACCATTTGGTTGCAGAAGACGCACGTGGTGTAAAAGCTGTTAATGACCTTGATCTCACTGTCTATGGTGGTGAAGTACTAGGAATCGCCGGAGTAGATGGAAATGGTCAAACAGAATTGATTGAGGCGATTACGGGACTTCGGAAAGTGAAGGAGGGCTCAATTCTGTTAAATGGCCGAGAGCTATCAACCCTTTCTACTCGTAAAATTACAGAACTCGGTGTTGGACACATTCCTCAAGATCGTCACAAGCATGGTCTTGTGCTTGATTATTCCATTGGTGAAAATATTGGACTACAAACCTACTATAAAAAGCCGTATGCCAAATGGGGATTGTTAAACTATAAAACGCTTTTGAAAAAGGCGAAAGAGCTCATTGTGGAATTTGATGTTCGGACACCGAGTGTGAACACACCTGCTCGCGCATTATCAGGTGGAAATCAACAAAAAGCCATTATTGCACGTGAAGTAGACCGCAGCCCTGATTTACTTATTGCCGCTCGGCCTACGAGGGGATTAGATGTAGGAGCAATTGAATTTATCCATTCGCGACTCATTCAGGAACGAGACAAAGGAAAGGCAGTATTACTTGTATCCCTTGAATTAGATGAAGTGATGAACGTAAGCGATCGAATTGCGGTTATGTATGAAGGGAAAATAGTGGACGTTGTAAACGCAGATGAGACAACGGAAAAGGAGCTTGGATTACTGATGGCTGGTGGTAAACGAGAAGGGAAGGGGGAAGTGAAATGAGAAAACTGTTAAAAAATAATCTCTTTTTAACGATTATCATTCCTCTTTTAGCCGTTGTACTCGGCTTGTTAGCAGGTGCCATTATCATGCTCATAGGTGGATATGACTCTGTACTTGGCTATACGTCTTTATTTGAAGGAATGATTGGTAGCCCTAAAGCGTTCGGCGAAACGATTCGCGCTATGACACCGCTCGTGTTAGCGGGAATTGCCGTCGCCTTTGCCTACAAAACAGGTTTATTCAATATTGGGGTGGAAGGGCAGCTTTTGGTAGGGTGGCTAGCTTCTGTGTGGGTCGGCTATGCCTTTGATCTACCAAAGGTGATTCATCTTCCGCTTGCTATTTTAGCAGCGGCGGCGGCTGGTGCACTTTGGGGATTCATCCCTGGTCTACTGAAAGCGCGATTTAAGGTACATGAAGTCATCGTTACGATTATGATGAATTACATTGCTTTGTATATGACAAGCGCTATTATTAAAGCCAACTTGTATGCAGGGAATGAAAAATCATACAACATTAAGGAAACGGCGTCTCTTGCTTCACCTTACCTGCAGTCTATAACAGATTACTCGCGTATGCATTACGGAATTGTGGTGGCCCTCTTAATGGCCGGTATGATGTGGTTCTTATTAGAGAAAACGACGAAAGGCTACGAACTCAAGGCTGTAGGTTATAATCAAAATGCTTCTCAATATGCCGGAATGAGCGTGGTGAAAAATATGGTGCTTTCGATGTCCATATCCGGTGCTTTTGCTGGTCTAGCAGGTGCGATGGAGGGGCTTGGAACGTTCCAAAATATGACGACGTTATCTGCTTTTACAGGGACAGGGTTTGATGGAATTGCGGTAGCTCTATTAGGAGCGAATCATCCACTAGGAATTGTACTCGCGGCGTTCTTGTTCGGGGGATTAAAAAGCGCAGCACCTGAAATGAACTTTGTTGCGAACGTACCCTCTGAGCTCGTTGGGATTATTATTGCTCTGATTATTTTCTTTGTGGCATCAAGTTATTTCGTTCGCTGGCTGCTTAGCCGCTTTGTGAAGGAGGACCAAGAATGAACATAGTAGAAATTTTAGCCATTATTATTCCGACTGCTCTGTATTCTGCTGCACCACTCGTCTTTACTGCCCTTGGCGGCGTATTTAGTGAACGATCAGGTGTTGTCAATATTGGATTAGAGGGGCTTATGCTTTTTGGGGCGTTTACGAGTATTACAACGACACTTCTGATGCAGGATTCCGTCGGAAGCGTGGCACCGTGGCTGTCGATTGTAATTGCTGGCATTGTGTGCGCGCTGTTTGCTATCATTCATGCCTTTGCGAGTATTACGCTAAAAGCAGATCAGGTTGTCAGCGGTGTGGCACTGAACTTTTTAGCCAGTGGTTTATCTGTTTTTATCATCAAGCAGCTGTTTGGAAAAGGACAAACCGATTTTATTACGTATCGAGTAGATAAAATCGACGTTCCAGTACTTTCTCAGATCCCTGTACTCGGTAAATGGTTTTTCTCTTCGATCCCTGTTACATCTTATCTTGCGATTATACTAGCCTTTGTCTGCTGGTACGTCTTATACAAAACGCCGTTTGGGCTTCGTCTTCGCTCGGTTGGAGAGCACCCGATGGCAGCAGATACAATGGGAATTAACGTCATCAAAATGCGGTATATTGGCGTTATTGTTTCTGGATTTTTTGCTGGAATTGGTGGAGCCGTATACGCAACGTCTATTTCAGGAAACTTCTCTGCGACGACGATTGCTGGGCAAGGATTTTTAGCGCTTGCGGCGTTGATCTTTGGGAAATGGCATCCGCTTGGAGCAATGGGTGCGGCGATCTTTTTCGGTCTCGCTCAATCACTCAGTATCACCGGGGCACAGATTCCTGTGTTACAGGATATTCCGTCCGTATACTTACGAATTGCGCCGTACGTCCTAACGATTCTAGCATTGACAGGATTTGTTGGACGAGCGGAAGGACCTAAAGCACTCGGAACATCGTATGAAAAAGGAAAGAGATAACATAAAAAGCGCAGTGTTGACGGAACTTTCTCTTATGAGTCGTTCATGTCACATTGTGCTTTTTATTTAGAAGGGATTGCTTGCATTTATACGTAAACTACTATTAAATGAAAACGATATAATTTAACGAAAAAGAGGTAGAACAGATGAAAGCACTTGTATTTAAAAAATTTGGTGGACCGGATGTATTAACATACGAGACGATCCCTGATCCTATTATAAAAGAAGACGAAGTTCTTGTGCGTATGGAAGCAATTGGCCTGAACTTTGCAGACGTGTACCGCCGCAAAGGAAATTATCATTTAGTCGGCAATCCTCCGTATATTTTAGGATACGAAGGTGCGGGAGTGGTGGAAGCTGTTGGGAATTCGGTACAAGGATTTAAAAAAGGTGATCGCATCGCGTTTGCGGATGTACCACATGCGAACGCTGAGCTTGTTGCTGTTCCGAAGGACAAAATCATTCCTATTCCTGATGGTATCTCGTTTGAAACGGCTGCATCCTTGCTTTTACAAGGATTAACCGCGCACTACTTAACAAAAGACAGCTACAAAATTCAAGAGGGTGACGTAGTTCTTGTCCACGCGGCTGCTGGCGGTGTTGGTCAGCTTCTCGTTCAAATCGTAAATCTATTAGGCGGGACGGTAATCGGGTTAACGTCTTCACCAGAAAAAGTAGCAAAAGCGAAAGAGCTAGGAGCTACATCTGTTTATTTATATGAAGAAAACTGGGTGGAAAAAGTGAAGGAAGCTTATCCAAACGGCGTTGATGTAGCCTATGATTCTGTCGGGGCGACGTTAATGGATAGCTTTTCATCGGTGCGAACAGGCGGAACGGTCGTCTTTTACGGAATGGCAGGTGGAGATCCAGCTCCTGTTGATCCACGCATGCTGATGGATACGTCGAAAACATTGACAGGTGGAGATCTGTGGAACATTTTAACGTCACATGAGGAGCGCGTTATACGATCATCCGAATTGTTTACATGGGTATTAGAGGAGAAGCTGCGTTTGCCAGCTCCTACAGTCTTTGCACTACGAGATGGACAGAAGGCTCACGAGTATTTAGAAAGTCGAAAGAGCACAGGGAAGATTTTATTGCTTCCTTAAGCGGTGTCCTTGCATAAAAAAAGAAGCGCATCGAAGCGCTTCTTTTTTTATAATTCTAATGTTTGTGGATCTTCTTTTTTGCTGTTCATAAGGCGAATAGAAGAAGGTTTAATTTTTAGGACCACATAGTGTGGATCGTTTGGTCCGTCAAACCATTCGTCAAAGTTATCTTGCCAAAGCTTTTTCTTTAAGTCTTCAGATTCCTCGACAGATGCCGTACCTTCTACCTCAACGTATAAATCCCCGTATCCTTCGCCGTTGTAGCCAAGTAAGATATGAACGTTTGGATTTTTTTCAATTTCGTCTGTTTTATGTGTTTGATCGCTTGTTGGTGTGTACAAAGTAAAGTCATCATTGAAAAACGTCATATAGCGCGTATGCGGCTTATCGTTTACCACCGTTGCTAATGTCCCAATTTTGTTTTCTTCCATCACTTGCTCAATTTTTGTCTTTAACTCTTGTTGGTTCATCTGTATCAGCTCCTAATATGTAATGTTAGTATGTGTATTCCTCAATTGAATGAGCGTTAAACCTCTCTTTTACAGTATGTCTTATAATGAAAAGAACATGTGCTTGGACGGATCGGTCTTTACTACTTCAGGTGAAGCATTCATTTCTACTTTCCGAAAGGTACGGGATCTCGTGAAAAAAGAACGCCCTTATGGTGGAAAAGGCTTTGCAAGAAGACTAAAAAGAAGTAAGGTAGAAAAAGGAATACAAAATAGAAATGAGGTCTCACGGTGAATCTAACTGAAATGGAACACCAGCTGACAAAAGGAACAAAACGAAGAGCGCATGTGATCGGACTCGTCCTCGCCCTTCATTTCGTTTTAACGGGATTTTGGATTTTTCAAAATGAGTGGTTTTTCGCTTGTATAAACGGTACGTGCATGTTAGTAACGATCCCGGTCATTTTGCGCCATTTAGCGATGGAGAAAAAACGTATGAAGCAAATGGAGCGACGAAAAGAATTTTTATAATCACTATTCTCAACAATTAATTCCCTCTTTGTTTAAAAGCGAAGAGGGTTTTTTAGGCACCTTATTTTACTATTTGTGCGTTACAGATTAGAATAATGACGAGCAACCTTGTAAAGGAGAATAAAACATGGCAGAGCATCACTTTCATTTAAAAGCAGATTGGCCGGGTGGTCGAAACGATGTTGGTACACTAACGGCTGACCGTCTTCATACAAAGATATCAATTCCTCCCGAAATGAACGGACCTGGGGTAGGAACAAATCCAGATGAAATGCTCCTAGGAGCAGCAGCAACGTGCTATATCATCACCCTTGCTGCAATGTTAGAAAGAAAAGGGATTACTCCTCTTTCACTATCATTGGATTCAGAAGGCGTTGTCGACGTCACAAACGGTGTATTTACCTATAAGAAAATTATTCATCGACCTCTTCTAGAACTAGATCGAACGCTAACGGATCAGCAGCTTGACACGGTTGAAATTTTAGTCGAGCAGGCGGAAAAATCTTGCATGATTTCCCGTGCAATTCAGGGCAATGTAGAGCTAGAACTAGATCCAATCATTAACGTGAAGTAACAAACAGCCAAACCCACAAGTGGGTTTGGCTGTTTTCCTTTGAGGAAATGAATCTTTCGGATGCTAAAATTTTCGGTTTGTTAAATAATATCAGAAAATTTTAAATTTTCTAAAAACTATGTCAGAACCTCTGACATAGTAGATGCATAGTGTCAGGACATCTCTTATAATTAGAAAAAAATTACTATAAAACAAAAAAATGTATGCTAGAGGTGGTGGTGTCCGCTATATACATAAGGTAGTAAGTCCTAACAAAGCATCTAAATATGAGGGGGATTTTAATGCTTACGAAGAAGATTATGTCGGTGGCGCTTATGTCTACACTTGCAATGGGTATTATGGCAGGGTGTTCTGGAGCAAAGGATTCATCTGGAGGAGAAAGCAACGGAAAAGTAATTAAAATTGCAACTCAGTCACCGCTGTCAGGTGGAAGCGCAACGCTTGGAGACGCAATTAAGCTTGGAGCTCAGCTTGCACTTGAGGAAGAAAAATCGGCGTTTGACAAATTAGGATACAAGCTCCAGCTTGCACCTTATGATGACCAGGGCGATTCGAAAAAAGGCGTTGCCAACGCTCAGCTTATCGGATCAGATAAATCCATTTACGGCGTAGTGGGCCACTTGAACTCTGGTGTTACAATTCCATCATCAGAGACATACGAAAAATACAATATCCCAATGATTTCACCAGCGAGTACCGCAACGGACGTAACGGATCGTAAATTGAAATCCGTTAACCGAATCGTCGCTCGAGACGATTTCCAAGGACCAGCAGGAGCGAAATATGCGGTAGAAGAGCTAAAGGCGAAAAATATTTTCATTGTTCAAGATAAAACGGCTTACGGTCAAGGATTAGCGGATGCGTTTAAAGGCGCGGCTGAAGAGCTAGGCGCAAAGATTCAAGGATATGAAGGAATTACGGTTGGGGAAAAAGATTTTAACGGTGTGCTGAACCAAATTTCAGCTGCGAAACCGGATCTTGTCTACTTTGGTGGACTTTATGCAGAAGGTGGACTACTTATTAAGCAGGCGCGTGATAAGGGAATTAAAGCGAAATTTATGGGTGGAGACGGACTAGATTCTTCTACACTAGTCGATATCGCAGGGGAAGCTGTAAAAGATACGTATTTAACGTCTGTTGCAGGAGATGCAAGCAGCACAAAGTTTGCGAAAGATTACAAAGCGAAATTTAATAAAAACGTTGAGTCATATTCAATCTATGGCTATGATTCCATGAAAGTAATGCTACAAGGAATTAAAAATGCGATTGAAGACAACAATGGAAAACTTCCTGATCGTGCGAAAGTACGCGATGCAGTAAGAGCCATCACAGATTACAAAGGAGAATTAACACAGGTAGGCTTTGATGACAAAGGCGATAATAAGTTTGCGAAGATCTTCATCTATAAATTTGATGAAGCGAAGTATCCGGCAAAACAAGAAGGCGAAATTACGCAGTAATAGTTGAACACAAAAGCACCCGATGGCTGTTGAAACGGTCAAAAAACCGTGTCGATTCTGACATCGGGTGTTTTTTTACACCAAATTATACGTAAAGGAAGGGAACGGTATGCTGGATCAAATTCTTCAAACATTGCCTCAAGTGTTAATTGATGGTCTTACTCTCGGAGCTGTATATGCGGTCATTGCACTCGGATATACGATGGTATACGGAATTTTAGAGCTCATCAATTTTGCTCACGGTGAAATCTTTATGACAGGGGCGTTCATTGGAACCGCTATTTTAATGACATTCTCTGGTCTTGGCTGGCTCAGTGCGTTGCCAGCTGTTATTGCACTCATTATTGTTCTTGTTTTAACGAGCTTAGCAACAGGCGTTTTAGGAATGGGCATTGAGCGTGTCGCTTACCGTCCGTTACGGAAGGCGTCGAAGCTCATCGTTCTCATTACAGCGATTGGCGTTTCTTTTTTGCTACAAGATCTTGTGCGTTTTATCTCAGAATTAAAGAATGGAAACTATATTGTGAATACACCAGCGCTATTTTCTGGGCAAATCAACGTGAAAGCCTCGACGCTTATGTCTTCATTTAATGACGCAACGTTTAAAGTAACGTTTATCGTTGTACTAATAGTAGCTGTTGTCATGATGATTGGATTAGAGTTTTTCGTTAATAAATCAAAATGGGGCATGGCAATGCGTGCAGTTGCCCAAGATCCTGATACAGCTTCATTAATGTCAATTAACGTGAACAAAGTCATCTCACTTACATTCTTTATCGGTTCTGCTCTAGGAGGAGCTACAGGTGTTTTATTTGCTCTTCACTATGGAACCATTGATCCTTATATTGGCTTCATTTTAGGACTTAAGGCCTTTACAGCTGCAGTATTAGGCGGGATTGGTAATATTCGCGGGGCGATGTTTGGCGGCTTGCTACTCGGCGTACTAGAAATGTTTGCGGCAGCAAACTTATCGATTATGACAGGAAACGTATTTGGAGCAGAGTACAAGGACGTGTTTGCCTTTGCAATTTTAATTCTTGTGCTTATTTTTAAACCAGAAGGGTTGCTTGGAAAAGCAGTCGTAGAGAAAGTGTAGGTGAGGAAGATGAAAAAGCTGCTAGATGCATTAAAGGTAAACAAACGTGCACAAATCATTTTGTTAGTATGTTACATCGCCATTACGAGTCTGAGCCTCTTTTTTGCTCAAAAGTCCGTCATCGCATTCCTCTTGTTGCTATTTTCACTGCTGTTGCTTTACTATACGTCATTTCAAAATCGAACGAAATGGCTGATCGCAGGACTGATATTGGTTGTGTTGCTTCCCTTGTCAGCTAGTCAAGGAGATGCCTATCAATCTTACATGGAGGTCGCAACGCTCGTTGGAATTTATGTGGCAATGGCACTTGGGCTTAACATTGTAGTCGGTCTTGCTGGTCTGCTTGATCTTGGATTTGTCGCCTTTTTTGCAGTAGGAGCATACACGTATGGGATTTTTGCCACTGCACAGGCTGCTAATTTTATGCCTTTTGGTTCATATCCACTATCAGGTGAAAGCTTTTGGGTGTTCATTTTACTCGGATGTTTTGTCGCAGCGCTATTTGGTATCCTGCTCGGTATACCGGTTCTGCGCGTAAAAGGGGATTATTTAGCAATCGTAACATTAGGGTTTGGAGAAATTATCCGGATCATTTTCAATAATTTAGACAAGCCCATCAACATTACGAACGGTGCAATGGGACTTTCATCGATTACACCACCAGAAATTTTTGGAATCAAGCTTATTTATCCAAATCAATTTTATTTTGTCACGCTGGTTATTCTACTATTTGTCATTTTTACGGTAAGGCGCTTGGAGCATTCCAAGATTGGACGCTCATGGAAAGCGGTAAGAGAGAACGAAATTGCTGCACAAGCAATGGGGATTCCACTTGTTCGCACAAAGCTGTTAGCCTTTGCTATCGGTGCTTCCTTTTCAGGAATGATGGGAGTCGTATTTGCGGCGAAGCAAACGTTCGTTGACCCGACAAGTTTTACTCTGTTAGAGTCGATTACCATTTTGGTGATGGTTATTTTAGGTGGGATGGGCAGTGTTCCAGGCGTTATTTTAGGAGCCGCATGCGTTACTATTTTGAACTTACAGGTATTGACAGAGCTTACAGATTGGTTCAACCAGCTCAGTCTAAATGGAGTCATCACAATCCCAGACGCGCTTTCGCCAGCTAAAATGCAACGATTTATTTTCGGCGCATTGCTCATTATTTTTGCGCTTTACCGACCGCAGGGATTAATACCGAGTAAAAGCGTAACATTCGACCTTAAAGATCTCAAAGAAGAAGATGATGAGACGATCGCAGTACCTGCCAATAAGACGGAAAAACTGAACGCTTAGGGAGGATCTTATGAGTACGCTACAAGTGAAAAATTTAACGAAGACTTTTGGGGGGTTAACCGCAAACTCAGACATTACGATGGACGTAGCGCCAAATTCGATTACGGCCGTCATTGGACCTAACGGAGCGGGGAAAACGACCTTTTTTAATATGATTACAGGCGTGTATCAGCCAACATCAGGAGATATCATTTTAAATGATAAATCCATTGCGAGGTTAAAGCCTCATGAAGTATCGAAGCGTGGCATTGCCCGTACGTTTCAAAATATCCGATTGTTCGGAGATGTAACCGTTCTTGAAAACGTCATGGTTGGTATGCACAATCACTTGAAAGTAGGGCTAGTAGGAACACTGCTTGGACTTCCAAACGTTCGCAGACAGGAAAAAGAAGCGAAAAAGGAAGCGTATCGTCTGCTCGAATACGTTGGGTTAGAAGCCTTCTACAATGAACTTGCAAGCAATCTTTCCTACGGAGCACAGAGACGTTTGGAAATTGCACGGGCATTGGCAACCAAGCCTTCTCTTCTTTTATTAGATGAGCCGGCAGCAGGGATGAATCCAAGAGAAACGAGAGAACTGACGGCTCTCATTAATCGAATCCGGCACGAGCTTGATGTGACGATTGTATTAATTGAACATGACATGAAGCTTGTGATGGAAATTTCCGATCATATTGTTGTACTTGATCATGGAGAGAAAATTGCTGAAGGCAAAGCTGACGATATTAGAAATCACCCAAAAGTCATTGAAGCTTACCTTGGTAAGGGAGCCGCTACATTGTAGGAGGGAAATTCATGAGTTTACTAGAATTAAAAAACATTGAAACGTATTATGGAAAAATTCAAGCGCTAAAAAATATTAGTTTGACGGTCAATCGTGGAGAAATTGTCACGTTAATTGGTAGTAACGGAGCAGGAAAATCGACAACGCTCAAATCGGTGAGCGGCCAGGTCAAGCTAGGTGCAGGATCCATTCTTTTTAACGGAAAAGACATTACAAAGCTCCCTGCGCATGATACAACGCTCCTAGGAATTGCACACGTCCCCGAAGGAAGACGCATCTTTCCACGTATGACAGTGAAAGAAAACTTGATGGTCGGTGCATTTGGGGTGAAAAATAAAAAGCAGGTTCAAGAACAGCTTGAGCGAGTATTTTCCTATTTTCCTAAACTGAAAGAACGTCTCGATCAAAAGGGCGGAACGATGAGTGGAGGTGAGCAGCAAATGCTTGCCATCGGTAGAGCGCTTATGATGAAGCCGGACCTTCTCATGCTTGATGAGCCGTCGATGGGACTTGCGCCGATCATCGTTGAACAAATCTTTGAGATTATTAAAGAGTTGAATAACGAAGGAATGACGATCTTGCTAGTGGAGCAAAATGCGTATCAGGCGCTACAAATTGCTCATCGTGGATACGTGATTCAAACAGGAGAAATAATCTTGCAAGGACCAGGTGAGGAACTTCTTCACAACAATCAAATACGTGAAGCATATCTTGCTTAGAAAAAAGGCACAGAGAATTCGTTCTTTGTGCTTTTTTTCATGAAATAGACATAGCGAAGGAACTTTTACAATAAATAATAAAAATGAAAGCGTTTTACTATTTGTGGAACCATTCAAGAAACGATACGATACATATAAAGAAAACAAAGCTTTAAGATAGGGAGGGATGTTTATTGTGAACTTATCTGGAACGTTTGAAAAAGGTTATATGAGCGGTCGGTCCTATTTTTTATATGAGCCAAGTCATCTTGAGGAAGGTAAGACTTATCCCCTTGTAGTAATGCTACACGGATGTAACCAAAGCGCAGAAGAATTTGCAAGAGCGACAAAAATGAATGAAGTGGCTGAAGAGGAAGCGTTTTTTGTTCTGTATCCAGAGCAATCACAGTGGGCGAATCCGCGAAAATGCTGGAACTGGTTCGAAACCTACCATCAAAAACGCAAGCGCGGGGAGCCTATGATGATTGCCAATATGGTGAGGGGAGTAGAACGACTATATCCTGTTGATTCCTCTCGCATATACGTCGCAGGGCTTTCTGCAGGAGGCGCAATGAGTGTCATTATGGGAGCAACCTATCCAGATTTGTTTGCCGCTGTTGGGGTCAGTGCAGGTCTAGAGTACGGAGCGGCGACAAATATTTTAGAATCCGTTCAGGCAATGGAACGCGGAGGACCCTCTGCAAAAGTACAAGGAGTAAAGGCATATGAGGCAATGAAGGAATATGCTCGTCCGGTCCCGTTAATGGTTTTTCATGGAGACGAAGACAAGCGTGTTCATGTCGTAAACAGTGATCAAATTATTATTCAGTGGTGCCGGATGAACAATTTAGCTGCTCTTCACGAGAACGAAGGGTGGATTGACGACGAAACCGACTATATTTCGACGCACACTTCGTTAAGAGGGCGTTCATATACCCGCTACGTCTATAAAAACAAAAATGACGTCTCTTGGCTTGAAAAAGTCATTGTGCATAAAATGGGTCATTGCTGGGCTGGAGGAAGTGGAAGTGAAAAATACACCGATTCAAGCGGTCCGAATGCGAGTAAAATGCTGTGGAATTTTTTAAAACAGTGGAAAATACCCTCAAACAGTGTAAACGAATAAAACGCTGTTTGAGGGTATTTTTTGTCCAAACGTTTACTAGTTTGTATGTTTAGTTTACATATACCGACGTAATCATTATTATACTAGGAAAAATCCTTACAAAAGGACGCTTTTTTTTGATGAAAAATATATCCGAGTTTCTACATATAATAATATGGTCGCTTATGAAAGGGTTTACCACAAGGAAAAGAAATCTTTTAAAAAAATTTTCATTATTTTTATAAAAATATGATTTTATGTTTTGAGGATTTTGTCAAACAGTGTTAAAATAGGGACGTAGGAAACAGTAGTGACGATCAATAACATCGCTCACTGCTCATTATTCTCACAATCCGAAACGATTAGGGAAAGTTGGGGGTATTCTCATGTATAAGCAGACAACAAAGGGAGACGAACCGTGGCAAAAGTTTTTAGGACCAAATCTTGGTTACGTCATGGATATGTACGAACATTATGTAAACGACCCTGAATCCGTGGATCCAGAGTTAAAAGAATTATTTGAACAATATGGACCACCTACGGCATCTGAAACAGCCGAACAATTTGATCGAAAGACTTCCCATGAAAACGCAAATGAAAGCGTTAACCAGGAAGGACTTTCCAACGTGTATAAGGTAGCTGCTGCTGTGAAGCTAGCAGAAAATATTCGAACATATGGTCATCTGTATGCAGATATTTATCCACTTCACAACAATCCAGCAGAAAAGGATTTATTACAGCTTGATACATATGATCTGACGGAAGCTGATTTAAAAGCAATTCCGGTCAACCTGCTATGTAAAAATGCACCCGAACTTGTTCAAACTGGATGGGATGCAATTCAATACTTGAAAGCGCTCTATACAAAAGCGATTACGTTTGAATTTCAACACGTACACGAACAAGAAGAAAATGCATGGTTAACAGAAATGGTGGAGTCGGGATCTATTTTCCGCACCATGTCTACAGAGAAAAAATCTGCTGTACTAGAACGTTTAACAGAAGTGGAAGAGTTTGAAAAATTCCTTCATAAAACGTTCGTAGGACAAAAACGATTCTCAGTAGAAGGACTAGATGTATTAATTCCGGTACTGGATGAGATCGTGGCAGAGTCCGTGCAAGTTGGAGCAAAAAATATCAATATCGGTATGGCTCATCGTGGACGACTAAATGTGTTAGCGCACGTTCTTGGAAAGCCATATGAAGCAATTTTTGCTGAATTCCAGCATGCACCAAACAAAGAGCTTGTTCCTTCTGAAGGATCAACAGGCATCAACTATGGTTGGAGCGGAGACGTTAAGTACCATTTAGGTGCGGATCGTCAAATTAAGCATGACCGCATCGGCCGCGCTCGCTTAACGCTTGCAAATAATCCAAGTCACTTAGAGTTTGTTAACCCTGTAGTGGAAGGTTTTACAAGAGCAGCGCAAGAGGAGCGTACAAGATCAGGATTCCCAACGCAAGACGTGGAAGAGTCCTATGCTATTTTAATTCACGGTGATGCAGCCTTTCCAGGTGAGGGAATTGTTGCAGAAACGTTAAATATGAGTCGCCTACGCGGCTATCAAACGGGTGGAACGATCCACATTATTGCAAATAATATGATCGGATTCACGACTGAGAGCTATGATTCTCGTTCAACAAAATATGCAAGTGATCTAGCAAAAGGCTATGAGATTCCAATTGTTCACGTCAATGCGGATAATCCGGAAGCTTGTCTTGCAGCTGCATACTTTGCCTATGAATATCGTAAACGCTTCAACAAAGATTTCTTAATTGATTTGATTGGGTATCGTCGTTTCGGACATAACGAAATGGATGAGCCTTCTACAACACAGCCGAAGCTTTATGAAATCGTTCGCAAGCATCCAACAGTGCGTGAGATCTATGCAACGAAACTTCAAGAGCAACAATCTCTTTCATCTGAAAAAGTAGAAGAAATCAATCAGCGTGTCCAAAATAAATTACAAAAGGCTTATGAAAAAGTTCCAAACAAAACCGTTCATTCTGGCGTATTGCTTCCAGTGGTGAAAGAGCAGGCTTTACCTGAGCTTCCAACAGCTGTTGATGCAGATACACTTCAAGAGCTTGGTGAGCATTTTGTACAGTGGCCTGAAAACTTTAAAGTATTCCCGAAACTAGCTCGTATTTTAGAGCGACGTTCTAAAGCTTTAAAAGAAGATGGGAAAATCGACTGGTCTCTTGGAGAAGCGCTCGCATTTGCGACGATTTTACAAGACGGAACACCAATCCGTATTACAGGTCAGGATTCAGAGCGTGGAACGTTCGCACAGCGTAACATCATGCTTCATGATATCAATACGAACGAGACGTATTCACCGCTTCACAAGATACCTGAAGTAAATGCAACGTTTGCCGTTCACAACAGTCCGTTATCAGAAGGATCTGTCATCGGTTTCGAATATGGCTACAACGTGTTTGCACCAGAAACTCTTGTGTTATGGGAAGCGCAGTTCGGTGATTTTGCTAATGCGGGTCAAGTACTATTTGATCAGTTCATTTCGGCAGGAGAAGCGAAATGGGGACAAAAATCAGGAATGGTTCTTTTACTGCCACATGCCTATGAAGGCCAGGGACCTGAGCATTCAAGTGGTCGCCTAGAGCGCTACTTGCAATCGGCTGCTGAAAATAACTGGACAGTTGCAAACGTAACAACAGCGGCACAGTACTTCCATCTTTTACGCCGTCAAGCAGCGGTGTTAAATACGAAGGATGCGCGTCCGTTAGTCGTTATGACGCCGAAGAGCCTGTTGCGTAATCCAAACTCTGTATCAGATCTTGGAGAATTAACAGCTGGTTCATTCCAAGCGATTCTTGAAGAGCCGCTTTTAGGCAAGAACTCTGCTAAAGTTGAGCGCGTTGTACTTGGAAGCGGAAAAATCACGGTTGATTTAAAAGAAGCCGTGCAAGATCAAGCGGAAGAGTTAGATTGGGTACACATTTTACGTGTAGAAGAAATCTATCCATTCCCAACGGAGCAAATTAAAAAGGTGTTAAGCCGCTTTGATTCTTTAAAAGAAATTGTGTGGGTTCAAGAAGAGCCAGCTAACATGGGATCTTGGTCATTTGCAGAACCGAGAATTCATGAGCTAGCACCTGAAGGAGTTAAAGTAAGTTACGTGGGACGTGAACGTCGTTCAAGTACGGCTGAAGGGGACCCAACTGTTCATAAAAAAGAACAGCAACGTATTATCGACAACGTGTTAACAAGACAAGAAATCACGATTGAAAA
The DNA here is from genome assembly GCF_001274935.1 of Priestia koreensis. Taxonomy (GTDB): domain Bacteria; phylum Bacillota; class Bacilli; order Bacillales; family Bacillaceae_H; genus Bacillus_AG; species Bacillus_AG koreensis. The sequence continues at coordinate 177,372 of NZ_LILC01000023.1, read as the reverse complement.
CGCAGTTACTCGCTAGGTAGACAGAAAGGGGAAAATTAAAATGCCAGAAATGAAAGTTCCAGAATTAGCCGAATCCATCTCAGAAGGTACAGTTGCACAGTGGTTAAAGCAAGTAGGGGAGCAAGTTGAAAAGGGAGAATACATCGTTGAACTTGAAACAGACAAAGTAAACGTTGAGTTAATGGCCGAGGAATCTGGCGTATTAACACAGGTTCTAAAAGAAGCGGGCGATATCGTGAAAGTAGGAGAAACAATTGCGATGATCGATGCAAGCGGAGAAGCAGCAGCAACGGTTGAAGCAACTCCTGTTCAAGAAGCGCCAGCAACAGAAGCGAAGCCTGAAGTGAAAAATGAACAGGCTGTGCCAGAGCAAGCAAAAGGTCCAGCAAAAGAAGAAGCGAAGCAATGGACAGTAGCTTCTCCAGCTGCTCGTAAATTAGCGAGAGAGCGCGGAATTGACTTAAGTCAAGTGCCAACAGCTGATCCGATCGGCCGTGTGCGTAAGCAGGACGTTGAAACATATCAAACACCTGCACCGAAGCCAGCAACTTCCAACTCTTCAGCTGTACCAGCGGTTGAACCAGCGAAAAAGACGGATGCAGAGGATGCAGCGAAGCCAGTTGAGCGTGTTCGCATGTCTCGTCGTCGTCAAACAATCGCAAAACGTTTAGTAGAAGTACAACAAACAGCAGCAATGCTAACAACGTTTAACGAAGTGGATATGACAGCGGTAATGGACATTCGTAAGCGTCGCAAAGATAAATTCTTTGAGCAACACGATGTTCGTTTAGGATTCATGTCATTCTTCACAAAAGCAGTCGTAGCAGCATTAAAACAATTCCCGCTGTTAAATGCTGAAATTCAAGGTGATGAGCTCCTACTCAAGAAATATTATGATATCGGTGTTGCAGTTGCAGCTGAAGAAGGCTTAGTAGTACCAGTTGTACGCGATGCAGATCGTCTATCATTTGCAGGCATTGAAAGCAGTATTGGCGACCTAGCGGTAAAAGCTCGTAACAATAAATTAAGTCTTAAAGACTTACAAGGTGGAACATTCACAATCACAAACGGTGGAGTATTCGGTTCTTTACTATCGACTCCGATCTTAAATGCTCCTCAAGTTGGGATTTTAGGAATGCATAAAATCCAACTTCGCCCAGTAGCAATTGACAAAGATCATTCTGAAAACCGTCCGATGATGTATATCGCCCTTTCATATGATCATCGTATCGTTGACGGAAAAGAAGCCGTAAGCTTCCTAGCAATGGTGAAGGATTTACTTGAAGATCCAGAAACATTACTATTAGAAGGCTGATTGTAATAAAAAAAGGCAACCATTTGGTTGTCTTTTTTTATTTTAAGAACTGTTTTTGGTGAGCATAAAAAAGAGCCTATTCATTCTTAAAACGCTGCTACATCAATAGGAAATAAAAAAACGAGAAGCTATTTTATACTTCTCGCTCATACTCGCTTTTATTCATGATTCCCGAATTTGACCCGTTCCTTTAACAATGGATTTTGTTGTGGTCAATGCTTTAAGCCCCATCGGTCCTCTGGCATGAAGCTTTTGTGTGCTGATTCCAATTTCAGCGCCAAAACCGAACTGCTCGCCGTCAGTGAAGCGGGTAGAGGCATTGTGATAGACAACCGCTGCGTCAACTTCTTGTAGAAATTGATCTACGTGTTCTTGCGTTTCGCTAATAATGGCTTCCGAGTGCATCGTGCCGTACTGATCGATATGAAAAACGGCGTGATTTGTATCGTCCACAATTTTAGCAGCAAGAATAGGAGCTAAAAATTCATTTTCCCAATCCCACTCTGTTGCTGTTTTTACGTAGGGGAACATGCTTGAGAGTACTTCATCTCCTCGTATTTCAATATGGTGCTGATGAAGAAATTCAATGAATGGCCGCGTATGTGGCCAATTCTGATGAATGAGAACCGTTTCAACTGAATTACATACAGATGGACGCTGCATTTTCGCATTCAAGACGATGTCACACGCCATATGAAATGAAGCGGTCTCATCAATAAACATATGACAATTTCCAACGCCTGTCTCTAGAACAGGGACCGTGGCTTTTTGAATCACGTTTTGAATAAGGCTAGCACCGCCTCTCGGAATTAAGACATCTAAATATCCGTTCAGCCTGAACAATTCTTCAGCTGTTTCGTGACTCGTATCTTCCAAAAGCTCGATCGCATGAGGAGAAATTTTACTTTTACTTAGCGCCTGTTTCATAATATGAACGAGCGCGCGATTGGTATGAATAGCTGATGAGCTTCCTCGTAACAGTACACAATTTCCTGTTTTTAAACAAAGTGCCGCTGCATCAACTGTGACATTAGGTCTTGCTTCGTAGACCATCCCTACAACACCAAGCGGAACACGGATGGATTGGATAGAAAGTCCGTTGGGACGATTCCATGACTCAATTGTTTCACCGATAGGATCATTAAGCTCGACAAGCTGAATCAATCCTTCAATTATTTGTTGAATGCGTTCTTGGGTTAATAAGAGACGATCAAATAGAGAAGGAGACCAGTTCGCTAGCTTTCCACCTTCAATATCTAGCGAATTTTCTTGTAAAATATAATCCTGATTGCGACGTAACTCGTCTGCGATCAGAAGAAGCGCATCATTTTTGGCTGCTGCTGATTGTTTTTGTAAGCTCTTCGTTGTTTGGTTAAGAATACGTGCTTTTTCCATCAATTCACTCATTTTTGATTCCTTCCTTTCGCACTGTAATCCATTGATCTCGATGAATAACGGCTGCCTTTTTGCCATTTATTAATGTCTTTGCCTCAAAACTAGAAAGCCCTTTGATAACATCAATTTCTGTTGACGAATAGGATACTTGGCCTTTACCGATTAACTTATTGTCTTTATTGACAACTTCAACGATCTCATTGGCACGAAATGTACCGCTTACTTCTTCTATACCCGCTGGAAGGAGACTTTTATGCTGGTAAATTAAAGCTTTTTCAGCTCCGACATCGACTCTGATCTTTCCAGCGATCGGTGCGTGGTGAGCAATCCACTGCTTTTTTGTTTCCATTTGGGTTTGAAAGGGACTGCCAATATACGTGCCGTCGCCTTTCCCTTCTATAATATCAAGTAACTTTCGTTCATGATTTCCTTTCCCGACGAATACACTTACACCTAAGGAAAGAGCGGTTTGAGCTGCCAATAATTTAGAACGCATGCCCCCTGTTCCAACTGCTGATTCACTGTCACCACCAAGAGCTAAAAGTTCCTCTGTTAAAGAGGGGATGAATGAATATTTCTTTGCATGCGGATTTGTAAAAGGATTCTCATCATATAATCCATTAATGTCCGTTAAAATAATGAGAGCATTGGCGTGAAGAAAGCCGCTTACAAGTGCTGATAACATGTCGTTGTCACCAAAAGTAAGTTCATCGGTCACGACAGAGTCATTTTCATTGATGATTGGGACGGCTCCGCCTTTTAATAATTCCGTAATTGTTGCATATATATTTCGAAAGAGATACTGCTCATAAAAATCCCCTCTGGTAAGTAATAGCTGAGCGGTTGGAATATGATAAGGAGCAAATGCTTTGTTGTAGCCCTCCATCAACAGTCCTTGTCCGACTGCAGCTGAGGCCTGCTTGGCAGCAAGCGTTTTTGGACGTGTCGCATAGCGAAGCGCTGAAAAACCGGCTGCAACAGCTCCAGAAGATATTAAAATGACCTCGTGGCCCTGGTTTTTTAAAAGTTTTATGGCTTTAACATGTTCTTCAAGTTTTTTGTAGGAAAGCTTCCCTTCAGATGTTGTAAGAGAGCTACTTCCTATTTTGACGACAATTCGCTGTTTTTTCATCTCTTCACCTCATTACACATATAAAAAAGCGATTCTTTCGTCCTAAAAAAGGACGAAAGAATCGCTTCCGTGGTACCACCTTTATTGATGCCGAAGCACCCGCTTGATCCTGTATCGTTGGAGGGACGGCTTATGTTTTCATAAGCTAGCTTGAAAGGGCAGGTTCAATCTGATGAACGTAAGGAACTTTGCAGCCTGTGAGTTCCATTCTCTTCTACGTATTTCATAATTTACTAATCCCATACTTTTAATGTATTAATGTTAACAGTAATTATCTAGAAAACACCTCTATTTGTCAATTAATTGTTAGAAAATTTTAAAATAAAATTATTTTTGAAAGAAAAAGAATGTATTTACAGAAATAGACAAATTCATATATAATTGATTTTCTGGGTTTGAATTCGCTTACAAAAAAGGGGATGTACGAATGATTGAAGTCAAAAACATCAGCAAGAATTACCGGATATTTGAACGTGATCCCGGGCTTAAGGGAGCTATAAAATCGCTTTTTCATCGCAAGTTTCAGGTGAAAACGGCGGTACACAACGTTAGCTTTACCATTCCTAAGGGAGAAATTATCGGCTATATTGGATCGAATGGGGCAGGGAAATCAACGACAATCAAAATGATCAGTGGAATTCTGACGCCTGATGAAGGAGAAATTACGGTAAATGGTATTGTTCCATATAAGGATAGAATGGAAAATGCGAAAATTATTGGGGCTGTATTCGGACAGCGAACGCAATTATTTTGGGATATTCCTGTTCAGGAGTCGCTTCAACTGCTTAAGCACATTTATGAAATTCCAGAAGAACAATATCAGAAAAATTTGGCCGTTTTCCGAGACGTACTCGATTTAGACCCGCTGCTGTCCATTCCAGTTCGTCAATTATCGTTAGGACAAAAAATGAGATGTGAGTTAGCGGCAGCGTTTTTACATAATCCATCCGTCGTGTATTTGGATGAGCCGACAATCGGTCTAGATGCATCGGTCAAAATTAAAATTCGTCAATTTATCAAAGAAATGAATAAGCGCTACGAAACGACCATTATTTTGACTACGCATGATATGCAAGATATTGAGGAGCTTTGTCACCGCGTGATCATTTTAGATAAGGGAATCGTCATTTATGATGGCAGTTTGCTGGGCCTTAAACAGCGTACGACGTTTAATCGTATGATTGAATTAGAAGTTGAAGGAGATCTTGATCATTTCCCACTCCCAGCTTCACTTCAAGGAAGCGTAGAGGTTGAACGAAAGGATGATCAAAAACTTGTGTTGTACTTTAACACGGCCCAAATTAGCGTAGCTGTGATTATGAAGGCGATTATGGAAGCATATCCGGTTGTTGATTTTACGGTAACAGAGCCAAGTATTGAATCCATTGTTCAAGAGATTTATGAGCGGGAGGTTAAGCAATGCGAAAGTACTGGCACTTATTAAAATCACAAATGCAAATAGAAACGGCTTATATGGCGTGGTACTGGGCAGACACGATATCTGGCATTTTGCGTCTGTTCATCATGTATTTTTTCTGGGCAGCCGTTTTTCAAAACCGGCAGTCGGTTGGAGAATTAACGTTTCAATCAATGATTACCTACGTCATTATCGCGATGACTTTAGAGGCCTTTGTAGCAGGAGTTGGGAAAACGATTGCACAAGACATTAAGGGCGGAAATATTGCGCTAGAGCTCCTAAAGCCATACGACTATTTGACAAAGCTAATTTGGATGGATTTTGGATCAAAAATTAATGGATTTGTCCGAAGTGCACTTCCTATCTTACTGTTATCGTTCTTATTTTTAGATATTACGAAGCCTGCATCACTTTTAGCAGGGTGCTTTTTTATCCCAAGCATGGTCGCGGGGATTTTAATCGGAACGCAAATTGATTTAATTATTGGCGTGCTGGCATTTTGGACGGTGAATATATGGGGATTAGGCGTGCTTCGTGAGGCGATTGTCAAATTCTTTTCTGGCGCATTAATTCCGCTCACGCTCTTTCCGGGGTGGTTTCAGGAAGTCAGCCAGTGGTTACCATTTCAATCAATGATTTATGTGCCTGTTGGTATTTACACAGGGCAGATTAGCGGGGGACATATTCTTACATCGTTTGCCATTCAGTGTGTATGGCTACTTGCTATTTATATAATCGTTCGTGTAATGTGGCAACAGGCTGTAAAACGAATTACGGTCTTTGGGGGATAAAAACATGATGAAAAAATGGAAACGATATTTGGTTTTGTACAGCAAGTACTTTAGCAATCATTTGAAAGTCATGATGGAATATAAAGCCGATTTTTATATTGGGATGTTTTCTGTTGCCGTTCAGCAGTTCACGTCGCTTTTCTTTTTGAAAATCGTCTTTAATCATATTGATGTTTTAAAGGGATGGACGTTTTATGAAATTCTATTTATTTATGCCATCGCTTTTCTAGGCCGCTCTATTCATCACATCTTTTTTGATAATCTATGGACGCTTGGGTGGCAGTACGTTCGTACAGGTAATTTAGATCGATTGTTGCTACGACCTGTAAATCCTTTGTTTCAGGTCATTTCGGAGCGCGTACAGCAAGATGGTTTCGGACAACTGTTAATCGGCCTTGTCGTCTTATTTACAGCGACGACACATCTAGACATTACGTGGTCAATCGGAAGTGTACTACTACTAGCGCTTGTTATTATCTCAAGCGGCTTTATTTTCGTCGCTATTAACCTATTTTTTATTTCCTTTTCCTTTTGGATGGTGGACAGTCTCCCTATCGTAGCATCAGTTTTCCAACTCAGTGACTTTGCACGCTATCCGCTCACGATTTATCCAAAAGTCATTACGTATTTAATTACCTGGCTCATTCCATATGGGTTTACCGCTTTTTATCCAGCTGCTTTATTTTTTGAGCAAAAGGGTTACGCACTAACGGGCTTTTTAACACCACTTATCGCTATTTTATCGATGGTGATTGCCTATAAATTTTGGCAAAAGGGCTTGAAAAGCTTTGTGAGTACGGGCAGCTAATAAAGACTTTCAATGGATTTAATAGCGGAGTGCACACAACCAAATGATGATAATTTTCACATAAAAAAAAGCTTAGAGGATTTTTCTCTAAGCTTTTTCGGCGCTTCACGGAATCTCCTACATGATCTAGGAAGAAACCCATCCCACTAATCTCACAATAGAATACGAGATGTATCCTGCTCCTGTACATAAAATGATAAACCTCACGATCCAAGGAAATTTTGTTGGTGGGAAAAATGCGACAACACCAACCACTAAAAATAAAAAGCCAATAGCAAAACTTGTGATAAATTCCAGCAGGATCACGTCCTTATAAAATTTTTCACCAACGTACCAAACCCCCTAAGCGCAGTATGTGACGGCTCAATAGGGAAGTGGTTATTTTTTTAACATATATTACCATAATTGAACGTCGTGCGTATACATATTCCAGGTCTTTTACATGACTGAAGCAAACGTATTACGTCAGCAGAAGACAATTTCTTGTCATTTTAATGGATAAATACGCTGAAAAAGGATCATTATACAGACAGAACGATTGTGTGAGAAAATGATTTAATATTAATAAAACTATGTTCCAAATAATCAATATTAAATAAAGTTATGCAGCAAAGGAGTTTTCCTATTGATTATATATGAGAAACATGAAAAAATAGGGGAAGAATAACGATAAATGCTAGATTTTTCTTTTGTTTTCGTTACTATAAAAGAGAAGATATTTTTACGTAGGAGGAATAACGATGATTCACTTAGATTGGAAAGACCGCGAAACGACTAAAACGGTCAAATGCATTCATACAAATGCCGCAAAATACATGGTAAACAACGTGTTAACGGAAGGAAATACATACGACGTAAAAAATGAAACAGAAGAGTTTTACTTTGTCGTAGACAACACAGGAAAAGTTGGCGGCTACTACAAAGATTATTTTGAGGCGTAAAAAAAGAGCAGACTATCTGCTCTTTTTTTGTTCGGTTTATGCAAATAAAAGACGGATCGCTTATGAAGAAAAAACAATAATGCGACGACAGCTCTACTCCGCTTGTCTCTTTTTCGTATAAGAAAAAAGATTTATCTTTACAGTAATATCAGAACTTCATTTTGAGGTTTAGGTGTGTAAAAATAAGGAAATATTACCTTAGAAATGGGAATAAGATGTAGTATAATAAGGTGATTACATACGAGATAGAGAGAGGAGACTACCAGTGGCTAAGAAAAGAAGACGAAATACACCTGCGTTTACAATGCTAGCTTGGTTAGGGTTGATTGTGTTTACCCTGTTAGTATTTGTAGGATTGTATACATTGGACGCTGAGCTTTATGTAAAAGGTTACTATATCATGGGAACCGTTGGAATTATCATTTCATCTTTTACGGTGGCAAAAGTTGTTCGTGACAATCAAGAGGACGACGACGATGTTAAAGGCAACTTTGATAGCTAACTAGTAAAAAAGCACGTGCAATCACTGCACGTGCTTTTTAACGTTTTCTTGTGCGCCTTGTTACTCGCAGAAGGACCACACCTACAAATAACACAACTAATATGGCAAACAATAACCATCCCCATGAAAATGACGATGATGCCTCTTCTTTCACCACTTTAGGTAATTTCTCTAGCTGTTGGCTTAAAATGGGTTTGCCCTGATTCGAAACATGCAAAACGCCTGTACTCGAGACGTTAATCTCGTCTTTTTTACTTTTGGAACTAACGTATCGTAGTTCCTCTGGTACTCGGTAAGTGACTCCGTTCTGCTTATACAGTTTGTTCTTCGGAATCTCTTTCCACATATAGTCACCAAATGACATATCAAGCAATTTCACCGTATCTTTGTATGCACGCTTTTTATTTCGTGCTTTCAACGTTACGACAATAAGGTTCAAGTCATTCCTTGAAGCGGTGGTAATGAGCGTATAGCCTGATTTGGTTAAATAGCCTGGTTTCCCACCCGTTACGCCTTCATACGGAGTCGTGGTTAATAAGCGATGCTGGTGGGTATAGGTAGTATGTAACGCTTGAGATTGCCATTCCATTTGCTTTAGGCCGAAGATACGCTTGAACTCCGGATTTTTGATTGCATACTGTGTGAGCTTGGCCAAGTCATAGGCAGTCGTCGTATGATTCACGTCGAACAATCCGTTTGGCGTCACAAAGTGCGTATGCCCAAGCTTTACCGTTTGTTTAAGGTAGGCGTTTAAGTCTTCTGAGAACTGTTCAACGCCTCCACTCATATGCTCTGCAATGGCTACCGCTGCATCGTTTCCAGATCGCAACAGCATTCCTTCAAGAAGAGTGCGAAGGGGAAGCTTCTCTCCGGCGACAATCGCTACGCTAGATCCTTCCACGTTGGCGGCACGCGAAGAAACGGTGACCATATCATCTAAGCGCCCATGCTCGATCGCGTAAATGGCTGTTGCGACCTTTGTTAAGCTTGCTGGATAAAGCGATTCATTTATATGCTGTTCGTATAAAATTTGTCCATTATCGGCATTCATTACAATTGCAGCCTCACTGTATAGCTGAAGAGATTGTGCCGTACTTGCTTCACTAACAGGCATGATGAAGATGAATGAACTGAGTAAAAGAAAAAGTGCTTTTTTCATTTTTGTAACTCCCTATAAGATGAATAATGTGCTGAGCAATAGTTGTATTATACATCATCATTTATAGAAAGGAAGGAAGAAATGAAGGTTACTAAGGATGGTTTAGAGGCAATGCTACATAAAAATACCCCCTTCGCAGAAACGAGAGGGGGAGGCAAAAAGGTGGTACTCGGATTTGAACCGAGGATGAAGGTTTTGCAGACCTGTGCCTTACCACTTGGCTATACCACCGCGTATCGAGATATTGTTATTTATATGCCGCTTCACTAAAAAAATGACTACGCGGATCAGCATGAGTGAAAAGTCAATATTTGAACAAATTTTCATAGTAGGATACTATATATGTAGGATGGAAGTATCATAATAAAATGACCATAAAAAGATTATGTAAACAAAGGCTGCCGTAAAAAAGCAGTCTTTTACCTCATGAAATTCACTTTTCATGCTGTATAATTTTTATGTGTGCAACTAGAGATACTTAAAAAAGTAGGAGGTTTCACTTTTGATATTTACAAATAAACGATTTCTTGTTTTGATTTTGTTAGTTGTTTGTTTGTTCGGTTTGCTACTTGTTTATAAAATTCAGGCTTCGCCGACACCAACAGAGCACGCGGCACAGCAAAAAGAGACGTTAAACAAACTACCAGAATCCAAAACTGTTAATACAAAGGATAAGAAAAAATATCGTATGTATCATTATCAAATTACGAAAATTGAAGGCGGAAAATATTACGGTGAGGCGAAAGACGGCACGAGTATTATTTTCCAACTTACCAATTTAAAAGAACCACTGAAAGAACCCCTCGCAAAGGGTGAGATCATTCGCGCCTATTTTGATTTGAAAAATGGAGCGACACTTGTGAAGGTGGAAAAAGTGGAGGAGTAAAAAAGGACACGTGCTGTCCTTTTTTTATTGTCTACTTTGAAGTCACCGCAGTTCTCAATGATCTACAGATGTGGTAAAATGGAAGAAATTTCAGAATAAAAGGAGTTTTTATACATATGTCAACATTTGAACAGAATTTAGAAAAATATGCGGAGCTTGCAGTAAAAGTAGGCGTTAACATTCAGCGGGGTCAAACACTTTTAGTAAACGCAGCCATTCACACAGCCCCATTTGTTCGTAAAGTAGTTGAAAAAGCGTACGAAGTAGGCGCAAAACACGTATATGTAGATTGGAGCGATGAAACGGTTGCTCGCTTAAAATATGATCTTGCACCTGACGAAGCGTTCACGGAGTTTCCTTCATGGAAAGCACAAGCAAGCAAAGAAATTGCAGAAAATGGTGGGGCATTCTTATCCATTACGTCTTCAAATCCAAGCCTGTTAAAAGGCGTAGAACCATCCCGTATCGCAGCAGCGAATAAAGCAGCTGGTCAGGCAATGAGCGAATTCCGTCGCTACATTCAATCGGATAAGGTTAGCTGGTCAGTTATGGCAGCTCCTTCTAAAGAATGGGCAGCAAAAGTATTCCCAGATGCACCAGAGTCAGAGCAAGAAGGTTTGCTATGGGATGCGATTTTTAAAGCAACACGCGCAGACTTAGAAGACCCTGTTCAAGCATGGACGCAGCACGATCAAAATCTCCATCAAAAAGTGGATTATTTAAATGAGAAAAAATACAAAAAACTTCATTACAAAGCACCAGGAACAGATTTGACGATTGAACTTCCAGAAACGCACATTTGGGTAGGCGCAGGAAGCATCAATGAAAAAGGCGATTCGTTTATGGCAAACATGCCGACTGAGGAAGTCTTTACGGTACCATTAAAATCTGGAGTGAACGGCGTCGTAAAAAGCACGCTTCCGTTAAACTACGGTGGAAACTTAATTGAAGACTTTTCATTAACGTTTGAAAATGGAAAAGTAGTCAATATCGACGTGGAAGAAGGCTATGAAACGCTGAAAAATCTGATTGAAACAGACGAAGGAGCAGCTCACCTAGGAGAGGTAGCGCTTGTTCCTCACAATTCACCTATTTCACAATCAAATACCGTGTTCTTTAACACACTATTTGATGAGAACGCTTCTAACCACTTAGCGCTCGGAAGCGCCTACGCGTTCTGTATTGAAGGCGGAAAAACAATGTCAAAAGAAGAGCTAAAAGAACGTGACATCAACGAAAGCATCACACACGTTGACTTCATGATCGGCTCTGCTGACATGGACATTGACGGCATCAAAGAAGACGGTACATCTGAACCAATCTTCCGTAAAGGAAACTGGGCGTTTTAATTCGTACTGTTGGATATGTAAGGCTGTTTAGCTAATTAATAACTTATTTATTGGCTAGCGGTCACAAAAAAGTTATTAAAATAGTGTATGTAACTCAGTAGCCACGTCCTACCTCATAAACGGTAGGGCGTGGCTATACTGATTTAAAGTAATTTGAATAGAAAAATAACTCACGCGCTCTGAAATGACTTTTGCAATAGTACCTTCTACTATTGTCATGGTATAGTGCAAATTATGCCTTCTCGATCCCTAATTTACGATTAACGATCATCTGAAAGGTTATTTTAAATGTTAACAATGTACTAGGAGTGAAGTTAGCATGAAATTTAAGTTGAAAATTACCACTTATGAATATCCGGATAGTTTAATAAGTGATATACAAACGGGAGAAATTGAGTATTCATTATGGGGACGTCTTGATTTTATGATAAATGAAACGACTTTCTTCCAAAATGCAGATGGACTATCTGAGGAAGAAATGGGTACTTCCTCTATATCAAGTTTGGGGCTAACAATCCCTGTTCATGGATTTATGTGTAGTTTTTTAGAGAAAATAAATGATATAGGTAATAAAGCTATAATTGTTGAAGAAGGTCAAATTGATAAAGAATTAGTTATGAAAATCAAAAAAGAAGATATAGTATTTGCTATAAGACACAAGAGGGCATCTAAAGTACATTGGTATGATGGAGAGAAAATAAGTAGATCTGAAAAAATGCCAATCACTAAATATAATTCTGTTCCAATAGACGTGTTTAAACAAGGAATGATGGGAGGAATACAAGAATATTTAGATAAAACCTTGAGTGAGTTTCCGTCATTGAAACAAGCAGAAGAGTTTAATGATTTGTATAAGCAAGTAAGTAATTACATATCGTAGTAGATTGAGATGTTAGACGGTGTTTACAAATTATCTCAAGAAGAAGAGGAGTGAATTTAGTACAACTAAACGCTCTTAGGTAACGAATAGTCATCACTTCATTTTTCTAAAAAAGTTTCGTTTTTTAGTAGGAAAAAACGAAAAAAAGTTGAATACTTATAAGGGGAGAATTTGTAGTTAAAGCAATGGTTAAGTGCTTAACAGTAATTACTGCTTAAGTCATGCTTAAGCAGCTTACATACTAAATTTACACGAACAACCTAGGGGGATGAATAAGATGAGTAAATTAAAAGTAGGAATTATTGGATGCGGTGGCATCGCAAATCAAAAACATTTGCCAGCATTAGCGGCATTTAGTGATATGTGTGAAATGGTGGCTTTTTGTGATATTGAAATTGATCGTGCGCAAGCGGCTGCACAAGAGTTTGGAACAACGGATGCGAAGATTTATGTGGACTATCAGGAGTTATTAAAAGATGAAACGATTGATATCGTTCATGTTTTAACGCCGAACGTTAGTCACAGCCCAATTACGGTGGCAGCGTTTGAAGCAGGGAAGCACGTGATGTGTGAAAAGCCAATGGCGCATAATACAGAAGCAGCGCAAAAAATGATTGACGCATGGAAAAAATCAGGCAAGAAATTTACGATTGGCTATCAAAATCGTTTCCGTGCAGACGTTCAGTCTCTTTATAAAGCATGTGAAAAAGATGAGCTAGGAGACATCTATTTTGCAAAAGCACATGCGATTCGTCGTCGCGCTGTGCCAACATGGGGCGTATTCCCTGATAAATCTCAGCAAGGTGGGGGTCCGTTAATCGATATCGGAACGCATGCGCTTGATATTACGCTATGGATGATGGATAACTATAAGCCAGCGTCCGTGTCAGGTTCAGTGTTCCACAAGCTTGGGAATTTACCAGAAGCAGTAGAAGGAAATATGTTTGGCCCGTGGGATCCCGAAACGTATGAAGTAGAAGATTCAGCGTTTGGCTATATTAAAATGGAAAACGGCGCAACGATTTTCTTAGAATCTTCTTGGGCGTTAAATGTACTAGAATCCAAAGAAGCTGCTACAACGCTGTGCGGAACAAAATCTGGTGCACAAATCAATGCAGGCATGAGCTATGAAAATAACGAGCTTATTTACAATAGCGCAAGAAATGGAATGCTGACAGAAGAGCGTAACTCTACTGGAGGGGCGATTGCTTTCTTTGAAGGTGGTTCTAACAAGCCAGAAGTATTAGAAGCAAAGCAGTGGCTAGAAGCCGTAAAATATGACAAAGAGCCTCTTGTAAAACCGGAGCAAGCGTTTATGGTAACGAAAATTTTAGACGCGGTGTATCGATCTGCTGAAACAGGTAAAGAAGTTGTGTTTGGTAAAGAAAGCGTTGTGAGTCAATAAGGGGAGTCCATTCTCTTATTAGCACATATGTGAACAAAAAAGCTGCTGATGATGTTAATCAGCAGCTTTTTTGTTTGAAGGTAAAGGGAGATATAAACAACTAAATAAGAAGATTCGCTTTTCCATTAATTTGACCAAAGTGATGCTAGAAGGATTATGTGATTGACACGAAGGATTACCTGCTGATATTTGAAGCGAATCATCGTCTCCTTTTTTTCTATGTTTTTCGACAACTTCTCGTATAATTAGGTCTTTGTATCTATTATAATGAAAAGGGAGGGAGAAAAGCATGGTACTAAAAATATGGTTAACGATGTTTACGAGTTTCAGTATGAGTTATTATCTATGTCAATATGAGCTATTACATAGCATCCAGCCAATTATTGTGGCTGCTTCCATCATCGTATCAGCGCTTGTGTGGCTTTCAGATGATCATCCGTTTTTGGCCCGTATTTTGCTGGGCATTTCATCCGCAATCCAGGTCTTATCATTTCTCACTTGGATAATGGAAAAAGCTTCACTTACAATGTCAGTGCCTTCATACAGCAATGAACTCTTTTTGTTTCTGCTTTCTTTATGTATAATCATGATATTCGTGTTACGGTCAGACGGCGGTTTATTTATGACAGCGGGTCTATGTACAGGTAGTGGGATGGCGTGGGCGATCGTCACATTTTTTCAAAGGCTGATGCATCAGCCTAGTATTGCTCTCATTTTTCCATTGCTTGCTCCTTCATTTGCGCTTCTTTTTGCCCGAAATCGAACGTTTTGGATCGCGCCGTTTATTGTGCCCGTCTTTTTCTTAACCATTTCTACTTCGTTATCTCTTAATCGATATGGGGATGGAATAAATCATAGAGCTCTTTCTACTCCTGATCTATCCTTGCTTTTAGGATGGGTGTTTACAATGGGAATTGGCCTGATGCTCGCACCGTTTTTAAACCGGAAGCCAGGTGAGTTTAAAGCGATGAGGTCGTTTGATGAGGTAGAAAAACAATACGAGTCAAGAACGGTGAACCACGGATAATACATAGCAAGGAGAAAGCGTACAATGAATCATCGTATCGGACTGCGAGTTAGAAGTGAAAAAGGTGTTCACGAGGAGGTTCGTAAAGCATGTCTAGTCTTTGCGAACTGGCTACGCTGGCAGATGGAATTTCCTATGCGAGTAGTGGTCTACTTGAAGAAAAAGGAGCAAATCCGTTCAAACGGTGAATGGGTAAGTGCTTCTTTTTTTGCTCCTTTTTCATTAGAAGAAGAGCCCTATATTCGAATTGCCACTGGAGATTACCCGCAGCTTGTTAAAGAATTGGGCCGGGAAGATGCTCTATTAGCGATCCTTATGAGCTTCGCGCATGAAATAATTCACTATCAACAGTGGCTAGATGGACGGGAATTTAGCGAACAAGAAGCAGAAGAACAGGGAGAAAGACTTGTTTATGACTACTGTGATGACCAGGCCTTTTTTGAAGACGTTTTAGAATTGAAAAGAGTATGGACGATTGAAAATGAAGAAGGAACAGCTCTTTTCACAAATGAACAAGGCGAGTCATTAATGCCTTTTTGGTCAAAGGAGGAAAAGGCGTACAAAATTATTCATTCTGTCGCTTTTTATCGGGATTACAAAGCAATAAGTATTACGACAGAGGAGTTCATAGAGGAGTGGCTTCCTGAACTAGAGGAAGAGGGGTATCAGGTCGGACTGAATATGTATAGTCGTTCCTTAATAGGACGTGAAATGGAGCCAAGCACGGTGCTGGAACGACTGGAGGAAGAACGCCGAAAAGGGAGTTCATAATTAGTCTAACCAGCCCGTATCTTTTGATTTTAATTTTAGAATCAGATCTGTCACCACAGCTTCTAATTCGTTAATTCGATTTTTTAGGGCGGTGTTTTCTTTTTTTAGCTGTGCGACTTGAAATTCGTTTTCGACATGCTGGGTAGATGAGAAATTCTGTTTTGATGTGTCTTTTTTAGAAGAAGTAGATGTCTTAGGTGAGAGATTTAATTCTTTTTTCCAATTGTATACCGATGAAAGGTGTACGCCTAGCTGTTCGGATACATCTTTTGGCTTGATTCCTTGCAGCAATAGTTGTTCAGCTTTTTGACGCTCAGCGTTTTTACTATACATATTGCAACTCCCCTTTTAAGCATCAGATGCGAGAAAATCGAGTGTAGTTATTTTTATTTTAGTAGAGTTATAGAAAAAAAGAAAGACTTTCGAATGTGTATCTTTTGGTTTTCGGCTTTAGAGAGGATATAATGGTTAACGTAAAAAAAGAAGGAGGTCATTTGACCATGACTAAAGCAGAAGTATTTGCAGGAACTTGGATGCGTCATCGCGGCGTATTAGAAGAAATCGTTTCAAAAGTAAAAACAGAAGATTTATCGTTTGCCCCTTGGGACGGAGCGCTTACATTTAAAGATCTAGTGATTCACACAGTTGGATCAGCTGACTTCTTCGTAACGGCTGTAAAAGACGGGAAAACATCAGCACCAGCAGGCGGACAGCCAGAAATTAATGATGCACAAGCACTTCAACAATTCGTAAAAGACATGACAGCTAAAACAAAAGCAACAATCTTATCATTAGAAGAGGCTCAGTTTGAAGCGATGGTAGATGCAACAGTACCATTTGGAACGCATATTCCAGGTAGCTCACTTCTTCATATGATGCGTGATCATGAAATTCACCATAAAGGTCAAATGTTCACATACGGTCGTATGGTTGGTATGGAAACAATGCCATCATTTGTTCAACATTAATCACAAGACTCTCTGTGAAAGCAGGGAGTTTTTTTAGATTGAATTGTCAGAAAAGATAAAAAAGTGTTGACAGTACTTTGAGAATTGTGGCATAGTAACAATATTAAAATTGTTCGAAAATAAAATCGCTGATAAGAACGAGTACATGATGTGTAAAATCCACAGAGAGTTGACACCTTGCTGAAAGTCAATGTTTGAACCGTTATGGAAAATCCTCTTTGAGATGTCATGCTGAAATGAATTCAGAGTAAGCGTGACCGGAATTCCCCCGTTATGTGGAACGCGTATGTTTGTACGTGACAAAGTGCTATTTTTGTTAAATAGAACTAGGGTGGTATCGCGAGTAAAATCGTCCCTTCATTAGAAGGGGCGATTTTTTTATTTTCGTAATAATGATCCATTAAGGAGGAACAAATATGACAACACTCTCAAGAAAAGAAACCTTCTTTGTAGGTCTGATGCTGTTTGCATTGTTTTTTGGAGCTGGAAACTTAATTTTCCCACCATTTTTAGGCCAACAATCAGGAACACACTTCTGGTATGCGATTGCAGGATTTATCATTACAGGGGTAGGATTACCAATCTTAACGGTTTTAGCTGTGGCAAAGGCAAAAAACGGCATTCAAACGATTGGGAATCGCGTTCATCCCGTATTTGGAGTCGTCTTTACCGTTATTGTGTATTTAGCGATTGGTCCGTTTATGGGAATTCCGCGCGGTGCAAACGTGGCGTATGAAATGAGCGTGAAACCATTCGTGAGCGAAGGATCAAACACGATGGCCCTGCTGATTTTTACAATCATCTTTTTCGGACTTGTGTATTGGGTAAGCTTGAATCCATCAAAGCTTGTCGATCGTATCGGTAGCTTGCTGACACCTGCCTTACTAATCGCCATTGCTGTACTCGGGGTGGGGAGCTTATTAAAACTTAAACAACCGCTTGGCGCAGTAAGCAAAGAGTATCAAGCTCATCCGGTAATTCACGGGTTCATGGAAGGATACTTAACAATGGATACGATCGCAGCTTTAGCCTTTGGGATCGTCGTCATTACCGCTATTCGTCAAAAAGGCGTGACCAATCAGCGAGCGATCGTAAAAGGAACGCTGCAATCAGGGTTAATTGCTGGAGCTGGACTTATTCTTGTGTATGTCACAATTGGTGTAATGGGTGCAAAAGCAGGGGCAACGCACACTTACAAAGACGGCGCCGCGATCTTGACGACAACGGCTGATCAGCTGTTTAGCGTATGGGGTGTGCTTTTACTAGGTGTTATCGTTCTTCTTGCCTGTTTTACGACATGTGTCGGTCTTGTGGTAGCATGCAGCCAGTATTTTGGAAAGTTGCTTCCAAAGATTTCGCATACGATGCTTGTAACCGTGATGACGGTTATCAGTTTTTTAATTGCCAATCTTGGATTAGCAGACATTTTATCATTATCTGTTCCGATTCTTTCAATGATCTATCCACTTACCATCGTACTTGTCATTCTTTCCTTCTTCCACGGCCTGTTTAAAGAATCAGCGCGCGGGATTTACAGCGGTGCACTCATTGGAACGATTCTTGTTAGCGTGTATGATGGTCTCGTACAATACGGTGTAAAAAGCGAGTTCTTAACTGACCTGTATGGTCATCTTCCTCTATTTGCGGAGGGGCTAGGATGGCTGATCCCAGCTATAATCGGCGGCTTGTGTGGTTTTCTTGTTAGCCTTCTTTCAAAAAGAGCCGATCAATCTGTTCATGCATAATCACGAAAAGGCGCCTCATAAGGCGCCTTTTGTATGCATAAAGTGGGAAGATACGCTATCATTAAGAGAGCATCAAGAGAAAGGAAGCGAAAAAAATGACTATTCGAGGAGCAAGAAAAGAAGAAGCCGGCGAAATTGCGGCCCTGTTGACGGACATGCTTGGCGATATCGCAAAAGACCAAACGGCTGAGCAGAAACCGGAAAAAGTGGCAGAAGTGCTCGCATCATACATACGATCTGAATTAAATCGATTCAGCTATCACAATATCTGGGTAAAGGAAGTAGACGAGCAGGTAGCAGGCGTGATCGTTTGTTACGCGGGTGATGATGCCCTGATCATTGATCAGCCTATTTTGGAATACGTGAGAGCGAAAACAGCTAATGACGCATTTATGCTTGATCGCGAAACAGAGGAAGGTGATTACTACGTGGATTCACTCGTGGTTCACCCATCCTATCGAGGACAAGGAATTGGTTCAGCGCTTCTTCAAAAGGCAGAAGAGCTTTCAGGAGACCTGCGCTTTACGCTAAACGTAGAGCTGGATAATAAAGGAGCGGCTTCCTTATATGAGCGTCAAGGATTCAAACGAGAAAAGAAACGGGATATAAGCGGTCACCATTTTTGGTATATGGTGAAATAATAGATGAACCCTTCCATAAATCGAGGAACGCTCAATTTATAGAAGGGTTCTTTTCGAATACAGAAGAAGAGTGGATGGGAAAGGTTCGTCATTCGGCTTTTTTATGGTAAAATATGTTATAAGGAGTGGTGGATACCTAAAGGAGGAAGGGGAGAATGAAAAAACGCGTAGTGAAAGGAATCGTGTGGATCATTGGCTTTGTTTTATTTGCTTTTTCAATTAAATTACCAGCACTTGGGTACCAAAATATTTCTTCTACACCAGGTACGACCGATTATGAAGTCACGTCGTACAGCTGGTATGGAAAGAGGATTAGTCAGGATGTATTGGCAGGAAACAGTGAGCAAGCATTGAACATTTTTCAACAACAGACGATCGTTCAAAAAATGGAAGTGATAATCCTGTTTCTTCTCGTATTAGCACTTTTTTACTCATTATTTAGAGAACCACGAAGAAAAATTCTCGCGAGCACCATCTCAGCTGGAATACTGATAGGTGTACAGTTCTTCGTCATCCACTATGCTTTTATATAAAAAAACGCTCTACATAAGAGCGCTTTTTTTGTGTTTATTGATATTCCTTACGCAACGTTTTGACTAAAGCAGGCATCCATTCGTGAAGATTTAAAAATGTAAATCCAGCATCTTTGGCTTTTTGTGTATTCATCGTCCAGTTATCAGGAACACCAAATGGGGACATGTGCTGATCCTCTGTTGATGATACGACACGTGATTGTTTTCCCGTTATTTCCTCAATCAGCGTAATAAGCTCATCAAGTGAGTAAGCGCCATTTGAACACGCGTTCACAGGACCTGTAAACGTTTCGTGTCCGGCAAAGAAAAGAAAGTCCGCTGCTTCTTGGGATGTAATAAAGGAAAGAGAAGCCTGTTGATTCGGAATACCGATTGGCAATCCCTCTAATACGTGCTCAACGTGAAAGTGAAGGCGCTTTGTATAATCATCTTCTCCTAGAACAATTGGAAAGCGGACGTACGTAGCAGAAAAAGCACGCGTTTGTTCAAAAATCGCTTCTGCTTGACGTTTTCCTTCTTGGTACGTAAATTCGTCTTGATTTAAATCATAAGCATATGTAGATGGATCAAAATCACCTTCTACTTTCGCATCACCACCGAAGTCGTAGACGGAAAGGGTAGAAGTGAAAACATAGCGACCAACGTTTCCTTCAAATACTTCAATCGCACTTTTTGCGTCGTGCGTATTGTAGTTAATATTATCGTACACAATGTCCCATTTTGTATCTTGAAACGCGTCCTTCATGGATTGTGGATTACTTCGATCAACCGTCACTCGATGTACGCGATCACCAAATGCATCCTTGGTTTTCCCACGCGTTGCAACGGTTACATCATAGTTGTGCGCTAACAGCTTTTCTACTAAACGTCGTCCGAAGAAACGTGTTCCTCCGAGTACTAAAACCTTTTTCATGTTCATTCCTCCAATTTCTTTGAATATTCGTATAAATTATAGCACGAACGATAAAAAAAGAAGGAGAATCTGCTCTCAAAAAAAGAGAAAAGGCCACCGTGTAGGTGACCTGTTTCATTACGCCTGTTGTTCTGCATAGAGCTGTTTGATAAGAGCAGGCAACAAATTATACGCATTATAAGAACGTGCTAATAGAGATTTTGGCCCCTTTTATACAGATGGTAATAAAAATTGTACAACAATTTTTCTCTATCCTATTTACAAATAGTAAGAGAGGTCCTATAATCAAGAAATTGTAGAACAATCTTAATCGGCTTAGAGGAGAAATGCGGAATGAAGAAAAACATCAAAGAATGGAGCATCTTGACGGTTGGTTTATTACTAATTGCCACGTACGTTCATTTTTTCTTAGCACCTAATCAATTGGCAACGGGAGGAACAAGTGGACTCTCCATCATTATTCATCACTATTTTCCTGGCGTTCCAGTAGGGGCTATTATGTTGGGATTTGAACTGGTGTTATTTGTGATCGGATTTATTTTTTTAGGGGCAGCGTTTGGGACAAGAACAGTCTATGCAAGCTTAACGCTGTCATTTTTAGTGTGGGCATTTGATTATTTATTCCCAATGACTGCACCACTTTCAGACGATAAGCTTATTCAGCTTATTTTAGGAATTAGCTTGGACGCGCTAGGTCTGGCTCTTATTTTTAAGCAAAATGCGTCATCAGGCGGCACGGATATTATCGCCATGATTTTAAATAAATATCTTTCGTTAAATATGGGTCTGGCGATGCTTGCGGCAGATAGCTTAATTGCGGCATCATCTTCGCTTGTATTTGGCTTTGAGACAGGGATGTACGCAATTTTTGGCGTCTTTTTTGCTGCAATTATGATTAATTTTGTATTAAAGCAGCTTCAAATTACAAAACAAATTATGATTATTAGCAACCACGGAGAAGAAATTAAGCGATACATTGTATCAGAATTAAAGCGTGGTGCAACGGTTCAAACCGCAAAAGGGGCGTTCACAAACGACTCTAAAGAAGTTATTACAACGGTTCTCTCTCGTAAAGAACTTCTTCGCCTGAAAAAACACTTAATCAACGTCGATCAAAAAGCATTTGTCACGATTCAAGACACGAGTGAAATTTTAGGGAATGGGTTTGCCCGCTCCATCTAAAGGAGTAGAGAAGGGTCATTCCGTTACCTGATGCGGTGCTCTTCGTTTCGATCTATACTAACGGTATAAAGAAGAATCGAGGGGAACGAGATGGAAATTTTGCACGTGAATTTAAAAACAACGAATTTAAAAAGGATGAAAACATTTTACACCGAACAGCTTCGTCTGCGTCTGTTAAGGAGTGGACAGCTGTTTTTTACGGTTGAGGTAGGAGAGACGAAGCTAACGTTTGAAGCAGGTGAAGAGCAAACACGCTATCATGTTGCATTTCGATTAACGACACGAGGATTTAATGCTCTTCAAAATCATCTTGCTTTTCTGCCTAATCCTGAAGGAGAGACGAGCCTATTTTGGAAAGGCCGTCAGCGCTATTTGTATGATCCGGATGGCAATATTTTAGAACTTTTAGAGCGTGAAAGTACGCTTCCACGAGATTTTTTAGATATTGGCGAGGTCGGGATGCCTAGTGATGATGTTTCCGAATTTGCGGCCTTTTTACGTCCCATCGAAACGAGCTTAGAAGCAAAAGGAGATGCGTTTCGATTTTACGGAGACGAGACGGGTGTGCTTGTACTTGTGAAAGTAGGGCGCCATTGGTATCCAACGATGGATGAGGCGACTATTTCGCCCATTCATCTAGAAATTAGAGGAAGGGAAGAGCAGCTTCTTACTCATCCAACGTATCCTTATACCATCGCCGTAACGAAATAAAAGCAACGATTAAAAAGCTCGCTTTGATCGATCAAAGTGAGCTTTTTGTGTGGAAGAATATATTTCTATAACACACTATTTGACCCAACAATTTGTAGCGAAAAGAGGGTTTTCTTCGTTAAAGTTGAATAATTACAAAATATGTTAGGAGGTGTCTTGTGAGAAAGAAAGTCACCATTTTATCTCTACTACTCATATTTACGGTTTTTTCATCTGTGCACGCATTATCGTGGGCGATTAATTTTGTTGTTTGGAAAGGAAAAGTCTATGAAGTCAAACAAGCGGAACCGATTAAAAACAATAGAATTGGCCACGTCATTGGAGAAGTAAAGACCAAGCCCGATGATATGACGGGGGAGTACTATGGAAATGCTTCAAATTTTTATCCGATCGGAACGAAATACTATGAAATAAAAGGGGTATCAACTTCACATGTCATTGCGATCAAACATGACAATCAGTGGGCAAAGGCTATTTATGTTTACAAAGCACCTTTTCACATAATGAATCTTTTAACGAACCCAATGTTCATTGTTTCTATTCCACTACTTGCATTGATTTTAATCGGATTTATATTCCGAGTGAAAAAGCTAAGAATCCATACATAACATATGCTTATCCTATTGTATGTAGTATTTCTTCTATTTTTGTCACTCGTACTGGGGTACTACAGCCAGATAAAGGCCACAATCATTTTTTTAGCAAAGGGGGAAACAGCAATACTGATGGAGAAGCAAGAGAAAATTTTAGATGAGCTTAGAGAAATTAAGCGATCATTATGGGACGTACATAGACGAATGGATGAACTTGAAAAAAAGCAAAAGAAGCCATTTCTATTGTGGGACATAATCAGGTCTCTTTTGATTGGCTTTTTCGCTGTTGGACCTGCAATTATTATTGTGATGGTTTTGTGGCAGTTTGTATTGAATTGGACGGGGCTATAAGTAGTTAAGAAAAAGGAAGATGTGAACACTTCACACCTTCCTTTTTCTTATACTTTTTCAAGCGGCCGATGTGGAAGAGAGGGAAGTTCGGCAATAATTCGATCTCCGTTTTGTACCGTTCCTCCTTCAAGAACAATTCCCATAATACCCGCTTTTCGAATGAGATTTCCTTGTTCATCGTGATCCAAGACAGCCTGCATAAGGCCTGATTGAAAGTCGTTGATTTGTTGACAGGGATTGCGAAGTCCTGTTACTTGAATAATAGCTGAATCACCAATATGTAGAAGGGTATCAGTCGGAAGAGACAGAAGGTCAATTCCTGAAGTCGTAATGTTTTCTCCGAGTTCACCTGGTTCAATATGATAGCGGTCTTGTAAATCATAAAACAGCTCTTGATGAATGAGATGAACTTGTCGCAAATTAGGCTGATGGGGATTTTGCGCCACTCTTGAGCGGTGCTTGACAGTGACTCCTGCATGGGCGTCTCCGTCTACTCCAATTCCTTTTAAAAGGGTAATAGAAGCACTTGAATGTTTGCTAAAGCTATGAGAGGAACTTTTGCTTACACTGATGACGGTTCCTTTATGCATTGAACATCATCCGTTCTTTTTGTTATTTACAGTTTATGTTAACTGTATAAGTTGAGTATATACAAAAAATGCGCTTCTGCCTATCGAAATGCTTAATCATACGGATGATTTGCTCCTATAGACAGACGGGGTGACATGCGTTTACGGAGCGATTTCCTCAACATTCAGCTGCTTATAAAAAGTGTCAACGATTGGGTATAGATCAGGTTCTGTATGATAGTAATGTCCATCTACATTTGTCATACTGAAAGAAAAAATGGATTTTTTATCGTTATAAAATGTAACGTTGTATCTAAACCCTACTCGTCTTTCTTGATTTTCATCTGGTATAAACGGAATGTCTTTGATGCTGTTAATAAACGGTACGATACTTTGTTTGTCCGTAGTCGTTTTTTTAGCACCTGATGATCCATTAAGGATAGCTATTTTCGATACGTGATCAAAACCCTTTGGATAAAATTGTGAAAGAGTTTTCGTTTCGAGCTTTTCTTCGTGTAATACGGCTACCCCCTCGAACTGATGAACGCACAACCCAACGAGTATAGCGACCAACCCAACGATAAGCAATACACGCCTCACTATTATTCCTGCCCCCTTCATCATTTAAAACGTATGTACAGAAAGACCAACACCCATTTACTTCACATCAAATGAAATAACGGTACTGAGCGGCTTGCTAAGCTGCTTTGCTCCTTTTTCAACAGAAAACTGAGCTTCGGCATGCAAAATGTAGTGTCCCTTTGGCATAGAGTCTTTTGCTATTTGTTTGGCAAAATTAATTTTGTCTTTTTGCTCGTCTGGGATATAGCCACCAAAGGGTTGAAGAGATTCACGAAAAGGTTTGTCTCCGGTGAACGGAACGCCGGTTGATAGGGGAGCAGGAACAGATGCGTCAAACGTATATCCTCGTGTCGTTTCTTCGAGTTTTGTGAACGTGATGGGGGAATATCCGTATGAGATCGTTACGCCTTTTTCGTTTCCGATATAGGCGAGCTCTGCATAGATATCCGGCTTTTCTCCCTGGAGATAGGTTGCCTTTTTTGAGACAATGTTAAAAACAAAATCGCCTTCCTGCACTTGTTTTTGAATGTCTTTTTGAACATGTTCTTTGCTTTCGATTGGTTTTGCTTCTGATTCTGCTGATGTACAGGCGCTCATAAGCAATATGCTGCTAGTCAGAAGCACCATACCTAACTGTTTTTTCATAAAAAAACCTCCTTATCGGAACATTAGACGGGGGTGAGGAGGAAAAAGTTACAAAAAAAGAGAAGATCACGGAGATCTTCTCTTTTTGTTTATTAATAGATCGCTTTTACTTGTGCTTGAACAGAAGAATCGTCTAAATATTCATCGTAAGACACTTGTTTATCAACCATTCCGTTTGGTCCGATTTCAATAATGCGGTTAGCAATTGTTTGAACGAACTGATGGTCATGAGATGTGAATAGCATTGCGCCTTTGAATGCGATTAAGCCGTTATTTAGTGCTGTAATTGATTCAAGGTCTAAATGGTTTGTTGGCTCATCTAAAAGTAAGATGTTTGATCCGCTTAGCATCATTTTTGACAACATGCAGCGAACTTTTTCGCCCCCAGAAAGAACGCTTGATTTTTTCAACACATCTTCACCAGAGAATAGCATTCTTCCTAGGAATCCACGTAGGAAGCTTTCACTTTGGTCGTTTGGTGAGTATTGACGTAACCAATCAACAAGAGTCATATCGTTTCCTTCAAAATAAGCAGAGTTATCGTTCGGGAAGTAAGCTTGAGATGTTGTAACACCCCACTTGAATGAACCGCTATCAGGCTCCATTTCACCCATTAGGATTTTAAGAAGCGTTGTTTTGGCAATTTCATCGTGACCAACTAACGCAATTTTGTCTTCTTTGTTCACAATGAAGCTTACGTCGTTCAATACTTTTACGCCGTCGATTGTTTTGCTTAACCCCTCTACGCGAAGCACGTCGTTTCCGATTTCACGTTCAGGCGTGAAGTTTACGTACGGGTAGCGACGAGAAGATGGACGAATATCATCCAGCGAGATTTTATCAAGTAATTTTTTACGAGACGTTGCTTGTTTGGACTTTGATGCGTTCGCACTAAAGCGCGCAATGAAGTTTTGAAGCTCTTTAATTTTCTCTTCTTTTTTCTTGTTTGATTCCTGTGTCAATTTAAGCGCTAATTGACTAGATTCATACCAGAAGTCATAGTTCCCAACGTAGATTTGAATTTTTCCAAAGTCTAAGTCGGCAATGTGTGTACATACTTTGTTTAAGAAGTGACGGTCATGGGATACAACAATAACCGTGTTCTCAAAGTTAATAAGGAATTCCTCTAACCATTTAATTGCTTGCATGTCTAAATGGTTGGTAGGCTCATCGAGAAGAAGAACGTCTGGTTTACCAAATAGTGCTTGTGCAAGCAATACTTTTACTTTGTCTGAACCTGTTAGGTCAGCCATTAGTTTTGTGTGAAGATCTTCACCGATACCAAGACCTTTTAAGAGAATCGCTGCTTCAGATTCTGCTTCCCAACCGTTCAGCTCAGCAAATTCACCTTCAAGCTCAGCCGCACGCATGCCGTCTTCATCTGTGAAGTCTGCTTTCATGTAGATCGCATCTTTTTCTTGCATAACTTCATAAAGACGGCTATGTCCCATGATGACCACTTTTAATACTTCATGTTCTTCGTACTCAAAGTGGTTTTGCTTTAGAACAGCAAGGCGTTCACCAGGGCCCAAGTGTACATCGCCGCTTTGTGCTTCAATTTCACCAGATAAAATTTTTAAGAACGTTGATTTACCTGCACCGTTTGCTCCAATTAGACCGTAGCAGTTACCAGGCGTGAATTTAATATTTACATCTTCAAACAGCTTGCGGTCACCATAGCGCAAGCCAACATTATTTACAGTAATCATATAAGTTAATTCCTCCAAGACTAATATCTACGAAATTATATCATTAAATAGAAGGAAGATGAAGTACATGAAGAGAAAAGCTGACAGAAGAGGCAAAAATAATTGTCTCTCTGCTCCTCTAAAGAGCGATTCGTGCTTGATCATGGCGAAACATACATAAAGATCATTTGGATGAAAAAGAAAAAAATGGATTACGATTCCTTTTTCTTTTTGTATAATAAAATGGTGATTTAGGAAGTTAACTTTTCGTTTTTCGAAATATACATAGTAGTAGTCATTTATTTTACGGGGAAGAAGGAATGTCTGATGCAAGTCGTCACCAAAGCGAATGTTGCACCAAAACAGATGGTGTATCAAATTTTATTTGCGATTAGTGCAGGGCACTTATTAAATGATTCCATGCAAGCTGTTGTACCGGCTGTTTTTCCTATTTTAGAGAAGTCAATGAACTTATCGTATGCGCAAATTGGCTGGATTGCGTTTGTGCTCAATATGACGTCGTCGCTGCTTCAACCGGTATTCGGCTATTATGCGGACCGGAAGTCGTCACCGTTTCTGCTACCGCTTGGCATGTTTTTTAGTTTGATCGGCATGATTGGACTTGCGCTTGCCCCTCATTTTTATGTCGTGCTCGCGTCTGTCTTATTTATTGGCCTTGGCTCAGCTATTTTTCACCCCGAAGGCTCTCGCGTTGCGTATATGGCGTCTGGTCCTAAGCGAGGGTTAGCACAGTCTATTTATCAAGTAGGTGGAAATACGGGGAATTCGCTTGCGCCTGTTTTTACGGCTCTTATCTTTCTTCCTCTTGGTCAAAGGGGAGCGCTTTGGTTTACGGGCCTTGCCGCACTTGGCATGATGGTTCTTTGGTACGTATCCATCTGGTATCGCGGACAGCTCGCACAGGGAGTAGCAACAAAAAAACGCCCGCAATCAGCAGTTCCTGCAGGCAATATTAGCCGTTCAGTGAAGGTGGCAATCGGACTTCTAATCTTTTTAGTGTTTGCTCGTTCTTGGTACGGAGCAGGTATTTCAAGCTTTTATCAGTTCTACTTACGCGAACATTATGACATTACGATTAAGCATGCGCAGACGTACATCTTTATTTTTATGATGGCGGGCGTGTTAGGAACGTTTTTTGGTGGTCCGCTCGCAGATCGCTTTGGAAAACGAAACGTGATTTTGTTTTCGACGATCGGCTCAGTGCCACTTACGCTACTATTACCGCACGTTTCTCTTGCGATGGTCATACCGCTTCTGTTCCTTATTGGATTCATCCTGTCGTCAAGCTTTAGCGTTACCGTAGTATACGCACAGGAGCTTCTTCCGGGGCGAATTGGAATGGTATCAGGGTTAATTGTGGGTCTTGCATTTGGCATGGGAGCGCTCGGTTCGGTTGTATTAGGAAATCTAGCCGACCTTTTTAATCTTCGCTTTATTATGATTTTTTGTAGCGTGCTACCTGTGCTTGGTGTACTGACCTGGCTGTTACCGAGCGATGAGAAAATTAAACAAATGTATGCTTCATAGGGCTAACCGGCGCTGTACATACTAACAGAAAAACGGCGATCATTCATGTTCGCCGTTTGTTTGTATTGGGGAGGCTAATTTCTTTTCTTTCTCTTTGAAAAAGAGCTATAGTGAAACAACACGATATGGAAGACAGGAGGTTGCATCATGATACGGTTAGGTGTCTTAGATCAAACACCCATTTCAAACGGACAAACACCAAGCGATGCATTTGGTCAAAGCGTGGAGCTAGCACAGTGGGCAGAGAGACTCGGGTATGAGCGATACTGGCTCGCTGAGCATCATAACACATCAGGACTAGCTGGAACGTCTCCTACGCTACTTATGACCCATATTGCATCAAAAACAGAGAGCATTAAGGTAGGTTCAGGGGGTGTTTTACTCCCGCAGTATAGCCCGTTTAAAGTAGCAGAAGATTTTCACGTGATGGAAACGCTATTTCCTGGTCGCGTTGAGCTAGGAATTGGCCGTTCACCAGGCGGAGGAAATACAACCCGTCTAGCTCTAACAGATGGAATTCGAAGAAGCATGAATGAGTTTCCGCGTCAGGTAGCGGATTTGCAGTATCATTTGCATAACCGTCTACCAAGCGATCATGAATTTGCGGGAGTGATCGCAAATCCTAAAACGGAACAGCAGCCAGAGATTTGGCTACTCGGAATTAATCAGCGCAGTGCTCGCCTTGCTGCTGAACAAGGCACCGCTTTTACGTTCGGTCACTTTATTAATCCTACTGCGGGAGAAGAAGCAATCGACTATTACTATGAGCATTTTCAGCCTTCTTTTGCACAAAGTGAGCCACATGTAAATGTATGTGTGTTTGTTGTTTGTGCGCCAACGGATGAAGAGGCCGAATACCATGCAAAGAGTCTCGACTTGTGGCTACTGAAAGTCGAAAATGGGCTTGATACACGCGTTCCAAGTCCTGAAGAGGCGAAGAATAGAGCATACAACGAGCGCGATCGCGAAAAAATTTCGAAAAACCGACGTCGTATGATTGTTGGAAACCCAGAAAAAGCCGCAAGAGAACTAGTAGAGCTACAGAAACGCTACCAAACCGATGAATTTTTAATTATTACGAATATCTATGATTTTGAAGCGAAAAAACGCTCGTATCAATTACTAGCAGAGGCGATTAAGAGCGGTTCGCACACTCATTTTACCCCTTAAAGGGAAGAAAAGTGTTAGAATACTGATAGAGCTTATAAACTTGGTAGATAGTGGGGAAAAACATGAACGACTATATGGTACGTATAAGTAAAAAGATCTTTGAACAAAAAGAGGAACTTGCACAGAAAATTACAGATGAACAAAACAAACGATATCCAGATGAGTTATTGCCTATGGCGAAAAGTCTATACCCGTTACGCATAGAGCTTGTCACGCTCTATGCTAATTCGCTTATTTTAGATGAGAGCGAACGTACGCGTCAGGTTGAAGAATGGGGATTGCAGTCAGGTCGTAAGTGTGCAGAGATGAACGCGACGCTTGATGCCATGTTAAACGAGGTTCCTCAATACCGACATTTTATCGGAGAAGTTGTACAGGAGGAAGGAATTTATTTAAATCTAACTCTCTCAGAGTTTTACTATGCAATTTCACTTCTCGACCGAACAGTAAATGAAGTCGTGTATTATTTTAGCCTTCCGTTCGTTAATTTCCACAGTGAACAAATCGAGCAATCAAGAAACGCCATGATGGAGCTATCGGTACCCGTCGTTCCGATTGTTGAAGGAGTGGCTGTCCTTCCCGTTGTCGGAACCATTGATACATATCGTGCCAAGCTTTTACTAGAGCATGCGCTTGAGCAAAGTGTACAGCTGAAGCTTTCTTACTTCGTGCTTGATTTATCTGGTGTTCCAATCATTGATACATATGTAGCGCAGCAGCTTTTTCAAATTATTGATTCGTTAAAATTAATCGGTGTAGACGCTATGGTCAGTGGAATTACTCCTGATATTGCCCAAACGGTTGTGAACCTTGGCATTAACTTCGGTCAGACAAAAACGTTCTCAAGCCTTCAACAAGCGCTTGGAAACATCGGCCTGAATTTTCAGAGCGTTCAGTAGAACGTTTGTTTAAAGCTATGTACATGGTTGAACATATAGAAAGTCCGATCGATCTATAGGGGGTATGGGGATGTTTACGATGAAACGGCTTGCTGATTGTACGATCACAGAAGCAGTACAGGCATGGAATGAGGGATTTGAGGGGTATTATTTTGATATGAAGATGACCCCCGATTCTTTCTTAAAACGGCTCGGCACATATGGATTATCTGCCACACATTCTGTTGTAGCGTTTGATGGGGATCAGCCTATTGGGCTCGTTGTGAATGGAATTCGCACAGCAAAAGGAATTAAACTTGCTTATAACGGGGGCACAGGGGTGAAAATGAGCTACCGAAATGATGGCGTTGGTCAGCTTTTGATGGACGAGGTGCTGGCAATCTATCAAAGAGAGAACGTCCAGCTTGCAACGCTTGAGGCGATTAAAGAAAATGAGCGGGCAATTTCTCTATATAAGAAGAAGGGGTATGAAATTGTTGATTATGTCGATCACTATCAGGCAATGAATTTCACTCCGATAATCGTCGCTGATTCACCCTATACGTACACAAACGCTTATAAATGGGAAATAACGTCCCTTGATTTTTATAATGAACGAGCGCCGTGGCAGACGCAGTGTGATCATATACCTGACGCACAGTACGTTCTAGCAAAAGATGAACGAGGCGAGGTAGTCGGTTATGCAGTGTATCGCTCAGCAGTTGATCCCCATAAGAAAAAGCTGATCACTACGCTGATGCAGTGTGAAGTGAACGAAGGGAACGGGCAGCGAACGTGCTACGATGGATTATTGACCCAAGTGTTTCATCCTTCTAAAGAGATGATTCGTCTAGCAGCCTGTATTCAACAATCGAATGAGACGTTAGCAAAAGCACTAGCTGATTGGGGATTTGAGAGAACGGTAGAGCAAGTGTATATGACAAAGGCAATATCATCATGAACAACTATGAAAGAGGGATTAAAAGTGGCAGGGGCAATTGAACAATTATTGCAAACACAGCTTGAAAAAATGGTGTATGAGATGCGCTATGATTTTCTACATGAAAAAAATGATGAAGGGGAAATGCTTTGTCAGATCGTTACGCGAGATGATTCAGGCGACATTCTAGCAACACCTTTAAGCTTTCAGCTAGACATTAATGAAGACGCTGGAAAAGGAGAAGTCATTTTTTATCACAGCAGCGGCGAATTTCACCGGGAGCGTGTGGACATTGCACAGACAGAAACGATTTTAAATGTGATTCGTTTCGTGCAAAATCGCCTACGCTTAAATGAGTAAGAGAGGGCAGAGATGCTCTCTTTTTTTTGCAAGATAAGATTGTAAAAACAAGAATAAATTACCACTAAAAAACTATGTGAAAAACTTCACATATATCTTGATTTTTAAAAGGAATCGTCCTATAATGAAAATTGTAAACGATATGTGAAACATTTCACATAAACTTGTGAAAAGATTCACAATCATACTTTTTCTTATTATAAGGAGGACTTTTTCATGAAAGTAGCAGTCATTGGTTGTACACATGCCGGAACAGCGGCGGTCAAAAATATTGCAACACTATACCCAGAAGCTGAGGTTACCGTATATGAGCGAAATGACAACGTGTCATTTTTATCATGTGGTATTGCACTTTATGTAGGAGGAGTAGCGAAAGATGCAAATGGACTTTTCTACTCATCACCTCAAGAGCTTGCTTCAATGGGTGTTTCAATGAAAATGAAGCATGAAGTCCTATCGATTGATACAAATGAAAAACGAATTACGGCGAAAAACTTAGAAACCGGTGAACAAATCGAAGATACATTTGATAAGCTTGTGATGACAACAGGTTCTTGGCCAATCATTCCGCCAATTGACGGAATTAAGCTAAATAACATCGTGTTATCGAAAAACTTTCACCATGCAAATAACATTATTGATAAAGCGAAAGAAGCGAAAAAAATTACGGTCATCGGTGCTGGATACATTGGTGTAGAACTTGTAGAAGCATTTGAGAAATACGGTGCGGAAGTTACGCTAATTGACGGAGAAGAGCGCATTTTAAATAAATATCTAGATCGTGAATACACGGATTTAATTGAAGATGAATTTAGAAAACGAAACGTTACGCTAGCGCTCAATCAAACGGTGACAAAATTTGAAGGCGAAAACGGTAATGTTTCTAAAGTCATTACGACAAAAGGTGAATACGAAGCGGATCTTGTTATCTTGTGTGTGGGCTTCAAACCAAACACAGGGCTTTTAAATGGTCAAGTTGATATGTTAGGAAATGGAGCCATTGTTGTTAATGAGTATATGCAAACAAGTAATCCTGACGTATATGCTGCAGGTGACAGCTGTGCCGTGAAATATAATCCAACTGGTGAACACATGTATATCCCGCTTGCGACAAATGCGGTGCGCATGGGAACATTAGTAGCCAAAAATCTAGTAAAACCAAGCATTCGTTACATGGGCACACAAGGGACATCAGGTCTTCACATTTATGACTATAGCATGGCATCTACAGGTGTAACGGAAACATCTGCTAAACTTTTAAATATGAATGTGAAAAGTATCACAATCACAGAAAACAATCGACCTGAGTTTATGCCAACGTACGAGCCGATTATGCTAAAAGTAACGTATGAAGAGGAAACAAGTCGCATTGTGGGCGCGCAAATTATTTCGAAAGTAGACGTGACTCAAGCGATTAACACCATTTCAGTTGGTATCCAAAAAGGTCTAACGATTGAAGAGCTTGGATTCGTGGATTTCTTTTTCCAACCGCACTTTAATAAACCTTGGAACTTCTTGAATCAAGCTGGACTGCAGGCACTTGCGTAAGAACGAAAAAGGGGCTAGGATCTTCGAGGCCACTGAAAAAGTGTAAAGGATTGCGGTCATAACGGAGTCGGTTGATCTCCACTCCAGGTCGCTTCGCTTTCCGCGGGGCGTGCGGTGAGCCTCCTCGCTGCTCTGCGGGGTCTCACCTGTCACGCTAGTCCCGCACCTTCCGTTCCAAACCACCTAGAGCGACTGCATCAGATGTAAGGGCCAAGTTCCCATCTTGAAAGGAACTTGGCCCTTTTTTGCTTGATAATGAAGAAAATCCATTTATTCAAAAGGGTGGTTCCAATAATTCCGTTTCAGTGAAGTCAACGGAACATACTGACCAAGCACCTTTTCAAAGAGAAGCATACTTCAAGGAGAAATCCAAGAAACGGTCTAAATTGAAAAGCAAAAGCTGGATCAATTCTAGAAAACGGAATTGATCCAGCTTTTT
The DNA here is from genome assembly GCF_001274935.1 of Priestia koreensis. Classification (GTDB taxonomy): domain Bacteria; phylum Bacillota; class Bacilli; order Bacillales; family Bacillaceae_H; genus Bacillus_AG; species Bacillus_AG koreensis. The sequence goes on along the minus strand of NZ_LILC01000023.1, from coordinate 143,590 downwards.
TGTCTTACGTTCTACTGATTATCTAAAAATCTGAAGTTTTTCAGTGGCCTAGGATTTTCCAAGCTTCTTTTTTCATGCTTCCCTTTATTAATCTACCACAATATAAGCAATCATCGGTCCGTTATGAGCCATGTCTGAATGAGCCGTGCAAATTAAACGGTACGTACCTTCTTTGTTAAAACGAAGGTTGACAACGGTTTCTTTGCCTTTTGTCACCATCCCTTTAATCGTGGTGCCTTCAATTTTAAACGGGTGCTCTTTTCCGTTGACACCGTAGAGGCTCAGCTTAATATTCTCGTCTTTAGGTACGACGATTGTTCCTGGGTCCCAGCGATAGGCTTCAATTTCTTTGCCATCACTCGTTGTCGTTTTAAATTCGCCTGTTACCATATTGATTACGTATTCTTTTTGCGGTTTCCCAGTCGTTGCAACACTATCAGGCTTCAGTAATAACCATGCACCGCAAACGGCCACAGCAAAAGCCAAAGCAAACGCGATCAGTCGTTTTTTCGTAATCACCACAAACTTCATGATTTTCACTCCTTTTTAAAGATGCTTGTTTTATATGTATGCATGTACCAGTAGGAGACTTGTCTGTTTTTTTACATAGAAAAAGAAAATGTCCGCACAATCGAGAGCGCTCCTTAGCGATACGGTTAAAAATACTGGAGAAGTCACTCATTTACGTTATAATGGAGAAAGTGAATTGGAGGTATATAGAAATGAAATCATTAGTACTCGCTGAAAAGCCAAGCGTTGCTCGGGAAATTGCACGTGTACTTGGCTGTAATGATAGTAAAAAAGGATACATAGAAGGACCAAAGTATGTCGTTACGTGGGCATTGGGTCATTTAATTGAATTAAAAACACCAGAAGATTACGATAACCGATATAAGATGTGGAAATTAGAAGACTTACCGATTATTCCAAAAGAAATGAAGCTAAAAGTGATTGGTAAAACAAGTCCGCAGTTTCGCACGGTCGCGGATTTAGCGAAACGAAAAGACATAAAAGAACTGATTATCGCAACCGATGCAGGGCGTGAGGGAGAGCTTGTGGCACGCTGGATTATGGAGAAAGTTCGCTGGAATAAGCCGTTCAAACGCTTGTGGATTTCGTCCCAAACGGATCAGGCCATTCGCCAAGGATTTCAAAACCTAAAGCCTGGGAAAGAGTTTGACCGCCTATACGAATCAGCGGTTTGTCGCTCAGAAGCTGATTGGCTGATCGGTCTAAATGTGACGCGCGCAATGACAACAAAATACGAAGAGCCTTTGTCAGCAGGTCGTGTTCAAACGCCAACGCTTGCGATGATTTTGCAACGTGACAAGGAAATCGAAAAATTCGTCCCTAGCGAATACTGGACGCTATCTGCAAATCTTGGTAAGTTCGGAGCGATGTGGGAACGAAATCAAGAAAAGCGTTTATTTGATAAGGAAGAAGCAGAGCGTATCGAGAAAAAAGTAGCGGATCAACAAGCAAAAGTCGTGAAGGTTTATTCTAAGATCGCAAAAGAAGCGCAGCTGCTTCCTTACGATTTGAACGAATTACAGCGTGATGCGAATAAACGCTACGGCTTTTCTGCCAAAAAGACGCTAAGCGTATTACAAAAGCTGTATGAACAACATAAGCTTGTCACATATCCACGTACAGATTCTCGCTATTTAACGACGGATATGGTGGACACAATGAAAGAGCGACTGCAAAGCATTGTAGGATCGTATAAAGAAGAAGTGCGTCCGATTCTTCAAAACCCTACGCTGCCAAAACGTGTCGTAAACAACGAAAAAGTGAGTGATCATCATGCGATCATCGTCACAGATCAACCGCTATTTTTACGTGATTTATCACAGGATGAACGCAAATTGTACGATTTGATTGCTAAGCGATTTATTGCCCTCTTTTATCCTGCTTATCAATACGAATCCATTCGTATGGATCTTGATCTGAACGGCGAGCGCTTTGTAGCAAAGGGAAATCGCGTCATTGATCTAGGATTTAAAAAGGTGATTGGAAAAGACGGTGAGGACAAGGAAAGTACGCTTCCACCCGTTGAAGAAGGGCAAATGCTTAGCGTTCAGGACGTGCAGCTAAAAAGTGCGTTCACAGAACCGCCACATCGTTATACAGAGGCCGATCTATTAGGGAAAATGGAAAAACATAATCTCGGTACACCGGCTACTCGTGCGGATATTATTGAAAAGCTTTTGCATAGTGAATCCATCGAACGTCAAAATAATCGTCTGTTCCCAACGAAAAAAGGGAAGCAGCTGATTGATCTTGTCGCAGATGAATTGACTTCTCCAGAGCTTACAGCGAAATGGGAAAGTGAGCTAGAAGCGATTGCAAAAGGAAAAGGAAACGCGCGTGAGTTTTTAGCGAACATTCGCAAGCAAACGGAAAACCTCGTATCTGAAGTGAAGATGAGTAGCAAAGAGTATCGCCCGCATAATTTAACAGGGTCTAAATGTCCAGACTGCGGGGAGTTTTTGAAAGAAAAGAAAACGAAGCAAGGACGTATGCTTATTTGTTCAAGCCGTGAATGCAGCTACAAGCGTGCCAAAGATCCGAAGCTTTCTAACCGTCGCTGTCCACAGTGTCATAAACGCATGGAAATTCATGATGGAAAAGCAGGAACCTATTTCCAATGTCGCATGTGTCAAGTGGTCGAAAAAGCAGAAGATAAGAAGAAAAAAGTGACAAAGCGCGAGGAGCGTCAGCTGATGAAAAAATACAGTGATGACAGCGCATTTGGTTCAAGTCTTGGCGATGCATTAAAACAAGCGTTGCAAAATAAGAAGTAAAGAAAAAAGATCTGACGTCGCATATACGTCAGATCTTTTTTTGCTATTTTCCTTTTAAAAAGCGGTCATATAACACGTAAACAGCAGAAAGACCGATAGCCCAGTAGATGATGTCAACGAGTGTCGGGGATGATCCAAATAGCTTTGTTACGAGATTAAAGTCAAGAGACACAAATAACCAGTTGAGCCCACCGATAATAAGCAACACGCTTGCGAGCATGGAAATAAATTTTGTCATGTTTCGTTCACCTCTTTTTTTGTAAGCGATTTCCTTATAAAATATGAGAAAGCGAAGGGTTTGGCGCCAAAAGAAAAGAAAATCCTTCCTTTGAACTAGAGGAATTGCGGTGGTTACAGTATTTTTCTCTCTGCCTTTGCTTCATAATATGCTACACTAGGGATACTGATAGAGTAGAGAGAAGGGTCTTGATGAGAAAATTCGTAATAAGTGATATTCACGGAAGCTATCGTGAGATGATGCAGCTATTTGAACACGCTGCGTTTGATCCTGAAACCGATCAGCTTGTTGTGATAGGAGATATGATGAATCGTGGTCCAGATAGCGGCCCCGTATTAAAAGAGATTAAGAGACTTCATGAAACGTACGAGAACGTGCACGTAACGATTGGAAATCATGAAGAGATGATGCTTTGGTACATAGGTAATATTCTTGATATGTGGCTTCAATTTGGCGCAAAAGAAGCAGCGGATAGCATTAACGAGACGTTTTCAGAGCCTGGCGAGGTGGCTGATTTGTTAGAATGGCTTCGAACATTGCCGATGCGATGGGATGATGACGAATACGTATACAGCCATGCCGGTTTTGAAATTCCATACGGCGATACGAATCGTGAAAATCTGTGGATGAAGCGCAAAGATCTGTATCGCTATAGCAAGCAGCAAATTTTAGACGAAACGGGTGGGAAGACGCTCGTTCATGGGCATACGCCGATTGCGGCCGTAACGTTTGACGGGGCGAGACTTGCGATCGATTTAGGTGCACAAGTCGTATCCAAGCGCCCAAAACTGGCACTCGTTGAGCTGACGGAGTTTGTCGCGCACGTATATGATTTTGATCAAGAAACGATTACAACAGAACCAATTAAACGAGGAACACGTTCCCGCCGATAATAAATAGAACAACCATTTTTGGTTGTTCTATTTTGATATTCTTTTATTTACACACAAAACTACATAAAGAAAGAAGGAATCAACTACGTGAATCAAGCTTTATCTGTCACGCAAAAGCAGCTATATGATTTTTTACTAAACGTCGCACCCGTTCGACCTGTCTTCATTTGGGGCGCACCTGGTATTGGAAAATCTTCCATCGTAGAGTCGTTCGCTGAGGAGTTAGGTATGGAGTGCGTCTCGCTTTTAGGAAGCCAGCTTGCTCCTGAGGATATTATTGGCGTACCGCAAATTGAGAATGGATATAGCGTGTTTTGTCCACCTAAAAACATTGCCAGAACCGAACCGTTTTGCTTATTTTTAGATGAGCTTAATGCCTGTTCACATGAGGTCCAAAAAGCCTTCTACAGCCTTATTCATGAGCAGCGAATTGGCGAATACCGTCTTCCAGAAGGCTCAATCGTAATCGGAGCAGGAAACCGAGCGCAGGACAGTGCGATCGTCAAACCGATGTCTTCTGCACTTATTAACCGTATGGTCCACGTACAGCTTCGTGCGTCTCATCGTGATTGGCTAGAGTGGGCATACGATCATAGCATTCATCCACATGTGATTGAATACATCCAGCTTCGACCAGATCACCTGTGGAGCGAGCCACCCAAAACAGAAGAGCCGTTTTCGACTCCACGCTCTTGGCATATGTTAAGCGACTGTTTGTATGGATACGGAGAAAACGCAAGCGATCAGGATATAGATATGATCGCAAGAGGCTGCTTATCCCCTCATCATGCGAACCAGTTTAAAGGATTTATTAAGCAAGTCAACAGCCGCTTTGATTTAGCTAAAATCATCAACGGCGAAATGAAGTGGCCGTCAGAACCAGGAGAGCGGGACTTATTATACTTTATGGCTCAATCTTTCCGTGCGCAGCTTTTAAAAGAGCTTCCAAACGATAAGCAAGGCTTGCGTGATTCCCAGCAACAGCTATCATTCCGCGCCAAAGACCTTTTAAAAGATTTAGCGTCAATTAGCCTAGAGATTGCCCAAATGGTCGTGTCAGAGCAAAAAGGTGAGGTGCTACCTGCTTGGTTTATGTTAGAAGTCATTCGTGACCTTCCTCGACTAGCTCTCAAGAAGGACGGAAAATCGTGAAGAAGCAGCGAGATGTAAAAGAGGAAAAGCGTCTTAAACAGATTGAAAGAGGCGTTGACTTAATCAAGCAATCTCCCATGTTCGCACAGATGTGGGAGGAGGTGTGGGATCATGCGGAATCGATGGGGCCTACTTCATGGGCGTATATCATGTCTTCAGGTGTGATGCGAGTAAACAAGGACAAGGATGCAACGCCAGAAGAGTGGGCATATGTGATTGCCCACTGTCTTCTTCATTTAGGTCTTGGTCATGAAAAGAAGAAAAAGCATCCGGAGCTTTGGAACATTGCTTGTGACTGCTATATCGCGCAGTTCCTACAAGAGCTCAAGTTTGGAAAAGTACCAAGAGAATTTAATATTCCTGTTTATGAATCCATTTCATCCGAGGAAGTGCTGTATGAACGTTTCGTACAAGAGGGCGTTCCTGATCATTTAAAAGGATTTAGTACGATGCCAGGAGAAATTGATTTTATTTTGACAGAAGAAAAGCTCTATTACTACCACCAGCCACCTAAATTCGATGAGCTATTTGCTACGGGATTGGCTCATGCTGTGCAGCACGTTGTACGATCAGCAGGCGGATATGAATATGATCTTGGTCTTCAAAAAAAGCGCACGCTCGCAAAGGAAGTAAAGGATTGGTTTATTAGCTCTTATCCGCTTTTAGGAGCGCTTGCGAGTGATTTTGAACTTGTCGAAGATCCGATTATTTGTCGTCGTCTTGACATTTCGGTTGCGGCCGTTGCGGTTGATACGAAGGAAATTTACATTAATTCCGCTGTACCATTAACGAAAGAAGAGCTAAAGTTTGTCATGGCACATGAATTTTTGCATGTTGGCTTAAGTCATGCGCCGAGAAGACAGGGGCGAGATCCTTACTATTGGAACGTAGCCTGTGACTACGTCATTAACAGCTGGTTGATTGAGATGCAAATTGGAGATATGCCGCAAATAGGTGGCTTATACGACCCCGAGCTCAAAGGTCTCTCTGCAGAAGAAGTGTATGACCAAATTGTCACAGATCTTCGTCGCTATCGTAAGCTAATGACGCTACGTGGTCAAGGTGGCTGTGACATGATTGAAAGCAAATCACCAGACTTTTGGGATGGAAAAGTCGGAACTGATTTAGATGACTTTTATCGTCGAGCGCTTAGTCAAGGGCTTGTGTATCATCAGGCACAGGAGAGAGGGTATTTGCCTCAAGGATTAATAGAAGAAATTCGTGCGCTCTCACAGCCTGTCATTCCGTGGGATGTTGAATTAGCACGATGGTTTGATCATCATTTTCAACCGATTGAAAAAGTTCGGACATATTCTCGTCCAAGTAGACGGCAAGCGTCGACACCAACTATTGCACGACCTCGCTATGTCTATCAGGCAGGCGATGAAGATGGCCGGACATTTGCAGTCATTATTGATACGTCAGGATCAATGGACCGTGAGCTGCTTGGGAAAGCGCTTGGCACGATTGCAAGCTATAGCATTGCACGGGACGTTCCGTACGTTCGGGTTGTATTTTGTGATGCTCATGCTTATGATGCAGGATATATGCCGCCTGAAGCGCTCGCGGATCGCCTCAAGGTAAAAGGACGAGGTGGAACGGTTCTTCAACCAGCCGTTACGCTAATCGAACAGGCAACAGACTTTCCGAAAAATGGCCCGATTTTACTTGTTACGGACGGAGAATGTGATCGCCTATCTATCAGGCGTGATCATGCATTTGTGATGCCGCAAGGGGCGCGCTTACCTTTTATACCAAAAGGAGAGGTCTTTCGAATGAAGTAAAAAAGGTTCTAACCAACACGGCTAGAACCTTCTTTTGCTTATTGTAATGTCGCTTGCACAGGAATTGATTTTGATTGCTCTGCTTCATCTGCCGTAATATACCCATGAGCTGCCATCGCATCAAGCACTTGATCACGACGATTTTTCGCGGCCTGTGGATGCTCGCGAGGATCGTAGCCGTTGGGGTTTTGTTGCATGCCAGCAAGCATAGCCGCTTCATGGATTTTTAAGTCATCTAAACTTTTTCCATAATATTTTTCAGCTGCGGTTGCTACACCATAGATATTCCCAGGGTAGTAGATACTGTTTACATACATTTCAAGAATTTGCTGCTTCGAAAAATGACGTTCCATTTGAATGGCCAGCCACATTTCCTGGGCTTTACGTCTTGGCGTTTTCTCAGGAGATAACAGCGTGTTTTTAACAAGCTGCTGCGTAATGGTACTTCCGCCCTGTGCACCGAACCCACCTTTTACGTTAGCAAGGAGTGCGCCACCGAAGCGAATGAAATCAACCCCGTGGTGATCATAAAAACGCGCATCTTCAATTGCTACAAAAGCGTTGCGAACACGACTCGGAATTTCATCAGCCGTCACGTAAATTTGATTATCACCTTTATGAACCTCTTCTTTTACTTTTGCTTCATCAAGCGGTGGTGCAGAAGAGGCGTAGTAGGCAAACACGCCGCCGCCGATAACGCCTACAATGATGGCTACCGTTACCAAAAAGGCAATAAGTCGTCGCAAAAAACGGAGCTTTCCCTTTTTCTTCGGCTTCTTTTGCGGTTGTGGCGCGATCTCTTGCTCTTGTTTTTGACGCTGCTGTCTTTTATATTCACTTCTTGTTAAAAACTCGTCACTCATAATGTATATCCGCCTTTCAATGGCAAGTCTGTGTTAATAGTTACTAGTAGTTTGTACAAAATTCGAAAAGTTAGCTATACTGAAGGTATATACCAAGTATATACGTGAGGTTAAAGCAAATGTCAATTTTAACGGTAAGAAATTTGAACAAATCAATCGGAAAAAAACAGATTTTGTCGAACGTATCCTTAGACGTGAAGCAGGGAGAAATTATGGGTTTACTCGGACCAAACGGCTCGGGGAAAACAACGCTCATTCGTACGATTGTGGGCCTAGTTCAAAAAGATGATGGCGAAGTGAACATTGGGGGAGAGAACATTCAGAGTCAGTTCTCACGCGCTATTTCACAGGTTGGTGCTATAATTGAGAACCCAGAATTCTACGATTATTTAACGGGGTATCAAAACTTAGTTCATTTTGCCAGAATGAACGGAGCGCTAGATGAGAAGAGGATTGATGAGGTAGTGGAGCTTGTGGATTTGTCACCTGCCATTTATTCTAAGGTAGGCACATATTCACTCGGGATGAGGCAGCGCCTTGGGATTGCTCAAGCCATTTTACACCGCCCCGCACTCTTAATATTAGATGAGCCAACGAACGGATTGGACCCAGCTGGTATGAAAGAACTGCGTATCTACTTGCGAAAGCTGTGTGACGAAGAAGGCGTGTCGATCTTAATCGCCACGCATCTTTTAAAAGAGATTGAAGCACTCTGTGATCGTGTAGCGATTATTCAGCGCGGAAAAGTCATTGCGATACAGGAAATACGCACAACAGCTTCAAACGAACGGGTAACAGTCAACATCACAGCAGAGCCGCTTGAGGAAGTCAAAGCGTGGTTAAAAGGCGCCGAATACGCGATGCAGGTTGTAAACAATGACGTAATCGTACATATGCAGTATCAAGATATTCCCGTTCTTACAAAAGGATTAGTGGAGGCAGGACTCCGTGTTTATCGGATTGAACCTCTTGCACCGTCGTTAGAAGACTCATTTTTAGCGCTAACAGGAGGCAATGAAAATGATGAACTTAATTAGAAATGAACAAATGAAGTTGCGCTATAAAACGAGCACGATCGCCATCGTGATCATTATTTTAGCCATCGCTATTCTTGGCGCTTTGCTTGCACGTCAATTGTTTGGGGTTGGAAAAATTGGCGAAACAACGATGGGCTACTTGATTTTCAGCACGACGTTTTTATCAGCGGTAAAGCTTGTTCTTATTCCAATTGCAGGCACAATTGTCTCGACAGAATTTGACCGCGGAACGATTAAATTTTTACTTATTCGTCCTGCGAAAAGAAGCACCATTTTACTGTCAAAGTATATAACGATTTTACTTGCGAGCATATACGGCTTGCTGCTATTTTTTATTGTGTCCTTTATTGTGGGGCTTGTTTTGTTCCCGTTTAAAGCGTCTGACCTGTCTGATACTTGGATTTTGGCTAGTCGTTACGGCTTTCAGTGGATTGAGATCATCGTTGTACTGACGATTGCCTTTACGGTTTCAACCGTTTTTCGAAATGGTTCTCTCGCCATCGGGATCACGCTTTTGATCGCATTAGTTGCGAAAACCGTTTCTTCTTTATTTGCTCACTTTGAGCGAAGCGAAGGAAAATACCTGTTGTTCTCAAACGTGGATTTAAGTCAGTATTTTAGGGGGAGTCAGCCTTTGTTTGATGGAATGACCCTTCCGTTTTCCATTTTTATCATTGTTGGTCACATGATTTTCTTTCTTGCTTTGTCATGGTATTTCTTTGTGAAGCGGGATGTGTCCGTATAACGAAAAAACTCGGAGCACGGTGCTCCGAGTTTTTTAGATGAAATCTTTCACAAACGTAACGAACGATTGAAGCTCTTCGACCGTATTGAATCCTGCTTGAGCCTGCTTATCATTTCCGCCACCTTTTCCGTTGTAGGAAGGAAGGTGTTCTTTAAATAGCTGACCGCACTTTAACGAAGCCGTACCTGCATGAGTGAGAAGGATTTTTTTCTCTGAAGCAGAGGCAATTAAAATGACTCCATCAAAGCTCTCTTTTAGCGATGCTGCCAACAGCTGCATTTCCTTCATGGATTGATTGTCAAACGTCTTAGCAATCAAATTACTTTCTGCTGACGACAGCAATTCTTTTGCGACATACGAAGCCTGCGCTTCTTTTAATTCATCTAGCTCGCGCTGAAGGGCTTTTTGCTCCTGTTCCCATTTATCTAAGCGCTCAATGACTTCACTGCGTGACGTGCTAAAACGTTTGCTGATGATCGTTAAAATATCCTGGGCTTCGCCGTAATCTTTCAGCGCTCGAGATCCAGCTTTAAAGTGAAGGCGCGTATTCCCTTTTTGCTTTTCCGTTTTGATCAGCTTGATTAATCCGATTTCTCCTAAACGAGCAACATGTGTCCCGCAACATGCAGAATAGTCAATCTCACCTTTAATTTCCACAATTCGAATGTCTTCGGTTACGTCAGGAAGCTTGCGTAGAGGGATAGAAGAAAGCTCTTCTTCTGTCACCATATAAGTTTCAATAGGATAGTTTGCCGTAATGTATTCATTGACCTTTTTCTCAACGTTGTTTAGTTGTTTCGCTGACAGCTCAGCCGTCGCTAAATCAATCGAGACCATTTCCGTTCCGAGATGAAAGCTCATCGTTTTAGCATCGTACAACTCAATGCAAACAGCGGATAACAAATGCTGAGCGCTATGGTGCTGCATATGATCAAAGCGGCGCTCCCAGTTAATTTCACATGAGGCTTCGCCAAGTGATGGTTTGTCACGCAGTATATGATAAATATGCGGGCCGTCTTCTTGAACATCGATTACGCTCATTCCGTTGATGGTTCCCTGGTCGGCAGGTTGTCCACCGCCCTCTGGATAAAAAGCCGTTTCTTTTAACTGAATCCAATATGTATCGTCTTTCTGCTCAATGTGTGTAATTTCCGTGTTCCATGTTTTTGTATAAGGAGAGTGGTAATATAATTTTTCCGTCATCTCTAACGTCCTTTCATTCCGTTCTCCTGCTTATCATAACGTATTTCGGTAAATAAGGACATGATGTAGTATTGACATAAAAAGGTTATTTTGTATATGATAGGGATGAAGAGGGCAGAAATGAGCACCTCTATACCCATTTATCTCTTAAACGTAAAGGAGTATGTTCTATGTTAGGTGTCGTTCTTAACTAATCCGTAAATTGGATACGGTCATTCTTTTAAAAATTTCTAGTTCGCTAGATGTTTATTTGAGTACGCTCAAAAAGAATGATGGTTAAGGACACGAATCATAGCATACCGAAGATAAATTTATCTACGACGCTGTGTCTTCATGCACAGCGTTTTTTTAATCCACTGAGATAAATGGGGACGTAGATCAATATTTTCGAGCGCCATGAACGTTGTTCATGGTGCTTTTTTATTTTCTAAAGGAGGGTTTTTACGTTGAACGAACGTGCATATAGCGTATTAGAATATAACCGAGTGAAAGAAGACGTGGCGAAATTCGCTATGACAGAAGAAGGAAAAGAACAAATTTTAGCGCTTCTACCGTCTATAAATAAACGACAGCTGCAAGCACAGCTAGCGGAAGTAACGGAAGCGGTCGCTATTTTAGAAAAAAGTGCGAGTGTTCCATTATCAGGGTTGTCAGGAATGAGCGTGCTGATGAAACAGCTTCATAAAGGAACAGCATTAAAAGTCGACACGTTAAGTAAGCTTCTTGGCTTTCTGGACAGCTGTGCAAAGCTAAAGCGATTTATGAAAGATAAACAGCACCTCGCACCTCGCGTTAGTTTATATGTAGATGGAATAGATGATTTGTCAGTGATAGCAGATGAAATTGTTCGCTGCATTCGAAACGGACGGGTAGATGATTATGCAAGTAAAGAATTACTAAAAATTCGGAGACAGCTTGAAACACACGAGCAAAAGCTTAAAGAAAAGCTGCAGCAAATCGTAAAATCATCCAAATATAAAGCGTACCTCCAAGAGTCAACAATCAGTGAACGAAATGGACGATATGCAGTAGCGGTGAAAAAAGAGTATAAAAGTAAGGTGAAAGGATCAATTTTAGATACCTCTGCTTCTGGATCGACGCTATATATCGAACCAGAAGAAGCCTCATCCATTCAAGACCTGATCGATCTGCAAAAAGCAATGGAGGAGGTAGAGGTAGAGCGAATTCTATTTTCCCTTACCGCACTTGTAGAAGAGAACGAACCGTCACTAAAAGGATCGATTGAAACGATGATCCACTACGATGTCTTGTTTGCCAAAGGAAAACATAGCCAGTTCATTAACGGAAGGGAAGTTGCTATTAACGAAGAAAGCCGTGTGTTGTTGAAGGGGGCGAGGCATCCGTTATTAGGAGATGGGGCTGTACCACTCACTGTTGAAATCGGAACCAATTACCGCAATTTGGTTATTACAGGTCCAAATACAGGCGGAAAAACGGTGACGATCAAAACAGTGGGTCTTCTTGTAATGATGGTTCAAAGCGGACTCCACGTTCCTGTTAACGAAGGAAGTGAAGTGGCTATTTTTAAGCAAATTCTCGTTGATATTGGAGATGGCCAAAGTATTGAACAAAGCTTGAGTACCTTTAGCTCGCATTTGACAAATATCATTGAAATTTTAAAAGAAGCGAATGAATATACGCTTGTATTAGTGGATGAACTTGGCTCTGGTACCGATCCAAGTGAAGGGATGGGACTTGCAACGGCCATTCTTCATCAGCTTGCTAAAAAAGGCGTAACGATGCTTGCGACGACTCATTACAGCGAAATCAAGGAATTTGCTGATGCCACAGAAGGGTTTCGAAACGGGTCCATGGAATTTGATATTCACACGCTAAAGCCAACTTACCGCTTGCTGATTGGAAAGGGTGGGGAAAGCCAGGCGTTTGCCATTGCCTTAAAGCTGGGTCTTCATCCAAAGATTATTGAAGAAGCGCATCGCATTACGTATCGAGAAGAAAAAGAATATCCGTTAGGATCAACAGAAAATCAAAGAGAGCTAGACAAACAGATCATCGTCAATCGTCATGCTCATCAAAAAACAGCCAAACCACAGCAAGCAACTGCGACGATATTTGTTCAGGGAGATAACGTACGCATTACGCAAAGCGATGAATTCGGTATTGTGTACAGCGGTCCTGATTCGTTCGGTAATTACGTGGTGCAGGTAAAAGAGGAAAAGCGCACGTACAATCACAAACGTCTAAAACTCTACATCTCAAGGGATGAGTTATACCCTGACGATTACGATTTTTCCATTGTTTTTGACTCAAAAGAGAATCGTAAAAAAGAGCGGTTGATCAGTCGCAAATACGTAGAGGGTCTTGTGATTGAGCGCGATGAGGAAGAGTGAAAGATATCCTATTTTATGGATCTATTGGTTCAAGTTTCATAGTGACTTCTACCTTCAGCCTTGTTAAAGTGACAACTAGCACGAAAAAGTCACAGGAGGTTTTCAACTATATGCTAAAGAAACTGATTATGACAGCCGCGCTTGTAATACCTGCGTTAGGTGTTCAATATGCTGGAGATGCCGGACAACATAAGGCAGAGGCAGCTGAAAAACAAGTATCACTAAGTTCAAATGAAAAAGACCTACTCGCTCGATTGGTAACGGCCGAAGCAAAGGGTGAACCTTATGCTGGTCAAGTAGCCGTTGCAACAGTCGTTTTAAATCGTTTAGATAGCGACAAGTTCCCAGATTCATTAAAAGGAATTGTCTACCAAAAAAACGAATTTTCACCTGTACTAAACGGAAGCATTAATGACCCAGCAACGTCCGAAGCTAAAAAAGCTGTAGACGAAGCGATTAATTTCCACGGCAAAGGTCAAGGTTCATTGTTCTTCTATAATCCAGATAAAACAGATAACCAGTGGTTACGTGGTAAGCACGAAACGATTAAAATCGGTGAGCACGTATTCGCAAAATAAGATGATTTCAAAAAAATCCTCGCTGTAAAAAGCGGGGATTTTTTTGTCGTAAATTAATGCTTGTAATTTTTTGCTCGTGAATTATAATATTAACTGTAATAGGATTCGTAATACAGTTAATACAATGAAACGTGATTACTAATTGGAAGGAGGGCCACTATGTTTGAATTAGACTTACGTAGTCGCAAGCCCATCTATGAACAGCTTGTCGAGAAACTAAAAGAACTCATCATCCATGAAGTGTTTAAAGCTGATGCGCAATTACCTTCCGTACGGTTGCTGGCAAAAGAGCTAACCATCAATCCAAATACGATTCAAAAAGCGTATCGTGAGCTTGAACACCAGGGTTACATATACTCGGTCCCAGGAAAAGGGAGCTTTGTCGCTCCGCAGGCTATTACAACAAATAATGAGAAGGTGAAGAAGATGAAGAATGATCTAATTAAGCTCATTTCAGAAGCACTGTATCTAGGGATGAACCGGGAGGACATTCTCTCACTCATTGAAGCAGCAGAGGAAACGGTGCAAGGAGGTAATCCGAATGATCAAGGCAACTAATCTGCGAAAAGAATTTGAAGATATAGAAGCGGTAAAAAACGTTACGCTTCATGTAAAAAAAGGATCGATCTACGGATTGCTTGGATCAAACGGAGCGGGGAAAACGACGCTGTTAAAAATGCTTTGTGGCATCTACAAGCAGGATTCAGGAACGATTTCAGTGATGGATCAATCCGTTTTTGAAAACGTAGAGGTGAAACAAAAGCTGATTTTTATACCTGATGCACTGTACTTCTTCCCGCAGTCCACGATTAAACAAATGGGGCAGTTTTATAGAAGTGTGTACGCTGACTGGAACGAGGAGCGCTTTCAAAAGCTACGTTCGGTGTTCAACATCGATCTAAATAAAAAGGTCCACCGCCTATCAAAGGGTATGCAGCGTCAGGTGGCGTTTTGGTTAACGCTATCAGCGATGCCAGATATTCTTGTATTGGATGAACCGCTTGACGGACTTGATGCAGTGATGCGTAAAAAAATTAAAAATCTGCTTATTCAAGACGTTGCAGAACGTGAGATGACGATCTTGATTTCGTCTCATAATCTTCGTGAAGTAGAAGACCTGTGTGATCATGTTGGGATTTTACATAAAGGAGAGTTAATGATTGAGAAAGATCTTGATGATCTAAAATCAGATGTCCATAAAATTCAGGTAGCCTTCAAGCGCGATGTCCCAATGGGTCTTCTTGAAAAGCTGAACGTTTTATATGAGGAAAAACGAGGCAGCGTCATGCTGTTTATTGTGAGAGGAAAAGAAGACGCCGTGACAAGGCTTATTGACTCTTACAATCCAGTGATTTTTGATCTCCTTCCGCTCACATTAGAAGAAATCTTTATTTACGAAATGGGGGACGTTGGCTATGCGGTCGAAACTATTTTCGTTTAATCGCGGCATTTTTATACAAGATTTACGAAGCGTCGGATGGATTAGCATCGTTTATTTTCTGACGTTGCTCTTCACAGGGCCGCTCGATCTTTATAACATCATTACAGAAGAAAACTTTATAGAAGAAAAAAGCCAAAGCTTATTTGATTTATCAAGAGACATTTATACCATCGCTATTTTTACTGTACCTGTTCTTCTTGGACTACTATTATTCCGCTATATGCAAACAAAGCTCTCCGCTGATTATATTCATAGCTTGCCGATTAAGAGAGAAAGCTTATATAACCAGCGTATTATAACAGGGGTTGTTTTATTAATTCTTCCTGTCTTTTTAACGGGTATTGTGTTTTACGTAATAGGAGTAAACTACAAGCTTATGTATATTACCACGCCAGCCCATATATGGAGCTGGATCGGGCTTACCATTTTGTTTTTATTATTCGTATTTATGGCTACTGTTTTTGTCGGAATATTTACGGGAATCACGATGGTGCAAGGGGCCTTAACCTACATTCTGTTTTTGTTACCTGTAGGTATTACGAGCATTGTGGCGATTAACGCAGCTTCTCTTATTAAAGGAATTGCGCTTGATTACTACTTAGATGGCACGTTGACAAGAGATGCCCTTCCGTTTGCTCGAGTTGGATTACTTGGTCAAGGTACAGTCAGTCCAACCGTTCTAATTACGTATAGTAGTTTAGTGGTCATTTTTTACGTAATCGGTTTGATTGCCTATAAAAAGAGAGCAATCGAAATGAGTTCAAGAGCCATCTCGTTCCAATTTTTTCAGCCTGTCTTTAAATATGGCGTAATGGCGTGTTTTACGCTCCTTGGAGGTGCCTATTTTGGCCTTTCACAAAATAATAAACTAGGCTGGTTTTTATTTGGGTACGTAATTGGATCGATCGTCGGTTACGTAGTAGCGGAAGTCGTATTACAAAAAACGTGGCGCATTGGTTTCAGATGGAAAGGATATGTTGGGTTTGCAGTCGTTGCCGCACTGTTTTTTGCGATTATCTCACTGGACATTCTCGGAATTGAAAAGAAAGTACCAGACTTAAAAAATGTGAAGAAAGTATATGTAGGTGAAGATCTTTACACGCTAAAAGCAATAGACAACGGGGATGAGGCGATTGGTGATGATCGAAGTATGGTAGCTTACACAGATCCTACTATCTTAAAACACATTGAACAGTTGCACAAAAAGCTAATTAAAGAAGCTTCTCTCCAACGTGGTCATGGAGTTTTTGATACAATTGGGATTGCATATGAGTTGAAAGGTGGAGGGCGTATCGTTCGATTATACAACATTCCACGTCACCTATTTGATGAGGACATGAAGCCACTTGTGGACTCAAGGGAATATAAAGAGAAGATGTATCCTGTCTATGCATTAAGTGATAAAAGCATTTCAACGATTCGATCAATTGAGATTCAATCAAATCTAGTAGAAAAACGTCCCGTCTATATTACGGAACGAACGAAAATTGAAGAATTTGTTCACTTGCTTCAGGAAGAAATTCAAAAACAAAAAGCAACAGATGTCTTAACTGACAAGGTTGATTTGTCATCCATTAACATTTCTATAACAGATCGAAATCAACTACCGATGACGCTAGAAGTTTATTATAAGGAAATTGAAAAGTGGCTACAAAAAGAAGGGCTAGCAGATCAAGCTCTAACAACCGCAACTGACTTTGAATCAGCGACCATTCTGCCAAAATATGATCAAGATGTACGAGAGAGCTCATATAATATGTCAAGAGCAGAGTTCAATGAATATCTAGCGGAGCAGCCAAAAGTAAAAACGACTCGTGATGAAAAGCAAATTCAAAAATTGCTTGAGAATAGTGAGTATGATGTTTACGATGGTCGAGATTACCAAACGATTGTCTTCCTACCAAAAAAGGCTGGGCAAACGATTCAAGTTTACGATGTTCCAAAAGAATCTATGAAAAAGCTCATAAAATAGTAAAAAGAAGGCCTCCTTTTCGAGGTCTTCTTTTATTATAAGAACGAATGATGTTTTTGTGATAACGGTTTCTTTCACCTAAATTAAGGATAAAAAGAGAACACATTTTACCATTTTTATCATTTCAGAGTTTTTTGATTTGTTTTTAGGTGATAGCGGTTCTTACAATGGGTATATAAATAAAATCAACATTACAAAATTACAAAACAAACAGAAAGAAGATGAAAACAATGAGTATGATGCAAGAAATTCTAACAAAGCGTGCAGAGAAAACACCACACCTTGAGGCTTTGGTTGGGGGGACGACGCGTTATACGTTCAAGCAATACAATGAGCGCGTTAATCAAATGGCTCATTACTTAATGAGTCTTGGCGTTCAAAAAGGGAATATGGTTGGAATTTTGTGTAAAAACAATCATCCTGTTCCAACCATTATGATGGCGGCAATAAAAATTGGAGCTGTTCCTGTCCCGTTTAGCTGGCAGCTGACAGCTTTTGAACTAGAAGATTTACTTCAGACAGCGAAACCAACCGTTCTTTTTTATGATGAGGAGTTTGCTGATCATGTGAAGAATGCAAAAGAAAATCAGATTGTTCCGCACATGATTCAAGCAGAAAAAGGATTCCATACAACTGAGGCATATGAGCAAATTTTCGCAGAGCACTCAATGGAAGAGCCGTCTGTTTCACTAACAGGGGAAGAAACGGCGTTTATGCTGTTTACGTCAGGAACAACGGGGAATGCAAAAGGCTGCATGATCACGCACGATGGATTGGATGCTTATTTTAAAGAAGCCGCCAAACGTCCTGTCAAAGAGGGCGGTCGTTTCTTAGCGGTTCATCCACTGTTTCACATGAGTGGAATCTTAAATCTGTTTAATTCCATTACGTCTGGAATTACCATCATTTTTGAAATTGATTCCACACCGAAAACGATTTGGGATACGATTGAGCGCGAAGGAATTCATATGATGCTTGGATTCCCGTCCGTTTATACGTATATGCTTGAGGAACTCAAGGAAAGAGGAGGCAAACCTGAAACGTTTAAATATGCAGCAGCAGGTGGAACGAAGGTGCCAGCAAGCCTCATCTATGAATATGAAAAACAAGGCATTTTCATGATGGAAGGCTACGGAAGCACCGAGGCATGGGTCGTCAGCGCTTGGCGTCATGATATGGGTGAAAGCAAGGCAGATTCGGTTGGAAAAGCTGTTCCAGGCGTCCAAATTAAAATCGCGGATCCTGACACAGGGGAAACTCTCCCACAAGGTGAAGTAGGCGAAATTATGGTGAAGAGTCCTTACGTATTTAAAGGGTATTGGAATAACGAAGAAGCAACGGAGCAGGTTTTCACTGACGGATGGTTCCATATGGGCGATGCCGGAAAATTAGACAGTGACGGCTTCTTATACATTATGGGACGTTATAAAGACGTCATTGTGCGCGGTGGTGATAACGTGTATCCTATTCAGCTAGAAGAAATTATTCAGCATATGGATGGTGTATTAGAAGTAGCGGTAATTGGGATTCCGGATGACTTTTGGGGAGAGATTCCGCGTGCGTACGTCGTAAAAGATGCGAATAGCTCTCTTACTGAAAAGGACGTTATTGCGAATCTTCAATCACGCGTAGCGGACTACAAGGTACCCCAAGTGGAGTTTGTTCGTGAGCTTCCGAAAAACACGCTCGGAAAAATCGTGAAGCGTGAGTTAAAGGATCTTGTGTTAGGTGCTCTTCAATAGGAAGACGTAAAAAAGGCGTAGCCCAAAGGGTTACGCCTTTTTTTACATGTGATGAGACATATGTGAGTGAATGACATGGCCCTTTGGAGTGAGAGTGTAGCCTTGTCTTAATTTACTAATAACTTCCCACTTTTGAAGCGTTTCAAACATCGAATATAAATATTTTTCTTTTTGATGAGAAAGAGCTCCGTATCCCTTGTGCTGATCAAGCTTTCGTTGGCGAATATTATTCGTTGAATGCCCCGTTAAAAGCTGTGTGTAGAGCTGACCTGATACAGAGTCGCGTAAATCATGAATGAGCGAAAGCGTGTCGTATAATTGATGAGGCGTTAACGTGATTTTTCCTACATCTATTGAATGATTCAAGAGTCGACCTTGTAACAAATGAAGCTCATCCTCAAGCTGCTCTTTAAGAGTGGTGAGGGCATGAACCCATTCTGTTTGTTTCGCTATCTTTTTATAGGAAGATAGCTGGGATAAAATAGATACGTCCTCTATGTGAAAAGAGGAGAACCACTCAATGGTTTCTTCGTCCGTTGTGCGGGGGGCCTTGAGGTCCATGAGTACATGAATCCATGACAGCAGGCGAGGAATCTCAAGAGGTGACATACTCCACGTTTCAAGTTCTTTTTGTAAATTATTTATTTCGTTAATCACGGAGGCGTCCTGCTCGATCTGATCTTTCCAATGCTGAATGGAATGAAGCGATTGAATGAGTTCCGGATTTAATAACATTAACTCTTTTAATTGCTCGCTTGTCGTATAGAGACGTTTACTAGCGAGCTCAACATTTACTTCTTCTTTCAGCGTGACCGTCTGTGAAGGAACGTGGTACACTAAAATGGTCCCACCTGTAGTGTCTTTCACAACGATCTGCTTCTCTCTCGCTTCAAAGGATAACGTCACTTCTGAATAGGCATCAAGACCTTCATGAAACTCCTCTTTTGACCACATGCGAAACGGTCGCATAATAATCTCCACACGTTCTCGCCAATACGCTACTTTTTCAGGCTGCTTCATCGAGAAAAGTAGTGGAGAGACTGCCACACGTTCAATCGCTTCAATTCTCCTCTCATACTCATGGTATAGTTGGATGAACGGATGTTTATAAAAGGCTTCGTTCATGGAAGAAAGCCAATCTTCACGATTTTTTTGTGCGATCTGTGCACAAAACATGTAGTCTCTTATGACGTGATCAATGTGAGCCTGAAGCTGTTCTTTGCTTAACGTCGTAATATCCTGCTTATAGCATTGTTCCAAGTGGATAGGGACACCTGTTTGTGCGCTCTGTTCTTTCCATAAAAACGTATCAGGTTTCCATAAATGAGGAAAAATTTCTTCCTCTCTATTAATAGCTAGTGGAAAGCCACTATGCTGATTTTTAAACAAGAAAGTGGAGAGCTGTAGCTGGTCCGCATCGGAATAGGTGCTTAATGTTTGGGAGACGGCGTGATTAATGCGTGTTAACAGCCCTCTTGTATGCTTGTTTGCCAGTGAACGAATGGCTTTATTTTTTCTCCCAATCGGGATGAAGGTTAGGTAATCATAGTCGGTAAACTCAACGACAAGTTGTGATGGAATCGCCATATATACAGCTCCTTTCTACTATTAATATAGTGTACGATTTTTGCTAGAGAATATGAAAGTTTTAGTGTGCTGACGCTTATAAATTAATGTTATGATAGAAAAATGATGAACGATGGTACAGATATGCTGTATCAAATGTAGGAGGACATACTAAATGATGCAAGAAGCAACGCGCTATTTAAAAAGTTATTTCGGATATGATCAGTTTCGACAAGGACAAGAGGACATTATTCAAAATGTCTTAAACGGTCATCACACGGCAGGCATCATGCCTACTGGAGGCGGGAAATCACTTTGCTATCAAATTCCTGCTCTCGTCTTACCTGGAATAACGCTTGTGATTTCACCGCTTATTTCCTTAATGAAAGATCAAGTGGACGCTCTCGAGCAAGTAGGCATCCATGCGACGTATATTAATAGTACGTTAACGGCAAGTGAAGCAGATCGTCGCCTAGAGGAAGTAAGCACGGGAGAATGTCGCATTTTGTATATCGCACCTGAACGATTAGAGTCGCCTTTTTTCATGCAACAACTTGAAAACTTGCCTATTTCGCTTGTTGCAGTAGATGAAGCTCACTGTATATCGCAGTGGGGACACGATTTTCGACCAAGCTACTTGCGTATTCATCGCTTTGTAAAAGAGCTTTCGTCTCAACCAACAGTGTTAGCACTAACCGCAACGGCCACTCCACAAGTACAGGAAGATATTTGTGCGCAGCTGTCGATTCCACAAGAATCCACTTTTATTACCGGATTTGAACGCAGTAATTTATCCTTTAACGTTGTAAAAGGTCAAGATGCAGATGATTTTCTACAGCAGTACCTTAAAAAAAATCCAGGAGAATCGGGCATTATTTATGCAGCCACACGAAAAGACGTGGATGCATTATATGAACAATTAAATAAACGCGGAATTGAAACAGGTCGTTATCATGCGGGATTAAACGAAAAGGAGCGGTCAGAGCAGCAGGATCGCTTCTTACGAGACGATGTGACCATTATGGTCGCAACGAATGCATTCGGAATGGGAATTGATAAAAGTAACGTGCGCTTTGTCATTCATTATCAGCTTCCTAAAAACATGGAGAGCTACTACCAAGAAGCAGGGCGTGCAGGGCGGGATGGATTAGAAAGTGAATGTATATTGTTATATTCGCCTCAGGACGTCCAAGTACAGCGCTATTTAATTGATCAATCCATGAACGAGGAAAAGAAGAAGCAGGAGCTCCAAAAGCTTCATCAGATGCGCGATTATTGTCACACAGAAGGCTGTCTGCAAGCGTTTATCCTTCACTATTTTGGTGATCATAACGCAGTGGAATGCGGAAAATGCAGTAATTGCACAGATGATCGAGACTCAGTGGATGTGACAAAAGAAGCACAAATGGTGCTCTCTTGTATGATTCGTATGGGACAGCGATTTGGAAAAACGTTGATTGCGCAAGTGTTAACGGGTTCGAACAACAAAAAAGTTATTGATATGCGTTTTAATCAGCTTCCTACGTACGGAATTATGAAGGATAAAACGGCTAAAGAAGTCAGTGAATTTATTGACTTCCTTACTTCTGAACAAATTATCGGCATTTCGGGGGGGCAATATCCGGTTTTAATCGTCACGGAAAATGCGAAGAGCGTGCTTCAAGGGACGCATCCTGTTATGAGAAAAGAACAAGTCGAGGTCGTGCAAGTCGCGGTCGATGACGAGCTTTTTGAAAAGCTCCGTCAGCTTCGTAAAGCAATTGCGGATGAAGAAAACGTGCCTCCGTTTGTTATCTTCTCGGACCAAACGCTACAAGATATGTCGAGGAGACTGCCGCTCTCAAAAGAGGAGCTACTGATGGTAAAAGGGATCGGAGAACAAAAGAAAGATCGTTACGGAGATCGTTTCCTTCAAGTAGTAGAAGACTACAAGCGTGATCATCCTGACCGTGAGCCGATGATCGAGGAAGTGAAAGTAAAGAAAAAACCGAAGCGATCAAGTTCAAAGGAAGGGTCTCATTTAGTCACGTTTGAGTTGTATGAACAAGGGCGAACGATTGAAGAGATTGCCAAAAGCCGTGACCTTTCGCTTGTAACAGTCGAAAACCATTTATTGCGTGCGGCAGAAGACGGTAAAAGCATTGAGTGGGAGACGTTTTTTACACCTGAACAAGAAAACCAAGTGGAAGAAGCCATTCGTGAGGTAGGGGAAGGATTCCTGAAACCAATCAAAGAAGCCCTTCCAGATGACATTAGTTATTTTGTTATTAAAGCTATTTTGGCCAAGCGTCAGTTAATGAATCATTAGAATTTTCAAAAACCAGGAATAAAAGGTAAGGTCATGATGCATACTACTGTAAAAAAAGGAGACATGCTCATGTACTTTGCGAAAAAAGGAATCGAAGAACCAGCTCCAATTATTGAAAATACGGTTGTATACGCCTGTGAAGCAGACTCTTGTAACGGCTGGATGCGTGAGGAATTTGCGACGGTGGACAGAAGTTGTCCGTTATGCAACAGTGGGATGAAACAAGAAGTACGTGAGTTACCTCAAATTAAAGTTGAATATAACGCTTATTCATAAGAAAAGAGCCATGACAACTCATCGTCATGGCTTTCATTATTTATTCGTCTCTTTGAGAGAAAGAATGTTGCAGAAGAAAAAATCATGCTAAAAAAGTATTATTTTTCCTCTATTGAGCAAACTACTTACTGTAACAGGCACAACAATTTATTAAAACATCAATTAATAGAAAAGGTAGGTTTGGTCAATGGATATTATGAGAGATATTTGCTTCTTAACCGGAGTTGGATGCTTAGCCTTTTTCTACTATCAAATGTTTCGAAAAGAAAGTCGAAAAAAAGAAGAAAAAGAGTCATAAAAGGGTTGACTTATTAAATTAATTATCGTATGATTATGTACCTGTTGATAAATTACTGAGGAAATCTGCGGCACAGAGAGAAGGGATGCTCTCTGTTTTTCAAGATCGTAAGGAGATCAGCAGACAAAGGGGACCACATTCATTTTATTTTTCTCCCATGCGTTACTTTCATCTTCGTTTTGTTACTTCGCATAGAATGATTCCATTCATTTATCCATTTAACAGAAAGCTTAAATGACTTATGCAGTAAGGAAGCGATGCACAAGTCTGGTTCATACTGGCACGGCTTCGGAGCCGTAAGGACGAAAGAGAGGTAGGGCTTTCGTTGTGCTAGACACAATCGCTCCGGATACTGTACGTAATGAAAAGAAAAAGATTATAACTGAGGTCGGTCAAACAAGCGGTGAAATCGTCTAGATTTCACCGCTTGTTGCAATTTGTCGAGCATTTTTTTTATTTTTTCATGGAATACTTGGGTATCCCCTGTCGCTCTAAAGATTGTTGAACATTTTATTTTTCGGATGTTATCGCTTACAACAACTTGTCAGGAAGGACTTTCCTTGACATCATTTCTCCTCGTGTTAGTATTAAAGGCGTTGAAAAAACACGAACAGAAACACGAACAAATCATATGAGCACAAAGAAAATTATAGGGGAGCGATTTAATGTTAAACGAACAAAAAGTTGCATTTTTAGGCGCAGGATCGATGGCGGAAGCAATGATTTCCGGCATGGTTAGTGCAAAGAAATTATCTCCTCATCACATTATTGCAACAAACAAAAGCAATGAAGATCGATTAACAGAATTACGAGAGAAATACGGCATTACAGCTATTTCAAGAGATGAATTGGTGTACGAAGACGTAGATGTATTCATCTTAGCCATGAAACCGAAAGATGCAGATGCTGTTCTTGCTGATTTAAAAGATAAAATAAACCCTAA
The DNA here is from genome assembly GCF_001274935.1 of Priestia koreensis. Taxonomy (GTDB): domain Bacteria; phylum Bacillota; class Bacilli; order Bacillales; family Bacillaceae_H; genus Bacillus_AG; species Bacillus_AG koreensis. The sequence continues at coordinate 119,375 of NZ_LILC01000023.1, read as the reverse complement.
TCAGTTGGTTATGTCTGTACTCGCGGGTATTTCAACAGAGTTTATGGAATTCCGCTTGCATGACAATCAGCCGATTATTCGCGTGATGCCGAACACTTCTAGCATGATGCAGGAATCTGCTACGGCTATTTCAACTGGTCAACATGTAGGAATGGATCATGTGCTAACAGCAAAAGAATTGCTGTCTTGCATCGGTGAAGTGTATGTGATTGAAGAAGAAAAAATGGACATTTTTACAGGGATTGCCGGAAGTGGCCCCGCGTATTTTTACTATTTGATGGAGCACATTGAAAAAGCGGCTGCTGAAGAAGGTATGCCACCAGAGCTTGCTCGTCAAATTGGAGCTCAGACGATTCTCGGTGCAGCTAAAATGATCATGAATCGTGATGAAACTCCCTCAGAGCTACGTGAGAACGTGACGTCACCGAACGGAACAACAGCAGCAGGACTAGATGCGCTAGCTGAAAATGGTGGTGGAAGGGCGATTATGGCTGCAGTAAAAGGAGCCTCTTCTCGTTCAAAAGAAATTAGTAAGCAATTAGAAAAAGTTCATGCATAAGGGTTTTAACCCTTGTGCACATGGGTAAAATGGTAAGTTGAATAATCGAAATATTGAAAAAACAGGAGTGATTAGATGGCCCCCGACACCATGAGAAAGCGGGTTGTAATTAAGATTGGAAGTAGTTCACTAACGAGTATGCACGGTGAAATTAGCCGAAAGAAGTTAGAGCGACTTGTCGATGAAGTTGTTCATTTAAAAGATGACGGACACGAAGTTTTACTTGTTTCATCTGGAGCAGTAGCAGCAGGATATCGGAAGTTAGGATGTCTGGAGCGACCAAGCTCCCTTCCAGAAAAACAAGCTGCAGCTTCCATTGGTCAAGGATTGCTAGTTGAGGCATATTCAGAGCTATTCCTTTCACATGGTTACGTAGCTTCTCAAATTTTAATTACGAGAGATGATTTTTCAGATGAGAAGCGCTACAACAATGTTCGTAATACGATCAATGTCTTGCTAGAACGAGGAATTGTACCTATTATTAACGAAAATGATACCGTCACGATCGACCGTCTTAAATTTGGAGACAACGACACGCTGTCTGCAAAGGTCGCTGGATTAGTGAACGCGAATCAGCTCGTCATCCTATCAGACATTGATGGTCTTTATGATGATAACCCCCATACAAATCCGCATGCAAAACTGCTCGAAAACGTTGAAGAAATCACACCAGAAATTGAAGCAGGTGCAGGTGACTCAGCAAGTGCTGTTGGGACAGGTGGAATGCGCTCGAAGCTTGATGCTTTTAAAATCACGATGGCGTCCGGTATTCCCGCCTTTTTAGGGAAAGCTGGAATCACCAACATTATCTATGACTCCATTCATAGCAAGGCAAAAGGAACGTACTTTACACCAACCGACGATAGCGCAAACCTAGACCAGAAGAAGCAATGGATTGCCTTTAACTCAGGTCCAGAGGGCGAGATCGTGGTTAGCAATTTTGCCAAAGACGGAATGATTGAGCATAGCAAGTGTCTTCATTCAGATGGAGTCGAGCATGTAATGGGCTACTTTCAGCGCGGATCGGTCGTTCGTTTATTAGACGCAGACGAACAGGAAATCGGACTTGGAATCGTGAACTATTCATCAGAGGAAATAAAAGCCTCTAACAGCGGTGAGGAGCTTCAGCGGATTATTGAAAAGGATGGTTTCGTCTGTCATTTAGAAATTGCCATCCCAGTTGGCGTATAAACATAAGCAACAGATAAGTAAATGTTTTTATTGAAGAACGGTTGAAATCAAACAGGAGGTTATTCGATGTTGACAAAGAATGTCAAACAAATGGTAGAAGACCAAGCAGTAGCAGCAAAAAAAGCGGCAAAGGTATTGGGTATGTTAACGACGGAAGAAAAGAATGACGTGCTTCTGACGCTAGCAGATGCGCTTGAGGATCGCTATCAGGATATTTTAAACGCCAATGAAGTTGATTTAGAGAACGGACGTAAAAATGGCTTTGAAGAAGCGTTTATGGATCGTCTGGCATTGTCTAAGGAGCGTGTCTATGACTTCGCGAAAGGATTACGTGAGGTAGCTCAATTAAAAGATCCGGTCGGGGACGTACTTTCTGATTGGACGCTTGAAAACGGCCTTCACGTATCTGAAGTACGTGTACCGCTCGGTGTAATTGGGATGATTTATGAAGCACGTCCGAACGTGACGGTAGATGCAACCGGACTCGCGCTAAAATCAGGAAACGCCATTATTTTAAAAGGTGGATCTTCTGCGATTTCATCAAATAAAGCAATTGTTGATGTGATGCATGAGGCACTAGAGAAAACCATCATTCCAAAAGAAGCGGTTCAGTTCATTGAAAGCACCGATCGTGCAGCAACGGAAGCTCTGTTTACGATGAAGGAACACGTAGACGTATTAATTCCGCGCGGTGGTGGTGCGCTTATTAATGCCGTTGTGAATAATGCGACGGTTCCTGTATTAGAAACCGGGGTAGGAAACTGTCACTTGTATGTGGATGCAGACGCTGACGTGCAAAAAGCACTTGCTATTCTTGTGAATGCGAAAACAGATCGACCAGCGGTTTGTAACGCGGCGGAAACGCTTCTCGTTCACCAGAAGTGGTTTGAGCAGCATAAACAAGAGCTCATTCGAACGTTAAACGAGCATAACATTGGCGTTCACGGTGATGAAACGGTTGTGGAGGCTATTCCTGGAGCGATGCTTGCGACAGAAACCGATTGGGCAGAGGAATATTTAAGTCTCGATATTGCAATTAAAGTAGTAAGCGACGAAAACGAGGCGATTGATCATATTGATCAATACGGTACAAAGCATTCAGAAGCAATTATTACCGAAAATAAGCAAACGGCACAAAAATTCATGTCACTTGTTGATGCAGCAGCCGTTTATCACAATGCATCTACGCGCTTTACAGACGGTGGTGCGCTAGGGTTTGGAGCAGAAATTGGGATTTCAACTCAGAAACTTCATGCACGTGGCCCAATGGGATTACCTGCGCTTACGACGATCAAGTATTTAATGAGCGGTAATGGACAAATTCGATAAAATGATTGTTAAAGAAGCGAACTGCCCGTGCGGTTCGCTTCTTTCATGCGTATTGCTGTTTTTGAGGGCTAAAAAAGGGTAAACTAGACGCAAAGGCTTATGTTTCAACGGCATAGCAGCTCTTTTTGAAACAAACAAAAGAAAAAATATTTTTTTGAAACCTTTTCGGAAGTCGTCCGTATAAAAAGGTAGGAAAAATATTAGAAACATCGATGGTAGTCCCATCAAGGAGGAAAAGAGATTAATGTTAAAAAAATTCATGGCTGTTTTAATTAGTGCAACCTTTTTGTTCGCCGTCACACCAGTAGGGTCGTTCATTACGCCTCACGAAGATCATGTAGCAAGTGCAAAAGGCTACAAATCAGGAAAACGTTCGTTCGGAGGTAACAGTAGTAACAACGGACCATCACTGTTCAAAAAGTCTACACCTTCTAAAAAGAACAACTCGGTAACAAATAAGAGTGCTGCAACAAAATCTAAAACAGGCGGATTTATGAGAGGGATGCTGTTTGGCGGAATCGCTGGTCTACTACTAGGCGGCTTGCTTGGTAACATGGGTGGATTTGGTGCATTCTTAGGCCTAATGCTTAATATCCTTGCAATCGTCGTTGTAATTAGCATTATTCGTGGGATCTTCACGTATTTCCGCAACAAGCGTAAAGAAGAGGAAGCTCGTTCATGGAGACGATAAAAATATCTGAGCAAGAAATCGTGGATGCCATTTGTCTTCACGCTGCTCACAAGCGTGAGGTTTCTCCACATGACGTTGAAGTGGAACTGATGTATGATGACGACTACGGCTTTTCCGCTGAAATGTACATCAACGATCGTAAAATTGTCTTAATCACGGCGAATATGATTGAAGCGCTCCGTTTTTGGCTTGATACAGAGCAGGGCGTAGATCCATTTTCAGCAGGATTAGACTTACAATTAGATGATGAAGAAGGAATTGTAGCTTACGCAAAAGTAAACCGCTAATATAAAAGACGAGGAAAACGATCCTCGTCTTTATTTATGGGGAGGAAAGAAGATGACGAAGAAATTTGAATTGTCTCCGCAACAAGAAGCAGAGATGATTGCTAGTATTAAGGCGTATTTTCTAGAGGAGCGCGATGAAGAACTAGGTGATTTAGCAGCGCGACTTATCCTTGATTTTATTAGCAACAAGCTAGCTCCTCACTTTTATAATAAGGGAGTAGCGGATGCGCATCAGTATTTAAGTGAGCGATTAGAGGATGTTTTTGAAATTCAACGCTATTAATAAGAAGGGCTTCACGCAACGGTGTGAAGCCCTTCTTATTGAGAATATGGTTAAGGAAGAGGTCTTTTAAGCATGTTGTATTCTGGTATCAAACTTGATAATGGAACCATTTCTGCTTTATGCTCCTTAAACACAGGAATATATCTTTTTAAGACACTTGCTACGGTTGGACCCGTAATTCCTACATGACCAATCGCAATTACTTGCTGATCATAATCCAATCGTTGAGCAATTGTATTCGCTTTTCGAACGATGTGCTCGGCTGTGAAAATATCATCTAAAAACAATTCGTTTTCTAAATAAGGAACGCCGATCTCCTTTGCAAGCTTAGGGATGACGCTTTTTCCCGTTGTTCGACTATCAAGGTAAAACAACCCATGGCGCTTACATGCTTCTAACACAATACGCATCACCCGTTCATCTGCGGTTGCTTTGGAACCCATGTGCTGATTCATTCCTACTGCATGCGGAACCGTCTCAATGGCTTTTTCAACTCGGCGCTTAATTTCCTTATCGCTTAAGTCAGTTGTAATCGCTCCAGGGCCAAGCCAGCTCTTTTTCCCCTTCACAGGTTCCATTGGGAGATGAATGATTACTTCATGTCCATACTGATGTGCTTTGTTGGCATCTTGCGCCGTTGTAGCTAAAAAGGGCATAATGGCAACGGTAAGGGTCGTAGGCAATTTTAACATCTCATCTGTTCCACGCATATTGTTGCCAAAGTCATCAATGACCAGCGTCAAGGTTTTTGTTGGTTCGTTAGCTGTTGTTGCGCCGTAAACACACGTCGTACCGCTCGCTAATATCACTGATAGAAAAAGCGTAATCAACCCTTTCTTCATGAAAAATCCTCCTTTGTCCAATTGTCTTATTTATCCGTAGCATGTCCAAAGTAGGGCGGAAACATTTTCAAACCACACATTTGAATTGAAAAAGTTTTAAATGTGTAAAAAGGGGAATTTTATGTGTAGTTGACTTAAACATGAAATGGAGAAAGCAGATGAAGCCTAGAACAAAGCAGCAAGCGAAAAAAACAAAAGAAGACGTCAAGCCCTGGGTAGCAAAGTTTGGTCGTTTTGGCATTATGACAAGAGGGGCTGTATACATATTAGTTGGAATTGTTACCTTAATGGCTGCTCTTGGAATAGGAGGCAGTACGAAAGGAGCGCAAGGAGCATTCTCCTCTGTGGCGAGTGTGCCGTTCGGTGAAGTGCTTCTATGGGTTATCGGCGTTGGGCTTATTTGCTATATTATATGGCGCATTCTTGAATTCTTTACAGACCCCGAAAATCAAGGTGAAGATGTAAAAGGGTGGCTGAGCCGTACCGGATATATTATTAGTGGACTTATTCATATTGGTTTTGCCAGCAAAGCATTTATGATCGCTAATCACGCCGGAAAGTCGGGAGACGCCAAAGAAAAATGGACCGCTAAAGTATTGTCAGAGCCGTTTGGTCAATGGATGATTGGTCTACTTGGTGTCATTATTATCGGTGTAGGTATTCACGAGCTGTACGTAGCATATACAGAAAAATTTGTGAAGCGCTTTAATATTGCGAAGATGAATCCAAAGGAGATTCGCATTGGAAAGCTAACAGGAAAAATAGGCATAAGCGCAAGAGGAATCGTTATTTGTATTATCGGCTACTTTTTAATCATCACGGCCATTACACTAGACACGGACAAAGCAATGGGGATCGACGAAGCCATTGGGAAGCTTGCAAGTGAACCATACGGTCAGTGGATGCTTGTAGCTGTGGCGATTGGGCTGTTCCTGTACGGAATTTTTGAAGTGATTAAAGGCAGAAATCAGCACATGGGGTTGAAGGATTTTTAATGTAAAATGCCAGCAGCCCTTTTGCAAAAATACAACAATGAAACGAGTGAATGAAAGGTTCAAATCAACTATGATTTGAACCTTTTTTGACTTTTTCTTCATCGACTACCATCGGAATATGTAGAATCATAATTATTAGATGCCTTCCATAATCGGTATAAGCCATCACCGTGCATTTTGTTTAAATGGTATTTTATTACAAAAATATAGGTGCAGATGCTATAATTTTTAAAAAGGAAATGGCCATCGTTGTCGGAAACTTTTGTTTTATAAATAAGAGGGGGAGATTGAGTTGAAGTTTAAATTTATCTCAATTCTATTTGTATTAGCCACTTTTCTTGTTGCTTGTAACATGGGAGAGGATCCAAAGGACCACTTAGGAGAAATATACACGGTGGTACTGGACTCCATTATGAAAGAAGACAAATCGTTAAACAGTGATATGGAATTTATAGCGATTGATATGAGTAGTTTTAATGAGGTAAATGGAGATGATAAGAAGGTGATTTTAAGCTATTTTCGAGATAAATATAACGTTGACGTCATGAATGCGACAATGGATAAACTAAAAGACCAGGGATACTACAATCAGGATACAATGTCATTGGACGGTGTGCTTCTTAAAATAGAGAAGATTGAGGTTAAATTTAATAACAGCGTATTAATCCAAGCCTCTAAGTTTAGATCAGGAAAAGGTGCAATCGGTGTTGAAAGCAAAGTTCATTATAAAGATGGAAAGTGGAAAATAAAAGAGTCTAACGAAATATGGGCAAGTTGATTTACGTCTAAATTTCTATATCAAGCGGTAAGCAAAAGAGGTGTATAGCGCATCTCTTTTTCGGTGTGCTTTCTTGCTGAAGAGAGCTCAGCGCTACAAGATAGTATTCATAATGGAGAAATTTCTAATGGTTAATTTTACCTCAATAAAAAGAACGTTTGTTCCTGTTTTGTGTGGTATAATTTAAATGAAATGGAAAAGATTTATTTTTTTGTTTGAAATACGTTTCGAACGAGAAAGGGATTCTTATATAAAACTGGAAGTGAAAGAGAGGAGAAAAAGATGAAATCGTTAACAGAAGCTTATATTAATTCACTTGCTCCAAATGCAAATGCGATTAAAAACGGCTGGGGACTAGTAAAAAAAGGGAAGTTCCAAAAGCTTGCCCAAACAAGCGATGAGACGCTTTTGTTTGGAGAGTGTGCAGGAAGTGGGAAAACCCCTTATTATACGTCTGCTGACTTTATGAATGAAGAAAGCCCTGTTTTTCGGTGCACGTGTCCGAGTCGCCAATTTCCTTGCAAGCATTCGCTAGGATTACTTTATTCGTTTCTTGAAAAAGGGCCATTCCCAGAAGAAGACCCCCCACAAGATGTGATTGAAAAACGGGCGAAGATTGAAAAGAGAAACGAAACGAAAAAAGAAAAAGCAACCACACCGCGCAAAATAAATAAATCAGCACTTAAAAAGAAATTAGAGGCACAGCAAAAGGGCCTTGATATTCTTGACGTTCTGATACAGCGTATCACTCGGTCTGGTATTGCAGCAGTTGATGTAAAGCTTCTAAAGGAAATCGAACAAACCGCGAAAGAACTTGGAAACTACTATTTAAAAGAACTTCAGCAAACACTGCGAGAGTTTACATACATATGGAAAGAAAAAGTAGACGAGCAAACCTTATATAACGAAGCATTTTCACAGCTTACGTCTCTTTATACAGTTTGTAAAAAGGGGAAAAAGCACTTATCCGAGCGCTTACAAAGAGAAGATTTGCATCCAGATACAACTACCTCTATTGAGGAAAAGTTAGGTCACGCATGGCAATTGAGTGAGCTTCGTGAGTGTAGCCGCACCGAACGTGATGCAGAGCTACTTCAACTTTCATTTTCATGTCGGCTTCAGCCAGCTCGGAAGGAATACATAGATGAGGGCATATGGGTGTCGCTGAACGAAAAACAGCTTTATTACACAAAAAATTATCGACCTGTTCGCGCAGCGAAAATGATGAAAGCGGAAGATAGCATCTCAGCGGTTTTACAAACAAATGAGCTAGTCATTTATCCGGGGGAAGGAAACCTTCGTGTCCGCTTTGATGACTATCAGCTTCGTGAAGTAAAAAAAGACGACTGGAATAAACTTGAGCTTATGGCTGAAACCGACTTTGCGATGGTCATTAAAAAGGTCAAGCAGCAGCTAAAAGACCCACTTCATAACAAACACCCGCTTTCGTTGCTTCATTACAAGCAAATGGGAGTCGTAAATGGAACATGGAATATTGAGGATGAAAACGGTCAACGTATTACGCTGTCACATGGAGAACATGCTTCACTGAATACTCTTTCGCTGCTTCAGTCCACGCTCAGAGAAAACGGCATGATGCTTGTTCAGTTTCAACACGACCTTGCGACAGGGAAGTTAACTGCACAGCCGCTTAGTCTAATCCGTAACGAAAAACTCATTCGTTTAGCTATTTAAAGGGAGGATTTGTTATGATACCTGTTTTACATGAATTATATGAAGAAACGAAGCGATTAGCTGTGGCGGGAAGTGATTTGGCTGCAGGAGATCCTAAGTTACACAAAATTGCTGCTGTCCTCACGAAGATGGGTGAGAAGGCTCCAGTGTTTAAGCAGCTAGCTCAAATGACAGAGTTGCTTGCGAACGATCGCGAAGAAAGTGCGGAGCGCCTTTTATCACTCTCTTCGCTTCTGCATTCGGTTTTATATACGCAAGGAACGACTGGAGATGAAGGTGAATGGGAAGACCGATCAGACGAGGTAACGATAGAAGCTGACACGTCGTTTTCATATCGTACAATTGAACCGCTTCTTGAAGCACTCACGTCAAAAGGATCTGGACGTTTACAGGTCATTGAACAGGCGTTTCAAGCGAACGCTTATCACGATTTACGTCTTGTTCAGCCGCTTCTTCAAGCTTTGGATGATTCATACCCAGATATTGCTGACTTTGTTGCTCATCATATGCTCCCTTCGCTAGGAGAAGCTATTACTCCATTTCTTTTAGGTGACTACGATCTAAAAGGAAAGCGATCAGACGCAAGGCGATTAGAAGTTCTTGGGGAAATACTTCGTGAAAAAGGATTAGAGTTATATCGTGAGGCTCTAAGCGAAGGCTCTTTCCAAGTAAAGATCGCAGCTACCTCCATTTTAGCCGATTATCCAGACGAAGAAGATGCGATTATGGAAGAAACGAAGGCGAAAAAATTAGAAGTGCGTCAAGCGGCGTATGAAGCGCTAGTAAAGAGTAGCAGTGAAAAAGCTGCAAAGGTCATTTTAGAAGGCTTATCTTCACAAGATAACGATTGGCTTATCTATACCGTCGCACGTAGTAAATCTCCAACATTAAACGAGGGATTGTTTCGTTTAGTAAAGGAAGCGTACGAAACATACAAAGAGGGAGAAACGAAAGAATCAAAGCGTCATCTCAGTCTTCTTTTGTATGGATTAAAAGGAAAAGAACAGGAGAACATGAGAGATTTACTTCAAGAGATTGCTGCGGACGAGCAGGTTCCTAGTGGGATAGCAAGAGATGCTGTAACGATGCTACTAGAGTTGAAAGACGAAAAAAATCTCCTGTTTGTTGAGCAGATCTGTGCGAACAAGCAACGTTCTACGCTCGTGGACCTTTCATTTCAAGCATCTCTACAGTTAGGGCGTACAAAAGAAGACGTGTTTGATCGCTATCAGTACTATGTGAAGAAGACGAGAAGAGATCCGGTTGGAAAAGTAATATTAGAAGAATTAGATGAACGTATTGATTTTGTGCCCGCTTTAAAGGAATGGGAGCCCATCTATCGCTACTATTATATGGAAAACAATGAACGGAACAGCGGTTTAGAATGGGATCAGCGATGGTTATCTCTTTTTCAGTCGCTTGATGAAGAACAGCTTGTTTATCGTCTAAGCCGATCGGTCGAAGAAGAAGGTCATCTCCAATACTTGCTTGCAAAGGTAAAGAAAAATCCGTATTTTTCGAGTCAAAGAGGCGTGAGTGTCATCCTTTCTCTTATTCAGTCAAACTATGAACATACATTTGATGTAATGAAGGATATGCTCATAAAAACAGATCGATATGCTGACTCTGTGAAATTTCATATCTCATCCATTGTTCACAATTTGGAGCTATTCGCTCAGCTGTCCCCGTCGTACGCAGGTGAATTAGAAAAAGTCGTGCAAGAAGAAATGAAGCATCCGAAATTAAAAGATAAAATGCTAGAGGTTGTGTATGAAATGAAGAAAAGAGAGGGAGTTCAAGTATGAGTGAAGCACTGCGCCTTTCGGCAGAGGAGTTATACGAGCAGGAACTAAAACAATTAAAACAAGCAGATAGCGGCGTTCGACCCCCGGGGTGGCAAATGTCTCCTCGATCTGTCAAAACCTTTATTACTGGAGGCGTTTGTGATGGTCATGTCATTACGCCAAAATACATTGGAAACGAGCGCATCGTTGAAATGGCAATTGCGACCCTGTTAACTGATCGTGCGCTGTTACTCATCGGTGAACCGGGTACGGCAAAATCCACGCTGTCTGAGCTACTGGCAACGGCCATTCACGGAGATTCAAGGAAAATCATTCAAGGAACGGCAGGAACGACAGAGGAACAAGTTCGCTACGCCTGGAACTACGCGCTACTTCTAGCGAACGGTCCGACAAAGGAAGCACTCGTAAAAAGTCCCATTTACCGGGCGATGGAAGAAGGAAGCATTGCGCGTTTTGAAGAGATTTCACGCTGTTCCTCTGAGGTGCAAGATGCGCTAATTTCCATTCTGTCAGAAAAAAGCTTAACGATCCCTGAGCTTGGTACAGAGCTATCTGCTTCTCAAGGGTTCTCGATTATTGCCACGGCAAACACAAAGGATCGAGGCGTCAATACAATGTCAGCGGCGCTGAAAAGACGATTTAACATTCTTGTTTTGCCTGCTCCACAAGATTTAGAAACAGAAATGAACATTGTGCGAAAGCGGGTTCAGGAACTATCTACTCAATTTCAGCTGCAAGCAGATCTTCCAAGTGATGAAGCGATTGAACGCATCGTGACTATTTTTCGTGAGCTTCGAAGCGGAAGAACATTGGATCAAAAAGAAAAGCTTAAGCCACCAAGCGGTACAATCTCAACGGCAGAAGCAATCTCTCTTTTAACGAACAGTATGGCGCTTGCGTCTAGCTTCGGGAGCGGGCAAATTGGCTATGAAGATCTAGCAGCTGGTCTTCAAGGAGCGATCGTAAAAGATGAAGAAAAAGATAAGATCGTATGGAAAGAATACATTGAGAACGTGATGAAGAAAAAAGGAAGCGAGTGGCGTGGTCTTTATCAAGCTTGTAAAGAGCTGAACGAGAAATGATGCCACATATTTTTGGAATACGTCATCTGTCGCCGGCATCTGCTCATCATGTGTTGCATTATTTAAATGAGATCAAGCCAACAGCTGTGCTCATTGAAGGTCCTTCAGATGCGACACATCTCATTCCGGAAATCGTTCACCCAAAAACAAAGCCGCCTATTGCCATTATGGCGTATACGCAAGAAGTTCCCATTCAGACCATACTTTACCCCTTTGCACACTATTCAGCGGAGTACCAGGCAATGAAATGGGCTGTTGAGGAAGGTGTGCACGTTGAGTTCATAGATCTTCCTACTGACGTAACAATTGCACTCGATAAAGGGAAACCGTCTGCTACAGAGCGGGAGATAAAAGAATCTGTGTTTGATCAATTAGCTACACTAGCAGATGAACATGATTATGAATCTTTTTGGGAGCGCTCCTTTGAACACGTAGTCGATTCCTCTCAATTTGTAGACTCGATTCATTTGCTCTCTACTCATCTACGAGAATTAGTGGGGAAGGAAGATTCATCATTTGAACAAGGCGTCACGCATATTCGTGAGTCGTTCATGAAAAAACAAATTAACCGTGTCTTAAAGGAAGGACATTCACCAGAACGAGTGGTTGTCGTAACAGGTTCTTTTCATGTTGATGCGCTAAAAGAGGAATATAAAGAAGAGTCACTTTCGGTACCTGATACAGCTAAAACAAACGTGACGTTAATGCCCTATACGAATTATCGCTTGTCCAGTTACTCGGGATACGGTGCAGGGAACGCAGCGCCCGCCTATTTTCATCACATGTGGACGTACATGCAAGAAAATGATCGAACAAAACTTCCGATTTATTATTTATCGTCCATCGCAAATGCACTGAGACAAAGCGGAACCTTCCGTTCTGCGGCAGAGGTAATTGAGGGGGTTCGCCTTGCCTATGCGCTCTCATCCTTTCGCTCTGAGCCGTCTCCAACACTGAAGGATTTACGTGATGCGGCTACTGTGACAATGGGACAAGGAGACTTTTCGGTGATTGCAGATGCGTGCGCAACAATAGAGATAGGTAATATGGTTGGTTCACTTCCTGATGGGGTTAGTCAAACATCGATCCAAGAAGATTTTTCGAGGCAGCTAAAGCGATTGAAGCTTGAAAAGTATCGATCAACAACTGCACAGGTGATGGAGCTCGACATACGAGAAAATCGCCGGGCGAAAAAACGCGAAACGGCTTTTTTAGATCTTGAGCGATCGTTCTTTTTTCATCGTCTTCAGCTTTTAAATATCGAATTTGCCAAGCCCGTTATGCGTGCACAAGACGATGCCACGTGGGCAGAGAATTGGGAGATAAAATGGACGCCGACCGTTGAAATAGAGCTAATTGAAGCAATTCTTCAAGGAGAAACGATTGAACTAGCGACAGCGTTTGTATTCAAAGAACGTTTGAAATCTTGTGACGGCGTAGCGGCAGCGGCCGAAATGGTACGTCTTGCTTATCAGTGTGGAATGCCGCATGTGCTAAAAGAAGCACGTGGTGTTCTTCAAGAGTTAGCAACAGATACGGGAAATTTCGTTGATACGTCACAGGCCATTCGTGATATTGGTTATGTCATACGCTACGGAGATATTCGTCAAACCGACATTTCTCCACTATATCCGATTATGACGCAGCTATTTCTTCATGCCACACTGTTACTTGTGCCATCTTCAGCGTGTAACAATGAGTTTGCGCATGAAATGATGGGCGCGATTCAAAGCGTTCATATGATTGCGCTTGAGCAGTTTGAATCGGTTGACGATGAGTTGTGGCATCAAAAGCTAGAAAAAGTGGCAGAGCAAGATAATTTAAATGCATTGCTTTCTGGCTATGCATGCGCCATTTTGATTGAACGAAATCGGTTAACGGCTGACTGGCTGTCACATGAGGTGTCAAGGAGGCTCTCACCCGGCATCCCAGTTGATCTTGGTACGGGGTGGTTTGAAGGACTTTGCATGCGAAACAAATATGCTCTGTTATCACGGACTTTTATATGGGAAGAGATGGATCACTATATTTCATCGCTCGATGAGGATGAATTTCGAAGAGCTATTGTATTCCTACGCCGAGCGTTTATGTTATTTTCAACATCAGATCGAAGCAAAATCGCAGAAATACTCGGTAGTCTTTGGGGAACCGATGAATTACAAACGGCTGAGCACCTTGCTTCACCGTTATCAGAAGAAGAAGAATCAATGCTTGATGATTTAAATGACTTTGACTTTGGAGACTTTTAATGATGAGTGAACAAATGAAGAAATGGCGGTTAATTTTAGGCGAAGCAGCAGAGCGTACGTTTAACGAACAAGGATTTACAGCTTCTTCTCTTTCGGTAGAAGAGCGACTGATGGACGAGGCGCTTCACGCTCTTTATGAAGGTGATCAACAGCTTGGACGATCGATTAAACTGTCAAAATGGCTTGGAGATGTGCGAACATTATTTCCGTCTGACATTGTCTCAGTCATTCAGCAGGATGCGATTGAAAAAAGAGGTCTCACACAGCTTCTGTTCGAACCTGAAACGCTAAAGAGCGTGACACCAAGCATCGAAATGGTCGCTACGCTTATGGCGCTAAAGGGACATATTCCCGAGCAAACAAAGGAAACGGCGCGTGAACTGATCGCAACGGTCGTTGAAGAAATAAAGAGTCGGTTAGAAAATGACATCCAGCAAGCGGTAAAAGGCGTTCTAAACCGTAAGCAGCGTACGCCTCTCGGCAGCGGTGCGCAAAGTATTGACTGGAAATATACGATTCAGCGCAATTTAAAAAACTATGACCGTGAACGAAAGGTTGTTATACCAGAACGTTTTTATTTTTATGAGCGGGAGCGGAAATCGACGAATTGGACCATTATTCTTGATATTGATCAAAGTGGATCAATGGCAGATTCCGTTATTTACGCTTCTATTATTGGCTCTATTTTTGCCAGCCTTCCAGCTCTCAATACGCACGTCATCGCGTTTGATACAGAAGTAGTTGACCTTACGGAACAATGTCAGGATGATCCTGTGGACATGCTGTTTGGGATTCAGCTGGGCGGTGGAACAGATATTAATCGTTCACTTGGCTACTGTAAGCCATTAATTGAAAATCCGGATAAAACCATTTTTATTTTGATTTCGGATTTATATGAGAATGGAAACGAAGCTGCCATGATGCGGAAAATGAAAGAGCTGAAAGAAGACGGTGTTAAGGTGATTTCTCTTCTTGCGCTTTCAGATGACGGAGTACCCTCTTACGATGAACGAAACGCGCGAAGACTCGCAAGTATGGGCATTCCTTGTTTTGGCTGTAGTCCACAGCTTCTCCCGGAATTGATTGAGCAAGCGCTAAAGGGAGAGGACTTATCGCAATGGAAATCGACAAATAACCACAAATAATACGAAAACCCTTTCAAAAAAGAAAGGGTTTTGGCTTTTTATAGGGAAATAAGTAAGAGACACAGAGGAGGAGAAATTGATGAATACTATTCCAGTAGCAGTTCAGCTTTATACATTACGAAACGAAACAGAAAAGGATTTTATCGGAACGTTAAAAAGCGTCGCCGAGATGGGGTATGATGGCGTTGAGTTTGCGGGGTATGGAGACCTTCAGCCACAAGAAGTAAAAAAGGTGCTAGATGATCTTGGGCTAAAGGCTGCTTCAAGTCATGTTCCACTTTCATACATAAAAGAAAAAATAGATGAATTAATTGAAACGCAAGTAACAATTGGAAGCAAACATATCGTTTGTCCATATTTAATGCCAGAAGAACGCACAGAACAGCATTACAAGGAGCTCATTTCGGTGCTAAATACAGCCGGAGAAAAATGTGCGAAGAATGACATTACGCTTTCTTATCATAACCATGACTTTGAGCTACAGCTTCTTTCAAATGGAAAAACAGCGCTGCAAACGATTTTAGAAGAAACAAATCCGCAGTGGGTAAAAGCAGAGCTCGATGTATACTGGCTTACTTATGCGGGAGAAGATCCAGTAGAATGGCTGAAGAAGTATGACAGCAGAACACCGCTTGTTCATTTAAAAGATATGACGACTGATGGGAACCGTGAATTTGCGGAGCTTGGAACAGGTGGAGTGAATCTTGAATCAATCCTTTCACAAGGGGCACAATCTATGGTAGAGTGGTGGATTGTCGAGCAAGATGTTTGTAAGCAGTCTCCATTAGCGAGCGTGAAGCAAAGTCTTGCTTACTTACAACAAAGAAAGTAGGAACATCATTGGCGTTAGAAATGAAAAGCCACTGCGAAAAATGTGAACGGCTGTTGTACATTAATACAGAGGCTTATATTTGCAGTTATGAGTGTACGTTTTGTAAAAAGTGTGCAGAAGAATTAGGGCACTGCTGTCCTAGCTGTCATTTTGAGTTAGTGAGAAGGCCAAAGCGTAAGAGGATACGATAGAAGGACGGCATGAAGCCTTCCTTCTATTTTAATTTCTTCGTCATAAAGACGCTATTTGGGTCAAGTGTATAATCACTAAATGGACCGCATTCGGTAAACCCTGCTTTTTGATAGAGAGTTCTTGCTGGAAGAAAAGCTTCCATTGAGCCTGTTTCTAAGCTTAATTGCGTATAACCACGTCGTGTTGCTTCCGCTAAAATGTGGTGAAGCATCTTATTTGCCACGCCTTTTCGTACGTGCTCTTTCGCCGTTTTCATAGACTTTACTTCACCATGAAAAGCATCTAGCTCTTTTAAAGCACCGCATCCTAGTAAATGACCATCTTCCCAAACACTCCAAAACGTAATGTCTGGTTGCTGAAGCTGACTAAGATCGAGCGCATGAATGCTCTCAGCAGGTGAATGAAGCGTCATACTATGTAAGTGATCTTGTAGGAGCCCCGCAATCTCTATTCCGGTTAAATCATCGTTTCGAATTTCCATATGTATGTTCCTTTCTTTTGCTAGATTGAATCTTTTCATTATACAGTATCCATTACTGTATTTGTTCAGAAAATTTAAAAAATACGTTGACGAACGTTTTGAGCTTATCCATAATAAAGAAAGGTATAAGTAAAGGGGAGCTGTATATGAAGGTAGAAGGAGCCAGTATTTATCCGTTTTCCGAGCAGCATATAGAAGAGACCTATTTGACCCCAAGTTATCGCATTGATTTACGTAATCCAGTGAACGTCGCACCATTTATAAATGCAAATGTGGTTAGTGATTGGTCACAGCTCACATGGAAAGACGTTGGAAAGCCATATGAAGTAAAAAAAATGGCCAAATCACGTTTGGACTGGGAGGCCGAGCATTCTGAGCCGATGCCCGTGAAAGAATCATGGAAATATTTCAATCAATCGTTTCACGAATGGTTTGTGAAGGATGTGCCGACTGCAATCGATGAATCGAAAAAGAGGTTTAAAGAAAAATTAAAGCGCTTTCAAATAAAAGAAGTAAAGTCTGCAATTGGAGATGTTGTCCAGATTTCCTTGTGGAATTATGTGCACCGAATAGAGGATGGCATTTGGGATCCAAGAGGAAAGCGAGCGTTGTTTGAAGATTTGGATCTGCAAAAGCCGCGCATTCTATTTTTAGGTGCAGCAGAAGGGTACGAAGCGATGCAGCTTGCTGCGATGTATCCAGGAAGCGAAGTCGTTTTGGTTGATTATGATGAATATTGCAAAACCCATCGCTTCGCGGAGTTTCCGAGTACGTATCCGTTTTTAGGTGGAAACCCAGCTACGGGTGGCTTGAAGGTGTGGTATAAAGATCAGCTAAACATTGAATACGTGGTAGAGGATATTCGCAACTTGTCTTACGGAAGGGAGTTTGACGTAGTCATGAGCGTCGGGCTGCTTGAGCACGTTCCGGATGAGCACAAACCCGAAATTATGGATATGCACCGTCGATTTTTACGACCTGGTGGCTATGTTATTATGACAACTCCCCGAAATCAGCTAAAGTCTCGCATGTATTACCGAGTAATGGCTGACGTCATGAATCATACGTATCGTGAACTGATGGACATTCGCCAAATGGGGTTATACGTCTATGAATCCGGTCTTGATATTGTAAGACATGGTTACATTAAGGTTCACAACGGAATTGTAGCGAAGGAGCGCTAGTCGTGGTTTAAGAGTGGCCTTTTAGGGAACACTCCCTGTACGAACAATTTTTAGGGAGTGTTTCGCATGATTAAAAAGAACGAAGAAACGATTGCGTGCTTTAGTGAGTACGATGCATTACATAAAGTGATTGTTTGTGAACCTGATCATATGAGGATTAGTGAAGTCATTAACGAAACGCAGCGTCGTTATGTAAAAGATAATATTGATGCAGAGGTCGCAGTTCAGCAGCATCGCCATTTTGTAAGTGCAATGCAAAAAGAAGGGATTGAGGTTCTGACGCTTCCTTCGTTTGAACGCTACCCGGAACAGGTTTTTACCCGTGATATTGGATTTACGCTCGGGAACACGTTATTCATCTCTGAAATGGGGAAAGGGATTCGACAGGGTGAAGAGCAAGTTCTTATGACGTGGCTTAGGGAACATGGATATTCCTATCATAACCTTGAAGATTACCGTATTGAAGGTGGCGACGTCATCATTGACCGAGATCGTATTTTTATCGGTGTAAGTGACCGAACGTGTTCAGATGCAATTGCTCACCTTCAAGAACAGCTCCCAGCGTTCACGGTTATCCCAATACCGTTTAACGAGCGGTATCTCCATCTAGACTGCGTATTCAACATTATTTCACCAACTGAAGCGCTTGTCTTCTTACCAGCATTATCCAAAAAAGAACGAAAGCTTTTAGCTTCTTATTATCATTTAATTGAAGTAAGTCAAGAGGAACAGTTTACGCTTGGAACGAACGTGCTTTCAATTGGACAGCAAAAAATATTGAGCCTACCGGTTAATCCAGGCGTAAATACAGCACTTCGTGAAAGAGGCTATCACGTCATTGAAGTAGATATTACCGAAATCATTAAGTCAGGTGGATCATTCCGTTGCTGCACAATGCCCGTAGTGAGAATAAAGTCATAAAAAAACCTTGTCAATGGACAAGGTTTTTTTATGGATCAAGTCGTTCGCGGTACCATTTAATCGTTTCTTTTAATCCTTCTTCCATGCGAATTGATGGAACATAGTCTAATAATCGTTTCGCTTTTTCTAGACTAGGCTCACGGTCCTGCATATCTTCAAAGCCTTTCCCGTATGCAACGTCATAGGGGACTTCCACAATGTCTGAACGAGAGTCGGCAAGCTTTCTAATTTGAGCAGCGAGTGAAGCGATGGATATTTTTTCATTTGATCCAATGTTGATTACTTCGTCATTTGCTTTTTCATCAATACAGTTCACGAGTGCGTGAATGGTATCATGGATGAACGTAAAACAACGCGTTTGTGTACCGTCACCGTATACAGTGAGGTCTTCATTGCGAAGCGCCGCAACAATAAATTTCGGCACCACACCACCGTATTGAGAGGACGTTTGTCTCGGTCCGTACGTGTTGAAAAAGCGTACAATCGTAATCGGTAAACCGAGCGCACTATAAGCAAAGCATAGATGCTCATCAAGGGATTTGGCGGTTGCATAGCACCAGCGTGTCGTCTGCGGAGGGCCTAGTACCCGATCAGAGTCTTCTGTGAAGGGAAGCTTTGTGTTTTTTCCGTAAATCTCAGACGTGGAAGCAAACACGACTTTAATTCCTTTTTGATAAGCAACTTCTAAAATGTTTCTCGTTCCTAAAATACAGCCATCAATCACCTTGAGCGGGTTTTCGACGGTATTTTTTACACCGAGAACCGCTGCTAAATGATAAATGAGATCGCATTCCTCTACTAAATCCTCTAGCAAATGCCGATCTAATATATCACCCTCCACAAACGTGAAATGCTCAACGTTTGTGGAAGGAAGATACTCCTTTTTTCCGTTTGAAAAGTCATCAACTGCTGTAACATGATGACCAAGGTAGAGAAGACGTTCAATTAAATGGGAGCCGATGAAGCCAGCTCCCCCTGTTACAAGGATGTTCATATTTTTTTTCCTTCCCCAAGTCTCACCACTTTACCTACACTACTGCGACCTCTCGTAATATTACGCGTATCAAAGATAATGGAGGAGTGATCAAGGATTTGTTGCAGAGGAATGGAAGAATGATCAGTTAAAATAACTACTGCGTCCATATCGCTTAGAAGCTGATCGGTAAGGGAGGAGCTTGTTAATAAGTCGTTTTGAATGCGTAAGCTCGGAATGAGCGGATCATGGTAATAAACGTCCATTCCTTCCGCCTTCATTTCTTCCATAATTTCAAGCGCTTTTGAATCACGCGTATCGGCGACATCTTTTTTATAGGTTACGCCGTATACGAGTACTTTAGGGGAAGCGTCTTTTCCTTCCGCCTGTAAAAGTTGCTTCGTGTAGCGAACGATGTAGTGAACCATCCGTTCATTGATTTCATCCGATAGGTGAATAAATTCACTTACAGTTGAATACTGTCCTAGTTTCCACTGTAAATAGAGGGGATCGACAGGGATACAGTGACCACCGATTCCTGGTCCGGGATAAAATGGGGTAAATCCGTATGGTTTCGTTGAGGCGGCGCCGATGACTTCCCAAATATCAACACCTAAGTGCTCACAAAGCATGGCGATCTCATTAATAAACGAGATGTTAATGAAACGAAACGTATTTTCAAGTAATTTGGTTAACTCTGCTGCTTCTGCTGATGAAACGAGAACGACCTTATCGTAAATTTTGTCGTAAATGTCAAAGGCCGCTTCCGCACAAGCAGTCGTAATTCCACCTAACACCTTTGGAATTTGGTCTACGCGATACGTTTCGTTTCCTGGGTCAATTCGTTCAGGAGAATTAGCAAGGAAAAAGTCAGATCCTGCCTTAAGGCCGCTTTTCTCTAAAATAGGAAGCAGCACTTCTTTTGTTGTACCAGGGAACGTCGAACTTTCTAACACAACAAGATGGCCTTTTTTTAAGCGTTTTTGAATTTCTTCTCCAGCACTATTTACAAACGTTAAATCTGGATTTTTGTCCGCGGTCAACGGAGTGGGAACACAGATAATAATATTTTTAACATCTTCAAGACGATCAAAATCATCCGTTACGCGAAAGCGGTTCGCCTTCATGACGTTTGTTAATCGTTCGCTACTAATATCATCAATATAGCTTTTAAAGCTATTAATAGATGCAAGTTTTCTAGGATCAAGGTCAATTCCCGTTACGTTGAACCCTTTTTCCGCTAGCATGACTGAAAGAGGCAATCCAACAAAGCCTAATCCGAGAACAGCGATGGTTGCTTCTCTGTCTAAATGTTTGGCGTCTTTCATTACAGTTATCTCCTCGCAATACAAAATGATCATTCATTCTAAGTTATGCTCTATTAATATGAAAGACATAGGTATCCTCCTATTTATGAGAAAATTAGGCTTTTTCTAGGAGAAGGACGTTCGTTTTTTAACAAAGACTACTTCATTTGTTTCTTTTTCACCTTCTAACCAATAGAAAGCTTCTTCTTCTGTTAAGAGATCGCTTTGGTCAGGAAGCGTTGTTTTGTAATAGCGTGGAATTCCTTCAAATACAGCGCGGTTTCGTTTTCCGTCTGTAAATCCTCCTCTAAATCCGTTCATTTGATTCCAATAGTCAATTCCTTCTAAAATATCTCCGAGGATCTTTTCAGGATTAAACACTTTTTCAAGCGTGACGGGATTAATGCGGCGAAGGTAATCAATTTTGACGACCTGCTGCATTCTAAGGTTTGTCTGCGTAGCTCGAATGTGCGCGATGCACAAATTATAAAGCGAATCTTTTCCGATCGTCTCTAGCACCTCATTTGTCATCACAAAAGGAGAGATCGTCAAGGCGGATGTCTTAAATGAGTTCATTTTACACGTAATGTTAATAAAATGATTGGCCATGTGCAGGGCGTTCATGCCTTCAAGCTTTCCGGCAAAGTCACTTTGATCATTTAAGGCAATATCGGTTTCTTTGTTCATCACCCGTCTTGCCATCATGAGGAGCTCCTCGATATCGACCGGAATGGCGGCTTCATGAAACACGAGGGTATTTTTCGAAGCAACCTCGGCACCTAAACGGAAGGCCGTCCCATAGTCACGAATTTGAGAAGAAATAAAGTATGGTAGATTTAATTCCTCTAAAACTCTTACTACCTTTTCCGTTTTATTTCCGTAAATAATCGGAATGATTTCCCCATGTGTTTTTACAAGTGCTTTTAATAAATGACGAAGATAAGTGGAGTGACGAGAAATCGGAACGATAAAAGATACCTCAGCAAGCCCCTTCGTTCCATGTTTTTGCCATTGACCTCTTAAATCTTCTAATGTTTCTTTCGTCACTACTCGTTTCCGATGGGTAGGAAAGTGTAAGCGTGGTCCGTATTCATCTATTAAATATTGAAACGCTTCTAACGTATCTCCGTGAATACGCTGATAGGCTTCAGGCATCACTTCAAAGAGCTTTTTTCGGTGGTCCGTTCGCGTTTTATTCACAGAGAGCACGTCAATGTCATTCGACACGCGGATTTTTACCTTTTTTTCGATGGCAATGCATGTCGCGAGCTGAGGGTTCGCGAGAGATTCAACACCAATTTCTTCAATTGCCTTTTTACTTAGCGCATGGGGAATGGTGAGAAGATTTTCAAGACCGAGATCAAGTCGACCTTGGATGATGTTTGATAAATAGCGGTCGATACACGGTTCATCTGGAGATGGGTGACGAGCTACCCAATCGATTGCATTTAACGTCATTCCTGCACCGTCTTCAATGTCGGTAATGAAAGGGAGAAGGTGCTCTGCTTCAATGGCGATATCTGCATCTGTAAAAAGGTAAATATCTGCATCAATGGAATGGATAGCGCCTACCGCACGTCCGACGTCATTTCCAAGGCGCTCCTCATACTCGATTACCGTTGCTCCGTAGTCTCTGGCGATATCCGCTGTTTCGTCCGTCGCGCCGTTAACAACAACGACGACTTCATCTGGCTGCAATCGGTTGACTTCTGCTAGTACGCCACCAATCGTATCACTCTCATCCATCGCTGGAATGACGACCACTAGTTTTTTACTCATATCACGTTCTACAAAAAGGGTCATTCAACATTATTCCTTTCTAAAAAGACTTGTGCCTTTATATATATATGGTAGATGCGGAATTTGGTAACAGTGAATGTGAGGAAGAAGCCTGACATGACAGGGGGGACAGCCATGATAACCGTTGTGACCGTAACGAATCGGGATCATTTGATTGAAAATGTATTCACGAATTTTGAGCACCAAACCAAGGCCGAGAAGGAGATGATTGTTGTCTTAAATCATTCAACGATGGATGTCGGGGAATGGAAGAAAAGGGCATCGCTACATCATAATATTCGGGTATACGTTCATCATGAAAGCGCGACGCTCGGAGAATGCCTAAATCTGGCTGCTAGTGAGGCTAGTTATTCCGTGATCAGCAAGTTTGATGATGACGATTTTTACGGCCCTTTTTATTTAACAGAAGTGGAGTCATCTTTTAAAGAAACAGATGCAGACGTTGTAGGGAAAGCAGCCATTTATACATACTTTGAGGAGGATGAACTACTTTCTTTGTTTCAACCAGGACAAGAAAATATGGAAGTGAGCGCTGCTGATTTTCCCACCCAGCGATGCTTAACGGGAGCGACGCTTTCGTTTAGAAAAGAAGTTTCAGAGAAGATTCCCTTTGCATCGCTTAATATAGGAGAAGACGTTGATTTTCAGAAACGCTGTCTCCGGAGTGGAATGAGGTTATGGTCGTGCTCAAAGAAGAATTATGTACACATTCGCTATAGTGATCAAACCCATCATTCTAGCATGCACGGAACGGCAGTGTTAAAGCGAGTCTCTCAGCCTATCGGTTACCACATAGATTATAAAATTTTCGTGAACTAACGTAAAAAAGGAGTGAAAATCACTCCTTTTTTGTTAAATGCACGTTGTATCTCCATCAACAAGAGCGGAAATACTTTCGACTTGGTTTCCATCTAATACAATTAGCTTCGAAGCGACAAATGGAGAAATAAGCTCTGGTACAACGATGCAAATATAGCATTCTTCTTGATTAACGTTTGTAATAATGCCCCGAATGACATCTCCAGACTTTGTTCGTATATCGACATCTTCATTAATAAATTTTTCGACAAAGCTTGGAATACAACAAGGGATAATAGGGGTAGGGTCAACGCAGTTTGAACGTTTGAACCGTACGTTAGCATAACTCATGTAACATCCTCCTTTGTTTCATTTAGTTCGTGTTTTCATGGAGCAACAAGCAAGAGCACTGCGGAATGTACTCCTTGCAGAGAGGTACAGGTTTTGTATCTTTTCTTGGGGCGCACTCATTCGCCTCGAGCTCAATTCGAACAGTCGCTTCACTCGTGACATCCAAACAAAAATCAAGGTCAATTTGAATTTGTTGAATGGCATGATCACAAATGACGACAGGATCACATTGGAAAGACGAGATTACAGGTATAATTCTCGTTCCGTGTGGGGCACAAAGCAGTAAGCGCTGGGTAGTGGTGAATGGGGTTGGATTGGAAGAGAGTACGCAGCCACAGTCATCTTCAATCTCTAGCGTAATAAATCCTGTAACGGTTGCGCTGACTTTTTCTAGATGAACCGTCTCTCCGTTTGGAAGAGTAACAGCTACCGTTGAATGACGCCGTATGGTAATCATGTCCGATAATTCTTCAAGCGAAATCGGTTCTCCGTATGAATCGCTTAAAAAGCAGTCAATTCCTTCACGGTGATGAAACAGCTCACATAAATCTCCGATTGCCACATTGTATTGATCATCTCCTGCAGGAGGGTTTTCACATAAGCTAAAACCTATGATGGATAAGTGGACATGACGATTAATCCAATCATAAATTTTGGGCACGCGTATACATACGTTTTCTTTTTCTTCCATACTCATAGTACCTCCTTTCTGATGGTTGTTAAGTTAGCCATGCCGCTTATTACATACTATTTTCAATCTGTATAAAGGTGTCATGGAAAAGGGTCATTTTTCATCCAAGGTGAATATAATGCAGAAATAAATGACGAAGGATGGTTGATTGCCGTGACCACCAAACGTTTTTTACATAGCTTATTGTGATTGGGTGAATGTGATAGAGAAATTCTATGCCCGAAAATTTCCATTTGTTTTCGTGAAAATGACCTGATGCAGGACACAGGCATTCAAAAACGAGCAACACGACACGACTTATATGAAAAAGGAGACTGCTATGATCAGCTTAGTAGACTTAAAAAGACAATTTCAATCTATTAAGGACGATATTTTAAAAGAAATTGAAGGGGTCATTGACGGGGGGCAATATATTTTAGGGCCAAAGGTAAAAGAGTTAGAAGAGAAAATTGCCCAAAAGTTAGGTGTAAAAGAAGCGGTAGCCGTTGGGAACGGAACAGATGCGCTTGTCTTAACCCTAGACGCTCTTGGTATTAAAAGTGGAGACGAAGTGATTACGACACCGTTTACTTTTTTCGCGAGTGCAGAAGCCATTTCACGCGTAGGAGCAACACCGGTATTTGTTGACGTCGATCCGATCACCTATAATCTCGATCCAAAAAAACTAGAAAAGGCCATTACTTCCGCGACGAAGGCCATTATTCCGGTCCATTTATTCGGTCAGCCAGCCGAGATGGATGACATTGTGGAAATTGCGAAAAAACATCAATTATATGTGATTGAGGACGCATGTCAGGCGTTCGGCTCTTCTTATAAAGGACGCCGTACAGGAAGCCTAGGAGACGTGGCTTGCTTTTCCTTTTTTCCAACAAAAAACCTTGGAACGTTAGGAGACGGTGGAATTATTACGACCTCTAACGAACAGCTAGCAGCGCGTATTCGGAAGTTACGAATGCACGGAACATCGAAAAAGTATTACCACGATTCCATCGGCTATAACAGTCGATTAGATGAAATCCATGCAGCCATTCTGCTGATTGTATTAGACAAAATTGATACGTGGAACGAAAAGCGGAGAGAGCATGCTGCCTATTATCGTTCGCATTTAGCCAACCATCCTTTGTTCACTCCTCCAAAAGAATTCGATCATCTCACCCATATTTATCACCTCTTTTGCTTAGGATCAACGCAACGCAAGGAAATTATGGAGAAGCTTGCTGAACATGATATTCAAAGCGGTGTGTACTATCCGCAATGTCTTCATTTGCAAGAAGTATACGCAGATCTTTCCTATAAAAAAGGTGACTTTCCTGTATCCGAGCATTTATCTGAAACGCTGTTTGCTATTCCACTTGATCCGTTCATCACGAAAGAAGAACAAGATGAGGTTATTGGCGTGCTTTTATCTGTAAAGGAGGTGTAAGTGCTTGACTACATTTGGTTTAATTGGCTGCGGCTATATTTCAAAGCGGCACATTCAAAGCCTTTCTAAATGTCCGAATGCGTGTCTTGTAGCTGTTAGTGATATACAAGAGGAGCGAATGAAACAAGCAGCCTCTTTATATCAAGAGAGCGCTGGGGAAAATTCGAGTATTAATCATTACGGAGACTATCACCATATGATGAAAGATTCCTCCATTGATGTCATTATTATTGCGACGTCTTCTTTGCTACACGCCCCCATTGCAAAGGAAGCGATCGAACATGGTAAGCACGTTATTATTGAAAAGCCGCTTGCTTTATCCATTAAAGATGCTAATGACATTATTGAATGGGGAAAAAAGCATAATCGACACGTGATGGTTTGTCATCAAATGCGCTTTCGTCCTATGATGCAAAAAATTAAAGAAGTCGTGACGAGCGGAAAAATTGGAAAACCGTACTTAGGGGTAGCCAGTATGCGAATTAATCGCTCTGAAGAATATTATACATCAGCTCCTTGGCGCGGAGATTGGGAAAAAGATGGTGGAATGCTGATCAATCAAGGCATTCACGTCATTGATTTATTGCAGTGGTTTCTCGGTGATGTGAAATCTGTATATGGGGATATTTCACGGTATCTATCTGTTAAAGAAACAGAAGACGTCGCACTAGGTGTGTTAACGTTTGAAAATGAAGCAAAGGGGATCATCGAAGCAAATGTTATCACCCAACCAAACAACATTGGTTATTCGCTTTCCATATTTGGTGAAAAAGGTACCATTTCAATAGAGGGTTCAGGTCTAGATATTATTACAAGATGGTACGTAGATGGAGAAGAAAACGATTCTGATGTGAACGAGCTGCTTAATGATCATTCGGAGCATCTATCCATGTACCAACAGTTTTTAGAAGTGATTAACACCCAGATAGGAACACCGTTAGTAAATGGAACAGAAGGAAAGAAGGCGTTAGAGACCATTTTTGCTCTCTATCAATCTGCTCTCGAGCAAAAGATCGTGACACTGCCTCTTGATCATTTTTCAACCGCACACATGAAGAGAAAGGGAGATTGATTCGTTATGAGCATGGGCACCATTTTAGTGACGGGAGGGGCAGGTTTTCTCGGTTCACAGCTTGTAAAACGGCTACTGAAAGAAGCTGACCATATCTATGTCATTGATAACCTTGCAACCGGCAATAAGGCGGCCATTCCTACATCCACGAAGATTACATTTTATGAAGAAAGCATTACGAACGAAGGTTTGCTAAAGGACGTACTGCCAAAAGTAGATTATGTGTTTCACTTTGCATGTAAAAACTTAGTTAATTCAGTTGAGAACGTAAATGAAGATTTTTTGACAAATATGTATGGAGGCTACTTGCTGCTTCAGCATGCGCATCAGTATGCCAAAAAGTTAAAACGATTTGTCTATGCCTCCACGGCTTCTGTATATGGTGATGCGGAGATTCTTCCAACACCTGAAACTTACTACAACATTAAACTACCGTATTCGGCAAGTAAATTTTCAACCGAGCATTATGCACAGGTTTACTATCACCTCTATCAGCTCCCAGTCGTAACGCTTCGTTTTTCCAACGTATATGGACCAGGGCAGCTTATTACAAATCCGTATTGTGGAGTTGTCGCAAAGTTTTTTGAAGCAGCTGAAGAAGGGGAACCGTTAGCCATTTTTGGTGATGGAAAGCAAACCCGAGATTTTACCTTCGTAGAAGATGCCATAGAAGCAACCTATATAGCGGCACTAGATGATCGCTCCATTGGTGGGGTATATAATGTAGGAACAGGTGTTGAAACGAACGTACTACAGCTTGCCAAATGTATTCAAGAAGTAACGAACAAAAAAGGAAGCTTAGAGTTTCTTCCAAAACGCAGAGTGGACGTAGTAATGAGACGGAGAATGGATATTGCAAAGATACAGGCTGAATTGAGTTGGAAAAATAATCATACGCTTACGGAAGGTCTTCAAAAAACGTATGAATGGTTAAAAGGGGAGTATTAAATGAAGGTTTTCCATGGGACAACGGAAATTGCAGGTCAAATGGGTATCTTAAGTGAAGCACTGCAAAAGAAGGGTCACTATTCAATTGGATACAATACCTTTCACTCCTATTTAGGGTATGAGGATCATTTAGTCAATACGGATGAACAGACGATTGAGCAGGAACGTGAAAACATCATTCGGGCGTTCGACGTGTTTCATTTTCACTATGGAACGACGTTGTCACCAGGTTTTGAAGATTTAGAAAAGATTGCGCGATTAGGTAAGAAAATGGTGATGCATCATTGGGGAAATGATGTACGGTTTCATGATATAGCCCGTATCCACAATCCATATGTATACACAGGTGATTCACCTCCTAATAAAGTGATGCATGAAAGGTTAACTAAAATGACCCGCTATATTAAGCAAGCGATTGTACAGGATTATGAAATGGTTCCGTACGTTGAAAACTATTACGATCACGTTCACGTCGTGCCAATTGCGATCGATCTTTCTCAATTTACCCCTGCCTATCCTGATCCAACGAAAAAGCGTCCTTTGATTTTACATGCCCCAACAAATCCAGATTTTAAAGGAACAGCGCACGTTGAGAAAGCCATTGAGCGATTGAGAAAAGAGTATGATTTTGACTACAAGCGCATCGAAAAGCTTAAGCATTCAGAAGCGATTGAGCTGTATAAGGAAGCAGATCTTGTTATTGATCAAGTATTGTGTGGGTCACATGGTCTGCTTAGCGTAGAAACAATGGCGCTAGGCAAACCGGTTGTCACCTACATTCGGGAAGATTTAGTTTCACGTTTTCCAAGTGAACTGCCAATCGTGAATGCAAATCCTGATACGCTATACGATCAGGTGAAGAAACTTTTAGAAAACCCATCTTTAAGACGAACGCACGGAGAGCAGGGGCGTAAATATGTCGAAACGTATCACAGTAGTGATGTCGTCATTGAGCAGCTACTAGCGATATACGAACAGCTATAAAAAACGGAGGGAGCACCTGTAGATAGGTACTCCCTCCGTTTTTTAACTTTTGAGGAACGAATAGAGGCTTTGATACAAAGAGGGATTGCTGTAATAGAGATCACGTAGGTTTTGATTCGCAAAGTCACAGACAATGAGTGCCTTATCATATTCATAAGTGCTTGCCCCGTCTATATAGTCGGTAATGTGAGTGGCATTAAATGTAGGACCTTTTCCAGCAATCATTTGAACACCTGTACGATGATATTTCGCATAGTTGGTCACGTGCATAATGTACTCGGAAGATATTTCTGTATTCCCATAGTAATTTGCACTTGCACTTGCTACATCAAATTCAAAAGACGTAATATCATAACATCCATATCCATTTAAATACGGAAGCCACATAGATAGGAGTTGCTTGCTTCGAACATATTGAACACTCGCTTTTACCAGTTCCTCATCTTCTTTAGGGATGGTTCCTCGTTGCCATACGAAGCCTTTTAAGCGTAGCTTATCGTGTAGATGAAAGCTACTATTCCAGCGCGCAAGAAACGTGTCAATCCACCATTTAACCGCATCAAGGCGATCAGCAGGTGATTTGAAATTATAGAACCTTCCGTTTATCATCCCGAAGTTTTCTTGAAAGGTAAGCGGATAGGGAATGGTGATCCAAACGTCTGTATATTGTGCAAACGGTGTGTTTAATGAAAGGGCATCAAAATTATATCCTTTCGTAAAGTAACGATCTAATATAAAATTCCAGTCCTCTTTTTGAGCTAATTGTTCAAAGCCCGCGTACATAGGGTGAATGGAATAACCTTTTCGACCTTCATAAGCATTGAAAATAAATGATGTAAACATCCGATCAACCGGTTCGTTATTGACTAAATAAAACTGATAAGGTCGTAATTCTTCCATTGACCACTCATATTCAAGCGTTTCAGAGCCATATTCACCAAACGGCAGAATGCAAATGTGATTGTGAATATTTAGCTCTTCTGGCGTTTGAAATCCATAGGGACGAGTAGACAAATTAAATTCCCTCCTTTTTAAATTCTTATTAGTATATGACAAGAAGATAGAAGTGGTCATGGTTGTCTGCGGATTTACTGTCATACAGCTAACCACTTGCCTTCATATGAATATACTAATGGGGAAGGAGAGATGTAGATGAAAATTGTTCATGGCCCCACTGAAATAGCGGGACAGATGGGTATTTTATGTAAGCACTTACGAAAAAAGGGATACGATGTAGCGGGCTACAATTGGTTTCATAGTTACTTAAACTATAGTGGAGATATTGTAAGCACGGATGCCTACGAGATTGCTAGACACTTACCCGCGATAATTAGTAAGGGAGATTTGTTTCATTTTCATAATGGGGACACGTTTCTTTTAGGGGGCGGAGATCTTCCCCTCATCAAGGGAGCGGGTAAAAAAATGATTATGCATCACTGGGGGAATGATGTTCGGACAACGACGAATGTGGCAAAGCTTAATTCATATCCGCTTCCACCTAGTTATCTAACCGATGAGGAAATTCATCAGCGCTTAGTGCAGTTCTCAAGCTATATGGACCACGTTATTGTACAGGATTATGAGATGGTGCCTCATGTAAAGGACTATTATAAAAACGTGCACGTTCTTCCGCTAGCTTGTAATATCGAAAATTTCAAGGCTTCTTATCCATCCACAACAAATGCAGTACCAAAAATTATTCATGCGCCGACCAATCGTGAGTTTAAAGGGTCTTCATACGTAGAAAATGCGATTGAACGACTAAAAGGAGATCATTCCTTTTTATATCAGACGATTGAAAAGAAAAGTCATAAAGAGGCGACCGAAATGTACGCGCAGTCCGACATCGTGATTGATCAATTGCTATGTGGGACTCATGGAATGCTGAGCGTAGAAGCGATGGCGATGGGGAAAGTGGTAATCGCTTATATTCGTGATGACGTAAAAGCTTATTTGCCGCCAGATCTTCCGATTGTTATTGCCAAACCTGAAACGATTTACGACGTGCTTTCAGCATTAATCAAAGATCCTGTACGCCGCAACCAGATAGGTATCGCAAGCAGAGCGTACGTGGAAAAATATCATGCAGCAGAAAAAGTCGTTGATCAGCTCGTTTCCATCTACAATACCATTTAAAATATGAAACAAGTAAGGAGAGCTTAGTATGATTCATCCATCAGCTATTATTGGAGATCAGGTTGTTTTAGGGGAAGGCGTCGTCATCGAAGAAAATGTGACCATTGGGGATCATGTGACCATTGGTCATCATGTTGTGATTAAAAAGGATACTCAAATCGGCAGTCACGTTGAAATTGCTGATTTAACGGTATTAGGGAAAAATACGTCTTCAAATAAAAAAATGGCCCGAAAGCCAGGAAAACAGCTAGGTCCACTTCTCATAGGTGATCACGTTCGAGTGGGGTGTAATAGCGTAATTTACCGAGGAACGACGCTTGAGAGCGGCGTATTTGTAGGCGATTTATCCAGTATTCGCGAACATGTAACCATTGGTGAAGACAGTATTATTGGTCGAAACGCCATTGTTGAAACAAATACAACAATCGGTCGTCGCGTTACCATTCAAACGGGTTGCTACATTACAGCCGATATGATCATTGAAGACGAAGTGTTTATCGGACCGTGTTGTTCAACGTCTAACGATATGTATATGGGAATGGGCAATTATGAGCATCAGGGTCCCATTATCAAAAAAGGGGCGAAAATTGGAAACAACGCAACGCTTCTTCCGGGAATTACAATTGGGGAAAACGCCATCGTAGGAGCAGGTACAGTCGTAGTGAAGGATGTACTGAATCATCATACAGTGGTTGGAAACCCTAGTCGCATTATTAAAAAGTAGCAAAAGGGACCCTTCTTGTTAACAAGAAGGGTTCCTTTTGCTATTTAATCCGTGTATATAAATTTAGCAGCGTAGCGCTATTTTTGATCATATCGTGGTGTTCCTCTACGTAAATTCGTCCCTGTTTGCCAATATCTATAAGGCCGTCTTGATTGTCAAGGCAGTGTTTAATGATTTCGGTAATGGTATCAGGATTTGCAGAAATAATTGGGAGGCAATCTGGATAGTGTTCCTTCATATAGTCACTAATCCAGCAGATGACAGGCTTTCCCATCGCCATACATTCCACGGCCAAAAGACCGTAGCTTCCAATATGAAGCTGATCAATCACTAAATCTGCACGCTCATACATCTTTTTCGCTTCTTCATGAGACTTTCCTTGAATGAGTTCAAAGTCAAAATCATACGTTAGCTGTAGTTGTTCAATAGCCTTTGTAATGTAAGAAGTTCCTTTTACAAGAGGAGAGGTTGGAGCGTGAACAATTAGCGGTTTATTGTTTTTGGGGAGGTCAACGAGGTCATAATGAGTTAAATCAATAGAAGAAGGGAGAATGTGAACGTGCTCATAGTAGTCCTTTACATACTGAGCTAATTCCATATCTGGAACAATACAGTGCTGAAATGAGTGACCAAGTCTTGCTAGATTACGACGAATGCCTGTCTCGTCTTGGTTTTTAACAACGACGTATGGATTTGTCTGCTTGGCAAGTGAACCTATGCGTGCATCACTTCCCCAATGATGCATCAGCAGCTTTTTATTATCATTTTTTAGTATTGGAATATCAGAAGCATCCCATGTTAAACACGTACCAAAATGAAAATGAAACAGATCAAATTGATCACACAGTTCTTGGGAGAGCTTTCTGAGTTTCTCATTTAAAGAAGGCGTGTTTTTTTGATCAAGCAATGACCACGCGTAGTCAGACGTATACCCTAAATAATAAGGGTAGTAGTTTAATGTTTTAGCATAAACATCGTGATAATGAAGTCCTTTTGCTAGCGTATGCATTTGATTGGCAATTTCAATTGAGCCTTGGAGGACACGGAGGTCTCCGTTTGTATGGTTAAAAGATGAGGTTGTATGAAGAGATTGAAGCGTTTGTTTTACCTTTAATTCTCTTTCTCGCGTGGAATTTAATAGAGAAACATATTCTTTAAGCGCCTGATCTGATGGAAACTGTTCGTAGCCTCGCCAAAACCAAAGCCATGCGTTCTCAACCATTGACATCTCTAAATAAGCGATTCCCGTTAATAAATACAGTTCAGGTGAGTTCGGACCATTTTTTTGCAGAACTTGCAGCAAATCAAATGCTTTGCTGTATTCTTTTGCTTGAATATGCTTTGCAATATGTGAAATAAGGTTATTCAAAGAAACCCTCCTTCGTTTTTTTCTTTCTATTAGTATATGTGAAACGAGCATGACTGCGCATATAAAGCGGATAATAGGGCTTTTTTGCTTGCCGCCAGGTGCACCATTTAAACGCTATAGTAATATTCTATAAAGAACGGGTAAAAATCGGTGATCTAAACAAGTGCTGAAATTTAATTTTTTGTAGAGAGAAAGGCGGGTATACATGATTAGCATTAGCTTATGTATGATTGTGAAAGATGAGGAAGCGCTCTTAGCAAGGTGCCTTGATACGGTAAAGGATATTGTGGATGAAATTAACATTGTTGATACAGGTTCAACGGATCGTACAGTCGAAATCGCCAAGGAATATACGGACCGGATATTTTTCTTTGAATGGATTGGGAATTTTGGGGCGGCCCGAAACGAATCATTTAAGTACGCCACCTGTGACTACATTTTATTTTTAGATGCAGATGACGTATTGTTAGAGGAAGATCAACGAAAGTTAAAGGAATTAAAAGAAACGCTTGATCCGTCAGTTGATTCTGTTTCTATGTATTATGATGCAGGGACAGATGAATTTGGAAACGTGACGCTTCGCTATCGTCGCAATCGATTAATTAAACGCTCTCGAAATTTTGTTTGGAAAGGCGATGCTCACCAATACTTAGAAGTGTACGGGAACGTTATTAACGCAGGCATTTCCGTTACGCATAAAAAGGAAAAGCATTCGGTTGGACGAACGCTCGGTATTTATCAGAAAAAGATTGATCGAGGAGACGAATTCTCTCCGCGTGATCATTTCTATTATGGAAACGAACTTCGCGAAAATGGCCATTATGAAAAAGCGATTGAGAGCTACGATAAAAATATTAGCATGGCTGAAGGCTGGATAGAAGATAAGGTGTATGCATGTATTAATAAAGCGGACTGTTATCGGTTTTTAGGAGATACGGATAATGAATTGAAATCATTGTTTCAAACCTTGCAGTTTTCCAAGACTCCAAGAGCGGAAGCTGCAAGCAGAATAGGCTATAACTTTCAAGTAAAAGAGGATTATGAATCAGCCGTATATTGGTATGATATTGCAACAAAACAAAAAGCAGATCCCAATCAGTGGAGTTTCAGCTACCCTGCTTACTACACATGGTATCCGCATTTGCAAATGTGTCTTTGCTACTACAGACTCGGAAATTTTGCCAAATCGTATTATCATAACGAACAAGCAAGAACTTATCGACCAGAGGATCAGCGAATTGTTAATAATAAGGTATTGTTAGAGGAGAAATTGGGGATAGAGAAAGAGCAGTAACGATCTGATTTAATGGTGGGAAAATGTTCGTAACCCACACTCAGTATACGTAAAAGTTCATAAATATTGAGGCCCGAGTCTGTGACTATTTTAGTGGAAATAGTCACAGACTCGGGCTTTTTAGTTTCTAGGTGGTTTAAAATTTGTCTCCAAAATTAAAAAGACCAAGGAACCTAGGGATCCTTGGTAAGCTATTGTGAAGTTATTCTTCTTTAATTAAGATAATCTAACAATCGTCAATGCAGCACCTGCACCGTTTTGAAGTGTCGCTGCACCTAACAAGCCAAAGAATTGAAGTGTAATGGTGCTTCCAGCAGCTAAAGTAACGATAACGTCGGCATTAAATTCTGAAATACTTAACACAGGGTTGACTGTAGAAGCAAGGTTAGGAGCACCGTTAATGATTAAACGAGAACCTAGTAATAAAGCAGCGGTCGTTTTTGCTTGATACGTAATATAGTATCTACCAGCAGTTGGAACTGTAAAGACTGTATTCGTACCGTCAACTGTAATACCGCCTGATAAGTTTTGTGCATTTGGAAGAGGAACAGACGTACCACCTAATACAACTGCGATGATAGAACCACCTGTATTAGCCGCAAATCCAGAAGTATTGGTAACGCCAGGGCCAGTAGGACCAGCAGCACCAGTAGGACCAGCAGCACCAGTAGGGCCAGCAGCACCAGTAGGGCCAGCAGCACCAGTAGGACCAGCAGCACCAGTAGGACCAGCAACACCAGTAGGGCCAGCGGCACCAGTAGGACCAGCAGCACCAGTAGGACCGGCAGCACCAGCAACGCCAGTAGGACCAGCAACGCCAGTAGGACCAGCAACGCCAGTAGGACCAGCAACGCCAGTAGGACCAGCAGCACCAGTAGGACCAGCAGCACCAGTAGGACCAGCAGCACCAGTAGGACCAGCAGCGCCAGTAGGGCCAGCAGCACCAGTAGGGCCGGCAGCACCAGTAGGACCAGCAGCACCAGTAGGACCAGCAGCACCAGTAGGGCCGGCAGCACCAGTAGGGCCAGCAGCACCAGTAGGACCAGCAGCACCAGTAGGACCAGCAGCACCAGTAGGACCAGCAACGCCAGTAGGACCAGTAGCACCAGTAGGACCAGCAGCACCAGTAGGACCAGCAACGCCAGTAGGACCAGCAACGCCAGTAGGGCCAGCGGCACCAGTAGGACCAGCAGCACCAGTAGGACCAGCAGCACCAGTAGGACCAGCAGCACCAGTAGGGCCAGCAGTACCAGTAGGACCGGCAGCACCAGTAGGGCCGGCAGCACCAGTAGGGCCAGCAGCGCCAGTAGGACCAGCAGCACCAGCAGCGCCAGTAGGACCAGCAGCACCAGTAGGGCCAGCAGCACCAGTAGGACCAGCAACGCCAGTAGGACCAGCAGCACCAGTAGGACCAGCAGAGCCAGTAGGACCAGCAGCACCAGTAGGGCCAGCAGCACCAGTAGGACCAGCAGCGCCAGTAGGACCAGCAGCACCAGTAGGGCCAGCAGCGCCAGTAGGACCAGCAGCACCAGTAGGGCCAGCAGCACCAGTAGGACCAGCAACGCCAGTAGGACCAGCAGCACCAGTAGGACCAGCAGCACCGGTAGGACCAGCAGCACCAGTAGGACCAGCAACGCCAGTAGGACCAGCAGCACCAGTAGGACCAGCAACACCAGTAGGGCCAGCGGCACCAGTAGGACCAGCAACGCCAGTAGGACCAGCAGCACCAGTAGGACCGGCAGCACCAGTAGGGCCGGCAGCACCAGTAGGGCCGGCAGCACCAGTAGGGCCAGCAGCACCAGTAGGGCCAGCAGCACCAGTAGGGCCAGCAGCGCCAGTAGGACCAGCAACGCCAGTAGGACCAGCAACGCCAGTAGGACCAGCAGCACCAGTAGGGCCAGCAGCACCAGTAGGACCAGCAGCACCAGTAGGGCCGGCAGCACCAGTAGGGCCAGCAGCGCCAGTAGGACCAGCAGCACCAGTAGGGCCAGCAGCACCAGTAGGACCGGCAACACCAGTAGGGCCGGCAGCACCAGTAGGGCCAGCAGCGCCAGTAGGACCAGCAGCACCAGTAGGGCCAGCAGCGCCAGTAGGACCAGCAGCACCAGTAGGGCCAGCAGCGCCAGTAGGACCAGCAGCACCAGTAGGGCCAGCAGCACCAGTAGGACCGGCAACACCAGTAGGGCCGGCAGCACCAGTAGGGCCAGCAGCGCCAGTAGGACCAGCAGCACCAGTAGGGCCAGCAGCGCCAGTAGGACCAGCAGCACCAGTAGGGCCAGCAGCACCAGTAGGACCAGCAACGCCAGTAGGACCAGCAGCACCAGTAGGACCAGCAGGGCCAGTAGGACCTACGCTGCCACCACCAGTAGCAGTAAGAAGTTCTACATCATCAAATACTAAATCAGCCACTCCCACACCAGGAAGTTTATTTACTAAGACAAGTGCTTGGGTAGTACCAGCAGGAGCTGGGGATGTGTTGCGATAAGTCTCAAGCCATGTGTCATTAATTGTAATATCAGGAATACGGTCAATATCAATGCTTTCGATAACACCGTACCCTAAGAAGTTGAACGCAGCATCGTAATAGCTAACTTGTAAAGTAGCCGCCGGTGGTGTTCCAGGTCCTAGTTTCCCAATTGAAACTAAAAACTCGAAGCTTTCACCAGGAGATGCAGGCACAAATTGATAAAGAAATGAGTTAACTGTTCCTCCCTGTAAGATGACAGAGAAGAAACCGGTATGAGAATAGTCTCTTGTGATCGTTCCATTTAACGAAACCCAAGGTGCTAGACTACCGGTTTCAAAGCTACTATTAATAACGAGATTATTAATACCCAAATTTTTACCTCCATTCGTTTCAATAAAAATCGCTTGAGGAAAATTCCTCTATACATACTATGTAATCTGGAACAGAGGGTCACGACTAGTGTCCATGGTTGTTTTGCTCAAATGTATAGAAAATCGAAGCAGAAAGGAGAAAAAATATTGCTGTATATATTTAAAAAAACAGAAAAAATTGATCCTAATTTTAAAAGTGAGTTCCGTTTTTGTAGTAGGAAAATAACGATTTCAAAAGAATATTATAAGGAAGAAAGGAGTGAGACGATGCGTATTATTTCACTATGTCCAAGTAATACCGAGCTATTATCTTATTTAGGAGTCATTGATGATGTGATCGGAGTAGATGATTATTCGGACTGGCCCAATTTAGATCACTGCAAGCGACTCGGTCCAGATTTGTCCATTGATATAGATGCTGTAGAAGAGTTAAACCCAGACCTCATTTTAGCATCACTAAGCGTGCCAGGGATGGAGCGAAACGTGGAGGAATTAGCAAAAAGAGGGCTTCCATTTATCACTTTAAATCCGCAATCTCTAGTAGATATCGCTGAAGATCTGCGTACTGTGGGGAAGGCAATTGGACAGAAAGAAAAAGGAGAAGAGCTCTCCCAACATTTTTTAGCATACATACATCAATATAAAATCATCACAAACTCAATTGAGCAAAAGCCTTCGCTATATTGGGAGTGGTGGCCAAAGCCTGTTTTTACTCCCGGAGGCGTCAATTGGTTGACGGAAATAAGTGAATTAGCCGGAGGAAGGAATAGCTTTGCTGACGTTGAGCAGGCAAATATTCAAACGGATTGGGAAACGGTGAGGCAAAAAAATCCTGATCACATCTGTATGGCGTGGGTGGGGGTACAAACGAAAAAAATGAAGCCATCTCTTTTAAAAAAGAGGGAAGGATGGTTAAGTATAAAAGCGATAAAGCAACAAAACGTACATGTATTAGAAGAGGAATATTACTGTAGACCTTCTCCACGTTTGCTCATCGGTCTTAAAAAACTGGCACCGCTTATACATCCAAAGCTTTTCCCATCGTTTGATGGCAAGGACCCATTGCTTGATCGTGATTAGAGGAACGAAGTGCACTTCTCCTGCATATGCTTATACCATAATATAGGCAAAAGCCGTGGAGGAGAGTGCAGCATGAAAGGTTTGTTTGAAAAGGCAAACGATAAAATTACGAACTTCCTACAAAAAGAAAATAACCTTCTTTCTAAGGCCAAAGAGAAGGTAGAAAGAGCTGGGGTTCCAATTCCAATCACAGCGGATTTACTCTCAAAAATGATCGCAAAGCAGCTCGATCCAAACGAGATTCGTGATTTTCAATTAACTTTTGAAGATGAAAATCTAGTGATTAAAGGAACAGCGAAAAAAATGTTGCTCAAAATTCCGTTTCAGCTTACTCTCCAGCCAGTGAAAACGGAAAAGCGAACGATATACTTTTCGTTGAAGGAAATGAAGCCGTTAAATCAAGATTGGATTCGGAGTAAAGCGCTGAATAAACCACCTCTACTTTCATATGAAGAGGGGCATGTAAAACTCGATTTAAATCAGCTGGATAAAATCAAGTACGTTCCTGTTGGTAACATTCAGCATATGGAAATTAAAAACGAAAAACTTTGGGTGAAAATTGGTTTATAGAACTCCGAGGAAAGGGGTTCTTTTTTTCCTTTGATTGTTCTACCTATACCAAAAGGAAAGTGTTCATGGTATAAAAAAGGGGAAGAGATATAGTAAGATACACGTATAAGGAAATAGAGAGTGAGCTGATGACATGAACGTAAAAGCACTGCTAGACAAAATAAATAAGCGAACACCTACCATACTTGGAATTGATCAATTTTCGCAATTTGCGATTTTGGTTCCGCTCATCGAAAAAGAGGGAGAACTACATGTTTTATTTGAAGTACGTTCAGCTGACTTAAGAAGGCAGCCTGGTGAAATATGTTTTCCTGGTGGACGAGTAGAAAAGGATGATCCTGATGAAGCCTATACGGCTGTTCGTGAAACGACTGAGGAGCTAGGAATCGACGCATCAGCAATTATAGCGACAGCGCCGCTTGACTATATGGTATCTCCGTTTGGAACAGTGATTCATCCATTTGTAGGCATAATTAACGACGTTCCGTTAAAGCCTAACGCATCTGAAGTAGGTGAAATCTTCACGGTGCCGCTCTCCTATTTTAAAGAGCAGAAGCCAGATATTCATAACGTCACGTTTAAAGTCGAGCCTGGGAAAGATTTTCCGTTTCACCATATTATCGGTGGGGAGGATTACGAATGGCAGGCGCGACATATGGAGGAGTACTTCTATTATTATGAAGATCGCGTCATCTGGGGATTAACCGCTCGAATATTGGCTCATTTTTTAGAATTAACGAACAACTAAATGTCTTTAAATTCGATTATTTGATTGTGAAATAGTTTGAGCAAATAAATTGTACAAGCCTAAAAAGCGTGGTATCTTTTATAGCGTTGATGATCATTCTAAATAAAGATCGTTAACTACTTACTACATTTGGAGGAATTGACTATGATCGCAATTCAAGCATACATGACAGTTAGACCAGAAAAACGTGAAGAATTTATTAAAAACGTAACAGAAGTAATTGAAGCTTCTCGTAAAGAAGAAGGAAACATCAGCTACATGTTAACAACAAAAGTTGAAAATGAAAATGAATTTGTGATGTTAGAAGAGTGGAAAGACCAAGCTGCAATTGAAGCTCATAATACATCAGCTCATTTCCAAAAATTCGCTGGAAGCGCAAAAGAATTTTTAGCAGCACCATTAGACGTAAAACACTACCAAGCGTAAGTATTACAGAAAAAAGCCGCCAACTTTGGCGGCTTTTTTCTGTAATTTTATTTTTACTTAAACCATGTGCTAAATAATAAGTGATAAAAAGACACTTGTATTTAGTGGAAGTCAATAGACTTATATTTGTGTTAAATAGTGGTAGTAATAAAGAACTTATGTATGGGACTCACTAAACGGAAGAAAGGATATTTGTAAGCGATTACTATACTCAGCCCCAGGGAATAGAGCCGGAATCTGTGTCATCTAGCCACTTTAAATGCGGTGTTTTCATATAGGAATTAATTCCCTTTGACAGCGAAATGATTTTTGTTACTATACTTTAGTCGATAAAACATTCGATTAACAAATTAATAAAAAGTAACGAAGGAGAATTAGTATGAACACATTACAACATTTAGTCACAGCACGTACAGCGAAATCTCCGGCTAAAGAGGCATTGGTAGAAGGAAACGAAATCTATTCATATAGTATGTATAACGAACGCATCAATCAGGGGGCACATGAATTAATCAAAAGAGGAATTAAAAAAGGTGATCGTGTCGGCATCCTTTGTCAGACAAGTATTGCTTACCCTGTACTCATTATGTCTGCATTGAAAATTGGTGCGATTGTTGTTCCAATTAGCACAGGAATGACGGCATATGAGCTAAACAGCATTTTAAAAAGCGGGGATTTAACAGCTGTCTTTTATCACGATGACTTTGCTTCTATATTAGAAGAAGCAAAAGAAGGAACGAACATTTCGCAAACAATTCAAGTCGAAAAGGGAGCAGCGTTTACAAAGCAGTTCGCTGATCAGTCGACAGAAGAGCCAACGTTAGGTTATGATGTGACGTCAGAAGATATTGCTTTTATGATGTTCACATCAGGCACAACAGGAAATGCAAAAGGTTGTATGCTAGCGCACGGAGCAATTGCTGGGTTCTTAAGTACGTCTTTAAATGAAGACGTTGAAATTGAAGAAGATATGAGATATTTAGTGGCACATCCTTTCTTCCACATGAGTACAATAAGCGCATTGGTTCAGTGCATCTCAACGGGTTTAACAATGGTATGTACAAAGGAAACAGATCCAGCGAAGATTTGGGAAATCGTTGAACATGAAAATATTAAAGTAATGCTTGCATTGCCACCAGCATTCACATACATGATGGAGGAGCTAGAAAAAAATCCACGTGATATTTCGTTTAAGCTTGGATTATCAGGTGGAACAAAAGTTCCGGAAACACTAATCGAGCAATTTGATGCACAAGGGATGACGCTAGCACAAGGTTATGGCAGTACAGAGGCGTGGATTATTAGCGTTTGGCATCCTGATATGGGATGGAAGAAAATCTCGTCTGCGGGTAAACCAGTACAAGGCGTAGAAGTGAAAGTAGTAGACCCTGAAACAAGAGAAGAACTTCCAACAGGTAACATTGGTGAGATTATGGTTCGCAGTCCATATATCTTCAAAGGATACTGGAATAACGAAGAAGCAACAAACAACGTTCTTCAAAACGGCTGGCTTGCGATGGGGGATGCAGGACGTGTAGATGAAGATGGGTTTATCTACATCGAAGGTCGCTACAAAGATGTTGTCGTGTACGGCGGTGATAACATTTATCCTGACCAAGTAGAAGAAGTGATTCGTGAGTTTGATGATGTGTTAGAGGTTGCATTAATTGGCTTACCCGATCAATTCTGGGGTGAGGTTCCTGCTGCGTTTGTCGTAAAAAAACAAGGATCTTCCTTAACAGAGCAACAAATTGTAGAACACTGTAAGCAAAAGCTTGCGGCTTATAAAGTACCAAGCGTAACGTTTAAAGAAGATTTACCGAAGAACAGCGTTGGTAAAATTGTGAAGCGTACGATTAAAGAAGAGGCTATTCGCGAGCGCGATCTGGCTCATGCATAAAAAAAGACGACTGCGGTCGTCTTTTTTTTAGATCTTTTGAAGACCTTCTTGCATTTTTTTCATCAATCGGAAATACTCGTTTTGTTCTTCTTCTGACAAATTACCAAGTAAATTTCCCCAAAACGAAAGGCGGGTCTCGTTAATGGCTTCTACAACGATACGTCCTTTATCTGTAAGCTCTACCCACACGCTTCGACGATTATTTGGCTTGCGAATACGAACGATGAGCGCTTCTTCTTCTAGCTGATTTAGCACAAGCGTAATTGCTCCTGGAGATAGGGAGAGACTTTTCGTAATCTCATTAATGACACATGACTTTTTGTCGTAAACGATCTTTAAAATCGCGTCCTTTGTAGGCGTAAAGTGATAGGGCCAATCGTTGTAACGTTCTTCAATAAATTGGTTTCGATATTTTAACAGAGCATCTTTTACTTGATCAAGGTGCTCAATTTGCGCTTTAATGTCTTCGTTATTAGGCAGATGCAAAAGGCTAATCCTCCTTTAATGATTCAAAAGTTAAGCGGTTACCATCTATTATATCATTCTCTAATTGTCTTCGTCAGGCTCATTTCGACTCATTAATAGGTTTATTTGTCAGAAAATAGGTAAAAAGAGTGCTGTAGGGAAAAATACATAGGTCAAAAGATGAGTGAGCGAAGTCCTTTTGAAAAAATAAAAATCCTTCTTTATACTTATTAAAAATTCCCTATAGAATGTAGACGAATGAATGGTAATTTTTTATAATAGAAGAATTGAAAAGTAAAAATGGAAATAAAAAACGCTTTTCAATTGTATAAGGGGGAACATATGAAAAAAATAATGAGTGTTTTATTAGTGGCAGTTGTCGGTGCTGGATCGTATTTGGGATATACTATGTATGAGCAGTCAAACTCCAAGCACTCTAGTAAACCTGTAAGTGGTATTGCTATGGCTGCAGAAAAACAACCTGCTTCACACTACAAAGAATTGAAGCCTGAAAACTTCACCTTTAATTTAATTGATGCTCGTACTGGGGAAACGATTCGCACGTTTCAGCCCGTTCATTTTGATGATAAGAGTACATATGAAGATACCATCAAGCATTTAGCAAGCGATTTGGCTGATAAGTATGATACGCCAATGGAAAACGCAAAGATGGACGCAAATGGAAATTTAGTTGGTGGACATAAACGAGTTGTTCTGAAGGAAAAAGAACTAGTGTCGCGATTAAAAGACCTTCACATCTATTCACGTAATATTCAAGTGCCTATTGAGGAAACCGAGCCTAACGTCACGTTAGAAACAGCAAAAGGCATTAATGAAGTTGTGATTGGTTCCTATAAAACAGGATTTAACGTACATGATACAGGGCGAAATCGTAACGTTGAGCTATCAGCACTTGCGATTAATAATATTATCTTAGGGCCTGGAGATACGTTTTCTTACAATGAAACAGTAGGAGAGAGAACGGCAGCAAGAGGCTATCAGCCGGCTCACGAAATCGTAAATAAGGAGTTAACAATGGGAATTGGCGGTGGGATCTGCCAAACTTCTTCAACGCTCTTTAACGCGATTGATCTAGCAGGTCTTGAAGTGGTGACACGTACAAACCACTCTAAGCAAGTAGGGTATGTACCAAAGGGCCGTGATGCAACGGTTTCGTGGGGCGGACCGGATTTCAAGTTTAAAAACCCTCGCAACTATCCTGTACTGATTAAAACGATTGTGGATAAACAAAATGGATCATTAACGGTAGAGGTTCGAACAGCAAAACGCTATACGCTATAATAAAAAAGCCAGCCCTGACGAGGGGCTGGCTTTTCTTATGATGAACATCTACAAGCTGTATAGTGCCGACACGTGCACGAACAGCCACATATGCTGCGACATGGACGCTTTTTTTGACAACCGCACGTCGATCTCTTTTTAGGCTGATGACAGCTGCAACGCTTAGAACCGTGGCATTGTTTTTTATAACAACACATTTTTCTCCACCTCATTTTCTAGCAGTATATGAGGGCGAGGAGTGGAGAGAAAGGGACAAATGCCTAACTTTTTAGGCTACTTCACTATAAAACTCTAATCCTTTGTCCAGTCGGGTCGAGGTAAATGAACTTTAGGTTTAGGAATTCGCTTGCGTTTTTTCTGTGGTGGAGTAGGAGGCATAAGCTGTTCTGACACACGGTACTCAGATACGTTGCCTTTATTTCGCTTAACTTTTGTTTTAGGCTCTCGGGGGTAAGATGGCAACGGGAAAATAAAACGATAGTAGGAAACCTTCTCATCAACAAGATCCATCATTTTTTTTAGTAAGTGATTTTCCTTATGTGAGTGAAGAGATGCTTCATTGAACAGCTGATGGTAGTGATCAACTAGTTCCTTTGCTTGGCGATGAATTAGAGCAATCTTTTCATTCATTTCTTCACCTTTTCGATCTACTAACAGCAGGGCTTTTTTATGTATAATAGGTTTTAAAGCGGTCCATTTTTGTGTAAATAAGAGGCACTGAGTAATATACTGGTGCAATAACTGATGCAAGGAATGAACGACGAGCAGGATTGCACTATGTTTTACAGTCGCGTCTAA
Source organism: Priestia koreensis (assembly GCF_001274935.1). Taxonomy (GTDB): domain Bacteria; phylum Bacillota; class Bacilli; order Bacillales; family Bacillaceae_H; genus Bacillus_AG; species Bacillus_AG koreensis. The sequence continues at coordinate 74,837 of NZ_LILC01000023.1, read as the reverse complement.
CAGAAAAGAGGACACTTTTTTTAAAACGGCATTGAAAATGAGAAAAAAAGCATTGTCACGTTGAATGGATGAGGTAACAAACCTTTCGATTGTAAGTTCGATTGCATGCTGATCGATCGCATGAATTATCTCACTGATATTGGCATCGAAAATGTCTGTTAAATCATTCATATCAACAACTCCTTTCCCTTAGATGTATCCTTTGTCCGTGCCTTAGTTTATCTTATTGATTGAGAAATGTAATCATGCTACTTATTTACAGGAGAAAACTAGTCCAACTAGAAGAGAATATGTACAAAACCTCTGAACATAAGATGGTAAAAAGAGTTAGAAAGGAGTAAGTCTTTCATGTCTATGCCTAATATCCCAGACATCAACCCCGATATTAAGTTAGAACGGACAGATGTGATTAACTTATTATTAGCATCCATCGGGCTAGAGGAAATATCTCTATCACATATTTTAAATGCGGAAGCAGAAAAAATTAAAAGTGCTGTAGACGATTGTTGTTGTGTCCATGATTTGCTGGCGTTGAACGAAAGCGTTGAAAGCATGGTTCGAACGATTGTCCAAAAAGAAATGGTTCTTTTATTTAAGTTGGAAAGTGTGCTGAAAATTCCTGAACATCCTATTCACCCACCATGTAAATGCGACTGTGATGGAAGTAATAAATGCAAATGCCACGGTTAACTTTGGAAAGGGAAGGGCCCATACTCAATTAGTCTGGCCCTTTAATATGGAGAGATTATAGTCTGCGGTAGTCAAACGTATTTAAAGAATGGTTAAAATATTTTCAAGTTTAGTTTGCAGAAGCATTTCATTTTTGATTACATTTTTCAGCAATGAACTTACGCTCGTATTTGTAGCGATAAGACCAGCAAAATCCAAACTTCCATTGTTAAAAGCCGCCACTGCAGCCTGAATTTTCTCTCCCTCTGCATTTATAATGTGTGCTAACCCTAACTCTTCAAGTCCAATTGAAGCGAGTAGAATGTTTACAGCCTGGTCACGAGTTATGTTCAAATCCTCAGGTGGAATAATAGGCATTCCCATCTTTTTATCTCCTCCGCACAAAAGATAGTTACAAGTTACACAGTTATTGTATGTAGCTCTACCACAAATGTCACAGTTTTTAACGTAAATAAGAAAAAGATCAAGGGTATCCTTGATCCTTTTCTTATTTAAAGAAACTCCATTTTGAATGAATCGGGACAAGCTCTTCCTCATCATCTTCCTCTTCATAAAATCCGCGTTCTCTTAAATATTCAATAAAATATAACTCTGCTTCTTTTCGCTCATCGTATGGTTTGACGGATAAGACGAATCCTACCTTGTGCTGGTCGGTGTTTTCTACACCGGATATGTATGCCTTGACGTTGTGCTGCAAAAACAACTCTTTTGCAGGGATGATAAGCTCCTTAATAAACTTGGAAATGAGCTCCATCTCAAATTCAAACGTAAAGCGCTCAATCTTTGAAAGATCTGCAAAGACAACCCCAATAAATGACGTGTTATGTATTTCATACTCACGCGTTTTTTCTTCCCATGAAATATGTCCAATTTCTTTTAAGTAGTTAATAAAATAACCCGTACCTTCAGTTTTTTCAAAAGGGCTTGTGGAGAGAACGAGGCCAAGCTTTTTATACTTATGTAAGTAGACACAAGAGAGGTAGGCGGACACATGATTGTTTTTAAACACATGATTTACCCCCTGAAGAAGGCCATCTAATACATAGTGAGTGATCTGTAAATTTTTGCGTGGAAAGTAGTACTCATGCTTCGTTAATTCTTCCGTATCAGCAAACGTAGCGCCAATAAACCCCGTATTTGAAAGGATGGGCGTCGACGCTTTTTTACTAGTCCTTTTTTTAGCGGCCAATTAGATACAACTCCTTACACTGACAAACGAACGCTTGTTCTAACTTCTATCATAACGATAAAAAGAGAAAAAGTAAAGAGTGAAAAATAAAATTAAAGCAAACAATGTTCTAAATGATCACTATTGTTTTTAAATAAAGCAACTAAGGATAACCCTTGCTTATTATGAAATCAACATAAAAGCGTCTACTCAATGAATCCTTCTTCATCAAGTAGACGCTTCACATAGCTCCTTATAATGACAACGAGCGCACAAGGAAGTCGCATTTCTCGGAAACTTCTCTATTCCTACAGGCTCGTTTTTCTCAGGACATTTTTGATAGTTTCTCATTGTATTTATACTCTCATCGATATACTGTTCTACACTTCTGATATCTGCTGCTGTGAAATGATACGTATGAGCACTGCCTTTCAACAAATATTCACGGCGTACGACGACTTGATCAATGGGTACATGATAAGACTTCATAACATGATAGGCAAGAAGAGAAAGCTGCCTCACATCATCACTTTGATCATGAGCTGTCGTCCAATCAACCACAATATAGTTATAGTCTTTTTTATAAATGTGATCAACCATCGCATATATTTTTGTTTTAAATGCGTAAATAGAACGAAACGGATTATCATATCCAATATTCTTAACGTGAGGGGATATGACATCGCTCCAAGAAGAACTAGAACGAAGATGACGAAAACAGAGGATAAGACGTTCAGTAATACGTTTGCTAGCTTGTTCTCGCAAATAACCGTCGTGGTAAATTTCCCAAAACATTGTATAGCGATTTGGCTGATGAAACCAAGACTCGGCATGCGTTGTTGAATCCAAAAAGGCTTGTCTAAGTTTTAAACGCGCCCGGCGTGACAACATTTCAACGTCAGGAACCGTATTGTACTGTACCATTTCTTTGATCGCATCATGAACAACTTCGTGAATAACTTGTCCAAAGAAAGCGGGAAGATCAACAAGCTTTTTTAAACGATAGCATTGTTTTTGAAACGAGTTTGAGTCTGACAGCCACCCGTTATGCGACAGGTAATAGTGGTATGCATATTTTCGTGGACATTCCGTCAACAATTGTTGTCTAGCGTGTGACCATGTGAAAGTTGGAAAAGGGGTTATATTCATAACTTCAGCCACCTTTATACTATAATTCTCTAGTAAAATTATACGTGACTGAAAAAAAGATAGAACTAGTAAAAAAACCTCCTCTAAAAAAAGAGAAGGTCAGTTTGCTGAGTTATTTTTGTGAAAAGCATCAAGTGCTTGTCTGAGATGTCCATTATGAGCATTAAGCCAATTCACGAGATCGTCGTTCTCTAAGTTTGTACGAAGTGATAAGATGGACAGCTTCACAGATTGATACCGAGCAAGTTTTTCTTTGACGACATCTAGCGGAGCGCCTGTTAAGTCCTGTATAATATGTTGCGCACGTATTTCTAGTTTTTCATTCGACGGCTTTACATCAATCATTAAATTTTCATAGACTTTGCCCAGGCGAATCATGACGGCGGTTGATAGCATGTTTAAAATCATCTTTTGTGCTGTGCCAGCTTTCATTCGCGTTGATCCGGTTACTACTTCTGGACCAACCTCTGCTACCATCGCTTCTTCTGCGATTTCCTGCATGGGTGACTGAGGAGAGCAAGTAATGGATGCAACAAAAGCACCGCGGTGTGTAGCTTCTTTCATGGCGCCAATTGTGAATGGTGTACGGCCGCTTGCAGCAATTCCAATGACGGTATCGAGAGAGGTCACATTACGTTTTGCAATTTCATCTGCTCCTAGATCGACATTATCTTCCGCTCCTTCAACAGCATGAAGGATAGCCGTCTCACCGCCTGCAATAATCGCCTGAACAAAATCTGGTTCTGTGCTGTAAGTAGGAGGACATTCTGACGCATCAAGAATTCCTAAACGTCCGCTCGTTCCGGCGCCTATATAAAAAATACGGCCGCCTTTTTTCGCTCGATCAACAATGCGGTCAATGACGCGTGCAATAGTAGGAAGGACTTTTTGAACGGTGAGCGCGACGCTTTGATCTTCTTCATTAATCATTTTAATGATGTCAAGTGATGAAGATTGATCAATGTTCATTGTATTTGGGTTTCGTTTTTCAGTAAGAAGTGATTTGATATTCATTTCCAAGCTCCTTTGACGGAAATTCTAAAATAATATTTCATATAAAAATTATCATATTTGAATTTATATTTCATTTTGTACTATAATTATAGTAAATTGAAAGTGCATACATTGCAATCTTTTTTTAGAAAGGACCGCCCATGAGAAAAATTATTCGTAATCAATTTGACCATTACTCAGCATCGGAGCAACTCATTGCTCGTTATATTTTGGATCATCCCGATCAAGTGGTGGAAATGACGACTAAGCAACTAGCGGAGGCTAGTCAGTCAAGTGAAGCAGCGGTTATTCGCTTTTGTAAACGAACGGGGATTAATAGCTTTACCGATTTTAAAATCGAGTTAACAAAAGATTTGTCTGCAAGTCCAGTTAGTGAACAATGGGATTCACCTTTGAATCATGAAGATAATTTAGGAGATATTGTAAACAAGGTGTTTGTGAAAACGAACCAGGCACTGCAAAACACACAAAAGCTGTTATCATTAGAAGAAATTGAACGTGCTGTCTCGCTTCTTTTAAAAGCTCCCCGTATTTATATATATGGAGCAGGAGGATCGTTTATCGTAGCAAATGACTTGGCACAAAAACTACTCCGAATTAACCTGCCTGTTTTTCAAGCGGCAGATATTCATCTTCAAATGACCATGGCGGCTAACATGACGAAAGAGGATGTACTGATTGTCATTTCAACGTCTGGAAAAACAAAAGAAATATTAGATTTGCTAACCGTTGCTTCCGAAAAAGGAACGTCGTCCATCCTGCTTACACAAAATGGACGCTCACCTGCAAAAAGAATTGCAAACGTTATCTTAACCATTTCAGAAGAAGAGCACAACATCCGCATGGCAACCATGACGGCACGTATTGCGCAGCTTGCTGTGATTGATACATTATTCATCTACCTTTGCATGCAAAAAGGACCTGAAGTATACGAACGAATTATTGATACCCATCAGGTCGCACAGCGGCTGAAACTATAAAGTAATCCATACACTAGCACTTGCGAACCTTCCCGTAAGTGCTTTTTTGCTTGTTATCTAGGCGCTTTTCATACATTTTTGGGCAAACACACAAGCAGATAAATGTGAGATTAATATCCTAAGAAAGAGATATTTTCTAAAATAGCTCGGACATTATGATGAAAGGAGAGCTATTTTCTTGGCATTTATTAATCGATATTCTGCAACATTAAATGGATCGCTTACATTCACTGGAAATACCTTAGGGCTTAGTAAATTAAATAACCAAAATCAACCAGGTACAGTGCATTCTATTGGGGCTTTTACGACACTTAATACCTCTTCACAGGTCGGAACGTTTCCTGCTGGTACAACTTTGAACTGGCAACAAAATGAATCACAGGCTATTCTAAATTTACCTGCTGGTAGCACAGTAAGATACGCAGAGTTAGTGTGGGGTGGCTGTTATGTTACGTCTAACACAAACGTTACAAGTTCTATCAATAATTCCGTTACACTTGTCACACCAGTTGGAAGTGTAGCTGTCAGTCCTGATGCAGCGACTTCCAATAACCTTACACCTTTTTATGTTCGTTCTGCTAATGTAACTAGTATCATTCAAGCCGCTGGAGCAGGTACGTATAGTACGCGTGGCGTCCCGGCTACAATTGATCCACTTGAAAACACCGTTAACTCAGCAGGTTGGACACTAGCGGTTGTTTATGAAAATCCTTCACAAACGGTTCGGAATTTAAACCTATTTGTGGGAGGAAATCAAATCTCTGCAGGTGGCGCAACGTTAGATGTTAGTGTAAGTGGCTTCTTAACACCAGCTGCCGGACCTGTCGCAGGGAGAGTAGCAATTAGTGCTTTAGAAGGAGACGCAGTGATCGTAGGAGATCAGCTGTTATTTGGACCGACGGCAAACACACTAGGAAATTTATCTGGACCAAATAATCCTTTAAATAACTTTTTCTGTTCGCAAATTAACAACGATAGTGGAAATTTGGATACAACCGGAACATTCGGTACCCGAAATGCAAATGCTGTTACCGCGACGAATATCTCGGCTGGGCGACAAGGTTGGGATATTACAAATGTGGATGCATCTGCGCGCTTAGTAAATAATCAGACGTCAGCCGTAGCAAGGCTCACCACAAGTGGGGATGCATATGTTTTTCATACGCTCGGCATCCAAATTGATACGCAGTCCGCCAACATTATTTCCACTAAAACCGTTAATCGCACGAATGTAACAATTGGAGATATTTTAACCTATAACATCACCCTAACGAATAACGGCCAAAATAACGCAACAAATGTTGTATTTAGCGATCAAATTCCTTCTGGAACTACCTTTATTCCGGGTTCTCTTCTTGTAGATGGTGTGCCAAACGCTGGGAATGTAACGAACGGTATTTCATTAGGAACCGTTCCTTTTTGCCCAACTACCGGATGTACTCGAATCATTCAGTTTCAAGCTCGAGTCACAGGACAACCAGGAACCAATCCTATTCCCAATGCGTCTAGCACAACTTATCAATACGAACCAGTTCCAGGAACAATCGTTAACCGAACTTCTACAAGCAATACCGTTATAACTCAATTTGAAGTACCTCGTTTAAATGCAACGAAAACTGTAAATCAGGCATATGCAGAAGTAGGGGGTCAGTTAACATATACGGTCGTGTTAGCGAATACCGGTACACTTCCACTTACAAATGTAGTTTTTACCGATCTAGATCCTGCAGGTACAACGTTTGTTCCTGGAAGCGTTACTGTTAATGGAGCACCGAGTACTGGAAACCCCAATAACGGTATTCCGCTTTCGACTATTAATACGGGTGGTACGACAACGGTTGTATATCGTGTCGCGGTAACATCAGTTCCAGTTGTTAACCCAACGGTCAATACTGCCACGATTACGTATCAATATACAGTTCCAGGTAGTTCAACCGCCTCCGGATCTATTACGACAAATGGCGCTCAAACAACAATTCAACAAGTCAACGTAAGTGCTATAAAATCCACTAATCAAAGCGTAATCGCTCTAGACAACGCTATCACATACACCGTTCAAGTTAGAAATACCGGTACAGTTCCGTTAACAAATGTCATTTTAACAGACGCGTTGGAAGGTGGAACAGGTGTATTTGTTCCAAACAGTCTCGTTGTAAACGGTGTGCCTACTGGTGGAAACCCAACTACTGGAGTAAATATTGGCACGATTGCCCCGGGAGCTTCGACTACGTTATCGTTTTCTGTCTCATTTAGCAGTCTGCCTACGCCAAATCCTGTTCCAAACAGTGCAACGATTCAATACCAAGTCACGGTAAACCCAAATCAGCCACCAGATAACCGGTCAATTACAACTAATCAAACACTAGTGAGAGTAGAAAATCCAAGTCTAGCAAGTACTAAAAATGTGGATAAAGCGTATGCCGAAGTAGGTGATACGTTAACTTATACCATTAATAGTACAAATAATGGAAGCATCCCGCTATCAAATGTTTCATTTATCGATGCTAGCCCTACTGGAACATCATTCATTCCAGGAACATTGCTAATTAATGGGGTACCAAGCACACTTAATCCCAATACAGCAATATCCTTACCAAATTTAAATGTAGGTGGAAGTTTTACTATTCAGTACCAAGCGCGCGTCAATACAAGACCAACATCCGGTCAAATTTCAAATACTGCTCTTACTAATTATACGTATCAACTCCAGGCAGGCGGACCTGTCATTCAAGATTCTGAGACAACAAACGTCATTACAACGACGATAGAAGTAGTATCATTATCTTTCATTAAATCTGCAAGCGCTGATACAGAATTCGTAGGGGATGCCATCACTTATACCTTCCAGTTAATTAATAACGGGACAGTGGCTGCGACAAATGTATTATTTAGCGATGCAATTCAAGCAGGGACTACGTTCATACCTAATAGCGTCACCATTAACGGAACACCACAGCCTGGGATTAATCCAACTGTTGGCTTTTCATTAGGAACAATTGCCGTAGGTGCTACTACAACACTATCATTTGACGTTGTAGCAAACGAAGTGCCAGCCATCAATCCCGTATCAAACCGAGGATCTATTGATTATAATGTTGTCATTGACCCAACACAGCCGCCATTAAGTCGAAACCAATTAAGTAATATAACACTTGTAACAGTTGAGAGTGCCGTATTGGATAGCGAAAAATCCGTCAGCAGTGCTTATGCCTTGTTAGGTGACATTTTAACTTATACAATCGTACTCCAAAACACAGGAACGTTGGATTTGACGAGCGTATTATTCACAGATTCCGATCCTCCAAATACTCAATTTATTTCTGGATCTGTAACAGTGGACGGTGTTCCAAACCCAGGGAATCCAAATTTGGGGATCCCAATTGGGACATTACGTGAAGGTCTTAGTACAACAGTTCAATACCAAGTACGGGTTGTTACAACCCCAAGATTAGACGTGCCAGCACGCACAGAAGTGATTGTCAATTCATCTTTTACAACATTCCAATACATCCCCAATCCTGGTAATCCAGAAGTTGAAGGATCATCAACTTCTAACCCAGTCAGTACGTTAGTTGAGCGACTTAATACGTCTCTTACAAAAACAACGAGTAATACAGTAACAGAAGTGGGTGATATCATTACCTACACCCTACTCGTCAGCAATCAAAGCGCACTCCCATTAAACAACTTTATTCTTCAAGATACGCTTGCACAAGGAACATCGTTTGTGCCAAATAGTCTGGTCGTAAGCGGAACATCGATTGCTGGTGACCCAACGGTAGGGGTGAACATCGGAACCATCCCTGTTGATGGAACAAGAACGGTAAGATTTGCTGTATTAATTGATTCACTTCCAACTACCAACCCGATCGCAAATCAGGCTACTGCATCGTATGAGGTGACCGTAGATCCAAATCAACCGCCCCGTCCACAAAGCTTGACGAGTAATCAAATTTTAGTTACAATCGCAAATCCTTTACTTGCCATGAACAAAACGGTTGATCTAGCATTTGCAGAAGTAGGAGGTACACTCACCTATACTATTACCTTGACAAACACGGGAAATGTAGCATTAACGGATATCATCTTCGCAGATCTAGACCCTTCTGGTACTACTTTTGTACCAGGTTCAGTCTCCATTAATGGAACGTCAAGTGCAGAGAATCCAAATACAGGATTTCCACTTGCTAGTTTAAGTCCTGGTGCAACCACTACGATTCAATATCAAGTGTCGGTCACATCAGCACCGGTTAGTAATCCAACGCTCAACGTTGCAAATGCATCATTTGAATACCTATTAAACCCTAATGATCCACCACTTCAAGGTAACGCAGTGTCAAATCCAGCAGCAACAACAGTCAGGTATGTAAATCCATCTATCATCAAGTCAATCGATAAAACTATTGCAACAGTTGGAAGTATCATCACCTATACTATTCCAATCGTGAACAATGGAAATACCACTCTCACAAATCTAACCTTTATTGATCAGATTCGCCCAGGTACTACGTATATTCCAGGATCGCTCACATTAAATGGCGGAACAATAGCAGGAGATCCAAGTACAGGAATTAGGCTTAGTGACTTACTTCCTGGAGAGCAAATTAACATTGCGTTTAAAGTTTCCGTTGATAATGTGCCTACCATTAACCCTGTTCCAAACGAAGCTACCATTAACTATGACGTGACGATTAACCCAAGCCAACCCCAACAAGCAAGAAGCACGACAAGCAATGCGACGCTTGTCACTATTGAACAAATTCAAGTCACAAGCATAAAAGAGGTCGACGTTTCTGCTGCTGAAATCGGGGATACGCTCACTTATACAGTCCTACTGACTAATAGTAGTACACTGCCAATTGCAAACGTAACAACGATTGATATAGATCCGTCTGGAACGACGTTTGTTCCAGGTTCTGTAACAATAAATGGAACATCAACACCTGATAACCCGAATACAGGTGTTAATGTGGGAGCACTTGCAGCAGGATCTAGCGCTACTATTCAATATCAAGTGACCCTTACCTCGGAACCAATAGGAAATGTTATTACAAATACAGCATTCACCAATTACCAATACACATTAGAAGCAGGAAATCCATCAATTAGTGGTAGCATTTCCTCGAATACTGTTTTTACAACGTTAGAAGAAGTAGATACGATCGTTATCAAAACAGCCAATAGACAAACGGCACTAATTGGAGAGAAGATTACCTATACTGTGCAAATTCAAAATATAGGAACAGTAGACGATGAAAACATTTTGTTAACAGACATTATTCAAAACGGTACAACGTTTATCACAGGTAGCGTGACGGTTAACGGTGTTTCAACAACAGAAAATCCAAACACAGGTATTTTAGTAGGTACTGTTGGTCAAGGAACCACTGCTGTGGTCACATATCAAGTGACGGCTAATTTTGTTCCAGCAATTAACCCTGTCACAAATCAAGCCACAATTAACTACGAGGTTACCATCGATCCACAGCAACCACCTGTACAAGAAACAGCTGTTAGTAATATTACAAACGTCACCATTCAGCAAGCGGCATTGACAAGTGTAAAGACCGTAACACCAACCGTTGCTGAAATAGGCGATACGTTGACATATACGGTCACTCTTCAAAATACAGGAAATATTCTATTAAGTAACCTTATATTTAATGACCCTGATCCCAATGGCACAGCGTTTATTCCTGGCAGTGTCACGGTTAACGGAGTTGCGTCTAGTGGAAATCCAGACATAGGCATCCCTCTTCAGCAATTAAACCCCGGGGGCACCATTGTGGTTCAGTATCAAGCAACCGTTATAAGCATTCCTGTTCAGAACCCAGTTACAAACATCGCTGTCACAAACTACGAATATATTCCTAGCATAGGCCAACCAGCAGTGAGAGGAACATCCATTTCAAACGGGGCACAGACAACTATTCAACAAATTGATGCAACACTTACGAAATCAGTGAACGTCACATTTGCCACGATAGGTGACAGCATCACGTACACCATTCAATTAACAAATAATAGCACCGTTCCATTGCTAAATGCCGTTTTAACAGACACTATTCAATCACAAACAACTTACATTCCTGGATCTCTTACTGTAAACGGTGTACCAAATTCCAATAATCCAAATACCGGTATTGTACTTGGAACAATTGAAGTTGGTGGAACAAGAATCATTGTATTTAATGTCAATGTAAATGCCATTCCGACTAGTAACCAAATTACCAATCAAAGTAGCTTAAACTATGACATTGTACTAGATCCTGCACAGCCACCAATTTCAAAACAAGTAACTAGTAATCTTACGAATATTTTAGCCGGAACCACAAATCTTCTTAGCACCAAGACCGTCAACAGCACATTTTCTGAAATTGGTAATACGCTCGTTTACACCATTGCGTTACTAAATACGGGCACACTTCCGTTAAGCAACATCGTGTTTACAGATACCGATCCTGCAGGTACTACATTCATTCCAGGAAGTGCCACAATTAATGGAGCTCCAGTAGGCGCTGACCCAAATGCAGGGATTAACTTAGCTGATCTCGCGCCTAGTGCGACAACTACCGTTCAGTATAGTGTCAAGGTCACATCTGTTCCAAATTCAAATCCGACAACCAACACTTCTGTTACAACATTTGAATACGTACCAGGTCCGGGACAGCCACCAATTATAGGGTCATCTACATCTAATCCTGTACAAACAACCATTCAACAAGTTGCTTTAACAGTCACAAAAGCTTCAAGTGTATCAAATGCACTGATCGGCGATACGATTACGTATACCATTCAAGTTGTGAATAATGGTACAGTAGATGCATTAAATGCTATCTTAACGGACCTTATTCAATCAGGCACAGCATTTGTGCCAGGAAGTGTGACCATTAACGCTTCTCCATCAGCAGCTGATCCGAATACTGGAATTCCCCTTAACATCATTGCAGCAGGGGAAGCTGTTGTGGTTACTTTTGAGGCAACGGTTAACTTTGTGCCTGCAACAAATAACGTACGAAATCAAGGGATTTTAGCTTACAACGTCATTATTGATCCAGCACAGCTACCACAGCCGAGATCACAAGCCACGAATGTAACGGTGGTTGCACTTGCATCTGTTACTCTCACAAGCACAAAAACTGTGAGTGAATCATATGCATTAGTTGGTGATACATTAACTTACACGGTTGTTTTAGCGAACAACGGAACGATTACTTTAACAAATCTCTTATTTACAGATCCAGATCCAGCAGGAACAACGTTTGTGCCAGGAAGCGTCACGATTAACGGAATTTCTGATGTAGGAAATCCAAATAGCGGTTTAGCTTTACCATTTCTTGCACCGGGGGGAACGGTAACGGTTGCTTACCAAGTGAGCACAACAGATGTTCCGACTGTCAATCCGACGACTAATATTGCCACGACTACTTTTGAATATGTATTAGCGCAAGGACAGACTCCAGTCCAAGGAACCGTTACCTCTAATCCTGTCACGACAACCATCGAACGTGAAGCATCAACATTTACAAAAGAGGCCGATCTAGCTGTTATTGAAGTAGGTGGCACAATTACCTATACACTTCAAATTGCCAATACTGGAACAGTAGGGTTTTTGAATAGTATCTTAACTGACCTCATTGCAGCAGGAACGACCTTTATCCAAGGAAGTGTGACGATTAACGGAGCGCCATCATTAGCTGATCCTAATGCTGGAATTGCGCTCGGAACCATTGCGGGAGGAAGTACGACGACCGTGACATTCCAAGTATCGGCGGATTCTGTTCCACCAGGGGGAATCGTACAAAATCAAGGTACTCTAAACTATAATGTCATCATTGACCCAACACAGCCACCTCAAACGAGAAGTCAAACCACGAATGTAACGACCGTAACAATTGAGAACGTCAATCTTTCCAGTGTAAAAACGGTGAGCGCCGCCTTTGCAGAAGTAGGCGACACGCTTACGTATACCGTTGTTCTAACCAATACAAGCAACGTGGCGTTATCAAATGTAATCTTCACAGATCCAGACCCAGCCGGAACGACGTTTGTGCCGGGAAGTGTGACCATTAATGGAGCACCAAATGCAGGAAATCCAAATACGGGAATTTCGTTATCTACACTCGCACCAGATGGAACAGTGACAGTTTCCTATGAAGTAAACGTCACCTCTGTTCCAGCTATTAATCCAACAACAAATGTAGCAACAACAACGTTCCAATACGTCCCAGGTCCAGGGCAACCACCGATTACTGAAACATCTTCGTCCAATCCTGTTATTACGACGATTTTAGAAGAGCGAATCGCATTTACAAAAGTGGCAGATGTAGCAACGATCGAGGTAGGGGGCGTAATCACCTATACGATCCAAATTATAAACGGTGGAACGACTTCATTTTTAAATTCTGTCTTCACCGATCTTGTGCAAGCGGGAACGACGTTTGTTCCGGGAAGCGTCACGATCAACGGAGCGCCTTCTGCTGACAACCCGACAGGCATTACGCTCGGAACGTTGGCACCAGGCAGCACAACGACGATTACCTTCCAGGTAACGGCTGATTCCGCACCACAGGGTGGTATTGTCCAAAACCAAGGTGTTTTAAATTACGATGTCGTGATTGATCCAGCCCAGCCACCGCAGCCAAGACAGCAAGCAACAAATATTACAAACGTTACGATTGAAAACGTCAATCTTTCCAGTGTCAAAACGGTGAGTGCGGCGTTTGCAGAAGTAGGCGACACGATTACGTATACCGTTGTTTTAACCAATACAAGCAACGTTACATTATCAAATGTAGTCTTTGGTGATCCAGATCCAGCAGGAACAGCGTTTGTGCCAGGAAGCGTCACGATCAATGGTACACCGTCAGCCGGGAATCCAAATACAGGTGTGTCTCTGCCACCACTTGCACCAGGTGGGGTGGTAACCGTTGCTTATCAGGTTACAGTTACGTCTGTTCCAGTCGTTAATCCAACAACGAATATTGCTACAACGACGTTTGAATATATTCCAGCACCTGGTCAACCGCCAGTTATAGGGACTTCTTCGTCAAATCCTGTTACAACGACGATTAATGACGAACGTATTACGTTTACGAAATCGGCAGACGTGACGACGATTGGAGAAGGCGGGGTCATCACGTATACGCTTCAAGTTGTAAATAGCGGAACGGTAGCGATCTTAAATACGGTGCTTACCGATCTTGTGCAAGCGGGAACTACGTTTATACCAGGTAGCGTGACGGTAAACGGCGCACCAAATGCAGGGAATCCAAACACAGGCATTGCGCTCGGAACGCTTGCAGCAGGTAGCACGACAACCGTTACGTTCCAAGTAATGGCCGATACGGTTCCACCTGGTGGCGTCATTCAAAATCAAGGCGTCCTGAATTACGACGTCATTATTGATCCAACACAGCCGCCACAGCCAAGACAACAAGAAAGTAATCGAACCGATGTAACCGTCGAAAACATTAATTTATCAATCGTAAAAACGGTAAATACAGCATTTGCGGAAATAGGAGACACGTTAACGTATACCGTTACGTTAACGAATACAAGTACCTTTAACTTGACGAATATTATTTTTACCGACTTAGATCCAATAGGTACCACGTTCGTGCCAGGTAGCGTCACGATTAATGGTGCACCATCAGTAGGGAATCCAAACACAGGTATTGCGCTATCACCTCTTGCACCAGGAGGGATCGTGACCGTTTCGTACCAAGTAAACGTGACATCTGTCCCTGCAAGTAATCCGACCATTAATATTGCTTCTACTTCCTTTGAATATGTACCAGGGCCAGGGCAACCACCGGTTCAGGAAATCTCCTCTTCTAATCCTGTTACAACTACGATTGTTCAAGAGCGCATCACCTTTACGAAAACAGCGAACACCGCAACAATCGGAGTAGGCGGCGTCATTACGTATAGCGTCCAGGTCGTAAATGAAGGAACCGTTCCATTTTTAAATGCGGTTTTAACGGATATTATTGAAGCGGGAACAACATTTATTCCAAATAGCGTCACGATTAACGGAGCACCGTCAACAGATAACCCGAATACAGGCATTACCTTGGGCACATTAGCGCCTGGTAGTACAACAACCGTCATTTTCCAAGTAACAGCAGATTCTGTTCCACAAGGCGGCGTCATTCAAAATCAGGGCACGCTGAATTATAACGTGGTTATCGATCCGACACAGCCACCTCAGCCAAGAAGTAGCGTGACGAATGTAACCAATGTAACAGTTGAGAACGTCACTCTTTCTAGCGTCAAATCCGTAAGTACGGCTTTTGCAGAGGTAGGCAATACGCTCACATATACCGTTGTGTTAACCAACACAAGTAACGTGGTCGTCTCAAACGCTATTTTTACTGACCCAGATCCAGCGGGGACGACGTTTGTACCAGGTAGCGTCACGATTAACGGGACGTCATCATCAGGAAATCCGAACAACGGTATTAATTTAGCACCTGTTTTACCAGACGGTGTCGTGACTATTCGCTATCAAGTCAACGTATCTTCCGTTCCAGCAATCAATCCTACTACGAATATTTCGATTACAACATTTCAATATATCCCGGGACCAGGGCAGCCACCTATTCAAGGCACCTCTTCGTCCAATCCAGTTACGACGACGATCGTCCAAGATCAAGTGACGTTTACCAAAGCAGCAAACGCGACAACAATTGGTGAAGGCGGAACGATCACGTATACGCTACAGGTTATAAATAGCGGAACGGGATCACTATTGAATACCGTGTTAACGGATCTAATTCAACCAGGAACAACGTTTGTTCCTGGTAGCGTGACGATTAATGGCACACCAAACGGCAGTAATCCAAACAGTGGCATTCCACTCGGAGCGCTTGCGCCAGGTAGCACAATAACGGTTACCTTCCAAGTAACGGCTGATTTTGTCACATCAGGAAGCGTCATTCAGAATCAAGGAACGCTAAATTATAATTTCATTGTTGATCCAACGCAGCCGCCACAGCCGAGGGAACAATCGAGTAACACAACGAGTGTGACGGTTGAAAATGTGAATCTTTCAAGCGTTAAAACAGTTGATCAGGCGTTTGCAGAAGTAGGGGATACGCTCACGTATACCATTGTTCTGACGAATACGAGTACCTTTACTTTAACCAATGTCATTTTCACGGATACCGATCCAGCAGGCACAACGTTTGTACCGGGAAGTGTGACGATTAATGGAACACCAAATGCAGGTAATCCGAACAACGGAATTCCACTAGCACCATTAGTATCTGGTGGGATCGTAACGGTTTCCTATCAAGTCAACGTCACCTCCATTCCAGCCGTTAATCCGACAACAAACGTTTCAACTACAACATTCCAGTACGTGCCAGGACCAGGGCAACAACCAATTCAGGAAACGTCCGCTTCCAATCCGGTTACAACGACAATTTTGCAAGAACAGTTTACGTTTACAAAAGTAGCGAACCCAACCACAATTGAAGTAGGCGGCGTCATTACGTACACGCTACAAGTGGTTAACAGCGGAACGGTCGCCTTTTTAAATGCCGTCTTAACGGATCTCGTTCAAGCAGGAACCACATTTATTCCGGGCAGCGTGACGATTAACGGAAATCCAGAAGAAAACAATCCGAATACAGGAATTCCGCTCGGAACGCTAGCGCCAGGCAGTACAACAACGGTCACCTTCCAAGTAACAGCGAATTCTATACCTTTTGGAGGAGTCGTGCAAAATCAGGGCACGCTGAATTATAACGTGATCATAGATCCGACACAGCCACCGCAACCAAGAGAACGGGAATCCAACGTGACGAGTGTGACCATTGAAGCAGCTATTCTTTTAAGTGAAAAAACAGTGAATACCGCTTTTGCTGAAATAGGAGATACACTCACCTATACAATTGTCTTAACGAATACAGCTTCTGTAACATTGTCAAACGTTGTGTTTACTGATCCAGATCCAGCAGGAACGACATTTATTCCTGGAAGCGTATTGATCAATGGAGCACCAAATGCAGGTAATCCAAATACAGGGATTCCATTATCACCAATCTCACCAGACGGAACGACAACCATCAGTTACCAAGTGAGCGTCACATCGGTTCCAGCGGTTAATCCAACAACAAATATCGCCATCACAACATTCCAGTATGTGCCTGGTCCAGGTCAGCCACCTGTTCAAGGTACGTCCACTTCTAATCCAGCTACAACAACAATTGAACGAGAACAAATTACCTTTACGAAATCATCTAATTTCACAACTATTGGTGAGGGCGGAGTCATTACCTATACACTACAAGTCGTAAATAGCGGGACTGTGGCATCGTTGAACACAGTTCTAACGGATCTCGTGCAAGCAGGAACGGCCTTTGTGCCCGGAAGCGTGACGATTAACGGAACACCGTCAGCTGGGAATCCAAATACGGGCATTTCACTCGGAACGATTGCACCAGGAAACACCACAACGGTCACGTTCCAAGTCACGGCAAATTCTGTACCACCTGGTGGCGTCATTCAAAATCAGGGGACGTTAAATTATGATGTTGTGATCGATCCAACGCAGCCACCTCAGCCGAGAAGCGCACAATCAACGATCACAAATGTTACCGTCGAAAATGTGAATCTTTCGAGCGTGAAGACGGTGAGTGCAACGAATGCTGAAGTAGGGGATACGCTCACCTATACGGTGGTCTTAACGAATACGAGCACCTTCACATTAAACAACGTTAGTTTTAACGATCCAGATCCAGCGGGAACCACGTTTGTTCCGGGAAGTGTCACGATTAATGGTGCTCCGTCAGCAGGTAATCCAAATAGCGGCATTGCGCTATCGCCACTTGCACCAGGGGGATCAGTGACCATCACGTATCGTGTTAATGTCACATCCGTTCCAGCAGCGAACCCAACAACGAACATTGCAACCATAACGTTTCAATATGTGCCGGGACCAGGCCAGCCACCTGTTCAAGAGACGTCGTCTTCAAATCCAGTCACAACAACGATTCTGAACGAACAGCTAACTTTTACAAAATCAGTAAATGCTTCAACAGTAGAAGTAGGGGGAACGATCAACTACACACTTCAAGTGGTGAACAGTGGAACGGTAGCGCTCTTAAACACCGTACTAACTGATAATATTCAAACAGGCACCACGTTTGTACCAGGAAGTGTGACCATTAATGGAGCGCCATCTGCATCTAATCCAAACAGTGGCATTTCACTTGCAACAGTTGCTCCAAATAGCATGACGACTGTCACATTCCAAGCAATAGCTAACGCCGTTCCACTAGGAGGAGTTGTGCAAAATAAAGGTACGCTAAATTACAATGTCATTATCGATCCAGCACAGCCACCTCAACCAAGAAGCCGAGAAACAAATGTAACCAATGTGACCATTAAAGAGGTAATTCTAGTAAGTAATAAGACGGTCAATACTGCTTCCGCAGAGGTCGGTGATACGTTGAGATACACCATTGTGTTAACGAACACGAGTGGAGTCACATTAAATAATGTTACTTTCAACGACCCAGATCCAGAAGGAACCACATTCGTTCCAGGAAGCGTCAGAATTAACGGATTGTCATCAGTGGGAAATCCAAATAACGGCATTTCTTTATTGCCTATTTTACCAGGAGGAACCGTAACAATCGTTTACGAGGTGACGGTCACATCTGTTCCAGAGGCAGATCCAATCACGAACATTTCCAACACAACGTTCCAATACACAGCGAGTCCGGGTCAGCCGCCTTTACAAGGAACATCAACTTCAAATCCAGCTACAACAGCTGTTGAGCAAGAGAACGTAGCATTTACTAAAACGACAGATGTTCCAGCTGTTGCTATTGACGGAGTGATTACGTATACGCTTCAGATTGTTAATAGTGGAACAGTGAATTTACTAACGGCTGTTTTAACAGATGTCGTTCAAGCTGGTACCACGTTTGTGCCAGGTAGCGTCACAATCAACGGTGCACCATCGTCGGTTAATCCGAATACGGGTATTACGCTAGGAACGCTAGCACAAGGAAGTACGACTACTGTCACGTTCCAAGCTACTGCGGAGTCGGTACCAGCAGGAGGCGTTGTAAACAATCAAGGTCGTTTAAATTACAGCGTTGTGATTAATCCTACTCAACCGCCGCAGCCAAGGGAAACAATTAGTAATCAAACGAGCGTAACCATTCAGCAAGGTATTTTAACAGCCTCTAAAACTGTGAGTAGTGGAGTAGCGACAATCGGAGAAAACCTCACCTACACGGTGACACTTACGAATACAGGAAGTGCACCTGTTAATAGTATTGTCTTAACCGACGTTGCTCCGAGTGGTACGATATTTGTGCCAGGTAGCGTGGTTGTAAATGGTACACCAAACACAGGTAACCCTGCATTAGGTCTTTCTGTACCGTCTATTAATCCCGGGCAAACAGCAACCGTTTCGTTCCAAGTAAATGTAGCTTCAGTTCCAACAACAAATCCAACAGAGAATGTAGCAACCGTTCGCTATCTATTTTCACCAAATCCACAGGATCCGCCAATTGAAGTAACAACGCCAACAAACGTAGCAATCACTCTCATTCAGCCATATACAAGAGAGCAGGTTATTAATCTACTTCTAGCTTCAATTGGAACAGAAGAATTATCCCTTGCGCACATTTTGAATGCTGAGGGAGAAAAGATTCAGGCAGCCGTCGCCGCATATAACAATGGGCAAATTAGAATTGCTGAGCTGCTTACAACCAACAATAGCGTAAACAGCATGTTAACAGATGTAGCGAACATGGAGATGGTTCTTCAGAATAAGCTTGAGGATATCATTGAGTTAATTGAACGATCTAGATAAGGTTCAAGAAAAAGCGCCCTTCGGTTTTAGACCGAGGGCGCTTTTTACATAAAATTTGCTATCACATAGCACGAGGAGGAGAATCACAAGGATATGAATAAGCCAAACAGTGAAACCCATTTCTTTCTAAAATCGGTCGACTCATAGGACTTGCATCAACCATGAGATAGGAGCGACCACACTCACGCGCTTTTTGAACGCGCGTAGCTAATAGCGCACTATAGTGACCTTGCTTTCGGTATTCTTGTAATGTCGATCCGCCCCAGAGACTCGCAAAAGAGGTATTGATCTCGATGTACATCCAAGCGGCGCTAACAAGCTTGTCTTCATCATAGATCCCGTACAAGAAAAGGGATTCTGGATGCTCCTGTTTATCACGCCATAACCGTTCACCAAGTTCCTGGTGAGGTTCATTCCAGACGGTATTTTCTAATTTAATAATGTCATCGATTCCTTTTTTATCGGTGATTTCTTGTACGGTGATAGAGGTGTCCGGGATAGTGTATTCCTTTATGTCCATTACCATTAAGGCTTCTGGATCACCGATGGTAAAGCCATGGTCCTTTAACGTGTCTGTAAGGTTATGTGGCTGATCATAACTATATACTTTCCACTCAAACGATTGGTTAAGGCCGCGAAAGTATTTTAATTCCGCTTCAATAACGGTATCGACGTTCTCCTCAGTCAAAGATGAGGCAATAATAAAGCTATTATCCGTAGTGAGAGAAACGTGTCGGACAACGTGGTCACTCTCTTCTCTTCTAAAGCCGGGTGCTTGCGCATTCACGCGCATTTCTTGATGGAAAATAGTTTGTAAATCGTTAAGCATCTAAATAATCTCCTTTTGTATGTATAAAAAATAGGTCTCTTCAACTATTCTCCTTTAACCCGGCTAATTCCTTTCGTGATGCGTAGACATTTAACGCTTGACGAAGGAAAGGTTTTTACGTATAACGAAAAAGGGAATAACAAGGATCAAACAATTAAATGAGGAGCAACGACATGAAAAATATTGATCAAGCAGACTATGAAGCGTTGCAAGAAGAAAACCGACAGCTTCAAAAGGAAAATGAGCACCTTCATAAAATGGTACGGGAGCTTTCAACACCGATTATTCCGTCCATTATTCCAGAAACGATTTTAGTTCCTCTAGTGGGGGCATTGTCACGTCAGCGTATCGTGACGCTTCGTGAAAAAATCCTTTTTGCCATCCATGACCAGCAGGCAGAAAATGTCATTATTGATTTTACAGGAATTACACGACTCGATATTAGTGAAATTGGTTACGGGGAAATTGGGACATTAATCGAAGATCTTACGTCCGCTCTGAAATTAGTGGGGGCTGAGACACTATACGTTGGGTTTTCAACGGAGCTAGCGAAAGAATTAATACAATCAAACGTCAATTTTTCGAGCTTTAAAACATTTGCCAGTTTTCGAATGGGACTGCAACACTTGATGGATCAAAAGGGATTAACATTCACAAAGAAAGTTTTATAAAATCTAGTACAGATGTATCACTCTGAGCACAAGGCTCATATACTACATTAACCTAACCACTTCTTTCAACGAAAAAAGAACGGAATAGCTTATGCGCATAAACTATCCCGCTCTGTTAATTTTATAAGGGTGAAATTATAGAATACCTAATTGCACGACTAATGCAAGTAGGATTTGAAGAAGAAGCTGTAAGGAAATTGCAACATCCGTATCGTTCGTTGTAACAGAGATATTTTTGGAGTTTTTAATGATAAGCTGTTGACGATTTGCTTGTAGAATTCTAGATTTCTCTAAAAGTTCTTGCGTCACTCTTTCTGCACGAGCAGCATCAGCAATTGTAATATTAATTACGATTGCAATTGCTACTTGAATTGCTGCTTGAAGAGAAGCAGCAATTTGTGTTTCATTAGTCGTTACGGAAATGTCACAAGAATCCTTGATCACGATTAACTCTTGTGATAACTGCTCGATATCAGAAGATAGCGCTGCATTTTGGCCTACCGCTGCACCAAAAGAACCTGATCCACAAGAATATCCGTGGCAATAATGTTTCTTTTTATGACATTCTTTTTCTTTTTTCTTTTTACAGCTTTCTTTCTCTTTTTGCTTACATTTTTCTTTCTTTTTCCATTTTTTGTACTCTTCATATTCTTTCCATTTTTTAATCTGCTCTTTTTTTGACATCTCCTCAG
The DNA here is from genome assembly GCF_001274935.1 of Priestia koreensis. Taxonomy (GTDB): domain Bacteria; phylum Bacillota; class Bacilli; order Bacillales; family Bacillaceae_H; genus Bacillus_AG; species Bacillus_AG koreensis. The sequence goes on along the minus strand of NZ_LILC01000023.1, from coordinate 52,805 downwards.
TTCCTCCTCTTAGGAATTATTCTCTCTTTTTTTTCTCATGAGCGCTCTCAATGGAGCTTCTTGACTCACTTTCTGGCTAGACATAGCGTCTTTACTAGCCGCAGCTCTTTCCATCATTTCGTCTACTTTCGCTTGTAGATCTAAGATGGTTTGTTTTAACTGCTCGCGCTGTTCAGGGGATACTGTATTCTCTGGGGCCGCGCCAACATTGTTACGCGTTAAAATATCCCCCACGAATAACTGTACAAAATCCGCCGAAAGACCTGTGAGTTCCTTTTTCAGGTTTTTATCACTCATATATTTCACCCCCATAGAAATAAGATATTCATTTCTAGTAATCTAGCAACAGCCATTCACCTATTTTGCAGGGTCTATTTTTTTGATTTTTCTTTGAAGAGAGCGTATAACAGAGAAGGGAAAAGTTTGAAAAAAAGACGATAAGATTTCGCATTTTCATGCTTAGTGCGTTATGATGGAAAAGACGCACAAAAACGATATTAAACAAAGAAAGATGAGAATGAATGCCGAATATGCTATTTACGAGAGAGCAAATTAAAGATTTATTTTTAACCACTACCTATAATCGTGGATACGCTTATTACCGGGAAGGGCGTGTTCGTGACTTAAAATTCTCACCGGAACAAGAGGCTTGGTTTGCAAAAGTGATAGGTGATGACTCTTACTATGTCACCGTTGAAAAGCGCCATCAATCATTTAGTTCTTCTTGTGACTGCCCTGCCTATGATCGCTACTTAGAGTGTAAACATGAAGTAGCTGTATTATTAGAGCTTTGTGATCAAGAAACAAACGAAATAGGACAAAGGGGTCCAAGAGCGGGAGATTACGAAGCGGTTGATCAGTTCATCCAACTGTTTAGTGGCTATCAGCAAGCCGTGTTAGATGCCCACAATGATGAAGTAAAACAGCTGCTCGAAGTGGAGTTTGTTTGCAAATCCGCTACGCCAACTTTTTTACATCCACAAGGCATGTATTTAACTCTAGAACTTAAAATAGGTCCTGATCGTACATACGTAGTCAAGAACATCAAAGAGTTTTTGACGAAAGTACAAAATCAGGAAACACATGAATTCACGAAAAAGTTTACATACGATCCTAGTGATTATGCATTTAAAAAAGAAGACAACACCGTCATTCAAATGCTACTCGAATTAGTCAATACGGAACACTTCTACCGACCACCTAACCCTTATCAGCGACAGAGTTCGTCTTCGTTAACAACCGACCGAGAGTTATTAATCCCTACAATGGGAGCAAGGAAGCTTCTGTTAGCCTTAATGGAGCGGAACTTTACGTTTGTTCATGAAGAAGTTATCTACCCGCATGTGGAGCTAATTGAAAAAACCTTGCCATTATCATTTCAGCTTCATAAGCTAGGTGATCAGGCATTTGAGTTAGATCTGTTTCAACTCCACCGGGCATCCTTTTTCGATCGCTACGATTTGGTCTTTTTAGAAGGAACCTTTTACACGCTGTCACCTGATCAGCGTATGCTTGTCGAAGGACTTCGTCAAAGTGCCGTGTTAGGAGAAACGATTCCGATTGCTTCTGAGCAAATGGAGGACTTTCTTTCACAAGTACTACCTGGTCTTAAAAAGGTAGGAAACGTTTCTATTGATGAAGAAGTGTCGACTAAAATCAGCGAGCCGATTCTTCAGTCAAAGGTATTTGTGGACGAAGAAAATGGACGCCTTGTGGTAAAACTCGAGTATCATTACGATGATATCATCATTAACCCATTTTCATTCAGTCAAGAAAGCCGGGGCGAAAAGGGTGCTTTTTTAATTCGAGATACGGAAAAAGAACGAGAAATTATGGCGATCATTGAACGAGCGCCGGTAAAAATTCACAAGCAACAGCTTTATTTGGATGAAAATGAAGATGATCTGTATACGTTCTTGTTTCACGTACTGCCTCGTCTAGGGCGATTAGCAGACGTGTATATGTCAGATCGTGCACAGGCATACTCACCCCCAGAGGGTGCGGTTCCTTCTACAAGTATTGATGTCGGAGAGAACCGAGGATTATTAGAAATTAACTTTGATTTAAACGGCATCGATCATAATACGATTCAAAGCGTTCTAAAATCGGTGATTGAGAAAAAATCGTACCATCGTCTGCCCGACGGTCGGTTTATTTCTCTTGAACAAGAAGATTTTCAAACGCTCTATCAGCTCTTCGATGAACTGAACGTGACGGAGGACGATTTAACCGACAATCGATTGCAGGTTCCCGTGTACCGAGGTATGCAGGTAGAAGAAATTATGAACGGAAAGAACAAATATGCAACGAAATCAAGTAAAGCTTTCCGTCGCCTTATTCAGCATCTCAAGAACCCTGAAGACCTTGATTTTGAAGAACCAACCAATCTACAAGCGGAGCTTCGTGATTATCAGCACAATGGTTTTCAATGGTTTAAGGCGTTGTCTCACTATGCATTAGGCGGTGTGTTAGCGGATGATATGGGACTAGGAAAAACCCTACAAAGCATTTCTTACATTGTCTCAGAAAAGAACGAACAGTCCGAAAAACAGTCCTTTTTAGTCGTTGCACCGGCTTCGCTTATTTACAATTGGAAAAATGAATTTGAGAAGTTTGCGCCTCATTTAAACGTTGAGGTGATTACGGGGACACCGATTGAGAGAGAAGCGCTTTTAACAGGGGAAAACGAGCATGACGTATGGATTACCTCTTATCCAACGCTTCGCCAGGATCTAGCTTTTTATCAACAGCATACGTTTAATACGGTCATTCTCGACGAAGCACAAGCGGTTAAAAATTACACGACTAAAACGGCGGCTGCGGTTCGCTCGCTCCGTGCACAGCGTAAATACGCACTGAGTGGAACACCAATTGAGAATTCGCTTGATGAGCTGTGGTCACTGTTTCAAACGGTTTTACCAGGTCTTTTCCCTGGGTATAAAGCGTTTAAAAATCTATCGAACGACCAAATAGCACGTATGGTACGCCCGTTTATTCTTCGCCGTGTGAAAAAAGATGTACTAAAAGAGCTTCCGGATAAAATTGAAAGCAATCACGTCTCAGAGCTGACGAAAGAACAAAAAGAACTATATGTTGGTTATTTAGAAGAAGTGAAGCGATCCATTCAAACGGAGGATTTCAATAAAAACCGCATCAAGATTTTAGCGGGCTTAACAAGACTTCGTCAGATTTGCTGTCACCCATCGTTGTTTATTGAAAACTATGAAGGGCAATCAAGCAAGCTAGATCAGCTCTTAGAACTGACGCAAAATGCGATTGAAAATGGAAAACGTTTGTTGATCTTTTCGCAGTTCACAAGCATGCTCCACATTATTCAAGAGCGTCTTGAAGGAATGGGCATCTCCTTTTTCTACCTAGATGGCCAAACGCCGTCGAAAGAGCGTGTGGAGATGTCTGAGCGCTTTAATCAAGGAGAAAACGACGTGTTCCTCATCTCCTTAAAAGCAGGAGGAACTGGATTAAATTTAACCGGTGCCGATACCGTTGTTTTATATGATCTGTGGTGGAATCCAGCTATCGAAGAACAAGCGGCTGGACGCGCGCATCGCATCGGTCAAAAAAATGTGGTGCAGGTGATCCGCCTAATTTCCAAAGGAACGATTGAAGAAAAAATTTATCAGCTTCAGCAAAAGAAACGTGAGCTCATTGAGCAAGTTATCCAACCAGGTGAAACGATGCTCTCAAGCCTCACAGAAGATGAAATTCGCGAATTGCTGAGCATGTAATAAAAATCCCCCGAGTAAAAATCCTCTACTCGGGGGATTTTTTGTAGTAGTATACGTATATCAATCTGAAGGAGAGGAGATGTCGGCATGTCGTTAAATGAAACCTTGCAAAAACATTATTCAACATATACAAGCGAACACTTTCATTTACTCGCTGCTTCGGACGTTCGGCCTCAGCTTGCAGAAGAAGAAGTGGACCGACACGTGCTTGTGCTGCATCGTTCAACCACACCGGTGAACATTCAAGAGAACGTCGCTGGTCAGATCTACCGAGGACAGGCGTTTCAAGGCGATCTTAATTTTATCCCAAGTCATGTGGATAATAGCTGCGAATGGGGAGTTGATTTGTCCTTTTTACGACTGGAGATTTCAGCTGATAAAGTAAATCAAATTGCTGAACAGGAAAATCGTTCATCCAATTTGTCTTATAAAATTCGCACAAAGGACGAGAAGCTTGTGCAGCTAATGACGTGGCTTGAAGTGGAGGGGAAAAACGGATTTTCGCAGGGGCAACTGTACACCGATTCAATGATGAACTTAATCACGTTACACTTGTTGAATGAATATGGAAGTAGCAGAGGAAATGATCTGGAGTGGAAAACGCCTTCCTCAACGGTTTTTTCGACTGCTATTGAATATATGCATGCTCATTACGATCAAGATATATCATTAGAAAAACTCCATCAGTTATCACATCTCAGCTCATCACACTTCATTACAAGCTTTAAAAAGGAAATGGGGATTACGCCACATCAATATTTGCTTAAAATTCGAATTGATCGAGCGAAAGAGCTGTTGATCGATCCCGTACTCACGATTGGTAACATTTCGTTACGCCTTGGGTTTTCAGATCAAAGTCATTTTCATCGCCATTTTAAAAAATGGACAGGGGTCACGCCACTTCAGTGGAAAAAGAATTTTGTACAAAAATAACGAAATAACGTACAAGAAGGAAAGGCGTCACTTCTCCTATAATGAAGACATCTTAAACATATAGGAGGGTTTTCAACATGAAAACATTAATAAACGTCTTTCATCCAAATTTATCAGATTCAAACGTCAACAAGGAGTGGGTAGCACGCCTTGAACAAGAGGATGTAACCATCAACCGCATTTACGAAAAATACCCTGACTGGCAAATTGATGTGGAAAGAGAACAAGCTCTTCTTTTAGCGCATGATCGCATCGTGTTTCAGTTTCCGTTTTATTGGTACAGCACACCTCCTTTAATGAAGAAATGGCTAGATGATGTATTAACATTCGGCTGGGCATACGGAACGGGAGGAACAAAGCTAAAAGGAAAAGAAATGGTGCTCGCTATTTCGGTGGGTGGACCACAAAAGTCTTATCGTGCAGGTGGATATAATACGTATACCATCAGTGAGCTAACGCGCCCAATGCAACAAACCGCTAACTTAACAGGGATGGCCTTTTTAACACATTACGTCCAATATGGTTCAGTTGTCGTTGGAAAGGATGAAATAGCAGCAAGCGCTGAACGTTACGTAAAGCACATTCTAAATCCTGAGCTGAACCCTGAAGTGGAGCTAAAGCGTATTTTATCTGAAATGGCAGAGCAAGACGTGTCACTGTAAATATAGGTGGTTAACAAAAACCCAGCAGGGCCCAGTATAATACCTGGAACCTGCTGGGTTTTTAATGGTTTATTTGCTTGTGTTTGATTTAAAGAACTCTAAAAAATGTCTAGCTGTTGTAGAAAGATAATGATTTTTCCTCCAAATTACGGTGATCTTCGTTGCGAGCGTTTTTTCTTTAATTTCAATAAAGTGGAGACGATCTTCTGATACCAATCCCATCATATCTCGAGGAATTAAAGCAACGCCCATTCCATCACTAGCCCAATTAAGCATTGTTCTTGTATCATCTATTCGACATTTCACTTTCGGTTCAAATCCCGCTTTGTTACATGCCTCTTCTATATTGTTTGCATACCGATTATGGAAAAGTAACGGTTTTTCTTTCAAATCTGCTAAATGTATGTATGCTTTGTTTGCTTTTGATAACGAATCCGCTGATCCAGCCATCATCGGTTCCTCCCGAAGACTAATATAATCAAACGCCTCCAAATTAAACGGGGTTCTAATAATGCCGATTTCCACGACTCCTCTTTTCACTAACTCTAGAATCTCAAAAGTACTGCTTTCTTTAATGCGAAAATCAACGCCGGGATAAATGGTATGAAACTCTTGTACGATCGTAGGTACGAGGGTTTCGCCCGCAGAAGAAATGGTTCCGATGGAAAGAACTCCCTGTGATCCTTCTTTTAGATCCCGTAATTCCTTCGACGTTTTTTCTAGCAGGTCCACAATTTGTTGAGCTCTATTCTGTAGGAGCTGTCCTGCATCTGTGATTCTCATTTTACGCGTATTTCTTTCAAATAATCTTAGCCCAATTTCGTCCTCTAATAGCTTTAACTGCTGGCTAAGAGGAGGCTGAGCCATATGAAGCCTGTTTGCTGCTTTACTAATATTACCTTCTTCAGCGATCGCCAAAAAATAAGTTAACTGCTTTATGTCCATTCAAACACTCCTATTTATATGTAAACACTATATATTCTAAACTAAATAAGTATTTTTCGTATATATCATATGCTGATAAACTTATTTTAAAAGGGGAGGTTATTGTTATATCATGCCTAACCCTCATTTTAACGTGAAAATCATTACGCGTTAAACGTTTGATCTTACAAGTAAAGGAGTATTTCTATGCAACAAGAATTTAATCATTCTCAATTTTCATTTGATATAGACGGTACTGACCTGCGTATCTCATCGATCCATCGTGGCGGTGAGCTATGTCCAATCGTTTTTCTACATGGTTTTGGGTCAACAAAAGAAGACTATGCTGACATCGTTCGGTATTCCTCTTTTTCCAATCATCCTTTTCTTGCATATGATGCACCAGGATGTGGAGAAAGTGATTGCTCAGACTTATCGAAAATATCCATTCCTTTTTTAGAAAAAGTTGCGCTCACGATTATTGAACGTGTAAACTTCAAACATTTTCATCTTGTCGGGCATTCGATGGGTGGACTTACTGCGTTAATGATTGCTCACAAATACCCCGAAAAAGTAGTGAGTTTTACAAATATTGAAGGAAACATTGCACCTGAAGATTGTTTTCTAAGTAGACAAATCATCCAATACAAATGTGAGGACAAGGATGAATTTTTCGAACAATTTGTTGAGCGTACACGTCACTCCCCAGCGTTCTCAAGTGCCTTATATGCCTCAAGCTTGCGCCACAAAGTTCGTCCAGGCGCAGTCAAAACAATTTTTGAATCGATGGTTCATCTATCTGATCATGCAGATTTGATGAGTAAATTCTTAGGCCTCTCTTTTCCTAAAATGTTTATGTACGGTGATCAAAACAATAACCTAACGTATCTTGATCATATTCAATCAGAGGGGGTTCATTTAGAGGAAGTTCCGAATTGTGGTCACTTTCCTATGTACTCTAATCCACCATTCATGTGGAATGCCATTCACAACTTTCAAAAAGCCGCAGAGAAAAAGCAATCGACTTTATTAAGGAAATATGGTTATTTAAAATGAAAACACAGAAGTGTTAGGCAGTAGTGAAAAAGATAGTAAAATGAAGAGGATGCGTTATATTCCTTCCACCCATTTGATGAGTGGAATCAATATAATGACGTCCTCTTTTGAATGTGTATGTATGAAGATGATTTATAAAATCATCCTTTTATTCCAGACATTTCTTTTTTATAATAGTAAGTAACAGTTTTTGTTGAAGAGGAGGGGGAAAGATGAGCCTACAATACAAACGAGGAGAGCCTTTTCGTTATGAATTTAAGAAGCCGCGGAGTTGCACTTTCGGAATTGTTTCCGTTGGCAGTAAGGTGATTGATAGTAAGCGAGCTCTTGGTCAAATTCTTGATATTAGTACGGGAGGAGCAAAATTTCAAAGTAATCTTGCTCTGCCCCTGCAAAGTGATTCTATCCAGATTCGTCTAACATTTCAGCTAACGGGGGCACCTCTAGAAATAGAAGGGACGCTGCTTTGGCAAAAGCAATACGGAGCGGTGTATCAATATGGACTGGAGTTTCGCGATGAACAGATTGCCAAACGAATCTTAACGGAGCTAAAAAGCTATGCTAAACTAGAAAGAGAACAGCAAGAATAGAAAGGAACCAACATGATTTCATTTGAACCTATTACAGAAGAAACGCTTTATATCGCCGACGAAATTGTGCGGTCTAATCACGTATATAATGCATTAGAAAATAGTCGACAAACACGAACAGCTGAAGAATTGAAAACAGCTTATTTAACTTCATCCACGAATAGCTTGTTTGTGAAAGCTGATGACACGTACGTTGGAATTCTTGATTATATGGAGACAAATCCAAACGACGGTCAATTTTGGATTGGCGCTTTGCTTATTCATGAGGCTTACCACGGATACAGCTTTGGAACACAAGCTTATCTAGCATTTGAAGCAGAACTGCCAGACACGCTTCCAGCCATCCGACTAGGGGTATTAAAGTCGAATCCGCGAGCAAAGCTTTTTTGGGAACGCCTTGGTTTTGATACATATGCAGAGGCAGATGTAAACGGAGCAATGGTTGACTGCATGGAGAAGAGATTGAAAAGCGAAGAATAAACAATGAGTTTATTCTTTTTTTGTTTGATGAAATACCCATTTTGAAAAAAGGCTTGATATTATACCCCTATGGGTATAATATAAGTAATAGAAATCAAATAAAGCATGAAAAGAAGGAGGAGCTACAATGTTCGGATGGCTATTTGGGTCCACGTACAATAAAATTTCAACAATGGAATTAAAGCAGACGTATTTAAAGGATAAAAAGGAAAAATTCTTTTTAGATGTTCGTACACCAGGTGAGTTTAAAGGACGTTCTATTTCAGGATTTAAAAATATTTCCCTTCAAGCGCTGTCAGGGAAGCTATCACAAATTCCAAAGAACAAGGAAATCGTTGTTATTTGTCAAAGCGGTGGAAGAAGTGCCATGGCTTGTCGTATGCTAAAAAAAGCTGGCTATGATCGCGTAACGAATGTTAAGGGTGGAATGAGCGCTTGGCGTTAATCATGATTTTAACCTAATATTGCCCTTTTATATACCTCTATAGGTATGCGAAACAATAAAGGAATTGCAACATTCATCAAGAACTAGTAATAAAGATGTTCAACAGATAGGAGAGGAGCTTATGACAGTCTACACCATCACGATGCTTTTTGTATTAGGCTTTCTTGGGGCTTTCATCTCAGGACTAGTAGGGGTCGGCGGCGCCATTATTAATTACCCACTGCTATTATATGTGCCACCGTTAATTGGTATAGCATCTTTTGGAGCACATGAGATCACAGGTATTGTTGCGGCACAGGTGTTCTTTTCTACCCTAGCAGGAGTGTTGGCGTATAGGAAAGGTGGATACCTGAATAAAAAACTCATTATTTCAATGGGGGGAAGCGTGCTCGTCGGAAGTGTAATCGGAAGCTTTGGATCAAACGGTTTTTCGGAGCATACGATTAACATTATTTACGGTGTACTCGCTCTATTAGCAGTTTTTATGATGTTTTTACCCAAAAAGCAAGTTGAAGATAAGGGAGAGCTAACGTTCAATATAACCCTAGCAGGTATTTTAGCGTTTGTGGTAGGAGTTGCAGCAGGAGTTGTAGGAGCAGGTGGATCATTCTTACTTGTTCCAATTATGCTAGTTGTGTTAAAAATTCCGACTCGAATTACGATTGCTTCTTCATTAGCCATTACCTTCATTTCCTCTATTGGATCTGTTTCAGGAAAACTAGTGACTCACCAAATACCGTGGCAGCCGACGCTTGTTATTGTAATTGCAAGCTTAATTGCAGCGCCTATAGGAGCGAAGCTGGCGCAAAAAATGAATACACGTATGTTACAAAGTATATTGGCAATTTTAATTATGATTACGGCTATTAAAATATGGCTTGATGTTCTTGGCGTTTGATTTTAATCAACAATACGTTGAAATGAAAATAAAAAGGAGGATGTCCCTCTTTTTTGTTTTCAGCCACTATTTGCGTACGGGACATGCACAAGGCATTCTTCATTTGCATAGTAAATTATACGCGGTTGACAAAATACCCAATAGGGTATAAGATCAACGTATCGCAAATAACGATAGATCTTTTAGCTACACAGAAAAATGATTGGCAGAACGGAGGATGTATATGGACTACAATGCGCAGGTTAAAAATCGCGTGAAGCGCATGGAAGGTCAGCTTCGTGGTATTTTAAAAATGATGGAAGATGAAAAGGACTGTAAAGACGTTATTACACAATTGGCATCCGTTCGCTCGGCAATGGATCGAACAATCGGTGTAATTGTCAGTTCTAATCTAGTTGATTGTGTGAAGGCGGCTGATCAAGAAGGCGAGCAAGCTGATGAACTAATTAAAGAAGCCGTCAATTTGTTAGTAAAAAGCAGATAATCATCAGGATTGACACAAAAAAATTTGTTTGTTAATATACCCCTATGGGTAATTAAAATAAATACAAATGATAGATGGAGGAATTATAAATGAACGCAGATAAAGTATTAGATGCAAAAGGGTTAGCATGTCCAATGCCAATTGTAAAAACAAAAAAAGCAATGAACGAACTAGAATCAGGTCAAGTACTTGAAATTCATGCAACAGATAAAGGCGCTAAAAATGACCTCGCAGCATGGGCAAAATCAGGTGGACATGAACTTGTACAGCACGAAGAAGAGCAAGATGTATTAAAATTCTGGATTAAAAAAGGCGAACGTTAACTTACTTTTAACTTCTCATATACCCTATTAGGTATATGAGGGAAGGAGAATGACATGGAGCAAAAGAAACGAACGACCATCGTATTATTCAGCGGTGATTATGATAAAGCAATGGCTGCTTACATTATTGCAAACGGGGCAGCAGCCTATGATCATGAGGTTACGATTTTCCATACGTTTTGGGGATTAAACGCACTACGCAAAGAGGCGAATATACCTGTCAAAAAGGGATTTTTAGAAAAAATGTTTGGGGGTATGATGCCTCGAGGCGCAGACAAAATGGGGCTTTCTAAAATGAACTTTGGTGGATTTGGTCCTAAGATGATTAAAAAAGTCATGAAGAAGCACAATGCGATGCCTCTTCCAGACCTTATTGAACTAGCCCAGGAGCAAGATGTGAAACTTGTTGCGTGTACAATGACGATGGATTTATTAGGGCTTCAAAAAGAAGAACTACTAGAAGAAATTGAATATGCAGGAGTTGCAGCTTATTTAGGAGACGCAGAAGACGGAAACGTGAACTTATTTATCTAAGGAGGAAAAGCGATATGAAACGCATAACAGCGAAGGATTTAGAAGAAAAATTGAATACAGAATTCAATCTAAACATTATTGATGTAAGAGAAACAGACGAAGTAGCTGAAGGGAAGATCCCTGGTGCGGTAAATATCCCTCTTGGATTAATTGAATTTCGTATGAATGAATTAGATAAAAACAAACCTTACATTATGGTGTGCCGATCAGGTGGAAGAAGCGGAAGAGCGTCTCAATTCCTTGAATCTCATGGCTATGACGTAACAAACATGGACGGCGGAATGCTAGCATGGGAAGGAAAGACAGTTTAAAAATTTTACACTTAAATATACCCTGCGAGGTATGAAAAGGAGCGTTTATAATGGGAAACATTCAAGCTAATGTATTACTAGACGCAAAAGGACTTGCATGTCCAATGCCAATCGTAAAAACGAAAAAAGCAATGAAAGACCTTGAAGCAGGCCAAGTGCTTGAAATTCAAGCAACAGACAAAGGGTCAAAAGCGGACCTTAAAGCGTGGTCGGAAAGCACAGGTCATCAATATCTAGGAACAATCGAAGAGAATAATGTATTAAAGCATTTTGTACGAAAAGCATCAGGGGAAGAAACAGCTGAAAAAAATCATCCAAACGTATTATCAAACGAACAGCTTCAACAAAAATTAGCGGAGGATGTAGTGGTTTTAGATGTACGTGAATCAGCAGAATATGCATTTAATCACATTCCAAATGCTGTCTCTATTCCACTTGGAGAATTAGAAAGTCGTTTAAATGAGCTTTCAAAGGAAAAAGAAATTTTGGTCGTATGTCGTACAGGTAGCCGCAGTGACCTTGCTTCTCAAACATTGGCCAAAAATGGTTTTGAAAACGTATGGAATGTTGTTCCTGGAATGAGTGAGTGGTCAGGAGCAACGGATAGCAACGTAAAATAAGGAGCTGCTTATCGTATGAAGACGGTCACAGTGTATACTTCTGCGAACTGTTCATCGTGTGCAAAGCTAAAACGTTTTTTATCGGTTCAGGATATTAGCTTTCGAGAAGTAAGCTTGGAAGATGATTTAGAATTAAAACAAGTTTTAATCAATAAAACGGGAAGAACGGGGCTTCCACAAACCAACATTGATGGAGAGTGGGTTGTAGGTTTTCATATTCCCGAACTAATGACATTATTAAATAGGAGGAATACAAATGAATAACAAAGTAGCCATTATCGCAAGTAACGGCGGATTATTTGATGCATATAAAGTATTTAACATTGCAACAGCTGCAGCAGCAACAGATAAAGAAGTAGCGATTTTCTTCACATTTGAAGGTTTAAACTTAATTCACAAAGAAGCAAACAAACAGTTGCCAATGCCAGAGGGAAAAGAGCACTTTGCAGACGGTTTTGCAAAAGCAAACGTTCCCTCTATTCCTGAATTAATTGACATGGCACAGGATCTAGGAGTAACGTTTATCGGCTGTCAAATGACGATGGACGTGATGGGGCTTGAAAAAGCAGATTTTATTGAAGGAATTGAAGTAGGCGGAGCTGTTACGTTTTTAGACTTTGCAAAAGATGCAGACACAACGCTAACATTCTAGATTTTATTTCCACCTTTGCTAACAGCAAAGGTGGAGAAAACAATCTATTTTTTTATCCAAAAATATACCTATGGGGGTAATTTAAAATGACAGTAACGATGATGACGTCAAAAGAAGTAGCGCAAAAAGTCATGAACAAAGAACATCTTTTCATTTTCGATGTACGCAACCAAAGTGACTTTAACGACTGGAAAATCGAAGGCGAAAACTTCTCTTATTTAAACATCCCATATTTTGATTTATTAGACGGTGTAGAAGAAATCATAGATCAACTGCCTAAAGATCAAGAGATTGTGGTCGTTTGTGCAAAAGAAGGTTCCTCTGTGATGGTGGCAGAAATGCTTTCTGAAGAAGGACGTAATGTATCATACCTACAAGGCGGCATGAAAGCGTGGAGCGAACACTTACATCCTGTAAAAGTGAGTGACCTAAAAGACGGCGGAGAGCTTTATCAATTTGTTCGTATTGGCAAAGGTTGCTTATCTTATATGGTCGTTTCAAACGGAGAAGCAGCGTTAATTGATGCAACAAGAATGACAGATGTGTATTTAGATTTCGCCAAAAATATGAATGTATCGATTACTCACGTATTTGATACGCATTTACATGCCGATCATATTTCAGGAGGTCGAAAAATCGCGGAAGCAACAAATGCAACGTACTGGCTACCACCGAAAGATGCAGAAGAAGTTACGTTTAAATACGAAGCGTTAGAAGATGGCAAGAACGTACAAATCGGAAACACCCAAATTGATATTCAAGCGCTCTATACACCTGGTCATACAATTGGATCTACATCATTTATCGTAGACGATTCTTTCTTACTATCAGGCGATATTTTATTCATTGATTCAATTGGACGTCCTGATCTTGCTGGAATGGCAGAAGACTGGGTAGGAGACTTACGTGAAAGCTTGTACAAACGCTATAAAGAATTATCAGATGAATTAGTTGTATTACCAGCTCACTTCATGATCATTGATGAATTGAATGACGATGGGACGGTTGCGGCGAAGCTAGGTGATTTATTTTCTCATAACCACGGTCTGCAAATTGAAGATGAGGCGGAATTCCGTGCGCTTGTAACAGAAAATTTACCTCCTCAACCAAATGCATATCAAGATATTCGTAAAACAAATATGGGACAAATGACACCAAACGAAGAAGAGCAACGCGAAATGGAAATTGGTCCAAATCGTTGTGCGGTGAGATGATGATAATGGAGGCGAACGCAATCCGCGTTCGCTTTTATTTTTGTTTTATTTGACAAAATCAACTATTGGTAATATCATGTAATTAAAGGTGATGAAAATGAATAAACAAGAAAAAATGGAAGTACGAGAATTGCTTCAGCAGCTTGTTCGTGACTTCGGGTTGCTTCAAAAGGGTGGCTCAGATTGTTGCGGTATTACGGTGATACAAAGTCATATTGTATATGAATTAGATAAAACGCCAAACATCTCGCTGCAGACATTAGCGAGTAAACTCATGATGGATACTGGTATGCTGAGTAAGCAAGTAAATAAATTAGTAGAAGAAAATCTCTTGTCAAGAGTTCCAGATCCGAATGATCGTCGCTACGTGTTGCTTTCATTGACAGACAGTGGAAAAGCAAAAGCCGATGAAATTTCAGGACAAATGCTTAAGTATATGGACAATATTATGAACTATATTGAAGCTGAAAAGCAGAAGCAAGTCGTTGAAAGCTTAGATCTTTTACTCTCAGCAATGCGCAAAAATGATGGAAAAGGAAGCTGTGCCACGAGGTAACGTGGCATACTTTTAGGATATATAGTTGATAAAGTCAATTAATGATAAATTCAAACAAAAAGGGGCATAAAAAATGGAAAAACGATGTTGTCAAATGAACAATGGTGAAAGAACGAGCCGTGTAAAAGAAAAACAAGATCTACCCGTTGTTATTATTGGTGCTGGACCGGTTGGATTGGCTGCTGCTGCTCACTTAAGTCGTTATAATCAATCATTCCTTTTAGTAGAAGCTGGTGCGGAAGTAGGAGCAAATATAAAAACGTGGGGACATATCCGCTTATTTTCTCCTTGGCGCTATAACATTGATAAAGCTGCTTGGCGTCTTTTAGATGAAGAAGGATGGAGAGAGCCTGATTTAGATTCGCTCCCAACCGGTCATGAAATCATCGCACGATATCTCCATCCTCTTTCTGGAACGAAAGTAATAAAACCTTATCTTTTATTGAATACAAAAGTAGTATCCATAAGCCGTGACAGCCAGGATAAGATGAAAACAGCTGATCGTGAACAGCGTCCGTTTGTTGTGTATGTGGAACAAGAAGGAGAAATGAACGTTCTTCATGCACGAGCAGTCATTGATGCAACGGGAACGTGGGGAAATCCTAATCCCGCTAACTCTGATGGCGTATGGTTATCAGGCGAACACAACATTTCCAACAGCGTGTTTTATGGAATGCCTGACATACTCGGACAGGAAAAGATGAGGTATACGAATAAACGTGTAGCGGTAGTAGGAAGTGGTCATTCCGCCATCAATGCGCTACTAGAATTAGCCGAACAAAAAGAGCTGTATCCAGAAACATCTATTACATGGTTAATTCGAAAAACACGTGTTGAAGACACCTATGGAGGCGAAGAAAAAGATGCACTTGCTGCAAGAGGAGAATTAGGAACACGTATCCATCGGCTGGTCGATCATGGCATCATTGAGGTTAAAAAAGATTTTAAAATTCAACAGATGAATCAAACGGAAAACGGAAAGGTGGAAATTAAAGGTCTTTATCAAGGGCATACAACCGTGTTGCCTGTATTTGATGAAGTCATTGTAAACACAGGCAACCGACCAGACCTTTCTCTTTTAAGAGAACTGAGAACGCAAATTGATTCAGCTACGGAAAGTGTTGGCGCGTTGGCTCCCCTTATTGATCCGAATATTCATAGCTGTGGAACAGTAAGACCACATGGAGAAAAAGAGCTGAGACAGCCTGAAAAGAACTTCTATATTGTTGGAGCGAAGAGTTACGGAAGAGCACCTACTTTTTTAATGGCTACAGGATATGAACAGGTTCGTTCAGTAGTCGCTTACCTTGCTGGAGATCTAGAAGCAGCGGAAAAGGTTGAGTTAGATCTTCCTGAAACGGGGGTTTGCAGTATTAACCTTGTTCGAGAGTCATCATGCGGTACAAATTCTGGATGCAACTAATAAGAAGAGGAGCGGTTCGTTATGACGATCAATCACGCTGGAATTTTGAAAAAAGAATATTTCATTTCCTATTTAACACTCATCATGAATGCTCACGGATGTGACATTGACGCCGCAAAGCAATATACGTTAAATCGCCTGTTTGGGGGAGACATAATGAGCATGGGAGAAAGCACTTATCAAAACTTCTTATTGGCCGTCGCGGATTTTCAGCATCTCTGTTGTGAAGGGAGCGAATGAGTGCGATTAATGGGGAGCGAAAAATCTTACTAATCTCATGGATAACGGGATTATCTCTCCTTGGTGATTCGATGTTATACATCATCCTTCCCATTTACTGGAGAGAGGCAGGACTTGAAAGTATTTGGCAAGTAGGCATACTGCTTTCCATCAATCGCTTTGTCCGGCTCCCTGTAAATCCAATTGTGGGCTGGATTTACGGAAAAATTTCACTTAGAACAGGCCTTCTACTTGCAGTTTGTTTAGCGGGTATTACAACGATTGGATATGGTTTTGCGAATAGCATGGGTGTATGGGTGTTGTTAAGGGGAATGTGGGGAATTGCTTGGTCATTCTTTCGAATTGGGGGCCTATCAGCAGTTGTGTTGTATTCTCCAACGTCCTCTCGTGGAAAACTGATAGGGAGATATAATGGTATTTATCGAGTCGGCAACTTAATTGGAATGCTAGGTGGTGGGTTGCTAGTCCCTATATTTGGGATTACTTCTATCTCCATTGGTTTTGGCGTCATTTCGCTTCTAGGATTGCCCATTTTATTAAGCAAGTTGTTCATTACTGAAAAAATTCAGGCGAGGAAAATCAATCCTAGGTTGTCTGAAAAAGAGAGCTTTCATGCTCAACAACTCAGCATCATAATCAGTGGATTTTTTATCACGCTTCTCATTCAAGGCATTTTTATTTCCACATTCAGTCAGCTCGTTCAATCTCAGTATGGAGCCACTTTTTCTCTGTTTGGTTGGATAATCAGCGCCAGTCTCTTTTCGGGAGGGCTTCAAGCGTTGCGATGGGGATGGGAACCATTTTTGGGAAGTTTGGTTGGATCATGGTCAGATGGTCGTTATGGAAGAATGCCTCTCTATATTGGGAGTTTAGTGGGAATGGGAGCGGTATTCAGTATTGTCGCTCACTCATTTCCGCTGTATATATGGAGCGGGTTTGCTGTCTTAATTATGATTGGTTCAACGTTTGTTATTACGCTGACAGATGCAGTGGCCGCTGACTCTTCAAAAACAAATCGTGCTGTACCTTTCCTTACTATCTATTCAATGGCTCAGGATATCGGAGCAGCGTGCGGTCCGTTTATTAGCTATTTGCTTCTAACCGCAGAAAACGGTTTTTACTATTTATACACTGGGGGCAGTATCGCATTTCTTCTACTATCATTGCTTTGGATCCATCATTATATATCAAGCAGTCATGAACCAGATCGAGTACGAAGAAACAAAAGAAGCAGGTGGAAAAATACGTTCTAACAAAACGTATTTTTTCTATTGAATATATAAGCATATAGTTATATAATGATTATTGCATAAAAGGGGTGGATAAAATGAGTACAAAAAACGTGATTGAAGTTGAAAAAGCGGCTCAGGTGTTAAAGCTACTAGGGGATAAGACACGGTTGTCGATGATGAAGCTTTTAGAAAACAATGAATGCTGTGTATGTGAGCTTGTGGAAATTTATAAAATGAGTCAGCCTGCTATTAGTCAGCATCTCAGAAAACTAAAAGACATTGAGTTGGTTCGTGAACAGCGAAAAGGGCAGTGGATTTTTTATTCATTAAATAAAGACAGCGCCTATTATGAATTTGTGTCTGAATTACTAAGTGTGCTGCCAACTCAAGATGAACGGTTAGAAGAATTAGAAAAACAGGGGCTACGAATTAGTTGCTGTTAGTAGGAGGTTTCAAGATTGGTTTCCATTATACTCGCATCATGTATCTTTTTACTGACGCTGATCTTTGTCATTTGGCAACCTAAAAATTTATCGATCGGGTGGTCAGCTTGCGGAGGAGCAGTTCTAGCACTTCTTGCGGGCGTAGTCGATTTTACAGATGTTTGGGATGTCACTCAGATTGTGTGGAATGCGACATTAACGTTTATCGCTGTCATCATTATTTCATTAATTTTAGATGAAATTGGCTTTTTCGAATGGGCGGCTTTACATATGGCGAAGGCCGCAAAGGGAAACGGTGTGCGCATGTTTGTGTACGTAGCTTTTTTAGGGGCAATCGTTGCCGCGTTCTTTGCGAACGACGGGGCAGCGCTTATTTTAACTCCCATTGTACTTGCGATGGTTCGTGCCTTGAAGTTTGACGAGAAAATGGTGTTTCCGTTCATCATTGCAAGTGGGTTTATTGCCGATACAACGTCACTACCACTTGCCGTCAGTAACCTAGTCAACATCGTATCAGCTGACTTTTTCGGCATTCACTTTGCCGAATATGCGTCTCGCATGATTATTCCGAACTTCTTTTCACTATTTGCTAGTATTCTCGTTCTGTATTTGTATTTCCGGAAAAGCATTCCAAAGAAGTATGAGCTAGCGGATTTAAAGCAGCCAGTCCAAGCGATTAAAGATCAAAAGATGTTTCGTCTTTCATGGATTGTCCTTGCCATTTTAGTAATTGGTTATTTTGCTGGGGAAGCTATTCACGTACCAGTTTCAATTATTGCGCTAATCGTTGCTTTTTTCTTTTTAATTATGGCTCGGAAAAGTGCAGTGGTGGAGACGGCAAAGGTCGTAAAGGGTGCACCTTGGGCCATCGTGTTTTTCTCGATTGGAATGTATGTGGTCGTATACGGACTAAAAAATGTGGGGCTAACAGAAGTATTGTCAGACGTTATTCAAGCGATTGCCGATAAAGGATTGTTTGCCGGCACCATTGGCATGGGCTTCATTGCGGCGATTCTCTCGTCAATCATGAACAATATGCCGACCGTTATGATCGACGCATTAGCCATCCATGCGACAGACACGACAGATCTCATGAGAGAAGCACTCGTTTACGCAAACGTCATCGGCTCTGATCTTGGACCAAAGATTACACCAATTGGCTCTCTAGCTACATTGCTTTGGCTTCACGTATTATCAACAAAAGGCGTGAAAATATCATGGGGAACATATTTTAAAACGGGCATTATTTTAACCATTCCAACGCTATTTATTACGTTAGTTGGGCTATATGTATGGCTACTAATCATTTCATAACACATCATAAAGGAGATTTTACACATGTCTAAAAAGACGATTTATTTCTTATGTACAGGAAACTCATGCCGAAGCCAAATGGCTGAAGGATGGGCGAAAAAATATTTGAACAGCGCCCAATGGAACGTTTATAGCGCCGGAATTGAAGCACACGGTCTGAACCCAAATGCGGTAAAAGCAATGAAAGAAGTGGACATTGATATTACGAATCAAACGTCTGATATTATTGATCCTGAGATCTTAAACAATGCAGACTTAATCGTTACGCTATGCGGAGACGCAGCAGACAAATGTCCAATGACACCTCCTCATGTAAAACGCGAGCACTGGGGCTTTGATGACCCAGCAAAAGCACAAGGAACGGAAGAAGAAAAATGGGCGTTCTTCCAACGCGTGCGTGATGAAATTGGTGAACGTATTCAACGTGTTGCTGAAACAGGAAAGTAAACGGCGAAGAGAGTAAGAAGTGACTGCTTCTTACTCTCTTTTTTTATCCACCAAAAGGAAAATAATGTATAATGATGATTGTACTTATTGAAAAGAAAGGAGAAAACATGCGGAAGTTACTCGTTTTAACCGGGGCAAGCTTATTACTTAGTCTAACCGCTTGCACGGAAACAACAAGCACAAAACAAAAACAGACAGAAATAGAAGAGACGGAAAACCAAACAGAGAATAAAAAAAGCACATTTTCGTCTATAGAAGAGATTTCACCTTTTCGAGATATTCAAAGTAAACTATATGGTTTTTGGGCAACGGGGAATCAATATATTATTATCCATGGTAATAACAAAGGGGACATGATCGCTTCAAAAGAGGATGTAGATCCGGCGAATCCTAAGGGAATTAGAGGCTTACAGATTGCGGAGTTTTATTTATTAAAACAGGGTAAAACGAAATTTAACTACATTGCAAAATTATATCCACCAGGTAATACGGAGTTTCCCATCACCTTTAGTAAGGATTATAAACAGGTTACGATACAGTTCCCTTCCAAAAATCCCATTACATACTTAATGACAGATGCATCTCCAGAAGAATATTTTTTTAAATAAAAGAGGCATTGATACACAAAAGGAGATCCTATCAGGACCTCCTTTTGTGTACGTTTAGTTTACCCATTCAACAACCTCATCAACGGATTGTCTGGATTTTTCCCGGTGCGGATCTTCAGCGCGATATCCAAATGCAGCCATCACCGAAATACCAAAGTTTTCACGGTCTAAAATACCGGCTTCTGATAAAATGTCAGACGCTTTTTCATAATTTAAGCCTTCGATCGGGCATGAGTCTATGCCAATGAGAGCAGCGGCTGTCATCATATTGCCGAGCGCAATGTAAGTTTGCTTACTAGCCCAGTCCAATAAGGCACGTTCGCTTTCATATATGTTGATCGACGTATCCTGAAATCTCGTGTATGCTTCCGTCATACTCGCAAGCATGTCATCAGGAATCTCTTTCACGTTTTTTAGCAGATTTTGCACATAGTCAGACTGCGGTGTTGCGTTTTTGCGGGCGAAGATTAACACAATATGGCTTGCAGTCGGCAGTTGACCTTTAGCACCTGTACTAATCTCCTTCAGTTTTTCTCGAATTTCACGGTTTTGAATGACGACAAATTTCCACGGTTCAAAGCCGAGGGAACTAGGAGACAGGCGTCCAGCTTCTAAAATAAATGAAAAGTCTTCTTCTGAGATTTTTCGTTCCGCATTAAACGTTTTCGTCGCGTGGCGAAACTGAAAAGCATTCAATATCTGTTGCTTTGTTAAATCGGTTGTCATATGTAAACCACCTTTGTAAATGTTTTTGATTTTTAACCCCTTATTCGGATCGTTAATAAGGGGATTGTTACTTTATTGTAGTAAAGTGAACAGGGATAGTAAAATAAGATGCTTCATCAATTTCAAATTTTGTTTGAGGAGGAATAATAATGAAAGCAGATATAGAAGCGCAAATTCAAGCGATTTTTCATGATCGAGAAGTCTATCCAGCGGGATCATACAAACCCGTGTATATTACAGACGTGAAATGGAACGGCCAAATGGACCATTTTATCGTGCAGTACAAGCTATCTGAGTCAACCTATACTTTTCATTACGATAAAAACCACGATGCTTCTATTCACGCTAATCCAGTTGAGCAACTGAAGGCCGAGGTCGCCTACGTTATACGCATGTGCGAAAGAGGAATTGGAGCGAAGGCTTATTACCCTTGCACAACGATCACTTTAAGATAGAAACAAAAGGCATTTCAATAGTTATTCCTTGTGCACATGTAGTAAAATGGAAAAGCTTCTCTTTTGACCATTAACTACTATACTGCGGGAATAAAAACACTTCATTTTTTATTTTATCGCTTTCTCATGATAAGATGGACACACTATAAAAAATTACATCTTGGAGGTAAACAAAATGCCATTAATTCGTTTTGATTTAATTGAAGGTAGAACTGATGAACAGCTAAAAACATTATTAGACACGGCACATGATGCAATGGTAGAAGCATTTCAAGTACCCCAGCGTGATCGCTATCAAATCGTCACTCAGCACCCAGCAAACCAAATGATCATTCAAGATACAGGACTTGGCTTTGAACGTTCAAAAGACGTTGTGGTGATCAGTGTGACAAGCCGTCCTCGCACGGAAGAACAAAAACAAAACTTCTACAAATTACTGGTTGAAAAGCTCGGTGAAACATGCGGAATTGAGCCAAACGACATTATGATTTCAATTGTATCCAACACAGATGCCGACTGGAGCTTTGGTATGGGTGAAGCTCAGTTCTTAACGGGGAAATTATAAAATCGGAAAAGCCTCTTCTTATTATAAAAGGAGAGGCTTTTTTTATCTTCATATGAAACCTCCATTTAAGCCACTTTTTAACTCCTCCCCAAAAGCATAAATCAATGCTCCTAGTCCAAACTAATGAGGCATGCATATGCTTGCAAATGGATGCTAGGAGGGGTTACGATGGGAAAATTATTGTATATTACGGCGCATCCTCATGATGCGGCATCTTCATATAGTATCGCGGTTGGGGAAGAGTTTATTAAGTCATACAAGCAGGCTCATTCAGGAGATGAGATTGTTCACGTGGATTTATATAAAGAGCATATCCCACATATTGATAACGATGTGTTCAGCGGTTGGGGGAAACTGCAAACGGGCAGTCAATTTACCGACTTATCCGATCATGAGCAACAAAAGGTCGGCCGTTTAGCCGAGCTTGCGGAGCAATTCGTCGGAGCTGATAAGTACGTATTCGTGACGCCAATGTGGAACTTCTCGTTTCCACCGGTTATGAAGGCATACATTGATTCAATCTGTGTGGCAGGGAAAACATTTAAATACACAGAACAAGGCCCAGTTGGATTGCTAACCGATAAAAAAGCGCTGCACATTCAAGCACGCGGCGGCATTTATTCAGAAGGCCCAGCAGCAGAAATGGAAATGGGACACCGATACCTTTCCACAATTGCACAGTTTTTAGGAATCCCATCTTTTGACGGAATCTTCATCGAGGGGCACAATCAGTTCCCAGATCGTGCCGAACAAATTAAGCAAGATGCGATTAAAAAGGCTCAAGAAAAAGCAAAAAACTTCTAATTAAAAACAGCTCACGTCGATTGGCGTGAGCTGTTTTGTAATGAGTTGACCTATTAACGATTACCTGCGTAGTTGAAGATTGGATCGCGTAATTCGAAATCATATGTTTCGGCATTCACGATTCCAACGACTTTATCTCCATCATATAAATCAAGAAGGAAAGAAGCCATTTCTTTTGCTGTATGGTATTTTGGAAGATTGCCTTCGTAATCAAATCCTTCTGATCCACGTGCACGATCAGCAAACTCTGTTTCTGTTGCAGCTGGCGCTAACACTTTTGCCTGCATTTTTGCATTTTTTCCTTTTAATTCTTGCGCAACACCTTCAGTAAAGGCACTTACATAAAATTTTGTTGCGCAGTATGTGACTGCTTCTGGAACGATGTTGTATCCACCGACAGATGAGATGTTCATTAATTGTGTTCCTTCTGTGTTTGCATAGTCACGTACGTAAAGAGAAGATAAAATCGTAAGAGCTTCAATATTAAGGTGAAGCATTTTTCCAATTTTACCTAAGTCCTGCTCGCCAACAGATGCAAAGTTTCCGAACCCTGCATTGTTTACCCATGTTTCAATATCATATTTTTTCATGTCTTCATAAAGTTTGTGAGCATTTTCAGGCGTTGCTAAATCTGCCGTATGAACGATCACTTCTACATCGCTTTTCACGTTTTGAACCGCTTCTTTTAATTCTTGCAGCTTGTCCTCACGACGCGCAATTACTACTAAGTTTTTCCCACGCTTTGCAAAAGCAAGAGCTGCTTCGTATCCAATTCCTGAACTTGCACCTGTAATCACTGTGTATTTCATTGTAATTCCTCCTAGAAATGTAATAGTAAATAAGCTATAGTGTGAGTATAATCGTTAGAGTTTACTCTAAGGCAACAATTATTTATTCAATCACTTTAGTCAGATACGGGAGGGTATCTATGTACACTATTAGCCAAGTTGCACAGCACTTAAACATTAGCGCGCACACTTTGCGTTATTACGAAAAGGAACGCATTATTTCACCGAATCGCAATGAGCACGGTGAGCGCTTATATACAGAAGATCATCTAACGTGGCTAAAGTTTGTGATGAAGCTCAAACAAACACAAATGCCCATTGCTAAAATTCGAGCGTATGCGCAGCTTTTTTTAGAAGGTGAGCACACGGCATCTTCACGTCTACAGCTTTTAGAAGAACATCGTATATCCATTAAACAACAGATTGAGACACTGCTTGTGACAGAAGAAATGCTGGACCATAAAATTGCCTCTTATAAAGATCTGTTACTGAAAAAAGCTGTTACACCATAAACCTTTTATATTCTAGCAATTAACTGATCATTTTATACAAGCGAGGAGCCGAGGATGAACGACCAATTTTATGATGAATTATTAAATATTAAAACAACGAAAGAACAACAGGGGTTTCATGAATCTCTTCACTATCACCGCTATGAAGCAACGCCGTATCGCGGTCTTGAAAAACTATGCAAGGAGCTTTCTTTTACCGAGTCCGATCATGTGATTGATTTTGGATGTGGGAAGGGACGGCTTGGCTTTTATTTATACCATTATCACCGAGCATTTGTGACGGGCATTGAAATGAGTGACGAATACTATGAAGATGCTGTCCAAAATCTTCATCAGTATAAAAAAAAGTATCACCATCGCAACGAAATTCAGTTCAAAAAATGCTTAGCGGAAGAATACGAAATTCAAGAACAGCACAACTGTTTTTATTTTTTTAATCCGTTTTCCATTCAAATCTTTATGCGCGTCATCAATAATATCCTGTCATCGATTGAAAAGGCACCGCGACCCATTACGCTTATTTTCTATTATCCATCTGATGACTATGTTTATTTTTTAAATAACCACGCCGCGTTTCACCTGACAAAAGAAATTCAATTGCCAGGCGCCTACGAGCGAAATGAGTATGAACGATTTTTAGTTTATGAGCTGAGCTATTGATTATACGTTCTCTGGTGGAGAGAAACGGCGTAGCTTATTTATTTGCGAAATCCCAAGATAAAAGTCCCCTAAGATCTAATCTTAAGGGGACTTTCTTTTAGTAGCTATATGGATAGGAGGGCTGATATGGATAATACGGAGCGTACGGGTAAGGGGCTGTACGTGAATCCAGATAATAAGGTTTTTTCTTAGGTTTGGTTCCGCATTCATCCGTAGGGCCAATCACCGTCGTTTGATTTTTCAATGGAGCGAGCGCTTTTCGCAGCTGATCGGGGTCTAGGCAATACGTATGTGCTAAAACTTCAATAGGAGTTTTATTCAGAATATCCGACCCAAATACGTATTCTGGATACGGGGTGTCAAAAATGGCTAAAAGATGCGTATCATCTTCTGATGCAATTTCCCAGTGCCAAAATCCTTGTGGAATATTCGCTACTTGGCCAGGAATGAGGGGGATATCGCTCACTTGATTCGTATACGGATTAATTAAAGACACGACCGCTGCTCCTGAAATGCAGTAAACGAGCTCGGAAGCATTTTTGTGGTAATGCGGTTCTACTACTTTTCCCTTGCTCAAATAAATATCCAGTAGTGACGTATTCCCAAGCGTATTGAGCACATCACGTCCTAGTCGATTAATAAAGTTACTGGAATTTCGTGTATTTAACCGATTTTTATTCACATCTGAAAAATACTGTACGTCTTTTCCTGTAAACGTAGTATAAGGATTTGTCATGATTTCCTCACCTTTCTAGGCACAATTGATGTTGTATGATATTCATGTCGCACGTAAAGGTGACAAACGCCTAATTTCAATTGTTTTATTTTTCCATATTGATATAATGAAAACATTAGTATGTACGAGCATACGGTCGATCAGTTATCCCTGCTGCACTGCTTCATGGCATGTTGAACATGTTCGTTTTGACGGATGGTGTGAAGAATGAAGGAGGGAGCGCTACACTTGAGTTCATTAAGCTTCTGTTATTGGTACTGCTGGTAGCTATGGTAGGAGCTGCATATTTCAGAAGGATAAGTCGTTTCGTGACAAAGAATGAGACTCCATAAAAAATAAAACAAAATGAAAAAAGAGGGGGAGTTTGTTATGGACTATATTAGGATTTTCGACGAAATTACTGAGATTATAAAAAAGCACTATGCAGGGTATGAAAGGGTCAATCACACTATAGTGGATTTTTATATAGAAACGCTACAAAACATAGATACGGCAAAAATGACAGATCAATTTTTTGTTGATTTTGTAAATGACTTCTTACTTGAACTAGATGATCAGCATCTCTCCTTCGTAAATATGAATAAAAACATACAGCCAGGTAAAAAGCTACTACTTCGAGCTGATCAAGAAAACGTGTATGTTGTCCGAGCATTAGAAGGATTGGAAATAAGAGAGGGGGACGAACTTTTAGAAATCGATGGGTTATCTGTTTCGAAAATACGGGCAACCCGAAAAAAGTACCTTCGAAGTTCTGAAGCCATTCCTGAACGTGAAAATTGGAGTATCTATGCGAAAGGCAGTCAAAATATTCTCTATAAAAACAATAACGGTGAAATAAAGAAACAACATTTAATACATAACGGAAATATAACTCTTGAAGCCAATCATCTTCGCGCATTAAACGATGATACATACTTATTAACGCTTCATCACTTACAAAAAGCAGCTGACATTGAGCCGATTTTATTGGAAATGGAGCAATATCACTCGTCAATGAAGAACTTAATTATTGATGTTCGTCAAAATCCCGGTGGAAATACAAGTTTAACGGCTGATCTACTTCCATATGTCTTTCCTAAAAATGAACGTCCCTCGTTTGCAATGCCAGAAACTTTATATAATTGTACCGAATTTAACTATGAGACATTCAAAAAAAACGTAGATGAAATTCATCCAAATGACATAAATGAAGATACCGGCAATATCTTCGCCTACTTTTTAGAGGTTTTTAAAGAAAATAGAGGGAACGGATTTATCGGTTTTGATTTAGAACAATTCACACACAGCTATGCAAGCTCATACAAACCTTTAGAAAAAGAGTATATCGAAAGAGTTATTATTTTAGTAGACTCATATACGGCAAGTGCAGCAGAAGAATTTGCGCTGATCTGTCACTCATCTTCCAAAGTAACGACAATGGGAAGAGCAACAGCTGGAGTAAACGAGTACCATAGTGTCATGGGAGTGACCTGGAACGATACGTTTGAATTAGGGTATTCGATAGCAAAGTCAGGAAGACCGCTCGTTTCACATCCTCTTCACGGAAAAGGGGTTCAACCTGATCACTACATTCCATGGACAAAAGAATTTCTGACAGAAGACGTTGATATGATAGCGGCCCTGTCGTTATTAAATTCTCTTGCGGTAAAATGAGTAATGGCACTAATGCTATTGTATTGATACACCCTTTTTTACGTTTGTAACGTTATCACATAATTAATCGTCTATAGTAGAAATAGATGGTGAAAGAGGGATGCGCTGTGAAAAAAGTTAGCGTTTTGTTTATCACATTTTTCGCTGTTTTCTTAATGAGTGGATGCAACAATCAACCTACAATAAAATCAGAAGAAAAGCTAGTGATTGAACAGCTTACCAAAACAGAAGGGCAATATGAACAGATTAATGAAATAACGGATAAAAAGGAAATCAAAAAGGTCTTAGCTTTTTTCAAAAAAGCGGAATGGATAAGTGCTAGTGACAAGAGCACCTATCCAAAAATTAAAATGAATGATTACTATGGGCTTTGGGTTATGTCAGACAATGCTTTAAAAGTAAGAATCGATAGCTTGAACCAAAATACCGTTCTTTCAAAAAAGGATTCTAACGAGTTATATCAACTTATTATAGGTGAAAAGCTTAGTGAGTAAATGTCACTAAGCTTTTTTATGTCAAACAGATAATAGCACTGTTACTGAACGTTTACTTGTGAGGTGAATCGCACCATACAAAGGAATTTGCATCTATTCTTCTATATGCAATCGTGCCCCTTTATGACCGTCATATCCCAATGGTTTCTTCATATATATAGTGAATGATCATCATGAAGCACTGGAGGGACCCTCAATGTTTGTATATAAAGTTCGGTCTGGTGATACGCTCTTTGCGATTAGTGCGAAATTTAGTTGTCCAATGGATCAAATTCGAATGGTTAACGGTCTAACAACGATTAATATTGTGCCAGGTCAGGCGCTTTTAATACCCCTTTATACATATACAGTCCAGCCTGGAGATACGTGGAGTGGAATCGTTCGTAGCACGTACGTATCAAAAAAACAGCTCCAAAAGGCAAATCCATCGATTAATCCATCACTCCTCTATGTCGGAACGAAAATCAAGATTCCCAGCATTTCCAACTACTTAGCTGCCACGATGTCTTATTATGGCATTCGAAATGAAGAAGCCGATCGAACGCTTATTGCTGATTTTGCGCCATATTCATCAGCAATTGCCATGTTTGAATATCACTTTGCTCCGAATGGTGATATTGTTAATCAGCTCAATGACCGAGTGGCCATTGAAACGTCTTGGAAAAATCGCGTCGTTCCACTTGTTACGGTTACAAATTTAAATGACAGCGGATTTAGCGGAGATTTAGCTCATGAAGTATTAAATAATCCGGTCGCCCGAACGAACTTGGTTAATAATATTTTCACCCTTGTGAATAGTCGTGGATACGGAGGAGT
Organism: Priestia koreensis; assembly: GCF_001274935.1. Lineage (GTDB taxonomy): Bacteria > Bacillota > Bacilli > Bacillales > Bacillaceae_H > Bacillus_AG > Bacillus_AG koreensis. The sequence goes on along the minus strand of NZ_LILC01000023.1, from coordinate 24,461 downwards.
CAACATTGATTTTGAACAGGTAAGAGGCGAAGACCGCGATCTCTTCACCGGTTTTTTAGAACAAGTCCGCAAAAAACTAAATGCCTCTAAGTACGTTATGACGATTGCGGTTCCGGCTAAAACGAGCGAAGATATCCCGTGGCTTCAAGGCTATGACTACGGTGGAATTGGAGATGTAGTCAACTATATGTTCATTATGGCCTATGACTGGCACTACGGGGGAAGTGAACCAGGAGCTGTTGCCCCCATTGAGGAAGTTCGAAAAACCATTGAATTTGCGATTGATCGGGTAGAGCGTAAAAAACTGATTATCGGCATGCCTCTATATGGGTATGATTGGGCTCTTCCATATGAACAAGAAGCACCAGCCTCTGCGGTTTCCAATCAAAATGCATTGCTGCGAGCAATGAATAACCAAGCGCGAATTCGTTATTCAAAAGAAGCGCAGGCTCCGTATTTTCGCTATACGGATAAAGACGGAAAGCGTCATGAAGTATGGTTTGAAGATGTACGAAGCATTAGTGAAAAAGCGAAGCTTGTTCGTGAGTATAACCTCCAATCCATCGGCGTCTGGCAGCTGACTCTCGGCTTTACCGCAGGCCCGTGGATCTTACGGAAGTTTTTCACTGTCCGAAAAGTGTGAACAGGATGGCTATTTTGCTCTCCTGTTTTTTTCGTGTTTATTGATTTGTAAAAATATTACCTATCTAAATGACTATAAAAGAAGATTAATAAAAAGCCATGTGGGTACTTAGATTTATGATGTTATCCTCATTTTTGCATTAACTCATCTATTATAAATAGGTCTCTTAACAATCATATACATATTTATAACAACCTCATTACACAATCGTTCTTTCGAATGGTAATATATAGAAGTTGGAGGCGGTTTCGTGTACAAATATTTATCAGCTCTTTGCGCGTTAATAAGCGTTGTTTTATTTTACAGTCATCCTCTACCTTATTCTAGTTGGATCTCTTTAGCTATCCTTGTGGTCGGTAACGTTTTAGGTATAGTGAGTTTCAGAAAAGAACCGAGTTTCTTTGCGAATATTGCACTCACAGCCAATACCTCTGTTTTTGTTGTGTTTCTTTTAGGGTTGTTTGTGAGAGTATTTATTTGGAACCGTCCGTAGTTGTTTTTGTATGAATGGACATAAAAATTATAATTTTTTCAAAATAAACATTACGAAAAGCTCAGGGAGACAATAGATCCCTGAGCTTTTTGTTGCGGCCACACGCACGCCCTCGTATTCTTTAAACGGCTTCTTTTTCTTTTACAATACCAACGAACAAGACAATGAACCCTACCAAAAACATTACCGGAAAAAGACACCACATAATGAGTGCAGCCCAAGTGTTTCTAACTATAAATGCGTACGTTAGTCCAATTGAGAATGACAGGAAAGGGGCAATTGCAATCATAATTGTAATGCCCCAAATCATATACTTTCTTTTTTTGGACTTTCCTTTACACAAGTACGAAGCAGATAGTAATCCGATTATAACAATCGTTAATGCGACTATAATAGCTGTCAATCGTATTCCCTCCTTTATCGCGCAAGGTCATTATATGGCATAAAAAACCAATTCATTAATTTATTTTAACACGGATACGGATAAAAAGTTGTTGTTTTCAATGCAATTTGTATCATTCGTTCGATGTGAAAAATAGTTTACTTTTTGTAAAAAATATCTTACATTTAAAATAGAAAAAAATGGATATCAGAGAAGAGGAAGAGAATGCTCCAAAATAGTATTGCTATAGGTAGAGCAGAAAAGAAGTGGACACAGCAAGATTTAGCAAATGAAATAAACGTCAGCCGGCAGACCATTATCTCCTTAGAGAAAAACAAGTACAATCCATCTTTGGTATTAGCTTTTAAAATTGCTCATTCGCTTGGAAAAGAAATAACCGACGTATTTCAGTATGAGGAGGATGTGGAATCGTGAATATGGCCACAGGGGGATTTTTAACGTTAACTTTGCTGGTGATCATTTCTGAGCTTTACAAAATGACCTTTGAGCGAAACATGGAATCTAAGGATGAAAGAGGACAGCTGTTCATTCTCAAAATTAAGTCTTTATCTTATAGAGTGTTGACCGCTGGTATTGTCATTGGAGTCGTATTAGTTGCCGTAGTTGAGGTGATGAATAAAGAATATTTTATTTATTATGTTATGCTTGTGTTTTTTGTTCAAAGTATTTCTTCATCGATTTACCTAGCCTTTGTGCGAAGAACGTACTGATGTAAAAAAGCCTTCTCAGCAGAAGGCTTTTTGTCTGTTTTAGCGCTCAGTTTTTTTTCCCTTTCGGAAATATCGTGTAGGAAATGACGACTAAAATCTCAATACCTACAATTAACGTCCACACTTTGCTAATGTTGTTTGCGACCGTATTTTCAAAAGGAACAGCAACGGACTTTGAAAACCACAGATCGGCTAGCGTCTTTAAGGACGTAACGTCTGCCATTTGATCAGCTAAGCCAATAAATAGAATGATAAGTACATGCGCTACGATGAACACAGCCAAATGCCAGAGCAGTTCTTTCCATTGCTTTACTGCATAAGTCATACCGTAAAGTTCAGGCTTCTTTTCTTGGAGGGGAAGGGGCTCCCCTTTTATTTTTGCAACGGTTCTCTGTATAAAGGCATCTAGTTTTTTAAAGTCTGATTTGCCATAAGTGAACGCATAAATAATAAAAATAATCACGATGATTTGATAGATTGAAAATTTCCCAGTCTCCATATAGTCCATAAATCCAATTGTAGCGATCCAAAGATCATTAAGGATAAAGATAGCAAAAAAGAGAACGCTCGCTTTTTTAAATTTAAACCAATACCTCATAATTAAAAAGGTTAAAATTGAGACCCAAAAGACGATCTCACCAGCAATAAGAAAGAGCCATTTATTCTCCAAAATAAAATCCATTTTCTCTCCACCCCTCGTAGGTTTCAACATATGTCCTCGTGTTTGATCCAAATGTATGACCCCATTGCCTGCACAAGAAGAAATGTATTTCCTTCATAACCTGCATCAAAACTTGAGCGCTTACAGAAAAAGTGCTAAAAGCTAGTATGTACCGAAATATTGCATGACAATTTTCAAAATTACGATACTCGATGGGTCAAAGCTTTTTAAACGTTCAACTTAGCGCTCAACACCATTATATGGTATTTTTATGTTTTTTTGTAATTCTTTTTCAGCTATGATGAGGAAGTGTTTAATTTGATCTTTTTTTATAAAATACAACATTCCTAAAACTATTTCTGTCTCTTTTACGAATATATAGATGAACAACGAAAGTGAAGTGATAATGCAATGGATTTTGAAGGGCGATGGATTAGGAAGATACAACAACATGGTCATGAGGAGAGTGCCAACAAATTAATTAAAAAGTATTATAAAGAAATTTTCTCATTTGTTTATAAACAAACCGTTGATGAACAATTATCACAAGATTTAACGCAAGAAATTTTTGTTCGCGTTCTGCAGTCAATCTTAAATTTTGATCGCAAAAAATCTTCGTTTCGTACATGGCTTTATCGCATTTCTTCTAATCATATGGTCGATTATTTTCGCTCCAAATCGTATCGCACCACGAGACAAACGGTGTACGAAGAAGAGATTGAAATTGAAGGAATTGATTACGTTCTAGAACATTTGGCGACGAAGGAGGATATGCAGCTCGTCAATCAACTGCTTCAGCAATTTGAAGCTGAGGAGCAGCAAATTATCCGTTTTAAATTGTTTTTGGAATTAACTTTTCAGGAGATTTCAGGAATGCTCAATTTGCCCGAATCCTCTGTAAAAACAAAGTACTATACGATTCTTAAGAAGCTAAGAAAGGAGATGAAGCATTATGCCTGTTAAGAATAAAAGATTGTCCATACCTTATCCTTCAGACGACGAAATAGAAAAACAAGTAAACATGATTGTTGCGAAGGGACTTACAAAAAAGCTATCCTTTTTCTCCTCCCTATACGAGCTGATGCGTCAAGTCGGCTGGAGAGCCATTTTTATTAATCGTGTAGAAGGTCTAATCACCGGTATTTTAACGCTTATTGTTTGGGCTTATTTCTATCTAGGAAATCACACATCGTCTGCTGACACATCTCATTTTTACGTGCTGCTGTTTGTGCTATCGCCGTTAATCTTTATAAGCTTAATGCTATGTAGCTACTACTATAAAAAACTCGCACAAACATTTGAGCTGGAGATGACGACGAAATATACGATCTTTCAACTACTAGCCGTTAAAATGCTTGTTTTCAGTAGTGTAGCAATTATTATCAATATGACATGCGTATTTTTGCTATCACTTACATTTAATGTGGATGTGCTGCGAGGCATTTTATTATCGATGACGGGTTTATTTTCATTTTCTGCTGGTCTATTACTCTTTCTCATGTCTGGCAATTTTTTAAGAAGGGTTTTCGTATTTATGGGAGTGTGGGGGCTAGTAAATGGGAGTTCCTTTATCGTATGCGGGGAACAATATCAGTTCATCTTAAAAGAGCTTCCTAGTTTTGTATATGGAATTATTTTAGCCGTAAGCTTTTGTGTGTATATGATTTCGCTTAAGCACGTATTTAACCGTAAACAGGAGGAAGGTTTGTCATGTTAGTGTTGCAGAATGTTGAAAAAAGATATGGGGATTTTACCGCTTTACAAGCTATTGATTTAGAATTTAAACAGGGTATTTATGGTCTATTATCACCAAATGGAGCAGGGAAAACGACGTTAATTAAAATGCTTGTAACGCTTATTCAGCCGACAAACGGTCAAATCCTATACAATGGAAAACCAATTGAAGTGCTTGGAGAGTCGTACCGTGAGTTAATTGGATACCTTCCCCAGCAGTTTGGCTATTACAAGCATTATACGCCCGCAAAATATTTAACGTACTTAGCCGCACTAAAAGGAATGAACAAAAAAGAAGTAAAGCAACGAATTGACGACGTGCTTGAGAAAGTCGCGCTAACAGAAGTAAAGCATAAAAAAATGAGGAAGTTTTCCGGTGGGATGATTCAGCGCGTAGGAATTGCCCAAGCACTTCTAAATGATCCAAAAATCCTTATATTGGACGAGCCGACAGCAGGACTAGATCCGAAAGAACGAGCGCGTTTTCGTCATTTGTTATCTGACCTCGCTCGAAACCGTACCGTCATTATATCCACGCACATTGTATCTGACATTGAATCTATTGCAAATGAGATTATTATGATAAAAAATCAGGAGTTACTATATAAATCGCCCGTCACAGACATTTGCCAAACGTTAGAAGGAAAAGTGTTTGAAACGTCCTTATCGTTTGATCATCTACCATCGTTTCGAGAAACCTATTTAACACTGCAGGAAAAGCAGGAGCATGGAAAAATGCTTGTTAGGTTTGTGGCCAATAAACCAATCGATCCTTCATGGAACGCCGTTCATCCGCAGCTAGAAGACGTATTTTTAGCTGAATATGAAAATGAAAGCACGATAGGTCGGTAAGATGAACATTACGTGGCTCGAAATGAAAAAAGCACTATGCTCACCGGTGATCCTTGGTTTATTAGGAATCTTCATTGCATTTAATATCTTTACCATTGTAAGCGGAGCGTACCATAAGACTGAGTTGGGAATAGTGAATGAGATTATCGAGAAATATGGACTTCATTTTAATGACTCAAGTCTAAAAACAATGCAGGAGGATTTAAATAGAGAGGTACGCACAGTTAATTCTGGGTTTCAAGAAGCGCCTGCTTTTTTACATACGATGACAGCTGAAAAATACAACAAAGAATCAAAAAAGAAACAGCATGAAATTGACCGAATGGGTCTTATGCAAAGTTATATCAACATGGGAAAAGCGCTGGATCAGCGTTATTCGGAGCTGAAAGTAAATGAACTAAAAGAACCGATCATCCAGAGCTTTCACCTGCATGGAACAGCAAAAGAGTTGATGTCAAACGAGTATAAAAAATTAGGAACTCGTTTAGAGGAAATAAAGCACAACGAAGAGTATAAGCAGTGGTTTTTTGCAGGGACCTATCAAATGCATACTAAATTATTTCGCGATCTGTTGAAAAATATCGCGCTTGAAGGGATCATGCTTGTTGCACTGATGACCGCTCTAATTGCTAATTACGAGTTTGAACATCGATCTCACTTAGTAGCGTATAGTACAAAAAGAGGTCGTCATATCGTATGGAATAAGCTTGTGGCTACATTATTAATGACTATTCTGCTATTAATTCCATTGTTCGCTGTCAGTTTAGTAACTTTTTTTCACGTGTACGACTACTCCAGGTTATGGGGAGTTCAAATTAGCAGTGGCCTTAACTGGGAAAATAAGTGGCCGTACGTTACGTGGTGGCCGGTGGAATTCAAACAATATTTATGGCTCGCGATCGCAATTATTGTCATGGCGTTGCTTATCGTATCGATATTAACCTTTACAGTGAGCATGTTTGTGCGAAACAGTTATATCACGTGGATTACGGTGACATTATTACTAACTACGATCTTCATTCTTCCGTCTTTTTTTATAAAAATACCAACTCTGTTCATTCTGTTCAATTTTAATTTAACGTCCTTGTTATTAAATCCCCATATGTACTTTTCAGGATCATCAACGATTGAACCAAGATTTGAACATCAGGAAATGATTACGCTATTTATTTATCTTGCTATCGGTTTGTTTTGTGGTGCATTTGCAATCAGAAAGTTCTATAGAAAGGATATTGGTTAATATGCAGCTATTTTGGATGGAAATGAAGAAAATTTTCTCGTGGAAAATGATGATCTTACTTGCGTTTGTTAATGTTGTCCTTTACTTTTTACTCTTTAGCTTTCACATTGAATATTTTCCAAACGGTCGACCAGACAGAGATGATTTTGCTATTGAACAGAAGTTTATACCCAAATACGGAGCGAATATTAATCGTAAAGAGTACGGAGATTTTGTGAAGGAATATAATCAAAAGGTACAGCAGGCGGATACGTATTTAAAGAATGATCCTCAAGCAGATGATGCAGGGATTACATCCTATGAGAGCTTGAGACAATGGGATGACAATAATCAAAAGCAAAGTAATTATCATGATCTAATATTTTTTAAGCGAAGTATAGATGAATTTTGGGAGCTTCAAGCGATGGAGGGATCTATGGAGCAGTACAAATATAGAGTGGAACCAATCCAATCCGAAATGAAGTATGCAGAGAAGGGGCAAAAAAAACATTTTCAAACGATACTTGCAGAGAAAAAATACCCATCTTATACAGATACAGTATTAGAAAATTTTAATAATGTTAAAACTAACTTATCCATTATTCTTTTTATTAGTGTAGCTATTTTCATTTCTCCACTATTTTTAAGAGATCGTTTAAAAGAGTTAGAGCCGCTTCAATATAGCTCGAAAAAAGGGAGGAGAGTTTATCGAACGAAGTTGCTTGCTGGTTTAGCAAGCACGGCGATTTTAACGACTCTATTGTTGTTCGTTTACCTCTCTATATATGCGACAAATCATACATCATCACACTTTCAGCTGCCTTTACATTCAATGAGCAGTTACTATTGGTACGATGTGACGTTTTGGGAGTACATTGTTTGGTCTGTACTCGCTATCTGTTTTTCTTCTTTATTGCTTGGTACGCTATCAATGGCTATTTCAACCATTGTACCGAATACAATTGTACTGATAGGTGTGCAAATCCTCACAACGTTTGTCATGATTGCAGGGGTTGCTTTCTTTTTGATTGGAGATACGTTTAGCATTTTTCATCCCATTTGGTTTGTCCCAGCAGGATATGCTGTATTTTTTGTACTAGTAGTAGGTTTGATGATCGTTGTAGGGAAAAGAGAAGCGCGGCGTGATGTACTCTGATGGAGAAAAAAAGCTATCTAATGTATTAGGTTTTCGAGTACAAAAACCTAATACGCATACAAATTAGCAGGGGGGATAGAAGTTATGGTCGGTGTGTAAATATGCGTGCTAATTGCTATTAGGTTTTGTATGTTGAAAAAAGCAAACAGGTTTCTGGATATTTATGTTAAAATAATAGAAGAGCCATACAGATGACGAAGGAATTTACATATGCCCAGAATGCATTAAAGGGGAGTAGTTGAAGTTGAAAAAAATATCTTTGTTCATCCTTCTATTTTTGTTGTTAGCTGGATGCAGTTCTATTCAACACAATACAGACTTAGAAAAATCCATTAATTCTGTTGTACGAGATAAAAGTGAGAGTGAGATAAACCTAAAAAAACGAACAACTTTTGAATGGGATAAGGCATACCTGATTACGCCATACAGCACACAAGAAGGTATCGAAAAACAGTTAGGCATAGATTTTAAAGACCCCTCTAATATTGGTATGAGGGACGACATCTATCTGCTGGTTTTCCTTAACAAAGAAAAAGTGGTTCAATATGTGCAAATGGAACGTCAAGGAGCTTACTTTTTAATTGGTGAAAGGGCGTTTCTTACTCCAGAAGAAGATGCAGTGACTATTGAAAGACATTAAATGGATTACCCTTGTTATTGTAATGGTTGCTAATCATTAACAAAATAAGACGATAAAAAAGGCTCGTAGCCATAATGCTTCGAGCTTTTTTTTGTTCTAACGTCACTGCTAAAGTGTCTGCTAATTCAACTGAGAATTATCTTGTGAAAAGCATTGTTCATTCAAATTTTGCACCTCAAAACCGAACCCGTTAGATGATATCTGAGCATTTTTTTGTCTATTCGCTATTAACGAGTCGTTTCATTAAGTCAGTAAAACCCATGGAAATTGCACTTCACTCTGAAGGGTAAAAATGGAAAATGAAGAATTTTTATAAAATAGGGGAGGAGAAATGATGCTAAGTCAAAACAAAAATGGATTTAAAATTTTTGTTTGTATTATCCTTGTCTGCATACTGCTTATAAGTGTAGCGTTTCTTGTAGAGTTACATCATCTAATTAGCTTACTTGAAGAATATAAAGACATAGCGGATTCTCTTTTCTCTTATATGCAGCAAACTCCTTAGGCTTTGTACAAGCTTACAAAAGAAAATAACCCCCTTAATCGAAGTTAGATAAGGGGGGGTATTTTTACTTTTTCACCGCATCAACAATTAAAGATGGGAAAACTAATTGCTCGCCTTGATTTCTCGGATCATATTTCTTAGAGCGAAAAATAACGCCATCCGCACCATCCCAATCGTTGTAATGAAAACTCCCAGCTTCGTCACAGTATTCAAGAAGCGTAACATCGTAACCAGCGTCTTCAAACATGCTTATTAACATTTGGTAATGATAAACGATTTTATGATCAGCTGCTGCGTGATCCTTTGGTCCAGGGCCTCCAACCTGTACAATGTTCTGATAATCCGCATTTGGAAAATAAGCATCTGGTACTGCACAACGAATATAGCCAGATGGTTTTAAATAAGGAAAAATCATTTTGGCGGCCGTCACGCCTTCTTCATATGTAAGGTGTTCCCACACATGCTCTGCTAAAACAGCATGAATGGAGTTTTTTTCAAATCTACTATGCCACATACTTTTGTCTAATAAATTTAGCTCTTCTTCCTGCGTATGTATCCAACCTGGATTATTATTGTATTCTCCAGCCCCAATTACAATTTTAATGTCATTTAACGTGTTGTTCATTCAACAATGGCTCCTTTCAATTTGTACTCACTGCTGTTATTTCGACATATTGAGACTTTTTTCCTTTTACTATAAATATGATTGTCTACAATATTCTAAAAATCCTTTTATGGTATAATATGGGTTGTGATAAAAATAACGTACTTTGTACTATTTTGGTGTAAAGTTGCTTGGCAAGGATTCGGTCATCTAAATAGAGGTTTTTTCCTAACGTCGAGTTAATCCACTATCTCTCTACGAACTATTACGATATTTACTACATCACGTTATAAAAGGAGAACGTTAGTATGAAAGCAAGTGAAATTTTAACGAAGCTTGATCTTTATGCAGAGGATTATAATTTTCCGATTCTTGATAACATGAATTTTGATTTTGCACAGGGTAGACTGTCTGTTTTTCAATATCAGGACCAGTGGGCAATGATATTTGAGATTGTCGGGGTAGATCCGAATCTCAACATATCAAATGACCTCTTTGTTTATAGTAACACGAGCAACCCACAAGGATTAATTATAGGTTGCGACAATATCTTAACCTTACAGAATAACGCAGACATATTTGATGATGATGGGGATTTTTTAGTTTCTCCGTTCGACTTGAACTTAATAATTAACGAAAAAAGTGTTCATACTCAACCAACAGAAGAAGCATATACGCAGCTTGGAATTAAAACAAAACCATATACTCCAACGAATATGGTCCGTTATTTAAGTGTTACATACAAAGAGTATTTTTGGCTTGACGTTTCAATCTTGTTAAAAGAGGCCTCACTTAGCAATGAGTTCACGCTCTTTTATCAAACTGATGAATGGCAACATACGGATGAAGAAAAACCAAGCGAAAATGAATTCTTTCAAAGCCTAGCAAAAGCGATGGAACTAAAGGACGCATCACTTATTCAACGAAATGAACCGAACACACACTGGTCGCGATGGACGTGGAGTGATTTTGAAAAACAGGGAGAATGACCAACTTGTAATCTGTACAGCTTTATTTTGATCGCGAGTAGGGAGGACATGAAATGATTGATTATCGCATTCAGCCTATTGCTGAGTTCTCGCCGAAAATTGGAGAGCTAGTGTCGATGTTAGAACATACGAGGGCCGTCACCTTAGAAGAAATAAAGAATTTGAGCGAAGAAGAACTGGACTTTTTAGTTACACCAGAATCTAATTCCATTGGTGCGCTTTTACAACATATAGCGGCTATTGAATTTGTACATCAGGTCATCTCATTCGAAAATCGTGATCTGAATAAGAACGAGCTTGAAGAATGGAAATCCGCACTGGAGCTAGGAGAATCTGCAAGAAAAAACATTCGAAAACATACAATTAGCTACTACATAGAGGTGTTGACGCAAGTTAGAGCGAAGACAGTAGAGAGGCTTAAAGAACTTGACGACAATTGGTTGTTCGAGGAAAAGAAGTGGCCAAACGGCGTTCCTTATAATTATTACTACCTGTGGTTTCATGTGCTAGAAGATGAAATTAATCACCGTGGACAAATTCGAACAATAAAGCGATTGTTTGCAACGTCATCGAATATACAATAAGAAGAACAGGGATGGAGGGGACGAAATGGAATGGGTGGCAATGAGCTTAGCGGTATTATCGTACATTTTTGTGGCTGATATGATGAAAAAAAATAAGCAATTAGAAGCGAGAGTTCAGGAATTGGAGAATAAAGTTCAGTAGTTATTTCTATGAAATAGCCAAAAATCGGGGCATATTCAACAGAATATGCTCTATTTGTCTGTGGTGAAAATCTTTCGTTCATGATTCTTATGTAGAAAGATAAAAAAAAGAAACGATTTTTTGTAACGAAATGAAAGTGGCGAAGTTATATAGGTGAAGGGGGTGGAAGAGATCGACTTTGAAGAGGTTTACCAACAATATTTTCGAGAGGTTTATTTGTATCAACGACCATAGATTCTTTTAGAAAATGACGATGATCGCGCAACACATCTCACTATTTTTTTCTACCATATATGCAATCAGCAACTGTCGGAGTATAATTACAATAAGGAATAAAATGGGATTTTTTAATTTTGAGAGGCGAGAGCAAAATTGGTTTGAGGTGTTCAACATCTTTATTTTATTGGAAAGGAAGAGTTGATGTGGTAAAGTCTATTATCGTCCGAGCAGTGGTTCCATTCATCGTTTTGTGTTTCTTACTAGGCTATATGTATCCTTTTTCAAGTATTAGCGTTGCTAAATCCATTGCGTATGAACCAGATCAGGTATTCGTTAAAGAGTATGTTCATTCTTTGAAGGATCTAGATAAGATTCGTACTTTTAAAGATGAAGACACGCGTCTAGCGGTGAATATGATGATAAAAGAGTTGCATGCAAAGTGGGTGACAAGTGCTTCATCACTGAACATGGGTAAAAGTGAATTAAACGCTCAAATCATACAGCTCACGCACATTTATGATCAACTTCTCAAACTTCGAACAAAGCATGCACAAAATTATGATGAAAATACGAACGCTTTTTTGTTTCTTCTTATTGAGGATACAGATGCACTAAAAAACCAGCTAATGGACATTAGAGATACCGCGTTTTCGAGTCGAAGCGAATTACAAAGGGCACTTGGTAATGCACATATGGGCTTTGCTCAGTACCTTAATCGAACAATTTCCTTTTACGAGTGCTATGATGAAATGAAGTGAGGATGCTTACATAATGGTCAGCTTCCGCATGTAAAAATATTTTTGCGATGATGGAGAAAGGTGAAAATTGATTGGAAAACGTGATGCTTACCTATAAAAATGAAGGGTTTTCTGCTAATAAGCATCATGTATTGTATGCTTAATCATAAAAAACGTTAGTCAGCCTAGAAATGAACGTTGAATTTCATACAAGTTCCCAGAAGCATTTTCCGTTTTGATACATATGCTGAATGTATCCTAGAAAAAGGCGGAGGTGAAAGATATGGGAGCACATGGTTGTGATGGAGGACACGGTGGTTACGGATTTGGCAGTGGCTTTGCTTTATTGATCGTCCTCTTCATTTTATTAGTCATTATCGGTAGCACTTGGTCCGGAGGTGGATGTGGAGTAGGATACGGAGCTGGATGTGGCGGATATGGTTACGGTTGGTAAGTAAGAGGGTTTTAAACCCGATACAATAGTCAACCACTTCTAAAAAAGCTAGCAGCATGCTAGCTTTTTAAAATTGAATTTTGTTTCTCTCTAGTGAACGAAGGTGAGAGCAATTTTTGAAAGTCTATTGTCAGTCTTTGAGCTATTTTGGTAATCATCTTAAAGACATAATATGTGCATTTTTTGCTGCTAAATCACTTCAAATACACCTACTTTCTTCTATTGAAAATAAGGTGAAATGTAATCGATTTTATCCATTTATAGCGCTCAGTCGTTACAGAATAAGAAACTTATTTGATACGGTATATCGTCAATAGGTGAACCTTTTCATTTTTTACATAAAAACAGCAGCACTCTCAAACAAAAGTCGTAGAAAACCTCCTTCTAACGGAGGTTTTTTGTCTTTGTCAGTTCTTGAGATAATAGAAAAAAAGAGGAGATGAGGCTCGGTGTTGTTTCATTATCATTTTTGGACTCCATATGTGGAAGAAACGGAGAAGTTTTATGAGTCACTCGGGTTTTCAGTCGTGCAGCGAATTGGTCGAGTAGAAGGGACTTTTCAAACGTTTGATCCACCGTTGCAGTGGGAGGATTTTCGAAATCATGCGATTCAGTTTCGAATTATTGAAATGCGTAAGGACAAGATAAACATTACGTTCGGATACGGAAAACGTGTCTTATTCGATCATATTGGATTCCTTGTCTCAAAAGAAGAACATGATCACATTGTGGTTGATGCCAACAGCCTTCTTTGGAAATCTGATATTGATGAACGACGAACCTTTATTCAAACGCCGTATCGTTTTCGAATAGAGCTACAAACGCGCCAGGAAATGATTGAAGATGGCAGCTGTTCACTTCAAGGCATTACAATTACGTCCAGCGCAGGAGACTTGAAAACGTCACTATCTTCACTACTCGGAGAACTCTCAACAACCATTGAGCAAGCTGCGGGTGAAAAAACGATGTTAACTTTGGCACGTATGACAGGGGTAACAGCAAGCGTGGATCCAAACGGAGTAGTCATTCATCCATCATAAACGTAAAAGAGGCATCTGTCGCGAGATGCCTCTTTTACGTTACTTTTTATATTTAACCGTGTTCCACATGACTTTTTTTGTTGTAAGCGTACGTGTGCATTTGTTATTGCTGTTGTATTTCGTAATCAATTGAACAATTGTCCCTTGTGTTTTACCTGTTACTGCAGACGTTGGATGATGGAACATGTAGACACAGTCTTTTGTACGAAAGTGTCCCCCAAGACGATCTGTGCGACCACTATGTGCCGATGCATCCCCCATATTGGCAAATAATAAAATGGATACCGCTAACGTTCCAACTAGCTTTTTCATTTTTCCCTTCCCCCTATATATCAAATCTTCTTTATTATAAATAGAAAAATATGGGTTTTCAACATGAAAATAGGGAAAAAGTTGCTGTTATTAAGAAAAAAGAGGATTTTTAGCTCTAAAACAGGGTAATAAGAGACTAAATACCTAGTAAAAAAGATCTTTTTATTCAACTATTAAAAAGTCTGTATTCGTTTTTTAGTTGGTAGAAGAGAACTGGAAATAACAGCTAGTTTAAACCGCTTCAGTAGCTGGGTAATGTAAGCATGGGTATGCATATTTTCCCCCATTATAACAACAATAACGAATAGAGCAGTAAAAAAAATGCAGTTATTAGTTGGTTCATTTTCTAACAGGATTTACTTTTCAAAAAGGAGGAATGGAACGAGACGATAAAATTTTAAACTCACCTTTTTTTCGTTCTGGCCACGCTTATTTTTTTACAATTCAACAAGTTTATTTCACAACATGACCGTCCATTTACTAAAGAATACGAAACAAATTAAAAAAATTTTTCTTTTTGTTTAGTAAGACGAAAAAACGGTTTGAATATTCAGTCTATATGTGTTCTAATAGAAAAGTTTTCGAAGAGAAATGCTTAGAAACAATTGTACTGGGATTATTGTCATAGCAGTATCTATAGCTGTTTTCTAAACCACCTGATGACTGTTTACTTTCAGTAACCTTGTCAATGATTTTTCTTCAAAAAATTTAAGGAAAAAAATGAAGAGTCAGGATAACATTGGTTGACACACCGAAATTCTTCTTGCTTTTCGGTTTGACTTTGCCACTCAGTCTTGTATAATCGTATACCGTGACCGTCGGGACGGGATTGAAACATTATAAATTGAGAGGAGATGACGTAATAAATTGAAGTTCAACCAGAAAAAAATCAACGTTGTAGACATTAATAAAACAAAAAAGAGCGTGTTTGCGACAGGTGTCGGAAACGCAATGGAATGGTTTGACTTTGGTCTCTATTCCTATCTAGCTGTTATTATCAGTCATAACTTTTTCAGTGCTGTTGAAAATGAGCAACTTCAACTACTATTCACATTTGCAACATTCGCGATTGCCTTTTTAATGCGTCCACTAGGAGGTATTATCTTTGGTAAAATTGGAGATAAAAAAGGCCGGAAAACAGTTTTAACGATTACAATTATTTTGATGGCATTTTCTACACTTTTAATTGGCTTGTTGCCTACATACGATCAAATAGGTATTTGGGCACCGATTTTACTATTAGTCGCTCGTATCATTCAAGGTTTCTCAACGGGTGGGGAATACGCAGGAGCAATGGTGTATATTGCAGAGTCTTCACCAGATAAAAAGCGAAACTTGTTAGGAAGCGGATTAGAAATTGGTACCCTTGTTGGTTATATTATCGCTTCGCTGCTTGCAAGTATTTTATTTACGGTTCTTTCAGATGACCAAATGTCATCTTGGGGCTGGAGAATACCATTCTTACTAGGATTGCCGCTAGGATTAATTGGTTTCTACCTACGAAGCAGCTTAGAAGAAACACCTATCTTTGAGAATGAACTTGCTCATGCAGAAGAAGGGGACGAAGAAGGTTTTGGATCAATACTAAAAAATCACACGAGAGATATCATCGTTTGTTTTGTTGCCGTAGCGTTCTTTAACATTACAAACTACATGCTCCTTTCGTACATGCCTTCTTATTTATCAGAAATTATCGGTATATCAAGCACAGTAGGAACAGTATTAATCACAGTTGTGATGATTATCATGGTTCCACTTGCTCTTATGTTTGGTAAACTTAGTGATAAAATTGGGAACAAAAAAGTATTCCTTATTGGTTTAGGTGGCTTAACGCTATTATCAGTCTTAGCGTTCTACTTCATCAACTTAAAATCACTTGTGTTCGTTTCTTTAGGTATCTTCATCTTAGGTGTACTTCTTGCAACTTATGAAGGAACAATGCCTGGATCACTACCAACAATGTTCTTTACAGATATTCGTTATCGTACGTTATCAGTAACATTCAACGTTTCAGTATCAGTCTTTGGCGGAACAACGCCGCTAGTTGCAACATGGTTAGTAAAAGCAACAGGTAACCACTATGCACCAGCTTACTATTTAACAGCGGTCAGCATCATTGGGTTCCTCGTAATTCTGTTCTTATTTAAGAGTACGTCTGGAAAATCACTCAAAGGTTCTTATCCAACCGTTGAGTCTAAGTCTGAATACAATAACGCAGTTGAAAATCCAAAAGATTCATTATGGTGGCACGCAGAGCAACCAGAAAAATAAGTTTTCCAAAAGGGCGAGACAGTGATGTCTCGTCCTTTTTCTTCTATTATATATGTGTCATCTGAAAGCGTATCTTTCGTTCTTTTTCGGTTTTAGGCGTATACTAAAAATAGAAGGAACTAGACGCACAAGGAGATGGTGTTATGACAAGCAAGCATCTACAGGATTATACAATTTTACATAACGGTGTACATATGCCATGGTTTGGTTTAGGGGTTTATAAGGTAGAAGAGGGGCAAACTGCGGTTGATTCAGTGAGGCTGGCAATTCAACATGGTTATCGAAGCATTGACACAGCCTCCTTTTATAAAAATGAAGAAAGCGTTGGAAAGGGTATTCGTGAAAGCGGTATACCGAGAGAAGAGTTATTCATCACAACAAAGGTGTGGAATACGGAGCAGGGATATGACGAAACGCTCGCTACTTTTGACCAAAGCCTAACTAAGCTAGGTCTTGACTACATCGATCTTTATTTAATTCATTGGCCAGTGAAAGAAACGTTCAAAGAAACGTGGCGAGCGCTTGAAAAGCTCTACAAAGATGAAAAAGTGCGTGCAATCGGTGTAAGTAACTTCAATATAAATCATCTTGAACGTTTGCTTGAGGATGCAACCGTGAAGCCGATGGTCAATCAGGTCGAGTATCATCCGTTACTATCACAAGAGGAGCTTCATCAGTATTGCAAGGAGAACGGCATTCAGCTTGAAGCATGGTCACCGCTTATGCGAGGACAGCTTCTTGAGAACCCGGTGCTATTAGACATAGCAAATAAATATAGCAAATCCACTGCTCAAATTGTGCTACGATGGGATCTTCAAAATGGCGTTGTAACCATCCCGAAATCAACGAAAGAGCAGCGAATTGTTGAAAATGCGTCGATTTTTGATTTTCAGTTAACAGATGACGAAATGAAGCGTATTTCAAATTTAAATGAAAACAAACGCTCTGGAACAGATCCAGCAACGTTTGATTGAGGAGAAAATCCCTTCGCACGACGTGAAGGGATTTTCTATGTAACAGGCTTTCTCACAGTAGAATTTTCACATTTTAATTGCCTGCACCGCCTTACTTCCTTATAATAAGACAGGTACGTTCGATAAAATATTACGTAAAAGGTGTAGGTATGAAAAAATTTAAAGCAACGGCCATTTGGTCCATTCTTCTCGCTTTAGTGCTAAAAGTGTCAGGTCTTGCTCGAGAATCCATCGTCGCAAAAGAGTTTGGAGCATCAGCAGATACGACCGCTTATTACTTGGCGTTCTCATTTATTACATTAGCAACTGCAATGTTCTCTACCGGTTTTAACAATGTGTTTTTACCGATGTATGTACAAAGACGAAAGCAGGGAGAAGACGTATCAGATCGCAATGCAAATAGTCTTTTGAACATTACGATTGTCATCTTCGGTGTGATCAGCGTTCTAGGCTGGTTGTATGCAAAATGGTTCGTGCCAATTATTTTTCCTGGTATGTCAAAAACCGTTGAACCAGTCGCTGTACACGTAACGCAAATTTTCTTTATCTTTATGATTCCGATTGTGCTAAGCGTCCTGTTGGATTCCTATTTGCAGTCACGTCGCATTTTCGTTCCGTCGCAGTCTTCTAAATTAATTGCAACCTTTATGGCGATCGTATTTGCAATTTTATTCAGCCATACGTGGGGCATTGATGCCGTTGCATACGGTTTTGTAATTGGAACATTGATTGGTGTTGTAATTCAATTCCTCTATCTCGTAAAATCCGATTACAAATGGAAGCTAGAGTTTAATATGGATAAGGAGTTTAAAAAAGCGTTTGTTTTACTACTAATTCCATCACTTCTAAACTCGGCAGTTGGACAAGTAAACTTTTTAGTGAACAAGTCGTTTGCAGCAGGTACGTTTGATGCAGCGGTTACGTACTTAAATAACGCATCCATGATCGTAAGTATTCCAACGGCTATTTATTCGACCACCATTGTGGCGATGATCTTTACGCTGATGTCTGAGCAAACGCAGGACAAAAAAGCATTTGGTGATACGTTCTATCGTGGTATGGAAATGTCAACAGTCGCGCTATTACCGATTTCAATTGGACTTATCCTAGCGGGGGATTCCGTTATTTCTTTTATCTACGAGCGCGGAAAGTTTACAGCAGAAAATACGCACGGTACGTATATGGCACTCATTTGGTATACGCCAACGATCTTCTTCCAAGGAATGCAGCTGATTTTATCAAAATCAATGTATGCCAAAGGAAAAACATCAACCGTATTCCGAATCAGCGTCACAACGATTGTGCTAAACTTAGTACTGAACTGGCTGCTTGTTGATCGCTTCGGATATCTCGCATTAGCATTTGCAGCTTCAGCAGTATCCGTCTACTTCTTTGTCGTTTCAATGATTGTCGTGTACAAAGATTTAGGAAAAGACGAATTCAAGCGATTCATGCGCATGATACCTAAGGTTCTGATTCCTGGTGCGATCATGGGGCTAGCCGTCGCAGCCGTTAAATATCTGCTTCCGATCGGCAACTTATATTCACTTATTCAACTATGTATCCTTGGCCTAGTCGGCGTAATCGTCTACGCGGTCGCACTAAAACTTATTAATCCAACGGCGTTTCATCGTTTGGTTGGATTATCGAAGAGAAGAAAGAAGTAAAAATGATCTACAAGATGACTCCTATGAGAGTCATCTTTTTTTTGCAAAAAAACACTGTATAAATTTGGAATAATCATATACAATGGTAGTTGCTGTTAAAAAATAGAAAAAGAGGGGTCATATGAACAGAGTTTTAAAATGGTTGTGCTGCTTTGCATTCGTTATCGCACTAAGTACAGCGGGTATCACAGCATCTCAGGCTGCAAGCAAGGTTATGTGGGGGAAGTTAGAGTACAAGAGTGGCATGATCGGCAAGGTCACGGTTACGAAGGATACGACGAGATATGAAAAAAATACAAAAGGAAAGTTAGTGTCTGTTGGGAAAATGAAGAAGGGTGAGGAGTGGGGCGTCTATGCTTTAAAGCCTCAGCACTACGAATTAACTCGAAAAACATATGCGGTAAAGTCGGGTTCATTAAAATATGAAGTCCTAACAAAGTCAAAAATAGACCAAATTAAAGCAGACTCAAGAGTTATTACAAGTGGCTTAAAGCCGAGCACGAAATATGAATACCAATTTTCTTATCCTGGGTATGGACTGTATACGTCCAAGTTTATCGGACGCGAAAATGGTTATGACTTGTGGGATAGCTATGATTCACGAACAGGAAATAGGGAAACCTGGTGTTACTTTGAGAGTAAATCTGAATTTGTTTATGGAATCTATGAGTCTGATGTGGGTTCGTGGATCAAAATGCCGCTGTATTTAAACAAAAGCTGGTCCGATTACGTTGAGATGGGCTCTGATAAACTAATGTACTACCGAGTCACA
This sequence comes from Priestia koreensis, assembly GCF_001274935.1. Classification (GTDB taxonomy): domain Bacteria; phylum Bacillota; class Bacilli; order Bacillales; family Bacillaceae_H; genus Bacillus_AG; species Bacillus_AG koreensis. Next base: position 4,680 of record NZ_LILC01000023.1, on the reverse strand, counting down.
TCATTGTCTAAAACGGTGACTACAAAAGCAGGAACATTCCGAAATGCGATAGAAATTAAAGATTCATTTGGAAACTACTCTTATTATTATCCTGGAATTGGGCTAATCAAAAGCATTGGATACCAAAATAAGAAAATGGTTGTGTACGAAGAATTGTATAAAATGACAAAAGTTCGATAATAGTAGCCACTCCTATCAGCGGAAGCATATGTCGATCTTGTAGTAGATCAAGAAAGTAAAGCTAGGATTGAAAACGATCTTCAAACGATATAATCATCAAAACTCCTTCTTGATATTGAAACAAAATCATGTAAAATAAAAGTTAGACGAATACATACAGCGATGGAGTTCGCTATAAGTGCCTTCGGGCTGATGACTCCTACTCATTCTATGCAATGGGTAGGAGTCTGTTTTTTTGTCTATAGTAAAGGAAGAGGTGACACAACATGAAGGTTTTATTCGTTGGAATTGGCGGCATTATCGGGAGCTTGCTTCGCTATTATACGGGGGTTTTTACACATACATGGTGGGGAAGCGAATTTCCACTTGGGACATTGCTAATCAATTTGATTGGCAGCTTCTTTTTAGGTTGGTTTACATACCGCATTATTAAGCGAAACGTTCTTCACCCGGCGGTTGCGACTGGAATTGGAACAGGAATTGTAGGTTCATTTACAACTTTTTCGACGTTCAGCGTTGAAACCGTTACGCTTATGAAAGCTCAGCTGTGGGGGTTTGCTCTTTTGTACGTATTAGTAAGTGCGATCGGCGGTTTGCTTATGTCATGGGCTGGCTGCAAGCTTGGTAGTCAATCAGCGGGTAAAATGAAGGGAGGTCTTCCTTCATGACGGTTGTATGGATTGGAATCGGTGGATTTTTAGGAGCGATTTGTCGCTTTCTACTTAGCGGATGGTTTAATAAAAAGTCACGTGTAGGATTTCCATACGGAACGCTGTTCGTCAACCTGCTTGGATCGTTTTTACTTGGCTTAATCATGGGTATCGGCGTTTCATCTGGCACATACTCTTTTTTAGGCATTGGATTTATGGGAGCATTCACGACGTTTTCGACATTTAAATTAGAAAATATCCAGCTTCACGGCCAAAAGAAAGCAACCGTTTCGTACTGGTATTTGGGCAGTAGCTACATCGGTGGTCTTTTACTTGCTTTTATTGGAATGTGGATTGGGATGAAGTAGGAAAGGTAATGAGAAGGATAGTTAGCGTGAAACGGGGCTGATTATCCTTTTTTAGTTGACTAATTTTCATCTTAAAGAGATTTATACCCTACCTTATATGATAGAATTATTGACCACTGTATTGAATGGAGCCTTGCTTATAAAGGGCCAATAAAAAGAGAAAAGGACCCTCATCAGTATCGTTGATGAAGGTTCTTTGTCGTTTTTATTAAAGCTGTTTTAGTTGAAAGATCATTTATTCTTCATGATACTCCATCAGCCAGCAATCTTGATAGATGCCCTCGTGAAGTTCTTGCTTGGGCAGCAGCCTTACTTTTTTAAAACCACATTTCTCATAACAGTGAATGGCTCTTTCGTTTCTTGTTTGCGGGTCCATCACAATTCGGTCTGCTTTTTGTTGGACGAGCAAAAACTCAATCATTGACGTAACAAGTAATGTGCCCATTCCTTTGTTCCAGTAGGTTGTTTCTCCGATAAATTGATCTGTGCCGTAAACATTTTGACCGCAATACCCATACTCTTTTTTCTCTTCAGCCTCTAACGGATAGTATTGAATATAGCCAATCTCATTGCCTTTATACTCTACAATGCATTTAACTTCTTCATCATTTTCATCATAAAAAACCTTTCTGACTTTGTTTAAGTCAAATGGATTGTCTCTGCCTTCATAGAACTCAAGAACCGATGGATCCGATAGCCATTTTGCTAACAGAATATCGTCTTTATCTTCTAATGTTCTCACTGTTAAACCCTGATTTTGAAACAATATCACAGTCTGTTCCCACTCCCTATGTAGCTATCTAACCTATATTTTACCATAAAACTTTAACTATCTTTAAATGCGTAATTGCATAAAAAAGTAGCTTGTAGTCGTGGGTACGTATTTTGGTGAACCAATCAATCTTTGGTAGAAGCCTTTCTGTTAGCCTTAATAGAAGTAAACGGAAAGAGGGAGGTAGGAAAATGTCTGAAGGTGTAAGTGTAGCGATTTTTGCCATCTTTTTATGGGCACTTGCCATGTTTAGCCCCGAGTTTGCCGCTCATGCGACACGCGCTGTCCAAGCCAATGAGCTGAAAGAATATGCGATCCAGCAAACGGCTAAATACGGAGGATATACAAGCGAAGTGCAAGTAAAGGTTGAAAAGCGAATGAAAGAGTTCAACATGTCTTCTACTGATTGGGAAGTGATCCACCCAGCGAATGCGGTGAACATGGACCAAACGTTTGAAATTGAAGTACGAGGTAAGTATGAATATCGTGTCTTTAATCTGTTAGGGACGGGTGTAGGACATAAGGATGTACCTGTGAAAGCAGTGGGATCTGGATTAGGGCAAGTTCTGTATAGGTAGATGGAAAACTAGTGCCTAATATTAATAGAAAGATTCATTAGAATGAATTTTTTCTATTAATAGTGAACGCAAGACTAACACAACGATTATTTTATTCGTTAGATGGATATACTAAATAACTTTATGTATAAATTGAACTAACGATTGTTATACTAAGGATACCAAGAAAAAACATTGTAGAATTTCAAAAAAAGGACGTAAAAACTCTTTAATTGAGCTTTTGAAACTTATTTTTTAAAAACTAAAAAAGCCTTCCGACACTGTCGTTAAAGGCTTTTTGGGCTATCTATCATAATACAGCAATGGCTTTAATGGAACTATGACCGTCGGACACGCGACAAAATCGCGTGTATAATCATAATACAGCAATGGCTTTAATGGAATTATGACGGAATTTCACTTGGTGATTTCGCCAATTATATCATAATACAGCTATTATTAGTCAGCAGAAATAGGTATTATAAAATCACAAGTGAAGTCACAGCCCCATGTGACTTTACTTGTGATTATTAACTGCTGTAAACCCTTGATAATACTAGAGGATTAATACCGACCTATAGTAATTATTAAAATTTGTGCTTAATAAGGCCATTAAACCCTTAATTTTCAAGGTTTTATTAAAGTTGTTAACCACATGACGATATTTGTATATATGGTAACAGATTAGTAGATAACTTAAGGGGGCATTACATAATGGCTAAGAAAGAAAATGTTAATAAACCGTTCTATAAAAAATGGTGGGTCTGGGTTATAGCTGCTATTGTCTTATTTCCTATAGTTGGAGGTGGAGGTGAAGAAGAAACGACAGAAAAGGCAACAACAGACGTGAAGGAAGAGCAGCCAAAAGAGGAAAAGAAAGAAGAACTTAAAGCTGTAGATCAAGAGGCATTTAAATCCTATGCTAGTAATATCACTGGTGGAACTTTTATAAAGAATATTTCTGTCACTGACAATAAAGGGCTTGTGGAATATTACGGTTCTTTTGAAGAATATAAACAAGCTAACCCAAACAGTAATTTAACAGAAACAGACTATAAAGGTTATTTTGAAACTGGTGATGCTATTGAAAAGATTTTAGTAAGTGAAAACACCAGGTTATTACGTCAGTTCCCTGAATTAACAGCTACTTCAATGGCATTGCCTTATGGTGGAAAAACTTACTCAATAGATTTAGAACGTAAAGAAGTTAACGAATATTTAGGGTTTAAGGTTGAGGAACTAACCCCAGGTGCTGACGGTTCATGGAATAAGGACTTTAATGACCCTATTGTTTATGATGACGCTAACCGTAAAAAATTCTTTGGTAAGTTTGTAGAGGTAAAATAATAATCTAAGCGGGGGTTAAGTTTATTCTTAATTCCTGTTTTTTATTTGATTAAATAGGTAATGTCTTGTTAAAAAACGCTTTTGAAAGGTTTGTTCTTAACTGTAGATTATTACAAAATATGTTAAAATAAACCAAAGGGAGTGATTTTATGAGTGGAATATTAAAAAAGTTTAAAGGTTTTTGGTTATACTCTGTTATATTAGGTTTAATGTCTACTGTTATTTTATTTCCAACAAGTACTACTTTTGCTAGTGCAAGTTCGTCTTCTAGCAGCGTAATTGTTCCTGATCACATTATTTATCTTTCTGATGAAGAGTATAAAGATTTAATAACTAGCTTTGAAGAGGAGAATAATGAAAGTCAAATCTCAATTCAAGGTATCAAACCAGCACAGGAAAAAACAGATTGGGGAAGTTTGCTTTCACGGTCCACCTTTACCGGGAAAAGTTCTGGAGGAATAAAGCAATATACAAACAGAGGTAACGAAGCTAGTGCACACATAGAGTTTGGTAAAATAGGCGGTGGAGGTGAAGTTACACAATACGTAAATGGCACAAAGGTAACGTACGTAAAAAAAACCCCTAGTGGGGATGTAAGGTTATATAGAAGCTCCAGTGAAACGGATGGCAATAACAGACCTACCATTTCATTCTTAAAAGACAAAGTAAGATTTTTGGGAGATTAATCTAAAGGGAGGATGTAAGATGGATAATGAAAGATTGGTTATATGGGAACCTTTGGAAGAAAATCCTTTTTGCAGATATACAAATGAAATGCAGTTTGTAGAAATGCACTATCAAAAAGA
>NZ_LILC01000042.1 GCF_001274935.1 Priestia koreensis | reverse complement strand
GGAGGATGAAGATCACTGCTTCCTGTAATAAAAAGATCACCTGTTAATAGGACGTTATCTTCTGTATGGTGATAGACAACGTGGCCTGGGCAATGTCCTGGTGTTAGATGGTAATGCAGTGGAACACCAGAAAGGATTTCCTCTGTCAACGGTTGAACCTTGTGTTTTACACCATTCTGTTCAAGTACATTTTTATTCGGATAAGGGACTTCACCATTAATGTACGTTAATTCATTTTCATGGGCATAAACAGGGAGGTCAAACTGCTCGATCCATTTTACAGCACCTTGAATGTGGTCACTGTGGCCATGTGTAAGGAAAATCGCTTTTGGATTTCCAATTGATGTCGCAGCCTTGATTTGATCAGCAACTAATGCTTCAGTTCCTGTATCAATGATATAGACGTCATCGTTATGCTTAATGAGCCAAGTATTAACAGGGATAGTAATAGAGATATTAATTTCAGATTCACATTTAAAGATGTGTTCGGACAGCTGTACGATGTTCATAGTAAACGTTCCTTTCTTCTTTTAAGGCTAATAGAACATGCTGGTGAACTACCCGCCACTTAGCACCCTTACGGGTTGCTTGAAGTGGAGGCTTCCAAGATCGTAAGAACTTTTCTTTTATTGCATCTTCATCCACGCCTAAACGGTCGTGTCCGATGCCTTTCCTTTGCGGCGTTCCGACCGCTAGAAAAAATCCAGACAAATTATAATGTCATACCTTGTTCCTTCAAAACACGAATTCCATAGTGTTTGAGATTTAATCCGGCATTATAATCCCGATCGATTTTTGT
>NZ_LILC01000029.1 GCF_001274935.1 Priestia koreensis | reverse complement strand
TTCGTGCGGACTACATCTCGATAGAGATGTGAATGCGGCACTCACTATCAAAAAAGAAGGCATTCGCTTATTAGCGAATGCTTAATCATAAAATATAAACTCTTGGAACAAGAGGGTTAGCTTGGTCCATTTCGTCAGCTAATAAAAGTGGCGATTACCCAAGAAGCCCCCACTTCAAGCGACCCGTAAGGGTGGTAAGTGGTGGGTAGTTCACAGAGAAAAAAACATCACTGATGTTTACCCATAACAATTAATTAAGATAGAGGAGCGGATAAAATGTTAAAGATTTTCCAGATTGTTTTATCCATAATGGTCGTTTCACTTGCAACGTACGGATTAATCACTGAAGATTTTAGATTTCAGTCATATATGTTTTTATCTTTAAGTTTAGTGATGTTGGTCATAGGGGTAAGAGAGTTTAAAAAAGGGAAAAAGAGCATCGGATGGTTAAATATAGTTGCTTTTGTATTTATTTTATTCGTATCCATTAAAATTTTTTAGACCAATACTTTTTATTCCCTCTAATTGTTTTGCACAGATAAAATGAATTGGAAAGCTGATAATCTTCAAGAATACTTATATTGTTATGCCAACCGTATGTACTGAATCGTTAGTTATAAATGAACTGAACTAATACAATTTGAGCTATTACCCCTATTATAATCATGGTAATGCCAATGTTCCTATAATAGTTATACAACCTGGTTGGTTTAACTATTACCGTTAAAATGGTTATAAAAACACCTACAAACCATACAATTTGTGCTTTTAGCACATTATAGATCGGATCAATTAAATGATGTAATTCCTTCATATTACTAAATTCAAATGAAGAAACATCCTTTCTCAAACCTAACCAATTGTAGCTGGATAAAAAAATTTGTTGAGATTGTTCTGACGAATGAATACTCATAAATCCTAACACAGGGAGATCGTAACGAGAATAATAAAAGATTGCAATAAAACCTGAGCCGATTACCATTAATATAAAGAATAAGCTGTTTTTTGCTTTTTCTGACTTCACAATATCATCTCCTTCACCTTAAAATTATAACATTAAAATAAGCATTTTTTATATTAATTGTAAATAAAAGTAATATTTATAAAAATCTATGGTGTTTGTTATTCCCATAAAGATATGGTATGTATTCTTGACCTCCAAATTAGATTTTTTGCCGATACGACAACTGTATGAGATGTTTGAGAGGCTGCCCGTATAATTCTAATATATAAAACAAAAAAAGAATAAATATGTTCTTCTAACAGGAGGGAACGATAGTGATACAACAAATTGATCATTTGGTGTTAACCGTAAAAGACATTAAAAAGACAATTGATTTTTACACAATTATATTAGGGATGAAGGAAGAAACCTTTGGATTAGGAAGAAAAGCGCTGCTTTTTGGGAATCAAAAAATAAATTTACATGAAGCAGGGAATGAATTTGAGCCTAAAGCACAACACACACTTCCTGGATCTATTGATTTATGTTTGATTTCGAATGAAAGTTTGGAAAGGGTAATAGACGTTCTTAACAAAAATAATGTACCTATTGAGGAGGGACCTGTAAACAGAACTGGTGCACTAGGTCCAATTAGATCCGTATATGTTAGAGATCCCGACCAAAACCTTATAGAAATAGCAGTCTATATTTAGGCAGGTATAGAGTCGTGAACTAGCCATCACTTACAAATTAATGCTAATGTTAATACATTAGGTTACATTGGTTTTAATCATTAGTGAAAATGTTGGAACTAGGTTTTTATGAACTAGTAAAATACACAAAAGGGCTCCCTGTCATGTAACAACTGGGAGCCCTAACTTATTTATCAAGTGAATATGGAAGCTATTAAATTCATCTATGTAATTTTTCCTGAGATACTAATGGCTTGTGCAATTTGGAAACTATCAATTTCAAAATTGTCCACCCTAAAAAGGTTCCAATGGTATTTAATATAACGTCATCAATATCTGATGAACGTCCTGTAGGGATAACAAACTGAATAATTTCAATAAACAAAGACAGCAATATTCCCAGTAGAATAACGGATCTAAATAGCGCCTTTTTCATAGATAAAAAAAATCCAAAAGGCATAAATAGTAAAATATTAAGACCTAAATTGTTAATAGGTACTGAAACACTTACTGAATGAGACAGAATATTATACATATTGTATAAATTCCAAACTATAACGCTGATTTAAATTCCATTATATACCATTAAATTTATTAACTAAATGATTATTTTAACAGATTTCCACCAGAAGTCCCCTTCCTCAAGGAACGATAAGGGCGAAGCCCAGTGAGTAGGTGGGGGATGAATGGTGGAAATCTGTTCAACAGCAAACGACACAAACAAAGCTATACAACCAATGTCGTGAATGGAAACATTCAACTGTTGGACGGTCATATCAAATTACCCAAGCTCAAAATGGTGAAAATCAACCAACATCGAGCCATTCCTTCGGAATATACAATCAAGTCTTGCACACTATCAATGACTGCATCAGGAAAATACTACATTTCCATTCTGACAGAG
>NZ_LILC01000018.1 GCF_001274935.1 Priestia koreensis | reverse complement strand
AGAACACCATGTATATTTAACTGCTGATTACGTTCTAGAAGTGTTGAGTGAATATGAACCAACTGTTACGATTGAATCCAAATAGGAGCAGCGCATTAAATCATATTTTGAGAAAAAAACCCTCGTCTTCGTGTGAGATAGCGCGCAATGTTATGTAAGAAGGATTTCACCTGTCTAAAACATTGTGTGTCCTAAATAATTTTTTCAAATCCGTTCTTGGATGGATAAGGAAGAGTAGAACCATATTTGAAAAAGTACCGAGAAGGAATTAACATCGCGCTATAAAGGAGCATGATGTTCAGAAGACACAAAGTCGAGATCTCACAAATATTCAAAAAGGTGTAAGAGTGAGGGGAAAGAAATTACCTCTTTTTAATCAATGGCCCTATTGAATACAAAGAAAGCCACTTTTTACAAATTAATGCGGGAGTATAATAAGAGTAAATGCACGCTTAGTACATAAGTAAATCATCTTCCAAAAGTCGTCAAATGACGACTTTTTTTATTGATTCCACGTCCGATAGTGTTTCTATCTGTTAATTCTTACTAGATTATTGGTATAGAGAAAAAATTACTTTTCATAGATGAGTAAAAGAAGATAAATTGAATTTAAAAATAAGCCAATAGTGAAAATAAATGAGTATTTTTACGTGCGTTGTCTGTGTTTATAGGGATAATTTAACAAAGGGATAAACTTACAAAAGGCTCAATGACCTATTGGGATACGAAAACAGCCCCTTTATAATGGTAAGTAGAGGAAAATGTCTCACTCTAGTGAGCCTAAAGTTTAGATAAAGTGGGGTGTACAATGGGTAAAGTATACGAAGCGCATACGCTTTTGTACGCTGCTAGGGAGCGTGAAGAAGCGTATAAATCGCTGTATGGACAGCTCAAAGTGTTGAAAAAAGCTCTTCATTCTGTAGCCACACTCGATGATGATTTTAAGGGAAAAGGAGCGGACAAGATCAAGCATTTTTACCAAGCGCACGTTGATATCGTAACGCATTGGAAAAGTCTTGTTTCATCGCATCAAGCTTATTTTGCTAGTATTGGAGACTATGTGGAGCAAGCTAAGCTTGAAGGAGCCCTTTTTATTGATGTCTCGTTTTTAGAGCACGATCTAGCTGTAGGCAATCATCACTCGCTACAGATGATTACACAGCAAAAAGAAGAATTAGCAACGATTTTACATAGAATTGACGATATTATGCATCTTACCCCTTTTTCAGAAAAAGCATTTGAAAAAGACATAGAGGCAGCTGAAAAGAAACGAATGGCCACGATTCATGCCGTGGAGGGATTAGACGATCAGCTTTCAAGTGAGTATAAGATGTTAGCCATCTTTTTTGAGTCTGTTCAATCCAGCATAAGTCGTTTGCAAGAAATGACGTCGAGTGGAAGCCCCGCTTATCAACTCTATTTTGATGCAAAAGCGTATCAAAATAGCGATGCATATAAAGCGCAAAAAGAGATTGATCAAATGGCTTCTGGTTACGTTCAAGATAAAAAGGAACAAAAGCAACGAATTAGCGATCAAAAAGCTGCCATCAAAGCTGAAAAACAGCGGAAAATGCAAGCAAACAAACCGTGGTATGAAAAGGCGGGCGATTTAGCGGGCGAATTTAGTGGTTATTATGATTATAAGCGGGCAGTAGATGGGGTAGATCCTGTTACCAATACAAAGCTTTCGGCCATGAAATGAACCGCATCTGGCGCGATGGCTGCTGCTGGATTTATCCCGTTTGTCGGATGGGCGGGACGAGCGATAAAGGGCGGGAATGTTGCCTATAAAGCGACCAAAGGGATTCATGTAGCCCAGCATTCATTGGCTCTTTATCAAACTCCGAAATCATTTAAAGTTCTGCAAGAGACAGAAAAAGGCATCTATGGATTTTTATTGTCCAATGGCATGTACGAATATACGATGGGTAAAGGTGTACTGGGGAACAAGCTGACGGATGAAGAACGACAAGCTAGCTTATTTCAATCAACAACCGGTCTGTTAGGAGTGGGGATTACCGTTAAGGGTGCAGCAGGCATTGCAGATGATCTTAATCAAGCAGCGGATATGGCTCGCTCGTTACAACAGAAAGGTCAGTATAAGGTGAAAGAGTTCTTGTTTAATAATGCAGGGTTAGCTCCCCAACGAGCACTTGCTTTTGTGGAACAAGGAAGAAGTATCAATACCCTAAGTAATCAATACCGAGAAGATGTTTCCACTGAGCTCTACCACTCTACGATGATGTTAATGTCTAGAAGTAACGGATCTCAAAGACCTATTACAGGACATACAGTAGAACATGTTTTCCATGGGCAGGTCAATCGTCATGGAAGAGCAGTAGGGTATCATCATGAAAGTATGATGGGTGGAGGAGAAATTTTATCAATAACCCATCCCCCAGATTCTAGAGGGATTTATCAAGCAGAAATTGCTGTAAATTCGCTCCGTAAGAGATTTGATTCAACTTTTTTTCCAAAAGATTGGGATCGAGTACAGGTTCTGAATGCGATTAATGAAGCATATGAAAATAAGCGAATGATAAGGAATAGGCACGGGGATATTTTCTATGTAGGAACTACTTCCGATGGATTAAAAATTAAAATGTATTTAGATGAAGGTGAAAAAATTAGCACAGCTTTTCCCTTAATAGAACGTGGAGGAAGATAACAATGAAGTATAAAGTTGAAATTTATGAAGATGAAGATCTAGGTGGTTTAATGATTGATGTACCAGAGGAAATTTCTTTGTTGTTTCATTTGGTATTATCGGATATACAAGAAGTAAAATCAGGAATACGCCTAGATTTGGTGAATAAAGTTCTTTCAAAAGAATCCTCTTATGAAGAAATTACAGGAAATTCCTGTACCATGGAGATAAATTATGACATGACCAAAATTATATTTGAGTTTGCTACAGAAGGGTCACCAGATCATTGCCTTATTGAAACCGAGGAACTGAAAAAGATTTTCATGCTCTGGGACGAAGCGATTGAAAAGAAGTATGGAGAAAGTAACTGATATTGTTAGAATGAGACAATTTTAACGTACAGCTTATGGATTTTATAGCAATTAGCTTAAATTAATAATAATTCACAGAGGCTTCATAGTAATACTAAATAGAGGATGTTCGTATGGTAGTGTACGAACATCCTTTTTTATAAGGATGCTTTAAATTATTAGTATGCGCGTGCTTTTTTGGAACAAGGAAGAAGTATCGATACACCAAGTAATTTATATAGGGTAGATGTTTCCGCTAACCACTATCACTTATTGTATTCTTAGATAGATTAAACGCTCACTCTTATAAATGAAAAAAGAAGTACTATAGAAGCCGTTTAGAATGCAAAAAAAGCTTTTATAGGTACTTCTCTTTCTATTGCATATGTAGTTTTATAAAAGATGGTTTGTCTTACTTATATAAGATTAACCCTCTAATCATTTCATACAAATAATCTTTCCACGTACGCTGTTTCTTCTTCATTTATTGTTCTCATTTTGCGGTTTTAAAGATAAGATGGCACCAAAATATTGTGAAGCAGTCGTGAAGCAAATAAAAGCGCATAGCTCGCTAATTTCTTGCTCGTTAAACGTATCTTTTAGTATAGTGAAAATAGAATCTTCTATTTGCCCTCTTTGTTTGAGAAACACCTCTGCAAACCCCACAGCAATAGCCGTTTTTTCATCATATGATTGAGGATCTGGCTTCCCTTTGGCTTTACAATATTCGCAACCATTCTGTTGAGCTAAAACCCTTCTCACTTGCTCTTTTAATGCGGCTGATAAGCAGCCGTCTCCCTCTAAGTTTGTTCCTAATGAGTTCCATGCCTCCATAATAGATGGATTATGCCCTAATAGTTGTTGGAAGGGGGTATCCCCGTTCATAGAAAAAGAAATTCTTGGCATATCGTCACCAACCTTTCTATTTAAGTATAAAGTGAAAAAATCCCTTTTTGTATTCCGCATGCATTGTTATTTCATATAAAACGTTTCAAATGTAATTAAAAATGCAAGAAACTTTTACGATTGAAATTTAGTTATTGTGTGGGAAAAGATTGAACAACATGCCCATATAAATTGAAGTTTTGCATCTATTCTACTGGATATTGAACTACCCGCCACTTACCACCCTTACGGGTCGCTTGAAGTGGGGGATTCCTGGGTCATTACCCCTGTTGGAGTAAACATTATCAGGCTAGCCCCGTCGTACCGACGGTTTGGTTCTTCTATTTAGGAGGCAGAAGAACCAAAAAGTAAGAGTCTTTTGCCTTCGGCAAGAATATTGAGACTGGCATTAAAATCTCGATCGTGATGGGTGTGACACGAAACACACGTCCATTTGCGGAGATTCAGTTGTTTCACTTCTTTATTTTTCGTTCCACACGCGGAACAAAGTTGAGATGACGCAAACGTTTTCCCAACCGCAATCACTGTTCGGCCATACCACGCAGCTTTGTATTCGAGCATTGTGCGAAATTCATACCACGATACCTCACTAATTCTTTTTGCATTTTGATGATTCTTTAACAAGGATTGGATTTGTAAGTCTTCAATCGCCAACACATCGTGGTTTTTGATGAGGTTGGTCGTGAGCTTATGCAGAAAATCCGTTCGAGTATTCGTAATTTTTTCGTGAATACGGGCTACTTTTTGTTTTTGCTTGCGCCAATTGGCTGAACCGATGGTTCGTCGTGATAAGATTCGTTGGGCATCTTGAAGTTTTTTCTCCCATTTTCGCAGAAAACGCGGGT
>NZ_LILC01000008.1 GCF_001274935.1 Priestia koreensis | reverse complement strand
AGGCAATCAAGTGCTTTAAGTTTATAAATATTTGCAAGTTTTATAAGTTATTTTAGTATTGACAGTATGACATCTGTGACCGTCAAGTAGAATGACACAATTTTTGCTGATTAATTTGAAACACTGTGTTCCCCAAAAATCGTTTTTCGATGTTTCATTCTCCAACTATCTTCATTCAAATGAACGATTTCTACTCGATGTAAGATCCGGTCTAGAATAGCTGTAGTAATAGCTTGGTCACCTAAGAGTTCCCCCCATTCTTTTGGTCCTTTATTGGATGTAAGTATGATGGAGGATTGATTGTAAAGGTTATTAATAAGATGGAAGAACATATTGGCTTCCTGTTTATTCATTGCCATAAACATTAAATCATCGATGATGACCAAATCTGCTTCTCTAATTAATTCAGGCAATCATTCAGCTGTCTCAGCTAAGCGAAGGCACCTTAATAAGTTTTGGACCTCTTGAAGCTGATTCAACTTAGATCACCATCTTCCAAAAAGACAGTATACGCATCAATATTTCTTTTTGGTGCTTCTGTTTCCATAGCCCATCCAGATGTACTGTTTAAAGGTGAAACAATCTCAGCTCTATCAATCGCTGTATCATGAGCCTGCCGTTGTCGCTTAATGTATAAAATGATATCGCTAAAATCTGTCGCACTGTATAAGTTTCTTTTAACACATTCCATGAGAGCTTCTGATAGAAGGTGACCAGTGTGTTGTTTTGTTTCCTTAAATATCATTTGTAATTGGTCACGAATGTACCTGGGGTATTTTTCCCGAAGTTTATCCAGGTAATGATACGCAGCTTCTGTTTCTTTAAATTGAGTCGCTACTGTATCAATAAATGCATCAATTCCTTTTGTACGATCTCTTGTATGTTTTCTGTCCTTTATTAATTGACCTTTCCCATTTGGAATCTGATGTTTGGCCAGAAGTTCTCCTGTCTCAGATGTATAGATTAATAGCTCTCTGTCTTTTGTTTCTTTTATTGAGACAGTCTCATGCTTATGAAAAGTTCCAAGTGGAAGAGAGTACCTATTAGATAAATACCGTATGGTATTGTCCTTGTGGACACTTCTTGTTATACTGTTTTCATGTTTGTTTAGGAAATGAATGTTTCCTGAGACTGGTCTTAGGTGTTGCTTTTCCAAGGAGAACACTTCGACCGGTCTTTTTTTGTGGTGTTATGGATTTTTCTATTACCTGTCCGATGTAACCATCTCCATCCTTGTTCATTCCAGGAATCAAGATGCAGGCATTATCATAAGGGCAGCCTTTCTGGCTGAAAGACTGCTTCATCTCGTATTCGTGGACATGCTGAGTAAACTCGCTACTCGTGTATGGTGAGCCAAGATCCGTATGAAGAAGTAAGCCCTTTTCGGGCTTTTGAGCAGTGTAAGCGTTCCTAAGTGCTTCTATAGCCAGTTCGGATGTCATAGAACGGGAAAAAGAATAGCCAACCATTTTTTTAGAATGCAAATCTAATACAGATGCTAAATAGCACCCAACCATCTTTTACCGTAGGGATATACGTACTATCTGCCACCCATTTCTCGTTAATGGTCTGTGTAGAGAAATCTCGTTTTAACAGATTATCTAGCTGTATAACCTTTTCTTTTGACGGATAAGGACGGTATTTTTTCTTTGTGATCGAACGAATTCCTGCCTTTTTCATTAAGCGTTGAACACGCTTTAGGCTTAGGTAACACCCGTTATTTACTAAAGTCTGATGAATTTTGGGAGCACCATAACGTGCCTTACTTTTCACATGAATTCGTTGGATTTCTTTCGTCAGCTTCTGATTTTCCTGTTCACGGTTTGATAACGTCTTCTTGAACGAGTGGTAGTAGCTACTTCTTGGAATCGTTAACACTTCGCACATTTTCTGAACGCTGTATGGTCCTTTATATGTCTCGATAAAATGGTTGAGCTCTTCTTCTGTCACTTTTTTGCGAATATGGCCATAGCCTTTTTTAAAATATCTAGTTCTTGTTTTAACCGAAGGTTTTCCTTCTGAATTTCAGCTAATTCTTTGGGTGTTAGAGAGCCTTCCTCTGAGCTGATAGGTGTGAATGCCTTCACCCATTTATAGATTGTTACTTCTGATACGCCATATTCGCTGCTTAAATCTTTAACCGAGTTTCCTGCATGATATAAATCCACAATCGTTTTCTTAAACTCATCATTGTATGTTTTGCCTGCACGTTTACGTTCCATTTCGGACACATCCTCTCAAAAGTCATTGTAAGGACTTAATTAAATGGTGTCCATGAAACTATACTAACTCTACTAATTTTTCCTTACTATAAAATTTTATTAACATCCTTAGATTTCTTTTTAAATCTTTCGATGTCTAATAAAATTTGTTTTGTATTTTCAGAAACTACTTCCTCTTTAGTAGGTATTGATTCGAGTTCATTTATCATACTCATTAACTCAGCTTTAATATCTTCACGAAGATAATTTCTTTCAATACTCAAAAGTGCAATTCTTAAATATATAACTAATTTCTCAACCTTACTATTCACTATCCCCCTATAGTATTCTTCAAGAAGTTTTTCAGTTACTTGTGAAATAGATAAACCTTCATTTAAAAATTCATTAAAATCTTCTATGACATATTGATTAAGCTCTTCATAACTACTCAACATTGATTTTTATACATTCCCTTCTAATCTTTAAATTCTCCCGAGTATACATTTAATTTGATATTCGGATATTCTTTTCTAAACTGCAAAATTATATCTGTACAACTTCCACAAGCAGGTAACTCCGTAAATAAATCAATTGTTCCCTTAACAGTCTTATCATCGCCTAATTGCCTTGATATATCTTCAAGGATTTTACGTTCAGTATCATTAGCTCTTAAGAACGCATTTGGTGCATCTGTTTCTCCTTTGTGGTTAACTGACTTAGCTGGAAATTTACCTTCACCAATGACATATGAAAAACCACCTTCATATTCTTTATGAATTCTACTATGCGCTTTAAATTCTGACTTAAGTCCAGAAATATTAACATCCGCTACTGCAACGTTACCATATTTCTTATATTTTGATGGTAAATTATCACGGATAGCCTGGGTCCTTTCTTGATATTTATCTACTTTTTGTGTATATGAAAGATTACCCGTACCCTTAGTACTCTCAACCCGCTCAATCTTTCGATTCCCATCGACCTTATACTGAGCGCCTTTTTTATTCTTCAGACTCTCTAGCTGCGCTTTTGAAACCTTCTCCACGACTGTACGTGGTTTAGGTGGATCTACAGATCGGCGGTTGTTTGCCGGTGGGGTTTCGTTTCTGTGACTCGGCAAATCATCCCCTTGACGACTGGCCGTCCAATAGCCTTCTCCTACCAGTCGATCTTCTAAGCTGTTTGGATTCCTTAAAAGTGCTTCAAGTTTTGTTTGCGTGCGATTTGCGATCGCTTCCGTATGACTTTTTGTAGCCTTAGATAACTTACTTAATTTTTCTAGCTTCGATACTTTGTAGCGTGGGCCGCATGCTGCATACCACCTGATACATCATCCCATGCATCCGCAAACGGCGCTAAGAATCCTAACTCTTCTCTTCTTTTCGCCTCTTCCGCTAACCGTTTTTTCTCAAGGGCTGCTTCTTTTTCTACTTTAATGAGGGCAGCGTGTGCTTTTCCCTCAGCTTTTTTGTGTAAGTAAAAACCGATTTACTCGGCAGTACGTAGCCCACCAACAAAAAAAGAAACCTTGAAAGGCATTTAGCCAATCAAGGTTTTTGAGAAAAAATTTAGGGAAGTTTGATATCACATTTCCATATATAATTATTAACCTTTGTATTTTAAGTCATGTTTCGCTAAATCAAGAGCAACAGCTAATTTAATTTGATTTTGCTTACTAAGCCCTCTTAAATACTGAGATATTGTTATAGTTTCGACTTTCGGCATTATTTCAGAATTATTACGCTCTAGTTCAATTTCTGATATAATGCTATCGTTTATTAGTATCTTATAAATATCCTCACCTTGTTCAGGTATCCAATAAATGATATATGCTGTAATCATTTCTGGATAAGAACATTTTATCACTTCTAGAAGCCTTTTTTTCTCTTCACTTTTGAAAAGTAACTGATTAGACTTAATAAGGAGTTCCCTAATTTCTTGTTCAGTTTTACTCCCAATAAGTTTCATAATTCATCCTCTCCAAACATTCTATTTTATTTTCCCTGGGGTTACTGTCACTAGGTTACCATGTTTATCGGTCAGAA
This sequence comes from Priestia koreensis, assembly GCF_001274935.1. Taxonomy (GTDB): domain Bacteria; phylum Bacillota; class Bacilli; order Bacillales; family Bacillaceae_H; genus Bacillus_AG; species Bacillus_AG koreensis. The sequence goes on along the minus strand of NZ_LILC01000008.1, from coordinate 3,676 downwards.
TAGTCATTGTAGATGTAGATTTAAAATTATTAAACTTGTCAAGTCCAATTGATTTATTTAAAGTGACTTCTCTTACATATCGAACACCGTCGGCACTATCTAGGCTTCTAATAACAGGAGATTTTACAATATCTTTGCTTGTTAGCAATGAGCGTAGTTCATCCTGAGAAATTGTGAACTGTGAAGCATTCTTATTAGAAAAATGCCTATCTATTACATGACCCCATCCATCATTACTTATATTAATGCGTGACTGAACAATAGGTGGCATTCCCTTCACTTTATCTATACCCTATGTTGATGTTGCAATCTTAAAATCTACAAATAAAAAAATTAGCCTTACCCTTACCAAACTACTTCTTTCTCTTGTACTACGGGTAATAAGCTGTTTTTTGCTTCATCATGCCATATATAATAAAAAGAAACCTTGAAAGGCATTTAGCCAATCAAGGTTATAATCACTTATATCCCAAAAGTTATTTTGCTCTTACTTTAATTGCTCATCACTTCTAACCACTTTCTAGCCTCTCCACCTATTAGAATATTTGGTTGTTCTGGTGTCCCAATATTAATACTTTTAATAAAAGCCTCTTCTAACCCTCGAACCCCTGTTAGTTTAGCTCCTTTTAGTAATACATTTTCAAACGTCGATTCGCTTACGTCTGCATTTTGAAGGTTTGCATGACGAAAATCTGCATGATCAAAAAGGGCTGCTACTAATTTTGCATCACTTAAGTTTGCACTATTAAAGATAGTTTCAATACAATCACTCTTAGCAAATCTTGTGTTTTGAAGGTTTGCGTTTGTAAAGTTTGCATAAGAAACATCTGCTTTATAGAAATCAGCATTTTCTAGATTAGCAAACACAAAGCTTGAAGAACAAATAGTTGAAGAATACATTTCTATATTAATCAAATGCATATTATTAAAGATACAATCTGTAATATAAGCTTGATTTAATGGATATTTTATTAAATCTACTTCGGTCAACTTTACTTCATCAAGAACTAACTTCTTGCCTTCTAACCCTAGAGAATCAAGCCAAATTTTATGTGATTCTAAAAGTTGAATTAATTCCTCTTTTTTGCGATTATTAATTATAATTCCTCCCTCTAAGGATACCAAATAATCTTGTCTGATATACCCTCTTTTTGTATTGCCTCTTTCAATTGCTTGGTATGTTCTGGGGTCAAATTCCTATCATCAAGTATAACATTGTGACCACGTTCAAACTCTTTCTTTATTTTTTTCATAGCGTTATCAACTGTAAAAGCACCTTTTTTGGGTGAAGTATGACCATTAGGATAAGATTCAAAGCTCTTTACATCCCATTTTTTCTCTGTAACAGTATCAATAAACTCTGCACCTTTATCAGCTTTTTGATCTCTAATAATTCTTCCTAAATCACCGCGACTTTCTAATTCTAATCCAATCTCTCTTTCTTTTATTCCTTGACCTTCAATTCTTCCTCCATGTGATGGATCTCCTGCTAAATCATCCAATTCTTTCTGTGTTCTTCCTCCAGTATATTTTACCGTACCCTTAGTACTCTCAACCCGCTCAATCTTTCGATTCCCATCGACCTTATACTGAGCGCCTTTTTTATTCTTCAGACTCTCTAGCTGCGCTTTTGAAACCTTCTCCACGACTGTACGTGGTTTAGGTGGGTCGACAGATCGGCGGTTGTTTTACAGGTGGGGTTTCGTTTCTGTTACTCGGCAAATCATTCGTTTGACGACTGGCATTCCAATAGCCTTCTCCTACCAGTCGATTTTCTAAGCTGTTTGGATTTCTTAAAAATGCCACGAGTTTTGTTTACGTTCGGTTCGCAATCGCTTCCGTATGACTTTTGGTAGCCTTGGATAACTTACTTAATTTTTTTAGCTTCGATACTTTGGGTACTTTGTAGCGTGGGCCGCATGTTGCACACCACCTGATACATCATCCCATGCATCTGCAAACGGCGAAAGGGACCCTAACTCTTCTCTTCTCTTCTTTTCGCCTCTTCCGTTAAGCGCTTTTTCTCAAGGGCTGCTTCTTTTTCTACTTTAATGAGGGCAGCGTGTGCTTTTCCCTCAGCTTTTTTGTGTAAGTAAAAACCGATTTACTCGGCAGTACGTAGCCCACCAACAAAAAAAGAAACCTTGAAAGGCATTTAGCCAATCAAGGTGTTTGCTTGGAAATCAGGATTAATTTCTCTTGATACAAAATATCATTATTTGTTTCTTCTAAAGAAGTAATTAGTCTAAATAAAGTATTTTTTCGCATAAACTTTTGGATTCAAAACTTTGATATCTCAAATTTAATCCAAGTACTCCTCAGCAATTTGTATACTTCTCTTTAAGTTTACGTCTGGGTATCGTTGATCTAGGCAATATAGTGATTCAATATACTTTTTACTTTGCAAATTATATGTCGCTTCTTCAAAAATCTCACTTAAAAATGAAAGTTCTGATTTTGTACAAACCTTTAAGAAACTCGAAGTTAAGTTTTCATCTTCACTTAGTAAAACAATTAACTCTTCCCATTTCTGCTCAATTCTTGGGTCATTTTCATCTAGTAATGCTTGTTCACATAAGGCCGCTCTAGCTATTAGGTAGATGTTAACTTCTTCTCTAATTATAATGGTTTTATTCGTTAATAATAACCAAATGCCTAGTTTGACAATTTTTCTTTAATGTAAGGATGTTGGAGAAAACTAAGCAAACTCTTGGTTAAATATTTTACCTGGTATTGATCTAAATCACTATTGACAATTAACTTACCATTCTCTTTTCTAAGTAATTGATCCGAACCGTTTTCTAAAAACAATAGATTTCCGCCAACTTGTCTCATAAGACTCCCAATAACTTTAAACAAAACTTCTATTCCTTGATAGAAAGTGTTATCAAATAATTGAACTCTAATGCATACATTTACATCTAAATCGTAATGCCTTCTAATAAAAGCTATGTCAGATATATCCTCTATTTCTAGAGCTAATGAAAAATACTCAATCCCAATAACTATTTCTTCTTCACTAATGTGAACAGTTATATCTTCGTTCACATACCCAACTATTATACTTCGAATAATTTCCGCCAGGGATTTACAACTTAAATTAGAGCTTAAAAACAATTCGTAATCCATTTATTTCTCCTCTCCAAATACTCGTGTAATTTTTCCGTCGTTCACAATAAGTAATTCTTTTAAGTTTTTCAAATCTCCATTTGGATTAGCTTTTCTTTGAATACCTTCAGTAATTTCAAGAATTTTCTCAGATGGAAAATTATCCACATTAAGAACAATTCTTTCTGCCTGTGTTTTTGTTTTATTTGTTATGGTCCTAAGGACATTATCTGTCTTCGTATTTGGTGTTGGGGAATAACAATCAAATACTTTGCCTTCAATGAGAAAATCTGGATTAGATGTTACTTTTATACCATGACCATTACCGCCATTTACTTCATTTAACATTTTTATTTCATAGCCCTTATTTGCCAAGAAATCTGCTGTTTCATTGTCTTTCTTAACACCATGTGAATCACCCTTTGTGTATTCTCCTTTTGGCTTACTACCCTTAGGTAATGACGGTTCAGTCAGATTAGTATTACCCGTACCCTTAACCCCACCACTATCTAAATTCCAGATCCTACTCTGAATACTCGCCTTTGAGGCATCTTGAGATTCTTAGAAT
>NZ_LILC01000033.1 GCF_001274935.1 Priestia koreensis | reverse complement strand
CAAAAGCGGTGATAGTTTACTTCTCGTAAACTATCACCGCTTTTTTCATCTCAGAGGAGGGGTTTTGTCCCAGCCTCATTCAATTTTGTATTAAATCGTCATATTGCATCCACTGTTTAGTATCAGCTTACATGGACCAAAAAAAGATGACGAAAAAGGACAGAAGATAAAAAGGAGGACACTATGTTACATCAGCTTATGAATTCATTGGATCACTCCGTGACGCACGGTATATCCTATTTAGGAATATGGGGAATTTTTCTTGGAATGCTGCTCGAAAGTGCTTGTATTCCATTGCCTAGTGAAGTGATTATGCTTTTTGGTGGTTTTTTAGTAAGTAACGGACACTTATCTTTTTGGAGTGTTGCTCTTGCTGGCATCCTAGGAAATCTAGTTGGATCTGTGATCATCTACTGGGTAGGACGAACGGGAGGACGATCCTTTATTAAGACGTATGGAAAATATGTTCTTCTAAATCAGAAACATGTAGAAAAAGCTGAAGAATGGTTTTCTAAGTATGGAAGCGCAGCCGTTTTCTGGGGAAGAATTTTACCCGTAATTAGAACGTTTATATCATTGCCCGCAGGCATGGCGACCATGAACGCAACTAAATTTACCTTATTTACTTTATTAGGATGTATTCCATGGAACATTACATTGGTTTATCTAGGCATGAAGCTTGGACAAAATTGGGAAACAGCTCAGGCATTCATTAAACCCTTTACTTATTTCATTGCCATAGCCATTATTATTCTTATACTGTGGGTCATCTTTAAACGAATAAAGGCAAATAAAAAAGTAAATGATTGACTTAGCACCCCCCTGCCATCCTTTTGGATCTCGTGAAGTGGGCGTTTTTGGTTCATCACCTTTCATAAAAATAATGTCTCTAACATTTTTGTTGGCAAGGAGTACCGACAATGAAGAAAATTTTAATCATTGAAGACGAAGAAAGCATTACAGAGTTTCTAGAACTTGAATTAAAACACGAGGGATACGAAGTCGAAGTGGCTCATAGCGGGAGACTAGGCCTCGAGAAAGCATTGGAACGTGATTATGATTTGATCTTATTAGATCTAATGCTTCCAGAACTCAGCGGAGTAGAAGTTTGTCGAAGAGTAACCTCCGTTAAAGACACTCCTATCATTATGCTTACGGCCCGTGATAGCGTTATGGACCGTGTCATGGGTCTTGATAATGGAGCAGAAGACTACATTCCAAAACCATTCTCTATCGAAGAGCTTTTTGCCAGAATGCGAGTCGTGTTTCGACGCAAAGAAAAAACTGAAAACCAGTTTGATCACAAGATTTCCTTCAAAGATATTGAGTTGGATACTATCTCTAGAACGGTAAAGAAGTCCAATGAAAATATAGAACTGACAAAGCGTGAATATGATCTTCTCCTATTCTTTCTCCAAAATATTAACCGTGTATTAACAAGAGAAATCATTATGGATCGAATTTGGGGGTATGATTATTACGGAGAGACCAATGTAGTGGATGTCTACGTTCGGCATCTACGTTCAAAAATCAATCTTGAAAGCGAAAATTATATAGACACCATTCGCGGAGTAGGATACGTGATGCGATAATGTTACGCCTTCAGAATCTAAAAATAAAATGGAAATTGGTCTTATGGTCTTCTACGCTTATTATGGGGTTATTTCTAGGATATAACTTATTACAGTACGTTGTCATAAGTACTTGGATGACCCATCATGAAGAAGTTGCTATCCAAGTCAAGATGGACAAACTTCAGCAGTATTATCAAACAGAAAATCATGCACAATCTTATTCAGACCTATTGAAATCTAGTAAAGAATTTTTACAGAGTACGAAGGAAGAATCTGAAACGATTACTATCTTTGATCAAAATAAAAAACCCATCATAGGTAGTAGCTCTACGGTAGATGGTTGGAAAACGCAAAAGTCGATATCACACAGCGGAGTCATGACCGAACATTTTGGAGATGATCAACTTTTACTCATTGAAGAACCCATTTCAACACATCACTTCCATGGCAGTATTAAAATCGTTCGCAATCTTAAACCATTCGACAGTCTTTTAGATCAGTTCGGAATTGTCATGCTGATGACGTTATTAGGGGCAATAGTTGTAAGTATTGGGGGAGCGTTATTCTTATCCAGTAAATTATTAAAGCCCTTGCAGGAGATCTCAATGACGTTAACGCGCGTTAAAACATACGGTCTCACAGAGCGCGTCATAGTGAGCGAAAACCGTGATGAAATTTCTGAGTTGGCTATTCATTTTAATCAGTTAATGGATGAATTGGAAGAATCATTTAACAAACAAAAGCAATTTGTCGAAGATGCTTCTCATGAATTACGTACTCCTCTTGCAGCATTAAAAGGAAATCTCTCTATGCTAAATCGCTGGGGGAAAGACGATCGAGAAGTATTAGAGAAATCCCTGAGTTCTTCTTTGAAGGAAGTAGACCGATTAATTCATTTAACAAAGAATTTGCTGGAATTAACACGCTTAGAGAGCAAAGAGAATACCACCAATGCCTCTCCCCTTACTGATCCAAAGGTAGTGATTAAACGAGTGGTAGAAAAAATTCAAATACTCCATCCAGATTTCAATTTAAAAACGCAGGGTCTACATGACGATTCATTGGTTCATATCGATGAAGATCAGCTCGAGCAATTGTTAGTTATCTTTATTGACAATGCCATTAAGTATTCTCGTCAATTGAAAGAAGTAATGATCTCTTTAAGTAAAGAAATGAATACAATCAAGATTTCTGTACAGGATTGGGGAATCGGTATACCAAACGAAGAAATCCCTCTTGTAATCAATCGTTTTTATCGAGTAGACAAATCGAGAAATAGTAAAAAAGGCGGTCATGGGCTGGGATTATCAATTGCCAAAAGGATCGTGGAGAAATACAACGGAGATCTGATCATTAAAAGTAAACTACATGTAGGAACAATTGTAGAATTAACTTTTAAACTGTAGGAATCCTCCAGCTATCTATAGAGACTTTTGAAAAAGTAGTCGTCATGCCACAGTCTTCTTTCCGTATTTACCTATTCGGATGCCTCTCAAGTATGTGTAAAGCCTGTACCAATATTAATATTCTAATGTATAAATCGTACGAGCTTGTTAAAAATAAGAGAGGCCCTATATTCCTCAACCCAACGATGGAATATGCAAGAAAACCATTTCGACATGGCTATATAACGAAAAGAAGGTCGTATGCACCTTCTTTTCGTTATTCTTTTTTCTCCCCTTTCTTTCGTCAATTCAGTAGGCACCTATTCTAATCCACTACATATAGTAAGATGCTACAAAAATAAATTTCTTCCTTCATCGCATAAGCAGCCATAAAAAGAAGGTATGCCTTTGTTGCCTTCTTTTTATGTATGATCTAATTGATACTCTAAGTAGGAAAACAAATTAAAAAAGCTAGCGTCATGCTAACTTTTTTATAAGAGATGTTGCAATGATCGTATTCGTTTCGAAGAGTGATCGTTTACCACCCCCCATGACCATATCCTAAACCACAGCCTGCACCATAACCGCCGCCAAAGCAAGAACTACCAATAATAACCAAAAGAATGAAAAGAACGATTAGTAACGCAAAACCACTTCCAAATCCGTATCCACCGTATCCTTCCTCACAACCATGTGCTCCCATATCACTCACCTCCACCTTTTTAAAGGATACCTTCAGCATATGTCTAAAAATGAAAAGTGTTTCCTTTGAGGATGAGGATCTATTTAACACATCTTTTAATAACGTTTTTTTCATTTTTACATACACTACACTATGCCTAACCGCCTAATCGCCTAACCCCTGTCGATTTTACTTAACCATATGCACCTTTTTACCAGACAGCATGTGACCTGCTGTCTGTTTACATATGTTTTTCAAAATGTAGCTACATGCCAAAAGGAAACAATTTCTGTTCCCTTTTTGAGTTCTCCCACTACGATCGCACCAAACACCACTAGCCCTCGCATAGAATGCAAGAGCTAGTTACCGATAGGGACAGTACTAACGCATTCTTCTACGAAGGCTGTGGTGCGCACAAAAAAATGAGGTGGTGACGTTCCATTTTTTCGTACTTGAGACTTTTACACCCACAATAACCATTAGCAAAGGAAGTAGACGAAGAACGGATACCGCTTTTCGTCTATTTTCATTTTATGCAAGGTCCTTCCATAATAGTAGACGTTTTTATTACACTTTTTGAAACAAAATAGCGGGTAGCGGACAAAAATAGTTCATCAGCGTAAAATATATAATGGCCGTATATGATAAGCTACTATTTTCCACAGGAATTTGCATAGCAAAAAGTAGAAAATGTTTAGAATTAATGAAGAAGTCTATCACCAACTATCTCTTCATGACATTTACTAGAGTAAGGTGGTGATCCAGTATGGACAAACGAAATTGCCATAAGCCTAAAGTGGTTTATTGTGATCCAGAGTATATTTACTGTGATACGTATCGCAAAGAAGAAGTCATTTATGTTCATCCGATTAAACGAATTAATCGTGAGCATATTCAATATGTACCTCGTCACGTTTACGAAGAAGAAACGTTCAATGAAGTGATTGATCCTGGTGTACCTGATGAATGCAAGGGCAAAAACTGTCATCATAAGCGCCGTCGAAATTACCGTTAATTTCGATTCATTTGATAGAGAACCTCTCATATGTAGATGGAGGTTCTCTTTTCTATTGAAAAAGATGGATGATTTATATTTGAAGATCATAGTCATACATACATACATACATACATACATACATCATTAAAAGATTATTTGGTGTTCAATTCCATTTCCCAACTACTTGTCATCTACGAAAACGTTTTATTTGTTTCGTTTTCTAGCGAGATGGTAATATAAAAACCAACAAACCATATTTTGGATACCAACCATCAAAATGGCCAGTAAAAATCATTCATATGAAGGAGATGCTTTTAATGGAATCATCATCCATTCATCATGTTGTTGATTTAGACGAATTCCGCATAAGAAAAGAACAAGATCATGCAAAACCGCTCTTTTCCTCTAAACAAATCATTACGCTCGAAGATCCAAAGCGTCCTGGAAAGAAAATAGATTGCTACTTACAAGTGAAAATCTCTGTAAAAGATAAACAGTTTCTTGCCTTAGAAACCGTTGAAAACGAAGAAATGCGTGAACTAGCGATTGTAGAAGCAATTGAAGAAAACGACCAGTTAGTGGCCGTGCAGCCGATTGAATCGAAGGAAGAATATGAGGAAGTCGTTGAAAGTATGAAGGAGGCGTTGTTTGAACAGGCGTATACTAATAAGAAAAACCAGTAGGCATACAGATTTTGAAACATCATAGTGTACAAAAGAAAATCTTTTTTTGATGAAGCCATTGCTGTATTATGATCGTAATGAATGGAGACTATTTTTACTTTGTGTCATAGTTCCATTAAAGCCATTGCTGTATTATGATCCCACCTACGATGAGTCCTACGCCTACTCCTGTCATAGTTCCATTAAAGCCATTGCTGTATTATGATAAATCTAATTTTTGTGTCCTCCATTTGTATGTCATAGTTCCATTAAAGCCATTGCTGTATTATGATTCAAGCCCCAAATTTCTCATAAAGTGATAAGTCATAGTTCCATTAAAGCCATTGCTGTATTATGATCGATCATCAAAAAAGCCTTTAACGACAACGTTAGAAGGCTTTTTTGATTTTTAAAAATGGTATTAAAAAGCATAAATTAAGGACCTTCCACGTCTTTTTTTGAAATTCTGTGATGATTTTCTTGTTATTTTTAGTCTGTCCATATTTGCATTTGTTTATACACAAAACTATCTAGTATAACCAAAAAACTTTGAAATTAACCTTCTTATTATTTTGAATTTATTCTCCCGGTCGTGCTATGACCATGCAAAATCTAAAGCAGACCTATAAAAAAGGATGTTCGCATACTATCATGCGAACATCCTCCAGCATTACTATAAATCTATCATCTGTACGTTAAACTTGTTCCATTTTAACGATATTAGTCACTTTCCCCATACTTCTTTTCAATGGCTTCGTCCCAGAGCAGGAAGATCTTTTTCAGTTCTTCTGTTTCGATGAAACAATGATCTTCCTCACCTTCTTCAGCAAATTTAAATACAATCTTTGTAATATTTTCTTCCACTCTTATAATACAAACATTTCCTGAAACTTCTTCGTAGGAGGATTTCTTAGAAAGAACGTCATTAACTGCATCGAGCCATAGTCCTGAAACGTCTTCTTGTATGTCAGATAACACTAAATCAACCACTAAATCAATTTCGTCTGGCACATCAATCATAAGACTTCCTAGATCGTCATCCTCATAAATTTCAACTTTATATTTCATTGTTATCTTCCTCCACGTTCTCTTATTGGAAAAGCAGTGCTTATTTTACCATCTAAATCTAAATACATTCTAATTTTTAGACCCTCGGACGTGGTGCCTTGATAAAAAACTTTCCCCCTTCTAGTCCTAATCATCCGCCTACTTTCATACGCTTCATTGATGGCATTCAGAACCTGAACTCGATTCCAATCCTTTGGAAAAAAAGTTGATTGGGCACTTTTTTCTTCACCATTTACAGCAATTTTTGCTTGATAGATTCCTCTACTATTTGGAGGTGCTGTCATATATAAAATTTCTCCGCCACCCATCATACTTTCATGATGATACCCTACCGCCTCTCCCCTTTTATTGATCTGACCATGGAAAACATGTTCTACCGTATGGCCTGTAATAGGTCTTTGAGATCCGTTGCTTCTAGACATTAACATCATCGTAGAGTGGTAGAGCTCAGCGGAAACATCTTCTCGGTATTGATTACTTAGGGTATTAATACTTCTTCCTTGTTCCGCAAAGACAAGCGCTCGTTGAGGAGCTAATCCTGCGTTGTTAAACAAGAGCTCGTTAACCTTATACTGACCTTTCTGTTTTAACGAACGAGCCATATCCGCTGCTTGATTAAGATCATCTGCAATGCCTGCTGCACCCTTTACGGTAATCCCCACTTCTAACAGACCAGTTGTTAATTAAAATAAGTTGTCTTGTCATTCTTCATCCCCCAGCTTGTTCTCCAGTACATCTTTATCCATCCGATATTCTCCTACATTCCATTGGACAATAAAAGGCCTTAGATGCCTTTTTCTGTCTCCTGTAGGGCTTTAAATGATTTCGGAGTTTGATAAAGAGCCAATGAATGCTGGGCTACATGAATTCCTTTAGTCGCTTTATAGGCAACATTGCCTCCCTTTATCGCTCGTCCCGCCCAGCCTACGAACGGGATAAACCCAGCGGCTGCCATCGCTCCAGATGCGGTTCGTTTCATGGCCGAAAGCTTTGTATTGGTAACAGGATCTACTCCATCTACTGCCCGCTAAATCGCCCGCCTTTTCATACCACGGTTTGTTTGCTTGTATTTTCCGCTGTTTTTCAGCTTTGATGGCGGCTTTTTGATCGCTAATTCGTTGCTTTTGTTCCTTTTTATCTTGAACGTAACCAGAAGCCATTTGATCAATCTCTTTTTGCGCTTTATAGGCATCGCTATTTTGATACGCTTTTGCATCAAAAGAGAGTTGATAAGCGGGGCTTCCACTCGACGTCATCTCTTGCAAACTACTTATGCTAGATCGAAATTCTTCCAGTTTTTTCTTCTCTCCAAGCCGACATACCTAAAACATGTGATTCAGAATTTCCGCTTGTTTCTCTCATGATACCGACAAAAATGCCCTGTATTCTGTTCCTTCCTTTGGTCTTTTAGCTTTATTACGGATACGCATACCGGGAGATACTCTCTTACCAGCATCTACTCCAAAATTTTTTTGGTAAAATAGAGAAAATAAACAGTTCTTTTAGTCTATATATGTGATTTAATTATAGATGTTAAAAACATATAAAAGGAGAAATAGACATGCCCAAAAAGATTTTAATTTTTGTTCTAACTGCTATGTTGTTAGTGTTAGGATCGTTTAATGTATCAGCCTCTACAAAGTGGGGGAAAATTGAAATTAAAACTGGAATGATAGGAAAAGTTCAAATTCTGAAAAATACTGTTTCATACACGATAAGTAGCAAAAAAAAGTTGACAGTATCTAAGAATTTAATAAAAGGGAATGAATTTGGTGTATATGCTTATGATAAAAATTATGGAGGACTTTATAAATTAAGTGGAAATCAATATGTAAAAAAGTCATCTGCCATAAAGTACGTAACACTTCCTGCTCAAAAGCCTACCACTTCCATACCCAAACCACCTGTCGGTTATGGAACGGTTAAAGGAGATATTACGTGGCAATATAACCGCTATATTGGAACCAAGCCTGATGTTGGAGCTGATGTATATCTAATCCCAGTGAACTTTAACCCAAAAACAGTTAAAAAAAGTGATTTAGATACTTATATACTGATTGGTTCTGCGCCAAAGAATTCAAATCTTTATTATGGTAAAGTAAGCGGGTTTGGTCATTATGAAATTAGCAATGTACCTGTCGGAAAGTATTTACTTGTTGTATCCTCTGCTAAGACGAATCGTAACCCAGATGATCCAATTTATATTAAAAGCGTACTAGCTCCAAAATTAGGGGCTTCTTATCAGATGTTTGAGGATTTCAAACTAAAATTCCCTAGTCATACTTGGTCGACTATTGAAATTTCTAAAGGTAACGTATTAGATTATAGCTATGACTTTGGGTATACTTATTTCTAAAAATAGCAAGCAGCGCACCTAATTGTAAGTGCGCTGCTTTTATTTAGGAAAAGTAGGGAGTTGGTGTAGAATTTCATGATCATCTTTATCTCCTTTTAAACCATCCCCGTCATAGTCGCCTCTTTTTAAAACCTAGTTTAAGATATTAATAATTATATGTTTTTCTATTCTTTATAACTACAGTTACACCGTAATGCATTGACCCTACACATAGACCTGCTAAAATTAGTACTAATCCCAATACAACATTAAATAAAGATATTAACGATAAAGATATTGGAATTAAGCTAATAACAAATAGCGGAATAATAATTACAAATTGTATTAATGTCCTTGAAAATATACTTTGAATTAATGAAACTATAGAGCTCATAAATGCAAAGATAGAAGGTACAAATATGAACAAAGTAGCCGTATCAAAAAATAAAGGCATTATATCATCAGTACCGGATCTAGGATGAAATATAAAACTCAAAACACCAGTAATAACTAAAGAAAGAGCTATCCAAATCTTATAAAACATATTTCCCCATCCTCTATATATCATAATAAGTATTATTGTTCTAATTAATAACGGTTATTTATCCATACACTTTTAAAGTTTCTGTCTGCTGCTGCATTCTCAACCAAAAGTAACACTTTGGCGGCTTTTGCTTTAGAAAAAGCCGTGGCATAACTAGAATATTTACTAGCAAAGTTTACTCCGTAATAGTTATTATTGAAATCCATAATATTTCCATTTTTCATAAATAGTTTAAAAAATTTATAATTTGATTTACATAACTTTTTATACCCATCTTTAGCAGTAGGAAGCCAAGTTATTGTTTTTCCATAAGCTTTCGTTGCAGCATTTTGATCACTATATCCTTTTTTTCTATAACCATTATACTCATTACGGTAGTAATTGCTAGCAGGTTCTAATAATAGAAGTCCCCATTCATGATTTTTAGTCGCCTTAGTAGTAGTTTTAGAGCCCATACTTCTCGTTGAGATGTGATTCCAAGAAAAATGTCTATAAGCGTCTTCTGTATTGCTGTCTTTAGGATATGCTTCTTTAGCAATTTTTTTAGCTTTGTTACCATATTCAACTGCAATTTTAGTCATTTGATAACTTGTCATACCTTCATCTATATCTAAAATCCCCTTAATAAAATTCCCCTTACGTAATTTAGCTCTGTTTTCATCATAAGCAGGTTTACTGGAACTAGCATTATATTCAATTTCAGTATTAGGAACCGATTCTTCCTCAAAGTAAGGCTTCATACCTGAATCATTCATTACTTGTATGAGTTCTTCTCCTAAAGTCGCTCCTTGCTCAGGATCTTTATCGACTTCAATGTTAAGAATATCTTGATGTGAACTACCCGCCACTTAGCACCCTTACGGGTTGCTTGAAGTGGGGGCTTCCAAGATCGTAAGACCTTTTCTTTTATTGCATCTTCATCCACGCCTAAACGGTCGTGTCCGATGCCTTTCCTTCGCGGCGTTCCGACCGCTAGAAAAAATCGAGACAAATTATAATGCCATACCTTGTTCCTTCAAAACACGAATTCCATAGTGTTTAAGATTTAATCCGGCATTATAATCTCGATCGATTTTTGTGCAACACGTGTCATTTTGGCACACATACACACGATTAGAGAGCGAAAGGTTATCGTGGAGGTGTCCGCATTGACTGCACTGTTTACTTGAAGGGAAATAGCGATCCGCTACGATGTAGTGTTTCCCTTTTCTCTCTGCTTTGTACTGCAACATTGTGAGAAAGGGGATAGTTTATGGTGAATTTTTATATCCTTAACCACAAACTTTAAATGTAAAAGCCCCTATCCTTAATAGAATAGGGGCTATCTTTTGTTTATTTTCCCAATCTGGCCTTTTGCTCACTTAGCTGTAGTGCTATTTCATATTCTCTATTCGGTATGAGAGAGGTAATTTCTGATTTAATTAACTTAGCTAACTCATCTTCATCTATTTTTCCTAAATATAATTTTTCATTTAGAACTTGATACTTGTGTCGTATTTCCCTAAAGTAGTCTCCACTAGATGATTTTTCTTTAGCTTCTGAGTCAGTAAATTTAAAGTTGTACGGTGGAGGATCTGGGAATTCTATTTTTTCAGCAAATATAGGTGAACCTAAAAAGAAAGATATCATTACTATAACTAAGGTGGTGACTAATTTTACAGGTCTTTTTTTCATTTAAATTTTCTCCTTCACAAATTATGATAACGTTTTTTTAGTATGGCTCTAATTTGATAATTACATTTATTTGTTCTGCATAAATGTAATTATTTTCATTTCACACCATGGTTGAATATTAAATAAAGATATAAATTTTATGTTTTATAAAAAAGGAAAGACTTCAACATAGATGTTAAAGCCTTTCCTTTACTATCATTTATGTAAAATTAATATCAATAGTTAGATTTAAACCGTAGCTCCTGAATAACCATAATTTCAAGTCTACTAAGTTTACCTATATAAAACTTGCCCCAATCCAGATCCCACCGCTTTCACAGGCACATCCTTATGGCCCACACCCGTCCCTAACAAGTTAAAGACACGGTATTCATACTTGCCTCTCACTTCAATTTCAAAGGTTTGGTCCATGTTCGCGGCATTTGCTGGGTGAATCACTTTCCAATCACTAGGTGACATGTTGAACTCTTTCATTCTTTTTTCCACCTTTGCTTATAATTCGCTTGTATATCCCCTATACTTAGCCGTTTACTGTATCTTATATTCTTTTAGCTCATTACACGTGTGGCATGCGCTACGAACTCTGGACTAAACATGACGAGTGCCCACAAAAATGGCGAATAACGCTACACTTACACCTTCAGACATTTCCTTCCTCAGTCCTATTTGATCACCTACGGGTACTTTTTTACCCTTTATTCTCTCAATAAAAAGGAAACAAATATTTATAATAGAATTTATATTCTAT
>NZ_LILC01000022.1 GCF_001274935.1 Priestia koreensis | reverse complement strand
AAGGGTTCACATCATCATATTCCGATGACGTGAACCCTTTTTTCGTTATTTTTGGCTAGTTATGTCCCAGCCTCTTTCTTATGAACTCTTATTTAAGATGAGAACGTTGTTTCATTGTTAAATACTTTCTCAATAAGCATATCACCATGAAAATTTATATGTTGATTTGGTTATTAAGTTCTTATGGGTTTCCATAAAAGAAATAACCTACGTACTTAAAACTATTAAATCATTACCTTTTCGTAAAATGGTTTTCCTAACTCATCAATTAAATTATGACGGTCACCATAGGTAAAAAGATATAACTGTTTCATCGCACGAGACATACCCACATACAGCAAACGTCGCTCAATATCCCAGTCAAAATCATCCCCTAAGCGCTCATAAGTAGGTGGATCTACTACATCTGTTATAAATACATACTTAAACTCTAATCCTTTTGCTGTGTGTAGAGTTGTTAACTTAACACCCGGCTCATGATGCGAACCTAGTTTTTCTTGGTCTCCTTTTTTAGCTGAAGACTGAATAAATTTGTAGTCTATTCTTTCTCTATTAAGTAGCTTTTGAACGTTATTCATGTGTTCTCTATTACGCGATAAAATTCCGATGACAGCATCTGGATCTTCCCGTTGAATAATTCTAATTGCTTCTGATAATGCTTGATGTTGACTTTCAATATCTTTAGAGAATATCACCTTTGGCTTTTGACCTTCCGCAGTTGGTAAATCTGGGCGTGTAAACTCCTCATCCTTGGAAATTTCATCTTTTTCTTGAATACTATACGCAAGCTCCATAATCTGTTTAGTGGAACGATAGGAGTTACGAAGTATCTTGGTACGTCTTCCTTTAATATTTAGACCTACGTCCTCCCATGTAAAGGAAGTGGTAAAGATTTTTTGACCTTTATCTGCTCCTACGATACGTGACTTGCGAGCAATTCCACAAAGAACCATTAAATTTACTTTCGTTAAATCTTGTGCTTCGTCAATAAATACGTGATCAAACTTTTGTTCGTCTGGAATTTTATCTAAATTACGTGATAATTGTAACCCCAAATCATCATAGTCTAACCTGTAGTCTCTTATTTTCTCATATTCTTCATATATTTTAAAAATTACTTCCCTATCCTCAGGGGTAACCCGCACCTTCCCACCTCGGCCCTTACGTGGCTCTTTCATATACTTCTCACGTTGACACAAATCTGAACCCTTAATCCAACTAATTTCTTCTTCAATAAACCCTTTTAGATCTTTATTGGTTATAAAGCGATGCTTTGGATAAATTGTGCTTACTTCTTTAATAGCATCACTTATGACTTGACGATTTGTCATATAGATTTTTCGTTTTCTAAAGACAAGACAGTATGTTCTCATTGCCCATGAATGGAAAGTTTTTACAGTGAGATTTGGTAGATTATATGATTCTAACTGTCTTTTTGCTGAATCTGATAATGGATTCCCATAGGAAAATACAGCGACTGTTTCGTTTGGATTTTTCTCTGCAACATCTCTTGCCTTTTTTAATAAGATAAGTGTTTTACCACTTCCTGCAATTCCACGGATTAGTAACTGACTACCCGAGTAGTTAATTACTTCTTTTTGTTGGTCTGAGTAAGTAATGGTTTTTTTCATTAAAGTTCTCCCCAAAAATCGTCATCGTTTGATAATTCTATCTGAATATCTTCCATATTACTTTCATCTTTCATTGCTCTAATATCTTTTTGTAATACGTCTCTAAATGCCGTCAAATCAATAGCAGATTCAACTAGATTTGACTGTACAGATTGCCAACTTGTTTGGACTTTCTCCCAAAAAGATAAATTCATACCTTTTCATCCTCCTTACGTAAATCAATAGAGAATGTGGCTTCATCACAATAATCAACATGAGGACAAAATCGACATTGATAACCCGGATTAGCAGGCAATGTCTGATGCTCTCCACTAACAAAGTCGCTTATATTTTTTGAAAAAGCATGCTTTGATCGTTCAAATAATTCTTCTTTATATCTATTCGTAAAGCCAGGGAATTGGAAATTTTTGCGCCTTTCCGTATAGAAATGTGTTTCTGTAACAGCCGTTTGCTTTTCTGAACCTCTAGTTCTAGAGGGATAAGCTTTTTTCGCAGCGATATACTTTTTAAAATTAGACCACTGAGGAAAAAGCTCACTTACTTCATTGTAGACAGTGTCAAACCCCTCTCGTGAACCTTTTGTAGCTACGCGAATAATTTCAGAGTACATAAATTGATGAATAAAATCGCTAGAAAACGTAGGGTATTCATCTAAAATGTAACTATAATAAAAACGCTTTGGACACAGCTCATATTCTGTTAAGAAATCTTCAAACGCTAATGTTTCCCATGCACGAGCATTATCATCGTCATCGATTAATTCCTTTGAAAAATTGTACGGCTGATACATTAGATCTTGCTGATTCTGTTTGAATGAAAAATCAACCTTCTTTAAGTCAAGTTGCTTAATATATAAGGCTGGTTGTAATTCATGCTGGTCTAACACGTTTTTGATCCATGATAACCTCATATTTTCCTGCGGTAAGTTTAACGCAATAAAAAACAAGTACCGTGAAATAAGCTTATTAGACCTGCTTCGAATAGTGTGTAACTGCAGGGCTAAGTGTTCCTCCCCTAAACGATCAAAGGTCTCTGTCTGAATGGGCCATGGAATTGCTTGTGCACTAAGAGGCAACGAGTTTTCATCAAGGCCTGCTAAATACACAGAGCAGTCCTGAGATTTAAACATTTCTCCATCAATTTCAATAAAATCTGTGATATAGTTCTCATCTTTGTCATCAAGCTTTCCACTTAAATAAAAATATAGAGCTGTTTTTAAATCTTCGTACAGGAAATCAGAGTCATCATCAATCTGATGGAGTTTCACCTTTAGATCTTTGATTAATTCTTTTTCATTTTCATTGGCAATTTGCTCAATACCCATACCATACTCATTTAAAATTGCTTGTACGCGTTGAAAATGAAGATGGATTTTACTATCGGTTGAATCAGCAAATAACACCTTTGTTATTTGTTCAATATTAGTCATAAATGTTTGTATCTGCTTGACACGATGTAACGGTACAGCAAAGTGGCCAATTTTTGCAAAGGGACTTCGAACACTTCGGAGAACTCGATTTTCTTTACTAATTGGAAATGCCTCTTCAATTGTTAGTCCCTGTTGAATAAGCTTCTCAATGCGTGAAATCCAATCATTAATGGTCATACACCCTTGGAAATAAGGAAGAAGTTGCTGTAAATCGTAAGTATAATTCTGTGCATTTTCCTGCGTGTTTTTATCATAGAGCCAGCCAGACGAAAATAGATCCATTAGTATTTCCTTATTCCAACAAAGTTTTCCATCATTATACGTCTGGTGGAGACTAACTAAAAAACGACCAATTGGATAGGATAAAAAGTTACGCTTCTTTTTATTAAGTTCTGGATAATAAGATAGCAACAGTTCATTTAGTTGCTCCGAGTTTGGTGAAATGATTTTTACGTCTTTTTGCTTTTCGTTCTGATCATTTTTTTCTTCATTGATAGGAAAGTTTGGCAAAATAACATCATGCAGAAAGTCAAAAAATGATGAATAAGCCGTAATAGGCTCCTCTCTTAACACATCTTGAACGTTCCTATTTTCAAAAGCGCTTAAGAATACATCAGCCACAGGCTCTGTTTGAAGAGCTTTTCCCTGATTATAATTCCAATTTTGAGGCGATGGCCACCCAAATCGGTCATTAACAAATGCTTTAATAAAATCAAACGTCTCTGCATAGCGATCATCATAATAATGAAAGAATGTTATATTAATTGATTGGTTACGAAAGATGTCCAGCACTACTTGCTGCTCAGGCGTAACAAAGTAGAAACCATGTAATACAATGTGTATATTTTCTGTCATTTCATCATTGCTTGTACCAGATAAAGTATCTATAACCTTCTGAATTAGCCTTTTTGAGATAGGACTATTTAACGCACTATAATGATCTATACTGGCCTTGTCTAAATCAATAAACTCCTCCCATATATCCTTGAATAACTTTTCTTTGTCTGTTTTAAGCCATTCACCTTGTAGATCGGTCGGTTTTATATTTCCTTGTACAAAAAAGCGAATGCTATCTAATAACTCCATTGCATTTGTACGAAATGCTTGTCGTATTTCGCTTTTCCCTTTTTTGAAATTAGCAATGATGGATGATAAGCGTAAATACTGTTGAAACTTGGTTTCCGAGCTGTACCATGTACGGTACAATTTTGTAATAAACTCCCGGAAAGAATAGATGTGCTTTAAATCATCACCATAGCGTTCTTTAATACCTACCTTTTGGTTATTAGTGGCACAAATGTGAATAGCATTTGAAAAGGATTCATATATTGGATGTTGTTCCCATCCTTTTGGTTGTGAATACGTATGCACTTGAACACTCATCTAGATCCTTCTCCCTTTTCAAATATGCCACCCTCTTTTAAAATAAGCGCCCAGCATTCATTTTTAATTTGGTGTGGTTTTGGCATTGTAATATATACACGCTGTTTGGCCCTCGTTAAAGCCACATAAAGTAAACGTGTCTCTTCTTTTAACTGTTCTTGGTCTTCATAAACTTTTAACGAGTCAAAATAACTATTTTGATATTCTCTAGTTACCTTAGAACCTTTTTTAACTTTTACTTTCCATCCAAATTTTCTCTTAAGGCCTTTTTTATTCTCCTCAGACGCTTCTTCTAAAAAGTATTTTTGCTCTACTGCATTGAATGGACTATAGGTTATTGGTAAAAATACTGTATGGTATTCAAGACCTTTTGATCGATGAACCGTTGTTATTTCTACTTGTGCTTTATTTTGCTCTAGAATTGGTTCATTTTCTGTACGATTGGTACTAATTTGTAGCTGTAGCCAATCACGTAAACCTTGAAGTGTAACATGTTTTGTAGAAAATTGACGTTCAATGAGAATCATTAAATGCTGTAGATTTTTTTCATACCTTAAAACAGCTAGTTCTACATCCTCTTTTACTGGTTCTTCTCCATCTTTTTGTTGGGATAGATGCATCTCCATGTACTTAGGCAAACGAGCAAATAGCTGCTTATCTTGAATGATTTTTTGAATAACCGTCATAGGAGCTAACGTTCGTAAGAGTAAAGCGTAATTAGGCAAATCATTATCTGTACGAGAATTAATAAATGATACCATTCTCTCTTTATTCCCACCGAATGGTAAAAGTACTTGATACGGGATATTAAGACCAAAATAAGGAGTCTCCAAGGCATTAACTAAAAACTTCGGTTCATGTGAGTATAGTAATCCATCTAATAACGCTTTAAAATGCAAAACCGTTGGGCTTATAAAGAACGTTCCGTCTAAATTTTCAGAGGTTGGAATGTTGTTTAATACGCAATAATCTTTGATCTTCTTTGCATGGCCATTCGTTCGAACGATAAAAGCAATCTTATCCTTTTTAGTGGGTAAGCTCTTAAGCGCTTTTTTAAAATCCTCTTCGTATTTTGATGATACATGCCAGTCATCATTAGGACAGTCTGACACCTTATTACTGATTAAACGATCTGTCTGTTTGTAAGTTAGCCATCCTTTTTTATCCCATTTTTCAAACAACGGATGCATTTTTTCTAATATAGAACTTGAGCTACGATAATTGATTTGCAATTCAGTCTCTGTATAACGCACCCCATGTGTCACATCTTGTAGTTCTCTAAAGGATTTATAGTCTGCCCCTCGGAATCGATAAATGGCTTGTTTAATATCTCCTACTACAAATAAACGGTACTGTAAGAATTTCTGGAGACTAGCTAAAAGCTCAATTTGTACTGCATCACTATCTTGAAACTCATCAACAAATATGAAGTGTCCGCTCGATAATTGCTTCATTTTTTCAGGATCACTTGTAAATGATTTTAGTTTACGAATTAAATCACCCATTGTAATAGCATTTTCTGCTCTTTTTATTTCATCAATGCGATCCTCGCAATGACTGAAGATATACTTCAGTAGCGCTTGAATAATTTGTTCTTCTTTCTGACCTACAGTACCCCAGTCAATGTTTTTAATTTCTTCCGCACTTAGACCTTTCTTCTCCATCTCTTCCCACATATCGTAAACAAGATTAATGAAGTCATAATCCTCTATCTTTGTTTTTAAAAACTGATCTGCAGGTCTACTCGAGAAAAACTCATCTAATAATTCTTGAATAAGAAGGGTTTTGTTAAATTTAAAGCTGCGCAACCCTACGTTTTGACCATATCCAATTTCATGAGCTAACTGCTTAAGAATTGAGCTTGCAAAGGAGTGAATGGTACTTATTTGCATGTCCTTTACTTCTTCGGCAAATGACAAGAACTGAGCACGTTTCGTTAACTTAAATAAGAGAATAAACTTTTCTTCTAAGCGTTTTTTCATTTCATTCGTGGAAGCATTTGTAAAAGTAATCATAGTAATTAGTTTTAAAGGAACGCCACCATTCATTAATAAGAACAAGATGCGGTCGATCATAACATGGGTCTTACCAGTCCCAGCTCCTGCAGTTATAATTTGATGATTGTCCACTGGCTGGTGAATAGCTTTAAACTGTCCTTTATTAAATGCAGGAAAGTGAAGTCCAAGTTGATCAAGTAGCTCCTCTGAAACATCTTCTCCGTCCACGTAGCACCCTGTTGATATACGATTGGAAACACCGCCGGCCTTTCCCTTGTACAGGTTTAACTGAAAAGATTCTACATGCTTACTGTAATGTTCAATGTGTTGTGAAACATCTAAGTCCGTATAAGAGAGTAAGTAAATCTTTGTTCCACTTTTTAAAGCCTTCATTATTTCTTCTTTATAGCCTTGAAAATCACCAGAACTCTGCACAATATAGAGGCGAGAAAAAGGCAACTGTTTTTGTAAAGTAATCTGCTGATGTTTCGTCTCTTGTATGCCTAAATGCTGCTTAATTTTCTCCATATCAAAATCGCTAAGCGGCTCTTTAACTTTTGATAATTTAAATGTCTGCATCTTTTTTATTAGACGACTTTTATCTTCTAGATCTTCTTTGAATAACGGTAAAGGAGTATGTATAAGTTCGTGAAAACCTTTTTGGCGCCATTGTTCCTGCGTAATATTAGGTAGCGCTACAAAAGCGCGCTTACACAAACGTCCATACAGCAAAGGGTTCTTTTCCAAGTGTTTGCATAGCATATGTAACTGACTCTCTGCCTGTTGATAAGGACCTCCTTTGTCTTCATAAAAGTTTGTGTATGACCACTCATGGCCATTAATTGAATTAATTTGATTAATTGTAATGCCTTTAACCTCTATAACGCATACACCCAAATCTTGATTAACAATCAATATATCAATCTCTCGACGACCAGAGGAATTTTCAAAAAACATGGGATAATGATGAAAAGCGATTGTTTCATTTGGATCGACAGTTTTTGTAATCGCATTCCAAACGCACAGTTCAGCGTCTAGACCGGGCGCTTTTTTTAATGTAGTTGGAACAAACAAGAAGAAGTCCCCTTTCTTTTAGGAGATTATTAAGATATAAACTTTTGAAAGTTTATATCTTAGAATAATTATAACCCTTTAATTACAAAATTTACATATGTTGATAATAATTAGAATACTTTATTTGTTATTTAATACATATTTCTAAATTTTGAAAGCTCCACTTAATTGACATTTTTTCACTTTAATATTAAGATTGGTCAAACAAAGTCAAATTTATATTTTTTTAAAGAAGGAGCTTATTAAAGATGACATTTTTAAAAAAAGTGCCGTTACCAAAAGAAATATTAACCGAAGCATTAATTCTTAAAAGTCTTAATTCTACTGATATTATAAATGAACATTTTTCAATCACGGATTTACCTTTTAATCAAATAGGTACTATGGCAGATATGCCAGCAGCAACAGTTGTTTTCGATTTATCTGGTTCAACATTAAATATACGTGACAGAGGCGCAAAAGCTTTTGCAGCAGAAGCTCAATACCTTTTCAAAAAATCAACAGATATTATTTATGAACACAAAGGTATTATCGAAAAATTCCCTGGCGACGGAATAAGTATGCACTTTCCAGCAAATGAATTGGGTAGGGATGTAGCAATTTCTAATGCATGTACAGCTATTCTTGAAATGGATTACTTTATAAGGAAGGAGCTAAAACTCGATAGAGACAGATTTCGATTTACTCTAACATACGGAGAAGACACAATCATAACATCCTTTGGAAGTGAGAAGCATCTTGAACTAATCTCTATTGGAGATGCAGTAAACGTTGCCCATAAGTTGGAGAAGCATGTTAAAGATAAAGCATGTTTTTTAGGAGTGGATTACAAATGCATTAACGTGGCAAAAAAGGTTTTAAATCAAT
Organism: Priestia koreensis; assembly: GCF_001274935.1. Taxonomy (GTDB): domain Bacteria; phylum Bacillota; class Bacilli; order Bacillales; family Bacillaceae_H; genus Bacillus_AG; species Bacillus_AG koreensis. Next base: position 5,725 of record NZ_LILC01000022.1, on the reverse strand, counting down.
ATTTGTTTGAAGAATATTGCATGCCTTCTGAATTAATAACAAGAACAACGAGCATTCTATTCCCATCTGAAAGTTGGTATGGACTGCAATATTAATGTATCTATAAACTATATAGATACATTATGTAGTCCTGAAATTACCACTACTTTTGTAATGGAAATTAGGAACATTTTAAACAAATTAGTTTTTAATATCTAGTTAAGAAACTGGTTATTTCTTTATATCATAAATAGGATTTTGTATTTTCAAGTAATTTTGATAATAATCTCAAGCGGCTACTATATAGCATTGAATCGTTTTAAATGCTATAGGCTTGTCATCATCCGTATGACTTAATCGATTAGATAGTAAATTAGATAGGGAATAAAATGATCTAATTATTATCAATAATATTCACATACTATAATCTAATTAGAATGTGTAGAGGTGCATAAATTTGGGGAAAATTGATAACGAAAAACTTTTTGATTATAATAAGCACAACCTTGTCTATATAAGTGATTATATTAAGTTAGCAGATCAAAAGGCAAGTGTTCTCTTAACGGTAAATATTGCGCTAATAGGTTTCATCTTTAATTTTTTAAAAAAATCCGACCTAAATATAAATATTATTAATAAAGTATTTATAATACTTGGTGTTATAAGTTTAATAATTTCAGGTTCTATAATAATTCTTAAAATTATTTGGCCAAGATATAACCTAGATGCAAATCATTATATGTCATGGGCAGGTATTTCTGCTCATTCAAACGAAGATATATACATAGACAAAGTCGTTAACAAAGAATTCACGGACTTTGTGCAAGATATGCTAAAACAAAATTTCGACTTAGCAATTGTTTGCAAAGCAAAATATAAATTTTTAAAAATAAGTACTTGGTTTTTTATTATAGGTCTTCTAGTAACAGGTATAGCATGGTTATTAGATAAATAGAAGAGACTCATACTGAGCCTCTTCTATTTATGAATGTATGGATTTAAAAGCTTCGACAGCTCTAGATACAGTATGAGCAAAGTCATCTACATAATCATCTTTTTCAATAGTACTAAGATCCTTTGGATTAAACCACTTTATTTCTGAATGATTAGCTCTAGAGTATAGATCCGTTACATCCCTTGGGTTTAGAACTCTTGCTATAAATATTATACCTGGAATTTTTCTCCCTTCTGATTTGTCTTCCATGATATATGTACTTATAGGTGTTAGTTTTGAATAAAAGTCTAATTCTGCACCAAAGTCCTCTTTATAACTCTCTTTTAAGCAGTCTGAAAAATCTTGTGATTTTTTCAATTGACCGCAACCAAACTCCCAAATATTAGGTAACCTTCTTTTGTTTGATGGACGTTTAGCGATAAGTATATGTCCTTCATTATTAAAACAAACTGCTACGCAATGTACCTCCACCTGATTGTACTGGGAAACACTGGGTAAGACATTAATAGGTTCACTTTGCTTCATACATGTCTCTATACTTTTAACTTTTTCTAGATTATCTACTTCAGTAAAAATCTTTTTTAATCTATCAATCTTCATTTCGGATGAAAATTCTTTACTTATAATTTTTTTAACGATATCAGAATTAAAATGTTCATCGTATAGAAACATTTCATCTGGTTTATCCCAAGACTCGTGATACCATATTATAGGATAATGTCTATCATTCCATATCCCTTTTAACTTTTCATAAGTTACTATTCTAAGACTGTCTAAAACGTTATAATTGAAATCCTCTTCAATGATTCCACGTTCTTTGTAAAGTAAATAGGCTAATTCTGCACTAATTATCACTTTATCTCTTTGCGCAAATTTGGCAATTCTAAATCCTAAGTCTATATCTGAACCTAAAAAATCTACATTCCTTTTCTGACCTATATCAAAGTTAATAATTAAATTATTCAAAATCGTTTCACTTTCAGTAAGATCCTGTGACTCTACATAAGTAGCTTCTGCGATCCACAAAGTTGATTTTATAAATAAAAGATTTTTTGTTTCCGCATACTTGCTATTTAAAGCTTCTAAGACTACTTTTATTACTCTATGTGCAATTCTAGGCACATCATACAAATCAGATATTTTATCAATTTGTTTATAAAATAAAATTTCGTCACCAGCATATCGCCATACTTTACTATTAATAAAACTTTTTAAAGCATGGTTTTCGACTAGTTCATAAAATCTACGGAATATAACTGGCCATTTATTTGGATAAAGCGACTTAAATGCTGTAGAGTTGACTAAATCAAAAGAAACAAATAGAAAGGCTCCTTTTTTATTTATTTTGTTATTTGAGCTTCTAACTAAATCTAAAGCAAGCAATTCTCTTAACAAATCCGCTTTTTCAGACATTAAATTCCTCCAAATAACCCAAGTATTTTCCCTCTATATGAAACTGCCTGCGTTGAAACATTAAAGTACTTGGCTATTTCTTCAATATTATAAAATTCACCATTTAAATTCTGCTTAGAAATATTAAGAAATTCTTCCAAAGGCATTAGCAAGCAAGCAGCAAACTCATTGGCTTCAAATTCTTCAAGATTGTAACCATATCTATAATACACTGAGTCAATATATTCGTTGGTACTATTCCATTTTTCAGGGTTAATTAGATAACCCATATGAAGGAATAAATGCCCCAGCTCATGAGCTATAGAGAACCTTTGTCTCTTAGGATATCGATTAGGATCAATTGTAATAACAAAAGAATCTTCTACTTTTTCGATCTTAGCTTCCATATTCTCATCGATATTTGCAGACTCAATTATTTTTCCTCCTAAACGTTCAACTAATAATTCTAGGTTAATAGGAGTTTGTAATTTTAATGTCTCTCTAATAACTCTTGTCACGTCAGCAATATATTCTTTCATTATTTTTTCCATAAATTCTCCCTTCTTATTTTTTCTGTTTTTTTATAGAATTAATTCAGAGTTTCTTAGGTATTATAGGTATTGGTATTGGTATTCTTAAAAATTAATAAATTATTTCTGTTTTAATACAGTAGGCCTTTAATTAAAATTTCCCTACAGCATCTCAATACGAACTCTATATTGTTAACATTACATTCTGACTTAGAAATATCTCACATTTATTAAGTTTTTTATTATTTACAACTCCTTATATGGACTAAATTATATACTAATTTAGAGAAAAATAATAAAAATTTATGAATTTCTTCAACTAATTTTTCAAAAAAATCCACCTTTTATTCATGGAAAACAAATTTGAAGTACAATTTAGTTATTTATCTATACAAAATTTGTTCTAATCCAGATCCCACCGCTTTCACAGGTACATCCTTATGCCCTACACCCGTCCCTAATAGATTAAAGACACGGTATTCATATTTGCCTCGCACTTCAATTTCAAAGGTTTGGTCCATGTTTACCGCATTCGCTGGATGAATCACTTCCCAATCAGTAGAAGACATGTTGAACTCTTTCATTCGCTTTTCCACCTTGTCTTGCACTTCACTTGTATATCCTCCATACTTAGCCGTTTGCTGTATCGCATATTCTTTCAGCTCATTGGCTTGTACAGCACGCGTCGCATGAGCGGAAAACTTCGGGCTAAACATGGCGAGCGCCCATAAAAAGATGACAAAAATCGCTACACTTACACCTTCAGACATTTTCCTTCCTCCCTCTTCCTTGACTACATATCTGAGAACATATTGAACATCGTGAGAAAGAGGGATAGTTTATGGTAAATTGTTATATTCTTAGCCACAAATTTTGAACGTAAAAGCCCCTGTCCTTAATAGAATAGGGGCTATCTTTCGCTTATTTTCCTAATCTGGCTTTTTGCTCACTTATGTGTAGTGCTATTTCATATTCCCTATTTGGTATCAGAGGAGTAATTTCAGAATTGATCAACTTAGCTAACTCATCTTCATCTATTTTTCCAGAATAAAATTTTTCATGTAGAACTTGATATTTATTTTGTATTTCCTTAAAGTAATCTCCACTAGATGATTTTTCTTTAGCTTTTGGGTCAGTAAATTTAAAGTTGGACGGTGGAGGATCTGGGAATTCTATTTTTTCAGCAAATATAGGTGAACCTAACAATAAAGATATCATTACTATGACTAAAGTGCTGACTAATTTTACAGGTCTTTTTTCCATTTAAATTTTCCCCTTCGCCAATTATGATAACATACTTTTTTTATTATGCCTCTAATTTGATAATTACATTTGTTTCGCATGCAAAAAAAATGTAATTACTTTGTGATTTAATAAAGGAAAAATTGCTTTACTCACCAGTGCTATGACACTGTTACTAAGTGTTCCATCATTTGCTGATGAAGAAGTAATTAACGACAATGCTAATGTGAGTGATTATGAAAATTTGAACTCGGATATATCTGGCGATAGTTCAAATATCACCGATTTTTCTCCAACGTCACCTGGTTATGTTTTTACTAATCCAACTGCAAAAGTTAAATCATTAAATGGTGATTTTTATACTCAAATAAGAAGTGAACTACAAAGTATTACTGAAAAATTTTATAATGGATTAATTACTGAAGATCAAATGGCTAACTTAATTCAAAGCAATATTTCCCCTAAATTAGCAACAAGAGATGATGAAGTAGCGTTGCAGCTTAGTGAACAATCATTATCGGTTTACTATCTAATAGCGGGATCGCCCCCAGGTGTAGATCATACATTGTACTATTTTGAAACAAATACAAGAGAATCACTACTGTTCTCAAAATACCCAAAAAATGCTTCTAAAACTGTATCTGCTGCATTTGTTGCAACAAAAGAATCTAAGGCGAGATATAATATCAAGGCAATGGAGATGCTTTTAGACATTCGTATTGGTCAGCTCTTCTAACTAAAAGAATTAGTAGAGATTGGGCATATAAAGAAGGTTATGCTCATGAAAATCTTTACCCAGGATAAGGTACTTCTTATATAGATAGCCAAATGGATATTGTTAATAACTATAGAGGTCGTGTAGATGGGACAGCAAATATTAATCGTTCTGATGCAGAAATAGCTACTACAATCGCCAATTCAGTATCGCAAAGATACAAAGTGAGATCTCGTATTTATTATTCTTCATCTTCTGATTTATCTCAAGGAATTCCAAGAGTTCCAACAAAGTTTCTTACCAAACTTGTAACTACATCCGATGGTGGTAGACAGTACTAGTAGAGTGTCCATTCCGTACAGAGGAATATCATATTTCAAAGAGGCCGGGACATAACTAGCCTCTTTATTTCTCATTCATTTTTAAAAATGCTGATTTCAACGATATAAAACCTGTCCTAATCCAGACCCCACTGCTTTTACAGGTACATTCTTATGCCCCACACCTGTCCCTAATAGATTAAAGGCACGGTATTCATATTTTCCTCGCACTTCAATTTCAAAGGTTTGGTCCATGTTCACCGCATTTGTTGGATGAATGATTTCCTAATCAGCAGAAGACATGTTGAACTCTTTCATTCTTTTTTCCACCTTTGCTTATAATTCGCTTGTATATCCCCTATACTTAGCCGTTTACTGTATCTTATATTCTTTTAGCTCATTACACGTGTGGCATGCGCTGCGAACTCTGGACTAAACATGACGAGTGCCCACAAAAATGGCGAATAACGCTATACTTACACCTTCAGACATTTCCTTCCTCAGTCCTATTTGAACACCTACGGGTACTTTTTTACCCTTTATTCTCTCAATAAAAAGGAAACAAATATTTATAATAGAATTTATATTCTAT
>NZ_LILC01000012.1 GCF_001274935.1 Priestia koreensis | reverse complement strand
TGACGTTTTGCTTGTTTTGTTCAGTTTTCAAAGAACTCTTGTCCCAAAAGCGACCTCTTTAATATATCACTTTCGAATACTATTGTCAACAACTTTTTTCTTGTTTTATTCAACCTTCAAAAGTTGTTGTTGCTGTGTTTCAGCGACATTTAATAATATATCACGATCATATATATACGTCAACACTTTTTCTATAAAAAATAAGGAGACTTTTCAAGTTTTTGAAAAGTCTCCTTATCTTACAAGATAAATTGGCTAATAACAAGAAGTGCACCTATTCCTGAGAGTCCCAGAACACCTGAAACTGCTGTAGTTAATACGTTAATTGGTACATGAATATCAAATTGCGCTCCAAAAGTATTGATAAAAAACAGTAATAGTGCTCCTATCACGCATTTGGTAAGCACTTGTCCTACTAAACCAAAAAGTTTTACTTTACCGCCAGCAAGCAACAGAATAACTATTAATCCTATGATCGTTGAAATAACCAAAATCGGTTGCATCCACGTTTCCCCTTTCAAATATTTCTTCTGTTACCTATATGTATGTCCATATTTAACTTTCATAACTTTCTTAAACAGAAAAAACGGGAAAATGTTTGGCTACATTTTCCCGTTTGAAATATTTCGATGCTTTGCTTCTTTTAAGAGGTAAAGGTACTTTGCTTTTGCTACTTTCATACTAACAAGAACATCTTCAGATGGATCTACACTTTGCTCAATATAGCGCGATTGTTTCAACCAGTGAGCTTTTGTATCATTAAAGCCATTTAATAGCTCTTGATCAAATTCTTTTCGTAGCCATCCTTTTCGCTTAAACAACATAAATATCTAACCTCATATCTATTTTATTACTTAAACGTCTCTTCTTCCCTCGAGCGCTTTTGAAAGAGTCACTTCATCTGCATATTCTAAATCTCCACCTACAGGTAATCCATGAGCAATGCGCGTCACTCGAATTCCAGTTGGTTTTAAGAGGCGAGAAATATACATCGCTGTTGCTTCTCCTTCAATATTAGGGTTGGTTGCTAAAATAACTTCTTCTATAACTTCTTCTTCTTGTAACCTCTTTAGAAGAGCTGGGACATTAATATCCTCAGGTCCTATCCCATCCATAGGAGAGATAGCCCCATGAAGAACATGATAGAGTCCTTGATACTCTTTCATTTTCTCCATGGCAATTACGTCTTTCGGATCTTGAACGACACAGACTACACTTCTGTCTCTTCTTGTATCCTGACATATATAGCACGGATCTTGATCAGTAATATGGCCACATGTGGAACAATAGGTTAGGTTACGTTTAGCATTTACAAGCGCTTTTGCGAAATCTAATACCGTATCCTCTTTCATTGTAAGGACAAAAAAGGCCAAACGAACAGCTGTTTTCGGTCCTATTCCTGGTAGTTTCATAAAACTATCAATTAGTTTTGAGATCGGTTCAGGATAATGCATATCTTATAGTCCTGGAATGTTTAGACCTTTGGTAAACTGACCCATTGTTTGATTTGTCACTTCTTCTACTTTTTTCAATGCATCGTTTGTCGCTGCCATCACAAGGTCTTGTAGCATTTCGATATCTTCTGGATCCACTACGTCTTCTTTAATTTTCACTTCAATAATTTCTTTGTTACCATTCACAAGAACGGTTACCATACCGCCTCCTGCTGTACCTTCCAAAGTTGTGTGCGAAAGCTCTTCTTGAGCCTTTTGCATATCCTTTTGCATTTTTTGCATTTGTTTCATCATTTTTTGCATATTACCCATACCACGCATAGTTTGTTCCTCCTAATTATTATTCTTCTACCTCAATAAGCTCTTCACCAAATAGTTTTTTGGCTTCTGCAATTAAAGGATCTTCCTCATCGCTTGAAGAGGATGTTCCTCCCTCACTTTCTTGGCCTTTGAGGAAACCTTGCCTAATTTGCTCCCAGTCTGGCTCAGGAACAGCAATCATTGTAAGCTGACTACCTACTAAAGTATATAAAATGTTTTCAAGGTTATCACGTACATTATTATTATTTTCAGCAGCCATTTTACAGTGGATTTCATATTTAAATTTTAACACAAATGAATCAGACGATGCTGCAACAGGTTCACTATTTAATAACAAAGCTGCATGTGAAGCTTTATTTTGCTGCCTAAGCGTTTCTAACACTTCAGCCCAATTACGTCGAATGGCATCTAGATCTTTCCTGGTTGCTTTCCCTAAGATGTCATATATTCGGTTTGTGGGTACTTTGTAAGAACTTCTTGGAGAACGAGTAGGCTTTTTATCTTGTGCACTCTCTTTAATACCTTCTTCTACTCTTATTCCTTGTTCTTTCAATTGTTGAATTTGCATTTCTAGTTGTTTAACTTTCTCTGTGAGATCATTTGTTTCAGAAGACGCAGGTACACTGGCTCTTCTTTGTTCCTGACAAAGCTTAACAAATAACACCTCTAGCAATACACGCGGATGGTTCGTCCACTTCATTTCTTGTTGTGCTTCATTTAGCTTATGGATGATCTCATAAATTTGATCCATTTCTAGATCATTACTCAATTTCTTAAACTCTTCACTTATCACTGCTTTTTCAAACATATTTTCTAATGCAGGATTAGTTTGATATAGAAGTATGTCTCGATAGTAGTAAATAATATCTTCTAAGAAACGGTTTGGATCTTTGCCGTTTTGAATTAGTTTATCAATTGCATCTAAAGCCTCTACTGTATTCTTCTCATATACGGCCTTTGTAATACGTAGAAGAAATTCCTGCGAAACCGCACCGGTAATCAACAGAACGTCCTCTAATGTTACAACATCATCACTATAAGAGATGGCTTGATCTAATAGGCTTAACGCATCCCTCATTCCACCTTCTGCAGCTTTAGCAATTTCATATAGTGCCTGATCATCTACTTTAATATCCTCAGAAGATAAAATCGATTTCATACGAAATACGCTATCCTCAGGTGAAATGCGTTTAAAGTCAAATCGCTGACAGCGGGAGACAATAGTAAGAGGGATTTTATGCGGCTCTGTAGTGGCTAGAATAAAGATGACATGTGGAGGAGGCTCTTCAAGAGTTTTTAATAATGCATTAAAAGCTCCTATAGATAGCATATGAACCTCATCGATTATGTACACCTTATATCGTACTGAGCTTGGTGCATATTTTACTTTATCACGAATATCCCTGATTTCATCTACGCCATTATTGGAAGCTGCATCAATTTCAATAACATCTGAAATTGATCCATCCATAATTCCACGACAAGATGCACACTCATTACAAGGTTCTGCAGTGGGTGCTTGTTCACAGTTTACTGCTTTTGAAACAATTTTAGCGGCCGTCGTTTTTCCTGTACCACGTGGACCTGAAAATAAATAGGCATGGGAGAACTTTTCCTGCAATAAGGCATTTTGTAATGTTTGAACAATATGTCGTTGTCCTACCACGTCCTCAAAACTTTGCGGTCGATACACCCGATACAAAGCTTGATATACCACTACGTCCCCTCCTCTTTCATTTATTAGTAATGTTTTTATTATAGCGTACTAAAACCCTTTTTTTCAAAAGGGAATAAAAGCTTCTACTCATATCAAAAAGCCTACTCGGTAACGAGTAGGCTTAAGTTGATTATATAAATTATAACTGCCGTGCACCTTCCGTCGATTAGCCACCCTAGGCGTTACTCAAGCAGTTAGCTCGGTCCCGGCACTCCCACGGCACATGAGATTTTCCACTTACTGCTGCTTCCTTCCGGACCTGACAGGGTTCATGGATTCTCATTGCGTAGGACCAAGACGTCAACACCACTTACTTGAGGCAGACCCTAAAGTGAACTAACCTCAAGAAGGAATTCAGCCTCGCTAGAGCGGATTGCGAGTACAGGGCACCGCTACCTCCCCGCTTAGCACGGCAAAATTGATACCAATAGTTAAGTTGCATCAGAAGTGATGCAAGTACAAGTATAAGTCTTTTATATAAAAAATGCAACGTTTAGAAGCTGTAAGTTATTGTAAAAGGTTTTTCTGCTGTTTTTGCTCTTTTTTACGCTGACGTAAAGAACGAAAAAACTTTGTCAGAAGCATTCCACATTCCTCTTCTAAAACACCACCGACCACTTCTGCCTGATGATTAAATTTTTCAAACTGTAAAAGATTCATGAGCGTTCCTGCACATCCACCCTTTGGATCATAAGCACCAAACACTACTCTTTTCACTCGTGAAAGTACAATTGCTCCGGCACACATCGCACAAGGTTCTAGCGTCACGTACAGAGTACTTTCATCTAATCGCCATGTTTCAAGGTTCTTACAAGCTTCATCAATTGCTAATAGCTCGGCATGAGCAACGGATCGCTGTTCTGTTTCCCTTAAGTTATGCGCTGCAGCAATTACGTTTCCATCATGTACGAGAATTGCTCCAATCGGAACTTCTAATATTTGTTCTGCTTTGTTTGCTTCCTCTATAGCTAACATCATATAACGTTCATCTTCTGTCAATCTTCTCACACCTTATCATTACAATGAAATATTATTGTCTCACTTTAGACAACCTATAAAGGTTACCATTTGGACTACTCTTAATTGTAATGGAGGAATGCATAAAATGAAATCTGCTTTAATTATTATTGACATGATTAATGATTTTAATTTTGAATATGGACGTTCTTTATCTACGCAAGCAAAAATTATTGCTGAAAACATCGCCCACTTAAAGAAGGAACTCACGAAAAAAAATTGTCCAACTATTTATGTAAATGATCATTATCAACTATGGCAAGCCGATTTTACTAAAATTATTGAGCATTGTTACAACGATCAAAGCAAAGATATTATTGATCTACTGCGTCCCACAGATGATGATTATTTTCTTATCAAGCCAAAACACTCCATTTTTTATGGAACGGCTCTTACCATTCTTCTATCCAATCTATCCGTTGATACACTATATTTAACCGGACTAGCAGGTAACATCTGTGTCCTTTTTTCTGCTAATGATGCTTATATGCGAGAATACAATTTAATCGTTCCCTCAGACTGTATTGCCTCAAATGTAAAAGAAGATAACGAATTCGCTTTAAAAATGATGAAAAATGTCCTCAAAGCTTCAATAAGACCGATAAGGGATTCCCTTAATTAAATCATGTATAACTTCCTTTCCTCATATAATCAACAGAAAGAGATTACACTGGAGGGGAAAATATGCAAATTTACGTCGTAAAACCAAAAGATTCTATTTATACGATTAGTCGTTTATATAATGTACCTCCCGATCTTATTATAAATGCTAACCAATTACCGAATCCCAATCGATTAGTGGTTGGCCAAGCAATTGTCATTCCAACTACCGGGAGCAGTTATCTTGTTCAGCCGGGTGATACTATTTGGAAGATCGGTCAAAAATTCGGTGTAAGCTATCAAAAAATCGCTAACGCCAATGGAATTCCTGTGACACAGCCTTTGCAAGCGGGAAAAAAGATAACTATTCCTCAAAAACCACAACGACCGGGCGAGTTTTTTGGCTACATCGAAACATCTAATCGTAAAATTACGCCTGAGATAGAAAAATTGGTGGACCAGAATGCGATTGATTTGACCTATTTAGGCCCAGCGAACTTTGAAATAAAGAGAGATGGTACATTAAAAGCACCTGATCTTAACAACTTTGCTGAAATTACCAAAGAACACAAGGTAGCCTATTCAATGGTTCTCACCAATATTGAAGACGGGGCTTTCAGTGACAAACTAGGAACAGTCATTCTGAACAATAAAGACATTCAAGATAAATTGCTTAATACAATTGTCGAGACAGCTAAAGCGAAAGGCTTTAAGGATATCCACATGGATTTCGAGTTTTTAAAAGCCGAAGATAAAGAGGCTTATTTGGCTTTTTTACGAAAGGCTAAGGAACGATTAAATAAGGAATCTCTTCTGATGTCAGTAGCACTCGCACCCAAAACAAGCGCTAACCAAAAAGGCCAATGGTATGCTGCCCATGACTATAAGGCAATTGGTGAGATAGCAGACTTCGTTATTATTATGACTTATGAATGGGGATATAGCGGTGGTCCACCTATGGCTGTATCACCTATTGATCCTGTTCGTGATGTTTTAGAGTATGCAGTGAAAGAGATTCCTTCCGCAAAAATTTTAATGGGTCAAAACCTTTATGGCTATGACTGGACTCTTCCTTATCAAAAGGGTGGAAAGCCGGCCCAAGGAGTGAGCCCACAACGAGCCATCCAACTGGCAGCAGAACACAATGTAGCCATTCAGTATGACCAAGAAGCTCAAGCTCCTCACTTTACTTATCGAGATCAACAAGGAAAGCAGCATGAGGTTTGGTTTGAAGATGCCCGATCGATACAAGCAAAGTTCAATCTTTTAAAGGAGTTGAACTTAAGAGGAATGGCTTACTGGAAACTAGGTCTCCCATTCCCTCAAAATTGGCTACTACTAGAAGATAACTTCCAAGTCGTGAAAAAAGTATAACCTCCCAACAGACAATACCTTCTTGTATTGTCTGTTTTCATTATCCATATTTACCCTATTTATTTTCTGATATTTTACCCCGTCTCTACCCCCACTGTGTTAAAATAAAATCTGTCTGTTTTAAAGTTGCGTTTTTTTATTAGAGGAGGGACTGATTGTGGGAGCGATTCCCTTTATTACTGTCGAAGGCCCCATTGGGGTTGGAAAGACATCCTTAGCAAAATCAATAGCTCAACATTTCCAATTTCACTTATTAAAAGAAATTGTAGACGAGAATCCATTCCTAGGAAAATTTTATGAAAACATTGAGGAATGGAGCTTCCAAACCGAGATGTTTTTTCTCTGCAATCGCTACAAACAACTAGAAGATATTCAAACCCTTTACTTGCAGAAAGATCTACCTGTTGTTGCCGATTATCACATTATGAAAAATATGATTTTCGCACAGCGTACTCTAAAAGATGCTCAGTACGGTAAATACCTTGATATTTATCGCATTTTGACTTCAGATATGCCAAAGCCAAACATTGTGATTTATCTAAACGCTAGTTTGGACACATTATTAAAAAGAATTAAATTACGTGGCCGAGAGATTGAAAAGAAAATTGATCCAGGTTACCTATACCAGCTGAAGGTCGATTATGAAGTAGCAATGAATAAATTTGAACAAGAAAATCCAGATGTAACGGTATTGCGCTTGAACGGTGATGTGATAGATTTTGTTCAATATCGTGAACATCTAGACGTTGTTCTTGCCAATATTCATGACATTCTTACCCAAAGGAGCCGTGTATAAATGGATTTACGAAAAAAATATAATATTCCTAGTGATGCTGTATTAACTATTGCCGGAACGGTTGGAGTTGGAAAATCAACAATGACTACAGCTCTTGCCAATGCCCTAGGATTTCGCACATCATTTGAAAAAGTAGATACAAATCCTTATTTGGACAAGTTCTATGCTGATTTTGAGCGTTGGAGCTTCCATTTACAAATCTATTTCCTCGCTGAACGTTTTAAGGAACAAAAGAAAATCTTCGAATACGGTGGCGGTTTTGTCCAAGATCGTTCTATCTACGAAGACACAGGGATTTTTGCGAAGATGCATCATGAAAAAGGCACCATGTCTCCTGTTGATTATGAAACATACACAAGCCTTTTTGATGCTATGGTGATGACGCCATATTTCCCTCACCCTGATCTGCTCATTTATTTAGAAGGTAGCTTTGATGATATTGTGAGCCGTATACAAAAACGCGGTCGCCCTATGGAGCAACAAACGCCAATTGATTATTGGAAGGAAATGCACGAGCGCTATGAGAATTGGATTAATAACTTCAATGCTTGTCCGGTATTACGTTTAAATATTAATGAATATGATATTTTAAACGAAGATCACTCGATCGAACTTATTATTGAAAAGATTTCTCGCTTTTTACATCACAGCGAGAAACTAAAAAGAAGAACAGCTATTTATACGAAATAAAAAAGAAGCCCTGGCTGTCAGGGCTTCTTTTACTATATTTTAGACATTAAAAAAATCGCTACCGAAGTAACGATTTTATATCTCCAATTTATGCGCGTTGTTAACTAATTAAAATATGGAGGAGGAAGGGGGATTCGAACCCCCGCGGGCTGTTACACCCCTGTCGGTTTTCAAGACCGATCCCTTCAGCCGGACTTGGGTATTCCTCCGTTCTGACATGATTAAATATATCATATAAAAAATAGAGAGTCAACACTATTTTTTATATTTTTTTAAAAAAGAGGGGAGATTTTTTCTCCCCCTTTTAAAACAAATTCATTAAGGCAGTTTGATAACCTCTTTGTTCCCCATGTATGGACGTAATACAGTTGGAATAACAATAGAACCATCTTCTTGCTGATAGTTTTCTAAAATCGCAGCTACTGTACGACCAATCGCTAATCCAGATCCGTTTAATGTATGAACATGTTCTGGTTTACCATTTTTCTCTCTTCTAAAGCGAATGTTAGCACGTCTTGCTTGGAAACCTTCAAAGTTAGAACAAGAAGAAATTTCACGGTAGCTATCGTAGCTTGGAATCCATACTTCAATGTCATATTTCTTCGCAGCAGTAAATCCTAGATCCGCTGTGCACATGCTGAGAACTCGGTAAGGAAGCTCTAACAATTGAAGTACCTTTTCTGCATGGCCTGTTAACTTTTCTAACTCATCATAAGAATCTTCTGGTTTAACGAAGCGAACAAGCTCTACTTTATTGAACTGATGCTGACGAATTAATCCACGTGTATCACGACCCGCGGAACCCGCTTCTGAACGGAAACATGCACTGTATGCCGCATAAGCAATCGGAAGTTGATCAACGCTTAAGATCTCATCACGATGTAGATTCGTTACTGGTACTTCCGCAGTTGGGATTAGATAGTAATCTTCTTTTTCAATTAAGAACGCATCTTCTTCGAACTTCGGAAGCTGACCTGTTCCTGTCATGCTTGCACGGTTTACCATATATGGAGGTAGAATTTCTTGATAGCCATGCTCATCATAGTGCAAATCCATCATGAAATTAATAAGGGCACGTTCTAAACGAGCTCCTAACCCTTTGTAAAATACAAAACGGCTACCCGTTACTTTTGCTGCACGTTCAAAATCAACGATATCTAAATCAGTTCCTAAATCCCAGTGTGCTTTTGGTTCAAATGAGAAGTCTCTTACTTCTCCCCATTTACGTACCTCTACGTTATCATCTTCAGATTCACCAACTGGTGTAGATTCATGAGGAATATTTGGAATAGATAACAACAATGCTTCTAACTGTTCTTCTACACCTTTTAATTCGTCATCTAAAACTTTAATTTTGTCTCCTACTGTACGCATTTCAGCGATAAGGTGATCCGCATCTTTCTTTTCACGCTTCAATACTGCTACTTGCTGAGAAACTTCATTACGCTTGCTTTTCAGCTCTTCTCCTTGAGAAATAAGCTCTCTTCTTTTTGTATCTAGATCTTCAAAACGGCTTAGGTCAGTTAAATCTTCCCCACGGTGCTGTAATTTTGTTTTTACTTCTTGAAAATTAGCACGTAAAAATTTTAAATCGAGCATTGTAAAACCTCCTAATTTTATCGGATTAAACACAAAAAACTCCCGTCCCCTGGAAAGGGACGAGAGTTTACCCGCGTTGCCACCCTAATTGAAAGTATAATCCTATACTTTCCTCTTACAAAAATAACGGTTATCACCGAAACTACTTACTTAATTTCAGTAGTTCACTCCAGGATGGATTCACAAGTCCCAACCACCGATTTCCACCAACCACCGGCTCTCTAAAGGATGGATCCACTGCTACTACTTCCTATCATCGTTTTATTGTTGTTCATTTGAATATCCATAATGTACTACAAGTTTTCACAAGATGCAATGCTTTTATACCGTTTTCTAGACAGAACTTGTAAGGTTTTCACTCTATCAACAGGATAAAGGAGCATTCTAAACATGAATTGCTTGAAAATAAAAATAAGCACACAGTTTGAGCTGCATGCTTATTTTTGGTTAGAACCAGGCTTTTACATTGTCTGAAGCACTTGTCCAAACGTCTGAGAAAAAGCCGCCAATGCTTTGCATCGATAATGCAAACCAATTTGCTTTCTCCACACCTTTTGTTGTAACTACAGGTACTTGAACTGCCTTTTGATCCGTACCATACAAGTTATCTGCCGTTGTATTATCCTTCGCTACAAGTGCAGCTTTGCCTACTTCCTGGCCTTTTTTGAACGGTGCCATTAAGTGGCCATTTTTATCAACAAGCTTGGAATCGGCATCAAACTTCACTTGATACTTGTCTTCCTCACCCTTTTTTAGTAGTACTTTTAGAGGCTTAGATGTTTTAATTGCTACGCTATCTTCTTTACCCTTTGCTACAGCCAACGTTTTATGACCTTTAATTGTTGTATTAGCAGGAATAACTTCCTTCATTTTAAAATTATCAAAGCCGTAATCCAACAATTTAGCTGTTTGAGTAAAACGAGCATTCATCTCTGGTTTACCATTTTTCTTCCCGCTCATAATAACCGTAATATAACGAACGCCATTTTTTACAGCTGTACCTGTAAAGCAGTATCCGGCAAAATCCGTATGACCGGTTTTTAATCCATCTACACCCTTATATTCAAAGGTTAATTCAGGTAACATCCAATTCCAATTGGCCATTTCTGTTTGAGAATGAGTACCTTTTCCAAACACTTTTTTAGGAATCTTTGAAATTTCTAATGCTTCTGGATGATCCTTAATAAGGTGAGAAGCTAATTTTGCTGTTGCACGTGCAGACATCACATTTTCATCAGTAGGCTTTGTCCCTTTGGGATGCATACCTTTTAACAATGAATTACTTAGACCCGTTGCATTGACAAATTTATAACTTTCAAGACCTAATTTTTTTCCTTCATCATTCATTAATTTAATGAAATTTGCTTCTGAACCATTTCCTAGTTTCTCTGCTAGAGCAATCGTCGCTCCGTTGGCCGAATAAATAGCCATTGCTTCATACAAATCTTTTACCGTGTACTTATCCCCTTCTAGAAGTGGAACGTTTGATAATCCACGATCTTGAGAAATAACGGATGAATATTTACTAATAGGAACTTCGTCCGTCCACTTCATTTTGCCTGCTTTAATAGATTCAAGAACTAAATATTCAGTCATCATTTTTGTCATACTCGCGATACCTAATACAGCATCTGCATTTTTTTCATATAAAATTTGACCAGTGTCTGCTTCCACTAAAATAGCGGCACTAGCATCAATATCTGGCTCATTACTTGCTGCATAAGCTTTTCCTTGAGCAGAGATCAAAACTCCACTAACTGAAAGCAAAGCGGCAAACATCACGATCAATAACTTATGTAGCTGCTTCTTCACTCCGATACCCTCCATAACCATTTTCACATAAACGTTATTTTATCATATAACCTGATAATTGAGTAGATGAAGAAGTCCCCTATCTAGTCACAAAAACGAAAAAAATCTCCCTTGTAAGGGAGATTTTAAAGGATTAGCTTAATGAATAGTTAGGAGATTCTTTTGTAATTTGCACGTCATGTGGATGACTTTCACGTAATCCTGCACCCGTCATACGAACAAACTGTGCATTTTCTCTTAGCTGCTGAAGATCTGCTGTGCCACAATAACCCATACCAGATTTTAAGCCGCCAAGTAGTTGATAAATCGTATCGCTTAAAGGTCCTTTGTAAGGAAGACGTCCTTCAATACCTTCTGGAACAAACTTTTTATTATCTTCTTGGAAGTAACGGTCTTTACTGCCTTGCTCCATAGCTCCAACAGAACCCATTCCACGATATACTTTGAAACGACGTCCTTGGAAGATTTCTGTTTCTCCTGGGCTTTCCGTTGTACCTGCTAATAAGCTACCCAACATAACAACATGTCCACCTGCTGCTAAAGCTTTTACGATATCACCAGAGTATTTAATACCGCCATCCGCAATTACTGGGACACCGTATTTTCTTGCTTCCGTTGCACAATCATAAACAGCAGTGATTTGAGGAACTCCCACACCTGCTACAACGCGTGTTGTGCAAATAGAGCCAGGTCCAATACCAACTTTAATCACGTTTGCTCCTGCTTCAATTAATGCTTTGGTTGCTTCAGCAGTAGCAACATTTCCAGCAATGATGTTTAATTCAGGATATGCATCGCGAATTTTACTTACTGTATCTAATACACCTTGTGAATGACCATGTGCTGTATCGACTACAATTACGTCTACATGGGCCTTAACTAATTTCTCCACGCGAACCATTGTATCAGCCGTTACACCAACTGCTGCACCTACTAGAAGGCGTCCGTGAGCGTCTTTAGCTGAGTTAGGGAATTCAATTACTTTTTCAATATCTTTGATCGTAATTAAACCTTCAAGTACGCCAGCTTCATTTACTAAAGGAAGTTTTTCGATTTTATATTTCTGTAAGATTTTCTCTGCTTCTTCTAATGTGGTACCAACTGGGGCTGTGACAAGATCTTCCTTTGTCATAACATCTGAAATGGTAATGGAATAATCTTGGATAAAACGCAAATCACGGTTTGTGAGGATTCCAACTAATTTTCGTTCTTCTAGGTTATTGACGATTGGGACACCTGAAATACGGTATTTCCCCATCAAGTGTTCTGCAGCAAATACCTGATGCTCAGGTGTTAAGAAGAAAGGATCTGTAATAACTCCGCTTTCTGAACGTTTAACTTTATCAACTTGCTCGGCTTGCTGTTCGATAGACATATTTTTGTGAATAATACCTAAACCACCTTGTCTTGCCATCGAAATAGCCATATCCGCTTCTGTTACAGTATCCATCCCTGCACTGATAAACGGAATATTTAATTTTAATGTTTCGGTTAGCGTGACACGAAGATCTGCATCTTTCGGAAGAACTTCGGATTTCGCTGGAACTAGTAAGACATCATCAAATGTTAAACCTTCTTTTACAAATTTGCTTTCCCACATTATAGAATCCTCCTCTTAGCGACAAAATATTATTAGTAGATTAACAATTCGATAAAGAACTGTCAATAAAACGGGGATATATCAGATAATTCTAAAAAAGGATGAGTATGATGGATAATCGAAATAAAACATGGAATGGATATATGAAATACTTCTCTGCTCCCTATACACAAAAATATTTATTTCATTGCTATGAGCGAAAAAAGCTCGAAAAAGCTGAGCAAAAAAGTTACGAGAACTGTTACCCATTTATTTATTATTTGGAGCATGCTAAAAATTATTATGAACTTTCCACACATTCCCCACTTTCCATAAAGCCAGTTTTACTGTTTTATGGGATGACTCAGTTATTTAAGGCATGCCTGCTCACAGTGGATGCATCATATCCACATAACACCTCCGTACTAGCACACGGAGTGACTACACGTAAAAGGAAGAAGCAAAGTTATGATTTTTTAGATGATGAAGTAAAAGTTCAAAAGAATGGATTATTTTCACACATCAGTGCCAAAATGTTTCACATGGAACATTTGGAAGGAAACAAATATTCCATGTCTTCATTAATGTCTCAAGTAGTCGAAATGACCTCCCTACATCAGGAAGCTGCAAAACCGTTAAAAATAAACACGAATTGGAGTCGCCGTGAGATTGAGTTTCCTACGTTCTTTCTGGATTTGTTTCACATGAATACAGAACGATTTCACAGTTATATAAAAGGAAAGGCTACGTTTGGTATACAAGCAAATGAGGAGAAAAAGAAGAGCATTTCATTTAGATTGCTTGAGAAAAGTATTAACTTATCTTGTTGTTCACCCTTTATGTATCATTTAGACGAAGATGCACTGTACTTTCCTAATAAAAGGGAAGGAACAACTTTCTTTCCCGAACCACTTAGTCACTATTTGGTTTTGTATAATTTAAGCATGATCTCCCGCTATGAAACGGAATGGTGGTATGAGCTACTACATACGTACTCATCTCATGACTACCCATTCATTACCCACTTTTTATCTATCACCGAAGAGAAGATTCCGTTTCTTCTCCTCAGCTATTTAAAACACAACGAAAAAGGGTTAGTCAATTGACTAACCCTTTAAGTGTGCCTGGCGATGTCCTACTCTCACAGGGGGAAACCCCCAACTACCATCGGCGCTCGAGAGCTTAACTTCCGTGTT
>NZ_LILC01000001.1 GCF_001274935.1 Priestia koreensis | reverse complement strand
TTCGTGCGGACTACATCTCGATAGAGATGTGAATGCGGCACTCACTATCAAAAAAGAAGGCATTCGCTTATTAGCGATTGCCTAATCATAAAATATAAACGCTTGGAACAAGAGGGTTAGATTGGTCCATTTCGTCAGCTAATAAAAGTGGCGATTACCCAAGAAGCTCCCACTTCAAGCGACCCGTAAGGATAGTAAGTGGTGGGTAGTTCACCGTGCTCTTCTAGCAAAATCAACAAACCGAAATTTATCTAGGCGATGCCTGGATTCTGTATATTGAAATAAACTTGCGTCGTCTAAATAAACAAAGTTTTTCACGACCACGACATAGGGATATTCCTTTAAATCTAAATAGATTTGATCTTCCTTGGTTGCTTCTTCAACTAAAATTTCTTTTTTCGCAAAGCTTATCTTTAAATTGAGTTCTTGTTCGATGTAATCATAAATGGAATGCTCACAAATTTCCTTTGATAGATAAGGGATGTACTTTTGATGAAAATAATCTTTATCAAAAATAATTTTTTCCCCGTCTATTTTACGAGAGCGATAAACCTTCCAAATAGAATCCTTTTTGGTTACTTGTAAATGTTGCTGCAAGTACTCATCGGGGTATATAGTCGAGACTTCATACACAATCGTGGTTGAGGCTTTTCCCATTTTTTCAGTTACTTCCTTAAAACTTGTGAGTCCTGATACAGGAAAGTCAAAGCGCTTCATATCTAGCACAAATGACCCTTTACCTTTTACTTTTTGAATATAGCCGTTTTGCGCAAGAAGGGTTAGAGCTTTGCGAATGGTCTCACGTGATGTACCGTATGATGCTACAAGTTCATTTTCTGAAGGGAGTTTGGTGTTGCGTTTGTATGTGCCTTCTTCAATGGCCTGGACGATTTCATTATAAATAGCAAGAAATTTATTTTCTTTCATGTTTTATCACCTAGTCTAGTTATACCATAAATAAAAGAGAGCTGACTCAAAAACCTTGGGAATCAGCTCATTGTTTCTTCTCATTTTTTTAGATAGTACACAATAGATTCATACGGGCGTAATGTGATTTGACGATACTCTTCTGGTGAATCACTGTAATTGGATAGTAAAATTTTGCTCGTATATCCGCTTGTGTCCACTTCATCAAACAAGGTAAAAGTTGTTTCATGACCATAGAAGTTATTGACAACAAGAAGCTTCTCCTTTGACCCGTTTCGTACATAAGCAAAAACATCCTTATGGTCACCTTGAAGGAGCTGATAATCACCTTCTGTAATAATGTCATACTGCTTTCGAAGGGCAATAAGTTGTTTATAGTGATAAAAGACAGACGTTGGATCTTGTAAGGCGGACTCGACATTAATACTAGAATAATTAGCATTAGAATCAATCCAAGGCGTTCCTTTTGTAAAACCACCATTCGGCTCGCTGCTCCATTGCACTGGAGTTCGTGAATTATCTCGAGAACGGTGCTGTAAGATATTTAATACCTCTTTGTCGCTCTGCCCTTGTTCTTTTAATATCCTATAAATATTCAAAGATTCCACATCTCTGTAATCTTTAATATGATTAAACTTCGGATTGGTCATTCCGATTTCTTCTCCTTGATAGATGTAAGGCGTTCCTTGCATCATATGAATCGTTGTTGCAAGCATTTTAGCAGACTCTTTATGGTAGATTCCATCATCACCGTATCGGGATACAACACGAGGTTGATCATGGTTACACCAAAAGAGAGCATTCCAACCGCCACCTTCATGCATTTCCGTTTGCCATGTAGAAAGAATGTCTTTTAGTTTTAAAAAATCGAAATCCATTAATGACCATTTTTCTCCGTTGGGATAATCAACTTTTAAATGGTGGAAATTAAACGTCATACTCAATTCTTGACGTTCAGGATTACTATAACGAATGCAGTTCTCTATAGTTGTAGACGACATTTCTCCAACCGTCATAGCATCATATTTCGAGAATACCTCTCGATTCATTTCGCGAATATACTCATGAACAAAGGGACCATCTGTATAAAACTTCCGTCCATCCCCAGGCAGGGTCTCCCCGTTGTCATCAGGGAATTTTTGATCTTTAGAAATAAGGTTAACAACATCTAATCGGAAGCCATCTACTCCTTTTTTAAACCAGTAATGCATCATATCATAGATTTTTTTCCTCATCTCCTCGTTTTCCCAATTCAAATCAGCTTGTGTGACATCAAATAGATGAAGGTAATACTGTTCTGTGTTTTTATCATATGCCCATGCAGATCCACCAAATTTTGACTGCCAGTTTGTGGGCTCTGTTCCGTCCGGCTTGCTTTTTTTCCATATATAAAAGTCACGATACTGGTTGTCTTTTGAGCTTTGAGATTGTTTAAACCATTCATGCTCTGTTGATGTGTGATTGATGACAATATCCATCACCACTTTAATATTGCGACGATGTGACTCTGACAGAAGTTGTTCGAAATCTGACATTGACCCATATTCCTCGTGCAGCGCGAAATAATCACTAATATCATAACCGTTATCTCGCTGCGGAGATTGATAAATAGGGGTCAACCAAATAACCTCAATTCCTAGATTTTGAAGATAGTCCAGCTTTTGAATTACCCCTTGAAGATCACCGACACCGTTTCCTGTTGTATCATAGAAGCTTTTTGGATAAATTTGATAAACAGTTGATTTTTTCCACCATGGTTGCTCCATATTTTCACTACTTTCTACTTTATTTTAAATAGTTGACTTTATACTCATTGAGCATCATTGCTCTAGGTAATGTTATTAGCTTCGTTTTATCTTTGCAAAAATATAGGTTAGTCCAAATGGAACGATAAGTACCACTGCCATACCTAAAAAGAACGTTGGCCATTGGGTAGGGAAAATAGAGAAGAAGCCTGGAATTCCGCCTACTCCGATCGAAGACGCTTTCACGTTATTAATTGCTAAGATGACTCCACCAATTGCAGAACCAATAATAGCGGAAATAAACGGATATTTAAAGCGTAAGTTAACACCGAAAATTGCTGGCTCTGTAACCCCTAAGTAGGCTGAAACGGCCGATGATCCTGCTAATCCTTTTAACTTTTCATCTCGTGCAACAAACATCATTGCTAGGGCAGCTGATCCTTGTGCAATATTAGACAAAGCAAGCATTGGCCATAGGAACGTACCTTTAATACTCGCAATAAGTTGTAAATCGACTGCTAAGAATGTATGGTGCATGCCCGTAATAACAAGAGGCGCATACATGCCTCCGTAGATTAATCCACCTAAAACAGGGGCTACTTCAAATACTTTAACAATAGCATCTGTAATCACATTCCCTAAGCTAAACGTTAGAGGACCAATTACAATGAACGCTAGAAATCCTGTAATTAAAAGAGCAATTGGTGCTACCAAAAGAAGCTGAATAGAATCAGGAATACGCTTACGTAAAAAGACTTCAATTTTCGCTAGCAGGTAGGAGGCAAATAGCACAGGTAAAACCTGTCCTTGATAACCTACCTTATCAATATGAACACCAAAGATATTCCACGTTTCAATCGTTCCCTTTGTTTTTGCTTCCGCATAGCTATAGGCGCTTAGTAAATCTGGATGTACAAGGATCAAACCTAATACAATACCGAGAATGGGACTTCCACCAAACCGTTTAACAGCTGACCACCCAATTAAAGCAGGTAAAAAGGTAAAGGCTGTATTTGCGATTAAATTAATGATGCTTGCTAGGTCTTTCCACTGGGGATAGACTTCAACGAGGGATTGATTTTCAAAGAAGATTCCTGAATTCGTCAGTAAGTTATTAATCCCGAGTAATAGGCCAGCTGTTACAATAGCTGGCAAAATAGGAATGAAAATATCTGCAAGTGTCTTCACTGCACGCTGCATTGGATTTAAATTTTTAGCAGATTCGTCCTTTACATCTTGTTTTGAAGCGGTTCCAATTCCAGTTATATCAACCATTTGATTGTATACCTTATCAACAGTCCCTTGACCTATTACAACCTGGAACTGACCGTTAGTAGAAAAGGAACCCTTTACAAGGTCAATATCATTTAATCTTTCTTGATCAACCTTACTTTCATCCTTTAAGGCAAAGCGAAGTCGCGTCACGCAGTGAGTCGCTGCGGCAATATTTTCGCTACCGCCAATTGCTTCTACTATTTCTACTACTGATTCTTTTGTAACTCCCATCCCGTATCCCCCCTGATATCGTTTTCATTTTTCCTTTTTAACATGGATTCATATAGATGATTTAGTTTAGGTGTTTCTAAACTTGTATATACATGGTATGTTTGCGTTTTCATTATAACTTGTATATACAGGTTAGTCAATGGAAAAACCTCAATATGAATCAGAATCATTTTCATGAGGCTTTATTTTTCTGGAACACGGATAGCAACATTTAAATAAAATATCGTGTTCCAGAAGGTCTCGTATCGGTGATTAGTCAGATTAATGAAATACATAAATAGCACAAGGGCTATTATGATTGAAAGGTCATTGTTCCATACTCATGACAAAGAACAGGCCCCTTGTCGCTATACGATGAGGGGTCTTTACTTATCATGTGAATATGCAAGCGGAGAAAATAAGTGTAAACACGACTAAATAGAGATCACCGGAACGATGGTTATCCTCATCTTTTTTACTGTTTTAGAGGTGGATTCGATAAATGGTTGGATGAAAAGGGGAAGGAGCAAAAAGAGTTTGTGGAGATGAGCAAAGTTAGTTGAAATAAAATTTCAAAGTTTTGTAATGACCCTACCTATATAACTAGAGAAAAAGTAGTGAAAAGAGTGATGGCTGTGCAAAAAATGGGTATCCTAAAACGGATAAATGACTTTTTGATATTTGATGGAGGATCAATAAGATACCCAACTTACCGGATACACCACTTCACATCTAGTAAGTTGGAGATTAGTATTAAATATTAGTATCCAATACATTATTAGTTTGTTTTTTTATACTAAAGATTACATACTTAATTCTAAGATACGTAATACATCTTCCTTATAGAGTTTCTTAAAATTTCCAATCTTACCAAATTGAACGGCTTCATTGGCCATGCGCTCAAAATAGGTATTATCTATCCCAACTTCCCCGAGACAAGTAGGAGCACCTAATTTCTTAAAATAAGACTGCGTAGCATAAATACCTTCTAACGCAATCTCATCTTCTGTTTTACCTGTTGTCTCTACATTCCACACTCTGACTGCATATTGAACGAATTTTTCTAGCCGTTCTTTATATACGTATTTCATCCAATTTGGAAACAAAATAGCTAGTCCTTCTCCATGTGGAATATCATAAATGGCACTTACTTCGTGTTCAATCACATGAGTAGCCCAATCAGCAGTTACACCGGTAGGTAATGTTCCATTCATCGCATAAGTTCCCGCTAAAAGGAGGTTCGCTCTTGCATCATAGTCTTGGCTGTTTGCTAAGACTCTTTCCCCATTTTCAATTACGGTCAATAAGATTCCTTCAGCAAATCGATCTTGAAGGGGGGTACTGGGGGTTTGACTAAAATACTGTTCAAAAACGTGAGACATAATATCTACAATGCCATTTACCGTTTGGTTTGCAGGGACCGTAAGTGTATAAGTAGGATCAACAATAGAAAACTTTGGATAGAGTAGTTTGCTACCCATGGTTCTCTTTTGCTTTGTCTCTAAATTTGTGATGACAGCTCCACCATTCATCTCAGAGCCTGTCGCAGCCAGTGTTAGCAACGTTCCAAGTGGAAGAGCCTGTTGAATAACAGCCTTCCCAATCGTAAAGTCCCAAACATCCCCATCATAAAGCGCTCCTGCAGCTATCGCTTTAGCTGCATCAATTACACTTCCTCCACCTATTGCCAAAATGAATTGAATATCATTTTCACGACAAATTCGAATTCCTTCGTTGACGGTTGATAATCTTGGGTTGGGTTCAATTCCTGACAATTCCTCCACTGTGGCACCCATGGCAGAAAGTTTATTTTTAACTTGTTCATAGAGGCCAAATTTCTTTATACTTCCTCCACCATAGACAAGCAGCACTCTTTTGCCGAAGGGTTGAATTAATTCGCCAAGCTTATCAATTTTCCCTTCTCCAAACACTAGTCGAGTTGTGTTATACAGCTCAAATCCATTCATCTTTTTTCCTCCTCAATGATTGAAATCACCTTAGCACACAATTGCCAAAGAATTTACTCATGATGAAATGAACTAACAAACTACATGTTATGGAATGGAAGAAGAGAAGTAAAATAACAAAATTTCAATGTATCTATAAGAAAATTTATTGTTTTTATTTACCATTTTTATTTTCAAAACAAAAGAGTTGCCTTAGAGTCATGTCTAAAGTTTATCTTAACAACTGTACTCGTACGAGAAATCATTTTTAATAACTAGAAGGGAGATCAGTATGAAGGCCTTATTTTATTTCATCGCATTCGTGGCAGGCATGGCGTTAAGTATAGAAGGAGCCATTTATAGTGAATTGGGAAAAGTCATTGGGAAATTTGAAAGCAGCTTTTATAACTTTTTTGTAGGAAGTATTATTTTACTTCTAATTGTGCTCTTTTTCGGAAGAGGAAATTTGAATGAAACGTTTCGAGTTCCTAAGTGGTACTTGCTAGGTGGTTTATTCTGTGTGATTTATTTAACTGTTTTAGTATTCGGCATACCAAAGGTGGGCGTTGGAATTTCAATGATTGCAGCCGTAATGGGGCAAATTGTTGCAAGTATGCTGATTGAACATTTTAAATGGCTTGGCAGTTCACAAAAGCGTCTAACAAAAGACCGCATAATTGCTGTACTCTGTATGGTCGTGGCCATGTTCTTTATTTATTAACGAAGGAGGAGACTTAGATGAGTTTGATGATTATCTTTTTAACATTTCTAGGTGGATATATTTTAAGTGCACAATCTTCTATCAATGGAAAATTGAGTTCTAGGTTAGGAACTCTTGAAACAGCTTTGGTGACCTTTGTGACAGGTGCGTTATTTCTAGCCATCTGGTTACTCTTTTTTGGACAAGGAAACCTTTTAGCTATTGCAGAAGCACCTAAGTGGCAACTTCTAGGCGTATTCTTTGGAACAGGATATTTATTTTTAACGATTCTAGTCGTTCCTAAAATCGGTGTAACGGTAACGAATATAACAGCAATTGTTGGTCAAATTACAGCGGGTTTTTTAATTGATCAATTTGGTTGGTTTGGTGCTTCGACCATTCATTTCAATTCGTCTAAATTCGTTGGTCTTGTATTCATGATGATCGCACTCATCTTTATATTTAAAGATGATCGCAAACAACAACATTCATAATATAAAAAACAGCATGAGGTGAAAATAATGAAATATGATGTAATCGGTATTGGTCTTGGACCTACCAATTTAGGATTAGCTGCTCTTCTGGAAGAAGTATCAAGTACAAAAGCGTTATTCTTTGAAGAAAAGGAATCTTTTGTTTGGCATCCTGGTCTGTTATTAGAAGAAACAACCTTACAGGTTCCTTTTATGGCTGATTTGGCCACTATGGCAAACCCTAAAAGTGAGTTTACGTTTTTAAATTACTTACACGAGACAGGGAAGTTATATCTATTCTTTTCATACAACGAGTTTACCATTCCAAGAACGGAATACAATCACTATTTAAACTGGGTGGCGAATAAATTAACTACTCTCCAATTTAATTCTAGAGTAGTAAATGTACAACTGGAGGAGACAGGTTATAAGGTCAGCGTCTTGGATAAGAAGACAGGAAAAGAGAAACAATACTTTTCTAAACACGTTGTTCTTGGTACAGGACAAAGACCGTCGATTCCGGTACCAGTAAAGGAATTATGGGGAAATCGTGTCTTTCCTGCATTACAATACACCTTTAAAAAAGAAGAGATTGTAAAGTTAGACCACATTACTATCGTAGGATCGGGACAAAGTGCGGCTGAAATCTTCCTCGATTTATTAGAAGAACAAAAATATCATAACTACGAGCTGGAGTGGCTAACCAGATCTCCAGCACTAAGAGAGTTAGAAACAACAAAATTCCGCTTGGAAATGTTTACACCAAGCTATGTGGACTATTTCCAAAACCTTTCGTTTGAAAAGCGAGAAAAAGGACTATCTTACTTTTATCAGTTACGAAATGGCATTAACCCGGAAACATTAGACGCTATTTATAAAAAGCTATACCATCGATCAGTGAATTTTACAGATTTACGTGCATCAATTCGTCTTCACTCTGAATTGGAGTCAATTGAAGATGGATTTATAGTAAATGCCAAGCATCTAGAAGAAGAAAAAGAATTTCAACTAAAAACAGATGCGGTCATTTTAGCAACGGGGGTAAAGGCCAACATACCAGATTGGTTTTATCAAAACTTTTCACCCCTAATTAATTGGGAAAATGAACAGCATTTTAAATTAAATCATGATTTTTCGTTGTCGTTTACTCACGATCATCCACATCACTTCTTTGTATTGACTGACTTAGATTATTCGCACGGGACGGCCTCAACCAATTTAAAGCTTTCTGTTTTTCGAAATCAACTTATTATTAATACGCTGTTAGAAAAAGATGTCTTTAAAATTGAGGAGAAAACAGCATTCCAACTATTTTCATCTCATTCTATACGTTAATAGTTGCCTTAGATACGACTCTAATGTTTAAACTATTTTTAAATACTAGGAGGCGAAGTGAAAAATGTCTTTTACAATTAAAGAAGCATCAGAAAAGGTTGGACTCAGTGCCCATACTATACGGTTTTATGAAAAACAAGGGTTACTCCCTTTGTTAGAAAGAGATGGGACAGGATATCGTACTTTTACGACTCATGATATTGAATGGTTAGACTTTATATCCTGCTTACGTAAAACGGATATACCTTTAACGGAACTTAAAAAAATTATGGATCTAACTCTAGAAGGAAATCACACGATCGAAGCAAGAAAAGAAATTCTTTTAAACCATAAGGAAGTTATGTTGGAGAAACAACGGGAATTGGATAGAGCCTTTCAAAAAATCGAAAAAAAGGTACGTTACTTTAATCATTTGAAAGAAAGTACAGTGAACCATACCGAACCAAATTTGATTTTTTCATGTGATTCGGACGAAGAAATTTAAAAAAGCAGATAAATTCCTTGCTTTAGAGACGACTCTAAACTTTATGATGTCCATATAACGAAGGTACATTACTCGTTCGTTCATTCGTTCACACTATTATAATGGAGGTATAGTAATGGATAATTTTCAGTATGTAAATCCTACTAAATTGATTTTCGGAAAGGATCAAGTTAAATCTCTTGGACAAGAAGTTCAAAATTACGGAAAGCGCATCTTACTCGTTTATGGCGGGGGAAGTATTAAAAAGAATGGTCTTCATGTACAAGTAACAGACGAATTAAATAAACTATCGGATGTGGAAATTGTTGAACTTTCAGGAGTTGAACCAAACCCAAGACTTTCAACGGTAAATAAGGGTATTCAACTAATTAAAGAAAATCAGCTTGACTTCATTTTAGCAATCGGTGGCGGTAGTGTAATTGACTGCGCAAAAGCTATTTCCGTAGGTGCATTATACGAAGGAGATGCATGGGACATTGTAACAGGTAAAGCAACACCGACTTCTTCAATACCACTTGGAACCATTTTGACAATGGCAGCAACAGGTACAGAAATGAATGGAAACTCGGTTATTACAAATTGGGAGGAAAAAGATAAAAGAGGCTTCAGCTCCATCTATACGTACCCAACGTTTAGTATCCTTGATCCTCAAAACACTTATTCCGTACCAAAGGATCAAACTGTATATGGGATTGTGGATTTAATGTCTCATGTATTTGAGCAGTATTTTCATGCCTCAGACAATGCACCGCTACAAGAACGATTTGGAGAGTCTATTTTAAAAACGACCCTAGAGGTTGCGCCAAAATTACTTGAAGATCTACAAAACTATGAAAATCGCGAAGTTATTATGTTAAACGCAACGTTTGCTCTTAACAAAGTACTGACAATGGGGGTTCAAACTGATTGGGCCACTCACATGATTGAGCATGCTGTTTCAGCTGTTCATGATATCCCACATGGTGGCGGACTGGCAATTCTTTTCCCACATTGGATGGAATTTGTAGCAGAAACAAAGCCAGAAAAAGTAGCACAATTAGGTATTCGAATATTTGAGTTGGATTCTACAAATGGAAGTATGGACCAACTTGCCAAAGAAACAATTTCTAAGTTAAGTGCTTTCTGGACATCCTTAGGAGCGCCTACAAAACTATCTGATTATGACATTGATAATAAAGAATTAGACTTAATGGTTGAAAGAGCCATGGTAGGAGAAACAATTGGTTCCTATGTTCCTTTAACGAAAGAAGATGTAAGAATCATCCTTGAACGTGCACTGTAAGTAAAGTTAAAAGACATTTACAAAAAAAAGCTCCTGTTATCCATGGAAACATGGCACATAACAGGAGCTTTTTTATTTTTTCGAGTTAAATAAATGCAACAATAAGAAGCGTTGCTATAACTCCAACAAAGTAAAGGTTAGTAGAGGGGGAGAGAGATTTTCTCCATTTGGATTTAGAGGTGGAGACGTAAGGTTCCTGTCTCATCAGCCTGCAATCGCAGAAGCGATACTCCTCCTGTAGATGTTCGCGTTCTAAGAGAGGATAACGTTGATTCTTTACTTTGTTTCCGTTTCTCTTTTGTTTGTTCTCCATGCTCTTTTGCTTGATTGTGTACTCTTGGTGTAAGCTCATTTGACTCTTCCTTTCTATTCGTAGTATCACTGTCTAATTCAAGCCATAATGAATGGTCTTCTAAGCTCCATACAGGGGCAGGGAAGGCTTGATCCTTCTCGGAAAACTCGTTGATAATCTTCTGAAACTCTTCGGTATGTACAGCCGCGAAAAGCGCACAGCGAATTAACTGTGTTCGTTCGAGACCCGAAGAATCGGCTAGTTTCTCCATATACTCTGCATACACATCCGAATACCGGACAGTCGGGCGGTAGACCACTAGTTACCTACCTTTTGTGTACGCAATAGGATCTGTTTTAACGCTTCTTTACCCGCAGCTGTTAAATAGATATTTTTCATTCCTGCTAATTGTTTTGCTAATTCTTTATTCATAAAGTTTATTTCTCCTCTTTTTTAT
Organism: Priestia koreensis; assembly: GCF_001274935.1. GTDB lineage: Bacteria > Bacillota > Bacilli > Bacillales > Bacillaceae_H > Bacillus_AG > Bacillus_AG koreensis. Next base: position 5,663 of record NZ_LILC01000001.1, on the reverse strand, counting down.
TGAATGTTTTACTTCATCTTATGGTCGATTGCTTGTCCTATATTCCCAATCTTTCACAAAAAATTGTGAAAGATTGTATACCAATGTGACAAATGCCCATACTGTTAAAAATATTTGTTAGTAAAAAGGAGCAATGAACGATGGGATGGAATAAACCGCGATCTAAGTTTGGTAGATGGTTGGATGAAAAGGGGAAGGAGCAGGAAGAGTTTGTCGAGATGAGCAAAGTTAGTCGGAATACCGTATCAAAGCTTTGTAATGATCCTACCTATATACCTGGAGCAAAAGTGATGAAAAGTGTAATGGATGCTGTACGTAAAATGGATAAACGAAAACGCATAAATGATTTTTTTGATGTTTAATGAAGGGAAAATAACATAGTTAACTTACCTGCTATACAATTATCTATGTGGTAAGTTATCTCCTTATATTTAATGACTAAATTCAATTATTGAATTGTGAACATTGCAAAGATACCTAGCTATCTTATAAAATAAGGGTAAGAAATAAGAAGGATAGGAAGAGGAATAGATGGCCACAAAATTAGTGAATTTACGAATTGATTTTGCTTTTAAACAATTGTTCGGCACCAAAGGCAGTGAGGATATTTTAACAGGATTCTTAAATGCTGTTTTGGAAAAGTCTTTAGAAGCCCCTATCACATCCCTTCAACTTGAAGATCCGCACCTTCACAAAGCTTATGAAGATGACAAATTATCCATCTTAGATTTGCTTGCCACTTTAAATAATGGTTCACAAGTGAATATAGAGATTCAACTTCGCAATACTCATGACATGGTAAAGCGGTCCCTATATTATTGGAGCAAATTGTATACGTCGCAAATGCAAGAAGGTATGCCTTATCGTTCCTTGCGAAAAACCATTACCATTAACTTATTGGATTTCGTTTTATTCCCTTCGGACGAAGAATTTCAGACTACAGGTCAGCTGTGGAATACAACGAAGCAGCGTGTTTTAAGTGATGACATCGAAATTCATTTTGTAGAAATTCCAAAGCTTGTGAAGCAATGGCGGGAAGAAAAAGTTAATCCATGGGAAAATGTATTTGTTCGTTGGATATTACTGTTACCAGCTCATGAAGATGAACATCTAACACAAACATTGGAGGAGATTGCGATGAATCAAGATCCAATTTTACAAAAAGCGATGGATAAATGGGAAAATATGAGTCATGATTCTTCTTTCCGAAGCGCATATGAAGCTAGAGAGAAACTATTGCTTGATGAACAAGCGAAGTTAGCCCATGCTCGTGAGGAAGGATTGGAAGAAGGGATAGAAAGAGGCTTAGAGGAAGGGAAAATCCAAATGATCCGTAGCATGCATGAGAATGGCTTACATCTGGAAGATATCGCAAAAATTTCAGGATTAAAGATTGAAGAAGTAAAAAGAGTAATCCAATAGTAATAATTTGAGTGCTGAATGGATTATCTAATGTATTAAATGCTGCAAAGAGCCACTTGTATTAAACAAGTGGCTTTTAAGTGATCACATTGAAATTCATTTTGTAGAAATTACAAAGCTTGTGAAACAATGGGGGAAGAAAAAGTTAATCCATGGGAAAATGTGTTTGTTCGTTGGATATTACTGTTACCAGCTCATGAAGATGCACATCTAACACAAACATTGGAGGAGATTGCGATGAATCAAGATCCAATTTTACAAAAAGCGATAGATAAATGGGAAAATATGAGTCACGATTCTTCTTTTCGAAGTGCATATGAAGCTAGAGAGAAACTGTTACTGGATGAACAAGCGAAGTTAGCCCATGCTCGTGAGGAAGGATTGGAAGAAGGAAAAATCCACATGATTCGTAGCATGCATGAGAATGGCCTACACCTCGAAGATATCGCAAAAATTTCAGGATTAACGGTTGAAGAAGTAAGAAGAGTCATCCAATAGTAATAATTTGAGTGCTGAATGGATTATCTAATGTATTAAATGCTGTTAAGAGCCACTTGTTTAATACAAGTGGCTCTTAAGTGATGACATTGAAATTCATTTTGTAGAAACCCAGAGCTTGTGAAACAATGGGGAGATGAAGTTAACCCATGACAATGAAAATGCATTTTTTCGTTGTGTATCATAGTTGAATGCTCCTACCGGAAGATATCTCAAGAATTTCAGGATTAACGATTGAAGAAATAAGAAGAGTCATCCAATAATAGCAATTAGAACGCTACAGAAATAATTCAATGCATTTCACGAAGAAAAAGGCCACTTCATAAAGATGAACATCTAACACAAACATTAAAGGAGATTGTGCTGAATTAAGGTTCAATTCCCCAAAAGAAATGGATAAATGGGAAAGTAAAAGTTACGATTCCCCTCCCGAAGTTCATATACATCTTACGAAAAACTAGTCCTGGATGAAACTGTTTACTTTGAATGTAAGGTTAATGTAAGAATAATCGTGTATTCTCGTAAGAATCAGATGGCATTATATAGACATATGAAGAAGAGATTTTAAAGAAAAGTATTGAAAGGATGCAATAACATGAGATTATCAGAGGCAGATCAATTTGTTATAGAACATTACCTAGAAGCAGATACAATTTGTAGCCTGACCCGTAAAAAAGCTAACTGGAGTGCGGTTGAAAAGGTGACAGAAGCAGCTATCTTTCTCTTTACACCGTTTATTAATGGATTAGAGCAAGCAAATGCGTTGTCAGACCTTGGTATGTACTATTTAATAGAGCAACATGGCAAACAATTGTTAGTTCGCGTTCCGAGACTTGGGAAGGACCACACAATTGAAGAAACAGATGTTACAGGAAAGTTTCGAGGATGTTCATATGTCGTAGGTAAAGATCGATTCGAAAAGACAAGAGATTTAAAAAAGAGGTCGTCAAATGAGCCAAATTTATAACGTATTACTCGTAGACGATGAAAGAGATATTGTACAAGTATTAGGACTTTTTCTTGAAAAGGAAGGCATTACCGTGCTAGAAGCTTATGATGGGGAAATGGCATATGGAATCTTAAAACACCATAAGGTCGATTTACTTGTAGTTGATATTATGATGCCACGTATGAACGGATATGATCTCATAAAAAAAGTGAGAAAGGAGACAAATATTCCAATTATGATTATCTCTGCTAAGGTGCAACTTGATGAAAGAATTTTAGGTCTAGATCTCGGTGCAGATGATTATATTGTTAAACCTTTTGAACCTCTCGAGGTAGTTGCAAGGGTAAAAGCACAGCTCCGCAGACTTCAAAAAAGTGAATCAATCGGTGAGGAAAACTTAAAGTATGGAGAAATAGAGTTAGATCAAGAAAAATGTGTTCTTTATATCGAGGGGAATACAATTGATCTAACCAAAACAGAACTTTCCATCATGGAGGCTTTTATCAAACGTCCAGGTAAAGTGTTCACGAAAGAGGAATTATATGAGTGTGCATGGGGAGAGGGTGCTTATGCGGTTGATGATAATACAATACGAGTCACGATCAGCCGATTAAGAGAGAAAATTGGGGAGAAACGAATTAAAACAATACGAGGGCTAGGATATAGGTTGGAGAAAAATGAATAGATTAAAGCAAAGCATTGTTTATCATTATATGTTTGTATCAGCTGTGTTAGTCATGTCGAGCGTGTATGTATGGGGGACTTATAAATGGATTATCCCTTGGAGTTTTGATCACATGTTTGATCGAGCCATTTTCAATGAATTGTTTCTCGGTGGCATCGCATGGATCACACAAATCATCCTTTTTACATCTTGCGCTTACTGGTTTTATCAAAAAGTGAGTAAAGATATTGAAGAAGAAAAGAATCATCGGTTGAAGGAACAAAACCAATTATTTGCAAACATCGCCCATGATTTAAAAAACCCAATGACCACTGTAGTAGGATTATCAAGAGCTTTAGAGGAAGATATAATTGCCGAGGAAAAGCGAAAGTCAACGGTTCACATTATTACAGAAAAAGCTCAGCATATGGATAAAATCATTAATTTGATGTTTCAATATGCAAAAATGGATACAAATTCTTATAAGCTACATAAAAGTGAGATTGATGTCGTTCGTTTGCTTAAAGAGTTTGCAGCGCAGCGCTATCACGAATTTGAAGAGAAGGAAATGGAATTAGATATCCAAGTTCCTGATTCTCCCGTTATATTCTGCTTGAATCGTCTGGAGATGGCTCGTGTAATCAATAATTTAATTACAAACGCTATTCGTCATAACGAGAAAGGAACGAGAGTACAAATCGGTCTAACAACAGATGCAGGCCATTTGAAAGTATGGATTTCTGATTCTGGTCAATCAATTCCAAAAAATATGCAACAAACTATTTTTGAACCATTTATTTGTGGTGATGAATCCAGAAATACAAAGGGCGGGAGTGGGCTTGGACTAGCAATTACAAAGAAAATTGTTGAAAAGCATGGCGGAGAGATTTGGATTGATGAACAAGTGAGTGGTTATACAAAAGCATTTGTGCTGACACTTAGAAATTCTACATAATAAGAAATAATATTTGGTGAATAAAAGTACACCATATCTGTACTATCATCTGCTGTACACAAAGACTCTACGTAGGAAATTAGTTCAATCGGGTGGTACTTATCATTAAGTGGAATAGCTAAATGATAGAATACAGGTTCTTCATATGTGTTAGTTAAGCTGGTGAAGAACTCCGATCAACTAACGCTGAAAACTGGAATGTAAAACACAAAAGCACATATCATAGAAAGTTTTTAAAAACAAGATTAACAATATCCATTTATATCCCTTATAAAGGTAAAATGATTTCATGACACAGCAAACAAGTGAGCATTGAATTATGATAAAAATATGCGTTAGCTATATTGCGAGTAGTTATGATTAAATGTTCTAACGTACTATACCATCTATACGGAGTGAAAATCATGCTTGATAAAGATATCGAAAAAGCCATTGTAGATTTTCTTATTAAAGAGTTGCTTCCGTCTACGGTCTATTTATTTGGTTCCCAAGCAACTAAACATGCACATAAAAAAAGCGATTATGACATTGCATATTTAAGTGAGAAAATGTTAAGTCATTATGAGCGCTTTATGCTTGCTCAGCAGCTCGCTAGCAACTTAAATAGAGATGTAGACCTTATTGATCTTGATAAGGCTTCTACGGTCTTTCAAGCGCAAGTGGTGGGTCATGGAAAGGTATTGTATTGTACAGATGAAAATGACCGTTTAATGTTTGAGATGCTAACTTTCAAGAAATATGCACGATTAAATGAAGAGCGCAAAGAGATATTGGATGCTATAGCTGAAACAGGACAAGTCTTTAAAGATTAAATAGGAAAGCCGTGTTATGTGTATTCGAATAATTCTTTTAATACGGAAAATAATCGGTATAATATTCCATATAATCTTATGGGAGCTGATAATATGACGTTACAGTTGGAGGAGTTAGGATCAGAAGAAGTGCTTGAAGCTTATTATATGGTGAACTACCCGCCATTTAGCACCCTTACGGGTTGCTTGAAGTGGGGGCTTCCAAGATCGTAAGACCTTTTCTTTTATTGCATCTTCATCCACGCTTAAACGGTCGTGTCCGATGCCTTTCCTTCGCGGCGTTCCAACCGCTAGAAAAAATCGAGACAAATTATAACGTCATACCTTGTTCCTTCAAAACACGAATTCCATAGTGTTTGAGAT